>NZ_CAXUPE020000002.1:0-2182500 GCF_964252735.1 Mesorhizobium sp. LjNodule214
GACAAAGACGACGTCTCCCTCGAAGCGGAGCTTATCGCCTGGCTTGGCCTTGGGATCGATGATCGACCATTGGGGATGATCCCGGCCCCCCCTTTAGGGGGACCGGGACGACCTGGTTAAGCTGCTACGGGTTCCGGAAAAGGCACATCAAAACGAAGCGGAACCCCGAGTGCCTTGAACGCATCTTCGATGGCGTCGAGACGCGAATTGTGGTCGAGCCTAAAGAGCCGATCGACATGTTCGCGGTGACACTCGAGTAGCCGCATTAGATCGGCGCGAGTTAGCCCCTTCTCACGTAAGATCATGTAAAGAGCCGATTTTAGGTAAACCATAGCCGGAACTTCGACAAAGCGTCCAACGCCAGGGGTTTCCTGCATGGGAAATGGGATATCTTCTCCGTCTGCGATCCGTGCGGCGATAGCTTCCTCGATCGCGTTGCGTCCTTGACGGCAAGCTTCCTCCTGCGTGGCCCCATACGTTACGACCTCGTCGAACTGGGGCGCGGTTACCAGCCATGAGTCTCCATCCGGCTGAATTGCCAGTTCATACCAAGCCATTGATGTGTCCTTCCGTTTTTACTTCAGGCCGAGTTGCTTCAGGATCGTTGCAACCAGCTTTTGTCCCAATTCCTTGCTGCCTCCATGCATCGGGAGTTGGGACTTCTTTTCGCCAAGCTTTATCGTAGTGTGGCCGCTGCCACCTCGATGGTTCTCGAATTTGCATCCCTGCTTGGCGAGATAGCGTCGAAGTTCGTTCGCATTCATTCATATACGCTAGTCAACACTTCTGTTGAAGTCAACATATGTGTTGAGTGGTCAACGTGGTGAACAGCATATTGTTCCCGATGGTCGTTGCGATGAAATTTGCGATGGCTATGCGAGCTTCCACAAGCGCTCGATTCGGCCGATCTCTTCGATCAGATTGCGCCGTGGAAAGTCGCCGAGGACGTAGACTGTCCGCTGTGGCCCTTCAATTTTTTGAAGGGTGTCTTTGGTCAGGTGCGGCCTTAAACTGGCATAAACAGGCCAACTCTCGAACGCGAAGTTCAGGTCTCCCCGCGTCTCCGCCGCAGATGCGTCGAGCTTACCGATAAGTTCATCGCGCCATCTGTCGACAAGCTGCGCTCGACGGGCGAGCCGAGATCGACGCTTCTCGACATCCCAGGCCATCCAAACAGTTGTTATGCCACCGGCGCCACCAAGCAGCGGCGGCAAGACAAATTGGGTGAGTATCTCAAGCCAGGTCATTTCCGCAGCCTCGCCCCGGCGCCGCCGCCATTCTCGGGGATGAACTCGACGCCGGCCACTTCCAGGGCGGAACGGATGGCGGCCAGGTTGTTGACCGAAGGAACTCGGCGCCCCTTCTCGAAGTCGCGAATCGTGCTCTGACTGAGGTTCGATCGGTCCGCCAATTTCTGTTGAGACCAGTCGAGCAACCCTCGCGCTGCTCGCGACTGTGAAGGCGTTATCGACATTTCCCGCATCTCCTGTTCCGCGAATTCCGTCTACCACAAACGAAATCCGTTGACATGGTGTAAGTTTAACGGTTTACAAGAACTGTAAACGTTTTTCGTTGAAAGGACGAAATCATGCCGAACACATCAGTTCCGGCAGCCGGCGAAGCTATGCCCGCTGCCGAGGTAATGCCCATCATCGGAAGATTTTCTCGCCGCCTCATACTTGGCGCCATCGTTTCTGTTCCCGCTATGGGGGCAGCATTGGCCGCGACCGTCCCGGCGCCTGCCGAGCATCCCGACGCCGAGCTGTTCCGGCTCGATAAGGAACTCGAAGCGGCCCATGCCAGGATGGAAAATGCTTCGGAGGAAAACAACAGAGTTGGCGACGAGATTGACGCCTCGTTGCCGCCAAGGCCGCTTCACCCCACTGACTGGAAATCGCCGCCGATGCCGGCTCACCTGAAGCAACTACATGATGAAGCGCTTAAAGCCGTGCCCGTCGTTGTTCTAACCAAGGGAGGATGGGAGCCGGAACCGGTTCGAGCATGGTTCGATGCGAACGCTAGAGAAAAAGCGCAGGTCAAAGCCACGTGGGATGAGTGGGCCGCCCTGAGAGACGAGAGGCACCGCGAACACAACTATGATGCCAGGGAGGAGGCTTTCAACGCGCTTTTGGGAGTAGAATGGGACATTGGAATGCGCATCTGCGAAATCCCTGCACATACCCTTGAAGGCATCATGGTAAAGCTTCGCGTGAACGACACGTTAGGCTTGGCCGCTTTTCCGGAAAACGAAGTTTTTGTGTCGATCGCCGCTGACATCAGGCGGCTTGCAGCGGAGGCGACGTCATGAACGCCCACACGCCCATTCTGCAGCCCTACGGCATCCCGGCAGGCGTCGACCCTCGCACATGGCGGCAATCGGTCGAGACGCGCCTGAACGACCTCCTGGACCGCGCCATGGCCCTCATCACAGCGCTCGACATGATGGAAGTCGATTGCGATCTCGAGGACACCGCCGACGACGAGCCGTCACTGGGCTGCCTTGACGATCTGGAGCAGGACAACGCCGACGACGAGGAAGGCGGCGACGCCGAACACTGCCCGGACATCTACGGCGAGCACATCATGTGGCCCGACGATCTGAAATCGCAGGAAGTGCTGGTGGAGAGTGCGATATGAACACTCTCTCCAGACGAAACCTCCTGCGCGCGTTCCCAATAGGCTTTGCTGCCGCAGCCCTGCCTGCCGTGGTCGACACGCCTGCGCAGGCCGACCCGTCCGATGTTCCGCTCAGAGCATGGCAAGACGCTTATCGCGCCTCTGTGGCGGCAGCCAATGCCTACAGCGCGAGCTTGCGGGTAAAGCCGCTCAACAAGGCCGAGTGCGATCGGGCATTCAATAACTATGTCGCGACTTGCGAGTCCCTTGCCGCGGCCCGAGCCGACCTCTGGCGTATCTGATCATTCCGCTAGCGAGGCCCGCTGCTTCGGTGGCGGGCTTTCGTTGTCTTGTGGCAGAAAAGTCACGCGGCTTGAATATGCAGAGCTTCAACCGGCGCGCGCTTATTATCCAGCTAAGCGAGGCGTACCGTTGTTCAAGGGCAAAGGGGACGCGCCCGACAACTCCTCCCGAACTAGCGCCCGCCACCTCCCGGTGGCGGGCTTTTTGTTAGCCCACCGCCCTCCGGCTGGACAGCAGGCGCCTGGTCTCGATGTAATCGCGGGAAATCCCGATGTCGCTGAGCAGGTCGTCCGGTGACTCGGTCAGCTCGTCCATTGCCTTCAACCGCGCCTTCTGTTCGGCTCGGCGACTGAGCCAATCGACAAGGGGACTAACTGCGATAAGAGGAAGCTTCATAAGCATCCAAGTTACTCCTCACCGCTTGCAGGAACACCCCGCCTGCAAGCTAGGTCCGATGCGTCGATGCGTCTGTGACAAACCTCACAGATCTCTCCACATAGCCCCTCCTATGCCCCTATGTCGCATCCATGTCGCGTGGACCCGCCGATAGTTGCAGGAAAGAATTGGCACCGCAATTGGCACCGAACGGTAGACAGGGCTACCCCTACGGCTACCCAAGCGCGATTTCTCCAGGGTAGCCAGCAAATCAATAGATTACAAATTAATGTTTGTTTTCAACGTGGTGCGGACGACGGGAATCGAACCCGTACGATCAGAGATCGAGGGATTTTAAGTCCCTTGCGTCTACCAATTCCGCCACGTCCGCGCGCCGCGATTACAAGCACTTAAGCGAATACAGGTCCAGCCGTGCGAGCCGATTTGGCACCGGATTGGCACCGGATTGGCACCGAAAGGCCGGATTACTGTTCTGCGCCCGTTCTCATCGCAGCTTCGATCGCCGCTGCCGCGCCTTCGTCCGACCTCTTGAACAGGTGGGCGTAGACTGACAGCGTGACCACGGGTGACGCATGCCCCAGACGACGGCTGATTGCAACCACGTCGAGACCGCTGGCGATCAGTGCGGAAGCGTGAGTGTGCCGTAGGTCGTGGAAACGAACCTTAGGAAACTCGTTGGCGGGAGCACCCTCCCCGGCTGGCTTTCTCAATCGGTCGATCGCATCGCGCCATGCTCCCGAAACTCGAGACGGCGCTATCGCCTCGCCTTCCGGCCCGCAGAAGACGAGAGCATCCTTACCGGGCTTCCCGAGCCCCAAGGACACACGCTGCTCAAGTTGACGCTTCCTGTGAGCCTTAAGGGCTCGACGGTGCTCGGCTCATACCAGAACGGCAGCACTGACGATCGCGAAGGCGATTTCAGCGACTTCGAAGACAGCGGCGACGAGCACGACGCATCAGCAACCGCCAATTGGGCAAAGGGCGGTCACTGGTGCGAAGACGTCGAGGAGGAGAACGAACACGGCGGGGATATCCTCGATGAGCCCCACGATGGCCGAGACGACGACAAGCCTTGGCTGGGCTGGGCAAACGCCACCGGGCAGACCGGCATTGACGTCGAGAGCGTGCAGGAAGTGAAAGACAGTCCCGACTATGGCGGCGCCGGCAACTTCACCAGCGAGGGCTGCGACCAAGCCAGGGACTTGCTGCGCAGTCGCCGCCACCGGTTGCGGCCTGAGCCGTCACTGACGATCGTCGGGCCGGCATTCCCGCTCTTCGCCCGCTAATTCTTCCGGTCTGGAATAATTGGCCCGCTACCTCACGGTGGCGGGCTCTTTTACTGGCACTATTCGCTGTCGTTGCGGACAAAATGTGGCTGACGTAAGGTTAACTAGGCGCAATCATTTCGGATTGTGCAGGAGAGGGTGAGGGCGTTTCAATGAAACTCGTTGTCTTTGGCGTAGCAATGGTATTGGCCGCCACCGGAGCAGCTGTTGCGAAAGAGAAGAAAAAGGTGGCCACCGCTCAGGCTGCAACCTCGTGTTCTGCAGCTCATATGAAGGCTGGCAGCAAGCCGACCCCGAAACTGGATTGCAAATCGACGGGCACCGTTGTTGCGCGACCGTCAAATAGGGCCGCAAACTTCCTGGATCATTATAATCCGCATAATCCGCGCTTAGGGTATGACACCAGTCCGTGGTTTTCGAACTGGCTATAATTGACGGCGGCTTCGGCTTCCGGGCCTTTCTTTATCCAGCGACGGCCTAGGATGCACTGTGGACGAACCCCGCGACGATCGCGAAGGCGACGACGAGCGGGAACAACCCGACCACTACTGAAGCAAGAAAATTGGTGCACTCGGCAGGGCTCGAACCTGCATCTGCCCGGGAGGTCCCGCTCTGTCCTGGATTGAGCTACGAGCGCTAATTTTGGCAGGGTACAAGGCAAGCGTCGTTTGATCGATCTGGAGATTAGCGGTAACGGCGCCTGCAATGGAAGTAGGTAAGATTGCTAGATGCCTAAGCCCGCTGCCTCACGGTGGCGGGCTTTCTTTATCTTGTGGCAGAAAAGTCACGCAGATTGAATATGCAGAGCTTCAACCGGCGCGCGCTTATTATCCAGCTAAGTGAGGCGTACCGTTGTTCACGGGCAAAGGGGACGCGCCCGACACTCCTCCCGAACTAGCGCCCGCTGCCTCACGGTGGCGGGCCTTTTCGCGTCAGGATGAGGGAATCCTGCTACAATCCCCTATGGCCGCTCGAATAGTGGTTGTCCTGGCGCTGCTTTTCGCCTTCGCTTACGGATTCGCAAAACTTGTGGAGCGTTATGGCGGCGTTGGCGGTCGGCTTTCTCCGTGTGAGGAATGGTCAAATCCTGATTGCCCAGAGCCGAACACGCCGCCTGCGGAGCCCAAGCCTAAGCCTTCCTGAGCCTCACACCCGCGCCGGCGATGGTGGCGGTTTTCGTCTCTCGGCCGTAGCGTCGCCCCGGATGGCGGTGAGCGTCATATTTCCAACAGAACACGCGTGTTTATTGGCTAGGCCAAGGCGGGGGCTTTTTGGGAGGAGACCTCACCATGAAACGCCATTTTCCAATTGCACTCGCAGTTGCAAGTGTCGTCTTGGCCGGCCAAGCAACGGCCAAGGAAGTGGACATGTCGAAGCTCACCTGCAAGGAAGTCGGAGCCATGTCGGCTCGCAAGACTGTTGCCGTCGCCATGTGGATGAACGGCTATGTCCATGGCAAGGCAGGCAACACCATGGTGGATGGTGACAAGGCGGAGGCCAATGCAGCCAAGGTCGCGGCCTATTGCAAAAAGAACCATTCTGCCACGCTGGCGAGCGCGATAGAGGAGCTCGCCAAGTAGATCGATAATTCGGACTACAGACTGACGCGGCGGAAAACTCTTCCGCCAGCGAGCATCCTTATTTGAGTTTTTCGGCCGCAGCGTTGGCCTTTACCCGATTGCCCTTCGTGTCCTTGATGATTTTGAGGGCTTGGTCCTTTGTGATGGTGTGCTTCCTAGCGAGGTTTTCACCTCGTACGGTTCGCTTGCAGAAACCCGCGCCCGATCCTGCTTGCCGCGTTTCGATTTGTCGTCTGCCACTGCTCTCTCCCATGTGTCGCGTCCATGTCGCGTGGACCTATCGATACTCGCAGGAAAGAAATGGCACCGCAATTGGCACCGGACAGCTAAGCACGGGCGGTGACGAGGCAGGATGACAGTGCAGCGAGGGTCAAGAAAAAGCCCGGAAAACCGGGCTATTCAGCACTCAACGGGACGCGTCGGGATGGCCTAGCGCGGATTTTAAGTCCCTTGCGTCTACCAATTCCGCCACGTCCGCGCCCGTTGCTTTTCGGGGCTTCGCGCCAAAACGTCAACCGCCTCTGCGCAGGCACAAGAATGCGTCACCGCCTGAACATGGCTCCGGAGGTCGCATTAGGCTTACAGCCGAGGCTCAGCTGGTGGGCTGACGATCGATCGGGATGATCTGTTCAGCACTTGGGAGCAGGAGCATTGGCGTCCTGGCTGCTCGCCGTCGTGCTGTTTGCCTGCTGGCCGGTCGGGCATTCCTTCGCGGGCGCAGCCGTTGTGCCCCCCGTTGTCGTCGGGTCGAGCTTCATCCCGCCGGCCGCGCCGTAATTGACCTTGATCTCATTGGTGGCGTTGGGGGTGGCCGTTTGCGCCAGGGCAAAGCCTGCCGACAGCGCCAGTACGAGTGACGTGAGCATGAACCGTTGCATGGAACTACTCCTTACTTTTGCAGGCGCCCTGCGACAGGCGCCTCCATGCCTGCCGCCAACATCCTCCTGTCCCGGAGCTGACGGCTTGGTTAACAGTATATTAGCAAATTCGCAGATTGTAACGAGCCTTTGGTGATCCCGGGACGGCAAGGTCCGGCGCAGCGCCTCGGTATCCAAGCGCCAGACGCACTCGGGCGCTGGAATAGCCCGTCGTTTCAGGCCGGAATCGGGTGCAATTTCAGGTGCTGGATGAGGATGATCGTCTTGGCATCGACGATGCGGCCGTCGGCAATGCCGGCGAGTGCATCGTCGAGGGTCATTTCCAGGACCTCGATATCCTCGCCTTCCTCCGGCGCGCCGCCGCCGGCCGAAATGCGGTCGGCGGGCGTGTAGCGGGCAATGAAGAACCAAAGCCGCTCGGTCACGCTGCCGGGGCTCATATAGGGCGAAAACAGCCGCTCGACGTCTTTCAGCCGGTAGCCGAGTTCCTCCTCCGCCTCCTTGCGGATGCAGGTTTCCGGGTCATTTTCGTCGAGCAGGCCGGCGCAAGCCTCGATCAGCGGCTCGCGATGGCCGGTGACATAGGCCGGATAGCGGAACTGCCGCACAAGCAGCACTGTCGAGCGATCGGGATCGAAAGGCAGGATCACCGCGCCGTCGCCGCGATCGTAAGTCTGGCGGATCTGTGTCTCCCACTGCCCGTCGCGGCGGCGATAGTCGAGCACGGTCTTCTTCAGAACCGCCCAGTCATCGGAAAGCACTTCCTCCGAACGAATGCGAATGCGATCTTCCATGATGAACTCCGATCAACCCGTGCTCGCGCACGAGGCGTAGCCGCGAACCGCCATTCATGCAATCCGGGCAGCGATTGGTCTGGATCAGCGATAAAGGTCCTGACGGGCGCACTTGGCGGGCATCAGCGCTCCGGCGGAATTGGCCGAATCTCCTTCAGATAGCGCTGGATGGGTGCAAGCCCCTCAAGGGGCGGCATTTCTCTCATCATCTCGTCGGGCTCGCACCAAGGATAAGGCAGCTTTGCAATCCAGCCCATGATCCGGTCGAGTTCATCTGCAGAAAATATCTGCATCAAATCTATGGTGATGACTAGCTTTTCGACCTTGCACGGCGCATTCCGCGTAAAATACCAGTCGTAACGCCCGCTCCCGACCCGAACTGGACCATTGTTCTTGCCCGACATGCCGACCAGCCAATGGCAGGGAAAATGGCGGCGGTTGGCCTCCGTTGGTTGCGCTAGGCAGAAGGTGTAGACGTTCTCGAAATCATTCGCGAAACCACGACTGAGAATCTCTTCGATCGCGGCCACGCCGTCGGCCGAACTCGGAAAGGAGATGGCTTCAGTCTTCACGACCATTTCCAGATAGACGTCTTCAGTAAAGGCGCGCCGCATCAAGAACGGACGGTTCCCATCCTTCGCATAGAAGTATGTGCTAACGGCTTCGAACGGGCCCGGCATTGGGTCTCTCTCCGACTTCAAGTCTAGTCTCATTGCCTGCTTCGCGCCAGAGAAGCGCTGGCCCGCGCTGGGGCTGGCGCGCGGCGGCCACCTTCGGCGAGCAGATCCACCCGGCGCCGCAGCTTGCCCGCTCGATGACGACGATGCGGCACTGGATGAAGGCGGCGGGTTGATCGACTTCGTCGGCAATGGGTTGACCGGCTTCGTCGGCAACGGGCTGACAACACCAAAATTTCGGCTGCTGAGACGTTTGGGCGCACGCTGAAGACACGCTTGCAACCAAATTGGCTGCTTTGCGTTGGCGGCCATGATGGACAGCAAGCCTTTTGAAAAGCCGGTGGTGGTCGAACTCGGCCATGTCGGCAAATATCGCCAGATCCGCAGCACCCGGGAAGCCGCTGAGTGCCTGATGACGGTGTGGCCGCTCAACCGCGGCCCCCGGCATCGTGATGCCCTCGACACTTGCCTCAAAGTGCTGGAGGGATATCGTTCGACCGCGGATGCGCGGCGGGCATTGATCGAAGCCGCCAAGGAATCGGAAGTGCTGGTTCCCGACGACAGGCTGCTCGACAGCAAGCTGCATTGAACGACGGGGGCATTTTCAACCGGAGGACTTCATGGCGAAGCTGACTTACAAGATCGTCGAGCATGATGGCGGCTGGGCCTACAAGGTCGGCTCGACCTTCTCGGAAACGTTCCCCAGTCATCAGGATGCGCTGCGCGCCGCCGAGATCGCGTCGGCCGAGCAGCAGATTGCCGGCACCACGGACGGCATCCAGTACGAGGACGCCGACGGCAAATGGCATGACGAACTGGCCGACGGCCGGGATCGGCCGCAAACCGAAGTTTCCGATTAGTTTTTGATTTTGCTTGTCTCTCTGCCGGCCGTGGATGCCCTCTGGAGGCATCCTGCCGGTCAGTCGAGAGCCTGCGGCCTGACTACTTGCCGCAGTATTTGTCGTTTACGCTCAGCCCGGCGTTGGCGTCGGGCCCTGCCGTGTCCGACGCGCATGGTCCAAGCGGACCGGTGTTGCCCAGGCTGTTCAGGCCCGGATTGCCAGCGCCGGCGTTGACGCTACTTGTGGTGTTCGGATCAACGGTCATCGACTGTTCGTTTGTGGCAACAGGGCGATGGCGGGTGTGCGATGTGTAGACATCGGACGATTGCGCCATCGCCGAGGTGGCGAGACCAGCAGTGAGGACCGCGGCCGAGAGAAGTCTGCTAAGCATGGAGATGCTCCATTTCGTCTAGGGTTCGATTGCGTCGCTTTGCACGACAGGGCTAGAACCCATGCGCCGGGTCGAAGTTCCGCGGCAAAAGCCGTTAAAGCGCTGAAACTTCGACACCTTTTTGTGAGTGATGCGTGAAGTCGCGGCCAGCCGTTCGGTCAGGCTCGATCGGCGCCCGAAAGACTCCTGACGGCAAATGCACGCTCGGCAATGCGCTTGACGAAAGCGGTGACGCGTTCCGGCTCGGCGAATTGCGGCATATGTCCAAGGCCATCGACGGCCTCGAAATCGAGCCCTTTGATCCTGTCCCGCATCGGCTCGCCATGGTCAGCGATGCCTATGACGCAGTCCGCCGTGCCGAACAGGATGCCGGCCGGCATGGCGATCTCGCCATAGCGCTGCGCGATGCGGTCGAGATCCTGTTCCACCGCCACGACGTCGGTCGAAGTTGCATGATAATGGGCGGGCCGCAGCCCGAGCCAGCCACCGCCTCCGATCATGTAGTCGTCGGCAACGGCCTGCGGCGCGAAGATGAATTTCATCGTCGGCTCCGCGTATTTCAAGCTTGCCGGTATCGCGACCGTATAGGCCATGACCGAGCGCACCAGGCGTGAACGAACATAGAGCAGGTCGAAACTCTGGCGCACCCTGGTTTCCAGATGCGTCAACGGCGCCAGCAGGGCGATGCCCGAAATCGTCTCGGGATGTTCCACCGCCAGGGTCAGCGCGATGGCGCCGCCGAGCGAATGCCCGACGACCAAAGGCTGTTCCAGCCCGAGCTCCTCGATGAAGCGCCGCACCAGTTGCGCCTGCTCCGGCAACCGGCCTGTCGCTCCGCTTGCCCGTAGTGAATGGCCCGAGCCCGGGCGATCGAGCGCGATAAGACGGTAACCCGGGCCGAAACGGCCGAACAGCGTGTGGCGGAAATGGTGGAGCTGCGCGCCAAGCCCGTGCAGGAAGACGATCGGCCTGCCCTCGCCTTCCTCGACATAGTGGATGCGGTTGCCGTCGATCTCGATGAACTTTCCGTGTGCCGGCACCAGCCTTTCCGCCTTCGCGGCGATCCTCCATGTCGCCAGAGCCAGGCCGGAGACCACGATCACCGCCAGCAGCAATAGACCGACGAACAGCCACGACAGAACAGACAGAAGCATTTTTCACCCGAAGCGAACCCCCGCACCATACCTGCCGCCGGTACCGCCGCAAGCCTATTGACGCGCGATCCGTGGCGCATTGCCGCCGGCCGCCCGCCGCGCTATCTCAGGCGACCTTGTCTTCCCAAGGCGACTGTTGCCGGAGCCTCTCATGCCTGAAATCGTCACCGCCGCCATGCTTGTCATCGGCGACGAGATCCTGTCCGGCCGTACCAAGGACCGGAACATTGGCCATCTCGCAGATATCATGACCGCGATCGGCATCGACCTGAAGGAAGTGCGCATCGTTCCCGACGAGGAGGACGAGATCGTCGCCGCGGTAAATGCCGTGCGCGCCCGCTACACCTATGTCTTTACCACTGGCGGCATTGGCCCCACGCATGACGACATCACCGCGGATTCGATCTCAAAGGCCTTCGGCGTGCCGTGCGAATACGACGCCAAGGCCTATGCCATGCTCGAAGCGAGCTACGCCGCGCGCGGCATCGAATACACCAACGCACGCAAGCGCATGGCGCGCATGCCGCGCGGGGCCGACCATATCGACAATCCCGTCTCGATCGCGCCCGGCTTTCGCATCGGCAACGTCCATGTCATGGCCGGTGTGCCGTCGATCTTCCAGGCCATGCTCGACAATGTCGTGCCGACACTGAAGGCGGGCACCAAAATGCTCTCGGCCACCGTGCATTGCCCGTTCGGCGAAGGCCTGGTCGGCGGACCGCTGGGCGACATCCAGAAAGCCCATCCGGACACGATCATCGGCTCCTATCCAAAATATGGCGACGGCAAGTTCTGGACCGAACTCGTCGTCCGCGCCCGCAGCGAAGAGGCGCTGGAGGCGGCGCGCAAGGATGTCGAAGCCATGGTGGCCGGCATCGCCGGCGGCGCAACTGATCCGTGATCCCCGGGGCCGTGATCGGCCCGGAACCAAGCGCGGCATTCTGACGTTTCCCCCGGGCGCACCCAGCGCCAGCAGATTTGAGGGATTCCCATGCGCTTCAAGACCATTGTCGCGATATTGCAGAACGAACAGGATGCAGAGCGCGTGCTCGACTGCGCCATCCCGCTCGCCGACCGCTTCCAGAGCCATCTCGTCGGCATCCATGCCGAGGCGCTTCCCGTCCCCTACACGTCCGCGACGGGTTTTCCCGACACTGAGTTCCTGCAGGTCTCCGCCGAAATGAACAAGGAGCGGGCCGAGAAATTGCAGGCTCTCTTCCTCAAGCGCATCGAGGAGTCCGGCCTGTCCTTCGAATGGCGCAGCCTCGAGAGTTTTTCCGGCGACAGCGCGCTGACCGGCATCTCCAATGTCCGCGCCGCCGATCTGGTCATCGCCGCCCAGCGCGACACCGGCGGTGATCCGAGCGCCGATGTCGACACGCTGGTCTACGATGCCGGCCGGCCCGTGCTCGTCGTGCCGCATGGCGGCCCTCTTGTCACCACCTTCAAGCATGTGCTGCTCGCCTGGAACGGCAGCAAAGAAGCGGCACGCGCGGCCTTCGACGCCCTGCCCTTCATCATCGAGGCGGAAAAGACGGACATACTGGTCATCGACCCGCCGGAGACGCTGGACGAGAGCCCAGACGCCGCCGGCGCCGAAATCGCCGCAGCACTTTCCAGGCACGGCGCAAACGTCAGCGTCTCGGTTCAGAAGTCGGGCGGCATTTCGGTCGATGACATCATCCAGACCAGGATCGCCGAAACCGGCGCCGACCTTCTGGTGCTCGGCGCCTACAGCCACTCCTGGCTGCGCCAGCTTCTGTTCGGCGGCGTGACGCGCACAGTGCTGCGTACAGTGCAGGTTGCGGCCTTCCTGTCGCGGTAATGCCTGTCGCCCAAAAGTGCGTAGCGGTTTTGGGATAACGACATGCACACGCAAAGACTTGAAGCGCGTCGCATATGGCCGTTTGAATGCGACGCGCTTCACGTCCACAGCCAATAGCTGGGACGCCCTTGCCAATGCCAGCGCTTTCCGGCTAATGCCGCGCGCATTCAATCGTGACTGCGCGCGGCCAGCGCGCCTGCGGAGTGCGCGACCATGTCTCTTCCCGAAAAAGCCTTCCCGGTCTCCTGGGACCAGTTTCACCGCGACGCCCGCGCGCTTGCCTGGCGGCTTGCAGGCGCCAGCAAGGGTCAGTGGAGGGCGATCGTCTGCATCACCCGCGGCGGTCTCGTGCCGGCCGCCATCATCTCGCGTGAACTCGGCATCCGGGTCATCGAGACGGTCTGCGTCGCCTCCTATCACGACTACACCTCGCAAGGGCAGTTGCAGGTGCTGAAGGAGATCACGCCGGCGCTGCTCGTCGACGACGGCGCCGGCGTGCTGATCATCGATGACCTCACCGACACCGGCAAGACGGCGGGCATCGTGCGCGCGATGATGCCGAAGGCGCATTTCGCGACGGTCTACGCCAAGCCGAAAGGCCGACCGATGGTCGACACCTTCGTCACCGAGGTCAGCCAGGACACCTGGATCTACTTTCCGTGGGACATGGGTTTTACTTACCAGAAGCCGATTGCCGACGACCACGCCGGCTGATTCGTCGGAAGCCATTTTTTCCACCCAGCCCGCTTCGGCGAGCACCCTTTGCTCCTCGAGGAGGATCGCAGGGCACGATATTCTGTGGAACCAGTCCGTCTTGGTGGAATTTAACCAATCCGAGTGAAGTTTTTTACTTTCAATGCCCAAGATACGTCGTAAGATTTGTCAGGCGGCAAATGATTCTGGAGGCTGGGGCAGCTTCTCCGATGTTGACGAGGCCAACGACGCACAACCACCTGGTCGAAAGAGTCCGACGACTCTTCGGCAGCGCGCCGTGCCGCCTGCAGGTTGCCGCCCTGCCCTGGCGAGAGGCCGGGAGTGGCGTTGAGATCATGCTCATCACCAGCCGCGACACCGGCCGCTGGGTGCTGCCGAAGGGCTGGCCAGAGGCCAGGGAGCCGCTTTGCGAAGCGGCGGCGCGTGAAGCCGGCGAGGAAGCCGGATTGCGCGGCACAGTCTCGCATTTCGAGGCCGGTCGCTATTTCTACGCCAAGGCGCTGGCTTCCGGCGAGGAAGTGCCTTGCGAGGTGCTGGTCTTTCCGTTGCAGGTCGACCGCGTCGCCGAGCGTTGGAAGGAAAAGCGCGCGCGCACCCGCAAATGGGTAAGCTCGGCAGAGGCCGTGCGCATGATCAACGAGCCGGACCTCTGCCAGATCATCGCCCATTTCTGCGCCGATCCGCACGGATACGCCTGATCTGGAGCTGACCGGCCGAGGGGCGCCAGCCCGGCCAGACGTCGCCGGGCGCCGGGGACGAATGCTTTGCTATTGCGGCTATTGCGTCTAGAGTCGGTTCGACTGCTCTGGCGTTTTACCGATGACGAACACCGCACGACCACTCGAAGCGAATTCCGGCGAACACAAGCGCGAGCATCGCCAGCGTGTGCTCAAGGGCGGCACGATCATCACCGGCATCCAGAATTCCGAAGTCAGCTGCACCTTGCGCAATCAGCATGCTGGCGGCGCCGAGTTGAAGGTTGCTCCCGACTCGCGGGTTCCCGATAATTTCCTGCTCTATGTGCCGGTCGATGGAATTGCCTATCGCGCGGAAGTCCGCTGGCGCCGCACTGACCGCGTCGGCGTCCGCTTCACCGGCACCGCGCCGAAGCCGAAGCTGCATTACGGCTGACGCCATTGGCGTCGTAGGCACCCGGACCATTCCGATCCGGGTACCGTTTATCCGGCGTCGGGCGAATCAGACCACCAGACCCTTGGTCAATTCGAGCGCCTGACGCTCGAACAGCCGGCGGTAGATGCCGCCATTCAGCCGGATCAGCTCGCCATGCGAGCCCTCTTCGACGATGCGGCCGCGATCGAACACCAGCAGCCTGTCGAGCGCCCGCACCGTCGACAGACGGTGCGCGATAACCAGCGTCGTGCGGCCGACCATCAGCCGCTCCATCGCCTGCTGGATCAGCACTTCCGATTCCGAATCGAGGCTCGACGTTGCCTCGTCCAGGATCAGGATGCGCGCATCGGCAAGGAAGGCACGCGCGATCGCCACCCGCTGGCGCTCGCCGCCGGACAGCTTGACGCCGCGCTCGCCGACCAGCGTGCCGTAGCCCTTCGGCAGGTTGGCGATGAAGTCGTGCGCGCTGGCCAGCTTCGCGGCATGCTCGATCTCGGCCTGGCTGGCGTTCGGCTTGGCATAGGCGATGTTTTCCGCCAGCGACCGATGGAACAGGATCGGCTCCTGCTGGACAATGGCGATCTGCCCGCGCAGCGATGCCTGCGCAACCTCGGAAATATCCTGTCCGTCGATCAGGATCCTCCCGGCGCTAACGTCATAGAGACGCTGGATCAGCTTGACGAAGGTCGTCTTGCCCGAACCGGAATGGCCGACCAGGCCGACACGTTCGCCGGACGCGATCTCTACCGAGAAGTCGCGATAAAGCGGCAGCCGGTGGTTGCCATAGTGGAAGGTGACCTTGTCGAAGGTGATGCGTCCGTCACCGATGGGGATCGGTCCGGCGCCGGGCCGATCTTCGATGCCGAGCGGCTCGGACTGGAAGTCGACCAGTTCCTCCATGTCGTTGATCGAGCGCTGCAAATTGCGGATATGCGTGCCGATGTCGCGCAGATAGCCTGCAGCACGAAGAACGAGGTCAGCACGAAGGCGACGTCGCCGGCGCTCGCCTCGCCCCATGCCCACAGCATCAGCGCCAGGCCGATCACCGCCGTCCTGAGCAGCAAGAGCATCGTGCCTTGCGTCGTGCCGTTAACGGTGCCGCGCACCCAGGTGCGGCGCGTACGCGCCCGCCACTTGGCGACGACCCTCGCCAGCCGCGTTTCCTCGCGCGCCTCGGCGCCAAAACCCTTGACCACGGCGTTGCAGCTCACCGCGTCGGCCAGCGAGCCGCCGAGGCGCGTGTCCCATGTGTTGGCAAGCCTCGCCGCCGGCGCGACATAGCCGAGCGACAGCATCGCCGTGACGGCGATGAACAGCACAGATCCGGCGGCGACCACCGCGCCCATAAGCGGCCAGAACCAGCCGAGCAGCAGCGTCGAGCCGACGAGCATGACCACGGATGGCAACAATGCGATCAGGATCGTGTCGTTGAGCAGGTCAAGCGCCCACATGCCGCGCGTGACCTTGCGCACGGTCGATCCGGCAAAGCTGTTGGCGTGCCAGTCGGTCGAAAAGCGCTGGACGCGGTGGAAGGCATCGGCGGCGATATCGGCCATCATCTTCAGCGTCAGTTCGACGATGGCCATGAAAGCGGCGTTGCGCAGCACGACCCCGGCCAGCGCCAGGGCCACCAGCATCGAAAAGGCAGCGATCGCCGCATTCCAGGCGACGTCGTCCGCCGCGGCGCTGCTGGCAACCGCGTCGACCAGCCGCCCCGAATAGAGCGGCGTCAGCACGTCGGCCAGCGTCGACAAAAGGAAGGCGCCCATGATCAGCGAAAGCCGCCACGGCTGGCGCCGCCAGTGGGTGAGCGTAAAGCCGAGAACGCTGCGGAAGGCGTCGGCGCGCAGGTCTATTCGAAAACGAGCCATGATGTCATCCGGGCGCAAAAATGCCCGGTCCCGGTAAGGTAGAAATTGAAAAAACCGCGCTGGCGCCATTGGCGCCCGAAGATGCGGAGGTTCGGCATATTGGCGGCACGCCCGCAGGGGGGCGGCGACCGGCAGCGGCAAATGCCTGTCCTCAGTTCAGCTCTTGTCGCGAAGGCGAACCCTCGCGGCAGCTGACCAGGACCTAGGCTTCGCGGCCTCGCATAGCGATGTCAAATCGTGGCATTCGGTTCCTCCTGAAGGGGAAGCGCGGAGGAGTTCTTATAGAGACGCCCCGGCGCATCGCCAAGTGAGGCCGTGGCCAAAAGCGCAACTGGTCCAGGCAGTGAGACGAATTTGCAACAACGGCTGGTTGCGCGCCGTTATTGCTCAGGCTGCCGCGGTGCGGTCAAACCGCATACCGAAGCGGAGCGTACTTGAGGTACGTGAGCACCGGAAGCGCAGGAAACCGGCGATTGCAGGCCGGCATCACCTGAATATCAACATGCCTTAGCCGCGATCCCTGAACCGGTTGGTGATCGGATAGCGGCGGTCGCGGCCAAAGTTCTTCCGGGTGATCTTGACGCCGGGCGCCGCCTGGCGGCGCTTGTATTCGGCGATGTAAAGCAGGTGCTCGATCCGCGTCACCGTCGCCCGGTCATGGCCGCGCGCGACGATCTCGTCGACGCCCATCTCGTGCTCGACCAGGCATTCCAGAATGTCGTCCAGCACCGGATAGGGCGGCAGCGAATCCTGGTCGGTCTGGTTCTCGCGCAATTCCGCCGACGGCGCCTTGTCGATGATGTTCTTCGGGATCACCTCGCCGGAAGGGCCGAGCGCGCCCGGCGGCACATGGCCGTTGCGCCAGCGCGACAGTGCATAGACCTGCATCTTGTAGAGGTCCTTGATCGGATTGAAGCCGCCATTCATATCGCCATAGAGCGTGGCGTAGCCGACCGACATCTCGCTCTTGTTGCCCGTGGTGACCACCATCGAGCCGAATTTGTTGGAGATCGCCATCAGAATGGTGCCGCGCGCGCGACTCTGCAGGTTTTCCTCGGTGATGCCTTCATTGGTGCCTTCGAACATCTGCGTCAGCGCGTGCAGAAAGCCTTCGACCGGCTCGAAGATCGGCACGATGTCGTAGCGGCAGCCGAGCGCGCGCGCGCAATCCTCGGCGTCCTTCAGCGAATCCTTCGACGTATAGCGGTAAGGCATCATCACGGCGCGCAGCCGTTCCTCGCCAAGCGCATCGACGGCAAGGGCGGCACAGATCGCCGAATCGATGCCGCCGGAAAGGCCGAGCACGACATTCTTGAAGCCGTTCTTGTTGACGTAGTCGCGCAGGCCGAGCATGCAGGCGCGGTAATCCGCCTCCTCCCTTTCGGGGATTTTCGACATCGGCCCTTCGGCGCAGATCCAGCCGTCGGACGTCCTCTTCCAGATGGTGACGTCGATCGCCTCCTCGAATTGGCTCATCTGGAAGGCGAGCGTCTTGTCGGCACCGATGGCGAAGGATGCACCGTCGAAGATCAACTCGTCCTGGCCGCCAAGCTGGTTGGCATAGATCATCGGCAGGCCGCATTCGATGACCTGGCGGATGACGACCTGGTGGCGGACGTCCATCTTGGCGCGGTAGTACGGCGAGCCGTTCGGCACCAGAAGGATCTCCGCCCCGCTCTCGGCCAGAGTCTCGCAGACGGCGACATCGCCCCAGATGTCCTCGCAGATCGGGATGCCGATGCGCACGCCGCGGAAATTGACCGGCCCCTGCAGTTCCGGTCCGGCCTGGAAGACGCGCTTCTCGTCGAACTCGCCGTAATTGGGCAGGTCGAGCTTGTAGCGCTCAGCCAGGATCTTGCCGCCATCGGCGACGATGATCGAATTGTGCGTGCCGCTCTTGCGCTTCAGCGGCGTGCCGATGACGACCCCCGGCCCGCCATCGGCCGTATCCTTGGCAAACTCTTCCGCTGCCCGTTCGCATGACTTCAGGAACGCCGGCTTCAGCACCAGATCTTCCGGCGGATAACCGGCGAGGAACAGCTCGGTGTAGAGCACGAGATCGGCGCCCTGGCGGGCGGCATCCGCCCTCGCCTCGCGCGCCTTGGCGAGATTGCCGGCGACATCGCCGACAGTGGGGTTGAGCTGGGCAACGGCGATGCGCAGTATGTCGGGCTTCTTGGTCATGCCTACGGGTTTAGCGTGGCAGAATTCGCCGGGCAATGGCGTTCGTTTGGACCAAACCGGACTGATCGAAAGGATGTCGATCGTGTTGGACCGATCGCCGATCGTGTCCTACTCGCCCATATACTCGCGCAACGCTTCGGGCGAATGGTTCTCGCCGATCGACATCGCCAGCATGCGCGAGATGTGCCGGCGCGGCAGGCCGGTTTGCGCGGCCCATGTGTTGAGCTGAGCCTGGATCTTGTCGATGTCCTTCTTCGAGGTCGGGCTTTCGGCGATGTCGAGACCGGCATCGCGCAGCGCGGCCGCCATGTCGGCCGAGACGATGAAGGCGTCCCATTCCAGCCAGCGCAGGAAATACTGACCGGTGTTGCCGCCGAGCCGGCTGCCATGCTTGCCGAGATAGGCCATCAGCCCGACCTGGTCGTCGGCCGGCCATTGGGCGAGGAACTTGCCGAAGCCGCCATGCTCTTTCGACACGCGCTCGACGAAGACGGCATTGTCGCGGACGGATTTGATCTTCTGCGGATTGCGCACGATGCGCTTGTCGGATGCCAGCTCGTGCCAGAAATCTTCGGGCTGGAACAACAGCCGCTTCGGCTCGAAGCCGAGGAAAGCTTCCTCGAAACCAGGCCATTTCTGCTCGATGACGCGCCAGACGAAGCCGGCCGCAAAGACACGCTCGGCCATGGTCGACAGGATGCGATCGTCCGTCACCTTCGCCACGGCAGCGTTGTCAGGCATGGGCCCGAGCAGAGACGCCAACGCCGCCTCCCCGCCTTTGCGTTTTGCCGCACGGGCGCGGATTTTCTGAAAATTGGCCATTTGGTCCTCGCAGGTCGCGTCAATCTACCACTTCCCGTTCGAACCGGCAGCCTCTACGTCTATCGCAGACGCTGACGGAGGCGAGACATGAACAAGACCGTCGAAGATCTGGCAAACCGCTGGCTGAAGCGAAGGCCGGATGCCTTGAGCAAGCTCGAAAGCCGGGTGCTGCAGTCAACGCTCGAACGCACCACCATATCGAAGGACACCAACAAGGCCATCGCCTTCCACCAGACATTCGGCGACCGCGTGGCCGACACCATCGCCCGGACCGGCGGCTCGTGGTCCTTCATCCTGGGCTTCATCGCCTTTCTGATCCTGTGGACCGCAGGCAATGTCTGGCTGCTGACGCGTAATGCCTTCGACCCCTACCCCTTCATCTTCCTCAACCTGATCCTCTCCATGGTCGCGGCGCTTCAGGCGCCGGTCATCATGATGTCGCAAAACCGCCAGACCGAGCGCGACCGCATCGACGCCGCCCACGACTACGAGGTCAATCTCAAGGCCGAGATCGAGATCATGGCGCTGCACGAGAAGCTGGACGAGCTGCGCCACAGCGAGATCATCGGCTTGCGCGACGAGATCTTGCGTCTGGCCGAACAGGTCAAACGGATCGACGAGAAGCTGTCGGCACGGCAAGCCTCCTGATGACCGAGGCGATCCATCATCTCATCGAGCAATATGGGCTGATCGTGGTTTTCCTCGGCTGCGTGGCCGAAGGCGAAAGTGCCGCCATCCTCGGCGGCTTCTTCGCCCATCAGCACGTTTTCATCTTGTGGCAAGCCTTCCTGGTGGCCGCCTTCGGCGCCTTCGTCGGCGACACTTTCTTCTTCATCCTCGGCCGCAGCTTTGCCGATCATCCCTATGTCCTCAAGCTGAAGGCAAGGCCGGGATTCAGCCATGCCTTTCGTCTCGTCTCCTCGCACCCCAACATCTTCGTGCTGTCGAACCGCTACATATACGGCATGCGCCTGGTCGGCGGCATCGCCGCCGGCTTCGCCAGCATCACAGCAACGCGCTTCGTCATCCTCAATGCCATCTCGTCGCTGGTCTGGGCCGCGCTGTTCGGCACTGTCGGCTACGTCTTCGGGCTAGGTGCCGAGCGCATCGTCGGCCAGGCGCTGCATCGCCACGAGCGGTTGCTCATCGCCCTGGCTATCGGTCTTGCCGTGGCCGGTCTTGCCTGGATCCTCGCCCACCATGTTGCAGGCAAGGAACGCGCCAAGGATGCCGGGGAAACGTGACCGTCAGTCGGGGTCCAGCGCGCGGTCGCCCCGGTCGAGGATCAACGGGATGATCAGGTCTTCCTCATCGGCCAGATACCTTGTCAGCATGGCGATCAGCCGGCTGTTCTCGTCGGCATAGGCATCGGCGGCAAAGCGCTGCCTGTCCTCGCTCTCCTGCAGTGTCCGGATGAAGGCGTCCGCCGTCTCGGCATTGCGCTCCAGCCCTTCATGGATCGTGTGATGGTCGGCGTCGAGGATCTCGAAGCCGCGTTTCAGCCGCGTCTCGGCCTTGGCAAAGACCGGGAAATAGTGGTGGTCCTCGACATTGTGGTGGCCGTCGAGATTGCCGAGGAAATGGTTGAGGCGCGGCGCGAACCAGCGCGCGAAATCCGGCGCCGTCAGCCTGCCCTCGCGATAGTCGCCGATGCCCTTGGTGAGCATGCCGCCGAGTTCGCGGAACATATCGTGCCGTTGCAGCCACATAGTGGCCATGCCGTGGATGTTGGCGTGGCCCTGCCACATCTCGCGCGGATATTGTTCGACCAGCCAGCGCAAATCGTCTGGCAGGCTGGCTCGTTCGAGCAAGAGAAAATTGGCGGCTTCAGCCATGTCGGTCTCCTTTGGTAACCGACATGTAGGGACCGAAAGACTAGATCGGTAGTCCAGTGATGCGCTCGATGATGGCGATGCCCCAGACGCCGGCGACGATCACCACCGAAATCAGCACCGCCAAGGAGCCGCAATCCTTCGCCAGCTGGATGTCGACGTTGAATTCGCGGCTGAAGGCATCGCACGCCGCCTCGATGCCGGTGTTGAGCACTTCAACCATGATCAGGAGCAGCACCGCGCCGATCAGCAGCGCATAGCCGCGCCACGACACCGACACGAGCCAGCCGAGCGGCAAGGCCAGCACCAGCAGCATCAGCTCCTGCTGGAAAGCCTTCTCGCTGGCGGCCAGCTTGCGAAACGCCCGCACCGAGTTGAAGTAAGCATCGATAAGCCGCTGCATGCCCAACGTCCCTTTCCGAGTCACCGGCAGGGGATATCGCAACCGCTGGATCAAGGGAATAAGGGAGACCCCGCAAAAATCATTCGTCCGCTACCCTGAGCGTCGGCGTCGATTTCTCGAATTGCGGCAGTCCGTCGTCGATCGTGTAGTAGTCGCCCTTGTCGCCAACGAAGATGTGACTCTCACCTTGAAGCCCGGTCGGCGCATCGAACAATCCGGCCATGACCGAAACATAGGCATCCTGGTGAGGCTTCCAGAACAACACCGAGCCGCATGTCTTGCAGAAGCCTCGTTTGGCGAACGACGACGCTTCGTACCAGCTGATGTTCTCGGCGCCCGCTATCGTGATGTTTTCATCGGGGACGTTGGTTGCGGCATAGTAGTGCCCACTCTGCTTGCGGCACTGAGAACAGTGGCAGTAGATCACGCCGCGCAAGGCCCCCCGCGTCCTGAAGCGCACCGCCCCGCACAGGCATGATCCGCTGTGATCGTCGCTCATCTCGGCCTCCGTTTGATTTCGCTGCCAGGAGTCAGTTTCGCCCGCAGGATTCCAGTTTTGCACCGGCCAGGCACAGACAAAAGCGACACCGCAAGGACGCGTTCCGAAATCCTGGCCGCCTGCTCACCAAAAAAACCTCTTGCATCCTGAGGTAGAGGAAAATGCGTTGCAATGCAGCGCATTAAGGAAACTTTAGCGCGCTCGCATCTATTGTCCCTGCAAGCGGAGGTCGTGATTTGGGGACGCATCTCTTCGCACGTCTGGAATTTCGGTCGCACTCCCCGCATCGTCGACGTCCGGCACTCGCAGGTCCGCGGTGGCTCTTAGGGGTAGAGTGAACAGAACATGCAGCCGGCAGCCGCCCCGACCGACAGGAACACGGACATTGCAAGCACTGTCGTGGCAACCATGCGCCAGCTCGGCGTGCTGGGCCTGCCGCGCAACTACGAGATCTTCTACGAGGCGCTGAGCGGCAGCAACCATGAGCTCAGCCTCGCCGTCGTCTCGTTGAGCAACCGGCCGACTCAGGAAGACCTTGACCGCATCGGGCGTACCTTCTTTGCCCAGCATCACGGTCCGGGCATCGTCGAGCACGCCCGGGACGTCATCGCCAAGGAACTCGAGGACATCGCCTCGCTGCTGCGAAGCGAACGCACCCATATCGAGAAATACGGCAGGATCCTCGACGAGACATCGAGCGGGTTGAGCAACCGCAGCCTGCTGTCGCAGGACCTGCTGCAGAAGATCGTCGGCGCCATGTCGGCCGCCACCAATTCGACGATCGACCACGGCAAGCAGGTGGCGAGCACGCTCAGCGACAAGACGGCCGAACTCGAGAGCGTCAAGTCGAAGCTCGAGGAATACAAGCGCCTCGCCGACACCGATCCCCTGACTCATATCTGGAACCGGCGCGCCTTCGACAAGGAAATCACCAAGATCTACAACAGCAACAAGGGCATCCTGTTCAACGCCCTGATCCTTGCCGATATCGACCGCTTCAAGGACATCAACGACCGCTACGGCCACCCGGTCGGCGACAGGATCATCCAGATCATCGCCGAGATCCTCCAGACCAGCATCCGCGGCGACATGTTCGTCGCCCGCACCGGCGGCGAGGAGTTCGCGCTGATCGTCGAAGGCGCCAGTGAGGACACCACCTACGAGATCGCCGAGCGCATCCGCATGCTGATCGAGCAGACGCCGTTCACCAGCAGCCAGACCGGCACCAATTACGGCACGGTGACTGTGTCGATGGGCATCTGCATGGCATCGGAGGCCGAAAGCCCCGAGGATCTCTACACCAAGGCCGACCGGGCGCTCTATCGTTCGAAGGTCAGCGGGCGCAACCGCGTCACCCGGCATTCGGCGATGGCCAGCCGCGCCGGCAAGAGCTGGCTGCTCTACAAGAAGGACTGAGGCATCGCGCGGCCCCTTCTGCGACGGGGATTGCCCGCCAGAATTCAGAAAAATTGTTGCCGCCACCTTTCCATGTAAATTTTTGTGTCCTATATTTTCCATGGAAATGGAAAGTTCGCACCCATGATACAGCCTCAAATCGCCGCCGGCGCAGCCGAGAACGCGGTTCTCACCAAGGCCACGCTGCGCGCCGCTGAACTGCTCGACGTCACCGCCAGGGTACTGGCTTCGATCATCGGGGTTTCGGAAGCCACGGTTTCGCGCATGCGCAGGCAGGAATTCCTGCTGGAGCGCGGCACCAAGCCATTCGAGCTTGCGGTGTTGTTCGTCCGCCTGTTCCGTTCGCTCGACGCCATTGTCGGCGGCGACGAGACCATCGCCCGGGCATGGCTGAAGAATGCCAACACGGCCTTCGATGGCGCGCCCGTCGAGAAAATCCAGACCATTTCAGGGCTTGTCGATGTCATCGCCTATCTGGACTCCCGCCGCGCTCTCGTCTGAGGCCGTTCCACTCGACGGCAAGTACTGGCGCATGGTCGAGGCGCAGCACCGCGTCTCGACATTGAAGGTCGTCGATACGCTCGACGAACAGGCGCTGCTCGAGGATCTGATCGAGGAGACCAAGCCGCAAATCCCGCTCGAATGCCGGCATCTCCATTATCTGCTGGCGACGCCTTTCCGCTACGGTTCGGTCTACCCGCACGGATCGCGCTTCCGCCGCGCCGGCAGGACCTTGGGCGTCTATTATGCCGCCGAGACGATGCTGACGGCGGTGGCCGAGATGGCCTTCTACCGTCTTCTGTTCTTCGCGGAATCCCCTGATACACCCTGGCCGCGCGACGCCGCCGACTACACCGCCTTCGCCTCCGCCATCAAATGTGCCAACGCCATCGACCTGGCACGACCGCCGCTCGATCGCGACCAGGCCGCATGGACGCATCCGACCGACTACAGCGCTTGCCAGTCCATTGCCGACGTCGCGCGCGAGGCCGGGCTGCAGGCGATCCGCTACCGCTCGGCGCGCGACCCGAAAGGCGCCAACATCGCGCTGCTGACCTGCAAGGGTTTTGCCAAGGCAAAGCCGCTGGAGCCGCAAACCTGGCGCATCCGCCTCGGCGCCTTCGGCGTGCAGGCGATCTGCGAATTCCCCGAAAAGCGCATCGAGTTCTCCAGGACGGCTTTTTCCGACCCGAGGCTCGCCGGCCTACGCTGGGACCGCGGGCGGCTTTAAGCTAGTATGTTGACGGCTCGCGCGGCCACCAGCGCAATCGTCAGCAGCGAGATCATCGCCTCCGCCATCATCAACAACTTGGCGCGCTTGGACAGCGGCAAGGTGTCTGTCGGCGAGAATGCCGTCGAATTGGTGAACGCCAGGAACACATAGTCGACGAAGCCGGGCAGCCAGTCGCGGATTTCGCGATCTGGCAGCGTCATTTGCGGGAACAGGAAGTCGGCCTGCGCACGCTTGACGAGGCCGCAGGTCGGCGGTCCGCCCCGGTCGGTGCTCCAGAACCAGAGCGCAAAGACGATGACATTGGTGACCCAGATATTCAGCGCGTCGACGAGAAGCGTCGTTCCGGCGCCGGCGTGGCCCTCCAGCAGCGCACGCACCAGGAAGGCCAGCGCGCCGCAATTCATTATGCTGATGACGCCGGTCATCACCAGCGCCATCCGACGGATGAACACGCGAAACCGGCCGATCGTGTACCAGTGATCGTGCTCGACGGCCCTCTGGGTTGCCATTTGCGTCCAGGCCGTTGCGATCGAGAGAGGGATGAGGAGCGTCGCTTCGATCGAGGGAGCCAGCCAGCGTGGGCCGAACGAAAGATCGTTGATGACGAGAAGCTGCAGACAGATGATGACGAGGATCGCGGCGCGCGCCGACCAGAAATCAAGCGCGCGGTGGTGAATGATGGCATGCTCGTGGCGCATGGTGCTGGCGATCGCATCGAGAGGGCTCGGAGTTCGCCGTGCGTTCTGCCTCAATCCTGGCTTTGCGATGGTCGTGTGAGAACACATTTTCGTAAGCACTGATGTGATCACGGCCCGTCATGCATCGCCGCGCAAACGAAAAAAGCGCCGGATTTCTCCAGCGCTTCTTCTTCAATCCATTCTGCTTGCAGGCAAACTCAGCCGTTGGCGGCCTGCTTCTGCTGGACCGGATGGCTCTTCTTGAGCAGGTCCGAGACCAGGAAGGCCAGCTCGATCGCCTGGTCGGCATTGAGGCGCGGATCGCAATGCGTGTGGTAGCGATCCTGCAATTCCTCGGCGGTGATGGCACGGGCGCCACCGGTGCATTCGGTGACGTTCTTGCCGGTCATCTCGACATGGATGCCGCCCGGATGCGTGCCTTCGGCGCGGTGCACCTCGAAGAAGGTCTGCACCTCCTTCAGGATGCGGTCGAACGGCCGCGTCTTGTAGCCGGCAGCCTCGATCGTGTTGCCGTGCATCGGGTCGGATGACCACACCACGCTGCGGCCTTCCTTCTGCACCGCCCGCACCAGCTTCGGCAGATGGTCGGCGACCTTGTCGGAACCAAAGCGCGCGATCAGCGTCAGCCGCCCCGGTTCGTTTTCCGGATTGAGCAGGTCGATCAGCTCCAGCAGACCGTCCGGCGTCAGTGACGGACCGCATTTCAGGCCGAGCGGGTTCTTGATGCCGCGGCAATATTCGACATGCGCATGGTCGGGCTGGCGCGTGCGGTCGCCGATCCAGATCATGTGGCCCGACGTGGCGTACCAATCGCCCGAGGTCGAATCGACGCGGGTCAGCGCCTCCTCGTAGCCGAGCAGCAGCGCCTCGTGGCTGGTGTAGAAATCCGTCTCGCGCAGCGCGAAATTGGTTTCGGACGTGATGCCGACCGCGCGCATGAAATCCATCGTCTCAGTGATGCGGTTCGCCAGCGATTCGTATTTCTCGCCTTGCGGGCTGTCGGAGACGAAGCCCAGCATCCAGCTATGTACGTTCTCCAGGCTGGCATAGCCGCCCTGCGCGAAGGCGCGCAAAAGGTTGAGCGTCGCCGCCGACTGGCGGTACGCCATCTCCTGCCGGGCCGGATCGGGAATGCGCGACTTGGCGTCGAACTCGATACCGTTGATGATGTCGCCGCGGTAGCTCGGCAGCGTCACCTCGCCCTTGGTCTCGTTGTCGGACGAGCGCGGCTTTGCGAACTGGCCGGCGACACGGCCAACCTTCACCACCGGCTGTGCGCCGGCGAAGGTCAGCACCACCGACATCTGCAGGAAGACACGGAAGAAGTCGCGGATATTGTCCGCGCCGTGCTCGGCAAAACTCTCGGCGCAATCGCCGCCCTGGAGGAGGAATGCGTCACCGGCTGCGACAGCCGCAAGCTGCTTCTTCAGCTTGCGCGCCTCACCTGCAAAAACCAGCGGCGGAAAGGTGGCGATCTGGGCTTCCGTGTTCTTCAGCGTGGCAAGGTCCGGATAAGCAGGAACCTGCTTGATCGGCTTTGCCCTCCAGGAATTCGGCGACCATTTCGTCATCGTTGCACCCAAACGCCCTTTCAGAGCAATTCCAGGAAAAGTGTGAAACGGTTTTCCGTCCCGAATTGCGTCAAACAAACAAGCGAACGCCATCGCCCGCCATTCCGCCCCTATATGGGGTGGCGGCTCCATACACGAAGCCGATTTCCTATTCTAGACCGGAATTTCAGCGCTGGCGAATGGAGGCCGACGCAGCGAAGCGCCCGGCGCCTTGCTATGCGGCCACCAGCCGCGCCAACTGCGTCATCACCACCGCCGAGCCGGCCAGCCGCTTTTCTGCGTTCGGCCAGTCGCGGATGAAGACGACGCTGTGATCCGGCCGGATCTTGGCCAGCGAGCCCTGCTCGCCGATGAACTTGACCAGCCCGACCGGGTTGGGGAACTCGCGCTTGCGGAAATGAATGACGACGCCCTTCGGCCCGGCATCGAGCTTCTCGACATTGGCGCTGCGGCAGAGCGCCTTGATGAAGACAATCTTCAAGAGATGCTTCACCTCCTCCGGCAGCGGCCCGAAGCGGTCGATCAATTCAGCGCCGAAGGCATCGATCTCCTCGGTGTTTTCGAGATCGCCGAGGCGGCGGTAGAGCGTCAGCCGGAGCTGCAGGTCCGGAACATAGCCCTCCGGTATCATCACCGCCGTGCCGACCGCGATCTGCGGCGACCAGCCGCCATCCTGCACCTCGCCAGAATCCTTCACCTCGGCGACGGCCTCCTCCAGCATCTGCTGGTAGAGCTCGAAGCCGACCTCCTTGATGTGGCCGGACTGCTCTTCGCCGAGCAGGTTGCCGGCGCCTCGGATGTCGAGGTCGTGGCTGGCGAACTGGAAGCCGGCGCCGAGTGTGTCGAGCGACTGCAGCACCTTCAGCCGCCGCTCGGCCGTATCGGTCAGCTTGCGGTTGGCCGGCAGCGTGAACAGCGCATAGGCCCGCACCTTCGAGCGGCCGACGCGGCCGCGCAGCTGGTAGAGCTGTGACAGGCCGAACATGTCAGCGCGATGGATGATCAGCGTGTTGGCGGTCGGGATGTCGAGGCCGGATTCGACGATGGTGGTCGATAACAGCACGTCGTACTGGCCGTCGTAGAAGGCGTTCATGATGTCGTCGAGCTCGCCGGGCGGCATCTGGCCATGGGCCACCGCGATTTTCAGCTCGGGCACGGATTCACGCAGGAAATCATGGATTTCGGCGAGATCGCTGATGCGCGGCACGACATAGAAGGAATGGCCGCCGCGATAGCGCTCGCGCAGCAGCGTCTCGCGGATGACCAGCGGATCGAAGGGCGAGATGAAGGTGCGCACCGCCATGCGGTCGACCGGCGGTGTCGCGATCAGCGACAGTTCGCGCACGCCGGTCAAGGCAAGCTGCAAGGTGCGGGGGATCGGCGTCGCCGACAGCGTCAGCACATGCACATCGGTCTTGAGATCCTTCAGCCGTTCCTTGTGCTTGACGCCAAAGTGCTGCTCCTCGTCGATGATCAACAGGCCGAGATACTTGAATGAGATCGCGGACCCGAGCAGCGCATGCGTGCCGACGACGATGTCGACCGTGCCCTCGGCGATGCCTTTCTTGGTCTCGGCAAGTTCCTTGGCGCCGACCAGCCGCGAGGCCTGGGCGACGCGGATCGGCAGGCCGGAGAAGCGCTGCGAAAAGGTCTTGAAATGCTGGCGCGACAACAAAGTCGTCGGCACGACAACTGCAACCTGGAAACCTTCCATGGCAGCGATAAAGGCGGCGCGAAGCGCCACTTCCGTCTTGCCGAAGCCGACATCGCCGCAGATCAGCCGGTCCATCGGCTTGCCGGCACCCAGATCGTCCATGACGGAATCGATCGCCGTCTGCTGGTCGTCGGTCTCCTCATAGGGAAAGCGCGCGGCGAACTCGCCATAGAGGCCATCGGCCGGTACCAGCGACGGCGCCGAGCGCATCTGCCGCTCGGCGGCAATCCGAATCAACTGCCCGGCCATGTCGAGCAGGCGGCGCTTCAGCCGCGCCTTGCGCGACTGCCAGGCGCCGCCGCCGAGCTTGTCGAGCGTTGCTTCGGCCGAATCCGAGCCGTAGCGCGACAGAAGCTCGATATTCTCCACCGGCAGGAACAGCCGGTCGTCGCCGGCATAGTGGATTTCGAGGCAGTCATGCGGCGCGCCGACCGCCTCGATGGTGCGCAAGCCGATGAAGCGGCCAATGCCGTGGTCGGTATGCACGACGATGTCGCCGGCCGACAATGACGAGGCTTCGGCGATGAAGTCGGAAGCACGCTTCTTGCGCTTCGAACGCCGGATCAGCCGATCGCCCAGAATGTCCTGCTCGGCGACGACGACCAGTTTTTCGGTCTCGAAGCCGGATTCCAGCGGCAACACCGCAAGTGCTGCCTGCCCCGGCTCGAGCTTGTCCGCTTCGGCAAGCGTCGCCACTGGCACGAGATTGCCGAGATGATGTTCGGCCAGGATCTGGCCTAGTCGGTCGAGCGAGCCTTCCGTCCAGCCGGCAATGACGACGCGACGGCGCGCGGCGCGCTCGGCGGCGATGTGTTTCACGACGACGTCGAAGACATTGACGTTGGGGTCGGCGCGTTCCTCGACGAAGGCGCGGCCGTGGCGCGAGCCGGCGTGGAAGACCTTTTTGGCGCCTGCATCCGGCGCGTCGAAGGCAGTGAAGTCGATGGCTTCGCGCGGCCCCAGCGACGCAACGAGGTTTTCCGGCGAGAGGTAAAGCAGGTCCGGCGCCACCGGCTTGTAGGGCACGGCGTCCTTCAGCGCGCCGTCGGCCTGTTTCCGGCGCGCCTCGTAGTGGTCGAGGATCAGTGTATGCCGTTCGGCCAGCGCCTCATGCGCCAGGTGGTCGAAGACGACGGGAGTATCCGGCAGATAGTCGAACACCGTCTCCAGCCGTTCGTAGAACAACGGCAGCCAATGTTCCATGCCGGCAAAGCGCCGCCCTTCGCTGACCGCCGCGTAGAGTCCGTCATCGCGCTGCGGCGCGCCAAAGGCCTCGATATAGGCGCGGCGGAAGCGGCTGATGGTCTCGGGCGTCAGCGCCACTTCACTCATCGCCTGCAGCGCCATCGACTTGCGCTGGCCGGTGGTGCGCTGCGTTGCGGCGTCGAAGACGCGGATCGATTCCAGCGTGTCGCCGAAGAAATCGAGCCGCAGCGCTTCCGTCCAGCCGGGCGCGAACAGGTCCAGAATGCCGCCGCGCACCGCGAACTCGCCGACGCCGCGCACCGTCGGCACCCGCTCGAAACCCGAGGTCTCCAGCCGCGACACCAGCGCGTTCATGTCGATCTGGTTGCCAGGCTTGGCATGGAAGGTCTGCGCCTCGACCAGATCGGCCGGCGGAATACGCTGCAACAGCGCATTGGCCGTGGTGAGGATGACCGCGCGGTGCGGCCTCCTCGCCAGCGCGATCATTGCGGTCAGCGCGTCGAGCCGCTTGGCGGCGGCGTCCGAGCCTGGAGAGACGCGGTCGTAAGGCAAGCAATCCCAGGCCGGCAATTCCAGCACCGGCAGGCCGGGCGCGGCAAAGGCCAGCGCCTCTATGATCGCCGGCAGGCGCTGGCCGTCGCGCGCCACGAACAGCACCGGCTTGTCGGGAGCAATCTCGTGCGCAGCCTGCACCAGCGCGAAGGCTTCGTAGCCGTCGGCGACGCCATCGACGATGAACTGGCCGGCGCGGCCTTTCGGCAGGCCGATGGTGGGAATGAGGCTCATGAAATCACGTCGTTCGGAATGTCATGGTCCGGCGCGACGCCAGGATCTTTTGCAGCACGGCACAATCGATATCAGGCGGAACCGCGCGTTCGCCGGTAATCAGAGGCAGGAATTCGGTGTCGGGAATGTCGAGGAGCCTCTCATATTGGTCGATTTCGTCGCCGGTCAAGGCGCCGATCTCGGTATCGGCGAAGCTGCCGAGGATGAGATCCATCTCGCGCATGCCGCGATGCCAGGAACGGAACAGAAGCTTGCGGCGGCGGGCATCGAGCCCCTCGCTTGATCGTTTCGTTCCGGTCATCGTGCCGCATCCCTGTCTGAAGCGGCGCATATAGCGTGGATAGAGGGCGGTGTCAGCCTTGCGCAATGGCCGTCGCGACATAAGCTGACATCATGCGTCCTTCCCTCCTCGATCCGCTGTTCGTCCCGATCACCTCGCTTGCCGGCGTCGGGCCGAAGGTCGGCTTGCTGATCGAGAAGGTGGTGGCTGCCGATCTCGGCGACCGCGCCGCGCGCGCCGGCGACCTCTTGTTCGTCTTGCCCCACACCGTGATCGACCGCCGCAACCGGCCGGGCATTGCGCTCGCGCCGGCAGGCGCCATCGTCACCCTCGACGTGCGCATCGACCGCCACCAGCCGCCGCCGCGCGGCAACCGGTCGGTGCCGTATCGGGTCTATGCCCATGACGATACCGGCGAGATCGGGCTGACCTTCTTCCATGCCCATGCCGCCTATCTCGAAAAGGCCATGCCCGTAGGCGAGCATGTCGTCGTCTCCGGCCGCATGGAATGGTTCAACGGCCGCCCGACCATGGTCCATCCCGATCATATCGCACTCGCCAATGACGCCGAAGCCCTGCCGCTGGTCGAGCCGGTCTATCCGCTGACCGCCGGCCTGTCGGGAAAAGTGCTGCGCCGGGCGATCGGCCAGGCGCTCGGCCGGCTGCCGGAGCTGCCGGAATGGCAGGACGACGCCTTCATGCGCCGCCAGACCTTTCCCGCCTTTGGCGAGGCGCTTGCCCGCATCCACAACCCGGCCGACCCGATCGATGTCGCCATCGAAGGATCGGCATGGCGGCGGCTTGCCTATGACGAGTTGCTGGCCGGCCAGGTGTCGCTGGCGCTAGTGCGGGCGAAGGTCCGCCGCCTGTCCGGCCGGCCGCTGATCGGCGATGGCCGCATCGTCGAAAAACTGTGCGCGGCCCTGCCCTATTCGCTGACCACCAGCCAGGAATTCGCGCTGGCCGAAATCAACGCCGATCTCGCCGATCCCGAGCGCATGCTGCGCCTGCTGCAGGGCGACGTCGGCTCCGGCAAGACGGTGGTCGCGCTGCTCGCCATGGCGCGCGCCGTCGAGGCCGGAGGCCAGGCGGCGCTGATGGCGCCAACGGAAATCCTGGCGCGCCAGCACCTGGCAACGATCACACCTTTGGCGGAAAGGGCCGGGCTGCGCGTCGCCATCCTCACCGGCCGCGAAAAAGGCCGCGAGCGCACCGACACGCTCGCCGGTCTGGCGAGCGGCGAGATCGACATCGTCGTCGGCACCCATGCGCTGTTCCAGGAAACGGTGACGTTTCACGACCTCGCCTTCGCCGTCGTCGACGAACAGCACCGTTTCGGCGTCCACCAGCGGCTCGCCATCACCGCCAAGGGCGACGCGCCCGACATGCTGGTGATGACGGCGACGCCGATCCCGCGCACTTTGGTACTGACCGCCTTTGGCGACATGGACGTCTCGAAGCTGACCGAAAAGCCGGTCGGCCGCCAGCCGATCCGCACCGTCACCCTGCCGCTCGAACGGCTGGACGAACTGGTCGGCCGCATGCTCGACGCCGTCGCCGGCGGCCAAAAAATCTACTGGATCTGTCCGCTGGTCGAGGAATCCGAAGAAATCAAACTGATGTCGGCGGAGGACCGCTTTGCCTCGCTGAAGCCTTTGTTCGGCGACCGGATCGGGCTGGTGCATGGTCGCATGAAGGGTACGGAAAAGGACGAGGCTATGCGCGCCTTCAAACAGGGCGAGACGCGCATCCTGATCGCCACCACGGTCATCGAGGTCGGCGTCGACGTGCCGGACGCGACCATCATGGTCATCGAGCACGCCGAGCGCTTCGGCCTTGCCCAGTTGCACCAGCTGCGCGGGCGGGTCGGGCGTGGCGACAAGCCGTCCTCCTGCGTGCTGCTCTACAAGGACCCGCTCGGCGAGACGGCAAAGCGCCGGCTGTCGGTGATGCGCGAGACCGAGGACGGCTTCCTTATCGCCGAGGAGGACCTGAAGCTGCGCGGCGAAGGCGAATTGCTCGGCACGCGCCAGTCCGGCACGCCGGGCTTCCAGGTGGCGCGCATCGAGGCGCATGCCGACCTGCTCGAAGCCGCCCGCGATGACGCAAGGCTGATCCTGTCGCGCGATCCGGAATTGCAGTCCGAGCGCGGCTCGGCCCTGCGGCTGTTGCTTTATCTGTTCGGCCGCGACGAGGCCGTGCGCCTGCTGCGCGCCGGCTGAGGCCCGACACCGAGCGGCGGATTGGCAAGCGGACCTTCGATCCGCTCGCCGTTGACGGTCACGATCTTGGCCTTCACCTCCGGCGCCACCAGCCCGGCCGACACGATCAGCTTGGCACCGTCCTCGATCGTCATGTCGAGCAGCACGATATCGGACTTCTGCACATACATCAGGAAGCCGGTGGTCGGGTTCGGCGTGCACGGCATGAACACCGCGATCAGCGGATCGCCTTCCTGGTCGAGCTTCTGGTTGATCTCGGTTTCCTTCTCGCTGGCGACGAAAACCAGCGACCAGACGCCCTTGCGCGGATATTCGACCAGCCCGACCTGGTGGAACATGTCGCCCTTGTTCGACAGCACCGTTTGGAAAATCTGCTTCAGCGAACCGTAGATGCCGCGCACCAAGGGCATGCGACCGAGCAAGCGTTCGCCGAAGTTGACGATGGCGCGGCCGACGATGTTGGCCGTCATGAAACCGATCAGCGTGATCAGGATCAAGGCAACGATCAGGCCAAAGCCCGGAACCGGGACCGGCAGATAGGTGTCGGGGCTGTAGCGTGCCGGAATATAGGGTTTCACCCAGGAATCGACCCAGCCGATGAAGGACCAGGCGATATAGGCGGTGATGGCCAACGGTGCGCAGACGATGAAGCCGGTCAGGAAATAATTCCGCAGCCGGGTCATGCCTGAGGTCTTGGAAGCGTCGGACATGGGTTCACCGCGGCGCGCTGATTGCAACGCGACATTAGTGAACCGCAAGGCGCTTTGGAATTGCGAAGTTTTTAAACGGCGCCTATTCCACCGTCACCGATTTCGCCAGATTGCGCGGCTGGTCGACATCCGTGCCCATGAACACGGCAGTGAAGTACGCGAGCATCTGGATCGGCAGCGCGTAGATGATCGGCGAGATGATTTCCGGCACGTCGGGCAGGATGATCGTCTCCATCGTCTTGACGCTCGCCTGCGCCGCGCCCTTGCTGTCGGTGATCAGGATGATCTTGCCGCCGCGCGCCGCCACTTCCTGCATGTTCGACACCGTCTTTTCGAAGATACGGTCATGCGGCGCGATCACGATCACCGGCATGTTCTCGTCGATCAGCGCGATCGGCCCGTGCTTCAGCTCGCCGGCGGCATAGCCTTCGGCGTGGATGTAGGAGATTTCCTTGAGCTTCAGCGCGCCTTCCATGGCCAGCGGAAAATTGGTGTCGCGGCCGAGATAAAGCACGTCCTTGTAGCGCGAGAGTTCGCGCGAGATACGCTCGATCTGCCCGTCGAGCTTCAGCACCTGGTTGGCAAAGCGCGGCGCTTCCGACAGTTCGCGCACCAGTGTCCGCTCCTGCTCGCGCGAAATCGTTCCGCGCGCCACGCCGGCCCGCACCGCAAGCGAAGCCAGTACTGAGAGCTGGCAAGTAAAAGCCTTGGTGGAGGCAACGCCGATCTCCGGACCGGCCAGTGTCGGCAGCACCACATCGGATTCGCGCGCCATGGTCGATTCGCGCACGTTGACGACCGCGCCGATCTTCATCCCGGCCTTGCGGCAGTAGCGCAGCGAGGCCAGCGTGTCGGCGGTCTCGCCCGACTGCGAGATGAAGAAAGCGGCGTCGTTCGCCGACAGCGGCATCTCGCGGTAACGGAATTCCGAAGCGACATCGATGTCGACCGGCAGCCGTGCATAGCGCTCGAACCAGTATTTGCTGATCAGCCCGGCGAGATAGGCGGTGCCGCAGGCCGAGATCGCCAGCCGTCCGATCTTGGCGAAATCGAAGGGCAGCTCGAGCGGCTTGGAAACGCCGGAGACGAAATCCACATAATGCGCCAGCGTGTGCGAGATCACTTCGGGCTGCTCATGGATTTCCTTTTCCATGAAGTGCCGCCGGTTGCCCTTGTCGACCATGAAGCTGGTCGAGAGCGACTGCTGGCGCTTGCGGTCGACCTTGTTGCCGTCCATGTCGAAGATGGCGACGTCGTTGCGGCGCACCACCGCCCAGTCGCCGTCTTCCAGATAGGTGATCGAGTTGGTGAAGGGCGCCAGCGCGATGGCGTCGGACCCCAAAAACATCTCGCCGTCGCCATGGCCGACGGCTAAAGGCGGGCCGTTGCGGGCGCCGACGATCAGATCCTCGTCACCCTTGAACATGATGGCCAGCGCAAAGGCGCCTTCCAGCCGCTTCAGCGCCTGGTGCGCGGCCTCGACCGGCTTCAGCCCCTTGGCCAGTTCGCGCGCCACCAGATGCGCAACGACCTCGGTGTCGGTCTGCGAGGAGAATTCATAGCCGTCGCGGATCAGCTCGTCGCGCAATTCGGCGAAATTCTCGATGATGCCATTGTGGACGATGGCGACGCCGTCCGAAAAATGCGGATGCGCGTTGGTTTCGTTCGGCACGCCATGCGTCGCCCAACGCGTGTGGCCGATGCCGATCGTGCCATCCAGCGGCTCGTTCTTCAGCAGGCGTTCGAGATTGACCAGCTTGCCTTCGGCGCGCCGGCGGCCGAGCGCGCCGTTCTCGATGGTGGCGACGCCCGCCGAGTCATAGCCGCGGTATTCGAGCCGTTTCAGCGCGTCGACGATAAGCGGCGCGACCTGCTGCTGGCCGACAATTCCGACGATACCGCACATGGCCCTTGCCCCCGATTCCCTGCAGAAACCCAGCGCTATCTAGGGATTGCCGGCCTGCCGTAAAAGTCACTTTGCGTTTCGTTCCGTGTCAGCGGAACGGTCCTGCTCGCAATGCACCATGACAGACCGCTCTTGCAATCCGGTTACTGCAATCGTTCGGCTTTTCAGGCACTTGGTTCTCGTTTCAGAAATATTTGGCTAAAGTCTGGCCATGAGCGAAACCAAACCCACCGTGACACTCTGGCGTCCTGTTGGACCGAAAGAGCTGAAATTGATCGAGGCATCGGGCATGCGGGCGTTCCCGCCACGCCTGCCCGACCAGCCGATTTTCTATCCGGTTCTGTCCGAAGCCTATGCGACGCAGATCGCACGCGACTGGAATGTACCCGCCAGCGGCTCGGGTTTTGTCACCCGGTTTGACGTCTTGAAGGAGCTTCTCGACCGCTACCGAGTCGAGCATGCCGGCAGCAAGGCGCATCTGGAGTACTGGATCCCTGCCGAAGACCTGCCTGACTTCAACAGGTCAATCGTCGGCAAGATCGAAGTGACCGCTGCGTTTGGCACGGATGCAGCCGGCTGACTCCCTGCCTTATTTGGCGGCAGCTTTCTTGGCAGCCGCCGCCGAAGCAAAGCGCTCGCGCAATTCCTTGCCCTTGCCGGGCAGCGTCCTCTGGCGGGCGCGGCCGAAGGCCAGTGCATCGTCGGGCACGCTTTCGGTGATGACGCTGCCCGAGGCGATGTAGCCGCCGTTGCCGATCGTGACCGGCGCCACCAGCGAGGAGTTCGAACCGATGAAGGCGCCTTCGCCGATGTCGGTGAAGAATTTCGAATAGCCGTCATAATTACAGGTGATGGTGCCTGCGCCGATATTGGCGCCCGCGCCGACGCGGGCATCGCCGATATAGGTCAAATGATTGACCTTGGCGCCCTCCTCGATGACAGCCTGCTTGACCTCGCAGAAATTGCCGACCTTGGCCTTCTGTTTGAGATCGGCACCCGGCCGCAGCCGGGCGAACGGCCCGACATCGCAGTTGGAAGCGACGGTGGCGCCTTCGATATGGCTGAAGGCATGGATCTTGGCGCCCGTGGCGATCTTCACTCCCGGCCCGAACCAGACATTGGGTTCGACGATGGTGTCGGCGCCGATCTCGGTGTCGTGCGAGAAGAACACGGTTTCGGGCGCGATCAGCGTCACGCCGGACAGCATGGCCTCGCGCCGCCGGCGCCGCTGCCAGATGCCTTCGGCCTCGGCCAGCTCGGCACGGTTATTGATGCCAAGCGCGTTCTCGAAACTGGCTTCGGTGGCAACGACATCCAGCCCTTGGCCACCGGCGATCTCGACGATATCGGTCAGGTAATACTCGCCCTTGGCGTTCTTATTGCCGACCTGGTCGAGCAATTTCAGCGCCTGCTTGCCCGCCACCGCCATCAGCCCGCCATTGCAGAAGGTGATCTTTTTCTCCTCGTCGGTGCAGTCCTTCTCCTCGCGAATGGCGACCAGCTTGCCGCCCTTCTCGATCAGCCGGCCATAGCCGGTGGGGTTCGGGGTGCGAAAACCGATGACCACGACGCCAGCACCTTTCGCCAACTTCAGCCGCGCCGCGGTCAGCGCGCCCGGATCGATCAGCGGCGTGTCACCGAACATGACGAGAAGATCGTCGTAACCCCTTGATATCGCATCGCGCGCGGCAAGCACGGCATGCGCGGTGCCGAGCCGCCGTTCCTGCACGAAAGTCTCGGCCTTCGGCGCAAACTTCTGTGCCGCCTTGCGCATCTCCTCCGCCCCATGGCCGATCACCAGCGCCTGGTCGCCGGCACCGGCGGCCTCAGCCGCCTTCACCACATGGACAACCATCGGCAAGCCGGCGATCTGGTGCAGCACCTTTGGCAGCACGCTTTTCATGCGCGTGCCTTCGCCGGCGGCAAGGATGACGGACAGGCAGGATCTCGAGCTCATGAAAGGGCAACCGTATGAAAAGGGATCAGGAATCGAAACTATCTAGCATTGGCGCCATGCTGCACCAATGCGGTTAAATTCCGGTGAGATGGTGGATCGGGTTTACCCCAACTGCCCCAGCGCCGGGAAATTCTCCAGCAGCCAATACGACGCGCTCTGCACCCCGCCGGTGAGGAAAAACACGCCGGCGACCACAAGCAGCGCGCCGATCGCCTTTTCGACGCGACCGAGATGGACGCGGAATTTGCCGAGGAAGCGCATGAAGGCGCCGGAAAACAGCGCGGCGATCAGGAACGGGATGCCCAGCCCGAGCGAATAGGCGGCAAGCAGCAGCGCCCCCTCGCCGACCGTCTCGCGGCCGCCGGCCAGCGTCAGGATCGGCCCCAGCACCGGGCCGATGCAGGGCGTCCAGCCGAAGGCGAAGGCCAGCCCCATGACATAGGCGGCGATCAGGCTGGCCGGCTTGCCTTGCGACTGGAAGCGCGCCTCACGCGACAGAAGCGGGATGCGCAATATGCCGAGGAAATTCAGTCCCATCAGGATGATCAGCACGCCGGCGGCCATCGCCAGTTGCTCCTGCCAGACGCGCAGCCAATGACCGATGGTCGAAGCGCCGGCACCAAGCGCGACGAAGACGGTGGAGAAGCCGAGTACGAAAGCAATCGAGGACGCAATCAATGCGCCACGCGCGCCGGCCCTTGCCGTAGCGCCGGCATCGCCGCGAAAGTCGTCGACCGAGACGCCGGCCATGTAGCAGAGATAGGGCGGCACCAGCGGCAGCACGCAAGGCGACAGGAACGAGATCGCCCCCGCCCCAACCGCGCTGACATAGCCGATATCCAATGCCATTCCGTAGCTCCAACAATGCTGGCGCGCATATAGCGACGCACCGCCTTGTCCACCAATCACCATTTTGTGGCAAGCCGCCGGCCCTGGAGCGACAGACCGGGGAAGAAACGAACGGCTGGACGCGTTGATCAAAAAGAAGCCGCGATTTCCCGCGCGCTTCTTCGGATACCCAGGGAGATTTCCATGAAAACGATCACAGCCGGGCTCGCTGCGCTTTTGCTCAGCACCGCCGCATCCTTCGCCGCCGAGGCGTGGAAGGAAGCCGATGTCGGCGGCACCAAGATCTACACCGATGCCAACGGCATGACGCTCTACACCTATGACAAGGACGAGAAGGGTAAGACCAACTGCTACGACAAATGCGCCACCAACTGGCCGCCGCTGAAGGCCGAGGCCGACGCGAAAGCCGACGGTGAATGGACAGTCGTCGACCGCACCGACGGCACCAAGATGTGGGCCTATGAGGGCAAGCCGGTCTACACCTTCATCAAGGACAAGAAGGCCGGCGACATGACCGGCGACGGCGTCGGCGAAGTCTGGCACGTCGTCAAGGCTGACTAGAGTTCCCAATCATCGTCTTGCCTGCTGGCAGGACTTCGAGTCGACTGGTCGCCGGGCACCCTCCATGCGCCGGCGGCCGGTTTCACTATGCAGGCAATTGTGCCCACTCAGCCGGATTTGCGCGGGCGCCGGCCACGTATCCCCGAGTCGTTTCCGGTCGCTCGAAGCACAAACCGCCTTTCCCGAAATTCTGTGATTTTCTCCATACACTCTAAGAGTGTATTGCTGCCGACGTCCCGCCAATTTGGGCGCTTGCCCTTGACCGATTGAAAAAGCGCGGCCATGTGAGCGACGAAAAGAACGCGTCGCGCGCTGCGGAATTCTTCTGCCGCCCCACAGCTGATATGAGACCTCATGGACGTCGTCGTCGTCGAATCGCCGGCCAAGGCAAAGACAATCAACAAATACCTCGGCAAGAACTATAAGGTTCTGGCCTCGTTCGGCCATGTCCGCGATCTGCCGGCCAAGGATGGCTCGGTGCGCCCGGACGAGGATTTTGCCATGTCCTGGGCCGTCGATACAGCCTCCGGCAAGCGCCTGGCCGACATCGCCAAGGCGGTCAAGGATGCCGACGGCCTGATTCTCGCCACCGACCCGGACCGCGAGGGTGAAGCGATCTCCTGGCATGTGCTGGAAGTGCTGAAGCAGAAGCGCGCGCTGAAGGACAAGCCGGTCAGCCGCGTCGTCTTCAACGCCATCACCAAATCCTCGGTGCTGGAGGCGATGGCCAACCCGCGCCAGATCGACGCGCCGCTGGTCGACGCCTATCTCGCCCGCCGCGCGCTGGATTATCTCGTCGGCTTCACGCTGTCGCCCGTGCTGTGGCGCAAGCTGCCCGGCGCCCGCTCGGCCGGCCGCGTCCAGTCGGTGGCGCTGCGCCTGGTCTGCGACCGTGAATCCGAGATCGAGCGCTTCATCCGCGAGGAATACTGGCAAGTCGCCGCTATCCTCGGCACGCCGCGCAACGAGAATTTCGAGGCCCGGCTCACCGCTTTCGAGCGCAAGAAGCTGCAAAAACTCGACATCGCCAACAAGGCCCAGGCCGACGACATCAAGTCGATGCTTGAAGGTGCCACCTTCAAGGCGCTTTCTGTCGAAGCCAAGCCGACCAAGCGCAATCCCGGTCCGCCCTTCACCACCTCGACGCTGCAGCAGGCGGCCTCCTCGGGTCTCGGCTTTTCCGCCAGCCGCACCATGCAGGTGGCGCAGCGCCTCTATGAAGGCATGGACATCGGCGGCGAGGCCGCCGGCCTGATCACCTATATGCGAACCGACGGCGTGCAGATGGCGCCGGAGGCGATCGACGCCGCCCGCGATGCGATCGCCAAGGAGTTCGGTCCCAAATACCTGCCGGAAAAGCCGCGTTTCTACACGACGAAGGCCAAGAACGCCCAGGAAGCGCACGAGGCGATCCGCCCGACCGATTTCATGCGCACGCCGGCTTCGGTCCGGCAATATCTCGATGCCGACCAGGCGCGGCTCTACGAGCTGATCTGGAAGCGTGCCATCGCCAGCCAGATGCAGCCGGCCGAGATCGAGCGCACCACGGTCGAGATCGAGGCGGTCAACGGCGCCCGCACCGCCGAGCTTCGCGCCATCGGTTCGGTCGTTCGCTTCGATGGTTTCATCGCCGCCTACACCGACCAGAAGGACGAGGACGCAGAGGACGAGGAAAGCCGCCGCCTGCCCGAGATCCGCGCCGGCGAACAGCTTGCGCGCCAGGCGATCAACGCCACCCAGCACACCACCGAGCCGCCGCCGCGCTATTCCGAGGCTTCGCTGATCAAGAAGCTGGAAGAGCTCGGCATCGGCCGCCCCTCGACCTACACGGCGATCCTGAAGACGCTCGAAGACCGCGATTACGTCGAGATCGACAAACGCAAGCTGGTGCCGCAGGCCAAGGGCCGGCTGTTGTCGGCCTTCCTCGAAAGCTTCTTCGAGCGCTATGTCGAATATGATTTCACCGCATCCCTCGAGGAAAAGCTCGACGAGATCTCCGACGGCAAGCTCGCCTGGAAAGATGTGCTGCGCGACTTCTGGAAAGACTTTTCCGGCGCCGTCGCCGACATCAAGGAACTGCGCGTCACCGACGTTCTCGATGCGCTGAACGAAGAGCTGGCGCCGCTGGTGTTCCCCGCGCGGGAAGACGGTTCGAACCCCCGCATCTGCCCGAAATGCGGCACCGGCAATCTGTCGCTCAAGCTCGGCAAATTCGGCGCCTTCGTCGGCTGCTCGAACTATCCGGAATGCTCGTTCACCCGCCAGCTTGGTGACGCCGCCAACCCCAATGGCGAGAACGGCAATGGCGACGACGGCACCAAGGTGCTCGGCAAGGATCCCTACACGGCTGAGGAGATCACGCTGCGCAGCGGCCGCTTCGGCCCCTACATCCAGCGCGGCGACGGCAAGGAGGCCAAGCGCTCCAGCCTGCCCAAGGGCTGGACGGTCGACACCATCGACCACGAAAAGGCGCTCGCTTTGCTGGCACTGCCACGCGATGTCGGCAAGCATCCGGAGAGCGGCAAGATGATTTCGGCCGGGCTCGGCCGCTACGGGCCGTTCGTGCTGCATGACTGCACCTACGCCAATCTCGAAAGCATCGAGGACGTGTTCTCGATCGGCCTCAACCGCGCCGTGTCGGTGATCGCCGAGAAGCAGCTGAAGGGCAAGGGCGGCCGCAATGGCGGCACCCCGGCCGCGCTGAAGGAGCTTGGCGATCACCCGGATGGCGGCGGCAAGATCGTCGTGCGCGACGGCAAATACGGGCCCTACGTCAATTTCGGCAAGGTCAACGCGACGCTGCCCAAGGGCAAGGACCCGCAGGCGGTGACCATCGAGGACGCGCTGGCGCTGATTGCCGAGAAGGAAGCCAAGGGCGGCGGCGGCAAGAAGCCGTTCCGCAAGGCAGCCGGTGCGAAGCCCGCGGCCGCCAAAAAGCCGGCGGCGAAGAAAAAGGGATAGCAGGCCGTGGCGCGCAGGATCTCCGGACGAAGCCACGGCGATCCGCGCACCGCCGATACCCGCGCCAAGGTGAAGGACGACTACCGGCCCTCGCGCGACGAGATCCTGCGCTACATCGCCGAGAACCCGGACCGCGCCGGCAAGCGCGACATCGCCAAGGCGTTCGCCCTGCGCGGCGAGGACCGCATCTGGCTGAAGGACATGCTGCGCGACCTGCAGGACGAAGGTATCCTGACCAAGGAGCGCAAGCGGCTCGCCCGCGTCGGTAGCCTGCCCCATGTTGCCGTGCTCGACATCTTTGGCCGCGATGGCGATGGCGTGCTGCTGGCGCATCCGGCCGAGACCGTCGGCAGCGGCGAGCCGCCCGTCGTCTCGATCCGCGTCTCGCGCGGCGGCAATGGTCCGGCGCCAGGCATCGGCGACCGCGTACTGGCCAAGACCTTCCCGACCGACGATGCGACGGGCCCCGCCTATACCGGCCGGGTGATGAAGATCTTCGAGAAGCGCACCGATGCCGTGCTCGGCATTTTTCGTGTGCTGAAGGACGGCACCTTCCGGATCGAGCCGGTGGAGCGGCGCCAGCCCGAACTGGTCGTCGACAAGGAATTCCAGAATGGCGCCAAGAACGGCGATCTGGTCGAGGTCGAGCCGGCGCGCGCCTCCCGCTATGGGCTGCCGCGCGCAAAAGTGCTGGCGGTGTTGGGCTCGCTGACCAGCGAGAAGGCGGTCTCGATGATCGCCATCCACGCCCATGACATCCCGCATATCTTTCCGGCCGACGTCATCGCCGAATCCGAGGCTGTGAAGCCGGCGACGCTTGATCATCGCGAGGACTGGCGCGACCTGCCGTTGGTCACCATCGATCCGGCCGACGCCAAGGACCATGACGATGCCGTGTTCGCCACGCCCGACACCGACGAGAAGAACCCTGGCGGCGTTGTCGTCACCGTGGCGATCGCCGATGTCGCGGCTTACGTCCGCTATGGCTCGGCGCTCGACCGCGAGGCGTTGAAGCGCGGCAATTCGGTCTATTTCCCCGACCGCGTCGTGCCGATGTTGCCCGAGCGCATCTCCAACGATCTGTGTTCGCTGCGCGAGGGCCAGGACCGCCCGGCACTCGCCGTGCGCATGATTTTTTCGGCCGACGGCCGCAAAGTCAGGCATTCCTTCCACCGTGTCATGATGAAGTCGGCGGCAAAGCTTGCCTACCCGCAGGCGCAGGCGGCCATCGACGGCGTGCCTGACGACAAGACCGGCCCGATCCTCGACACGGTGCTGAAGCCGCTGTGGGACGCATATGCCATTCTCAAGCGCGGTCGCGACTCCCGCCAGCCGTTGGAACTCGACCTGCCGGAGCGCAAGATCATGCTCAAGCAGGACGGTAACGTCGACCGCGTCGTCGTGCCGGAGCGGCTCGACGCCCACAAGCTCATCGAAGAGTTCATGATCCAGGCCAATGTCGCGGCCGCCGAAACGCTCGAGGCCAAGCGCCAGGCGCTGGTCTACCGCATCCACGATGCGCCTTCGCTGGCCAAGCAGGAATCGCTGCGCGAATTCCTGCAGACGCTCGGCCTGTCGCTGGCGCGCGGCGCCCAGATGCGGCCGGCGCAGTTCAACGGCATCCTCGAGCGCGTCAGCGGCGCCGACAATGAGGGCCTGGTCAACGAAGTGGTGCTGCGCTCGCAGAGTCAGGCCGAATATTCGCCAAAGAATATTGGCCATTTCGGCCTCAATCTGAAACGCTACGCGCATTTCACCTCGCCGATCCGCCGCTATGCCGACCTGATCGTACATCGCGGGCTGATTGCCGCACTCGACCTCGGCGCGGGCGGCCTGACGCAGAACGAAGCGGACCGGCTGGAAGATGTTTCCGTGCTGATCTCCGGCACTGAACGCCGCGCCATGGCGGCCGAGCGCGACACGGTCGACCGTCTGGTCGCAGCCTATCTGGCCGAGCGCATCGATGACCGTTTCGACGCCCGCATCTCTGGTGTCACCAAATCGGGACTATTTGTCCAATTGCCGCAGTACGGCGCGGATGGCTTTATCCCGGTGTCAAGTCTGGACGGCGATTACTATATCTACGACGAAACGGCTCGATCGCTGTACGGAGAGCGCACCGGCAAGGGCTACCAGCTTGCCGACCGCGTCGAGGTTCGCCTGGTCGAGGTGGCGCCGATGGCCGGCGCGATGCGTTTCGAGATGCTGACCGACCCGAAGCCGCTGCCCGGCTCCAAACGGTCGTTCCACAAGGCCAAGGGCCGCGCCCGCGCGTCGCAATCGCGTCCAGGCACGCGCGGCAGGAGACGATGATGGCAAGACAGTTGCAGATGGAAGACCAGGTTTTCGGCGGCGAACTTCATTCGGGCCGCGTTGCGCGCCCGCTGTGGACGGCGATGAAGCGCGGCCTGCTCGGGCGCTGCCCGCATTGCGGCGAAGGCAAGCTGTTTCGCGGCTTCACCAAGTCCGTCGACGCATGCGCTGTCTGCGGCGAGGAACTGCATCACCACCGCGCCGACGACCTGCCCGCCTATCTGGTGATCGTCATCGTCGGCCACATCGTGCTTGGCGCCTTCATGGGCGTCGAGGCGACCTCCACGCTGTCGACCTGGCAGCACATCGCCATCTGGGTGCCGTTGACCATCCTGCTTGCGGTGGTGCTGCTGCAGCCGGTCAAGGGCGCCGTCATCGGCCTGCAATGGGCGCTCTATATGCACGGCTTCGGCGGCGAAAAGGATGTCATCGAGTCTCACCCCGAGACTTGAAGTCGCGGCTGGTGCAATCGGCGATGGCTGAACGCCACTTTCGCACGAGACAAGTTTCCGCTAAAGCGCGTCGCGTATGAACGGGTTCACGCGACACGCTTCAGATCTTATTTCCATGCAGGTCGTTGGTCCCCGAACCTTCTGGACGACATGCATCAGGTCGAGCGTATGGACGGGATGACCAAGGCCGACATCGACAAGGTTGAGCGGAACGAAATCCCGCCACGGGCCAGGGCGCTGCGTCCGCGCGATGCCGCCACGCTGATCCTGCTCGACCGCAAAGGCGATGACATCCAGGTGCTGATGGGCCGGCGCCACGCCGGTCATGCCTTCATGCCGGGGAAATTCGTCTTTCCCGGCGGCCGCACCGATCCGGCCGATAGCCGCATTCCCGTAGCCGCAGCACTCCACTTGGAGGAACAAGCCAATTTGACCGCCGGCCTTGGCCGCACGAGCGTAGCGCGCGCCCGCGCCATTGCGCTGTCGGCGATCCGCGAGACTTACGAGGAAGCCGGCCTGCTCATCGGCCGCAAAGGCGCCTTCGCGACGACGAGGCGCGACTGGCAGGGCTTTGCCGAACACGGTGTCATGCCATCGCTGGAGCCGCTGCGCTTCATCGCGCGGGCGATCACGCCGCCAAACCGGGTGCGTCGTTTCGACACCCGCTTCTTCAGCGCCTGGCGCAGCGACGTCGCGGTCGAGCTTCCGGGCGGCGGTCCGACCAACGAATTGGAGGAACTGGTCTGGCTGCCGCTGGCCAAGGCCAGGCAGGCAGACATACCCGACATCACCCGCATGATCCTGGAGGAACTGGAAAGGCGGCTCGCCGACGATCCGCTGCTGCGTCCGGGCGGCTCCGTGCCACTCTACAGGCTTGTCCGCAACCGCTTCATCCGCGAAATTCTATAGGTAATTCAGGCATCACATGACGGTCGATACCCAGCAACAGGGCGACGAACGCGTACACTGGCTGCCGATGGTCGCCGCGATCTCCTCGATCAGCGTCGTCGGCATCGCCATCGGCCTCGGCATGCCGCTGCTCAGCGTCATTTTGGAGACCCGCGGCCACTCGGCCTCGATGATCGGCCTCAACACGGCCGTCGCCGGCCTGGCCTCGATCGCCGGCGCACCGCTCGCCACGCCGCTTGCCATGCGCTTCGGCGTCGCTTGGACCATGCTAGCCATGATTGCCGCCGGCGCGCTCGCCTTCGTCGGTTTCCATTTCGCGCCGGACTTCTGGATGTGGTTTCCGCTGCGCGTGGTGCTGCATATCGCGCTGACGGTGCTGTTCATCCTGTCGGAATTCTGGATCAGCACCTCGGCACCCCCGCACCGGCGCGGCCTGGTGCTGGGCATCTATGCCACCGTGCTGTCGCTCGGTTTCGCCGCCGGACCGTGGCTGTTTTCCCATCTCGGCAGCTCCGGCTTCAGGCCCTTCGGCGTCATCATCGGGTTGGTGACACTCGCCGCAATACCGGTGCTGGCGGCACGCAACGAGAGCCCGACGATCGTGGCGGACGGCGAGACCAGCAATTTCCTGCGCTACATCTGGCTGGTGCCGACCGCCACCTTCGCGGTGCTGGTGTTCGGCGCCGTCGAGACCGGCGGCTTCGCACTGTTCCCGATCTATGGCAGCCGCATCGGCTACTCCGAAGCCGACGCCGCCCTGCTGCTGACCATGATCGGCCTCGGCAACGTGCTTTTGCAGATCCCGATCGGCATGATCAGCGACCGCGTCCCGGACCGCCGCCATCTGCTTCTGGCCTGCGCCACCGTCGGCCTCGCCGGCACGATCTTCATGCCGCACTTCGCCGCGAATTGGCACCTGATGGCAGCGCTTCTGTTCGTCTGGGGCGGTGTGGTCGCCGCGCTCTACACGATCGGCCTTGCCCATCTCGGCTCCCAGCTCTCCGGCCATGAGCTGGCCTCCGCCAACGCCGCCTTCGTGCTTTGCTATGGCGTCGGCATGGTGCTCGGGCCGCAGGCGATCGGCATCGGCATGGACATCTTCGGACCCTCCGGCTTCGGCTGGTCGCTCGGTGTTTTCTTCGCCGCCTACATCGCTTTGGTCGGCATCAGGCTCGTCCGGAAAATCCTGTAGCCGGGCTCGATCAAGCGCCTCGGCGCGCGAGGCTACTGACATCACCGTGTCAGCAGCACCCCTGCTATATCGGCGCTCCACAAGCAGGGAGATATCAGATGATCGACAGTGGATTTGAAACCAGATCGGTGCGAATGGAGTTGCTGCTGCTTGTCAGCTTCCAGGCACCGCCCGCCGATGTCGACCGCATTATGGAAGCGGTGGTGGCGATCAACCCGCTCGGCATGGGCAATTATGACAGCAACGCCTTCCAGTCGGCTGGCGGCGTCGAGCGCTACCGGCCGCTCGAAGGTGCTGCCGCCGGCGCCGAGACGATCCTGCGTGAGCGGCCGGGCACGGTCGAGGTGTCGTTCGAGCTGCCCGACGACCAGATGCTGGCCGCCCGAATCGTCGAGGCGATCTACCAGGCGCACTCCTACCAGGAGCCGGTGATCCGCATCCAGCCACTACTCGCCAGCCGCTCGAAAGGCCTCGACGACCGCGCCAACCCCAACCGCTGGTGGAATACGACTGGCGACTGGAAGAAGGCCGCTTCGCCGGTCAGGGAAGACGCCTGCTACCGCCGGCACGCTCAGTTACCGGCGGCAATATGGGCATTGGGCACGGCAAAGGCCCGGCCGGGCTTGACTTTCCGGGCGCGTTCTTTATGTGTCGCGCCAAGTTTCCCGCGTCCGGGTGTTTCCCCGTGCTCCAGCGGCCAAAACTCCACGAACATTAACGGACGAACATCATGGCCAAAGCCGCAAACATCAAGATCAAGCTTCTGTCGACCGCCGACACCGGTTTCTTCTACGTGACCAGCAAGAACAGCCGTACCAAGACCGACAAGCTGTCGTTCCGCAAGTACGATCCGGTCGCCAAGAAGCACGTCGAATTCAAGGAAACCAAGATCAAGTAATCGGTTTCCTCCGAGTATGCCGAAGCGCCGCCCACCGGGCGGCGTTTTTCGTTTGGCGAACTGATCGCAAGCCCGCGCCAAAAACACAGGTCTTCCGCCGCTCGGCGCGGAATCCTGATGTCGTCTTTCGGGAAAAAGGGGGCCGGTCGGCGTTTGGCAGCGGTACGAGGAGGCCACTATGTGCCAGCGCCGGCCGGCCGACCCCACGGACCCAGGAGATGCGGCGGACCTGAGCATCATGGGGTATTTTTCGGATCGAACCGGCAAATCTACCCTCGTGCCGGTCGTCTTGGTCTATGGCTTCACATTTGCGCAAGACCTTATGAAAATCAACAGTTTCTTAACCAAGCCTCGCGAATCGCTTGGATTAAGGTAAATTCCTAACCTTGTTGGCTTGACCGGATAATCGGGCGCCGGCGCCAGAGCATGATCCCCCAAAAGTGGTATCCGGTTTCGGAAAAGATCATGCTCGAACAGAAAAGATAGAGCCTCATCCCGGCCCCATCGGAAGGGAACAGGCTCTATGCAGCCTTGGCGACGACGCGGTTGCGGCCACCGCTCTTGGCCTCGTAAAGCGCAAGGTCGGCGCGCTTCATCAGCGCCGCAACCGTGTCGTTCCCCTTCAGCACCGACGACACGCCGACGCTGACGGTGACCTCGATCGTCTTGCCCTCATGGCCGATGGCAAAGGGCAACTGGGCAATCTCGGCGCGGATGCGTTCGGCGACCTTTTCGGCCACCGCGCCGTCCGTATCCGGCATCACCACGACGAACTCCTCGCCGCCGAAGCGGCAGGCAAGGTCGATGCCGCGCACGTTCTTGCGCAACCGCCGCGCGAATTCGCGCAGCACGTCGTCGCCGCCGTCGTGGCCGTGCAGATCGTTGATGGCCTTGAAGCGGTCGAGGTCGGTGATCATCACCGAAAGCGGCCGCCGCCGCGCCACCGCGCGGTCGAACAGCGTCTGCAGATGGCTGTCGAGGTAACGGCGGTTGTGCAGCCCGGTCAGTCCGTCGGTCACGGCCATCTCGATGGTCTGGGTGACGCTGGCGCGGAGCTGGTCGTTGTAGCGCTTGCGGCGCACCTGCGTGCGCAGCCGCGCGGTCAGTTCCTGCCGGTCGATCGGCCGCATCAGGAAATCGTTGATTCCGAGTTCGAGGCCGCGAATGATGCGCCCCTCCTCGCCCTCGTCAGCCAGAAGGATGATCGGCAGGAAGCGCGTGCGATCGAGCGAGCGCAATTGCGAGCACAGCCGCAGCGGATCGAAATCGGCGAACGCCGTCGAGATCAGCACACACTCGTAGGGCGTCTCCGCGGCCTGGAAGAAACCGGCATGCGGATCGGTGGCGATGTCGAGATCGGCCCTGCCGCGCAGCATCTTCCGGATCCGCTCGAAGGACGATTTGCGCTCGTCGATCAAAAGAACCTTCGGAGTGGTGTCGGCCGCGGTGAAGTTGCGGCTCAAAAGCTCCTCGATGCCGATGTTGCGGGTGGTCGAGGCGCGCAGCCGCAACTCGTCGGTCAGCGACTTCAGCCTGACCAGGCTCTTGACGCGCGTCATCAGCTGCAGATCGTTGACCGGCTTGGTCAGGAAATCGTCGGCGCCAGCCTCGAGGCCGCGCACCCGGTCCGAAACCTGGTCGAGCGCGGTGATCATGACGACCGGGATATGCGCGGTCGCCGGGTCGCTCTTCAGCCGCTTGCAGACCTCGAACCCGTCCATGTCGGGCATCATCACGTCGAGCAGCACGACATCGACCTTGCCGTTCTCGCAGGTCTCGATGGCGTCCGGCCCGTTGGAGGCAGTCAGCACCTCGAAATATTCGGCCAGCAGCCGAACCTCGAGCAGCCTCACATTGGCAGGGATGTCGTCGACGACGAGGATCCGCGCGGTCATGTCACAAGGCTCCGGCTTGGCTGGACATCAGGCATCGCCCAGATAGGATTTGATGGTCTCGATGAAGCGCGGCACCGAGATCGGCTTGGAAATATAGGCCTCGCAGCCGCCCTGGCGGATGCGTTCCTCGTCGCCCTTCATGGCGAAGGCGGTGACCGCAATGACCGGAATCGAGTGGAGATCGTCATCCTCCTTCAGCCATTTGGTTACTTCCAGCCCCGAAACCTCCGGCAGCTGGATGTCCATCAGGATCAGGTCCGGCCGGTGCTGGCGCGCCAGATCCAGCGCTTCCAGGCCATTGCGTGTGCGAACCGTCTCGTAACCGCTGGCTTCGATGAGGTCCCGAAAGAGCTTCATGTTGAGCTCGTTGTCCTCGACGATCATGACCTTCTTAGGCATCGATTTCCCGTCCCGACGGCCTTCTGCGTGAAGACCATCGTCATGCGTCCTTGCCGGATCGCACCCAACCCTTCGCCACTCTACGCCAATTTGATTGACGAAACGGAAACCGGCCGCCGCAAAAGCTGTCCGGATTCCAACGCGGAGACGGTGGTGGCTTGCCGCAAGCGACGCTTGCCATTACTGCGGAAAGAGACTCATTCCGCACCAAGAAGGTAATGATGGCAAACGCAGCGTCAATGCGCGAGGAAGCGGAGACCATTGCCGTCAAGGCATTGGGCTTCGTCGCGGCCGATCCGGAGCTTCTGCCGCGCTTCCTGGCGATCACCGGCATCGAGGCGCAGTCGATCCGGAGGGCGGCAGGCGAGCCGGGTTTCCTGGCCGGCGTGCTGCAGTTCATCCTCGCCCACGAGCCGACCTTGCTGCGCTTCGCCGAGGAGACCGGAACCCCGCCGGCTGCCGTCGGCAAGGCCTTGCGCGCGCTGCCGCTCGGCGACGACGATCATGAGCGTTCGATATGAGCGACGATCCCGAGACGGCGCGGCAGATCGAAGAGCTTGCCGCGGACGACCGGCCGCTGCTGGTGCTCGACGTCGACGACGTCGTGCTCGAATTCATCCGGCCCTTCCCGCATTTTCTCAAATCGCGCGGCTTCGGCCTGACGCTGGCGTCCTTCCGCCTCACCGGCAACATCGCCGAGGCCGCCAGCGGCCGCCTGATCGAACAGGAAGAGGTGACGGCGCTTCTGGGTGAATTCTTCGACGCCCAGGCCGACTGGCAAAGCATCACTGACGGCGCCGCAGAAGCCCTTGCCACGCTCGGTGGCCGCGCCGAGATCGTCCTTCTGACGGCCATGCCGCACAAGCACCGTGCCGTGCGCCGCGCCCATCTCGATGCGCTCGGGCTGCCCTACCCGCTTCTGACCACCGAAATGGCCAAGGGGCCGGCTGTGGCCAAATTGCGCGGTAAGAAGCGCCGGCCGGTGGTTTTCGTCGACGACCAGCCGTCCAATCTGGCGTCGGTGCAAAGTTCGGTTGCCGACGCGTATCTCGTCCATCTGATGGCCGACAACTCGCTGCGCGCCTTCCTGCCGCCGGCGCCGGACGGCGTCACCGTCGCGGAAGACTGGCGCGACGCCGCGCCGAAGATCGCGGCGGCGCTCGGACTTTAGAGCCTGAACACTCAGGGCTTCAGCTTCGCTCCTGCCCCGCCGTCCTCGCCCGAACCGCCATCCTGATCGGTGCTGTCATCCGTGACAGGATCGGCCTGCTTCAGCATGGCGCCGTTGACGGTGACCGAACCGTCCGGCTTGGCGTTGATTGCCCATTCGATGCGGCCGTCCGGCAGCGTCTTGCCAAATCCCTTGATGGCCAACGCGATCGGAAAATACTGCGCCGCCTCAGGCTCGGTCTTGGCCGCTTCCTGCAGGCTCGCCACGATCTTGTCATAGCCGGCGACATCGATTGTCACATTTGCATCGGGCTTCTCACCGGGGAAGGTCATCTCGCCTTCCAGCGCTACCTCGATACTGCCGTTCTTCACCGTGCTATGCCCGATGACGAGCTTCGGCGCCTTGGCCAGGAAATCGGCGGAAATCTGATCGCCGAAATCAGCCGGCAGCGGTGGATTCTTGTTGAGATCAAGGGTCTCGATAGTCTTCTTCGCCATGCTGTCGAGATCGATATTCGCACCGCCGAAGTTAAGATCGATATCGGTGGGCAGCAATGCCACGCTCCAACTGGGCAGGAGATGCGCCGGGATCGTCAGCCCCGATGCCTTGATCGCATAATTGATCTTTCCGTCCTGGGCGATGCCGTCCATTCCGAACGCTGTGCTCAGCTGCGCTGCGCCGAAATTGCCGACCGGACTTTCGACCGCGAAATCCTTGAAGCCGTAGGTTCCGTCGAGCCTTTCCCACAAGGGCAGCGCCGCCAGAAGAAGCGACTTGAGCTGCGCCTGGTTTGCTTTCAGCGCGGCCTCGTCTTCATTGGCCACGGCGAATGCCAAAAGGTCGAGCAGCGGCTTTGTCCGCATTCCCTTGCCGTTTGCATCCACCGACAGTTCCGGCGACTTCACGGTGACCGGAAATTTCATCCCACTCTCAGGATCGTCGAACTTGATCGCTTCCACGAAGCTCGACATCTTCTGCGTCATTGTCACGTCGACGCCGCCGGTCGCGGACTTGGTCGCGGCAAAGTTTGCCGTGCTGGCGCCGGCGCTGACCTCCATGTGCTGCTTGGCATCCTTGGACGTCATCGTCATGCCGGCCATCGTGCTGGAGCCGCTGGTGAACGCAGCCAGATCGGGATTGTAGACGCCGTTGCCTTTGCCGTCCTTGATCGTGAACTGGGTGCTTTGCAAACCTTCCGGCCCGTTGACCTCGAAGGACCCGGTCTGCGAGAACTCCATCGAGACGTCCCAGGATCCGTCACTGCGCGGCTTCACCATCATGGCGTAGGGCGCAAAGTCCAGCTTCACGAGCTTCTGTTCCGGCAAGGCGTTGACCAGCGCCTTGAAATCAAACGCGATCCTGTAAGCGTCGCCTTCAACCGAGACCTTGAGCACGCCTTTCTCGATCGCCTGTTTGCCGACATAGCGGGACAGATCTTCGGAAAGCTGCTTCGCGCCCTGGCTGTCGACGGTCTGGGCGAAGGCAGGCGCGCTGAGCGCGAGAACGAAAACAAATGGCAAAACACGCTTCACGTCGCTTCTCCCTTTGGCCTTTGCGGGCAAAAATCACTTCTTGCTCCTGTTAGGGAAATACCATCACAGCCGCAAGACGAACACCAGTACGCTGGGCCGTCGCGTTCCTAGCTATAGCACCAACCGCATCAGCGGGCGGCCTGGCTTACGTTCGACAAGTCGCTCGAAGCCGGCCTTCTCGAACACCCGCGATGAGCCGACGAACAGGCCGATCGAGCGCGAATCGCGCGACAGGTCGATCGGGCAGGCCTCGACCAGCCGCGCGCCGTTTTCCCGCGCAAACGCGATACCGCCCTCGACAAGGCGATGGCTGATGCCCCTGCCGCGCGCCTTGACGCGGATAAAGAAGCACGAGATCGCCCAGACGTCCGGGTCGGCTGCGTCCGCCGGATCGACGGGAGCCGAGCCCCTGCCCTGATTGTTCCATTCGGGCACGTCGGCGCGCGGACCGATCTGCATCCAGCCGACCGCCTTGCCGTCCTCGAACGCCAGCAGCCCGGGCGGCGGCCCGGCTTCGATCCGCGCCTTGATATGGTCCTTGTTGCGCTCCCGGTCGCTCGCGCGGCGCACCGCCGGCGCCAGCCGGAAATGCGTGCACCAGCAGCCGTAGCAGGCGCCCTGCTTGCCGAAAAGATCCTCGAAATCCGCCCACAGTTCGGGCGCCAGCGGCGCGATGGTCGTGCTCATGAACTCTCTCCCGGCTAACCGCTTGTGGCAGCTTCCGTCCTGACGTACCATTGCATCTGTTCTCTTTATGTTCGCAGCGATGGCGGCTCCTGTCAACAATCCCGATCACGGTTTTTGCCGCGACTGCCTGACCTTTCAGCGCGGCGAGACGCGCCGCTGCGAGCGCTGCGGCAGCCCCAGGCTGGCCCGCCACCCCGAGCTTTACCGGCTGCATCTTGCCCATATCGACTGCGATGCGTTCTACGCGGCCATCGAAAAGCGCGACAACCCGGCGCTGAAGGACCGGCCGGTGATCGTCGGCGGCGGCAAGCGCGGCGTCGTCTCAACCGCCTGCTACATCGCCCGCATCCACGGCGTGCGCTCGGCGATGCCAATGTTCAAGGCGCTCGAAGCCTGCCCGGAAGCGGTCGTCATCCCGCCGGACATGGAAAAATATGTCCGCGTCGGCCGCGAGGTGCGCGCGCTCATGCAGGCGCTGACGCCGTTGGTCGAGCCGCTCTCCATCGACGAGGCGTTTCTCGACCTTGCCGGCACCGAGCGCCTGCATGGCATGCCGCCTGCCGTGGTGCTGGCGCGTTTCGCGCTGACGGTGGAAAAGGAACTCGGCATCACGGTTTCGGCCGGCCTCTCCTATTGCAAGTTCCTGGCCAAGGTGGCGTCCGATTTCCGCAAGCCGCGCGGCCTGTCGGTGATCGGCGAGGCCGAGGCGCTCGGCTTCCTGGCCGAACAGCCGGTAACGCTGATCTGGGGCGTCGGAAAGGCCTTCGCCGCAAGCCTGGAGCGTGACGGCATCCGCACCATCGGCCAGTTGCAGCGCATGGAGCGTGGCGATCTGATGCGCCGCTACGGCGTGATGGGCGACCGGCTCTACCATCTGTCGCGCGGCGAGGACGATCGCCGCGTCCACCCCGACAGCGACGCCAAGAGCGTGTCGGCGGAAACCACCTTCGACACCGACATTTCGGCCATGGCCGAGCTTGTCCCGGTGCTGCGGGCGCTGTCGGAAAAAGTCTCGGCACGGCTGAAGAAGTCGGGCATTGCCGGACGCACCGTGGTGCTGAAGCTGAAGAGCCAGGATTTCAAGCTCCGCACTCGCAACCGCCAACTCGGCGATCCCACACGGCTGGCCGACCGCATCTTCCAGACCGGGCTCGACCTGTTGCGTCGGGAAGCGGATGGGACAAAGTACCGGTTGCTCGGCATCGGCGTCGGCGATCTCTCGGACGACGACAAGGCCGATCCGCCCGATCTGGTCGACATCCAGTCGCGCAAGCGCGCGCTCGCCGAAGGCGCCATCGACACGCTGCGCGACAAGTTCGGCAAGAAGGCCGTGGAAACCGGCTACACTTTCGGCAAGGGCCGCAGCGCCAACCCACCCGAACCGATCGAGGATTAGAGCAATTCCAGGAAAAGTGCGCAGCGGTTTTCCGTCCGGAATTGTGCAAAAACAAATATTTAGAGCGGGGCAGCGTTTCTATCAAAAGCTGAACCGCTCCAGGACCGCCCGGCGACAGTCGGCCTGCGTCGCGCTCAGCTACGTTGCAGGTCGATACGGCTGGTCACCACGGTCTTGCCGGTTTTGGGATCGACGTCGGTGACCGTCAGCCGCATGCCGTTGCCCCCGGTTTTCTCGACCGTCAGTCGCGCCTTGCGGTCGCCATTGACCTCCTTCGCCCAGCGAATGCCGAAATTGATCGCATTGCCGGACCGTTTGCCGGCGAGCTGCGCCGGTCCGGTGCGGGATCCGACATAAACGCCCGTGTAGCCGGCGCCGTTCGATTTCAGATCGGCGCTGATGGCACGCGTCACCACGGCGAGACCGCGGCATTTGCCGTCGAGCGACAGCGATGTCGCGGTCGCGCCGGAACTGAAGGTGCAGGAAACATTCACCGTCGGTGCCTCGGTGGTCACCTTGACGGTCCCTTTGCCGGCGAAGCTGCCCTGGAACGAACGCAGGAAGTCGGCATCGTCGGCACGGGCGTCCGCCGCGACCATCAGGCCGCCGGCAAGGACAAGGAATGCAAGTGATTTCATCGAACTCTCCCCCGAGAAGTGTATCGGAAACGTAGTGCAGCCAGCGAAGCTGGCAATACGCAGACTCAAGGAACGCCCGCCAAGACTGCAGGTTCCGCCTCCAACATGACTGTTTTTTAACGCCCGGATTCTTGCGGCTGGCCCAGTCGAATGCGTCGACTAGCGGTTGCGGCAAAAGGCGGAGCTTGCGACACAGCGCGCATGGCACCCGCTCCCTCGATCCCCAAGGCCGCGTTCTGGATGGCGCTGTCGATCGCGTCGTTTTTGGCGATGTCGGTCGCAGGCCGCGCCACGACGGCCGAACTGAACGTCTTTCAGGTGCTCGAGCTGCGCTCGGTGATCGGGTTCTTCATCCTTTTGCCGCTGGTGATCACGAATGGCGGCTTTGCCGCGATGCGCACCGAGCGGCCGCTGGCCCATTTTGGCCGCAACGTGGTCCACTATGCCGGCCAGGCTGCGTGGCTCTATGCGCTGACGCTGATCCCGCTCGCCGTGCTGATCTCGATCGAGTTCACCACGCCGATCTGGACGGCGATCCTGGCCGTCAGCTTCCTGGGCGAAAAACTGTCGCGGCCGAGGCTCGCAGCGATCGTGCTGGGCCTGGTGGGTGTCGTGATCATCGTTCGCCCGGGCGTCGGTTCCGTCGACCCCGGACATCTTGTCGTGCTGGGCGCGGCGGTCTGCTTCGGCATCTCGGTGGTCATGGTCAAGTCGCTGACGCGCACGGACAGCGTCGTGCGCATCATCTTCTGGATGCTGATCATCCAGTCGGTGCTCGGCCTCATCCCGGCGTTCTACGTGTGGCGCAACCCGCCGATCGAGCTCTGGCCATGGATCCTGCTCGTCGCCTTCACCGGCATGTCGTCGCATTTCTGCATGGCCCGTGCGCTTGCCCATGCCGATGCCACCGTCATCTCGCCGATGGATTTCCTGCGCGTGCCCCTGTCGGCGCTGATCGGCTGGCTGCTCTACCAAGAGCAGATCGACGTTTTCACCGCCGGCGGCGCCTTGCTGATCCTGTTGGGCAATCTGCTCAATCTGCACCGCAAGGCGCCGCAACCGGCCGAGGTCGCCACCTCGTAGCCAACTCGATCAGCTTCCCTCGTCCGGTATGTTCAGGAGATGACCGCAGGCCTTGCAGTGGACGGCGTCCGGCTCGTGCCGCTGCAGTCCGCATTGCGGGCAGGGAAAGAACACCTTGGTTGGACGGAAGATCGCCTGCGCCAGCTTCACGAACAGCGATATGCCGATGATCATGGTGGCGATCGCCGTCAGCTTGCCTGCTATCCCCGGCAGCACGATGTCGCCAAAGCCGGTCGTGGTCACTGTCGCGACCGTGAAATAGAGCGCGTCGATATAGCCTTCGAGACCTGCCTGGCTGCGGAAGAAGAAGGTGTAGACAAAGCCGGTGACGACGAAGAGGAAGGTCAAAAGATTGATCACCGCCTGGCTTGCCTCGCGCCACGGCTTCAGCCCACGCATCTCGAAATGCCGCCAGAGCGAACCGCTGCGCGACAGCGACCACAGCCTGAGGATGCGAAGGAAGGCGAGATTGGCGAAGGCCGTGGGCATCAGCAGCGTCAGCAGGATGAAGATATCGACCCAGGAGGTCGGCTGCCTGATCAGCCGCAGCATGTCGTTGGAGGCAAGCAGCCGGGCGATGATGTCGGCAGCGACGAGCGCTGCCACCGAATAGTCGAGCCAGAGGAACGACGGTTTGTCCTGAAGGACCGGCGTGGCGATGAAGAAGGCGATGATGGCAAGATCGATGATGACGGCCACCAGCTGAAAGCGGAAGGCCGCCGGTGTGCGCCCGTGATAGAGCCTGCGCAGCACATCGCGAAGCCGCGCCAGGGCTGAATTGCTCCCGGTCACGCCGGCCTGGCCTCGACGATGCTGATATGCGGCCCGGCCGCGATGATGTCCGTCACCGCGAACCCTGCCCTGGCCAACAGCGACCTGTATTCCGCCGCCGTCCGCTCCTGGCCGTCCGGCCCGACCAGCATATTGATGTCGGCGAATTTTGCGTTCGCCCCTTCATTGGGCGGCGCAAGAACGGCCTCGAACACCAGCAGCCTGCCATCGGCACGGATCGCCTGGCGGCAGTTCTTCAGGATCGCGACGTTGGTCTCGTCGTCCCAGTCATGCAGGATCCATTTGAGCAGCAGCGCGTCGGCTCCCTCGGGCAGCGCGGCGAGAAAATCGCCGCCGACGATGTCACAGCGATCGGCGACGCCCACCGCCTCCATGACCTGAGCCGCGGTCGCCACCACATGCGGCTGGTCGAACAGAATACCGCGGCTGTCAGGCGTAGCGGCGAGGATTTCGGCAAGCAGCGAGCCCCGCCCGCCACCAACGTCCATGATCACCGAAAAGGGCGAAAAATCGTAGCTCGCCAGCAACGCTGCCGCCACGTTCTTCGAATTCGCCCCCATCGCGCGGTCGAAGATGAGCGATTCCTCAGGGTGCTCGGCCCGGTATTCCCACACGCCCTTGCCGTGCGCATGCCGGAACGCGTTCTTGCCGGTCTTGATGCTGAAGAGCAGATCGCTCCATGCCTGCCGGTAGTAGGGTTGGCCGACAAAAGTCGCCCATGGGGCGGCCGAATGCTCGGCGTCGAGGCGCAAGGCGCCGCCAAGCGGCGTCAGCGAAAACAAGCCGTCTTCCCCCTCATGGAAAATGCCGATGGCTGCCAGCGCGCGCAGCAGGCGGTAGAGCGCGCGCGGATGCGTGTCCGTCAATTCGGCAAGCTCGGCGGCGGAGCGTTTGCCGTCCTTGATGTGGTCGGCGATGCCGAGCGTCGCGGCAACGCAGATCGCCTGCGACACCCGGTACTCGTTGACCATCCGTATCAGTTCAAAAGCGGCTGTTCGCGGATCCATGGCGCCCCCCCGACGGCCAGCAATCGGCTCCAACGTATGTTGAGATTCAGGTCAGGCCGAGCCCAAAAATGGTGGTTTTAAAGAACCGGAGCGGAGCGTACTTGAAGTACGTGAGCACCGGAAGCACAGAAAGCCGCCTTTTGCAGGCCGGCATCACCTGAATATCAGCATACCTCAAACAAGTTCCACTTCCACCACGCCCTGCACCGCGCGCATGGCGGATGCGATTTGCGGCGAGACGCGATACCCGCCTGGCAAGGCGATCTCGACCTCGCCCTGCGCCTCTCCCTTGAGGACAATGATGCTGACCTGGCTGTCGCCACGCTGTTTGAGTTGCGATTGAATGATCGACGTTGGCCCATCGTCCCGGACAAAGACGCGCAGCGCCTTCTGGATGCGGCTGGCCTCGTCTTCCAGCGACTGCACCGAGTTGATGCGAAGGTTGACGCCTTCCGGCCTGTCTTCGGCCGAAACGGTGATCACCACCGAACGGCCGGGCTCCAACAGGTCGCGATACTGCACCAGCCCCTCGGAGAACAGCACCGCCTCATATTGGCCCGACGTGTCGGAAAACTGCACGACACCCATCTTGTTACCAGTGCGCGTCTTGCGCTCCTGCTTCGTGGTGACAGTGCCGGCAAGCCGGCCGGCTGCGGCACCGCGTTTGACGGCGGCCGAGAACTCGCCCCAGTTCTGCACCCGCATCTTCTGCAGCGCCGCCTTGTATTCATCGAGCGGGTGCGCAGAGAGATAGAAGCCGACCACCTGGAATTCGCGGTGCAGCCGGTCGGCGGCCAGCCAAGGCTCGGTCGCCGGCAGGTTGAGCGCCTGCGACTGTGCGCCGAGCGAGGCGCCGAAGATGTCGGCCTGACCCGACACCGCATTCTGCTGCGCCAGCGACGCCAGTCCCATCATCCGCTCGACACCTGCCATCATGGCGGCGCGATCGTGGCCGAAGCAATCGAGCGCGCCGGCGGTGATCAGGCTTTCGAAGACGCGCTTGCCGACGATCTTCGGATCGACCCTCTCGCAGAAATCGGCAAGGTTCTTGAACGGCTTTTCGCCGCGCATGGCGACGATGTGCTCGACCGCCGCATCGCCGACACCTTTAAGCGCTGCCAGCGAATAGAAGATCTTGTTCTCACCGACCTCGAAGTCGCGAAAGCTGGTCATCACCGACGGCGCCAGCACCTGGATGCCGAGGCGTAGCGCGTCCTGGCGGAAATCCGCGAGCTTGTCGGTGTTGCCCATGTCGAGCGTCATCGACGCCGCCAGGAATTCCACCGGATAGTGCGCCTTGAGATAGGCCGTCTGATAGGACACCACGGCATAGGCCGCGGCGTGCGACTTGTTGAAACCATAGTCGGCAAACTTTGCCAGCAGATCGAAAATGAAGTCGGCTTGCGGCTTGCCGACGCCGCGCTCGACGGCACCCGAGACGAAACGCTCGCGCTGCTTGTCCATCTCGGCGCGGATCTTCTTGCCCATGGCGCGGCGCAAAAGGTCGGCTTCGCCGAGCGAATAGCCGGACAGCTCCTGCGCGATCTGCATGACCTGTTCCTGGTAGACGATGACGCCTTGCGTCTCCTTCACCAGATGGTCGATCTTGGGATGGATCGAGGCCATCTCCTCCTCGCCATGCTTTCTGGCGTTGTAGGTTGGGATGTTCTCCATCGGACCCGGACGGTAGAGCGCGACCAGGGCGATGATGTCCTCGATGCAGTCGGGCCGCATGCCGATCAGCGCCTTGCGCATGCCGGCGCTTTCCACCTGGAACACGCCGACCACCTCGCCGCGCGACAGCATCGCGTAGGTATCGGGGTCATCGAGCGGAATGCGGGCGAGATCGATCTCGATGCCGCGGCGGCGGATCAGCTTGACCGCCGTCTCCAGCACCGTCAGCGTCTTCAGGCCGAGGAAGTCGAACTTCACCAGCCCGGCCTGCTCGACATATTTCATGTTGAACTGGGTGACCGGCATGTCCGAGCGCGGATCGCGGTACATCGGCACCAGCTCCGACAGCGGCCGGTCGCCGATGACGATGCCGGCGGCGTGCGTCGAGGCGTGGCGATAGAGCCCTTCCAGCTTCTGTGCCGTGTCGAGCAGCGTCTGGACGATCGGCTCCTTTTCCGCCTCCTCGGCAAAGCGCGGCTCGTTGGCGATGGCATCGGCGAGCTTGACCGGATTGGCCGGGTTCTGCGGCACCATCTTGGAAAGCTTGTCGACCTGGCCGTAAGGCATCTGCAGCACGCGGCCGACGTCGCGCAGCACGGCGCGTGCCTGCAGCGTACCGAAGGTGATGATCTGGCCGACCTGGTCGCGGCCGTATTTCTGCTGGACGTAGCGGATCACCTCCTCGCGCCGGTCCTGGCAGAAATCGATGTCGAAGTCGGGCATCGACACGCGGTCGGGGTTGAGGAAGCGCTCGAACAGCAGCGAGAAGCGCAGCGGGTCGATGTCGGTGATAGTCGTCGAATAGGCGACCAGCGAACCGGCGCCCGAACCGCGGCCGGGCCCCACCGGGATGCCTTGCGACTTCGCCCATTTGATGAAGTCGGCCACGATCAGGAAATAGCCGGGGAATTTCATCTTCTCGATGATGCCGAGTTCGAAATCCAGCCGCTCGCGATATTGTTCGGCCGTATAGCCGGCAGTGGGTCCATGCGCCGCGAGCCGCGCGTCCAGCCCTTCATGGGCCTGGCGGCGCAACTCGTCGGCCTCTGCCTTCAGCGCCGTTTCATTGTCGGCGCCATCGCCACCGGTAAAGCGCGGCAGGATGGGATTGCGGTTCTTCGGGTAGTAGGAGCAGCGCAGCGCGATCTCGACCGTGTTGTCGACCGCTTCCGGCAGATCCGAAAACAGCCTGGCCATATCGGCCTGGCTGCGCAGGAAGTTGTCCGGCGACAGCCGGCGGCGGTTGTCGGCCGCGACCACGGAGCCCTCGGCAATCGCAATCAGCGCATCATGCGCCTCGTAGTCGTCGCGCGCGGAGAAGAACGCCTCATTGGTGGCGACCAGCGGCAGGTCGTGGGTGTAGGCAAGATCGACCGTCGACTTCTCGACCGTCCGGTCATAGCCGGAAACCCGCTCCAGCTCGACATAGAGCCGGTCGCCGAACAGCGCTTTCAGCGTCAGCAGCCGCGCCTCGGCGAGATCGCGCCGATCCTCCTTCAAGGCGCTGCCGATCGGGCCGCGCGGCCCGCCGGTCAGGCAGATCAGGCCATCGGACTGCCCCTGCAGCATGTCGGTCGTCAGGTGTACAGGCTCGCCAGGCGGCGTATGGAGATAAACCCGGCTGACGAGGCGGACGAGATTGGCATAGCCGGCCTCGGTCGCGGCAATCAGCACCACGGCGCGCATCTCCGGTCCCTGCCGCCGACGGTCGCGCTGGCCGTCGCTGTTTTCACCGGAAAAGGCGAGATCGATCTGACAGCCGATGATCGGCTGTATGCCGTCCTTGACCGCCTTTTGCGCGAACTCCAGAGTCCCGAACAGATTGTTGGTGTCGGTGACAGCGATGGCCGGACATTCGTCCTTGACCGCGTGGCCGACGACGGTGCCGAGTTGCAAGGCGCCTTCCAGTAGCGAATAGGCCGAATGCACGCGCAGATGAATGAAGGGCCGCGCCGGCGCTTCCGGCCTCGACGCCCTCTCATAGGCTTCACGCAGCAACGGATCGCGCGTCATTTTCTCGTCTGCCACCCGGCCTGCCTTCAATCTGATCCGCGAATCTTGGTTCGTCGCCCTAATCTAGGCTCCCCCGCAACGAGCCGCCAGCGTTCCCGATCCCGGCATCTCCCGATCCCCCGAAACTTGTCGATTTCGAGTGGAAAAGCCCCCGGCTCCCCTTTCGTTCCGGATCCGTGTGAAGCGCTTCATGGTTGATCTGAAACAGCTCCCACAAACTGCCGGATGTAGAGGAAGTTTTTTACGAGGAGAATTTCCATGGCTAGTCGTTTTGTCGTCGATCTATCCGGTCTCAAACTCTCCAAGAGCATGGACGAGAAGCTGGCAAAGACCATCCAGCAGGCGGTGCTGGCGTCGATTGCCGAAACCCGCGCACAGCCGGACGTCGTCCTGCGCTTCCCGAAGGAATGGCTCGGCCTGGTTGCGCATATCGACCAGCTCAAGCTGCCCGCCGTCGAGAAAGAGATCGGCGGATTGATCCGCTGACGCCATGTCGCTCGCTCCGCCAGACGGCAAAAACGGCTCGGCGAGCCCGAAGATCGCCGATCACGGCGAAAAGTCGTGTCCAAGCGCCCGCGCCGAACCCGGAGCGCTTTTGATCGGCGTCGTCGGGGCCGACGGCATTGTGCAACCGATCCCGACCCGGCTCGAGATCGACGCGGACTTCGTCGAGCAGGCGAGCAAATCGGGCGTGCCCGAAGCGCGTTTCCGCTTTGGCGGACGTTGCGTCGAGGGCAAGTGCAAGCAATGGACCGGCAATTCCTGCGGCGTCATCGAAAAGGTGCTGACAGGCATGACCGACCAGAACATCCAGCCTGCCGAAAACCTGCCACGCTGCGTCATCCGTGGCACATGCCGCTGGTACAGCCAGCGTGGCGCGGACGCCTGCCGTGCCTGCGTCTATGTCGTCACCGATCAGAGCGCGCTGGTGGCACACGCCTGATCTGACCTCGGGGGGCGGGCCTTCCAGGCCTGCCCTCCTTCAGACCGTGACAAACATCAGGCGAATTCCATGATCACCGCGTCGACGGCGAGGCTGTCGCCGGGCCTGGCGTTGAGCTTCGACACGGTGAGGTCGCGCTCGGCGCGCAGCACATTTTCCATCTTCATCGCCTCGACCACGGCCAGAGTCTCACCGGCCTTGACCTCCTGCCCCTCGGCGACGGCAATCGACACCACGAGACCAGGCATCGGGCAAAGCAGCATTTTCGAAGTATCCGGCGGCACTTTTTCCGGCATCAGCCTTTCAAGCTCCGCGATACGCGGCAGCATGGGTTGAGCCGTCACCGACATGCCCTTCCAGGCGATGCACAACCCGTTCGGCACCGGCCTGATCTGTGCGGCGATCCTGCGGCCGTCGACCGTACCGCGCCAGATGAGGTCGCCCGGCCGCCAGTCTGAGGCCACGGTCAGCGCCTTGCCGCCGTCGATCGACAGGTCGACTTCCATCGGGATCGAGATCATGCCCTCGATGATGGCGGCCGAAAGATAGTCGGCGCCGATCTTGACCACCCAGTCCCGTTTCAGGATGCCCGAATGCGGCGCCAGCCGCCCGCCCAGCCGATCGAGCCGGTCGCGGCGCAGCAATTCGATCGCGGTCGCGATCGATGCCAGCACCGCCTTCTCGTCTTTGTCCGGCACGATCGGCGCGAAGCCGTCGGGATATTCTTCCGCGATGAAGCCGGTCGACAGTCGCCCTTCCCGCCAGCGCGGGTGCTGCATCAGCGCGGCCAGGAACGGAATGTTGTGCTCGATGCCGTCGACGACAAAACTGTCCAGCGCCTCCGACATCGCGTCGATGGCCTTGAGCCGCGTCGGTGCCCAGGTGCAGAGCTTTGCCACCATCGGGTCGTAGAACATCGAAATCTCGGAGCCTTCGGTGACGCCGGTGTCGTTGCGGATGACGATATCGCCGAACGTCCCCTCCTCCGGCGGCCGATATCGCGTCAGCCGGCCGATCGACGGCAGGAAATTGCGGTATGGATCTTCGGCATAGAGCCGGCTTTCCACCGCCCAGCCGTTCAGCTTCACGTCGCTCTGCTTGATCGCGAGCTTTTCGCCGGCCGCCACGCGGATCATCTGTTCGACCAGATCGATGCCGGTGACCAGCTCCGTCACCGGGTGCTCGACCTGCAATCTTGTATTCATTTCAAGGAAATAGAAGTTCTTGTCCTTGTCGACGATGAACTCGACCGTGCCGGCGCTCTGATAGTCGACCGCCTTGGCCAGCGCCACCGACTGCTCGCCCATGGCTTTTCGGGTCTTGGCGTCGAGGAACGGCGACGGCGCCTCCTCGGCGACCTTCTGGTTGCGGCGCTGGATCGAGCATTCGCGCTCGCCGAGATAGAGCGCGTTGCCATGCGCGTCGGCCAGCACCTGGATTTCGATATGACGCGGATCGACCACGAATTTTTCGATAAAGACGCGGTCGTCGCCGAACGAGCTTTTGGCTTCCGAGCGCGCCCGGTCGAAGCCGTCGCGCACTTCGGCCTTGCTCCAGGCGATGCGCATGCCCTTGCCGCCGCCGCCGGCCGAGGCCTTGATCATCACCGGATAGCCGATCTCGCCGGCGATCTTTTCGGCATGATCGGCATTCTCGATCACGCCGAGCCAGCCGGGCACGGTGCTGACCTTGGCGGCATTGGCGAACTTCTTCGATTCGATCTTGTCGCCCATCGCCTTGATGGCTTTCGGCTTCGGTCCGATGAAGACGATGCCCTCCTTCTCAAGCGCCTCGCAGAACGACGCGCGCTCCGAGAGGAAACCGTAGCCGGGATGCACGGCTTCAGCCCCGGTTTCCTTGCAAGCGGCGATGATCTTTTCGGCCACCAGATAGCTCTGCGCCGCCGGCGCAGGCCCGATATGCACGGCCTCGTCGGCCATATCGACATGCACGGCGTCGCGATCGGCGTCCGAATAGACCGCGACGGTGGCGATGCCCATCTTGCGCGCCGTCTTGATGACACGGCAGGCGATCTCGCCGCGATTGGCGATCAGGATCTTCTTGAACATACTGAATTCATGTCCTCCGGAGGAACCAGTTCTATGGCCTCTCCGGCCATGTCTCAAGTGCCCCGGCGGTCCACCCAGCACCTTCTGGCCGGTGCGCCGAAAAACGTCGCAAGGGGAAGTTGGCCGGCACCGCCGAACCCTATAAGGTGGATCGTGAGTTCAGCTGGGACGGGCACGCGGGCATACGCTGGGCAGGCTCATCGTCCTGGCAAAACCGGAAAACCTTATCGATTGCCTTGGGAGGAACTGCCTGATGAAAACGCGCGCCGCTGTCGCTGTTGCCGCCGGAAAGCCGCTGGAGATCATGGAGGTCGACCTCGAAGGCCCGCGCGATGGCGAGGTGCTGGTCGAGATCAAGGCGACCGGCATCTGCCACACCGATGAATTCACCCTGTCCGGCGCCGACCCGGAAGGCCTGTTTCCGGCAATTCTTGGCCATGAAGGTGCCGGTATCGTCGTCGATGTCGGCAAGGGCGTCACCTCGCTCAAGAAGGGCGACCACGTCATTCCTCTCTATACGCCCGAATGCCGCCAGTGCCCGTCCTGCCTGTCGCGCAAGACCAATCTGTGCACCGCGATCCGCGCCACGCAGGGGCAAGGGCTGATGCCCGATGGCTCGTCGCGCTTCTCGATCGGCAAGGACAAGATTTTCCACTATATGGGCTGCTCGACCTTCTCGAACTTCACCGTGCTGCCCGAGATCGCACTGGCCAAGGTCAATCCCGACGCCCCCTTCGACAAGATCTGCTACATCGGCTGCGGCGTCACCACCGGCATCGGGGCTGTGATCAACACCGCCAAGGTCGAGCAGGGCGCCACCGCCGTGGTCTTCGGCCTCGGCGGCATCGGCCTGAATGTCATCCAGGGCCTAAAACTTGCCGGCGCCGACATGATCATCGGCGTCGATCTGAACAACGACAAGAAGCCCTGGGGCGAGAAATTCGGCATGACGCATTTCGTCAATCCGAAGGAGATCGACGGCGACGTCGTTCCTCATCTCGTCAACATGACCAAGCGCGGTGCCGACCAGATCGGCGGTGCCGACTACACCTTCGACTGCACCGGCAGCACCAAGGTGATGCGCCAGGCGCTGGAAGCCTCGCATCGCGGCTGGGGCAAGTCGGTCGTCATCGGTGTTGCCGGCGCCGGCCAGGAGATCTCGACCAGGCCGTTCCAGCTGGTCACCGGGCGCACCTGGATGGGCACCGCCTTCGGCGGTGCGCGCGGCCGCACCGATGTGCCCAAGATCGTCGACTGGTACATGGACGGCAAGATCCAGATCGATCCGATGATCACCCACACGCTGAAGCTCGAAGACATCAACAAGGGCTTTGACCTCATGCATGAGGGCAAGTCGATCAGGAGCGTGGTGATTTACTGAGAGAAGAAAAGCCGCCGACCGAAGGGCCAGCGACTGACGTTGCACAGGGTTCAACAAGGGAGGAATAAAATGCCGGAAAAACTGCATCCGAAAATCGACAATGGCCTGCCCAGGGAAAGCGCGAGCTTTGCCGGCGGTACGCTGGTTTGTGCCTGCACCAGCAAGCCGGTGAAGGTCAAGGTCAAGGGCCAGATCGCCCACAACCACGCCTGCGGCTGCACCAAATGCTGGAAGCCTGATGGCGCGATCTTCTCGGTTGTTGCCGTGGCTGGCACCGGCGACGTCACCGTCGTCGAGAACGGCGACAAGTTGAAAGTGGTCGATCCGAGCGCGCTGATCCAGCGCCATGCCTGCACCGGCTGCGGCGTCCACATGCACGGTCCGGTCGAACGCGATCATCCGTTCAAGGGGCTTTCCTTCATCCATCCCGAGCGCTTCGAGGAGGACGGCTGGTCGCCGCCGGGCTTCACCGCCTTCGTCTCCTCGATCATCGAATCCGGTGTCGATCCGAGCCGCATGGACGGCATCCGCGCACAGTTGAAGTCAATCGGCATCGAGCCCTATGACTGCCTCAATCCGGGCCTGATGGACTATATCGCCACCTGGACTGCGAAGAAGTCGGGCGCGCTGCCGGCCTGACATTCGTTTCGATTTCAGACATGGGGCCGGGCATGTCTCCGGCCCCATGCTCGTTTGGAGAGACAATGCCTGCACCTGCCATCCTCGTCGATGCCGATGCCTGTCCGGTGAAAGCCGAGGTTGAAAAGGTCGCGGAGCGCCACGGCATCGTCATCACCTTCGTCTCCAATGGCGGCTTGCGCCCGTCGCGCGACCCGATGGTCCGCAACATCGTCGTCTCCAAGGGCGCCGATGCCGCCGATGATTGGATCGTCGACAATGCCAGGCCCAACGATGTCGTCGTAACCGCCGACATCCCGCTCGCCGCCCGCGCGGTGACGCTCGGCGCCCATGTGCTCGGCCCGACCGGGCGGCCGTTCACGCCGGAAACGATCGGCATGGCGGTGGCGATGCGCGATTTGAAACAGCATCTGCGCGAGACCGGCGAAAGCAAGGGCTACAATGCCGGCTTCATGCCGCAGGACCGTTCGCGGTTTCTCGGCGAGCTCGACCGCATCTTGCGGCGGGCGCTCAAATCCGCCACACCGGATTGACTTCAGGCGCCCTTCAGAGGCTGGGCCATGGTTGACGACACATCCGCCAAGTTGCCGATGCCCCGGCACAAGCAGTTCGCCGTGTCCGCTGTCGTCGGTGTCGTCGCACTCGTCGTTGCACTGCTGCTCAATGCGCCGCTCCCCTATTCGATCGGCGCCAACGCGTTCTTTGCCACTTACGTCGTTCTCGTGCTCGCTCTTATGCCACGGCTTACCGGCCACTATCTCAGCAAGAACGCGCGCGCCACCGACCTGCCGGTGCTGGTGATCTTTGCCGTCACGCTGTTCGTCGTCGGCATCGCCATCGGCTCGCTTTTTCAGCTCATCAACCAGAAGGACAGCGCGCACCCGTTGGAGCTCGTCTTCGCAATGATGTCCATTCCGCTCGGCTGGTTTGCCATCCATGCCATGGCGGCGCTCCACTACGCTCATGTCTACTGGATGGACGGCGACGAGATCGACGCCACCACCAAGAAGAAGATACCGGTCGGCGGCCTCGAGTTCCCCGGCGGCAAACGGCCGGAAGGCTGGGATTTCCTCTATTTCGCAACGGTCATCGGCATGACGGCGCAGACCGCCGACACCGGCATCACGACCTCGCATATGCGTCGCGTGGTGCTTGTCCATTCGATCCTGGCGTTCTTCTTCAACACGGTCATTGTCGCTGCCGCGGTCAACCTCGCAGTCAGCCTCGGCAGCCCGTAATAAAAACGTGATCGTGTGAAACATCGCTTGGGCTGGCGACGTATTGGGAGGAGAACGAACAACTGAGAGGCCGCGACGGGACGCGCGGCCGGGAGTACAAAAGACGATGGATACCGTTGCCAGGAGCCAACCAACCGCCGAGGTGGATGCCGCGCCGAAGGATGCGACGCTGATCTATCGCCAGTCGCGCTGGACGCGGCTGACCCACTGGCTGTGGGCGATCTCGCTGTTCTTCATGCTGCTTTCCGGCCTGCAGATCTTCAACGCCCGCCCCCAGCTCTATATCGGCAAGGAGTCCGGGTTCGATTACAACAACACCGTCTTCGCCATTGGCGCCGAAAACACCGATGCCGGAACGCGCGGCTACACCGAGATCTTCGGGAAGCGTTTCGACACCACCGGTGTGCTCGGTTGGTCAGGACCGGCAGGCCAGGAAACGGCGCGCGGCTTCCCGTCCTGGGCGACCATTCCGTCCTATTATGATCTCGGCACCGCCCGCGTCGTGCATTTTTTCTTCGCCTGGATTTTGAGCACCACCTTGCTCGTGTGGCTCGTCGCCAGCCTGATCAACGGCCATCTGCGCCGCGATCTCGCGCCGCGCATCGACGACCTCAAGCGGTTGCCGCGTGACATCGTCGACCACGCCAAACTGAAGTTCCACCACACCCGCGAATACAACACGCTGCAGAAGATGGCCTATGGCGGCGTGCTGTTCGTGCTGCTGCCGCTGATGATCATCACCGGCCTTGCCATGTCGCCGAGCATGAATTCGGTGCTGCCGTTCCTCAACGATCTGCTCGGCGGCCGGCAGACGGCGCGCACCATCCATTTCGCGGTCATGGTGCTGCTCGTCGGCTTCTTCGTCATCCATATGCTGATGATCCTTGCCGCCGGCCCGATCAACGAATTGCGCTCGATCATCACCGGCTGGTACCGCACCGACCCGCCGGCGCATGGCGACAACACGCCCGAGAGGAGCGCCTGACATGGCAAAGTTCGAGATCAGCCGCCGAAAATTCCTGACCTCGGCCAGCCTTGGCGCTTCCGGCATCATGCTATCGGGCTGCGATGCCTTTGACAGTGGGCTTGGCGTCGGCGACGGCCTGCGCAGCTTCCTGGAAGGCGCCAACGGTCTGACATATCGCGCGCAACGCTGGCTCGCCGGCCGCGATGCGCTGGCCCAGGAATTCACCGAGGCCGACATCCGCCAGCCGCAACGGCCGAACGGCGTCACCGCGCCCGACGACGATACATACAAGGGCCTGCTCGCCAACAACTTCGCCGACTGGCGATTGGAGATTTCAGGCCTCGTCGAGAAGCCGCTCTCGCTGACCCGCGAGCAGCTTCAGAACATGCCGAGCCGCACCCAGATCACCCGCCACGACTGTGTCGAGGGCTGGAGCTGCATCGCCAAATGGACCGGCACGCCGCTGTCGCTGGTTCTCGACCAGGCGGTGGTCAAGCCACAGGCGCGCTACGTCATGTTCCATTGCCTGGACACGATCGACCGGAGTCTTGCCGGCGACATCAAATATTACGGCACGATCGACCTGATCGATGCCCGCCATCCGCAGACGATCCTGGCCTATGGTCTGAACGGCAAGCCATTGCCGGTCGAGAACGGTGCGCCGCTGCGCGTGCGAGTCGAGCGGCAGCTCGGCTACAAGATGCCGAAGTATCTCTACAAGATCGAACTGGTCGACAGCTTCGCCAGCATCGGCGGCGGCCGCGGCGGCTATTGGGAAGACAATGGCTACGACTGGTACGCTGGAATCTAGTGAATGGACCATACAGGGCCGTCGAGATTGAGGTCAGGCCGAGCCGGGGTCGAAGGCGGGCGCGAAGCGACCAGTCTAGACGGGTTCCGAGAACCGGAGCGGAGCGTACCTAAAGTACGCACCGGGAGCGCAGGAAACCACCACTTGCAGCCGGCATCACCTTGATATCGCTGGACCTAGGCGACCTTGTCGAGCAGCGGCTTCAACGCCGGATGGATTTCCGGCGAGGCATGCTTGATCAGCGTCAACAGCGCGCGCTCATTATCGAGCAACGGCCGGTCGGCGCCGATGCGCTCGGCCAGCCACTTCGCCTCGCCAGCGTCGATCGTCTCGGCGCGGCGGGCCAGCGCTTCCGCTGCCCGGTTCTTCGCTTCCCAGTCGGCCTCGATATCATCGGGCGAGCGATAGGCTTCCATGATGCTGGCGAGCCCGCCCGCCACCATGCGGCCGAAGAAGCCGCCGATTTCGGGATCGGCCTGATCGAAGAAGGCGTCTCGGCGCAGCGCCACTTCGCGCGTCGGCGCCTCGTAGCCGGCCGAGCACATGACGAAATTGGCGATCGCCTTGACGAACAGATCGTTCCAGGATGGGTCGTTGCTGGCCGCGGCGGTCCGCTCGTTGATCTTGAACAGCACCTCGGCCTCGGCGCGGGTGACGGCGATGTTGCCGTCGCCGCCATAGGCATAGAGGATGCGGCGCAACAGATCGACCTCGGCCTTGGCGATCTGGCCGGGCACCAGATGGCCGCCGAGCATCAGGGGCCCCTTGCCGTCGATCACCGCATGGGCGACCTGCTCCAGCGCGTAGGCGGAAAGCCGGCTCGGCGACGATTTCGCCTTTTCCAGCACATGCACCAGAAGCTCGAGCTCGGTGCGGCTGTCGACCATGCCGTCGCGCGAGATCGTCCGCACCAGCCAGTCGGCATTGTCCTCTGAGATATAGCCCGCCGGCTTTTCCTGGTGGACGATGTAGTCGGTGATCGCCTCGACGAAGAATTCAGGCCATTCCTGGCACTTGTCGCGAGCCGTGGCGTCGAGCGCGAACAGGGCCTCGGCCTCGCCGCGGCTCACCACGCCGTCGCCGAACACCTCGCGGCGCAGCATTGTCACGTCCTCGGCCGTGATGCGGTTCTTCGAGGTCAGTCCAGCCACCGGCGCGCTCATGATCAGTTCGCCCATTTTCTTGTCCCCGTCCGCGCCGGCTGCCGCCGGTCGCAAGCCACCATGTCGACCAGCATATCAGCAGTGTCTTGAGAATCCGGCAAACGGCGTGGTTAGCGAAGACTTGTCAGCCAATGCATGTCGCCCAAAAGTGTGCCGCGGTTTTGGGAGAACGACATGCATCAAAACAAAGATCTAAAGCGCATCGCCTGAGTCCGTTGCAACGCGACGCGCTTTAGATGTCGCTGGCAGGTGACAAGGTGTCGTTCACGGGCTATGGATGACGAGTCGAGGGCTCAAGGTCTGAGTCCTACCTGTTTGCGGGAGAGAGCAGCGAGAGCTGCCGCCGAAGGGGAAATCGCCCGAAATCTCTCAGGCAAAAGAACCGTAGACGGGAAAGACACTCTGGAAAGTCGGGGCTTGCCCCCGCGCCGAAGGTGTAAGCGCTGCCGACAGAGTTACGGGGCGCGAGTCTCTCAGGCTTCAGACAGAGGGGCACGGACTGGTCGCCATCAGCGGCCGATTGCGTGCGACTCTGGAGAAGACATGACGGGCGAAGACACCAGCCACCTACCCCTCGAAGACCTGCACGCTGCTGCCGGAGCACGCTTTGGCGCGTTCGCCGGCTGGTCGATGCCGCTCACCTATCCGGCCGGCGTGATGAAGGAGCACCTTCACACGCGCGAGCATGCCGGCCTGTTCGACATCTCGCACATGAAGCTGTTCGAGGTCAGCGGTCCCGGTGCCGCGGCACTTCTCAACCGCGCCTGCCCGCTCGACGCCGGGGCGATCGATATCTCCCAGTCCAAATACACCTTCTTCCTCAATGAAGCCGCCGGCATCATCGACGACCTGATCGTCACAAGGCTTGGCGATGACCGCTTCATGGTCGTCGCCAATGCCGGCAACGCCGCCACCGACGAGAAGCACCTGCGGACATTGGCCGAGGATTTCGACGCAAAGGTGGACGCCTTCGACCGCGTCTTCCTGGCCATCCAGGGCCTCGAGGCATGGGCGGCCCTTGCCCGCGCCGGCATCGAGACCGGCTCGCTGCTGTTCATGCACGGCATCGAACCCAGGCAAAACTTGTTCATGAGCCGCTCCGGCTATACCGGCGAAGACGGTTTCGAGATCGGCCTGCCGGAAGCGGACGCGCGGGATCTGGTCGCGAAATTGCTCGAAGACGAGCGCGTGCTTTGGATCGGCCTTGCCGCCCGCGACAGCCTGCGGCTGGAAGCCGGGCTCTGCCTGCACGGCCAGGACATCACGCCGGAGATCGATCCGGCCAGCGCCGGGCTGATGTGGGCGATCCCCAAGGATGTTCGCGCCTCGGGCTCGTTCGTCGGCGCCGACGCGCTGCGCGCAATCGTTGAGCGCGGCGCGGCGCAAAAACGCGTCGGCTTGAAGCCGGAAGGCCGCCAGCCGGTGCGTGCGGGAGCGGCCCTGTTCGACGCCGACGGCAATCCGGCCGGCCACGTCACCTCGGGCGGCTTCGGTCCCTCCGCCGGCCACCCGGTTGCCATGGGCTATGTCCAGGCTGCGCTGGCCAAGCCCGGCACAAGACTTTTCGCCGACGTTCGCGGGACGAAAATCCCGATCGATATCAATCCCCTGCCCTTCACACCTCATCGCTACCGCAAAGGATAAGTCCCGATGGCAAAGACCTATTTCACCGAAGACCACGAATGGCTCCGCGTCGAAAGCGGCATCGCCACGGTCGGCATAACCGACTACGCGCAGGAGCAGCTCGGCGATCTCGTTTTCGTCGAACTGCCCGAAATCGGCAAGAAACTGAGCAAGGGCGATACGGCGGTTGTGGTCGAATCCGTCAAGGCGGCCTCGGACGTCTACGCGCCGGTCGACGGCGAAATCACCGACGCCAACAGTTCGTTGTCGTCGGACCCGTCCCTGGTCAACTCAGCCGCGACCGGTGAAGGCTGGCTGTGGAAGATGAGGCTCGCCAATGAAAGCCAGCTCGAAGGCCTTCTGGATGAGGCGGGCTACAAGGCCCATATCGGCTGAGGATCATGACAATGAGCGCAGCACCCACCCCCTTCGCCGCCCGCCATATCGGTCCCGGCCTCAACGATGTCCGAGCGATGCTCGCCACGATCGGCGTGCCCTCGGTCGAGACGCTGATCAGTCAGGCCGTGCCGAGATCGATCCGCCTCGACTTGCCGCTGACCTTGCCCGCGCCGGCCAGCGAAGCTGAAGCGCTGGCCGAGTTGTCGGCGACCATGGCAAAGAACACGGTGCTGAAGAGCTTCATCGGCGCCGGCTATCACGGCGTCCACGTGCCGCCGGTCATCCAGCGCAATTTGTTCGAGAATCCGGCCTGGTACACGGCCTACACGCCCTACCAGGCCGAGATCAGCCAGGGCCGGCTGGAAATGCTGTTCAATTTCCAGACTTTGGTCGCCGAACTGACCGGCCTGCCGGTGGCGTCGGCCTCGCTGCTCGATGAGGCCACCGCCGTGGCCGAGGCCGTCGGCATTGCGCTGCGCCACCATCGCGACAAGCGCACCAAGGTGGCGCTCGCCGGCACGCCGCACCCGCAGACGCTGGACGTCGTGCGCACCCGCGCCGAGCCGCTCGGCACCGAGGTCGATGGCGAGATCATCGACGACAACACCGCCGCGCTGCTCGTCTCCTGGCCGGATACGTTTGGCGTCTACGGCGACCACAAGGCAGCGATCGACAAAGCCCGCGCCCTTGGTGCGCTGGTCATCTTCATTGCCGATCCGCTCGGCCTGACGCTGACCGACGCGCCGGCGAAGCTTGGCGCCGACATCGCCGTCGGTCCGATGCAGCGTTTTGGCGTGCCGATGGGCTTTGGCGGCCCGCACGCCGCCTACTGCGCCGTCTCCGACAAATTGACCCGGCTGATGCCCGGCCGCCTCGTCGGCCAGTCCACCGACAGCAAGGGCCGCCCCGGCTACCGGCTCGCTTTGCAGACGCGCGAGCAGCACATCCGCCGCGACAAGGCCACCTCCAACATCTGCACCGCGCAGGCGCTGCTTGCCAATATGGCGACGGCCTATGCCATCTGGCACGGCCCCGCCGGCCTGCAGGCGATTGCCGGACGCATTCATGAGCTCGCCAGCCGCCTGGCTGCCGGCCTCAAGGCCTCAGGCGTTTCGGTGCTTGGCGCCAGCCGCTTCGACACCGTGACGGTGGAAGTGAAAGGCAAGGCCAAGGCGACTGCCGCCGCCGCCGAAAAAACCGACCGGCTACTGCGCGCCATCGACGCCGACCATGTCGGCATCAGCTTCGACGAGACCTCGACCGAGGCCGATCTCGAGGCGATTGCCGCGCTGTTCGGCGCCAAGGCCGGCGCTGTCGGTGTCGGCACCCTGCCCGGAAAACCGCGCGGCAAGGAGTTCCTCAGCCAGCCGGTCTTCCACGACAACCACTCGGAAACCGAGATGATGCGCTTCCTGCGCCGGCTGGCCGACAAGGACCTGGCGCTCGACCGCGCCATGATCCCGCTGGGATCCTGCACCATGAAGCTCAATGCCGCGGCCGAGATGATGCCGGTGAGTTGGCCGAGCGTCGCCAATTTGCATCCCTTCGCGCCGGCCAGCCATTCGGCGGGCTACCGCGCCATGGTCGGCGAGTTGGAAGGCTGGCTGTCGGAGATCACCGGCTTCGATGCGGTCAGCCTGCAGCCAAATGCCGGCAGCCAGGGCGAATATGCCGGGCTGCTCGCCATCCGCGCCTATCACCGCTCGCGCGGCGATGGCCACCGCACCGTCTGCCTGATCCCGTCCTCCGCGCATGGCACCAATCCGGCCAGTGCGGCGATGGCTGGCATGAGCGTCGTGGTCGTGCGCTGCTCCGAGGATGGCAATATCGACATGGACGATATGAGGGCCAAGGCCAACGAGCATTCCAAGAATCTCGCGGCGTTGATGTTCACCTATCCCTCGACGCATGGCGTCTATGAGGAAGGCGCGCGCCACCTCTGCGCCCTCATCCACGAGCATGGCGCGCAGGTCTATTTCGACGGCGCCAACCTCAACGCGCTGGTCGGCCTCGCCCGCCCCGGCGACATCGGCGCCGACGTCTGCCACATGAACCTGCACAAGACCTTCTGCATTCCGCATGGCGGCGGCGGTCCGGGAGTCGGGCCGATCGGCGTCAAGGCCCATTTGCAGCCCTATCTGCCGGGTCATGTCACCGAGGGCTCTGCGCATGCCGTGGCGGCCGCACCGTTCGGCAGCGCTTCCATCCTGCCGATCACCTGGATGTACATCCGCATGATGGGCGCTTCCGGCCTGAAGCAGGCTACGGAAACCGCCATCATCTCGGCCAACTATGTGGCGACGCGGCTCGCGCCGCACTTCCCGCTCCTCTACAAGGGCAGGCACGATCGCATCGCCCATGAGTGCATTCTCGACACACGTGTGCTCAAGGATCGCGCCGGCATCAGCGTCGACGATATCGCCAAGCGGCTGATCGACTATGGCTTCCATGCGCCGACCATGTCGTTCCCGGTCGCCGGCACGCTGATGGTCGAGCCGACCGAGTCCGAGCCCAAGCGCGAGCTCGACCGCTTCTGCGAGGCGATGATCGCGATTGCCGGCGAAGCAGCCAAGGTGGCGAAGGGCGAATGGCCGCTGGCCGACAATCCGCTGGTCAACGCACCGCACACCGCGGCGGAAGCGCTCGCCGCCGAGTGGTCCCATCCCTATTCGCGCCTGGAGGCCGCCTATCCGGCAGGTGACACCGATACATCAGCCAAATACTGGCCGCCGGTGTCGCGCATCGACAATGTCGCCGGCGACCGCAACCTCGTCTGCTCCTGCCCGCCGCTGTCGGAATATCTGGGCGCCGCCGAATAATTTCGCGCGACGGGTCAGGCGGAACGCAAGGCCGGCCCGTCGGCCTTGCTCGCCTTGTCCAGGACAAGCACGCGGTTTCGCCCGGCGTTCTTGGCCGCGTAGAGCGCCTTGTCGGCCTCGGCCAGCACGTCCTCGAGGCTGCTGCCGCCGACCTCGCCGAAGCCGATGCCGCCGCTGACGGTGCTGCGCAAGGGGCCACGCGGGGTGGGCACGACTTCGGCGCCGAAGGCGACGCCGATCTTGCTAGCAAAGTCGTAGGCCTTTTCTTCCGTCATGCGCGACATGACCAGCGCGAACTCCTCGCCGCCCAGTCGAAACGCATCGACGCCGGTCCTGCCATACTTGCGGATAACCGCGGCGAAGCGGCACAGAACCTTGTCGCCGACCGGATGGCCGAATACGTCGTTCGTCCGCTTGAAATGATCGAGGTCGAACATGACCACGGACATGAACGGACCGAAGGCGCGGTCGCCATAGAGCGACATCAGGGCGCGCCGGTTCATCAGCCCGGTCAGCGGGTCGGTCAAGGTCTCGGCCTTCAATTCGATCTGCGCCTGCAAATGGTGCAGCGACAGCGTCAACGCGCCGAGACCGGTCATGCAAGCAACCGCGACGACAGAATTCAATCGTTCGGCCCAGTTGTCGGGCGCCACGCCGAGCACCCATTGTCCGTTGACGACCAGAATCGCGGCACACAGTCCGAAGGACAGTGCACAGGTGCCGCTGAGGAACGAAACGACCAGCAGAATCCGGCGGTCATGACCGCCCTGGATCCAGAACAGTACCCCGGTCACCGTCAGCAGCGCCGTCACGGCAACGTAGGTGAGGATGAAGCCGACGCCATCGAGGCCGAAATAGGTGACAGCCGCGCAGACGGCCATTGCCGCAACGGTCGGCAAGACGACGCTTCGATAGTGGCCAACGCCCAGATACTGCATGGCCGACAGACAGATGATCAGAAAGCCCAGGCTGAGCAGCGCAAGCACGGCCTGGCACAGCAAGGGGCCTGGATCTCTGCCGTACTGCCAGAACAGCACCACATGCGCGACGAGGACAAGCATGCCGCAAGCCACGGTCAGGACAAACCGCGCCATCGGCGTGGTGAACCAGATTGCAAGCAGGGTTATGCTGAGACACGTACCCGACAGCGCCGCCGCGAGCAGGAGCGAACTGAAATCCAACATATGTGCGCGGCAGCCTTTGCGATCCTTGGTTGCAATGCATCATAAGCCAGGGGCGGCCCGCAGATACCATTTTTGGCCAGGTTTCCCGCCCAACCTGCGGACAGGGTTTACAAAGAGTCGATGTCCTGCCTCGGTGGGCCGCTGCACGCTACGGATGCGAAGGCCGATCAACTCTTGGCCAGCAGCGCCAAATTGGCGTCGACCACCGTCTGGTCGGCCATGTGGGCCTTGGCCTCCAGGAGCAGCGCCCTCGCCTTCTTCTTGTTGCCGCGCAGCAGCTGCGAATAGCCCATATTGTTGACGATCTGCGGCTTGCGGCCGGCAACCTTCAAAAGCTGGTCGTAGGCACGGTCGGCGAAGTCGAAACGGCCGAGTTCGTCATAGGAAGCGGCGAGCCCCATCCATGCCTCGGCATTGTCGGCCTTCAGTTCGACGGCCTTGCGGAAGTGCTTTTCGGCGAGGCCGTAATTCGCCTCGCGGAACTGCGCTTTGCCCTGGTCCAGGTCGGACGCGCTGACGTCTTTTGCCGTTGGCTGGATGGCGGTGGTCTTGGTCGTGTCGACGTTGCTCGACGTGCAACCTGATATCATCAAGACGGCTGCCATCGCGGCCATTGCCGTGAGAGTTCTGTGACGCATGCCCCTGCCCCAATCGCCCGATTTGCCGGGTCGTTCTTCAGGAAGCACTGTACAAGGAGGCGATTAACCTTCGGTGCCGAAACGCGCCTAAAATTTGGTTTCGAACAAGGGGCGCATTTGACGCAAAGCCGAGATCCTAATCCGCCGTCATTTTGACGATGATCGGGATGATGGCGATCATCAGCACCACCGGCAGGATGCAGACCGTCACCGGCACCGACATCTTGGCCGGCAAGGCATGCGCCTTCTCCTCGGCGAGCGACATGCGCTTGTGGCGCATTTCGTCCGAAAACACGCGCAGCGCCCCCGACAGGCTGGTGCCAAGTTCCTTCGACTGCTGCAGGAGCGTGGCGAAGGAACGCACCTCGTCGAGGCTGAGGCGATCGGCAAGCGCCTTCAGCGCGTCGTCGAGGCTGCGGCCGGCCCTCAGCTCCAGCGACACCATCTGCAGATTATGGCTGAGCGACGGATAGGTCTTGGCAAGTTCTTTCGAAACCCGCTCGATGCCGGCCTCCATGCTCATGCCGGCATCGGAGCAGACGATCATCAGGTCCATGAAGTCGGGAAAGCCGTTGCGGTACTCGCGCATCTTTTCGCTTACCTTCTGGCTCAGCACCAGTCCCGGCAGGAAGTAGCCGGCCGCTCCCGACAGGATGACGAAACTCCAGCGGCTGGTCATGGTCGCATCGGCGCTGGCCATCCACTGGTTGATCAGAAACGCACCGACGGCGGCGCCGACAAAGGCGGCAAAGCGGATCAGGAAGAACGTGCCCACCGCACGCGGCTCCATATAGCCGGCCTGGATGAGTTTCATGCGCAGCCGCGCGACGTTTTCCGGATCGCTCTTGGCGTAGAATTCCTGCGCTTGCTTGACCGCCTTCTCGCGCACCGCGCTGGGCTTCTTTCTGGGCGCTGCTTCGGTCCGCTCGACCGCCTGGCTGTCCTCCACCTTCAGTCGGCGCTTGACGTCATTGCGGTCGCCTTGCGCGGCGACCAGCGGCCACGCCACCGCGCCACCGCCCAGCACAAGCAACAGCAGCGCCACCGGTATCAGCGACGTTGGCGCAAGCGAGGCGAGGAATTCGATGACGCTTTGCATGTCAGAATTTGAAGTTCGACATCTTGAACATGATGAGGTTGCCAAGCATCAGCCAGGAGATCGAGCCGCCAAGCAGGTACCAGGTCTTCGCCTCATCCCACACATCTTGATAAAACTGCGGCATCAGCACCATGATGGCGGCAAACAGCAGCGCCGGCACCGCCGTCAGGATGTAGGCCGACATGCGGCCTTCGGTCGAAATGGCGCGCACCTTGCGGCGCAGCTTGCCGCGGTCGCGGATCGTCATCGACAGCCCATCGAGGATTTCGCGCAGATTGCCGCCCGAGCTGGTCTGGATCGACACCGCGGTGACGAACAGCGGAAGGTCCTCATGGCCGACGCGGTCGAACAGCGCGTTCAACGCTGAAACCAGGTCCGAGCCATAGGTCACCTCGTCGGCAATGACGCCGAATTCAGTGCCGATCGGGTCCGGCATTTCGCGTGACACCATGGCGATCGCCACCGGCACGGGGTGGCCGGCCTTCAGGCCGCGCGTGATCAGCTCCAGCGCCTCCGGCAGCTGCATGCCGAACCGCTTCAGCCGGCGATTGCGCTGGGAGCGCATCACCATCACCGGCAGCACCGGCAGCAGCACGACGAAAAGCAGCAGGCCCATCAGCAGCGGCAGGCCATACCAGATAGCAACCAGCGCCAGCGCAAACGCCACGCCGGAGGTGATCGTCAGGAATTTGGGCAACGGCATGACCATGCCGGACTGGGTGCGGAGCGCACGGAACTGGTCGAGCGAAAACCGTGACGCTCCGGCCTCGAGACCCCGCTCCTTGCGCAGCTGGATCAGCACCTGCTCCTGGCTGATCTTGTTTTCCTGCAGCTTCATGCGCCGGTTGATCGCCGTGCGCTTGTCGCTGCGGCCGGCATAGAGCAGATAGCAGGCCTCAGCGATCATGATGCCGGTGAGCGCGGCCGCGGCATAGACGACGTAGATCGCGCTGAAGCCCTCGAACACCTGCTACTCCTGCGGCCGGCCGGGCTCGAAATAGCGTCCGGGGAACTCGATGCCCATGGCGCGCAGATCTTCGAGAAAGCGCGGGCGGATGCCGGTCGCCTCATAGTGACCGAGGATCTTGCCGTCGGCCTCCATGCCGGTGCGCACGAAGCGGAAGATCTCCTGCATCTGGATAACGTCGCCTTCCATGCCGGTCACCTCGGCGACGCTGGTCACTTTGCGCTTGCCGTCGGACAGGCGCGTCAGCTGGACGATGATGTCGATGGCGCTGGCGATCTGGCTGCGGATCGACTGCACCGTCATCGGCATGCCGGTCATGCCGAGCATCTGCTCCAGGCGAGAGATGGCGTCGCGCGGCGTGTTGGCGTGGATGGTCGCCATCGAGCCTTCATGGCCGGTGTTCATCGCCTGCAGCATGTCGAAGGCTTCCTCGCCGCGGCACTCGCCGAGGATGACGCGGTCCGGGCGCATGCGCAGCGCGTTCTTGACCAGGTCGCGCTGCTTCAGTTCGCCGTGGCCTTCGATGTTGGCCGGACGTGTTTCCATGCGCGCCACATGCGGCTGCTGCAGCTGCAATTCGGCCGCGTCCTCGATGGTGATCAGCCGCTCGTCTTCGGGAATGAAGGCCGACAGCGCATTCAGCATCGTCGTCTTGCCGGTGCCGGTGCCACCCGAGATGATGGTGGTCTTGCGGGCGTGCACGGCCGCCGCCAGCACTTCGGCCATGTTCTGGGTGATGGCGCCGAACTCGACCAGTCTGTGCAAGCCAAGCTTGTTCTTGGAGAATTTGCGGATCGACACCAGCGGCCCGTCGACGCCGACAGGCCTGATCGCAGCGTTGAAGCGCGAGCCGTCGAGCATGCGCGCATCGACCATGGGCTGCGATTCATCGACGCGGCGGCCCACCGCAGCGACGATTTTGTTAATGATTCGAAGCAGATGCGCCTCATCCTTGAAGGGAATGTGGACCTGCTGAAGCTTGCCGCGTTTTTCGACGAAGCAGTTCTGGTGGCCGTTGATCAGGATATCGTTGATCTCGGGATCCTTCAGCAGCGGCTCCAGCGGGCCGAGGCCGACCATCTCGTCGACGATGTCGTCGACCAGCGCGTCAAGCTCGACGGTATTGATCGCCATCCGCTCCTGGCGGGCCTTTTCGGAAACGAATTCATGCACCTGGCGGCGCATCTCGTCCTTTGGCAGCCGTTCCAGCGCGACCAGGTTGATCTCCTCGAGCAACATCCGGTGGATACGAACGCGCGCGTCGCCCACTTTGTTGCCACTCTTGGCCGGTGCGACCTCCGGCTTTGGTGCGACGGGCTTGCGGGTCGTCGGAATGACCACGGCGTGCTGGGTGACCGGCGCGGTCTCGGGCGCCCTCAGCGGCCGAGCGTCGCGGTTCTGCAGGGTGGAAAAACGGCTGATCATCCTGCTTTCCTCCTCAGCAATCCCTTGCCGATACCGAACAGCGAGCGCGATTTCTCGGGCGTCGCGACCGCTTCTTCCGGCAGGATGATTTTCTTCAGATCGTTGACGACATTGGCATTCGGGTCGATCTCGTGCAGCGGCACGCCACGATCGACCGCCTCGCGCACCAGCCGGTAATTGTTGGAGATGCCGCCGACGAAATGCTCGCCGAGGATTTCCTGCACATCCGCATGCTTGATGCCATTGTCGAACATCTTCTGCTCGAAGCGGTTGACGATGACATTCGGCTTCACTTCCTTGCCGGCCGTCTCATAGACCGCCTGGATGAGCCTCTGCGTGTGGCGCAGGCACGGCACCGTCATTTCGGCGACGATATAGAGCTTGTTGGAGCCGAGCAGCACCGTTTCCGTCCAGGGGAACCAGGTGCGCGGCATGTCGATCACGACATTGTCGAAATAGGCTGAGACGAGATCGAGCATGCGCACCACGACATCGGTCTTGAAGGAGCGCATTTCCGACGGGCGCGTCGGCGCCGCCAGCACGCAGAGCCCGCTCGCGTGCTTGGACAGCATCACATCGAGCAGTTGTCGGTCGAGACGCTCGGGCTGGTTCTCGATTTCGGTGATGTCGAAGCGCGGTTCGAGGTCGAGATATTCGGCGCAGGCGCCCTGCTGGAAGTTCAGGTCGACCACGCAGGTCGAGGCGCCCCGCGTCACCGAATGATGCAACTGGAACGCTGTCTGCAGGGCGAGCGTCGTGGTGCCGACGCCGCCCGCGGCCGGCATGAAAGTATAGATCTGCGACTCGGTGTTCTCCTCCCGCCCCGGACCCTGCAGCGCGCGGATGACGGAGCGCACCAGATCGGCGGTGGTGATCGGCTTGACCAGGAAGTCGGCGACCTTGAGCTGCACCAGGATGCGCACCGCCGCGGCGTTGAACTCCTGCGTGACGACGACGACCGGAACACGGCCCTCGAGCCGGCGCATGATGCGCTGCAGCGACTCGATCTCCTCGAGCTTCGCCGCATCCATGTCGACGATAAGGGCGCCGAAATCGGCCTCCTGAACCTCGCCGCGAAGCTCGGTGACGTTCTTGTCGACTATCGAAAGCTCGATGACCTCCGACGCGGCGAACGCCGTGCGCGTGTCCTGCAGGAACGTCCTGTCGGTGGATACGAGCAGGATCTTCTTGGTCTTGATGCCGCTTGCCATGTCGTCAGCCCGTCAGGTCAGTAACAAATCAAATCAATTGGTTGTGGATGTCGGTGCCGTCGTCGCGCTGGCCGCCGCGTCGGCACCGCCGCTCGCGGGAGTGTCGCGCTGGGCCGGCACCAGAAGCCTGGTGTTCTGGACGCCGTATTTCCACGGATCGACCATCTGCATGACGGTATTGGATGCCTGCGCATTGCCGGCGGCAGGCGTCACGCCTTCGCTGCGCACATAGTCGTCGCTGGTGCAGCCGCTGGAGAGGCCGGCAAGCAGCAGCACGATGCATAGTCCCGGAACCAGACGCATGGCTTCAATCCTTGGGCAAGTCGAGGAAATGACCGACCGTGGTGACGGCAACTGGCTGCGCAACGCTGCCGTCGGCCAGCGTCGCCGAGCGGTTGCCGGTGGACGCCTTCACTTCCTCGGTGTTGTTCAGAAAATAGTCGGCATCGCTCGCCGGCTGCGTAGCATCGGTCGGCTCGAGGAGCTTTTTCGAGGGATCGACCGGCTTGACCAGATAGGGGGTGACGATGATCACCAGGTCAGTCTCGCGCCGCTGATAGGATTTCGAGGAAAACAGCGATCCAAGCACGGGCAATTTGCCGATGCCGGGAATGCGCGAGGTGGTGATATCGTTCTGTGACTGCAGCAGGCCGGCGATCATGAAGCTCTGGCCGTTCTTCAGGTCGACCGATGTGCTTGCCCGACGCACGATGAAGCCCGGAACGGAAATGCCGTTGCCGACAGCGACCGAGGCAGACGGGTCGATCGAGGATACTTCGGGCGCTATGTCCAGGCTGACCAGCCCGTCCTTGAGCACGGTGGGCTTGAAATCCAGGCTGACGCCGTATTTCTTGTAAGTGACGGAGATGTTGCCGTTTTCTTGAGAGACCGGAATCGGGACCTCGCCACCGGCGAGGAAACTTGCCGTTTCGCCGGAGCGGGCGATCAGGTTCGGCTCGGCCAGCCGCCGCGCCAGGCCGCGCTCTTCCAGCGCCTTGATGGCGATATCGATCGAAACGCCGTTCGACAGGAGATTGCCGATTATCTCGCCTGTGCCTGCGGTGTCTGGCGTCACCTCTGGCAGCGGCGTGATGCTGCGCCCACCAAAGCCGAATTGGAAATTGGCCCCGTATTTTGCACCGAGTTCCTGGCCGGCCTGGCGGTTGATCTCGACGAAGCGGACATTGAGCTGAACCTGCTGCGACGACGAGATGTTGACCGAGTTAATCACCTCCTCGTTGCCGGAAAAGCGCGAGGCGATCTTGCTCGCCTTATCGGCGGCGACCGCGTCGTCCGCCACGCCCGACAGCACCACGCGACCGTTGGCGGAGCCCACCTTGATGTTGGCGTCAGGAACGCTGGCGCGAATGGTGCTTGCCAACTGGTCGGTGTCGAGCGTCACCTCGATATCGACGGTACCGACGAGCTGCTTGTTCTCGTCGAACAGCGCGATGCCGGTCGTACCGAGATTGTTACCCAACACGTAAAAGGATTTGTCGGTCAGCGGATTGACGTTGGCGATCTCCGGATCGCCTATGACGATCTGGTAGAAGGCCGCGCTGGTCATGATCGTCTTCGGTTTGCCCTTGGCCACCTTGATTGAGGCGTTCTTGGTCGCCGAGACGTAGACGACGTCGTTGTTGGCCATGGCCGGCGCGCTGAGGCCAAGCATTCCGGCCGCGGCCAGCGAGGCCGCCGCAACGAGCGCGCGTCCGAAGCGCAGCCCCAGCGTCAAGCGATAGTTATTCAGCCCAAACATTGCACTGTCCCCGTCCGGTCCCCACCGGTTATTGATTCGGTTCCTTCGAAGGAGAAGGAACCTTGTATTCCTCGGCCTGCGTGCCGCGCGTTACGATGATCGTCTTGAATTTCGGCTTCTCCGGCTCCTTGGTGGCCGCATCGAACAGCGATCCGGCTGCAGCCTGGACGTTGGATGCGACCGACCCGCCGAAGGACGATATGGTGGTCAGGCCATCCTTGCCTGCGCCGTCTTCGTTGGCCGAGCGAAGCGACAGCGACAAGGTGCCGACAGTGCGGGCCAGCGCCACTTTCTGCGCCCCGTCGGTCGTCACCTCGAGCGTCACGGAATTGGCGACCTGCGGGGCGGTCTGCCGCTCGTCGGCGCCCTGGCCGACGCTGAGCACCTTGGCGTCGGACACCACGATCTCGGAGGTGATGGTCGAACCGGCGGCACCCTGCGCGTTCTTGGCCACTTCCTGGATTTCGCCGGCATCGCGCGTCAAAACGACGTCGACCCGGTCGCCCGGTGTCACGAAACCGCCGACACCGGCGATTTCGTCGGTGCGGATGGTCACCGCCCGCATGCCGGGCGACAGCATGTTGGACAGCGTCGCGCGGCCGTTCGGCCCGGACAGCTTGGTGAGCAGCACCGGCTCGTTGATCTCGATCGGCGACAGCACCACGCGGCTGCCTTCGTCAAGCAACGATCCGATGGTGGTGAAGGCGCCTTGCGGCAGGGAATCCTGCGGCCACGGGATTTCGCTGAGCTGAGCGCGGTCGATCTGCATGCCGTAGCGCAGCGGCGCGTTCGCCACCACGATGGTCTTGAACTCGACCTTGGGTGCCGCCGGCGCCACGATTGACGCCGTTTTTTCCTCGGAATCGGCCTTTGCCTGGCTTTTGACCCAGAAATCCGCGGCAAAGATCGAGATCGCGCCGAAAACGGCGGCGATGCCGATCATGGTTATGGCCTTGCCCCTCACGCTAAACCCCTGACGCCCGTGGTCTTTTGTTCGTTGACGCTTACGCTAGGCGTCATTGTTAAAGAATCAGGAACGCCGTGATGCGCACATCGACCTATTTCCGCCTGCTTGGTTATCGAATGGTTTTGGAATAAGAGACACTTTGATCCCTGAACGGAACAGGAACCTCGTTCGCCCGCCAAAAGCGTGGCAGTATCGCGGGGTGATTCGCAGCACCGGACTTTATGGCCAGTATGGACGACAACAACGACCTTTTTCGCGATCTGGACAAGCAGCCGCAACCGGCTCGCGCACCGACGCGCCCCGCCGATCCGCTGGTCCAGGCGGCGAAGCGTCCGGCCGCCTCGCGTGACGGCAGCGAGAGCTACAGCGCCGCCGACATCGAGGTGCTGGAGGGGTTGGAGCCGGTGCGCCGCCGGCCGGGCATGTATATTGGCGGCACCGACGACAAGGCGATGCACCATCTGTTTGCCGAGGTCATCGACAATTCGATGGACGAGGCGGTTGCGGGCCACGCGACCTTCATCGACGTCGAGCTCTCCGCCGACGGCTATCTTTCGGTGACCGACAATGGTCGCGGCATTCCGGTCGACCCGCACCCCAAATTCAAGAAGCCGGCGCTCGAAGTCATCATGACGACGCTGCATTCGGGCGGCAAGTTCGACTCGAAGGTCTATGAAACATCCGGCGGCCTGCATGGTGTCGGCGTCTCCGTGGTCAACGCGCTGTCGGATCATCTCGAGGTCGAGGTCGCGCGCGGACGGCAGCTTTACCGGCAAAGATTCTCGCGCGGCATTCCGGTGACCGGCCTGGAGCAGCTCGGCGAGGTGCACAACCGTCGCGGCACGAAAATCCGCTTTCATCCCGACGAGCAGATCTTCGGCAAGGGTGCGGCGTTCGAACCGGCGCGGCTCTACCGCATGACGCGCTCGAAGGCCTATCTGTTCGGCGGCGTCGAGATCCGCTGGAGCTGTGACCCGTCGCTGATCAAGGAAAAGGATCAGACCCCGGCCAAGGCGGAATTCCATTTCCCCGGCGGCCTGAAGGACTACCTCAAGGCATCGCTTGGCGACGAGTTCCAGGTGACGCGTGAAATCTTCGCCGGCAAGAGCGACAAGCAAGGCGGCCATGGCTCGCTCGAATGGGCGGTGACCTGGTTCGGCGGCGACGGCTTCATCAACTCCTATTGCAACACCATTCCGACCGGCGAAGGCGGCACGCACGAGGCCGGCTTCCGCAACGTGCTGACGCGCGGGCTTCGCGCCTATGCCGATCTGATCGGCAACAAGCGCGCATCGATCGTGACCTCGGAAGACGTGATGATCTCGGCGGCGGGCATGCTGTCGGTGTTCATCCGCGAGCCCGAATTCGTCGGCCAGACCAAGGACAGGCTGGCGACGATCGAGGCGGTGCGCATTGTCGAAACCGCCATCCGCGACCCGTTCGACCATTGGCTGGCCGACAACCCGCAGGAAGCCTCCAAGCTGCTCGAATGGGTGATCGCACGCGCCGATGAACGGGTGCGCCGGCGCCAGGAAAAGGAAGTGTCGCGCAAGAGCGCGGTGCGCAAGCTCAGGCTGCCCGGCAAGCTCGCCGATTGCACGCAGAATGCCGCCGCCGGCGCCGAACTCTTCATCGTCGAGGGCGACTCGGCCGGCGGCTCGGCCAAGCAGGCGCGCGACCGCGCCAGCCAGGCGGTTCTGCCGCTGCGCGGCAAGATCCTCAACGTCGCCAGCGCCGGCAACGACAAGCTCGCCGCCAACCAGCAGATCTCCGACCTGGTCCAGGCGCTGGGCTGCGGCACGCGGTCGAAATATCGCGACGAGGATTTGCGCTACGACCGCGTCATCATCATGACCGACGCCGACGTCGACGGCGCCCACATCGCCTCGCTGCTGATCACCTTCTTCTATCAGGAAATGCCGAACCTGGTCCGCGGCGGCCATCTCTATCTGGCGGTGCCGCCGCTCTATTCCATCCGCCAGGGCGGCAAGGTCGCCTATGCGCGCGATGACGCGCACAAGGACGAACTGCTGCGCGCCGAATTCACCGGGCGCGCCAAAGTCGAGATCGGCCGCTTCAAGGGGCTGGGCGAGATGATGGCGGCGCAGCTCAAGGAGACCACCATGGACCCGAGGAAGCGCACGCTGCTCAGGGTCGATGTCATCGACGCCGAGGCCGCGACCAAGGACGCGGTCGACGCGCTGATGGGCACCAAGCCCGAAGCCCGCTTCCGCTTCATCCAGGAACGCGCCGAATTCGCCGAAACGGACGTACTGGATATCTGAGCGTCTGTCGTTCTAGCTTGCTCTCAAGCGCGGAGACGGACATGTGACCTGGGCGCAGCTGATCGATTTTATCGGCACGAAATTCGTCGGCCTGACACAGCCGACGCGCTCGGACTGGATTTTCGCCTTGCGCACCGTTTCGGCCGGGCTGATTGCGCTTCTCGCCGCCTACGCGCTCAAGCTTGACCACCCGCAATGGGCGATGATGACCGTTTTCATCGTCGCCCAGCCGGTCGCCGGCATGGTGCTGGCGAAAGGTTTTTACCGGCTGCTCGGCACGCTGGCCGGCGGCCTGGCGGCGATCGGCGTTACCTCTCTGTTCGGCACCAATCCCTGGCTGCTGGTCACTGCGCTCGCGGCGTGGATCGGCCTCTGCACGCTGGTCTCGTCGCTGCTGCGCAACCCGGAGGCATACGGCGCCGCCCTTGCCGGCTACACCGCGATGATCATCGGGCTCCCGGCCTTTGGGCAGCCGCACCTCGTCGTCGATCTCGCCGTCGCGCGCTGCGCCGAAATCGTGCTCGGCATTGTCTGCGCTGGCGTGACCAGCCGACTGATCCTGCCGAAACTGGCGGCCGACGCCATCATCTCCAGGCTGAAGCGCAGCATTCTCGATCTCGCCACCTATGCCGGCGGCGCCTTTTCCGGCGGCGATACGGCAGCGCTTGCCGGCCTCCAGCGCAAGCTGATCACCGACGCCCAGACGCTCGCCGAGATGCGCACCTATGCAAGGCTCGAAGCGCCAAGTTTCGCCACCCGCGCCCACCCGGTCAGGCGCACGATCGGACAGCTTCTGTGGGCGCTGTCTGCGGCACGCGCGCTGCACTCCCATGCCGCGCCGAAGAATGCGGCGCTGATCCCGGTGCGCAGCGAACTGCAGGCTCTTGTCGGCGAGCTGGCGGCACAGCCGGGCGCGCTGGATGACACCGGACCGTGGGTCGCGCGGCTCGACGCGATCGCCGGCAAAGCGCGGCAGATACCGGAAATGCCGGCCGGGCAGGACGGCGACAAAGTGGGCGCCATCACCCGCCTCACCATCGCCGCCGACTTCGCCGAGGCGCTGAAGCAGGTGCTGCGCGGCCTGGACGCGCTCCGCTCGCCCATTTCCCGCCCCGCGCGCGACCCGCGCCAGCCGGCACTGGTCGTGCACCGAGACTATCACGCGGCCTGGCGCAACGCGGTGCGCGCCGCCCTTGCCACGCTGCTGGTGGCGGCGTTCTGGCTGACGACGAAATGGTCGGAAGCGGCGGGCACGGTCATTCTCGTCGCTGTCGTCTCCAGCCTGTTCGCCGCCCGCCCGGATCCCGTCGACTCTGCCTGGGGTTTCTTCAAGGGCACGCTGCTCGCGCTGCCCTTCGCATTTCTCGTCGGTCAGATCGCCCTTCCCGCTCTGCCCGGCTTCGGCTGGTTCGTCGTCTTCGTCGTGCCGATCATGGTGCCGGCAGCACTCGGCATGGCCAATCCGCGCCATGTCGGCGTGGCGACCGCCTTCGCCATCAACTTCTTCGCCTTCCTCAGCCCGCATCAGGCCATGACCTACGACCCCGGACCGTTCTTCGCAGGATCGGCGTCGATTCTGGTCGGCATCCTGCTGGCAATCGGCGTCTTCATCGTCGTGCTGCCCGCCGACCCCTGGGTCACCGTCAACCGTATCCTGCAGGCGATGCGGGAGGATCTGGCGCGCCTTTGCCTGCACGAGCGCGTGCCGCGGCGGTCGGCCTTCGAAAGCCTCGCCTACGACCGGGTCAACCAGCTGATGCCGCAGCTGCAGCGCAAAGGCAAGCAAGGCGATGCCGTCCTGGGTGGCAGCATCGCCGCCGTCACCGTCGGACTTGAGATCCTGCGGCTGCGTGGCGCCCAGCAAAGTGCAGCGATCCCGCCAGAGACTGTGCTCTCGATCACCAACTTCCTGCGCGGGCTGGCACGCGAGCTGCTGTTTCGCAGACCGGGTGAGCCGCAAACGGCGACTGTCGCCGTCGCCAGGCAATATGCGGCCGGCATCGCCGAGCGCAGCGACGCGGCCGAGATGCTTGAGGTAGCAGCCTCGCTGCGCATCATCGCCGCGGCGATTGAGGATTTTCCGGACTTTTTCGCAAAGGCCTAGGCGCGGCACGCAGGAAGTCATCGTTTGCAGGCCGGCATCACCTGAACATCAGCACACCCTAGGCGGCTGCTATCGCCAGCGCGTGGCCGCGCGCATTTTCACGCAGCGCTTCGAGATGGATCGACTTCACCAGCCCGGCGAGATCGCCTTCGGCGGATTGGCCGCCGAGTTCCTTCAGCATCAGCCAGCTGACTTCCTGCACGCCGGCGACGCGCTTGCCGTTGGCAACCTCGCGCCAGACTTTCAGCGCGCGAAGGATGATGCCATGGGTGGCGGCGGCGAGGCCGGCGTTGCGGAACAGCGCTTGCAGCGCCACGTCGTGCCCGCCGGCGAGCAGCGCCCTCACCCGTTGCTCGGACTGCTGGGCGAGCGCCACCAACGCCGAGCCGAAGAAGTCGACCTTGCCATGCGCGATGGTGCGGATGATGAAGCTTGCGGTGAGATCGCCGCGCAAGCGGAGATGTTCGATCAGCGCTGCGTGCTCCTCGGCGCGCGTGCCTTCGATCAAGGTCACAGAGGCCTTGACGCAGGCATCGCGCATGACGCGATCGGCCCGCGCGGCGCCCATCAGCGCCAGCACCAGCGGCGATGTCTTGAGCGTTTCGCCGAGCTTGACCAGCAGCATGTGCCGGCAGTCGGCGGGCAGGCGCGCATCCGATATCAGCGCTTCGCGCACCAGGGCGAGGTGGCCGTGCCGCTCCGCCATGCGGCGGAAGCTGAGCGAGGCGATGTCGGCGCCGCTGTTGGCGAGAAGCACGGCGCAAGCCTCCGGCTCGCCGATCTCGGCGATGGCCGCTGCGAGCGACATCGAGACGACAGGCCGGTCGGCAATCAGCTTTTGCGTCGCCTTCTGGCCACCGGCGACCCGATCGATCAGGTCCGCGTCGGTAAGCAGCGGCGAACGCGCCAGAACCATGGCGGCCACTTCCGGCTGGTCGGAAGCGAGCGCACTGATGATCTGCAGCGGCGCGTGGTGGCTCATCGACAGCGCTTCGGCAATCGCCAGCCGCACCTTCGACGATGCGTCGTCGAGCAGCAGCGTCAGCGCGGCCTCGGCGGCGCAGCGGTCCTCGAAAGGCAGGTCGGAATTGATGTAGGCGCGAGCCAGCGCGCTGGCCGCGGCGGCGCGCTCGGAGACCCGCGCCGTGTCAATCCATTTCAGAAAATGCGAAACAACCATGCCGCCTGCTTACGCCCCTTGCCAGAACGCGCCTGGCCCCAATGGAAGCGTAGGCCGGAAATGGTTTACGAAGCGTTCACCATGTTCCTTAACCGGCTTGATGGAGCCGCGGCCAACGCCTATCAAGCAACGGGAAGCGAGGAGATCGACCATGGCCGGGCTTTATCTGGAAGAGTTCGTCGTCGGCCGTGTCTTCCGGCACACGCTGCGCAAGACCGTCACCGAAAGCGACAACATGCTGTTTTCGGTGATGACGCTGAACCCGCAGCCGCTGCATATCGATTTCGATTTTGCCGCCAAGAGCGAATGGGGCAGACCGCTGGTCAATTCGCTGTTCACGCTGGGGCTGATGATCGGAATCTCGGTCAACGACATCACCGTCGGCACCACCGTCGCCAACCTCGGCATGAAGGAAACGGTGTTCCCGCATCCGGTCTTCCATGGCGACACCATTCGCGTCGAGACCACGGTGGTTTCGGTACGCGAGTCCAAATCCAAGCCCGATCGCGGCATCGTCGAGTTCGAGCATCGCGCCTATAACCAGGATGACATCCTCGTCGCCAAATGCACGAGGCAGGCGATGATGATGAAAAAGGCGGCCTGACGCATGCGCTCGCTGCTCTTCATTCCAGGCGATTCCGAAAAGAAACTGGAAAAGGGATTTGGGGCCGGCGCCGACGTGATCATCGTCGACCTCGAGGATTCCGTCGCGGCCGCGAACAAGGCGTCGGCGCGCGCGGTTGCGGCCAGCTTCATCGCCAGCCAGAGGCAGCAGACGAAGTCTGCCATCTATGTACGGGTCAACGATCTATCGACCGGCCTGACCGACGATGATCTCACCGCCCTGATCCCGGCGAAACCCGACGGCATCATGCTGCCGAAGTCGAACAGCGGCCAGGATGTCCAGCAGCTTTCGGCGAAACTCAGGGTGCACGAGGCCGAAAACGGCCTGCCGGATGGCGGGATCAAAATCCTGCCGATCATCACCGAGACGGCCGCGGGCGTGCTGGCGGCCGCGACCTATGCCGGAGCAAGCGCGCGGCTTGTCGGCCTCACCTGGGGCGCGGAAGATTTGTCGGCGGCCATAGGAGCCCGCACAGCGCGCGACAAAAACGGCCGCTACACCGATGTCTTTCGCTTTGCCCGTACCATGACCATCCTCGCCGCCGGCGCTGCCGAGGTCGCCGCGATCGACACGGTTTTCCCCGGTTTTCGCGATATGGCCGCCTTCGAAGCCGAATGCATCGAGGCCGAGCGTGACGGCTTCACCGGCAAGATGGCGATCCATCCGGCACAGGTGTCGGTGATCAACTCCGCTTTCACGCCATCGGTCGAGGCCGTGAAACACTCCCAGGCCATCGTCGAGGCATTCGCGGCGGCCGGAAATCCCGGTGTGGTCGGCATCGACGGCAAGATGGTCGACCGGCCGCATCTGCGGCTGGCCGAGCGGCTTCTGGCGCGCGCCAAGGCGGCTGGGATTTCCGCCTGAACGTTCGACCCGCTACCAGACCAGCGGGATCAATCGGTAACGAACGTTTGCAGCGTAGTCGTCATAGCCCTGAAGGCCGGTCCGAAGCGTCTTCTCCTCGATGAATATGCGGACGGCCAGGAGAATGACGAACACGAGCACCGACGCCAGCCCCCACCAGGAACCAAGCAGAAGCGCCGTGCCGGCAAAGAAGAGAATGGCACCGGCATACATCGGATGGCGGACGTAGCTGTACGGGCCGGTGGTGATGACGTGCTGTCCGCGTTCTTCCTGGATCTTCACGACGGGCGCCGCGAAGCTGTTCTCCAGCATCGTGCGGTAGCAGATCCAGATCCCGAGCAGCAGGATCGCCGAACCGATGCCCTGTACCCACACGGGAACCGCCGACCAGCCGAAACGGTAGTCCAGCCCCATGATGGCCTGCCAGGCAAACATGGCGAGCAGCAGCACACTCAGCAGGATCTTGTCGGCCGCGGCTTGATTCTTCTGGATGGGCGGGCTCAGCCGTTCATTCATCAGGCCCGGATCGCGCCGGGCCAGCGACACGCCCAAGGTAAGGCTGAGCCCAACCATCACCGCCAGATACACCCAGGCTCCCGGCCAGTTCAGCGTGCCGGCCGACAGGAAGAGCAAGGCGCCCATGACGCCGAACCACACGAATGTCTGCAGGATCAACTTCGCGATCACAAGATGCCTCCTGACCCGATCCGCTAGAGCAATTCCAGGAAAAGTGTGCATCGGTTTTCCGTCCGGGATCGCGTAAAAACAAATACTTAGAGCGGGTCGGCGATTCATCAAAAGCTGAACCGCTCTACTCCTTTCCCCAGCGCGGCCGCCGCATCGAAAATATGTCGCTGATGCTGGCATAGTCCATATAGCCGAGCCGGCCGACATTGCCCGCCCTGACGATGTCGAACCTGCCGTCATTCAGGAAAGCATCGTCGATATGCACGCCGATGACTTCACCTGCGACCACGACAGCACTGGTCTGGGTACCGTCCAATGCCTTCGGCCGCAGGATTTCCGTCACCCTGCATTCGAGCGCAGCCGGCGCTGCCGCCACGCGCGGCGGCGCGACGAGGCGCGACGGCGCCATGGCGAGATCGGCATAGTCGAATTCGCTGACGCCGCGCGGCGCATCGACCGCCGTGCGGTTCATCTTCTCCGCCAGTTCGCGGCTGACCAGATTGGCGACGAACTCGCCCGTCTCTTCGGCGAAGCTGGCGCTATCCTTTTCGCCCTCGGACGAGAACCAGACGATGAAGGGCCGGGTCGAAAAGGCGTTGAAGAAGGAATAGGGCGCGAGGTTGATCTTGCCCTCCCTGTTCAAGGTCGAAATCCAGCCGATCGGGCGTGGCGCCACGATCGCCTTGGACGGATCGTGCGGCAGCCCGTGCCCTTTCGCCGGTTCGTAGAACATTTTCTCCCTAACCCGCCCACGGCCCCTGATACTCGGCATAGAGCTTTGCCGGATCCGGTCGCGGCCGCTCCGGCGCCGGCCCCTGGTAGGAGCCGATATGGACGAAGCCGACGACGCGCTCCTGCGGCGCCAGTCCCAGGATCGCCCTGCCCTCCGGCACGTCGGAATACCAGTTGCTGATCATGTTGGTACCATAGCCCAGCGCATTGGCCGCGATCATCAGGTTCAGTGCCGCCATGCCGCCGGACAGGAACATTTCCCATTGCGGGATCTTGGGGTTCTCCCGGGGGATCGACACCACGCCGATCACTAGTGGCGCCCGCGAAAAGCGTGCCAGCTCCTGATTGCGGCGGCCTTCCGGCAGCGGCCCTTCGCGCTGTTCGGCGAGTGCCGCTAGTTTCTTGCCGATCTCGACGCGCGCCTCGCCGCGATAGAGGATGAAGCGCCAGGGCTCGAGCCGGCCATGGTCTGGCACACGCGCGGCGGCAGCGATCATCGTCGCGATCTCGGCGTCTCCGGGCGCAGGCTCCCTCAGCTCGGGAATCGGCGCCGAATTTCGGGTCAGCAGAAAGTCGATGATCGGCGACGCCATGGGCGCAAGTCTCCTGAACTGTGAGCTGAAGCGCGCCATCGGGAATTCGGGCGGCTCGGGCATTGGCGCGGCGCGCCGGAAGGAAGAGCCTCCGGCAGAGCGGATCAGACTCTTAAGCCTTGAAATTGCCACCGCCTTGGGCTTCAACGCAAGGCATGTTTGAGGGGACACTGCGTCTTTTCCTGGTCTGGCTCGCCGCCGCGCTGTTCATGGCGCCGGTTTCGCTTGCTTCCGCGCAGACCAAGGACGGCATCAGCGACCTCAAACTTCCCGGAATCTCAAGCTATTCGTCACCCAAGAACGAGACGTCGCTGGCGTTGGGAAGCGGCGGCGCAATCACGCTCTCGGCGCAGCTGACGGACAAGGGCACCGACATCACGCGCGGTATCGTCTGGCGGGTCTTCAAGCCTGAAGCCGCGAGCGACGGCAAGCTGCCCATGGTGGCCTCCGCCCATGGCGGCACCGCCGTGTTCCAGCTCGAGCCCGGCAGCTATCTGGTGCACGCTTCCTACGGACGCGCCGGCGCCACCAAGCGCATCACCGTCGGCAAGGAGGCCAGGCGCGAAAGCCTGGTGCTCGATGCCGGCGGCCTCAAGCTCGACGCCGTCCTGTCGGGCGGGGCGCACATACCGCCGAAGAAACTGCGTTTCTCGATCTATGAAGGGCGCACCGAAGCCAATGGCGAGCACGCGCTGATCATCCCCGATGTCGAACCGAACAGCGTCGTGCGGCTGAATGCCGGTACCTACCACGTCGTCTCGAACTATGGCTCGGTCAATGCCGTGATCCGCTCCGACATCCGCGTCGAGGCCGGCAAGCTTACCGAAGCCACCGTCGAGCACCGGGCGGCCGAGATGACCATGAAGCTGGTGCGCGAGGCCGGCGGCGAGGCGATCGCCGACACGTCCTGGTCGCTGCTCAACGAATCCGGCGATCCGATCCAGGAAACCGTCGGTGCCTTCGCCTCGATGGTGCTGGCCGAAGGCGACTACACCATCATCGCCAAGAACCGCGACCGCATCTACCAGAAGGATTTCACGGTCGTCGCCGGACAGAACCAGGAGATCGAGGTTCTGGCCACCGAAGCCTCGGCGATCGATCCCGAGGAAGGCGCCGACTAACCGGCCTGCGGTCAAGCCGCCTTGCGCATGCGTCGCGGCAGGAATTGGACGCGGCCGCGCGGTATGGCCGGCGCCAGATCGAAGACGCCGCGATAGAGGCGCTCGAGCAAAGCCTTGCGGTCGCGCAGCGGTTCCAGTTCGCTCCAGCTCAAAACGTCGCCGACACGCACGTCGATCGACTTGCCGGACAGCCGCGCGAATTCGTGAATGAGCAGAGAAATGCGCAGCGTCAGTGACGCCTTGCCGACGAATTTTGCTACCCGTCCGTCGCGCTCGGCCATGTTCATCGGACCGCTGACCAGATGGAACAGCCGCCCGTTCTGGCCGGAGAAGTGCATCGGTATGACCGATGCCCTGGCATCCTGGACGAGACGGGCCGGAAACATCTTCCATGGCAGGTCACGCGCGCGGCCAAAGCCTTTCGGCGCGGTGGCGACGCCGCCGGCCGGGAAGACGACGATGGTGACGCCCTCCTTCAGCAGCCGCACTGCCTCGTGGCGCACCGCCATGTTGTTCCTGAGCGCATCCTTGGTCTCGGAAAAATCGATCGGCAGCGAATAGGGTTCCATCTCGCGGATCTTGAGTAGGTCCTTGTGGATCATGACGCGGAACGGCCGCCCGAGCTGCTCGGCCAGCGACAGAACGGCGATGCCGTCGCCGATGCCGAACGGATGGTTGGCGACGATGACCAGCGGCGTATCGGGCAATTTTGCCGGCGGCCATTGATCGGCGCTGCGCACCCTGACGTCGATCAGTTCCAGCATGCGGCTGAACACGCGCTCGCCGCTCGGCGCCACCTGCCGGCGCCAGAAATCATAGAGCGCCGCAAAGCGGTCGCGCCCCGACAGGCCTTCGATCGAATGGATAAACCAGCGCGTCAGCGCCGGCTGGTGCGGACTGGCGTAGGAAAGCTCGGGAAACGGTCTTTCCCGCAGTTTCAACTTGAGCATGGCGGCTCGTTACAGGCTTGGCGTGACAGGCATGTGAAAATGGCGGTGGATCGCTCCACCGCCATTTCGTCGGGACTATGCGGATCAGGCAGCGCGCTTGCGCCTGCGATCCGGCGTTATCGCCTCGTCGGAAAGCAGTTTGATCGCCTCGGCCAGACCGAGCGATTCCTGGTCGCGAGAGCCAAGACGGCGGATGTTGACCGTCTCTTCCTCCGCCTCGCGCTTGCCGCAGACGAGGATGACCGGAACCTTGGCCAGCGAATGCTCGCGGACCTTGTAGTTGATCTTCTCGTTGCGCAGGTCGGCTTCGGCAAGCAGCCCGGCCGCCTTCAACTGGCCTACGACCTTCATCGCGTAATCGTCGGCATCGGAGGTGATCGTCGCCACCACCACCTGCAGCGGCGCGAACCACAGCGGGAAATGGCCGGAATAGTTCTCGATCAGGATGCCGAGGAAGCGCTCCATCGAACCGCAGATGGCGCGGTGCACCATCACCGGCTGTTTCTTCTCGGAATCCGAGCCGATGTAGAAGGCGCCGAAGCGTTCCGGCAGGTTGAAGTCGACTTGCGTGGTGCCGCACTGCCATTCGCGGCCGATGGCGTCCTTCAGCACATACTCGAATTTCGGACCGTAGAAGGCGCCCTCGCCCGGATTGATCGAGGTCTTGATGCGATTGCCCGAGCGCGTCCGGATCGTCTCCAGCACGCCGCTCATGATCTCCTCGGCATGATCCCAGGCCTCGTCGGTTCCGACGCGCTTGTCCGGTCGCGTCGACAGCTTCACGCTGATCTCGTCGAAGCCGAAATCGGCATAGGTCGACAGGATCAGATCGTTGATGCGCAGGCATTCCGAGGCCAGCTGCTCCTCGGTGCAGAAGATATGCGCATCGTCCTGCGTGAAGCCACGCACGCGCATCAGCCCATGCAGCGCACCGGATGGCTCGTAGCGATGCACATTGCCGAATTCCGCAAGCTTTACGGGCAGATCGCGATAAGATTTCAACCCATGCTTGAATATCTGCACATGGCCGGGACAGTTCATCGGCTTAAGCGCAAACACCCGGTCGTCGTCGGTGTCGTCGCCGGCGACCGTCACCTTGAACATCGCGTCGCGATACCAGCCCCAGTGGCCCGACGTCTCCCACAGGCTCTTGTCCAGCACCTGCGGCGCGTTGACCTCCTGATAGCCCTGCTCGTCCAGCCGGCGGCGCATGTAGTTGACCAGGTTCTGGAACATCTTCCAGCCTTTGGCGTGCCAGAAGACGACGCCCGGCCCCTCTTCCTGGAAATGGAACAGGTCCATCTCGCGGCCGAGTTTTCGGTGGTCACGCTTTTCGGCTTCCTCCAGCATCGTCTGGTAGGCGTCGAGCTGCGCCTGGTCGGCCCAGGCCGTGCCGTAGATGCGCGTCAGCATCGGGTTGTTGCTGTCGCCGCGCCAATAGGCGCCGGCCACCTTCATCAGCTTGAAGGCGTTGCCGATCTGCCCGGTCGAGGCCATGTGCGGGCCGCGACAAAGATCGAACCAGTCGCCCTGCGCGTAGATCTTGAGATCCTGGTCCTCGGGAATGGCGTCGATCAGCTCCAGCTTGTAGCGCTCGCCCTTGTCGGCAAACACCTTCTTCGCCTTCTCGCGCGGCCAGACTTCCTTGGTGAACGGCTTGTTGCGCAGGATGATCTCGCGCATCTTCTTCTCGATCACCGGGAAATCGTCCGGCGTGAACGGCTCGTTGCGGGCGAAGTCGTAGTAGAACCCGTTGTCGATCACCGGCCCGATGGTCACCTGCGTTCCCGGCCAAAGTTCCTGCACGGCCTCGGCCAGCACGTGTGCTGCGTCGTGGCGGATGAGTTCCAGCGCGCGCGGGTCCTCGCGGGTGATGATCTCGACCTTGCCGGACTTGCCGAGCGGGTCGGACAGATCGCGCACGACGCCATCGATCGCGTAGGCGACAGCCTTCTTGGCCAGCGACTTCGAGATCGATGGCGCCAGGCCGGCGCCGGTCATCGCCGCTTCGTAGTCGCGGACGGAGCCATCGGGAAATGTCAGGGAAACGGAATTCAGCATAGATATCTCCTATCCAGTCCCGCAAACGAGCGCGGGTGGTGAAATGCCGGATGCGTCCGGCGGCGGCAGCCTTTTAGGGGCAGATTCCGGCGCCGTAAAGTCGCGCGGCTGTTCTATTTGATCAGATCGGGCAAATCCTTCAGGAACGCCGCCCGCGTCGCCAGGCCCTTCGGCATGTCGGTCCGCTTCGTATCGACGGCGAGCCGCGCAAAGACGATCCGGCGGCCATCCTTCCCGGCCCAGCCGACGAACCAGCCAAGTGAGCGTTTGTCGGTGCCGCCATTGCCGAGCCTCGTGCTGCCGGTCTTGCCCTGCACGATCCAGCCATCTGCCTGGAAGGTCGGAATGATCGCCCTGGTCATCTCATGAGCCCTGGCCGACACCGGCATTTTGCCGGCAAGCAACCGGCGCAGAAAAGCAGTCTGCTCGGCCGGCGATATCTCGAGCGAGGAATTCACCCAAGAATGGGTGAGGCCGTCATTCTTGCCGGCATTGCCGGAGACATCCATGTTGCCATAGCCGAATTTCGATACATAGCCGGCAAATCGTTCGCTGCCGAACCTGCTTATGATTTCGCGAGAATACCAGAGAACGGAATCGCGCTCCCAGATCGTCGGATCGACGGTCTTCCGGTCCCGCTTCACCGCATTGAACTCGGGCTTGTAGTCCCAGCTCGGCGTATGCTCGTCACTGAGGATACCGGCGTCATAGCCGATGAGCGCGAGCGGCACCTTGAAGGTCGAGGCTGGACTGAAACGCTGGTCGCAAACGCCGTCCCGATAAAGCGTCTCACCGCTCACCTCATCCTGGATCAGCGTGCATTCGACATTGTCGAGCGGCGCCGACTGCGCCCGCATCGGGAACCCAAACAGCCAGGCCAGAAGAAAAAGAACGATGGCAAAAACGAATGGAAGGCGGTCTATCTGGCGCATGGGCAGTCTCTCTCCTGACGGTGGGCAGGAGTGACTTAGCGAGGCGTCTTGTCTCGATTTTGTCTCAAATTCGCAGTCTTTGTGCAGGCTGGCGTTAACCCTACCAGATCGTAAAGACCGGCCGGCTCATAGGCCCGTGGATCAGTCAGACCTTAGGGTCGCCACGCATCTTGCCGATCCGCCAGTACCGCCACGGCATGAACCAAACATACCGCCCGGCCAGCGCCTCCGGCACGCGGTCGATGCCATGCGTGCCGAACGGCCCGCAGCGCAGCACCCGGAAAAGCCCCATCCAGCCGCCGGCCCACAGGCCGTGGCGGGCGATCGCCTCATGCGCGTATTCCGAACAGGTCGGCAGATGCCGGCAGGAATTGCCGACAAAGCCGGACAGCGTCAGCTGGTAGAGACGCACAAGCGACGTGCCGAGGATACGGCCGGGCGTCCTGCGCCAGGGTCCCGGCCAATTGCGCCCGCGCCGGGCCGGCGTTGCGGCATGCGCATGCCGATGATGGTCGCGCACCGCATTCTCCGTATCGCGTTTCGCCCCGGGATAAATGTGGACTTCGAGCAGAGAACGCAATCCCCTGTTGATGCTGGCCCTTGTCGAGGCTGGCCTCTGGTGATGCCGGTTGTCGATGCTGGCTGTCCTGCCTCTCAACGATGAAACGTACGCCGATCTGCCGGGGATACCCAGCGCGTGGGACTTGCCAGCCCTTGTTCGCGGCGTCCGGCTTGTGGCCGCTTCTCGCCATACCATTGAAACGTCGCGATCCGCATGACGTCGCCAAAAATCTCCAGGAACTGGATCATGGCCGTATCTCCTTTGGCATCGATTAGACTGCCGCTGGTCTTCGTCTTCAAACGAGTATAATTTCCACCTCGGATAACTTGAGATTATGCATATCGAGGTTTGCCGGGCTGCATGATGACGATGCAATTATGTGAAATCATTATGCGATCTGGCTTTGGCCATGGCGGCTTCGTGCTTGCTGTGTTGAGCGGGCCGTAGGGTTATTTCGCGCGGTTTGTGTGCTTGATGTAAACTCGGAGAAAGGAGCTAGACGCATGCCGGCCGTCAAACTGCATCAAAAGGTCGCCGACGGGCTGAAGGCTCCCGAATGAAGCGCGGACGCCTGCCCCTGACGGCACTGAGGAGTTTCGAGGCGGCCGGAAGGCACCTGAGTTTCAGCCGGGCGGCCGAGGAGCTTTATGTTTCGCAAGCCGCGATCAGCCGCCAGATCCGCGAACTCGAGACCTTCCTGCACCAGCCCCTGTTTTTCCGCCATCATCGCCGCGTCGAGTTGACCGACGCCGGCCGGCGGCTGCTTGATCAGCTCGTCAGAAGTTTTGGCGATATCGACAACATGCTCTCGGAAATGGTGGTCACGCCGGCCCAGTCCGTGGTTCGCGTCAGCGTGGAACCGTCCCTTGCAGCCGTATGGCTGGTGCCACGACTCAATCGATTTCGTGCAATGCGACCCGATATCGACGTTTCCGTCGAAGTCGATCCACGGCCCATCGAATTCCGCAGCGACCAGGCCGAGCTCGCTCTGCGTTTCAGCGCACACAACACCTCATGGCCGCGCAGCGAGGCCGAGCGGCTTGGCTCAACCGTCGACTCGCCGGTCCTGTCGCCGGCGCTGCTTGCCTCGGGTCCGCCGCTGGAAAAGCCGATCGACCTTGGCCGCTACACGCTGCTGCATGAGGAAAATCGCCAGGGCTGGGCGCGCTGGTTCGAAGCGGCCGGCGTGCCCGCCGACGCCGCGCCCGCACGCGGCCCTATGTTTGCGGATACCTCGCTTTCGAAGCAGGCGGCGCTGCTCGGCCATGGCGTGGCGTTGGGCGATCTCATGCTGGTCAGGGACGAACTGGCATCCGGCGCGCTGATCAAGCCCTTCGACATCGACGTCGCATCCGGCGCCTACTGGCTGGTGGCAAGGAGCTTGCGCAACCTGCCCGGACCGGCCGCGGCCTTCGCCGACTGGATCCGTGCCGAATTTGCCGATAGCCGGCGTTCTCTAGAAGAAATTTAAGCTGCTTCTTCGGCGCGCTTCTTTTCGATTTGGCCGATCGCATCGACCACCGCGTCGAAGGTCAGCATCGTCGAGGCGTGACGCGCCTTGTAGTCGCGCACCGGCTCCAGATATCTGAGGTCAGCGAAGCGGCCTTCCGGCGGCGCGCCGTTTTCCTTCAGCATCTTCAGCATCGTCTCGCGCACCGCGCGCAACTCGTCCGCGCTGGCACCGATGACATGCTCGGCCATGATCGAAGACGACGCCTGGCCGAGCGCGCAGGCCTTCACGTCATGCGCGAAATCGGTGACGACGCCGTCATCCATCTTGAGATCGACGGTCACGGTCGAGCCGCACAGTTTGGAATGCGCCCGTGCTGTCGCATCCGGATGGTCGAGCCGGCCGATCCGCGCGATATTTCCGGCAAAACCCAGAATTTTCGCATTGTAGACGTCGTCGATCATTTTTTTCCAATCTGTCGCCGCCGAGCGAACAGCGATTGCCGCTGATGCGTCTTTCATTCGCTCGGCACGACCATATATAATGCTCACAGTCGAGCATCGACAAGGCAGCCAAAGGCCACGTCTTTGCTCAAATCAATTCACGCCGCTTGAGGGCTGGAAACCGCGAGTTTCTTACACCCGAAAGGTCGTGGTCCGTTCAACTCGTCCCTCCTGAGAGAGGGACTACGGGAGACGCCTTTATGGATGCCGTCATCAAGAAACTCATGCCCCAGTCCACTTACATGGAAAAGCCGGTCACCGACCGGCCGAGCGAAGCCGAGGTCGAGGCTGCGGTGCGCACCCTGCTGCGCTGGACCGGCGACAATCCGGAGCGTGAAGGCCTGATCGACACGCCGAAGCGCGTCACCAAGGCGTTCCTCGAAATGTTCAACGGCTATGACATGTGCCCGGCCGACGAGCTTGGCCGCACCTTCGAGGAAGTTGCCGGCTATGACGACCTCGTCATCGTCAGGGACATAAGTTTCCATTCGCATTGCGAGCATCACATGGTGCCGATCATCGGCAAGGCGCATGTCGGCTACCTGCCGGACGGCAAGGTCGTCGGCTTGTCCAAGATCGCGCGCGTCGTCGACATCTTCGCCCATCGCCTGCAGACGCAGGAAGCGATGACCGCGCAGATCGCCAGCGTCATCCAGGACGTGCTCAATCCGCGCGGCGTCGCCGTCATGATCGAAGCCGAGCACATGTGCATGGCCATGCGCGGCATCCGCAAACAGGGCTCCACCACGCTGACCTCGACCTTCACCGGCGTCTTCAAGGACACGCCCGAAGAACAGGTCCGCTTTGTCACCATGGTGCGCGGCGGCGGGGTCTGATCGGCCCTCGCCGGCCGCTAGGCCATGATCCCAAAAAGTGGAAACCGGTTTTTGGACAAGATCATGGTCAAACAAGAAGATCCGGCGATGTCGGCACTGGAATTTCCCAAAGCTCCGTCAGACAAGAAAGCGCTGGAGGAAGGTAGTGTCCTTTCACCGCGCTTCGATGCCAATGGCCTCGTCACGGTCGTCGTCACCGATGCCGCCGACGGCATGCTGCTGATGGTCGCGCATATGAATGCCGAAGCGCTGGCGCTGACGCTGGAGACCGGCATCGCCCACTACTGGTCGCGCTCGCGTAACGCGCTGTGGAAGAAGGGCGAGACCTCAGGCAATCTCCAGACCGTCGTCGAGATGCTCACGGATTGTGATCAGGATGCCATATGGTTGCGCGTCAAAGTGTTGGGCCACGACGCAACTTGTCACACCGGCCGACGTTCATGTTTTTATCGGACGGTGGGGCTAAACGACGGCAAGGCGACGCTTGCCGACGACGGCAGTAAACCGCTGTTCGATACGAAACAAACGTATCGGAAGCCGGTGTGAACCATTTGATACTCACAAAGCACTAATATTCACTATTCTCAAACATCCTTACTGTAGAAGGGATGTGGGACAAGGGGAGATCATGATGCTCGAATGGGCGTCATTGCGTAGCAGACCTGACGTTCGAGAGGCCAACGGCCCCTCCTCGTCCGGCGGCGCATCCGATACGAAGCCTGGCAAGAAGACAGGCATTTCATTGGCGCTCGGCGGTGGCTGCGCGCGCGGCTGGGCCCATATCGGCGTGCTGCGCGCGCTCGACGAGGCCGGCATCGAAGTGTCGATGATCGCCGGCACCTCGATCGGCGCACTGGTCGGCGGCTGCTACCTTGCCGGCAAACTGGACGATCTCGAGGAATTCGCCAGGAGCCTGACCAAGCGGCGCATCTTCGGCCTTCTCGATCTCAATCTGCGCGGCAGCGGTCTGTTCGGCGGCATGAAGCTGGACGCGAGGCTGCGCGAGCACATGGCAGGCATCCGCTTCGAGGACCTGTCGAAGCCTTTTGTCTGCGTCACCTCCGAAATCCGCACCGGCCATGAGATCTGGCTGTCGAGCGGCTCGCTGATCACCGCCATGCGCGCCTCCTACGCACTTCCCGGCGTGTTCGAGCCGGTGACCTGCAACGGCCGCGTGCTGGTCGACGGCGCGCTGGTCAATCCGGTGCCGGTCTCGGTCTGCCGCGCCTACGAGCAGCCGCTGGTTGTCGCGGTCAACCTTCACTACGACCTGTTCGGCCGCGCCGCCGTGATCAAGCACAGCGCCGGCGAACTGGTCGTGGAGAATGACGCGCCGCGGGCCGGCCAGTCTGAACACCAGGCGCACCACACACGCCTCGGCATCACCGGGGTCATGGTCGAAGCCTTCAACATCATCCAGGATCGCATTTCGCGCGCCAGGCTGGCGGGTGACCCGCCCGACATGTCGCTGCAGCCCAAGCTCAGCCATGTCGGCCTGACCGAATTCCATCGCGCCGACGAAGCGATCCGCCTTGGCTATCAGGCGACGATGGCGCAGGTCGCCGAACTGACCCGCCTGCAGACGGTTCTCGCCTAAAGCGTGTCGCGATTAATCGGCCTCATATCCGGCACGCAATTCCGGACGGAAAACCGCTACGCACTTTTCCTGGAATTGCTCTCGCTCACGATCACACAGATCTCAGGCAATCGCGGCGTCGGTGATGCGGAACTGCACCGTGCGGTTGCCGTTCCAGTAATTGCCCGAAAGCGACCCGGCGACATGCACCGTCTTGCCGCGGTTCTTGAACAGGAATTCGCCGAGCGCGGTATCGACGGCGCGAAAGGCGATCGCCTGGATGCGGCCGCCGCTTTGCGACTGCAGCTCGGCGCGGATGTGGTTGGTCCCGACCGGCCGCGCATCCGCCAGCTTGTGGCGCGGCAGTGCGAAGACCGGCGCGACATGGCCGGCGCCGAACGGCCCGGCCTTTTCCAGCGCGTCGAGCAGGGCAAGTGTGGCGCCCTCGGCGGCGAGCGCACCGTCGATGGCCAGGCTCTCCTCGTCCTGCAGCCGAAACACTTCGGCCGCCGCACGCTCCTCGAAGAAGGCTCTCAGCGCCCCGAGCTTTGCCCGCTCGACCGTGATGCCGGCCGCCATGCCGTGGCCGCCGCCCTTGACGATCAGCCCGGCATCGGCGGCCTCGCGCACCAGCCGCCCGAGGTCGAAGCCGGACACCGAGCGTCCCGAGCCGGTGCCGACGCCATTGGCGTTGAAGGCAATGGCGAAGGCCGGCCGGCGCGCGTGGTCCTTGAGCCGCGAGGCGAGCAGGCCGACGATGCCCGGATGCCAGGTGGTGCTGGCGGTGACGACGACGGCCGGGCCGTTGCCGCCGGCAAGCTCGGCATCGGCCTCGGCGCGTGCCTGCGCCAGCATCTCCAGCTCCATCTGCTGGCGTTCCTGGTTGAGCCGGTCGAGCGTCTCGGCAATCGTGTTGGCCTCGACCGGATCGTCGGTGGCAAGCAGGCGGCTGCCGAGGGCGGCATCGCCGATGCGCCCGCCGGCATTGATGCGCGGTCCGATCAGATAGGCGAGATGAAAGGTGCTGATCGGCTCGCCGATGCGCGACATCCGCGCAAGGGCGGCCAGCCCCTCGTTCTTCTGCTGGCGCGCCACCTGCAACCCTTTGACCACGAAGGCGCGGTTGACGCCGGTCAGCGGCACCACGTCGCAAACGGTGGCCAGCGCCACCAGGTCGAGCAGCGAAAGCAGATCCGGTGGCGTGGCATCCGGCAGCCGGCCGCGCAGGATCCTGGCCGTCTGCACCAGGGTGAGAAAAACGACGCCGGCGGCGCAAAGATGGCCCTGCCCGGAAAGATCGTCTTCGCGATTGGGATTGACCACCGCATCCGCCGCCGGCAGCGGACCGCCGACCTGATGGTGGTCGAGCACCACGACATCGGCGCCGGCCTCTCTCGCCGCGTCGATGGAGACGGCGCTGTTGGTGCCGCAGTCGACGGTGACGATCAGGGTCGCGCCGCGCGAGATGAGGTCGCGCATGGCCTCCGGGTTGGGGCCGTAACCTTCGAAGATACGGTCGGGTATGTAGATTTCGGACGGCACCGAGAAATGCCCAAGAAAGCGCTTGAGCAGCGCCGACGACGCGGCGCCGTCGACATCGTAGTCGCCGAAGATCGCCACCTTTTCCTTGGCGATGATGGCCCCGGCGATGCGGGCTGCGGCCTTCTCCATGTCGGTCAGCGATGCCGGATCCGGCAAGAGATCGCGGATCGTCGGATCGAGGAAGCGCTCGGTCTGCTCGGCGGTCACGCCCCGCCCGGCAAGCACCCGTGCGACGATATCCGGCACGCCGTAGCCTTGCGCTATGGCAAGTGCGGTCATGTCCTGCCGCTCGGTCAGCCGGTGCTCCCAGGAGACACCGGTGGCCGACTGCCTGATATCGAGGAAAAGCCTCTTCTCGCCCGTCATGCGACGCGCCGCCCGCCTATTGCCATCTGTCACGACATCAATAGGCGACGGCCAAGCAGGAAGGAATCAAAACTTTTCCAGATCCTGGTGGCGTGCCTTGATCTCGCGCACGGTGCGCGACGACGAGCGCAGCACGATCGTATGCGTGGTGATGTAGGTGGGGCCGAACTTGACGCCATCGAGCATGTTGCCGTCGGTGACGCCAGTTGCCGCAAACAGCACGTCGCCGCGCGCCATGTCCTGCGCCCGGTAAATCCGTTTCGGGTCGGAAATGCCCATCTTGGCCGCGCGCGCCACCTTCTCCGGCGTGTCGAGGATCAGCCGGCCCTGCATCTGGCCGCCGGTGCAGCGCAACGCGGCTGCGGCCAGCACGCCTTCCGGCGCGCCGCCGGTGCCGAGATAGATGTCGATGCCGGTCTCTTCCGGGTCGGTGGTGTGGATGACGCCGGCGACATCGCCGTCGCCGATCAGCCGGATCGCCGCGCCCGTCGCCCGCACCGCCTCGATCAGTCTGCCGTGGCGCGGCCGGTCGAGGATGCAGGCGGTGATCTCGGATACCGAAACGCCCTTGGCCTTGGCGAGGCTGGCGATGTTTTCGGCCGGCGAGGCGTCGATGCCGATGACGCCTTCGGCATAACCCGGACCGATGGCGATCTTGTCCATATAGACGTCGGGCGCGAACAAAAGGCTGCCCTTTTCCGCGATCGCGATGACGGCAAGCGCGTTGGGCAGGTTCTTGGCGCAGATCGTCGTGCCTTCGAGCGGATCGAGCGCGATATCGACCGCCGGGCCTTTGCCGGTGCCGACCTCTTCGCCGATATAGAGCATCGGCGCCTCGTCGCGTTCGCCCTCGCCGATCACCACCGTGCCCTTGATGGCGAGCCGGTTGAGCTCATGGCGCATGGCGTCGACCGCGACCTGGTCGGCGGCCTTCTCGTCGCCGCGCCCGCGCAGCCTGGCGGCGGCCACCGCGGCCCGTTCGGTGACGCGCACCAGTTCCATGGTGAGTATCCGGTCGAGACCGGCGACAATGTTCTGGGCGACATTCATCGATGGAAAATCCTCGTTGCCAAGCTGCCTCCCGCCAGAGGCCCGCTTCTTGTGTCAAAGCTCCATGACAACGGCAAGACTTGCCACGTCAATTTTTCGAAATCGCAGCAATATCAATTGATTAAAGACAGAATATGATTGAATTTATCCGGCGCGCTCGATGCGGATGACCTGCGGCTTGTCGGTCAGATGGCCGTCCTTGGTGATGCCGTCGACAGCCTTGCGCACCGCCGCTTCGGTCGTCTCGTGGGTGACCAGGATCACCGTCTTCTGCGCGTCCGTTTCCGGCCCGGACGCGTGCTGGACGATCGATTCCAGCGAGATATCGTTGTCGGCCATGCGCTTGGCGATCGCGGCAAAGACGCCGATGCGGTCATACACGGTCAGCCGGATGAAATAGCCGCCGGCATGGCTGCGCATTTGCGCTTTCTTGTAGGGTTTCAATTCCTTGGCCGGACGGCCAAAGACCGGACCGTGCTGGAAGCCCGGCCGGCTCTTGGCAATGTCGGCGATATCGCCGATGACGGCCGACGCCGTGGCGTTGCCGCCGGCGCCCGGGCCGGAGAGCAGCAGTTCGCCGAGGATGTCGGTTTCGATCGCCACCGCATTGGTGACGCCATGCACCTGCGCGATGACGGAGGCCGTCGGCACCATGGTCGGGTGCACGCGCTGCTCGATGCCGCTGTCGGTGCGCTGGGCGACGCCCAACAGCTTGATGCGGTAGCCGAGATCGCCGGCCGCGCGGATGTCGGCCTGGCTGATGTTGGAGATGCCTTCCATGTAGATGTCGTTGGCGGCGATCTTGGTGCCGAAGGCAAGACTGGTCAGGATCGACAGCTTGTGCGCCGTATCATGGCCCTCGATGTCGAAGGTCGGATCGGCCTCGGCATAGCCCAGCCGCTGCGCGTCCTTCAGGCAGGCGTCGAAGGAGATGCCCTCGGCCTCCATGCGGGTCAGGATGTAGTTGCAGGTGCCGTTGAGGATGCCGAAGACGCGGGTGACGGAATTGCCGGCCATCGCCTCGCGCATCGTCTTGATGACCGGGATGCCGCCGGCCACCGCTGCCTCGTAATTGAGCAGCACACCCTTCTTCTCGGCGATCTCGGCAAGCTGCACGCCGTGCTTGGCCAGCAGCGCCTTGTTGGCGGTCACCACATGGCGGCCGGCTCCCAGTGCCGCCTTCACGGACGCGAGCGCAGGCCCCTCGTCGCCGCCGATCAGCTCGACGAAGACGTCGATATCGGCCTTCTCCGCCATCTTCACGGCGTCGTCGAACCACTCGGCCGAGCCAAGGTCGACACCGCGGTCGCGCTTCGGATCGCGGGCGGAGACGGCAGTGACGACGATCTCGCGGCCGCACTGGCGGGTCAGTTCCGCCGCCTTGTCGCTGAGCACGCGCGCCACCGAGGCGCCGACAGTGCCGAGACCGGCAATTCCAACACGCAACGCTTCAGCCATGTCCGGCGACGCCCCTCAAAATTCGTTTCGATGATGTCAGGCAAACTCAGCGGTGCGCGGAGAGCGGCACCACATTGTTGGGCTGCTTGGCGCTGGACGCCAGGAAGCGCTTGATGTTGCGGGCAGCCTGCCGGATCCGGTGCTCGTTCTCGACGAGTGCGATGCGCACATGATCGTCGCCATGCTCGCCGAAGCCGACGCCCGGCGCCACCGCCACGTCGGCGTGCTCGATGAGCAGCTTCGAGAATTCGAGCGAGCCAAGATGGCGGAATGGTTCCGGGATCGGCGCCCAGGCGAACATCGAGGCAGCGGGCGCCGGGATGGTCCAGCCGGCACGGGTGAAGGCGTCGACCATGACGTCGCGGCGCTTGTGGTAGACCTCACGCACTTCGGCGATATCGGCGCCGTCGCCATTGAGCGCATACGCCGCCGCCACCTGGATCGGCGTGAAGGCGCCGTAGTCGAGATAGGACTTGACCCGCGTCAGCGCCGAGATCAGCCGCTCGTTGCCGACCGCGAAGCCCATGCGCCAGCCGGGCATGGAAAACGTCTTCGACATCGAGGTGAACTCGACGCAGACGTCGATGGCGCCCGGAACCTGCAGCACCGAAGGCGGCGGGTTGCCGTCGAAATAGATCTCCGAATAGGCAAGGTCCGACAGGATGATGATGTCGTTCTTCTTGGCGAAGGCGACCACGTCCTTGTAGAAATCGAGCGAGGCGACCAGCGCCGTCGGGTTCGACGGGTAGTTGAGGATCAGCGCCAGCGGCTTCGGGATCGAATGACGGATGCCGCGCTCGACCGCCGGGATGAAGCCGTCATCCGGTTCGACCTGCAGCGAGCGGATGACGCCTCCGGACATGATGAAGCCGAAGGCGTGGATCGGATAGGTCGGGTTGGGGCACAGGATCACGTCGCCGGGCGCGGTGATCGCCTGCGCCATGTTGGCGAAGCCTTCCTTCGAACCCAGCGTCGCCACGACCTGGGTGTCGGGGTCGAGCTTCACGCCGAAGCGGCGCTGATAGTAGGCGGCCTGGGCGCGGCGCAGGCCCGGAATGCCGCGCGACGACGAATAGCGATGCGTGCGCGGATCGCGCACCACTTCGCACAATTTGTCGACGATCGCCTTCGGCGTCGGCAGGTCCGGATTGCCCATGCCAAGGTCGATGATGTCGGCGCCGCGCGAGCGGGCGCTGGCCTTCAGCCGGTTGACCTGCTCGAAGACATAGGGCGGAAGCCGGCGGACCTTGTGAAATTCTTCCATGTCAGTTCCAGACATTCAAAGAGGTGTTTTCGGCGCGCGATATAGCCCTAATTGCAGGTAGGGTCGAGGGCGGGATCGCATTTGGTCTCGATCTGCTTCAGCGTATCGTCGCCATGGGTCTTCGCCAGCGAGTTCAGCGCCGCCGGATTGCTCGCACCGGTGCCGCCGCTCTTGCCGAGCTGCGCCTGCTGGTCGCCCTTCAACTGGGCAAGCTTGGCCTTGGTCTCCTCCGGCGTCAGTTGCTTGGCGGCCACCTGCGGCGGGATGTTGAGGTTCGGATAGGAACCGGTGTCTTTCGGGCCGTCGACGAGGGCGACCGGCGCCGTGTTGCCGGTGTTGCTGCTGGCGCAACCGCCGGCCGCAAGCAGGGTGCCCCCCAGCAAGGCCATCGCGGCAGCGATGCGGCAAATACCAACAGCGCTCGAAAAAACGGTCTCGCCGATATTAATCGTCATATTGTTTTCCTGGCAGCCGGGTTAGAGCGTGTTGGACCCGGCCGAATGTCCCATGATACTATGTCAAGAAAACGCTCCGGGAGGAACCCCGAGAACCATGTCCAAGACACCCGATTCGGGCAAAGCGGAAGATGGCGGACCTTCGACCGTCGAGCAATATCTGGTAAAGGACCCGGAACGCTTCGCGCTGAACATGGCGCGCATGGTCGAGCAGGCCGGCAAGGCCGCCTCCGCCTGGGCCGAGCCGCGCGAAAAGGGCGAGGTGCGCGACCACGTCGCCGAACCCGTGGTCGACATGGTCAAGACTTTCTCCAAGCTCAGCGAATACTGGCTTGCCGACCCGCAGCGTGCGCTGGAGGCGCAGACGCGTCTGTTCGCCGGCTACATGACGGTCTGGGCAAATGCCATCCAGCGCGTCAGCCCCAACGCCGAGGCGCCTGACGACGCGATCAAGCCGGAGCGCGGCGACAAGCGCTTCCAGGATCCCGAATGGGGCCGCAACGCCTTCTTCGATTTCCTCAAGCAGGCCTATCTCGTCACCTCGCGCTGGGCGGCCGACCTGGTCGAGCATGCCGAGGGGCTGGACGAACACACCCGCCACAAGGCCAGCTTCTACGTCAAGCAGGTGTCCAACGCGATCTCGCCGTCGAACTTCATCCTGACCAATCCGGAGCTGTTTCGCGAAACGGTTGCCTCCAACGGCGAGAACCTGGTGCGCGGCATGAAGATGCTGGCCGAGGATATCGCCGCCGGCAAGGGCGACCTGAAGCTCAGGCAGGCCGACTATTCGCCCTTCGAGATCGGCAAGAACGTCGCCACCACGCCCGGCAAGGTGGTCGGCCGCAGTGATGTCGCGGAGATCATCCAGTATGATCCAGCGACCGAGACCGTGCTCAAGCGTCCCCTGCTGATCTGCCCGCCCTGGATCAACAAGTACTACATCCTCGATCTCAACCCGCAGAAATCCTTCATCCGCTGGGCGGTCGAGCAGGGCCACACCGTCTTCGTCATCTCCTGGATCAATCCGGACGAGCGCCACGGCACCAAGAGCTGGGAGGCCTATATCCGCGAGGGCCTGCAATACGGCCTCGACATGGTCGAGAAGGCCACCGGCGAAAGGGACGTCAACGCCATCGGCTACTGCGTCGGCGGCACGCTGCTGGCGGCGGCATTGGCGTTGCTGGCGCAGGAGGGCGACGACCGCGTCAAATCGGCGACCTTCTTCACCACCCAGGTCGATTTCACCTATGCCGGCGACTTGAAAGTCTTCGTCGACGAAGACCAGGTCGCGGCCGTCGAAAAATCGATGAACGAGAAGGGTTATCTCGACGGCACCAAGATGGCGACAGCCTTCAACATGCTGCGCTCGGGCGACCTGATCTGGCCCTATGTCGTCAACAACTACATGCGCGGCAAGGATCCCCTGCCCTTCGACCTGCTCTACTGGAACGCGGATTCGACACGCATGGCCGCCGCCAACCATTCCTTCTATCTGCGCAACTGCTACCTCGAGAACAACCTCTCGAAAGGCACGATGGAACTTGCCGGCCGCATCGTGTCGCTCGCCGACATCACCATTCCGGTCTACAACCTCGCCTCCAAGGAAGACCACATCGCGCCGGCGCTTTCGGTGTTCCTCGGTTCGCAATATTTCGGCGGCCCGGTCGAATATGTGATGGCCGGTTCCGGCCACATTGCCGGCGTCGTCAACCCGCCGGCGTCGATGAAGTACCAGTACTGGACCGGCGGCAAGCCGGTGGGCGACTTTGGCCTGTGGTTCGCTTCGGCGGTGGAGCATCCTGGCTCCTGGTGGACGCACTGGCAGCACTGGGTCGAGACCCAGGACAACACCCGCGTGCCAGCCCGCAAACCCGGCAAGCATATGAAAACCTTGGGTGATGCGCCGGGCACCTATGTCAAGGTGCGTGTGTAACAGACTGTAATGTCTGGTGAGTTGACGGCTCGGCAAAACAGGCCGAAATGGTGTCGTCAACCATCCGGCAGCCTCAATTCGCCTTCTACAAACGAATAAATCCGAGGCTTGCAGATTTGACACAGGTCCCGTTTCCGGTTGGGGAACAAGGGGCATTGCGATGGAGCGCGAGGCGCCGAGTCGACGATGAACCGGCCGGATACCGAGGGGGAATTTTGTTTTGAAGTCAGCAGGTTGGCGTCTCACGCGAGGGGAAAGCCGCAGCATTGCGGCAGCGCTTTTCTCCGTGCTTCTGGCGTCCTGCACCTCGGCCGGCGACCCTACAATGTCCGTCGGCATGCCAGGCTATAACGCCACCTCGGCTGACATCAATGCGGCCTCCAGCGCCACGACGGCGACCGCGACCGATTCGTCCACGCAGGTGACATCAGCCTCTTCGGAGGCATCGACCGTGATGAGCGAGGGCGACAAGCCTTTGCCTGAAAAGGTCGCCTTTGTGCCGGTGACCAAGCCCGGGGCGGCCTTCCCAATCAACGTACCTGCCGGTTCCGACACCGTTGCCGGCAATACGCCGCAGCCGCTGGTACAGCCGGCGCAGACAGCCGCCGAGACCGACGCAGTGGCGCAGAAAGTAGCCGCCGCCGATGCTTCCACGACTGCGCCGAAGCAGGAAGCCATAGCCGCCGCCCCCCCGGCAACGACCAATCAGGTCTATGTTACGGCCGGCGAGGCGCCGCAGCAGGTTAGCGCGCCGAAGAAGGGTTTCCTCGCCTCGCTGTTCAGCACCACACCGGCCTCGGCGGCACCGGCGCCGCTGGTCAACGCGCGCTCGGGCGAGCAGCCTGCGCAGGCCAAGGCCACGGCGCCGGCAAAGCCTATTATCACGCTGGCCTCGGCCACTCCGGCCGAAAAGCCGGTGCAGCTTGCCTCGATCGGCGGCGATAGCAACCACATCACCGGTGCGGACGCCCTGCCCGGCGTGCGCCAGACGGCGCTGTTCGAGATCAAGCGCAAATCCGGCCTCGACGACGAAAGCGACGTCGATCTGAACGAGGACGAGGGCGGCGCCTACCAGGTGGCCTCCGCCGCGGGCCTTGCCCGCCTTGCCCCCAACGGCCTGCTGAAGCAGACCGAGAGCGTCGACGTCGCCTGCCTGAAGCCCTCGCTGGTGCGCGTGCTGAAGACGATCGAAGGTCACTACGGCCGCAAGATGGTCGTCACCTCGGGCTACCGCGACCCCGCCCGCAACCGCCGCGCCAACGGCGCCAAGAACTCGCTGCACATGTATTGCGCTGCCGCCGACATCCAGGTTCCAGGCGTCTCCAAATGGGATCTGGCAAACTACATCCGCACCATGCCGGGCCGTGGCGGCGTCGGCACCTACTGCCACACCGAATCCGTCCATGTCGACGTCGGCCCCGAGCGCGACTGGAACTGGCGCTGCCGTAGGCGCAGCGCCGGCTGATTTTTCGCCCGATCTGCGCAAACTCTGCCGAACACGTTTCCGAAGACCGGGCAAGGCTGCGAAACTTCGGCCCGACAGCCAAAAACGCTGTTTTTGCCACTGTCGAAAAAAGTTGTCGCAGGCAGCAGCAGACGGGTTGCCGGCTGCGAACAACGCAATTATAAGCCGCTCATCTGAGCGCGCCCATCGTCTAGCGGTCAGGACACCGCCCTTTCACGGCGGTAACAGGGGTTCGATTCCCCTTGGGCGTACCAGAATTTTCAAATACTTAGCTGCTTTTCACTCTCTTCCGTCGAATATCGACCGAATAAACGCCCGCGAATTTCCGTGAACAGATTCGGCGTGAGCTCGGAACCACCTCGTTGCCTTCCATGGGTTTCTCCTGCGATTATCGGCGGATCCGCGCGACATGGACACGACATCATGGGGAAACAGCGGCCGGTGAACTAGACCCTTTGGGGCCCCGGCAAACTAGGGCACTCAGTCTTAATTGAGCGACCTGCAATGTGCTCATAAATTAATCAGCGCGGGGAATGGTTGCCACCACCCGCTGTGGCCGGTGCGGCGCCCCGCCCCCAGTGAGCCCCCGTTGCACCGGCCATTCTCGCCTTACGTCTTTGTGCTTAGCACCTTGGGCCCTAGGTCTCATTTGAGGGATTGCTAATCTGCTATAAAATGCGACGTCTCGCAGGGCCGGTGCAGTTGGGGCTTGGCTAGGGCGCTGCACCGGCCTTTTCACACGATCTACGTTGGATGGTAATTCTCGCGTGCCACCCTCCTATTTCCTCCAGTTGCCGACGTCTCGATCCGCATGGGAAATGATCAAGAAGAACGCGGCCCGAACGACTTTCTTCTTCGAGGCGTTTGGATGCACCCTGCGTGCCGCTTTGATCAATTGCTTGGGGGTCATGTCCGGCTTCACAATCCGTGTGAGGGTGTCGCTAATCGCCCGCAATTCGGCTGCTTCCATATGGAAATCTCCATCTTTTAGCTTGGTGGGCCGGCGAATGGCGCGATGATCGTACAGACCCAGTGTGTGGCAGGGAACTGCAAAATTCTTCAGCACTTTACGCCTGTCGATAGTAGAAATGGTAAGGCGTCCTATTCATTTTGGCTGAATTGCGTGATCCCTAATGTATCGATCAACGATTCGAGGCGGAGGGGAACTCACCCAGTTTCAGCCGCAGGTGACCGGTGCGGTTTGCCACCAGGCATCGCACCCGGCCACGCCCTAGAGCGCCGGCCTGTCGATCCCTGTTTGCTGTTCGATCGGCAGCCGGCAGCTATCGGCCTTCCTCCCGGAAATCCTGCAGCGACGCATGCCGCAAATCGTCCTCGCCGCGTAGGTGCTTCACACGGCCGATCAGCCCCGGCTTGACCCAGCCAGTCGCCGGCCGCTTCATGCCCTTTGGCGGCTGCCCTGGAGCCTCCTGGACGCGCTTCCACAACCGCTCCCGCATCTCACGATTGGTGTTGATTGAAGGCGCTGCCGACATAGCGGCCGGTGCCGCGCTCTGCCATCATTCGTGACGGCTCTGCGACCTTCGCTATCTAAGCCGGCCCAGTGACCGAGCCAGCAAGACCGTGAGCTCGTCTTCTCGGAAGATCTAGGGTTGGCTCCGGGCTTGCCGTGCTTTGCCGTTTCGTCGCCATAGGCAGGTTGGTCTGCCTGTTCGGGAAGCATCGTCCGTTGGGAAGCTTTCGGTACGGACATGTCAACCTCTCCTATGAGGGTGCGAACGCCGGAAATTCGCTGGAACTTTGCTCTCGATCAATAAATGCCAGTTTCGAGCATGTAGGCTTTCTGTATTCTTGAGAGCATGTTGCCGGCGAGGACGAGTTGGACATCGCGAGATGGAAGGGAACATGGCAAATGTTCCCCTTTATAATTCTTCTGTCGGATTGACAGTGCGCTGATTGAAAGCGGAACCTGACACTAAACCAGCATTACCTGTCTTGAAGCAGCCTTGGTCAAGAAGCTGAAAAGGCAAGGTTGGGATTTGGGAGGATAGCATGGGTGAGGATCTATCCGGTCATCATGCCGCCCGCATTCAGGCCGCGATCGCTTCGGACGCCGCGGCGAAGTCCGCGCTGGTCGCCTCCTGGCGACGGTCTTCCAGTTTGCATCGGCTCGATCCGGCCGATTGCAGCCCGCCACGCTATCTGACAGAGGCGGAATTGGGGGAGGCCCGGCAACGCATCGAACCACTCGTCCGGGCTGCTCAATCGAGTCTGGACCGGCTCTATCTAGCGGTGGGCGGCGTCGGGTGCTGCGCCCTGCTCGCAGATCGCAACGGCGTGCCGGTAGAACGGCGCGGCGCGCCCGTGGATGACGAGACGTTTCATTCCTGGGGGCTGTGGACTGGCTCCATCTGGAACGAAGAGAGCCAGGGCACCAACGGTATCGGCACCTGTCTGGTCGAGCAGCGGGCGCTGACGATCCACCGCGACCAGCATTTTCAAACGCGCAACACGGGGCTGAGCTGCACCACCGCTCCGATCTACGATCATGAGGGGAATCTTGTGGCTGCGCTTGACGTCTCTTCCTGCCGGGCCGATCTGACCGAGGCCTTCGCCAGTCTTATTTCGGTGGCCGTGGTCGACGCGGTGCGTCGGATCGAGGCAGAGAATTTCAGGATGGCGTTTCCCAAGGCGCGAATTCTTTTGGCGCCGGTGACCGACAAAGGCTCCGGCGCGCTGATCGCCGTTGATGCGGACGACCTTGTAGTCGGTGCGACCCGGTCGGCTCGCCTGGCGCTTGGAATTACCCAACATTGTCTTGACAAGCCGATGCCCGCAGCCGATCTGCTCGGTTGGGCCGAGAGCGGCCCCGAAGTTCTCGCCGAGGCCGAGCGCGGCGTTCTCCAGCGGGCGCTGGCGCGCGCTGACGGAAATGTCTCGGCTGCGGCTCAGGCGCTTGGCATCAGCCGCGCGACGCTTCATCGCAAGCTCAACCGCCTGGTTGTCCACCGGTCTCACTGACCTTTTCGAATCCTCGCCTGACTGTCGCAGTTCTGCGACACATCCCGCCTGGCCACTGTCCTCGGCCCGGTGACAATGGCGGCGGAAATCGCAAGTCTCTCTTCCGAAGCGTCGCATCCCGCGACGTCAGTTTTGGGAGGAAGACACATGAACAAGGTTGAATTCTCACGCTCGCTCAAGGCGCCCTTCGACAAGCGCTACGGCAATTTCATCGGCGGCAAATGGGCGGAACCGCACTCTGGCCGCTACTTCGAAAACTTCTCGCCGGTGAACGGCCAGCTGCTGTGCGAAGTGGCGCGTTCGGACGCCCAGGACATCGAGGCGGCCCTTGATGCGGCCCATGCCGCCAAAGACGCTTGGGCACGCACCAGCGTGGCCGAACGCTCACTCATCCTCAACCGCATCGCCGACCGCATGGAGGAAAACCTCGATCTCCTCGCTCGCGCCGAAACCTGGGACAACGGCAAGCCGATCCGTGAAACGACCGCGGCCGACCTGCCTTTGGCCATCGACCATTTCCGCTATTTCGCTGGCGCCTTGCGTGGCCAGGAAGGCAGCCTTTCCCAGATAGACGACGATACTGTCGCCTATCATTTCCACGAGCCACTCGGCGTGGTCGGCCAGATCATCCCCTGGAACTTCCCGCTGCTGATGGCGTGCTGGAAACTTGCTCCCGCGCTCGCCGCCGGAAACTGCGTGGTCCTGAAGCCCGCCGAGCAGACCCCGGCAGCCATCTTGCTGTGGGCCGATCTTATCGGCGATCTGCTGCCGCCGGGCGTGCTCAACATCGTCAACGGCTTCGGCCTCGATGCCGGCAAGCCGCTGGCGTCCTCGCCGCGCATTGCCAAGATCGCCTTTACCGGCGAGACCACGACGGGCCGGCTGATCATGCAATATGCCAGCCAGAACCTGATCCCCGTCACGCTGGAGTTGGGCGGCAAGTCGCCCAACATCTTCTTCAAGGATGTCGTCGCCGAGGACGACGATTTCTTCGACAAGGCGATCGAAGGCTTCGTCATGTTCGCACTGAACCAGGGCGAAGTCTGCACCTGCCCGAGCCGTGCGCTCATCCATGAATCGATCTACGACAGGTTCATGGAACGCGCCCTCAAGCGCGTCGAGGCGATCGTACAGGGAGATCCGCTGGACCCGGCGACGATGATCGGTGCGCAGGCCTCGTCCGACCAATTGGAAAAGATCCTGTCCTACATCGACATCGGCCGCCAGGAAGGCGCGGAAGTGCTGACCGGCGGCGCCCGCAATATGCTGCCCGGTGACCTGGCGGGCGGCTACTACGTCAAGCCGACCGTGTTCAAAGGCCACAACAAGATGCGCGTCTTCCAGGAGGAGATTTTTGGGCCCGTGGTGTCGGTGACCACCTTCAAGGACGACGACGAAGCGCTCAGCATAGCCAACGATACGCTCTACGGCCTCGGCGCCGGCGTCTGGACGCGGGATGCCAACCGCGCCTATCGCTTTGGCCGCGCGATCCAGGCCGGCCGTGTCTGGACCAACTGCTACCACGCCTATCCCGCGCATGCGGCCTTCGGCGGCTACAAGCAGTCCGGCATCGGCCGCGAGACGCACAAGATGATGCTCGACCACTACCAGCAGACCAAGAACATGCTGGTTAGCTATAGCCCGAAGAAGCTCGGTTTCTTCTGATCGCCTCTTTGGCTCACAGGCGCGGCTCCGCGAGGGGCCGCGCCCAAGCTGGAAATCGAAAAAAGCCATGCATGCGAAGGTCACGGCAATGCCGGCAGCGCTTGAACTGATCGCGGAGATCGTTGCCGAGCACGGTCCGGTGCTGTTCCATCAATCCGGCGGCTGCTGCGACGGCTCTTCGCCAATGTGCTATCCGCGTGCCGGCTTCATCGTCGGCGATCAGGATGTGCTGCTCGGCTACATCGGCGACGCGCCGTTCTACATCGGCGCTTCGCAATTCGAGGCCTGGAAGCACACCGATCTCATTATCGACGTGGTACCTGGCCGCGGCGGCATGTTCTCGCTGGACAACGGCCGGGAGAAGCGGTTCCTGACACGGTCGACGATCTGCGCCATTCAGGGGTAACAAGCGAGGATCGGGCTGCTTGCTCTTTGTCTCAGCGCAACGAGCATCCCGCAAAGCGGATGCAAGATGTCCGCTTCCAAAGCGCGGACAAGCAGCATGAAACACAAATTCAGCGACGATGCGACGATGGACGAAATCATGAGCCGGTCGCCGGCAGCCATCCGGGTCGTGCTCCAGCACGGCCTGCTTTGCGTCGGCTGCCCGATTGCTTCGTTCCACACCGTTTCCGACGCCGCACGGGAGCACGATCTGAATGAGGAACAACTCAGCTGCGATTTGCGGGCCGCGGTCGAAAGTACCGACTCCGACTAGCTTTTCTCCGCGCGACCTTCTGCAATCAGAAGAAGCCGGTGAGGCTCGACCACGGTCACCTTCTGGCGCCCGCTCTTGACCAATCCCTGGTCTTCCCACGCCGAGAGCAGCCGGCTCACCGTATGAAGCGTTGTCCCTGTCATCTCGGCAATGTCCTGGCGTGAGATGGGGAAGTCGATCAGGATGCCTTCCTCCGTCTTCTTACCCGCCTGCTTGACCAGCTTGAGCAGTGCATGGCCGACGCGCTGTTCCACTTGTTCGGTGGCCATCTCGATGACGCGCGTATGGGCATCCTGCAGCCTGCCGCCCACGGACTTGTATGTGTTGGCGCTGAAGCTGGGGAAATTTGCTGCGAGCGTTGGCCATAGATGGCTTGGCCAGGCAAGAGCCACGCAATCGACGGCGGCTATTGCATTGGCCGGATAGGTGGTGCGGCCAAGCGCGTGCGCGATGCCCATCAGCTCGCCTGGACTAATGTATCGCACTGTCACCTCGTGCCCGTCAGGCGTCGATTTCACGACGCGCACATGTCCGTCGAGCAACAGGAAGAAGGAATGCGCTTCCTGCTCCTGCTCGAACACCGGCTGGTCCTTGGCAATCCTCAGTGACCGCGCCTGGCCGACAATATGGTCGAGATCCGTGGCGGCTATGCCTTCAAAGACGGACAGCCCGGCAATCAGCGAGCGATCGAGGCTACCCAACTCCGTTCCTCCCCAACTTGACCAAGGCCGACGCATTCAGGTCCGTATGGGCGGCAAGGTGCACGCCGGCCGCCTTTCCCTGAAATTCCCGATCTTGTTTGCGCAGCGGCAAATTCCGTCTGCCAAGCCGGGATAGAACGACCGAAGTGGCAGCCGTCGATATGACCTGCCAGGGACACCTGTAATTTCTCTTTGAAGGAATGTCATGACAATTCCACGCACTCGGCCAAGTGCCTATCCGGCAGTTCTCTCCTACGGCTTCCGGCCATTCTTTCTCCTCGGCTCCCTGCAGGCCGGTGCGGCGATCCTGTTCTGGCTGCCCTTGTTTTACGGCAGGCTCGAAACCTCCAGCGTCTTCTCGCCCGTGGATTGGCATGTCCACGAGTTGCTGTTTGGTTATCTGGCGGCAGTTGTGACGGGCTTCCTGCTGACTGCAATCCCGAACTGGAGCGGACGTCTTCCCGTGCAGGGTCTTCCCCTGCTGGCGCTCGCATTGCTCTGGTGCGCGGGACGGTTCGTCGTCTTCTTTTCGGCGGACCTAGGCTGGTTGCTCGGCGCCGTCATAGACTGCGCTTTCCTTCTCGCGGTCGCCGTCGCCGCCGCAACGGAAATCATCGCCGGCCGAAACTGGCGAAACCTCAAGGTTCTGCTGCCTGTGACGGCGCTTCTGGCAGCGAACATGATGTTTCATGCCGAAGCGCACTATCAAGGCATGTCCGACATAAGCCGCCGCCTCGGTCTCGGCGCGGCGGTCGTACTCATCATGATCATTGGCGGCCGTATCGTTCCTTCCTTCACCCGAAACTGGCTGGCGCGCAAGAAACCGGGGCGTCTGCCGGTCCCATTCGGCAGGTTCGATGTGGGGACGATCGCGCTCTCTGCGGCCGGATTGATGGCCTGGGCTTTCTTTCCAGAGAGTGCTGGCACAGGGGCGATGCTGATCGCGGGGGCGATCCTCAATGCCGTTCGGCTTGCCCGTTGGGCTGGAGACCGAACGCTACGCGATCCCCTGGTGGTGATCCTGCACGTCGCGTTCGCCTTCGTTCCGATCGGTCTCTTGCTCGCCGGCCTTGCTATCTTCGTTCCTGGGAAAATCCCTGCAATAGCCGGCATTCATGCGTTCGGCGTCGGAGCCGTGGCCTCTATGACGCTCGCCGTCATGACGCGAGCCACGCTCGGACACACAGGCCGCGACCTTAGGGCAAGCATCGGCACATGTGCGGTCTTTGTCGCGATCGTGCTTGCCGCCATTTTTCGCATCGCAACTGCATTCGCTCCGGCGCAATCGATGCTCCTCCATACGTCGGCGGCGCTATGGATCGCGTCCTTCATCGGCTATGCGGGCCTGTTCGGCGGGATGCTCGTTCGACCACGTTTGCAAACGAGGCAGGTGAGAGCCGCCGTTTTGAGGCCGGAGATCGGCGGGAACCGGCTACCGATCGAACCGGATCCCTAGACCGGCAGCTCTCTCCGAGAATGTCTTGCACATTTCACACGCCAATTTGCGCCAGCGCAAATCATCAAGTCTCCCGGTCCAGTAGAAGAGCGCAACGGTTGATGCCGTGACGAACTCAAGAAAGGACATCCAAATGAAACTGCCCCTGATCGCCGCGGCCATCGCCCTGCTTTCTATCGCCGGCGCCGCAAATGCCGAAGAACACATCGTGCAGATGCTCAACAAGGGAGAAAAAGGTTCGATGGTTTTCCAGCCCGCCTTCGTTCGGGCGGCGCCCGGCGACACGATCAAGTTCGTGCCGACCGACAAGTCCCACAACGCCGAGAGCATCAAGGACATGATTCCGGACGGCGCTGAAGCTTTCAAAGGCGAGCCGAATGCGGAAGTGACGGTGACCCTGAACCAGGAAGGTGTCTATGGCGTCAAATGCGCTCCACACTACGGCATGGGCATGGTGGCGCTGATCGTCGTCGGCAAGCCCGTCAACCTGGCAGCAGCGGAAGCCGTCAAGCAGGTCGGAAAGGCCAAACCCGTATTCGCCGAACTGTTCGCCGAAGCGACCAAGACTGCTTCCAACTGACCTGCTTTTCCCAGATGCCCTCCGGTTCGCGATCTTCCGGAGGCAGAGGCCGGACAGACCGGAGGAGCGGTCTGGTCCGGCCTATTTCATTCGGGACTTCGAGCCACAGAGCCGATCCCTTCCGCTCCAGGTTGATCTCCCACAGACGCGCCCTTCCCATCCGGTTCAGCGTTCGCGTCCATGCACCCGGTCTCCAAAACAGAAACGGCGCCAATGCCATTGGGTTTGCGCTAGCGCAAAGACTTGGCCGGAGCCGAGACTATTCTCACGACATCGAATGGCCGAAACCAAGGAGATGGAAATGCTTACGAGACGCGAAGCTTTGTTGGGAACTGTCCTTGCCGCAGCCGCGGTCGCAACCGTTGGTGCAATGCCCGCAGTGGCAAGTGCCAAGGACGTTGCCGGATTGCCCCGTGAAAAGGTGACCTTGGTCCCGCCGCCGTTCGTTCACGCTCATGACCAGGTCGCCAAGGGTGGTCCAAAGGTCGTCGAATTCACCATGACGATCGAGGAGAAGCCGATGGTCATCGATGCCGACGGCACGCAGCTCAATGCGATGACCTACAACGGCTCGGTTCCCGGTCCTTTGATGGTCGTGCATGAAGGCGACTATATCGAGTTGACACTGATCAATCCCGAGACCAATACGCTCGCCCACAACATTGATTTCCATGCTGCCACCGGCGCTCTCGGCGGCGGCGAACTGACGCTGGTCAATCCCGGCGAACAGGTCACGCTGCGCTTCAAGGCCACCCGGTCCGGAACGTTCGTCTATCACTGCGCACCCGGAGGATCGATGATCCCGTGGCACGTCGTGTCAGGGATGAGCGGTGCGGTGATGGTCCTGCCGCGTGACGGCCTCAAGGACGACAAGGGCAAGCCCGTCCACTACGACCGCATCTACTACATCGGCGAGAACGACTTCTACATCCCGCGCGACGAGCAAGGGCAATTCAAGAAGTACGAGTCGGCCGGCGACAACTACGACGACACCATGAAGGTCATGCGCGGGCTGATCCCGACGCATGTGGTGTTCAACGGCAAGGCAGGTTCGCTGACCGGCGACAACGCCATGAAGGCGAAGGTCGGCGAAACGATATTGATCGTTCATTCGCAGGCCAACCGCGACACGCGTCCGCACCTAATCGGCGGTCATGGCGACTTTGTCTGGGAACAGGGCAAGTTCGCCAACCCTCCGGCCAAGGATCTGGAAACCTGGTTCATCCGCGGCGGATCGGCCGGGGCGGCATTCTACACATTCCTGCAACCGGGTATCTATGCCTATGTGAACCATAATCTGATTGAGGCCGTTGAACTCGGCGCAAGCGCGCACTTCACGGTCGAAGGAAACTGGGACGACGATCTGATGATGCAGGTCGAAGCGCCCAAGGCAATTGCCTCGTAAACGGGAGATCCGATCCTCAGTGCAGCCCTGCGGCGAAGCCAAAGGGTTGCTCTCGCGGCCGGCCTTGATACCATGTCCTTCGATCCTGTCTTCACCTTCGGAACAATCGGGGCTGCCGCGCTAATCGGCATGGGCATAGCCCATGCGCTCGACGAGAGATCGTTGGAGTTCCCCCAACCGGTAGCCGTGAGCGAACTGGTTGCCCTGGGACCCGGCTCGTTTGATCACCAACTGCCCGGGGAATTCCTCAAGGAGAACCGTCCCGCCGCGGCGCCCATCGTGCATGAAACCATCGATGCGCAACTGGAAATCATGAAGTACCAGGTAAGCGCTTCGGAATATGGGCGGTGCGTGGCGGACGGCGCCTGCAAGCCCGCCGACTCACGCAGGAATGGCAACATTCCGGTCACTGGCGTCAGCCACATCGATGCTGAAACTTATGCGACCTGGCTGTCAGTCCGCACAGGCGAGGTATGGCGGCTGCCAACGGATGTCGAGTGGGCTTATGCCGCCAGCGAACGGTTCCGGGGTGACATCGAGGGCGGCGAAAGCGACCCGAACAACCCGGCGCGCCGGTGGCTGACACAGTACCGCCTGGAGGCAGCGCTCGGACGCAAACCTGATCCAGAGCCGAGGACTCAAGGTTCCTTCGGCACCAATTCAAAAGGCCTGGCGGACGTTGCCGGAAATGTCTGGGAATGGACCTCGACATGTTATTCCCATGCCACGATTGATATGGATGGCAAGCGAACCGCGAGATCGATCGACAATTGTGGGGTGCACGCTGTCGAGGGCTTCCACCGCACCTACATGTCGAACTTCATCCGCGACGGAAAGAGCGGCGGTTGCGCCGTCGGCACGCCGCCCGACAATCTGGGTTTCCGGCTTGTCCGCGACCGACCCGGTCTTGTGCAGGTCGCCCTCCGGCGCCTGGGATTTTCCTGACAGCATGAACAAGAGTGGATGATGACATTGAAACCAGCTTTGGCCGATCGGGCACGCCCGGTCGCGGAACAGCCTTTGAACCATGCCGGCGTCGATCGAGCCTCGATCGGAAAACTGGTCCGCGAATTCTACGCAAAGGTCAGGAGCGACGGGCGTCTGGGGCCGATTTTCGCGCGCGAAATCACCGGCGATTGGGAACCTCATCTCGAGAAAATGACGGACTTCTGGTGTTCCGTCATCCTGAAGAGCGGCGACTATCACGGACGCCCGGTGCTGGCGCATTTGAAACTCAAGGATGTCACCGAGGCCGATTTCGAGATCTGGCTGACCTTGTTCGCCAAGACGACGGCGGAACTCTTTGATCCGGAGCTGGCGGGGGTGTTTGTCGACAGAGCTGAGCGGATCGCAACAAGCCTGAAACTGGCGATGTTCTTTCGTCTCGCTCCTTCCGCCAGGGCCGATGGTCAATAGGCAGGCTTTGGCGAAAACTCGGCCGGTTTGCCTCCAAGCTCGAAAGGCCAACGCCTTTGATTTCGCGCAAGGAAACCATCCCTCGAAATTCTAGTCTCCTGGCATGGCTCTCAATCTCTTCGTCGGTACTCTCGTCATAAGCCTGACGGTCCTCATTCACACCTTTGGCCTCATCGCAGTCACCCATGCGATGGGACATCTGGTGGCGCGATTTCGCATGCACGGTCGGCGAAGCCGGATCGTCGCAATGATCAGCGTGGTGATGGGCCTCTTTGCAGTCATGACAGCCGAGGTCTGGCTGTGGGCCGGTGTGTACCGCCAGCTCGGCGTTTTGCCGGACTTTGAGACCGCACTTTATTTTTCGACCATCACCTTTTCGACGGTTGGCTATGGCGACGTGGTGCCGGCCCACGACTGGCGTGTCCTGGCGGCGCTGGAGGGCGTGAACGGGTTTCTTCTGATTGGTTGGTCGACTGCCTACCTGATCGCAGCCGGAACGCGCATCGGCCCGTTCAAGGCTGGCGAGCACTTTTAGAGCCGACGATCGGCCCTGCCGTCTCGTTCAGACAGCCAGGGAATGTCTGCCCGTCCCGGTCTGAAGGTATTTGTCGAATTTCGCCGCCACAATCCTGACAAGCGGGCGGCTCTCCTGCGGCACGACGAAGTTTTCACCGTCGAGCAGAAGCAACCTGTCTGCGCCGTTGATGGCGAGACGGCTTGCTGCGGCCAAGAGTTTCTGCCCGACGTCGCCGAAGCGTTCGACCAGTTCGATCGCCGAAAAGGCGAAATGGCACATGAGGCGCTCGATGATCCATCCTCTCGCCAGATCATCGACGCTGAACTCGATACCGCGCGCCGTTGCCAACTGTCCCGAATTTACAGCCTTTTCGTACTCGCCCGTCGCAACGATGTTCTGTGCGTAACCTTGTCGGAACCGGCTGATCGACGATGGTCCAAGACCGATCAGGGTTTCGCAATTGTCTTCGGTATAGCCTTGGAAATTGCGGCGGATATTGCCAACGCGAGCCGCGATCGCGAGCCCATCGTCCGGCTTGGCGAAATGATCGAGCCCCAAGGCCTCATAGCCTGCATCCACGATCAGCCGCGCGGCGAGCTGCGATTGTGCCAGCCGTTCGGCAGAATCGGGCAGCCAGGCTTCATCGATCATCGTCTGATGTTTCTTGAACCATGGGACATGCGCATAGCCGAACAGGGCCAACCTGTCCGGTTCGAGTGTCAACGCCTGGGCGACGGTCCTGGCGACGCTCTCGAGGGTTTGGTGCGGCAGTCCGTAAAGCAGATCGAGGTTTACGGAATCCACGCCCCGCGCGCGCACCGCGTCCACCACGCTCTTGGTCAGCAGGAAGCTCTGTTCGCGATTGATGGCCTTCTGCACCTTGGGATCGAAATCCTGCACGCCAAGGCTCGCTCTTGTCATGCCGATCGCGGCGAAGGCGTCGAGGCGGCCCTCATCCATGTCGCTAGGATCGATTTCGACACTGACACCGGCATTGTCGAGAAAATCGAAGCGGTCCCTCAGGGCTTTCCCAAGTGCCAGGATGTCCTCCGGCTTTAGCATGGTCGGCGAGCCACCACCGAAGTGAACGGCACACACCCTGCCCTTCCCACTCACAAGGTCACCGACCGTCTCGATCTCCTTATGCAACGAGCGCAGGAAAGTTGCCACGGGCGCATAATGCCGTGTCTGCTTGGTGTGGCAGGCGCAGAACCAGCACAACCTGTCGCAGTACGGAATATGCAGGTATAGCGATATCTCATCATCGCCTTCGAGCGCGTTCATCCAGCCGCGAACCGTTATGGCGTCGACGCCAGGGTGGAAGTGCGGGGCGGTCGGATAACTCGTATAGCGCGGGACGGTCTCGCCCAGGCTGCCGGTCGAGATCGTGCGCGTATCGTTGGCTGCTGTCGGTTGCATGGCGGGCAATCTGCCCGTGCCGCGATGACGAAGCCTTGATTTCAATCAAGGCGGCCGGGGCACGGACAAACTGACGCAATAAATATCGCGAGGCAGCGGTGGTATCTTGCCGGCACGTTTGATCCCGGACGACGAAATGACCATCAGACAGGACGTTCACAGTGCCAGCATCCCCGTGCTTTGCCAGTCCTGCGAGGCACGGCACCGCGGTGTCTGCGGCGCGCTTGACCCCGACCAGCTTGTCGGGCTCGCCAAGACCTCGTCGAGGCACAGGATCGAGCCGGGGGTCGAACTGGTCGGCGACGCCGAGACCGTCGACAGCTATTCGAACGTGCTTTCCGGCGTGGTGAAGCTGACGAAGAGCCTTTCGGACGGACGCCAGCAGATTGTCGGCCTCCAGTTCGCGCCAGACTTTCTGGGACGGCCGTTCAAGGCGGAAAGCGAGATCAACGCGGAAGCGGCTACAGCCGTTTCCCTTTGTTCGTTTCCGAAGACCGCCATCGAACGGATGATGAAGGAATCGCCGGAGCTGGAGCATCGCCTGCTCAGGCAAGCGCTGAACGAACTCGACGAAGCGCGTGACTGGATGGTGACGCTGGGGCGCAAGACCGCGTCCGAGAAGGTGGCGAGCTTCCTGCTGATGATCGCGAGGAACATCGATCCCACGGTTGAGCTGGCCGCCAACGCGGCGACTTTCGAACTTCCACTGACACGCGCCGATATCGCGGATTTCCTCGGTCTGACGATCGAGACGGTGAGCCGCCAGCTGACCAGGCTGCGAACCGACGGCGTGATCCGGATCGAGAACAACCGGCATGTGACGGTGGACAATCTGAGCCGGCTGGAGCAGCGCTCCGGCGCCTAGACCCGGCGGCGCAGTCGGCACCCATCGCGGATCTAGCCTGGATCGACAATCCCGATCTTCGGCAAGACGTGCTCGCGTTCAAACGCAATATGCCGGCGCAGGCCCTCGAAGAGGCCGCGCAGCATGAAGCCGACGGCTTCGGCATTGTCGACCGCCTTGCCATGGCCGATCGCCAGCAGAATCTCCGTAACCTCGCCAGCAAAGCATTCGTCTTCGACATGTTCGGCGCGCAGTCGGCGGGTTGAGGCAAGATTGGGTTCTCCGCCGCTTATGGCCGCCTCATATGCCGGAAAGATGATCGTCTCTTCATAGTGATGGATGTTGCGCAGCAAGGGAACGATGGCGTTGGCCGTGCCCAGGCATTTCAGCCGATCGACCCTCGGCAAGTCATCGGCGATTTTTTCCAGGGCATCGCAAAGCTGCAGTTTTTCCCGGTGGGCTCGCTTCATCACCGCGGCCGGTATTGCCTCTCTGCCTGATCGATCGCCAGACGTCGCGTTTTCGCAGCGCGTTTCGAACAAAAACGGTCTTCGCTCCCCGTTCAACTGCTGTCTCCCGTTCCCTGGCCGGACCGACGCTGCCCAATCCAAAACGAAGCGGCTTTGACCTGGATCAAGGCGACACCGAAGCAATTGCGGAATTGGTGCCGAAGCGGATCGATGTCCGCGTACGGACTCCAAGGTCGGGGACATGCCATGAAATTCGGCACGGAAATTGTCTTGTTGTGCTTCTTCACCTTCCTGGCGCTGGTGGCAGCCGGCTTTGGTGTCGACGAGCCTTTCCGGCAGCACATGTGGGTGCTGTTCTTTGTGCTGCTCGGTTTCGTCGTTGTCCTTCTGCGCAACACCAGCTTCGCGGCATCCGCCCCGATTGATCCCTCGGCCTATATGGATGGGCCGATCCGCTACGGCGCCATCGCCACAATGTTCTGGGGCGTCGTCGGCATGCTGGTCGGCGTGGTCATCGCGCTGCAGCTTGCCTACCCGGATCTCAACATCGAGCCCTGGTTCAATTTCGGCCGCCTGCGGCCGCTGCACACATCCGGTGTTGTCTTTGCTTTCGGCGGCAATGCGCTGCTTTGCACGTCTCTGTATGTCGTACAGCGCACCTGCCGCGCCCGGCTCTTCGGCGGCGATCTCGCCTGGTTCGTGTTCTGGGGCTATCAGCTTTTCATCGTCATGGCCGCGACCGGCTACCTGCTCGGCATCACCGAGAGCCGCGAATACGCCGAACCCGAATGGTATGTGGACCTGTGGCTGACCATCGTCTGGGTCGCCTACCTCCTGCTCTTCCTAGGCACCATCCTGAAGCGCAAGGAACCGCACATCTACGTCGCCAACTGGTTCTACCTGTCCTTCATCGTGACCATCGCGATGCTGCACGTGGTCAACAACCTGTCGATGCCGGCCTCATTCCTGGGCTCCAAGAGCTACTCGGCCTTCTCCGGTGTCCAGGACGCCCTGACGCAATGGTGGTACGGCCACAATGCCGTCGGCTTCTTCCTGACCGCCGGCTTCCTCGGCATGATGTATTATTTCGTGCCCAAGCAGGCGAACCGGCCGGTCTATTCCTACCGGCTGTCGATCATCCACTTCTGGGCAATCATCTTTCTCTACATCTGGGCAGGGCCGCATCACCTGCACTACACCGCCCTGCCCGACTGGGCGCAGACGCTCGGCATGGTGTTTTCGATCATGCTCTGGATGCCTTCCTGGGGCGGCATGATCAATGGCCTGATGACGCTGTCCGGCGCCTGGGACAAGATCCGTACCGATCCGATCATCCGCATGATGGTGATGGCCATCGCCTTCTACGGCATGTCGACCTTCGAAGGGCCCATGATGTCGATCAAGGCGGTCAACTCGCTGTCGCACTATACGGACTGGACCATCGGCCATGTCCATTCCGGCGCGCTCGGCTGGGTCGGCATGATCTCGTTCGGCGCGATCTATTACATGGTGCCGAAGCTTTGGAACCGCGAGCGGCTCTATTCGCTGCGGCTCGTCACCTGGCACTTCTGGCTGGCGACACTCGGCATCGTCGTCTACGCGGCGGTAATGTGGGTCTCCGGCATCATGCAGGGTCTGATGTGGCGCGAATACGATGAACAGGGCTTCTTGGTCTACTCGTTCGCCGAAACCGTAGCCGCCATGCATCCCTACTACGTCATGCGTGCCGCAGGCGGCGCCATGTATCTCGCCGGTGCGCTCATCATGGCCTGGAACATCGCCATGACCATCCTCGGATACCAGCGCGAAGAACAACCGATGCCGGGTTCCGTGCCCGCCCTCCAGCCTGCCGAATAGGGAGCCAGACAATGGGCTTGATGGACAGACACGCAATCATCGAGAAGAACGCCACGCTTCTTCTCGTTGGCTCGCTACTCGTGGTGACGGTCGGCGGTATCGTCGAGATCGCGCCGCTCTTCTACCTCGACAACACGATCGAGAAGGTCGAAGGCATGCGGCCCTATTCGCCGCTCGAGCTCGCAGGCCGCAACATCTATGTGCGCGAAGGCTGTTACCTCTGCCACAGCCAGATGATCAGGCCTTTCCGCGACGAAGTCGAGCGTTACGGCCATTACAGCCTGGCGGCCGAGTCCATGTACGACCACCCCTTCCAATGGGGTTCGAAACGTACCGGCCCCGACCTTGCCCGGGTCGGCGACCGCTACTCCAACGAATGGCACGTCCAGCATCTTGCCGACCCGCGCTCGGTGGTGCCGGAATCGATCATGCCGAGCTATGCCTTCCTGAAGGACGCACAGATCGAGGTGAAGGATTTCTCGACGCACCTGGTTGCGAACGCGCGCGTTGGTGTCCCCTACTCCGATGACATGATCGCCAACGCCAACGCCGATCTGACGGTCCAGGCCGACCCGAACGCCGACACATCCGGCCTGGAGAAACGTTATCCGAAGGCCAAGATCGGTGACTTCGACGGCAATCCGCAGCAGGTCACCGAGATGGATGCGCTGGTCGCATATCTCCAGATGCTCGGCACGCTGGTCGATTTCAAGACCTATGACGAAGCCGCCGGTTACCGCTGAGGAGCATGACCATGGATTACAACCTCATGCGGGAGTTCGCCGACAGCTGGGCCTTGCTCGCCATGGCTCTCTTTTTCGTTGGATGCGTTGCTTTCGCACTTCGTCCCGGCAGCCGCAGGCAAGCCGATGAAGCCGCCCGAATTCCTCTCAAGGACGACTGATCATGAGCAAAGACGATATCGATGACGTCTCGGGCATCTCGACGACCGGCCATGAGTGGGATGGCATCAAGGAACTCAACAACCCGCTTCCCCGCTGGTGGGTGATAACCTTCTACATCACCATCGCCTGGGCGGCCGGCTACACCATCGCCTATCCGGCATGGCCGATGCTGTCTTCCGCGACGAAGGGCGTGCTCGGCTATTCCAGCCGCAACGATGTCAAGAATGAGCTGGCGGCTGCCGAAGCCGCCAAAGGCAAGTATGTCGCCGCCATCCAGGCGAAGACCGTCTCCGAGATTGCTGCTGACGACGCGCTGCGCGAATTCGCGGTCGCGGCCGGCGGTGCCGCGTTCAAGGTCAACTGCGTGCAGTGCCACGGCTCGGGCGCCCAAGGCTCAGCCGGCTTTCCCAACCTCAATGACGACGAATGGCTGTGGGGTGGCAGCGCAGAACAGATCCAGCAGACGATCACGCACGGCATCCGCTTCGCCTCGGATCCCGATACGCGCCAGTCCGAGATGCCTGCCTTTGGCGACATCATCACGCCGGAGCAGGCAACGCAGGTCAGTACCTATGTCGCCAGCCTCTCCGGCCCGGTTCACAATGCAAGTCTGATCGAGCCCGGCGCCAAGGTTTTCGCGGAAAATTGCGTGGCCTGCCATGGCGCCAACGCAAAAGGCAACAAGGAGTTTGGCGCGCCCGACCTGACTGATGCGATCTGGTTCTACGGATCCGGCGAAACAGCGATCGCCGCCCAGGTCCGCGCGCCGAAACACGGCGTGATGCCGGCCTGGATCGGTCGCCTCGGAGAGACCAAGGTCAAGGAGCTGGCTGTCTACGTCCATTCGCTTGGCGGCGGAGAATAGGAGGCGGGGCCTGTTCTCGGCCCGCCCAAGCGACGAGGCCCGGCCAAATGCCGGGCCTCGATTTTTTTCCGACATCTGAAGATTGACCTGCATCAACGCGACGCGACCCGCCCCACGGCAAGAATGCTCACACGGGCAGGATCATCGGTTGCGCGAGTGGAGATAGTCGTGCTGGATCAGACACAAATAGAGCGGTTCGAAGCCGAAGCGGTCAATTCCGCCAGGATCAGGCAGCCGCTCTATGCCCCGCGCAAGAAGATCTTCCCCAAGCGCGCCTCAGGCAGCTTTCGCCGCTTCAAATGGCTGGTGATGGCGATCACGCTGGGCATCTACTACCTGACGCCCTGGTTGCGGTGGGATCGCGGGGCGTTTGCCCCCGACCAGGCTGTGCTGCTCGATCTTGCCAATCGCCGCTTCTACTTCTTCTTCATCGAGATTTGGCCGCAGGAATTCTACTATGTCGCCGGCCTTCTGATGATGGCCGGCATCGGTCTTTTCCTGATCACGTCCACCGTCGGCCGGGCGTGGTGCGGCTATACCTGTCCGCAAACCGTGTGGGTCGACTTGTTTCTCGTGGTAGAGCGGGCGATCGAAGGCGATCGCAACGCCCGCATGAAGCTCGATGCCGGCCCCTGGACGGCGCGCAAACTGGTGCTGCGCGGAACCAAGCACGCCATCTGGGTGGTCATTGCGGTAGCCACCGGCGGCGCCTGGATCTTCTATTTCGCCGACGCGCCGACACTGATCGGCCAGGTCGTCACCGGCACCGCCGCGCCGGTCGCCTACGTGACCATCAGCGTGCTGACGGCGACCACCTACACATTCGGCGGGCTGATGCGCGAGCAGGTCTGCACCTACATGTGCCCTTGGCCGCGCATCCAGGCTGCCATGCTCGACGAGAATTCGCTTACCGTGACCTACAACGACTGGCGCGGCGAGCCTCGTTCGCGTCATGCCAAGAAGGTCCGGGCGGCCGGCCAGCCTGTCGGCGATTGCGTCGACTGCAATGCCTGTGTCGCCGTCTGCCCGATGGGGATCGACATTCGCGATGGCCAGCAGCTCGAATGCATCACCTGCGCTCTCTGCATCGACGCCTGCGACGGCGTCATGGACAAGCTTGGCAAGGAGCGCGGGCTGATCTCCTATGCGACATTGTCCGACTACAACGCCAACATGGCGGTAGCGACCGCGGGCGGTTCCTCCCCGGTGAACCCCTCCCTTGTCAGGACGGATGAAGGCAAGTTTTCTGACAGATTGGCGCATTTCCATATTCGCAAGATTTTCCGCCTGCGCACCTTCATCTATCTGGGCGCCTGGTCGGCGGTCGGGCTCGCGCTGCTCTATTCGCTGCTGACCCGTGAGCGGCTGGAGCTCAACGTCCTGCACGATCGCAACCCGCAATTCGTGACGCTCTCCGATGGCTCGATCCGCAACGGCTACACCGTCAAGCTGCTCAACATGATCCCCGAGCCAAGGATGATCGTCGTCACCTTGCAAGGCCTGCCGGGCGCCGAGATGAGCGCGGTCGGCGTCGATCTTCCTCCCGCACGGTCCTTCGCCACCCTGGCCGATCCCGACCGGTTGAAGACGCTAAAGGTTTTCGTGCGCCAACCGGCGGATCAGATCGAGGGAACAGCGCAGAGCTTCACGTTCCGGATCGAGGACAAGGCAGGGCTCGAGTCCGCCGAATACATAGCCACCTTCAATGCTCCGGAGATCGCCAAATGAGCGCTCATTCGCCGAAATCCCGCGAATTCACCGGCAGGCATATGCTGTTCATCATTCTCGGCTTCTTCGGGGTGGTGATTGGCGTCAACCTGACCATGGCGACGCTGGCCAGCAAGAGCTGGACTGGCCTCGTCGTCGAAAACACCTATGTGGCCAGCCAGCAGTTCAACCGAAAAGCGGAGGAAGGACGTGCGCAAGCGGCACTCGGCTGGACCGGCAAACTGACGATCGCATGGGGCGAGGTCCACTACGGCCTCAGCGATGCCGCAGGCAAGCCCGTTCCCCTGCGCGCCGTGAAGGTTCTGTTTCGTCACCCCGCCTACGAGGCAGAGGACAAGACCGTCACTCTGGCCTCTGTTGCGGGCCAGGAATTTGCCGCGCAACACACGCCGAGAGATGGCGTCTGGATTGTCGAAATCGACGCCGATGCTGGTCTCGCGGAACCCTATCGCGACGTCCGTAGAATCATGATTTCCCATGGAGCGCTGCAATGAGCTGTTGTGCACCGGGCGCTGAAATGGCGCTGGACCTGGAAAGCAGCATATCCGCCCTGCCATCCAGCCAAGAAGTCAGGCTGGCGAGCCGATCGCTTGGCGACGATCTTCGCCAGACCGATCTTTCGGTGCCGACGGTTCATTGCGCTGCCTGCATCCAGACGATCGAGACCGCGCTTGCAAAGCTCGACCGCGTCGAGGGCGCGCGCGTCAACTTGTCGACGAAACGGGTCTCCATCCGGTGGCGCGGCGAGGAGGTTCCATCATTCGTCGCCGCGCTTGGACGGCTGGGCTATGACGCGCATCTGTTCGATCCAGAGGCTGACGGCAAGGACAAGACGCTCTCGGAACTGATCCGCGCCGTCGCCGTTGCCGGCTTTGCCACGGGCAACATCATGCTGCTTTCGGTCTCGGTCTGGTCCGGCGCTGAAGGTGCGACCCGGGACCTTTTCCATTGGGTCTCGGCATTGATCGCCATCCCCGCGCTTGCCTTCGCCGGCGGCATCTATTTCCGCTCTGCCTGGAATGCGCTGCGCCACGGCCGCATGAACATGGACGTGCCGATCGCGGTCGGGGTCTCACTTGCCTATGCCATGAGCCTCTACGAGACGATGACCCACGGCGAGCACGCCTATTTCGACGCATCGGTGTCGCTGCTGTTCTTCCTGCTGATTGGCCGCACGCTGGATCACGTGATGCGCGAGCGGGCACGGACGGCGGTCAATGGACTGGCGCGGCTGGCGGCACGCGGCGCCATGGTGCTGCGCCATGACGGCAGCAACGACTACCTGCCTGTCGAGGAGATCCAACCGGGCATGCAGCTGCTGGTCGCTGCCGGCGAAAGGGTGCCTGTCGACGGCAGGATCATTCGAGGAACGTCGGACCTCGACTGCTCGCTGGTTTCCGGCGAAAGCACGCCGAGAACCGTGGCGTCCGGAGAACAGGTTCAGGCCGGCACGCTCAATCTTACCGGTCCGCTAACCATCGAGGCGACCGCTGCCGCAAAAGAATCCTTCCTGGCGGAAATGGTCCGGCTGATGGAGGCCGCCGAAGGCGGTCGTGCGCACTACCGCCGGATCGCCGACCGCGTCTCGGCGCTCTACGCGCCGGTGGTCCATCTCACCGCCTTCGTGACGTTCCTTGGCTGGATGGCGGCAGCCGGCGACTGGCACCAGGCAGTGACGATCGCCATTGCCGTTCTCATCATCACATGCCCATGTGCGCTCGGCCTCGCCGTGCCGATCGTGCAAGTGGTTGCAGCGCGCCGCCTGTTCGAAGCTGGCGTCATGGTCAAGGACGGATCGGCCATGGAGCGTCTGGCAGCGATCGACATCGCGGTGTTCGACAAGACCGGCACTCTCACGCTCGGCCAGCCCAGGCTGGTCAACGCCTCGTCCATCGATCCGGCGATGCTGGCGATGGCAGCCGACATGGCCGCGCATTCCCGTCACCCGTTCTCAAAGGCCATAGCCGCCTTCGCAGGATTTGCCGGCCAGCCGAAGCTAGACGCCGTCAGCGAGCACCCGGGTCTCGGCATCGAAGCCACGACCGCGGACAGCACATGGCGTCTCGGCCGACGCGGCTGGGCCGGATGGAAAGCTCGGACCGGTGGCGAAGGCAAATATGGCGGCTTTGGCGGGACGGTGCTTTCGCAGAATGGGATGATCGTCGCATCCTTCACGTTCGAGGACGCTACGCGCTCCGATGCCAGGGCGGCGGTCGGGCAATTGAAGGATGCCGGCGTGTCGGTCGAGATGCTGTCTGGTGACATCGCCAATGCCTGCGGCGAAGTTGCCGGGACGTTGGGGATCGAGAGCTTCGTGCCGGCGCTGCTTCCCTCCGGCAAGGTCGAGCGGATCGAAACCCTGACCAAGGCGGGCCACAAGGTTCTGATGGTGGGCGACGGGCTTAACGACACGCCAGCCCTCGGGGCCGCGCACGTCTCGATCGCGCCGGCAACCGCCGCCGATGTCGGACGCAATGCCGCCGATTTCGTCTTCCTGCGCGAAAGCCTCCTGGCGGTGCCCCTCGCCCTCGACATCTCGCGCAATGCCGGGCGGCTGATCCGCCAGAACCTTGCCATTGCGATCGTCTACAATGCCGTTGCCGTGCCGATCGCCATTCTCGGCCATGTCACGCCGCTGATCGCGGCGATCGCGATGTCCGCCTCCTCGCTGCTGGTGATCGCAAATGCGCTGCGGCTGCAGGGGTCTGGGCCGCACGCCCCAGCAAGAAGCGCCGCGCCTGACAGGCGCTCCGACATCGGCGCGCTGGCACGATCCTCATGACGACGCTCGCCTACCTCATTCCTGTGGCCCTGTTCCTCGGCGCGCTTGGGCTGTCCGGGTTCCTTTGGGCGCTGAGGAGCGGTCAATACGAGGATCTCGACGGCGCGGCGGAGCGGATTCTGATCGACCGGGACGACCAGCAAAAGTGACGTCTGGCGTTGTCGAAAGTGATGCAGATCAAGGCACGTCCCTAACAGGACCTCGATAATGGCCCCGATAGATGTCGGAGGAGTCAGGCATGCAAGCCGAAGCCATAATGACCGCACCGGTCATCGGAATTGAACCAACGGCATCGATTTCCGATGCGGCAGGATTGATGCTCTCCAGGAAGATCAGCGGCCTTCCCGTCATTCGCAGCGACGGCACCCTGGTCGGCATTGTCAGCGAGGGCGATTTCCTGTGCCGTGGAGAGCTCGGCACCAGGCGCAAGCGCTCGCGTTGGCTGGAGTTTCTTGTCAGCCCCGGAAGAGCCGCCGAAGAATACGTTCAAGCCAACGGACGGCGTATCGAGGAGGTGATGACGGCGGATGTCGTCACGGCATCCCTTGGCGCATCGCTGCCCGAGATCGTCGAGCTGATGACGCGCCATCACGTCAAACGCATTCCGGTCGTCGACGGTGGCAAGGTTGTCGGCATCGTCACCCGTGCCGATCTTCTACGTGCATTGCTCAATGTCCTGCCGAACGCGGCCCCGACAGTCATTGACGACGATCAGATCCGACAGACCATCCTTGCCGAGCTTGCGAGGCAGAAATGGGCCGGCAAGGACATGATCGACGTGACCGTGGACCAAGGAGTGGTGGAACTGAGCGGTGCGATCTTCGACGAACGCGAGCGCCAGGCAGCCATCGTCGCCGCCGAAAACGTCGCCGGCGTCAGGGCCGTCAAGGATAACCTTTTCTGCGCGGGGCCGCTGTCGGTGGTGCTTGTCTCTTAGTTCAGCACTACAAGAATTTGCGGACTCCGCATCGAGTGACCCCAACATTCGAATTGGAAGAATGTCCGCGTTGAACCTAAGTCGCAGCTACCGCTATTAATGGTCGAAGCAACAACAAGGCGAATGCGATAAGCACCGCGCCCGCGACCCTGTCTGCCATCTCTCTGCTTCCGTTCAACCGCCTACCGAGCAAAAGCCACATCGACCCGGTGGCAGCTGTGGTCACCAAAAGTACAATCCAGAAGAAGCCCAGTTCGTACGGCCTCGCGTCCACCGGCACGATTGCCAGACAATAGATAAAGGCTTTCGGATTGAGGGCAGTAGTTACTATAACAGAAAGGCTATCCCCGTCTTCGGATGCGTCGATCTGGTCGCTGCCTATCAGGCGCAGGCCAAGAATTACGAGCCATAGGGCCGCGACCAGCTCGAGTACCTGGATGGCGCCGGATGGCAGCAAGGGTCGCAGCGAAAACCAGCAGGCTGCCGCGATCCCGTATCCGCAGGCCTGTGAGACCAGGAGTGCAATCGCCTTCTCTCGCTTGGCCGCACCCGCCATCAAAAGAGCATTGGTTGGCCCGGGCGCAATAAAGAGCAGAAATGCTTCTAGAAGAAATAGATTGTCCAAACTGCCTGGTCCCATGGGATGCAAATCTATCGGCATAAGTTCCGTTTGCGTCGACCCGTCAGACGCATCTGTGGTGACCTTTCTAGCGTTGGCCGGCTCCGTGTTGAAGCCGTGCGATCAAGTCGCGGTTGCGGCAGTAATCCGGCGGATCATCGGCATGCTGGTGTTCGTCGAGCCAGGTCGCGCATTCGTCCTGATGGCCGCAGGAGCGGCAGCGGTCCACCGCCCGATTGGTGACGGCTGCATGGTCCGCCACGACCTTCAATTGTCTGTCGACGCCGAGCCTCTGCATCATGCGGCCCATCAAGGCCGTCCTGGCGTCAATCGAAATCAGGTAGTCGAGAAACGTCATGTCGTTCACTCCTGCATTTTGGCAATCATTGCTACGTTGGCGGCAGACGACATTGATCTCGGTCAACAGGATGCTCCGTTGCCGACTCGAGCAGTGGATCTTGCAAGCGGTTGCGTTGTCGGTTGCCGACTTCAGAGCGCGAAAGCAGCGCCATCTTTGACGAAAGCGAGCGCGCCGGATGGGGCTAATTCCTGCCGTCGACTAGAGCGCGCTTGGCTTCGGTGAATGTGGTTCGACGGACCTTAATACGACAGGAAGCGATTGATGCCGTTGTCTTGGATCAGCGTGCGGGTGACGCCGCCGAAAGCCCATTCCCGTAGGCGGCTATGGCCGTAGGCACCGGAGACGATCAGGTCGACATGGATCGAGCGCGCAAACGTCAGCAGCCGGTCGCCATCAGCCTCGCCAGTGAGCAGTTCGGTTCGTGGCATGATGCCATGGTTTTCGAGATAAGCCGCGATGTCGGCGAGGCTGCCGCGGACGCTTTCGTCGCGGTCGTTATCGATGGTGGCGACGATGACCTCGTTGGCCCCGGCCAGGAAAGGCAATGCATCCGCTATCGCCCGTCGCGCCTCCCTGGTGTCTTTCCAGGCCACCAGCACGGTCTTTGCCAAAACACGTTCGACATTGCTTGCGGCAACGAGGACTGGCCGGCCTGTGCCGAGAGCAAGGCTGCCGATATCCACGGCACGGTAGACATTTTCTCCATCCCCACCGCCGGTAACGATGAGGTCGGCGGCTCGGGCGGAAATGCTCAGGAAGCGGGTTGGACTGCTGACCGCTTGGCCCCATTCGCTGCTCACCGATGCCGGAACCAATCGCTCGAATTCGTCCCGCAGTCCGGCAAGCCGCTTTTCGATCTCGGTTCGCTGGATCTGCATGACCTCGCCTTCGTAGACCATACCGTTGCCTGTGGCGACCAGCGGTGGAACGTCTGCGGCTGCCAGGCCGAAAAGGTGGGCGCCGAAGCGCTCGGCCAATTCTACGCCCAACTTCACGATGGGCGCAGGAGCCGCGTCTATGGCAAGGTTCACGATAATTGACTTGTAGGACATTGCACGGCCTTTGGTTGACGCGATGGAATGCCCGATGAATTGCATTCAACGGCGCCCAATGCCTTGATGCGCGTCAAAGAAGCCGCCAATTGCATCCGAAAAACGTCGACCTCGATCCGTTTTGCTTGTGCGGCGAGGAGTGATAATTAGCCTTTGTTGCAGGCGTCCGGACCCAAGGACCTCAGGTGAGCCAGAACGAAGCGCCTATTTTGTCGGCCGGCGGGACGATGCTGAAATCAGTCCTGTCACAAATGTTCGATCAGACCCCGGGCTTCATGGCTCTCATGCGTGGGCCTGACCATGTCTTCGAACTGACCAATGCCGCCTACCAACGGCTGATCGGCGACAGGCGGGTGATTGGAAAATCGGTGCGCGAGGCACTTCCCGAGCTTCAAGGTCAAGGATTCTTCGAGCAGCTGGACCATGTGTACAGGACCGGCGAGCCATACAGGGGCCAAGGCGTGAAGGTCGGCCTTCGCAACAAGGACGACGAGCCGATAGAAGAGCGCATCCTGGATTTCGTCTACCAGCCGATCAAAGCCGACGACGGCCGCGTCAGCGCGATCTTCGTCGAAGGCACGGATGTCAGCGAACTCTCCTTTGCCAATGCCGCGCTTCGGCTTCGTGAGGACCATTTGCGCTCGATCCTGGCAACGGTGCCCGACGCAATGGTCGTCATCGACGAACAAGCCCGCATTCAATCTTTCAGCACGGCTGCCGAGACGTTATTCGGCTACCAGTCCAGTGAAGTCATCTGTCAGAATGTCAGCCTGCTGATGCCGTCACCCTATCGCGACGAGCATGACGCCTACCTGCAGCGCTACCTGACGACCGGAGAGCGCCGCATCATCGGACTCGGTCGCACCGTCACGGGGATGCGCAAGGATGGCTCGACCTTTCCCATGGAGCTTTCCGTCGGCGAGATGCATCCGGGAACCGGGCGCTTCTTTACGGGCTTCTGTCGCGACCTGACCGAACGCCACCGTGCAGAGGCAAGAATACAGGAGCAGCAGCAAGAGCTTCTCCACATGGCGCGGTTTACCGCGCTCGGCGAAATGGCTTCGACCTTGGCGCATGAGATCAACCAGCCGCTGACGGCAATCACGAACTACCTCAAGGGCAGCCGCCGGCTTCTCGAAAGAAGCACGGAAGAGAACGCGCCGATGTTGAGGGAGGCTGTGGAAAAGGCGGCGGAACAGGCCTTGCGGGCAGGAGATGTGATCCGCCACCTTCGCGACTTCGTCGCGAGAGGGGAAAGCGAGCGTCAGGTCGAACGCCTGCCAGCCTTGATCGAAGAAGCCGCGTCACTGGCCCTGGTCGGCGCACGGGAAATAGACGTGCACGTCAGCTACCGGTTTGATCCTGCAGCCGAGCTGGTCCTGACCGACCGCATCCAGATCCAGCAGGTTCTGCTCAACCTGATGCGCAATGCGGTCGAGGCCATGCAAGGTGCCCCACGCCGTGAACTGCACGTCGTGACCGTCGCTCGGGATGACGGGATGGCCGAGGTGAGCGTGATCGATACCGGCACTGGTCTTGCGCCCGAGGTCTCGGCCCAGCTCTTCCAGCCGTTCGTCACCACCAAGAAGCAAGGGATGGGTGTCGGCCTGTCAATTTGCCGTACCATCGTCGAATCACATGGCGGCCACATATGGGCCGAGCCAATGCCGGCCGGAGGAACCGCCTTTCGGTTCACGTTGCGTATCGTTGAGAAGGAAGAAGTCGCCAATGGCCGGCAATGATCTTGTGCATGTGGTCGACGATGACGTCGAGGTTCGCAAGTCGCTTGGTTTTCTTCTGGCGACCGCCGACTTTGCCGTACGCCTGCACGAATCCGCGACAGCCTTTCTTGCCACGGCGACCGACGATATCGACGGCTGCATCGTCACCGATGTGCGCATGCCGGGTATCGACGGCATCGAGTTCCTGCGGCAGCTCAGAGCACGCGGGCACAGGCTTCCGGTCATTGTCATGACGGGCCATGCCGATGTGGCGCTCGCCGTTCAGGCGATGAAGGAAGGAGCCGCGGATTTCATCGAGAAGCCTTTCGACGACGAGATCCTGATCGATGCGATCCGCTCGGCGTTGGATAGTCGGAACCAGGCGAATGCAGCGCACCCACAATCCGCAGAAATCAACGGCCGTCTATCGACGCTGTCAGAGCGGGAGCGGCAGGTGCTGGACGGGCTGGTGTCGGGCCTGCCGAACAAGACGATCGCTTACGATCTCGGAATCAGCCCGCGCACGGTCGAAATTCATCGCGCCAACGTCATGAGCAAGATGAGTGCAAGCAGCCTGTCGCATCTCGTGCGCATGGCACTGATCGTGGAAGCCAAAGCCTAGGGACGGTCGCCAAAGCCGTCGCTGTTGCTGGCCGCAAACCGCTCCGGCGCCCAGTCGCGCCAATGGGTCGGACCGATGTCGATGCGTGCGCCCGTCGCGGCATTCTTCCAGCCCTCCGTCCCTCGCACGCAGGGAAATACGAGCGCATGCTCGCCCTCCTCGTCGAAGACGGCCAGTTCGAGACTGCGACCAAACGGAGCGCTTAGGATTGGCTTCCACATCCCCCTAGGATGCGCAGAGACAGCAAGCGCGCCTTGATCTGAATCATTTTCCGAAATTGCCGGATGCGCGACTATGCGCTTCGCCGCCTGTGAGCCGGAGCGAGAGCACCGGGATTGCCATGATTCAAAGCGGCAGCAACAGCGACACGGGATGGCCGCGAGAAGAAGGACATCGCAGCGATGCTGATCCGCACACTTTCTGCCCTGGAATATACGAGATTGCTGACGGCAAATCGTGTCGGCCGCCTGGCGTGCGCGAAGGACGGGCAGCCCTACGTCGTGCCGTTGTACTATGCGCACGCAGACAACCATCTCTATGCGTTTTCCATGCCCGGCAAGAAGATCGACTGGATGCGAGCCAACCCGCTGGTATCGGTCCAAGTCGATAAGCGAGGCCAAGGCCGAGGTTGGAGGAGCGTTATTGTCGACGGCCGCTACGAAGAACTGCCTGACCGGGTCGGCCACAAGCTTCAGCGCGATCATGCTTGGTCAGTGCTGAGCAAGCATCCCGGCTGGTGGGAGCCTGGCGCCCTCAAGCCAGCCATTCCTCCCAAGGCCGATAGCGAACCCCACGTCTTCTTCCGAATCCTCATCGAGCAGGTGTCGGGCCGGGAAGTGAGCGAGTAAACTGCCTCCTATGGATCCGCTCATCGCCCGGCTGGGACTGGCCTTGGCAATTGGACTGCTCGTCGGACTGGAGCGTGGCTGGCGGGAGCGGGATGCTCCCGACCGCAGCCGCACGGCCGGAATTCGCACTTTCGGCATATCCGGCCTGCTCGGCGGTATTCTCGCTGCCCTGGCGGAAGCGCTTAGCGCGGTGTCGGTGCTGGTGGGAGGATTTGTCGCCTTCGCTGCGATCTTTGCATGGTACAAGGCGCGCGAGGCGGCTCATGACAAGGATTTCAGCGTTACGGCAGTGATCGCCGCGCTCGGCGTTTTCGCACTCGGTGCGCTATCGGTCGCCGGTGACTTTCGGGTTGCAGCTGCCGGAGGGGCTGCACTTGCGGCAGTCCTTGCCAGTCGAGAGATCCTGCACAGGCTCTTGAAGCGACTGACCTGGATCGAACTGCGTTCGGCGCTGATCCTGGCGGTGATGACGGCGATCGTCTTGCCCTTGCTGCCGAACCGGACGATGGATCCCTGGGGCGGCTTCAACCCTTGGGAGGTCTGGTTCCTGACGGTGCTGATGGCATCGATTTCGTTCGCCGGCTACGTTGCCGTCCGCCTTCTCGGAACCACACGCGGTCTGCTTGTCAGCTCGCTCGTTGGTGCAATCGTTTCGTCCACTGCGGTGACAGCAGCGCTTGCCCGCAACGCCACATCGGCGGGCAATGCTCTGCCGCTCGCCGGGGCGGCTTCGCTGGCTGCGATGGTTTCGGTGCTCCGCGTCTGCGCCGTGGTTCTGATCATCGAGCCCGGCGTGTTCATGTCGGTCGGCATCCCGGCGATTGCTGCCGCGCTCGTTTTCGCTGCCTGCGGCGCACTCCTATTGGTCCGTGAACACGGGGATCCGAAAAGCAGTGGATTGGCACGCAACCCATTCGAACTGGGCCCGCTGCTGCTGTTCGCCCTGTTCTTCGCGGTTGTCGCGACCGCAAGCGCAGCATTGGCGGCTCAATTCGGCGGCCGCGGCTTGCTGGCGACCTCAGCACTGGCGGGCACGTTCGATGTTGATGTCTCGGTGCTCGGTGCGTTGCGTCTGGTCAGGCAGTCGGTCCCTGTCGAGACCATTGGTGAGGCGGTGTTGGCAGCGCTGGCGGCAAATGCGATCGGCCGCCTGTCACTGGCGGTATTTGCCGGCCCCATCAGGTTCTGGCTGCCGCTGGCCGGCGCAACTCTGATGGCAGTCGCCGCCGGCTATTTCGCTATGGCGCTGCTGTCTGGCGTCTGAGCCCAGGTTTCTCCACCACGTCCGTGACTTGGCTCTAGGTAGTTTCCCGTAGGGACATAACCGAATTTCGCCGCCTGCGGATTCGGGCGATTGCTGTGGCACGGATTAACCGGGGAACAGCCATGCACGCCTACACGACCTCCCGAATCGCAGCACAGTCACGGACGCCTCAGCCGCACCCGTCGGAGGTATTCCATCCCACGCTGCTGCAGCCGCTCAGCTTCTTTTCCGCCGGTGCGGAAATCTATGCCCAAGGGGAAAAGGCCGGAGCCTTCTACCAGGTCGAGTTTGGCGCCGTGCGCATCTACCGCATGCTTGCCGACGGCCGCCGGCAGATCAGTGCCTTCCACCTGGCCGGAGAGACATTCGGCTTCGAAGCCGGCACGACGCATCATTTCTTCGCCGAAGCGATCAGCGCCACCGGCGTCCGCGTATTCCGTCTTGCTGCCGGGGCTGACATGTCTGGTCAACTGCTGCCGTTGGCGCTCAAAGGCCTGACAAGGGCACAGGAACACCTCCTGGTCCTCGGTCGCCAGAACGCCATCGAGCGCGTCGCGGCGTTCCTGGTCGATATGGCAGAGCGCCAAGGGGGTCTGCGTCAGGTCGAGCTGCCCATGTCGCGTATGGATATCGGCGACTATCTCGGCCTCACCATCGAGACCGTGTCGCGCGTTTTCACCAAGCTGAAGGAAAGAGGCGTCATTCGCCTGCTCAACCTGCGCTGCGTCGAAATCGTCGAACACAAGGCACTTCAAAATATGAGCGAGTGAACCACTTGTTCAGGCTCCCTCACCTTGCAAGAAACCTGGCAGCCAGTCTCCCCGAAAAAGCCCGCCGGCCGGAGCCAGCGGGAGGTCTGAGGTAGCCAGAGTGTGGTATCTGGCAAATTGCAAACGGTCCGCCCTGGCTTTTGTTGCAGGGTTGCTAAAATAGCCCATAGAGCAGAAAACCCCGCCGCTCCATTTGCGAAGCGGCGGGGCCCCCACTCACCCCTGATCGCCGAGCCCCAAGACTCGGCGATGCTAACGCTGCAATTCTGGAGCCAGCGGCAAATGACCCATTGTGGGGCAGGGCCGGCGCCTTCCAGTCCCAGAGCCGCGCCAACTTCCGGCTGGCCCCCATCCTGCGTGGCTGAGGCGTCCCGCACGCCCGGCGACCGCCTGTGCAACTACCGAAGGGTTACCACTTGCGCGAAGTCTTTTCCTCAAAGATGGCGGAACAATCGATCTCATCATGAAACGGAGCATCAGGATCGAGCACTATCCAAGACGCATGAGATCGAAGCTCCCTCAGACGCGCGTTCTTTTCGAGCCGGGCGTGGCGTTCCGCCTCTGTGTGGAATGTAAGAGTAGGCTTTTCACGAAGAGAGCTCATCATACACAGCCCCACCTAACGCCATCGCCTATTGAACGCTAACGCTCTGAATTTCGTTCCCTTTCGCTGCAAGGCAGGCCTTCCTTGGCGATGGATCGATTGCAGCTCAGACCGGGTTAAAGGTCGCAAGGGAGCCCGCCAGCGCGCGATCTTGCCCTGACAGCTGTCGTACGCGGGCAAGTGTGGCACGGTTCTTGCATCAACAGCTTTAGATACGCCGGGCGCGAAGACCTTGTTCCACATCGACACCGGCGTGTGAGGTTGGGACAATGATGTCGCGTAAGCTTCTGTTCGCCCTTCCCGCAGTGTTCTTGGCCACCGCCGTAGCGGTAGCCCTCTGGTCGTCCGTCACCTCATGGGAATTTCTGACTGCGACCCAATCCGGTTCGGTCTTTTGTTCGAGCGGTCCACCACCCGAGACCGTATCGACGTCGGCGTCGCGGACTTTGCCACCATGTCCGCCGGGCGTCACAAGGTCATAGGGAGCGCATCGATGGCCGCGAGACTGTGGATTGCCCAGACAAAAACCGGAAATGAACAGCCTCCTGCAGCGGCGTATTGCAGAGATTGGGTGACGGAACATTGGGCTTTGATCACTCGCTTGGCATCGGCCATTCGCGAATTCGTTGCACCGCGCTACCGGCCGGAGCTCCACTATATGCGCGGCCCCGGTCCGGCCTGGGCGCGCCGCGCGGGCGCGCGCTGAAGGCCGTTCTTCATCCTCCAGTCGGTGCCGTCATTGGCCAACGCCACGTCTTGAGCGGTTCATCGTTTCACGGAAACGCAGAACCGCTCTATTTCTCTGTTTTGACGCTATTCCGGACGGAAAACCGTTTCACACTTTTCCTGGAATTGCTTGGTCAGCGGCGGTCCTACCAGCCTACTCCGCTGGCGCTTCTTCGGGCGGCGGCGTCAAGACTGTGATGTCCATTCTGGCGATCGTCGATGCCGCGCGACCTTGCGCACCAGGATCCGTGTCGCCGGTTTCGGCAACCATCGCCTTGGCGCGATGTCCGACGCTGTCGGCGCTGTTGCCCGGCGCAAATCCTTCACCTGTTTCCGGCTTTCCCGCTTTCAGTTGATTTTCCGGTATATGCCGATGTTGACTTGCAATCGCGGAAACCATTGAGAACCTCCTCTGGTGACGGTTCAATGATATCCGTGCTGGCTGTTGCGAGACTGACCTTGCAAAGAGCCCGCCAAGGCGAACGGCGGCGGATGGCACGGCGACAACCCGCCACCCGTTGCAGCCCTGGCCTGCAGCTTCGCGTCGGTTGCCACCAGCCAGTCAGGGTGTCGGCTGGCCATTTCAGTTTGCTCTCGAGCACTTCCTGAACGGCCAAAGCCTGACCGCCCTAGGAAACAGCGGCAAAGACCACCGTCTGGGAAAGGCCGCCACCCGTCCGGTTCTCCAGGGTGATGGTGCCGCCGTAGCGCTCGATGATTTCCTTGGCGATGGCGAGACCGAGGCCGGCGCCGGGAACGGACTGGCGGCGGCCGGGATCGACGCGAAAGAACGGTTCGAACGCCTTGGCGAGCAGCTCCGGCGGGATGCCGGGGCCGCTGTCGGCAATCGTCAGCACGGCCTGATCGCCGGTGGCGGCCAGCGAAACGCTGCAACCCTTGCCGTGCGTGGCGGCGTTGACGATCAAATTGCGCAAGGCGCGGCGAAGGCCGAGCGAACCTGCCCTGACCGAGACCTTGTCCAAATGATCGGTCGATACCGCATGTCCGAGCGACCGCACTTCGGCGGCAATTTCGCGGACCAGCTTTGCCAGGTCGACCGGCTCGACCGCATCCTGGTTGACCTCCTCGCGCACCAGCCGGATGGCGCTGTCGGCGATGCGGTCGAGCTCGTCGAGGTCGTGAAGCCATTTGTCGCGGTCGTCGTCGAGGAATTCGGCCCGCAGCCGCATCCGCGTCATCGGTGTTCTGAGATCATGCCCGGCGGCGGCGACTAGGCGCATGCGGCTCTCCATCGCCGTCTTCAGCCTGGCGGAGAGCTGGTTTAGCGCATGCGCCGTTGCCCTGACCTCGGCCGACCCTTCCTCAGGCACCGTCGCCAGCACACCGTCCGAGCCGATCTTGCTGACGGCGGTCTCCAGCATCTCCAGCGGCCGCACCAGCACGGCGGTGAAATAGACCGACACCGCGGTGGCGCCGAGCACGATCAGCGTGATCCAGCCCGAGAGCACGAACCAGGCATCTCGCGGCGGCCCGAAATCGGGGGCGTCGACGATCATCCATCGGTTCTCGGGCAAGGCGACGGAGGCGACCATGCCGGGCCCGCCTATGTTGCGGGTTACAACCGCGGACGCATTGACGCCGATCTCTTGCAGGATGTGGTTGAGCACATGCGTGTGCCTTTGGTCTTCGACGCCATCGGCGGGATGATCGCTCACATTGACCGGCGCGTCGCCGGCGCCCGGCACGTGGCCCGGGACCAGTTGCACCATCAACTGGATCTGTCGGGCGACCGGACCCATGCTCAACTCGGGGGACGGCCCGCCAAGCACTTTGATGGCGACGATCGTTGCAAGGCCGACGACGCCGACGATCGAAACGACCAAGAGGATGATCAGGCGTCGGCGCAGCGACTTCATGCCTCGGCCTCCGCAGTCTCGACGCGCGCGGTGAGCTGGTAGCCGCCATTGCGCACGGTCTTGAACAGAGGTCCTTCGCCCGTATCGCCGAACTTGCGGCGCAGCCGGCTCATCAGCACGTCGACGGAACGGTCGAGCGGATCGCGCTCGCGGCCTTGCGTCAGGTCGAGAAGCTGGTCGCGCGACAAGAGCCGGCCGGGGCGGTCGAGGAAGACCTGCAGCAGGTCGAACTCGGCGCCAGTAAGATCGACAAGCCCGCCTTCGGCATCCGTCACCTTGCGCGTATCCGGTTCCAGCCTGTAGCCGGCGAACTGGTAGACGCGCACGCGCGGCGGGGCGGCCTCTTCCGGCGTCGAGCGCCGCAGCACGGCGCGGATGCGGGCGGTGAGCTCGCGCGGATTGAACGGCTTGCCGAGATAGTCGTCGGCGCCAAGCTCCAGCCCAATGATGCGGTCGACGTCTTCCTTCAGCGCCGTCAGCAGGATCACCGGAATATGCGGTTTTCGGTCGCGCAAGGCGCGGCAGATATCGAGCCCCGAGCCGTCGGGCAGCATGACATCAAGCACGATCAGGTCGAACTGGCCTGTGCCGAGCTTCTGCTCGCATTCGCGCCGGTCGGCCGCCACCGAGACGCGAAAGCCCTGCCCGTCGAGATAGCGCCCGAGAAGCGTCCTGATCTCGCGGTCGTCGTCGACGACAAGGATACGGGATTGTGCCTGCATTCTTGGCCCGGTTGCCTGTTCGCTTTTGATTATAGGGAGAGCCGCAGGCGAACGGCATGGAAAATTGCAACCGAATGTTTCCGGCAGGCGAACAGAAACATTCGGAAACAAATCTCCCTTTTGTGGAAACCTTCGGCAACGCGCCGAAGCAAAGCGGCAAAAGACGCCTCCTATCCTCCAGCCATCCGAAGCATGTGGGAAAGGAAAAACATCATGCGAAGCAGACTTTTTGCCCTCGGCCTCTTCTCTGTCGCGGCCATTCATCCGGCGCTGGCGCAGCAGGCCGACCCTGGCGCCCCCTCCAGCGACGAACCGCCAATGGTGGCCATGCAGGACAGCCCGGACCAGCCCCCGATGCCCCGACCCGGTCCGCACGGGCCGATGCGGCACGGGCCGGAAGGTTTTGGCCCGCAGCGCTTCCGCGCGCAGCGCATGGGACCGCCGCCGGAATTCATGCTGGCAGCTAGGCTTTCAGCGCTCGAAACCAAGGTTGGCATTCGGACCGAGCAACTCGACGCCTGGCGCGACTACACCGGCGCGCTGCAGGAGACGCTGACCCCACCGCGGCCCGATCATGGCCCGGGCGGCTCCGGTGGACGCGGCGCCGACGCCGGAAAGCCCGACCCCGATGGCAGCGCGGCCCAGGCACCGCGCGATCCCTTCGCCCATCAGGAAAGGCTCGCCGACGACATCAGCAAACGCGCGGTCGCAGCCGGCAAGCTGAAGGATGCGATCACAGCACTCCGCACCAGGCTGACGCCCGAACAGCTCGAAATCCTCGCTTCGGCGGAACGGCCGCACGGACCACCCCCCGGTCCTTGGGGCGGCCCGCCGGACGACGCAGCCGGCCCCGGAGGTCTCCCTGGCCATGGCAGACAGCTCCCGCCGCCCCGCGATGGCGAGCAACTCTGACCGGCTGCGCCGGCCGGCCCGTTGACCCACCCGTTCTCGGGCCGGCCGGGTTCTTTCTCCCAAAATGGCGGCCGGTTCGCCCGGCCGCCATCGAACCACGAAAGCACGAAAATGTGGGAAGCGCTGATGATGCTGCGGCTGATCGCGTCGATGGGTCCGCCGTCCCTGCCGATCGGTCCGGTCCTGCCGACCAGTCATGGCACCCGCGCCACGCCACCGGCCCTGCCTGCGGACACGCTGACGGGCGCGATCCGGCTGAGTTTCGCCGCCTACCGCCTGTCGCTTCCGATTTCCACACGTTTGAGCACTAAAGATCATGACCAGAAAATTGCGTAAGAGCCATCTTCTCCTTGTAGCCGTGCTGGTCGCAGCCGGCGTTGTCGCGGTGCTCAACGCTTATGGCCGCGGCACGGCCGAACCAGCTGCGCAAACGGCCGCGCCGGTTCAGGCTGCCACGCTGACCGTTTCCACCGAGACGGTCCGTTCCGACGCCATCACGTCCTCCGTCAGCGCCACCGGCACGGTCGCTGCATGGCAGGAAGCAACGATCGGTGCAGAAGAGAGCGGGTTGCGCCTGACCGAAATCCTGGTGGCCGAGGGCGACCACGTCAAGACGGGCGATGTCGTCGCGCGCCTCGACGCCTCGCTGCTCAAGGCCCAACTCGCCGAGCAGAAGGCCGCGGTCGCGCAAGCCCAGGCGACGCTGACCTCGGCGATCTCCTCCGCTGCGCGCGCCGACAAGTTGCTGGCCAGCAACGCCGTCAGCGCCGAGACGGCGGAAGAGAAAGCAACCGCCGTCAAGACCGGCCAGGCGCAGGTCGAACAGGCCGCGGCCGCTGCAGAGAGATTGCAAGCCGAACTCGACCGGACGACCATCCGTGCCCCCTTCGACGGCATCATCTCCAGCAAGCCTGCCGTCGCCGGCTCGATCGTTCAGGCCGGCACCGAACTGATGAAGATCATCCGCGACGGCAGGCTGGAGGTCGGCGTCCTCGTCCCAGAGAAGGATCTGGCGGCGATCTCGGCTGGCCAGACCGCTAGCGTCACCGACGCCTCCGGCCGCAGCTTTGCCGGCAGCGTTTCCTCGATTGCTCAGACGGTCAATTCGACCACGCGGCTCGCCACCGTCTATGTCGGCCTCGGCGAAGGGTCGGGCCTCAAGCCCGGCATGTTCGCACGCGTGTCGATAGCGACCGCTGCTTCGCAACAGCTCAGCGTCGCCGAAGCAGCCCTTGTCTGGCATGACGGCAAGCCGGCGGTCTTCGTCGTCGATGGTGCTGGCAAGGTCAGCGCGCGCGCCGTCGCAACCGGCGCACGCCAGAGCGGCCGGGTCGCGATCGAAAGCGGCCTGTCGGAAGGCGATCGTGTCGTCGTCGCCGGCGCCGGCTTCCTCAGCGACGGCAATCTGGTTCGCGTCGCCTCCGCCGAGGCCAACGCCGGCGCTGCCGCGCCTTCGACGGAGAGCGCACGATGAACGCCATTTCCTCCTGGTCGATCCGCAACCCGGTTCCGACCATCGTGCTGTTCCTGTCGCTGACGATTGCCGGCCTCTACGGCTTCATGCAGCTGCGCACCAACAACATGCCCGACATCGACCTGCCGACGGTCACCGTGACGGTGGCGCAGCCGGGTGCCGCGCCGAGCGAGATGGAGGTGCAGGTCGCGCGCGTGGTCGAGAATGCCGTGGCGACGCTCGAAGGTGTCGACGACGTCTCGACCTCGATCAGCGAGGGTTCTTCCGTTACCACGGTCGAGTTCACCCTGGGCACCGATCCCGAGACCGCCACCAACGACGTCCGCAACGCCGTATCCGAAGTGCAGTCCAGCCTGCCGGCCGCGGCCCAGACACCGGTGGTGGCCAAGGTCAACGCGACTGGCAATTCGGTGCTGACCTATGTGGTTGAGGCGCCGACCATGTCGCCCGACGCTTTGAGCTGGTACATCGACAACGACGTCGCCAAGGCCTTGCTCGGCGTAGACGGCGTCTCCAAGATCACCCGTTCCGGCGGCGTCGACCGGGTCATCCGCGTCGAACTCGATCCCGACCGCCTGGCGGCGCTCGGCATCAGCACTGGCGATGTCAGCCAGACGCTCGCCTCCAACAACGTCAACCAGCCGGGCGGCCGCACCGCAATCGGCGGCCAGGAACAGTCCGTGCGCACGCTGGCCAGCGCCACGAGCGTCGAGGCGCTGGCCGACACCCGCATCGCGCTTTCAGGCGCCGGCGATGTCAAGCTCTCCGATCTCGGCACCGTGGTCGACAGCTGGGAAAAGCCGCGCCAGGCCGCCTATCTCGACGGCAGGCAGGTCGTTGCGTTCAACGTCTACAGGTCGGTCGGATCGAGCGAGATCGATGTCGTCAAGGCCGCGCGCGCCACGATCGCCGAAATGGGCGCCAAGACCACCACGGCGAAATTCACCGAGGTCACCTCCTCGTCCGGCTTCGTGCAGGAAAGCTACGATGCAGCGCTCGAAGCGCTGTGGATGGGCGCCCTGCTCGCGGTCGGCGTCGTCTGGCTGTTCCTGCGTGACATCAGAGCGACGCTGGTGTCGGCTGTCGCCATGCCGCTGTCGCTGATCCCGACCTTCGCCGTAATGGCAGCCTTCGACATCTCGCTCAGCAACATCACTCTGCTTGCCCTGTCGCTGGTGGTCGGCATCCTTGTCGACGACGCCATCGTCGAGATCGAGAACATCGTGCGCCATATGCGCCAGACCGGCGCCAGCGCCTACCAGGCGGCTATTGAGGCGGCCGACGAGATCGGGCTTGCCGTGGTGGCGACCACCGCGACCATCGTCGCCGTGTTCCTGCCGGTGGCCTTCATGCCCGGCATTCCCGGCAAATTCTTCCTGAGCTTCGCCATCGCCGTCTGCGTCTCGGTGCTGTTCTCGCTGCTGGTGGCGCGTATGCTCACCCCGCTGATGGGCGCCTATCTGGTGCGTGCCGGCGGCCACAGCGAGGAGGATACGCCAGCCTGGGTGCCGACTTATCTCTGGCTGCTGCGCAAGGCGCTGAACCACCGCTGGATCACGCTGTTCGCCGGCATTGCCTCCTTCGCCGGCTCGATGGCGTTGGCGACGAAACTGCCGACCGAATTCATGGCGGCGGCCGATCGCGGCCGCTCGATGATCTCCGTCGAACTGCAGCCGGGCTCGACGATCGAACAGACGACGGCCGTGGTGCAAAGCATCACCAAGCGCCTCAAGGAAGAGCCGGCGGTCGACAGCGTCTTTGCCACCATCGGCACGGCGGCCAGCTCGGGCGGCGGGCCGAACCAGGGCTCGAGCTCGGCCGAAGTGCGCACCGCCACCGTCACCGTCAATCTCAAGCCGCGCACTGAGCGCACAGTCAGCCAGCAGGAATTCGAGGCCGAAGCTTCGCCCAAGCTCAACGACATTGCGGGCGCCCGCATCCAGTTCGGCGCCGACGGCTTTTCCGGTGCCAAAGTGTCGATCACTCTGGTCGGCGACGATGGCACAGCACTTGAGAAGGCGAGCGATGCGCTGGTCGATCAGATGAAGTCGGTTTCTGGCCTGATCAACCCGACCTCGACCGCCGCCACGACCAAACCGGAACTCATCGTGCGTCCCGACAGCGCCAAGGCGGCTGAACTTGGCATCACGCCGACCGAGATCGCCGCGACGGTCAAGATCGCCACCATCGGCGATACCGACACCAGCCTGGCGAAATTCAATCTCGGCGACCGCCAGGTGTCGATCGTCGTCACCCTGCCGGACGGCGCCATCGACGATCCGGCCAAGCTCGCAGTGCTGCCGCTGACCGGCAGCAAGGGCACTGTGCCGCTGGGCGCCGTCGCCGACATCGGCTTCAACGCCGGCCCGAACAGCATCACGCGGGTCGACCGCAGCCGCAGCGCGACCATCGAGGCGGATCTTTCCGGCTTGACCCTCGGCCAGGCGACCACGGCCATCCGCGCCTTGCCGGTCATGCAGGACCTGCCGGACGGCGTGCACGAACTGGCGCGCGGCGACGCCGCCCGCATGCAGGAGCTGTTCTCGGGCTTCGCCACCGCCATCGCCGCCGGCATCCTGCTGATGTACCTGACGCTTGTTCTTCTGTTCCGCAGCTTCGTGCAGCCGGTGACCATCCTGGTCGCGCTGCCGCTGTCCGTCGGCGGCGCGCTCGGTTTCCTGTTGATCACCGGCAAGGCGCTTGGCATGTCACCACTGATCGGCCTGCTGATGCTGATGGGCATTGCAGCCAAGAACTCGATCCTGCTTGTCGAATACGCGCTGCTCGCCGAGAAGGAGCGCGGCCTCAGCCGCTTCGAGGCGTTGCTTGACGCCGCCCGCAAGCGCGCCCGGCCGATCGTCATGACCTCGATCGCCATGGGCGCCGGCATGCTGCCGATCGCGTTCGGCATCGGCGCCGACGCCGAGACACGCGCGCCGATGGCCATCGCCGTGGTTGGTGGCCTGCTGTCCTCGACCGTCCTCAGCCTCGTCTACGTGCCGGTGGTCTACACCTTCATGGACGACATCCAGCGCTTCCTCGCCCGCCATCTCGGCAAGCTGCTGGTCGAACGATCCGCCGCCAACGGGCAAGCGGCGGACGCCTCGAGCTGACTGAACATCAATCAAGGCAGCCTGCCCAATCATGGCTTCGTTGTCGCCCGACAGCGGCCTCACGAATGCCCCGGGCGTATCGACGGATACCAGGCCGGGGGCCATGACCAATCCTAGTTGAGGGTGAGATATGACGCGTAAGGACTCCAATAGCCGGACGACCGGCCGAAGCTCGGCGCCGGCCAGTCGGTCGACCTGGAGGCAGCTGAGCGCCGTGGCGCTGGCGGCGACGACACTGGCCGGCTGCGTCGTCGGTCCGGACTATCAAAAGCCGCTTCTGCCGATGCCGGCGGCGTGGAGCAGCCAGAAGGAAGCCACGGCCGCCAGGCCGGTGCAATTGTCGAAATGGTGGCAGCGGCTGCGCGACCCCGAATTGAACACGCTTGTCGAAGAAGCGGTTGCCGGCAATCTCGACGTCGCCACCGCCAAGGCCCGGATTCGCGAGGCACGCGCCAGTTACCGCCAGAGTGCCGCGACATTGTTCCCGTCCGCCGACAGCTCCGGATCGGCCACGCGCAACAAGACGGCTGCGACCACATCGGGCGGAACCGCCAGCGACGCGTACAGCCAGTTCCAGTCCGGTTTCGACGCCAGTTGGGAGCTGGATTTGTTCGGGGCGAATCGCAGGAGCGTCGAGGCCGCCCGCTACGGGATGGATGCCGCGCAAGAGGAATTGCGCTCGACGCTGCTGACCCTGGTCGGCGATGTCGCCTCCAATTACACCCAGGCGCGCGGCTATCAGGCGCGTATCCAGCTCGCCCGCCGCGCGGCCGCGTCGCAAAGGCAGACGGCGGAGCTGACCCGCACCATGGCCGAAGCCGGCACGGTGACGGCGGCCGATGTCGCCAAAGCGAAGGGACAGGCAAGCAGCACCGAAGCCGATGTCCCGACATTGGAGGCGAGCTATGCCGAAGCGGTACACCGCCTTTCGGTGCTCACCGGCCGGCCGCCGGCCGCGCTGACCGAGCGATTGAAGCGCGGCGCGCCGATACCCTCGCCGCGCCTGCCCATCTCGACCGGCGTTCCCGCCGATATCCTGCTCTCGCGGCCGGACGTGCGTATGGCCGAGCGGCAGTATGCCGAGTACACCGCCAGGATCGGCCAGGCCGAGGCGGCGCGCTATCCGAGCGTCAGTCTGACCGGCGACATCGACACCTCCGCCTTCAAGCTCGGCGATCTCGGCAAGAACTCCACCATCGGCTGGTCCTTCGGGCCGACGCTCAGCGTGCCGCTGTTCAATGCCGGCAAGTTGCAGGCCGCCGTCGACGTCGCCGAGGCCCAGCGCGACCAATATTTCATCGCTTACAAAGCCTCCGTCCTGACGGCGCTCGAAGACGTCGAAAACGCCAGCGTTTCGCTGACGCAGGAGCGCATCAGGAACGGCAAGTTAGCTTCCTCCGCGAAATCCTACGGCGACGCGGCGCGCCTGGAGCGGATGCTCTTCAAATCCGGCGAGACCAGCCTTCTCGATGTGCTGGACGCGGAGCGCTCGCTCTATTCGGCCGAGGACGCTCTCCTGCAAAGCCGCGTCCTGATCGCCACCGACTACATTGCCCTCAACAAGGCGTTCGGCGGCGGCTGGGACGGCGCTATCGACAGCTCAAGGCCCGAGATCGTAGACGCCAAGACCGGCCCGCGGCTGGCGTCGAAACCGCCGAAGGACAAGGACATCTAGGGACCGTCAATCTGCTTCGCAGTTGGCGGAGCAATCGGGCAATTCAGATTGGCGACGATCCCGCAGGCAGAGCAGTGGGCTAAGCCACCTCACCCGCCAGCATATGCATCTCTTTTTGAACAGCGGCGAAAAACCGGCGCACTTCATTACTGGCGGAAGCAGCATCGTGACCAGACCCGATCGCGAGGTCGAGGAGTTCGCGTGCGGTGGCCTTCCAGAAGGAAGTGGCCGTGTCGCCATGCAAATTGCCGAGCTTGGCGGCAACATCGCGAACCAGGACCATCTGCCGGTCTATTGGAAAGGCTCGCACGTTTGCTGACGACATCTTCTGGACCACGACACTGACGCAACGAATCACACGCTGCTCTACGGTCACTGGCCTAGCTGCGAGGTTGGAAACAGAACCTTAACGGCGAAGTCCATTGTCAATTTTGCGGTGGGATATCGAGGTCGAGGCAAGTGCAAACGGTGGACGACCGGAGAGCCAAGTGTTCGGACTAGATCCTCAATCCCTTCGCCTCGCCGCCACGCTTGCCCGGAACCATCATGTCCCTGGCCAGCAGGCCGCTGACGCGGCAGAACGTCATGAACGCCCGGCAGGCGTCCTCGGTCTTGACCACGTCCACCGTGGCGCCGAAACAGGCGTTGAAGGCGGCCTCATGGATCTTGCCCTGCCGACGAGCCGGCCAATTCTGCAGGAAATCGAGCGCCTGTTCGACGCTATAGATTTCCTCGACCGGCAAGCCGGGCGCGGGCGCAATGCGCACCGGCACCTCGAATTGCAATCTGTCCATTCCATCGCTCCCGAACCGGCGTCACTGCGCGGCAACGCCGGTCGTCGTGAAAGTTGCTTTGGCCGGCTTGTGCTCCAGAAATGTGACGTCAGTGCGGTCGAAGTGGCCCGAGGAGGCCGGCGCTGAAGCGCGGGCTCATTGGTTTGCCGGGTCGGTTTCGGCGTCATAGGCCATGCGAACGACGATCGTCAGGACATAGAACGACGGCACCGCAAAGATGGCCGCGAAGACCAGCGCCGCCGTTCCTGTCATGCCGAGCGTTTCGGCGATCGCCCAATAGACGGTCCCGATACAGATCAGCGCCTGGACCGAAAGAAACAAGGCGGCCGAAGCCGCGCGCGAGAGGGTTTTGAGGGTTTTGACACGTTGCATCTGGATGCTCCGGAAATGATGCGTCACACAGCCGATGCACGGCCAGGGCCGCCGCACGGGTCACGACGCGAAAAGGATATGGATGGGATTGAAAAGCGCGGTCCGCGACCGCCAGTTATACTGAAGGCGGCGCGCGCGGCTGGTTGGCGCGCGTGCGCGGCGCAGGCACGGACAGGGATACGACCAATGCCCAGACCGAAGAGACTTGATCGAGCGGAAGGAACCCGGCCTCCGGCCGAAGGGTGTTCGCATCGCCACCGACAAACTTGGTCGGCAGTGGCCGAGCGGCCCGGATTTCGGCCGCTTTCATCTTGCCGGTGATGCGCAAAAGCGCCACCGCGTCGCCCTGCCGGGCGACACTGATGCCGGCGCCGCCCGATACGATCTTCGTCGAAGCCGTCGCCTCCAACTGCGCCAGGCACAACAGCGACAGCAACAGCAGCGCCATCAGGCCCGAGCAGGCGGCCCTGATCGGCGACAGAAATGATGTTGCGCGCTTGGACGCCATCAGGGGCACGGTTCTCCGAACTTTGCCTCCCGCCCTAGCCCACAGGGCCGCGAAAGGAAAGCACTGCGGCCGGACAGGCTGAGGTCACAAAGGCAAGAATATCGCCCGCCTGTGCCCGCCGCCGACAGTTCCTCCTTGAACCTTGTGGCTTCCGGTGCCAAATCTGGGAAGATTTTCGCGCCGGCTCACATTTGGAGCCTCCACTCGACAGACGGACAAAATGGTCACCTATCTCGACGCCGCCACGGCACCGCTCAGGAACACCGGCCAGATCCGCCTCTATGGCGACGAAGGTTTTGCCGGCATGCGCAAGGCCTGCGACCTCACCGCACGCTGCCTCGACGAGCTGGTGCCGATGGTCGAGCCGGGCGTCACCACCGAGATCATCGACCGCTTCGTCTTCGAATTCGGCATGGACCACGGCGCGCTGCCGGCGACGCTCAACTATCGCGGCTACACCAAATCGTCCTGCACCTCGATCAACCACGTCGTCTGCCATGGCATCCCCGACAACAAGCCGTTGAAGGACGGCGACATCGTCAACATCGACGTCACCTACATCCTCGACGGCTGGCACGGCGATTCCTCGCGCATGTATCCGGTGGGCACCATCAAGCGCGCCGCCGAACGGCTGCTCGAGGTCACCCACGAATGCCTGATGCGCGGCATCGCCGCGATCAGGCCCGGCGCCCGCACCGGCGCCATCGGCGCCGCCATCCAGACCTATGCCGAGGCCGAGCGCTGCTCGGTGGTGCGCGATTTCTGCGGCCACGGCGTCGGCCAGTTGTTCCATGACGCGCCGAACATCCTGCACTATGGCAGCGCCAATGAAGGCGTGGAAATGCGGCCGGGCATGATCTTCACCGTCGAGCCGATGATCAATCTCGGCCGGCCGCACGTAAAGGTGCTGTCGGACGGCTGGACGGCGGTGACGCGCGACCGCTCGCTGTCGGCGCAGTACGAGCACACGATCGGCGTCACCGACACCGGTTGCGAGATCTTCACGCTGTCGCCGAAAAAACTCGACCGCCCAGGCCTGCCGGGCTGATGAATATCGCCCAAAAGCCTGACTGACATCCGCCCGGCTTTGACGCAGGGCGAACTTCTCGCCATGTTGGAGCGATGACCAGAGGCGTGCTGCTCGATCTCGCAGGCGTCATCTATGATGGCGAAACCGCCATACCGGGCGGGGTTGATGCCGTTGCGCGTTTGCGCCAGGCCGGCCTGGCCGTGCGCTTCGTGAGCAATACGACACGTTCGTCGAAGCAGATGGTTCTCCAGCATCTGGAAACGCTGGGACTGACCGTCACCAAAGCGGATGTTTTCACCCCGGCGCACGCAGCACGCGAATGGCTTCTTCGCAATGGCCGTGCGCCATATCTGTTGGTTCACCCCGGCCTTGAGCCGGACTTTTTCGAACTGCCGGTTCGCGACAAGCGCGCCGTCATCGTCGGCGATGCCGGAGAGGCCTTCACCTACAAGGTCCTGAATGACGCGTTCCGCGCGTTGAACGCGGGGGCCGAACTGCTGGCCCTTGCCACCAACCGAACGTTTCGAGATGCCGACGGTGCGCTCAGCCTCGATGCAGGGCCGTTCGTCACGGCATTGGAATATGCCTCCCTGAAACGCGCAACCGTTCTCGGCAAGCCGTCGCCGGCATTCTTTCTGTCGGCTCTGGCAAGCATGAACTGTCCGCCGGATCAGGCGATCATGGTCGGTGACGACGCCGAGGCCGATATAGCTGGCGCCCTGCGCGCCGGAATTTCGAGTGCATTGCTGGTGCGGACAGGCAAATACCAGCAAGGCGACGAGAGACGCTTTGACCCGCGCCCGACCGCAACCGTCGCCGATCTCGCGGCGGCAGCCGACTGGATCATTGCGCGCCGAGACTGACCGCGCGGACCGAAGCTCAAGCTCATCGGCGTCTGGCGGCTCTTTTTGAAAACCATCGCGAGTCGGTTTCCCCTTTTAGAATCATGCTCTACTGTCTGTTCCGGTCAGCTGGATATGGGCGGTCGATGGGGAAAAGCGGCGACGACGAGCGGGGATTCTTCTCCGAGCGGTGGAGCGAACCGCCGGCGAAGGCCGCGGCGGTGGAAAAGCCGCACTATCACGGCCATCGCGACCGCCTGCGAGAGCGCTTCGCCACCGCAGGCCCCGACGCCCTGCCCGACTACGAGCTTCTCGAACTCCTGCTCTTTCGCCTGATCCCACGCGTCGACACCAAGCCGATCGCCAAGGCGCTGCTTTCGCGCTTCGGCACGCTGGCCGAGGTGCTTGGCGCGCCGGTGGCGCTGCTTCAGGAGGTGAAGGGCATTGGCCCATCGGTAGCAGTCGATCTGAAGGTGATTACTGCCGCCGCGCAGCGCATGGCGCGCAGCGAGATCCGCGGCCGCGAGGTTCTGTCCAACTGGACGCAGCTTCTCGACTATTGCCGCTCGGCGATGGCCTTCGAGAACCGCGAGCAGTTCCGCATCCTGTGACAAGTCATTGATATTGCTAGCCAGCGTCCCTTAGCGCGGATGCGGGCAGATTCAAATGGGGAACCCAAGACAGTGCAAATCTTAGCAATCCGTCCGGAATCGGGCGGGCGAACGCTCGCGCGTTTCGACCTTCAGTTGGTCGATGGCGTGCGCATGTACAATTTGAAGCTCGCGGAAAAGCCAGACGGTGCGCGGCGTGTTTTTGCGCCAAACGCCTTCGGCGGTCCCGCCGCCACCTTTACGACCGAAATTGCCGAACAGATCGTGCGCGCGGCTAGCGACGCATTGGGAGAGAATCCGAGTGAACAATCCGCAGCCTGAGTTTGACCCATACGACTTTTCTTGGACTAATCTCAATCGCATCGGCAAGGGTCCAACTCTGCCTCTTCCGCCTGGCGAAACGATCAAGGCGGTGATGAAAAAGTACCCGCTTTTGCCGCCCAAGATTTCCGAAAAGGCGCGAGAACGAATTGAGGCGAGACGGGAAGCGGCGGAAGCTGAGGCTGAGGCGGAAGCGAAAGCAAAGGCGCCGCCCACCACGAAGACTCCCAAGAAGCCTGTCACCGCCACCGCATTCCAACTGCGCGACCCTGCTAGCCTGCCTGAACGTGATTGGTTGTTCGGGCGCCATTACATCCGCAAATATGCGACGGCTTCTGTAGGCCCCGGTGGTGGCGGCAAGACCGCGCATTCCATCAGCGAGACTCTGGCGATGGTGACGGGTCGCCCCTTGCTTGACCCGGACGGGCCGCTCACTAAGCCGCTTCGGGTTTGGTGGGTGAACTGCGAAGACCCGCAAGATGAGATCGATCGTCGCTTTCATGCTGCCGCAAAGCACTTCAAGGTAACGGCAGAGCAGATCGGCGGCAGGCTCTTCACAGATTCCGGCCGCGACCAAGAATTCGTCATTGCTCGCACCGAGGGACGAGACCTGAAGGTCGCCGAGCCTTTCGTTGCGGAGATGGTGGCGGAGATCAAACGGCGAGAAATCGACATCGTCATCGTGGATCCGTTCGTATCGACCCATGAGGCTCCGGAGAATGATAACTCAGCCATGCAGCGAGTGACCGCGGCATGGGTACGCGTCGCCGACGAGGCGAACTGCGGTGTTGAACTGGTCCACCACGTTGCGAAAAACCAGGGCGAGGTCACTGCAGACAGCGCTCGAGGCGGTGGTGCCTTTAAGGACAAGGTCCGCAGTATGCGCGTGTTCAACGCGATGACCCTGCCTGAAGCCGAGAAGGCCGGCATTGACGATCCGCGTGCGTACTTCCGTCTCGACTTCGGCAAGGTCAACATGGTGGCCTCTGGCCGCAGCCAGTGGCGGCGGTTCGTTTCCGTACCGCTCGGCAACGGGGGCGTCTTCAGCTTGGGCGACGAGATCGGCGTGGTTGAACCGTGGCGCTGGCCTTCGTCGGACGTGCTAGCCGAGCGGCAGGCCGAAGCCAGGATGTCAGTCGTGGCTGAGGTGCCAGTCGACACGCTGACCGGGTTAAAAGTGAGGCTTGATGCTGCTGCCTACAAAGCCGACCCGAAGGGAAAGCCATGGGCTGGTGATGTTGTCATGGAACTAACCGGAGCAACCGACCGGAAAGAGGCCAAGGCGATGCTTGATGCTTGGGTTGAAATGGGTGAATTGGCAGTTGTAGAGCAGTACGACGCGACTGCCAGAAAGCCCCGAAACTTCATAAAACCGGCAAGTGCGCCAACGTAAAAAGTGTTGGCGCAAACCCGTTGGCGCATTCTCGCAAATCACGGTGCGCCGACGACCTTATCCCTTGTGGATTGGTCGTCGCGCGCATGAGTGAGAGAAAAAACAGTGTTGGCGCAAATGGCCCTTCGGCGCAGGCGTCGGCGCACCCAAAAGCTGCCCGACTGGTGGAGAACAAAACGAGACACAGCGCCAAGAATCGCGTATATATCCGAGCCAGCGACCAACCATCGCTTTCTGTCCGTCGGTTAAACGGGCTGATTGGCGTGAGGCCGGTAGGAATTCGCCTCAACACCGCCCCGAGAAATCGGCTCGCTGTTGACACGCGATAGATCCGATGACTGAGCGTCGAAGGGTGCAAGCTGATACTAGTCAGGCGGCACCAGCCGCTAGCAAGGGCGGGATACAAATACTCCGTGTTTCAACCCCGTTGGGTTGTACCGGTACGACCCGGAGGTTTACGCGATGAACAATCGCCCTTCGGTTAAATGGACGATCACGGTCAATGTGGCTCTATGCCTTTTTGGCATCGCTGCTATCATAAAGGCCCTGATGCACTGATAGAGAGGGGCGTCGGTTTAGGCCGGCGTCCCGATCCGTCCAAAGCCGTCATCAGGGTAGATTAGATCGCCCCCAAACCTAGATTAGTGATATTCGGGCCACACGGGCATTATATTTAGTTCTCGTGCTGAATTTTGACGCACTCCGCGCCTATATGACAAGTATCTAAGACCTTCGCCGCGTTGGCGATGATGAAGACCGGCCTCGCCGGAACCCGCGCTTCTAGCGCCCATCCCCTGAAGATACAGATGAACACTCCTCGCACCATCGCGCTAGGCGACGGCACCGTGCAGGTACGTCGCATCTCGTGGCTAGAATTCTACCGTTTGCGCCCTGATTTGAAGCCAGACAATGACAATGAGTGGAGGGGTACTGCCATCGTTGGCGCAACCAATGGGCGGACCGCCGATGCCGGCGAACGACGCTAAACTTGTAGAAAAAACTTTCGGACATGGGGCATCAGCCATGACCGGCATACAACGCCACTGCCGCCAATATGTAGGAAGCGGCAACCATCAAATAGGCAAATTGGAGGAAGGTCATTCCGGTCATCCTGATTGAGAACGACCTTCTAGATATTCGCATAATTTCGTTCCCGCAAAGGGAAAATACCGATGAAGCGGTCTAGGTCGCTCCATCAGTAAAGTTGATAACCCGCCCCTGCGCTTTGCGGGCGGCACTGCCCGGCCTGGCCGGCTTCTCAAGATTGGATGACCACCCCATGACTAAGACCACCCGCAAGGAAATGCTTGCCGCTGCCGACGCCATTTTGAAAGCCAGCCCAGAAAGCCGCACAACAGCGCGCATTCGTTACCGCGGTGGCCGACCAGCCTGGAACTGGCTGAAGAAGCATGACGAGTGCGGCGCTGCCGCATTGTGGTTCATTGCTCGAGAGCGCTTGCCGCAAGCCGCCAACGACAACCTTCCTACTGAGGCGGGGCTAAACGTCGACCGCAGCCGCAAGGATGGGAGGGCGCGCGGCAAGAACCCGGATCCGCGTTCATTGGATGCCTACCTGGCGCTTCCCACCGTACAGCCACGGCTTGGCGATGCGGAGCTAGAGCCAGCGACAGGCGGGAATTGGGATGCGGAATCGCGAGGCATCGCCATCAAGCCACAGCGGCACATCTTCAAGTTCAGCCAAAATTGCCGGTTTGGCTTTTGCGAGCCAGGAATTGCGCCTGGCGCGATCTTTCTAGGTTCGATAGGTGGTCTCGGTCGGCCAAAGCAAGGCAAGAGCCGCGGCGATGTTCGTCTTGCTGGCGGAGCAGTTCCGTCTGCCCCGCCCTACGACGTTGAGACCGTCATCGAGATCATATTGTCCGGCGGCAACGTCGCCGACGTCGGCAAAGCATTCGGCGCCAGGGGAGGATATGCCGATCGTCGTGGGGGTGCAGAGTTACTCGCTGCCGGCAGGTGGGCAAAGCACGCCATCGCGAACGACAACACAGGCAGCATAGTCACCAATGTAGCAACAAACTCGCAAGAGCGAGCAGCATCTGCATAAGCTTGAACACCTCATCACGAGAGAGGTGCCACCATTTTTGCTTCTTGGGGGGTGGCCTGCGCATACAATTCTCCATTTGAAAAACTCAAATGAGAATCGGTGTCGGCCGATTTCTTATGTGGACCACGCCGAGCCGGGTTCGGCAAGAAGTTTTTTTCGGAATTTGTGCGACGGCATAATCACCTATCATCCCATTAGAAAAACGCAATAAAATCAGTCTGTTGTGCAGAATCATCATGTTCCGGCGAAGTTCACGGTGCCAAATCGTGGCCTCGAAAAACCTATAGGATAACAACAAGGATTGGGGCGCTTCGGCGTCCCTTTCTGTTTGCGCAGAACGACCCGTCACCGTTCGTGCGCAACCCGTCATTGGTCCAGTAGGCCAGGCGGGACCATTCGTTTCCGTCAGCGCCGGAAACGCGGCCTTCGATCGAGCTTCTGCTTGTCGAAGGCCGCACCACTTTTTGCGCCCGAACTAGCCATTTTCGAAAATAGGAAAACACATCATGCCATCCACATCGGAGGCCGTGAACGTGCTAGCTGCGCGCATCGGCTTCGACAAACCCCGAGTTCGTGCGGTTGCGCGTGCGCTCACCGACGCCGGGCGCCTCCCACCTGGCGCACCTGCCAAATCCCCGGTGCTCGACATCGGCAACGTTGTCGACCTGCTAGTAGGCAGCGCCCTCGACGTGCCATTACGAGCCGTTGCAAGCACCGTTGCCAGCATCCGCGAACTTACGCCAGCGGGAACGCCAATCGAGTCATTGCCAGCGAGCTTGCAATATTCGGCGGGCAATTATTTGGACGCACTCGCCGACATGGCAGCAGTCGGCTCGAATGATGTTCGCAAGGCCAAAATCGAGTTCGTCAGCAACTGGCTCGAATTGGCCGTTCGTCAACCGGACGGCGCGATCAGCCGCTTTGTTGAGCAGGGCGCCAATCCTGGTCATTGGCAGCAGTCGGGCAACCGCCGATCGACCGTAATCAATGGCGCGGCTTTTGCCGATGCCATCAACGACCTATTCAAGGGGAAATGAAAATGGCCATTGTTGCTAAGGCGGCGGAATTCATTGTGCCGGCTCTAACCACTCAGCCAGAGTACGCCGCACTCGTAGAAAAAAGGGATACCCTTCTCGGACGCCATTCCGCCGTCAAAACAGAGCGTCGAGAAATCGAGAAACAGATTCGAGAAACTCCTGCGCCAGCTTGGCGCCGCGGTGTTGCCGAGCTTCTTGATGAGGCCTCCGACAGCTCAACTGCCCTGCGCGCGAAATTGGCAGAATTGACGACCCTCGATAGGGACATCGAAGCGGCACTGGAGGTGTTGCGCCAGCGCCTTGCAGTAGCAAGGTCGTCTGCCAGCAAGACAATCATCGAGGCATGCCGGCCAGAATATGGACGGCGCGTTGCTGCGATTGCGCGGGCGCTTGAGGCCGTCGCTACGGCACGCGGAAGCTATGACGATTTTCGGGATCAGCTCGAACGCGAAGACATCTCTTGGGGTGGCCTTGGCCCGATAAGCCTAAATTTCCTCGGCGAACCGAGGGATGGCCACATCCCGCGTTTTGTGCGTGAGGCCAAGGAGGCCAACTATTATGCTTGAACGGTCAGACGCAAAGAGCGGAAAGGTCAAACGGCAGGTCACGCTAAACGGCAAATCCCTTGATCTCGGCGACGCGTCGGCGGCGGACATCGCAAGGGCAATCGTTCGCAGGAAGCACTCCAAACGTGAAGAGCGGCTGCTTGCTGCCGAGGCAAAGGTCCGCAATGCAGCGAGGTGAGATAGAGACTCGTACAATCGAAATCGGCGCAGCGGGCAGCGTTATCGAAGGTCTCGCCGTTCCCTACAATACCAAGGCCAACATCGGCGGATTGTTCCTAGAACAGTTCGCGCCAGGCAGTCTCAGCAAGTCAATCCGGAGCCGCGACGTGCTGGCGCTAATGGCCCACGATCACGGTCGTGTACTTGGTCGCACAAGCAGTGGCACGCTTCGGTTTAGCGACACCGGCCACGGTCTAGCGTTCGAGCTTGACCCTGAGACCTCAACCCCTGATGGCTCCGCCGCTAAAGGATTAGTCGGTCGCGCCGATCTGAAGGGTATCTCGCCAGGCTTCTATGTCATGAAGGAAGCATGGGACGACAACGGCCCACTGCCGCTGCGCACCATCATAGAGGCTGAGTTGTTAGAGATCAGCATCGTAGGCATGCCGGCTTATGAAGACACCACGGCCGCTCTTCGATCGCTGGATGAACACCGTAAGGCCAGCAACCATAGCGCAGCCAAGGAACGACTCCTGCGTAAGGCCGAGGCGATGCATAGGATGCGTGGCATCTAGAGATGCCATTGCTCACTTTCCAGATTTCCGATTTTGCGGATGCGAAACTTTCCTTGGGACGGCGGTCCTAGGCGGAGAGGCTGTGGATCGGAGGACACCCCCTGCCGGGGGCGGCCACATCGCGCCGATGGGGAATAGCACTGACCGCCCGCAGAAACGAAGACGTCATCCCGCAGGTTTTGGGATTATTTTTAGCCAGCGATGGTCTCCAGAGGCTTGGCATAAATCAGCCGTAAGTCTGAGGACACTATATAGAGATTGAAATAGATATCGTCCGTGTCTTGGTCACCCAAGCTCTTAGTGTTGTCAAACGTCTGAACCTGTTGAGTGGGACGACTCCAAAAGATCCCATGCTCTTTCCAGTACTCGGCGGGTATGGATGTCAGCTTTCTAATTGATCCTCGCTCTCCGTAGATAACGATCTGGCCGCTTTGTGCCAACTCCTCAACGCGTCGATGGATTTTATCCTGTTGCGCCTCGGTAGCGTTTATAGCCGGCCGCTCAAGCACCATTATCATTGGGTGGTAGCCGGAAGCAGTTCGAATGATCACGACCAAGGCATCGCGATAATGGCGGACAAGCAGCCAACCACCCCACACTATGCCCGCCAGCCCTATCCAGAAAAGAGCAGTGGCAACCTCGGGATATCGATCGCTCGTAAATATGGATATCGCCAAGCCAACCAGGCCTAGAAAGAAGGCGAAGCGGTCCATTCGGTTTCTCCCCCACGGCGCGGACTAGCTGGCAGCGTAGCTCAATAGATCCGGTGCGCACAGGTCACCGCTCGCTCGCTTGCGCGCACGCGCGAGGGAAAACTGCAATAGCACTAACGCTAGTTGGGGCGAGCGGTCCTACGGCCGCTGCCGACAAGTCGAGAATGACCCCCTAGGGGGTGTCGAAGGACTTGGCGCAATCGCTTTTCGGCTACCGGTCCGGCCCGTACATACGCAGCGCAACCAATCCAGATATGGGGGTCAAATGCCCAAACCCAGAAAAAGCCTCGAGCAATTGCGGCTTTCCGGAACGCTCGGAAAGAATCCTGGCCGGTATGCAACTCGCTATGAGCCGCCCGACGACCGTGCCGTCGGCGAACCGTATGAATGGCTGCCGGCTGAAGCACGGGAAGCGTGGCGTGAGATGGTGCCAAATCTTCCCTGGCTGCGACGATGCCATCGAGGCATTGTGGGTATCACCGCGATACTTGTCGGCAAAATGAAGAAGGATGCCTTAGGCCTGTCTGGTATGACACTGCTCAATCAGTGTCTTGGCAAACTCGGCGCCACTCCCGAGTCGTTTCCGAAGGTCGGATGGTTGCCGCCAGCGGACGACAATGAGGATCCGTCGGAGAAGTATTTTCGGTAGATATGTGTTGAGAGAGCTGCGCCAGCATTGCGATGGCCGCCACACTCACTATAGGATTCTTCGTTGGTCACGAGGAATTCCATGCAATCCCCAGTGGTAAAAACCATACTTAGTTTCGTTGGCATTCCGCTGGCTCTGTTTGGCCCTCTTATGGGTGCATACATGACTTACTGGATGCACAACCTTGGACCGGTGACGCCAAAAAAAAATTGGAAGTTAGCTTTTGGGGAGTTTCCGGCCCCTTGGAGGACCTGCAGACCCAAGACGCCAAGATTACCGTGACTGCTACCAGCAACGGAACAAATTTAGAAAATTTGCGCATCGGTCAAGCAGTGATTACAAATAACGGGCTCTCGCCAATACTACCTTCTGAACAATATTCTCCAATTAGTATTTCATCTAAAGCGCCGTGGATGATAGTAAACGTAGTAAGTTCGGATAAAGGTGTAAAGATAAATTGGAAGAATGTTGATAATTACGTCTTCACGTCCGATGCTGAGCTTCTCAATCCGAGCGACAACGTCTTCCTGACACTTTATTTTACAAAGCCGGGACCTTACACAAAGCAGACAGAGGATGATAAGCCGATCGTCTCATGGAAAGCGAGAATAGCGAATCTGAGTGAGATTACCAACTCACCCGATCCAATTAAGAGATTAAAGAATGTGGGTTCGCTGATGATTTTTCACGATGGTCCAGCCATCGTTTTCTTAGTATTTCTATTTCTTGTGTATTTACTTATATCGTTAATTCTTCTGAAAAGATCATCTATAATATATGATAGGGGATTGATATCGTATGGCGCCATTTTGACTATGGCCACTATCAACTTATGTGCCGCAGAGGCCGGGACGACATATACGTTTGGGATGTTTCCATTCGTAAAATCACCTGACGATCTGTTTAACATCCCTCCTATCGCGTTAAACGCGCTCGCATTTGGAGCGCTGTTCATTTATTCAAGAAGAGTTAGAGCCGGCACTGCAAAAGTGAAATAACTAAGAAAATCCTTTCAACTTCCGAAGCGCCATGTAGTCCCTTATATTAGAAAAGGTCTCTGGGTCATGGATGGCCTGCGCGAACCGTTCTCTTAGCTCAGGATCGCTTTCAATCATCTTCAGCATGTCGCCAATCAAAAACTCAGCAAATTTGCCGGTCCTACCACTCAACTGACTGTCCAAAACTATAGCGCACGCAAGCTCCAAGTCGTTAGCCAAGTCAAAAAATGCACCAAGCCACTCGGCATTATCGACGGTGCGGTCTATTTGTGAAATTAGATTCAACCGTTCGCGAATACCCTCATGGATCGTTACAACCGCCCCAGCTGAGGCGGACAACTTGTCCATCTTAATCTGCCGGAAAACGACAAATAAGCCAAGAAGGGTCGCAGGAAACGCGACAATCGTTACATAATTGGCAATGTTCCCGGCATTCACTTCTTAGAGCCGCCACTTCCGCCGGTTTTCCCGCCCAAACGAGCTGCGTAGTGACTTGTGGTCGCAGCTTTGTTTACAGACCCAACTCTGCCGGAGCCTCCTCCGGTGCTCTTGCCGCCTGACCCGCCGGATTTTCCTCCTCCAGCGCCGCCCGTTTTGGCTGAGCCACCACCGCCACCTTTAGTTGCCATTTTCCCTCCGGATCCGATCAGAGCGCGCGCGAGTCGCCCGCACGACGACACCGTTACGTAAGCCTGCTTCTCTTCGTTTTCAATTCTACGCTTGCCGCACGCTTGCTCCATCGCTTTCGCCCTAAAAGGCTTCCTTCTCCAATGACTGATTTTAACGCGGCAGAGCGCCGCGCGAACGCTTGCGCGCCGTCGCTAGGCGACGAAGTGACCCGAGCTACGAAGGTCCGCGAGCAAGGTTACGGCCGTACCATGATAGTCGACACGCGCTTGCTCACTCATCGGAGACGCGTACCACGCGGCAAGCTCCTCCACCAGAAGGCATACCCTGCCTTTGCGTAGTCTTTTTCAGCCTCGGAAATCGCGTCATACGCGGCCGCATTGACTGGAGTTCCGGAATATCCGTGTTATCGAAGCTTTTTGAAGCCTAGGGGGTATTATTATGAAGCGCATTGTTGTGCTCGTCGCGGCGTGCTTTCTTGCAGCGTGCCAGAACTCAGCGGGAACTGTGACTGATAAGCATATGGGAGTGACTGTAGCGCACTCTCGGGTTTACCCGATCAAAAACGGGCTGCTGTACAATCTAAATGCCTTCGTAGGCCACTCAGATCGCAAAGGCTATACCATTGCCCTAACCTATACATCCACCGGCCTAGGTTGGATGTTCTTCAGAGAGGCTTGGTCGTTCGGCAAGCAATACGAGTACGTAGTGGCCGATGAAACCTTGGCTGGCTGTGGTGGTGGCGCGTGTAGCATGGTTGAACAAGGCGGTATTCGCCTGAGCGAAAGCGACGTTCAAAAGGCCGCAGTAGATGGTTTCGAATTTAAGCTTGTCGGAAGGGGTGGCTCGGTTGAAGCCAAGGTTCCGGCCGAAGCGTTCCAGCAGGTTTTACAGCAAATGGCACATCCGAGCGCCGGCTAGCCGACAAACAGAGATTCTGGATCCTGGCTGCTGCCAACCTTCGCTCAGGCTTAAGAAGCCATGGGCGGGCGACGGGGCTTCTGCAGGTTGGCCGCCGGCCCCTTTTCGTGAGGCAGGAAGGCCCGCCGCCTCCGCCAGACTGAGTTACCGATCTACGCGGATAAATCGCGGGCAGCCGTCCACGGAATAACTTGGCGTCGTAAACACGCCGAGTCCCGTGAAATAGTGGCACGTGGACGCGCCCGTTGGGCTCTTCTCTTCGTGATAGAGAACCCCGCTCGACGTCGCGAGCAGTGCGACAATGAAAAGAAGGATCAGCAGGCACAGCCCGGCGAGCACTATCCTCATGTTCGATCCCGCGATTTTCCCACTAACAAACCACCTTGACGAGCCGCTTCACCTATTTCTCGGCTGGCATGTTTCGCTTGTCTTGCCAGGCGCGGTTGGTTTCGTCGAAGGTTGATCTGAGCCGCTTATAAAGAGCATCGAGTGTAGTCTTTGGGACAGTAGAACTTCCGGACGCTTCATATTCCAAATCGTAGAGAATTGCAGCAAGGGTCCTATGGGTAACTGTTTTCTGTATCCACTGCCAACGATGGTCGTAAAAGGCATCCCACGCGGCAAATATCGGAATTATAGCACTGAAAACCAGCGCAGCAGCAGACATATATGGCTCATACAGTCCTTCGGCCCATTTATTCGACTGCAAGCCCAACAGCAATGTTGTTAGTGCACCCAATATGACAATTATCATTCTTATTTGAAACGCACGCCTCATACTCCTGCGCGCATCCCAGTCATAATCCTCCATATTGTCCATCAGCTTCTGGCGGAGGAACTTTATCCGCTCCGGTGGCGCTTGCTCTTGAGCCTCCGCACCCGCTACGGAGATCAGACTTTCCTCTTGCGATACCACCGACTGGTCGGCACCCATTTTCCCCTCCTCCGGCTTCTCACGAATGCGGGAGCGCGGCGTTTGATTAAGGGCATCATAATGTATGTGAATGCCATTCTCCACCGAACTCCCAGCGCTCACTGCCTAATCTGTCGAACTGGACTCCTTCCAGCAGCGGACGCATTCTGCTCTTGGGGAAGGGATCATGGGCAACATCATTCATGCTGCGAGGACTAGGAGGCGTAAGCCTTGGTGGCGTTCGCTTCTGCGCTATCGTCTTATTACAGTTCTGGCGATGCTTGGGGTCACATCCGCAGCCTACTTTGCTATCGACGATCGGCATGATCTGCCGCGCGTTCACCATGGTGGCGGCTCATCGACCAGCAATGCTGCTGTCCGCAAAGCGGGCTGCGATATCAAGGGCAACATTAACGAGCGGGGCGAGCATATCTACCATATGCCGGGGCAGGAATATTATTCGGCAACTCGGATCAACCCAGCTCGAGGCGAGCGCTGGTTCTGCTCGCAATGGGAAGCTTGGTGGGCTGGCTGGCGGAAGGCGAAGGTCTGAGGCGGGTGCTCCCTCCGGATGTTTTTTAGCGTCAGCTAACGGAACGGAAACGACCGTGCGATATTGAATCAAATTCGATGTTGCGCGGGGTTCCAATGCGTAAGCGTGCCGGCGGTGATCGGTTGTCGTTCATCGAACCGTTGATGCCTACCCTTGTAGAGAAACCGCCGGAGGGCGACGGCTGGCTGCACGAAATCAAGTTCGACGGCTACCGCACCCAGATCATCGTTGATGGCTATGGCGTTCGCCTATTCACCAGGCGAGGCCTCGATTGGACCGACAAGTACCGCGACCTTGCTCAAGCCGCCGGCAACCTTGGCGTTGAGAGCACGATCATCGACGGCGAGGTGATCGTGACCAATGAGGCCGGCCTGTCGGACTTCAAGGCACTACGCAAGGCCATCACCCGCCGCCAGCACGATCTGTACTTCGTCGCCTTCGATCTGCTGCACCTCAGTGGCCACGATCTCCGAGATATGCCGCTGGAGGATCGGCGCGAGATCCTGCAGGCAATGATCCCGGCTGGCGGCCGTATCCAGTTCAGCCAGGCGCTGCCCGGCGACGCCAAGTCGATCTTTCATCTGGTCGACCAAGCAGGCCTCGAGGGCATGGTTTCGAAGCGGCGGGACAGCAAGTATCGCAGCGGACCGTCGACAGCCTGGCTGAAGACGAAGGCCTTCACGATCGACGAATACGATCTGCTCGGTGTCGAGCGCGAACCGGGCAAGCCGGCATTTGCCCTGGTGGCCGAGCGCGGCACCGGCCGTTATGTCGGCAGCGCGTTCATCAACGGCAACCATGAAGTGCGGGAGCGGCTTTGGAAGCGCGTCCAGACACATGCAGGACAGCCGCCAAAGGGCATGAAGCGGCCGGCGACAGTCTGGGTCAAGCCGGGGCTGATCGGCCGTGTGAAGCACCTACGCGGCGAGGAGGATTTGCGGCATGCCTCGCTGCAGGACTTCCGAGAGGAGATTTAGCGGTTGAAATCCAGCCCGGCGAGCTTGCCGGCGCCATTCTCAGGATTATATTCCTCCCCGTTGCGGCGAGCCCTTCAACGGAGATCGCCTTTCCCATGACCATGAAGTTCCCCTTTGTCGAGGACACGCTCGGCAAGAAAGTCGCGATCGGATCGGGCCTGTCAGTCGACTGCATTACCTGTCGACGTCATGTGGTGCTCGACGTGCCGGCGCTTGCCCGTCGCCTTGGCGATGACCACGGCTGCATGCATTGGGATTTGGTCAAGGTACTGTTCTGCCAGCCCTGCCGGGACGCTGGGCGCCCTGACCGCAACCTGGTTTTCACAAACCATGCCTTGACACCGGACCAGCGGCGCTAGCGAAGCAGCAAATAGGCGCCCATGCCGGCCATCAGCAGGCAAGCCGCCGAGCCGATCATGTCGCGGTGCCTATAGCGTCAGACGGCGCCAGCGAGCATTTGAGGCGGTGATGGGCGGCGCGCTACGCCACGATGCCAAGGTTGGACATTGTGACCAAAGTCGCCCGCAAATTGACCTTCACGATCGCCAGCGTCTTATTTGAACCGTCATCGGGGGTGAGTAGCCGGTCGACTTCAACGCTCACCTTAGTAACCAGCTTGTCGTCCTGAAGGAGGCAGTAGGTGAATTCGTCGGCGACGGCTCCCACACCCAAGGACTTCAGCTCTGCCGCGGACGGCACCCGGAGCGCGTCAAATAGCGTCTTAAGGCGGTTGTCGATATCGCCGTGGTTTATCAGCGAACCCTCTGGCGGTTCAGACCGAAGGAGAATGATGTCAAGGTTTGCGCGGACGCTCAATCTTTCATGCACAAGAGCAATGAATTTGTGTGCGCCAACCATCTGCAAGGCAGTGACAGCCCCTGGCGCGTTCGGCGTCAGCTTCCATGTCGGCAAAAGCGACAACGGCTGAACGCTCCAGAGCGCTTTCATCTGCTGATGCAGCGTCATCCGAATCTTGTGGATGTCCGCCAGCTTCGCCCGCTGCCTTGGCTTTAAGTCGCCTTCAAAGATCAAGCGAAATTCCAATTGGATCCCCGAATCCGCGATTCTACTGCATAGCTGGCAAAATTGGCCGGCGCCAAAGGGGAGGTTGCCTGAACGGCGCCGGCCCAAGCGGGAATTCACACCCGCCGCGGCGTTAGCGATAGCTGAGTCTTGACGTAACGTCACCCAGTGGTCGCCGAACGTTCAGGGGGCCACAGAGGCGATTGCACCCGCCAAGTATTCCTTTGCCGTAGCTCGTAGGCGATCGGCGTAGTCGTAGATTTCGTCCAGCGAGTCGATCTTGACCTTCTCTTCCTTCTCGCCATCGAAAAGTCCGAGATATTTGACGGTCCTGTTGAACCATAGTCGGGCTAGTGGCTTACGGTTGTTGTTGTCGACAAGGATACCGCAGTAGCTTTTTTGGTCGCGCATAATCACCCTTGCTGGCTTCAGAAGGTCGCGGACGATAGCGCGAACGACCATAAATCCCTCGCGCTCATCCTCGGTAGTTACAACCTCTTCTTCGGCGCCAAGTCCCTCCGTGCCAATTTCCGAAACCTCGGTTTCAGCCAATGCAGTGGATAGACGCGACTGAACGGACTCCCGAACAATCTCTCGAAAGGCAGCTTTGACCATGGGCGAAAACTGCTCCTTCACCTGGGCTGTGAATCGCCCTTGGTAGAGTCCCACAGTCACCATCCGCACGAAGTCTTCCGGCGGATTCTCCATCACACTCCCAATTTCCTTCTTGATCGCCGAAGTGTACTTCAGTCGATGGGCGGACTGGAGGATTCCATCGACGTTGAAATCAGCCTTGGCGAATTTCTTCAGTTCGGACGTCAATTGCCCTTGTAGGTCCGAAAGGTCGAATGTGAGGAACGGTCGGTCGTCGAGCTTGTTCGGCGCAACTAAATCCGTATGAAAGTGGAAGGCGCGACCGTTTGTGAGAATGGCGAATTTGGCGTTGGTGACGGAAAAGTATCTATAGAGCTGCGCAAGATGTACTCGATCAAGCACTGTGCTGATTGGCTTGCATTCAACGAGAATCCGGATCTCCCCATCGATCTTTATGGCGTAGTCTACTTTTTCGCCCTTCTTTCCTACCGCATCAGCACAGAATTCTGGAATGACCTCATCAGGATTGAAAACGTCGTAATCTAAGGCTGCGAGAAAGGGCAGCACAATCGCTGTCTTTAAGGCTTCCTCGGTAAGCATTGCACTTGAATGCGTCTTGATGCGATCGGCAAGAACGCGCAGTTTTTCTTCGACACTCATAGTCCCCTCCCTAAATTTGGAAGGGAGGATCGTGCAAAATATGGATTTGCGCAAGTCGATCTAGGTTTGACGACTTACGAAGCGCCAAACGGCATGCCGGTTATGGTACGCAATCTCACGCCAGGCCCGCCGTCGACCGTCTCGCCGTCTGCCAGGAAGATAACGCCTGCTGACTCAAGCACGGAACGAATGGCGTCCAGCGTTCGCGGTAATAGTTCCTCGCCGCGCTCAAAACGCGTCACTGTGTTGACGGCCACCCCTGCAGACTTCGCGAGATCGCGAACGCCTAGGCCTAGCGCAGCTCTAGCCATCTTGCATTGGATTGGATGCATGATTTCACTTGACGTTTCGAGGACAAGGCGCAATGTTGATACATTGTAGCGATTCCGCTACAAACAATCAATAAGGGGTTTGGGACGTGAATCAGGGCGACAGTTAATGCGGAAGCAGGGAAGTTCGCAATCGGCAACTGGTTTCTCACCGGGATCATCCGTTCCTCTCGATGGTGCTTATGGGCACCAAGACATCACGCGGGGTTGAGGTTTACGGCATTCGCCGCCTGAGAGACGATTGGGACATAATGATAATGGGTGATGTGTTGGTACCGGTCGCGGACGAGGATGCTGAGGCGGTGGCACTGGCCGAAGAGAAGATGTGGCAAGGCTGACCGCACTGCACCGCGACGACAGAACCCCGCTTCGGCGGGGTTTTCATACCGCCCATCGGGCGTTTTCGCGTACGCTGAGGAGAACAGCATGAGCCGCACCGCTGCCAATGATAATTCACCGCTGTATCTCTCCGAGGCGACCATCTCCCAGCGCGTTCTCGGTGCCAAATCCAAAGTTCAATGGGCAGCCATTGCGGCCGTATGGGAGCGCGAGGGCTTGCCGCGTATCGACCCCATTACCGGATATCGCTATTGGCCCGCCGTGCGCGCCTTTCTGGACAGACGGCATGGCCTTCACCAATCTACCCTGCCGACGTCCGCAGACGGCGTGGAGAACTGGTCATGAGCGATTTCCCTGGCCTGAAGCGCAAGCACAACAAAGACGGCACGGCGCGCGAATATTGGGAAGCCCGCGGCGACCTAGCGCGGCGCGGTTTTCGACCGTCAAGCATTCGGCTCCATTATACCGACACTCCAGAAGGTCGAGAGCACCTGTCGGCCCGATGCCACCTTCTACAAGCTCAAATGCTTGAGTGGGCTGCCCGCGACAGTCACGCCGCACCCAGCTTTGACGGCTCGTTGACGAGCCTGTCACGCCTTTTCCAAACGAACGAGGATTCCCCTTACCGATCGATGAAATGGAATAGTAGGGAGAATGTCACCAAATGCCTCGTCATCATCGAGAACACCGTCGGTTCGCGCCATATAGGAAAGCTACTCGGACCCGACTTTAAGCGCTGGCATCGCCAGTGGGGTGAGCCCAAGGAGCCGACCGAGAAAGAACCGAATCCCCCTCCCCGGCCGTGGCGCGCAAAGCATTGTATGGACTCGGTGCGGCAGCTTGTTAGCTACGGTGTCACCCTCGGCTATGATGATTGCTTCCGTGCCGACACAATTCTGTCGAAAATCCGATTTTCAACGCCGCCTGCCCGCAAATCCGTGATGACCGCTGAACACGTCGAGGCTATCCGCAAGACGGCGCATGCCGAGGGCTGGCCTTCAATTGCCCTGGCTACCGTTTTGCAGTTTGAGCTGACCATGCGCCAGAAGGACGTTATCGGCGAATGGGAACCGGTACGGGACGCCAAGGGCGGCATCCTGCACCGCGATACAAGGTGGACCAACGGAATGGTTTGGTCGGACATCGATGCCGATATGGTGCTGCGCAAGGCGCACACCAAAACCGGGTTCGAAGTCGAGCACGACCTGAAACTCCATCCGATGGTGCTGGAAGAAATCGCGCTCGTGCCGCTAGAGAAACGCATCGGCCCTATGATCCTGGCTGAAACGACCGGCGAGCCCTACAAGCATCGCAAGTTCACCGAACGGTGGCGCAAGATTGCTGACAAGGCCGAACTGCCGCGAAACGTCTGGAATATGGACGCAAGGGCTGGCGCCATCACCGAGGCTTATAGCCTTGGTGCAACCGAGACCGACGTTATGAAATCGGCTGGCCACAAAAACCGGCAGACCAGCGCTCGGTACAACCGCGGCACCATCGAACAGACTAGCCGCGTTGCCCAGCTGCGCATGGCGAAACGAAACAAGAATCCCGAATAAGGGACGTGCGGGGGACGTTTGAGGGACGCCTCCCGCAAGCTATTGAAAAACATAATAGAATCGAGGGAGGGAAACACATCCGCATCCTGTTCCTTGACAAGAAGAATGTGCTGATCGCCGACGAGGTGCAGCAGATCGGCACCGTCGACCACACGCCGGTCTATCCGCGCGAAGTGGTCAAGCGCGCGCTGGAACTCTCGGCTAGTGCCATCATCCTGCTGCACAACCACCCATCTGGCGACCCGACGCCGTCGCGCGCCGACATCGAGATGACCAAGCTGATCATCGACACCGCCAAACCGCTCGGCATCGCCGTCCACGACCACATCATCATCGGCAGGAACGGCAACGCCTCGATGAAGGGCCTGCTGCTGATTTGATCCCGAGAGATTCGCAGCGGCAAAGTCGACATTTTCGCCTCATCCACAACCGGCTCTAGAATTTCGATTGCAAATCAAGCTATGATACGCGCGGCATTTCCCCGGACGGCTTCGCGCCCCTGGAATGCCGGGAGGAACGGGACATGGCCATTGCGCTTGTACTCGTTTTAATTGTTGTGGGCTCGGTGCTGTTTCACCTGCTGAGCCCATGGTGGTGGACGCCGATAGCCTCGAACTGGGACTATATCGACAACACCATCATCATTACCTTTTGGATCACCGGCGTCGTCTTCGCCGCCGTCGTCCTTTTCATGGCCTATTGCGTGTTCCGCTTCCGTCATCGGGAAGGCAACCGCGCCGCTTACGAGCCCGAGAACAAGCGGCTCGAATCGTGGCTGACGATCGTCACCGCGATCGGGGTCACGGCCCTGCTGGTTCCCGGCCTGTTCGTCTGGAGCCGTTTCGTCAACGTGCCAAGCGATGCGACCGAGGTCGAAGTCGTCGGTCAGCAATGGCAGTGGAGCTTCCGCTTGCCCGGCAAGGACGGCAAGCTCGGCACCTCCGACACCCGCGAGGTCACCGCTGAAAATCCGCTCGGCGTCATCGCCAGCGATCCCAACGGCCAGGACGATGTCGTGGTCGAAGCGGCCGACCTGCATTTGCCGATCGGCAAGCCGGTCAAGATGTTGTTGCGCTCGATCGATGTGCTGCATGATTTCTACGTACCGGAATTCCGCGCCAAGATGGACATGATCCCGGGCTCCGTCACCTATTTCTGGTTCACCCCGACCAGGACCGGAACCTTCCAGGTCCTGTGCGCCGAGCTTTGCGGCCAGGGGCATCCTTTGATGAATGGCGTGGTCATGGTCGATACGCCGGAAGATTATGTGGCTTGGCTCGGCCAGCAGCAGACTTTCGCGCAATTGTCGGCGCCCCAGCAGACAGGATCGGCAGACCCGGCGCAGGCAGGAACCGTCGCGTCAGGTTCGAGGATTTCGGCAAAGCTCGAAACGGTCGAGGCCCGCTGAAAGGACACGGAGGTGTTCCTATGGTCGATATCACGCCTGCAGATGCTGTCCCGCCGGCCGAAGTCGGGGAAATGGAGCTTTACCACCCGCACAGCTGGTGGACGAAGTACGTTTTCTCGCAGGACGCCAAGGTCATCGCCATCCAGTATTCGGCGACGGCAACGGCCATCGGCATGGTGGCGCTGGTGCTGTCCTGGCTGATGCGGCTGCAGCTTGGCTTCCCCGGCACGTTCGACTTCATCACCCCGGAAGCCTATTACCAGTTCATCACCATGCACGGCATGATCATGGTGATCTACCTGCTCACGGCGCTCTTCCTGGGTGGCTTCGGCAATTACCTGATCCCGCTGATGGTCGGCGCTCGCGACATGGTTTTTCCCTATGTCAACATGCTCAGCTACTGGATTTACCTGCTCGCCGTTCTGGTTCTGGTGTCGAGCTTCTTTGCGCCCGGCGGACCGACGGGTGCCGGCTGGACGCTCTACCCGCCGCAAGCCATCATGACCGGCACGCCAGGCGGCCAGGACTGGGGCATCATCCTGATGCTGGTCTCTTTGATCCTGTTCATCATCGGCTTCACCATGGGCGGCCTGAACTATGTCGTGACGGTGCTGCAGGCCCGCACGCGCGGCATGACGCTGATGCGCCTGCCACTGACGGTCTGGGGCATCTTCACCGCCACCGTCATGGCGCTGCTCGCCTTCCCGGCGCTGTTCGTCGCCTGCGTGATGATGTTGTTTGACCGTGCGCTCGGCACCTCCTTCTTCATGCCGGCGATCGTCGAGATGGGCGAACAACTGCAGCATAACGGCGGCAGCCCGATCCTGTTCCAGCATCTGTTCTGGTTCTTCGGCCACCCCGAGGTCTACATCGTGGCACTGCCGGCCTTCGGCATCGTATCCGACCTGATCAGTACCCATGCGCGCAAGAATATCTTCGGCTACCGGATGATGGTCTGGGCGATCGTCGGCATCGGTGCGCTGAGCTTCGTGGTCTGGGCGCACCACATGTATGTCAGCGGCATGCACCCCTATTTCGGGTTCTTCTTCGCCACCACGACATTGATCATCGCCGTGCCGACCGCCATCAAGGTCTACAATTGGGTGCTGACGCTGTGGCGCGGCGACATCCATCTCACCATACCGATGCTCTTTGCCCTGGCCTTCATCGTCACCTTCGTCAATGGCGGGTTGACCGGCCTGTTTCTCGGCAACGTCGTCGTCGACGTTCCATTGTCCGACACGATGTTCGTCGTTGCTCATTTCCATATGGTCATGGGCGTCGCCCCGATCCTGGTGATTTTCGGCGCGATCTACCACTGGTATCCGAAGGTCACCGGTCGGATGCTGAACGAGACGCTCGGCCAGTTCCATTTCTGGGTCACGTTCCTCGGCGCTTATCTGATTTTCTTCCCCATGCACTATCTTGGCCTGGTGGGCCTGCCACGGCGCTACGCCGAACTGACCGACATGACGATAATGACGGAATCGGCCCACAACCTGAACTCGTTCATCAGCATCATGGCGTTCATGGTCGGCTTTGCTCAGATCGTGTTCCTGTTCAACCTGATCTGGAGCATCCGCCATGGCCGCGAGGCCGGCGGCAATCCCTGGCGCGCAACGACCCTGGAATGGCAGACAGCCGAAACACCGCCAGCGCACGGCAATTTCGGCAAGGACCTGCCGATCGTCTATCGCTGGGCCTATGACTACAGTGTGCCGGGCGCCAAGGAAGACTTCATTCCGCAGAACGTGCCGGGCTCCTTCGGCACCTCCAAGGAGCCGGCATGAGCGTCATCCTCGTCTTCCTGCTCGTGATCGTCGGCTTTGCCGGATGGTGGCTTTCCCATCAGAGGCTGATGTCGAAGCCATGGCTGGAGGAAGGCATGGCCGGGGATTTTGTCGCCCTGGACCGCTCGGCGCTGCCGACGGCCAAGATCGGCCTCGGTGTCTTCCTCGCCGTTGTCGGCTGCCTGTTCGCGCTGTTCACCAGCGCCTACTTCATGCGCATGGCGCTGTCGGACTGGCAGCCGCTGCCGCTGCCGCGCTTGCTCTGGCTCAACACCGGCGTGCTGGTGCTCAGCAGCATCGCGCTGCAATGCGCCGTGGTCGCGGCGCGCAGAGGCCAGTTGGACATGGTCAGGCTCAGCCTTGCCACGGCCGGGATCACGGCGCTTGCCTTTCTGGTCGGGCAGCTCATGGCATGGCGGGAACTGGACATCGACGGCTATCTGCTGAGCTCCAATCCGGCCAACAGCTTTTTCTACCTGATAACCGGCATGCATGGCCTGCACATAGTGGGAGGCCTGGTCGGTCTTGGCAGAACCACCGCCGGTGCCTGGAACGGGGCCAAGCCGGAGCGGCTGCGCCTGCGCGTCGAACTGTGCGCCATGTACTGGCATTTCCTGCTTTTCATCTGGCTCGCCATCTTCGCGCTGCTGGCCGGCTGGGCCGCCACGTTCATCGACATTTGCCGACAATTGCTGACCTAAGGGATCAAGCGGATGGCCGAAACGACACTGACGCATAGCGGCCAAGCGGCGCCCCGGCCGGCGGGCCTGCGAGGCATTGCCGCCGACTGGTCCTCGGATCAGCGGGCGTTCAAGAACGTGTCCTGGGGGAAGGCCATGATGTGGATCTTCCTGCTCAGCGACACCTTCATCTTCGGCTGCTTCCTGCTCTCCTACATGACGGCGCGCATCTCGACGCGCGTGCCGTGGCCCAATCCGAGCGAGGTCTTTGCCCTTCGCATCGGCGGCGAGGAGATTCCGCTGATCCTGATCGCCATCATGACCTTCGTGCTGATCTCAAGCAGCGGGACGATGGCCATGGCGGTCAATTTCGGCTATCGCCGCGACCGCCGCAAGACTGCAATCCTGATGCTTCTGACCGCGGCACTCGGCGCGACCTTCGTCGGCATGCAGGCTTTTGAGTGGACCAAGCTGATCACCGAAGGCGTAAGACCCTGGGGCAACCCTTGGGGTGCCGCGCAATTCGGCTCGTCCTTCTTCATGATCACCGGCTTCCACGGCACGCATGTGACGATCGGGGTGATCTTCCTCATCATCGTGGCACGCAAGGTCTGGCGCGGAGACTATGACACCGGACGGCCCGGCTTCTTCACTAGCCGCAAGGGCCGCTACGAGAACGTCGAGATCATGGGGCTCTACTGGCACTTCGTCGACCTGGTCTGGGTGTTCATTTTCGCTTTCTTCTATCTTTGGTGAGAGGAAAATATGGCTGAAGCAACCGCAAACGGCCTTGGGCAACACCAGCTGCACGGTGCCCACGATGCGACGACCGCCGGCGTTGCCACCGCCGAGGTCCATCAGGAACACCCGATCAAGCTCTATCTGGTGGTTTGGGCGTGGCTGTTCATCCTCAGCGCTTGCTCCTACATGGTCGATTATTTAGGCATTCACGGCTATCTCAGATGGTCGCTGATCCTGATCTTCATGATGCTCAAGGCAGGGCTGATCGTCGCCGTCTTCATGCATATGGCCTGGGAACGGCTGGCGCTGGCCTATGCGATCATCCTGCCGCCGATCCTGGTGCTGGTGTTCGTGGCCATGATGGTCCTCGAAGCCGACTACACGCTTCTCACTCGGGTGACATTTTTCGGAGCCGGACCCTGAAATCTAGAACCGGGTGAGATCCAGCAGCCGCGACTTCAGTTGTGCGCGGATGCTGCTTGCCGTTCGGCTGCCTTGAAACAACCGGCGGCTGGTCCATTTTCCAGATATCGGAAGCGACATCGGGAGAATGACTGCTCTCATTCCCGCGCGTCGCGAACTCCGGCAAGGGAGGCCCAAGATGACGATCGCCAACAGACTGAAGCACTATATCGACGGCAAGGGAATTTCCTACGATACCGTCGCGCATCACCGCACATCCACAACCAGGCAGTCCGCTATAGCCGCGCATGTGCCGGGCAGCATCATGGCCAAATCGGTGGTCGTTCACCACGAACTTGGCTATGCGCTGGCCGTGGTTCCAAGCACCCACAGGATCGAACTCGGCGCGTTGCAGGACGTCATGGACAGGCGTCTTGGTCTCGCCTCCGAAGACGAAGTGGTTTTGCTTTTCGCCGATTGCGACATCGGCGCCGTCCCGCCGATCGGCGCGGCCTACGATGTGCCCGTCATCGTCGATGAGAGCCTTCGTGCCGCCGACGATGTCTATTTCGAGGGCGGCGACCACAGGACGCTGGTGCATGTCAGCGGCAAGGATTTCCGCGACCTGACCGTGGACGCACGCCAAGCCCGCTTCAGCCATCCGGCTTACTGACAAGCCCTCGCCAGGCGGCCCGCACCGGCCCTTTCGCCGGTGCGGGCAGGCGGGACGTCCTCAATCGGCAGGTCTGGCAGGCGGCGACGAATCCACCACCTTGCGATAGACATGCCAAGTGGCATGGCCAAGGACCGGCAGCACGATGGCTAGCCCCGCAAACACCGGCAGCGAGCCGATGATCAGCGCGACGGCGACGATCAGCCCCCACACAGCCATGACGATCGGGTTCGCCAGCACCACGCGCACCGAGGTGTGGATGGCTTCGTAGGCGCCGACGTCACGGTCGAGCAGCAGCGGGAAAGCAACCACCGTTGTGCATAGCACGACCACAGCAAACGCGAAGCCGATGGCGTGTCCCAGGATAATCAGCGTCCAGCCGCGCCCGGTGGCGAATATCTCGCTGATGAAGCTGGATATCGATGCCGGCGGCGCCGGACCGAAGAGCTGTTGGTAGAACAGCTGCGCGGTCAAAAGCCAGGCGATGAAGATCGAAAACAGCATGATCCCGACCGCCGCGATGGCCGGCAGCGCCGGAGAATTCCTGACCTCGAAAGCGTGTCTCCACGAAGTATCGAGCCCGGCTTCCCGCCTGCGGCTGATCTCATAGAGGCCGATCGCCGCGAACGGACCGATGAGCGCAAAGCCGGACACCAGCGGAAACAGCAGCGGCAGCGCATTGGCACCCGATGTCCAGGCGGCGAGCACGACACCCACCAGCGGATAGATCAGGCAGAGAAAAACGATGTGCGATGGTTTGACCATGAAATCGTCGACGCCCCGCCTGAGCGCATCAAAAAGGTCGGAAACACCGATTTTTCGAATTTTGGTGTGTTCCAGCGTTTCGCTGGCGCCTGCAATCACGTGAAAACTTGTCATGCCGTTCCTCCAGACCAGGTCCAGTAAGGTCGCGGTTTCACGGTGCGTCGTTCAGCGTGACTGGGCCACGCGAACCGCGACCTGCACCGCAAACAACATACTCTCCTGCAGGGGATTTGTCGCCCTTTGTTGAAGATGGCTGGGCGGCCACGCTAGCTCTGGAGGCTCTTCTTCGATATTCTATGCCGGTGAACGGTGAAGGTCATGTCATGGACACAAGGACTGTTCTCATACTGGGCCTCGGCATAGTGATTCTGTTGCTGCTGGGATTCTGCGCTCTGCCGATGTGACGTGAGCCCGGATACTAGATATTAGTGCAGCATGGGCGACTCGCTCGCCACAACCCGGCGCGCAGCCCGGCAATACCGCTCGTGCCGTCAACCGCCGGCTGAAACAACCACGCGCGTTGCGATCGTGTCGACAAGCAGCATCGCGAAGATCGCAAAGAGATAGAGGATCGAATAGGCAAACAGCGTCTTGGCGGGCCTCATCTCCTTGCCGGGAGCAGCCAGAACCTTCCAGGCGTGCCAGATGAAGCCGGCGCCCAATGCGGCCGAAGCGATCCCGAAATAAGCGCTGGCGAAACCGAAGGGCCACGGCAGCACGCCGATCGGCGCCAAAACGAGCGAATAGACGAAGATCTGCTTTCGCGTCGACGCTTCGCCGGCAACGTTCGGCATCATGGGTATGCCCGCTGCGGCGTAGTCGCCGACCTTGAACAACGCGAGCGCCCAGAAATGCGGCGGCGTCCAGAGGAAGATGATCAGGAACAGGATGAGGCTTTCGACGCCCACGGTGCCGGTGGCTGCCGCCCAGCCGATGACAGGAGGAAGCGCGCCCGCGGCACCGCCTATGACGATGTTCTGCGGCGTCGAGCGTTTCAGCCACATCGTATAGATCACGACATAGAAGAAGATGGTGAAGGCCAGCAGCGATGCGGCAAGCCATCCCACCAGCACGCCGAGCGTCATGATCGACAGCGCCGAAAGCACCAGTCCGAAGCCGAGTGCCTCGCCTGGCGTGACAAGGCCGGACGGCACCGGCCGCTTTGCGGTGCGCGACATCAACGCATCGATATCCGCGTCGTACCACATGTTGAGCGCCCCTGCCGCACCGGCTCCAACCGCGATGGCGCTGATTGCGATCACGGCGATGACCGGGTTCATCATGACCGGCGCCACCATCAGGCCGACGAAAGCCGTGAAAACGGCAAGCGCCATGACACGTGGTTTCAAAAGCGCGAAGAAATCCCCGGCCGTCGCTTCCGAGAGGCGGGGGCCGGTATCCTCGAGGTGGCTTTCCCGGGTCGACATGTCAGCCGGTGAAGATCAGGCTTACGGTGAGAACTGCTTCAGATAGGCGATGACGTTGGCGACGTCCTCGTCCTTCTTGAGACCCGGGAACACCATCTTGGTGCCTTTCACCATGCCCTTGGGATCGTGAAGGTAGGTCGCCAGCGTCGGTTCGTCCCATTTGACGCCGGATGTGCCGGCCGCGACCATGGCTTCGGAATATTTGAAATCCGGATGCGTACCGGCCGTTCGGCCCATGACGCCATGCAGCGACGGACCGATCTTGTTCTTGTCCTCGTCCGCGACGTGGCAGGCCTTGCACTTCGTGAAGACCTTCTCGCCCGCGGCGGCATCCTGTGCCTGCGATTGGCTTGCGAAGAAGGTTGCGACGAAAACGACGGCAAAGAACGCGATTGCGCGCATGGCATTTCCTCCCTGATCCGTCCTCGGACGATCTGCGCGCGCCAGTTCTTTCGCCGGCACGCGCCCTATTTCGGCAGAGCGGAATATCCGCGTCCCCCCTGTGGAATTGCGGCACCTACATACCACGGAATCTTCCAAGCAGGTAGAGAACTCAATCAACGGTTGGAGGATGCATGATCAGGGCGGATCGGCATTGCAGGTCCCGGCAATCTGGTCGACCGCCTCGCCAAGCCCGGCAAGGTCGAAGTCGGCCTCGCCCCTCCCGGCCAGCAGGCCGAACCGCCAGGACAGCAGGAGCCGGTTTGCCGAAACCAGCCGCTTGACGCCGTCGGCGCCGTCCCTGACCAGAATCCTGCCGCGCGTGCCGACGGACCAGCTTTCATCGAATTTGCCGCCGCCGTCGAGCGTGATCGACATGGTGATCTTGCGGCTGGCCGAGACGGCATCGTTGAGCTGCAGCCATTCGCTCCAGCGCGGCTCGCCGTTCGCCCGGCAGGCAATGGTCAGGACCGGGCTGTAGCTGAGCGCGCCGCCGCCGGTGATGAGCTTGTTGCTGGCATGGAGCGAGGCGGTCGCCAGGCCGTCGCTGCCGGTGTCGAAACGCCAGTTGTCGAGGCCGGCCTCGGCCGTGCCGCACAGTGAAGCAAGAACGAGCGCCGCAGCCACAACGCCGCCCATTTCGACGAACAGCCTCAACGATGCCTCCAACACCCCGCGGGTTTACAACAAAAGCGCAGATAATGTTCAAGGCTTCGAATCGCCAGCCATCTGGCATCATTCGAGGGCGCCTCTGTTGCACCATGGCCACAGGGCGCGGCCACGAAAAAGGCCGCCCGACGGCGGCCTTTCACGATTTGATTGACGTGCCGAATTACTCGGCGTCCTTGGCCGCTTTTTTCTTCGGCGCTGCCTTCTTCTTGGGTTCTTCCGCGTCGTCGGCCGTCTCAGGCTTCTCGGCCTTCTTTGCAGCGGCCTTCTTCGCCGGCTTGGCCTTGGCCGTCTCGGCCTCCTCGTCGTCGGCCATCAGCTCTTCCTTGCTGACCTTGACGTCGGTAACCGAAATCTGGCCGAGCAGATGGTCGACGACCTTCTCCTCGAACATCGGCGCACGCAGCGTGTTCAGCGCCTCGGGGTTGCTGCGGTAGAATTCGAAGGCTTCCTGCTGCTGGTTGGCCGGATAGCGGCGCACCTGCTCGAACAGGCCGCGCTGCAATTCCTCGTCCGAAACGGTGACGCCGGCCTTCTCGCCGATCTCGGCCAGAACCAGGCCGAGGCGCACCCGGCGCTCGGCAAGCCGCATATATTCGGCGCGCGCCTCTTCTTCCGTCGTCTCTTCGTCGGCGAAGGTACGACCGGCGGCTTCGAGATCGCGGTTGACCTGGCTCCAGATGTTATTGAACTCGGCTTCGACCAGCTTCGACGGCGCCTCGAACGAATAGGAAGCGTCAAGCTGGTCAAGCAGCTGGCGCTTGACCTTCTGTCGCGTCATCGAACCGAACTGGTTCTCGATCTGGCCGCGGACCACCTCGCGCAGGCGCTCCAGCGATTCCAGGCCGAGGTTCTTGGCCGTCTCGTCATTGATCTCCAGCGCGCCGGGCATCGACACTTCCTTGACGGTGACGTCGAAGGTCGCTTCCTTGCCGGCCAGATGCGCCGCCTGGTAGTTTTCCGGAAAGGTTACTGTGACCTGCTTCTCGTCGCCGGCCTTGGCGCCGATCAGCTGGTCCTCGAAGCCCGGGATGAATTCCTTGGAGCCGAGCACCAGCGGCTGGTCGTTGCCGGCGCCGCCAGCGAAGGCCTCGCCGCCGATCTTGCCGACATAGTCAATGCTGACGCGGTCGCCCTCGGCGGCCTTGCCGGCTTTCGGCTCGTAGCTGCGTGCCGATTCGGCGATGCGCTTGACCTGCTCGTCGATTTCCGAATCCGGAACGTCGAACACCTGGCGCGTCACCTTGATGTCGGAGAAATCCTTGATCTCGATCGCCGGGATGATCTCGTAGTTGAGGCGGAACTCGAAGTCGGCGCCGCCGGCCAGGATCTTCTCGGCCTCTTTCTCGTCCTCGGTCATGATCACTTCGGGCTGCATGGCGGCCTTTTCGCCGCGCCCCGTGATGATCGAACGGGTCGAATCGTTAAGAATCTCGTTGACCACTTCGGCCATGAACGACTTGCCGTAGACCTTGCGCAGGTGCTGCACCGGCACCTTGCCGGGACGGAAGCCGTTGATGCGAACCTTGTTGCGGGCATCCGAAAGCCGCGCCATCAGCTTGGCTTCCATGTCACCGGCCGGCACGGTGATCTTGATCTCGCGCTTGAGACCGGAGTTGAGCGTTTCGGTGACCTGCATCGTAAAACCTTTGTTTTCACCAATGAGACTGCCACGGCCTCTGCCGTTCACAGCCTGCCGGTATAATCCTGCCGGAAATGGCTTTTGGTACGGAACCTGGCGATTTGACCTTGGTCAAATCCTCCCAAACTGCGCTCCAAAATGTGAATAAGTCTTTGTTTTTCCTACTTCTTATCACATTCTGCAGAAGCGGATCGTCGCATCCCGTCACATTCGACACGCCTTTTGTCACAGGCGAGGCTAATTTTCAACTCTCTTCGCGTTTCCGTGTTTGACCGGCATTTTGGCTCTGACATTGACAGAATGATGGCTACATGGGATTGCCGGGCGACGCGGATGTGGCGGAATTGGTAGACGCCCTGGATTTAGGTTCCAGTGCCGAAAGGCGTGGGGGTTCGAGTCCCTTCATCCGCACCAAAAACTGAGCATCGGCTCGCCAAATGAAAAGCCCCTACGACTAGGCGACGCGCAGAACAGCGTCGAGATTGATGTCGTGCCGGCGCCGTCAGTTCAATTGTCATGCTTCACTCGAGTTCCAGACGAATGGTCACGGAGACTGGCGAAGAGCGACAAGCATGCGGAGCGGCTGGCCGTGTCTAATAAAGCGGTTCCTCGAACAACGTCTTGTCGCCGTCCATCAGCGCCTTGATCTGTGGAGTGCCGTTGGCTGCGATCGCGACACGGACAGCGAACGGCCGCACCCTCATGTCGTCCTGGATCGCCATGCCCTCGCCCTCCGGCAGATAAAAGCGCTCTATGCCGTAGTCCGGCGCGATCGAACCTCCCTCTTCGCGCAAACTCCAGCCCTCGCCAACGTGTCCGACAATATCGGTTTCATCGGAGGCGGCAGGCGTCGGCGCCTGGCCGAACCAGGCCACTGTCGGCTGCCAATAGCCATCGGCGCCCTTTTTCAGCCTGACCACGATCGAGGTGTCGTCACTCGAGAACTTGTCGGCCGGGATGTTGGCGATCATTTTCACCGGAATACGCGATATCTCGTAGCCAAGGCGAATATAGTCGCCGCGCAAGAGGTCGCGCGGATCGATCGGCTCGACCTTCAAAAGCACGTCCTTGCCGTCGCGCAGGATCGCTGCCCTACCGGCGATGATCCAGCTCAAAAAGCCGATCTGGACGAGCGCCAGCACCAGCGCCGAGATGACAAGTCTTTTCCCGGTCATCACGCTGCCACTCCTTCGGCGCGCGGCGCCTTCATGCGTTTCTCGATCTGGATGATGACGACCGCCAGGATACCGAGAAGCACTGCAGCGGCCAGGAAGAAGCCTGCGGTGTCGAGCATCGACCGCAGCATCACCACATAGATGAGGGCGAGCTCGAAGGCGAAGCCCACATAGGCAACCCAGCGCAGGCCCCTGCTCTCGCGGCCGCCCAGCATGATCGCTGCGACAATACCGGCAAGCGCAATCGCAGAGGCGATGGCGAAGCCGCTGTCGTAGCTCGCGTCGCCGGCCAGCTCCATCTGCAGCATCGCCAGTCCCGTGAGGAAACCGATCAAGGCGTGCAAGGGCAACCGGCCGCCGAGTTGGACGATCCTGTCGACGGGCTCGGCGGCAAAGACCGCCACTGCAAAGAGCAGCGCCGAGACGATCGCCAACGGGATGGCGACCTGCAGCGTGCTGTAGTCAATCACGAACAGCACCAGATAGCAGAGGACCGACAGGATGATCAGGTGCCGCGCCGCCTGACTGCGGGTCCAGGACGAAATGGCAAACAGCACAATGGCCATGACGACGAAGAAATGCGGAAATTCCGTACGCTTGAAATAGTCGAATCCTTTGACGAACAGCCAGGCATCGGCGATGCCGACGGAAGCGACGGTCAGCGGATTCGAGCGCAATGCCACCGCCGCCAGCGCCGTGCCGGCACCCCAGGTGATCAGCGCCGATGCCTCGTCGCCGGTCAGGTGATACATCTGGCCGATCAGCGCGATCGATCCGCCGAACGCCGCCGCAGCGATGATCCAGAGCGCCTCGCCGATCGCCGCATGGCCGCGTATCTTCAGCAGTGCGCCACCGACATAGCCGGCCAGGATGATGGCGAAGAGTGCGGCGACCCGCGCCAGCCGCGGAATGGCCTCCCAGTTGGCGGCGACGAAGATCAGGATGGCGGCGCCAAACAACAGTGCCGCCATCATCGCCAGGATCGAACCGAAGCTCAGCGACCTCCGTTCATTGGCCTCGATGTCGCGCCTTAACGCGTCGGCCGTCGGCCCATCGATCAGGCCAGCCTCGAGCCATCGCGCAATGTCCGATTTGGCCCGTGACGCATAGCTCGCCATGTCATCTCCCCCAAGCTTGGTCTTTTTTCAGCCGAGCCGGCCAAGCCGCTGACGCCACGGCATTTTCCGATTCGGGTTTCTTTGTGTTCGAGACGTGAACGCGCGTTAATGGTGCATTGCACAATTTGCATTGCTGCCATGCAGCGATAGCGCTTTTAAATCGATATGACCCCACCTATCTTCACGGCATACAGAAAGACGGAATGATCCGAAAGAAAGACGAAACGAGAATACCATGAACCTGATCCGCAACTATCGCAACTGGCGCCGCTACCGGAACACTGTTTCCGAGCTGAGCCGCCTGTCGAACCGCGAACTGAACGACCTCGGCATCGGCCGCAGCGACATCCACTACGTGGCCCGCAAGGCGGTCTAATCCTCTTCGGGCCGCAAATGGTCCGAACCAGTTTTGAAAAAGAGAACGACAATGAACCTGATCCGCAACTACCGTAACTGGCGCGTCTACCGCGACACCGTTAACGAGCTGGGTCGCCTTTCGAACCGCCAGCTCCATGACCTCGGCATCATCCGTGACGAGATCAAGATCGTCGCTCGCAAGGCGATCTAAGTACAAGAATTTCGCCAGGGTCGACCTCCTCCCCGACCCTGACGGATACGGTCAGCCTTCACCTCCTCCCGAGGGTTGACCAGCAAAACGGCGCCCGCCGCACCTCCTCCCGCGGCGGGCGTTGTTTCCCAAAAGGGTTTCGCCCCTTTTTCAAAATGGCGAAAGGAATTTCGTCAAAGCCGACCTCCTCCCCGGCGATGACGAATACGGTCGATCTTCACCTCCTCCCGAGGATCGACCACCAAAACGACACCCGCCGGACCTCCTCCCCCGGCGGGTGTTGTGTTTTTGGGCCAGGCTTCCGACCCATCGGCTCCTCCGCCCCAGCCGGCCAATTGCAATCGCAGCTACAAGCGACTATTCCGGCGCTCATGAGCAAAAACCCCATTCACATCGTCGGCGGCGGCCTCGCCGGCTCCGAAGCGGCCTGGCAGGCGGCCGAAGCCGGAGTTCCCGTCGTGCTGCATGAAATGCGTCCGGTTCGCGGCACCGATGCGCACAAGACCGATGGGCTGGCCGAGCTCGTCTGCTCCAATTCCTTCCGTTCCGACGATGCCGAAAGCAACGCTGTCGGCCTGCTGCATGCCGAAATGCGGCTCGCCGGGTCGCTGATCATGAGCGCCGGCGACGCCAACCAAGTTCCGGCCGGCGGCGCGCTGGCCGTCGATCGCGACGGTTTTTCCGAGGCCGTAACCAGGAAGCTTGAGGCGCACCCGCTGATCACCATCCAGCGCGAGGAAGTGCCGGGCCTGCCGCCGGCGGACTGGGACCAGGCGATCATCGCCACCGGCCCGCTGACCGCACCTGGGCTTGCCCAGTCGATCGCGGAAGCGACCGGAGCCGATGCGCTGGCTTTCTTCGACGCCATTGCGCCGATCGTGCATTTCGACACGATCGACATGGACATCTGCTGGTTCCAGTCGCGCTACGACAAGGTCGGGCCCGGCGGCACTGGCAAGGACTATATCAACTGCCCGATGGACAGGGAGCAGTATCTGGCCTTCGTGCAGGCGCTGGTCGAGGGCCAGAAAACTGAATTCAAACAATGGGAAGGCACGCCCTATTTCGACGGCTGCCTGCCGATCGAGGTGATGGCAGAGCGCGGCGTCGAGACGCTGCGCTACGGCCCGATGAAGCCGATGGGCCTGACCAATGCCCACAATCCGACGGTAAAAGCCTATGCCGTCGTCCAGCTTCGCCAGGACAATGCGCTGGGCACGCTCTACAACATGGTCGGTTTCCAGACCAAGCTGAAGCATGCCGAGCAGGTGCGCGTCTTCCGCACCATCCCCGGGCTCGAGAATGCCGATTTTGCCCGCCTCGGCGGCCTGCACCGCAACACCTACATCAATTCGCCGACCCTGCTCGATCAATCGCTGCAGCTGAAGTCGCGGCCCGGCCTGCGCTTTGCCGGCCAGATCACCGGCTGCGAAGGCTATGTCGAGAGCGCGGCAATCGGCCTGCTGGCTGGGCGCTTCGCCGCCGCCGAGCGGCTCGGTCATGCACCATCGCTGCCACCCCTGACCACCGCGTTCGGCGCACTGCTCAACCACATCACCGGCGGCCATATCGTGTCCGACGACGAGCCGGGCAAGCGCTCGTTCCAACCGATGAACGTCAATTTCGGCCTGTTCCCGCCGGTGGAAGCACCGAAAGCCGAAGGAAAGCGCCTGCGCGGCAAGGACAAGACTGTTGCCAAGCGGCGCGCCGTGACGTCGCGCGCGCTGGCCGACTGCCGGGAGTGGCTGGGCCTGCCTGCGCGGGCGGAGGCGGCGGAGTAGTCCATGGCTAGACGCTCCGGTCTGCCCCAGCTTCTGCCGCCGGGCTTGCCGCCAAGCGAGGAGCCTTTCGCCGGCGACTACGAAATTGTCTGGAGCATCTACGTCAGATGCAACAACCTACAAAAGTTGCGCGAGGTTCATATACCCGCGATCGAGGCGCTGATCGGCCAACCCGAAGGAGGCAAAGGTTGGTTGCACGACAATGAAAATTACATTGAGGACCGCGATCGAAGCTTGAAGAGAATAGTTGCCGTACAGCGCCTCAAAGGTCCCTACAATGACCAGTTCCTCATCGGTTTGATGAAGGCGCTCTATTCGCTATCGTCGTCTTGGACCGTCGAAGCCCGTCTCAATCCGTCACATCCTCGTGGCGTATATGTCAGCGCCCGGTTCCAGCGGGAGAGCCCCGGCTCTGAGGCGCCGGCGGTCGTCGATGCGCTGGTCGAGTTGGAAGCCAATTTTACAGATTCGCTGGGCCGCAAGTCCGGACGGCATTTCGGCACAACTCGGCGCATCAGCGCCACCATGTCGGGTGACAGTCCGGCGGCTGCGCGAGACAGTGATGGCGACGGGCCATCCTGATAGGAAGTCCTACTCTGCTGGCCTGACGGCCGCGCTTGGCAGCCCCGGCTTGCCCGCCTCGCCCGGATTTCGCCGGACATAGGCGGTCTTCAGGCTCTCCGAAGTATCGCGCGAACCGTCATGGCTCCAGCCTGGCGGCTTGATCAGGTAGTTCAGACGGTGGCGCAGCGAAAGGCCGGGCGCGAACGCATCCGTGAACATGCCGACCCACTCGTGAAAAGCCACTTTCAGCGGATTGAAGGTGCCGATGTTCTTGACGATGCCGTAGCGCGGCCGGTCCTCCTCGAGTTCCTCGACGAAGGTGCCGAACATGCGGTCCCAGATGATAAGCGTGCCGGCAAAGTTGGCGTCGAGATAGCGCGGATTGGTGTCGTGATGGACACGGTGATGCGATGGCGTGTTGAAGATGAATTCGAACCAGCCCCACATCTTGCCGATGGTCTCGGTGTGGATCCAGAACTGCCAGACCAGATTGAAGCCGAAGGTGAAGGCGATGACGGCCGGATGGAAACCGAGCAGCACCAGCGGCGCCTGCAGCACGAACATGAAGGTGAACAGCCCCGTCCAGCTTTGCCTGAGCGCCGTCGACAGATTGTAGTGCTGGCTCGAATGGTGGTTGACGTGTTCGGCCCACACCCAACGCACCCGATGCGCGATGCGGTGATAGACATAGTAGCGCAGATCATCGAGCAGGAAGGCGACGAGGAACACCAGACCGAGAGGCCCAGATTGAAGAACCGGTATTGCCAGAGCCAGAGCAGAGCCCAGTAGGAGACGACTCCCAGCAGCAGCCCGGCGACGACATTGCCGGTGCCCATCAACAGGCTGGCCAGCGTGTCGCGCGTCTCGAACGAACCCTTGGCGCGGCCGGTGCGCACCAGCCACAATTCGATCAGGATCGCGCCGACGAAGAACGGGATGGCAAGCTGGGTGACCTGCGGAAAATTGTAGTCGTCCATCACGCGGCCTCCCTGGCCTGATCGAGATTTCGCAAGGCAGCGGCGACGGCCTCGGTGTCGGCCCGGTCGGCGAAGGCGAAGCGACCGCCCTTCCAAGTGAAATCAGCAAGCTTGAGCGAAATGGCGCCGCTGTCGTTGACATCCAGGGCAACAATGTCGCTGGCCGTGACGATGCGGGTCAAAAAGCAGTCGCCGATGCTTTGGACGATGCCGGTGCGCCCATTCCGAAGATCGAGAAACGCCGTCCTGGCGTCCGCCGTCAGCCGAACCGTCGTCGCCACTTCATCAGGAAAATCCTCCGCGAAGCGGCTCAATGCCTGATCCGAACCGGCGAGCGTCGCGGTCTTGGTGCCGCCGGTGAAATGCACGGCCGCGACCGACAGCGCAATGCCAAAGACGACAAGTGCGACCAGCACGGGCAGGCTCATGACCCGGCGGGAGTCCTACCATGATTGACGTTTACGTCAAAGGGGCGGCCAGCCTTTCGAGGCGCGACGCAGTAGCAGCCAATGCCGGTGCAGGGCCGACAACCGCACCACGCCATCGAGCGGCGAATGGCTTTCCATCCTGTCGAGATAGGCACGAGACAGCGCAAGCGGCAGGAAGGCCGCGCGCAGCGACGCCGGCAAGGCCGAAGCACCCTGTTCGAAAGCCGCAAGGTGTTCCCGCGCCAACGCGATCATCGCCGCCACACCGCGTTGCGCGCCAGGACCGCCGTCGCCTTTGATGAACTCTTCCGGCGAGGAGCCGGCCGCCGCAAGCACATCCGCAGGCACGAAGCATTGGCCACGCCGACGATGCAGCGGCAACAGCAGCAAAAGACCGGTCATCGCCTGCGCGCAGCCCGCCCTTCCCGCCAGTTCGGCGAAGCGCGGCGCCTCAACCGGATCGAGCACCATCGCCGCGAACTGGATCAGCGCCGCTGCCGTCTCGCCGCAATAGCCTTCGAGGTCGGTACGCGACGGCATCGGATCGTCGTAGAGATCGAAAATGCGTGCTTCGAGCATGTTGTCTAAGGCGGACTTCGGCAGGCGGTGAGCGGAAAACGTCGCCTTCAGCGCGTCGGCGAGCGGGTTGCCGGTGGCTTCCCCCTCGGCGGCAATGACGTCGCGCCACCATTGCAGCCGCACTTCACCCGGCAAAGGCTCGTGGATTCGGTCGCGTATGGCCGATATCTCGGCATTGAAGGCATAGAGCGAAAACAGCGCGTCGCGCCTGTCCGCGGGCGCGTAGAGCGCACTGACATAGCGGTCATGGTCGGCGGCGCGCACCGCGTCCATGACGATCTTGACGGTACCAGACACGGTCAGTCGACGGCGATGAGCGCTGCGGCCACGGCACGCTCCTCGGCCAGCAGGACGTTATAGGTCCGCACGGCGGCTCCGGTCGACATCGGGTCCGCCGAAATGCCGGCCTCCTTCAACGCCGCACGCAGCGCCGTCGGCAAGGGCCTCAAATCCTTGCCGGTCCCGACCAACAGGATCTCGACCTTGCCGGCCTCGGCGAGGAGCTTGCCGAAATCCGCCGCCGTCAGCGCCAGCGGATCGGCTGGCTCCCAACCATGGATGCCGGACGGCAGGCACAGCAGCGAGCCGCGATGCGACATATCGGCGAAGCGGAAGCCGCCATTGCCATAAGCCTCGATCGGCGCCCGGCCAGGGAAATGCGCCTCGCGGATGACGATCCCTTTGGCCACTGGCGTGGTCGTCAGGTCGCCACGGCTTTGCCGCCATTCACCGGCTTCTCCTCGTCGGAGGTTGCGGCCTGCGGCCGCAACTTGAACAGGATCAGCAGCGGCGCGGCGATGAAGATCGACGAATAGGTGCCGAAGACCACGCCGAACAGCATCGCCAGCGTAAACGAGCGGATCACCTCGCCGCCGAACAGCACCAGCGCCAAAAGCGCCAGGATCGTCGTCACCGCGGTCAGCGTCGTTCTCGACAGCGTCTCGTTGATGGCGTTGTTCAGCAAATGCGGCAACGGCATCTTCTTGTATTTTCGCAGATCCTCGCGGACACGGTCATAAACGACGATCGTATCGTTCAACGAATAGCCGATGATGGTCAGGATCGCCGCCAGCGACGACTGGTTGAATTCGAGACCGGTGATGACGAAGAAGCCAAGTGTCATGACGATATCGTGCACGGTGGCAATGATGGCGCCGACCGCAAACTGCCATTCGAAGCGGAACCAGACATAGACCAGGATGCCGAACAGCGCGACAAGCATGGCGATGGTGCCTTGCTTGGCGAGTTCGCCGGAGACAGTCGGCCCCACCACTTCGACGCGGCGGAAATCATACTGGTCCTGCAGTTCGCCACGCACCTTGTCGATAACCGTCTGTTCGGCGTTCTCGCCACCGTCCTGCGTGCCGACGCGTATAAGCACGTCGGTCGGCTCGCCGAACTGCTGCACCTGCACCTCGCCGATGTTCAGCTCCGTCAGCCTGCTCCGGATATCGGCAAGATCGGCGTTGCCATTCTTGGCCTGCACCTCGATCAGCGAGCCGCCCTTGAAGTCGATGCCGTAATTGATGTCGACGGTCATGAACAGCACGACAGACAGGATCGACAGCACAGTCGACAGCGCGAACGTCAAGCGGCGGATGCCCATGAACGGTATTTTCGTGCCGGGCGGAACGAAGGTCACCGGTGGCCGCGGCAATTCCTTCGGGCGGGCGCGGCGTAGCCAGATCGACACCAGCAGCCGGGTGAAGGTAAAGGCGGTGAAGACAGTGGTCAGAATGCCGATAGCGAAGGTGATGGCAAACCCCTTCACCGGTCCGGTGCCGATCCAGAACAGCACCACTGTCGCGATCAGCGCCGTGACGTTCGAATCGACGATGGTCGCCAGAGCCTTGGTGAAACCGGTGTCGATCGCCTGGATTACCGATCGGCCGCTTCGTCGCTCCTCGCGAATGCGCTCATAGATGAGAACGTTGGAATCGACCGCCATGCCGATGGTCAGCACGATGCCGGCGATGCCAGGCAAGGTCAGTGTGGCGCCCAGCAGCGACAACAGCGCGATGATCATCGCCACATGCACCGCCAGGGCGATGTTGGCGAGGAAGCCTAGGAAGCCATAGGCGACGAACATGAACGCCACGACCAGGACCGAACCGATGATACCGGCGACCTTGCCGGCATGGATGGAATCCTGACCGAGGCCGGGACCGACGGTGCGCTCTTCGATCACGGTCAGCGTCGCCGGCAGTGCGCCGGCGCGCAACAGCACTGCCAGATCGTTGGCGCTTTGAGCCGTGAAATTTCCGGAAATCTGTCCGGAACCGCCCAGGATCGGCTCACGGATCACTGGCGCCGAGATCACCTGATTGTCGAGGACAATGGCAAACGGCTTGCCGACATTTTGGGATGTCGCTTGGCCAAAGCGCGACGCCCCCTTGGAATCGAAGGTGAACGAAACCACCGGCTCATTGGTCTGGGAATTGAACGTCGCTTGCGCATCGGCCAGGTTTTCGCCTGAAACGATGACGCGGTTCTCGATCAGATAGGGAACCGGCGGATCGTCCTGCGAATAGAGCACCGAGGAGCCAGCCGGCGGACGGCCGTTGAGCGCATCCTGCACCGGCATCGACTGGTCGACCAACTGGAAGGTCAGCTTGGCGGTCTGGCCGAGGATTTCCTTCAGCCGTTGCGGATCTTGCAGGCCCGGCACCTGGACCAGGATGCGGTCGTCGCCTTGCCGCTGCACGATCGGTTCGGTCGTGCCGAGCTCGTTGACACGGCGCTCGACGACTTCGATCGACTGCGTCAGCGCCGTCGACGTGCGGTATTTGATGCCGGCGTCGGTGACCGAGAATTTGAGCAGGCCGGGCTCGGAGTCATCCAGCGTCATCTCCTGGACGGAGCCGCCGGTGAACAGACCCGCTGCCACCGGAGTGGTCAATGGCTTCAGCGCCGTCTTGGCGGCATCGATCTGAGCGGGATCGGAGATGCGGACCTGCACGGTGCGGCCCGATCCGGACAGGCCGGTATAGCCAACCTTGGCGTCGCGCAGCAGCGTCCTGATCTCGTCGCGCGTCGTCTGCAGCCGGTCCTTGATCAGATCGTTCGGATCCATCCTGAGCAGGATGTGCGAGCCGCCCTGCAGATCGAGGCCGAGCGTCATCTGCCGCTTCGGTACCCAGTCAGGCAGCTTGGCCAATGTGCTGGCGGGGAACAGATTGGGCGCGGCGAGGACCACTGTGGCGGCCACGGCCAGCCAGATCAGGATCATCTTCAGGCGCGAGAAATAGAGCATTGGTTATCGTCCGTTCAGGCGTACAAGCGGCAGCGTTCCGCCTGGAATTGGATTATTTCTTGGCGTTCTGGTTCGCCACCGGCTCGCCCTTGACGCGCACGTCGGCGATCGTCGAACGCAATGCGGTCACCTTGGTGCCGCCGAGGTCAATCTCGAGCTCGTTGTCGTCGATCACCTTGGTCACCTTGCCGACGAAGCCGCCGCCGGTCACGACCGTATCGCCGCGGCGCACCGCCGCGAGCATTTCCTGGCGCTTCTTCAGCTGCGTGCGCTGCGGCCGGATGATTAGAAAATACATGATCACGAAAATCAGGACAAACGGCAAAATGCTGATGAACATGTCTGGCGAGGCGCCGACGCCCTGGGCGTATGCCGGTGTAACGAACATCAAGAAACTCCTGGATGGTGAAAACCGCCACAAAGCGGCCCCGCGAAATTTGGCCGGAATATAGTCGGTAAAGTTCCCAATGCAACTGCGCTAGCGGGCAAATCCGCCGCTTTTCCGGCCGTTGAGCCCGTGTTAGAGCATGGTCGCCGAAAGTCGGACGCGGCTTCCAGAAAAGATCATGCTCCAACAAAAGGTTGGAACCGGTTCTTATGCCGCCGCGAAAGAGTGGATTTCCGCCCGGCGCGCCCTGAAGCCAGAACAAAGACCAGACATGACCGACAGCACCATTGACGCCCTGAATCGGAAGCTCGACCGCCTGATCGAGGCGGTCGCCCGCCTCGCCCCGCCGCCGGTGCCGCAGACGGATATTGCCGCCGCAGATTGCTTCGTCTGGCAGGCCGATCCCGGCTATCTGGAACCGGTGCGCAAGGTCAATCGCGTCGACATCGGCCTGATCAGAGGCGTCGACCACGTGCGCGACATCCTTGTCGACAACACCGAGCGCTTCGCCGCCGGCTTTGCCGCCAACAACGTGCTGCTGTGGGGCGCGCGCGGCATGGGCAAGTCCTCGCTGGTCAAGGCGGTGCATGCCGCGGTCAACGCTTCCGACAAGCTCGACCTGCCGCTCAAGCTGATCGAAATCCACCGCGAGGACATCGACACGCTGCCGAAGCTGATGGCATTGCTGAAGGCGGCCCCCTTCCGCTTCATCCTGTTTTGCGACGACCTGTCGTTTGACCACGACGACACCTCCTACAAGTCGCTGAAGGCGGCGCTCGAAGGCGGCGTCGAGGGCCGCCCGGCCAATGTCATCTTCTATGCGACGTCGAACCGACGGCATCTGTTGCCGCGCGACATGATCGACAATGAGCGCTCCACCGCCATCAACCCGTCCGAGGCGGTCGAGGAAAAGGTCTCGCTTTCCGACCGTTTCGGCCTCTGGCTCGGCTTCCACAAATGCTCGCAGGACGAATATCTCGACATGATCGATGGCTATGTCCGCCATCACGGGCTGACAATCGACCCCGACACGCTGCGCGCCGAGGCGCTGGAATGGGCAACGACACGCGGCAGCCGTTCCGGACGCGTCGCCTGGCAATTCACCCAGGATCTGGCGGGCCGGCTCGGCAAGCCGCTCAAGGACTAGCAACGGTCATCTGAAACCGAAGGCATGTGAGCAGGCTGTCACAAGCGCCTGAGTGTTGCATCAGTGTTCTTTATTTGTTCCAAAACTTGTGCCATTTTCCATCAGACTCCCGCGACTCGAAAGGCTGAAGGGGAATGCAATTGGAAAGCAAGGGCACGGCGTTTCGCCGGCTTCATGAGGAGCCAGGCGCGTTCGTCATTCCCAATCCTTGGGACATCGGCACGGCACGGATTCTCGCAGCCATGGGTTTTCGTGCCCTCGCCACCACCAGCGCCGGCATGGCGTTCTCTCTTGGCGTCGCCGAGGGGCAGGTTTCGCGGGAGGCTACCCTAAGCCACTGCCGGGCCATCGCGGCGGCGACACCGCTCCCCGTCTCGGCCGATCTCGAAAAAGGCTTCGGCGACAGTCCGCAAAGTGCCGCCGAGACAATCGAGGCCGCTGCCGGCATCGGCCTGGCCGGATGTTCCCTCGAAGACCATACAGGCAGACGCGACGACCCGATCTACGACTTTGCACTCGCGGTCGAACGGATCGAGGCGGCCGCGCAGGCGCGTCGCGCACTGTCGGATGATTTCATCCTGACGGCACGCTGCGAGAACTTCTTGTGGGGGCGCCCTGATCTGGATGACACCATTCGCCGGTTGCGAGCTTTCGAGAAGGCGGGAGCCGATGTGCTCTATGCGCCCGGCCTCCATGACCTCGGCATGATCCGCACCGTCTGCGGTGCCGTGACGAAACCGGTCAATGTCGTGATGGGCATGCCAGGCGCGACTTTTGGTGTGGCCGAACTGGCAGACGCCGGCGTCAAGCGGATCAGTGTCGGCTCGGCGCTGGCACGGCTTGCTTTTGGCAGCTTCGTCCGCGCTGCGCGGGAAATGAGATCAGCAGGCACCTTCCGGTTTTCCGAGGAAGCCATGGGCTTCGCGGAGCTGGAGGGCTTCTTCACCGGATCGACGAAGGCCTGAGAGCCTCGCCGCTGGCGACTGAAAAAGCCCGCCCCTTGCGGAGCGGGCTGAGCCGGCAGGCCGGACTGGAGGTCAGACGGCCCGCAATCGTTTTTTGTTCTATTCGAGATAGCCCGACGGATCGACCGGGGCCGAGTTCTTGCGCACTTCGAAGTGCAGCTTCGGCGAGTCGGTGGTGCCACTCATGCCCGACAGCGCGATCTCCTGGCCGCGCTTGACCTTCTGGCCGCGCTGCACCTCGATCGAACTGGCATGGCCGTAGACGGTGACCAGCCCATTTTCGTGGCGCACCAGCACCGTGTTGCCGAATTCCTTGAGCCCGTCGCCGGCATAGATGACGACGCCGTTTTCCGCCGCCTTGACCGGTGTGCCCTCGGGAACCGCGATGTCGACGCCGTCTTTGCCGGAACCGAAGCTGGAGATCACGCGGCCGCGCACCGGCCAGCGCATCTTGCCGATGCCGGTGGCGTCCGGCGCCACCGCGTCGTCGTCCTCGGCCTGCTGGATGACCTTGGCATCCTTCTTCGGCGGCGTGTAGGACGCAAGCGTTTCGGTCGGCTTGGCCGCCGGCTGCGTGGTCGCTGTCGTGACGGGGTCGACCTTGACCGGCTTGGCGCTAGCCACCGTCGCCGTGCCGCCGGCCGGAACCTTCAGCGTCTGGCCTATCTTCAGCAGGCCGTCCTGCATGCCGTTCGCCTGCTTGAGCGCGGTCACGCTGACGCCGGTCTTCCTGGCAATGGCGGACAGCGAGTCGCCTTGCTGGACCGTGTAGGTGCCGCCGGCGCCTGCCGGCTTGGCCGCGGCCGCCTGCGTTACAGGCTTGGCGTTCTTCGGATCACTTGCGGCGGCCGACGCGTCGACCTGCGCGGCGGACTTGCCGTCCTTGAGCTTCGGCTGCTGCGGCAGCACGGCGAGCTTCTCCGGCGCGGTCGCCGGCGGCTTGGGGCTGTTCGCCGGCTTGGTGTCGGCAATTTTCGGCTGCGAGGCCTTGCTCGAATAGGCATAGGCCGGGATGACCAGCTTCTGGCCGGTCTTCAATCCCTTGGTCGCGCTCAGCCCGTTGACCTTCATGATCACGTCGGCCGGCACCTTATAGTGCTGCGCCAGGCCGGAGATGGTCTCGCCGTCCCTGACCACGATCTCGGTTGCATGCGGCGTGCCGCCCGCCGTCGCCATTTTCGGCGCATCGGGCTGCGCGTCCTTGAACGGCTTTGCCGCCGGGGCGACAGTGCCGGTGGTCGTCCTGTCGACATGCGTGGCGGGAGGCGCCAGCACAGGGGCCGAGGCGGTGCGCACCGGCTTCGCGGCGGGCGCCAGTGCCGGGGCCGGCTGAGAGACCGGCGGCAACTGCTGCACCGAAACCGGTTCCAGGCTGGAGCGGCTGACCGACTGGGTGTGGCTGCCATCGACCGGCGCGGGAGATGCCGCGACATCGCCCGGATAAGGTTGGGCGGCATCCTGTTTGTTGATGATGGCGCGCTGGTTGTTGGTCGAGGAGGTGAAGACGTCGTCGACACCATTGAATCGCGCGACCTGGGAACTGCATCCCGCGGCGGCGCCTGCAATCATGAGGACGGCGCAGCCACGCGCCAGATTGCGTCCGTTTGCCTTCAAAACACTGAATTGCATCGCACTAACCCGCACAGACCCGGTACAAACTAGGCATGATTAAAGCGCGTTAATGTTACTGGCCGGTTAACCCCTTAGAATCTGGCGAAAATTTTCTTAAAACATTTGGGAGGTCGGTTCCGGGTCCCGGACCGGCATCATTCTATATAACGGCGGCGACGCTGCGCAGGATCGGCTGCAGCCGCACGATGCCGATGTCCTCGCGCTCGAAACGGCTGCCGACCTTGGTCAGCTTGGCCACCACCTGCTCCCCCTCTTCCGGGCCGATCGGCGCGATGACGATGCCGCCGCTCGACAACTGGTCGAGCAGGAAGCGCGGCAGGCTGTCGAAGGCCGCCCAGGCGACGATGCGATCGAACGGCCCCTCACTGGGCAATCCATTGGAACCGTCCGCCTGCCGGGCGGCGACATTGCCGATGGCGAGCGCCTCGAAGCGCTGCCTGGCCTGCTCGGTCAGCGTCTTGTAGCGGTCGATGGTAACGATGCGCGCTGCGAGCCGCGACATCACCGCCGCCGTATAGCCCGATCCGGTGCCGATCTCGAGCACCCGGTTGCCCGGCTCGATGGCCAAAGCCGCGATCACCGCCGCCTGCAGGTCGGCGCCTTCGATCGCCTCGCCGCACTCGATCGGCAGCATGCCGTCCGACCAGGCGATTGCATGAAACTGTCCGGACAGGAAGCCGCGCCGCGGCGTCGCCTCGAAAGCGGCGATCAGGGCCTTCGGCACCGCGCCCCGGCCGCGCAAGCGCAGCAGGAAGGCGGCAAAACCTTCGCGGTCGTCGAGTGGCAGGGTCATGAAAGTGCCTTGGTCAGTTGGTCGCGGATTTCGTGGGCGGTGAGATCGAGCTGCAGCGGCGTCACCGACACCAGCCGGTTGCGCATGGCGTGGAGATCGGTGCCCTTCTTGCCTTCGACCGGCTCGCGGCCGAAGCGCAGCCAGTAATAAGGCAGGCCGCGCCCGTCGCGGCGCTCGTCGACCCACAGACTGTGCACGAGCTTGCCCTGCGATGTGACCACCGTGCCGGCGACTTCTTCGGGAAGGCAGTTCGGAAAGTTGACGTTGAGCAGCACGCCATCCGGCAGCGGCATGGCGACAAGCTTGTTGAGGAGCGCCGGCGCCAGCGCCTCGGTGGTCTCGTAGGGAACGACGCGATCCTCGCCGACATACGAGTAGGCCTGGCTGAGCGCGATCGAGCGGATGCCGAGCAGCGCGCCTTCCATGGCCCCGGCAACGGTGCCGGAATAGGTGACGTCGTCGGCAATGTTAGCGCCGGAATTGACGCCGGACAGGATCAGGTCCGGCGCTCCCGGCAGGATCTTCTTCACGCCCATGATGACGCAATCGGTCGGCGTGCCGCGCACGGCAAAATGCTTTTCGCCGATCTTGCGCAGCCGCAGCGGCTCCGAGATCGACAGCGAATGCGCGTAGCCGGACTGGTCCTGCTCCGGCGCCACCACCCAGACATCGTCCGACAGCGTGCGCGCGATGCGCTCGAGCGACGCCAGGCCCTCGGCATGGATGCCGTCGTCATTGGTGAGCAGGATGCGCATTATTTCGATTCGATCTTTGCCAGACCGCCCATGTAAGGCCGAAGCGCTTCAGGAATGGTTACGCTGCCATCCTCATTCTGGTAGTTCTCGATGACAGCAATAAGAGCGCGGCCGACGGCGGTACCCGAACCATTCAGCGTGTGGACGAAGCGGTTGCCCTTGCCGTCCTTGTCCTTGTAGCGGGCGTCCATGCGCCTGGCCTGGAAATCGCCACAGACCGAGCAGGACGAGATCTCGCGATAGGCGTTCTGGCCGGGCAGCCAGACCTCGATATCGTAGGTCTTGCGCGCGCCAAAACCCATGTCGCCGGTGCACAGCGTCATGGTGCGGAACGGCAGGCCGAGCCGCTTCAGCACTTCCTCGGCGCATCCGGTCATCCGCTCGTGCTCGGCGATTGACGACTCCTGATCGGTGATCGAAACCAGTTCGACCTTGTAGAACTGGTGCTGGCGCAGCATGCCACGCGTATCACGCCCTGCCGAACCTGCCTCCGAACGGAAGCAAGGCGTCAGCGCGGTATAGCGCAGCGGCAGTTTTTCGTGGGGCGTGATCTCCTCGCGCACGAGGTTGGTGAGTGGCACTTCGGCGGTGGGGATGAGCCAAAACTGTTCATGGGTATCGGCGCGCTCGTAAATCTCGTCCACCAACTCAAGGATAGAAATCTTGCCCTCGCGCAGGCGTTGAATATCACCATCCGTATGCTGGGCGAGAGCCTCCCGCCCTAACTTCGAACGTCCTGGGATATCGGCTCCAATAAAAAGGTCCTCTTTGAATTTTGGTAGCTGGCCGGTGCCTCGCATAGCAGCATCATTCACTAAAAGAGGCGGGTTCACTTCCTCATAGCCGTGCTCGGTCGTGTGCAGGTCGAGCATGAACTGGCCGAGTGCACGCTCCATGCGCGCCAGCCCGCTCTTCAGCACCGTGAAGCGCGAGCCGGACAGTTTCGCCGCGCGCTCGAAATCCATCATGCCGAGCGCTTCGCCGATCTCGAAATGCTCCTTCACCCAGTTCGGCCGCGTCGGCACCTTGCCGACGGTGCGCTTGACGACATTGCCGTGCTCGTCCTTGCCGACCGGCACGTCGTCGAGCGGCACATTGGGCAGCACCGCCAACACATCGTTCAGCGCCTTGTCGAGTTCGCGCTCGCGTGCTTCGCCATTCTGGATGAAGGCCTTGATCTCGCCGACCTCGGCCTTCAGCTTTTCGGCAAGTGCTGCGTCGCCCGAACGCATCGCATTGCCGATCTCTTTCGAGGCGGCGTTGCGGCGTTCCTGCCTGGTCTGCAGCTCGGTCAGATGCTCGCGCCGCGCCTCGTCCCTGGCAATCAGATCATCAACGGTGGATTGCGCGTCATCACCCGACCACGAGCGCTTCACCAGCGCGTCGACAAGGGTCTTCGGGTTGTCGCGAATCCATTTGATGTCAAGCATGGTCTGAACGCTCCTCGGGTAGCATGTCGCCCAAAAGTGCGCAGCGGTTTTGGGACAACGACATGCTTCAAACAAAACTGAAACGCATCGCTTTGATAGCGATGCGTTTCAGCCTGAGGGCGTAAACCGCATCCTTGATCGATGCAAGATCGGGCTTGGCGTCTTTTTCCGGTAGTCTACGAAGGAGCCTGCGTCGAGGACGCGTCCGCCGCCTTCTCCGCCACTTCTGCCGCGGCGTCCTGTTTCTCGCGCGCCAGGCGGTCCCGTTCCTTGCTGCGTTCGATCAGCCGCGCCGACCAGATGGCGACCTCGTAGAGCAGGATGGTCGGAATGGCGAGGCCGATCTGGCTCATCGGATCCGGCGGCGTCAGCACGGCCGCCACCACGAAGGCGATGACGATCGCCCATCTGCGCTTCTCGACCAACGCCTTGGACGACAGCATGCCCACCCTGGTCATCAGGCTGGTCACCACCGGCAGTTGGAACACCAGGCCGAAGGAGAAGATCAGCGTCATGATCAGGCTGAGATATTCCGACACTTTCGGCAGCAGCGATATCTGTACCTGGTCGTTGGTGCCGGCCTGCTGCATGGCGAGGAAGAACCACATCACCATGGGCGTGAAGAAGAAGTAGACCAGCGACGCGCCCATCAGGAACAGGATCGGCGAGGCGATCAGGAACGGCAGGAAGGCGTTGCGCTCGTTCTTGTAGAGGCCGGGCGCGATGAATTTGTAGATCTGCGTGGCGATCAGCGGAAAGGCGATGACCATGCCGCCGAACATGGCGAGCTTGACCTGGGTGAAGAAGAATTCCTGCGGCGCCGTGTAGATCAGCTCGACCTTGTGCGGGTCGAGCCCCGCCCATTGCGTCGCCCATTTGAATGGGATGACCAGAAGGTTGAACAACCGCTTGGCGAAGAAGAAGCAGACGAGGAAGGCGACGAAGAAGCCGCCGATCGACCAGATCAGCCGCCGCCGCAGCTCTATCAGATGCTCCATCAGCGGGGCCGACGACTTTTCGATCTCGTCCTTTTCCGTGTCCGAAACGCTCACTTGGCGGCTCCCGCCGTCTTGGCCGCTGGCTTTTTCGCCGGCGCAGGCTTCGACTCAGCCTTTGTCGCCGCCTTGGCGGCTACAGGCTTGGTAACTTTTGCAAGCGCCGGCTTGGCCGAAGCCTTCGCCACGGGGGCCGCCTTTGCCGGTGCTGCCTTGGCTGTAGCCGCCGGAGCCTTGGCTTGCTTCGATGCCGCCGCCTTCTTTGCCGGCGCCTTTTGCGGTGCTGGCGTTGCAGCCACTGCCGGTGTCACCACCGCATCGTCGGTCATCGCCGGAAAGATCGGTGCGGCCGGCGCCGCTTCCGGTCCGTTGACACCGGGCATCACCGTGGCGCCGTTCTTCAGCGGCTCGGTAGCCTGCGGCGTCTCTGCCGCCGGCGCTGCGGGATCGACGGCCGGCTTCGGCTTCATCGCCGCGTCGACGCCGGAGCGGACATCGGCAGCCGCCTGCTCGAACGGGTTGAGCTGCTTGCGGATCTCGGCCGCCGGATTGAGGCCTCGAAGGGAATCGACCGACTTCTTGACGTCGTCGAGTTCGGCTTCCTTCAGCGCCTCGTTGAACTGCTTCTGGAAGTCTGCGGCCATGGCGCGCAGCTTTGCCGTCGTGCGGCCGAAAGTGCGCAGCATATTGGGCAAATCCTTCGGCCCGACGACCACGATCATGACGATCGCGATCACCAGCATCTCGGTCCAGCCGACTTCAAACATGGCAATCTGTTCCGACTAATGCATGTCGCTCAAAAGTGCGACGCGGTTTTGGGACAACGACATGCACAAAGCAACAACCTTGGGCTCAGCTCTTGCTGGCTTTTTCCTTCGCCGCCGAAACGGTTTCATCGGCCCGGTGCTCGACGGTGCGCTTGTCGTCGGCAACCTCGTCGTCGGCCATGCCCTTCTTGAAGCTCTTGATGCCCTTGGCCATATCGCCCATCAGCTCGGGAATCTTGCCGCGGCCGAACACCAGCAACACGATCACCAGCACGATCAGCCAGTGCCAAATCGAAAATGAACCCATTGCAAATCTCTCTCGAACGGTTTCCCTGGCGATGATCTATGCGCATTCGCGTTGGGATTCAAACAGAACCGCGACAAAGTTTATGAAGGCGCGCCGGATGTCACGCATTTTCGGCGGTGCGGCCCGCTACCAATCGGCGCATCTACAGCCGGAAAGCGGCTTTTGACAGGGGCTTGCGGTCAATCTTCCGTGACGCGCGGCGTCAGCAGGCCAAGCTCCTCGAGATCGATGTCGGTCAGCGGGTCCTCGTCCTCAGTCAGCGCATCCGGGTCGGCCGGCGGCAGCGGCACCGAGAAATTCGACGGCATGCGCGTGGAAAGCAGCCCGGCGCCCTTCAGTTCCTCCATGCCGGGAAGGTCGCGGATCTCCTCCAGCGCGAAATGGTCGAGGAAGGATTCAGTGGTGCCGTAAGTGACGGGACGGCCGGGCGTCTTGCGCCGGCCGCGCATCCGCACCCATTCCGTTTCCATCAGCGTGTCCAGCGTGCCCTTAGAGGTTTCGACGCCTCTTATGTCCTCGATCTCGGCGCGCGTCACCGGCTGGTGGTAGGCGATGATCGCCAGCACTTCGAGCGCCGCGCGCGAAAGCTTCCTCTGCTGAACGGTATCGCGGCTCATCAGGAAGGCGAGGTCGCCGGCGGTGCGGAAGGCCCAGGCATCGCCGACGCGCACCAGATTGACGCCGCGCTTGGCGTAGATCTGCTGCAGATCGGCCATCGCCGCGGCAATGCAAACGCCATCGGGCAGGCGCGCGGCCAGTTGCTTCTCGCTGACCGGCTGGGCGCTGGCGAAGATGATCGCCTCGGCCATGCGCACGGCTTCCGACAGAAGCAGCCGCTCGGCCGGATTCTCGACCGTCCCCAGCTCGACGGCGCCTTCCTCGGTCTCGTCTTCGACCTTGAACGGAATGACCGAAGCGTTGGCGCGTTCGCTCATGCTACCACCTCGACTGCCTTGATGACTTGCGCGCGCCCGCGCAGATAGAGCGGCGCGAACACCTGGTCCTGCCGCATGTCAAATTTGCCTTCGCGCACTAGTTCGAGCGTCGCGGCAAACGAACTGGCGACCGCGGTGCGCCGCTCTTCCGGAGTGGACAGATATTCGATCAGGAAGGAGTCCAACGCCGTCCAGTCGCGTAGCGTTCCGGTCAGCCTGATCAGGATGTCGCGCGCGTCCTTGAGCGACCAGACGCCGCGCCTGGCGATCGTCACATTGTTGATCGCCTGCTTCTGGCGCTGCTGCGCATAGGCGGTCAAGAGATCGTAGAGCGAGGCTGAATAGGTGTTGCGCTTCTCGATGATGACCATTTCCGGCATGCCGCGCGCGAACACGTCGCGGCCGAGCCGGTTGCGGTTGACCAGCCTGGCCGAGGCGTCGCGCATGGCTTCCAGCCGCTTCAGCCGGAACTGCAGCACGGCCGCCAGTTCCTCGCCGCTCTCGCCTTCCTCGCCCGGTTGCTTGGGGATCAGAAGCTTCGACTTGAGGAAGGCAAGCCATGCCGCCATCACCAGATAGTCGGCGGCAAGCTCCAGCCGCAGCACCCTCACCTTCTCGACGAAGGCCAGATATTGCTCGGCCAGCGCCAGGATCGAGATGCGCGCCAGATCGACCTTCTGGTTGCGCGCCAGGTGCAGAAGCAGATCGAGCGGGCCTTCGAAGCCGGCCACGTCGACGACCAGCGACGGATCGCCGGTCAGCCGGGAATCGTCGTTCTCGGCCCACAGACGGTCCATCGGTGCGGCCTTCGCGGCCTTGCTGTCCAATGTTTCCGCCACTGCCTTCGTCTCTTTCCTCTGCTCAGGCCACCGCGTCGAAATAGGTGGCAAACTCAGCGCGTATCGCGGTTTCTTCAGCCGCGTCGCGGTCCTTTATATAGGTCAGTGCCCACTCGGCGCGCGCAAGCGACTTGCCTTCAAGCCCCGTGGTCCGTGATGCAATGCCGGACATCTCCTCGAAAACGCCATTGCAGTGAAGGACGAGATCGCAGCCCGCCGCAAGGATCGCGGCCGCCTTTGTCGGGAAATCCCCAGAAAGTGCCTTCATCGAGGTGTCGTCGCTCATCAACAGCCCGTCGAAGCCGATGTCGCCGCGGATAATGTCGTTGACGACTTTTGCCGAGGTCGTCGCCGGATTGCTCGGATCGATGGCGCTATAGACGACATGCGCCGTCATCGCCATCGGCAGATGGTTGAGCGCCTTGAACGGGGCGAAATCATGCCGCCGCAGCTGATCCATGGGCGTATCGACGGTCGGCAGTTCGAAATGCGTGTCGGCAAAGGCCCGTCCGTGCCCGGGAATGTGCTTCATCACCGGCAGCACGCCGCCCGACATCAGGCCCTCGGCCGCCGCGCGGCCAAGCTCGATGACGGCTCCTGGCTCCTTGCCATAGGCGCGGGCGCCGATGACGTCGCTGGCGCCCTCGATCGGCACGTCGAGCACCGGCAGGCAGTCTGCGGTGATGCCGAGGCGCAGCAGATCGAAGGCATGCAGCCGCGCCATCAGCCAGGCTGCGCGCGTGCCTGCCGCTCGGTCGTTCCGCCACAACGCGCCGAGCGCGCCGCCGGCCGGATAGTTCGGCGCCAGCGGCGGCCGCAGGCGCTGCACCCGGCCGCCTTCCTGGTCGATGAACACCGGCGCGTCTGGGCGGCCGATGCAGTCGCGCATCGAGGCGACCAGATCGCGGATCTGTTCGGTGTCGCCGATGTTGCGGGCGAACAGAATGAAGCCCCAGGGCCGCTCGCCGCGGTAGAAGCGGATTTCCTCTGATGTCAGCGATTTCCCGGCACAGCCGAGGATCATGGATTTTGATTCGGTCATGGCAACAAGCTTAAGGCTTCGCGCGAGCAAAGGGAATCATCCCGGATCGTTCGCCTCGGAATGCCCATTCCCTTCCACATGAAAAACCGGCGCGGCCTTTCGGCTGCGCCGGTTTTCGGGTTGGTTTTGGCTGATCAGCGCGACACGAAGCAGTTGCCGCCGGCCGCCTTGTAGCTGGTGCAAAGATTGATCGCATCGTTGCGCGACTGCGCCGGAACGCGGACGCGGTAGAAGGTTCCCTTGCCGGCGATCTCGGCCTTGACGATGTTGGCGGTGCGGCCGGAAAGCACGCTGCCATAACGGCGCTGCAGGTCCTGGTAGGTCGACTGGGCGCTCTCGACCGTCGGCTGCGAAGCGATCTGCATCGACCACGAACCACCACCTGCCGCGGCTGCGGTCGGCGATATGGAGGCGACCTGGTCGGGCTTGACCTCACCGACCACGTCGACCGGCTGGTCGGATGGGCGCTGCGGCGGCACCGGAACCGTGGCCGACGTGTTCGCCGACTGCGTGTTGGCGGACTGGGCCTTGGCTTCGGCCTTCGGCGTGGGGGCCGCCGCCGGCTCGAGCGGCTTGGCGGTCTCGGCCTGGTCGGTAGCAGCCTGATCGGTCGGCTGATCGCTTGCCTGGTCGGTCGCGGGCGCCACGGTACCGGTCTGCTCCGCGTCGGACTGCGCCGCCGGAGCGACAAGCTGCGGTGCCGGATCGGTCGGTTCGGCCGCGGCAACCTGCGGGGCCGCCTGCGCCGGATCCTCACGCGGAACCAGCGAGCCGTCGGGCTTGACCATCATGGTCCTGACCTTGCGCGGCGCAACGGCGGCGACTTCCGGGTTGGTACCCTTGTCGGCCTCCTGCAAGACCTGCGCGATGCGGTCCTCGGATTTCGGCGCCGGCGCGGCATCGGCATTCCCGGATGCCTCCACGCCCGGCATCGCGGCCGCGGGGGCATTGCCCGCTGCATCCGTGCCGGGAGCGGCATCGGTATCGTCGGGTGAAAGATCGACGACGCGGCTTTCCGGCTCCTTGGCTTTCACGTCCACCGGCTCTTCAGTGTTGGTGACCAGCTTCTCCTGCACAGGCTCAGCCGGCTTGGTGCCCTTGGCCACAGCGTCATAGACCTTGTTGTCCTGGTTCGGCACCACGGCGCCGCCCGGGTTTTCCGGCTTGACCTTGATCGGCGCGTTGTCGGCCTTGACGATCACGGGCGCTTCGCTGCCGCCCTTGCCGCCCAGCGACAAGGCAAAGGCGCCGAGGCCACCGGCGATCGCCACCGCGCCGACGATCGCGGCGACCATCAGGCCGCGGCTGCGCGGCTTGGCAGCCTCGCGCTCGGCCAGACCGGGCACCGACATCGCCTCGTCCAGTTCAGGATCGTAGTCGAGCTCGTCGACGGCGAAATCGTCAGCCTGCGAAACCGGCTTGCTACCGAGCAGATTGTTTATGCCGAAGCTGCTCGCGGCAGCAGCGTGGGAAGCGGTCGCCGTCGCGGCGGCCACTTCGTCCGGCTTCGCCGCATAGGCGGGCGCCTCGCCTCGGTCATAGCCCGGCTTGAACCCGGCACTGTAGGTATCGTCTTCATAGGCCGTGCTGCGCGCCGGTGTCGCGGGCACCTCGGTGGCGTTCATCTCGGTCAGCAAACCGGCGAATTCGGCCTCGAGATCGTCATAGGCGGACGACGCCGGCTGATCCTCTTCGAAGTTGAGCTCGGGAATATCGAGGTCGTCGGCCAGCGCGACCACGCGCTCCGGCACGTCGACCGTCTCGACATCAGGCATCTCGTCATAGCGAGGCTGTTCGTGCCGCACCGGCTCGGGCTCGACTTGGGCGGCGACCTCTTCGACCGACTCCTGCCGGTACGCGGGCGCGGCGGAAACCGGCGCTGAAGCAACCGGCGGCGCCGAGGCCATAGGCTGGGCCGAGAACGAAGCCTGCACCGGAGGAGCGGCGACCGGTGTCACCCGGCTCCACGAACGGGCCGGTTCTGGCGGCGTCGAGCGCATCCAGTCCGCCGAATGGGCAAAGCCTTCCCCGACAGCGGTGCGCCCCGCTTCATCGTGGCCAAGGTCCGATACATCGTGACCACGGTCCGATACATCGTGGCCAAGGTCCGACTGGTCGTGACCAAGATCCGACTGGTCGTGATCAAGGTCCGATTCGTGACCAAGGTCCGATTCATCATGACCAGGGTTGATACCTCTGGCAAAGGCAGCATCGAACGCCTCGTCGTCGAACGCGACGTCTGGAGCTGCCACAGTCTCGGCCCTGAAATCCTCACCATCGAGCCCGCCGGCGAGATCAATGTCGAGATCGGCGTCGACAGCCTGGGCCGCCTCATGATGCTGCGTCTCGGCAGGCTCATGTTCGTCAAGGTCCCAATCGAGTTCTTCGATGGGATCGGCCTGCTGGGCAGCGGCCGTTTCCGCCACGACTGCCGGCTGTTGAACCGGCGCGGGCTCCTTCGCGGCGACGGGGACCGGCCGCGCGGTCATGGCGCCAAGCAGCGCATTCAGCTCATCTTCCAGGCTCCGATCGTCTGCGGCGGCAACCGGCTTTGCCGGCTCGGCCGCAACCGCGGCGGGCGCCATCGGCTCCGCGGCGGGGGTTTCGGCAACCTGCTCTTCGTCCGCCTCGGGCTGCGCCTCGTCGATGCCGAGGTCGAAATCGTCGTCAAACGCGTCCTGCGCGGCAAGCTCGGGAACATCGTCATTGTCGGCTTCGGCGACATAAGCCGCCTCGACAGGTGCTTCGACAGCTTCGACAGGTGTTTCGACAGCCAGGGGCTCATCGATTTCGGCGGGCTCTTCGGCACGGACATCGAAATCCATATCGACGTCGGCCATACCCATATCGACATCGGCCATCGCCTCGTCGAAATGGTCGGAAAACTCCGCTTCGGGAATCTGACGGTCAGCTTCCTCGGCAATCTGGACCGGCGCCGGATGTTCGACAGCGGCAGCAGTGGCGTGATGATCCTCCGCCGGCACTTCTTCGTCGAACGGCGCGTGGTCGTCGAGTGTCAGCTCGTCCTCGAGCGACAAGGAAACGGCATTATCCAAGTCGTCATCGAATGCGGCTTCGACCGCCGGCGCGGCGTGCTCTGCTGCGCCATGTTCGGCCGTGTCGGCCATGGGATGATCGTCAAGCTGGAATTCCTGATCGAGTGACGCGGCAAGCTCGGCGTCCATCGGCAGGTCGTCGTCGAGCGGCGACACGTCTTCCAGCGAGCTGGCAACCGCCTGATCGAAATCATCACCGAAGGCAGCTTCGACCTGCGGCGCGGCAACCTCGGCGACGGGCGCAAAGTGATCCGCAGGGTCGTCGAATACGAAATCCTGTTCGAGCGAAGCCGCAAGCTCGTCGTTCATCCTGGCGGCAACGGATTCGAAAGCCGGCTCCTGGCGCTGCGCGGCGCCCTCATCGGCGTCGAATTCGCCCATCAGCTCCTTCTCGAGGTCGATATCGAAATCACCCTCTTCGGCAAGCGGGTCGGCCGGAGCAGCCTTCGGCGCTGCAGGCGCCTGCGGCTTTACCGGCTGGCGTGGGTCGAAACCCATGATCCGGGTCAGTTCCGCGAACGGATCATCGTCAGCGATGTCGTTATGGTCGGCTGCTCTCAGCTGGGTTCTGTCTGCCATTATTGTTCCCGAACTCGCACACATTCGGACGCCATGGACGTCGCGCAGGGTTGGCCCATACCAGCGCAATGTGGGCAAAAGGTGACAGGTTTTTTAGTCAAACCTAACGCATTTCCGTGGGCGCATCAGCCCCAATAAGCGTTAGGCCGGACGTCAAAACGTCCGATACAGCCTGCACCAGCCCTAGTCTGGCATACGTCAATTGTCGGTCGTTAACCTTAACAAAACGTAAGTCGGGATTATCGGTGCCCCGGTTCCAATGTCCATGGAAGCTGGACGCGAGATCGTAGAGGTAGAATGCCAGCCTGTGCGGCTCCAGCGCAAGGGCCGCGGATTCGATTAGCCGGGGATATTCAGCCAGCTTCCGGATCAGGCCGATTTCGCCCTCGTCGGTCAGCGACGCCACTGCCGCGGCCAGCCTGTTGCGATCGAAATTGGCCTCGCCCAGTTGCTCGCTCGCCTGACGGAACACCGAATGGCAGCGCGCCGAGGCGTACTGAACGTAGAACACCGGATTGTCCTTGGACTGCTCGGTCACCTTGGCGAAATCGAAATCGAGCGGCGCATCGTTCTTGCGGTAGAGCATCATGAAGCGGATCGGGTCGCGGCCGACCTCTTCCACCACTTCGCGCAGCGTGACGAAATCACCCGACCGCTTCGACATGCGCACCGGTTCGCCGTCGCGGAACAGCTTCACCAGCTGGCACAGCAGCACGGTGAGCTTGACCTCGTCGCCGGCAATCGCGCGCGCCAGCGCCTCCAGCCGCTTGACGTAGCCGCCATGGTCGGCGCCGAGCACATAGATCAGGTCGATGAAGCCGCGGTCGACCTTGTCCTTGAGATAGGCGACGTCGGCGGCAAAATAGGTGAACGAGCCGTCCGACTTGACCAGCGCCCGATCCATGTCGTCGCCGACCGCGGTCGAGCGAAACAGCGTCTGCTCGCGGTCTTCCCAGTCGTCCGGCTTCTCGCCCTTGGGCGGCGGCAGCTTGCCCTTGTAGATATGCCCCTTCAGCGTCAGGTCGCTGATCGCCGCGCGGATCTTCCTGGCATTGTCGGCATGCAGCGTGCGCTCGGAGAAGAACACGTCGTGATGCACGTTGAGCAGCGCCAGGTCGTCGCGGATCATCGCCATCATCGCATCGATCGTGCGGTCCTTGACGATGGGGAGCGCCTCGTCCTCAGGCATCTGCAGAAGCTTCTGACCGAATTCCTTGGCCAGCGCCTGGCCGACCGGAACGAGATAGTCGCCGGGGTAAAGGCCTGGCGGTATCTCGCCGATCGTCTCGCCGAGCGCCTCGCGGTAGCGCAGCATCACCGAACGTCCGAGCACGTCGATCTGCGAGCCGGCATCGTTGATGACATACTCCTTGGTCACGTCGTAACCGGCGAAAGCCATCAAATTGGCCAGCGTGTCGCCGACCACGGCGCCCCGGCAATGGCCGACATGCATCGGGCCGGTCGGGTTGGCCGAGACATATTCGACGTTGGCCTTCCTGTTGCCGCCGATCGTCGAGCGGCCATAGTTGCGGCCCTCGCCAAGCAAGGCCGTAAGATGCGCCTGCCAGAACCCGTCCTTGAGCCTGAGATTGACGAAGCCGGGACCGGCGACGTCGGCAGCCGAGATGTCGGCATCGGTGCGCAGCGCCTCGGCCAGTCTTTCAGCCAGCGCGCGCGGGTTCTGCCCGGTGGGCTTGGCCAGCACCATCGCCGCATTGGTCGCGAGATCGCCATGGCTGGCGTCGCGCGGCGGCTCGACGGCAATGCGCGACAGGTCCGGCGAAACGCCATCCTTGTCTTTCAAATCAAGGGCTTCGACGGCTTTGATGATTCGCGCGGTGAAATCGGCGAAGATATTCATGGGTGTGCTCTGGCGGCTTTGCAGGGAATCCGGCTCGTTGGCCGGCAAAATCGCGCCCGCCCTAGCTTAAATCCGGCGTATGGTCAAACAAGCGCCTGTGCTCCTTGAGGGCATAAGTGTCTGTCATCCCGGCCAGGAAATCGGCGACGCTGCGCGCCTTGATGCGATCCTCGGCCCGGTCGAGACCTTCCCGCCAGCCGTCGGGCATGGCGCGCGGGTCGGCGAAATAGACGTCGAACAGGTCCCTGACGATCTGTTCGGCATCGCCACGCACCCGCATCACCTCGCTGTGCCGGTAGAGGTGCTTATAGAGGAAGGCCTTCAGTTCCTTCTCGGTCGCGGCCATGCCGGCCGAGAAGGTCACCATCGTCTCGCCCGCGGCCCGCACCGCATCGGCGCTTTCCGGCTTCAGGCGCTTGAGGTTGGCGGTGGTGGAGGCAATCACGTCCTCGACCATCATGGTGATCTGCCGGCGCATCAGCTCGTGCCCGGTGCGCACGGCATCGAGCGCCGGATAGCGCGCGCGCACGCCCACTAGGATCGAGCCCGGCAGGGTGACGCCTTCCAGCATGTCGAGCGTCAGGAAGCCCGACCTGAGGCCATCGTCGATGTCATGGGTGTTGTAGGCGATGTCGTCGGCGATCGCCGCGCATTGCGCCTCGATGCCGGCGAAACGATCGAGTTCCAGGTCGTGCAATTCCGAATAGTCGCGGATCGCTTGCGGCACCGGACCCTTCAGGCCCTTGCCGTTCGCATCCGTCAGCGGGCCGTTGTGCTTGACCAGCCCTTCCAGCGTTTCCCAGGTCAGGTTCAGCCCGTCGAATTCGGCATAGCGCCGCTCCAGCCGCGTCACCACGCGCAGCGACTGTGCATTGTGGTCGAAGCCGCCCCAGGCGGCCATCTTCTCGTTCAGCGCCTCCTCGCCGGTATGGCCGAAGGGCGTGTGGCCGAAATCATGCACCAGTGCCACCGCCTCGGCGAGATCCTCGTCGCCGCGCAACGCCCGCGCGAGCGCCCGCGCGATCTGCGCCACCTCGATCGAATGCGTGAGCCTTGTGCGGTAGTGGTCGCCCTCATGGGCGACGAACACCTGCGTCTTGTGCTTCAGCCGGCGAAAGGCCGTCGAATGGATGATGCGGTCGCGGTCGCGCTGGAACGGCGTGCGGGTCGGGCTCTCCAGCTCGTCGAACAGCCGCCCGCGCGAGCGCGCCGGATCGCTGGCATAGGCCGCGCGCGGCCGATAGCCGAATCCGATGTCGCCGAGAGCATCCCTGTCTTGCCGCTCGCCCATTCATCCACCAGTTGACTTGGTCCCCCGCGCTTCATACCTATCATATGAAACCGAAAGCAAGGTGACGCCCATGGGCGCGGATGCCAAGACCGCCATGAAAGTCGAGATGACCGACGCCGCTGCCAAGCGAATCGCCAAGATTGTTTCGGGCGAAGCCGGCAAGACGGCGTTGCGTGTTTCCGTCGAAGGCGGCGGTTGCTCCGGCTTCTCCTACAAGTTCGACCTGGTCGACACCCGCAACGACGACGACGTGGCCATCGAGAAGGACGGCGCCACCGTGCTCATCGACGATCTGTCACTGGTCTATATGGGCGGCTCGGTGATCGATTTCGTCGACGACCTGATGGGCCAGTCGTTCCAGATCAGGAACCCGAACGCGGTCGCCTCCTGCGGCTGCGGCACCAGTTTCTCAGTCTAGCGACATCGCGATGCCTGTCATCGGCGCGGTCCGTCAGGTCGCGCTCTCGGCCGGGCGCGACCTCGACGTCACGCTAGCGTTCTGGCGCGACGTGCTCGGCATGCGCGTCCACGCGCGCTACGATCCGCCCGGCATCGCCTTCATCATGGCCGGCGACGTGCGCCTGTTCTTCACCGATGGCGTGCCGGCGGGGATCGTCTATCTCGACATAGCGGGGCTCGAAGCCTTTCACGCCGAAGCGAAGGCGTCGGGCATTCCCTTCACCGCGCCGCCGGCGCTCGTCCATCGTGATACGGAGGGTCAGTTCGGGCCGGCGGGGGAAAGCGAATGGATGGCCTTTCTAAAGGACCCGGCAGGCAATACGATCGGCCTCGTCGAACGTCTTCCGCCAGATTCCTGAGGCTGCCATGAAAATCGTCACCTGGAACATCAACGGCGTTCGCGCCCGTATCGGCAACCTCACCCATTGGCTCACGGAAAGCGCGCCCGACATCGTCTGCCTGCAGGAGATCAAGACCGTCGACGAGCAGTTCCCGCGCGCCGAGATCGAGGCGCTGGGCTACAATGTCGAGACCCATGGCCAGAAGGGTTTCAATGGCGTCGCCATCCTGTCGAAGCTGCGCTTCGACGAGGTCAATCGCGGCCTGCCGGGCGACGACGCCGACGAGCAGGCGCGTTTCATCGAAGGCGTGTTCTCGACCGACAAGGGCGCTTTGCGCGTTGCCTCGCTCTATCTGCCGAACGGCAATCCGATCGATGACGAGAAGAAGTTTCCCTACAAGCTGTCCTGGATGGCGCGGCTGGAACGCTGGGCCGAGCAACGGCTATTGCTGGAAGAGGCGCTGGTGCTGGCCGGCGACTACAACGTCATCCCCGAGCCGATCGACGCGAAATTCCCGGAAAACTGGCTGCGCGACGCACTGTTCCAGCCGCAGACCCGGCAGGCTTTCCGCCGGCTGAAGAATCTCGGCTTCACCGAAGCGGTGCGCACCGTCACCGACACGGCAGACGCCTACACCTTCTGGGACTATCAGGCCGGGGCCTGGCAGAAGAACAACGGCATCCGCATCGACCATCTGCTGCTGTCGCCCGAAGCCGCCAATCGCTTTTCCTCGGCCTCGATCGAAAAGCATGTGCGCGCCTGGGAAAAGCCGTCCGACCATGTGCCGGTAGCGATCGACCTGGCGCTGCAGCCGGCCTGAGCGGCCCGGCCAGGGCGGGCCGGCACGAGCCAAGCGGACCTCTTATCGCCACAAATCGCGCGTTTGATGCGAAATCATCATGGTGGCCGGGGTTCCCATGACTATCCGATCCGTTCTCTGCCCGATTGTCTGCGGGCTCGCGATGGCAAGTGCCACGCTTGCGATGGCAGGCGCCACGCCGGTTCTCGCCGCGCAGGAATGCCTCGCCAACGGCAAATCATTCCAGGTTGGTCAGGTCGCCTGCCTGACACTGGGTGATGAGAGCCACCTCGCCCGCTGCGAGATGGTGCTCAACAACACCTCGTGGACCAAGATCCACGACGATTGCCCGGCAAACACACCGCCGCGGCTGCACCCCACGTCGATCTCGACACCGGTGCCAAGCCTGGTGCCGACGGAGTCGACCGAAAACTGATTTGCCTGAGAGCCGATCTCCCCCCTTATTGGGGAGATGTCCGGCAGGACAGAGGGGGGCGCGAAGGATCGCTTACCTTTCGGTCAACGTGCGATCGTCGTGAATCTCGGCAGTTCGGTCGTTGGCGCCTTACTGGTCGCCGCCGCCCTTGGTGAGGATGTCGTCGGCCAGCGAGATGGCCGTACGGCGGTCGGCTTCGCCGGCGGCGGCAAACGCCTCTTCCTGCATGTTGCGGATCCACGGCTGGTCGGCCGGTGCCGCGCGTTCAAGCGCCGCCGTCATCATCGCCAGCCCGCGCACGATCTTGCCGCTCTGGAACAGGAGGTTGCCGAGCGTCGCTTGGGCGCCGGCATGGCCCTTTTCGGCGGCGAGCTGGAACCAGCGCCCAGCCTGTCGGACGCTCGCCTTGACGCCGCCCTCGCCTTTCAGGAACATCTGGCCCATCTCGAACTGGGCATTCGGATTGCGGTAGTTGGCGGCCGCACGCATGTAATATTCCTGCGCCGCCACTTCGTTTTCCTCGACCGGGCTGCCGGGAATGCCTTTCCGCAGATAGTCGCCGAGCGCCACCAGCGCATCCGACACGTAGCTTTCCTCCGGCGACCCCGGCTCGACATCCTGGTCGACGATCTCTGAGAAGAACTTGAACGCCGCATAGTCGTCACGGGTCACGCCGTCGCCCTCGGCATACATGCGTGCGAGCTTCCAGGTGGCGCCGATCTGGCCGTTCTCGGCGGCATATTTGTAAGCCTCGACCGCCTGTTCCTTGTGGCCGCTCTTGTAGGCGGAGAAGCCGAACTGGAAAACCGCCCACGGGCTGGACTGCGGCTTCACGCCGGTCTTGTCGTCGAACACCTTGTCGTCGAAGGCCATGGCCTGGCCCACGGCGCCCAAGGTCGCTACAGCGACCAGTGCCGAAAAGACAGACGACCTCAACACCTCAGATATCCGCATAGCAATGTGTTTCTTTCGCACCGCCGGGATGGGTGACCGCGCCGTCGCGAGCCGACCCAACCGTCTGCGCATATTTCCAGATCGCGCCCGACTGATAGTCGGTCGTGCGCGCCTTCCAACTCTTCGCCCTCGTCTCCAGTTCCGCATCGGACAGATCGACCTCGATCGTGCCGTTGACCGCATCGATCGAGATCACGTCGCCGTCTTTCAGCAGCCCGATCGGGCCGCCCACGGCTGCTTCCGGCCCGACATGGCCGATGCAGAAACCGCGTGTCGCGCCGGAGAAGCGTCCGTCGGTGATCAGCGCCACCTTGCCGCCCATGCCCTGGCCGTAGAGAGCCGCCGTCGTCGATAGCATCTCGCGCATGCCGGGACCACCGCGCGGACCCTCGTAGCGGATGACGAGAACCTCGCCTTCCTTGTAGTTGCGCTGCGTAACCGCTTCGAAGCACTCCTCTTCCGAATCGAAGCAACGCGCCGGACCGGAGAATTTCAGTTCCGACATGCCCGCGACCTTCACGATCGCGCCTTCGGGGGCAAGGTTGCCCTTCAAGCCCACCACACCGCCCGTCTGGGTGATTGGCCGGTTGGCGGGACGGACCACATCCTGACTGTCATTCCAGGAAACATGCTGCATATTTTCGGCCAAAGTGCGGCCAGTCACCGTCAGGCAATCGCCATGCAGATAACCATGGTCGAGCAGCGTCTTCATCAAGAGCGGAATGCCGCCAGCCTCGAACATGTCCTTGGCGACATATTTGCCGCCCGGCTTGAGGTCGGCGATATAAGGCGTCTTCTCGAAGATCGCGGCGACGTCGAACAGGTCGAACTTGATCCCGGCCTCATGCGCGATCGCCGGCAGGTGCAGCGCCGCATTGGTCGAACCACCAGTGGCCGAAACCACGGTCGCCGCATTCTCCAGCGCCTTCAGCGTGACGATGTCGCGCGGCCGGATGTTTTTGGCGATCAGTTCCATGATCTTTTCGCCGGAGGCGAAATTGAAGCGGTCGCGCATCTCATAGGGCGCCGGCGCGCCGCAGGAATAGGGCAGCGCCAGCCCGATTGCCTCGGCAACCGTGGCCATGGTGTTGGCGGTGAACTGGGCGCCGCAGGAACCGGCCGAAGGACAGGCGGCCTGTTCGATCTCGAGCAGTTCTGAGTCACTGATCGTGCCGACCGAATGCTGGCCGACGGCCTCGAACACGTCCTGTACCGTGATCTGCCGGCCGCGATAGCTGCCGGGCAGGATCGAGCCGCCATAGATGAAGATCGACGGCACGTTGAGCCGCACCATGGCCATCATCATGCCGGGCAGCGACTTGTCGCAGCCGGCGAGGCCGACCAGCGCGTCATAGCAATGGCCGCGCATGGTGAGTTCGACGGAATCGGCGATGACCTCGCGCGACACCAGCGACGACTTCATGCCCTGGTGGCCCATGGCGATGCCGTCGGTGACGGTGATGGTGCAGAATTCGCGCGGCGTGCCGCTGGCGGCCGCGACGCCCTTCTTGACCACCTGCGCCTGGCGCATCAATGAAATGTTGCACGGCGCCGCCTCGTTCCAGCAGCTGGCGACACCGACCAGAGGCTGCGCGATCTCGGCCGCCGACAGCCCCATCGCATAGAGGTAGGAACGGTGCGGCGCACGCGCCGGACCGACGGTCACGTAGCGACTGGGAAGCTTGGCCTTGGAGATTACTTTGGCGTCCATACTCGTCCTTGCCGCGGGCGGCGCGGCCTGCCCCATCGCCGAGCCTTTTGGCGCGTGTCCCGAGACATATTCGAGGTGCGCCGGGTTTATGGCGGGAAATAGGCAATTCCTCCGACCGGAACTGTAGCGCGGGGGTTGTTCATAAACTGTTGCTAAAACGTCACAATCGTAGGAGGTGGCGATGCTGCGACTTATAAGCAACGCAGGCGCTTGCCGGCACTGTCCAGCGTCACCACTTCAAACATAAAAGGCCGGGCGATGCCCGGCCTTTTATGTGACTTTCCAGAGACTTAGAACTTGATCTTGACGCCGCCCGAAATGGCCGTGACCAGATCGTTGCCAAAGTCGTAACTGACGTCCGTGCCGGCCACATAGCCGTTCTCGTCGGTCAAGGTTCCGGAATGGCCGCTGGTCAGCACACCGATCGCGCCGGCCAGGCGAATTTCGACATTCGGGCTCGGCGTATAGGCGACACCGCCACCCAGAGTCCAGGTATCGCTCTGGGAGCCAACGCCGTGTGAGGTACCACGATCCCATGAAATCTGGGCTGCACCGCTCCACTGGTCGTTGAACTTGTGGCCGATGCCGGTGGTGACCGTCCAACCGTCGCGATACATCAGATCAAGCGATGTCATCCTAACCGGAAAGGGGGAAACCGTCGTGCAGGGCGCGAGACCCTTGGAGGCCTGCGAACAAATCGGAATGCTCTGCAACACGCTCCAGTTCACCCACTTAATCGACCCAAAGGCGAGCCAGCCAGGTGCGATGCCGGACTGGAGCTTCATTTCCACCGAGTCAGGCATCGAGGCGCTGCCATAGATCGGGAAGCCAAGTGAGCCGACATTCGTCAGGTCGAGCGTACCGGAGAGGTTGTCGAGCTTGACCTGCGAGTTGTAGACGAGGCTGGCGCGCAGCGCGATCTCTGGGATTTCGTAAGCTAGGCCAGCGCGCCAGCCCCAGCCTGTGCCCTTGAGATCGACACGACCGGTGCCGCCGAAATCGGGCACCAGCGGCGACACAAGGCTTTCCTTGAAGCCATAGACTTCCTGATAGAAGACGCCGCCGATGAAGCGAAGCTGGCCCTTGCCAGCATCCATCTTGTAGGAGCAGGTCGCGGCGTAGTTGTCGCTCTTGATATCGGTTTCCATGTTGGACTGGGCGCCATTCCACCGACCGGGTGCGGTGTGCGCCCCCCACGGCTGGGAATAGTCCACCATACAGTCGACGCCATAGCCGATGGTTGCCTTGGCTCCGATGCGTGGCACCCAATAGCTCTCGCTGTCATCGGCCGTGCTCATACCCGTCAGGGTGCCATTGAACGGATCGGTATCCACCGCGTTCTTGAGCTTGCGTTGCGGCATCACAAAGGTGGCCTCGGCCTCCGTGGCGAACGGCGCCGGATCGAATAGAAGATCGATGTCGTAGCCACCGCGCTCGATACCGCCGGCATGTGCCGGCACCACCACCGTCCCAATCAAAGCCATCGAAAAGCACCCTGCCCCCAGCAGTGCTTTGAGACGCAAATAGTTCATGAATTCCCTCCCCGAAAATACCGGTGCATCAAGCTAGAACCAATTCGGGTTAACGGCGCAACAACGAATTCGCGGGGCGTACATGTACACCCTTGCCAAACGCATTTTCGACAAAGTGATGGACCTTACGGCAGGGGCCTAAAATGGTCTCACCGACCCAAATCGGCCGAAAAAATTTGAAAGATTGGCCCGAAAAGACCCAAAAACAGGCATTTTTGCGGGCATTTGGCCCAATTGTTACATTATGGCAACAATGGGGCTAAAACATTCCGTTTACGTCAATATTAACGTAGCGGAATGTCTGTTTTTAAGGCAGCGAACGGCCGGCCAAGGCCGTTCGAGCACGGCACGAATCTGCCGCTCAGCCGGCATCGCGGACGCGAGCGAGAGCCACCGAAAGCTTCTCCTGCGCCTCGCGATATTCCGCGAGTTTTTCACGCTCGGCTTCCACGATCTCGGCCGGCGCACTGGCAACGAATCTGTCGTTGGACAGCTTCTTGTGCAGGCGGGCGATCTCCTCGGTCACCTTGGCCAGTTCCTTCTGCAGCCGCGCCGCCTCGGCGGTCAGGTCGATCAGGCTGCCGAGCGGCAGGCAGATCGTCGCCTCGTTGAGCACGATCTGCGCCGAGCCCTTGGGGGCGGCATCTTGCAGCGAAATGTCGCCGACCCGCGCCAGCCGCTGGATGGCGGAGGCATGGCGTTCGAGCCTTTGGTGCGTTTCCTCGCTGGCGCCGACCACCACCAGGGGCGCGATCGCCGCCGGCGGCACATTCATTTCCGACCGCACGGAGCGGATGCCGGAGACGAGATCGACCAGCCAGTTGATGTCGGCGGCGGCGGCCGCGTCCTCGAAGTCCGGCGACGGCCAGGCGGCGTGGCAAAGCAGCGAGGCGCGCTCCTTGCCTTCGCCTGCGGTCTCGGCCCACAGTTCCTCGGTCATGAACGGCATCATCGGATGCAGGAGCTTGTAGATCTCGTCGAGCACGAAGGCGACGCAGGCCCGGCTCTCGGCCTTGGCGGCCTCGTCCGTGCCCATGAACACCGGCTTCAGTAACTCCAGGTACCAGTCGCAGAACAGGTTCCAGACGAAACGATAGGCAGCACCCGCCGCATCGTTGAAGCGGTATGAGGTGATACCGTCGGTGATCTCGCGTGCGGCGCGCGTCAGCTCGGTCAGGATCCAGCGGTTGACCGCCAGCTTGGCGTCGTTCAGCCAGAAATCGTCATTGCGCGCGACCTCGTTCATCTCGGCAAAGCGCGTCGCATTCCACAGCTTGGTGCCGAAGTTGCGGTAGCCGGCGATACGGGCCGGGTCGAGCTTCACGTCGCGGCCTTGCGCCGCCATCACCGTCAGGGTGAAGCGCAGCGCATCGGCGCCATACTCATCGATGAGATCGAGCGGGTCGATGACGTTGCCTTTCGACTTCGACATCTTCTGCCCGTTCTTGTCGCGCACCAGCGCATGGACATAGACGGTGTGGAACGGCTCTTCGTCCATGAAATGCAGGCCCATCATCATCATGCGGGCGACCCAGAAGAAGATGATGTCGAAGCCGGTGACCAGGACGTCGGTCTGGTAGTAGGTCTTGAGCTCTGGCGTCTGATCCGGCCAGCCCAGCGTCGAGAACGGCCACAGCGCCGAGGAAAACCATGTGTCGAGCACATCCTCGTCGCGGGTCAGGATCTCGCCCGGCTTGAAGTTCTCGAGCTTGTCCTCGACCCAGGCCTTCCAGGGCCCTTCCAGCGCCAGATAATACTCGATTGCCGCGGCGAGCGCTTCCTCCTCGGTCTTCTCGACGAAGACGCGCCCGTCCGGCCCGTACCAGGCCGGTATCTGGTGGCCCCACCACAGCTGGCGCGAAATGCACCAGGGCTGGATGTTCTCCATCCAGTCGAAATAGGTCTTCTCCCAGTTCCTGGGCACGAAGTTGGTGCGGCCCTCGCGCACCGAAGCGATCGCCGGCTTGGCGAGCTCGCCGGCATTTGCATACCACTGCTCGGTCAGGAACGGCTCGATCGGCACGCCGCCGCGGTCGCCATGCGGCACGGTGTGGCGATGCGGCTCGATCTTGTCGAGGAAGCCGCCGGCCTCCATCAGTTCGACGACCTTCTTGCGCGCGACGAAACGGTCGAGGCCGTCGAGCTCGTCCCAGAGGGCCTGGCGCTCCGGCGTCACCTCGAGGCCGGCGAGGAAATCCTCATTGTCCTTGAGCGTCACAGCCGCCTCGGCGGTCAGGATGTTGATCGCCGGCAGCTTGTGGCGCTTGCCGACCTCGAAATCGTTGAAATCATGCGCCGGCGTGATCTTGACCGCGCCCGAGCCCTTTTCCGGATCGGAATATTCGTCCGCCACAACCGGGATTTTTCTCCCGACGATCGGCAGCACGACATTTTTTCCCACCAGATGCCGGAACCGCTCGTCGTCCGGATGCACCGCCACCGCCGTGTCGCCGAGCATCGTCTCGGGACGAGTCGTCGCCACGGTGATGTAGGTCTTCGGGTTTTCCGGATCGAAGGCCACGCCCTCGATGGGATAGCGGAAATGCCAGAGATTGCCGTTGACCTCCTGCTGCTCGACCTCGAGGTCGGAAATCGCGGTGAGCAGCTTCGGATCCCAGTTCACAAGGCGTTTGTCCTTGTAGATCAGCCCTTCCTTGTAGAGCGTCACGAACACTTCGAGGACGGCCTTGGACAGGCCCTCGTCCATGGTGAAGCGCTCACGCGACCAGTCGGCGGAGGCGCCGAGCCGCTTCAGCTGGTTGAAGATCGCGCCACCGGATTCGGCCTTCCACTCCCAGACCTTCTCGATGAAGTCCTCGCGCGAAAGATCGCGGCGATGGATCTGCTTTTCCATCAGCTGGCGCTCGACCACCATCTGCGTGGCGATGCCGGCATGGTCCATGCCTGGCTGCCACAGCACGTTCTTGCCGCGCATGCGCTCGAAGCGCACCAATATGTCTTGAAGCGTGTTGTTGAGCGCGTGGCCCATATGCAGCGAGCCGGTGACATTCGGCGGCGGGATGACGATGGTGAAGGCCTCCGCCCCCTCCTCCGCACCCGCACCGGCGCGGAAGGCGTCGGCCTCTTCCCAGATTTTGGCGATCTTCGGCTCGACGGTTTTGGCGTCGTAGGTTTTTTCAAGCATGGAAAGCGGTCCGGGCTGTCGGGATTTGCTGGGTCCGGTGTAAATCGGAAGGTCTGGGCCGAGTCAACCGCAAGCGCCGCGCGTTTGTTCCACCTGAGTTGGCCTAATGAGTTCTGTTACTTTGCGGGAAGTCCATGCCCGCATTCGGCGCAGAATTTTGCCTTTGGCGTCCGGTATGGTTTGCCGCAGTCCGGGCAATCGCGGCCATAGTCGGAACGGCGGACATAGAACACGTCATAGGCGGTCCACAATTTGAAACCGGTAAGCTTGTGGTATCGATCGGCAGAGGGATGAGGCAGCGCCTTTTGCGCCTCATCCAAGGATGCACCGGTTTTGGCGCGGTAAGCCATGACTGCATCTATCGTTTCATGCGCATCACGCACGACGTCGGCATGTTCTTCGTCGCTCAGCATCGGCACCTCTGCGCCCAACCTGAAGCTGTAAACTCGTTTGCGGCTCATCGAGTATGGGTAGCAGGCACCTGCTCCCAACGAAATGCGGGGGCACCCAACTGACAAAACGCCGCCCAAAGGCAGCGCCTGTCACTTCGAGCAACCCGACAGACTATTGCGCGCCGCGCGCGACGCGCTCGATTTCCTCGCGGACCAGCCGCTCGACCAGCGTCGGCAAATTGTTGTCCAGCCAGTCCTGCAGCATTGGCCGCAGCATGTCCTCGGCCATCTCGTCGAAGGTCTTCTTGCTGCGGCTGGCAAAGGCATCGGAAAGCTCGCCGAAGGCGGCGGCGACCTGACGGCCCGCGTGTTCGGAAAGGATCGCCGGACGGGCGGCAACGGCATCGGACTGGCGGGGCATGCCGCCGCTGGAAGCGGCAGGTTCGAAAAAAGGTTCATCTGCGAGTTCGTCCTCGGCGATCTCGACCTCCGGTACGGCGTCAAACGTCCGCGCCTCGACCGTGTCCGTTCTGGCGGTGCCCGCAGCCTTCGCCGTTTCGCCCACGGCGGCGATTTCGCGCCGCCAGTCGGCTACGATGGCATCGCTGGTCTCGGCGACAGAAGCCGGCTCGGCCGACCTCGGCTCGGCAGCGATGCTGGCGCTCACTTCGGCAAGCGTCGTCGGCGCCTTCGGCGTGACCGGTGGAGTCGCCTCTGGGCGCACCCTGGTTTCCATGCGGGCCGTTTCCATGCGGGCTATGACCGGCTCGGCCGCCAGCTGCGCCTGCACCTCCGCCAGCGAAACCGGCTTCCTGGTGTCCGCTTCGGCGCGCAGCTCGGCGCGGAACGCATCCACATCCGGCGCCGCCGGCGCAGGCTGGAGATCCTGCCGCAGCTCGCCGGCATCACCGGGCTGCTTGCGGCCGGTGTCGCTGTCTTCGATGATCCTTCTGATGGAAGCCAGTATTTCTTCCATGGAAGGTTCGCGCTGAGCGCTGCTTGCCGTTGCCATCGTCACATCCGCCGCCCTTGTGACCCGTTCTCGATTTCCGTTCCGGCAAAGCCGGATTCGAATCATGGCGACAGGGTAACCGACGGATCGTCATTCGAGAATCCCCATTCTGGGGAGATGTTGGATTTCAACAGATTAGCTCGCGCGCCCAACTGGAAAGACCGCCGGCTGGGCAAGGGGCTCAACAAAGAAAAAGCGCCGCGTATCCATGGATACGCGGCGCTCCCAAAATCCCGGCTGTGATGTGCCTCAGCGCCCGTCCGGGGTGCGCAGGCCGATCCACTTGTCCTTGACGGCGTTGTAGTGCTCTTCCGGCTTGTACTTCACCACGTTCAGCGCCAGGCGATCGACCGACAGTCGCCCCACTGCCGACAGGATGGCGTAGCTCGCCACCACCACGTCGCGCTCGGAGGCGGCAAAGTTGATCTTGGCGCTGATGACGGCGTTCTGCGCATTCAGCACGTCGAGCGTGGTACGCTGGCCGACATTGCGCTCTTCGATGACGCCGTTGAGCGCCAGTTGCGCGGCAGCAATGACCTGCCTGTTGGCGGCGACGCTTTGCTGCGCGGCGGTATACTGCGTCCATGCCGAGGTCACGGCCTGACGCACCTGGTCGCGGCTCACATCGACTTCGATGCGTGCCTGGCTGAGCGATTCCTTCGATTGGCGAACCAGTGCCGAGGTGCGGCCGCCCGAATAGATCGGGATGGTCAGCGTCGCGCCGATGCTGGCCGAATTGGTCGTGCCGTCCTGCGTGCTCAGGACGCCGGGAACGGTGTTGCGATAGGCGCTGGAAACGCCGGCATTGGCCGAAAGCTGCGGCAGCAGCGCACCCTCTTGCGACTTCACCGAAAAACCCGCCGCATCGACCAGATGCTGGGTGGCAAGGATGGCCGGGTGCTCGGCGGACGCGATGGTGATCGCCGCGTCGAGGCTCGACGGCAAAAGCCTCGCCAGCGGCGAGGCTGCCTTGAGCTTGCCCGGCTCGTCGCCGACGATCTGGCGGTAGGTCGCGGCACTGGCCAGCGCCTGCGCGCGGGCCGCACTCAGCTGCGCCACGGCGGTAGAACGCGAGGCGTCGGCCTGGGCGACGTCGGTGCGCGTGCCCTCGCCGACCTCGAAGCGCGAGCGCGCAGCGCGCGCCTGCTCGGTCAGGAACTGCAGGTTCTGCTCCGTCAGCACCGCCACCTGGCGGTCGCGGATCACATCCATGTAGGCGCTTGCCGCGTTGAACAGGGTGTTCTCTTCGTTGTTGCGCAGGCTCTCGACCGAGGCCCGAACCTGCGCTTCGGCGGCCGCGACATTATTCTTGGTCTGGAAGCCGTCGAACAGCATCTGGTCGATCTGGACGCCGAAATTGCCGGTGGTCAGCCGCACACTCTGGTTGGTGCCATTGAGATGGCTGCTGGAGTAGTCAATGCTCGCCGAACCGTTAATCGTCGGGCGCCAGCCCGATTTGGCGATGGGCACGCCCTCGTCGGTGACGCGGACGCCGGCACGGGCGGAATTGAGCTGCGAATTGTTCTGGTAGGCCTTGGCAAGCGCGCCGGTCATGCTTTCCGCGGAGGCGCTCAATGGCGAAAGCGCGGTCGCGGAAACGAGGATGGCGGCTAAAACACTCTTGCGTACGGACGGCACGTGATATCCCTCATTCGTTTTGCATGGGAACTACGCCACACCAGCTCTCTTCCGATTAACTGGCGCCGCGCTTTTATATCGTTCCCCCGCTGACTGCCCCCAAAATACCCGGTTATGCAAATCAGCAACGATTGTTCAAATGCAAGCGATCATGACATCGCCTTCGCTGCAAGGCAAAACCGCTCAGAATTCAAACGCATGAATACGTTCAAATCCGGGTAGTGGCTTAATTGCCGCATTAAATGCGCGTCTTCCGGTTACAACCCCCCCGGATTTGAAAAAAAGCCGGGCTACGCCCGAATTGCCCTGTCCCTCGACTGCGACAAGACGCCCGCCCTCGGAAAGCTGGTCGAACAGCGAGACCGGTACGTCCTCGACACTGCCGCCGATGAAGATCACGTTGTAAGGTGCCTTGGCGGCATGACCTTGCGCCAACGGCGCGGTGACCACGGCCACATTGTCGCAGCCCAGCGCCAACAGCGTCGACCCGGCGGCTTCCGCCAGCGCCGGATCGCTCTCCAGAGCGACAACCGATCTCGCCAGCCGCGATAGCAGGGCCGAGGAATAGCCCGTGCCGCAGCCGACATCGAGCACCGATTCGCCGGCGCCGATTTCGGCCAGCTGCAGCAGCTTGGCGAGCGGCGAAGGCTCCATCAGGTAGCGCGCGCCGCCATTGGCGCCGTCGGAAATGCGGATGTCCTCGTCGATATAGGCGAGATCGCGCTGGTTCGCGCCGACAAAGGCCTCGCGCGGCACGGAAAGCATGGCATCGAGCAGCGGCGCGCTGGTCACGTCCGTGGTGCGGATCTGGCCGTCGACCATCTTCACGCGTCGTTCGGAGAAATCAGCGCTCATGTTCCAACCAATCCGCCCAAACCAATGCGCCCAAAACCAATGCGCTTGCCGCGCCAGGACCGCGGCTCATTCGACCGGAACCCCTGCTCCAAAGGGAGCCCGGGCAACTGGAGGCCTCGCCCGGAATCGAACCGGGGTGCAAGGATTTGCAGTCCTCTGCGTAACCACTCCGCCACGAGGCCTCGTTGCTCCCGGCGTTCCGAGCGGACTCAATATGTTGGCGGCAGAAAGTCGTCAAGCGCTCGCACGTCATTCCCGACGCTTTCCTCGTCGGGGCTCGATACGCCTTCTGCTGATCTGGAAAGGTCCGCTGGCCAGGTCAATCCGGCCGGCGCCGGCGCTCCCACCACACGACAAGCCGGCGCCGGTGGCGGCGCACCAGCGCAAATTCATAGGAAAGCACCAGCAATCCGATCGGAATCATCCAGAAGCCCAGGATAGGCAGGAAGCCGAGGATGCCGCCCAGGATCAGGACGACGCCGATGACGATTCTGAGCGCGCGCGAGCGCGGCATGGTGAATTCACGGCCAAAGACCGTGATCTTCCGCGCCGGTGCGTGTTCGCCTGCTGCAGTCATATCGAAGCCAGAACCCAGTTCCTGTGATTAAAGACACCCGCCGGTAAATGCCGCAACCGCCTTTTCGCTCCACGGCAGTGAGCAGAACCGCTCATATGAGGGCCCTCGCCGGCGATTGCCAGAAATCGTCATGCAAAAAAGCCCGGAAAAAATACGAAATGCTTCTTTGCAAAGGCGAAACGGGTTTGCTATAGGCTGCGCCACTCACATGAGAGCGCTGTTCCCCGGTAGCTCAGTGGTAGAGCAACCGGCTGTTAACCGGTTGGTCGCTGGTTCGAATCCGGCCCGGGGAGCCAACATTTTCAAAGACTTAGCCGATCCCAAAAATCTCCGGAAAACGGCTGATCTACAGCATATCTACAGAATCTGGTCTCGCTATGGGCCTGATCTGATGATTGCCGCGATCGGCGTGATAGGATGGCTTTGCACGAATTTCAGTACCGCCCAACGCCCTTTCACGGCGGTAACAGGGGTTCGATTCCACTTGGGCGTACCAGATAAATCAAACACTTAGCGCAAATCCGCAATCTGCGGTCCCGATAAGCGAACATGAAGATAGTGCTGTGGACCTTCGGCGGCTCTTATAGGTTCTCGACAATGGCACCGCGACCTTGGACGTTCTGGCAGGCGGACGGCTCTGGAATATCGACACGGATTTGACCGTTACTGGCCCTCTCGGCGGCGTTCTGGGGCAGGCCAGCGGCAGCAAGACTTGGGTCGACCCGCTGATTGGTGCGTCCGGCGATGTTGCTCTCGGCAACGGATTCGGGCTCCATGGCGAGGCGGATGTCGGTGGCTTCGGTGTTGGCGCCGACATTGACTGGCAGGTGCAGGGCACACTTCAATATCGCTACAGCGATACGGTCACGCTGGAAGCCGGCTATCGCTACCTTGCCGTAGACTACAACAACGACGGATTTGTGTATGACGTAGCGATGCAGGGACCAATCATCGGCGCCAGATTTCGGTTCTGATCGGATCGCCGCGTTAACGATCAGAGGGTACCCTGCATCGTGCGAATATTTCTAGCCAAGTGGTTCGGTGCCCGCGTGGGCCATCGGCCTAACAATCGCTCCAGTGCTTGAAGCGCGTCCGATCGTCAGGTCGTGCCGGCCATCCCAATGCCAACCGACGCGCCCTCCCCAGGGAGAACGATGCTATAAATCCGCATTTAGGTTCTTTTGCCCTAGACTGCTAGACGAGCACTGACAGCCGCCACGACCCAAGGAGCCTCTACTCCAATCTCGATGAGCTCCGCACAGAGGCGCTGAAAATCCTACGAGTTGGGCACTTTCGGTTTCTCTCGGTGGCATGCGAAAAAGAACGAGTGGATTGAAATTGAAGAACTGACAGCCGGTGCCCGCTAGGCCTGGGCAAAACCTCAAATCTCATCCCGGAAATCCAGCAGTGATGCGTGGCGCAGCTTCTCTTTGCCGCGTAGCTGCTTGACGCGACCGGTCAACCCCGGCTTTACCCATAGACCCGCCGCTTTTTCGCACCGCGCCCACCCGGACAAAAGAACTGCGCAGCTCGCTGGTACCGGCAATCGGCCGGTTCGCCCGTTTGCTCGGCCTGCCCCCTGCCTACCGGATCCGAATCTCAGAGACGGATTAGCAGTCCCATGATCGGCCTTCCTGGACGACATCAAAGATGAAGCCGTCATTGTTGTGGTTGACGCCGAGCGCACGATAGCTGGCAACAGCCGAAAAGCGGTCGTTGATGCGGTAACCAAGTGCGGCTGTGATATCCCAGTCGACATTGGCGCCGCCTGCACCCACCCCAGTTGGGTCGCCTGCGGTTTTCGCGCGTCATCATCGACGGCAGTGATGAAAATGACCGGGCAGGTGTAACCAAGCTCGAAGAACGGGGCTTTCGTACACTGCATGAACCACGGAAGACCTCCCGGATTTCCGTGGTGCTGTGGTCGCGCGACGATTGGCAGCAAATGATCAACCCCGCGAGAGCCGCTAGATGCGGCTCATCTCGACTTCCCAATCAAGTAACCAATTGCCAAGTTCTCCCCCCTTGATCGTCGCAGATGATGTAAGCTTCCGGCAACCGTTGGGAGGGCGTTTGAAGATGAGACCGGCACTCACTGGATTGTTTGCATTGGGGGTACTCCTCGTGCCTTCGGGTGCGGAAGCAGCAATGCAGTTCCGGTGTAGTTGGGAAGGCAGGATGCCCGTCGCCATCACTGTCGAAGGTGACGCTAATGCCTTGCGTTACTCTCCTTACGATGTGGGCGGCAGCTACTACGACATAGTTGCTACGAGATCAGGGGTTTGGCTATTGCTTGACGAGCCTAAACCCGTGTTAAGCATCCAAATGATATGGCCTGACCCCCCCATTACCGTGGTGTTGGACGCGTCCTTTGACGGTGGTCGCTGTTGGAAGTGACCTTGTGTGCCGAACGAGCAGGTCGTGCCAACTGAGGACATCCAAGCCGAATTGCCTCAAAGGACATCAAGAACGCCTTCAGCCGTTCAATCGGTTGACGCCGCTCCCAGTGCCTTGTTGACAGCGTCGATCAACAAGACGGCCGGGAATGGCTTGTGCAGATAGGCGACGCAATCTGCCTGGGCGCCCTGCAGTTCGAGTGCCTTGTCATCAACCGCAGTGATGAAGACAACCGGGAGCTTGGAACCGGCGCTTTTCAATTGGTGCCGTAGTTCGATGCCTGACATGCCGCGAAGATGGATATCGAGCACCAGGCAGCCGATCCGGCTCTTGGTGTCACGGTGGAGAAAGGCTTCGGCCGACGCATATCCCTCCGTCACGAAACCATGTGCGTTCAGTAATCGCTCGACGCTCCTGCGCATGCTGGGATCGTCTTCCACGACAGCCACGGTGCGTGGGGCACGTTCCAATTTGTGACTTCCTCAGCCAGCGCAGACATGCGCACTCCAATCGACCCTATCCTAGGTCCAAGACAGGACCGCGCATATTGTCCTAAGGGGAAGCGCCACCCTTTTGCCTGCGCATGGACTGAATGCAGCCGGGTTTGGAGCTTGGTAGACGTGTCAGAATTTTCGTCGCCCGACCCACAAGAGGCGACTCGGAAGCCCGAGGCCTCCATTACCCGTCCGACCGCTGTGCGAAACGACTTGTCGTCATCGACGATGTGAACGATCGGTTGCATGGGTTCATACGCGATTGGCAAGCGGCAAAACGAAGCGAAATACAGCGCCGCCTTCCGGACGATTGTCGGCCCATATCTTGCCGCCATAGGTCTCGACTATGGCGCGAGCGATGGACAAGCCCAGTCCGGTGCCGGCCGGCTTGGTTGTGTAGAAAGGGTCGAAAACAGTGCCGAGCTGATCGTTAGGGATGCCGCCCCCGGTATCGGAAACCGAAACCTGGACCTCCGATTCCTCTGTCAACATCGTCTGAAACATCAGCTTGCGCTCCGGCGCCGCCGCGTCGAGCATGGCGTCCATCGCATTGATGGCGAGATTGAGAATGACCTGCTGCATATGCACTTTGTCGGCCCTGATGAGCAATCTCTGTACCGCTTTACCGGCACTGACGACGACGCTCCTTTTTTCGGCTTCAGCGTGCAGGATGGTGATCGCGCTGCTGACGACGTCGTTCAGGTCGAACTCCTGCCAGTCGATCTCGCTTCGCTTCTTCAGCAATGCTCGCAGCTTGGCAATGATATCGCCGGCGCGCTGATTGTCTTCGCGGATATCGACGAGAATCTGCTGAATGAGTTGCAAATCCGGTGTCTTCCTCTGGAGTATGGCTTCCGCGGCTTCTGCGTTGCTGCGGATGGCGCCCAGAGGCTGGTTCAGCTCATGTGCGATCGATGCCGAAAACGCGCCTGCGGTCGCGGATTGATTCATATGCACCAGTTCGAGGAGACGCAGGCCAGATTCCCCTTGCGCGGCAAAGCGGCGCCGACGCTCGATCAACAACCCGGTGATGACGATGCCCTGCAGCGCGACGACGGCGAGCACGCCGAGGATCGCCTGCCAATGTTCTTCCCATAGGGTCTTTTCCTTAAAACTCAGGACGGTTCCGGGCGGAAGGGCGTTCTCGGACAACCCCCAGCGCTTCAGTTGTCTTGCGTCGACGAAATAGGTCTGTGGCACGTCGATATTTGCGATCGGCTTTCCGGCAAGGGCATCGACCGCGATGCCGGCCACGGTACGCCCTATCGATTCAAAGGTGACAGCGTTGCCACCGACAACGCCGTGGCCGATGTAAGTGTCATAAGGGCCGTAAATTGGCGCGCTGGCCGTGGCCGCGATCTGTTCGAGTGCTTGCCGCGGAATGAAGTTACGGCCAGTGCGATCCATTGCAACGGTCAGGAACAGAACAATGCTGTCTGCCGGGAAATGTGCGGCGCGTTCGACGAATTCATCGATCGTCAAATCATCCAGATAGGTCGTTTCATAGTCCTTGGCGGGAACGGCAAGATCAGCACGGGCCGATGCGAGCCATGAACGGTCGAAGGTCGACGATCCCCCGATGATGAAAAGATGCCTTGCGTTCGGCTGGAGGCCTCGAGCCATTTCGAGTATTTTCGTGATGTCTAATTCGCTGAAAACCCCGACCACATCGCTGGGTAAGTTCATTTTCGAAGCGCTGTCGTAACAGCAAAAGATTATCTTCGCCTCGGGGGCGATCCTGTCGCGATGGTTGACAATGAAGCTGGTCGCTGCCTCGCCGACAGCGATGATCACATCCGGGCGGTGATCCGCGTACTTCTCGGCGAGATATCGCGCCATGCGGTCGATGTGGGACTTCTCGGGGAATCTGGACAGATCGAGAAATTCCGAGAACAGATCGATCTTGCCTGCTGTCGCTTCCAGCAATCGATTTCTTGCTGTCTCTCCGACAATGACCGTCGCGGGAAGCCTCTCGTCGTAGGGATGGAGGATGAGCACGCGCGGCGACCGGTTGACGATCTCCCCCAGCGCAACTGTCTCGCTCAGAAAGATCGCAAACAGAAAAACGAAAAAAACTAAGACCGTACTTTGGACGCGGCGACGCGATCGAACCTTCAGATCGCGCACCATTCTGAGCATCCCTTTGCATCCGAAAGCCGGGAACTACTAACAGGTTAGCCAGACAGTGTCATCGGGGGAGCCACAAATGCGCGCAAGTCCAGCTATAGAAGAGCCTCAAAGTGGTCACCGTTTCACGACAGCGGCAGTTGCTGGCCGCATCGTACTGGGACGGCATGCTGTTTCGCGGTACCCAGGACGGACAGGTGCTGGCCTATGACTTCAAGACGGGCAAGCGGCTGTGGCAGACGACGATCGCCGATCCGAGCATCGGCGAGACGGTGCCTGCCGCCCCGATCGCCTGGGACGGCATGGTGTACGTCGGCCAAGCCGGCGGCGACTACAAAGGCGTGAAGGGCCGCATGTACGGGCTCGACGCCAAGACTGGAAAGATCGCCTGGGAATTCTACCTCGTGCCCTATGCCGAAGGCGACCCGGTTCCGCGGCCCTCTCGGGAAGTCGCCGCTCACCGATGCGACCTGGAATACCAAGCCCGGCATTCCGATCAGCGGCGGCGCCACCTGGACGTCGACCACGCTCGACCCGGCGACCGGGGCGCTCTATGTGCCCGGCGGCAACCCCGCGCCGGACTTCGCGGTCGGGGTGCGCGAGGGCGTCGCCGGAGAGGCAGCGAACCTCTATTCCGGCTCGGTCGTCGTCCTCGACGCCAAGACCGGCGACTACCGCGACCACTACGACATCAGCCCCGATGACTGGCACGACTGGGATGTGTCGAACCCGCCGATCCTTGTCAGGAGCCAGGGCGGCAAGGATATGGTGGTGGTCGCACCGAAGGACGGGCACGTCTACGGCATCGACCGCGCCACCGGTAAGCGACTCTACAAGGTCCCGGCGACGCAGATCGCGAACGCCGAGGCTCCCTTCGTCGTGGGCAAGCCGGTGCGGTTCTGCCCCGGCTCGGTGGGCGGCGCGGAATGGAACAGCCCGGCCTTCGATCCGTCGACCAATCTCATCCTGGTTGGCGAGGTCGACTGGTGCTATGCCGTAACGCTCGAGGACACGCACAAGCTCGAGACGGCGCCGATGGGGGTCCCCTGGTCGGGGATGTCGGCGCTGAATCCGTTCAACGATTTCGGCCACCCCCTTGAGGGCGACAAAGAGTGGCATGGCTGGGTCTACGCGATCGACGCCGATACTGGCCAGTGGGCTTGGCGGGCCAAGCTGAACTACCCGGTCCTCAGCGGCATGACCCCGACGGCGGGCGGCGTCGTTTTCTTCGGTGACGTCGACGGCAATTTCTACGCGCTCAATGCAGCGAACGGCGAGAAACTCTGGAATGAGCATATCGGCGGTGGGATCGGCGGCGGCGTCATCACCTACACCGCCGACGGTAAGCAGAAGGTCGCGGTGGCCGCCGGCTTCACCTCGCCGATGTGGCCGACGAAGATCACTACCGCCAAGGTGGTCGTCCTCGGGCTCGACGGCGCCGTGACGGCCCAATGAGGCCCGCGGACCCCGGCACCCAAGCGAGGGCGCCCGGGGATGATTAGGACGAAGATCGGATGCTATGCATGGAACTCGACCCGGTAATCCTGTCGCGTATCCAGTTCGCGTTTGTCATCAGCTTCCACATCATCTTCCCGGCCTTCACAATCGGGCTAGGAGCTTGGCTGGCCACTATCGAGGGGATGAGGCTGGCGACAGGCAATCCAGTCTATCGGCGGATATTCGACTTCTGGCTCAGGATATTCGCAGTGTCCTTCGGCATGGGAGTGGTTACCGGGGTTGTCATGGCGTTCCAGTTCGGCACCAACTGGGGCGTGCTGGCCGAGAAGACCGGCTCGATCCAGGGTCCGCTGCTCGGCTACGAATCCTTTACGGCATTTATGCTGGAAGCGAGCTTCTTCGGCGTCTTGCTGCTCGGCCGAGACCGGGTGCGCCCAGGGTTCTACTTCTTTGCCTGCTGCATGGTTTCCCTCGGCACCATGTTTTCGTCGTTTTGGATTCTGGCCAACAATTCGTGGATGCAAGTCCCGGTCGGCCACGAGATCGTCGACGGGCGGATTGTTCCTGCGGATTGGCGAGAGATCGTGCTCGGATCCGTGATGATGGTGCGCTGGCCTCATATGCTACTGGCGGCGTTCCTGACGAGTGCGATGTGCATCTCCGCGACGGGCGCTTGGTACGTGCTGCGGCGCATCCACAATGCCGAAGCCCGAGTCATGCTGCACTGGGGACTTGGGTTGGCAGCTGTGCTTATTCCGATCCAGTTATTCTTCGGCCACCTAACCGGCCTTTATGTCCTCAAGCATCAGCCTGCGAAGTTTGCCGCAATAGAGGCGCGCTGGCAGACGCAACAACCAGCTTCCGAGGTGCTGATCGCCTGGCCGGATTCGGCTAGTAGGCGCAATCTTTTTGCCCTCGAGATCCCCAAGCTCGGCAGCTTCATCGCCTCGGGCAACTGGACCGCCCGCGAGACCGGGTTGGATGCCTTTCCCGTCGAAGATCGCCCCCCGGTGCTGATCCCCTTTTTCGGCTTCCGCATCATGGTCGGCATGGGATTGATCATGCTGGCGGTGTCGTGGTTCGGCAACTTGCTGCGATTCACCGGCAGGCTGGAATCGTCCCGATGGTTCCTGTGGGCTACGTTCCTGTCCTTTCCGACTGGGTTCATCGCAATCCTGACTGGCTGGTACACAGCCGAAGTCGGTCGCCAACCTTGGGTTGTCTATGGAGTTCTGCGCACCAAAGACGCTGTGACGCCGTCGCTGCAGACCAGCGACTTGGTCGTCTCGCTGATCATCTACGTGCTGGCCTACAGCGTTTTTGTAAGCTTCGGCACCTACTACATTTACAAGCTGCTGCGCGATGGCCCCGCCAATGCGGCAGACGTCATCCCGAACGCCACGCCGAGCCGCCCATTGGCATTCGCTGACGATGCCGAGAGCGCTACCGGCGGCCAGAGGGAGCGCGTGAGATGACAGGAGCGAGCGACTTGGCCCTGTTTTGGGCAGCAGTTATCGCCACCTCGATCCTCGTCTATGTCATCCTCGATGGCTTCGATCTGGGCGTCGGTATCCTGTTTGGTACTACCCGGGACGAGGAAATGCGCAGCCGGATGATGTCGAGCTTGGCACCATTTTGGGATGGCAACGAGACTTGGCTAGTCGTGATCGGCGCAAGTCTCTTCGCGGCGTTTCCAGCGGTTTATGCCGTCTTTCTAGGAGCTTTTTACATCCCCGTTCTGTTGATGCCGATTGGGCTGATATTTCGCGGAATTGCGTTCGAGTTTCGCTATCGAAGTGGGCGAATGCGCCCACTTTGGGATGCCGGCTTCTTCGTAGGTTCCCTGCTCGTCGCCTTCGCTCAAGGCGCAGCCATTGGGGGACTTATGCGCGGCATTCCGGTTGCGAACTACCAGTACGCGGGTGGATCCTTTAGCTGGTTGCATCCGTTTCCCATCTTAACAGGTATCGGGTTAGTGCTGGGCTACATGCTGCTCGGTGCAGGTTGGCTGATCGTAAAGAACGACGGCGCCCTTCGCGACTGGGCCTATTTGCGCCTTGCACGGCTTGCTGTTGCCACCCTGGCCGTTCTGGCCCTGTGTTTCCTGGTTTCAGTAACGGTTGATATTAGCTCTGGCCTGGCCCTGGGCAGAATGCGCCTAGAACGCTGGACGCTCATCTTCCCGCTGATTTGTGTAGGCGCGATTGCTGGTGTTGCGTTGAGCAGACGGGCACGCATCGACATTCTTCCGTTCGCATTGGCGGTTACATTCTTTGTCGCCGCTTATCTGACTCTTGGATTTATGATGTGGCCGTTTATGATCCCCTATTCGCTCACCATCGCTGATGCCGCAGCTCCCGAAGCGTCCCTGCAGTTCTTTTCCTATGGAGGGATCGTCGTCCTGCCGGTGATCGTCGCCTACACGATCGGAGTCTACTGGGTCTTCAGCGGGAAGATCGATCGCCTCAAAACGTAACGGATAGTAGGCTGGTTCGGCTGGACGTTGGGCGACGTCTGGTGCGCCACCTTACCGGCCTAGCGAAAATTGGTCCATGACGAGGAACGACGCCACGATGGCGAGCTCATCCGGCGCTAGACGGGAGAGAGTATTTTGAGATTGCTGACGCGCCTTTGCCAGAGGATCCTGGTTTTCTTTCTGGGCGTAGTCAGCGTTTGGCTGATAGTCTTCGTCGTTTTCGATACTGCGGACCACAGACTTCCATGGCTCCTGGCAGTGAGTCTTACGTACGGCTTGGCCGCCTATGTTATTTTGCCAAACGTGGTCCGAATGGGCCTGAAGGTTCTTCATCGCAAACTCATCCCTAGGTACACGATCACCGGAGATGGTCTGCCCGGTGATCCTGTAAATCTCGTCCTCATCGGCACTCTTCAACAACTCTGCGAAGCCTTTGCAACAGCGGGTTGGTCCACGGCCGACCGTTTGGGGATGGCAAGTTCGTGGCGGATGATACGAGCGTTTCTGCTGAACTCTGCCTATCCCACCGCGCCTTTCAGCACTCTGTATCTCTTTGGGCGACGGCAGGACATTGGGTTCCAGCAGCCCATCGATAACAGCCCGCGCAAGCGCCATCACATCCGTTTTTGGGCTCTCAGCCTCGACCATTCCGGGGAGGATATGAGCGCAGCGAGCTTCTGGTTCAATACGGACAAACCGTCGGCCGACGAGCGTGTACTATGGGTTGGGGCGGGCACCAGAGATACCGGATTTTCTCTGACCTGGCTGACGTTCCAAGTTACACATGCTACCGATTCGGATACGAATGCCGAGCGCGACCACATAGTGGGTGAGTTGAGAGCAAAGCGAGTGATCGGGGATATCGCGTTGCACCAATGTGGTTCACGTTTGCAGACCGGAAAGGTCAATCATTACGTTACCGATGGTGAGATCGCGTTCGCCAGCTTGATAGAAAATTGAAATAGGATCTGTACCATCGCAACTCTCTCTTGGGTTCGAGGATCAGTGCGCTGGGAGGCAGCTAAGCCGGCAGTTGAGCTCGCAACCGAACGAGCGGAGAAACTCGATGAGAATTGCGCAACCAGCCACGTTCTGGATTGTGGTCTCTGTGGTCGCTTTGGTTGCGTTGGTGCTGTTGCGCCAAATCCTGCTGCCGTTCGTCGTCGGTGCATTGCTCGCCTATCTGCTCGTTCCGGCAGTCGACCGGTTGGAGCGGTTCGGGATTGGTCGTTCGTTTGCAGCTATGGCCGTCTTCCTGCCGCTGGTTGCGGGTTTTCTCGCCTTCCTCCTGGTGATGCTCCCGGCCATCATCGGCGAGGTCAGATTTTTTGTTGAGGAATTTCCCCGCTACGTCACACGACTCCAGTCGCTGGTGACCGATGCAAGCGGGCCTTGGCTGCACAGTGTCATGGGCGACGAGCTTCATATCGAGCAATCCTCCGCCGATGTCGCGAGGACGATGGGCAGCGCCTGGCTCGATGACTTCCTTCGCTCGCTATGGTCGGGCGGACGGGCCTTGTTCTCCCTTCTCTCGTTGCTCATCGTCACGCCGATCATCGCCATCTATCTCGCAATTGACTGGCAACGAATGATTGCGACGGTCGATGGCTGGCTTCCCCCGGCGCACCGCGACGATATTCGGGCGCTTGGGCGCGAGATCCACGATACGGTCGCCGGCTTCGTGCGTGGGCAGATCGTCATCTGTCTCGTTCTCGCCGCGCTTTATGCGACAGCCCTGAAGGTGACTGGGCTCAACCATGCCATTTTGATCGGCATCGCGGCAGGCCTCATCAGTTTCATACCCTACCTCGGGGCCGCCACCGGTATCTTGGTGTCGGTGTGCGTTGCCATGGCCCAGTTCTGGCCGAATTGGGCACCCGTCGCTGTTGTGGGGGGCATCTTCATCGTTGGAGAAATGCTTGCCGACTATGTGCTGTCGCCGCGCATCATCGGTCGTCGCGTCAAACTCAACCCAGTCTGGATGATGTTTGCGTTGTTCGCCTTTGGATGGCTGTTCGGCTTCATCGGATTGTTGTTGGCGATACCGATCGCTGCATCGTTGGGCGTGGTCCTGCGGTTCGCGAGGCGGCAGTCTCTGGCAGGTTCGGGTCACCGCGCCTCTGACGGGCTGCCTGGCCCGGAAGGATGAAAGGCCGGCTCTGGTCCCGATATACAGCAAGGCGCATCGGCATGTCGCAGTATGCCCTTGTTGCACCACGTCAATGACGGAGGCATCCTCCCTATCGTCAACGCCAAGCGTCCTGTGGAAAGCCGAACCGAACGCTGCTGTGGTCACGCCGTCAGGCAAGTCCGCTCCGCCAAGAGAGACGACATCGAATTCCACCACGGCAGGGACCGCTTAAGGTCAAACCTTGCATTCGTCTCGTCGATCGGAACGAGCAAGTAGCGCCAGAAGCGAACGATCAACGGCAGACGCTGCAACGTCCGCTTGCACGGCCGCCCTACTTCGGAAACAGCAGCGTAATTCCCGTGCGCACGCCGAAACCGTCCGGTCCGCTGTCAGGGCTTTCCGCCCAATATCGCACGCCTGCGAATAGGCTGATAGGTTGCTTGTCGATGCGTATAAGTTTCGCGACCTGGAAGTTGATCGGAACCGACCACTGGCGCGCTTCCCAATTGTAGGTGCTCTCGGTGTTCAGCGAGAAGGTCCAGGCGTCCTTCGTCGTGTACGAGACGAAAGGCTGCAGGAAGGTGGAATTGACGTCGGCGCCGTCGCCGGCGAACGACCAGATGTGGTTGGCCAGCATGCCGACCGTCCAAGGGCCGATTTGCTTCAGCACAACGGCGGTCGGACCCGCTCCCCATTTTTCGCTGCCGAGCAGGTCGTCGGTCGCCGTCGGAATGAGAAAGGCCGGTCCGACGCCCCAGATGATGCCGTTTGCGGTCGGTTTCTTGGGCGAGAAGAACAGGCTCTGGGTGATGTCGCCAAGGCCGAACTGATTGCCGGAGGGCCCGGCAATATCGTTCTGGTAGGCGATGGGCAGGATGGTGCGCGAGATGAGGTTCCAGTTGTCGTTGAGCGAGAACGGGATGACCGGTTGGATGTTGACATAGCCCTTGTCGCCGTCGTTGGGACCATAGCCCTGGTCCCAGTTGAACTGGAATGGCACGCTGATCAGCGAGGCGATCGGATTGGAGAGCTTCTTGGCGAGATCCTCGGCGTTGTCCTCGGCCTGCGATGGCCCTGCCAAGGCTGCGGTCAGAGCAATCGCCGCGGCGGTCGATGCAACGCGAACAGAAATCATACGACACTCCCTGAAGACGTTTCGGTCGATACCGTCGTGCGTTCAATCAAGGTTGACAAGTGCGTAGCGGCAACAGTGGGCTTTAAATGGCAGCAGAGATCCCGAACCGGACTTTACTTTTCGCGAGTCCGAATCGGTATATGTTGGTGATGATCCCGAAAGGTGGAACCGGTTTTCGCAAAAAAGATCGGGGTCAGCCAAAAGAGATACAGCCCAGTCATCGGGAGGGTTTCTGCCTCTATTGGTGACCGCCGAGTTGATTGGCCATGTTGCAGAAATCGCCATGCTTGGCTTTCAAGGCGTCGTCGCCGCAATCCCCTATCATATCGGTGCGATCCTCGTCCTTCAGCGCTTTCCACGCGGCAGTGAAGTCCGCTTCCGGCTTCAAGGTCGTCATGCTGGCGTCGGTGTAGAAGGGCGCCATGTCGTCGCCTCGTCGAGCGCCGAAGTGCCGTCCCCTCTCCGAGAAAGGGCGGCGCCGGTCGTCATTGAAAGCGCCAATACACCGATGCAAATAATCCTGATTTTCATGATCGTTCCTCCTGCTTGGTTGAGTTCGTCCGCAGACTGCATCTCACCGCTAACTGAAATCCCGATCAACTCATATTGTCCTTGTGGGCAAAACGTCCCTCATCAAGACACGGTGCGGTCGGTTCAGGCGATTGGGTTTGACCTTAGAGCTCGCAAGTTTGCCGCTTTCCTTCTGTAGGCGGATATTGCAACGTCTGCGATTGATCGTTTGCTTCTGGCGCAACATGCTCGTTCTGGCAGATGAGCCGAACGGCAACTTCACCATCTCCAACTTTGCTGGACGTAGAGCAGCTACGATTGCCGCTCCATGGGGCGGCACTGATCACGAGAGACCTGGACATCTAAAAATACGCCTCGGGTCTGCGAGGCCGACGAGCCATCTCTACACGCGGCACTTCCCCAAAGGACAATATCGCCGAGGCCGGCCGATAGCTACCGTCATGTCAGGCCCGGGCGTCTTTTCGCAAGTCGCAACCGACACTCAGGCCTGGAGCCGTTCCAATTCGAACAGTTTTTCGAAGTCCTCCAGCAAACAGGAGCTGAAAATGAGTCGCAGGATCCTTCGTTACGGTATCGGGATGTTGACCGCTGCCGTCGGCCTTTGCGGCGCGCTTGCGCCGCCGGCACAGGCCCAGGAAGCGCAAAAGCCCAACATTCTGTTCATCATGGGCGATGATATCGGCTGGATGCAACCCAGCATCTATCATCAGGGCCTGATGGTCGGCGAAACGCCCAACATCGATCGAATCGGCCAGGAGGGTGCGAAATTCATGACCTACTACGCCGAGCAGAGCTGCACTGCCGGGCGTACCGCCTTCATCACCGGCATGCAGCCGGTGCGCGTCGGCATGGTCCTGCCGGAAATTCCCGGAAGCCCGTCCTACCTGCGGGCCGGCACGCCTCACCTCGCCAGGTTCCTGAATGATCTCGGCTACTCGACGGGTGAGTTCGGCAAGAACCATCTCGGCGATACCACCGAATCCCTGCCGACGGCACACGGGTTCCAGGAATTTTGGGGCTACCTCTATCACCTCGACGCCATGCAAGGGGTGAGCTTCCCCGACATCAACAAGTCGCCTACCGAGCAGGGGATCGCGCCCGCTTGCAAGAACACGCCGATTCCCGGCTTAGCGGAAGACCCGGCGGCCGTGGACCCGAAGACTACGACCTGCCTGACGCCACCGCGTCCAATGCTCGCGTGCACATCCTCCGACGGATCCCCGGCAAATCAATCCTGCAAGGACGCGGGTCCGCTGACGCTGGAGCGGTCAAAGACCATTGACGAGGAAATCTCTGCCAAGGTCGTCGACTTCCTCGACCGAAACGACCCGAAGAAGACCGATAAGCCGTTCTTCGTCTGGTACAACCCGGCGCGCATGCACATCACGACGGTGTTGCCTGACAAATATCTGAATATGATCGGCGAGCCCGGCGGCAAGGACTGGGGCATGAACGAAGCCGGCATGAAGCAGATGGACGACAACATCGGCGTCGTCCTGAAGAAGCTGGAAGACATGGGCCAGCTCGACAACACCATCGTCGTCTTCACCACCGACAACGGAGCCGAGACGATCACCTTCCCGGATGGCGGCACCACCCCGTTCAAGGGCGGCAAGCTCAGCACCTGGGAAGGCGGCATGCGTGCCCCCCTGGTCGTTCGCTGGCCGGGGCACATCGAGGCCGGCATCGTCAAGAACGACATGTTCTCGGCGCTCGACTGGCTGCCGACGCTCGTGAACATCGCAGGCGGCCCGAAGGGTGATGGATTGAAGAAGGAGATCGAAGCGGGCAAATATCCGAATGTCGTCAAGACCACTCTCGACGGCATCGATCAGCGCGACTTCCTGGAAGGGAAGTCGCCATCCGCGCGCGACACTTTCTTGTACTATTCCGGCAAGGAGCCGTCGGCGGTCCGCTACAAGAACTGGAAGATGTACTTCGCGATGGTTTCGGATGACCCAGCCGGGTTCATTAGCGGTGTAATGCCCTATGCCTGGACCCAGGTCGTCAACATCAAGCGTGATCCTTTCGAGACTTCCGTTGGGCAGCAGATCAAGACGCTCTTCGGTATGGGCGGCTCCATCGCGTCACCGTCCACCGCCTACGTCTATGACTGGAACATCCTGCCCATCGGCCAGCAGTTGTGGCTGAAGCATCTCGAGACCTACGTCGCCTTCCCGCCGCTCCAGGACCCTGCAAGCTACAATCTGGAGCAAGTGATGGCGCAGGTCCGGAGCATGAAGACAGGTCACGACTGACCGCCATCTGGCGTGCGATGCGGAGGTGGGCGGCCGGTATGGTCGCCCACCTCGGCGCGGCCATCTCCGTGGCCGCACCCCTATCCTGATGACACCACTTTTAACCGCGGGGAGGAGCGGACAATGACCAACATCTCACGACGGCTTCTGTTGAAGCTCTCGGCCATCTCGGTGCTCGCCGCACGGGCGGTGCCGGCCGCCGCGGCAAGCACCAGCAACACGGATCCACTCCCGTCGTGGAACGACAGCGCGCCGAAGGCGGCCATCGTCGCCTTCGTCGAGAAGGTGAGCAAGCAAGACTCGCCGGACTTCGTGCCGGAGCCCGAACGCCTCGCGGTCTTCGATAATGACGGCACGCTGTGGGTCGAGCATCCCATGTACGTCCAGCTCGCCTTCGCGCTCGACCGCGTCAAGGCCGAGGCGTCGTCTCATCTCGAATGGAAGACGACCCAACCGTTCCAGGCGGTCCTTGAAGGCGACATGAAGACTCTCGCCGCGTCGGGCGAAAAAGGGCTCGTCGAGCTCATCATGGCGACCCATGCCGGTATGACCAGCGCACAGTTCCAGTCGATCGTTACAGACTGGATCGCCACCGCACGCGACCCACGGTTCAAACGCCCGTATACGCAACTCGTCTATCAGCCGATGCTCGAACTGCTCGCCTATCTTCGCGCCAACGGCTTCAAGACCTTCATCGCGTCCGGTGGCGGCATTGAGTTCATGCGCCCCTGGACGGAACAAGTCTACGGCGTCCCGCCGGAGCAGGTCATCGGCTCATCGATCAAGACGCGGTTCGAGATCAAGGACGGGGCACCGACCCTGTTTCGTCTGCCGGCGGTCAACTTCATCGACGACAAGGCCGGCAAGCCGGTCGGCATCAACGAATATATCGGCCGGCGCCCGATAGCCGCGTTCGGCAATTCCGACGGCGATCTTGAAATGCTGCAATGGACGACGCTAGCCAACGGAATGGACACCAAGCCCCGTTTCGGCCTCATCGTCCATCACACCGATGCGGAACGTGAATACGCCTACGATCGCGACACTGATTTCGGCCGCCTCGACCTCGCACTCGATGCCGCGGCGATCAACCAATGGACGGTGGTGAGCATGAAGACCGACTGGAAACAGATTTTTCCAGGGAAGTAGGACCACGGTTTCGTGGTTTCGATCAGGGTGAAAGCAGACGCAAGGACAGTACCGGCAAACTCAAACGCGAAGGACAAATGCAATGAATAGGATTCGCATCACGAGCCTGATGGCTTTTGCTGGAGGTTTGGCCGTGGCAGCCACCGGGGCAATGGCCCAGGACGCCGCCAAGAAGCCGCATGTGCCGCTCGAAAAGACCATCGGCGAGGTTACGCCGACCGGTCCGGTGCCATCGCTCGCCGTCGTCAACTCGGACGGCGCCAAGCTGGAGGGCGGCAAACTGGTCCTGACAGGCGTAGCCAAGAATGCGATTGTATTCGCCGACCGGCCGGTCCGGGCCGCAGGGCATGTCACCACCGAGCAATTCATCATGCAGTGGGATGAAGGCAAGGACAACTTTGCCATCGACCCCCCGAATGCGACCGTCTCGGTGCTCGGCGGCGATGGATCGGATGTAAGCGATGTGGTCGTGACCCTGAAAACTCCGAAGCTGGAAGGAACAACGCTGACGTTCGACGTTGCCGTCCTGGAAGGAAATCTGGACGGCACTGATGGGCCGGCGGCGGTCTTCATCGACAATTTTGGCGGCGGCTTCCATGGCGGTGGCTTCCACGGCGGCTACGCGCATGTCGGTGACGCCACCTTCGCCCACGTCGGCGGATGGCATGGCGGGGGCTATGGCGGGGGCGGCTATTGGCACGCTCCGGTTTACCATGGAGCCTGGTATGGCGGCGCAGGCGTTGCAGCGGGCGTCGTGGCCGGCGCTGCCATTGGAGCCGCGGCGACCGCTCCTTACCGCTACGGCTACGGGGACCAGTGCGGGTACTATCCCTATCCACCGTGCTACTAGGAGGAAATGGCACTTCCAACATTTGGTGGCTCGCTCCCCAGGGAGCGGCCATCGCGAGAAGCGACATCAATTCAAAGGGAGACATGACAATGGCCTACCTTCGCAGCGCATGTTTTGCGCTCTTCGTAGTATCGATCCCCCTCGCTGCGACTGCCCAGAACTCGACACAGGTCGGCACATTGTCGTGCGACGTGTCACGCGGGATCGGCATGTTCGTGGTCGAAAAGCAGACACTTGCCTGCGTTTTCCAAGACCAGAGCGGCAAGCTCGAAAACTATGCCGGTTCAATTGATCAGTTCGGCGTGGAACTCGGCGAGGTTAAGAATGGGCATTTGATCTGGGGCGTGGCGGCGGCGACAAGCGGCCTCCCGGCGGGCGCGCTGGCGGGCACCTATGCCGGTGTGGGCGCCAACGCATCGTTCGGCGCCGGCGCTGGCGCCAATATTCTCGTCGGCGGCAGCGACCGCTCGCTCTCCTTGCAGCCGATCTCCGTCGAGGGTCAGCAAGGCATCAACATAGCGGGTGGTGTCACCACCGTCACCTTGACGGCGACTGATTGAGGAACGACTGGTCGCACAACGCTGGGGGCCGCAGAGGACGCGGGTCCTAGGCTGAGCGCGCGCCCATTGAGGCATGAGATTTTCGCGAAGGGCCTCGCGCACGCACTGCGAGCGGACCCTATTGCTAACTTACCCCTGGATGAAAAAGTACCAGGCTGGCTGGTTGAAGAAGTCGCAGAGCGGTTCTGTTCAGAATATTTTGCCCCAAAGGGCAATACCGCCAACACTTTTTTGATGCCAGCTTTGACAGTACTGCTTGGCATGGCAGGCGTGAACAAGAGATGGGAAGCTCGTCATGAGTGGTAATCATGGTAGTGATCGCCGGCACGGAGTGCAGCAAACGGGCGGACGGATGAAACGGCGCGACCTATTGCTCAGCGGCTGTTCGTTGCTGGTAGCATCAATGCTGCCGGCCGTGCCAAAAGCTCTGGCTCAGACTTCGAAAAAGCCCAACATCCTCGTCATCTGAGGCGATGACATCGGCATTGACAATATCAGTGCCTATAACCTCGGCCTGATGGGCTACAAAACGCCGAACATCGACCGCATAGCCAAGGAAGGCGCTCTCTTCACTGACGCCTACGCCCAGCAGAGCTGCACGGCAGGTCGCGCGTCTTTCATCACAGGAGAGCATCCATTTCGCACCGGGCTGCTGACCATCGGGATGCCGGGTTCGCCGCAGGGGATTCCCGAATGGGCACCGACCATTGCCGACCTTCTCCAAGTGCAAGGTTACGCCAGCGGCCAATTTGGCAAGAACCATCTCGGCGACCAAGACTCGCATCTACCGACGGTGCATGGCTTCGATGAGTTCCTCGGCAATCTTTATCACCTGAACGCGGAGGAGGAACCGGAGACCTATTACTATCCGAAGGACCCCGAGTTTAAGAAAAATTTCGGTCCGCGCGGCGTGTTGCATACTTGGGCAGATGGCAAGGGCGGCCAGAAAATCGAAAATACCGGGCCGCTCACCCGCGAGCGGATGGAAACGGTGGATGAGGGAATCCTCGATGCCGAGCAGAAGTTCGTTGCGCAGGCGGCGAAGGATAACAAGCCATTTTTCGTCTGGTTCAACACCACGCGCATGCATGTCTGGACGCATCTGAAGAAATCCGCCGAGGGCCGCACCGGTATCGGTCTTTATCCCGACGGCATGGTCGAGCATGACGACATGGTCGGCCAAGTGCTGAAGCAGCTTGACGATCTCGGGATCGCCGACAACACCATTGTGGTTTATGGCACCGACAACGGCGCGGAAACCGGGTCGTGGCCGGACGGCGGCACCACACCGTTTCACGGCGAAAAAGGCACTACGTGGGAAGGTGGCTTCCGCGTGCCGATGCTCGTCCGTTGGCCGGGCGTCACCAGCCGGGCACCATCATCAACGACATCTTCTCGCAGGAGGACTGGCTCCCGACATTTCTGGCTGCTGCGGCGAACCCAACATCGTCGAGAAGTTGAAGGAGGGTTACGCAGCCAATGGCAAGACATTCAAGGTTCACCTGGACGGTTACAACTTCCTGCCCTACTTCAAGGGCGAGGTCCCGAAAGGTCCGCGCGAAGAGATATTCTATTTTGGTCAGGGCGGTGAACTGAATGCTGTGCGCTGGAACGTCTGGAAGGTTTCGTTTGCCGTCGTGAATGGCAACATTGCCACCGGCACTCGCGATGTGCCAGGCTGGCCTGAGATCGTCAATCTCCGGGCCGACCCCTACGAGAAGGCACCGCGGGAATCAGGCCTCTATCTGCGCTGGTATGCCGATAACATCTGGCTCTTCGTGCCCGTTCAGCAGAAGCTCAAAACCTTCCTCATGACGCTGCCGCAGTTTCCCTTCCAGGAGGGGAGCAGCTTGAACGCGGCGGGTATCAACTACAACTCGCTGGCGGCGATGGAGGCGATGAACCGCCTGCAACAATTGGAAAGCCTTTCGCCACCGGCAAACTAATCGGCTCCGGGTTCCGGCGAGGCTATGAATGCCAGCGATCTTCCGAGAACCATGGTGTCCGCTGGCGAATTACGCCTCGTCAAGACTCAGCGCCAGCGTGAAACGCGTCAGTATTCTTCAGCGCGGGGTGCAACGCGATCACCAGAGACCGATTGGGACGGGCCTCATCCGCGAAACCGCTCAGTGCGCCAGACGGTTCTCCCGTCGACCTTTATCGGTTTGTGGATCATCAGGCGCTTGGGCAGGTGCTCGGGATGGACCTCGATCGAGGGCGTGACGGTGGCGCTTCCGGCTGCCGGTAATTGGGCGACGAGACTCCACCGCAAGTTCCCTAAAGGACAATATCGCGGAGCCAAGTGCTCTCCTATGGTTGACCTAGGGGTAGGCCCGACCCGTGCCGATCCCGCACGAGCACGAAATCAAAGCAACCAAGAGAGGAAATGACCATGAACATCAAGATGCTTTGCATGGGCGCGATGGCGCTTTCGATGATGGCCGGCGCCGCACTTGCCGAGCACGGCGGCGCCCTCGACGAGCCGACGAAAATGGCGCCCTTCTACACCGCTGCCGATATGAAGACCTTAAAGTCGGAAGCCGACTTCAAGGCCGCTTGGACGGGGTTGAAAGACGAGGATCGCGCCGCGATAAAGCAGGAATGCGGCGACATAGCCACTGATGACCAGGGGCATGGCGACTTCTGCACGATGGTTGGCCACCAGTAAACGCAGCCGGAAGTCGGAGATGGCGGGCAGCGTTGCCTGCCATTTTTCCATGACCGGATCTTTTCCCTCAGCGCTCATGAGGTTACCGGCGGCGAGCGCGTTCATCCATGTCACGTTGGCTAGCTGCTAAACGACGCTTTCAGATCGGCCCACGAAACTTCCGATAAGCGCCCATGGGCTGCCGTCGGACCAACTTTGCCGAACGGCAGCTGAGGGTCAGATCGTGTCATGCGACACTCGCGAACGAACGACCGCAAAAGGGTCGAACTCGGTCGTTCAGAGTGATTTGGGTTTTGGGGATGAGAGCGGCCGGCCATAAGAAGTTCCCGAAATGTGAACGAGGGTGTCGGTAGCGCGCGCCTGATAGGGGCCCCACAAGCCACCCCCACCCCCCGCCACCGACGAACCCCGGCGGGGCGGTGCTGGGGGCGCCATGGTAATTTGCCAGTGCGCTATTATCGGCGGAGGTCGATAATCTTGAAATCCGCCTCCAAGTCGTCACCTTCGGCCGAGACAGCGAATGGGCTCACCATTACCCGGGATGGATCATATAAGTCGACAAACAGCCGCTTTGCAGCCTCAAAGTCGGGGGCGGAAAGCTCCTCATTGTTGACTTCAACTGTCCAGTCGCCATAGGGCGTGCACCAAGTTTGGCCAACCTGGATGCCGCCAAGCGTGGTGTCGACGAAAAAGTGACCGCAATCATTTATCCAAAGCTGCAAAGCCATTTCCTGCCCCCAAAAATCAAAGAGATTGTCGCATGGCTACCAGCGCGAACCAAGCGGTGTCCGCATTCCGGGATCCGCAGTCTCGGTCATATCGTCCTTGAGCTCGGCAGCAACTGGGTCAAGGGGCCAAGACAATGATCTCGCCTCGCCCTTGAGTGGCTTGCCACGCCTACTTGTGGATGCCAGCATTCTCGAGACTGCAGTCGGTGTGTACTGCGTTCCAGCACTCGACAGATACCCCGCGTCCGCCAACGCCTTCGCAACGTCGGCCAGGGTGCGCTGGCGGCCATTGACCGGATAACGGTGCAGCTTCTTTGCGAGCGCAATCATTGCAAGCCCGCCGTCGATCTCAGAATAGTTCCTGCGACCGCCGACCTTCCTGCCCGTCGCCAAACGTTTACGCTCACGGGCACCTTTGAGTTTTTCCACAAGCATCGACTTTTCGAATTCCGCCACGGCGCCGAGCACTTGGCGGATCAGGTTTGCAGTCGGCGTATCAGTTACGAAGCTCTCCGGGCTATCGAAAGCGATCAGGTCAATCCCACGCGACCTAAGCATCTCGTAGCCAGTTTCTTGGACGACAAGATCGCGGGCAAAGCGGGAGGCGGTCTCGACCAAGATGGTGCGTACGCCGTTGGAGAGCAGTCGCTCCAACATGGCAGAAAAGCCAGGGCGCGCGGTAACCGGATCTGCGCCGCTTACCGCTGCATCGTAGTAGGTCTCAACGACTTCAAAGCCGGCTGAGCGGGCAAATGCTTCGATGGCCTCGCGCTGGCGCCTTTCGCTGTCTTTGTCGGCGCCGACGTTGGCTGCGGATGAGGTACGAAGATAGGCCACAGCCTGCCTCAAGGCCTTACTATTCATAGTTTGTCGCCGCGTGAAAATGGCCGGAAATCAAGCTCGGAAAGTGCCGACACTAAGGTAGCGCCGCAACGTCCGCCATCTCTGTGCTACATTGCAATTTCAACAGCACAGGAAGTATGTGCCGAACACGGGCTGGAGCCGGAAGTAGCGCCGCGCTTTCGTTGCTGGATTGACCCGCGAGGAGGATCAAGCATGTCTGACCGCGCCGACGTAGGCCCTCTGCAACTGGGCGAAACGGCGCCCAATTTCGTGCTCGACGCGATTACTCGCGAGGGCAAGATAGCTATCGACGATTTCCGCGGCGAGAAGCCAGTGCTGGTCGGACTGTATCGAGGTCTCCATTGTCCTTTTTGCAGGCGTCATATCGCGACGGTTTCGCTGCTCACACCAGCCCTTAACGCAAAGGGCATCGAAACCCTCACGGTGGTGAACACGCCCATCGAACGGGCACGCCTTTATCTCCGTTATCATCCGATGCCGGCTCTGCTCGCGGCGTCTGATCCTGAGCGGGCTTCACACCGCGCCTTTGGGCTCCCCAATATGCAGATCACCGAGGGCGAGAGCGTATGGCCGCACAAGGTCTCAATGAGCGATGTGAAGGCGATGCGGGTCAACGTGCCGGGCGAAATGCCTGAGCCGATGGATCCGTTTGCCACGCTCGAATATCTGAACAAAAAAGACAATTACGATATCACTGAAGCGGACCAGCAAATGATGGCGACCGGCGTGGGCCAGCTCATGGGTCAGTTCCTGCTCGACCGCAACGGCGTCGTTCGGTGGACGTTCGCGTCGTTGTCAGCGCCGAAAAACCGGGCCATCGACTACCGGTCAGGGCCGACAGGGTTCATCTTCAGCAAGTCATTCTGAACCTGGCAACCAATGCGATGGACGCCATGACTGATGCCTCTACCATCGATCGCAAGCTGACGTTTCACGCCGCGCTGCATGATGACGCGAAGGTAGAGCTGTCGATTTCCGACACTGGGCACGGCATTCCGAAAAACCGCCTCGACAGTGTGTTCGATGCGTTCTACACGACCAAATCCACTGGCACCGGGCTTGGGCTCTCAATCGCCCGCGCCATCGTGGAAACCTACGGCGGAAAGATCTGGGCGGACAATCGTGCCGGTGGCGGCGCCGTATTCCGTTTCGTCCTGCCACTCGCCCAAGCTGCCTGACCATGGAACCGATCATCCACATCATCGATGACGACGCGTCGTTTCGAACGGCGCTCGGTCGGATCGTCGAAGTTTCGGGCTATCGGGCCAACTGCTACGAGTCGGGCGAGGATTTCCTGGCTCGGGTGCCTGAATCCGAAGCCGGATGCATCCTGCTGGATCTGCGTATGCCCGGGCTCAGCGGCCCGGAGCTGCAGGAAAGGCTCGCGCAGGCGGTGCCGCTGCTTCCCATCGTCTTTTTGACGGGCCAAGGCACCATCGCAGCCAGCGTCCAGGCGATGAAGGCAGGCGCCGATGATTTTCTGGAGAAACCCGTCTCGTCGAAAATCTTGCGAGCGGCGATCGAGCGCGCGCTGGTGCAGAACGAGAAGCGGCGCGCCGGACACGATCAGATTCAGGTGCTTCAGGCCAAGGTGTCAAATCTTACGCCCCGCGAAATCCAGGTTTTCGACTTTGTTGTTCGCGGCAAGCGGAACAAGCAGGTTGCGTATGACTTGAACACATCCGAGCGAACGATCAAGGCGCACCGGCACAGCATCATGGAAAAGCTAAGCGTGACCTCGCTGGCCGAGATGGTGTCTATCGCCGAGCGACTAGGGCGCATCGAGCCAACGCCCATAGTCCCAAATCCAACGCCCGATTCTTCACCAAAGGCCAATATCCAGCGACATTAACTCGGCTCACAATCCCGTTCGAAACGCTCATGCCCGTCAGCCCTTCGAGGAACGAATTTGGAAAGCCCGCCATGGACAGTGGCTGTCGTGGAAGATGATCCGAGCATGCGAAGAAGCATCGAACGGTTGCTATACGCACACGGTTACAAAACCATGGGGTAACGATTCGGCAGAAAGATTTCTCGAACGCGATGCTTCCAGCACTATAGCTTGCCTGGTGCTCGACATTCATCTTGGCAATATGTCCGGCATCCAATTGCGCCATTGGCTAACCGATTCAGGCTCTAGCTTACCGGTTATCTTCATCACTGCCGTCGACGACGACACTCTTGAAGCGCAGGCGCTTGCAGCAGGCTGCCTTGCATATCTGCACAAACCATTCGCAGCCAAGCTTTTGCTTTCTGCTATCGCCAAAGCCCTCGCGGGACCATCAGACGCGTAAGTGAGTTTTCTGTTCGATGTCGTCCGGCAAGGCCCGATCTTGGGGCTACTGTCCGCTTCAGAAGCTTGCAGTTGGTGCGCCACAATCCTCCGAAACGAGCGCGGTATTGGGAGGCCGCTTTGGGTCAACTCAGGACATCGGATCCTGGAGATTTAACGTCCGCTATCGTTCTTCCCTGCACCACAAGCGGACCTACTGCTCCCGGCCCGAATCGGACGTTCGTTGACAACCGGTACTGACCTAAGTGGGCATTCGCAGCGGGCTTGGACTTTGCGAAGCTTGATCGGCCTTCCGCGTCAACCCGCAGCAGTCAACCCCGTATCATGGAGTGCAAGATGGCCTGCATGTGCTCTTCCAGGTCGAGCTCGCCTCGTGCCTCAACAGTCAACAGGTACTCGGCCTTGGCTCGGCGGTCGTCCCGGCTGATCGCAGGATAGGAACAGATGTCCAGCAATGCTTCCTGTTCAACTCGGTCTGCCATCTTGCGGTCGTGCCAGCTGCTGCCCGCTCGATGAACTGCTCGATGGAGCGCGGCATAGGCGGTCACATGGGTTGCGATCATCGCCTGCAATTCGCGCGAAGTACCCTCCCCTTCATGAAAATGCCCTCCATCGTTTCGCACGCATCTGGAGGGCTGGCGACCTACTGTTGCCCCGTTCAGGGCCACATCGTCTTCACCACCGTTGCCGGTCAGGCTGGTTGGCGGGGCCGAAGCCCTCTCTGGATGCACAGATCAGTTTAACAAAAACGATTGCACTTCGGCAAGTTTTCTCCTCGTGGTTGAAGTTTGGGGGGTGTGAGATCGAGCAGATTTGAGGCTCCACAAACCACCCCCACCCCGCTACAGGACAAACCCCGGAGGCGGGTGCCGGCGACCGGCCGTCCCGGCGGCGGCGATCTCACCCGCTGGCGTTCTAGTCTAGAGTCAAACTCTACCAACTGGCTGCCGCCGATGGCCGAGGTGAATGGGAAGTTGCCGTTCGGCTCAACAGCCAGAACGGGCACGTTGCGCCAACTACCAAGCCACTACTCGGACGTCGCGTTCTTGGGCCGAGAGCAGTAGGTCCGCTTGTAGCTAGGGAGTGACGATAGCGGACGTTCAACCTCCAAGGTCTGATGTCGTGAGCTGACCCTAAAATAGCCCTCCGGCAGCACCCGCGATCGGACCATAAACCACGCCATGTGAGGAATGGCCAAAGCGACGTGGTAAGTTGATCTGTGCTGGCGCCGGCACTGCACGCTCGCATCCGAGGCAGGACTAGAATACGCTCGCCGCCCGGAGCTTCGACCTATGAAAGAGGCAGGACACAAGTATGGAGCGACGCCTCACCGCAATCCTTGCTGCCGACGTCGTCGGCTACAGCCGCCTCATGGGAGCCGACGAGGTTGGCACGCTCGCACAGCTGAGGAGGCTTCGCGCCGAAGTGATCGAGCCCAAGATCACAGAGTCGCACGGACGCATCGTCGGTTCCGCTGGCGACAGCCTTCTTGTCGAATTCGCCAGCGCAGTCCACGCGGTGCAGTGTGCGGTCGAAGCCCAGGAGGGATTGGCCGCTCACAATGCAAGTTTGCCCGAAGAAAAGCGCATGACTTTCCGCATGGGCGTGAATTTGGGCGACGTGATTGCAGAGGACGATACGATCTACGGTGATGGCGTGAACATCGCCGCGCGGATCGAGAAGCTTGCAGAACCTGGCAGCGTCTGCGTCGCGAGCAACGTCTACGAGCAGGTCAAAGGCAAACTAGACTACGCCTACACCGACCTCGGTAGCCATCAGGTCCACAACATCGTGGCGGCGGTGCGCGCCTATCGGGTCAGTCGAGCAAAACCCACTTCGGCATTCTCGACAAGGGATACGCTGACGCTTCCCGAAAAACCGTCCATCGCGGTCTTGCCATTCGACAACCTAAGTGGCGACCCCGAGCAGGGCTACTTCGCTGATGGCATGGTGGAGGAGATCATCACCGCGCTGTCCCGGACGCGCTGGCTGTTCGTCATCGCGCGCAACTCGAGCTTTACCTACAAGGGCCGGGCAGTGGACATTAGGCAGGTTGGACGCGAGCTTGGTGTGCGCTACGTGCTTGAAGGGAGCGTGCGCAAGGCGGCGAGCAGGGTGCGCATCACCGGGCAGCTTATCGATGCGACAACGGGTGCACATCTATGGGCCGACCGTTTCGACGGCGGGCTGGAGGACGTTTTTGACCTGCAGGAGGAAGTGACCAGGAGCGTCGTCGGAGCGATCGCTCCGAAGCTGGAAGAGGCAGAGATCGAGCGGGCCAAGCGCAAGCCGACCGAGCACCTTGACGCTTACGACTACTATCTGCGCGGGATAGCAAGCCTCCACCAGTTGACCAGGGAATTCACCGCAAACGCCCTCCAGTTGTTTTACAAAGCCATCGAACTCGACCCCGAATTCGCCTCGGCATACGGCATGGCCGCCTGGTGTGCCGTCATACGCAAGGCGAACGGTTGGATGACGGATCGCAAGCAAGAAACCGCCGAGACGGAACGCCTGGCTCTGAAGGCAGTGGATTTGGGGAGGGATGACGCGGTTGCGCTCGCACGCGGCGGGAGCGCGCTCGCCTTCGTCGTGGGCGACAACAATAGCGGGGCAGCGTTCATTGATCGTGCGCTTGCGCTCAATCCGAACCTGGCCACTGCGTGGCTATTCAGCGGCTGGGTCAGAGCCGACCTCGGTGATACGGAAACCTCACTCCAGCACCTGGCGACTGCGATACGCATGAGCCCAGTCGACCCGCTCATTTTCGATATGCAGATTGCGGTTGCAGTGGCTCATCTCTTCGCTGGTCGATTTGAGGAGGCATCATCTTGGGCTGAAAGGTCGTTGCGGGAAAAGCCGGACTTTTTGCCGTCGTTGCGCATTGCGGCTGCAAGCTATGCTCACGCCGGCCGAACCGAGGATGCGCAAAAGGTGGTGAGCCGAATTCTCGCCCTCGATCCTAGCCAACGAATTTCCAATCTCGCCGACGTCGTTTCAATCATCCGTGCGGCCGATATGGCTCTGCTTTCAGAAGGTTTGCGAAAGGCGGGGCTGCCGGAATAGCGCTGCCATGCTGGCGCATCGATCGCGAGTTGGTAGTTAAAACGTGGGCAGCCTGCTCTTCACGGAGAGCGGGCTTGTGGTCGAACCGGCGCAGGCCCCGATCTCGGCATTCCGTTCGAGGGGACGAGAGGGCCATTGAACGCCACATGAAGCGCTCTGCAAAGCCACTGGATCTGGCACTTCGGCGTGTTTCGACGACACAGAGATTGTGAGCTCCGCTTTGAGCGAGAGATGGGTGCCCCACCGGACAGGCGGATCAAACCCCGTATTGCGGTGGCGCCAACGGACTCTTCGGGAACGACATTTTAGAGAGTGTCACCGCGGGCTCAGTCGCGAACTTTTTCAACGAAACCGGCCAAGAGCGGACTTTGCGCGCTCGGGCTTGCGACCCACATTCTCAAGCAGACTGGGTCCTACGAGCAGGCGAGCTACGCGATTCAGGACACTCCCGACATGGTGGCTAAGCACTATGGCCGCTTCTTGCCCCAGGACAAAGCTGCCCTGGCAGCGAGGATACTGAATCAAGTGTGGGAAGCTGCATGAACTGGTGGGCAACTAATGTTAACATTGTGGCTAATTAAACGCGCCGCCATCGCGGCGAAAACTGCCCGATAAAATTCTAAGCGGCTTCGTCCGAGGTTTGATCCGGAATGACGTCGATTAGGCCGCAAGCGGACTGGCAGCTTCAGGCTGCGAATCTTCAAGCGGACATTATGGGCGGCGTGGGCATCGTCATGACCTGACCCGTTGCTGACCTTGCTGACTACCCGACGAAGGTCCGGCACGGATGGGGGATCCTGCAGTTCAGCATGGTCGCTGAAGCGACTCAATCGCGCCAGCAGCACGCCCGCGCGCCGCACGTCTCACACCGCACCCGAATAGGGAACCATTCCAGTACCTCCGCCTTACACAAACTATCATGGAGGTGGTGCTGTTCACTGGTCAATTGATTTACCCGCGCGAGCGGAGCATACTTCGAGCATGGCACATGTCTGCTACGCTGGTAGATCGCTGAACTCAGAGCGGCGATTGGGAGTGTCACGCCCCTCTCTAAAGGCTTCGTGTCGCCTGATTCTGGCGCCAACGCTTCTGGCGCTGTTTGTTGGCCTGCTCGCCGTGCCCGGTCTGGCTCGCGCGAAGGATTTGATCAATCAGTCCTCAGACGGGACTGCGATCCGGGGCTATGATACGGTTGCCTATTTCACCGATGCCACGGCGGTCAAAGGATCGGATGAATTCAGCTACACATGGCTCGGCGCCACTTGGCACTTTGCCAGCGCCAAGCACCGCGATCTGTTTGCGTCCGATCCGGTCAAATATGCTCCTCAATATGGCGGGTATTGTTCAGACGCCATGGTCGATGGGTTCACGGCCAACGCCAACCCCGAAGCCTGGCGGATCGTCGAGGGCAAGCTCTACCTTAATGCCTCGCAAGAGGTGCTTCTGGAGTGGGAAAGCAATGCTGCCGACGAAATCGAAAAGGCGGACTCCCAGTGGGGGGTCATTAAGGCCCACCTGACCGACTAGCCGACCGCTATCGCTTGCGGTGGGTTTGAAAGCTACTTCATTACTGAAAATCTGTAGATACCGCGGGGACTCGCGTACACGTACTCGTCTTTCGTCTCGGGCGTTCCATAGGGATTTCGGTATACACTGCCACAATGCTTGCGGTCCATGAGCACGGCCTCACTTCGCTGGCAAAGCCCGTCCCCTTCTACCGAAGCGCTACCCGTTACCAGACTGGCTCTGTCACGGTATGCAAGCGTCCCGTTCCGGCTGACCTCCTGCACGAACGGACCAACGCGAAGGCGCTCGCCTTTCCACTTCCGGCCGAAGGTCAAGGCCGTGACCTCGCTGGCGTCGAGACGGAGTTCCGGGCGTCCACGATAGCCGTACGGCCACTCCGACACTCCGGCCTCCTGCAGGGCGTCGATCAAGTGATCCAGGTCCTCCTTGCGCCTGAAGTGGGAATTTCGCACCCGAAGGAGTTCAAGGTTTAACGAATCGTCGAACGCGAGCATTTCTCTCACTGTGGCGCGCGCATCGGCCGGCCGGCCGAGCTTGACGTAGACCGCGGCTATGACGTCGAGATAGCGCACGCCGCCCTCGCGAGCCTTCTCCAGCTCTTGTAGCGCTCTCTCATAGTCGTGATTGTAAAAGAGAACCCAGCCGAAATCGGCGCGGAAATGCGGATGGGGTTTCGGATCGGTTCGGAGCGCAGCTTCCATCGCTGCCAGCGCTTCGGAATGTCGCCCTGCGACGGTCAGGGCGCCGGCGAGATAAGCATAACCCTCGGCGTTGTTAGGCTGGAGCGAAATGCCTTGGCGTGCGGAGTCTATGGCTTGGTCGTGCCGGCCGTCCGCTGATTGCAGGGTGCTCAAGATGAAATAGGGCTTCGGGTTCTCGGCATCCAGCGCCAGTGCCCGGCTAGCAGACTCGTAGGCCTCCTTGCGAGCGACCGGGATCGGTCGGACAGTTTCGATTTGATAGAGCCAGACATCGGCAACGATCCGGGCATAGCCGGCATAGGCGTCGGCGAATTTCGGATCGAGCGCGATCGCCTTCTGGTAGAGTGCGAGAGCCTTATTCTGGGTCGTACCCCAACCGCGGCCCAGTGTTTCGGCTTGCAGATAGTAGTCGTAAGCCTCAAGGTTGTCGGTTGGCGGCTTGCGCTGGAGCTTGTTTCTTTTCTCTTCGGGCAGTTCGTAGCCAAGAACCCTTGTGGCGATGCTTGCGGTCAGTTCGTCCTGGACGCGGATGACATCTTCTGGGCTTCGGTCGAAAGTCTCCGACCAGACAAGGCGCTTGTTGGTGGTTTCGACCAACTGTGGCTTGACGAGAATCCTGGCCCCAGAGTCTTGCAGGCTGCCCTGGAGGACGTAAGTGACGCCGAGGTCACAACCGACCTCCGCGACGTCGATACCACCACCTTTGTAAATCCGGGTGGAGTTTCCTGCGATGACAAAGAGGTCACCTAAACGCGACAGATTCCCAATGACATCCTCGCTGAGCCCATCGGCGATGCGCAACCGCTTTGGGTCCTCGCCGACATAGTCGAATGGAAGCACCGCGATCGATGGCTTCTCCGATGCTAAAGCGCATGCGGGTTCGCGCCAATAGCCGTTCCAAGCGACTGCGGCGGTAATGATCGCCAATACGAATGCGGTCGCCGCAGCGGCCGACCATCGCCCAAACCTGCGTATCGGCCACCTGAGCGGCCGCGGTCGTGCCGCCTTTCCGTCGAGCACCACCCGATACATCGATATCGGCTCGGCAATGTTCTTGACGCGATGCTCGCCAAGCGACTCCAACTGCAACGAGAGCTTGTGTTTCACGGTTTCGGCGACGGTCCGAGACACGCAGATGCCGCCCGCATCGGCTACCTGCTGCAGCCGTGCAGCGACGTTGACCCCGTCGCCATGGCGATCCTCACCTTCAACGATCACGTCGCCTAGGTTCACGCCGATGCGCTCGAGAATGCGCTGATGCGCTGGGACGTCAGCGTTACGCTCCGCCATGCCTTTTTGGAGGACGACAGCACACTCAACCGCATCGACGACGCTGCCGAACTCGGCCAAAAGGCCGTCGCCCATCAGCTTGAAGATGCGGCCATTGTGCTTTTCGATCTCAGGCTCGAACAATTCCTTGCGGTGCGCGCGCAAGCGCGTGAAGGTGCCTGCCTCATCTTGCTCCATAAGGCGGCTGTACCCGACCACGTCCGCGGCGAGGATTGCGGCGAGCCGGCGTTCCATTGCAGGTTGCCCCCGGCGACTACGATGCTCCGATCGCCGAATCCTAGGGCCAAAACGACTCGATAGCGAGTCTGCTTCGGGCCAACTCGCCATTTGAGTCCCCAAAAGGAAAGTTGCTGATAGGTCGGATCGTGACACTCGCGAGATTGCCTATGTCGGGAATTGGCGCGATCGCGTCGTAGCGCAACGCGAAGATGTGACCCCTCCGAGACGTTTGCCTGCGATGATGACATGAAGGTCAGAAACTGGCGCGACCGCGACCTCCAGCATGGCCACCCGCGATGACTGCTTCCGGGCGGAGGCAAAGTTCGTCTCTATGGCCGACATGCGGCGCAAAGCTGCCATTCACAACGCGGACAATGAAGGTCACCGTTGGGTTCGAAATTCCGTCTTTCGGAGCTATTTGGGTTTTGGGGGCGAGAGAGGCGGCTATGATGAACCTGAATGAGGCGGGCACGCCTGATAGGGGCCCCACAAGCCACCCCCGCCCCCGCCGCCGACAAAGCCGGGGGGGTGCCGCGGGCCGGCTACCAGCGCGAGCCGAGCGGTGTCCGCATTGCGAGCTCGGCGACCTCTTGTTGCAACTCTGCAGCGGCTGGTTCAAGCGCCGAGGGCGATGATTTGGTCTCCACCTTTCGTTGCCTCGCCAGCGCGCTTCCGCTTGACGCCAGCATTCGCGAGACTGCAGTCGGTGTGTACTGCGTTCCAGCACTCGACAGATACCCCGTGTCCGCCAGCGCCTTCGCAACGTCGGCCAAGGTGCGCTGGCGACCATTGACCGGATAACGGTGCAGCTTCTTCGCCAGCGCAATCAGCTCAAGTCCGCCATCAATCTCGGCATAGTTTCGGCGCCCACCGACTTTCTTGCCGGTCTCGCGGCGCTTGCGCTCGCGGGCACCTTTGAGCTTCTCCACCAGCATCGCCTTCTCGAACTCAGAGACCGCGCCGAGCACTTGGCGAATCAGGTTCGCCGTCGGGGTGTTGCCGACAAAACTGTCGGGACTGTCGACAGCTATCAACTCGATCCCGCGTGATTTCAGCATCTCATAGCCGGTCTCTTGAACGATCAGATCGCGGGCAAAGCGGGAGGCGGTCTCGACCAAGATGGTGCGTACGCCGTTGGAGAGCAGTCGCTCCAACATGGCAGAAAAGCCAGGGCGCGCGGTAACCGGATCTGCGCCGCTTACCGCTGCATCGTAGTAGGTCTCAACGACTTCAAAGCCGGCTGAGCGGGCAAATGCTTCGATGGCCTCGCGCTGGCGCCTTTCGCTGTCTTTGTCGGCGCCGACGTTGGCTGCGGATGAGGTACGAAGATAGGCCACAGCCTGCCTCAAAGCCTTATCACTCATAGCTTGCCGCCCATTGATCATATCGTTTGCTTCAGCATTTGACAAATCTTGGCGCGAAAATGGCCGGAAATCAAGCTCGGAAAGTGCCGACACTAAGGTAGCGCCCCAACGTCCGCCATCTCTGTGCTACATTGCAATTTCAACAGCACAGGAAGTATGTGCCGAACACGGGCTGGAGCCGGAAGTACCGCCGCGCTTCCGTTACTGGATTGACCCGCGAGGAGGATCAAGCATGTCTGACCGCACCGACGTAGGCCCTCTGCAACTGGGCGAACGTGCGCCCAATTTCGTGCTCGACACGATTACCCGCGAGGGCACAATCGCTATCGACGATTTCCGTGGCGAGAAACCAGTGCTGGTTGGGCTGTATCGAGGTCTCCATTGTCCTTTTTGCAGGCGTCATATCGCGACGATTTCGCTGCTCACCCCAGCCCTCAACGAGAAGGGCATCGAAAGCCTGACAGTGGTCAACACGCCCATCGAGCGGGCGCGCCTCTATCTGCGGTACCATCCGATGCTCGGCCTGCTCGCGGCATCCGATCCGGAGCGGACTTCACACCGCGCCTTTGGATTGCCGAATATGCAGATCACCGAAGACGAGAGCGCATGGCCGCAAAAGGTTTCGATGGGCGATGCGAAGTCGATGCGGGTCGACTTGCCGGGCGAGATGCCGGAGCCGATGGACCCGTTTGCGGCGCTCGAATATCTGAACAAGAAGGACAGCTACGATATCACGGAAGCGGATCAACAGTTGATGGCCACCGGCATGGGGCAGCTCGTCGGCCAGTTCCTGCTCGACCGCGACGGTGTCGTTCGCTGGACCTCCACCGAGGTTCTCGATGGCGGCCTGTTCGGCGCTCCGAATACGCAAGAGCTAATGTCGGCAGCGTCGCATATTGGTCAGTAGCGGCGCAGTGCGGAGCGGGTGCCAGCGGCAGCCTCCCGCTTTGGCCACGAGCGAACTGACCGGGCCAAGGAAGGGCGCACAGTTGATCGAACGCCTTAGTCGGCCCTCGACACCGGGCGCAACGGATGCGCGTCTGGGCGGCCCGCCTAGTTGACACGCTTCGGCGCGAACCTTCTGACCCAGTCGTCCATAGATATCGATTTGTCGGTCGTCGGTGTCCGCGAGGGCTTTCTGAGGGTGCTTTCGACTTCGGTACGGTCAATGACCAAGCCCAAAAGTTTCGCCTTGCCCATGATCGCGCTCACACCAGCTGACGGCTGACCGACCCTCGTGGCCAACTGCAACATGTCTTCCAATTCGGCGACGAGGCTGTCGACCGTGATTTCCGAGCGCCTTGCGGCCTTGGCCTGCAACTCGGCAACGCGGGCGGCCACCTTAGGCAACCTGACCATCTTTGAGGCCTCCACCTCGGCGGCGTTGCCGCGCGCAGCATAGCCAGCCGCGATATAGGCTCGTGACTGGGGAAGGCCTTCGGCGACGCCAAGGCAGAACCGCTCCTGCCGCATGTTCAGTTTGGTGATGGGCATTGTGGTGTCAGGATACCGCAGTCGCTTTCCTAACGCCACAGAAAGTTAAACTCAATCAGCTGGCTGCCGCCATTGGCCGAGATGCGTCCGGTGATGCCCCCGGGCGAGACGCCGACCTGCCCCAATTGCCAGAGGCCAACAGGTTCCGGAACAAAATGCGGATAGTCTCCTTTTGTAGGTATGCTGAAAAGGAGCGCTCACACCTCCAGGGAAGTCTTGAACATCTCACAGGGAGAAACCAAAATGCGTAAACGTCTCGCAGCCATCACTCTTGTCGCGATCGCCGCGTCCATTGTGCCCAGCGCGGCTCAGGAGGCCAACACGACGTTCGGCCTGCTCGACTGCATTGTCGAAGGCGGCACAGGCTTCATCATCGGCTCGCAAAAAGCTCTGATATGCACCTTCACCTCGGCCAACAAGAAGGTCGCACCCGAAACATATGTCGGGGTCATCAAGAAGTTCGGGCTGGACGTCGGCCCGACGAGCAAGACGGTGCTGCGGTGGCGGGTGCTCGCGCCAACTGGTAACGTCTATGCGCCTGGCGTGCTGGCCGGCAACTACAGCGGCGTCAGCGCCGAAGCAACGGTCGTGGTAGGCGGCGGTGCCAATCTTCTGGTTGGAGGATCCAACAGGACCTATACCTTGCAGCCACTCAGTCTCCAGGCGCAGACCGGCCTAAACGTTGCAGCCGGCGTGACCAGTTTTCAACTTCGCGCCGCCAAATAGAGTATTGCGCCCTCGGCGCGTTCACAACCGCCACACCCGCGCCCATCACCTGCGTGGTCTATCGGTTCAGCGACAATCGGCGCGGGCAGGACATGTTGACGTCCAAGGACGAAGCGAAGGCCTCGCCGACATGTCCCTGTCCGCGATAGCCCGCCTCGACATAAGCCGCCTTTCCGGTGAGGCCCTTGGCTAGACCTTGTGCAAAACGATCGTGGCGCGGGTTTTGAAGGATCGACATAGGTCAAGAATACCGCAGTGAGGAGCAAAGCGCACGTCTGTTGCTCCGACCGCTTCTAAAGGGATACCTTGTCACCAAATCGCAAACCCGCCAGAGTGGCGCAAGAATTCGATAAATTCGCGCACGTCGCTCACATACAGATCTCTGTACGAACCATATTCCTTCAGTGTGCCCCATCCATCACAGCGGTCGCACCATCCAACTTTCCCAGCACGCGGATTGCCCTTTGGCTCGTCGGCGACGATCCTGTCTGGATATCCAGCCTTGCGACCTGCCTCGTCGCAGCGAATGCCGGTACCGTCGCAAACGTGGCATTCGCGGCGCGGATGCTGAGCCAGGTAGGCGTCACGCTCGGCGACATAGCTCTCCACGACGCCCTCCGCCAGGCAGCGCTCGAGTCGATCGGCGAGAGCTATGCTAAGTTCGGCATCGAGGCCGTCGCCGTTATTGAAGTGCCAGTTTTCATAGGCATGCGTTTCGGCCGGGACGAGCCGGCGCACACAATTGACGATCGTCTCCCAGTTCCCCCTGTGCTCGAAGCGCTCGCCTGCTCGTGCGTCGGGACGTCTTCCGTTTATATCGTAACTCATGGCAGTTTTCTCCTATACTTGACCGATACGGTCCGCACTTCGGAAGGTGTTCACGACCGACAGACGTCGGTCTCTCTTGCGGCTAGATGCAGCTTGGCCTAGGAAAACTTAGGCGTGCGCCGTAGTGCGGGCAGCGCGTCTTCCCGCCCCGACACGCTTGAGGTCTTGGTCTTCGGGTTTTCGAGTTCCATTGCTACCTCCATATTTGCCCGGATCCGCCGGGCGCCGGTTGCGACTTGAGATCGCCGGATTAGCGTTTCGGACGTCTTCCCGATTGTTGGTTTGGCGAGATGTCGGGCACTGAATTTTCCGCATCCGAGCCCCGAGCCGACCGGGTGAGACGGTCATAGAGTTCCCGATCCACGATCGGTGGCAGGATTGGCTTGCGATTGATCGGCGGTGGTGGCGGCGCATTGCGCTCATTGTCGTGGGCGATCGGCCGCCGCTGGAACGGGATCTGGTCATCAGGCCCCGATGTATCTGGCTCCGACTGCTTCAACCTCTCCGAAGGCGGAGCGAGCGAGCCGCCATCTAAGCGGCCGGGCGAGCCTCGCGACGCCGAGACCGCGCCAGCAGCTTTTTGCTCAAAACAGATATCCGGGACGGAGGGTTTGCACGAGACGCCGTCGTCAACTTGCCCTGTTGACAGGCTGCTCCGACGGCGTCGGCGGCGTCGAGTGGGCTTTAAGGGCTGTATGTTCGCCATCCTGTTGGCGAAGCAAGCCGGTCTCCGGTGGCGAACCAAGATCTGCTTTTGCTTCGCCATCTAGGTGACGAACCGAGACTTCTTTTGCTTCGTCGTCTGGATGGCGAACCGAAGCTACATTTGCCTCGCCATCTGGGTGGCGAAGCAATGTGATCTCCGCCGGGCCTCGACCGACCTGTACACTGCGGATCAACCCGGCGGTTTTCAGAGTTGCGATGTGCCGATCGAGCATGCGGAGCGAAACGCCCATCTGGCGGGCCAATCTCGAACGCAACGCAAAACAAACCGGTCGATCGTGTCTGCGTCCGGGGCGAGAATTGGCCGAAGGTCCGGCGCCGGTGTAGGTCGCAATCAATAGCAGCAGAAACCGAGGCATTGGTTCATCCAGTCCTAAAACGTCGCGAGCCCATCGGATGTCATCGAAGCCCATTTGTTTGGACCTGCGCCTGATGGCTAGACGAATGGGGAGGCACCTTGCCGTTGTTGTCGAAGGTGTCGGAAAGCGACTTGTTGAATTCCCAATGGCCGAGCCCCAGACAGTAGCCGCGCCCATTCCGGGCCTCGCCACCGAGCGCGTGGGTGATGTCGATTAGGGTAGGCGCATTGCTCATTGTGAGTGGATCTCAAAGCCACCGCTGGCACGGCAGAACGCAGAAAACTCGCACACGTCTTCGACGCGGAGCTCGTCGGCAAAGTCCATCAACTGCGCGCACTTGAACGCCGCTTCGAGCTCATCGGCAAGCTCCACCGACTGCTCGCCCCTGAACGCCGCCTCGAGCTCGTCGGCAAATTGAACGACCTTGACTTTCTTGCCGAATTTCCCGATGTACCTGGGGACTGCACCGCTTTCGATCAGCGCGTCGAGCTTGTCGGCGAGCTTGATCGATTGTGCGGCGTCAAGTCCGTCTCCACTGTTGGAGTGCCACTCTCGGCAGCTGCTGGTTTCGACAGCAGCAAGCGTGATCACACAGCCGGCGAGCGCGTGCCATGCCCATGCGGGACGCATGAAAATGCTGCCACACCTAGATGTCGGTTTCACGCCAAAAACGTCCATACCCATGATTAGGCTCCTTGTTCCGGCTGTCGCTCGACGCGATCCATTTCGAGTGCCTGTGTGTGTTCACCGTCCAACGAAGCCGATTTCTTCCGTGACCGTCAGTATCCTTCTTCATTCTGCTGATGTGGAAGTTGACGGCGTAGGGTTGGGCTCAACCAGCAGAAGATTTAGCCAGTCGCGCGCTTGACGCGCCGATCCAGACAAGGTTGCCCGCCTCCCCTCCCTGTCGCTCGCCGACAAAACATCCTGCGGTTTGACGTCGAGGCCGTTGCCGGCGATGGAGTGGATAGCGGCTATGATCCTTTGGATTTTCTCCGGCTTCGAATTCGGGGGGCGGGATTTCGGCGCGGACTGAAGCAAACGGCGCGAACCCGTCACCTTGGACGCGACCCTGTGAGCAGGCTGACGACGCCGCCTGCCGCATTATTGGCGGTGGGAACTCGCCGATCCACCGCTCGACTCTGTGGCGCGGCATCAATGCTGGTCGCTATTCCAAGCCTTTGAAAGTTGGACCGAACACCAACCGGTGGCGGCGCAAGCCTCATCAACCAGATCATCATCGCTGAGTGCCTGCTGGGTATTGTTCTCCATAGTGTCGCTCCATGTTCCAGCGACCCTCAACGAAGCCCAACTCGGCGCTATTGTCTAAATGGACGCTTCAAAAATTTTTCGGCAGGTACCGTCCGCTCGCGAAATAGTGTAATTGGACCACACTCTGCGGAAGGAAGTTTCTGGCGAACTTGTCGATGTCGAAGCGATGTCTCTTGACGAATTTTCGAATGGCGCCTGGCGTGACAGTCGGTCCCTTCATTCCTGCCGACATGATTGAGACGAACGCAACAAGAGGGCCGCTCGGCCTGTTCTTTCCGTTGTCGGACGCCTTTACCTCGCGCGAAAGCACGAAATTCCAGAATGTGATTAGTGACATCCAATAGAAATATCGAACTTTCCCCGATTGGGGTTGAAGGCCGAAGATCTTCTCGACCCTAATTTCCTCGAGCCGCTGGCTGGCACTTCGAGCCAGAGCTTCCAGGTCGTCGACAAGCTGATCTATCTCGACGCTGGATTCGATCTTCTCATAGTCCATGTCCCAAACATGGCGCCAACCATTGTCGTGATCGATCCGCCCGAGAAGTTCGATCAACTCTCGGGCACGAATAGCGATCAAGCTCTCGTCGTCGACCATCTGCTTGCTTTCCCGAAAGTCCCACGAGCGACCGACCATGGCGAGGCAGTCGACAAGAATTGGAAGCTGCCGGACGTCGATACTTCGTGCGGCCAGCATCTCAACCGCGTCCGGCGCGGGAAACTTGGCGCACCATCGCACCTCTTTCATCCGTTGACTGAATCGGCGTTGCGCATCGGTCATCATGGTGCTGCTGGCCACCGAAGGGAGCACTATGCCCTCCCACGAAGCGCAACAACGTCGGCGCCGCTCGCGACAATCCCCGCAAGCCGATTGGCCCAATGGGCGAGGGCATCCCGCTTTTCCCTCATGTAGTCGTAGCGGGCATAAACGCGGCTGGTGATGCTGGCCTTAGTTGCGCTGACATGGTTCAGGACGTGGCCTATGATGAAGGGTGAGACACCAAGCTCTTCCATGTGTGTTGCGGCGGTGCGACGAAGATCGTGCGCTGTCCAGGGTTCAACGCCTAGTATGCTCGCCGCGTCACGCTTCACTACCTCCTCGCGCTTGATTGCCTTTGCGACGGCAGCGCCCGTAACGGCAGACCGCGCGCCCGGCCCAGGAAATACGAAGAGCGGCACAGCCCTGCTCTTCCGTTCCGCAAGTGCCTTCACGTCGGCGAGTTGGTCACGAATGATGTCGATCGCCATTTCAGATAGAGGTACGATGTGCTCACGCTTGTTCTTTGAACGCGCCGACGGAATGGTCCACACCGACGCATCGAAATCCAACTCATCGATCGACATACCGGCGACCTCGCCGACGCGTTGTGCTGTGACAAGGCACAGGCGAATGACTCGGCGCGTAGATTCGCGCATCTCGGCGCCCGCCAACGCCGTCCAAACGGTCTTGATCTGGTCGCCGGACAAGACACGGTCGCGCTCGACCGTTTCGGTGGGCTTCGCCATGCCTTCGGTCAAGTTGCTATCCAGATCGCCACGACCGCGCCCCCATCGGATCATGGCGCGAAGATCCTCGAACACCCGGTTTGCCTCGACAGCCGCTCCCCGGTCTTTCACCGCGTCGATCGCCTTGGTGATGTCGCGACGATGCAGCTCCGCGAGCTTGAGGTCGCCGATACAGCCTGATGATGCTTTCTCGATCTTTTTTCCGTCAGCGTCATAGCCGGACACATTCTTACGCAGCCTGCGCGCGATCTCATCGACCGACCGCCGCGATGATGCCCGGCGGATGAGATAGCTCTCGACCAGATCAGAGACAGTCATCGAGGCGGCATGCGCCTTCTTGGCGGCCACGGGATTTCCGCCGTCTTGGACGCTGGCACGCGTATCCTTGGCTTTCTGGCGAGCACCTTTGTCGGTGCCGAGCGGTACCTCGGGATAGGTGCCAAGCTTCAACCACTGCCGCTTGTTCGGCGGCCCGTAAACCGCGAACCAGCTCTTTTGCCCACCTGCCGAGACGCGCAACACCAGACCTTTGGCGGTCGTATCGAAATAGTCGGCTTTTCGGCCGGAACCGGCCTTCGCGGCTTGGCAGAATTTGTCGGTGAGTTCGAGTTTCGGCATTTGTCCAGCGACCAACCTTGCTACAACCGGTTTGCCCGGGGTTCCGTGAGTGATCTACAGGATGATCTACACAAAACCATGCGCCTTGTCGATACCGGCCGCGACATGTAGCGACGAGGTGAACCGCTAATCAATTGTTATTGTTAGAAATTATAGAATTTCAAGCTGTCGCACGCCGATGCAGGAAATCGCCCTAGAAACCCTCTGTTAACCGGTTGGTCGCTGGTTCGAATCCGGCCCGGGGAGCCAATCTTTCCAAAGGCTTAAGAGACCTGGCTAACCGACGACTATTCGGTTGCGTACGGCATATGCACGCATGGTGCCTTTGGCCGGCCGGACATAAGCAATCCTTGATTCCTGGCGGTTTCCTGCAACTATTGGCCGAAATCCATGTCAAATGGATGCAATGGGGGCATTGGACCATGGCAAGGAATCGGTTTTCAGGGCACGCCCTGGCTCTCTTGGCTGCTCACGCGTTCATCTCCGATGGTCGCGCCAATGACGCGACGAAGCCGGTCGAGGCAGCCGCGCGCATCTCCCATCTGCTCGACCGCTCCGACATGGCGAGAGCCTATGCAGGCGAATCGGACCTGGTAACCGCCTACACGACGGGAATGGCGCGCAATCGTCTCAATCTGACGGCGCGGGGTGGCGAAAACGACCTTGCGGTCCCTCTCGAGCCAAGGCTCCTGCGCGCGGAATTCCGTGCGCGGACATGGCGGGCGGCGGACGGCAGCCTGTTGCAGGGTTTTGCTGGCACGGGCGGCTTTCGGCTGACGACCGGAAATTGCCTGGCCCGCATCTGCGCCGCCAGCGAATGCAGCGATGACGGTTGGCCGGTCTACAAATGCAGCGACGGCCGCAAACGCAAGATGTCGGTTGCTGACTTCGTGACGGCAGTCTTCGACGGTGTCCCCTACCGGCGATTGAGCGCCCCTCCTCCCAAAGAGTAGCGCAGCACATCAATGCCACGAGCGACAATGCCGAGTACCGGCGAAGGGATCGAGGCCTGAGGGCGCCGGGCACGCAAAACGAACAATGATTTGACCGACACCCTATGATGCTGCGCAAGGGCCGAAGGGCCGGCTTACGCGATCGCGCAATAATCAATCCGGCGGACTTTGCTATGCTTGGCTCAGCGGCGGACTTGACGCCGCGTGGCCGGCGCCACCAGGCAACCCCAATCTCCCCGCCCCCTGCGGCGCCGGCCATCCTCGAAAAAGCAGCGATCAATCGATCGCATCGATTTTCAGATTCCGGATCCGCTGCCATTCCGCCCGACGGTGGGTCTGCGACCCCTATCCTGTTCGGCTCTGCGAGATGCGCTTGCACGCGCATGCCTGCCGGGCAATGGTGCGACAGTGTCTTCGGGAGGAACCATGCGAAACATCCTGGCATCGGCGCTGCTGCTTTGCGCCGCGCTTTGTGCAAACACCGCCGAGGCGCTGGACAGCAGCGCAACTCCGGTTGTCGTGACGCCGCTTGCCGATCGCACGGAGACGGCCTCCGGCCAGCCGATCACGCTGCCGCAAAAAAACGTCCAGGTCCTGGTTTCGACCTTCGACATTGCGGTGGGCGCGACCTTGCCGGTGCACAAGCATCCGTTTCCCCGCTATGCCTATGTCGAGGCCGGGACGCTCAAAGTCACGAATGTCGAGACCGGCAAGAGCAACACCTACAAGACGGGCGATTTCATCGTCGAGATGATCGGCCAGTGGCACCAGGCCACCAATGTCGGCGACGGCCCGGTCAAGCTTTTGGTCATCGACCAGGTCGAGCAAGGCGCCAAGAACACAGTGCTGCGCCAGTAGCCGCACTTGGAGCGGCGAACCGCTCCAAAGGTTTGTTTTCACGCAATTCCGGACGGAAAACCGCTGCGCACTTTTCCTGGAACTGCTTCAACCCCAGGCGCCGACCGGCTGCCTGGTGGCGGCGTTGAGGCGGTTGAACGCATTGATGAGCGCGATCTGGACGACCAGCGCGGCCAGCCCCTTCTCATCATAGTGCCGGGCGGCCTCGTCCCAGATATCGTCGGGCACCGCATCCGCCCGGTCGCTCAGCCGGGTCGTGGCTTCAGCCAGCGCAAGGGCTGCGCGTTCGGCATCGTTGAAATAAGGCGTTTCGCGCCAGGCGGAGACGGCAAAGACACGCTCGTCCTTTTCGCCGGCCTTCTTCAGTTCGCGCGCATGCATGTCGACGCAGACGCTGCAGCCATTGATCTGGCTGGCACGCAGGTGAACGAGCTTGCGCGTCACATAGGGCACGTCGGCGGCCTCCGTCGACTTGTCCAGTGCCAGCAGCGCCTGCAATGCGCCGGGAATGAGCATCACCGGGTTTTTCAGTCGTGCTTGCATGATCGGTCTCCTTCCAATTTGTTTCGGGTGGACGGTCGTCGGTCACGCAACCAATAACCCGTCAGCTATGGGTTATACATAACTCTTCAGTTATGGATATGTCAAGCATGGCCTGGCCCTGACCAGGCGCCCCCTGTCGCGTGTTGGACCGATCATTGCTGCTTTAACGACGACAGGCCCGATGCTAGGGCTGGCCGTCTGCAATCATGAATGGATCGCCCCTTGGCCAGAAATGCACGCCTGCCCCTGATCGAACTGTGCGTCGAAGGCATTGACGGGCTGCTCGCCGCGCAAGCCGCCGGCGCCGACCGGGTCGAACTCTGCTCCAGCCTGGTCGAAGGCGGCATCACGCCGAGCCTCGGCACGGTGCGCGCCGCGCTCGAGCTTGCGACCGTTCCGTTCCATGTCATCGTGCGGCCGCGCGGCGGTGACTTTCTCTATAGCGAGACCGAATACCGTTCGATGCTGGCCGATGTCGGCGCGCTCCGCGATCTCGGCGCCGCCGGTGTCGTGGTCGGCTGCCTCAATGCGGACGGCACCATCGACGAGCAGCGCATGAGCGGTCTGGTGCAGGCGGCCGGTTCGCTCAACGTCACCTGCCACCGCGCCTTCGACATGACGCGCGATGCGGCCGAGGCACTTGAAGCCCTGATCCGCTGCAAGGTCGGCCGCGTGCTGACCAGCGGCCAGCGCGACACGGCGCTGGAGGGGGCGGACCTGCTGGCCGATCTTGTCCGACAGGCTGGCGACCGCATCATCATCCTCGGTTGCGGTGCGCTCGCCCCCGACAACATCGCCGAGGTGCTCAAAAAAACCGGCCTGAGCGAAATGCATTTCGCCGCGCTCTCCGACGTGCCGAGCCTAATGCGCTACCGCAATCCGCATGTCGGCATGGGCGGCACCGACCTCGATCGCGAATACCGCACCACCATCACCGACAAGGCACTGGTGGCGGCGACCATCGCGGCTGCCAGGGCGTGACGATGAGCGCATCTTTGCCGATAGACCGGGTCTTGCCCGAGGACGAACCCGCCATCCTGGCGCTCAACAACGAGCATGCGGCCGAACTGTCGTGGCTCGAGCCCGAGCGGCTGTCCTTCCTGATCGGCGAAGCATTCTACGCGCGCCGCATCGGCGCGCTCGAAGCCTTCATCATGACCTTCGACCAGGATGCCCAATACGACAGCCCGAACTTCCTCTGGTTCCGCGAGCGCTATCGGCGCTTCGTCTATGTCGACCGGGTGGTCGTCGCGGCCCAAGCGCGCGGCCGTGGCCATGCGCGCCGACTCTACGAGGATCTGTTCGACCAGGTTTCGCGCGCCGGCCACACCATCGTCACCTGCGAGGTGAATGCCGACCCGCCCAACCCGGCCTCCGATGCCTTCCATGCCGCGCTCGGCTTTGCCGAGGTCGGCGATGCCGTGATCCATGGCGGCAAGAAGGCCGTACGCTACTACGCCCGACAGATCGGCCGCTAACCCGCCAGTGAACTGCACTGGCGCTGTAAACAAGCCAAGGCTAATGTAATTGCTTCCGCCAGCCGGGGGCGAAACACCATGCCGAGCAACGTCTTCCGCTTCGACGAGAGCTGGGACATTCCCGAGGCGACGCCGCAAGAGGTGTGGGAGGTGCTCTCCGATGCCGAACTGCTGCCGCTCTGGTGGGGCGATGTCTACAAGGAGGTTGCGCCGCTCGACAGGAAGGGCAAGGGCATCGTCGGCTCGCGGGCACGAGCCCGGGCCCGAGGCGCCTTGCCCTACGAGTTGAACTTCATCGTCGAGGCCGCCGAACTCCAACCTGGCCGGCTGGTGGTGGTCAAGACTTTTGGCGATTTCGACGGGCTCTGGCGGGCGGAACTGTCGCCGTCCGGGACCGGCACCCATGTCAAGCTGATCTGGCAGGTGACGGTGCTGAGGCCGATCCTGAAACTGCTGGCACCGATCCTGCGCCACGCCTTTGCCTGGAACCATCGCTGGACCACGCCGCGTGGCGAGGCCGGCCTGCGCCGCTATCTTGCCAAGCAGAAAAATAGCAGGGCGGCCTGATCGCACTGCGCAAGCCTGAACCAAAGAAAAGGGGCCGTGAAGGCCCCTTCTCGATTCATGACCTGCAAGCGCTCAGGCGTTGGCTGCAGCCACCGCGCGCTTGGCCATCACCGCGATCAGATTGGCGCGATAGTCCGCCGAGGCATGAATGTCGGTCATCAAATTCTTGGCCGGCACTTTCACGCCGTCGAGCGCCGATGCGGCAAAATTTTTCGCCAGCGCCGCCTCGATCTCCTTCGAGCGGAACACGCCGTCATCACCGGCACCGGTGACGGCAGCACTGACCCCATCCTTGCCCTTGGCCACGAACACGCCGACGATCGCATAGCGCGATGCCGGATTGCGGAACTTTTCATAGGCAGCCTTGGCCGGCGCGCTGAAGCTCACCGCCGTGATGATCTCGCCATCCTTCAAAGCGGTCTCGAACAGACCCTTGAAGAACTTGTCGGCGGCAATCTGACGCTTGTTGGTGACGATTGTTGCCCCCAGCGCCAGCAGCGCTGCAGGGTAGTCGGCGGCCGGATCATTGTTGGCGATCGAACCGCCGATCGTTCCCCTGTGGCGCACCGCCGGGTCGCCGATCAGCGACGCCATGTGGGCGAGCGCCGGGCAAGCCTTCTTCAGCTTCTCGTCGTTGGCGACATCGCAATGCGTGGTGGCGGCGCCGATGGTCACGGTCTTGCCCGACACCTTGACGCCCTGCAACTCCTTGATGCGCGACACATCGACCAAGTCCGTGGGTGCGGCAAGCCGCGTCTTCATGGCGGGGATCAGCGTCATGCCGCCAGACAAGAGCTTCGCATCGCCGCTCTTCAACAGCTTGGCGGCATCGGCGACCGAGGTGGCGCGGTGGTAGTTGACTGCGTACATGGGATTCTCCCCTGGATGAAGAGTGCTTGGTGAATAGTGAGTAGTCAGTAGTGAATGGTCAGGTGCCGCCTTGGTAAAGCGCTCTTCTATTCACCATTCACTACTTCCTACCCACTCCTGTTTCAGTGCTTCGTCGTCGCGCGGATCGCAGCCCAGACCGTGGACGGCGATGCTGGCATGGCAAGATCGTTAGTGCCGATGGCATCGGTGATCGCATTGATCACCGCGGGTGGCGAACCGATCGCGCCGGCCTCGCCGCAGCCCTTGACGCCGAGCGGATTGGACGGGCACGGCGTGTTCGAGGTCGAGACCTTGAATGAAGGCAGGTCGTCGGCGCGCGGCATAGTGTAGTCCATGTAGCTTGCCGTCAGCAATTGTCCGCTGGCGTCATAGTGGGCGCCTTCCAGCAATGCCTGGCCGATGCCTTGGGCGATACCGCCATGCACCTGCCCCTCGACGATCATCGGGTTGATGATGTTGCCGAAATCGTCGGCCGCCACGAACTGGACGATCTCGGTCATGCCGGTTTCCGGATCGACCTCGACCTCGCAGATGTAGCAGCCGGCCGGGAAGGTGAAGTTGGACGGATCGTAGAACGCCGTCTCCTTCAGGCCGGGCTCCATGCCGCCGGGAAGATTGTGCGCGGTGTAGGCGGCCAGCGCCACCTGGAACCACGGCACCTGCTTGTCGGTGCCGGCGACTTTCAGCGCGCCGTCCTCGATGACGATGTCGCCCTCGTCGGCCTCAAGCAAATGGGCGGCGATCTTCTTGGCCTTGGCCTCGACCTTGTCGAGCGCCTTGGCGACCGCGCTCATGCCGACCGCGGCCGAGCGCGAGCCGGAGGTGCCCATGCCCATCTGCACCTTGTCGGTGTCGCCATGCACGATCGACACCGAGTCGAGCGCCACGCCGAAGCGCTGGGTAACCAGCTGGGCGAAGGTCGTCTCGTGGCCCTGGCCGCTGCTCTGCGAGCCGGTCAGGACCTCGATCGTGCCGACCGCGTTGACCCGCACCTCGGCCGATTCCCACAGGCCGACGCTGGCGCCGAGCGAGCCGACCGCGGCACTCGGCGCGAGGCCGCAGGCCTCGATGTAGCAGCTCATGCCGATGCCACGCAGTCTGCCGCGCTTGGCGGCTGCCGCCTTGCGGGCGGGGAAGCCCGCCCAGTCGGCAGCCTTGGTCGCCGCGTTGAGCGAAGCCTCGTAGTCGCCGGCGTCGTAGTTCATGATGACCGGCGTCTGGTACGGGAACTCCGTGATGAAGTTTTTCCGCCTGAGTTCGGCCGGCGAGACGCCGAGCTCGCGCGCCGCCGTCTCCATGACGCGCTCGATCAAATAGGCGGCCTCTGGCCGGCCTGCCCCGCGATAGGCGTCGACCGGCGCGGTGTTGGTGTAGACGGCGCGCACGTTGCAGTGGATCGCCGGGATGACGTACTGCCCCGACAAGAGCGTCGCATAGAGGTAGGTCGGCACCGCCGACGACAACAGCGACATGTAGGCGCCGAGATTGGCAATGGTGTCGACCTTGAGGCCGATGATCTTGTGGTCCTTGTCGAAGGCCATCTCGACTTCCGAGACATGGTCGCGGCCATGCGCGTCGGTGAGGAAGCTCTCGGTGCGGTCGGCCACCCATTTGACCGGCACGCCGGTCTTCTTCGAGGCCCACAGGCAGACGATCTCTTCCGGATAGATAAAGATCTTCGAGCCGAAGCCGCCGCCGACGTCGGGCGCGATGACGCGCAGCTTGTTCTCCGGCGCGACATTGTAGAAGGCGCTCATCACCAGCCGCGCCACATGCGGGTTCTGCGAGGTCGTCCAGCAGGTGTAGTGGTCCTCGGCCTTGTCGTAATGGCCGAGTGCGGTGCGCGGCTCCATTGCGTTGGGAACCAGCCGGTTGTTGACGATGTGCATTTTCGTCACATGCGCGGCCTTGGCGATTGCCGCGTCCGTGGCGGCGGCATCGCCCAGCCCCCAGTCGAAGATGAGGTTGTTCTCGGCCTCCAGATGGAGCTGCGGCGCACCCTTTTCGAGCGCCTTCGTCGCATCGACGACGGCTTTCAGTTCCTTGTAGGTGATCTCCACCGCCTCGGCCGCATCGCGCGCCTGGCCCTTGGTTTCCGCGACCACGATGACGACTGCGTCGCCGACGTAGCGCACCTTGTCGACGGCGAGCGGCGACCAGGCGCCCATCTTCATCGGCGAGCCGTCCTTGGAATGGATCATCCAGCCGCAGATGAGGTTGCCGATGCCGTCGGCCTTGAGCTCCTTGCCGGTCAGGACGCCGATGACGCCGGGCATGGCCTGAGCCTTCTTGACGTCGATCTTCTTGATCTGCGCATGCGCGTGCGGGCTGCGCACGAAGGCCGCATGCTTCATACCGGGAACCACCATGTCGTCGACATAACGGCCGGCGCCGGTGATGAACCTCTTGTCTTCCTTGCGCGCGACCCGAGCGCCAACACCTTCAATGCCCATCGCAGAAATTCCTCCCGAAATAGTGAGTAGCGATTAGTGAGTAGTGAATGGTGGTGAGTTGCAACTCGGCCAGACGGACACCGACTACTCGCTACTCACTATTCGCTACTCACTTCACCTCAAGCAGCTTGTTTCGCCTTGCCCTTGGCTCCCTTGGCCATCGTCTTCGATGCGGCGAGGATCGCCTTGACGATGTTGTGGTAGCCGGTGCAGCGGCAGATATTGCCTTCCAGTTCGGCGCGCACGGTCGCCTCGTCGAGGCCTTCCGGGTGGCGCGCGATCATGTCGGTCGCGGTCATGATCATGCCGGGCGTGCAGAAGCCGCATTGCAGGCCGTGATGTTCCTTGAACGCCGCCTGCACCGGATGGAGGTCTGCGCCGTTTGCCAGCCCTTCGATCGTCACGACGCTCGACCCGGAGGCCTGCACCGCGAGCATCGAGCACGACTTCACCGCTTTGCCGTCGACATGCACGACGCAGGCGCCGCATTGCGAGGTGTCGCAGCCGACATGCGTCCCGGTGAGGCCGAGATTTTCCCGCAAGAAATGAACCAGCAGCGTCCGGTCTTCGGCAGTGCCGCTGACCCGCTTGCCGTTCACCATCAACGATACGTCCGACATGAAACCTCCCTGGGTAATTTACCTTGGTCGTCCCGGCACCGGTGTTGCCCGGACGCTGCGGCTATCGGCCTATTCCTATACCGCACAAAGCACGGGAAAAAGTGCCTTGCGCCCTCCACGACGCGAGAATGCAGTTCGTCCGAAACGCCGCATATTGTACTTTCGGTCACGCCTGAGGGGGCCGGCCCATTGCCAAAGCGACCCCCGAAGACAACAATGCCCTGCAACGCCCCGCGTGCCGGACACGCACAAGAACAGCGTTGGAGGACCTGCAGGAGGAAGGCAGCTGGCCAGTTCGAGCACGCGCTACGCATGCGGCCTCTCGGCGCTCACCACGGATGAGCCCGACACCAATGCTTTCGCGCAGGCCATCGCGGCGGAAGCAGCAGCGATCGACGCCGGCTTCGCGCTGCTGTTTTTCTCCCAGAGCCTGGTCGACGCGACAGCCCTGTCCCAGGCGCTGAAGGCGCATGCGCCGTCGCTTGCCTATGCCGGCTGTTCGACCGCCGGCGAGATCACGCCGCAAGGTCTGGAGGAAGGCCACGTCCTTGCCTTGCTGCTGCCTTCGGCGTCGTTTTCGACGGTCAGCATCATGGTCGACAACCTCTCCTCGTCGGGCATGGACAGGATCACCGGCGAAGTCGCCGCGCTGAGGCGCCTGCTGCGCGGACGCGTCGGCCACGCACTGGCCAAGGGCACCTTCGCGCTCTGCTTCATCGACGGGCTCTCCTATGCCGAGGAAGCAGTGACCTCGGCCATCCATTGGGGGCTGGACGACATTCCGCTGATCGGCGGCTCGGCGGGCGACGATCTGAAGTTCGAGACGACCAGGCTGATCTCGAACGGCAAGGTCGCCTCAGACAGCGCCATCATCGTGCTGATCACCACGGAAATTCCGTTCCACGTCTTCAAGACCGACAATTTCATCCCCACCGACGAGAAGCTGGTGGTGACCGCGTCCGATCCCGATCACCGCATCGTGCGCGAATTCAACGCCACCAACGCCGCGGAGGAGTATGCCGCTTCGGTCGGTATCATCCCGCAGACGCTGACGCCGCTCAGCTTCGCTTCGCACCCGGTGGTGGTGAAGGTCGGCGGCGAATATTATTGCCGCTCGATCCAGAGGATGCATGCCGACGGCTCGCTGTCGTTCTTCTGCGCCATCGACGATGGCGTCGTGCTCTCCATCGCCCAGCCGAAGAACATGGTGGAAGCAACGCGCGCAGCCCTCAGGGACGTCGAGGAAAAGCTGGGCGGCATCGACATGATCCTCGGTTTCGACTGCGTGCTGCGAAGGCTCGACGCCCGCAACCGCCAGGTCTTTCGCGACATTTCGGAGCTCTACCGGGTCAACAACGTCATCGGCTTCGGCACCTATGGCGAACAGTACCGGTCGATGCACCTCAACCAGACCTTTACCGGCATCGCCTTCGGCGAGCGCCAGGCGGCGGAATAGGATCTTTTCTTCATGCCGCTGAGAGACATCAACGATCTGGAGAAGCTGAAGAAGATCAACGCGGCGCTGGTCAGCCGCGTCGAGCGCTCGATGGACCAGCAGGGCAATGCCTTCTCGCTGTTCCAGACCGCGATTTCGCTGGAGAACCGGGTGCGCACGCGCACCGAGGAACTGCACTCGACCTTGCGCCGGCTCGAACAGTCGAACATCGACCTCAGCGCCGCCAAGGAAACCGCCGAACTGGCGAACCTGTCCAAGACCAGGTTCCTGGCCGCCGCGAGCCATGACGTGCTGCAGCCGCTGAACGCCGCCCACCTCTCCGTCTCGGCGCTGGCCGAACTGCAGACCAGCGACGAAGGCAAGAAACTGGTGCGGCAGGTCGAGCGCTCGCTGGAGACGATGGAAGATCTGCTGCGCACGCTGCTCGACATTTCCAAGCTCGACGCCGGCGTCGTGCAGCCCGATACAGGCGACGTCAGCCTGGAGACGCTGTTCTCCTCGCTGCGCTCGGATTTTCTCCCTGTGGCCGAGATGAAGGGGCTGTCGCTGAAATTCCGGCCGGTCAACGCCGTCGTGCGGTCCGACCGCACCCTGCTGCGCCGCATCCTGCAGAACATCCTGTCCAATGCGCTACGCTACACCCGCTCCGGCGGCGTGCTCGTTGGCACCAGGCATCGTGGCGACATCATCCGCATCGATGTCGCCGACACCGGCTGCGGCATCCCCGACGACCAGCGCGAGGCGGTGTTCGAGGAATTCCACCGCGGCGGCACGACACTCGCCGATACCGGGCTTTCCGGCGGCGGGCTGGGACTGGGCCTCGCCATCGTGCGCCGCATGGCGGCAGCACTTGGCCATCCCGTGACGTTCTCGTCGAAGGTCGGCCGCGGCACCATTTTTCACATCGACGTGCCGGTCGGCATCGGCGCTTCGGCCGACGGCATCGCCGCCGCCGCCGACATGGAACGGCCGCGCGGCTACGGCCTGTTCGGCACCAAGGTGCTGCTGGTCGAGAACGACGCCGATGTGCTGCAAGCGATGACGTCCCTGCTCGAGCGCTGGCAATGCGTGGTGCGGGCGGCGACCTCGACCGACGACGCGCTGGACATGCTTGGCGATACGGACTGGGTGCCGGACATCGTCATCGCCGACCAGCATCTCGACGGCGGCGACCTCGGCACCGCCACCATCGCCGAGGTCCGCGACTATCTCGGCCGCCCGGTTCCGGCGCTGATCGTCACCGCCGACGCTTCAGAAATTGTCGCCAAAGCCGCCCGCGCCGACGGCATCGAGCTGATGCGCAAGCCGCTGCAGCCGGCGCAGTTGAGGGCGCTGCTGGCGCATCTGCTGGCTTAGCGAATGGCTAACGCGTTGTTTGATTACCTGGAAAAGCCGGCGTCATCCCTGTTGACGTCATCGCCGTTTGTATCCTGGAAATTCAAACGAACCGTAGATCACAATCTTCCGGAAATCCGCATAGATTACGTTTCTGCGCGTAACAAATTTTCCTTCATCTGCGATAGCGATGAAAAGATAGACACCATATTCATAGAAGCCGACAATCTGGATCGCGATCTCCTTGCCATTCCCTTTTCATCCAGTCGCAGCGACGTGCTGAATATGTTCGGCGTGCCCTCAAAAAGCGGCGCCGCACGGACTGATCCTTTTTTGGGTGAATTCGGCCCTTGGGACCGCTTCGACGAGGCGCATCATTCAATACATATCTTGTATCACGCTCATGCGGATCGGATAAAAAGGGTGTCGCTGGCTCGCGCTGAAGCGGTGTCGTGAGTCAGGTGATGAGGCTGGCGATCACAGACGGAACGGATTTGGCAATCGACGAGGCAGGACGTTGGTACGTCTCATGGTCAAACGGCACGGCCTATCTCGATGAGCCCAAAGATTCCTTCAGAGTCTGGTTCCTCCTGGAGCGCCCGCTTCCGGAGGTCAGACCGTTGCTCAATGAGCTTGCGAAAAGCGCCGGTTCAATCGACAGATTCCCGGCCTGGAAAGTCGTCGCCGCAGCTTTTGAGTCCGGATCTAGGCCATGGACAGACCTTGCCGTGACCTGGCTTCCCTTTCTCGATGACGCAGAGCTTGGCATGCTGAAGAGTTCACTCGCCACGATCAGAGATTCGAAATGGGCGAGTCAGAAAAGCAGGCAGATGGCGCGGAAGTTCGCGAGGTAGTCTACCTGCCTACACCGGCAAGTGAAGAAATAGCGCACTGTCACCGTAATACGGGCATACGGCCGTTTACACGGGAAGTCTGAATGCTAATGGCCAAGCTCCGACAGTTTCTGGTGATTTTGGAAGCATTGGTGCTGGGGAACCCATACAAATGAGCATCGGCAAACATTCTATATTTTTGTCAGTAACGCTGAGTGTTGCAACTGCTATGGTACTTCTGCTGGTATTTTACCATCAGATCACTGACCCTTCATCGAGATGGGAGGATGCGCTGTCGCCCGAAAAATTGACGGAGCAATTCGGCAACATAAAGGCGATAAAAAGAAGTGACGTTTGGGCGTATCTTGGTCGACCTGATGAAGAAAACATGCCGAAGGAATACGATAACTGGCTCGACAGGCGGATGATTCGAAAAATATTTAAAGTGGTATATAGTACCGGAGTCAATGAGCCGGAGCAAAATCCGATCACTTCATTTATTTACTACGAGTGTAGCATCGTTGTATTAGACCGTAATATTACGCTCAATTCGGCATATTTAGACCTTGATAAGCAGTAATTTATGACCTTCCATGCTCTTTATCCGCGAATTACAGTGACAGTGCGCCTTCAGCCTGAATTATGGTGACAGTGCACTTTTCAGGTGGCGCTAAAACCCAGCCTGATCCCGAAACAGCTCGGCATTATCCAGCTTCGACACTTCGATCACCGCCTGGGTACGGCTATACACGTTGAGCTTGCGCAGGATCTCCGAGACGTGTGCCTTCACCGTGGTCTCGCCGACCTGCAACTCATAGGCGATCTGCTTGTTCAGCATGCCTTGGCGCAGCATCTGCAACACCCTGAGTTGCTGCGGTGTCAATCTGGACAGGCGCTGCAGCATATCGGCGCGATCGGCGCTGTCGGCGTCCGGCGGCTGGCCTTCATAGGTTTCGGGCACATAGATGGCGCCATCCATCACCGAACGGATGGCGGCGGCAAGATCGCTCTTGCGCGCCGATTTCGGGATGAAGCCGGCAGCGCCATAGGACAGCGCCTCGGAAATGATCCTCGGCTCCTCATAGCCCGAGACGATGACCACCGGCAGGCGCGGATGGCGGGTCCTGAGCTGCAGCAGCCCGTCGAAGCCATGCACGTCGGGCATGCTGAGGTCGAGCAGCGCAAGGTCGAACAGTTTTGTGCCGGCCAGAAGATCGAGCGCCTCGGCGATCGAGCGCGCCTCGACCGTATCGACGTCCGGATAGGCCATTTGCACGGCGCTATGCAGCGCCTCGCGAAACAGCGGATGGTCGTCGATGATCAGAAATCTGGCGCGATCGTTGACTGCGGTCATGGTGAGGTCGCTTCACTTCGCTCAGAATAGGATAATCCCGCGACCATGGCCAGATTATTGCAAGATAGTACATCGCCATATTTGGCCGGCGCTTGCTCGGCCGTCCAAATCGGTCGAATGTGCCGGCGAACAAAACCATAGCTTTGGCAGAGACCGTGCATGACAGAATTCGTCCTCCCCTTGCCCGCAACCCCTTCGGTGGCCGTCGCGGGCTCTGAGGCACGTTTTGCGGTACGCCGCATCTTCTGCGTCGGCCGCAACTATGCGGCGCATGCCCGCGAACTCGGCAATGACGAGCGCGACCCGCCCTTCTTCTTCACCAAGCCGGCCGATGCGGTGGTCGATTCGGGCACGACGATCCCCTACCCGCCGCTGACCAGCAACCTGCACCATGAGATCGAGCTAGTCGCCGCGATCGGCAAGGCGGGCTTCCGCATTCCGCGCACGCAGGCCCTCGACCATGTCTGGGGTTACGGCGTCGGCGTCGACCTCACCCGCCGCGACCTTCAGGACGAGGCCAAGAAGGCGGCGCGGCCCTGGGATTGGTCTAAGGCATTTGACCGCTCGGCCCCGTGCGGCCCGCTGGTTCGGGCACAGGCCTCAGGCCATCCCGAGAAAGGTCGCATCTGGCTGGCCGTCGACGGCGCGGTCCGGCAGGACGGCGACCTTGCCGAACTGATCTGGCCGATCGCCGACATCGTGTCGATCTGCAGCGAGGCGCTGGAGCTGGAGCCCGGCGACCTGATCTTCACCGGCACGCCCGCCGGCGTCGGCGCGGTCGGGCCGGGCCAGACGATCACCGGCGGTGTCGACGGCATAGGCACGATCGAACTGACCATCGGCCAGGCGACAGCGTGATCCGATGAGCGACCTCGTCCTTCACAACTACTACCGCTCCTCCACCTCCTACCGGGTGCGGATCGCGCTGGAGATGAAGGGCCTGACCTACGACTACGTGCCGCATCATCTGCGCCACGGCGAGCATCTGGAAGCAGCCTATCTCGCCGTCAATCCGCAGGGGCTGGTGCCGGCGCTGATCCTGGGCGACGGTACGCTTTTGACGCAGTCGCTGGCGATCATCGAATATCTGGACGAGACGAAGCCCGAACCGCCGCTGCTGCCGAAGGATGCGCTCAGCCGGGCGCGCGTCCGAATGCTGGCGCAGATGATCGCCTGCGACATCCATCCGGTGAACAATCTGCGTGTGCTGACCTCGCTGCGCACCCTGTTCGGCGCCGGCGACCAGGACGTCGTCAACTGGTTCCGGCACTGGGTGAACGAAGGTTTCCAGCCGCTTGAAAAAATTCTGGCTTCATCGCCGCAGAGTGGTACATTCTGCCACGGCGATACGCCCGGACTGGCGGACATCTGCCTGGTCGCCCAGGTCACCAACAACGCCCGCTTCGGCGTCGACATGACGCCGTACCCCACTATCTCGCGCATTCATTCCGCCTGCATGGCGCTGCCAGCCTTCCAGAAGGCGGCGCCTGAGAATCAGATAGACGCGGAATAGCCGCAAGATCGGGACAGAGCACAGGGAGTTGCCGATGAAAGCCGTAGTCTTCGAAAAATTCGGCGAAGCGCCGACGATCCAGACCGTGCCCGATCCAAAGCCGGCGCCGGAAGGCGTCGTCATCAAGGTCGAGGCGACCGGGCTCTGCCGCAGCGACTGGCACGGCTGGATGGGCCATGACGACGGCATCACCCTGCCGCATGTGCCGGGCCACGAGCTGGCTGGTGTCGTCGTTGCCGTCGGCAAGCGGGTGACCCGCTGGAAGGCCGGTGAGCGCGTCACCGTACCGTTCGCCGTCGGCTGCGGCCGCTGCTTCGAATGCAACTCGGGCAACCACCAGGTCTGCGAGCACCAGACGCAGCCGGGTTTCACCGCCTGGGGCTCGTTCGCCGAATATGTCGCCATCGACCATGCCGACACCAACCTCGTACGCCTGCCTGACGAGATGGACTTCGCCACCGCTGCCAGCCTCGGCTGCCGCTTCGTCACCTCGTTCCGCGCCATTGTCGACCAGGGCCGGGTGAAGCCGGGAGAATGGGTGGCCGTGCATGGCTGCGGCGGCGTCGGCCTGTCGGCGATCATGATCGCCAGCTCGATGGGCGCCAATGTCATCGCCATCGACCTCACCGACGAGAAGCTGGAGTTCGCCAAGAAGATCGGCGCGGTGGCGACGATCAACGCCGCAACGACGCCGAATGTGGTCAAGGCGGTCAAGCAGATCACCAATGGCGGCGCGCATATGTCGATGGACGCGCTCGGCCACCCGACCACCTCGTTCAACTCGATTGCCAATCTGCGCCGCCGCGGCCGCCACGTGCAGGTCGGCCTGATGCTGGCCGAGCACGCACGCCCGCAGGTGCCGATGGACAAGGTGATCGCCTTCGAGCTCGAGATCCTCGGCAGCCACGGCATGCAGGCCTACCGCTACCCGGCGATGATGGAGATGATCCGCACCGGCAAGTTGAAGCCGGAACAGTTGGTCGGCAAGAAGATCAGCCTCGAGGAGGCACCCGCCGCACTGATGGCGATGGGCGGCTTCGAAGGCATCGGCATCGGTGTGGTGACGAAGTTCTCGTGACGGACAACTCCGTCATTACGCAGCCGCGCGGCGCGGCAAATCCTGCTTCGCGAATTTCTTGGCGCCAACGACGCAAAGCACCACGCCAAGCGTAACGACAAGCATCAGCGGGCTTACCTGCTCGTGCAGCAGCGTTGCCGCCAGCGCGAGACCAAAGAAAGGCTGCAGCAACTGCAACTGCCCCACCGCTGCAATGCCGCCTTGCGCCAGGCCGCGATACCAGAACACGAAGCCGATCAGCATGCTGAACAGCGAGACATAGGCCAAGCCAATCCAAGCGCCGGAGCCGACGTCGGCAAAGGATGGCGGCATCGTCGCAAATGTCAGCACCAGCATGATCGGCAGCGACAGCACCAGCGCCCAGCAGATCACCTGCCAGCCGCCGAGCTTGCGCGACAGCGCCGCGCCCTCGGCGTAGCCCAGCCCGCAGGCGATGATTGCCGACAGCATCAGGAGATCGCCGGTCGGTGAGGCGGACACGCCTTGGCTCAGGGCAAAGCCGACAACAAGCGCGCTGCCGAGGCAGGAGAACAGCCAGAAGGCCGGCCTTGGCCGATCGCCACCGCGCAGCACGCCGAAGATCGCGGTCGCCAGCGGCAGCAGGCCGACGAAGATGATGGAATGGGCCGAGGTTACGTGCTTGAGCGCCAGAGCGGTCAGCAAGGGAAAGCCGACCACCACACCCAACGCCACGATCACCAGCGACAGCAGATCGCCGCGCTCCGGACGTTTCTGGCGGAACAGGAGCAGCAATGCCAGACCAAGCAGTCCGGCAATCGCCGCTCTGGCCGACGTCAGGAATGTCGGATCGAAATCCATCACCGCCACGCGCGTCGCCGGCAGCGAGCCGCTGAAAATCAGCACGCCGACGAAGCCGTTCACCCAGCCGTTCAAACTCTTGTCCATGATCTGCTCCGTTTACCCTCCCGTACAGGTTCGGGGCATGGCGCTGCCAGAGACAATACGGTACAGTTCGGCAAAACTGTTATGGCTCATCGAGAAGTACAGATGGACACATCAGATCCAAAAACCGGTAGCGAAGGAACGCTTGTCGAAGCGGTCATGGCGGCGATCAGGCACAGGATTGCCGCGCGCACCCTGACGCCTGGGGCGCGGCTGCCGTCGATCCGGGCCTTCGCCGGCACGATGCAGGTGTCAAAGTCGACCGTGGTCGAGGCCTATGAACGGCTCGCCGCAGAAGGCACGATCCGCTCGCGGCCGGGCTCCGGCTTCTACGCCGCCGGACCGCTGGCGCCACTGTCGCTGGCCGAGATCGGCCCTCGGCTCGACCGGGCCGTCGATCCGCTCTGGGTTTCGCGCCAGTCGCTGGAGGCCGGCGACGAGACCCTCAAACCTGGCTGCGGCTGGCTGCCGGCCTCGTGGATGCCTCAGACCGGACTGCGCCGGGCGCTGCGCACAGTGGCGCGGGCCGACGATGTCACGCTGGCGGACTACGGCACGCCGCTCGGTTTGCCGGTTCTGCGCCATCTGCTCGCGCGGCGCATGGCCGGGCACGGCATCGAGGCGTCGCCAGAGCAGATCATGCTGACGGAATCGGGCACGCAGGCCATCGACCTCCTCTGCCGCTTCCTGCTCGAACCCGGCGACACGGTGCTGGTCGACGACCCCTGCTATTTCAACTTCCATGCCTTGTTGCGCGCCCACCGGGCCAAGGTCGTCAGCGTTCCCTACACGCCGTCAGGACCTGATATCGAGCTGTTCGCCCAGGCGCTGGCCGAGCACCGGCCGCGCCTCTACATCACCAATTCCGCCATCCACAATCCGACCGGCGCGATCCTGTCGCCAGTCACCGCGCATCGGCTGCTGAAGCTCGCCGACCAGTCGGATCTGACAATCGTCGAGGACGACATCTTCGCCGATTTCGAGCACACGCCTGCCCCGCGCCTCGCGGCGTTCGATGGCCTTAGCCGGGTCGTCCATATCGGCAGCTTCTCCAAGACGCTTTCGGCGTCGGTACGCTGCGGCTACATCTCGGCGCCCCGCGACTGGATCGAACAACTGACCGACCTCAAGATCGCCACGACCTTCGGCGGCGGCCGGCTCGCGGCCGAGCTGGTGCTGACGCTGCTCAAGGACGGCAGCTATCGCAAGCACATGGACTTGCTGCGGGCGCGGCTTTCGCGCGCCATGGGCGAAACGAGCGCCCGCCTGAAGGCGATCGGCATCACGCCCTGGATCGAGCAGCCGGCCGGCCTGTTCCTGTGGTGCAGCCTGCCGGATGGGGTGGATGCGACAGAAGTGGCCCGCCGCGCCTTGGCCACCAACATCGTGCTGGCGCCCGGCAATGCGTTCAGCCTGTCGCAGACCGCCAGCCGTTTCCTCCGTTTCAATGTTGCCCAATGCGGAGACGAGCGGATTTTCACCACGCTCGAAGCGGCGATGTCACGCTGATTTAGTCGTCACCAGTCAGCGAGAAGACGCGCAAACCTCCCGCACGCAATCCCGCAGCCAGCGTTGCGCCGGATCGGCATCGAGACGCGGATGCCAGAGCATGGAGATGGTGACCTCCAAGGTGGTGACCGGCAGGGGAAAGCTGAACATGCCGGCACGTGCCCCGTGCGAATGCCGCTCAGGGACGCTGGCGATCAGATCGGAAGCGCGCGCCATGGCAAGTGCGGCCGAAAAGCCGGAGACCATGCACACCACAGTCCGCTGCAATCCGAGTTGGCTCAAGGCCTCGTCGATCGGCCCTCTTTCGCGGCCACGCCGGGAAACGCTGATATGGCGGCCGGCCGCATAACGCTCGGCGGTGACGATCCCCTCGCTGAGAGGGTGGCCTTTTCGTACCGCACCGATGAAGCGATCGCGGAACAGCGCCTGGATACGCACCTCAGGCCCGGTTTCGCCGGCAACGCCGATCTCCAGGTCAATCGCCGCTTCGCGCAACGAGGTGACGTCTTTGTCGGACTTTGGTGCAAAACGCAGCCGCACGTCAGGCGCATCCGCTTCGATGCGGGCGACAAGACGAGGCCCGAACTCCTCGACGAAACCTTCATTGGTGCGCAGCGTGAACGTCCGGTCGAGACGTGAAAGGTCGAGCAGCCTCGCCGGACGCAACAACGCTTCCGCGTCCTGAACGACACGCCCTGTCTGCTGGCGCAATTCCAGTGCCCGCGGCGTCGGCACTAGGCCGCGGCCGGCGCGGACCAGCAATGGATCGCCCGTTGCCTCGCGCAGGCGCGCCAGCGTCCGGCTCATTGCCGAGGGGCTGAGGCCCAGCCGCTGGGCGGCGCGCGCCACGCTGCCTTCGGCCAACAAAATGTCGAGAGCGAAGATCAAATTGAGATCGGGCGATGCCATCGGCGGACCATAGCACGTGACATGGCGTTCTGTGCATGAATAAGATGCAAATGCTGCGCCTTCCGCCATATCAGTCAAAAGACTAGATCTCTGAAAGCTCCGGTTCTGGAGCGAACAGAAAGGAGATCGCCTTGGCAATCGCTGAGCAAAATCGGGACGAGCGCGTAGCGGCGTCGCAACAGACCCAATCCGCAGGCTGGGCGCTGGCAAGCCTTTCGCTTGCCACGCTGCTGTCCTCGCTCGGAACCAGCATCGCCAGCGTCGGCCTGCCCTCGCTGATGCAAACGTTCGGCGCATCGTTCCAGGCCGTGCAATGGGTGGTTCTCGCCTATCTGCTCGCCATCACCACATTGATCGTCAGTGCCGGACGGCTGGCCGACATGTTCGGTCGCCGGCCGTTGCTGCTTGGCGGCATCGCGCTATTCACGCTCGCCTCGGTGCTGTGCGGCATGGCGCCGACCCTCTGGCTGCTGATTGCCGCACGGGCCATGCAGGGGCTTGGCGCGGCGCTGATGATGGCCCTGACGCTGGCTTTTGTCGCGGAAACGGTGACCAAGGCCAGAACCGGCAGCGCCATGGGCCTGCTCGGCGCCATGTCGGCGATCGGCACGACACTCGGCCCGTCGCTCGGCGGCCTTTTGATCGGCGGCTTCGGCTGGCGGGCAATTTTCCTCATCAATGTCCCCCTGGGGATCCTGACCTTCGCTCTAGCCTGGCGTGCCCTGCCGGCCCGCGCTAAGACCGCGCAAGCCGATCGAGGCGAATTCGATGCGATAGGCACCATCCTGCTTGCCCTGACGCTGGCCGCGTATGCGCTGACCATGACGCTTGGCAGAGGCAGCTTCGGCTCACTCAATATCGGCCTGCTGGCAGCGGCCGGCATCGGCATCATTCTGTTCGCCCGAGCACAAACGAAGGTGAAAAGCCCGTTGATCCAGCTCGCCAGCTTTCGTGATCTCGAGCTGAGCACCAGCCTCACCACAAGCCTCATCGTTGCCACCGTGATAATGGCGACCCTGGTGGTTGCGCCATTCTATCTGTCTCGTGGGCTCGGGCTGGATGCCGCAATGGTCGGTCTCGTGGTGTCGACCGGCCCGCTGATCTCGACCCTGTCGGCGCTGGTGGCCGGACGCCTTGCCGATCGCTTTGGAGCACACAGGATGATGGTCGCCGGCCTGCTCGTCCTCGCCACGGGCACTTTCCTGCTGTCGCTGGCCATGACGAAACTCGGCATCGCCAGCTATGTCGTTCCGATCAGCGTCACCTGCGTCGGCTACGCGCTGTTCCAGACGTCCAACAATGCAGCCGCTATGACCGGTGTCGGTGCTGGCGAGCGTGGTGTCGTTTCCGGCCTGCTCAACCTGTCGCGCAATCTTGGCTTGATCACCGGCGCATCGTTGATGGGCGCCGTCTTCGCCGTCGCATCGGCTGGAGGCTCGGGCGATGCGATATTGGCGCCCGCGGAAGCTGCCCGGGGCATGCAGATCACCTTCCAGACGGCCACGGTGCTTGCGCTGGTCGCGCTTGGTCTCGCGGTGTTCTCCTGGCGCACCGTCGCGAAGCGTCAGAAGCAGGCATAGGGGCTCAGGCCCCTGCCCGCTTGCGGCGCTCGTAGAGCATGACCAGCGTCTCGGCGGTCAAAGCCGGCTTCTGCTCGCCCTCGATCTCGACCGTGTTGGCGGCCTTCATCAGATATTGGCCGGGACCCCTGTCCTCCATCGACAGCAGCGTCGTGCGCAGCCTGATGCGCGCGCCGACCCGGACCGGCGCCAGGAAGCGCACCTTGTCGAAGCCGTAGTTGAAGGCGGCCTGCGTGTTTTCGGGCACGATGCCCATTCCGAGCGCCAACGCACCGATGATCGACAGCGTCAGATAGCCGTGCGCGATCGTGGTGCGGAACGGGCTTTGCCGTTTCGCTCTTTCAGGGTCGACATGGATCCACTGATGATCGCCCGTGCATTCGGCGAACTGGTCGATGCGGTGCTGGTCGACCGTCGTCCACTCCGACACGCCAAGCTCCTGCCCGGCCATCGTCCGCAGCTGCTCGAAGGTCGGCGGCGTCCTCGGCCGTGTTTCCGTCATTCCTGCATTCCCGATCGTTCCGCCTGTCTCCGGACCACGAACCGGCAGTCTCTGTCAATTCGCCGCGAGCGATTCCACTTCAACATCCTCAGGCCGCGTCAGGATTCATTTCGACGCACGAAAAGCCTGCGGCTGAACATTTCCAGCTGCTCGATGGTCTTCATCCCCAGCTTCAAGGGCGAACCAGGGAAAACGGCTTTGGTACGGAACCGACTATTTCTTCTCATAGCCGGAGCGGATTTCCGCCATCGCTTCCTTGATGCGCTCGCGCAGGATCTCGACGGATTCGGTGCCGGATTTCCGGACCAGTTCGGACACCTCGCCGGCATTCTTCAGCGCGGCCTCGAAGGATTTCCGCGCGAACTCCGCCTGCTTTGCCATCAGCTCCTGCGGATTGCCCGGCGCCCGGTAGTTCTGCGCCATATCGGCGACTTCGCGCAGCGTGTCCTGCAGCATCTCGCGCTGCCTGGAGAGCAGCGAGGTCGCCCCGGCCGCACCCGCCCTGGCCGACTTCTCCAGCGCTTCGAGGTTCTTGCGATGGTGGCTGAGGATCGCTTCTATGTCGACATTCGGCACCTTCAGGTCACGGCCGAATCTGCTGAACATGTCCAGGAATGAGTCGGATTCCGGTTGTTTTGCCATAGTCGTTTGCTCCCCAGTCTGCCGCGAATACTAACCCTCTTGGAAGAATAGAGCATGACGCGCCCGCGTCAATTGACGAGGAACAATCGCTCGATCGTATAAAGCGTTATGCCGGCAAATCCGCCGATGACCATGCCGTTGAAGCGGATGTATTGCAGATCCCGACCGATGTTCATTTCGATCAGCCGGGTGAGCTGGGCAAGATCCCAGCGCCTGACCTGGTCGGCGATGAATTTCGACACGCCGCTCTTCTGGCTTTCGACGAAGGACGACAGCGCCACGACGAACCCCTGGTTCATATCGGCCCTGATCTGCGCGTCGCTGGCCAGATGGCGGCCGACCTCGACGAACATGGCCGCGAGATGGGCGCGGATCATCGAATTCGGCGCCTTGGCGTCCTGCTCGATGAACCGGCTGAGGCTCTCCCACATGTCGCCGGCCAGTGACTTCACCTCTGGCCGGGCCAGGAAATCGCGCTTCAACTGCTCGGCACGCCGGGCATATTGCTTTGACGTCCTCAGCCGCTCGATGAAGGTCCGCGCGAAACGGTCGAATTCGGCGCGCATCAGGTGATCGGGATCGGCCCGCACCTCGTCGAGCAGCGAGCCGGCGGACGCGACGATCTTCTTCAAAAGATAGGCGTCGGCACGAAACAGGTTGAACAGCGACGGCAGTTCCTCGCGGATCTTCTCGCGCATGGTTGCCAGCGCCTCCTCGTCGTTGAGGAAGCGGCCGATCACCCTCGTGAATTCGTCGAACAGTTTCTGGTGGCGGCGGTCGTCGGTCAGCGCCGATAGCAACTCGGCCGCCAGCGGCGCCAGCGGCACCTTGTCGATCTGCTCCAGCATGCGGCTGGTGACGAAGCCGCGCAGGCCGGATTGCTCGACCGCTGTGAGCGTTTGCGGCACCAGCCGGGCGACGAAGCGCGACAGGCCGGCCGCGCGTTCGGCATCGGCCAGCCAGTCGGCGACGAGCGCGGAAAAGTCCACTTCGGCCAGTTTCTCGCGCACCGGCTCAGGCGCCAGGAAATTGACCTCGATGAAGCGGCCGAGATTGTCGGCGATGCGGTTCTGATTTTCGGGGATGATGGCGGTGTGCGGGATCGGCAGGCCGAGCGGCCGCTTGAACAGCGCCACCACCGCATACCAGTCGGCCAGCCCGCCGATGGTCGCCGCCTCGGCAAAGGCAGCGACAAACCCAAGCCATGGGTAGGTGCCCTCGAACGACTTGGCCAGGGCGAAGATGAGGACGCAGAGCACGAGCGCTGCGGTGGCCGCGAACTTGGTGCGTCTCAGCGCTGAGAGCTTCGTTTCGGCATCGATGTCGATGCGAACGGCGGCAGCCGGTGCAAGAACCTGGACTGGTGGTGACATGGGTCGAGCCGCTCCTGATCGGTGTTGCGATCTTATTTAGGATCGGTCCCGGCCAAATGCCCGCGACACGGCATCCGGGTCACAAGTCCGCCCGGTCATGCACATAAAGTTGACGAGGTTATTCATCTATTATGCGCCGCCAGTCTGGAATTGTTCCAAGGTATAGGCCATATTGAACCCAAGCTACTGCTTCGTGAGGACAAAATGCGGCTTACGCGCCAGACCAATTACGCCATGCGCATCCTGATGTATTGCGCCGCCAACTCCGATCGGCTGAGCCGCATCCCCGAGATCGCAGCTGCCTATTCGGTGTCGGAGCTTTTCCTGTTCAAGATCCTGCAGCCGCTGGTGGAGAATGGCCTGGTCGAGACGGTACGTGGCAGGAATGGCGGCGTCAGGCTAGGCCGCGCCGCCGAGCAGATCAGCCTGTTCGACGTCGTGCGGGTGACAGAAGAGAGCTTCGCCATGGCCGAGTGCTTCGAGAACGACGCGGCCGAATGCCCGCTGGTCGACAGCTGCGCGCTGAATTCGGCGCTGCGCGAGGCGCTCAACGCCTTCTTTGCGGTGCTGTCGCGCTACACGATTGCCGACCTGGTGGCCGCGCGCCCGAACGTGCGGCATCTGCTCGGCATCGACATGCTGGAGCGCCGCGCGCCAGCCGCCTGATTTCGCTTGGCTAGGCCGCAGACTGCGGCAGAACGAACGGCATATTCGCGGCCGGCAGCACGCCGACCCTCAGCCGGCAATCGAAGACCTTCTCGATCAACTCGTCGCTGAGCACGTCTTGCGGCGCGCCGGCGGCGGCGAGCCGTCCGCCATGCATGACATGGATGCGGTCTGCATACATGGCCGTCAGATTGAGGTCGTGCAGGATGGCGATCACGCCGCCGCCGCGTCTGGCGAAGTCGCGGGCGATGTTCATGATGATCAGCTGGTGCTTGACGTCGAGGCTGGAAACCGGCTCGTCGAGAAACAGATAGCGCGGCTTGCCGTCCAGCACCGGCGCCCAGACCTGGCACAACAAGCGCGCAAGCTGAACGCGCTGCTGCTCGCCGCCCGAAAGCTCCTGGTAGAAACGCCCGGCAAAACCCTCGAGGTCGACCCGCGCCAGCGCCCGCTCGGGCAGGCGATCGTCCTCGCCGGGCAGCCCGCCCGAACGCCCGCCGAGGAGGCCGAGCCTGACAATCTCGCGCACCGTGAAGGGAAAGGACAGCGTCGTTGCCTGCGGCAGCACGGCGCGCAGCGTCGCTGCCTCGACCGGCTTCATCGCGGACAAGTCGCGACCATTGATGGCGACCGCGCCCGAATAGGCAAGATCGCCGGACAATGCCTTGAGGAAGGTCGTCTTGCCAGATCCATTGGGGCCAACGATGGCCGCGATCTCGCCCGGCCGCGTGGCAAAATCGACATTGGCCACGATACGCTTGCCGCCGATCGCCACCGAGACATCGCGTGCTTCTATCATTGCGCACTCACAGGTCGATGACGCCGCGCTTGCGCAGCAGGATCCAGAGGAAGAACGGCGCGCCGGCAACCGCGGTGACGATGCCGATCGGCAGTTCCGCGGGCGCCGCGATGGTGCGCGCGACGGCGTCGGCCAGCAGCAGCAGCGACGCGCCGAGCAGCGCCGACGCCGGCAGCAGGTAGCGATTGTCGGGGCCGATCAGCAGGCGCAACAGATGCGGCACGACGATGCCGACGAAACCGATACCGCCGCTGACCGCGACGGATGCGCCGACTGCTGCCGAGACACCGACGATCGCGGTGTATTTCAGCCGCTGGACCGGAATGCCGAGATGGCCGGCGGTCGCTTCGCCGAGCGCCAGCGCATTGAGGCCACGCGCCAGGAACGGCATCGCCGCCAGCGCCAGCACGATGACCGGCCCGACGGAACCGATCTTCTGCCAGGTCGCGCCGGCCAGTGAGCCGAGTTGCCAGAAGGTCAGGTCGCGCAGCTGTCGGTCGTCGGCCATGAAGATCAGGATGCCGGTCAGCGCCATGGCAAGCGCCGCCAGCGCGATGCCGGCAAGCAGCATGGTTGCGACCGAGGTTCGGCCTTGCCGTGTCGCGACCTGATAGAGCAGCAAGGTCGTCGCCAACCCGCCGCAGAAGGCTGCCAGCGGCAAGGCGAGCGTGCCGAATGCCAGCGTGAGCGGCGCCAGCACCGTCGCGCCAAGCACGATGACGGCCACCGCACCGAGGCTCGACCCCGCCGAGACGCCGATCAGGCCGGGGTCGGCCAGCGGATTGCGGAACAGCCCCTGCATCACCGCGCCGGACACGGCGAGTGCTGCCCCGATCAGCACGCCCAGGATGACGCGCGGCAGACGGATGTCATAGACGATGAGACGGTCGCGGGCGCTCAGCGCCGGGTCGCCCGGCACCGCGCCGAACAGCCAGTCGCCGATGACGCCGATGGCCGACGCGTCGGAAGCGCCTGATGTCAGCGACAACAGCATGGCAACGACAAGCCCCAGGCAGAGCAAAAGGATCACGAAGCGGGCGCGTCGTGACCGGTCTCCGTCTGTTGCAGCCGCCATCGTTCCCGCCGCAGCGACGATTGACTGATCGCCCATGATGACCCGCTCAGTCCGTGACCTGGCTGCCATAGAGCGAGACGGCAAGGTCGTGGATGGCGTTGGCCGTGCGCGGCCCGAAGCCGAGCAGATAGCCGCCGTCCATGCGGATCAGCCTGCGCGCGGCACCGGCCGGCGTTGACGAAATGGCCGGATTGGCGAACAGTTCTTCGTCTGGCGTGGCACGCCCGGCATTGTTCATCATCAGGATCACATCCGGCTTCGCGGTGATGACAGCCTCGTCGGACATTTGCTTGTAGCCGGAAAAGCCGCCGATCGCGTTGACCCCGCCGGCGAGCTTGATGATGCCGTCGGCGGCGGTGTCGGTGCCTGATGCCAGGATCTTGCCGCCTTGCATCGACAGCACGAACAGGATGCGCTTGCGGTCCTTGATCGAAGCGGTCTGCTTTTCCGCTGCCTTCAGCTTGGCATCGGTCTCGACCGCCAGTTCGGCGGCCTTGGCATCGGCGCCGATCGCCTTGCCGACGATACGGATCTTTTCGAGGATGCCCTCATGGTCATAGCGATCGGGCACCTCGATGAAGGGGATGCTCGACTTTTTCAGCACGTCGAGGGCTTCCTTTGGGCCGCTGCCGTGCAATGCCAGGATGCCCGACGGATTGACCGACAGCACGCCTTCCGGCGACAGCTGGCGCATATAGCCGACGTCAGGCAGCTGGAGTGCGGCCTCCGGATAGCAGCTGGTCGAATCGCGGGCGACCAGATGGCTCTGCTCGCCGAGCGCATAGACGATCTCGGTGATGGAGCCGCCGATTGCCGCGATCTTCGATGTATCGGCAAAGACGCCTGTACTTTCGCCGGCGCGAGCCGACGGCGGAGCCATGACCAGCGTCAGACCGATCACCGATCCGATCGTCAGCCTGAGCAAACCCGAGAGCCTGGGAAACAAAGCCATTATCGTCGTCCTCAGGCTGCGGTCGGGCTTGGAATGCGTGGCAGGTTCTCGGCCAGGAATCGCCAGTCGTCGCGTTCGCCCTCGCCTTCATGGCGCTTGCCAAAGAACTGGATGATCATCCTGCCGTCGGCGCCATAAACCTCGAGCGAGGTGACATGCCCGTCCTTGGTCGGCTTGCGCACTGCCCAGACCTCGTGGATGTGGTCGGTTCGCAGATGCAGATGGAAGGTCTCGTCAAGTACGTTGATCCACGGGCCCATCGGCTTGATCGACCTGACCGGGCCGGAATGGATCTGGATGCAGCCGCGATTGCCGACAAAGCACATGATCGGCAATTCACCGGCGGCGGCGTGGTGGAACATGGCGCCGACGGCGTCATTGTCGACCAGCCAGGCATAGTCCTGGCCGACCATGCGCACCGCCTGGCGACGGCTGAGCTTGAGCGTCTTCAGCATGCCGAAGAACTGGTGCACGTCGGTCAGCCTGCTCCAGCGGTCGCGCAGATCGTCGACACTGGCCACGGCGCCCTGAACCTCGTTCTCCTCCTCGGCGCCGCTTGCCGAGACCGCCACGGTCGGTTCCTGGTTCGACGATTCCAGCCCTGCCACCAGCTTCTGATAGGCGTAGAGGTTGGATGCGGGTCTGAGATGCACCTTGTGCACAGCCTCGCCTGCCGCGTCGAAGAACTGCAGGCTGCGACGGATGTCGCCACCGTCGCGCTTTTCGACGGCAAAGCCGTGTGCCCAGATTTTCGGGAAGATGCGCAGGTCGATGTTCTCGCCCAACACCATGGCATTGTGGTTGCCGGTGACGACCTTGTCGTAGATGCCGATCTTCTCGTGCACCGCGCTTTCGTTGCGGGTCAGCGCCATCACCTCGCCCACGGCCTCGAGGCCGGTCAGAAGATCGTTGACACGCGGCTCGACGCGCACGACGCCGTCGCCGCAATGCGCCGCGACGAGCTCGGCCTCGGAAATGCCGAGCTGGGCGGCGAGATCGCGCTCGCGCGTTTTGGGATTGTCTTCCCGCGCTCGCCGGATTTCATACGGCGACGGTTTCACGCGCTGATCCATGTCCTAGCCCCCTACTTTTCCTGAAACCTACTTGTTGAGGATCAGCTTGCCCTGGCGGGTGATCTTCAGCCGGTAGAGCGCGCCGTGATGTTCGATGCCGATCTCGTGCTCGCCCTGGAACAGCGTGTTGCTGGACAACGTCCTCACCGCCAATGGAACCCGGTCATAGCGGACAGAACTGTCGTCGGAACGGCGGACGCGATAGCGAAAGTCACTGGGATTATGCGTGTTCATCTGTTCGGTCCCTTCCTGTGCCGGCCACCTGGCCGGGCGCCTGCGTAAAATGCCGATTCATTTCTTGACTCTAATAATCATGTTTACTAGTCAGTGCAATACAGGACTAAATGAGTCAACATTTAAGATGCCGGACACGATGAGAAATGCCAGCGAGCGCCGCGCCAGCCAGCATTGAACCTGGATTTGGAGTTGGGGTGATGGGGCCGGTGGCAAGGAATATGGCTGCTCTGCTAAGCGGAGCGGCGGTGACGGTATTTGTTGGGATGCATGGCGCAAAAGCCCAGGAAACGCAGACGAACGAAGCGGAAAAAAAGGGGCGCGTGACCCTGCTGCAGAGGCTCGTACTGGGTGCGAGAGAACTTGGTGCCCGGCTCGACCTACGGCAACCCGCTCACGACCATCCCCTCCCATAAGATCGTGTTTTCATTGGGCGGACGCTTGCCGGATCGCGACCTGGAGTTCGGCGGCCGCGTGACCCACGCATTCGAGACTCCAAACAGCATTCAGGGCACGGTCGCTTTGCCGAAGACGGCGGATGCCTGGACCATTGTGGACGTCTTCACTTCGTGGAAGCCGCAATCCGGCCAGTTCGAGGGCTGGCAGGCGCAGTTCGGCATCAACAACATCTTCAACGCCTACTACCGCGACGCATTGGCGCTCGACTACGCCAAGGGCCGAACCTTCAAGCTGACATTGGCAAAACAACTGGACTGGTGAGAATGATGAAAATCACGGCGGCTATGACGCACTTCCTGAGCGCGGCGACTGTCGTCGCCGCCGTGGTCGGCCCAGCGCATGCCGAGGGCACCGCGCCGGGCCAGGGGCTCTCCCTCGAGCTCAACGGCGCGCAACCCTCCGACAAAGGTTGCCGGCTGACCTTCGTGGTTGCCAACAATCTCGGCGCCGACCTTTCCAAGGCGGCGTTCGAGATCGCCTTGTTCAACGATGCAGGCGTGGTCGACCGGCTGACCGTCCTTGATTTCAAGGATCTGCCGGCCAGCAAGACCAAGGTGACGCGTTTCGATCTCGCCGGCACCGACTGCGCCAAGCTCGGCCGCGTGCTGATCAACAGTGCGACGGAGTGCGTGGGCGCCGGCGTCGAGCCGGCCACATGCCTGCGCAGCCTGAAGACCACGACCAAGACCGGCATCGCCTTCGGCCTGTGAGAGGGTGCGACGTTGGGGCTGGAACCGGCATTCTCGCAAAACACCATGGCCTGGCCCCTGGCCGGGCCTTTTGTTTTGCCGCAGGAGCCGGACGATCCCGATTTCACCATTCCGCACGGCTCGCTGCAGTCTTCGCTGCGCGACACGCCGGAGAAAAACTATATCGCCGATACCAGCGGTGAGCTGACCACGACACCGGCCGAGCCGCTGGGCGTCAAGCGGACACGGCAGCCAAGGCGCAAATGGAAAGCCGCTGTGGTTTTCTCCTGCGTCCTTCACGCGGCGGCGGCAATGGCGTTCCTTGCCACAGGCGATGAGCCCGTTCTGATCGAGGGCGCCGACCAGTCCGGCATCATGTTGCTCGGCAACGCGCCGGAGGACCAGTCGGCGGCCGGCGACATGACGGAAGCCCCGCTGGAGGCGACCAAGGTGACGCTGGTCACCATGCTCGATCCAAAGCCAGTGCAGACTGTGGAAGCGCAACCGGTCGCGATCGAAACGACCCAGCCGGTCACCGAAGCAGAGACGCCGGACACGGCGACGCTGGAGCCTCTGCGAGAGACACCGGATCGGCCCGCAATCACACCCGACCGAGTCGATCCTGTCCCCGACGAGCCGGCGACGGCCGCGATCGTCAATCCCCTGCCCGAGATCCTGGTGGTCGATCGGCTGCAGCCGGTCGAAGACGACAACGCCGTTCAGAGGCCCGCGGAACCGTCGACGACGACAGTCGAGGCAACCGAAACGCCCCCCGAGAAAACGCCACCCGTCGAAACCTCCGAAAAGGTTCCGGCTGAGACGGAGCCGCAACCGGCGCCTGCGGAAAAGAAGCCCCCGCCTGCGAAGCCCAGGAAAGCCGAGCCTGCGAAAAAGCCGACCAAGAAGGCGCAGAAGGCTGAAGCACAAAAGAAACAGGCTAGCGAGCAGAAGAATGCGGAAAAGGCGGCTGCCAAACAGGTCAAGTCCGGCTCCGGCGGCCAGAATGCGGCCGACGCCAGGCGCGGCGTTGCCGAGGGTGAGGCCGACGGCAGGACAACGAGCAAAAGCCAGGGCGGGAAATCCGGCGTTGGCAATGCGTCCGTGTCCAACTATCCGGGCAAAGTGGCCGCCAAACTGCGGCGCGCGTTGCGCGGCATGCCTAGTTCCGCGCGGGCGAAGGCGCGCAACGATGTGCAGGTGACCTTCGTCGTCAGCGCCAGTGGCGGGGTCGGTGGCATCCGCGTCGCACGCAGTTCCGGGTCGACTGAACTCGACGCGGCTGCACTCGCGGTCATACGCCGCGCAGCCCCCTTCCCCCCCATCCCGGCGGATGCCGGCCGATCGAGCTGGGCGTTCACCTTGCCGCTCGGCATCGTGCGCTGATGGCCGCTGCCCGGCTTCTTTGCCCAGCCACGTGCGGCAATTGATCTTGATTTGACAATACCACGTCGCTCGCGGCAGTTCTCGCCGCGAGACATGCAGGACATCAGCCCCCTCCCCAACGCCGGCAGCGAGCTGGCGATCCCGCCGGCCGAGCCGATTGCACCCGCGCGGCCATCAGCCTGGAACCGCAAATGGACGATGGCGATCATCGCCTCCTGCCTGCTCCATGCCGCTGCTGCGGCGGTATTTATGATCACACCCGCCGGGACATTCGATTCCAGGGATGAAGTACAGGCCGAAGGCACCGATCAATCAGGCGCTGACGTGGTCGGCAGCGCCCTGGATGGCAAGGCACCGGGCGTGATGGACGTTACCTTGGTGCCCGACCCGCGGCCAGCCAAGCCTGTGGCCGTTCAATCCACGCCGCCAACCGACACACCTCAACCAGCAAAGGAGGCGGCCGCGCCTAAGCCGCCGTCGGAAGCCGCCAAGCAACCAACGCACGCTCCGGACATACTGACGGCCGCCACCCCGCGCCAGGACGACCAGAATGTCGCTGCAACCGGCGAACCACCGGCATCGCCTGCGATCCAGACGCAAAGTACCGAGGCGCCGCCAGCCGATATCGGGCAGCCACCGGTCCCGAGCGCGAGGCCAAGCGCAACAGCCGGGCTTGGAGGAACAAGCAAAACAAACGATTCGCGTGGCGCGGCAGATGGCGAGGAACGCGATCAGGCGGTGATTTCCAGCAAAGGCAAAAAGCGGGCCGCGGCAGGCAATGCGATGGAATCCCGCTACAGCGGTGAAATTCAGAAGAAGCTTGCCCGCGCCAATCGTCGCGTTTCGAAATCCGTGCAGGCGAAGGCTCGCAACAATGCCAGGGTCGTTTTCGTTGTCATGGCCGACGGCAGCATCAGCGACTTGCAGCTTGCCGAAAGTTCAGGTTCTGCCGAGCTTGATCAATTCGCTTTGACATTGGTGCGCCAGCAAGCACCGTTCCCTCCCATTCCACCCGAGACCGGCAGGTCAAGTTGGGTGTTCAAAGCGCGGATCGGTCCGTTTTAAGAGCCTCGACCTCGTCGTTTCAGACCTCCATCAAACATAACAATTCGCAATCCCGAAAGGAACCCAATGTACATCGCCATGAACCGCTTCAAGGTCCAGAACGGCTCGGAAACCGCCTTCGAGGACGTCTGGAGGAACCGCGATTCCAGCCTGTCCGAGATGAAAGGTTTCAGGGAATTTCATCTGCTGCGCGGCCCGGCCAACGAAGCGGAAGGCTACACGCTCTTTGCCTCGCACACAGTGTGGGCGAGCCATGAGGATTTCATCGCCTGGACCAAGTCCGAGAATTTCCGCGCCGCGCACCGCAACGCCGGCACATCGAAGGTGCATTATCTCGGCCATCCGCAATTCGAGGGCTTTTCCGTCGTCGAGGGCGCCTGAGATGGCATCGCTCGCGGCCGACCCGGCCCGCAGCATCCCGGTCCTGCCCTCGCCCGACATCGCGGCGACGCGCGATTTCTATTGCGACGAGCTCGGTTTCGGCATCGTCGGGCCGGGGATGGACGACTATCTGATCGTTCGCCGCGGCGAAATCGAGATCCATTTCTGGAAGAGCGACGACCGCAAACTACCCGAAGTTTCATCCTGCTACATCAGGGGTAGCGAGGTGCCGGCGCTGCACGCCGAATTTTCGGCGCGCGGCGTCGAGAAGCTCAGCCCGTTCACCGTGCGGCCATGGAACATGAAGGAGTTCTACGTCCGGGACCCGCACGGCAATTTGCTGAAATTCGGCTGCGCACCCGAAGAGATCTGAAGCTTCGCCGGGCAACGGTGTCAGCGTGGCGCCCAACCGAACAGCCGCCGCACCCTCCGCGTGAAGCGCTTGCGCAGCTGTCGCCGGCGGTCCTTGCGACCGAGAAACGGCGTCAGCCGGGGATCGGCGGCCAGAGTGCCGAACCGCCTGACATGCTGCGTCAGGAACCCGGGCACGAAATCCCTGCCGTTGATGGCGCGCAGCCGCTCCGCATGGGCCAGCACATAGTCGAGGACATCCGCGCCCATGGTCGCTTCAAGGGCAAGATAGGTCGGCGATTGCTGGACATGGCCGCCGGCATAGGCAGTGCCGGCCGATGCGTTGGCGCCATGCAGACGGTAGAGGCCGAGGCTCTCGGACAGGATCAGGCTGCCAGCAACCAGATGCGCGCATGTCGCGGCAAAATAGTCGGTCCCTATCGTCACCCGAAACGGGAACGCCAGAACCGGTTCCAGCGCACCGCGCCGGAAAACCATCGACGAGGTCGGCGCCCACATCCAGCCATAGGCGCCGGGTCCGAAATAGGTCACCGGATGGTCCGATTGATAGGCAAGCTCGCCAGCCATCGCGCCAAGCTGCCTGAAGGCCGGAATGCCGATCCCGGCCGCCTCCGGTTCCGATCGCGGTTTGCGCAGCACGACATAGGTGCTCGCGAGCAAGGTCCGCTCGCTATCGACGAAGAAAACATCGGAGCTGGATAGCGACGCCGATCGCGTCGCGTTGAGATGCGCCGACAGATGCGCAAGCAAGAAATTCGGCAGCCAGATGTCGTCGGCATCGAGGAATGCAACGAAAGGCCCGTCGGTCGCGGCAAAGCCATCGCGAAATCCCGCGATCTGCCCGCCATTCTCCGAGCGCGCGAGCAGCCGCAGGCGCGGGTCGCCAATCGCCTGGAGGAGTTCTCGGACATGTTCGGCCGAGCCGTCGGTCGAGGCATCGTCGACGATGACGCAGTCCCAGTTCCGGTAGGTCTGCGCCAACACCGAGCGGATCGCCTGTTCGACGTATCGGCGGTAATTGTAGCAGGTGATGACCACCGCCACGCGCGGCAGCTCAAACGGTGGAGACGTGTCTTCCATCTGATCGGCCTCGCCCGCTCGAATTGCCACCCATGTTTCATCCGGCTGCTTTTGCTTTGCAACTCGACGCAGGCGAGCGAAGTACGAAAACCTAGGCGGCCGCCAGCAGGCTGGCATTTCCGCCCGCCGCCGTGGTGTCGACGCAGACAGCCCTTTCATGCGCATAGGCCGCCGGGTTGAGCACCTCGCTGACTAAAGGCACGATCGGGCCGCTGCGCTCGGCGATGACCTTGCGCACGATGCGCGCGGCCTCGGGCGTGCCGGAGAAGGCGACGACGTCGACGCGCAGCGAACGCGCCTCGACCGGATCAGGGCGGCCGTCTATGGCCGCCAGCGGCAGGCCCTTGCCGGTCAGCGCCGACAGTGCCGCCGGCGCACCGGGCGCTACCGCAAGCACGGCGTTGCCGGCGGCAAGCGCCTGGATCGTCTGGGCCAGCAGCGTATCGGCATCCGGCCCCAGGCAGAGCACCCGACCACGCGGCGACAGCGACAGCGTGTTGGCTTCGCCGGTCGGCCCGGGCAGGTCGACCTGGCCGAAATCGATGCTGGCGGCAGCACCTATGGCCGCAGCACCCTTGCCGCGCAGATGCTTGCGCAGGATGGCGACGCGGTCAGGCCGCGTCGACCAGCCGCCAAGCGTCGGATCGGGCAGATTGTCGGCAAGCTCGGTCGCCGTCACCTTATGGCCTTCCTCCAAATGCGTGCCAGCCTCCGGCCCCTTGCGGAAGCGCCTCAGATAATGCGGACCGCCGGCCTTCGGCCCAGTGCCCGAAAGCCCCTCGCCGCCGAAGGGCTGCGAGCCGACCACGGCGCCGATCTGGTTGCGGTTGACATAGATGTTGCCGGCATGGATGCCGTCGACGAAATGCTGGGCGCGGCCCTCGATGCGAGTATGCAGGCCGAAAGTCAGGCCATAGCCCTTGCGGTTGATGGCGGCGATGACGGCGTCGATCTCGTCGGCGTCGAACGTCGCGACGTGCAGCACCGGCCCGAACACCTCGCGCTCCATCTCCTCGATGCCTTTGACCCGAAACACATGCGGCGCGACAAAGCGGCCGCTCGTCGGCGCTTCGAGCTTGGCGATCAGCCGGCCCTGCTGGCCCATTTTCGTACAATAGTCTTGGATCGAGGCCTGCGCCTCGTCGTCGATGACCGGGCCGACATCGGTCGAAATCTGCCACGGATTGCCGAGGTTGAGCGCTTCCATGGCGCCCTTCAGCATCTCCAGCATCTTCTTCTCGACGTCCTTCTGCACATAGAGCACACGCAAGGCCGAGCAGCGCTGACCGGCGCTCTGGAAGGCCGAGGCGAGGATGTCGCGCACCGCCTGTTCGGGCAGTGCGGTGGAATCGACGATCATGGCGTTCAGCCCGCCGGTCTCGGCAATCAGCATGGCGTCGGGCGCGGCGGTCTCGGCCAGCTGCTTCTCGATCAGCTTGGCGACCTCGGTCGAGCCAGTGAAGCAGACGCCGGCAATGCGCGGATCGGCGGTCAGCGGTCCGCCGACCGACGGACCATCGCCCGGCAGCAGCTGGATGACATCTTCAGGCACGCCGGCCTCACGCAGCATTTCGACGGCGCGGAAGGCGATCAGCGGTGTCTGCTCGGCCGGCTTGGCGATCACCGAATTGCCGGTCACCAGCGCGGCTGCGATCTGGCCGGTGAAGATAGCGAGTGGAAAATTCCACGGCGAAATGCAGACGATCGCGCCACGCGCCTGCGTGCCGCTCTCGGCATTGACCGCCTCAGCGGCGTAATAGCGCAGGAAGTCGACCGCCTCGCGCACTTCGGCAACGCCGTCGGCGAGTGACTTGCCCGCCTCGCGAGTGGCGAGCGCGAAGAACTCGACGGAATTGGCCTCATAGAGATCGGCAGCGCGGTTGAGGATCGCGGCGCGCTCGGCGACGGGACGTTTCGCCCATGCCGGCTGCGCCTCCACGGCGATGCGCACGGCGGTCGCGACCTGCTTGGCGTCTGCCTCGTGGATAGAGCCCACTACTTCGTCCGGCTTTGCTGGATTGGCAACGGGGCGCTGCTTGCCGTAGCCGGCGGCGCGGGTGATCGGCTTGGCATGCCAGCGGTCCGATCCGGCAAATTCCGCCTTCGCCTTTTCGATCGCGGCCAGCGTCACCGTATCGGTGATATCGAATCCCCTGGAGTTGCGGCGTCCACCCCCAAAGATGGCAAAAGGCCGGGCGATTGCCGGATTGGCGGCCGGACCCTGCCTCGCCACCGTTTCGAGCGGATCGCGGGCGATGTCCTCGGGCTCGACCTCCTCGTCGGTGAGCTGGTGGACGAACGACGAATTGGCGCCGTTCTCCAGCAGCCGGCGGACCAGATATGCCAAAAGGTCGGAATGGGCGCCGACCGGCGCATAGATGCGGCAGCGCGTGCCTTCGGCCTGGCGTACCGTCTCGTGCAGCGCCTCGCCCATGCCGTGCAGGCGCTGGAACTCGAAGGCATCGCGGTTCGTCGCCATCGACAGGATGGCGGCCACGGTATGGGCATTGTGGGTGGCGAACTGCGGATAGATGCGGTCGGTCATCGACAGCAGCTTCTTCGCGCAGGCAATGTAGGAGACGTCGGTGTTGGCCTTGCGGGTGAAGACCGGATAGCCGTCGAGCCCGAGCGTCTGCGCCCGCTTGATCTCGGTGTCCCAATAGGCACCCTTGACCAGCCGCACCATGATGGTGCGGTCGTATTTCCTGGCCAGTGCATAGAGCCAGTCGATGACGAAAGCCGCGCGCGGGCCATAGGCCTGGACGACGACGCCAAAGCCGTTCCAGCCGGCGAGCTCCGGCTCTGCCAGCACGCGCTCGATGACGTCGAGCGACAGATCGAGGCGGTCGGCCTCCTCGGCGTCGATGTTGAGGCCCATGCGCGAATGCCGCGCCGCCAGCGCCAGCGACAACAGCCGCTCGGCCATGACCGGCAGCATCTTTTCCTTCTGCGCCACCTCGTAGCGCGGATGCAGCGCCGACAGCTTGACCGAGATGCCATGGTTCTGGCGGATGTCCGGCCCATTGGAGCCGGAGTCGAGCGAGGAAATGGCGTCGGCATAAGCCTTATGATAGCGCAGCGCGTCGGCCTCGGTACGGGCCGCCTCGCCCAGCATGTCGAAGGAATAGAGATAACCTTTCTGCGTCATCGGCCGGCCACGCTTGACGGCCTCGGCGATGCTGCGGCCGAGCACGAACTGCTCGCCCATTTCGCGCATGGCAGCAGCGACCGCCTTGCGGATGACCGGTTCGCCGAGCCGGCGCACCATGGCGCGCAGCGTGCCTTCGATGCCGCCCTCGCCTTCGTCGAGCACGCGCCCGGTCAGCATCAGCGCCCAGGTCGAGGCATTGACGAAGATCGAACTCGAGCCACCCGAATGCGCCGACCAGTCGTGCGGCGCGATCTTGTCGGCGATGAGGTCGTCCATCGTCTCGGTGTCGGGCACCCGCAGCAGCGCCTCGGCCAGGCACATCAGCGCCACGCCTTCCTTGGTCGACAGGCCATAGGCGGAGAGAAAGACTTCCATCAGCCTGGGATCGGACGAGCCGCGCACCGCCCGCACCAGATCGGCGGCACGGGTCGAGATCGCGTTGCGGTCCTTCGTCGACAGTTCTGTCGCCTCGGCCAGCCGCTTCACCGCCTGATCTTCGTCTGGCAGATAGTTGGCACGGATCTGCTGGCGGATGGCATCGAGCGCTGGCATGGCGGTCCTGTGAACGAGCAAGAGGAAGCGGACCGGCGGTCACCGGACCGAATGGCGCAAACTAGCACAGTTGAGGATTTCGGTCGGTCCAAAGAAATCGACAAGGCAGATCGATTGATCTATCATTTGCGCCAGTATCCCACCAATTTGACCGCGAAATCGATGACCGAAGATCAATTGGACCGCATCGACCGGAATATCCTGTCGGCGCTGGCGCGTGACGGCCGGCTTTCCATGTCGGAACTCGCGGCAAAGGTCGGCCTGTCGAAGACACCGGTCCAGGCGCGGGTCAAGCGGCTGGAGAAGGATGGCTTCATCAGGGGCTATCAGGCGATCATCGACCGCGAGCGCATGGGCGAAGGCCATGTCGCCTTTGTCCAGGTGAAATTGTCGGACACGCGTTCAGCTGCCCTCGACGCCTTCAACCGCGCCGTACAGGCGGTGCCGGAGATCGAACAGTGCCACATGATGGCATCGAGCTTCGACTATCTTCTCAAGGTCCGCACCACCGACATCGCCGCCTATCGCCGTGTGCTCGGCGAGCGCATCTCGGCGCTCCCCCACGTCGCCCAGACCTCGACCTTCGTGGCGATGGAGACTGTCAAGGACCGCTGACTCACTCGGCCAGCGTCTTCAAAAACGCCACCAGTGCTGCTCGTTCACGGTCCGAAAGCTCAAGCGGGTGGACTTCGGACGTGCCTTCGACGCTTGCCGGCGCCTTCGAATAATGCGCCACCACCTCCTCGAGCGAGGAAAACTGCCCGGCATGCATATAGGGCGGTCGCGTCGCTGCACCTCGCAGAGACGGCGTCTTGTAGGCGCGGATCAGTTCCGGCCCTGTCTTGACCATGAAGCGCAGCTCGCGACAGGCGTTGTCGTCGCCGTCGCGAAAGGCGCCGAAGCAGTTGAACGGATCGGCCTCGACCTGCGACACGGCATCGATGCGGCCGCGATCCGGCGGCAGGTCCGCGACCGGCGGCACGCCGGTGTTGTGAAAGCTGTTGTCGCTGAAGCGCGGGCCGTTGTGGCAGGTCACGCAATTGGCCTTGCCGATGAACAGTTTCAGCCCAAGGATCTCCTCCGCCGAAAAGGCGTCGTCGCCTTGCGGCTTTGCCCCCGATGACAGGTCGATGGCAAAGCGGTCGAAGCGTGTCGGCGGCGGCTCGATGGATCGCTCGAAGGCGGCGATCGCCTTGCCGATATTGGCGAAGACACGATTGACGTCCTCGGCCTGGCTGGCGGGCATGGTTTTCCATGCCGCCTTCTCGGCATCGGTGCCGAGCGGGCTGGCATTGGCAGGCACGCTCGAAAGATCAGGCAGCGGCCCGAAGATGCGCTCGTAGCGCTCGCCGAAACGCTTCTTGATGTAATGCGCGAAGGCGGCGCGGTTGCCCGCATGCTCAAGCGGATTTTCCAGCGGCGTCAGCGCCTGAGCCCACAGGCTGTCGCGCCGCCCATCCCAGAAGAACCAGGGATCGCGCGCGACACCGGCCAGCGGCATGGTGCGGCGGTTGGTGCGGCCGACGCCGACTGCTTGCGGCAGGTCGTCCTGGAACTGGCGGTCGATCTTGTGGCAGGTCGAGCAGGAGACCGTGCCGTCGCGGCTCATGCCCTGATCGAAGAACAGCGTCGAGCCAAGTGCGGCGGCAGCTGGAACGTCGGCAAAACGGTTGGTGGTGTCGGGCTTCAGCGCCGGCAACGTGTTCAACGCCAGCGAGGCAATGGTTTTCTTCTCGGCATCGGAAAACTCCGGCTTGCCGCAGCCGGCAATCATGGCCATCACCGCCAGCACGAGAAGACACAAGAGACGGCGGTTCATCTAGTTCACAGCACCAAATTGAAGACGACCGTATCGGAGCCGGCCGCCGCGGAAATGGCGAAACGCAATTGCCACCAGCCGCTCATGGTGAATTTCAGCCCATCGATACGGTAGCGCCCCTCTCCCAGATAGTCGGTCGCCTGCGGGCTGGTCGGCAGGCCGTGACTGTGCAGCGGCATGCCGCCGGAAACCGTGATCGCAGCACCCTCCACCGGCACACCCTTGACCGTCTTCAGCGTCAGCAGCCAGGATTGCAGTTCGCCCTGCCTGACGACGCCGCGCTCCGGTTGGAAACTGGCGACGAACAGCCCGTTCGCCGTCGTCTTCGAGCGCGACGTGTCGGCACCCGGCGCCGTCTGCGGGGCGGTCAGGTAGACGATCGCCAGTATGCCGACCAGCAAGGCGGCCAGACCGAGGCCCGCGAGAAGATAACGCCATAGGGATGCCAAACCGGTTCCTTTTCCAAGACAACGTTGTAGCGGGCGGATCGCGTCCCCACCGCTGTGGGAAAACGCTTCTGGCGCAAAAAACGGCCTGCGCCAAGCATGGCGCTGCCGGTCGCAAAAAGCTACAGCAGCAAAATTATCTGGAGAGAGATACATGGCGGGAATCGCCTCGGTCGGTGAGTGCATGCTCGAGCTGTCGGGCCAGGCGGGGCCGAACTGGCGCTTGGGCTTTGCCGGAGACACGTTCAACACGCTATGGGCGCTGCATGCGCTGAGCAGCGACCGACCAGCAACCTACGTTTCTGCCTTCGGCGACGACCCGTTCTCGCAGGGGCAGATCGCTTTCTTCGCCGAAAATGGCATCGGCATCGGCCAGAGCCCGGTCATCGCGGGCGCCCGGCCCGGCCTTTATGCCATCACACTGACCGGCGCCGAACGTGCCTTCACCTACTGGCGCGCCGACGCTGCCGCCAGGCAGCTTGCCTCGGATCCGGCCGCACTGGCAAAAAGCCTTGAAGATCAGGCGCTTGTCTACTTTTCTGGAATCACCCTCGCAATTCTGGACGATGCCGCGCGCAAGACATTGCTGGCGGCGGTGGCCAAGGCCCGCGCTGCCGGTTCGCTCGTCGCCTTCGATCCCAATTACCGGCCACGCCTGTGGCGCAATCGCGAGGACGCGCAGGCCGCAATCCTCGAAGCGCTTGCCGTCACCGACATCGCCCTGCCGACCTTTCCCGACGAGCAGATGCTGTTTGGCGATACCACGCCGCAGGCGACCGCTGAGCGGCTGGGAAAGCTGGTTGGCGAAGTCGTCGTCAAGAACGGCGAGGAAGCGGCGCTTATCGCGACGAACGGAGCCTTTCAGCTGGTTCCAGCGGTGCATGTCGCAACCCCTGTCGACACGACCGGCGCCGGCGATTCCTTCAATGGCGGCTACCTCGCTGCTCGGCTCGCCGGCCACGCTCCCGAAGCGGCTGCACAACGCGCGCATCGCGTCGCCGCCGCCGTCGTGCAAGTGCGCGGCGCACTGGCACCATTCGAGACCCTAAGGATTGCTTTCGCAACCTAAGGCAAACGGAACCGGTATTCCGTCACCTGATGGTAGATCTGGCCCGGCCACAGCGTGGCTTGCGGGAAATAGGGCCGGTTCGGCGCATCCGGCCAGACCTGTGCTTCCAGGCAGAAGCCCGAGAAAGCCTTGTACTGGCGCCCGTCCAGCCCTTGCGAGGACGGCGTCAGGTACTGGCCGGTATAGAGCTGCAGGCCGGGCTCCGTGGTCCAGACCTCCATCTCGACGCCGGAAGTCGCCCCTTGCGCCCAGGAAGCCTGCTTCAAAGGGCCGCGTGTCGGAGCGAGGCAGAAATTCAAATCGTAGGGAAGCTGCTCGCCCTCGCTTTCCATGCGCAGCGGTCGCGCCTGGCGGAAGTCGAAGGGTGTGCCGTCCACCGGCTTGACCGCGCCGGTCGGGATCATCTCGCCATCGATCGGCGTGTAGGCGCCGGCATTGAGCATCAGCCGGTGGTCGAGGATGTCGCCGTCGCCGCCATCGTCGAGGTTGAAATAGGAGTGCTGCGCGAGATTGCACAGTGTCGGCTCCTCGCAGGTCGCGGTCAGTTCGACGCTAAGCGTCCCTGGGATCTTCAGCCGGTAGGTGCAGGTCACGTCGAGCGCGCCCGGAAAGCCCATCGTACCGTCGGGGTCGTGCAGGGTCAGTGTGACGAAATCCCTACCATGCAGCGAGACGGTCCATGGCCGGTGGAAATAGCCTTGCGAGCCGCCATGCAGCGTGTGCTTGTCGAGGAAGTTGCGCTCCGTCTGGTAGCGATTGCCGGCAATGGTGAAGCGGCCGTCGCGGATGCGGTTGGCAAAGCGCCCGACGACCGCGCCGAAGAACGCCCTGTCGGTCTCGTACGGCTCGAAACGGTCATAGCCCAGTACCAGCGGCGCATCGTGTCCGGAGAGACGCAGATCCTGGATGATTGCGCCAAGCCCGATGATGTTGGCGGTGAGGCCGCCGCCACGGATGGTGAAGCGGCGGACGGCGTCGCCCGCCTGCGTCGTACCGAAGACCTCGCCGTCCTTCATCGTCATGCCCGAAAGTCAGTTCGTTGATCTATCGACTTCGGCCGGTTGTCGTCTTTCGGCCGGGTTTGACGTATCGAAAGGGCAGGCTTACGCCTGCCCCACTCTTCCGATGGCCATCAGAGGCCGAGGCCGCCGATGCAGACATATTTTGTGTCGAGATAGTCCTCGATGCCCTGATGTCCGCCTTCCTTGCCGAGGCCCGATTCCTTGACGCCGCCGAACGGCGCTTCCGGCGTGGTGATGAGACCCTCATTGACGCCGACCATGCCGTATTTCAGCCCTTCCATGACCCGGAAGGCGCGGCCGAGATCGCCGGTGTAGAAATAGCAGGCAAGGCCGAATTCGGTGTCGTTGGCCAGAGCGACGGCCTCTTCCTCGGTCTCGAACTTGAACACGGGCGCGACCGGCCCAAAGATCTCTTCCTTCATGAAGCGCATCTTCGGCGTCGCGTTGGCGATCACCGTCGGTTGGAAGAACGAGCCGCCCAGCGCATGGCGCTTGCCGCCGGCGACGACCTTGCCGCCCTTGGACGTCGCGTCGGCGATCATCTCCTCGACCTTCTCGACCGCCTTCTCGTCGATCAGCGGCCCCTGCTGCACGCCCTCTTCGAGGCCGGAACCGACCTTCAGTCCGTCGCTGGCGGCCGCCAGCTTCTCGACGAACTTGTCATAGACGCCGGCCTGTACCAGGAAGCGGTTGGTGCAAACGCAGGTCTGGCCCGAATTGCGGTACTTGGCAGTGATCGCGCCGGCGACGGCACGCTCGATATCGGCGTCGTCGAAGACGATGAACGGCGCATTGCCGCCGAGTTCCATCGACACTTTCTTGACGGTCACCGACGACTTCTGGATGAGCATCTTGCCGATCTCGGTCGAGCCGGTGAAGGTGATCTTCGACACCAGCGGATTGGCGCAGATCTCGTCGCCGATTTCGGCGGCAGCACCGGTCAGGATGTTGACGACACCCTTGGGGAAGCCGACTTCCTCGGCGAGCGCACCCCAGGCCAGGCCGGAATAGGGCGTCTGCGTCGCCGGCTTGACCACGGCGGTGCAGCCGGCGGCCAGCGCCGGGCCGAGCTTGCGGGCGAGCATCGAGGACGGGAAATTCCACGGCGTGATGGCGGCGATGACGCCGACCGGCTCCTTGGTCACCAGGATGCGGCGGTCCGCCCACGGCGACGGCACGACGTCGCCATAGGTGCGGCGGCCTTCCTCGGCGAACCAGAGGATATAGGACGCGGCCGAGCCGATCTCGCCCTTGGATTCGAACAGCGACTTGCCCTGCTCGATGGTCAGGAGTTCGGCCAGCACGTCCTGATTGTCCATCATCGCATCGTGCAGCTTGCGCAGCAGCTTCGAGCGCTCGAGCGCGGTGGTCTTGCGCCAGGTCTTGAAGGCCTCATGGGCGGCCTCGATGGCGCGGCGGGTCTCCGCCTTGCCCGACTTCGGCACGGTGCCGATCTTGAGGCCGGTGGCCGGGTTGTTGACGTCGAGCGTCTGGCCGCTGTCGGCCTGCACCCATTCGCCGTTGATGAGATTGGCCTGCCGCATGAAATGGCTGGTTTTCTGAAGCATGGTCTAACCTCCGTTCGGCGCAAGTGGCGGGCCGGTCGCTGGATTCTTCGGTGGAGCGTGCGCAATGGCCTCGAAGCCGGCACGCTGGGGCACTGCTCTTTACCTAGGGCAAGCCCCGCAAGCAATCGCAATATGGCATATAGGGGTTAGGCCAGAGAAGGCGAGAGCAGCGCTCCCCAGGCTCCCGTCCGGGAACACGATCCTACCCGAAAATGTGGACGACTACGGTCAGCCAAAACGCCGTGGTGACCACCGCGCTCGCGGTGGCGATGGTCATCTGGTTCGACGCCAGAGCCTGGCCGGTGTTGAACTGTACGGCGATGAGATAGGTATTGATGCCGGACGGCAGCGCTGCCACCAGGACCGCCACCTTCGCCGTCAATGGCGGCATGCCGAACAGCCAGACCAGGCCGAGCACCAGCCCCGGCATCAGGAACAGCTTCAACGCCGACAAAGCGAGCGCCGGCCGGACATTGCCGGAGATGCCGAAGCGGCGCAGGCTGAGCCCCATCGCGAACAACGCGACCGGCCCTGCCGTGGCGGCCAGCGCATCGACCAGCCGCATGACCAGATCGGGCAGCGGCGCCCCAGTGATGCGCCAGGCAAGCCCCACCAGGATGCCGATGATCAGCGGATTGACGAACAGCCGCCATAAGAAGCTCTGGATGACGCGCAGCGGATGCACAGGCTCGTTGCCGCCGCGGCCGAACATCTCGAACAGGATGATCGAGGCCGCCATCGTGACCGGCAGGTGAATGGAAACCAGCAGCGACAATACCTCGAACCCGTCCTGTCCAAAAATGCCGAGGATGAAGGGGGCTCCCAGCAGGACCACATTGGAATAGGCCGACGAAACGCCGCCGACCACGCCGGCGCGGGCGTCTCTCTCGAATATTCGCGTGGTGACCAGATGGCCGGCGGCCCAGGTGATGGCGAACGCCGTGAAATAGGCGCCCCACAGCGACCATGGCGCCACGCCATGGAAGTCCGACTTCACCATTGTCTGCAGCAAGAGCAGCGGCATCGCCACGTTGATGGCGAATTCGGAAATGCCCTCGCCGCTCGCCGGCTTGAGATAGCCGGTGAGCCCGGCCAGATAGCCGAGCGCGACAAGGCTGAAGACAAAGAGGACGGTTTCGGTGAGCGGAGACATTTTTCCCGTGATAGGCGAGCCCTGAGTGCGGCGCAATCGCCCTGCCCTTCCAAACCGCATTGGCGCGGAAACGGGCCCTTTGACCCGTACTTGTCTTTCAGCCGGCTTTGCCGTCCCTATATGCCGGTCACCGGACCACCTGCCGGCGACCGGGAGAAAGATAACTGATGGTTCGATTTCTGCTGGCGCTGCTCCTGCTTGTCGTTCCCGCCGCGGCCCACGCCACGGATGCCGGCTGGGCGCTGCTGCGCGACGGCGGGCATGTCGTGCTGCTCCGCCACGCCATGGTCACCGGTACCGCGGATCCGGCCAATTTCGACATCGCCAAATGCCCGACCCAGCTCAATTTGTCGGCGCGCGGCCAGCAGCAGGCAAGCCGGATCGGCGCGCTGTTCGCCGCTCGCGCCGCCCCGATCGAGCGCGTGCTCTCCAGCCGCTACTGTCGCTGCCTCGACACCGCCCGCATCGCCTTCGAGGCCGAACCCGAGCCCTTCGCGCCGCTTGATCTGCTGAAGACCGATCCGGCGGAGAAAGCCGCGCAGCTAGCGGCGGTGATGACCGAGATCCGCGGCTATTCCGGGTCCGACAATCTGGTCCTGGTCACCCATCTGGAGAACATTGTCGCTCTCACCGGCGTGTCGCCGCGCGAGGGCGAAGCGGTGGTGGTCGAGCCGCAAGGCGACGGCCTGCGCGTGCTCGGCCGCGTCACCTTCTGACGGCACCGAAGCCCCCGCCGGGCGCCGAGCAAGTGTTGCCGAAATGCCACCATCGAAAGAAGCCGCAAATTAGCCGCGACAATGCCGCTTGCGACAACCCGTCGCAGGGGCTATAGGCGCGCTCCCGGTCACGAAAACCGAAGCGAGCACAACGGCTGGAGCTTTCGCCTCCGCCCGCGCAGGTGGCTTTGCCGCCCTGTGTACGGCGCCGTTTCGGGGATTGGGGCCGCGGATGTAGCTCAGGGGGGAGAGCGCCGGATTTGGGTCCGGAGGTCGGGGGTTCGAGTCCCTTCATCTGCACCACGGATAGCTCAGTTTGGGTAGAGCATCAGACTCATAATCTGACGGTCGAAGGTTCGAATCCTTCTCCACTGGCTGACAGGCCACCACCCTTTCACGGTGTTATCTGAAAAAACGGTCCGGGGACCGGAATGCTGAAGACCTGACGGACGGCCCAAGCCTTCGGGCGCGGGCCGTATCGAAAGGTCTGACGCCATCGGCTCGCGGCCAGGCCCGCGGTGACGGTCAAGGCGCAGCGTCGCCGGCAAGGGAGGCCAAGGCCTCCGGCGCCCGCTTCGCTGCCTCGCGATCCGCTCCCGAAGGTCCGCCGCGGATTGGTGCCACCGGTCCCCGGATCATTCGTGCCGGGACGTGAAGCAAGAGACGACGTGAAACGAGAAACGAAAAGGAAGATCGACGCATGACTTGACGCCTCGCATGGGGCCATGCCCGACAGGAGTAACACAATGACCATTCTCGATAAGGTTCTTGGACGCGAGCGCGTCCTTGTTAAGGAAAACGAGCGTGCCGTCACCCTCTACAAGGGTGAGATCAAGGCTGTCCTGATGCCGGGCGAACACTGGCTCGCCAACCGGCGCCAGAGCCTTGAAGTCGCGCGGCACGATCTGAAGAACCCGGAATTCGTTTCGGCGTACGAGAAGGCGTTGTTCGACAAGCTCCCGGATGTGGCCGCGCGTCATTTCACCGTCGTTCGCACCGGGCGCACGGATGTCGCCGTCATCGAGCGTGACGGCAATCTCCATGCCGTCCTGGCGCCGGACCGCAAGCTCGTGCTGTGGACGGATGCCGGACCGTGGAAGGTCACGATGGTCGACACCTCGGCCGATCTTGCGATTGATCCGGCGGTCATGCGCCGGCTCGGCCAGGCCCGGAAGACGGAACTGATGTCCGTCCATCCGGTCGTCGACGGCCAGGCCGGACTGCTGTTCGTCGATGGTGTCCTTGTGCGGACGCTCACGGCGGGCGTGCATGCGTTCTGGAATGTCGGACGCATGGTGCAGGTGAAGGTCGTCGACCTCAAGCGCCAGTCGCTCGATGTCGCCGGGCAGGAAGTGCTGACCAAGGATCGCGTCACGATCCGCGTCAACATCGCTGCCGAATACCGGGTCGTCGATCCGGTCAAGGCGGTGAGCGCTGTGAAGGACTTCGCCGAAGCCCTCTACCGCGCCCTGCAGTACGCCTTCCGCAAGACGCTTGGCGCGCTGACGCTCGATCAGATCCTCGAGAAGAAGGTGACGATCGACGAGGAAGCGGCGGCCAAGGTCCGCGCCGACATGGCCGAGATCGGGGTCGAGGTCAGCGATATCGCGCTCAAGGATGTCATCCTGCCGGGCGAGATGCGCGAAATCCTCAACCAGGTGGTTTCGGCCGAAAAGCAGGCCGAGGCCAACGTCATCCGCCGCCGCGAGGAGACGAACGCGACGCGTTCCCTCCTCAACACGGCCCGGGTGATGGCCGAGAACCCGGTGATGCTGCGTCTGAAGGAGCTCGAGGCTCTGGAGACCATCGCCGGCAAGGTCGAGCGGCTGACCGTCCACAACGGCACGGGCGGGCTGCTGAACGACCTGGTCAAGCTCCGCGACTGAGCTGACCTGACGTCAAATGGGAAGGGCCGCCGGGCAAACCGGCGGCCCTTCTTGTCTTTGCAAGGGAGGCATCCCATCTGCGCCCGGCGTATCAGGCCTTTTCCTGCCCGGAAAAACCGATTAGACAGCGCCCAAACAAGATGCGGACAGATTCCGCCCGCAACCGAAGGAAGAGCCCTTGTCCACCACGTTCGACAAAGTCGCCAAGATCATCGCCGACACCAGTGAGATCGATATCGAGACGATCACGCCCGAAAGCCACACCATCGACGATCTCGGCATCGACAGCCTCGATTTCCTCGACATCGTCTTTGCCATCGACAAGGAATTCGGCATCAAGGTGCCGCTGGAAAAGTGGACGCAGGAAGTCAATGACGGCAAGGCCTCGACCGACGATTACTTCGTCATGAAGAACCTGTGCGCCAAGATCGACGCGCTGGTCGCCGCCAAGAACGCCTGACGTCTGCTGAGCGCGTGACCTTGACGCGCTCTGCCGCCTGACCCACAAAGCCGCCCATGAACAGCCCCCGCGACGTCGTCATCACCGGCATCGGCCTTGTCTCTTCGCTGGGAGAAGGTCCGGATGCGCACTGGCTAAAGCTCGCCCAGCCGGGCCTGCAGCCGGTGCTGGAGGCCGCGCGCTTTGCGCCTTACACCATCCACCCGCTGCCCGAGATCGACTGGAACCTGCAGATCGCCAAGCGCGGCGACCAGCGGCAGATGGAGACCTGGCAGAGGCTTGGCACCTATTCCGCCGGCCTTGCGCTGGACGATGCCGGCATCAAGGGCAATGACGAGCTTTGCGCGACCATGGACATGGTGGTGGCCGCAGGTGGTGGCGAGCGCGACGAGGCGGTCGATGCCGCGATCCTCGCCGCCTCGGAAAGCCGCAACGACCGCGACGTGCTGCTCAACGAGAAGCTGACCACGGAATTGCGCCCGACCTTGTTCCTGGCGCAATTGTCCAACCTGCTCGCCGGCAACATCTCCATCGTCCACAAGGTCACCGGCTCGTCCCGCACCTTCATGGGCGAGGAAGGTGCCGGCGTCGCCGCCGTCGAGACGGCCGCCGCGCGCATCCGCTCCGGACAGTCGACGCATGTGCTGGTTGGCGGCGCCTTCCAGACCGAACATTCCGACATGCTGCTTGGCTATGAACTGGCCGGCTATTTGCATCGCGGCGCCTGGAAGCCGGTCTGGCAAAGACAGGGCGGCGAAGGCGGCGGCGTGGTGACCGGCTCCGGCGGCGCCTTCCTGGTGCTTGAGCAGCGCGAGCACGCGCAAAGCCGTGGACGCAAGATCTACGCCGAACTCGGTCCGGTCGTGTCCGGACGCGCCAGGCGGCGGCTCGGCGAACTCGATGCCGAGATCGCCACGCTGCTCAGCCAGGCTGCATTGCCTGACGGTGAATTGCTCGCGATCTCAGGCGCTTCCGGCGCCCATGCCGCTACCGCCGCTGAGAAGGCCGTGCTGGACGCCCATCCGACGATTGCCGTGCGCGCGTTCTCGACGCTGACCGGCCACATGAAGGAAGCGCAGTTCCCCTTCGCCGTGGCGCTGGCAGCGCTGGCCGTCGACCGCAAGGCCGCCTATCCCGCCTTCGATGCCACGGTCGAAAAGCCGTTCGCTGGCGTTCCCAGGTCAGTGCTTGCAACGGCGATCGGCTATCACCAATTCGAGGGCATGGGGCTGATCAAAGCGGCCTAGACCATGATCCCAAAAAGTGGAATCCGGTTTTTGGATAAGATCATGGTCCAGCAAGAAATATCCGACCAGGGCTGTCAGGACAAAACATGGCCAATCTGAACGATCACATGGGCAGGCCAATCGTCGCCGTTACCGGTATCGGCGTGGTGACGTCGCTCGGCGTCGGCACGGCCGACAACTGGGCGGCGCTCACATCGGGCAAATCGGGCATCCATCCGATCACCCGCTTTCCAGTCGATCACCTGAACACCCGCATCTCCGGCATGGTCGACTTCCTGCCGTCGAGCTCGCAGGGTTCCAGCCCCCTCACCTATGAGCTGGCCGAAACCGCCGCGCGGGAAGCCGTCGCGGAAGCCGGTCTCGATTCCGGCGATTTCGGCGGACCGCTTTTCCTCGCCTCGCCGCCGGTCGAACTCGACTGGGCCGACCGCTTTTCGCTCTACAATTCCGACAAGCAGGACGCCGGCGCCGAAAGGCTGCTGCGCGTCGCGCGCGCCCTGAAGGAACTCGATATCTTCGAGACCACGCAGTTCGGCTCGATCGCCGACCGGCTGGCCGACAGCTTCGGCACGCGCGGCTTGCCGATCACGCTGTCGACCGCCTGCGCCTCCGGCGCCACGGCGATCCAGCTCGGCGTCGAGGCGATCCGCCGCGGCGAGTGCGACAAGGCGCTGTCGATCGGCGCCGACGGCTCGGCGACTGCCGAGGCGCTGATCCGCTTCTCACTGCTGTCGGCGCTGTCCACCCACAACGACATCCCCGAAAAGGCCTCAAAACCCTTCTCCAAGGATCGCGACGGGTTTGTGCTTGCCGAAGGCGCCGGCGCGCTGGTGCTGGAATCGCTGGAGGCCGCCCTTGCCCGCGGCGCCACTATTCTCGGCATCATGCGCGGCTGCGGCGAGAAGGCCGACGATTTCCACCGCACCCGCTCCAAGCCCGACGGGTCGCCGGCAATCGCCGCGGTGCGCGCCGCGCTCGCCGATGCCGGCCTTGGCGAAGACGAGATCGACTATGTCAACGCCCACGGCACCTCGACGCCGGAAAACGACAAGATGGAGCATCTGTCGCTGTCGACCGTGTTCGGCGAGCGCATCGGCTCGATGCCGATCTCTTCGAACAAGTCGATGATCGGCCACACACTGTCGGCGGCCGGCGCGGTCGAGGCGGCATTTTCGCTGATGACCATGCGCGAAAGCGTCATTCCGCCTACCATCAACTACGACAATCCCGATCCGGCGATCGTGCTCGACGTGGTGCCGAACAAGAAGCGCAATGCCGAGGTTGGCACCGTCTTGTCGAATTCCTTCGGCTTCGGCGGCCAGAACACTTGCCTTGTCATGGCGCGGGAACCGGTCTAAGCGAGCGCTTTCCGCTCAACAGATCCGACAGGCTCCATGCGCGCACTGCAACTTATCGAGGACCGCCGTCTTGAAACGGTGGACCTGCCGCCTCCCCCGCCGCCCTCGCTCGGCGAGGTGACGCTGCGCATCAAGGCCGTGGCGCTGAACCATATCGACGTCTGGGGCTGGCGCGGCATGGCCTTCGCCAAGCGCAAGCTACCGCTGGTCGTCGGCGCCGAAGCCTCGGGCGAAGTCGAAGCCGTCGGTCCCGGCGTTTCCAGCCTTCTGCCCGGACAATTGGTGTCGATCTATGGCGCACGCACCTGCGGCCTTTGCCGCGCCTGCCGCGAAGGCCGCGACAATCTCTGCGAGCACGTTTCCGGCGTTCACGGCTTCCACCTCGACGGCTTTGCCCAGGAGAAGATCAACCTGCCGGCGCGGCTTCTGGTCCCCGCTCCGCCCGGGGTCAGCGAGATCGGCGCCGCTGTCGCGCCGGTGACCTTTGGCACGGTCGAGCACATGCTGTTCGATAATGCCAGGCTGCAGCCCGGCGAGACGATCCTCGTCCATGCCGGCGGCTCGGGCATAGGCTCCGCCGCCATCCAACTGGCGAAGAAGATGGGCTGCACCGTGATCACAACGGTCGGCTCGAACGACAAGATCGACAAGGCGAAGGCGCTTGGCGCCGACCATGTCATCAACTACCGCGACGACCGTTTCGAGGGCGTGGTGCGCAAGTTGACCAAGAAGAAGGGCGTCGACGTCGTGTTCGAACATGTCGGCGCCGATACCTTTGCTGCCTCGATGCTGTGCCTGAAGCGCGGTGGCCGCCTGGTGACCTGCGGCTCGACTTCGGGTGTGTCGACGCAAATCAACCTGATGCAGCTTTTCCAGCAGCAGCTGAAGCTGCTCGGCTCCTTCGGCTGCCGCATGGAAAACATGGCCGACGCCATGCAGAAGATGGCGGCGGGCCTGGTCGCACCGGTGATCGACACCGAAGTCGGCTTCGACGACATCGACGCTGCGCTGAAGCGCATGGAAGGCCGTGACGTGTTCGGCAAGATCATCCTGCGCGTCGACTAGGAATGGTCGGCAGAGCCTTCAAGAAAGTCCGTAGGGACCTGGCGTTTCGCTACGGCCGGCGGCTTCGCCAGATGGAGCACTGGCTGGTCGCGCGCGTCGCGATGACGATCATCTCGCTGCTGCGCCTCTTGCCGCCCGACAGTGCGCTCAACTTCGCCGACCGCGTCGCCCGCCGCATCGGCCCGCTGGTCGGGCGCCATCGCGTCGCGACCAGCAATCTGCGTCTCGCCTATCCTGAGAAAAGCGATGCCGAGATCGAAGCCATCGCCCTGGACATGTGGGGCAACATGGCGCGCCTTGCCGCCGAATATATCTTCCTCGATGCGCTCTTCGACTACGACCCGAAAGCGACGACGCCGGGCCGGGTCGAGGTTCGCGGCGTCGAGCATTTCCTTGAGATCGCCAGCGAGGAAAAGCCGCACATCCTGTTCACCGGCCATCTCGGCAATTTCGAACTGCTGCCGGTGGCCGCCGCCACCTTCGGCATGAAGATCACAGCGCTGTTTCGCCCGCCCAACAATCCCTATCTGGCCGACTACATCCATTCGACCCGCCGTTCGACGATGGGGGCCTTGCTGCCCTCTTCCACCGGCGCTTCATTCGCGCTCGCCGCGATCCTCGAGAATGGCGGCAATATCGGCGTGCTGGTCGACCAGAAATTCTCGAGCGGGCTGGAAACGACCTTCTTCGGCCGCCCGTGCCAGAGCAATCCGGTGCTGGGCATGCTTGCCCGCCACTATGATTGCGACGTCTATCCGGCGCGCTGCGTGCGGCTACCGGGCAACCGGTTCCGGCTCGATATCGAGGACAAGCTGGCCTTGCCGCGCACCAAAAGTGGCAGCGTCGACGTGCCGGCCACCACCCAGCTCCTCGCCGATGTGGTCGAGCGCTGGGTGCGCGAGGATCCGGGACAGTGGATGTGGTTCCACAAGAGGTGGGAAATCAGCGGCCGGCGTCGCCGCCAGCGCGGGCGGGCAATGGACGCTGCCCGCCAGTAGCCACAAGAGCAATTCCAGGAAAAGTGTGGAACGGTTTTCCGTCAGGAATTGCGTCAAAACAAACAGATAGAGCGGTTCTGCGTTTCCGTGAAACGACGAACCGCTCTAGCGTCGAACCGGGCTTAATCGGTGACGACGATCCGCGTGTTGCCGTAGCCGACTTCCTTCACCATCGAATAGAAGGTCGCAGCATTGGAGGTGTGCAGGCGCACACAGCCATGCGACGCCGGACGCCCGAGATACTTCACCGCGCCGGTGCCGTGGATGGCGTAGCCGCCACGGAAGAACACCGAATACGGCATCGGCGACATATCGTATTTGCGCGAATACCACATCCGGGCAGTCCATTGCGGCCGGTAGTTGCCGCGCGGCGTAATGTAGCCCCTGCGGGCGGTGGATACGCTCCACCGGTAAACCACCTGCCCATAGCGGCTGACGGTCATCGTCTGCGAAGATATGTCGATGCTGGCGACGAGAGCGGCTGCCTTGCTCTCGATCGAAGTGCCGAACAGCGCCGTTGCCAGTATTGCCGCCATGAGAACGGTCTTTTTCATGCGATCAAACCCCTTTGACGCCCTTGCCCGCTGCCATCACGCTGTTTTTCATGCTTTTAATGGCAGGTGAATGAAGTAACACACACTCATTGATAAAATAGCCAAGCTAAAGCAGCGCATTTGAACGATTTTCCCGTCATAGTTGCCGCGGCGACACGCAATTGCAGCGGCTTCAGCATCACGCTTGCAAAGTGACCCGGTTCGCTGCTCAAATCCCGGAATGAACGAACGACTCCTCAAGGCCGTGGACGAGCGCGTCGACGACCTGGTTGCGCTGACCGCCGAGCTGATCCGCTTTCCGACCATCAATCCGCCGGGTGAGGCCTACAGGCCGTGCGCGGAATACATTGGCGCGCGGCTGAGGAAGCGCGGCTTCGAAACCGCGTTCATCCGCGCCGAAGGCACGCCCGGCGACACCGACCGCTATCCGCGCGTCAATGTCGTCGCCCGCTTCGACGGCCGCTCGCCCGGCGCCTGCGTGCATTTCAACTCGCATATCGACGTGGTCGAGGCCGGCGAAGGCTGGAGCGTCGATCCTTTCGCCGGCCTGGTGAAGGACGGCAAGGTCTACGGCCGCGGCGCCTGCGACATGAAGGGCGGCTTGGCCTCCTCCATCATCGCCGCCGAGGCTTTCATGGAGGTCTTCCCGGATTTTCCCGGCGCCATCGAGATATCAGGCACGGTCGACGAAGAGTCCGGCGGCTTCGGCGGCGTCGCCCATCTGGCGAAGCTCGGTTATTTCTCGAAACCCAAGGTCGACCACGTCATCATCCCGGAGCCGCTGAACAAGGACCGCATCTGCCTCGGCCATCGCGGCGTCTGGTGGGCGGAGATCGAAACCAAGGGCGAGATCGCGCATGGCTCGATGCCGTTTCTCGGCGACAATGCCGTGCGCCACATGGGCGCTGTGCTGCAGGCTTTCGAGGACGAATTGTTTCCGGCCCTCGATCGCAAGATAACGCGCATGCCGGTCGTGCCCGAGGGCGCCAGGCGCTCGACCATGAACATCAATTCGATTCATGGCGGCCAGACCGAGGATTTCCGCCCTGGTCTGCCCTCGCCCAACGTGCCCGATTCCTGCCGGCTGACCATCGACCGCCGCTTCCTGCTCGAAGAGGACCTTGCCACGGTCAAAAGCGAGGTGACCGGCATCCTCGAGCGGCTGAAGCGCGAGCGCAAGAAATTCGACTACGAGATCCGCGACCTGATGGAGGTGCTACCGCTGATGACCGAGCGTGACGCGCCGGTTGTGAAGGCGGTAGCACAAGGGATCATGGCAATCTTCGATCGTGAACCGGATTATGTGATTTCGCCCGGCACCTACGACCAGAAGCACATCGCCCGCATCGGCCACATCTATGACTGCATCGCCTATGGCCCGGGCATTCTCGACCTCGCCCACCGGCCCGACGAATGGGTAGGCATCGCCGATATGGTGGAATCGGCCAAGGTGATGGCAATCGGACTCAACGTGCTGCTGCGCGGCACGGTCGCGGGATAATCCGCCAACAAAGAGGTCAGCGCCAATCGACCACGCGATTCAGGAAAAACATTCCCCCTGGCGCTACCCGGCAGCACGAAACGCAATTTACTCCACCTCGAAATCACGCTTCTATCCACCCGGTTTGAGCATATGGGAGTTGCACGATGAAATTGTGGAAAACCATTCTTGCCGCTGCGGCCTTGGCGCTTGCCGCCAGCACCTCGTCATTTGCCGCGCGCACCGATCTGGTCATCGGCATCCCGCTCGAACCGCCGCATCTCGACCCGACCGCGGGTGCCGCGGCGGCGATCGACGAGGTGCTCTACGCCAATGTGTTCGAGGGCCTGACCCGCATCGGTCCGAACGGCGAGGTGCTGCCTGATCTCGCAGAGAGCTGGGCCATTTCCGATGACGGCAAGGTCTACACCTTCAAGCTGCATACCGGCGTGAAATTCCACGACGGCACCGACTTCAACGCGGACGACGTGAAATTCTCGCTCGACCGCGCCCGCGCCGACAATTCCGTCAATGCGCAGAAGGGTCTGTTCGCGGCCATAGACAAGGTCGAGGTGGTGGACCCGGCGACCGTGAAGGTGACACTGAAGAACCCGCAAGGGTCCTTCCTCTACAATATGGGCTGGGGCGACGCGGTGATGGTGGCGCCGGAATCCGCCGACACCAACAAGGAAAAGCCGATCGGCACCGGCCCGTTCAAGTTCCAGAGCTGGGCCAAGGGCTCGTCGATCACGCTGGTGAAATCCGACAATTACCGGGGCGCGCCCGTGGCCCTCGACAAGGCCGAGTTCCGCATCGTGCCGGACGCCGCGGCCGCCGTGCCGGCGCTGCTCTCCGGCGACATCCAGGCCTTTCCGTTCTTCGATCCCGACAGCGTCGCCCAGGTCAAGGACGACCCGCGCTTCAAGGTGGTGATCGGCTCGACCGAGGGCGAGACCATCCTGTCGATCAACAACAAGAAACCGCCCTTCGACAAGCTGCAGGTCAGGCAGGCGATCTCCTACGCGCTCGACCGCAAGGCGATCATCGACGGTGCCTCGGCCGGGCTCGGCGTGCCGATCGGCTCGCACATGTCACCAGCCAACAAGGACTATGTCGACCTCACCGGCCGCTATCCGCATGATGTCGCCAAGGCCAAGGAACTCTTGAAGGAGGCAGGCCTGGAAAGCGGCTTCAAGGCAACGCTGAAATTGCCGCCGCCTTCCTATGCGCGGCTCGGCGGCGAGATCATCGCCTCGGAGCTTCGCGACGTCGGCATCGATCTCGAGATCATTCCGGTCGAATGGGCGCAGTGGCTGGATCAGGTGTTCACCAAGAAGGACTACGACCTGACCATCGTCTCGCACACCGAGCCCAACGACATCGATATCTATTCGCGCAAGGACTACTACTTCAACTACGACAATCCGGCCTTCGACAAGATCATCGCCGACCTCAACCTCACCTCCGACGAGGCCAAGCGCAAGGAGTTGCTGGGACAGGCGCAGAAGATCCTGGCCGACGATGCGGTGGTCGGTTTCCTCTACGAATTGCCGAAGGTTGGTGTGTGGGATGCCAAGCTGGAGGGGCTCTGGGAGAATGCGCCGATCCAGGCGAATGACCTGACCAAGGTGAAGTGGAGCGAGTGAGACTGTTGGCCAAAAGGCGACGCTTGCGCTCTGTCACACCCCCCTCTGTCCTGCCGGACATCTCCCCCGCAGGGGAGATTGAGCTCTCGCCGCTGCTTTCGCCAATTTTCAACGCTGCATTAGCGCCAGCGCTCGAACTGCCGATCTCCCCCCTTGCGGGGGAGATGTCCGGCAGGACAGAGGGGGGTGGGCGGGAACGCTACCTTTGCCCGCTCGTTGCACCAGGCCGAACAGCAGTCCCGCGTCTCCCATGACCGCCTACCTCCTCAAACGCCTCGCCATCGCTCTCGCCACGCTAGTACTGGCCTCGATGGTGGTGTTCGCCGTGCTGGAGATCATCCCCGGCGATCCGGCGCGGCTGATGCTGGGCCTGAATGCCAGCGCCGACCAGATCGAGGTGCTGCGCGACCAGATGGGCCTCAATGCGCCTCTCGCCATTCGCTACCTGCACTGGGCCGGCGGCTTGCTCAGCCTCGATTTCGGCCGCTCCTACACCTATTCGGTGCCGGTCATCGATCTCGTGCGCGAGCGCATCGTCGTCTCGCTGCCGCTGGCGCTGATCGCGCTCGCTCTCTCCACAATCATTGCCATTCCGGTCGGGCTCTACTCCGCCAGCCGGCGCGGGCGGGCCGGCGATGCGATTGCCATGGGCGCCACGCAGTTCGGCGTCGCCGTGCCTAACTTCTGGTTCGCGCTGATGCTGATCTATCTCTTTGCCGTCTGGCTGCGGCTGGTGCCGGCGGGCGGCTTTCCGGGCTGGAGCGCCGGTGTGTGGCCGGCACTGAAGTCGCTGCTTTTGCCGGCCGTCGCGCTCGCTCTGCCGCAGGCGGCGATCCTGGCGCGTGTCGCCCGCTCGGCGCTGATCGAGGTGCTCAACGAGGACTATATCCGCACCGCCCGCGCCAAGGGCCTGCCCTATCGCGCGGTGCTGTGGCGGCATGCGCTGCGCAACGCCATGATCCCGGTGCTGACCATTCTCGGGCTGCAATTCGCTTTCCTGCTCGCCGGCACCATCATCATCGAGAATGTCTTCTATCTGCCTGGCCTGGGACGCCTGGTGTTCCAGGCGATCACCCAGCGCGACCTGATCGTCGTCGAAAGCGTCGTCATGCTGCTGGTCGCCGCCGTCATCGCCGTCAACCTCCTCGTCGACCTCTCCTATGCGGTTGTCGATCCGCGCCTGAGAAGCCGGCAATGACGCTGCACGTCGACATCCCCGAAGGGACCCTTGCCGGTATTCTGGCCAAGGCGTTCCGCAATCGATCGTTCCTGATCGGCCTCGTCATCACAGCTCTGGTGGCGGCGGTGGCGATCCTCTCCTATGTCTGGACGCCCTACGACGTCACCAGACTGGTGATATCGAACAAGACGCAAAGCCCGTCGCTGGCGCACTGGTTCGGCACCGACCATTTCGGCCGCGACATCCTGTCGATGATCATGGTCGGCGCCCGCAACTCGATTGCGGTGGCGCTGGTCGCGGTCGGCATCGGCATGGGCGCCGGCGTGCCGCTCGGCGCCTTTGCCGCGGCGCGCGGCGGCCTCGTCGACGAAGTGCTGATGCGCATGAACGATCTCGTCTTCGCCTTCCCGGCTCTGCTTTCGGCGATCATGATCACCGCCATCTTCGGACCTGGCGCCATCAATGCCATCATCGCCATCGGCATCTTCAACATTCCGGTGTTTGCGCGTGTCGCCCGTGCCGGCGCGCTGGCGATCTGGCCGCGCGAATTCATCCTCGCCGCGCGCGCCGCCGGCAAGGGCAACACTCTGATTACCATCGAACACATCCTGCCCAACATCGCCACGCTGCTGCTGGTGCAAGGCACGATACAGTTTGCGCTTGGCATCCTTGCGGAGGCCGGGCTTTCCTATGTCGGCCTCGGCGCCCAGCCGCCGATGCCAAGCTGGGGCCGCATGCTGTTCGACGCCCAGACCCGCATGGTGGTGGCGCCGTGGATGGCAATCTTCCCGGGTATGGCGATCGTCGTCACCGTGCTCGGCCTCAATTTGCTCGGCGACGGCATCGCCGACATCCTCGACCCGAAATCGCGGCGGCAGCGATGAGCCTGCTCGAGATCGAGAACCTGTCGCTGGCGATCGGCGACACGCCGATCCTGAAGGGAGTCGACCTCTCTGTCGCGCCTGGCGAAGTGATGGGGCTGGTCGGCGAATCCGGCTCCGGCAAGTCGATGACGGCGCTGACCGTGATGCAGCTTCTGCCGTTCGCGGCGCGCGCCACCGGACGCGTGACTTTCGACGGCATCGACATTCTTGCCGCGAGCGAAGACCAGATGTGCGCGCTGCGCGGCGACGACATCGGCATGGTGTTCCAGGAGCCGATGACGGCGCTCAACCCGGTCAAGACCATCGGCGAGCAGGTTGCCGAAGGCATCCGCTGGCACACAAGGTCAAGCCGCGCCGAGGCCGAGGACCGGGCGCGAAAAATGCTCGACCGGGTCGGCCTACCGGCAGCACAATTCCCGCTGTCTTGCTATCCGCACGAGCTCTCCGGCGGCCAGCGTCAGCGCGTCGTGATCGCCATCGCCTGTGCGCTGAAGCCGAAGCTTTTGATCGCCGACGAGCCGACGACGGCACTCGACGTGGTGCTGCAGGCGCAGATCCTCAACCTGCTGCGCGATCTCGTCGCGGAAAACCGCATGGGCCTGCTGCTGATCTCGCACGATCTCGCGGTGGTGACCGAGATGGCCGACCGCATCACCATCCTGCGGCATGGCGAGGTGATGGAGGCCGGCGATACCGCGCGCACACTGTCGGAACAGTTCCACCCCTACACGCGCCAATTGGCGCAGGCCTCGATGCATGTGCCGGCCCGCCCCAGAACGCACGCTGCTGGCTCGGCCAAGCCACTGCTTCAGGTCGAAGGCTTGACGCGCGACTATCATGGGCGCCGCAGCTCGCTGTTCAAGCGCGCCACACCGGTCCGCGCCGTCGACGACGTGTCCTTGTCGATAGCGCCCGGCCAGTCGGTGGCGCTGGTCGGCCGCTCCGGTTGCGGCAAGTCCACGCTCGCCCGCATGATCCTGGCGTTGGACAAATCGACTTCAGGAACGATCCGCTTTCGCGGCGAGACCATCACTGGCAAGAGCGAGGCGGAACTCAAGCCGGCGCGGCGCGACATGCAGGTGGTGTTCCAGGATCCTTACGGCTCCTTCGACCCGCGCCAGAAGGTCGAGAAACTCGTGGCCGAACCGCTGCATGTGCTGGACAAGAAGCCAGCGCCTGCGGAGCGCCGCGAGATGGTGGCGCATGCGCTGCACGAGGTCGGCCTCAGCCCGCGCGACATGGACAAATACCCGCATGAGTTTTCCGGCGGCCAGCGCCAACGCCTGTCGATCGCCCGCGCCATCATCACCCGGCCGAAGCTGGTGGTTGCCGACGAACCAGTCTCGGCGCTCGATGTCTCGATCCGCGCCCAGATCCTCGACCTGTTCGCCGAGCTCAACCAGAAGCTCGGCATCGCCTATCTGTTCATCACCCACGACCTGACCGTCGCCCGCGCCATCACCGACGAGGTGCAGGTCATGCATGACGGCAGGATCGTCGAGCGCGGCAAGACGAGCGAGGTGCTGGATCATCCGCAATCGGAGGCGGCCAAGGCCCTGGTCGCGGCAGCCCCGGATTTGCATCGGGCAATCGCGCGGCGGCTGCAGGAACAGGGGTGAGCCGCCGTCGATGCTGGCCTATTCTTCCGGCTTCACCACATCGACCGGACTGATGTCGAGCAGATCCAGCGTACGCCGCAACAGCCGCACCTCGCTCTCGGCCAGTTGCGAGTTGGCCTTGGCGATCTCGGCCATGTGTCGGGCGAGCAGCTTGCGCCGCTCGACGTCGAGGTCGCGGAACAACGCAACGGCCTGCGAGCCATTGGTCTCGTAGCCGAACTCGTTGAGATATTCGATGACGTTGTCGATGCTGGCCTCGGGAATGCCAAAGGCCTCCTTGCAGATGCGGCGGAAGGCGACCATTTCGCTCTCGCTGACCGAGCCGTCGGCCAGGATCATGCGAAACAGCATCAAGAGTTCCGCTGACAGCACCGGGTCGTCAGCGACCTTGCGCACGCCGGGATCGCCTTCGAAAATCGAGCGTATCTGGTCAAGCAATGCGAACGCCATCAGAGCCCCTTTCCAATTCCTGTCCAATAGTTAGCGCGGAATCGCCTTTGCGCAAACGGGTAGCCGTCGTCGAACGCGCGCAATTTTCTTCCCAGTCGAAACCCTCCTCGCCCCGCGTGGCGCTGGCGACAACGCGCCTGGCCAACCCGGCGAATCCGCTGCGCACCTTGATTGGTGAATGACTGCGCGCCTGATAGAATGCCGACGTACGAATCATGTTGGAGGACCACACATGAATCTTAGTGCACCTACTCAGCTTATTTTCATTATTGCCCTTGTCATCGCCATCATCGGCGTTCTCGCTGCTCTTGGCGTTCTTGCGTTCATTCCCCTCGCATCAGTTTGGATTGTGCTCATCGCCTACATCGTGCTTGCCGGCGGCTGCATGATGCGCGGCGCCTGATGCGTGTCGCCCAAAAGTGCGCAGCGGTTTTGGGACAACCACATGCATGAAAACATAGGCTTGAAGCGCGTCGCATGAATCTCTTTGGACGCCACGCGCTTCAAGCACTTCAAGATCTCAGGTAACCGAAGCGCCCGGTCCCAAGCCGGCGCTTTTGATTTTGGCACATGGTCTGCTAGGTTCCTTGCCGAAGGAGACGCCGTGGCCGCCGATAGCGAACAGCCTGATCCGAGCCGGTTCGAGATGGTGCGTCGCCCGCCCGGCCCGCAACTCCAGGGCGTGGTCACCGACATGTGCGGCTACCGCGAGACGATCTCGGGCCATTTCCGCAACGTCGAATATGCCTCGCTGACCGTGCCGCTGGTCATCAGCTTTGCCGAGCCCTTCGCCATCGGATTGGGCAAGGATCCCGGCGACAATGACCGCTTCGCCAGTTTTGCCGCCGGCCTTTTTGCCGGGCCGGTGGTCATCAAATCCTTCGGCGGCGCCTGCTGCGTGCAGATCAATTTCACGCCGCTCGGCGCTCGCCGCTTCTTCGGCCAGCCGATGAGCGAATTGACCGACCGTATGGTCGGCCTCGACGACGTGCTCGGTATCGAAGGCATCGCGCTGCGCGAAAAGCTCGGCAATGCGCGTGACTGGAACGCACGCTTTGCCATTGCCGAGTGTTTCGTCTCTTCCCGGCTTGCCTCGACGTATCCCATGCAGGCCGAAATCGGCTGGGCCTATGACAGCATCATCGCCTCCGGCGGGCGCATGCGCGTCGCCACGCTGGCTGGAAGGCTGGGCTGGAGCCGCAAGCACCTTGCGGGGAAATTCTACGATGCGGTCGGCATCGGCCCGAAGACGTTGTCGCGCATCGTCCGCTTCAACCGCGCGCTTGGCCTGTCGAGACAGGACAACGGCGATTGGGCCGACATCGCCGCCGATTGCGGCTATGCCGACCAGGCGCATCTGGTGCGCGAGTTCCGTGATCTGGCCGGCGAGACGCCGACCGCAATCGCCGCCTGGTAACATTTCTTCAAGACGCCGCAGCGACCTTCGCCCAGACTGGGTTATCGACCAACCCTAATTGAAGGAGGTTCCCCGATGCCCACGACCAGCGAAGCGCCCCGGCTCTACCCTGCCCTGCGCTACAAGAACGCGGCAAGAATGATCGACTGGCTCGGCGATGCTTTCGGCTTCACCGTCCGCGCCCGCTATGGCGAGGGCGACATTGTGCACCACGCCGAGCTCGTCTTCGGCTCGTCGATGATCATGCTCGGCACCGCGCGCGACGACGATTACGGCAAGATGGTCGGCGAGCCGGGCTCGGGCGGCGGCAAGTCGATCTATGTCGCCGTCGAGGATGCCGACGCCGCTTATGTCCGAGCAAAGAACGCCGGCGCCACGATCATCCAGGAACTTGTCGACCGCGATTACGGCAGCCGCGAATTCATCTGCCGCGATCCCGAAGGCAATGTCTGGTCCTTCGGCACCTACTGGCCGAAGGCCGGCGAAAAGGCGTAGGCAGCTAACGAGCCAGCGCAAAAATCGCGTCGCAGTCGAGATGGGTTTCCAGTTCGGCCGCGACCTCGTCCAGCGCCCGTTCGACCTCGGCGCGATAGTCGATGCCGCCACCCCTGACGCCAAGGCTTTCCAGGAATTTCGTCCGGAAGGCGTCGGCGGAAAACAGCCCGTGCAGATAGGTGCCGACCACCTTGCCGTCGGCGGAGACCGCTCCGTCCTCGACGCCATTGATGATCGCCGACGGCCGCGCCATATCGGGACCGGTGGTGCGGCCGAGATGGATCTCGTAGCCTTCGAGCGGCAGATCGAACTGCAGCGAGCGGGCGCTGGAATTGCGCACGATCTTTTCCGGCTCCATCACCGTTTCGAAGTCGAGCAGGCCGAGGCCTTCTGCCTCGGTGACACTGCCTTCGATGCCGTCGGGGTCGCGCACCATGCGACCCAGCATCTGGAAGCCGCCGCAAATGCCGACGACATGGCCACCGCGTTTGCGATGCGCAAGAAGGTCGCGATCCCAGCCATTGTCGCGGAATTTCAGCAGATCGCCGATCGTCGACTTGGAGCCGGGAATGACCACCAGCCCGGCGTCTTCCGGGAGCCGCTGGCCGGGCGGCACGAACACGACCTCGACCTGCGGTTCGGCCTTGAGCGGATCGAGGTCGTCGAAATTGGCGATGCGGCCGAGCATCGGCACAGCCACCTTCAGCGCACGCTTCTCGCCGGACGCCAGTCTTTCGAGCACCACCGAATCCTCCGACGGCAGCCGCGCCGCCGCCTTCAGCCACGGCACGACGCCGAAGCAGCGCCAGCCGGTGAATTTTTCGATCGCCTGAATGCCGTCGTCGAACAGCGAGACGTCGCCGCGGAACTTGTTGATGAGGTAGCCGGCGATCATGCGCCGGTCCTCTTCCGGCAGGATCAGATGCGTGCCGGCGACTGAGGCGATGACGCCGCCGCGATCGATGTCGCCGACCAGGATGACCGGCACGTTGGCGCGCGTCGCAAAACCCATATTGGCGATGTCGCGGCTTCTGAGATTGATCTCGGCCGGCGAGCCCGCGCCCTCGACGATGACGAGGTCCGCGCCCTCGCCGACCTTCGCCCAAGACTCCAGCACGGCATCCATCAGCCGGCCCTTCATCGCCTGGTAGTCGCGCGCCCGCGCCTCGCCGAACACCTTGCCCTGCACCACCACCTGCGAGCCGATATCGCTCTGCGGCTTGAGCAGCACAGGGTTCATGTGGACCGACGGCGCGACACCGCAGGCGATCGCCTGCAGCCACTGCGCACGGCCGATCTCGCCGCCGACGGCACGGTTGTCGCCGGGAATCTCGGCGACGGCGGCATTGTTGGACATGTTCTGCGGCTTGAACGGCCGCACCTTCAGCCCGCGCTTCTTCGCCACGCGGCACAGGCCCGCGACCAGCACCGTCTTGCCGACATCCGAGCCCGTGCCTTGCAACATGATCGCTCTGGCCATCACGCCCTGCCCTGCGCGACGGTGCCGGGAATGGTCGACTTCTGCGCCAGCGGCCCGCCGCGCCAGATATAGAGCGCCAGCAGCGGTTCCTTGCCCGTCCGCATGGCATGGCTGACGTCGGACGCGTGATGAATCACTTCGCCCGCCTCGCGCACGCGAAAGCCACCCTCGCCGATGCGCCATTCAGTGCCGCCGGTCAGCAGTGCGTAGATCTCCTCGGCAATGTGATGGTGGTCGGGATAGACGATGCCCGGCCCGAGGATCAGCAGCCCGGCCGCGACCTCGGCATTGATGAAATGGCCGCGCGTGCCGAACACCTCCAGCCAGCCATATTTTTCCAGGAATTCCGCGCCGAAATCGGTCACATTATAGGTCTGCCCCCAGCGAAATTCGTTCCGGCGCCGGGCCAGCAGCCGCACCAGCGGCCTGGCGTTGGCCGGAGCAAGCTCGACGATACGGTCGAGTTGGTCAAGGCAAGGCAGCGCATACGGCGCGAGCGCACGGGCCGGCATGTCCCAGTCGATTTGCGCCACGGCGTCACGCACCAGCGAGCTGTCCACCGTATCCAGATACTCATGGAAGCCATCGAGGAGGTCATCGAAATTTGTCGGCACTCTATGCTCCGCTGATCCACTCGCGCACAGCCGCTTCGCCGATCGTCGGGTTGCGCGGCGGCATCATTGGTCTAGATTGAGCGGCGCGCAAAGCCAAAAACGACAGGCCAGCAGACTGGCTGGCCAAGGACATAAGGGAGCACGCCATGGACGCCGCGGTCGATGCGAGCACCAGCCAGTTCGAACTCAACGAGGAGCAGCGTGCCATCCAGGAGATGGCGCAAGCCTTCGCCGCCGACCGCGTCGCACCCAACGCGCTCGATTGGGACAGGGCGAAACATTTCCCCGCCGATGTGATCCGCGAGACCGGCCCGCTCGGCCTTGGCGGCATCTATGTCCGCGACGATGTCGGCGGCTCGGCGCTCGGGCGGCTCGACGCCGTGCTGATCTTCGAGGCGCTGTCACGCGCCGATCCGGCCTTTTCATCCTTTATCTCGATCCACAACATGGTGGCCTCGATGATCGACCGCTTCGGCAACGAGGAGCAGCGACAGCGCTTTTTGCCGAAGCTGACGTCTATGGAATGGCTGGCAAGCTACTGCCTGACCGAGCCTGGTTCCGGTTCGGATGCCGCGGCGCTGAAGACGCGCGCGGTCAAGAATGGCGGCGACTATGTGCTGAACGGCGCCAAGCAGTTCATCTCCGGCGCCGGCGACAGCGACCTCTATGTCGTCATGGCGCGCACCGGCGCCGATGGACCGAAGGGCATTTCCACCTTCGTCGTGCTGAAGGATGCGCCAGGCCTTTCCTTCGGCGCCAACGAGCACAAGATGGGCTGGCACATGCAGTCGACCCGCCAGGTCATCTTCGAGGACTGCAAGGTGCCGGCTGAGAACCTGCTTTCGGGCGAAGGCGCCGGTTTCGGCATCGCCATGGCCGGCCTCGATGGCGGCCGGTTGAACATCGCCGCCTGCTCGCTGGGCGGCGCGCAATCGGCGCTCGACAAGGCGCTGGCCTACACGGCGGAGCGCAAAGCCTTCGGTTCGAAGATCAACCAGTTCCAGGCGCTGCAGTTCAAGCTCGCCGACATGGAGACCGAACTGCAGGCGGCCAGGATGTTCCTCTACACTGCCGCCTCGAAACTCGACCGCAAGGCGCCGGACGCCGGCAAATGGTCGGCGATGGCCAAGCGCTTCGTCACCGACACCGGTTTCAATGTCGCCAATGACGCCCTGCAACTGCATGGCGGCTACGGCTACCTCCACGACTATGGCGTCGAGAAGCTGGTGCGAGACCTGCGCGTCCACCAGATCCTCGAAGGCACCAACGAGATCATGCGGGTCATCATCGCCCGCGCGCTGATCGGCCGCTGAGCAGAACCGGAGACATTTCGATGACCGCCATCGCCTTCATCGGCCTCGGCAACATGGGCAATCCGATGGCCGCCAATCTGGTCAAGGCGGGGCATACCGTGCACGGCTTCGACCTGATGCCGGAGAACCTGACCATCGCCAGGGAGCATGGCGTCGTCATCATGGCCAATGCGGTTGCCGCGGTGAAGGAGGCCGATGCGGTCATCACCATGCTGCCGGCCGGCAAGCATGTGCTGTCGGTCTATGAGGATATCGCGCCCAAGGCCAAGAAAGGCGCGCTGTTCATCGATTCTTCGACCATCGACGTCGAGTCGGCGCGCAAGGCTCATGCCATCGCCAGCAAGCATGGGCTGGCGTCGATCGACGCGCCGGTCTCCGGCGGCACCGGCGGCGCCACGGCCGGCACGCTGACATTCATGGCAGGCGGCTCGGACGACGCATTCGCGGCGGCCGAGCCGGTCCTCAAGCCGATGGCCGGCCGCATCGTTCATTGCGGCGGCGACGGCGCCGGACAGGCGGCCAAGATCTGCAACAACATGATCCTCGGCATCTCGATGGTCGGTGTCGCGGAGGCCTTCGTGCTTGCGGAAAAACTCGGGCTTTCGCACCAGGCGCTGTTCGACGTCGCCTCGACCTCGTCGGGCCAATGCTGGTCGCTGACCAGCTACTGCCCGGTGCCCGGCCCGGTGCCGGCGTCGCCTGCCAACCGCGATTACAAGCCCGGCTTTGCCGCCGCACTCATGCTGAAGGACCTGAAGCTGTCACAGGAGGCCGCCCAAGGCGCCGGCGCGGTGACGCCGCTCGGCGCCGAGGCGACGCAGCTCTACGCGCTGTTCAATGCGCAAGGGAATGCCGGCGCCGATTTTTCCGGCATCATAAATTTCCTGCGCGGCAATTCTAATTAAGTTTCGAATTTCACAGCGCTTTTTTCGCTTTTTCCGACGGAAGGAGCGCAAATTTAGATTTGCTTAAGTTCTCGATAACCGGCCGGTAACGATGTGCCTATAAAACGGACAGCGAGGCGGACATATCGCATCCGCCCGGCGCTCCGGATCAGGTCTCGCGTACCGGAGCCCGTAAGTTTCGCAAGTGTTCGTGTAGCGAAACGCCATGCGTATCTGGCAAAGCCGCGTTCCCGGTGGGGCGCGGTTTTTGCGTTTGGCAACACTGCTTCGCGAGCCAGAACATCTGGCGCCCCCACCGAAGGCGCCAGACGATTGTTCGCTTACCGCTTGCGCAAATCCGCTTCCGCCAGATCGAGCGCCTTGGCGATGCGTTCGCAGGCCATGTCGACGGTCTCGCGCGTCCAGATCAGCGGCGGCGACAGGATCATCGTATCGCCGGTGGCGCGCAGCATCATGCCTTGGGCGATGGCGTGGTCGCGCACGACCACCGCGGCACTGCCCGCCGGCAGGAAGCGTTCCTTGCTCGCCTTGTCCTTGACGATCTCGATCGCACCCATCAGCCCGATCGAACGCACCTCGCCGACCAGATGGTGCCCGGCGATGCGCTCCTGCAAGGCCTGCGCGAAGTAAGGCCCGGTGTCGTTCCTGACGCGGTCGACCAAGCCTTCGCGCTCCATGATCTCGATGTTCTTCAGCGCCACGGCGCAGGCCACGGGGTGCCCGGAATAGGTATAGCCGTGATAGAACTCGCCGCCCTTCTCGACCAGCGTCGCGGCGATGCGCTCACCGACCAGCAGCGCCGACAGCGGCTGGTAGCCTGAGGTCAGCGCCTTGGCCGTGGTGATGGTGTCGGGCTCGATGTCAAAGGTCTGTGCCGCGAACCACTCGCCGGTGCGGCCATAGGCGGTGATGACCTCGTCCAGCATCAAGAGCACATCGTATTTGCGGCAGATGCGCTGGACTTCCGGCCAGTAGCTCATCGGCGGGATTTTTACCCCGCCCGCGCCCATCACCGGCTCGCCGATGAAGGCGGCAACCTTGTCGGCGCCGGCTTCTAGGATGGCGTCCTCGACCGCCTTGGCGGCGCGCAGACCGAAATCATGGTCGCTCTCGCCGGGCAGCGCCAGCTCATAGGCATAGGGCATCATCACATGCACGATGTTGGGCACCGCGCCGCCGAGCTGCTTGTGCATCGGCTCCATGCCGCCGAGCGAGGTGCCGGCGATGGTCGAGCCGTGATAGCCCATCTTGCGCGAGATGATGCGGTTCTTCTCCGGCTTGCCTTCCAGCGCCCAGTAGTGGCGCACGAGCCGCAGCGCCGTGTCGTTGGCCTCCGAGCCGGAGGAACCGTAGAACACCTGGCTGACGCCCTTGGGTGCCAGCTCGGCGAGTTTTTTGGACAAGAGCACCGGCGTCGGCGTCGAGCATTTGAAGAAGGAGTTGTAGTAGGGCAGCTCCTTCATCTGGGCGTAGGCCGCTTCGGCCAGTTCGTCGCGGCCGTAGCCAACATTGACGCACCATAGCCCGGCCATGCCGTCGAGGATTTCGGTCCCGTCGGCGTCGTAAATGAACGGCCCGTTGGCATGGGTGATGATGCGCGAGCCGGCCTCGCGCAGTTCCTTGTGGTCGGTGAACGGATGCAGATGATGCGCGGCGTCGATCTGCTGAAGCTGCTTCAGCGAATAGTTCTGATAGGTCATGGATTTGGTCTTTCCTCTTGAATCAATCCGGCAAGCTGCCGGGGGCGGATTCGTCAGAGGAGAGCCGGAGGCGAATAGCCGATGCGGGCGCACAGGCGCAGAAGCTCGGCACGCAGCGTGCGCGGTGACGGCGTCACCGCCACCCCGAATGCGCTGGATGTCTTCATCAGAGCCATGGCGGCACCTTAAGCCGCCTGAGGCCTTGTGTTCAAGCCGTGCCAAGTCTTTCGAAGGAGCATCGGATCATCCGAAAACCGATTTCACTTTTCGGTCCGATGCTCCAGTGCCCTTTGCAGAAACACGTAGCGCATCGCTGCCTGCGCCGCCTGCGGCCGGCGGTCGCCGCGCCCGCCATGCCCGCCCTCGGTCTCCTCGAAGAACAGCGCTTTCGCATGGCCGGCGGCCTGCAGCCGCGCCGTCATCTTGCGGGCATGGCCGGGATGGACGCGGTCGTCAGCGGTCGAGGTGGTCAAGAGCACAGGCGGATAGGCGGCGTCGGCCTTGACATGCTGATAGGGCGAATAGGCGCCAAGCCAGGCCGCCTCTTCCGGCTTCGTGGGATCGCCATATTCGGCCATCCACGAAGCGCCGGGCGGCAATTCGGTGTAGCGCAACATGTCGAGCAGCGGCACGTCGATGATGACGGCGCCGAACAGCTCCGGGCGCTGCGTCAGCGAGACGCCGGTCAGCAGGCCGCCATTCGAGCCGCCCTGGATGCCGAGCGAAGCCGCGGTGGCGACCCCGCGCCCGACGACGTCCTGTGCCACTGCGGCGAAATCGTCGAAGGCGTTCTGACGGTTGCCCTTGAGCGCCGCCTGGTGCCAGGCCGGGCCGAACTCGCCACCGCCACGGATGTTGGCCTGCACATAGGCATTGCCCTTCTCCAGCCACAGCCTGCCGCGCACGCCGGCATAGCCGGGCAGCAGCGGCACTTCGAACCCGCCATAGCCGTAGAGCAGCGTCGGCACCGGCCCTTTCTGGTCGCGCCGCCGGACGACGAAATACGGGATCATGGTACCGTCCTTCGAGCGCGCCTCGAACTGCTCGGAGACATAGGGCGATGCATCGAAACGCGCCGGCTGCGACTTCACCGTCGCCAGCGTCTCGCCATCGTTGTCCGACCAGACGATCGAGCTCGGGGTCAGGAAATCGGTGAAGGAAAAGGACACGCTGTCGCCGAAATGCTCGGCATGGCTGATGCCGACATTGCCGTTTTCCGGCAGAGCGACGGGCTTGAGCGACCAACCGCTGCCCACGCGGTCGCAGGCAATGACCTTGCCGCGCACATTGTCCATCAGGTTGATGAACAGTCGCGCCTCTGTGCGCGCGAGCCCGGCGATCGAGACCCGGTGCGCTGGCTCGAGCACGGTTTCGACAGGCCCCAGCGCGCCGGTTTCGATCCAGCGCTCGAAATCCACCGAATAGAGAGCGTCGGGCAGGCAGCGCGTGCCGTCCGGCGCGGTCCACGGGCTGCGCACGCCGAAGATGAGCTGCCCCTTGAAGATCGCCGTGTCGGTGACGTCGTCCGGCAGCGGGATGCGCCTGTTCTCGCCTGAAGGCAGGCGCAGGAAGCTGTGCGAGGAGAAGAAGTCGATGGTGCGGGCAAGGAACAGGTGCCGCCTGTCGCCGTCGATCTCGAGCCCGCCGCCGGCCGCGAGATCCTGCTTCTCAGCCTCGAAGATCGGCGTCGCGTCCTGCAGTTTCGTGCCGCGCCGCCAGAGCTTGACCACGCGCGGATAGCCGGACTGGGTCTTGTCCTCCTCCTCGAAGGCGGCCGAGACGATCACCGTATCCTTGTCCAGCCAGGAAAAACCCGATTTGGAGGCCGGCGCGCGAAAGCCGTCCTCGACGAAGGATTTCGCCGCGATGTCGAACTCGCGCATCTCGCTGGCATCGCCGCCATCCGGCGACATCGAGACTAGGCAGAGATTGAACTCGGGATAGAGGCGGCTCGCCCCGCTGAACACCCATTTGACGCCCTCCTTGGCCGAGAGCACGTCGAAGTCGATGATCGTTTCCCATTCGGGCTTGTCAGTCTTGTAGGAGGCGACCGTCGTGCGGCGCCAGAGGCCCAGCACATTGGTCTTGTCTTGCCAGAAATTGTAGACATGGCCATTGAGCGCGGCGCCGACGGCGATGTTGTCCTCGGCCGTCATCAGGTCGAGCGCGGTTTCGAACGCGGCCTGGTAGGACGGATCGCCCTGCAATTCGCCGATCGTGACCTCATTCTGGCGATGCACCCAGTCGAGCGCCTCTTTGCCGTTCCGGTCCTCCAGCCAGAGGAAGGGGTCTTGGGTCTCAACTGAACCTGGCCGGTTCTGTGCGATCGACTTGGTCATGGGGTCTCCGAAAAATTCGTCACGCTCGGTGCCACAAACATCGGCATGACGCTACCGACATTCAATTGGAACACGTAAATACGAATGGTCGAAGATCGCCATGGTAAGGGTCTCTGCATGGACTGCGAGGAACCTCATGCAACGTCTGTACATTGCAACTGAGAAGTTTGATCCATCCCACGGCACGGGATGGGGCAAGTACATAGAGTGGTCGGGCCTCACCCAATTGACAGAGGTCGTCTCTCTCGACGGTATGCTCTGTCCGACGGCACTTGCGGAGATAAAGGATAGCTACTGGCCTCACATCGTGAACGAAGACTTTATGCTGAATTTCTTCGTGGATCTGGAGTTCCTGCTTTCGGAATTGACCGATACGAGCAACCTCAACATCCTTGGCGTGATCCGAAGGCCTTCGGCAGACGTGTGCTCACTCGGTTGGGACGGGTTCACCTTCATGGGCTTTGATCTGCTCGACAAGAATGTCGACATCAGCGCGTTGACCAATTGCGGCGGCTTCCCCGACGTCTTCGCAAATGAAGAGCTGTCCTGTGTTGGGCTGATAGACGACTTTAATCGCGCCGTGGAGATTCAAGGTTTGTTGTACAAAACACACCCCGAGGAACGGCACGCCGACTGTGACCTCTGGGCAATCTTCAGAAGGCAGGCCTACTAGGAGCTGCTGCGGGAATCCCTGCTGCCTTACACAACACGCCGTCGAATGACGGTTGCCGCCGTCAGTGCCGCGCAGATGACACCGAGCGTGACCGGCAGGCCGGACGCGCCGATCACATCCATGACGCCGCCGGTGAGCGGCGGCACGAGGATGCCGCCGACGCCCCACATCAGCGAGAAGGCGGCGTTGCCGGCAACCAGTGCCGAGCCAGTGAAACGTTCGCCGAGTTCGATGATCGACATCGTGTAGATGCCGTAGGAAACCGCGCCCCAAATGAAGACGCACGGCCAGATCAGCGGCGTCTCGATGAGCAGCGGCAGCAGCGCGCAGCCGAGCACGGTCAGCGACACGCAGATGAAACGCACGAGCCGTGCCGTCAGCCGCTCCGCCAGCAAGCCCAGCGGCACCTGCATGGCGATGTTGCCGGCAATCATCATCGACAGCAGCGCAGACATGCGCGCTTCCGCAATGCCGTAATGGGTCCCATAGACCGGCAGCAGCGCCAGCACGCCCTGTTCAAAGCCTGCGGCCACGACCACCGCCGACAGCAGCAGCCATGCCAGGGGTATGAATCCCATGACCGAAACCCGGCGCCCGGCCTCATCGACTTTAGGCAACCGAGGCAGCACCAGCGCCAGGCAGCCGCCGCAAAAGACGAAGGCGGCAATTCCTACCAGAAACGGCGGCCAGCCCTCGGTGCCGACGGCAAGCAGGCAGAGCGGACCGGCGGCGAAGCCGGCCGAAATGATCGTCGAATAGACGCCCATGACGCGACCGCGCCGTGATGGCGGCGCCAGTGCGATCACCCAGATTTCGCTCAGCACATAGAGCGGGTTGGTGACCACGCCGATCAGGAAGCGCAGTGGAAACCACAGATAGATATTCTGCGTCCAACCGATCAGCGCCAGCACGATTGCCGACAGTGCAGCGCAGGTCAGTGCGGTCCGCCCTGCCCCGAACCGCCGCGCCAGCGCCGGGATCAGCGGTGACGACAGGATGAAGCCGACCGGCGTCATCGCCGCCGAAAGCCCGATCATGGCCGGCGAGATGCCCTGGCGCTGTAGGATGAAGCTGAGCAGCGGATAGGAAAGCCCTTGCGCGATGGCGAACACCGAAACGGTCGCGATCACGCCGGTGATCGCTGCCCATTGCATCGGTTCGTCTCGGCTTGCTTCCGCCAGATCCATGGCGGCAGCCTTAGCGGGTTGCCTCGACGGCCGTTAGTCCCGCCGGCGAAAACCGCTTGCTCCAGCCAACGCCTGTCAGGAGCTTTTGCGCCTGGCCGAGCGGTAGAGCGCGAACGCCACCAGCAGCGCATCGAGCCCGGCGATCACCACAGGCAGGCCGAGCGGGCCGATCGCCTGCATCAGCGCGCCTGCGCCGGGCGGGCCGACAATGCCGCCGGCGCCCCACATCAGCGCGAAGGCGGCGTTGCCGGCGACAAGTGCTGTTCCCCTGAACCGGCCGCCGAGCTCGACCAGGGCCATCGTATAGACGCCGTAGCCGACAGCGCCCATCACCACCAGCACCGGCCAGACCAGCGGCGTCGTGATCAGCACCGGCAGCGAGAGCGCGCAAGCCGCCGTCGCCAGCGCGCAAAAGACGATCATCGCTCGGCCACCGAAGCGTTCGGCCATCAGTCCAAGCGGGATCTGCAGCAGGATGTTGCCAGCCGACAGCGCCGTCACCAGCGCCGCCAGTCTCGCCTCTGGTAGATCATAGCCAGCGCCGAAGACCGGGATCAAAGCATAGGTGCTTTGCTGCACCGCCGCCGAAACCAGCACCGCCAGCAGCAGCGCCGGCGCCAGCCTGGCAAAGCCGACAAGTCCGCCGGAAGCCTGGCCGTCTTCCTCGAAACCGGTCAGCTTCGACGACACAGCGCGCAGGATCAGCGCGCAAAGCGCAAAGCCTGCCATCGCAGCGATGAACGGAGGCCATCCAGAGGCGCCGACGGTGATCAGGATCAGCGGCCCCGCCGCATAGCCGGCGCCCATCAGCGCATTGAACACCCCCATCACCCTCCCGCGGCGCGACGGCGGCGCCAGCGACAGCGCCCAGACCTCGCCAAGCACATAGAGCGGGTTGATGACCACGCCGACGAGAAAGCGGAGGACGAACCAGGCGACCCAGTCCTGCAGGTAGCCGATCGCCAGGAAGCACAGCGCCCCGGCCAGCGAGCAGCCGACGGCGAGATTGCGCGCGCCGAAGCGTCGCACGGCAGCCGGCACGAACGACGCTGAGAGAATCAGGCCAACCGGCATCATCGCGGCGGAAAGACCGATCAGCGCCGGCGACATGCCTTGCCGCTGCATCAAGAGCGTGAACAGCGGATAGCTCAACCCTTGCGCGGCGCCGAACATGGCGAGCGCCGCGGTGACGCCGGCAAGGGCTGACCATTGCGTCGCCGCCTCGCCATCGCTCGAATCGGTCGCGACCATTGTCCATCCGTGTGAAAACGCCCACCCTGCGGTCGGCATGCTATCCGGCTAGCGGTTCGATCCGGGAAAAGGAAGGCCGCACCGGCAAATCCGCTGCGCCAAGTCATCCGGGCGGCGCGGGTACCAGCAATCTGCCCTCTTCCGGCATGTCGCTTCCCTCGCCCTAGTGGTCGCCGCCTCCGTACCGGCAGCTTTGCCGCCGGTCCATTATGCCGCCCACTTTCGCATTCCATGAGGCCTATCATGACCGCCGCCCTTCACCCCGCCGAACCGGCATTGGCAACCGACCGCGCCCGTCGCGGCGGCCGCGCGGGAAAGCGCGCTGGCGGATCGGCGGCGTTCGAGCAGCCGCCTTACCGCCAGCTCAAAAACCCGCTGACGCCGACCAAGCTGGTGTCCGACGACGAGTTGGAATCGATCCACCTCGCCTCCTTGCGGGTGCTCAGGGAGATCGGCGTCGACGTGCTGCACGACGAAGCCCGGCGCATCATGAAGGCGCATGGCGCCGATGTGCGCGAAGGCAGCGAGCGGGTGCGCTTCGACAGCGATATGATCCTCGACCTGGTTTCGCACTGCCCGCCGGAATTCACCATCCACGCCCGCAACCCGGCGCACAATGTGCGCTTCGGCGGCAACAATTTGATCATCTCGATGATGGCATCGGCGCCCAATTGCTCCGACCTCGATCGCGGCCGCCGGCCGGGCAACCAGGCGGACTACCGCAACTTCCTGCGGCTTACGCAGATGCACAACATCCTGAACTGCACCGGCGGCTACCCGGTCGAGCCCATCGACATCCACCCGTCGGTCCGCCACCTCGAATGCGTCCGCGACCTCAGCCTGCTCACCGACAAGGTGTTCCACATCTATTCGCTCGGCAAGGAGCGCAATGTCGACGGCATCGAGATTGCCAGGATCGCCCGCGGCGTCAGCCACGAGCAGTTGCTCGAAGAGCCCTCCGTCTTCACCATCATCAACACCAATTCGCCGCTCAAGCTCGACGTGCCGATGATGGAAGGCATCATCCAGATGTCGAGCAAGGGCCAGGTCGTCATCGTCACGCCGTTCACGCTCTCCGGCGCGATGGCCCCGGTGACCATCGCCGGCGCGCTGGTGCAGCAGAACGCCGAGGCATTGTCCGGCATCGCCTTCGCGCAGATGGTGAGGAAGGGCGCGCCTGTCGGCTATGGCGGTTTCACCTCCAATGTCGACATGAAGTCCGGCGCGCCGGCCTTCGGCACGCCCGAATACATGAAGGCCCAGTTGGTCGGCGGCCAGCTTGCCCGCCGCTACAACATCCCCTACCGCACCTCCAACACCTGCGCCGCCAACACGGTCGACGCGCAGGCCGCCTATGAAAGCGTGTTCTCGCTGTGGGGCGCCATCCAGGGCGGCGGCAATCTGATGATGCATGCGGCAGGCTGGCTCGAAGGCGGCCTGCGTTGCTCCTACGAAAAAACCATCCTCGACATCGACCTGTTGCAGATGGTGGCCGAATTTCTGACCCCTCTTGACCTGTCCGAGGAGGCCCTTGGCTTCGACGCCATCCAGTCGGTCGGCCCGGGCGGCCATTTCTTCGGCACCCAGCATACGCAGGACCGTTACAAGACCGCCTTCTATTCGCCGATCCTTTCCGACTGGCGCAATTTCGAAACCTGGGCGGAAGCCGGGTCGCCGACGGCGATCGAGAAGGCAAACAAGGTCTGGAAGGAGCGGCTGGCTTCCTATGAGGAGCCTTACATCGACCCGGCGATCCGCGAGGAACTCAACGACTTCGTCGACAAGCGCCGCGCCGAAGGCGGCGCGCCGACCGATTTCTGACCGACAAGCAGCGGCGCATTGACTTCCGTGTCGAGGCGCGGGCTCATCGCTGACCAATCATCTGATTCAGTTTACGCAAAGACGGATCTATCTTCATGAAATCTCATGTAAAAGCGGTAGTCATCGGCGGCGGTGTCGTCGGCTGCTCGGTGCTCTACCACCTGGCCAAGGCCGGCTGGACCGACATCATGCTGATCGAGCGCTCGGAGCTGACGTCCGGCTCGTCCTGGCACGCGGCGGGCGGCTTCCACACGCTGAACGGCGACCCCAACGTCGCCAAGCTGCAGGCCTATACGGTGCAGCTCTACAAGGAGATCGAGGAGATCTCCGGCCAGTCCTGCTCGCTGCACCTGACCGGCGGCGTGATGATGGCCGATACGCCCGAGCGCATGGATTTCCTGCGGCTGGCCCACGCCAAGGGCCGCTATCTCGGCATGGACACCGAACTGATCACGCCGTCCGAAGCCAAGGCGATGTTCCCGCTGATGGACGAGACCAATTTCGTTGGCGCCATGTGGGATCCGGTCGAAGGCCATCTCGACCCCTCCGGCACCACCATCGCCTATTCCAAGGCGGCGAAGAAGCTCGGCGCCGAGATCGTGCTGCGCAATCGCGTCGTCGAACTGACGCAGGAGGTCGACGGCACCTGGAACGTCGTCACCGAGCAAGGCACGGTGAAGGCCGAGCATGTCGTCAACTGCGGCGGACTGTGGGCACGCGAGATCGGCCGCATGGTCGGCGTCGAACTGCCGGTGCTGGCCATGGAGCACATGTATCTGCTCACCGAGCCGATGCCGGAGGTCGAGGAATTCAACAAGTCGACCGGTCGCGAGATGATCGGCGTGCTCGATTTCAAAGGCGAGATCTACACCCGCCAGGAGCGCAACGGCATCCTGCTCGGCACCTACGAAAAAGCTTGCAAGCCGTGGTCGCCGGTCAACACGCCGTGGGATTTCGGCCATGAGCTGCTGCAGCCCGACATCGACCGCATCGCGCCGTCGCTGGAGATCGGCTTCAAGCATTTCCCCGGCATCGAGAAGGCCGGCATCAAGCAGATCATCAACGGCCCCTTCACCTTCGCGCTCGACGGCAACCCGCTGGTCGGCCCGGTGCAGGGCCTGACCAATTTCTGGTGCGCCTGCGCCGTCATGGCCGGCTTCAGCCAGGGCGGCGGCGTCGGCCTCGCGCTGTCGAACTGGATGGTGCATGGCGATCCGGGCTTCGATGTCTGGGGCATGGACGTTGCGCGCTTCGGCGAATGGGCGAGCCTGCGCTACACCAACGCCAAGGTGCGCGAAAACTATTCGCGCCGTTTCTCGATCCGTTTCCCCAACGAGGAGCTGCCTGCCGCTCGGCCCGCCCAGACGACGCCGCTCTACGACACCATGCTCGCCAACAACGCGGTGATGGGCGACAGCTGGGGTCTGGAAACCCCGCTCTGGTTCGCGCCGAAGGGAAAGGAGCCGAAGGATATTGTCTCCTTCCACCGCTCGAACGACTTCGGCCCGATCGGCGAGGAAGTGCGCGCCACCCGTGAAAGGGTCGGCGTCACCGAGATCGCCAACTTCGCCAAATACGAAGTGTCGGGACCAGTGGCCGAGGATTTCCTCAACCGGTTGATGACCAATCGCATGCCGAAGACCGGCCGCATCGTGCTGACGCCGATGGTCAACGAATTCGGCAAGCTGATCGGCGACTTCACCATCGCCAAGGCGGGCGAAGATCGTTTCATGATCTGGGGCTCGTCGGCCGCGCAGAAATACCACATGCGCTGGTTCGAGAAGCATTTGCCGAAGGATGGTTCCGTCCGCATCCACCGCTTCGACCAGTCGCTGGTCGGCCTGTCGATCGCCGGGCCGAAATCCCGCGACTTGCTGCAGAATCTGGTCGATGTCGACATCTCGACCAAGGCCTTCCGCTTCATGGATTTCCGCGAAATGGCGGTCGGCGGCGCGCCCTGCATGGTCAACCGCATCACCTACACCGGCGACCTCGGCTACGAGATCTGGATGGCGCCGGCCTACCAGCGCCTGGTCTACAAGGCCATCAAAGACGCCGGCGAGGAATTCGGTCTGGTAGATTTCGGCATGCGCGCTTTGCTCTCGATGCGCCTTGAGAAGAACTTCCCGACCTGGTTCCGCGAACTGCGCCCGATCTACGGACCGTTCGAGGGTTCGATGGACCGCTTCATCAAGCTGGAGAAGAACGACTTCATCGGTCGCGAGGCATCGGCGAAGGAGCACGCCGAAGGGCCGAAACTGCGCCGCGTCTCCTTCATCGTCGATGCGGCCGACGCCGACGTGATGGGCGACGAGCCGATCTGGGCCAAGGTCAGCAAGGACTATGGCACGGTGGAAAAGCCGCATGGCTACGGCGCGCCGCGCTTCGACACGACAGGCAAGGAAGTGCGCGGCTCGAAGGCCGCTGAAGGCGCTTCCGCCGTGCGCGGCATCGTCGATGGCGACTGGCGCGTGGTCGGCTGGGTCACTTCGGGCGGCTATGCGCACTATGTGCAGAAGTCGATGGCGCAAGGCTATGTGCCGGCAGCCCTTGCCGAGGATGAAAGTGCCGGCCTGTTCGAGATCGAGATCCTTGGCCATCGCCGTCCGGCCCGTATTAATGTCGAAGCGCCTTTCGATCCGAGCGGCGAGAAGATGCGGACCTGAGGTTCGACCATGGACAGCGCGGTGCCAAAGGGCAGCTTTGGCCGTCATCGCAAGATCATGCCGTTCGAACCCGGCTCGATCGAGGCGCTGCGCGAGGGCTCGCGCCAGAAGGCGGCTTCGCTCAACCAGCATGTTCTTGGCTACGGTGCGACTGCCGAAGGCGAGTGGGCAGCAGCAGGCATTGCCGCGCCCGACTTGGCTGCGATGCGCAAATACCGGCTCGAGCGCGTCCGCGCCGAGCTGAAGCGCCGCGGCTATGCCGGAGCCCTGCTCTATGACCCCATCAACATCCGCTACGCCACCGACTCGACCAACATGCAGCTCTGGGTCGCACACAACCCGACCCGCCACTGCTTCGTCGCCACCGAAGGCCCGGTGGTTCTGTTCGACTATTTTTCCTGCGAGCACCTGTCCGACCATTCCGGCGTCGTCGACGAGGTACGGCCGGCCGTGTCGTGGATGTATCTCTACAGCGGTGAACTGACCGAACTAAAAGTGCGCCGCTGGGCCGCCGGCATCGCCGATCTGGTCAGGGAACATGGCGGCGGCAACAGCCGCATCGCTGTCGACCACATCAATCCCGAAGGCGTCGAGGAACTCGCCCGCCTCGGCGTGACGATCGGCAATGGCGAGGCCGTGATGGAGAATGCGCGGCTGATCAAATCGCCGGACGAGATTCTCGCCATGCGCCGGGCGATCATCGCTTGCGAAGCGGCGATGGGCGAAATGGAACAGGCGCTGAAGCCGGGCATTTCCGAGAACGAACTTTGGGCCGAACTGCACCGCGGCAACATCGCGCGCGGCGGCGAATGGATCGAGACCCGGCTGCTGTCATCCGGTCCGCGAACCAATCCCTGGTTCCAGGAAAGCTCGTCGCGCATCATCGAGGCCGGCGACCTCGTTGCCTTCGACACCGACCTGATCGGCCCTTACGGTTTCTGCGCCGACCTGTCGCGCACCTGGCTCTGCGGCGACGGGAGACCGACGAACGAGCAGCGTGATCTTTACCGCATCGCCGCCGACCAGATCGCTCACAACACCGCGCTGATGCAGCCGGGCACGTCCTTCCGCGACCTCGTCGAACGCTCGGCGGTGCCGCCGGGCGATTGCTTCCCGACCCGCTACGGCGTGCTTTACCACGGCGTCGGTCTGGCCGATGAGTATCCAACGCTGCCGCACGCCAGCGACTGGACGGCGGATACGCCGGATGGCGTGCTCGAACCCGGTATGGTGCTGTGCGTCGAAAGCTATATCGGCCGGCTGGGCGGGCACGAGGGCGTCAAGATCGAGGAGCAGATCCTGATCACCGAGACCGGCAACGAGCAGCTTTCGACCTATCCGCTCGACGAGCGCCTGCTGGGCTGAGCCTATCCGAGACCCGCGACGGCTTCCCGCAAGGCGGCCACCGTCTTGTCCGGCGTCGTCCTGGCGGTGATGAACGGCAGGCCCTTGCGCCGGCCTGTCCAGCCGACGATCTTCACCTGCCGCGCCGCCGGCTCGAAGCGCTGCGCCAGCGCCCAACTCTCGCAGTCGATAGCCGCGACATCCGCCCTGCCTTCGGCGATGGCGACGATCGAGGACCGGTGGCCGCCGCTCGGGCTGCGCGACGCGAAGAGGTCGAGGCTTTCGCCCATAGCCTCCAGATCGCGCTTCAGTCCGAGGAAGCCGGACATGGAACCGGTGTCGTTGAAGGTGAAGCGCTTGCCGCGCAGGAGGTCGAGCGTGATCAGCGGAGCGCCGTCAACTGGCGACGAAACCGATGGCCCGCCATCCGCCCGCATCACCAGCGCGCTGGAATAGAGCTCGCCCTGCCCGCCCTCATAGGCATCGTAGCTCGGCTGGGCGACAACCTGGACATGCGCGGACAGGCCGAGGTCCATCGGTCCCCAGCAGGTCTGCCCGAAGAGCAGCGCCGGGTGCAGCCAGAGCCGGTGAAAGTCGAGTTCGTCCGGCGGCAGCGTCACCGGATCAGGCGCGATGATCTTGCCCTCGCCGTCGCGGATACCACCCGGCACTGGCGGCAGGTCGCCATTGACGCGGACAAGCGCTTCGGGCGCGTCGATGCCCTTTTTGCGGAAGGCGTCGCGCAGCAACGCCCATTGCGCGTCGACCTCGCCCCGCATTTCGGGCCAGTCATACATCGGCAAGGCCGCAATTGATTTCATTATCTTTTTCTTTCAAATCAATACGTTAGCGTGTCATGGCGTGTCATCAGTTTTCCGCCTATTGCAGCCATTTTCTTTTGTTGTACAACATGTCGTACCGAAACGGAGGCGTGTTGTACCGACATGGCGAGCATCATAGAGCGAAAGCGGAAGGACGGCACGCCGACCTTCCTGGCGCAAATTGTCATCAAGCGCGACGGCAAGACGCTGCATCGCGAAAACAAAACCTTCCCCAAGCGGCGTGAGGCTGCGGCATGGGGAGCATACCGCGAGGGCGAACTCTCCAAGCCTGGCGCCGTTGATGAAATCAAGAAGGAAGACCCGACCCTTGGCGAAGCCATTGGCCGGTACGAACGCGAAGCCAAGAGGCTCGGCCGCACAAAGGCAGCGGTCTTAAAGAGCCTAAAGGAATTCGACATCGCTTCCAAACGGTGCTCCGAGATACGCTCTGATCATATAGTGGCTCTGGCGCGCGAACTTGCAAAAACTCGACGCCCGTCGACGGTTGCGGGGTATCTCACGTTCCTATCCGGCGTGTTCAAGATTGCGCGGCCCGCGTGGGGCTATCCACTAGACGAAAAGGCAATGACGGACGCGACCACGGTAGCGTCTAAACTTGAGATGACTGGCCGCTCCAATCAGCGCGATCGGCGCCCGACCGTTGCTGAGATGAATCGCATTATGGATTTCTTCGCCGCCCGTACCGAGCGAAGCCTGCCTATGGAGCGAATTGCGGCATTCGCGTTGTACAGCGCGCGCCGCGAGGGAGAGATAGTCCGCATCCGGTGGGATGACTTAGACGAGGCGCACTCCCGTATCTTGGTTCGTGACACCAAGGATCCACGCGGATCTTCGGGGAACAACATCTGGACAGAGCTAACGCCAGAGGCTCTGGCGATCATCAAGGCCACGCCGAAGACAGGAGAACTGATCTTCCCGTACAAGGGCGACACCATAAACTTCGCATGGCGCAACGCCTGCAACATGCTCGGCATCGCGGACTTGAAGTTTCATGATTTGCGCCACGAAGGCGTGTCGCGACTATTCGAGCTTGGTCGTACGATACCGCAGGTGGCGTCGGTGTCTGGCCACCGCTCTTGGCAAAACCTGCAGCGCTACACTCACATCCGCGAGACCGGCGACAAGTGGGCGGGTTGGAAATGGCTGGAAATCATAGCAAAGCCGGAAAACGGCTGACCGGGATTGACATTCAAGGCGAAAACGCCTATAAATCGGACTGCGATTCACTGATCGCAAATTCCACCCTCCGCTAAATACATAACACTGATTCAAGGGGGCTGCAAGTGCTAATTTCCACAAAAGAAGCGGCGGCACATATCGGCAAATCGCCGAGTTGGCTGAACAAGTCCCGCATGGCGGGCTGCGGCCCAGTCTATATGAAGCTCGGAGGCGCCGTGCGCTACGCCCTCCCCGACTTGGAAAACTGGCTTTCCGCGCAGCGGCGGACGGCTGTTTACGACCACGCGAACGACAATGTTAGGGCGATGGGAGTGGCAGCATGAGAGGGTTCGGTGGGATGCTTGAAGAACTCAAGATGAACCGCACGAGCCTTATGGACTCCATGGTTCGAGGAAGTGGCTGGACCGACGACCATCTTCGCCAGCTTGCCGAAATACAGGGCGCAATCGCCGCTGTAGAGGCTGTTATCGAGGAAGGCCCGCTGCGGGACGAATACCAGCCTGGCACGAAGTCGAAGGTTGAATTCGGCGAAGACGGCTGGCCGAAGACATAGCCACCTACCCCGCGCCTCGGCCCAGCGTCGACCGAAACCCATCCGGCAAGCGCCGGGGCGCGGGACTTCCATTTCAGAACAAGACCGCGGCAAGCGGCATTTTTGCTAAAAACCCCACAGGAAACACCACCTTGAAAGTCATTTCCATAAGACCTGCACCCAATGGTGCGGGCAGCGCAGTCGCGCAGGTCGATATTCAATTCAATGACGACATCAAATTCTTCGGCCTTCGCGTCTCGAGACGCGCTGGTGGCGGCTTTTCAGTGTTCGCCCCGAACGGCCAGGGCGGCGCAGGACGCGTCGTGACGTTCTCCCCGACTTTGGTGAAAGAGATTTCCAGCGCCGCTCTTGCCGCGTTGCAGGGGCCGTTGCTCAATGAAGTACACTGAGATCGGCCCGTCATATTGGACGAAAGACGTTGACGACCCGCATGGCCTTCTGGCGAAAAGCAAGCTTTCCGTCTTGATGCAATACGACAAAGAGGCATCGCGCCGAGACCGTATCCTTTGGGATTTTCACCTCGGCTGGTCTGACAAAAGGTATGGCCACACTTCACTGGCGGGCGTTCGAACCATCCATATGGTCCTGGCCGACCGTAGCCCGAACGGAAAGTCCCCGCTCTCACAACGCCACATTAACGAAGGCAATCGCGCCCTGTGCAAGCGCGGATATATCACCGAAATCGACAAAGGCGCTGGCCGCAACGCGTCGCGATTCAGTATCAATTGGGATTTGCTGACCGAAGCCAGCGAGGGCCGTTTCCCGCCTAGCGTATCCCTAGAGGTAAACGCTAACGATGAAAACTCTAGCGTATCCCCCGTGGGAAACGCGAGCGTATCCCTAGAGGTAAACGCTAAAGGCTCTTGCGTATCCCATAAGGTAGACGAAGACCTGTCTACTTCTACCCGGCTTAAGACCGGGTTAGAAGTAGACAGTAAAGATGTATCCGCAGCCCCGCGTTTGGCTGGCCTTTCGGCCGCCACGGCGGCAGCGGGTTTCGAAGATGTGTGGAAGGCATACGGCAAGCACGGGAACAAGACTGCCTCTCGGGAAGCCTATGCTCTTATTGCTCCAGACGAGACTTTTGCCAACCACATCGCAGCCCGCGCTGCGTCATGGGCGGCCAGCGCAAAGCCAGGCAAGGGTCGAATGCCTCTTGAAAAATGGCTTGCTGCAGAGAAGTACGACGAGGCCGACCGCAAGTTGGCGGAAAAGCCGACTAAGCCCGCAAAACCAAAGGCGAAAGAAGTCGAGGCCGACAACGACAATGAGGTGGTAGACGAAGTCACCCCGCCACCATCGAAACGCGACCAGGAATACATCATCGAAAAGGCGCATATCGAGCCGGACCGGTTCGGCGAAATCCTGAAGTTGATGATGCGCGGCGTGGAAGATGGCTTGTGCCGTCCTCGCCAAATCTGTGTGAAACACCGCAGACCGGAAATGCAGGAAGCGGGTATGGCCGAATTTGTCAGCCTGGCCAATGCGTGCGGGATCTTCATCGGAAAGGGTCTCGATGCGGACGATTTTGTTGGTCGCCGAATCCTGATCACCGCCGACAATCAAGTGCGCGAACCCAAAGACTTGGCGGAGGCCGCGTGATGGAACCCGAACAGTTCGAGGAGATCATGCGCAGCGTCTTATCCGAGAAGATGGCGGAGGACGAAACGGGCTTAGTCAATGGTCCGCGGTTCTTTCTTCCAATCAAGGCCTTCAGGGCGAAGGACTCCGATGGTCGTGAGCTTGAAGTCGTTGGGGTGACGGCAACCGAAGACGACAACGAGAACCTGAGTTTCGTCGTCCTTGTCGAACTCGATGCCGGCGGCGAAATCTACCCGATTATTGAAAGCAGCGTGTGGCGGATCAAGGGAAAAGCAGAATGAACCAGACCAACCGATATCGTGGAACTCTTCCGCTATTGAACTGGCTTAGGAAAAATGACGTGGATTCTGTCCAGGCCGTCGCGCGCGCGCTTGTGGACATGAAACCATCCGTCGACGCAACCGCAGATGAACTCGATCGCGAAATGCGTCCGACCGTCGGCGAGTTATTGCGGGCGGCTAGCGATGCTTTCCGTGTCTATGTGCGTGGTGGCGTGCGGCATGTCGGAAAGGGTTATCGACGCCTAGCAGGCAAGACCTATCGAGACGATGAATGGCAGTTTTTGGGCGACCTCACCTTCTACAGAGGCGCACTCAAAGAATGGGGGCAGACCAAGGCGGGAAAGAAGCTTAAGCCGAAGGACGACGTGAGAGGCAACGGCAAGAACAAGCGCAATGCCGCTGGCTATTTGAAGGTCCGTCCAACAACGCCACTTCCTGGCGCCGCGATCGGACTGGAACGCGTGGCATGCCTGCCTGCTGGTGCAGGTGGCAACGGCACGTTTTATGATCCGCTTCCCGGTGTCGAAGAGGCTCGCAAAGAGTTAGCCCGACTTATGGACGACGCGCCACCAGTCATGAAATGCCCGACGATCACGGCGAAGGGTGCTTATTTCTTCGGCGGCATCTCGCGTCCGAAACAGGGGACCAACGCAGGCACCGTAGGCGTTTGGGATGCGCCAGAGAAGCCCAAGGGCGAGGCTGGTGAGGTGTTGGACGAAGTGGCTGCAGGCGGTTCGTTGAAGTCCCTTGGCGTGCGGCTGGGATACGGCCCTCAGTACGCTGACCAGGCCGGGAAGCGAGCATTGCTTGATACCGCCAAGATGCTTGTTGCGATGAACGACAACAACGGAAAGAAAAATATCGCTGCATGATGTGCCAAATCGTGGCGCGTTGTAGCGTATATGTATGAGAATATTGTCAGCGTGACGCTGGTGTCTGGCCGTGCTTGTCCGCGTGACGCGATGACGGGCGCGGCTCTTCTATTTGCCCAAATCACAATCTTATCATCGTAAGGAGGCCACTATGGCCGATTGGACCGCGCGCGACTTTACGGTCGCCGAGGCCGCTGCCATGGCCGGCTTGCGGCGTGGCACGTTGGATGCGTGGGTGCACCGCATCCGTGACGCAGAAGTTCTCTTTAGCGAGCGGCGCGGCGATAGGCGTTGGTTTAGCCCACAAGACATCTGCATTTTGCGCGTCGGCTACGAGCTGGAGCGCGCTGGCCGCAACTGGCTGACGGCGATAGCTCAAGCGTTCGAACACCTCCAGACGCCACCCGCGACGGATGCCGTTTTGGTGGTCGACGTCATCTCTGTTTCGTCGGCATCGGGCCGCATCATTTCCGACCGCGATGTAGAACGCTTGGCGGTAGACAAATCAAAAATACTCATACCGATCGGCACAATTTCAGCCGACATCATCGCGCGTTGCGCAGAACTGGAGTCTGCCGATGTGGCCGTTTGACCGTAAGCAAAAGGATGTTCCACACGGGAACGTCATCAGCGAAACCAAATCACTAGCCGAACCCGACGCGGAATTGCTCGCCATCTTGGGCGCCACCGTCACGGGCACAGCCGCAGTATCCGCCAGCGTAGCCCTTACGGTGCCAGGCGTTCGCAATGCCGTCTCTGTAATTGCCGAAAGCGCCGCAACCATGTGCCTGATAGTCAAGCGCAAGGTTGGCGATGAGGAGACGGACGCTGCCGATTTCCCGGCACTAAAGCTTCTGACCGGCCAGGCAAATAGTTGGACGTCTGGTTATGAGCTGATCCGTGATCTAGTCAGCCAGGCGCTAACGCAGGACCGCGGCGGGTTAGCTTGGGTCAACCGTCCAAGCGGCCAGCCAACGGAGATTATCCGCTACGAGTCGTCCGTCATCGACGTTCAGTATGACCCGGTGACCGGCGAGCCGACGTACCGGTTGAGCGGCAAGGTGGTTCCTGCGTCGGACGTAATTCACGTCCGCGGCGCATTCTCAAAGTGCCCGTTGACACAGTGCTCCGAAGCCATAGGCGTCGCGAAGGCCATGGAGGCGTACGCGGCCAAGCTGTGGACTGCCGGTTGCAAACCCTCCGGGGTCATCACCATGCCACAAGGCGTGAAGCTGGGCGACACCGCCTTGGCCAAGATGAAGGCCGGCTGGCAGGCAGCACATTCAGGTTCTGCCAACGCAGCCTCTACTGCGATTCTTTGGGACGGCGCGACTTGGGAGCAAATGACTCTCAATAGCACAGACGCACAATACCTTGAGAATAGGCAGTACCAGCTCGCCGAAATAGCCAGGGCATTTTCGATTCCCCAACACATGATCGGCAAGCTTGACCGCGCTACGTGGTCGACATCCGAGCAGGCTGCGAAGGAATATCTGACCTTCACCTTGCTGCCATGGCTTCGCGTTCTGGAGTCGGCGTTCAACCGTGCGCTGCTTACCGACGAGGAGCGCGGCGAGTATCGCTTCTGCTTCGATCTTGACGACTTCACGCAGGCTGACATCACGGCTCGAGCCACGGCTATCAGCACGCTCATTACCGCCAAAGTTCTCAACAGCAACGAGGCGCGCGACTGGCTTGGTATGCCGCCTCGTGACGGCGGCGACGTCTACGAAAATCCGAACACAGGCACCAAGCCAGCCAACGACAATCAACCTGTAAAGGCAGCCGCCTAATGGAGCGCCTATTCTTCGAAACTAAGTTTCTTGCCGGCGATGCTGGCGCAATCGAGGCGCTTGCGTGGCCGTTCGGCACGCCCGACCGAGTGGGCGACGTTATTGAAAAAGGCGCCTTTGCCGACGCTAAGATGCCGATGCCTATTCTATTCGGCCATGACCAGAACGACCCCTTGGGCGCCTGGACGGATGCGACCGAAGCCACTGACGGTTTGCGCCTTAAAGGCAGGCTGCTTGTGGGTGAGGTGCGCCGCGCAGACGAGGTGCGGGCACTCGTTAAAGCTGGTGCCGTCCGCGGCATAAGTATTGGGTTTGTGACCCGCAAGGCCATCGCTCGCAAGGGCGGCGGCCGAACCATTTCACAACTTGAATTGCTGGAGGCGAGTCTTGTGACTCTCGCCATGCATCCTGGCGCGAAGGTCACTTCCGCCAAATCCGCCGTGCGCGCGCTTGAAATTGCGGCGGCTATCAACAGGCTCGCTGCAGCGATCCGAACTTAGGAATATTCCAAATATGCGTAATGCAAAAACCGCCCTTGTTCTCAAGGGTGAAGACGACGCCGTTGACTCTATCGTCACCCAGGCGCTGGACGAGCTTAAGAAGTCCGTTGATGATCGGCTGAAGGCCGTCGAGACCAAGACGGCTGCGAACGACAACACTAAGCTTGTCGACCGGCTTGCCGCCGTTGAGACGAGGCTCAATCGCCCGGCTATCATCAAGGGCGACAATGACAACGAGCCGAGTGCCGAGCGCAAGGCGTTCAAGTCGTTCCTGAAATATGGTCCGGAACGCATGCCTGGCGAGGAAGCCAAGTCGCTTGTCGTTTCCGACGACACCCGCGGCGGCTACCTGGCACCGGCCGAATTCCAGGCCGAAGTGATCAAGAACATCGTGCAGTTTTCGCCAGTGCGTCAGGCCGCACGCGTGGGCAGCACTGCGTCACCATCGGTTATCTTGCCGAAGCGTACTGGGACGCCCACAGCGTCTTGGGTCGGCGAAACCGAAACGCGCAGTTCGACTGAAAGCGCTTATGGACAGATCGAAATCCCGGTCAATGAAGCGGCCTGCTACGTCGATGTTTCGCTGCAACTGCTGGAAGACGCAGCCGTCAATGTCGAGTCTGAAGTGGCCATGGATCTGGCCGAAGAGTTCGGGCGCCTCGAGGCTGTTGCGTTCGTCAATGGCGACGGCTTTAAGAAGCCCACCGGCTTTATGACGGACGCCGGCATTCCGTTTACCGTCTCTGGTTCGGCCGCCGTTATCAGCGACCCAGACGGCACCGCGGATGGCCTCATCAACCTGATGTATGCGCTCAAGCCCGCCTACCGGGCTAATGGCGTGTGGATGGCCAATGGCACCACGATCGCGGCGCTAAGGCGCCTGAAAGACTCTACGAAGCAATATATCTGGCAGCCCAGCATCCAGGCAGGTGAACCTGCAACATTGCTTGGCCGTCCGATCGTTGAGGCCCCAGATATGCCCGACATTGCGGCCGGTACGTTCCCGGTTATCTTCGGTGATTTCACGCGGTACCGCATCTATGACCGTGTTGCCATGTCAATCCTGCGAGATCCGTATAGCCAGGCAACTTCCGGCAAGGTTCGCTTCCATGCTCGCCGACGCGTTGGTGGCGCCAATACGCAGGCCGAAGCCTTCCGCAAGCTCAAGGTCTCGGCCTAAGCGATACAGGGCGGTCCTCTAGTGGCCGCCCACTCTCTTTTCACAAGGATTAAATCATGCGCGATCTCGCGAATAACATTGGCGCGGTTCAGTCTGTTGCGCCTGCCGTGCTTACTGCGACCAACACCTCTGCAGCTATCGATCTACTCGGCTTTAATAGCGCCGCTGTTATCATCAACACTGGTGCTATCGCTGGCAGCGGCAACTTCACGCCGAAGCTGCAGGAATCCGACACTACGACTTCGGGCGATTTCACGGACATTGCGGCCGCCGATCTGGTTGGCACGTTCCCTGCCGCTCTTGCGGCTGCCTCGGTCTACAAGGTCGGCTACATCGGTAATCGCCGGTATCTGCGGACCGTTCTGACTCTGAACAGCGGCACGTCGATTGCTGCCGGTGCGGTCGTCGTCAAGGGTAGAGCGGCAAGCAAGCCGGTGGCGTAATGGCAGCCGCGCAGATACTTTCGACCGCCGGCACTGCTGCGGATTCTGCCGACGTAACGGTTGCCGCAGGCACTCCGCTGACGGTTGGCCTTAAGGGCTACGATGCAAAAGCTCAGGTCTATATCTACCTGAAGGACGATGCGGCTGCTTACAACGTTGTTGGGCAGATTACCTCCTATGCCCCAAGTACTCTGATCTCAGCACCTGGCACCTATCGCTTCACCCGCGTCGCGGGCGGGGCATGCGGCGTGTTCTCGGCTTAAATTCAGGTGGGGGACATTGACGGCACTGCCATGCTTCTAGCGTGGCTTGCGGGCTTGCCGGATAACGTGTGAAGTAGCCTCCCGCCCACCACAAAGTTCAATGATCGGGTCAAGGCTATACAGTCCAGATACCAGCCGTCCTTATCTCCGCGGCTAAGGGTCAACTGCGGGTGGCATGCTTCGCGCTGCCATCCGCTTTCAAATAAAAAAGGAGGCGGCATTTGCGCCGACCTCCCCATATTCTAAATTTTCAAATGCTTATCGCTTTTTATTTCGGTCGTAAAATTCCTTTCCAATTTTGTAGAGTTCAATGGCGATTTTAATATATACGACTAAATTATCGTAGTCTAAATGCTCTAATATTGTATTTATTCCTTTTGTCTATGAGACACCTCCATTAATCTAAAAAATATCACGTCGATATCTCCACCGTAGGATAGTGAGAGACAGGATTGTCTCTATATTCTACAAGGTTATGTTACACCATTTTTACTTAAAAGTCAATGGCTTCGGAGATTAACCGGTGGCAAATCGCATCTGTGCTTGTGGCTACAGCATGCCTAAAGGCCAACCTTGCCCATGCCAACAACGCGACACCAAGCAACGCCAGGCAACCAACGACGCAGCCCGTGGCAGCGCCGCAGACCGTGGTTACACAGCCGAATGGACACGCGAAAGCAAAGCGTTCCTAGCCGCAATGGGCGCGCCACTATGCGCATGCGGATGCGGTAGGCCAGCTAACATGGTCGATCATATCAAGGCGCCGAAAGGCGACATGTCCTTGTTTTGGGACCGCACCAACTGGCAGCCTTACAATGGGCTATGCAACAGGCGGAAGAACATCAGGGCAGAAGGCGGGTTTGGGCGTTAGTCGCCGAGGTTACATGTTTTAGTCTGGCATTCTTTCAAGCCAGGTTGGCCATTTATACTTACACACTGCCAGCATTGCACGCTCTTAACTTTCCCTTGAGGACACGTGTAATTTTCGGTCCAGCGGCTCGCAACGGTGCAGCTTTGTGCAAATTGCTGTCCCTTCTTTTCACTCAGAGATGGAGACTGATTTCCAGAATCCTTCAAAGAAGCAAACGCAAGAGTTTCGGAAGCTGTCGCGATGGACAACTGTAAGCCAAAAGAGAAGACCACGAGCGAAAATATTACGGCACTGCGCAGCATGTCAGCCTCCACGACTAGAATTAGCCAGTACTAATGAGTGTAGCAACTTCCAACAGCTATACAAGCCGCCCAATCGGCAACTACCCCCACCGGGAAATCGACTTCTTCCCGCCATTCCCTGACCACGCGTGCCCAACAATTCGCAATAATCCGCAAATAGGAATTTGAACTGATGGCTATCGTCTCACTTGCCGACCAGAAAGCGCACATGCGCGTCGACTTCAATGACGACGATGCACTCATAGAGGATCAAATATACGCGGCCCAAGCTCATCTTGAGCAGCTACTCGGATATGAAATCGAGACCGAATTCGCGACTGTCCCATCTGACTTAACTGGGGCAGTCATGCAGTTGGCGGCTAGCTGGTACGAAAACCGCGAAGCCACCTCAGGCGACGTTCCCGGCGAACTTCCGCTCGGCATGTGGGACATCGTTCGCGAGCGCCGGAACTACACGTTTTGATGGCAGGGAAAACGAACAATGCGTGGGCGAAAAGCAACGGTTACGTCGTTGGACGGTGCGCTATCGAAAGTGCCAGCAGCACCTAAAGACATGCCGGCACGCGCCGCTAAGGAATGGCGCAAGGTGCTCGGCGTGCTGGTGGAGCAGCGAAAGATTGCGGATCATGAGTTGCCCCTTGTCGACGCTTATTGCCGCGTCGTGGCTCACATAGGCGCGTGCGAGGTAGCGATTGCCGAGCACGGATTAACGATGGTCTCGCCGTCCGGTGAGACCAAGCGCCGACCCGAAACCACATTGCTTAAAGAGTACCACGCGACGCTTGCACGTCTCGCGGACGCCCTTGGTTTGGCACCAGCATCAAGGAGCAAAAACAAGGGAGGCGCCATTGGAAACGACGACGCCGACGATCTCGGAGACATTTAATGCGTGGATATTCGATGACAGCCCAATCCCCGACCCGCACGGCAAAGGCGAACGTGCAGTCCGCTTCGTCAAAGCGCTCCGCCACCCCAAGTCAAATCTTCCGGGAAATGCTTTCCAGTTGGACCGCTGGCAGGAGCGCATCATCCGCCGCGTCTACGGCGACACCAAGCCGGACGGCACGCGCCGCATCAAGACCGTCTTCGCATTAATCCCCCGCGGCAATCGTAAGACTACCCTCGGCGCTGCACTAGCCATGCTGCACCTTGGACCCGAGCGCATCCCGCGTAGCCAAGTCGTGTCGGCGGCTGTCGACCGTGACCAGGCGCGCATTGCGCTTGAGGAGATGACCGGTGTCATTCGGGCGCATCCTCGCCTTGAAGAGGCGTTCCAAATTCAGGACACCAAGAACCGCATAACGCACCGTAAGAGCGGCGCGTTCTATCGCGCGATGTCCGCGGATGCAGCCACAGCGCACGGCAGAACGCCTGTGTTCGCTTTGGTCGATGAACTGCATGCCTGGAAAAAGCGAGACCTTTGGGACGCCATTAAGACCGGGCTGGTAAAGACGCCGGGCTCGCTGCTTGTCGTCACTACCACGGCTGGCATTGGTCGCGAAAATATCGCTTACGACATGTACTCCTATGCGCGGCAAGTGGCGTCCGGTGCCATTGAAGATGATGCCTTCTTGCCAATCCTATTCGAGGCCGACAAGGACGAAGACTGGCGCGACGAGGCTGCATGGCACCGTGTGAATCCCGGCCTGTCCTGCAGTCCGCCATACCCTGACATTGACGGCATGCGCCAGATGGTGCGGGAAGCAGAGCACCGGCCAGCCGACCGTGCCATGTTCCAACAACTGCACCTCAACATCTGGCAGGACGGCGCGGCAAATCCCGAATGGGATCTGGGCATTTGGGACGAATGCGCTGGCGACGTGGATCTTACGTCACTGAAGGGCAAGCGTGCATGGCTTGCAGTCGACCTCGCCAAGCGTACCGACCTCTGCGCAGTGGCCGCCACCATCGAGCTTGAGGATGGCAACTATGCCCTGCATGTGCAGTCGTTCGCGCCAGAGGAAGGCATCAGACGGCGAGCGGACAACGACAGTGCTCCTTATTCCCTATGGCGCGACCAAGGCTGGCTTACTGCATGTCCTGGCGACATCGTCGGCCGCGGTATTGTCGAGGATCATATCCGGTTCTTGTGCGGACTTCTCGACGTGCAGGAAGTCGCCTTTGACCAGTATCTGGCGAGGGAGATTATGGAGAATCTCGAGGCGGACGGCATCCCTGTCGCCGCCTTCCCGCAGACATTGGCGAACTTCGCCAAGCCCGTCGATGACTTCGAACAACTGATGCTGACGCGGACTGTTGTGCACGACGGCAACCCCTGTCTCCGGTGGGCAATCGGCAACGTTGTGATGATGGCGGACCAATCGGGCAACCGCAGGCCGAACAAGGCGCGCGCAGCCGACCGGATCGATCCGGCCGTCAGTGCGATTATGTCGAGCGGTCGAGCCGTGGCGGGCGCCTCTGGTCTTAGCATGTACGAGACTGCGGACGAGTCCGCCTTTCACTTCTAAGTCCCTAAAAGGATCCCTCAATGACCACCACCAAACGCGCCGCGGCGCGACCGCGCAACCGTGCCAGTGGTGAAGACCTGACGCTTGGTGCCCGCATTGAACGGCTGGCAACGACCCCCCAAGCGGAAGTTCGCACGCTCTCGGCTGAACTCACGCCGATGACCCGATCCGGACCTTCGTTTCATGAAGTCTTACGTCTTACGACGGACCCTGACTCAATTCAGCCTTTCGAATTGCATATCGTTGGCCTGGAAGGTCATTCATCGAGCCAGTATGGGCGGGAACAGCCGAATTGGCGCGACCCAACGAGCTGGCGTTTGGTCCCATATATCATTCGTTGGACATGGGGGTCATTCGCGATCGTGTCGGGCACGACAGTGTAACCCTGATCGATGAGCTGCAATTTCAGCTCCTCGAGGTGCCGCTTGAAGCCATTCTCGATTTGGGGTCGAGGATACCGCCATCCGTTCCTGCATGCGCGGCTCAGGATATCGGAGTACAACCCAGCGCTGGCAGCTCTCACGGCATTTTCGGAAATCACCTTGCCGTCACTTTGCGTGGCTTCGGACAAGCATGGTCCGGCCGACAAAGCCAATACCAGCGCGGCCAAGATGGATGACTTCGTCATGAATGCCTCCTGCTCCTCGATTGGACCCTGGCGCCAACCGAGGAGAGCCCGCCGATAGACAGAGGCTAGGATCGCTGGCCGCTAAACGGAATCATGCAAATGCAGTGTTTTTGGCCTCGCATCTGTTGTATTTTCGGCCTGCCGCGAGATCCTGGGCTTCTCGGCGACAGCTCGCAGCGGATCGGAGATTTGAGGAGATGCTTCCCGTCGTAGGCAATCCCTTGACCGGCCTGTCGGATCGGGAGCGGATGGTCGCGGCAAAGTTCGCTGAGGGGATGACCTATCGCGAAATCGGCGAGACGCTTTTCATAGCGCCTGCCACCGTTCGGACCCATCTGTCGGCGATCTATCGGAAACTCGACGTTCGCAGCAAAGTGGCGCTTGCAACGTTGCTTGCGGATCACCGCCAGCAGGACCTCGGCCAGGCGCGATCCGAAGGCCTTTCGACGGACGAGTCGGGGCCGCCAGTCGTCGCGGTTCTCCCGTTCGACAATCTAAGCGGAGAAGAACGCTGGACTCGTATCGCCGATGGTTTGTCGGCGGACATCATGGTTGATCTCGCCCGTTTCCGCGACCTTGCCGTGATCGCCCGCCAGACAATGCTTTCTTACAAGGGACGGCGCGATGACGTGCCATCCATCGGACGAGAGTTGAATGCTGACTACGTGATAGAGGGAACCTTGCAAGCGGAGGGGCAGCGGGTGCGCATCTGCGTGCAACTCGTCGACGCCCACACGGGGGTTGATCTCTGGACAGTGCGTTACGATCGGTCAGCGGAGAATCTGTTTGCGATGCTGGACAGCGTGACCGAAAACGTCATCAATGTCCTCGCAACTTGCCACGGCAAGCTCGCCAACCTGCGACGCGATGCAGTGCGTCGGAAGCCTCCAGCAAGTTTGCAGGCCTATGATTGCTACCTGCTTGGCCTTGAGCAGAAGCACCTTTTCACCCGTGCGTCGAACAAGGAGGCTATACGGCTGCTGGCGCGTGCGGTCGAACTCGATCCGGGTCTTGCTAGAGCCTGGACCGCGCTGGCTCTTGGGCATGCTGTGGATGCTTGCAACGGCTTTACAAACGACGTTTCCGCCTCGATCGAGAGCTGGAGCACATGTGTCAAGCAAGCGCTGGCGCTCGATCCGGCCGACATTCACGCACGCATAATGCTTGCTGATCTTCGGGCATTGCAGGGCGATATCGACGCTGCTGTTGAAGAGCATGACCGCGTCTTGGCGGCGGCTCCAAACGACGCTGACTCACTTGCCTTACTTGCGGGAAGTCTGGCTCTTGTTGCTGGCAACCCGAAGCAGGGCTACGAATTGGCCAAGCGAGCGATTCGGCTAAATCCCCATACTCCGTGGTACTTTGGAATGCTGGGGCGTTGCAGCTTCGTCCTTGGCCTCCACCGAGAGTCGCTGGTCGCGCTGCGCCAATCTGCGCCCGACTCCCCTGCCACGCTTCTGTTCGTTGCGATGGCTCATGCTATGCTTGATGAAACGCCTCAGGTCGCCAAGATCACTGCGCGACTGGCGGACGAGTTTCCGGACTTCACCCCCGAGGTGTTCATCAGCACCTATCCGGTCACCAATCCTGTCGCCATTACTGCGATCAGAGAAGGCGCCCGTTGTGCGGGTTTGTCGTAGCTTCATTCCGGATCGACTCTGAAGGGGTTCCTGAGGGCTCGCTCGGGGCCTAGATCCCTATTCGTTGGCACAAGCGGCCAATGTCCGGAACTGGCGCAACGTGCTCGTTCCGGTCAGCGAGACGTACGGCAGGAAACCGCTCTAAGCGGGCTTACGTTTCCGGTACCAAACGCCGAGTTGAGATACCTTTGTCATGAGAGAGTGAACGCTGGCTGGCACGCTTGGTTGCGGTGGGCGGCTTTGTGGCGCCCCGGCAGCCTATGGGGGGACCAGTCGGCCGTCGGGCCTCACCGGCGGGCGGGGGACGTTCGCCGGCTGGGAGTTAATTGTGGTCGACTTCATTAGTTGCAACTAATTTAGTAAAATGATCAGGTTCCGTTCCCCTAGCCGCAAGATTGACCGGACCTGGAGTCGAATCCGGCTTGGCGTCGAAAGGGAGGCAGGGAAACCGGCCTTTGCGCTGATGGCCGATCGGACGACCGGGCGCTACGTCGGCTCGGCTTTCATCACCTTAAACCGGGAGTTGCGCGAGCGCCTCTGGGAGCGCGTTCAGCAGCATGCGGGCACGGCGCCGAAGGGGATGAAGCGGCCGGCAACGCAATGGGTCAGGCCAGGGCTGATCGGCCGCGTGAAGCACCTACGGGGCGAGGAAGGCCTTCGCCATGCCTCGCTGCAGGATTTCTGGGAAGAGCCGGGATAGCGCGGGCTCACACCGCGCCGCTTGGTTACGGCGGTTTGGTCGCCATGACCCTCATCCGCTATAAGCCTCGCTAGATGGTCGCGGCTCATGCCCAAAGTCGATGGGCACAAAGACGCAAGGCGAGCCAGCGCTACCAGCCGTAGAGGATTCTACCACGTTCAGCGGCCCGACGGCCGGGGGCTGGGGGTGGCTTGGGGGTTCGACCGCCGGGCCTAACCGGAAAACGGGGTAGGTTTCGCCGGCTGGCGAACCATAGGCCGCCCTCGCCTTATTGGGCACGTTCCCCACCCTCAAATCGGATGAGCCCTGGCTCGGTTGAACTGATCGCACGTATCGATCACTGTTCGCATAGCAGCATCGGCCTCTAACCGGTGCTGCATGTTGGGGGTGACCCAATCGGCCCGCGCCCCGCTAGCCTTTGAGGGCGCGGGCGCGGCCATAGCCAAACCGGCGACTGCTTTCCGCATTATCCTTTCGGCCAGCCACTCGTGTCGATCGACATCAGGAATTCGAACTCCGAGAGATCGAACTCGCCGTCGGAATCTGCGCGATAGGCGGACTTGCTGCGCGCAACTTCGTCCTGGCCGACGCGAATGATCTCGGGCTGCTCCTCCAAGATGTGGAAAGCCCACCAATAGCCATCTTTGATGGTGGCTGGATCGACCTCCCGACCGTCCAGGCCCCGTTCGCTCGGCCAGCCGCCTGTATCTACGTGTCGAATAAGTTCGAATTCAAAGAGATCGTACGGATCTCCTTCTCCTATGATGCGTTGCGCCTGTTCGCCGCGTACATCGATGATTTCGGGCTGGTCGTCGTCCCGCCGGATGCTGATCGCCCACCAGTAACCACTTTGAACCTCCATACGTTCCTCCATTACATTCCTGAGGCCGCAAACGCCCTTTTTTGCGGGCGGCGAGCCAGGTTGATGTTTTGTGGGAGTTGTGTTGGGCAGCCGTGCTGCTCGTTGTCTACGACGTAAGGGCTCCCCCATCGTCGGTTATCAAGCGGCTAACCAAGGTGCCCGGCGCCGGTTCTCTCAAGGCACGAGACAAACGTATCTGACCAGTTCGGGCAGTCAAGGATCCTGCAGATCAACAGACGGTGGACGAATCGCTTAACGGTTGAATTTGAGTTGCGAAAATCGCGAAACGTCACCAAGGTGGTTACACCCGAACCGGAGACGGCGGTAACCGCCTCCGGCCCGCGGGCATAGCGCCATACATACTGGCACGCGGAGTTTGCGGCACTTGTCTTTGTCAGAGACGCCGCAAACTCCAGCCAGCACCATCCAATCTACAAGGGAAGTGACTCCCGCGCCCGCTGTGGCTGCCCTTTCCCACAAGGTTTTTGTTCCCTGTCCGTTCTAAAACGATAGCGCCAAGTGGCGACAAGGAATATAATCCTCTCCGTTGCGGCGACCCTCAACGGAGATCGCCTGTCTCATGACCATGAAATTCCCCTTCGTCGAGGACACACTAGGCAAGAAACTGCAGATTGGATCAGGGCTTTCCGTCGACTGCTTGACATGCCACCGGCATGTGAAACTCGACGTCAAGGCGCTCGTCGACCGCCTGGGCGAAGACTATGGGTGCCTGCACTGGGATCTGATCAAGGTGCTGTTTTGCCAGCCGTGCCGTGATGCGGGGCGCCCTGATCGCAACCTGACTTTCACCAACCATTCAAGGACGCCAGAGCAGCGGCGTTGATAGGCGCGGCCGCGCCGCGCCTTAATCTGGTTTCCCAGACGGACTGATGGCAAGGCGACGCCCGTTCATATCCAGCGAGACGCCCCCGACTTCCAAAATGTGAAGAGAACCCCCATCCGGTGGGTGGGAGTGCAGCAACGCGTGGAGGCCGGTCAGTCCATCCTGCATATCTGCTGGAAAATCCATCCGCGGAACACCGTGCGGCGATGTCATGGTGGGCGGACTGAACAGCACCTCGCGCACAACCATGCTAACGTTCTCGCCATTGTCCAAATCGAAGAAAAATGTTGGCGTCCCCACCACGCTCAATTTCGGCTCGAGGGACGCGGCTGGCTCTTTGGACATGAAGAAATGGAATTGCGCGGCGTGCTCGTAATTCGTTATGCCAAAAGCAAATAGACCCTTTCCCGGTTTTCCTACTTGCTTACCAAGGGCAAGATGCTTTGCGGGGATAGTGAGCGACAAAACCTCGACGGCGCCTGTTTCTGGCAAAATGGGTTTTTCCCAGACCACGGTTGCGCGCTCATCAATAAACCCTCTGCTGTTGCGTGAGCGAAGGTATTCGACATCATGTCTGTCGAAAGCCAGCCGGAATTTGTGGTCGGCATGGAGGCTTACCTTTTGCGCCTGCTCCAAACCCGTCGGCATAAGGTAGAACGAGTTGCGGTGCGCCCACGCTGACCACACCCACGAATACAAGTCATTCGGGCCATAAACGGTAAAGCGCACGCGCTTGCGTATCGCACTGTCGACCGCATCGCTGATCGCTTGCTTCCCAGAAGTCATAGGTCAGCTACTTCCTCCACCTGGCGGCAGCGCCGCCGCCGTTCTCGGCGATGAGGCGATGAAGATGGCCGGCGCCGCTCGCTGGAGGTTGCCTGAAAAGGCGCCGGCCAGGCGGCATAGGAGTCCACCGCGCTTACAGGTCGTCCTAGCTGAGTCTTTGCCTAACGTCATCTGCTGAGGGCAAAGATAGCGGCCCCGGCACCCCGGCAGCGCCAGCCCGATCGTGAACCCTAGGCCGCCCACCGCGAGCTTGCCGCCAAGGTCAGGGCGCACAGCCGCGCGTACGACAAAAGTACAACATGCCCACGGAAACGGCTCTTTTCCGGGCCTTACGTCCAATCATACATCGGCAAGGCCGCAACGAATTCGCTCATGCCGGGATTGGACCGCTATTGTTGGAAACTGACAAGATCATGGGTGCGAGCCGCCTGGCATCGCCGCCGGCAATGCCGCAAAAATCATTCCTTCGGCGGCTCGGCGGGAACCGGCGCGCTGCCAAGTCCGGAGACACTGCGCGCCCTGATGCGTGGCTTGAACGCCCGGCCCGGCTCAGGCGCGCGCCTGAGCACCGGGTGAACGATCGGCTCCTTGGCCTTGAAGGCATGCGCCTTGAGCAGCGCGAAATAGTTCGGATAGGCATAGCCATTGTTCATCCGAAGCCACTCGTCGCGACGGTCGCGGAACAGCTTCGGCAGCCGGTACCAGGCCACTGTCGGGCTCTTGTGATGGACGAAATGCAGATTGTTGTTGAGGAACAGGAAGGACAGCGGCGACCGTTCGACGATCACCGTGCGTCCCTCGGGATGTTCCGACCACTGGTGTTCGGCATAAGTGCGGATCGAGATCAGCGATTGGCCGAGCCACACCGGCAGCAGAATGTAGAGCCACAGCGGAATGCCGAAGCCGAACTGGACGACCGGCAACACTACGGCGAGGCCGATGGCGTGCAGCAGCCAGGCTTTGCGGATCGCCTTGTCGCCGGCAGCAATCTGCTTGGCATCGTCGATGAAGAAGCCGATACAGGACAGCCAGGGGCCAAGGATAAAACGGCCAACCATGGTGTTGTTGATCTTCAGCAGGAATTTCATCGCCGGCGGCAAGTCGTCGTGGTGCCAGAGCGCCTTGTAATAGCTTTCGGGATCGTCCAGCGGATCGGTCAGCCGCTCGTCTGCATGATGCCGCAGATGAATGGTCTTGAACCGGCGAAATGGCCAGACAAGGCCGGTCGGCAGGAAGACGAAGGCCTCGTTGATCCGTGCGTTGCGCGTCGGATGACCGTGCAACACTTCGTGCATGATTGATGATTGCAGTGCGGCGGTAAAAGCCAGGATGGCGAGGGACAGGATCGGATAGGACGGCCAGACAAGGAAGCCAGCGACGAGCCAGACACTGTAGCAGAAGAAGGTGAGAAACACGGTCGGCCATTCGATGGCCGGTGCACTGCTGCGTTTCTTGTTTATGCTCGTCATGCGATCGACCACTGCCTTTCAGTCGCCGGAACCCCTCTGATTCCTGACAGCATTGTGTCAGGAGTGTCGCGTTGCAGCAACGCGACAATGCGCACAAACTGTTGCGATTGCGCATTTTCAGCCGCATATGTTATGTTTTGTAAACAGCAGCGAGGATTCATTTACGCCTGAGCCCTGATCCCGGCGGCCTCAGAGCAATTTTTTTCTCCCACTTACTGGAGCGAAACTATGGACAAACGTGACCTGTCGACGATCTTCCGCGAGCGCCTGAAAATGCTCTTGACACGGTCCGATCTGAACCAGTCGGCCTTCGCGACCGCGGTCGGCATCGACCGTTCGGCGCTGTCGCAGCTCCTCTCAGGTGCCTCGACCCGCCTGCCCCGTGCCGAGACGCTGCTCAACATCGCCGCCGAGTTCAAAGTGTCGCTGGACTGGCTACTCGGGCTCAGCCAGGACGAGGGCGTCACCGGTGAAATCCGCGAAAGCCTGGAGATCGAGGAGGCGCCCGACGGCTTCGACCGCACGCTGCTCGCCAAATGGCATGCCGAGGCCGCGGGCACCAAGATACGCTATGTGCCTGCGGGCATTCCGGACCTGCTGCGCACCGAAGCGCTGGTCGAGTACGAGGCTGGCATCACCAACAAGAGCCGCGAGGCGCAGGCCGGCGAGACCCAGTACCGCATCGACTACAACCGCCGCCCGGAAACCGACATGGAAGTCTGCATGCCGCGCCACACGCTGGAGATCTTCGCGCGCGGTCTTGGCGTGTGGGATCGCTTCCCCGAGACAGACCGCCGCCAGCAGCTCCTGCATATGGCGACGCTGCTCGACGACCTTTATCCCACCTTCCGACTGTTCCTCTACGACGGGCGTATGCGCTATTCGATCCCCTACACCATTTTCGGGCCCTATCGCGCCGCTATCTATGTCGGCGACATGTATCTGGTGCTGAACGCAACACAGCCGATCCGCACCTTGACCAGCCATTTCGACAATCTGATCCGCGCCGCCGACATCAATGCCCATGAATCGGCTGCCTTCGCGCAAAGGCTGGCCGACATGCGATTTTGATGGCAAGCGGCCTGCTTCTACATTGACGACATATAAAGAGTTCTTTATATCGTTATCTCACAGATATCCCGGAAAGCGTATGTCATCATGACCAATCCGATCGAAGCGCTGCTTGCCGAAAAAGGCGTTCTGCTCGCCGATGGCGCCACCGGCACCAATTTGTTCGCGATGGGGCTCGAGGCCGGCGAGGCGCCGGAACTGCTGAACGAAACCGCGCCCGCCACCATCACCAGCCTGCACCAGAGCTTTGTCGATGCCGGCGCCGATATCATCCTGACCAACTCCTTCGGCGGCACGCGCCACCGGCTGAAGCTGCATCATGCGCAGGACCGGGTGCATGCGCTGAACAAACGCGCCGCCGAGATCGCCCGCGCGGTTGCCGACAAGGCCGGCCGCAAGGTGATCGTCGCCGGCTCGGTCGGCCCGACCGGTGAATTGCTGGTGCCGCTCGGCGCCATGACCTATGACGAGGCGGTCGACGCCTTCGCCGAGCAGATCGAGGGCCTCAAGGCCGGCGGCGCCGAAGTCGCCTGGATCGAGACGATGTCGGCGCCGGACGAAATCCGCGCCGCCGCCGAAGCGGCGATCCGCGTCGGCCTGCCATACACCTATACCGGCTCCTTCGACACCGCCGGCCGCACCATGATGGGCCTGCTGCCGAAGGACATCCACGGCGTCGTCGATGGACTTTCGCAAAGCCCGCTTGGCGTTGGCGCCAATTGCGGTGTCGGCGCGTCCGACATCCTGGCGTCGCTGCTCGACATGACCGAGGCGAAGCCGGAGGCAACGGTGATCGTCAAGGGCAATTGCGGCATCCCGGAATTCCGCGGCACCGAGATCCACTATTCCGGCACGCCGGAGCTGATGGCCGACTATGTCCGGCTCGCCGTCGATGCCGGCGCAAAGATCGTCGGCGGTTGCTGCGGCACCTCGTTCCAGCACCTTGCCGCCATGCGCAAGGCGCTGGACGCGCACACCAAGGCGGATCGGCCGACCGTCGAGACGATCGTCGAGCGCATCGGCCCAATGCGCAACAAGGTGGCGACGGCAAACACCGCCGAGACCAGCGAAGCCCGCCGCGAACGCCGTCGCGGCCGGGCCTGACCCGATCTCGATCCGACCGTTTTCTGTTTCGGCTATTCGCTGTTTTCGGCGTAGCTTGACTGGGCCGACTTGAAGTCCGTCCCGGCCGCATCGCTGCGCATTGTCATCAGGGCTCCCGACGACTGTGGGTCGCTGATCTGCTCCAGCATGACCCGGAAGCGATCATTGTTCAGCGCCGACTTCGCCGTGTTACGCGCCGCATCGACGTCGTCCATGATGCGTCTGGCTTCCGGCGAAGGCGCCTGCGACGCGGTCGACTGAACGTCCCGTGCAGCAGGCATTGAAGTCGCCATGTCTCTGATCAGCAATTCCGGCCCCCACAAGCCCGTACATTAGCCCTGCATAACAAGAGGGGATTGCGATCCTGTTCCGGAAAAGCCGCGCAATTTAACGATTGCCGGCAGCGCCAGTCGAAAAAAGGCCGGCAAGGGAAGAACCCCCGCCGGCCTGCCTCACCCGCCCGTAGGCCGGCTCCCCCTATCAGAACGATCCCGTCTGAATGGAACCGGCCGTCATTGCCACTACCGGTTACCGCCCAGCGCCGAGGCAAGGCGCACAAGCGACAGGAATTCCGACCTGTACCCAAAAGGGTCGGCTCCTCGGGCGGCGGTGGCAATCTCCATGATCTTGTCGTAGCCGAACTTCGCGGTGGCATCCTCGTCGCGCAGCTTCTGGCCGAAGGCGGCGACCGCCACGGAGAAGCGCTGGTCGGTGCCGGCCTGGTCGAAGGACGCAACCTCGTTGGCGGACGTCACCGGCGTCGTGATCAGCTTCGAAACGTCCTCGTTGGGCAGCTTGTAGCGGATCTTGACGAAGGCATATTCGTCCGCATTGGCGACACCGCCATTGTTCACCGTTGCCTGGCCGTAGCGCAGCGGGTCGATCTGCTCGCCGCCGCTGCCTTTCGGCGTGATCTCGTAGATCGCCGTCACCGAATGGCCGGAGCCGATATCGCCGGCATCGACGCGGTCGTTGTTGAAATCCTCGCGGCTAAGCGCCCGGGTTTCATAACCGATCAGCCGGTATTCCGAGACCTTGTTCGGGTTGAACTCGACCTGGATCTTCACGTCCTTGGCGATGGTGAACAGCGTCGAGGATGCATCCTCGACCAAGACCTTCTCGGCCTCGGCGAGCGTGTCGATATAGGCAGCGGTGCCGTTACCGTTCTGGGCGATGGTCTGCATCATCTGATCGTTCAAATTGCCGCGGCCGAAGCCGAACACCGACAGGAAGACGCCGGTCTTGCGCTCCTGCTCGATCAATCGCTTCAGGTCGTCGTCATCTGTCTGCCCGACATTGAAGTCGCCGTCTGTGGCGAGCATCACACGGTTGATGCCGTCCTTGACGAAGGACTTTTGCGCCAGCCTGTAGGCTTCCTTGATGCCCGCCTCGCCCGCTGTGCTGCCGCCGGGCGTCAAGGTGTCGATGGCCTGAAGGATCTTGTCCTTCTCGACAACCTTGGTCGGCTCCAGGACGGTGCCGGCTTCGCCCGCATAGGTCACGATCGAGACCGTGTCGTCGGGCTTCAGCTTGTTGACGAGGAGCCTGAAGGCCGACTGCAAAAGCGGCAGCTTGTCCTGCTCGTTCATCGAGCCCGACACGTCGATCAGGAACACCAGATTGGCCTTGGGCTGCTCGACCTGCTTGACGTCAAAGCCCTTGATGGCGACGTGCATCAGCTTGGTGTGCCCGTTCCACGGCGTCGGCATGACGCTGACGGTCGAGTTGAACGGCGTCGATGCAGAGTCCGGCCCCTTCCAGTCGTAGGGGAAGTAGTTGACCATCTCCTCGACGCGCACCGTATCGGCCTGCGGCAGGTACCCTTCCTTCAGCGAGCGCCGCACGAACGAATAAGAGGCGGTGTCGACGTCGATCGAGAAGGTCGAAACCGGATCCTCGAGTGCGGCATGCACCGGATTGGTCTTGAAGTCCTCGACACGATCGTTGTTTTCCTGTTGCGGCAGCAACTGGTCTACGGGCGCGGTCGAAGGCTGCACCATCAGCTTGGATTCGGCCGCCGTGCCGGGCATGCGGCCCCGCGCGGCATCCGCGGGGGCTGCAGCGCCGCCGTCCAGCGCAACCACGCCGTTGGCCGTCGGCGCGGGCGCCGGCTCGGTGCGTTGAAGCGCGTCCTGCCGCACCGGGCCACCCACTTCCTGCGCTTCGGATTTCGGCGGCGAAGCCGGCGCGACCAGTGCTTCCGCGGCGTCGCGGCTTTCGCTGTCGGTGTCCTTCTTCAGCTTGTCGGCCTCGGCAGGCACCGACTTGACCGTCGCCGGCCCGTTGGTCGCTGGTTTGTCGGCCAGCGTTTCGGTGATCTTCTCGTCGCCGGCGAATGTCGATGGTTGTTCCCTCAGCATATGGAAAGTGGCGTATCCAGCGATCGGCAGGGCGACGAGCCCGGCAATGGCCGGCGTGGCGATGAGTTTCTTTTGCATGATCTCTCTCCAGAGCTTTTGTGCTCGCTCTGTGAGACGAAGCCCGCCAACCGATCCTTGGGCGGGGGCAAAAGTTTTTTCTTCGAGGTCATAGGCGCGCATGGCGGCCGCGAAGGCGCGCGCCTTGGCATCCTCGCTGGGTGCCGGTGCTGCGATGTCGCGCAGCCTCTCGAGTTCGTTGTCGTCGACCATGGTCACACTTCCCCGGCTGAACGCATCAACGTCTTCAGCCGTTTCTTCGCTTCATGGATGTGCCAGGAAACCGTCGTCTCCGAGATCGCCATCGCCTCGGCGGCGGCCGCGTGGCTCAAGCCTTCGCCATAGACCAGAAGCACCGCGTCGCGCTGCTTGTCCGGCAGCTTGCGCACCGCCGTCCACAGCGCCTCGGCCGGATCCTCCGGCTCGGCTTCGGCCTCGCCCGAGATCAGCGCGTGCACCCCATAGGCTTCGGTCTTGGCGGTGTCGCGGGCGGTCTTGCGCATCATGTCACGCGCCGCGTTCAGCGTCATGGTGTAGAGCCATGTCGTGAAGGCGCCGCGGCCATGATAGTCGCGGATCGCGCGGCCGAGCCTGACACAGACTTCCTGGGCGATGTCCTCGGCGTCGGCCTTCCTGCCGCACCAGCGATAGGCGGCGCGATAGACGAAGCCGTAGTGCCTTTCGAGCAATTTGCCGAAAGCACCTCTGTCTCCGCCCTTCGCCCGCCCGATCAACTCGGCGTCGGAGGCTTCGCTTTCGTCGAGCATCATCGCCATCATTTGCCTGTTGGACGCAGGCTAATGGCGATTCCTTGGGGTGATGGAAAGATTTTTTTCGGAAAGCGATCGGATCGTGTCCGTGGCCATCCCAGAGCAGGTTCCGGCTTGACTCATCCATATCCCGACAGTTATACGTCAATCAATAGCCAGAAGGTTATCGATCCCAGATGCCGAACGCTCACGATGTGCTCTTCAGAACCCTCGCCGATCCGACACGGCGCGCTATATTCGAGCGCCTGTGCCGGGAAGGCGAGCAGACGGTCGGGGCACTGACATCCCAGTCCGGGGTCTCGCAGCCGGCCGTCTCAAAGCATCTCGGCGTTCTGAGGCAAGCAGGCCTGGTGCGCGACCGCCATGAAGGACGACAGACCCATTATAGCGCGCAGCTCGGCGCGCTTTCCCCGCTGATCGACTGGACAAACCGGATGGCCGGGTTCTGGGAAACCCGGTTCGACGACCTCGAGGATCTGCTTAAAAGAATGGACCAATGACCAATACTGCGACCGAAACCCGCGCCGTCATTGTCGAACGTGAAATCCCTTTTCCGCCGGAAAAGATCTGGCGCGCGCTCACCCAACCGCACCTTATCGAGGAGTGGCTCATGAAGAACAGCTTCAAGCCAGTCGTGGACCACCGTTTCAGTCTTAGCGCAGACTGGGGCGCCGTTGACTGCCAGGTCCAGACAGTCGAGCCCAACAAGACGTTGTCCTACACGTGGGACACCAAGGATCTCGAGAGCGTGGTCACCTGGACGCTCACGCCCACGAGCACGGGGACACGCCTGCGCATGGAGCAGACGGGCTTCCGGCCGGATCAACGGCCATATTACCAGGGCGCCACGGTCGGGTGGCAGAGGTTCTTTGCAGCCCTGGAGCAGGTCCTCGCCCGGCTGGACTGAAATCTGCCGGCGCAACTCAGACCACGCCCGTGTTCAACCAAGCGGTACACCGCTCACGAGAGCAATGGAGGAAAGACGATGAAGATCAAGCTGACCAGCGTCTACGTAGACGACCAGGAAAAAGCTTTGGGCTTCTACACCGACGTGTTGGGCCTTACCAAGAAAGCCGATTTCAGCAATGGGCCGTTTCGCTGGCTGACTGTGGCCTCGCCCGACGAGCTTGAAGGAACCGAGCTGCAGTTGGCGCTCAACGACAACCCGGCAGCCATGGCCTACCAGCAAGCCAAATTCAAGCAGGGCCAGCCCGCGGTGATGTTCTTTACCGACGACATCAAGGGCGACGACGAGCGCATCAAGGGGCGCGGCGCGGGTTTCGCCATGCCGCCGACCGAGGTCACCGGCTCGACCATCGCCCAGTTGAACGACACCTGCGGCAATCTCGTCCAGATCACCCAGCTGGCGCACTGGTAGGCGGGCCCGACGTTCGTTTCTTTCAGAGGAGGTCGCATTGAACTTTAGCAAGTGGATTCGCCAGATTCACCGCTGGCTGTCGATCATCTTTACGGTGACCGTCATCGCCAACTTCGTCGCCATGGCAATAGGGGAGCCTCCCGCCTGGGTGGTCTATTCGCCGCTCCTGCCGCTCTTCCTGATGCTGTTGTCTGGCCTGTACATGTTCGTGCTGCCATATGTCGCCAGGTCGCGCGACGAGCAACGCGCGGGCGGATAGGAGGCACGATGGCCAAGGCGCACGGGAAATCGACGCTTCCCGAGCAGGTCGCCACGAAGCCGGCCCTGCTTTCGGGCGGCAATCCGCAGATCGCGAAGGCCTATGGCGACGCCCCCGTGCAGGCCTACATCGCGGCCATGCCGGGCTGGAAAAGCGACGTCGGGCGCCGTCTCGATGCGCTCATCGAGCGCACCGTTCCCGGCGTGCACAAGGCAGTCAAATGGAACTCGCCGCTCTATGGCATCGATGGCCAGGGCTGGTTCCTCGGTCTCCATTGCTTCACGAAATACGTCAAGGTGGCCTTCTTCCGTGGCGCGTCGCTACATCCTGTTCCGCCTGGTGCCTCCAAGACCAAGGACACGCGCTACCTCGACATCCATGAGGACGACGAGCTCGACGAAGCCCAGTTCACCGCCTGGGTGAAGCAAGCCAGCCAATTGCCCGGCGAACGAATGTGAGCGGCACGACAACAAAGGAGGAAACGACGACACCATGAAGAAGAGCGGCTCGACGGAAGGAACCGGAGGGAAATCTCCCTCCCAGCTCATCGAAACGAGAATCATCGAGCTGGGCGACTGGCGAGGCGAGACGCTCGCCAGGCTGCGAACGCTCATCAAGCAGGCCGATCCCGAAGTGGTCGAGGAATGGAAATGGCGGGGCGTTCCGGTGTGGGAGCACGCCGGCATGATCTGCACCGGCGAGACCTACAAGGCTGTCGTCAAGATGACCTTCGCCAAGGGCGCCTCGTTGGAAGACCCATCCGGTCTCTTCAACTCCAGCCTCGAAGGCAACACCAGGCGCGCCATCGACTTCCATGAAGGCGAGACGATCAACGAGGAAGCACTGAAGGCGCTCATCCGCGCCGCAGTGGCCTTGAACACGTCGGTGCGAGCGCGGTGAGACAGGCCGCGCGCGATAGCGCGACTAGGCAAGGGTCTCCGCAAACAGCGTTGTCAGCCGCTTCCAGTGGCGCTCGGCGCCGGCAGCATCATAGACGCTATGGTCCGGAACGCACCAGCCATGCGCCATGCCGACATAGTTCTCGATGACATGGTCGACTTCCGCCACCCGCAGCGCCTCGACCAGCCGCGCCGACTGTTCCGGCGGGAAGCTGCGGTCGATGCCGGATGTGCCGACATAGACACGCGCCTCGATCGACGCCGCCTTGCGGTGCGGGCTGTCGGCGGCATCGCTGGCCAGATTGCCGCCATGGAAACTGGCCGCGGCAGCGATGCGGTCCGGATAGGTCGCCGCCGCGTTCAGCGCTCGCGCGCCGCCCATGCAATAGCCGACAACGCCTATTGGTCCTGTGACGTCCTCGGCGGCCAGCGCATCGAGAAACGCGCCACCGTCGCGGATGGTCATGTCTTGCGTCGTCCCACCGCTCAACGCCGACAGCGCAGCGTTGCTCTTTTCCTCGCCAAAAGCCGTCTTGGGGTCGAAAGGGCCATAGGGCACATTGCGATAGAAGAGATCGGGCACCAGCACGGCATAGCCATGCCCGGTGAGGCGCTCGGCCATCTGGTCGAGCGCCGGACGCGGGCCGAAGACATCCATATAGAGGATGACGCCGGCTTTGGCTGGAGCCGCCGGGCGAAACAGCCCCGCTCCGGCCGTGCCGTCCTGTGTCTTGATCTCAATGTCCTGCTTCGCCATCACGGGCTCCGTTGCCTTGTTGCGCGATACATATCCGCGCGGGCCTTCACGGCAAGTCGTAAGCTGGCCGTCCCATTCAAGATTTCGTGCGGCAACCGGCTTCTGCTCTACAGGCCGGCGAAACTCGCCATGTGAAAGGCCTGAACGTCGGGAGGATAGCGATAGGCCATGCCATACGGACAGGCATTACGGTCGAGGCAGCCACCCGTCCGGCATGGCACGCCCTGCCCCCGGACATGTGCAAGACAAGCCTGATAGGCGAAGCCATCCAGCGAATAGGCGTCGACCGGACAGGATTTCAGGCAAGGCTTCTCGACACATGCGTCGCAAAGGTGAATCGCGTCCTGAGCTTCCGGAAGCGCGATCTCATCCTCGAATAGCAGCGCGCCGCGATAGGCATGCCATAGCCCGTATTGCGGATGCATGAGGATGCCGAGCGGCGACGGCTTCAGCCCCTCCGCCCGCATCGCCCATTGCTGGAACGGCAGATACGGCCGGTCGGAAGGCGAGACGGCACGCGCGCCGAATCCTTCCGCCACCGCGCCGAGCACATCGCGCGACCAGGTGTCGAGCGGGTTGGCCATCGTCTGAGGTTGCTTCTCCCGCCAACACAGAAAATGCGGCCATGGCTCGGCACCCGCCTGCCCCACCAGCAGGACGGATCTGGCCGGCAGGCTTGTCGGACCGGAAGCGGCCTCCTCGCCATCGGCGAAGATGAAGCCGCCGCGCAGGATCAGGCCATCACGCGCCAGCGCCGATACGATGCTGTCGATCTTGCCGCGCAAACATCATCCCTTCTTGTCCGGTTCGGAGAAGGCGCTCCGCCAGACTTCCTTGTGGATGATGTTGGCGACTTTAGCCCCGCCTGACTCGGGCTCCTTTCAGGTGAAGGCGTCGGGCATCGACCCCTTCTTCCTGGCGATGAAGTCCTTCAGTCCGTCATCGATGCCCTGATCGAGATGCGGCGCCTCATAAGTCTCCAGCCAGCGGCGAGCGAGCTCATTGGCGCGCTGCGGCGCGCTCTTCTGGCCCTCGGCCAGCCACTGTTCGTAGGAATTGTTGTCGGCGATGCTGGAGCGGTAGAAAGCGGTCTGGAAATTGGCCTGGGTGTGGTCGCAGCCGAGATAGTGGCTGCCCGGACCGACCTGACGGATGGCGTCCATCGCCTGGCCGTTTTCCGACAGGTCGACGCCTTCGGAAAACTTCTGCGTCATGCCGAGCTGGTCGATGTCCATCATGAACTTTTCGTAGCACGAGGCGAGCCCGCCCTCGAGCCAGCCTGCCGAATGCAGCACGAAGTTGGTGCCGGCAAGGATGGTCGAATTCAGCGTGTTGGCGCTTTCATAGGCGGCCTGCGCGTCCGGGATCTTCGAGGCGCAGAGCGAGCCGCCGGTACGGAACGGCAGGCCGAGCCTGCGCGCAAGCTGCGCGGCGCCATAGGACACGAGAGACGGTTCCGGCGTGCCGAAGGTCGGCGCGCCCGACTGCATCGAAATCGACGAGGCGAAGGTGCCGAACAGCACCGGCGCGCCGGGACGGATCAGCTGCGTGAACGAGGCGCCGGCCAGCACCTCGGCCAGCACCTGCGTCAGCGTGCCGGCGACCGTAACCGGGCTCATCGCACCGGCCAGGATGAACGGCGTGACGATGCAGGCCTGGTTGTGGCGCGAATAGACCTTCAGCGCGCCGAGCATCGTCTCGTCGAACACCATCGGCGAATTGGCATTGATCAGGCTGGTCAGCACCGTGTTGTTCTCGACGAAATCGTCGCCGAACACGATCTTGGCCATGGCCACCGTGTCTTCGGCCCGCTCCGGCGCCGTCACCGAGCCCATGAACGGTTTGTCGGAATATTTGATGTGACTGTAGACCATGTCGAGATGGCGCTTGTTGACCGGCACGTCGACCGGCTCGCACACCGTGCCGCCCGAATGGTGGATCGACGGCGCCATATAGGCGAGCTTCACGAAATTCTGGAAATCCTCGATCGTCGCGTAGCGGCGGTTGCCGTCGAGGTCGCGCACGAAGGGCGGCCCGTAGACCGGCGCGAAGACGGTGGCATTGCCGCCGATCTGCACCGAGCGCTCGGGGTTGCGGGCATGCTGGGTGTAGATCGACGGCGCGGTCTTGAGCAGCGAGCGGCAAAGCCCCTTGGGAAAATGCACGCGCTCGCCCTTGACGTCGGCGCCGGCCTCTTTCCACAGCTGCAGTGCTTCGGCGTCATCACGGAAGATGATGCCGATTTCTTCCAGCACCGTGTCGGTGTTCTTCTCGATCAGCGCCAGGCCTTCTTCGTCCAGCACCTCATAGAGGTTGATCTTGCGCTTGATGTAGGTGAGCTGGGTGCCTGGGCCGCCGCCCGAGCGCGCCGCCCGCCGGGCAGCCGCTCCGCCGCTGGCGCCGCGCCCGCGCCGCGCGTTTGACGCTTCCTGGTCGACTGCCGCGTGTTTGCTCATGGTGGTTCTTCCCTGAATCTGTTCTTGTCTGAAATCCGCTGCGGCCGCATCGTGCCGCTCCTGCCCGGATCGTAGCCATGCACCCTATTCGAAACGGCCAGCCAGCGCCAACGCCTGTCGCAAAATCGACAAGAATTCCAATAGATTTGCGGTCGCTTTCCTTTTGCGGGAAGTCGCAAATCAGCTATGGATACCCGCCCCTAGCGGGTTAGGTATGGACGCAAATATGTTGTGCCTTGCGACGCAGTCGCGATGCCGTGAGGAGCTGGATAAAAATGTCCGACGACGAGATCATCCTTTCCGAGCTTTCCGACGACGAGTTGGTGCAGCAGATGCACGACGATCTTTATGACGGGTTGAAGGAAGAGATCGAGGAAGGCACACAGATCCTCCTCGGACGCGGCTGGGCGCCCTACAAGGTCCTGACCGAGGCGCTGGTCGAAGGCATGCGCATCGTCGGCGAGGATTTCCGCGACGGCATCCTGTTCGTGCCGGAAGTGCTTTTGTCCGCCAACGCCATGAAGGCCGGCATGTTCATCCTGCGTCCGCTGCTTGCTGCCACCGGCGCGCCGAAGCAGGGCAAGATGGTGATCGGCACCGTCAAGGGTGACATCCACGACATCGGCAAGAACCTTGTCGGCATGATGATGGAGGGCGCCGGCTTCGACGTCATCGATCTCGGCATCAACAACGCGGTCGAAAAATACCTCGACGCAATCGAGCAGCACCAGCCCGACATCATCGGCATGTCGGCGCTGCTGACCACCACCATGCCCTACATGAAGGTCGTGATCGACACGATGAAGGAAAAGGGCATTCGCGACGACTATGTCGTTCTCGTCGGCGGCGCGCCGCTCAACGAGGAATTCGGCAAGGCCGTCGGCGCCGACGCCTATTGCCGCGACGCGGCGGTGGCGGTCGAGACCGCCAAGGATTTCATGAAGCGCAAGCACAATGTGCGCGCGTCTGCCTGAACGGCCAATCCGGCACGGACAACAAGAAAGCCGCGCCTTGCAGCGCGGCTTTTTTGTTCCCAGATGATGAAAGATCAGGGCTTGATGAAAGATCAGGGCTTGGTGACGGTGTCCTCGACCGCCTTGGCCGTCGATTTCACATCCTTGCCGACGCCACGGACAGTGTTCGCGCAGGCCGCAAGCGCCAGCGCGCAGGCAAGGATGGCAATCGGCGCGATGCGTAGCAGTTTCATGGACGGTGTCTCCCTCAACAGATAAATTAGCCCCACAGCAACGAAGGCCGGCTCGACTGGTTCCATGGCCAAGACGCAAAAAACGAAACCGAATCAAACGGACAGGCTGCTCGTCATCGCCTGCGGGATGATTGCGCGCGAAGTTCTGGCCGTCAAGGAACAGCTCAAACTGGATCATCTCGAGTTGACCTGCCTGCCGGCGGAGTTCCATTTCTATCCGGACCGTATCCCGCCGGCCATGGACAAGGCGATCGAGAAGGCCAAGGCGGACGGCTACGAACACATATTCGTCGGCTATGCCGATTGCGGCACCGGCGGCCTGCTCGACCGCGTCTGCGAGAAGCACGGTGTCGCGCGCATGGCCGGCCCGCATTGCTTCGCCTTCTACCAGGGCATGGACGCCTACGCGAAAGTCGCCGACGACGACATGATGTCGTTCTACATGACCGACTTCCTGTGCCGGCAGTTCGACGCCTTCTTCATGAAGCCGCTCGGCCTCGACAAGCACCCTGAGCTGATCAAGGACTATTTCGGCAATTACGAGAAGCTGGTCTATATCGCCCAGACCGACGATCCGGAGCTCGACAAGGTTGCCGAGAAAGCCGCCAAGATGCTCGGCCTTGCCTATGAGCGTCGCTCGACAGGCTATGGCGATCTGACGAAAGAGCTGGCAGAGGCATCAGCAGTCGCCTGAGACACTGACCAAGAGGGGAGATTCCATGTCTGTTCGGCCGTTGCTTCTATCTCTGTGCCTGAGCGTCTGTGCTGTCCTGCCTGCCCTTGCCGACGGCGAGGTGCAAAAACTGATCACCGCGGCCGACAAGACGCGGCTGGACAAATATGGCGAGACGCGCAAGGCAGCCCTCGATGAGGCCAAGGCCGGCGAACCCGCCGAGGTCAAGCAGCTCGACGCACTGCTGGCAAAGCCGCTGGTGGCGTTTTCCGACAAGGACCTGACCGGCAACTGGAAGTGCCGCACCATCAAGGCCGGTGGGCTGAGCCCGCTCGTCATCTATGGCTGGTTCAAATGCAAGGTGAGCGACGATGGCGCCGGCTGGAGGCTGGAAAAGGTGAGCGGTTCGCAGCGCACCAAGGGCCGCTTCTTCGACGATGGCGAGAAGCGCGCCATCTATCTCGGCTCCTTCACCGTCAACGAGGATCCGGCAAAGCCCTACGGCAGCGGTCCGCAAAGCGACCAGGTCGGCTATGCCTTCCGCAACAGCGCCAGCGAATGGCGCATCGAGTTCCCCGCGCCTTACTACGAATCGAAGCTCGACATCATGGAATTCAAGCGCTGATCGGCGACGCGACCCCGTGGTGGGTGGCGATCACCAAGGATTAACCCGAACGGCCTAGCATCCCGCCTGCCGATAGCAGGTCATCCCCAGGCACGTCGAAAACCATGGAACCGTCGAAAGCAAACCCACGGCCGATCGTCGTCGTCACAGAAGGCGGACCGCACATCTGGGCCATCATAAACGCCATCGCCGAGCGGCTTGGCCCTGTCAGCGTCATCCTCGAAACACCTGAATCCAAAAAGCAATTGCTTCTGGGGCGGGCGCGCCGCCAAGGCTGGTTACAGGCCATCGGCCAACTCGGCACGATGCTGCTGACGCGGCTCGGCAAGCGTTTTTTCGCCAGCCATGCGGCGCGATTGATTGCCGACCAGAAGCTCCAGACCGAACCGAAGCCCGGCCAGACGATCATCAACGTTCCGTCGGCAAACGCGCCGGAATGCCTGCAGGCGATTACTGACATCCAGCCGGGCGTGGTGCTGCTTGCCGGCTGCCGGCTACTGTCCAGGCAGACGCTGGCGAAGATGCCTTGCCCGGTTCTCAACTATCATGCCGGCATCGCCCCGAAATATCGCGGCATGAATGGCGGCTACTGGGCGCTGGCCTCGGGCGATGCGCAAAACTTCGGCACGACCGTGCATCTGGTCGATGCCGGCGTCGACACCGGCGGCGTGCTGAAACAAGCGCGCGGCAAGCCGGAGCCGGGCGACACCATCTCGAGCAATGCGCTGCGCCAGGCAGCTTTCTCGCGCGACATCTGTGTAGAGGCGATCAGCGACGCGCTGGCGGGAAAGCTTGCCACGTCAGATCCGAGCCTGCCCTCGAAACAATGGTACCATCCGACGATCTGGTTCTATCTGTGGACCGGCGTGACCAAGCGGGTCTGGTAGCCACATCACTCCCAAGAATTTCGCCTTTCCTCTGCGGCATTCAATAGCGTCGCTTTTGAATGCGCGCGCGTCGTCCCATAACAAGCAGGCCCAATGCGCATGCGGCAATGCTCGATGCTTAGAGGAGTGAGAATTTCATGGCCGATCTGATCGTCGTGTACTGGCGCGACATTCCTGCCCAGGTCATCGTCAGGAAGGGCCGGCAGAACGCCAAGCGCGAACTGCCGCTGCGCTTCACCGAGGCGATCGACATGTGCGCCATGCGCACCGGCGCCGGCGGGACCGACGATTACCTGGCTGAATGGCGCAAGGCCGATCCGGTACCGGTCGGCGACGATCTCGAAGCCGAGGTCGAAAAGGCTTTTCAGGAGCTCGATGCGAAATACGACCGTGAGCGGCTGGTCGCTCTGGTCAAGGCGGGCGGGAAAGAACATGTCTGAAACTGTTCCTGTCAAGGATGGCCCAGGGGTCACCCAGCCGGTTACCCAGGCCACTCTGGTCAAGAAGGCAGCGCCGAAGTCCGACTACAAGCCGGCCGACGTGTCGCCGCAGCGGCGCGTGCAGCGCTCGTTTGCGGTGCGGCTGTGGTCGATCCGCCATTCACGCCTGCTCGAATGGTTCTATTCCCGCTTTGCCGACATGTTCCTGCTGCTCCACCCTCTGTGGAAGGGCATAGGCTACGGCCGCGTCGAAGCCCCGATCAAGTTCGTCGAAAAGCGCGTCAAGGGTTTCATGTTCGACTGCCGCATGTGCGGCCAGTGCGTGTTGTCCTCGACCGGTATGTCCTGCCCGATGAACTGCCCGAAGCAGCTGCGCAACGGCCCTTGCGGCGGCGTGCGCGCCAACGGCAATTGCGAGGTCGAGCCCGACATGCCCTGCGTCTGGGTCAAGGCCTGGGAAGGCTCGCAGAACATGGTCCATGGCGACAAGATCCTCGACGTGCAAAAGCCCGTCGACCAGTCGCTGCGCGAGACCTCCGCCTGGCTGCGGGTGACCGCACAGGCGGCCGCCGCGCGTGAAGCCGCCCAGGCGCCCAAGACCGGAGCCTCGGCATGATCGCCCGCCAGCCCGACGAGAACCCGGCCGGCATCCACCTGCCGCTCGATCCCCTGCCCGGCCACTCTTCGCGCGGCCGGCTGGAGCGCGTGCTGCGGCGCAGCGAGTTCGCGGTGACGACCGAGCTCAACCCGCCCGACAGCGCCGATCCGGAGGACGTCTACAACCGCGCCAAGATCTTCGACGGCTGGGTCGACGCCATCAATGCCGTCGATGCCTCCGGCGCCAACTGCCATATGTCCTCGGTCGGCATCTGCGCGCTTTTGACCCGCATGGGCTATGCGCCGATCATGCAGATCGCCTGCCGCGACAAGAACCGCATCGCCATCCAGGGCGACGTGCTGGGTGGTGCTGCGATGGGCGTCGCCAACATGCTGTGCCTGACCGGCGACGGCGTGCAGGCCGGCGACCAGCCCGGTGCCAAGCCGGTGTTCGACCTCGATTCCATGTCGCTGCTCGAGACCTGCCGCATCATGCGTGACAACGGCAAGTTCCTGTCCGGCCGCAAGCTGACGACGCCGCCGCAGATTTTCCTCGGCGCCGCCGTCAATCCGTTCGCGCCGCCCTTCGACTTCCGCCCGATCCATCTCGGCAAGAAGATCGCCGCCGGCGCGCAGTTCGTCCAAACGCAGTACTGTTTCGACGTGCCGATGTTCAGAACCTTCATGCAGAAGGCGCGCGATCTCGGCCACACCGAAAAGGTCTTCATCCTGTGCGGCGTCGGGCCGCTGGCCTCGGCCAAGACGGCCAAGTGGATCCGCAACAACGTACCGGGCATCCATATCCCCGACGCGATCATCAAGCGCCTGGAAGGCGCCCAGGACCAGAAGAAGGAAGGCAAGCAGCTCTGCATCGACATCATCAACGAGGTGAAGGAAATTCCCGGCATTTCCGGCGTCCATGTGATGGCCTACCGCCAGGAGGAATATGTCGCCGAGATCGTCGATGAATCGGGCGTGCTCAAGGGCCGCCAGCCATGGAAGCGAGAAATCCGCCGCGACGACCAGATGGTCGCCGACCGGCTCGGCCACATACTGCACGACGAGATTACCGAAACCCAGGTGGATATGGTGAAGACGGCGCATTGACGGCGCCAACGATCACCATTCGCTTGAACGAAATCAGATAACGATATAAAGAACTCTTTATATCACGACGGAGAGATTTCATGACCCGCACCATCGTCGCCTCGGCGACGCGAGAAATCATCATTGGCTTCGACCAGCCCTTCTGCGTGATCGGCGAACGCATCAACCCGACCGGCCGCAAAAAGCTGGCCGCCGAGATGGTGGTCGGTAATTTCGAGACCGTCATCAAGGACGCGCTCGAACAGGCCGCCTGCGGCGCCACCATGCTCGACGTCAATGCCGGCGTAACCTCGGTCAACCCGAATGAGACCGAACCCGGGCTCCTGGTGCAGACGCTGGAGATCGTCCAGGGCCTGGTCGACCTGCCGCTGTCGATCGACAGCTCGGTCACCGCGGCCATCGAAGCGGCGCTCAAGGTCGCCAAGGGCCGGCCGCTGGTCAATTCCGTCACCGGTGAGGAGGAAAAGCTCGAAGCCATCCTGCCGCTGGTCAAGAAGTACAACGTCCCGGTCGTCGCCATTTCCAACGACGAGACCGGCATTTCGATGGACCCGGACGTCCGCTTCGCCGTCGCCAAGAAGATCGTTCAGCGCTGCGCCGATTTCGGCATTCCGGCGCATGACGTCGTCGTCGACCCGCTGGTCATGCCGATCGGCGCGCTGGGCGATGCCGGCCGCCAGGTGTTCGCGCTGCTGCGCCGTCTGCGCGAAGAGCTCAAGGTCAACACCACTTGCGGCCTCTCCAACATCTCCTTCGGCCTGCCGCATCGCCACGGCATCAACGCCGCCTTCATCCCGATGGTGATCGGCGCCGGCATGACCTCGGCGATCATGAACCCGGTGCGCCCGCAGGAAATGGAAGCCGTGCGCGGCGCCAATGTGCTGAACGGCACTGACGAGAACTGCACCAACTGGATCAGGACCTACAAGGACTACAAGCCGGCCGAAGGCGGCCAGGCGGTCGCAGCGCCCACCGCGGTCAACGCTCCGGGCGAGGGCGGCGGCAATGGCGGACGCCGGCGCGGCGGCCGTGAAGCCCGCATGGCCAGGGGATAGAAAGGCGCTTCGCAGACAGAGATGAAGGATCTTGGTCTAAAATGGAAGACCGACGAATTTCAATAGGCAAAGTCCAACTTCTTTTACTTGGAATCCTCTCGGTTCCGGGCATTGTCCTTTTCTGCATAACCCGATTCTTCGTTTTCCCCGAGAGGCAGGATTTCGCATTGTTTTCTGCCGGCGTTTTAAGGTGGGGAACTTATGTTTTCTGGATAGATACCCTGCTCTTTTCACTCTTTGTCATATGGGCCATTAGAGTGCCTAAGATTCTTCCCCCGCACTTGAGATACGCAAAGTATTTCGTCAGATTTTTCGTTGCTTTCAATCTCGTAGCGTTTGCTGCTCTTACCGTTTACTTCAAATTAACAATCGACACGACGGGCGGCTGAACGGCAAAACCAATGAACTCACCTGCCAACATCACCGATCCGCTCGTGCTGTTCATGCCGTCCGGCAAGCGCGGGCGGTTTCCGGTCGGCACGCCGGTGCTCGATGCCGCGCGCCAGCTCGGCGTCTATGTCGAGAGCGTGTGCGGCGGGCGCGCCACTTGCGGGCGCTGTCAGATCGAGGTGCAGGAAGGCAATTTCGCCAAGCACAAGATCACCTCCTCCAACGACCACATCTCGCCCAAGGGCGCCAAGGAAGAGCGCTATGAGCGCGTCCGCGGCCTGCCCGAACGGCGCCGCCTGTCCTGTTCGGCGCAGATCCTCGGCGACCTCGTCATCGACGTGCCGCAGGACACGGTCATCAATGCGCAGACCATCCGCAAGGACGCCGACACCAGGGTAATCGCCCGCGATTCGGCGATCCGCATGTGCTATGTCGAAATCGAAGAGCCCGACATGCACAAGCCGCTCGGCGATCTCGACCGCCTCAAGATCGCTTTGATGAAGGACTGGGGTTTCAAGAGCCTCGAATTCGACTTCTACCTGCTGCCGCAGGTGCAGGGCATTTTGCGCAAGGGCAACTGGACCGCGACCGCCGCCATCCACAAGGATGCCGACAGCGACATCGCCCGCGTCATAGCACTCTGGCCCGGCCTCAAGAACGAGGCCTATGGGCTCGCCTGTGACATCGGCTCGACCACCATCGCCATGCACCTTGTGTCGCTGCTGTCGGGCCGTGTCGCCGCCTCGTCGGGCACCTCCAATCCGCAGATCCGCTTCGGCGAGGATTTGATGAGCCGTGTCTCCTACGTGATGATGAACCCGGACGGCCGCGAAGGCATGACGGTGGCAGTGCGCGAGGCGATCTCCGGCCTTGTCGACAAGGTCTGCGCCGAAGGCAATGTGCAGCGCGGCGACATCCTGGATTCTGTCTTCGTCGGCAATCCGATCATGCACCATCTGTTCCTCGGCATCGACCCGACCGAGCTCGGCGGCGCGCCCTTCGCACTCGCCGTCTCGGGCGCGGTGCGCATCAAGGCGTCGGACATCGGCCTGAAGCTCAATCAGGGCGCGCGTCTCTATATGCTGCCCTGCATCGCCGGCCATGTCGGCGCCGATGCGGCGGCCGTCACGCTGTCGGAAGGCCCGCACCGCCAGGACGAGATGATGCTGATCGTCGATGTCGGCACCAATGCCGAGATCGTGCTCGGCAACAAGACACGCGTGGTGGCGGCCTCCTCGCCCACCGGCCCCGCCTTCGAGGGCGCCGAAATCTCCGGTGGCCAGCGCGCAGCCCCCGGCGCCATCGAGCGCGTGCGCATCGATCCCGAAACGCTGGAACCGAAATACCGCGTCATCGGCTCGGAGCTGTGGTCCGACGAACCCGGCTTCCTCGACAGCGTGCAGGCGACCGGTGTCACCGGCATCTGCGGCTCCGGCATCATCGAAGTGGTGGCCGAGATGTATCTCGCCGGCATCATCTCCGAGGATGGCGTCGTCGACGGGTCGCTGGGTGCGCGCTCGCCGCGCGTGGTCGCCAATGGCCGCACCTTCTCCTTCGTGCTGAAGGAAGGCGAACCCAAGATCACCATCACCCAGACCGACGTGCGCGCCATCCAGCTTGCCAAGGCCGCGCTCTATGCCGGCACCAAGCTTTTGATGGAAAAGCAGAACGCCGACCATGTCGACCGCATCCATTTCGCTGGCGCCTTCGGCTCGTTCATCGATCCGAAATACGCCATGGTGCTGGGCCTGATCCCCGACTGCGACCTCGACAAGGTTTCGGCCGTCGGCAATGCCGCCGGCGCCGGCGCCCGCATGGCGCTGCTCAACCGCGGCTACCGCCGCGAGATCGAGGAAACGGTGAGCCGCATCGAGAAGATCGAGACCGCGCTGGAGCCGAAATTCCAGGAGCATTTCGTCTACGCGATGGCGCTGCCGAACAAGGTCGACCCGTTCCCGAAGCTGTCGGCGGCGGTCAAGCTGCCACCGCGCAAGACGGTGAGCGAAGACGGGGTTGCCGGCGACGCCACGCCGCGCCGGCGTTCGCGCGAAGGCCACGCTGCACGGCGCGGGCGGGAATAAGCCGTCTGCCTTAAGCTGGCAGGTCCGTTCAATTTCAGTTGCATGCGAATGTTTCCGGATCAGCTCGAGCTGAAACAAACCGCCATTTTCGTGAAATCCACCAGATACACGCACGGGGCATACAACCGGCATCGAACGGCAGGCAGGAAATGTCTTTCAGCCGCCGCAACGCTCCAGGGGAGATGAAGATGTCGATGTTCGAAAGCCTCGGCCGCTATGGCGCAGCCATCAAGCATGCACACAGCAGGAGCAAGTCGGTCCGGGCACTGAACAGCCTGCCGCCCGAAATCCAGAAGGACATCGGCTGGCCGATCTCGCCGCGCAATGACGCGCAGGCCACCCTTTCGGCTCTGCTCCTGGGTTCGGCGCGCTGATGACCTTCGCCGACAAATGCAAATTGCTCGGCACCCGCCGGGGCCGTTCCGCGGCCTCGGCGGCCAGCATCAACAAGCTGCGCGCGGCGCTGCTGCCGCGGCGCTGAGTGTTGCCGCGGACTGGATCACACCACCGTGTTGTTCCGGCGCAAATCTTGACATTTTTCGCGCAGAGACGATCTTCGGATGAGTGGGGGATTTCTCTTAGTCGGCTCCGGCCGAAGTCCGTGTATCCGCATGCCCAGTTTTAAAAGCCACGTCGTTTCCTTTGTCCTCAGGCATAGCCGCAAAAAGGCTTTTTCCAGCCCGGAAAACCTGCAGCGCTGGATCGCTTACGCGCGCAAGACCGAGGACCACCATCCGCCGGCATCGCTGCACCACCGCTTCGACATTGCCGAGCGCAGCGTCAACGGCTTCCCCGTCTATGACATCGCGCCCAAGGCTGGCGAGCACAAGCGGATCCTCTATCTGCATGGCGGCGCCTATGTCTTCCAGATCACCTCCTATCACTGGGGGCTGATCGCCGAGATGGCTGAGCGGCTTGGTTTTGGCATTACCGTGCCGATCTACCCCATCGCACCCGAGCACGATTTCCACGCCATGTTCGGCATGGTCGGCGACGTTTACCGGCGGATGCTGGACGAGACCAACGTCGAGGACATCGTCTTCATGGGCGATTCTGCCGGCGGCAACATGGCCGTTGTGCTGACCATGATGGCCGCAGAAGAGGGCCTTCCCCTGCCCTCGCGCCACGTGCTGATCTCGCCCGGGCTCGACATGTCGCTCTCCAACCCCGAAGTGTTCGAGGCCGAGCACAATGATCCCTGGCTCGGCATTTCGGGCGGGATGGAGGCAGTCCGGCTCTACAGCGCCGGCATCGACCGCAGCGACTGGCACATCAGCCCGCTCTACGGCGACCTCTCGGTCTTGCCGAAAACGCTGCTCCTGACCGGCTCGCACGACCTGCTCAGCCCCGACAATTTGATCTTCGCCGAGAAGGCGCGTGCCGCCGGCGTCGAGGTCGAAGTCGTCTACGAGGAAGGCATGTTCCACGTCTGGCCGCTGATCGAGATGCCCGAAGCGCGGCGCGCCAGGGACAGTATCGTGAAGTTTTTGGCCGGCGAGGCCAGGACACGGCGGGCGAAAGCCGGGCAATGGTCGCTGCAGGGTCAGGCCGCGACCTGACCATCACGGGCCAACCGCGTCGTCCAGGTTACCATTTTGACAAAAAGCCCGCCCCGATCGAGCCGAGGCGGGCTTTTTCATAGCAGCGCAAAATTCAGAACTTGCCGGTTTCCCTGAACACTTCGAAAGTCGCACGGATGTGGTCGGCGACGGCCTTCACCGGCGCGCTGGCATCCGGCGCCACCACCATGGCGAGATTGTAGGTGCCGATATCGGGCATGCCGTCCTTCGGGCAAAGCTCGACCATGTCGTTGCCGAGGAAGGATTTCGGCAGCGGCGCCACCGCCAGGTCGGACATGATGGCGGCGCGCTGGCCGGCCGTGTGCGCGCTCATATAGGCGATGCGATAGTTGCGGCCCTCGCGGCCGAGCGCCTCGAGCGCCCCTGCCCGCCAGGCACAGCCCTCTTCCCACAACGAAACCGGCAGTGGTTCGCGCAGATGCGCGCAGCCGCCCTTGGCGCCGGCCCAGACGATCGGCTCGGTGAGCAGGACCTCGGCGCCGAGTGCGCTGGTCTTGTAGGAGTTGGTGAGCAGCGTGATGTCGAGCGCACGGTCGTCCATGCGCCGGCGCAGATTGACGCTCTGGTCGATGGTGACGTCGACCGCGATCGACGGATGCGACTGCGCGAAACGCTTAAGCACATGCGGCAGCACGCGCTCGCCATAATCGTCCGGCGAGCCTAGCCGCACCACGCCGACAATGTCTGGGATGATGAACTTCGACACCACCTCGCGGTTGATCGACAGCAGCCGGCGGGCATAGCCGAGCAGTATCTCGCCATCCGTGGTCAGCGTCACCGAACGCGCGTCGCGCGCGAATACGGAGCGGCCGAGAATGTCTTCGAGCTTCTTGATCTGCATGGAGACGGCCGACGGCGTGCGGAACACCGCATTGGCGGCCGTGGTGAAGCTGCCGGTCTCGGCAATGGCCACGAACGTGCGCAGGACATCGAGATCGAGCAGCGGCAGTGGATGATTGAGTGGGGCGTTCATCGGGATCGACCTTCAATTTTTCTGATGTGAACGATCATTCCATTTCGTTTGATTGAACATCACTTTGGGAGGATAGTCAACTCCATCGAAGCAGCAGGCATCGAAAGCGGTCACGAAACGACCACCACGCAGACCTGCAATCGACATGAAATGAAGTTGAAACATGCCGGCCCGCTCCGGCCCCAACACGAAGGAGAATGAAAATGTCCATCCTGTCGTCCATTGGTCGCCTCGCGACCGAATTCAGCGCAGCCCGCACCCGCTACCAGACCGAACGCGCCATCCGCTCGCTGCCGATCGAACTGCAGAAGGACATCGGCTGGCCCGAAGCCGCCGACACCAGGACCGGTGCACGCAGCGGCGTTGGATCCTGGGCTGGAGCGAAGTAAATCGTGTGTATCAAAGTCTGAAGGCCTGCCGCCCAGACCCGGCAGGCCTTTTTATTTGCGTTCAAATGATTTCTGCAGCCATGCCGCCGCTGCATGACGCATATGAGGCACTTGCATAGCAGCCCATTTTTCGAATTAACGCACTGTAAATAATCGTAAATTCTGGGCAGCTTGCCCAACAATGTCGCAACCCGCGTCGCTTTTCATATCAAGTGCTTCGCATTTGCGATTTAGTTTTTGCTCACACAAGCCTATATAAGCGCCAGCAAACGAGCTGCCCCACTCCATCAAGCGAAGGCGACCCGTCTGAGCAACCGAATGGAGATGAACATGAAGCTTTTTGCCCGCCTCTTCGCCCGTCGCGAGATGAACCTGACGACCGCTCTCGAGCGCCAGCGCCTTGCCAAGACCATGCCTGGCCAGACCGGCGCCATGAATGCGGCGCGCCTCGGCTTCGTCGCCTGAGATACCGACTTCAAATGCAGCGCTCCCTGCCGCTGCTTCGAGTTTGACGCCGCTTCGGTTCTGCCGGGGCGGCGTTCTATTTCGTCCAGTCGGTTCGGCAATTGCCCGATCCGCTGGCGCGGCCTGCCCGTCGCGTAAGACAATTGCCCATTTGCGACCCATGTCGCAAATTTAGTTGCCGCAAAGCCCTCTACCCGATTGACAGGAATGGTTTTTCCTGATGACGCTATGCTGTTCGCGACATCCTGTTCGCGTCATGGCCGCGCGAGGTTTCCCGTGAATGCCGTAAAGCATCCGATCAGAAGATCGTTTGTATTCTTCCTTGTCCCCGATTTCACCATGATCGCCTTTGCGACGGCGCTCGACCCGTTGCGGTCGGCCAACCGGATGCTCGGCTACGAAGCCTATCGCTGGCGTCTCGCCAGCATCGACGGCAAGCCGGTGCGCGCCTCGAACGGCGTCGAATGCGCGGTCAACACCTCGCTCGAGGAAGAGCGCAAGAAGATGGCTGGGCCGGATCGGCCGAACATGGCGATCGTCTGCAGCGGCGTCAACGTCGAGCGCTATCAGAACAAGTCGGCCTTTGCGTGGCTGCGCGAGGAATACAATCGCGGCGTCGCCGTCGGTGGGCTCTGCACCGGCGCGCACATCCTGGCCGCCGCCGGCCTGCTGTCGAACAAGCGCTGCGCCATCCATTGGGAGAACCTGCCCGGCTTTTCCGAGGCCTTCCCCAAGGCCAATGTGTTTGCCGACCTGTTCGAGATCGACCAGAACATCTACACCTGTGCCGGCGGCACCGCCGCCCTCGACATGATGCTGAAGCTGATCGGCGACGATTTCGACGAAAGTCTCGTCAACCGGGTGTGCGAGCAGGTGCTGACCGACCGCGTGCGCAGCCCGACTGATCGCCAGCGCCTGCCGCTGCGCGCCCGCCTCGGCGTGCAGAACTCCAAGGTGCTGACCATCATCGAACTGATGGAAGCAAACCTGTCCGAGCCGCTGTCGCTGATCGAGATCGCCGACCATGTCGACCTGTCGCGCCGGCAGATCGAGCGCCTGTTCCGCACCGAGATGGGCCGTTCGCCTGCCCGCTACTATCTGGAGATCCGGCTCGACCGCGCCCGCCACCTTTTGATCCAGTCGTCGCTGCCGGTGGTCGAAGTCGCGGTCGCCTGCGGCTTCGTCTCGGCATCGCACTTCTCCAAATGCTACCGCGAGCTCTATGCCCGCTCGCCACAGCAGGAGCGCGTCGACCGCAAGCAGCTACTGGCGGCCTAAGCAATTCCAGGAAAAGTGTGAAGCGGTTTTCCGTCCGGAATTGCGTCAAACAAACAGATAGAGCGGTTGAGCGTTTCCGTGAAACGATGAACCGCTCTACCCTGTCAGACCATTGCCGGGTTCGCCCTTGAGGCGGCCCGGCTCAGTACCGCTCCTCGCAATAACACTCGGCGGACGAGATGGTGTCGTTCCAGCCGCTGTTGCCGAAATTACGGACCCTGCGATTGAGCTCGATCGACTGGCCCCCCATCCTCGAATCCTCATAGGCGACAAGCGTGCAGCCGCGGCGCACGATCGCCGACGATACGCGGTCGTTCCAAAACTGGCCGCCGCGAAAACTCACCGAGTCGTTGGACCCCATCTCAATCGCGCGGCCGCGAAAATTTGCATGCTCGAACATGACGCAGCCGGTCTCACCCTCATATTGGGCGCTGGCAGTGCCGGCACAAAGCACCGAGGCAATAGCCGTCAGGATGACAAGCTTCTTCATAAGCATTCTTCTCCTCAAACCGCATTTGCCGCCAGCGGCCTGATCTCGCCCGGCGCATGCGAGTTTGCCATTGCGCAGGCCAAACAGGCAACCCAAAGCATCAGCCAAGAAAGGAAATTGCCCAGATTGAGCGTGTCCGCTCTGCGCGCTATCGGGCGTCGAACATCCAGCTGCGATCGCGCCACATTTTCTCACCCACCTGGCAATCCGCGACTGGTATGTCCTGCGCCAAGACAACAGGCGGATGATCAGCTTCTTCCGCCGCCCATTGCGGCGAGGCCGGGCCGGCAAGTTCCAGCACCAGCTTGCGGCGGATCGCTTCGGGAAACTGCGTCCAGTCATTGACCGGAATCATGAAGGCGCCGGGGCCGCCGATGACACAATCGCTGTAATAGCGATCGAGATTGTTGACGTCATAGGCACCGCTGAAACCGCCTCGCGTCATCAGCGGCAGCCCGTTGATGGTGATGCCTTGCCTGACCACCTGGTCGCGGATGAAATTGACCGGTGCGCCCTGGTTGTTGGGACCGTCACCGGAAATGTCGATGACGCGCTTGGCGCCCTGGAAGCCGCTTTCGGCGAAAAGGTCGCTGCCGAACTGCAGCGCGCCGGAAATCGATGTGCGCCGGGCGCTGCCCGGCGGATGAGCGGAAAGCTGCGCGGCCACCCGCTCGGCGTCGGCACGACTGGCGATCACCGTCCATGGCACGACGACCTGCTGCCAGGTGGCGCCGGCCCATTCGACATAGGTGACGGCGATCTTGCCATGGGCGCCGTCGGCAATGGCCTTCAGAACGCTGTCATGCGTCAACGCCGCCGAATAGCCGTGGCGCTGGATTTCGAGTTCGTCCGGCGACATCGACAGCGAAACATCGACGGCCAGCACCAGCTCGATGTCGACGAGTTCCGCGGCGAGGGTTCGCGAGGTCAGGCCAAGCAACAGCGCCAATGCGGCGGCGCTCGAAAGCAAATATCCTGCATGGCCAGAAGCGGACATGACGCAACGGTAAGCGAGAATCGCCCATCAACAAAGCAAAAAGCCCGACAACGGATCGGGCTTTTGCGACCACGCACTTCCGCTGATCATCGTTTGTTGACTGGCCAGCCGCCCTTACCCCTCCAATCGACAGGCTCGGCCTCGTCCGGTTTGGCTTCGCCAGCCTTGGCAGACGAACGCACGATGCGCCTCTTCCCGACTTGGCCGCGAACAGCTGTCCAGTTCGGTTTGAATGACGGGGGAAACCACAACAGAACACCGGCGGCTGCCGCTGGCAGGATTATGGCGAAGCGAAGAACCGACAGTACCATGCCGGAGATGCCGACGATCTGCGCCGCCCGACGCACGCCGAAGCGAGGCAAAAGCAAGTCCCTGGCGATCGTGCCGCCATCCAACGGAAAAGCCGGCAGAATGTTGAGCACGGCAAGGACGAGGTTCAACAGCGCGCCGAGCCAAAATGTCCATGCCAGAGGACTGATCGGGTTTAAAGCCAGCCAACCAACGGGCTGATCCGAAGCAAGCGGGCGGAAAGACCCAAAGGCCAGATAGCAGCATGCAGCAAACGTCACTGCCAATATGAAGTTTGTCAGAGGACCTGCGAATGCGATCCGCGCCCACATATAGGGCTGCGGTTTCACGGACCGGGTGGATTTGAAATGTGTCAGCCCGCCGAACAGATACAACTCTATCCGCTCGGTCCCTATGCCTAGCCGACGCGCGGCCCACATATGCGCAAGCTCATGCAGGAACACCGACAGAAACAACAGCGCTCCGAAAATGAGCGTATGAGTGACCGCTTCCAGCGGGCTTGTCCGCCACTCATAGACGAAAGGCAAAACAACAGGAATCGCAAAGGTCCAGGAGATGCGAACAGGTATGTCGCCGCGCAGCCAAAACACCAGCGCATCATTCTTCTTGTCCCAGCTCAAGAGACGCAATTGCCGTCCTCCCCCAAGGCAACGGTAGGCGAGAATCGCTCCTGAACAAAGCAAAAAGGCCCGGCTTCTGCCGGACCTTTTGTATTTGGAAACTTTGCCGGAACTCTAAGAAACTAGTTGCGCGGCTTGAGGTTCTCCGGGTCGTAGAGCGGCTTGTAGCCGACGGAAGCGACCTCGACCGGATAGGTCTCGCCGAAATACTCGACTTTGAGCTTGCGACCTTCCTGGCAAAACGTCCATGGCAAATAGGCGAGCGCGATGTTCTTGCCGATCGTCGGGCCATAGGCGATCGATGTGGTGAAGGACCGGCGGCCCAGCTCGTCGACGAGCGTCTCGCCTGTGTCCGGATCCATCACCGGCAGGGTCCCCACGGGATAGCGGGCAACGCCCCTGGAATCGGTATTATCCGTCATCACCAGCGTGCACAGCATGGCCGGCTGATGCGCGCGGGCACGATACTCCACATGCTTGGCTTTGCCGCTGAAATCATTCTCCTTGACCTTCGGGCGCGCGAGATCGGCTTCCAGCAGATTGTACTCGGTCAGAAGATCGGCGTTCTGCAGCCGCAGGCTCTTTTCCATGCGGCGGGTGTTGGCGTAGGTCTCGACGCCGAAGGGCATGACGCCGGTCGAGCGCAGCGCGTCCCAGACGGCGAGCCCGTCCTCGTAGCGCATATGCAACTCCCAGCCCTGCTCGCCGACATAGGAGATGCGGAAGGCGGTGACGTCCTTGCCCCCGATTTTAACCGGCTTGATCGCGGCGAATGGGAAATTTTCGATCGAGAGCCCGTCCGGATTCTCGACCACCTTCTGCAGGGTCGCCCGCGCGTTCGGGCCCCAGATGCCGATGGTGACGAATTTTTCCGTCACGTCGGTGATGGTGACATCAAAGCCCTTATCCTGCGCGGTGCGGCGCATGTACTGGAAGTCGCGCGGCCCGGCGTCGGCGCCGTCGATCACTCGGCAGCGGTCGGCCATGCGGATCACCGTGAAGTCGGCCCGCACCATGCCCTCCTCGTCGAGGAAGTGGGTATAGATACCTTTGCCGATGTTGTTGTCGCCGCCGACCTTGGCCGCGCACAGCCACTCAAGCAGCGCGACATGGTCCGGACCTTCGACGTCGTACATGGAGAAATGCGACAGGTTGACGATGCCGCAATCCTCGCTCATGGCGAGATGCTCGGCATTGGAGACGCGCCAGAAATGGCGGTTGTCCCACTCGTCCTGGCGCACCGGAACGCGGTTGCCATACTTCTCCAGAAGATGCTCGTTGGCGGCATAGCCGTGCGCGCGCTCCCAGCCGCCGAGCTCCATGAAGTAGCCGCCGAGTTCCTTCTCGCGCTCCCAGAACGGCGAGCGGCGGATGTTGCGGGCCTTGGAGAAGGGTTCGCGCGGATGCACCGCCGGATTGTAGACCTTCATCGCCGTCTCGGTGCAGCGGTCCCAGATGAACTGCTCTGTCGTCTGGTGCGGATAGAAGCGCGAATAGTCGATGGCGTGGTGGTCGATCGCGGTGCGGCCGTCGGTCATCCAGTCGGCGATCAGCTTGCCCATGCCCGGGCCGTCCTTGACCCAGATGGCGACGGCATACCAGAGGCCCCTCACCTTCTGACTCTCGCCCATCGACGGGCCGCCATCGGTCGTCACCTGCAACAGGCCGTTGAAGGAATGGCTTTCATTGTAGCCGAGTTCGCCAAGGATCGGCGTCAGCTCCATGGCGCGTTCGAGCGGCGCCAGGATCTGCTCCATGTCGAGGTCACGCTGCGAGGGCGACAGCCGCGCCTGGTCCTTCTCCAGCAGGTCGCGCGGATGGCAAAGGCGCGGATTGGTCTCTTCGTAGTAGCCCCACTCGATCTGTCCGCCTTCGGCGGTCTTGGGGTCGCCGGTGTCGCGCATATAGGCCGAATTGCCTTGGTCGCGCAGCAGCGGCCAGCCGATCTCCTTGCCGGTGCCGGCAAATTCCGTGTACGGGCCGAAGAAGGTCAGCGGATGGTCGATCGGCATCACCGGCAAGTCCTCGCCCACCATTTCGGCGGTCAGCCGGCCCCATATGCCGGTGCAGACGACGACATAGTCGGCCATGATCGTGCCGCGGTCGGTCACCACGCCCTTGATGCGGCCATTCTCGACGATGAGCGACCTGGCCGAGGTGTTGGCGAACGCCTTGAGCTTGCCGGACGCTTCCGCCTGGTCGACTAGCTTGCCGGCCACCGTCTGCGAGCGCGGGATGACCAGGCCGGCATCGGGGTCCCACAGGCCGCCCTGCACCATCTCTTCTTCGATCAGCGGGAACTTCTGCTTGATCTCGGCCGGCTCGATCAGCCGGGCGCGGGTACCGAAGGCCTTGGCCGAAGCGATCTTGCGCTTGATCTCGGCCATGCGGCCGTCGTCACCGACGCGCGCGACCTCGAGACCGCCGATGCGGGCGTAGTGGCCCATCTTCTCGTAGAAATCGATCGAGTAGAGCGTCGTCCAGCAGGACAGGAAGTCATGGCTGGTCGTGTAGCAGAAGTCGGAGGCGTGCGCCGTCGAGCCGATGTCGGTCGGGATGCCGGATTTGTCGATGCCGACAATATCGGTCCAGCCGCGCTCGATCAGGTGATGGGCCACCGATGCGCCCACGATCCCGCCCAGCCCGACGATGACGACCTTCGCCTTTTCCGGAAACCCTGCCATTGCCCGCGACTCCAAGATGACATGCGGGCGCGCCGGCGCCCGTTCGATTGGCGCACAATATGCAGAGGACGGCGGTTGAGCTACCGCCTGTTTGCGACACGCCGCAGGTACGGCGCGACCCTGCCCACAAGCTCGCTGTCAGAGGCTTTGCAGGCGCCGACATTGACCGTCTGGAACGGTCTGCCGCCTCAGAAGCGCGCCTTCAGCGCCGCCGTGGCCAGGAACTTCGTGCCGCGCAGCGACGGTCCGCGATCGAGAAGCCCAGCGGACAAGCCGAGCGACAAAGCGTACTGTCCAGGCTGGACATCGAACCTATGGCTTGTCTCCGGGAATTGCGTGGAGTGCGGCACTGCGAGGACTCGCCGATGCCCACAACGCCATCAGCGGGCCGGCCAGCAGCAGGTAAGGCGGCAGCAGATTGGGGAAATAGATACGCGTGTCGTGGATCGGGAAGACCGCGAACTTCGCCAGCACGCCGAGCACCAGTGCCGCGAACAGGATGCCGGCGCGACGGTCGAGCCGGAAACCGGCACGGCCCAGCCCATACCATCCGGCCAGGGCCAGCACCGAGACGCCAACCCAGCTGTTCATGTCGACGGCGCGAAGCAGTGAGGCGGCGAACGCCTTGAGATAGGCGGCGAGCGAAAATGGCGGCTCGAAACCGTCCATATTGTAGTGCTGCTCTATGCTGGAGAACCACAGATGCGGCCACCAGCCGGGATGATGAGCCCAGTGCGAGATGGCGAAATAGGCGACGAAGGAGACGGCAAAGCCGGCCAGCGCGCCCCACGCCCTCTGCTGGAAGACCACCAGCAGCACGGCGAAAATGGCAAGGAAAACAATATTGTCCGGCCGCGCCATGAAGGCGAGGAAAAGCAGGATTGCGGTTGCCGCCTCGCGTCCCCGCACATAGGCAAGCAGCCCGCCGAGGAACAGCGCCGAGCACAGCAGGTCCGGCGTCGATGCCCGCGCCGCATCGCCGAATTCGGCCATGATCAGCACCGCGCCGACGACCGGCGCCAGTGCCAGCGCGCGTTCAGAGCGCAACCAGAGCAGCGCAACAGTGCCAAACAACAGCACCGAGAATACCTGTAGCACCCGCATCGCCTCTACCGGCGACATGACCGAGCTCATGGTCGACAGGATTTCGGCATAGAGGAACTTGATCCGGTACATGCCGAGCAGCGAATGGAAATCGGCGGCGTTCTCCGCCATGTGGCTGCGGTAGCCGCCGCCATCATCGATCAGCATCTTGTAGTCGGCCGCCGAGACGCCGGCTTTGACCGTGCTGTAGGCATAGTCGTGCAAGGCCTGCGGGTCGGGATAGTTGCCTTCCTCGGCGATCGCCAGATAGGGCAGCATGTCCCAGTTGGCGTCGGGCATGATCCACGCCATCATCGCCGTCAGCAGGATGTAAAGCGAAAAGGCAACGGCCCCGATGCGTGCTGCGAACCGTGCATAGGTCCCCTCGCCCCACGCCAGACCGGCTTCGGTGAGCCGGTCGAGCGGGTTGTTCGGAACGGGCGACTTGGTCAGCATTGTCGAACTCAGCGAACCTGGCTTTTGACGAAATCCTTGACGATCGACACGATGCCGCGCGACAGCAGGCTGTCGAAGGCATCGACGAAACGATCGACATGCTCGCGCTGGCAGATCAGCGGTGGCTCGAGACGGATGACGTTGCGGTTGTATTCGGTGAAGGCGACGAGCACGTCATAGTCACGCAGCAGCAGCGCACCGACGAAGCCGGACAGCGAACCCTTCAGCTTGTCGTCGAGCACGCTGACCACAGGCCGCAGCACCATCGGCAAGGTCTGCGAGAAGTCGTGGAACTCGAGCCCGACCATCAGGCCCTTGCCGCGCACGTCCTTGATCATCTTCGGATATTTCTCCTTCAGCGCCTGCAGCCGCTGCAGCAGATAATCGCCGGTGGCGGCGGCATTATCGATCAGCCCCTCGTCATAGAGCACGTTGAGCGCCTCGATCGAGGTGACGCAGGCCTCGCCCATGCCACCGAAGGTGGCCATGGCATGGATCATCGCCGTCTTGGGCGTGCCATAGGCCTTCATGTAGATCTCGCGCCGGGCGATCATGGCGCCGACCGCCGCCTTGCCGCCGCCGAGCGACTTGGCCAGCGCCGTCACGTCGGGAATGACGCCGTAGTGCTCGAAGGCATAGAAGCGCCCCGAACGGCCATAGCCGCACTGGACCTCGTCGGCGACCCACAGCACGCCATACTGGTCGCACAGCGCTCGCAGCTTCTGCCAGTATTCGGCCGGCGCCTGGATGATGCCGCCGCCGCCCTGGATGGTCTCGAGCACGACGACGCCGATCTCGGGATCGCTGCGGAAGGCACGCTCGACCGCCTCGATGTCGGCAAAGGGGATGCGGACCGTGTTGTCCGCCATCTTGAACTCGGCGCGGTAGAGCTGGCCGTCGGTGATGCCCAGCACGCCCTTGGTCTTGCCGTGGAAGGAATTCTCGGCATAGACGACCTTCGGCCGCTTCGGCCCGGCGGCGCGCTCGGCGAGCTTTACCGCCGCTTCCATCGCTTCCGAGCCGGACGATCCGAGGAACACCATGTCGAGGTCGCCGGGCGAGCATTTGGCGATGTTGTGCGCCAGTGCCGCCGCATATTGCGACATGAAGGCGATGGCGATTTCCTGGCGCTTTTCCTCCTGGAATTTGCGGCGCGCTTCGAGGATGCGCGGGTGGTTGTGGCCAAAGGCCAGGGAGCCGAAGCCGCCGAAGAAATCGAGGATCTTTCGGCCGTTCTGGTCGATGTAGAACATGCCTTCGGCACGCTCGATCTTGATCTTGTGGAAGCCGAGCAGCTTCATGAAATGCAGCTGGCCCGGATTGAGATGCGCCTTGAACAGGTCTGTCATCCGCGCCACGTCCATCGTCTTCGCCTGCTCGACGCTGATCAGGTCGGGCTTGGCGATGGTGGCGGGCGACAGCGATGGCGCGGCGACCATTGTGCGCGCGTTCGTGTGCTCGGGTTTGGCCATGACGGTCATCTCAAAAATCCTCTGTTCGGCGGAGCCCGTTATTCGGCGGGCACATGGCTGGCGGCGACGGCGTGGCCGTCCTTCTTGGCGCGGTATTCGCTGTAGGCGGCGATCAGCATGTCCTCGTCGCGATATTGCGGCACCCAGCCGAGCTGGCGCCCGGCCTTTGACACGTCGAGCACGCACTCCTCGTCGGCGATGAGGTACTGTTCAGGATCCATGATCGGCAGGTTCATGAGGTCGAGCAGGTCTAGCGTGCGCTTGACGGCCCAGCCCGGTGTCGGGATCAGCAGCGATTTCGACCCGGCATGCTTGATCAGGTCGCCGAGCAATTTCTTCACCGGCGGCGGGTTGAGCGAACCCAGATTATAGGCCTCGTTCGGCACGCCGGCCTTCCAGGCGGCGCGCGCGGCTTCGGCGCAATCGAACACCGAGATGAACTGATAGGGGTTCCTGCCCGAGCCGATCATCGGCACCGGAAAATTCCAGTCGATCAGCTTGAACAGTTTTTCGAGGATGCCAAGTCGGCCGGGGCCGATGATCAGGCGCGGCCTGAACAGCGAGATCGACATGCCGCGCTTGCGCCATTCGGCCGCCAGTTCCTCGGTCTTCTGCTTCGACCAGCCATATTCACCGAGCGGCGCGACCGGGTGCTCCTCGGTCATCGGCATCGTCACCGTATGGCCGTAAATCATGTCGGTCGTGTAGTGGACCAGCTTTGCGGCGCCGGCCTTGTCCATGGCCTGCATGATGTGCTCGGTGCCGTGGAAATTCACCGGAAAGAAGAAATCGTGGCGCTTGGCGCGCACCTGGATCGGCGACAGCATTTTCGCCGAAAGGTTGTAGACCATGTCGTCGCCCTTGAGGCCGACCGCGGCAACCGAGGCCGGATCGGTGACGTCGCATTTGACGAAACGGACCAAGCGGTAGTGCGGCAGGTCGCTCTTGACGATGTCGGCGACGACCACCTCCTCGCCGTCGGCCACGAGCTTGGGAGCAAGATGACGGCCGACGAAACCGTCGCCGCCGAAAATCACATGTCTCATCGAACGATCTCGTTTGCTTGGATCTTTTCGGACGAAAGGGAAGCCGTTTCCTCCTCATGCCCGCGCCCACTCTGCGCGATCAGCACCGTGCCGACGCAGATGCAGGCGATGCCGGCAATGCGCCAGCCATTGAGGTCTTCGCGGAAGACGAAATAGGCGAAGATCGCGACCGCGACATAGGCAAGGCTGAGGAACGGATAGGCGAAGCTGAGCTCGACCTTGGACAGCACATAGAGGTGCGAGGCCATCGAGATGACGAAGGTGCACAGCCCAAAGAACACCCAGGGGCTGAAGACGATCTGCAGCAGCTTCAAAAGCGGATTGGTGCCTTCGAACGAAATCGGCCCGAGCGACATCATGCCTTGCTTCAGCATCAGCTGCGCCGCGGCATTGGTCATGACCGTAAAGAGAATGAAGACGATGTATTTCATGGTTGCCACCCGCCCTGCAGCGGTCCTATTACAAACCTGCAAAGATTTCGTGAAGTCGCGAGAAAGTTTTGAGTAAATCTTGGTATTTACGTTTCATTTACCAAGATTTATTGACGTTCTATCTATTCCGCCGCCTCGACCGTTCCTCGCCGCACATCCAGTTTCTTCGCCGTCCGCGCCCAGAAATCGGACATGAAGGCAGGGTCGCGGAGCGCTTCCAGCCGCTGCCATTCCGGGAACGACGCCGCGAAGGTCTCGGCGCCCATCCGGGCATCCTTGTAAGGATTGACCGCGCCGCCCGCCTCGATGGTGATACGGTCGAGTTCCCTGAGCAGATTCAGCGTCTTTTCACCCCGGTTGGGGAAATCCAGCGTCAGCGTATAACCCGGTCGAGGGAACGAAAGCAGCGCAGGCGATCGGACAGCGCCGAAGCGCTTTAGCACGGTGAGGAACGATCCCTGCCCGGCCAGTCTCGCTGCCTCCAGCAGCGCCGGCACGGCTTGGCGGGCAACGTCTTCCGGCACCACGCTCTGATGCTGGAACAGCCCTTTCGGACCATAGAGCCGGTTCCAGTCTCCGACGCCGTCGAGCGGAAAGAAAAAGCCCTGGTAGCCGACCTGGCGCGGCGCCGGCGAGCGGCCCTTTTTCCAGCGATAGGCGGTGTTGAAGGCGGTCAGGAATGGCCGGTTGAGGACATTGAACGGCGGCTGCAACGGCGCCGAAAGGCGTCCGCCGGCGCGAGAAGCCTTGTGGGAGCCATGCTCGGCATGGTTGCCGGTGAGCAAGAGGCCGCGCCCTCGGCCATGGCCGCCGGCAAGCTGGTCGATCCAGGCGACGGCATATTCATTGGCCTGGTCGGCGGCTTCCGCCAGGTCGAAGAATTCGCCGAGATCGCGAAACGGCGTCGCCTTCTCGACGATGTCGATCGAAGGCACCCGCATCAGCCGGATCGAGGCCGACAGGATCAGGCCGGTCAGCCCCATGCCGCCGATCGTCGCCTGGAACAGCCTTGCATTGCTTGCGTCCGAGCAGCGGTAGCTGCGCCCGTCGGAGCGCAGCAGCGTGAAGGAAGCGACATGGCAGCCGAACGTGCCGCGCCGATGATGGTTCTTGCCATGAACGTCATTGGCAATGGCGCCGCCGAGCGTGACGAACTGCGTGCCGGGAACCACTGCCGGAAAGAAGCCGTAGGGCGCGGCATGGGCGATGATATCGGACAGGAGCACGCCAGCGCCTGCTTCGAGAACACCGGTCTCGGCATTGAAGGGGCGGATGCGGTTCAGCGGCCGCATGTCGACAACCGAGCCCGTCTCGTTCTGGCAGGAATCGCCATAGGAACGGCCATTGCCATAGCCGAGCAGCGAGCCGTTCTTCGCCGCGCGGCCCTTGAGCAGCGCGATGGCCTCATCAGCCGCAATTGCGCGCGGCGCCGGCGGCGTGGCGCGGCCGAAACTTCCGAAGCGCTCCGCCGCCATCCCTACCAGCCTCCGGCGACCAGCAGCGCCGCACCAATCAGCACCACGATCTGGCTGCGCCAGTCGCGGATGATGAAGACGACAGGATCGTCATGCATTTCGTTGCGGCGGGCGAGGATCCAGACGCGCATGGTGAGATAGAGCACGATCGGCGCCAGCGGCCAGACCAGCCAGGGATGCGGATAGAGTTCGCGCACCGAGACGCTGTCCATATAGAGCGCCAGCACCAGGGCGGAGGAAAAGGCCGAGGCCATGCCGGCCTGGGCGACGATCTCCTGATCTTCGGTGCGGTAGCCACGGCCGGCGATGCGCTCGCCGACCGGAATGGCGGTGGTGCGCAATTCGACATAGCGCTTCACCAGCGCCAGCGACAGGAAGAAGAAGATCGAAAAGGCGAGCAGCCAGAACGAGACGTCGACGCCGGTCGCCGCCGCACCCGCCAGCACACGGATCGAATAGAGGCCGGCCAGCGTCAGCACGTCGACCAGAAGCATGCGTTTGAACGACAGCGAGTAGGCCGTCGTGACGACTATGTAACCGCCGAGCACGCCAAGGAATTCGAGCGACAGGAAAAGGCCCGCGGCGATGCCGATCGAGAGCAGCGCCAGGATCGCTCCCATGCCGAACGGGATCGACAGCGCGCCGCTGGCGAAAGGCCGGTTGCGCTTGGTCGGATGCCTGCGGTCGAGCGCGAGGTCGAAGAAATCGTTGAGGATGTAGATGGCGGACGCCACCGCGCAGAACGAGACGAACGCCACCGCGCATTCCCAGATCATGTCGATGTTGAAATATTCGTGCGACAGCACCATCGGCACCGCGATCAGCACGTTCTTCAGCCACTGATGCACGCGCAGCATCTTGACGAAGGTCTTGAGGGTCGGTTTCGGCGTCGGTACCATCTCGGCGCCATGGGCGGCCTGCCAGCGCGCGGCGCGACGGTCGGGCGCCACGACGATCGCACTGCGCGCGGCGTCGAACACCCTGACATCGTGCCGGCTGTTGCCGGCATAGTCGAAACCGCCATCGCCATAGGCGGCAACAAGCGAGGCACGCTTCCTGCCTGACGTCATATTGTGCGGACCGTCGGTCGCCAGCACGCGATCGAAAATGCCGAGATGCGCGGCGATCGCCTCGGCGAATTTGCGCGGCGTGCCTGTCGCCAGCACGATCTTGCGGCCTTCGCCATGCTCCTTGCGCAGCCGCTCGAGTAGGACCTCGCGGTAGGGCAGCGAGGCCGGATCGATGTCGATGCGGTCGGCGATGGCCTGTTTCAGCCGGGCCGGGCCGCCGGCCAGCCAGAACGGCACCAGGAAAATATAGAGCGGATTCTTCTTGAGAAGGGTGAACAGGCCTTCCCACAAAAGGTCCGTTGCAATCAGCGTGCCGTCGAGATCGACCGCAAGAGGGATCGCGTTCCTGTCCGACCTCGCGTCCATTTTTTCCTGCCCTGCCTGAAGCGCATGACACCGAATGCCGGTCCGGATGAGGTCATGTGCAGATACACCCGCGCCATGTTTCGGCGTCTTCGCATCGGATATAGCGGGAGATGACGTAACGATCGTTAAAACGCCCGGTTGTGGCCGAGCGGCGCGGTGGTATTTCCCGCGTCATTGTTAAACAAGTACTACCGGAAACAATAAAAGGCCGGGCACTACCCGGCCTTCGCAAGAGTTGCTACCGCAAGTTTACTTGATGCGGGCGACGCCGCCCGAGATCTCGACCGTTTCGGAGCCGGTCAGGGCTTCGAGGTCACCATTCGGCAAGGTGACGAAACAGCCGTTCGGGCAGAATTCCACGGTTTCGCCGGCGGCCAGCGCCAGCTCCGTCTTGCCGCCGCCCTCGGTCACGATCAGCGTCCGGGTCTCGGCGTCCTTGTTGACCGCGCTGGCGGCGAAAGCCGAACCGTCCACGGCAAGAAAAGCGATGGCGGCGACGACAGACTTCCACATTTTGCAATATCGGTGTTTCCACACCGCCTCTGGTTGCATTTTGCAAGGCATTCTCGCCCTTTGCATGCGAGCTTATATGACTTGCAAGCTGAACCGCAACTGAATGCCGCATTCATGCCGCAATTGGTTTCGCGGCACGAGAAGGCGGGCTCGCGGGCCGGGATCAATGGGCCTAATCCGGGTCGGGCTTGCGGCTCTTGCGCCTCGACTTCGCCAGGCGTTCCCTCTCGGCCGCGGCTGCGGCTTCCGCCTCCTCGCGCTCGGCGAACTCGGCCTCGGTCTTGTCGTCGTCGATCGGCCACGCCTGGTGCCTCTTGACCTCGGCGCGCGGCGTCGAGGGGATCTCGATATGCTCGCTGTCGAAAGCATCGAGAACCGTGAAGCGGATGTCGTTCTGCACGATGGCGCCGTTGAGCACATCGGCAAGAAAGACCCGGATCTCGAATTCGAGCGCCGCCGCGCCGAAATTGGTGAACAGCACGAACGGCTCCGGATTCTTCAGCACCAGCGGATGGCTGCGCGCAATGTCGAGCAGGAGGGCGTGCACCCGCTTGACGTCGCTGCCATAGGCGACGCCGACCTTGATATCGACGCGGCCGAGCTTGTTGCGGTGCGTCCAGTTGCCGACCGCGTTGTTGATCAGGTTCGAATTGGGCAGGATCACCGACTGCCGCTGGAACGTCTCGATCTCGGTGGCGCGCACGCTGATCTTCTTGACGGTGCCGCTGATTTCGCCGGCAACGATCCAGTCGCCGACTTTGAACGGCCGCTCGGCGAGCAGGATCAGGCCCGAAACGAAATTGGAGACGACATTCTGCAAGCCGAAGCCGATACCCAGTGAAAGCGCGCCGGCAACAAGCGCCAGGTTGGACAGGTCGATGCCCGCCGCCGAGACGCCGACGAGAGCTGCTAGTGCGACGCCGGCATAACCGACCGCCAGCCGGATCGAGTTGCGCACGCCGGTGTCGACCCGGCCGCGCGCCATCACCGAGCCGTCGAGCCAGCCCTGGAACCAGCGCGTCAGGAAATAGCCGATGACGAAAACGACGATGCCGCTGAGGATACCAAGGAACGAGATGGTCACCGAACCGATGGAGACGCCGGTCGCCAGCTTGTAGGCCCAGGCCTGGATGTCGCCGGGCTGGAAACCCCACATCAAAAGGATCAGCGGCAGGAACACCAGCACGATCATCAGGTTGATGGCTATGCTGACGACCAGGCCAAGCTGGTCGAGTGCGGTTTCCTCATAGCTGGAATTGGTTGAAAGCCAGCGCCCGATCGAGGTGCCGGCGAAACCGCCTTCCTCGCCGATCTCTCGCGCCGAAAGAAAGCCGATATAGGCGGTGATCAATATGGTGCCAGTGACGACGACCTGCAGCGCGACGAAAAGGGCCAGGCCGATATAGCCGAACAGCGCCGCCGCGATGGTGAAAAGACCGAGCGCAATGGCAGTGTAGCGCAGCCATACCGGCCAGGGACGCCAGCTTTCGTCGCGCCCCTTGAACGGTTTCAGCAATGCCATCAGGATCAGGATGACGCCGAAGATGATCGTGGCGACAAAACTTCTGACGATGGTGACCGACAGCGGCGAGCCCATCTTGTCGTTGACCACCGACAGGAAATTGTTGACGCCGATGACAATCGCCATGGCTGTCGTCAGCCGCACCAGCCAACGCGCCGGACCCGTCTCGACCGGTATCAGGCGCCAGTTCGGCAGCCGCGGTTCCAGCGCCGCATTGGTCAGCCGGTTGACGCAGAACACCACCGCGATGACGGCAGCCAGCGCGTTTAGGAAGACGCCGATATCGCCGCGCAGGACATTGTAATAGTTGAACAGGAAAACCGTCGAAGCGAGGAAGGCGCCGACCGCCAACGTCGGCAACAATGTCGACCAGAACGCCACCGACAACCGGCTGAGATAGGAAGGATCCTCGACCGACGCATCGGCTTCGAAGATGTGCCCGAACAGGCGGCGGCCGCCGACCAGCAGCACCACTGCGAGCGCGAGCGCCATGAAGGTCGCCGCAAGCATCGCCTTGAACTTGAACTTGAAGGCAAAGCCCAGCCAGGACGACACGGCCCTGTAAAAGTTGGCGTATTCGTCCTGGGCGTCGGAAACGACCTGCGGGCTCAGCGCGTCGGAGAGTTGATAGCGTTTGGTCAAAAGGTTGCGGAACAGTTCGCTGCGCATGTTGCCGATCTTGTCGATCAGGCCACTGATGCGGATCGACAGGTTCTGCGCGGAAGCGATGACGGCATTGATCTCGGCCTTTTCCGACGCCAGCGCCTGGCGTTCGCCGGTGACGATGTCGGGCTCTTGCGGCTGCCCCGCGGCCGGCGGCGGCCCCAGCGTCTCGATCCGGTTGTTGATGTCGGTGAGGCGCGAACGGAAAGCCAGCGCGCTGGTCAGCGCCGCCCGAGACATTTCCTCCAGCTGCAGCCGGATTTCCACCAGCGTGGCATCGTCCTCGCCGTCCTGCTGTATTTTCTTCTCGAGACCGTCGGTCTTGGCGGTCAGGTCCTGGATGGCCTTCTGCTGGTCGGTGATCAAACCGGCCGCGCCCTGGCCGATCGCCTGCGCCATCGCGTCGAACGACGGCGGCGCCGCGACGACAAGCGCAAGGATCAGGATCAGGCGGAGCAATCGAAAAAACATCTGTTGTCTGGCGACTCGCGGCAAAGGCCGGTTCTGAAAACCCATCCTTGATAAAGACGCTGATATGATGGGGCAAGCCATCCCGGGCGGCGCGCTTTCGGAGTCGGCCAGTCGAAAAGCGATGGCGCAATCTTGGCTTTGCGGCAGCGGCCTGCTCTATAGTCTGCCGCATCGCACAAACGGATGGCTGCAGCGCGGCCCATCCGAACCTCATGACAGGCTCCAAAAGAATGGCCGAATACTCCGCCTTTTCGCTCCTCAAGAACGCTTTCACCGGAAACAAGGACTGGAAGCCCGCCTGGCGCAAGCCGGACCCGAAGGCGTCCTACGACGTCATTGTCATCGGCGGTGGCGGGCATGGGCTGTCGACGGCCTACTACCTCGCCAAGGAGCACGGCATCACCAATGTCGCGGTGCTGGAAAAGGGCTGGCTCGGCTCCGGCAATGTCGGCCGCAACACCACGGCGGTCCGCTCCAACTATCTCCTGCCGTCCAACACGCGGTTCTACGAGCACTCGATGAAGATGTGGGAGAACCTCTCGCACGATCTCAACTACAACGTCATGTTCTCGCAGCGCGGCTGCCTGAACCTCGCGCACACCCCCGCCCAGTTCGATGACTATGCCCGCCGCGGCAACGCCATGCGCCATCTCGGCGTCGATGCCGAACTGATGACGGTAGCCGAGATCAAGCGACTGGTGCCGGCGCTGGACGTTTCCGCCTCGGCGCGCTTCCCGATCTTCGGCGGGCTGATGCAGCCGCGCGCCGGCACCGCCCGCCACGACGCCGTCGCCTGGGGCTATGCGCGCGGCGCCGACCGGCGCGGCGTCGACATTATCGAGAACTGCGAGGTCACCGGTTTCCTGCGCGACGGCGACCGCATCACCGGCGTCTCGACGACGCGCGGCGAGATCCGCGCCAAGAAGGTGGCGCTGGCCGTTGCCGGCAGCACCGGGCGGGTCATGCAGCTTGCCGGCATCGACCAAATGCCGATCGAGAGCCATGTGCTGCAGGCCTTCGTGACGGAATCGCTGAAACCCTTCATCGACACGGTGCTGACCTTCGGCATGGGCCATTTCTACATGTCGCAGTCCGACAAGGGCGGCCTCGTCTATGGCGGCGATCTCGACGGCTACAACAGCTATGCCCAGCGCGGCAATCTGCCGATCGTTGACGAAGTGATGAGCGAGATGCTGGCGCTGTTCCCGGGTCTTGCCCGTGTGCGCATGCTGCGCTCTTGGGCCGGCGTCTGCGACATGACGATGGACGGTTCGCCGATCATCACCACCGGCCCGTTGCCCGGCATGTATCTCAACTGCGGCTGGTGCTACGGCGGCTTCAAGGCGACGCCGGCCTCCGGCTGGTGCTTTGCCTGGACCATCGCCAAGGACGAGCCACACGACTTCAACGCGCCCTTCACGCTCGACCGTTTCCATCGCGGCCTTGTCATCGACGACAAAGGCCAGGGCGCCACCCCTCGGCTGCATTAGGGTCCAAATAAGATGCTGATCACTTGCCCCTATTGCGGCCCGCGCGACGTCATCGAATTCACCTATCAGGGCGACGGCAACCGCCAGCGCCCGCAGCCTGCCTCGCAGGATCTCGACGCCTGGAATGCCTATGTCTACGACCGGCTGAACCCGGCCGGCGACCACAACGAAATCTGGCAGCACTCCGGCGGCTGCCGCGCCCATCTCAGGGTCGTGCGCAACACGCTGACGCATGAAATCTCGAGCAGCGGCTTCGCGCGTGGCGGCCACAAGGCCGCCCGGCACAAGCTGGAGGCCAAGTCGTGAGCCCGCGCCGTACCGAAACCGGCGGCCGTGTCGACCGGCTGCGCACCATCCGCTTCACCTTCGACGGCGCGCCCTACACCGGATATGCCGGCGACACGCTGGCCTCGGCGCTGCTCGCCAATGGCGTCACGCTGTTCGGGCGCTCGTTCAAATATCATCGCCCGCGCGGCGTACTGACTGCTGGCGTCGAGGAGCCGAACGCGCTGGTGACGGTGCTGCGCGGCGAGGTTCGCGAACCGAACATCGCCGCGACCATGGTCGAGATCTATGACGGGCTGGTAGCCGTCAGCCAGAACCGCTTCCCGTCGCTTGCCTGGGACGTCAACGCCATCAACCAGCTCGGCGGCAAGATCCTGTCGGCCGGCTTCTACTACAAGACCTTCATGGGCCCGGTGATCGGCCCGTTGAAGGGCACCCGCTTCTGGATGTTCTGCGAGCACTTCATCCGCCGCGCCGCCGGCCTCGGCAAGGCGGGCGTCACTGCCGACACGTCGCGCTACGAGCGCATGAACGCCTTCTGCGACGTGCTGGTGGTCGGCTCCGGCCCGGCCGGGCTGATGGCCGCCAGGGCCGCCGCCGATCAAGGCCAGCGCGTCATCCTCTGCGAGCTGGAGCCGAATTTCGGCGGCTCGGCCAACTGGTCCGGCGAGACCATCGACGGCATGCCGGCGGCCGCCTGGGCGGCACGCGCCGTCGGCCAGCTCGAGGGCCATGACAATGTCCGCCTGCTGCCGCGCACCACGGTCTGGGGCTACTATGACGGCAACACGCTGGCCGCGCTGGAGCGGGTCACCGACCACAAGGAAGCCCCGGCCAGGGGCGAGCCGCGTCATCGCTACTGGACGATCCGTGCCAAATCGGTGGTGCTGGCCACCGGCTCCTTCGAGCGGCCGCTGGTGTTTCCCGGCAACGACCGGCCGGGTGTCATGCTGGCGCATGCCGCCGAGCGCTACGCCAACGAGTATGGCGTCCTGCCCGGCGACAGGATTGCGCTGTTCACCAACAATGACAGCGCCTATCGCTCGGCGCTGGCACTGAAGACGGCTGGCGCTGCGATCGTCGCCATCATCGACGTCCGCCAGGACCTGACGAGCGAGATGCGCAAGCTGGCCACCGAGGCCGAAGCCGAGATCCTGTCCGGTCATGCCGTGGTCGCCACAGAAGGCGGCAAGGCGCTCTCCGGTCTCAAGGTGCAGCGTTTCGACATGGTGAGCGGCGCGCTGACCGGCGATGCGCGCAGCATCCATGCCGACTGCCTGCTGATGTCGGGCGGCTGGTCGCCGACCATCCACCTCGCCAGTCAGGCCGGCGCCAAGGCAGAGTGGGACGCCGAGCGCCAGGCCTTCCTGCCGCCAAAGCCGACGCAGAAATGGGTCGGCGCCGGCGCCTTCACCGGCAGCTTCTCCACCGCCGAGGCCATTGCCGAGGGCCGCACCGCCGGGCTTTCCGCCGCCGGGGCAACGGGCGCGCCCGCAGCCTTGCCGGTCGTGGAAGCCGCCCCCGGCGATCCCGATCCGGCGCCGGTGTTCGAGATCAAGGCCAAGGGCAAAAGCTTCGTCGATTTCCAGCACGACGTGACGGCCGAAGATGTGCGGCTCGCGCATCGCGAAGGCTTCGTCTCGGTCGAGCACCTGAAGCGCTACACCACGCTCGGCATGGCGACCGACCAGGGCAAAAGCTCCAACGTGCCGGGCCTCGCCATCATGGCCGAGGCGCTCGGCAAGCCGATCCCCGAAGTCGGCACCACGCGCTTTCGTCCGCCCTACTCCGCGGTGTCGATTGGCTCTCTTGCTGCCGAACGCTTCGGCGATCTCAAGCCCGAGCGCCTGACGCCGATGCATGACTGGCACATCGCCAATGGCGCGACCATGTATTCGGCCGGCCTCTGGTACCGCCCGATGATCTACGGCCTTGCCGGCGAGACGATCGAGCAGGCCTATGTGCGTGAAGCCAAGGCGACCCGCGACAGCGCCGGCATCGTCGACGTCTCGACGCTGGGCAAGATCGCCGTGCAAGGGCCGGACGCCGCCGAGTTCCTCGACCGCGTCTACACCAACATGTTCTCGACGCTCGCCGTCGGCAAGGCCCGCTACGGACTGATGCTGCGCGAGGACGGGTTGGCCTTCGACGACGGCACCACCTGGCGGCTCGGCGAGCAGGATTTCCTGATGACCACCACCACGGCCAATGCCGGCAAGGTGATGCAGCATCTGGAATATTTCCTCGATGTCATCTGGCCGGAGCTGAAGGTCACAGTCACCTCGGTCACCGACGAATGGGCGGGCGCTGCCATCGGCGGCCCGAACGCGCGGGCGATCCTTGCCGCTTGCGTCAAGGGGACCGCAGTCGACAACGCCACCTTGCCCTTCATGGGCATCGTACGCGGCGAGATAGCGGGCGTGCCCGTCATGATCTGCCGGCTCTCCTTCTCCGGCGAAATGGCCTTCGAGGTCTATTCCGGCGCCGGCTACGGCACCCATGTCTGGGAAGCCTTGATCGAGGCCGGCAAGCCGTTCGGGCTGGTCACCTACGGGCTCGAAGCGCTGGGCACGATGCGCATCGAGAAAGGCCATGTCACCGGCGCCGAGATCGACGGCCGCACCACGGCGCGCGACCTGCATCTCGACTGGATGCTGTCCAAGAAAAAGCCTTTCATCGGCTCGGCGATGATGGACCGCGAGGGTCTGATCGCCCCCGACCGGCTGCAGTTGGTCGGCCTGGTTTCGCTCGACAACCGGCCGCTCAACGGCGGCGCGCATATCGTCGAGGAACTGGACGAAGCCAATCCGCACAGCTCCATCGGCCATATCACCGCCTGCTGCTATTCGCCGGCGCTCGGCAAGCACATCGCGCTGGCGCTGGTCAGCGGCGGCAAGGCACGGCACGGCACGCGCGCCTTTGTCTCCGATCCGCTGCGCAACCGGTTCGGGCCGATCGAGATCGTCTCCAACCACTTCTACGATCCAGACGGGAGCCGCATGCATGGTTGAACGCCAATCACCGCTTGAGCCGGAACTGCATGCCGGCTCGCACGGCAATTTCGAGCATGGCGTCGAAATCATCCTGACCGAGACCAGGCCCGGCTCGATCCTGCAGCTTGCCGCATGGCCGGGCGAGGAGAAGCATCTGATGGCGGGAATCCGCACCGTCACCGGCCTTGCCCTGCCCGACGGCGCCGGTGGCGGCGTCACCGATGGCGTCAAGGCTGTGTTCGGCTTCGCGCCGGGAAAGTTTACCGTGGTCGACGAGGCCGAAGGGCTGGCGGCGGCTTTTGCCAGCGTCGTCACGCCGGCCATCGGCACCGTGACCGACCTGTCGCATGGCCGCAGCGCCATCCGCATCGCCGGCCCGAAGGCGGAATGGGTGCTGGCGAAATTCTTCGCCATCGACTTCGCCCTGCCGGCCTTCCCGATCGGCGCCGGCCGATCGACCACCCATCACGACGTCTTTGCCCAGATCCAGCGCACCGGCGCCGACCAGTTCGACATCTATGTGTTCCGCTCCTTCGCCCGTTCGTTCTGGAAGGCGCTCTGCCATGCGAGCGAGGAAGTCGGCTACGAAGTGCAATGAAGGCTGTCCGCTTGGCAGTTAGCCTATCTCGGGCTGTCGCCGCAGGACGGGGCCCATGTCAGCGGCCACGGAGCGCCGCTGAATACGGAATGAAAATGGAAGCCGTCGCCATTGGTGACGACTTGCCTCAGCTGAACGTTACCCATTCTTCCAGCGGCACGCGGTCGGTGCGGAATTCGTTTTCGGGCTTGGACGTGTCCTCATGGCCAAGCGCCATGCCGCAGACGACGATCTCTTCGTCGGGAATGTTGAGCACCGGCCTGATCTGCCGGTGATAGGGCGCGAAAGCGGCTTGCGGACAGGTGTGCAGGCCCCTGCCCCGCGCCGCCACCATGATGTTCTGCAGGAACATGCCGTAGTCGATCCAGGAGCCCTGGTTCAGCCGCCGGTCGATGGTGAAGATCATGCCGACCGGCGCGTCGAAGAAGACGAAGTTGCGGTCGTGCTGGGCGCGCATCCTGTCGACCTCGCGCCGGCCGATGCCGAGCGCCCCGTAGAGGCCGAAACCGTTGGCGCGCCGACGGGTGAGATAGGGCTCAAAGAACTGGGTCGGATAATAGCGGTACTCGTCCCACTCGGCCTTCTCGGCGCGGATGCCCGAGTTGAGGATGGCGTCGGTTATGCGCTGCTTGATCTCGCCCTTGGTCACATAGACCCGCCAGGGCTGCATGTTGGTGCCCGAAGGCGCGCGGGCGGCCACCGCGAGAACGGCGCGGATGGTCTCGTCGTCGACCATGTCGGGCAGGAAGGCGCGAACCGAGCGGCGCGACGTGATCGCCTCGTCTACGATCGCCGCGTCCTCGGCAATCCGAGCGTTGTTTTCCAGCATGGGCCGTCCCTTGACGCATGGCCTTGGAAACCGGGACCGGCTTCCGGATAGGACCCATGCGCGAATTCCAAATACCTGGTCCTCGACCGGACGTCCCCACCCGCCGTTCGTGGCCGAGCCTTTGCATGAACCGTCAAAACGGCGCAAGCAAATCTTGTGGTCTTGTGAAAATCTCCTTGATTTTTTCATGGAGCTGACCTCTGATGAAATTTGTCTGGGATTTTTCATCGAGAGAATGGCTTGGCCTCAATCGCCGTCAGATCGGAGCAGGAGAGCAGCGAACGGCTGCTGGCCAGCGATATCCGCGCGCTGCGCAAGGCGCGCGGGCTGACGCTGGCCGAGATCGGCCTCAGGCTCGGCCGTTCCGTCGGCTGGGTCAGCCAGGTCGAGCGCGGCCTGTCGGTCCCTTCGCTCGGTGACCTCAGGGCCTTCGCCGACCTGTTCGGCGTCCCGGTCAGTCTGTTCTTCAGCCACGACGTGCCGATCGAAAAGGAGCGCGGCGTGGTCGTGCGCGCCGGCAACCGCCGCAGGCTTGGCACAAGCGATTCCGGACTGGTGGAGGAGCTTCTGTCACCCGATCTCGGCGGTAGCTTCGAGATGCTGCGTTCGGTCTTCGCACCGGGTGCGGAATTGAAGACCGAGGCGCGTCGGCCGACGGAGGAAGCCGGCTATGTCGCGTCCGGCACCTTCGACATCGAAATATCGGGCGTCTGGCACCGCCTTGCCGAGGGCGACTCCTTTCGCTTCGACGGCAAGCCGTTCCGCTGGCGCAATCCCGGCGCCGAGCCGGCAGTGGTCATCTGGGTGGTTTCGCCACCTGTTTATTGAGTGGATATTTGGGAGAGCAACATGGCCGGTTTGCCGACCACGGCACGCGTGGTGATCATCGGAGGCGGTGTCGTCGGCACCTCTTCGCTCTACCACCTCGCCAAGGCGGGCTGGACCGACTGCATGCTGCTGGAAAAGAACGAGCTGACCTCCGGCTCGACCTGGCATGCCGCCGGCAACGTGCCGACCTTCTCCTCGTCATGGTCGCTGATGAACATGCAGCGCTATTCGACCGAGCTCTATCGCGGGTTGGCCGACGCGGTCGACTATCCCATGAACTACCACGTCACCGGCTCGCTCAGGCTCGCCCACACCAAAGAGCGCATGCAGGAGTTCCAGCGCGCCAAGGGCATGGGCCGCTACCAGGGCATGGACATCGACGTGGTCGGCCTCGACGAGATCAAGCGCCGCTACCCGTTCATCGAAACGCATGAACTGAAGGGCGCGCTCTACGACCCGAGCGATGGCGACATCGATCCGGCGCAGTTGACCCAGGCGCTAGCCAAAGGCGCGCGCGACATGGGCGCGAAAATCATCCGCTTCTGCCCGGTCACCGGCGTGCGCCGGGAGAACGATGAATGGGTGGTTCAAACCGCGCAGGGCGAAATCCGCTGCGAGATCGTCGTCAACGCCGCCGGCTACCGTGCCGCCGAGGTCGGAAAAATGTTCGGCCGCGAAGTGCCGATGATGGTGATGAGCCATCAGTACATATTGTTCGAGGAGATCCCCGAGCTCGCCGCCTGGTCGAAGGAGCAAGGCAAGAAACTGCCGCTGCTGCGCGACGTCGACACCTCCTACTATCTGCGCCAGGAAAAGACCGGCATGAATCTCGGCCCCTATGAGCGCAATTGCCGCGCGCATTGGGCGACCCACAACGATCCGATGCCGGAGGATTTCTCCTTCCAATTGTTCCCCGACGACCTCGACCGTCTCGAGCACTACCTCGCTGACGCCGTAGCCCGCGTGCCGATCCTCGGCACCGCCGGCCTGTCCAAGGTCATCAACGGACCGATCCCCTACGCGCCGGACGGCAACCCGCTGATCGGTCCGATGCCCGGCGTGCCCAACGCCTTCGAGGCCTGCGTCTTCACCTTCGGCATCGCGCAAGGCGGCGGCGCCGGCAAGGTGCTGGCCGAATGGGTGACGCAAGGCCAGACGGAATGGGACATGTGGTCCTGCGACCCGCGCCGCTTCACCTCCTTTGCCGCCGCACCCGACTATTGCGTCGCCAAGGGCATGGAGATCTACGGCAACGAATACGCCATCCAGTTCCCGCGCCATGCCTGGCCGGCCGGGCGCGACCGCAAGCTGTCGCCGCTGCATGATCGCATCAAGGCACTTGGCGGCTGCTTCGACGCCTACAATGGCTGGGAGCGCGCGACGTGGTATGCGCAAGCTGGCGACGACGTCTCGGAAGAATCGACGCTCACCTTCCGTCGCGACGGACCCTGGCAGCACCGCGTACGCGAAGAGTGCCTGGCGGTGCGTGACGCCGCCGGCATTTTGGACCTGCCGGGCTTCTCGCGCTTTAACCTCGAAGGTCCGGGTGCCGCCGATTGGCTGAGCCTCCAGGTCACCGGCCCGGTGCCGAAGCCAGGCCGTATCGGCCTCGTCTATTTCTCAGACGACAAGGGCCGCATCGTCACCGAAATGTCGGTCGTCCGCCACGGCGAGGACCAGATGACGCTGATCACAGCGGCGGTGGCGCAATGGCATGATTTCGAGTGGCTGAAGTCGCGCATGCCCAAGGATGCGTCATTCAAGCTGATCGACCGGACCGAGGAATATTCGACGCAGATCCTCGCCGGTCCCAACTCGCGCAACATCCTGGCCGAGGTCTGCGCCGCCGACCTTTCGCTCCCTTGGCTCACCCATCAGGAGACCAGCATCGCCGGCCGCTGGGCGAAGCTGGTGCGCGTGTCGTTCGCCGGCGAGCTTGGCTGGGAGATCCACACCAAAGTCGGCGACACCGCCGCTGTCTTCGACGCCGTCTGGACCGCAGGCCACAAGCATGGCCTGAAACCGTTCGGCATGTACGCGCTGGATTCGCTCAGGCTGGAAAAGGGCTACCGCGCCTGGAAGGGCGATCTGTCGACCGACTATTCGATCCTGCAGGGCGGGCTGGAGCGTTTCGTCAAATGGGAAAAGTCCGACTTCCGCGGCAAGGCAGCAATCCTGAACGAGAAGCAGCAGGGCTTAAAAAAGCGCTTTGTCACACTGGTCGTCGAGAACCCCGGCGATTGCGACGCGCCCTACATGTCGACGCTCTGGCATGACGGCCAGATCGTCGGCGAGACGACATCCGGCGGCTGGGGCCATCGCATCGACAAGTCGATTGCACTCGGCATGCTGCGCGCCGACCTGACCGAGCCCGGCACCGCTGTCGAGGTCGAGATCTTCGGCGACCGCTTCAAGGCCGTCGTGCAGAAGGACGAACCGCTGTGGGATGCCAAGAACGAAAGGCTGCGCGCATGAAAAAAGTCATCCTCACCGATGGCGACATGGGCCAGGAACTGGTCCGCCGCAGCAAGTCCGAGCCGACGCCGCTGTGGTCGGCCAGGGTGCTGATCGACGAGCCGGATCTGGTGCGCGACCTGCATGCGGAATTCATCCGTGCCGGCGCCCGCGTCATCACCATCAACACCTATTCGGCGACACCGGAGCGGCTCGCGCGGGAAGGAGCACAAGACCTGTTCAAGCCGCTGCAAAGGCGCGGCATCGAGCTGGCAAGGCAGGCTTGCGAGCAAGCCGGAGAGGCAACCATCGCCGGCTGCCTGTCGCCATTGTTCGGCAGCTATGCGCCGGCACTGACCATCTCCTACCAGGAGACGCTCGACACCTATCGCCGCATCGTCGCTGAGCAGGCCGACGGCGTCGATCTCTTCCTGTGCGAAACCATGGCCTCGGCCGACGAGGCGCGCGCCGCCGTCACCGCGGCATCCGAAAGCGGCAAGCCCGTCTGGGTGTCGTGGACGCTCGCCGATCACGGCGCCCCGCGCCTGCGCAGTGGCGAAGCGATCGCGACCGCATCGGACGTGCTCGACGGTCTGCCGCTCGCCGCACGGCTGATCAATTGCTGCCGGCCCGAAGCCGTCAGCGCCGCGCTGCCCGAGTTGATCGCGCTCGGCGGCCCGGTCGGCGCCTATGCCAACGGTTTCACCTCGGTCGAGGCGCTGAAGCATGGCGGCACGGTCGAGGTGCTGCATGCGCGCCACGACCTCGATCCGGCGGCCTATGCCGAGCAGGTGATCGGCTGGGTCGAGGCCGGCGCCCAAATCGTCGGCGGCTGCTGCGAAGTCGGGCCGGCCCACATCGGCGCCTTGCGCGACCGGCTCGAACAGGCCGGCTACCAGATCTCGGGAGTTGCATAATGCCCAGACCATCATCGCGCATTACCGGCATCGTGCCTTCGGGCAAGGACGGCTGGGAGGTTCACTTCGCCGCCTGGACACGCAAGGCCGCCGGCGAGGACATCATCATGCTGTCGGTAGGCGACCATGACTTCGATACGCCGGACCAGACCATCGAAGCCTGCGTGACGGCGGTTCGCGGCAGCAATCACCACTACACGCCGCTTCCCGGCCTGCCGCGCCTGCGCAAGGCGATGGCAGTGGCCTCGACAGCTTGCACGGGCGTAGCCACAAGTCCCGACCAGGTCATCGCCACGCCGGGCGGGCAGGCAGCGCTCTATGCCGCCGTGCAGGCCGTGCTCGACAAGGGCGACCATGCCATCGTGGTCGCCCCCTACTACGCCACCTATCCCAACACCTTCAGCGCGGCCGGCGCCGACTTCACCGTCGTCGAGACGCCAGCCGAGGATGGTTTCCAGCCGCATGCCGCCGACATTCGTGCGGCAATCCGGCCGAACACGCGCGCCATCCTCATCAACACGCCGAACAACCCGACCGGCGCGGTCTATTCACGCCAGCACCTCGAAGAGCTGGCGCAAATATGCCGCGAACATGACCTCTGGCTGCTGTCCGACGAGGTTTACTGGACGCTGGGTGGCGGCGAGCATTTGTCGCCGCGCGCCCTCCCCGGCATGGCCGAGCGCACACTGGTCATCAATTCTATGTCCAAGAGCCACGGCATGACTGGCTGGCGCATGGGCTGGCTGACCGGCCCGGAGACGATGATCTCGCTGCTGGTCAACCTCAATCTGGTGACCACCTACGGCCTGCCGGCCTTCATCAGCATCGCTTGCGCCGAGGCGCTGGAAAACGGCTATGGCGTCAAGGAGATCGCCGAGCGCTACGCGGCGCGGCGCACCGTCTTCCTCGACGCCATGCGCGGCATGAACGACGTCACCGTGCGCGGTTCGGAAGGCGGCATGTATGCCATGCTCGACATATCGGCCATCGAGCCCGACGACGAGAAGTTCGCCTTTGCCTTCCTCGACGAGGAAAAGGTCGGGGTGATGCCCGGTTCCAGCTTCGGCGAGGCCGCCGCCGGCCACATTCGCATCAGCCTCTGCCAGCCCGAGCCGGTGCTGCTGGAAGCAGCACGGCGCCTGCGCCGTTTCGTGTCCAGCTACCGCCGCGAGGCCGCATGACCAAGAGTGTTCCCACCAAGGCCATCCCTACCAAAGCAAGGGCGGTCATCATCGGCGGCGGCGTCTCCGGCTGTTCGGTTGCTTATCATCTGGCCAAGCTCGGCTGGACCGACATCGTGCTGCTGGAACGCAAGCAGCTGACATCGGGCACGACCTGGCATGCCGCCGGCCTGATCGGCCAGTTGCGCGGCTCGCAGAACATGACGCGGCTCGCGAAATACTCGGCCGACCTCTACGTCAAGCTGGAAGCCGAGACCGAAGTCGGCACCGGCATGCGCCACGTCGGCTCAATCACCGTGGCGCTGACCGAGGAGCGCAAGCACGAGATCTACCGGCAGGCGTCGCTTGCCCGCGCCTTCGACGTCGACGTGCGTGAGATTTCGCCCAATGAAGTCAAACAGATGTATCCGCATCTCAACGTGTCCGACGTGGTTGGCGCAGTCCACCTGCCGCTCGACGGCCAGTGCGACCCCGCCAACATCGCCATGGCGCTGGCCAAGGGCGCGCGCCAGCGCGGCGCCACCATTGTCGAAAATGTGAAGGTCACCAAGGTCCACACCAAAAACGGCCGCGTCACCGGCGTGTCCTGGGCGCAGGGCGAAGAGCAAGGCACGATCGATACCGACATCGTCGTCAACTGCGCCGGCATGTGGGCGCGCGAGCTCGGGGCGCAGAACGGCGTCACCATCCCGCTGCACGCCTGCGAGCATTTTTATCTGGTCACCGAACCAATTCCGGGCCTCTCCCGCCTGCCGGTGCTGCGCGTGCCCGACGAATGCGCCTACTACAAAGAAGACGCCGGCAAGATGATGCTTGGCGCTTTCGAGCCGGTGGCAAAGCCGTGGGGCATGGATGGCATCCGCGAGGATTTCTGCTTCGACCAGTTGCCCGAGGACATGGAGCATTTCGAGCCGATCCTCGAAATGGGCGTCAACCGCATGCCGATGCTGGCGACCGCCGGCATCCATACGTTCTTCAACGGTCCCGAGAGTTTTACGCCTGACAACCGCTATTATCTCGGCGAGGCGCCGGAACTGTCCGGCTACTGGATGGCGACCGGCTACAATTCGATCGGCATTGTTTCGTCGGGCGGCGCCGGCATGGCGCTGGCGCAGTGGATCAACGATGGCGAGGCGCCTTTCGACCTCTGGGAAGTCGACATCCGCCGCACCCAGCCGTTCCAGAAGAACCGCCGCTACCTGAAGGAACGCGTCTCCGAAACGCTCGGCCTGCTCTATGCCGACCATTTCCCCTACCGGCAGATGGCGACATCGCGCAACGTCAGGCGTTCGCCGCTGCATGAACATCTCAAGGCGCGCGGCGCCGTGTTCGGCGAGGTTGCCGGCTGGGAGCGTGCCAACTGGTTCGCACGTCAGGGACAAGTGCGCGAATACCGCTATTCCTGGAAACGCCAGAACTGGTTCGACAACCAGCGCGAGGAACATCTCGCGGTCCGCAACGGCGTCGGGCTGTTCGACATGACCTCGTTCGGCAAGATCCGCGTCGAAGGCCGCGACGCCTGCGACTTGCTGCAAAGGCTTTGCGCCAACGATATGGACGTCGCGCCGGGCAAGATCGTCTACACGCAGATGCTCAACCAGCGCGGCGGCATCGAGAGCGACCTCACCGTGTCGCGGCTGTCCGAAACCGCCTATTTCCTCGTCGTGCCTGGCGCCACGCTGCAGCGCGACCTCGCCTGGCTGCGCAAGCACGTGGCCGATGAATTCGTCGTCATCACCGACGTCACCGCTGCCGAAGCCGTTCTTTGCCTGATGGGACCGGATGCGCGAAAACTGATTCAGAAGGTGAGCCCCAACGATTTCTCCAACGAAACCAACCCATTCGGGACGTTTCAGGAGATAGAAATCGGCATGGGGTTGGCCCGCGCCCATCGCGTTACCTATGTAGGCGAACTCGGCTGGGAGCTGTATGTCTCGACCGATCAGGCAGCCCACGTCTTCGAGGAGATTGCCGATGCCGGGGCGGATGTCGGGTTAAAACTCTGCGGCCTGCACACGCTGGATTCCTGCCGCATCGAAAAAGCCTTCCGCCATTTCGGCCACGACATCACCGATGAGGACAATGTGCTGGAGGCCGGCCTCGGCTTCGCCGTGAAGACGGCAAAGGGCGAGTTCATCGGCCGCGATGCCGTGCTGAAGAAGAAGGAAGCTGGATTGAACCGCCGGCTGGTCCAGTTCCGTCTGAAAGACTCGCAACCCTTGCTCTTCCACAATGAGGCGATCCTGCGCAACGGCAAGATCGTCGGCCCGATCACCTCGGGCAATTACGGGCATCACCTCGGTGGCGCCGTGGGGTTGGGCTACGTGCCCTGCAAGGGCGAGAGCGAGGCGGACGTGCTGGCCTCGTCCTACGAGATCGAGATCGCCGGCGAACGCTTCGCCGCCGAAGCCGCGCTGAAACCGATGTACGACCCGAGGGCGGAACGGGTGCGGATGTAGCCGCGCTGGCTGGCTACGCCCCCACGCCGATCGAAATGTTCCTTACCTTTGCCGAGGAGACTGCTACGCTGCGGCACTGGCCCCAACCGGCATCGCATAACGCTGGGCGGCCACAAGACCGCGCTTCGCATGCGACGACACAATGAGAGGGGAAAATGAACACAGCAAGCAAGCCGCGCGTCCTTGTCCTTGGGGCGGGCTTCGGCGGCCTCGAACTCACCACCCTGTTGTCCGAGACTTTCGGTGCGGACATCGACGTGACCTTGATCGACAAGAGCGACGCCTTCGTCTTCGGTTTTTCCAAGCTCGACGTCATGTTCGGCCACAAGACGGCGGATGCCGTGCGCATGCCGTACCGCAACTTCGTGAAACCGGGCGTGCGCCTGCTCAGGCAGACGGTCACCGCCATCGATGCCGAAAGGCGGCGGGTCACCACCGATGGCGGCGTCCATGAGGCCGATTTCCTGATCGTGGCTCTCGGCGCCGACTATGATTTCGACGCCACGCCGGGGCTGGCGGGCGCCAACGAATTTTATACGGTCGCCGGCGCCGAGCGCCTGCGCGACGTGCTGCCCAGCTTCACCAGCGGAAAGGCCCTGGTCGGGGTTTGCGGCGCGCCGTACAAGTGCCCGCCGGCGCCAAGCGAATGCGCCCTTATGTTGCACGACTATCTGGTCAATAGCGGTGTTCGTGGTGCCTGCGAGATCAGCTTCGTGCTGCCGCTGCCGAGCCCGGTGCCACCCTCGCCCGAAACCTCCCGTGCGCTGGTGGCGGCCTTCGTCGAGCGCAATATCGGCTTCATCCCGGGCCGCCGTGTCGCCTCGATCGACAATGCCAGGAAGGTCGCCATTCTCGACGACGGGGTGGAGATGCAATTCGACCTGTTCCTCGGCGTCCCCAGGCATCGCGTGCCCGACGTCGTGATCGACAGCGGCATGGCCGAGAACGGCTGGATCCCGGTCAATCCGCGGACACTGGAAACCCGATATGCCGGCGTCTACGCCGTTGGCGACGGCGCCAACACCGGCACGCCGAAGGCCGGTGTGTTCGCCGAAGGGGCCGCGCGCGCCGTGGCCAGCGACCTGATCGCCAGGCTGCGCAATATCGGCAGCGGAACGCAGTATGATGGTTTTGGCACCTGCTATATCGAGTTCGGCGGCGGACGTATCGGCAAGGTCGAGGTGGATTTCTTCTCCGGCCCAAAGCCGACCGGAACCTACCACGAGCCGTCGGTTGCCTTGCGCGCGGACAAGGAGGTTTTTGGATCGAGCCGCCGCGCCCGCTGGTTCGGGATGTGAGGTTCGAAGGCCCACAGCTGATACGGCAAAAGCCTAGAACCGCTCCAGCTTCCGCCGCACCTTGCCCAGAAACGCCGCCCTGGTCGCCGGCGTCGAAGAATCCATGAGGTAGTGCGCCAGGAAGAACGTGCGGCAGCGCGTGGCGCACAGCGCCCGCATGCCGCGCAGGATGGTCTTGCGACCCGGCTGGCCGACGACGACGCTCCACCATGTCGGCGCGCCGCAGGTGGTGATGACGCCGACCCTGGTCACATGCGTCATCAGCGACTTGATCCGCCCCTTTCCCGCCGGCAGCTTGAAGGCGACGTCGGTCGCCCACACCCGGTCGAGCCAGCCCTTCAGCATTGCCGGCAACCCGTACCACCAGGTCGGATAGACGAACAGGATCGCCTGCGCCCAGCCAAGATGATCGAAATGCGGCTTGAGCGCCGGATCCTGCGGCGCGCGCTCATTGTAGAAGCGCCGCTCGTCGCAGCCCATCACCGGATTGAAATTCTCGGCATAGAGGTCGAGCAGCCGCACCTCCCAGCCCCTCGCCTTCAGCACCTCGACAGCACAGTCGCGGATCGAGGCGCAGAAGCTTTCGGGCACCGGATGGCAATAGACCACCAGCACGCGCATCAGAACGCGTCCATGTTGGCGCCGACCTTGGCCATGAATGCCCGGCGCGTTTCGTCGGTCGACAGGTTCATCGAATAATGCGCGAGATAGGAAACGGAGGCACCGGGCTTGATCGTCGCGCGCAGCATGCGGTTGACGAGCTTGCGCGGCGGATCGCCCATCAGCATGGCGCGAAAACGGCTGCCGCCATAGGTGGTGACGGCGGCCATCTTGCGTATGTTGTGCAGCGACGGCTGCACCTTGCCGTCGACCAGCCTGAACGACACGCCGGGCAGGAAGACACGGTCGAAAAAGCCTTTCAGCATTGCCGGAAAGCCGAAGTTCCAGACCGGATAGGATAGCACCAGCGCCTCGGCCCGCAGCAGGCGCTCGACATAGAAGGCGGCCGCGTCGGCCTCGCCGCGCTGGTCGTGATAGCCGAGCCGCTCGGCCCGCGTCAGCCGCGGGTCGAAATCCTCGGCATAGAGATCGCAATCGTCTACGGCATGGCCGGCCGCCGTCAGCCGCTCCACGATCGTCCGGTGCAGGCCGGCATTGAAGCTGGTCTCGACGGGGTGCGCGTAGAGGACCAGGATCTTCATCAGCCCGCCTTTTGCAGTCCCTTGAACAGGAACGACTTGCCCGAGCGGTAGTCATAATCAGGATTTTCCCAGGCGATCATCTTGCCGGGGTTGAGCAGTCCTTGCGGATCGGTCTCGCGCTTGAAGGCAAGCTGCACCTCGTCGGTCTGCTTCATGCCGCCCTCTTCCAGCGTGTAGCGGTGCGGATTGAAGATCCAGCAGCCATTGTCTTCATGGATGCGGATGATCTCGTCCAGCCGCTCGGCCGTGGTGAAGCGGACCAGCGGCAGGCCGGCCGCGCCGATCGCACCATCGAAGCGGATGAATTCCAGATGCGCCGGCACCTCGTCGCCGAAGCGATCGACCATCGCCCTGACGTGGGCGAGATGATCCGGTGAAGGATAGCGTGCCTGCAGGTAGGTGATCGTCGGATCGACCCTGATTGCGCGTAGCGTCGTGTGGTTCCAGGTCAATTCATAGGCCGGCGGCAGTCCCTTGAGGTCCGCCTCCTTGTCGGCCCGAAAGACGATCTCGCCCTTGCTGCTCCTGACGAAGGCGACAAAGGCGTCCATCGCATGCGGCGCGATCATGCACACAACGATACTCTGCTCGCGCCGGAAGTATTTTTGGTGCCGCTTGAAATAATCGTAAGGGATGGGCGCGGCGATCGGCGTGATCAGCTTCGCCAAGATGCCGTCCTGGATGGCGAGGTCGTTGCCGAAGCCGGCCGCGTCCATGAAATCGTCGAAACCGACGATGACATCGATCCAGTCATAGCTTGCCGTCAGCGGCATCTCGACTTCGGTGATGATGCCGTTGGTGCCATAGGCGTGCATGACCTTCAGCACGTCCTCGCCGGTGAGCTCCATGACGCGCGGCTCGGCCTCCATCGTCACCGTCCTGAGCCGGATGACGTTGCCGAGATCGCGCAACCCGCCCCAGCGGATCGAGCCGACACCGCCCGAGCCGCCGGCGACGAAGCCGCCGATCGAGGCGGTGTTGTAGGTCGACGGCGACATGCGCAGTTCCTGTGCGGAATGCGCCCGCGTCGCCTTGTCGATGTCGGCCAGCACCGCCCCCGGCCCGGTCACGACGCGGCCCGATGCGATCACCTTGACCGCGTTCATCTCGGCGAGGTTGAGCACCACGCCGCCGGACAGCGGCATCGCCTGCCCGTAATTGCCGGTGCCGCTGCCGCGCGGCGTCACCGGAACGCCATGCCGATGGCAGGCTGCGAGCACGCGGATGACCTCGTCCTCGCTTTTCGGCGTCACGATCAAGTCGCCGGTGACATGGTCGAGCTGTTGCTTCAGCACCGGGCTGTACCAGTAGAAGTCGCGGCTCTTCTGCTGGACGATCGCCGGATGGTCGTCGATCTTCAGTCCGTCGAGGTCGCGCTTCAGCGCCGCAATGTCCATCATCCCACCATCAATTCGTCGAGTTCGGCATAATCGGGCAGCTTGCGGTCGATCGCCTTGCCATCGCGCACGACGATGCGATCCGATTCCGGCCGCGACAGCAATTCGGTCCAACTGCGACCCTTGAAGACGATGAAGTCGGCATTGCCACCGGCGGCAAGCGTTCCAAAACCGTCGAGCCGCATCACCTTGGCCGGCGTTGAAGCCACGGCTTGCGGCCAGTCACCAACCGGGTGATCGAAATGCAGGATGCGCGTCGCCATGCGGTAGACCTCCAGCATGTCGAGATCGCCATAGGCATAGAACGGATCGCGCGTGTTGTCGGAGGCGACCGCCACCGGAATGCCGCGCGCCTTCATCTCGTGCAGCAGCGTCACGCCGCGCCAGCGCGGCGTCGTGTTGTCGCCACGCCGGTCCTGCAGATAGAGATTGCACATCGGCAGCGACACCACCGCCAAACCGGCCTTCGCCACCTTGTCCAGCGTGTCGAGTACAGCAAGATCCGGCTGGCGCGCCAGCGAACAGCAATGGCCGACCAGGATGTTGCCCTCAAAACCGCTCCAGAGCGCCGCCTCGGCGATCTTCTTCAGCGAGATCGCCGCGACATCGTCGGTCTCGTCGGCATGGAAATCGAGGTCGAGCCCATGCTTGATCGCCTCGGCGAACACTTTGTCGAGAAGCTCTTCGAGATCAGGCACCATGTAGGTGACGACGCCGAGCACGCCCTTGGCCGCGGCGACTCGTTTGGCCAGTCTCTCGAACCATTTTGTCTCGCGCACGCCTTCGATGCCGAGCAGGCAAGCCGCCTGCAATTCGATGCGGCCGCGCCATCTCTCGCGCATCGCCTCGAACACCGGCCAGGAGATCTCCTCCTGCGGCGCGACGCTGTCGAGATGGGTGCGCAACGCCTTGGTGCCGTGCGCGTAGGCCGAGCGCAGCGAGAAATCCATGCGGCGCGCCACATCCTCGGCGCTCCAGCGCGCGGCGCGGTCGGCGCCGGTGGCATTAAGCGCGCCCATGAAGGTGCCGTCGGGATTGGGTTTGCGGGGCCAGATATGGCCCTTGTCGATATGGGTGTGGCAGTCGACGAAACACGGCAGCACGATACGGCCGCCAAGGTCGATGGCATCAGCCGGCGTCTTTGATCGGCTGGCAGCCGCGATGGACGAAATTCGTCCTTCGGCGACGGCGAGGTTGGCAAGGGCAAATCCGTCGCTATCGAAGGCCGCGGCCAAGCCCGGCGCCAGCGATGCATGTAGCCGGACGTTGGTGAGATGATAGGAGCCGGAGTCCGGGATCAAATTCCACCCTCCTGGGCGACACGAGCAACCACCCTATCGCTCCTGCTTCAGCGCGCTCTCATGCCAGCGCCGCAAAATGAGATGCGACACCAGCGACAGCACCAGGAAGATCAGTATGCCGGTCAGCGAAATCAAAATAAGCGCCGCGAACAGGCGCGGCGCGTTGAGCCGGTAGCCGGCCTCGATGATGCGCGAGGCAAGCCCGGACGACTGCCCCTGCGCGCCGGCGACGAACTCGGCCACCACGGCGCCGATCAACGACAGGCCGCCGGCGATCTTCAGCCCGCCGAGGAAATAAGGCATTGCCGCCGGCAGCCTGAGATAGCGCAATTGCTGCCAGCGGGTCGCCCCGTTGAGCTTGAACATGTCACGCAGATTGCGGTCGACGGAGTTGAGTCCGAGCGTGGTGTTGGACAGGATCGGGAAGAAGGCGACGATCCAGGCGCAGAGCAGAAGTTTCACAGTCTGGTTGTCGACATAGATGTTGATTAGCGGGAAGATCGCCACGATCGGCGTCACCTGCAGCACGATGGCGAACGGGAAGAACGACATCTCCACCCATTTCGATTGCGCGAACAGCACCGCCAGGCCGACCCCGCCGATCACGGCGAGAAGCAGGCTGAGGAAGGTGATCCTGAGCGTCACCAGCAGCGAGGAGAACAGCAGCCCGGCATCGTCATAGAGCGTCTGCAGCACGACGCCAGGACGCGGCAGGATGTATTTCGGAATCTCGTTCCAGACGCAGACGCGATCCCACAGCCAGATCGCCAGGATCATGATCGCCAGCGGCAGCACCCAGCGGCCGATCCGCTCGAGCCGCTCCTGGCGCACGCGGCGCGCCTCTTCGGGGTCGAGCTTCAGTGCGCTGTCGTCAATGGCCGTCATGATGCGGTCCAGCGGTTGAGTTGATGGCGCCCACCAGCACGTCGGATGCCTGGCGACAGAGCGCGGCATAGTCGGGCGAGGTGCGAAACGCTTCGTCGCGCGGATAGGGCGCATCGACGGCAAGTTCGGCAAAGACCCGGCCCGGCCGCGCCGCCATCACGACCACCCGATTTGACAGGAACACGCTCTCGAAGACGCTGTGGGTGACGAAGACGACCGTGAAGCGCTCGCCCTGCCAAAGTTCCAGCAGATCGTTGTTGAGCTTGAAGCGGGTGATCTCGTCCAGGGCCGCGAACGGCTCGTCCATCAAGAGGATGCGCGGCTTGGTCACCAGGGCGCGAGCGATCGAGACGCGCATCTTCATGCCGCCGGAAAGTTCGCGCGGCACGGCGTACTCGAAACCGGTAAGATGGACGCGCGCCAGCATCTCCATCACCGCCGGCGCCGCCTTGGCCCGCGATACGCCTTTCAGCCTGAGCGGCAGCCAGATGTTGTCGAAGACATTGGCCCAGGGCAGCAGCGTCGGCTCCTGGAAGACGAAGCCGATATTCGTGCGATCGCCGCCAATGCGGCCGCGCCAGTCGAGTACGCCGGAGGTCGGCGTCGACAGGCCGGCGATCAACCGCAGCGCCGTCGACTTGCCGCAACCCGACGGCCCGAGAAGGCTGAGGAAATCGCCGCCCCGGATGGTCAAATCGACGTCGCTCAGCGCCGTTACGCCGTTGGAAAAGACCTTGCCGACATTGCGCAAAGCCAGCAGCATCGGGCCTTCACCCGATGCCGCCATAGGCGCCTGCGCCACTGTCTCCAGCTTCACGATTACTTCTTCAGGTCCAGCCCGACACCCTTGTTGATGAAGGCGAGCGTATAGGCCTTCTTGATGTCGATACCGGGCTGCGCCACCTTGGCCTTGACCATCTTGTCGTAGAAGCTCTGGATGCGCGCTTCTGTCATGGCGCCGATGCCGAGCTTTTCCGTGTCGCCGGAATCGACCACGCCGAATTTTTTCAGCTGCTCGATCGAGAAGGCGATCTGCTCATCCGTCATGTCCGGATTGTCCTTCTTGATCATGTCGTTGGCGGCCTTGTTGTCGCCGTAGAGGTAGTTGTACCAGCCCTTGGCCGAGCCATCGACGAAGCACTGAACAACCTCCGGCCGCTTGTCGATCGTGTCCTGCATGACCTCGACTGTCGTCGCGTAGGTGTCCCAGCCATAGTCGGCGAGCAGGAACTGGTTCGGCACGAAGCCGCCCTGCTTCTGCACGGCGAACGGCTCGGAGGTGACATAGCCCTGCTGGATCGACTTCTTGTTGGCGATGAACGGCGCCGGGTTGAAGGTATAGGGCACGCGCTTGGCGGCATCGAAGCCGAGCTCGGTGACCATCCACTGGAAGAAGGTCTGCGCGCCCTCGTCGCCGAGGATGTACTGCTCGGCGTTCTTCAAATCTTCCCACTTGTCCAGCCCCTGCCCCGGCTGGGACATGATGACCTGCGGATCCTTCTGGAAGTCGGCGGCCACCACGCGCATGGGAATGCCCTGCTGCACGGCGTCGAAGGCCGACAGCAAATTGCCGCCCATGTAGAAATCGAGCTTGCCGGCGAGCAGCAACGGCCGCCCGCTGACCTGCGGGCCGCCCTGCGAAATGGTGACGTCGAGGCCGCAGGCGGCATAAGTGCCGTCCGCTACGGCCTGATAGTAACCGCCATGCTCGGGCTCGGCCAGCCAGTTGGTGCCGAAGGTGACTTTCTCGTTCGCCGCAGCACCAAGCGTGCTGGCGGCAAGCAGGACGATTGCGCCCGCCGTGATCTTCTCTTTTCCGTACATCGACACCACCCTCTGTTTGCTCCGGCGCGCCGCGCGCCGGGCTCGACACCGTTGATTCAAGAAGCAAGACACATGCCACCGCCGGGGGCCGTCCGCTTGCGCAGCAGGCGTGCGCCAAGCCATGACGGGTCATGCTGTATGGGAGGCATCGTGCCTATTTTTTGAACGCCTGTCCACAATCGCCCCGATGCCATGCACCGCATCTTGAAGGGGTATGCGTTCCGGCCTTAGGCTGGCCGCAAACCGGAGATTGCCATGTTCAAATTCCTCACGCCGAAGTCGATCAAGCCACCCTTCGCCCGCTACAGCCATGGCGTCGAAGTGCCCGCCAGTAGCCGGCTGGTGCTGTGTTCGGGCCAGGTCGCTATCACCGCTGATGACCAGATCCCGGAGGATGCCGGCGCCCAGGCCGAACTCTGCTTTCAGAACATAGCGGCGATCCTCAGCGAGGCCGGGCTCGGGCTTCAGGACGTCGTGCGCATCAATGCCTATGTCACCGACCGCGCCTTCCTCAGGCCCTACATGGACGTCCGCGACCGACTCTTCGCCAGCCCGGCGCCGGCCTCGACGCTGATGATCGTCTCCGGCTTCGCCCGGCCGGAATTCAAGGTCGAGATCGAGGTCATTGCCGCAGGATGATCGACATGCGCTGTCTGGCGCGCTAGGTCTCGGTCACATGAAGAGGCAAACATGACCGTTGCAAACAGACGCGTTTGGTGGGGCGACTACCGGACCACCGAATACGCCACGATCGACCCGGAGGCGACGATCGCCGTGCTGCCGGTGGCGGCGATCGAGCAGCACGGTCCGCATCTGCCGGTTTCGACCGACACCTCGATCATGAACGGCATGCTGGAAACGGTCATCGCCCGCCTTCCCGCTGATCTCGACATGCGCATCCTGCCTGTCCAGGCGGTCGGCAAATCGAACGAGCATTTGCATGCGCCAGGCACGCTCACCCTCCCGGCGACGACCCTGGTCGATGCCTGGACCGAGCTTGGCCTGTCAGTCGCCAGGGCCGGCGTGAGAAAGCTGATCGTCGTCAACTCGCATGGTGGCAATGAGGAGATCATGGGCATCATCACGCGCGAGTTGCGCGTGCGCGCCAGGATGCTGGCGGTGAAGACGAGCTGGCAGCGCTTTGGCCGCCCGGCCGGCATGTACACCGAGCTCGAGGATCGTCACGGCATCCATGGCGGCGATGTCGAGACCTCGCTGATGCTGCACTTCCGCCCGGATCTGGTCGACATGGGCAAGGCCGACAATTTCGTTTCCAACGTCAGCCGCGCCGAAAAGGAATTCGCGCTGCTGCGCCACACCGGCACGCATGCCTTTGCCTGGATTGCCAGCGACCTCAACCCGAACGGCGTGGTCGGCGAGGCCGGCATCGCCACGGCCGAGAAAGGCCGGCTGACCGCCGAGCATCAGGTCGACGGTTTCATCAGCCTGTTGAAGGATGTCCGCAAGGCAAAGCTCGCCGACTGGCTGGCCTAGACTAGAAAAGTCCTGCGAGGCGTTAGCCATCGATCTTGAGCTCGAAGGGCTTGCCCTCAAAAGCGTCGGCGCCGCGCCCGATCGCCTCGATCGCCTCGATCATGCGGCCGTTTCGGTCGAGCAGCGCGTCGGCGACGGCGATCAGCCGCGGGTTGGGCGTCGCCGAGGGCGACAGCGCACGCAGCGTCTCAGCCAACTCAACCTCGTCGCGCTTCGGCGCCAGCGCCGCCGCGATGATATAGGCCGAGGCGGTCGACCGGCTGATGCCGGCATAACAATGGACGACCATGGGCTTCACGCGATCCCATTGGCGCGCGAACTGGAGCAGGTTGCGCACGTGCTCCTCGCCCGGCATGGTCATGCCTTCCTGGGCCACCGCAATGTCGTGCATCACCAGATGCAAATGGTTCTCCCTGGCGATCGAGGCCGGGCGTATCACTTCGGTGCCGTCGGCAAGCAGCGAGAGCAGACGCTCGGCGCCGGTTCTTGCCACGGTCTCCTCGACTTTCGCCAGCGAACAGACATGGATCATGGCGCGATCTCCTTCGGCCCATCGTCGCGCCGTGCGGCCCAGTCGGCAAGCGCCGATTCGAGCCGCTGCCATTCCTCGTCGGAACCCGGCAGCCCGGCGCGCAGCACCTGTGGCCGGTCGGCAAAATGCCGAAGCAGCACGCCGCGCTCGCCAAGCGCCGAAAACAACTCGGCCGAATCGGACAGACGAAGATATCGGAACAGCGTCGTTCCGCCGACGACAGGCACATCGAAGCGGCCGAACAGCGCGTCGAGCCGCGCCGCATCCTGCGCCAGGCGCTGCCGCATGGTGGTCTGCCAATCCGTGTCGGCCAGCGCACGGATGCCGTAGTCCAGCGCCGGACCGGCGACCGCCCAGGGGCCCAATTGCGCCTCTAGCGTCTGGACGGTCAGCGTGTCGGCCAAGGCAAAGCCGAGCCTCACGCCGGCAAGGCCAAAGAACTTGCCGAAGGAGCGCAGCACCACGATGCCGCCCTGCCCGACATCGTCGGCCAGGCTTTCGGCGCGTGGGCCGACATCCATGAAGGCCTCGTCTACGACCAGCAGCCCGCTTTTGGCGCGCAATCTTCCGGCAAGCTCCAGCAGCCGGTCGCGCTCGACGACACGCCCGTCGGGATTGTTGGGATTGACGACGATGGCGAGGTCAGCCCCGGCAAGCGCTGCCAAATCGTCGACTTCGGCCGCCGCATGGCCGGCGATCGCCGCAGCCCGCTTGTGCTCGGCATAGGTCGGCCCGAACACCAGAGCCTTGCCGGGGCTCACCAGCGAGGCGACGCGCGGCAACAGGATCTGCGTGCCGGGTGCCGCCGCCACATACGCCGCCGACGGCGCGCCATAGGCGCGCGCCGCGACCTCGGCCAGTTCACGGGCTCGCGCGGTTTCAGGCAACCGTGACAGGGTGGTAGCGGGCAATTCGAAAAGCGGATAGGAGTGCGGATTGATACCAGTCGAGAGGTCGACGAAAGGCTGTGGCGCGTGAGGGAAGAGCGCGCTCGCCCGGCCAAGGCTTCCGCCATGATCCACCGCAGCCATCGCTCCATCAAGAAGCTTCATGTCGATCCTGATTGCCTTCCTGTCGCTAGCCATTGAACGCACCCTGGGTTACCCGGACGGGCTGTTCCGCGCCATCGGCCATCCCGTCACCTGGTTCGGCAGGCTGATATCCTTTCTCGACCGCAGGCTCAACCACGCCACTGATTCCGACGCGCTGCGTCGCCGCCGGGGCGTCAAGGCATTGCTGGTCATCGTTCTGGTGCCGGCGGCCGTCGCTTTCGCCGTGCAAATCCTGCTCTGGCAGATCTTTCCCGCCGGCCTGCTCATCACGGCAATTCTGGCATCGTCGCTTCTGTCGCAGAAGAGCCTCGCCGAGCATGTCGAGGCAGTGGCCGATGCGCTCGATACAGGCGGGCTGACGCTCGGCCGCATCGCCGTCTCGCGCATCGTCGGCCGCGATCCGGAAAAGCTCGACAAGCCGGGCATTGCCCGTGCCGCGATCGAGAGCCTGGCCGAGAATTTTTCCGACGGCATCGTCGCACCCGCCTTCTGGACCGGTGTCTGCGGGCTGGCCGGCGGCGTCGCCTACAAGGCTGCCAACACCGCCGATTCGATGATCGGCCACCGCACCCCGCGCCACGAGGGCTTCGGTCGGGCGGCCGCTCGTTTCGACGATTTCATCAACCTCCCGGCCTCCAGGCTGACGGCGCTGCTGATCGTGCTTGCCGCCTTCATCGTCAAAGGCGCCGATCCGAGCAGTGCCTGGCAGGCCGTGCGGCGCGACGCGAGAAAGCACCGCTCGCCCAATGCCGGCTGGCCGGAAGCAGCAATGGCCGGCGCGCTCGGTCTGGCGCTGGCCGGGCCGCGCAGCTACGGCGGCGTCGTCGTCGAGGATGCATTCATGGGCGAAGGCGGCCGGCGCGAAGCCGACAGCACCGATATCAGGCGGGCGCTGACGCTCTACCGGATCGCCGACTATCTGCTGATCGGGCTGTCCGGCATCCTGTCGGCGCTCGTCATTTACCTGACATTCTGAGATATCAGAACTCGATCCCTTGCTGCGCCTTCACGCCGGCAGCGAAATGGTGCTTGGTCAGGCCCATCTCGGTGACGAGGTCGGCAGCCTCAACCAGCGCCGGCTTGGCGTTGCGTCCGGTGACGACGACGTGCAGGCCCTCACGCCGGCCTTTCAGCGCCGCGACCACACCGTCGAGATCGAGATAGTCGTAGCGCAGCGCGATGTTGAGTTCGTCGAGCACCACAAGGCTGATCGACGGATCGGCCATCAGCTCGAGCGCCCTTGCCCAGGCGGCCTCGGCGGCGGCGATATCGCGCTTCAGGTCCTGCGTTTCCCAGGTGAAACCCTCGCCCATCGCATGCCAGACGACGCGGTCGCCGAACGCCGCAAAGGCCTCCTTTTCACCGGTATGCCATTTGCCTTTGATGAACTGGACGACGCCGACGCGCTTGCCGTAGCCGAGCACCCGCAGCGCCAGCCCGAACGCGGCGGTGGTCTTGCCCTTGCCCGGACCGGTGTTGACGATCAGCAGCCCCTTCTCGATCGTCTTGCCCGCCACCTCGGCGTCCTGCACCGCCTTGCGCTTGGCCATCTTGGCGCGATGGCGTTCCTCGTCCTTGGGATCGATATCGGTCATCTCATTTCACCTTCAGCGGCAGCCCCGCCACCATCAGCAGCACCGTGTCGGCAACTGCGGCGACCTGCTGGTTGAGGCGGCCTGCGGCGTCGCGGAACCGGCGGGCAAGCGCATTGTCCGGCACGATACCCTGGCCAACTTCGTTGGACACCACGAACCACGGTCCGCGCGGCCGCGACAGCGCGTCCGCTAGTTGCCGGCATTCGGCGTCAAGATCGTGTTCAGCCAGCATATGGTTGGTCAGCCACAGTGTCAGGCAGTCGATCAGCACCGGCCGGCCATCGGGCAGAGCTGCGAGCGCGCCGGCCAGGTCGAGCGGCGCATCGATGGTCGTCCAGCCTTCGCCACGCCGCGAGCGGTGCAGCGCGATGCGTTCGCGCATCTCCTGGTCATAGGCTTCAGCAGTGGCGATATAGGTCCAGGGCGCCGGCCCTGCCGTCACCAAGGATTCGGCATGCGCGCTCTTGCCGGAGCGCGCACCGCCGATGATGAAGGTCAATCCTTTGCGATCAGGCAAAGCTGTCGCGCAGGCTGGTCGCCGTACCGGTGAAGCGTCCGCGCACCACGCCGACGACGGCGCCGAGCACCAGCCAGAACACCAGATTGGTCACCGTCACCGCCACCACGAACTGGTGATGCAGACCTTCGGGGATCGGCGTCTCGAAGCTGTCCGGCTGCGGCGCGCCGACAATATGCGGCGCCACGATCAGGACCACGGCCAGGATCGCCAGCGGCAGCGACTTGCGGAAGGCGATCAGGCCGAGACCGGCCGCCGTCGCCGCCACCGTTGCCCACCACCAGATCTGGCGTTCGGTGAGGTCGGCCGCCGGCATCGCCGGCAATTCCGGCGGCAGGCCAAGGCCCGGCGCCAGCGTGAACGCGGCAAAACCGGCCAGCCCCCAGAACACGCCCTGGCGCCAATTGCCGATGCCGCCGGCAAACTCCGAAACCGCGACCAGGACCAGCGCGAAGCCGATGCCGGTGACGATGTTGGCCAGCACGCTGAAGGCGAAGCGCTCGAAGCCATCGGCCGGCGCCCAGCTTTCGTCCTCCGCCGGAGCGGCCGCCTCAACCGGCGCCGGTGCGGCGCTACTCATGGCATTGGTATCCGTAGCGTTGCCGGTTGGGGCTGCCGGCGCTGCGGCATGCTCATGCTGGTGGCCGCCTCCGGCCTGTTCGTAGACCTCGGCCTTCAGGATGAGCGGCACGGTGGCAAAGGCCTGCATGCAGGCGAGAACGACGCCGGCCACGAGCCCTGCGATCGCCGCGATGAACACGACGTTGCGAAACAGATTCATGATGTCAGGTCCTCGTCAGTGGCAGGGAAACGCCATCGAATGGCGATAGTCGTGCGCGGCATTGTGGACCGCATCGATGTGCGAGAAGCCGACAACGCCGATGACGAAAATGCCCAGAAACGCGCTAAGCACGAGCTGCATGAGGCGCGACTGCGAGGAGACGGAAGCGCCGAGAGAGACCGAAGCGGTATTCATATCTTGTCCTTTCGCCCTCCACCCGAGGGCACAGAAGTCAGTTCCCTGTCGCCGGCAGGTCTCCTGGCTCGCGGATCAGCACCCTTCCCCACCTTCCCGAAGAAAAATCTTCAGTGGCTTATGGGGAGGACTACCGCACACAGTTGCGGGGGCAGCCACGGCATCGGGCAACAATTCAGCCCTCACCGCATTCCCTCTTGGTCCCTAATGGAACCGACGACAGGGCGCGACTATAGGCAGAATCACTGCCTCCGGCAAACCAAATTCCGCCCGTTACCAGCGCGAATGCGCCACCTAAAGCGCATCGCGCCGAAACGGATTCAGCCGACGCGCTTTAGGTCTTTGTTTTATGCATGTCGTTTTCCCAAAACCGCTGCGCACTTCTGGGCGACATGCAGTAGGTCAGCGATCCGACATGGCGATCCGCTCGGCCACCAGGTGCTGCAGCCGCCACAGACGGGAATCATGAATGCCGCGCTGCTCCAGGTTCTTGACCGTGTTGTAGAGATAGTCGGCGCCGGATCCCCAGTGCCCGCACGACGTCGCCAGCCTTTCGACCACCTCGTCTTCGTCGAGCGGCCCGGCATAGGTGGTGCCCTTGCGATTGATGACGAAGGCCAGCACCCGCAGTGGGCCGCTGTCGCTCGCCACCCTGAGCACGCGCGGATGGTAGCTGGTCGGCTTCAGCGTCACTTCGCGCCGCAAAAGCTTGTCGAGCTGCTGGCGCCGATCGTCATTGCCCAGCCGAAAGGCGACGCCCTTGCATTGCCCGCCGCGATCCAGCGCCATCATCAGGCCGGGCTGATCCTTGGTGCCGCGCCAGCGTGTCATCTTCATGCAGAAGGAGCGGTGCCAGCCGCGCGCCACCGCGACCCGCTCCTCGACATGGTCGATTTCGGGTTTCCAGATCAGCGAACCGTAGCCGAACAACCAGAGCGGCTCGGTGGCAGGCAGTTCCGCCTCCAGCGCGTCCACCATCGCCTCATAGTCGCTGTCGTCCAGATGCGCGGCGTCCGGGTCCGGTCCGCTATCCTCGACCGCGCGAAAACAGCGGGCGACCAGCTCTTGCGTGAGCGACATCGTTCTTGCCGGCATGACCTGCGACCTCGGGCGACCGGCAGGAATGCCGGAGGGGGATGAACCGACCTTAAAGTTCGCCATTGCGCGCCACAATGGCGGCGGCGCGCGCCAATTGACAAAGGCCCCGGCCGGGTGTCGGCTGCGCCATCCAGGGAGCCGGCCATGCAGCCCGATCAGACCGAACGCGACCTCTACAATGGCTTGACGCGGCTCGAGCCGACGCTGCCGTCCTCCGCCTATTGGGACGTCGAGGCCTACCAGCGCGATCTCGACGCCATCTGGTACAAAAGCTGGCTGCTGGTCTGCCGCGAGGCCGACCTTGCCCAGCCGCTGGCGTTCCGAACCTTCCGTGTCGGCACCCAGGAGATCGTCGTGCTGCGCGACGAGACCGGCGAATTGCGTGCCTTCCACAACACCTGCCGTCACCGTGGTTCGCAGCTTTGCCAGGAGAGCGAGGGGCGGCTCAAAGCGCGGCTGATCACTTGCCCCTACCACGCCTGGTCCTATTCGCTGCGCGGCGATCTCGTGCGCGTGCCGTCGAAATCGCTGCCCGAAGGTTTCGACAGGGCCGATCACCCGCTCTACCGCGTGGCGCTGTCGATATGGCGCGGCTTTGTCTTCATCAATCTGGCCGAAGATGCAGACGGCTCGGCAGAAGCCTCCTTCGATCCAGCATCCGGCAACCTCGCCAACTGGCCGCTGGAGGCGTTGGTCAGCGGCCATGTGCTGCGCAAGGTGATGAACTGCAACTGGAAGATCTTTTGGGAAAACTTCAACGAGTGCCTGCACTGCCCCGGCGTCCACAAGGACCTGTCGCGGCTGGTACCGATCTATGGACGCGGCCTGATGGGCAGGCACGACGACCCCGAATGGGCCCGTCACGCCGACAATGACGCGCCGGAATTTTCCGGCGGCCTGCGCGCCGGAGCCGAGACATGGTCACGCGACGGCCAAGCCCATGGTCCGGTCTTTGCCGGCCTGACTCCGGCCGAGCGCGCCGCCGGCCAGACCTACGCCACCAACCTGCCGTCGATGTTCATCGTCGGCCATGTCGACTATGTCCGCACGGTGCGGCTGGCGCCGCTCGGCCCGGAGCAGACCGAGCTCACCGCCGAATGGCTGTTTCCAGCCGAAGCGCTGGCGGCGCCCCAGGCCGACATCGACAACATCGTTGCTTTCGGCCGACAGGTGCTGGAGGAAGACGCAGCGATCTGCGAGGTCAACCAGAAAGGCCTGCGCTCGCTGCGCCACGCGGCCGGCGTGCTGATGCCCGAGGAGTATGACCTGCATCGTTTTCACGAGTGGGTGCGCGAACGGCATGCGGCGCGTGTGACGCAATCAAAGTGACTTGGGCAAATAGCGCCAGGTAACAAAACCGCAGGCGGCAGCCAGCAGGCCGAGCGTGGCGAAAACCGAGCCCAGGCCGAAAAACGCCAGCACCACCGAATAGACCAGCGGCGGCGTCAGCTCGGAGAAGTCGAGATAGGTGCGATAGACCGCCGCCATCTGCGCCCTCTCATAGAACCTGACCGAGCGCATGAAGGCGGTCGAGCCGATTGCGTCGAGCGCGATGGTGAAGAAGGCGCCGCACAGCAGGAAGGCACCGGTGAGCAACGGCGCGGTTTCGCCGACCGCACCCGCCGCCAGAAGCATCGCCGACATGGCGAAATAGGCGAAGGTCATTGTCCGCCGGCCGCCATAGCGCTTTCCGGCCTTGCCCCAGAAGATCGCCGTGAACAGAAGCGCATTGCCGGCCGACACCAGCAGACCGCCGGCGAGTTCGCCCTCTCCGGTGATCACCATGAACAGCGGCCCGTAGACGAAGAACGTCGTCCAGAAGCATGAGCGGCCGAAGGCGATGAGCCAGGCGAGCCTCAGCCTGGGCTGGGCGACGAAGCGGCCGATATTGGCGAGCGGATTGGCCGGCCGGCTTTTGCCCGGGCGGATCGACGGGTTGTCGCCGAGCCGGTAGGTCCAGAACAGAACCAGCAGCGCCGAGGCAAAGACGACGACCGCGCCATGCGCTGCATAGATGCCGAAGCTTGTGTAGAGGAAGATTCCCAGCGTCGGCCCGCCGGTCCAAGCGAACATCGACCAAGCCATGCGCAGCGATTCCGCCTGCATGAAGTCGGTCTTGCGGATGTGGTCCATGATGTAGAGGTTGAGCGTGATCGACAGCGCACTGGCACCCATGACGCGGCAGAGCATGCCGATGAGCTGCCCGGTCAGCGTATGCGTGACGAAGAACAGCGAGCCGATGGCGAGCAGGCAGGCGCCGGCGGTGTAGACCCAGCGCCGGGCAAAGCGGCGGATCAGCATCGGCATGAACAAGGTCACCGAAAGCCCGAGCAGCGCCACGATCGTGTAGAGCATCGAGACGATCTGCTCGTTGTGCAGGATCTCGTAGGCCTGGATCGGGATGACGCTGGAAATCGTGGCGCGCGCGAAGGATTCGACCGCATAGAGCGAGGCGAAGGTGCGCGCATCCGCCGGCCTGAGAGCCGGAAGCCAGATCGGATGGCGCACATGAGTGGACATTGGCCCTCCGGCGGTGGAATCGCCGGTCAATCTGGTCCTGACGACGGTTGGTCGGTAGCAGGAAATCGACCCGCTCAGGCCGAAAAGCGAAACCGGTCAAAGGCTTTCCGCCACTGGCCTAAAGCGAATTCCGATGCGGCTTCGAACCGGAAGGAGGAAAGCCAAACGGGGAATTGACGCAGATGCGCCGGCCCGGCTTCTTTTGCCCGGTGCAACCGTGATAGTCGTTTGGCACCAGTGAATCGGAATGCAAGCCCATGAGCCTTCAAACGCCGGCAGAACCCGTTCAGGACCCGTCGAAGCCGAGGCGCATCACAACCATCGACATCGTGCGCGGCATCGCGCTGCTGGCCATGGCGAGCTATCATTTCACCTGGGATCTCGAGAATTTCGGCTATACCGATCCCGGCCTCACCGCCTTCGGCTGGTGGAAGATCTATGCGCGCTGCATCGCTTCGACCTTCCTGCTCCTGGTCGGCGTCAGCCTGCTCCTTGCCCATGGCAGGCAGATCCGCTGGCCGGGTTTCTGGAAGCGTTTCGCCATGGTCGCCGTGGCCGCGATCGCCATATCGGCCGTCACCCACTTCGCTACGCCGGGCGGCGTCATCTTCTTCGGCATCCTGCATGAGATCGCGCTGGCCAGCCTGCTCGGCCTTGCCTTTCTGCGGCTGCCGGCGCTGCTGACGATCGTCGTTGCGGCGCTCGTCATTGCAGCGCCATTCTATCTGCGATCCGAATTCTTCGACCATCCGGCGCTGTGGTGGGTCGGCCTCTCGGCCACCAATCCGCGCTCCAACGACTATGTGCCGCTGTTCCCATGGTTCGGCGCCGTCCTCGCGGGCATAGCCGCGGCGAAACTTGCTTCAACGTCCGGCTTGCTTGCCCGGCTCGCCAACCTTGCGCCCGGCCGCTGGTCGACCCCGCTGGTCTTCATCGGCCGGCACAGCCTCGCCTTCTATCTGATCCACCAGCCCTTGCTGTTCGGCGCCGTCTGGCTGTTTTCGCAGATCGCGCCGGCGCCGGTCGAAACGCGCGAAGTGAGCTTCCTGAAATCCTGTCAGATATCCTGCGAGCAGCAGCGCGACACGCAGTTCTGCTCCGGCTATTGTGTCTGCATGCTCGATACGCTGCAGAGCGAAGCGACATTCGACCGGCTCTACAACGGCGACCAGACCCCGGAATTCAAAGCACATCTGGGCGATCTCGCCGGTGTCTGCACCGCCAAGACCGACAGCACGCTGATGGAGGGAGGCCAACAATGACCGACGTTACGCCAAAACCCGGGCTCATCCCATGGCCGCCGCTGATCTATGTCGCGGCAATCATCATCAGCGTCGTGCTCGGCCTGCTCTATCCGCTGCCATGGATCGGCAATCTCCTGGGCGAGATCCTCTTCGCCGCCGGCTGGGTAGCGCTGTTCGGCGTCGCCGCCCTGTGGTTCACCGCCATCCGCGTCATGCTGCGGGCGAAGACGACATTCAATCCGAATGCCGTGCCGGACCATCTGGTCACCTCCGGCCCCTTCTCCGTCAGCCGCAACCCGATGTATCTCGCCAACACGCTGCTTTTGATCGGCGTCGCCTTCATCACGGGGATCGCCTGGTTCCTGCTCATGGGCTTCATCGCTGCCTTCGCAACGCAGAAACTGGCGATCGAAAAGGAGGAAAAGATCCTGGCGGCTAAATTCGGCAAGAAATACCGGGATTACGCGAAACGCGTGCGGCGCTGGATTTGAGTTCAGGGCTCGCCGAGGCCGTTTTCAGAATTCGCTCTGGGGAGCCAGATAGAGCGGCTTTCGAGAACCGGAGCGGAGCGTACATTTGGGTACCTGAGCATCGTAAGCGCAGAAAACCACGCTAGGTCGCCGCCGGAGTAGAATTATCAAAACGGCCGCGCTCAGGTGTTGACGCCGAGCTCCACCAGCCGCTCGACGCAAGACTCTTCGGCCTGGTCGAGTTCGGCCAGCGTCTCCTCGAGGTCGCGGCGCTTCTGCCTTAGATCCTCGCGCTTTTCCTCGATGCGCTTGATCATCAGCTTGAGCTGGCCGACCTCGCCGGGCGGCTCCTTGTACATCTGGATGATTTCGCGGATCTCGTTGATCGAGAAGCCGAGTCGTTTGCCACGCATGATCTGACGGATCAGATGCCGGTCCGACGGACGAAACAGCCGAGTGCGGCCGCGCCGCACCGGCTGCACCAGGCCCTCGTCCTCATAGAAGCGCAGCGTCCGCGTCGACACATCGAATTCGCGGGTCAGTTCGGTGATCGAATAATATTCCCGCATTCTAGCTCCCAATGCCGAATGGCCGGGACGCCCGCCATGCGCAGCCGCCTGCCATCCCAATCAAACCCGTCCGTGCCGGAATCGGCATGGAACCCCGCGCGAGCCTCGCACGGCATTTACGTAAAAGTCAATTGAGCGACTTATCCCGCCCCGGCGCCCAGATGCAACCACCATGTGGCAAGGCTGAGGAAGGCGAGGAACCCGATAACGTCGGTAATCATCGTCGTGAAGATCGATGACGAAATCGCCGGATCGGCACCGAGCTTGTCAAGGAACAGCGGAATGAGGATGCCGCCGAGTGCCGCGGCCAGCATGTTGACGATCATGGCGGCGGCGATGACGAGACCGAGATCGGGATTGTTAAACCAGAGGCCGGCGACCAGTCCGAGGATCGTCGCAATGACCATACCATTCAGCATGCCGACCATGACCTCGCGGCGAATGACGCGACCGGCATTGTAGATATCGAGGTCGCGTGTGGCGAGCGCGCGCACGGTCACTGTCATCGTCTGCGTGCCGGCATTGCCGCCCAGCGAGGCGACGATCGGCATCAGCGCGGCAAGAGCCACCATTTCCTCGATCGTCGCACCGAACATGCTAATGACAGAGGCCGATATGAAGGCCGTGCCGAGATTGATCAGCAGCCAGGGTACGCGCGAGCGCGATGTCGCCGCGACGGTATCCGACAGTTCTTCATCGCCGACGCCGCCCATGCGCAGCAGGTCCTCCTCGGCCTCCTGCTGGATGACGTCGACCACGTCGTCGATGGTCAGCACGCCGACCAGCCGCTCGTTCTCGTCGACGACGGCGGCGGAGAGAAGGTCGTACTGTTCGAATTCCCGCGCCGCCTCTTCCTGGTCCATGGTGGCGGGAATGGCATGCCTTGTCTCATGCATGACCTCCTCGACCTTCACCGCGCGCTTGGTGCGCAATATCTGGTCGAGATCGATGGCGCCAAGCAGCTTGAAGCTCGGATCGATGACGAAGATCTGGCTGAAGCGGTCGGGAAGATTCTTGTCCTCGCGCATGTAGTCGATGGTCTGGCCGATGGTCCAGAACGGCGGCACCGCGACGAACTCCGTCTGCATGCGGCGGCCGGCCGTCTCTTCCGGATAGTCCAGCGAACGCCGCAGCCTGATCCGCTCGGTGAAGGGCAGCTGCGACAGGATCTCGTCCTGATCCTCCTGGTCGAGGTCTTCCAGAATGTAGACGGCGTCGTCGGAATCGAGCTCCTGCACCGCTTGCGCGATCTGCTCGTTGGGCAAATTGTCGACGATGTCGAGGCGGATCGCCTCGTCGACTTCGGTCAGCGCGGAAAAGTCGAAATCGGAGCCCAACAGCTCGACCAGCGCGCGGCGCTGCTCGGGATGAAGCGCTTCAAGCAGATCGCCGAGTTCCGACTGGTGCAGGTCGCCGACTTCGCGCTTCAGCGTCAGCGTGTCGCGATCGGCGATCGCCGCGCCGATCTGCGCCAGGAACGACGACTGCAGGGCGCCGTCTTCGCCATAGATATCGGCGTCCTCAACAGACCGGGCGTCCTGTTCGTTCTGGCCTTCCACAAGCGCCTCCCGCTATTACGATTCCGGAAAGGGTGCCTGTCAGGTCTAGAGCATGATCCCGAAAAGTGGAAACCGGTTTTGGCAAATTCCGGTGCTCGGACAGAAGATAGGGCGGCGGCACGATTCGGCTTGAGAAGCTTTTGCTCTAACGCATGGGAATATCAAGCGAAACGCGCCCTACCCCGCGCGTATCGAAACCGGCAATGCGGCGCTTGCTATTCGCGCACGAGGCGCCCGGTCGCCCACCAGATCACCGACACCACAGCGATGGCGAGGTAGCCGTCAACAGCGTAGTGCCAACCGGTATATACCGACCCGTACATGATCAGGGCCGCGAAGATCCAGCCGGCAGCGCCGACCCAACGGTTTAGGGAAGACAGAAAAAAGGCATTCAACACAACAAGGGCCACATGCAGGCTGGGCATGGCCGAAATGCCACCCCCCATGCCTGTATTTCCTGTCGTATAGAGCATCAAAAGATAGTCGGCATATTCGCGCACGATGACGCTGGACTCGAGGCTGGACAGGGCGACCCGCAGACCATTGAAGCGATCTCCGCCGACAAAGTGGTCGTAGTAGATGGGACCAGCCGACGAAAGCAGGAGCGCCAGCAAGGTGCCGACGATCGAGATGGTCAAGGCTACTGCCCAAAGATAGCGGATGCGTGCAATCGGGTTCGACCACATGCCCACCAACAGGATCGTGCCGAACCATTGCGCGAACCAAAGCACCTCATAGGCATTGAAGGTGATAAGCGCCCACAGCTCATTGTCGAGGCGATGCGCCAGTTCCCAGGGTGCCGTCCCGTGTATCCACTCGTCCAGATCGGCAAACCAGGCGTCGGCGTAAAACGGAAGGACCGTCGGAATCAGGATCTTGAAGTTGGAGAACGCCGTCACGCCGGCGAGAAAGAACAGGAGCACCGGCAGGCAGTTCCACCACCGTGTCCGAACCCAGTTGATCGCATATTTCGTCGGCGCATCCCGGCCAAAAAGGAGCCCCGCGACGGCGGCGCCGCCAACCAGCAATATCGGGACCGCACGAGCGAACTTGTCGACGTAGATCTGGCCAAGAGTGAGAAAAGTCAGCGGACTTAGGAAAAATGAGATCAGCACATATGTGCCGATGAAGAAGGCCAGTCTCACCGACCATTTGCCGGCCGGACTGTAGTCCGAGACTTCAGAAGTTAAGGACATGCTGATCCGCCGAAATTGAACATGCGTGACCGGAGGCTGCAGGTCAGCAATAGCGTGTCGACCTTACATTTGGGTTACTGAGCGATCCAGGCTGCGCAGCGAAATCCAACTATTTTCCGCGGCGTCAGGCCAAGGTCGATAGCCTGCCGTGTGACGCGAACCGGGTTCAAGCAGCGCGACAATGCATGTCGCTGGGGAAAGAGCACCCATTTGCCATTGGGGCAGAATTGCCGTTGCGGGATCCAGAGACGCGACGGAACCCGCCAACGTCCGCAAATTGGTCCAGAGCAACCGGAAGCCCTTGAAGATCAAGTCGCAGAGAACGAACCAGGCAATCGGCGAGCGGCGCGTTCGCGTCGTCGTCGCCGAACGCAATCCGCTCGTGGTATCGGCGCTGCGCGAAATGCTGGAATGCGACGGGCGCTTCGCGTTTTTCGGCTCCGTCCAAAGCGGCAGGCAGTTCCTGGACCTGGCGGCAGAGCCGCAATTCGACGTCGCAGTCATCGGCTGGAAGCTCGCCGACATGGACGGCGCCGATGTCCTGGCGGAAATCCAGAGCCGCAGGCTCGACGTGCGGATCACGGTGTTTTCCAACGACCACGATATCGGCATCCTCAAGCAATGCGTGCGGCTCGGCGCGCATGGCTACTGTTTCCAGTTCGACGACCCGCCGATCATCTTCGAGACGATCCTGGCGGTCGCGCATGGCCGCATCTGCATCCCCTATATCGACATCAACAAGGTCAACGACACGCCGCTTTCGCAGCTCACGGTTCGCGAGCGCGAACTGCTGGCGGTGCTTTCCGACGGCTGGACCAACCTTCAGATCGCAACGCGGACAGGGATTTCCGAGAACACGGTGAAGTATCACCTCAAGAATCTCTACGACAAGCTCGACGTCCGCAACCGGGCGATGGCCGTCGCGCTCTATTCGAGCGAGAAGCGCCGCAGTCAGAGCAGCCATTCGGGTAGGCCAACCGGGTAGGCCAACCGGGTAGGCTTGCCCCACCCGCGCGCGGCGAGATCTTACCCGGCAAGGTGTTGTTGCCGGCCGCCGTAAAAACGAGACTCCCCTCATCAGTTTTGCTGGATTAGAGGAGAGTTCGCAGCATGGCCGGCTTCACCCATCTTTTCATTCCGGGGCCAACCAACATCCCCGAACAGGTCCGGCAAGCGATGAACCTTCCGATGGAGGACATGCGCGCCGCCTCGTTCCCCGATCTCACCCTGCCGCTGTTCGAGGACATCAAGAAGGTCTTCAAGAACGAAACCGGCCGCGTCTTCATCTATCCCTCGTCCGGCACCGGCGCCTGGGAAGCGGCGATGACCAATGTGCTCAGCCCCGGCGATCGCGTGCTGATGTCGCGCTTCGGCCAGTTCTCGCATCTGTGGGTCGACATGGCCGAACGCCTCGGCTTCGAGGTCGACGTGATCGACTGCGAGTGGGGAACCGGTGTCCCGCTCGACCTCTATGCGGAGAGGCTCAAGGCCGACAAGGCGCACCGCATCAAGGCGGTTTTCTGCACGCAGAACGAGACCGCGACCGGCGTCACCAGCGACGTCGCCGGCTGCCGCGCCGCGCTCGACGCAGCGAACCACCCTGCCCTTCTCTTCGTCGACGGCGTATCGTCGATCGGCTCGATCGATTTCCGCCAGGAGGAATGGGGCGTAGACTGCGCCGTCAGCGGCTCGCAGAAGGGCTTCATGCTGCCTGCCGGTCTCGGCTTCCTGTCGGTCAGCAAGAAGGCGCTGGTCGCCTCTCGGACCGCAACCCACCGGCGCTGCTTCTTCTCCTTCGAGGACATGATCCGCGCCAACGACGCCGGCTATTTCCCCTACACGCCGGCGACGCAGTTGCTGCGCGGCCTGCGTGCCTCGCTCGACCTGATCGCCGAGGAAGGGCTGGACAATATCTTCGCCCGCCACCATCGCCTCGCCGAAGGCGTGCGCAAGGCCGTCGACGCCTGGGGCCTGAAGCTTTGCGCCAAGGCGCCGAAATGGCACTCCGACACGGTCAGCGCCATCCTCGTGCCGGAAGGCATCGACAGCGGCGACGTCGTCAAGCAGGCCTACCAGAAGTACCAGACCTCGCTCGGCGGCGGCCTCAACAAGGTGTTCGGCAAGGTCTTCCGTATCGGCCATCTCGGCTGGCTGAACGAGGTGATGGTGCTGGCCTCGCTGTCGGCGGCGGAGATGGCGCTGCTCGATTGCGGCGTCAAGCTGGCGCCGGGCTCCGGCGTCGGTGCCGCGATCGCGCATTTCCGCCGCTCGCCGCAGTCCGCCATCGCCGAAGCCGCCTGATCCCGGAGCGCACCATGAGCCACACCATCAACCACCTGAAAAAACTGAGGCTGCAGCGCAGCGAACTGGCGGTCCCAGGCTCCAGCCCGGAGATGATCGACAAGGCGGCGAACAGCGCCGCCGACTTCGTCTTCCTCGACATCGAGGACGCCGTCGCCCCGCCGGACAAGGAACGGGCCCGCAAGAACATCATCCAGGCCCTCAACGACATCGACTGGCGCGCCAAGGGCAAGACCGTGTCGGTGCGCATCAACGGCCTCGATACGCATTACATGTACCGCGACGTGGTCGACGTGATGGAGCAGGCCGGCGACCGGCTGGACACCATCCTAGTGCCGAAGGTCGGCGTTCCGGCCGACCTCTACACGGTCGAGGCCATGGTCAACCAGATCGAGATGGCCAAGGGTTTCAAAACCCGCATCGGCCTCGAAGCGCTGATCGAGACAGCACTCGGCATGGCCAATGTCGAGGCGATCGCCGCAACGCCTGGCCGGCTGGAGGCGATGCATTTCGGCGTCGCCGACTATGCGGCAAGCTGCAAGGCGCGCACCGTCAACATTGGCGGCCTCAACCCTGACTATCCCGGCGACCAGTGGCATTTCGCCCTGTCGCGCATGACGGTTGCCTGCCGGGCCTACGGCCTGCGCGCCATCGACGGGCCGTTTGGCGATTTCTCCGATCCGGAGGGCTACATCGCCGGCGCAAGGCGCGCCGCGGCATTGGGCATCGAAGGCAAATGGGCGATCCACCCCTCGCAGATCGAGCTTGCCAACAGCGTGTTTTCGCCGCCGGAAAAGGAAGTCGCCCGGGCCAGGCGCATCCTCGAAGTGCTCAAGGAAGCCGAGGCGCTGGGCAAGGGTGCGGCGGCGCTCGACGGCAAGATGATCGACGCGGCGTCGGAACGCATGGCGCGCAATGTGCTGGTGGTCAACGAAGCAATCGAACGCGCCGGCCAGACACGCCTCGCCGCGCACTGACGTTTACGGGAGGAAAAAATGGACATACACGAATATCAGGCCAAGGAACTGCTCGCCCGGCATGGCGTCCATGTTCCGCGCGGCGGCCTCGCTTACAGCCCCGAGCAGGCGACCTACCGCGCCAGGGAGATCGGCGGCGGCAAATGGGTGCTGAAGGCGCAGGTTCATTCCGGCGCCCGCGGCAAGGCCGGCGGCATCAAGCTGTGCGCCAATGACGACGAGATCTCCAACGCCGCCGAAGCCATGCTCGGCCGCAAGCTGGTGACCCAGCAGACCGGCCCGCGCGGCAAGCTGATTTCGCGGCTCTACCTCGAGGAAGCCGTCGACATCGCGCAGGAGCTCTATGTCGGTTTCGTTCTCGACCGCAAGGAGGAGCGCGTCATGATCGTGGCGTCGGCCGCCGGCGGCATGGAGATCGAGGACATCGTCGAGAGAGCCCCGGATTCCATCATCCGCACCACCGTCGATCCCGGCGTCGGCATGCAGCGCTTCCAGGCGCGTGAGATCGCCTTCGGGCTCGGCCTTGACCAGAACCTGATCGGCAAGGCGACCGAAACCATCTTCAGCTGCTACCAGGTGTTCCGCGACTACGACGCCTCGATGCTGGAGATCAATCCGCTGGTGGTCACCCGCGACGGCAACCTCGTCGCGCTCGATGCCAAGATGTCGTTCGACGAGAACGCACTGTTCAGGCGGCCGGAAATCTCCGAGCTGCGCGACAAGAGCCAGGAAGACCCGCGCGAGACCTTCGCCAGCGACCGCGGCCTCTCCTATGTCGGCCTCGACGGCAATATCGGCTGCATCATCAACGGCGCCGGCCTGGCCATGGCGACGATGGACATGATCAAGATCGCCGGTGGCGAGCCGGCAAATTTCCTCGACATCGGCGGCGGCGCTTCGCCCGAGCGGGTGGCGAAATCGTTCCGCGCCGTGCTCGGCGACAAGAATGTCGAGACCATCCTCGTCAACATCTTCGCCGGTATCAACCGCTGTGACTGGGTCGCCGAGGGCGTCGTCAAGGCGATCCGCGAGGTCGGCGTCAACGTACCGCTGGTGGTGCGGTTGGCCGGCACCAAGGTCGAGGAAGGACGTCGCATCCTGGCCGATTCCGGCGAGGCGGTGATCGTCGCCGAAACGCTGGCGGAAGCCGCCGAAAAGGCCGTCGCCGCCTGGCGCGCGGCCGCCAAGAAAAAAGCAAACTGAGGGGGAAGAAAAATGGCAATCCTGCTCAACCGCAACACGCGGGTCATCGTCCAGGGCTTCACCGGCAAGATCGGCAGTTTCCATGCCGAGGACATGAAGCGCTATGGCACCAAGCTCGTCGGCGGCGTCACGCCCGGCAAGGGCGGCCAGACGCATCTCGGCCTGCCGATCTTCAACACGGTCAAGGGTGCGGTGCGCGAAACGCGCGCCGAGGCCAGCATCGTCTTCGTGCCGCCGCCCTTTGCCGCCGACTCCATCATGGAAGCCGCGGATGCCGGCATAAAGCTCTGCATCTGCATCACCGACGGCATTCCTTCGCAGGACATGATGCAGGTCAAGCGCTACATGCTCCGCTACCGCTTCGAGGACCGCATGCGGCTGATCGGGCCGAACTGCGCCGGCGTGATCACGCCCGGACAGGCGCTGATGGGCATCATGCCGGGCAACATCTACCTACCCGGCCGCGTCGGCATCGTCGGCCGCTCGGGCACACTCGGCTACGAGGCCGCGTCGCAGATGAAGGCGCTCGGCATCGGCGTCTCGACCAGCGTCGGCATTGGCGGCGATCCGATCAACGGCTCGTCCTTCAAGGACATTCTGAAACTGTTCGAACAGGACGACGAAACCGACGCCGTGGTCATGATCGGCGAGATCGGCGGCCCGCAGGAAGCCGAAGCCGCGATCTGGGCGCGCGACAATATGCGGAAGCCCTTGATCGCCTACATTGCCGGTCTCTCCGCACCGAAAGGCCGCCGCATGGGCCATGCCGGCGCGATCATCTCGGCCTTTGGCGAGTCGGCGCAGGAGAAAGTCGAAATCCTGAAAGAGGCCGGCGTCGTCATCGTGCCGACGCCGTCGTCCTTCGGCGAGGTCGTGGCCGAAACGCTGTCCCGGACGAAGAAGGCCGCGTGATCGCCGCCCTCGATTCAGGGCGCGGCTACGGCGGCAATCGATGCGGACGGAATAGGAAAGCGGTTTGGAACAGAGCAGACGCATCAGATTTCGTGAGGACGAGCGCAGCCTTTTGTTGCGCTTGCTGCTTCAGGTCGCAAGCGCGCGCGAGCCCGAGATCGCCGCCGTTCTGAGCGGACGCAGGTCGCTTGTCTCCCTCGCCGCCGAGCAGCGCATCCCGGCGCTTCAGGCGAGCGGCGTATGGTTCCAGTTGCTGACGATTGCCGACGAATTGCTTGCCATGCGGGCGCGTCGCGAACTCGAACAAGGCGCGGGTGTCGACGAAGTGCCCGGATCCTTCGCTAGCGTGATCGCGCAAATGGCAGCGAACGGCCACTCAGCGGCGAGAGTCCAGGCGGCGCTCGACGAGCTTTGCGTCGGCCCGACGATGACCGCGCACCCGACGGAGGCCAAACGCGTCACGGTGCTGGAGATCCACCGCCGTATCTATCGCAAGCTGACCGAGCTCGACCAGCCGCGCTGGGCGCCGCGCGAACGCGACCTGTTGGTCGCCGATCTGGAGAGCGAGATCGAGCTTCTGTGGATGACGGGCGAGCTGCGACTGGAGCGCCCGACGGTCGAACGCGAGATCGCCTGGGGCCTGCATTTCTTTCGCGAAGTCATCTTCGAGGCAACGCCGCAGCTCTATGGCAAGCTTCAAGGCGCCTTCGAGCGTCACTATCCGGGAGAGCCGGTCAGAATTCCCTCCTTCATGCGCTACGCGTCGTGGATCGGCGGCGACCGCGATGGCAATCCAAATGTGACGGCCGCAGTCACAGCCCATGCCATGGCCGAATACCGCAATGCCGCCATAGGCTGGTATCTGACGCAGATGCAGCGGCTGGTGACGGTGCTCAGCGCCAGCTCGAACGTCATTGACCTGCCGGCCAGCTTCAAGCCGGTGCTGCAAACGGCGCTTGATAAAAGCGGACAGGCGCACGTGATCGCCGCCCGCAACCCCGACGAACCGCTTCGCCAGTTCGCTTCGGCCTTGCTTGCCCGGCTGGTGGCCACGCGAGACGGCGGTGCAGCGGCGTACCTCTCGGCGGAGGCGTTTCGTGCTGATCTGAACGGGCTGACTTGCGTTCTCGAAGCGATCGGAGGGCGCGCGGTAGCCGGGCGTTTCGTCCAGCCTCTGCTTTGGCAACTCGGAAGCTTCGGCTTCCGTACAGTCTCGCTCGACATCCGGCAGAACTCCACGGTCGTCAACAGGGTGCTGGCCGAGGTTTTTGCGCTGACAAATCCCGCCGATCCGGTCGCAGTCGGCACGCCGCAATGGTCGGAGCGCATTCGCGCGGCCATCAGCCAGGGCGAGCGGCTGGAGATCGACGCAGACCGGCTCTCGCCTGAAGCAGGTGAACTGCTTTCGACATTCTCCGTCATCCGCGAGCACATCTCGAGCTCGGATGCCGACGCTGTCGGCTCTTTCGTTCTCAGCATGACCCGCTCGGCCGACGATCTGCTCGCGGTCTATCTGCTGGCGCAATATTGCGGACTTTCAACCGCGCCCGGTGGCGGCGGCACAATCAGGCTGCGGATCGTGCCATTGTTCGAGACCATCGCCGATTTACAGGCAGCCCCTGGCATCCTGAATGGATTGCTCGGCGTTTCGCTCGTGAGGCGGACGGTGCGGGATTTCGGCGCGCGCCAGGAAATCATGCTTGGCTATTCGGATTCCAACAAGGACGGCGGTTTCCTGGCCTCCAATTGGGAACTGGCAAAAGCGCAAAAGCGCCTCGCCGCCGTCGGGCGCAAGCACAACGTCAGGATCAGTTTCTTTCACGGTCGCGGCGGTTCCGTCAGCCGTGGCGGCGCGCCGACCGGCCGGGCGATCGCGGCACAGCCGCAAGGCACTGTCGCCAGAACCATGCGGGTGACGGAGCAGGGCGAGGTCGTATCGTCGAAATTCGCCAATCGCGGCACCGGCCTCCACCAGCTCGAGGTTCTCGCGGCCGGCGTGCTGGCCCACAGTGTCGGATCACCCGGTGATGTCGAGCCGAAGGAAACGCCGGAGTTCGACGAAGCGCTGGAAGCGCTGGCAGGCATGTCGCAGGCATCCTATGCCAGGCTGATGGCCGAGCCCGGCTTCCTCGATTATTTCAACCAGGCGAGCCCGGTCGCGGAACTGGCGCTCCTGAAGATGGGCTCAAGGCCGGATCGCCGTTTCGGCGCCAGTGGCATTGCCGACCTGCGCGCCATTCCATGGGTGTTCGCCTGGAGCCAGAACCGTCATCTGTTGACCGGCTGGTATGGTATCGGCAGCGCACTCAGCTCCTTCGTCGCGGTGCGCGGCGAGGCCGGGCGCGAACTTCTGGCCCGCATGTTCGAGCACTCGCGCTTCTTCCGCCTGATCGTCGACGAGGCCGAGAAGACACTTTACCAGTCCGACATGGAGATCGCGCGGCTCTACGCCGGCCTGGTGGCCGACAGCGATGCGGCCCGACGAATCTACGCCCGCATCGTCGCCGAATACGAGTTGACGCGACGCCTGATTGGTGACCTCACGGGAGGCGATCTTTCCGCGCGCTTTCCAATGTTCAAGCGACGTTTCGACAATCTGCGGCGACAGATGGACGACATTCACCGGCTGCAGGTCGATCTGCTGCGTGAAGTTCGGGCAAATACCGGCACGGCGGATCAAAAGCGGGCGACTGACGCCCTGCTCGTATCGATCAATTGCATCTCGGCTGGTCTTGGGTGGACGGGATAGGCCCGGTTTTCGCCGAGCTACCGACGTCACCTCGCGTCATCGTCCGAGGCTGATCGTCCACGGCGCGGACGAAGAAGGCGGCGTGATCCCCGCGCCTCCGTCGTCAGCTTTTAGACAGCAGGCGGCCTGAACTCCTGTGCTCTGGGTCCTCACATGCGCCCGCGCGCGCCCTCCGGGTCATAGGGAGAGTCGGCGATCACCTTTGCCGGACGGCGCTCGCCGAGGATTGAAACCTCGAGCGCCGTGCCTGGCGTCCCGAGCTCCAGCGGCAGCAGCGCCAGCGCTATGTCGTGACCAAACGTATAGGAGTAACCCGCCGACGTGACGCGACCGACCAGCTTGCCATCGCGATAGACGCCCTCATAGGCAAAGGCGCTCGCCCCGTCTGTATCGATGGACAGCGTGACGATCCGGCGTGCCGTGCCCTGCTTTTGCTTCGCGGCCAGGGATGCGCGGCCAATGAAGTCTCCCTTGTCGAGCCTCACGAAGCGGTCGAGACCGCTCTCCCAGGCCGACAGTTCGAGGTTCATGTCGCGGTACATGGCGCGGAAAGACTTGTCGAGACGCAGCGATTCCAGCGCCTGCAGCCCGACCAGCCTGAGCCCGTGCGCCTCACCTGATGCCAGAAGCGCATCCAGCAAGTGCCGCTGATAGCAGAGCGGATGATAAAGTTCCCAGCCGAGCTCGCCCGAATAGTTGACGCGCATCAGCCGCACGTCGCTGGCCAGGCCGACGGTCGCCGACTGCACGCTGAACCAGGGGAAAGCCTCGTTCGACAGATCGATCTCGGTCAGCGGCTGCAGCACCTCGCGCGCCCTGGGCCCGACCACGGTGAAGCTGCCGCGATCGTTGGTGACGTTGCGCAGTTGCACACTGCCGTCCTTCGGCAGCATCCGGTTGAGGTCGTCGTAGTTCCAACGCTCGGCGCGCGGCGTCGAGACGAGGTAGAACAGGTCGCTCTGCAGCCGCGCCATCACATATTCGGCCTGCACGCCGCCGGCCGGCGTCAGGTGATGGGCGAGCGCGATGCGGCCGGGGCGCGGCAAGCGATTGGCGAGGATCCCGTCGAGCCAGCGCTCGGCGCCCGGGCCGCTGACTTCGAATTTCGTCATCGGCGTCATTTCGACCAGGCCGACGGCTTGCCGGACGGCCTGAACCTCCTCGCCGACATAGTTGCCCTTGGTGGTCCAGCGCCAGCTGTACGAGTTGCGGGCCTCGACGCCCGAGGGCGCGAACCAGCTTGGCATTTCCCAGCCGTTCAGCACATCCCACACCGCGCCGAGCTGGCTCAGGCGGTCGTAGGACGGAGCCGTTTTCTGCGGTCGTGCCGCCGGCATGTCCTGGCCCGGATAATGCTGTGCCGCGTGGGTGCCCCAGGCTTCCCTCACCTTCTCCCGGGTCCAGCTCTTGTTGGCATAGTCGCCGAAGCGCCGCGGATCCAGTTCGGCCGTGTCGATGCTGTTGCCGCCTTCGACAATCCGCTCGGAAAGATAGTGGCCGATCGCTCCGCCCCACAGGATGCCACCCGGTACACCTTCGGCGAGCCAGACATTCTGAAGTCCCCAGGCCGGCCCCATCAGCGGCAGCTCATCGGCCGTCATCTGGAAAGGCCCGCGCACATTCCTTTTTATGCCGGCGCGCCCGAGCGCCGGCACCAGCTCCGTTGCCCGCTCCCAGTTCCAGGAAACGGCGTCGAAATCCTCATCGAGCAGGTCGGCACCGAACCATTCCGGCACGCCGTTCTCGGCAAACAGCTTGAGCTGTTCGGTGCGCTCGTAGGGGCCGAACATCAGCCCGTCCCCCTCTTCGCGCAGATAGCCCTCGTAACCCTCGTCCCTGAGGATCGGCATTTCCGGAAGGCCCTGTCGCTTGCGTTCCACCACCTCGGGCACCGCGTCGGTGATCCAGTACTGATGCACGATCGGGATTGCGGGAATGTCGAGACCCAGCATGGCGCCGGTCTGGCGCGCATAATTGCCCGTGGCAAGGATGACGTGCTCGCAGACGATGTCGCCGCGGGAGGTTTTGACCTTCCAGTCGCCGGCCGGCATCCGCTCGAAACCCGTCACTTCGGTCCCGAGATGGATCTTTGCGCCGAGATCGCGCGCCCCCTTGGCCATGGCCTGGGTCACGTCCGCGGGCGCGATGTGGCCGTCATCGGGATGGTAGAGAGCACCCAGCATGCCGCTGTTGTTGAGGAGCGGCCAGATCTCGTGCGCCTCGGCCGGCGATACGATCCGCGCCCGCACGCCCTGGACTTCCGCGACGTCCATGTAGCTGCGGTATTCATCGAGCCGGTCGCGCGTGTTGGCAATGCGCAGCTGGCCGCATTTGTGCCAACCCACCTTCTGGCCGGTCTCGACCTCGAGGCCCTCATAGATCTCGATGGATTTGGCGATCATGCGGCCGACGTTGAGGCTGCGCGCATAGGAGGGTATGAGCCCCGCCGCATGCCATGTCGAACCGGCGGTGAGCTGCGTTCGCTCGAGCAACGCGACATCGCTCCAGCCGCGCTTCGCCAAGCCGTAAAGAATGCCTGCGCCGACACAGCCGCCCCCGACGACCACGGCACGAACGTCAGTCAACATACGCGATGCCCCTGGATGGAATTGTCATGCGCCATATAGGCAAGCGCGACACTGCCAGTCACGCATTTTGCGGCGCCGGCGCTTCGAAGGGCAGTTTGATACGCCATTGCGCGCTGGCGCGGATTATCGCCGAGGCAAGCCGAGGTCAAATCGGAGAGTTTTGGTGCGGTCGAGAAGACTCGAACTTCCACGGGTTGCCCCACAGCGACCTCAACGCTGCGCGTCTACCAATTCCGCCACGACCGCACGTGGTAGGAGCCGGAACGAACCGGCTCGGGGCCTGTAGCAAATCGTTTCCGGCGAAACAAGTGCGCGGCGCGGAATAATCGCCGCGGATCGGCGCAACGCTCCACGGCTGCGGAAAATGCAGGCAACTGGACGTTTGTGCCGATTGCCGCCATATGAGGGGCTGATGCATTTTGCTCCCAAGCGCTGAGCAGTTTTGGGGGCACGGGCAGGCACGGACAAACATCTGGAGTGCAGCTTCAACCAGGCACGCTTCAGACGAGATAGACCATGACAGAACGCAGCCAGATCGCCACGTCGTTCCTGCCTTTGCCCGGCTCCGCGCCGGTCGAATGGCGCGTCGAACCTGGCCTGACCGGCTATCCCGACGCGCTCGCTTTCATGGAGGCGCGCGCCGAGGCGATCCGCAGTGGTGCTGCCGGCGAGATGGTCTGGCTGGTCGAGCATCCGCCGCTCTACACGGCCGGCACCAGCGCCCGCATCGAGGACCTGATCGAGCCCGGCCGCTTTCCGGTCTTTGCCGCCGGGCGCGGCGGCGAATACACCTATCATGGCCCGGGCCAGCGGGTCGCTTATGTGATGCTCGACCTCAAGCGCCGGCGAGAGGATGTCCGCGCCTTCGTCGCGGCGCTCGAGCAATGGATCATCGGCACGCTCGCCGCTTTCAATGTGCGCGGCGAACGGCGCGAGGATCGCGTCGGCGTCTGGGTGGTGCGGCCGGATCGCCCGCCGCTTGCCGATGGGTCGCCAGCCGAGGACAAGATCGCCGCCATCGGCATCAGGCTGCGGCGCTGGGTGAGCTTTCACGGCATCGCCATCAATGTCGAGCCGGAACTCGGCCACTTCAGCGGCATCGTGCCCTGCGGTGTTTCGGATCACGGCGTCACCAGCCTGGTCGACCTCGGCCTTCCCATAGCGATGGCCGATCTCGACCTGGCGCTGAAATCCGCCTTCGAGGAGGTGTTCGGCCCGGCCACGACCTTGGGCGTCGAGGCGGCCCGCAAGGCCGGTTGAAGTCTTCCCTGGGATCGCGGCTCAGGCCAGCAGCGCGGACGCCCACAGGACGCCATAGCCGTGGATGGCGAACACCGCCAGCAGTGCCGCGGCCATGGCGAAACGGTCGACGGTGCGGATCGGCTTCAGTTCGTGGCGCGGCTTCACCGCACTGCCCATGGTCAGCAGGCTGAGCGCGGAAAAGACGGCGCCGGCCGCCAGCAGGAAACCGGACGAGAAGCCGGCCCGCCAGCCGAGCGCCAGCAAGGCCGAGAGCAGGAAGAACGATGCCAGCGCCAACACCAGCGGACCGGGGCAGATCTGGCGCAGCACCTGACCGCCGTCGAATTTCCACACCGGCACCAGATTGGCGATGTTGAAGAGTGCCGAGCAGCCGGCAAGCGTGGCCAGCAGCGCCGCGGCGAGATAATGCCCCTCGCCCCTGGCAAAGCCGCTGGCGGCCATCAGCACCGGCACCAGGAAGGCCGAAAACCCGGCGCCCATCAGCGCCACGAAGGCGACTTCGAACCGGCTGTCATAGGGCCTGCCGCCAATGGCGATGCCGCCGAGCAGCGGGATGAAGATCATCCGCGCCCTGCGATGCCCCATCAGGCGGAATGCCGCCATGTGGCCGAGCTCGTGCAGGGCAACCACGGAGGTCAGGATCGATGCCAGCGCCAGGCCGCCGAGGTTGAGACCGAAGAACGGCCACAGGATGAAAGCCGAAAGGATGGCAAAGCCGACCTGGCTCAGCGGATGCTCGAACCAGCCGCCTTTGCGATACTGTCCGGTCCTGGCCCAGACCTGCAGCTTGCCGAGTTCACGCCGCATGGCGAAGTAGCGGAAGACCAGGAAGGCGACGCCGCGATAGCGGTCGGTCTGGCTGAGAACAATCCGCGTCCCTCTTTCCTCTGAAACGAGTTCCGTGGTTTCGCGATAGTCGGCCCAGAACGACGCATCGAGCGACGCGTCATCGACGACCCGCATGGAAAAGCGACTTCCTTCCGCGACATCCTCGAGCATGATTTTGCGCTCGATCGGCTGCCCGTCGCGCCCTTCCCAGGACAGCTCGATCCGGGCCGTGCCCTGCTCGTCGAGCGCCTCGGCGGAGATGATCTCGCCCGACCAGCCGGCATGCTTGCCAAGCGGCCACAGCGCCTGCCAGAGGCGGTGGCGGTCCGCCACCACCAGCCGGCTGAGCTTGACCGTGCGCAGCCCGAGCGGCACGGTCATCAGCAGAAAGATCAGTCCGAGATTGCTGGCCACCAGGATTGCCATGACGATGGGCGACACGTGACGCTACTCCCTGTCTTCGAGGAACCCTAGCGTCCGGGGCGGCAAGAAAGGCTTAACGGCAAAACCCCATTCTCGCCTGCCGGAAAAGACCGCGCCAGCACGTCGGTGAAGGACCTGGCTCCACGCTGGCGCCCCCTCTCCCCGTTCTTCACGGGGAGAGGGGGCGTCAGCGTTGGCGCACATCTTTACCCCCCTCCTCACATGGCTCCAATCCAGATCGCCATGGAAATCAGAAACGTGCTCATGCACACGAGCGACACAACATCCTGAACAAGATCGGTCATAACTCTCTCCAGTTGTTCGTATGTTCGTATTTTGTTCTATTTTTGTTCGAATGTCAACGACCGCAATCCGGCACGGGATGGAACCTCCGGCGATCAGATCGGCAGGGTTAAGGAAAGGTTGACGGGCAAGTGTGGTGGCTGTTCACCGCCGCTCCGGCCGGGGCGCGTCGAGACTCAGGTCAGGCCGGGCCGGAGTCGAAGACGCGACCAGAACGGTGGGTTCCGAGAACCTGAGCGGAGCGTACTCTTGGGTACGCGAGTACCGGAAGCGGAGGAGCCCGCCATCCGCAGGCCGGCCTCACCTGAATATCAATGCACCCTAAAGCGGGACAACCTTGCCCTCGGCCAATGTCACCCGGCGGTCCATGCGCGATGCCAGTTCGTGGTTGTGGGTGGCGATCAGCGCCGCCAGGCCCGACTGCCGGACCAGCGCTTCCAGCGCCTCGAACACGTAGGAAGCGGTCACCGGGTCGAGGTTGCCGGTCGGCTCGTCGGCCAGAAGCACCAGCGGCGCATTGGCGACGGCGCGCGCGATGGCGACGCGCTGCTGTTCGCCGCCGGAGAGTTCCGACGGGCGGTGATGCGCGCGCTTGCCGATCTGCATGTAGTCGAGCAGCTGCGCCGCCCGCTCGGCGGCTTCCTTGCGCGACAGCCCCTTGATCAGCTGCGGCATCATGATGTTCTCCAGGGCGGAAAACTCCGGCAGCAAATGATGGAACTGATAGACGAAGCCGACATCGTTGCGGCGGATCGCCGTACGCTCTTCGTCGGAAAGCCGGCCGCACGCGCGCCCGGCAAGAATCACGTCGCCGGCGTCAGGCCGCTCCAGAAGCCCGGCCGTGTGCAGCAATGTCGACTTGCCGGTGCCTGACGGCGCCACCAGCGCCACCATCTCGCCGCGCTTCAGCGAAAAATCGGCGCCATTGAGGATGGTGAGCTTGCGCGGTCCCTGGACATAGTGCCGCTCGACGCTCTTCAGCTCGATAAGGGTCTCGGCCTTCATTCGTACCTCAAGGCTTCGACCGGATCGAGCCTGGCGGCCCGCCATGCCGGAAACACCGTTGCCAGGAAGGAGAGCACGAGCGCCATGATGACGACATAGGTCGTCTCGCGCGGATCCATCTTCGCCGGCAGCTGGCTGAGGAAATAGAGCTCGGGGTTGAACAGGATCCTGCCGGTCATCCAGGAGAAGAACTGGCGGATCGATTCGATGTTCGTGCAGATGACGATGCCGAGCAACACGCCGGCGATGGTGCCCGTGACGCCGATGGCCGCCCCCGTCATCAGGAAGATGCGCAGGATGGCGCCGCGCGAAGCCCCCATGGTGCGCAGGATGGCGATGTCGTGGCCCTTGTCCTTCACCAGCATGATCAGGCCCGAAATGATGTTGAGCGCTGCCACCAGCACGATCAGCGTCAGGATCATGAACATCACGTTGCGCTCGACCTGGAGCGCCGAGAAGAACGTCTCGTTGCGCTGGCGCCAGTCGACGATGTCGATCGGCCGCTGCGCCGCCTGCTCGACCAGCGGCTTCAGCGCATCGACATCGTCGGGATTGTCGACATAGATCTCGATCGTCTGCGCCCGCCCGTCCATGTTGAAATAAAGCTGGGCTTCCAAAAACGGCATGTAGACGATGGAGCTGTCATATTCCGACATGCCGACTTCGAAGATCGCGGTGATCTTGTAGCCCTTCATGCGCGGCGTGGTGCCGAGCGGCGTCACGTCGCCATCGGGGGAAATCAGCGTGATGGTGTCGCCGAGCACAAGGCCAAGGTTTTCGGCCATGCGCTTGCCGATGGCGACACCCTCGCCGGCGTCGAAGTCGGCGATGGAGCCCTGCTTGATGTTGTTGGCCACGATGGCGATCTTGCCGAGGTCGTCACCGCGTATGCCGCGCACCAGCGCCCCGGTGCCGCCGCCGACATTGCCTTGCGCCAGCACCTGGCCGTCGATCAGCGGAATGGCGTATTTGACGCCGGGCGCGCCGTTGATGCGGCCGGCGACCTGCGCATAGTCCTCAAGCGGTGAGTCCAGCGGCTGCACGATCAGATGGCCGTTGACGCCGAGAATGCGCGTCAACAGTTCGGCTCTGAATCCGTTCATCACGGCCATGACGACGATCAGCGTCGCGACGCCCAGCATGATGCCGAGGAAAGAGATCGAGGCGATGACCGAGATCACCGTTTCCTTGCGCCGCGAGCGCAGATAGCGCCACGCCACCATGCGCTCGAAGCCCGAAAAGGCGCCGGCGGCCGGAGACTTCGCTGCTGCGGTTTCGCTCATGCGACAGCACCGAGGCGTTTCTTCGCCTCCGCCATCGGCAGCGTCTCGCGCTCGCCGGTCCTGCGGTTCTTGATCTCGACCTCGCCGGCGGCCACGCCGCGCGGCCCGACGATCACCTGCCACGGCAGGCCGATCAGGTCGGCGGTGGCGAACTTGCCGCCCGGGCGCTGGTCGGTATCGTCGTAGAGCACGTCCTTGCCGGCAGCGCTGAGCGCGGCATAGAGCTCGCCGCTGACGCGGTCGCAGTCGGCGTCGCCGACCTTCATGTTGATCAGGCCGATATCGAACGGGGCCACCGCTTCCGGCCAGATGATGCCGTTGTCGTCGTGGCTGGCTTCGATGATCGCCGCGACCAGCCGCGAGGGTCCGATGCCGTAGGAACCGCTGGAGGCGAAATGATCCTTGCCGTCGGGCCCGGTCACCTTGGCGCCCATGGGCTTCGAATATTTGTCGCCGAAATGGAAGATGTGGCCGACCTCGATGCCGCGCGCCGAGAGCCTGTCGCCGTCGCCGACCTTCTCCCAGGCCGCCTCGTCATGCATCTCGTCGGTGGCGGCGTAGGGCGTCGTCCATGTCTTGACGATGTCGGCGATCTCGACGTCGTTCGAAAAGTCGGTGTTCGCGCCCGGCACATCCAGCGAAAGATAGTCGCGATGGCAGTAGACCTGGCTCTCGCCGGTATCGGCCAGGATGATGAATTCATGGCTGAGATCGCCGCCGATCGGGCCGGTGTCGGCGCGCATCGGAATCGCCTGCAGGCCCATGCGGGTGAAGGTCCTGAGATAGGATACGAACATCCTGTTATAGGCCGCCTTGGCGCCCTCATAGTTGAGGTCGAAGGAATAGGCGTCCTTCATCAGGAATTCGCGCGAACGCATGACGCCGAAGCGCGGCCGCACCTCGTCGCGGAACTTCCACTGTATGTGGTAGAGGTTGAGCGGCAGGTCCTTGTAGGATTTCACATAGGCGCGAAAAATCTCGGTGACCATCTCCTCATTGGTCGGGCCGTAGAGCATGTCGCGCTCCTGCCGGTCCTTGATGCGCAGCATCTCCTTGCCGTAGTCGTCATAGCGGCCGCTTTCGCGCCACAGATCGGCCGACTGGATGGTCGGCATCAGGATTTCCAGCGCCCCTGCCCGATCCTGTTCCTCGCGGATGATCCGGCAAACCTTGTCCAGCACCCGCTTGCCGAGCGGCAGCCAGGAAAAGCTGCCTTGCCCCTGCTGGCGGATCATGCCGGCGCGCAGCATCAGCCGGTGCGAGACGATCTCGGCCTCGCGCGGATTTTCTTTGAGAATAGGCAGGAAATAGCGCGACAAACGCATGGACTGGTCCGTGAGAGAGGATGGCCGCGCCGGAATCGGCGCAACGCAGGCTGCTTGCCCCGGCTTCATAGCTATTTCATGACGGAATGGAAACCCGACCTGCCGCCTCGGCCCGCGATCGGGAATCGATTTTTGCCGCACTGGCTTCCGGTTCGGAAAGCGCGATACGGAGATGCAAAGCGCTGGAGCGTCCGTGGCGCGGCCAAAGGATGCGCGGCTGCTGCAATGCTGAGCCGGCTGCGTTGATCGATTTACAAGCAAAGCATGCCATTCTATTGTGCAGTGCAGCACGAGATTGCCTGTTTCCGGGCAAAATTCTACGTGACATTTTCATCCGGCTTAGGCTAGTGTGCCCCGATAACCGAGAGGGCAGAGAAAAATCTGCTCTCCTACGCGGTCAAAGTCTTGGGAGGATGCGATCTAGGCGCGGTTACTCGCTGCCGCCGGACACCGGAAACAGATCGGACGCGTTTAAATTGCAAGGCCTCGTGCCTTGCATTTTTTTTGTGCAAACATCTGCTTAGCGCAAACAGCTCTCAAATTGCATGACGTTACGTCAATGCGCCGGCTCACAATCCCGGGCCGGTTGCCTTGACCGGGGGCGATGCCCAACCCGCCAGTCACGAAACTGTCGTCCAGGGGCCTATTGCGACGGCGCCTGCGCGGCTTCCGGGATGATGTGCGGAACTTCGTCGAGGCTGAGCCCCAGCCCTCTTGTAAGGCCGTAGAAAATGCCCATCAGCACCGCGGTGGCGATCGTCGTTCTGATCACGGCGCGCAGCATATGCGGCCCGCGCGGCGCGCTTGAAACCGTCCCCAGCGTCACATCATGGTCGTCGTCCTGCGTCTTCACGCTGAACGGCAGTACGGCGAACAGCACCACCCACCAGGTGGCGAAGAACAAAGCGGTGAATGAAACCCAGCTCATGCTTGCTCCAGTTCGACCAGCGTGCCGAAAAAATCCTTGGGATGCAGGAACAGCACCGGTTTGCCATGCGCGCCGGTCCTGGGGTTGCCGTCGCCAAGCACGCGCGCGCCGCTGGCCTGCAAACTGTCGCGCGCCGCCAGGATGTCGTCCACCTCATAGCACACATGATGCATGCCACCCGACGGGTTCTTGGCCAGGAATGCCGCGATCGGCGAACCTGCGCCCAGCGGCTCCAGCAACTCGATCTTGGTGTTGCCGACATCAACGAACACCACCGTCACGCCATGCTCCGGCAGCGCCTGCGGCGAACTCACGTGAGCGCCGAGCGTATCGCGATAGGCCGCCGTCGCCGCGGCCAGGTCCGGCACGGCAAGCGCGACATGGTTCAGGCGTCCGAGCATGTCCGGGCTTTCCCCTCTGGGCTCAACGGCTGGCGTCATACGTCAAATCAACGAACATCAACAGCCTTTCACGAGGTGCGCACTGTCGCACCTTGCTTCGGGGAGACCCTCGAACGGGCAAAAATACAAAATCGCGACCCAGGCTATTCCAATCGGCAATTGCGAAGGTACAAACGGCAATGTTCGATGCTCAGCCTGCTCGCGCACGCGTTTTCACCTTCGGCCTTGGATCCTTCAAAATCGCTGCTTTGCTCGATGCCGTCGATGTTCGCGACAACCTCGCGTCGGCTTTTGCACCTGGACAATCGCCAACTACGGTGCAGGAACTCGCGGCCTCGAACTTTATCGACCGCGACCGATATGAGCACTGCTTCATCCCGACGTTGATCGACACCGGTTCCGAAAAGGTCCTGTTTGACACGGGATGCGGAGACGAGGGCAGTTCACTCCTGGAATGTTTGCAGGACCTTGGGCTCGGGCCGAACGATATCGATGTTGTGATTATCACGCACGGGCACCCGGATCACATCGGAGGGCTCGTGAAGGACGGCCAACTCGTTTTTGGACGGGCACGCTATGTCTTCGGTGCGGCGGAATTCGCCTTCTGGACCGAGGGCAATGCGGTCCGCGAGGCCAGATTGAGCAACCGTGATTTGTTCAGGCGGGTTTGTGCCCACCTTGCCGACCAGGCAACATTCATAGCGCCCGGAGACGAGGTTCTGCCGGGCATCACCGCAATCGACGCGGCCGGTCATTCCCCCGGACTGCTGGCATTTCTCGTCGAAAGCGACGGGCAGAAATTGCTAATTTGGTCAGACGCTTTCCTGCACTATGTCGTGTCGATCCAGCATCCGGAGTGGCACGCTGATTTCGACGATCACAAAGACCAAGCCGTCGAGACCCGCAAGCGTCTGCTTAAGATGGCCGCGGAGCACCGTCTGCTGATCGCGGGCCATCACATGCCATTTCCAGGCCTGGGTCACATCGAATCGGCGAACGGCTCTTTTCGCTGGCTTCCCGTCAGCTATCAGCTGAACGTGTAGCGATTGGTTTCGTCACGCTCTATCGCGTGACGAACACCGTCACCAACGGCTTCTTGCCCCAGGCTTCGTTGGCGGCACCGCGCACGGCGCGGCGCACCGCCTCCTGCACGAGGTCGAGGTCCTTTCGGCGCTGGCGGGGGATGGAGTCCACCGCGCCGACTGCCGCATCGAGCATCAGGTCTTCCAGCGTTTCGCCACTGGCATCAGCCTCGGCGACGCCGATGGCGACCAGGTCGGGATCGCCGGCCAGCTCGTATTTATCGTCGAGCACGACATTGACCGCGACATGGCCGGCGAAGGACAGCTTGCGCCGGTCGCGGATGCCCATCGCCTGGTCGGTGCCGATCAGGCGGCCGTCCTTGTAGATGCGGCCGAAAGGCACCTGGTCGATGATGGTGGCAGCACCGGGATAGAGCCTCAGCATGTCGCCGTCGCGCACCTGCGCCACCTGGCCGATGCCGGACATCGACATCAGCGACCCCTGCGCCACCAGATGCGCCGCCTCGCCATGCACGGGAACGCCGATCTGCGGCCGCACCCATTCATACATCTTGCGCAATTCGCTGCGGCGCGGATGCCCCGAGACATGCACCAGCGCGTCGCCGTCCTCGATGATCTTCATGCCGAGGTCGATGAGGCGGTTCTTGATCTCGAGGATCGCCTTCTCGTTGCCTGGAATGGTGCGCGAGGAAAACACCACCGTGTCGCCAGCCGTCAGCGACACCGACTTCATCTCGTCGCGCGACAGCTTGGCGAGTGCGGCCAGCGGCTCGCCCTGGCTGCCGGTGCAGATGATGACCAGGTTCTCGCGCGGGATGAAGCCGTAATCCTCCTCGGCGATGAACTCCGGCAGCCCGTCCATGTAGCCGAGTTCGCCGGCGACATCGATGACGCGCTTCAGCGAGCGGCCGAGCACCAGGCACTGGCGCCCGGCATCGCGCGCCGCCTTGGCGATGGAGACGATGCGCCCGACATTGGAGGAGAAGGTGGTGACGGCGACGCGGCCCTTGGCGCTTTGGATGACACCCTTGAGGCCCTCGCCCACCGCCACTTCCGACGGCGACTCCCCTTCCCTCAGCGCATTGGTGGAATCGCAGATCAGCGCCAGCACGCCCTTGTCGCCATAGGCGCGAAAGCGCGCCTCGTCGGTCTTCGGCCCGATGGTCGGCTCCGGATCGATCTTCCAGTCGCCGGTGTGGATGACGGTGCCGGCCGGCGAGGTGATTGCCAGCGACATCGGTTCGGGGATGGAGTGTGCGACCGGAATGGCCTCGATCTCGAACGGACCGACGGTGAATGTCTCGCCCGCCCGGTAGATCGTCAGCGGAATCTTGGGCGCGCCCTGCTCACCTTGCCGCTTGGCTTCCAGCAGCCCGGCGCTGAACGGCGTCATCCAGACCGGAGCCTTCAGCTTCGGCCACAGGTCGAGCAGCGCGCCGTAGTGGTCTTCATGCGCGTGGGTGATGACGATGCCGCGCAGGGCGTCGAGGTTCTCCTCGATGAAGCGCGTATCGGGCAGGATCAGGTCGACGCCCGGATGCGCGGCGTCGGGGAAGGTGACGCCGACATCGACGACGATCCACTCGCGCGCATTGGCCGGCCCGTAGCCGTAGAGGGCGAAGTTCATGCCGATCTCGCCAACGCCGCCAAGCGGCACGAAGACGAGTTCGGCGTTTTCCGCTTTCGCCATGATCTTCCCTTCCTGGCCGGTCAAACCGCTGCCGACGCAACGGCACCGAAATGCACGTCGCCGGCGGCGATCGTCACAACAGTCCCCTCATCGTCGCGGATCACGAAACGGCAGTCCTCGTCAATGGTCTCGAACGTCCCGCGCACCACATTACCGTCAATTCTGACAGCAACCTGGCTGCCCAAACCCGCCGCGCGCGCCAGCCAGCGCTGCCGGATCGCCGACAATCCGCGCCCCTCGCTCCACAGCCGGGCGTTCTCGCTCCAGGCATCCGACAGCGCCAGGAACAAGGTCTCGGCGTCGCATGTCGCCCCCAATGTTCTGAGCGATGTCGCGGGATAAGGCAAATCCTCGGGGTATGCCACCACATTGACGCCGATGCCGACCGCCACCGCGAAGCGGCCGCCGTCGAGGATCGCCGATTCCAGCAGGATGCCGGCAAGCTTGGCGCCGGAAGCGAGCACGTCGTTCGGCCATTTCAGCTCGAAGCGGTTCTTCCCCTGGCTTGCGCCATCGAGGCCGATGGAGATCCTGCCTTGCGGCACGACGGCGTCGAGCGCATCGGCCAGCGCCAGTCCGGCAACGAAGCCGAGCGTCGCGGCAAGCCGAAGCTCACCGCCGGTGACGATGAGCAGCGTCGCCGCCAGATTGCCTTCCGGCGTTGCCCAGACGCGGCCGCGCCGACCGCGCCCGCTGTCCTGTTTCTTGGAGACGACCCAGAGCTTTCCCGGATCACCCGCCCGCGCATGGGCGAGCGCCAGCGCATTGGTCGAGCCGACCGTGTCATGAGCCTCGAGCCGGAACCCTTCCGACGCTGCCGTTGGAGCCAGCCGAAATGCCATCCCGTCAGAAGAATGTCTTGGCGGCGTCTTCGGCATAGGTGCCGATCGGCCCGCCGATCAGCACATAGAACAGCACGAAGGCGCCGGAGACGCCGAGCACGAGGCGCAGTTCGCTGGCCATCGGCACGAAGCCGCCGACCGGCTCGTCGAACCACATGATCTTGATGATGCGCAGGTAGTAGTAGGCGCCCACCACCGAGGCCAGCACGCCGATGATCGCCAGCGCATAGAGGTTGGCGTTGATGGCGGCGAGGAAGACGTACCACTTCCCCCAGAAGCCGGCGAGCGGCGGGATGCCGGCCAGCGAGAACATCAGGATGGTGAGGATCGTCGCCATGACCGGGTTGGTCGACGACAGGCCGGCGAGGTCGCCGATCTGCTCGACATTGCCTTCCTTGCGCCGCATGGCGAGGATGAAGGCGAAGGTGCCGAGCGTCATCACCAGATAGATCAGCATATAGATGGCGACGCCGCGCACGCCGGCCTGGCTGTTGGCGGCAAGGCCGACCAGCGCGTAGCCCATATGGCCGATCGAGGAATAGGCCATCAGCCGCTTGATGTTGGTCTGGCCGATGGCGGCGAAAGCGCCGAGCGCCATCGAGGCGATCGCGATGAAGACGATGATCTGCTGCCAGTCCGACGCGATCGGCTTGAAGGCGCCCATGGTGACGCGCACGATCAGCGCCATCGCCGCCATCTTCGGCGCCGCCGCCAGGAAGGCCGTCACCGGGGTCGGCGCGCCCTCATAGACGTCGGGCGTCCACATGTGGAACGGCACGGCCGAAATCTTGAAGGCAAGGCCGGCCAGCACGAAAACCAGGCCGAAGACGAGGCCAAGCTGGCGCTCGCCGCTGCCGAGTGCGGTGGCGATCTCCTGGAAGCCGGTGTTGCCGGTGTAGCCGTAGACGAGGCTGATGCCATAGAGCAGCATGCCCGACGACAGCGCGCCGAGGACAAAATACTTCAGGCCGGCCTCGGTCGAGCGCAGATTGTCGCGATTGATCGCCGCCAGCACGTAGATCGCCAGCGATTGCAGTTCGAGGCCGAGATAGAGCCCGATCATGCCGTTGGCCGAGATCATCAGCATCATGCCGAGCGTGCAGAGCAGGATCAGCACCGGATATTCGAATTTGTCGAAATGCTCTTGCTTGGCGAAGCGCATCGACATGACCAGCGTCACCGCCGAACCGATCAGCGACAGCATCTTCATGAAGCGCGCGAACGGATCCTGGACGAAGGCGCTGCCATAGGCGGTGCCCTGCCCGCTGGACGAGACGAGCCATAGTCCAGCAATCACCAGGATGGCAACGGCAAGGCCGGTCACCGTATTGGTGCTGTCGGAGCGCGAATAGGCGCCCACCATCAAGAGCGCCAACGCGCCGATGGCGAGGATCAGCTCCGGTGTCGAGAGCGAAAGGCTGGAGTAAAGGTCCGGCGTCATGGTTCGCAAAACCCCTGGTCAGTTCGCCGCCGCGGTCTGCGCGGAGCCGATGGATGCGGTGACATTGGTGACGAGCGCCTTGACCGATTCGGCCGTCGCGTCGAAGACGGGTGCGGGATAGACGCCGAAGAAGATGACCAGCACGACCAGCGGGTAGATGATCGCCTTCTCGCGTGGCGAAAGATCCAGCAGGCCCTTCAGGCTTTCCTTGGTCAGCGCGCCGAAGATCACCCGGCGATAGAGCCAGAGCGCGTAGGCGGCCGACAGGACGACGCCGGTGGCGGCGAAGAACGCCACCCAGGTGTTGACCCGGAACACACCGAGCATGGTCAGGAATTCACCGACGAAGCCGCTGGTGCCGGGCAGGCCGACATTGGCCATGGTGAAGACCATGAACACGGTGGCGTATTTCGGCATGTTGTTGACCAGCCCGCCATAGGCGTCGATGTCGCGCGTGTGCATGCGGTCGTAGATGACGCCGACGCACAGGAACAGCGCGCCGGAGACGAGGCCGTGGCTGAGCATCTGGAAGATCGCGCCCTGCACGCCTTCCTGGTTCATGGCGAAGATGCCCATGGTGACGAAGCCCATATGGGCGACCGACGAATAGGCGATCAGCTTCTTCATGTCCTCCTGCATCAGCGCCACCAGCGAGGTGTAGATGATGGCCACGACCGACAGCGTGAACACCAGCGGTGCGAACATTTCGGACGCCAGCGGGAACATCGGCAGCGAGAAGCGCAGGAAGCCGTACCCGCCCATCTTCAGCAGGATGGCGGCCAGGATGACCGAGCCTGCCGTCGGCGCCTCGACATGCGCGTCGGGCAGCCATGTGTGCACCGGCCACATCGGCATCTTCACCGCGAAGGAAGCGAAAAAGGCGAGCCATAGCCAGGTCTGCATGCTGGCTGGGAATTGGTGCGTCAGCAGCGTCGGGATGTCGGTGGTGCCGGACTGGAAGAACATCGCCATGATGGCGAGCAGCATCAGCACCGAGCCGGCCAGCGTATAGAGGAAGAACTTGAACGAGGCATAGACACGCCGCTTGCCGCCCCACACGCCGATGATGATGAACATCGGGATCAGGCCGGCCTCGAAGAAGACATAGAACAGCACGATGTCGAGCGCGCAGAATACGCCGATCATCAGCGTCTCGAGCAGCAGGAAGGCGATCATGTAGGCCTTGACCCGCTTCTCGATCGATTCCCACGAAGCCAGGATGCAGAGCGGCATCAGGAACGTTGTCAGGATGACGAACAGCATCGAGATGCCGTCGACGCCCAGATGGTAGGAGATGCCGGAATCCAGCCAGGCGAACTTCTCGACGAACTGGAAGCCGGCCTGCGAATTGTCGAAGCCGGTCCAGATGAACAGCGAGACGATGAAGGTGATGCTCGTCGTCCACAGCGCGATGGCGCGGATGTTGCGGCGTGCATTCTCGCTATCGTCGTTGATGAACAGGATGAGCAGCACACCCACCAGCGGCAGGAAGGTGACCAGCGAGAGGATTGGCACGGCGGTCATCAGAGCATCATCCAGGTGACGAGTGCGGCAACGCCGATCAGCATGGCGAAGGCATAGTGATAGAGGTAGCCGGTCTGCAGCTTGACGACGCGGTTGGTGACGTCGACGACGCGCGCCGAAACACCGTCAGGCCCGAGACCGTCGATGATCGTGCCGTCGCCGGTCTTCCACAGGAACCTGCCGAGGGCCTTTGCCGGCCGCACGAACAGGACGTCGTAGAGCTCGTCGAAATACCACTTGTTGAGCAGGAAAGCGTAGAGCAGGCGATGGTTGGCGGCGACGCTCCGGGGCAGTTCCGGCGAGCGGATATAGAACTTCCAGGCGACGCCAAAGCCGATGAGCATGGCGAAGAACGGCGCCAGTTCGACCCACAGCGGCAGTTCGTGGATATCGTGCAGGATGTGGTTGTCCGGCAGCGTGAACAGCGACGCCTTCCAGAACTCGGCATAGCCTTCGCCGATGAAGGCGCCATGGAAGATGATGCCGGCAAACAGCGCGCCCGCCGCCAAGATGAACAGCGGCACCAGCATCACCGGCGGCGATTCATGGACATGGTGCATGACCTCGTGGCTGGCGCGCGGCTCGCCATGGAAGGTCATGAAGATCAGCCGCCAGGAATAGAAGGAGGTGAAGCAGGCGGCGACGACCAGCAGCACGAAAGCGGTGCCGGCAAACATGTTGTGGCTGGCAAAGGCGCTTTCGATGATGGCGTCCTTGGAGAAGAAGCCGGCGGTGCCGATGACGGTCACCGGAATGCCGACACCGGTCAGCGCCAACGTGCCGATCACCATCATCCAGTAGGTCTTCGGAATGAGCGTCCTCAGCCCGCCCATCTTGCGCATGTCCTGCTCGTCGGAAACGGCATGGATGACCGACCCCGAGCCGAGGAACAGCAGCGCCTTGAAGAAGGCGTGCGTGAACAAATGGAAGATCGCCGCGCTATAGGCGCCAACGCCGAGCGCCACGAACATGTAGCCGAGCTGCGAACAGGTCGAATAGGCGATGACGCGCTTGATGTCGTTCTGGACGAGGCCGACCGTCGCCGCGAAGAAGGCGGTGAAGGCACCGATGAAGGTCACCACCGTCAGCGCCGTATGCGACAGCTCGAACAGCGGTGACAGCCTGGCCAGCATGAACACGCCGGCGGTCACCATCGTCGCGGCGTGGATCAGCGCCGAAACCGGCGTCGGGCCTTCCATCGCGTCCGGCAGCCAGGTGTGCAGCGGCACCTGCGCCGACTTGCCCATGGCGCCCATGAACAGCAGCAGGCAGACGACGGTCATCGCCGAGTGCTTGTCCAGCGCATAGCCGAGGAAGGTGAGCACGGCCGCGCCGTGCTCTGCGCCTTCGGCCGGAACGAATGTCGCCGCATTGGCGAAGATGGTGCCGAGATTGACCGAGCCGAACAGCACGAACACGCCGAAGATGCCAAGCGCGAAGCCGAAATCGCCGACGCGGTTGACGACGAAGGCCTTGATCGCCGCGGCATTGGCCGACGGTTTCTTGTACCAGAAGCCGATCAGCAGGTAGGACGCCAGGCCGACGCCTTCCCAGCCGAAGTACATCTGCACCAGATTGTCCGCCGTCACCAGCATCAGCATGGCGAAGGTGAACAGCGACAGATAGGCAAAGAAGCGCGGCCGGTTCGGATCGTGGTGCATGTAGCCGATCGAATAGATGTGGACCAGCGCCGACACCGTGTTGACCACGACCAGCATCACCACCGTCAGCGTGTCGATCCTGAGCGCCCATGCGGCGTCGAGCCCGCCCGACTGGATCCAGCGCAACACCGGCACGGTGAACACCTCGCCACCGCCGAAACCAACCGAGAAGAAGGCAACCCACGACAGCACCGCCGAGATCACCAGGAAACCGGAAGTGATGTATTCGGAGGCCTTGGCGCCGAGCGAATTGCCGAACAGGCCGACGATCAGGAAGCCGAGCAGCGGAAGGAAGACGATGGCCTGGTACATGGTGGTTTCCGTCAACCCTTCATCATGTTCACGTCTTCGACCGCGATCGAGCCGCGGTTGCGGAAGAAGACGACAAGAATGGCAAGACCGATGGCCGCTTCGGCGGCAGCGACTGTCAGCACGAACAGCGCGAACACCTGGCCGACGAGATCGCCGAGCGCCGCCGAGAAGGCGACGAAGTTGATGTTGACCGCGAGCAGGATCAGTTCGATCGACATCAGGATGACGATGATGTTGCGGCGGTTGAGGAAGATGCCGAACACGCCGAGCGTGAACAGGATCGCCGATACGGTGAGGTAATGTGCGATGCCGACGACCATCTCAGATGCCCTCGCCCGATTTGACCTTGCGGATTTCCATGCCCGTTGCCGGCGTTCGGCCGACCTGGGCCGCGATCGATTGCCGCTTGACGCCCGGCTTGTGGCGCAGCGTCAGAACGATGGCGCCGATCATGGCGACCAGGAGCACGAGGCCGGCAATCTGGAAGTAGTAAAGGTAGTCCGTATAGAGGATGTCGCCGAGCGCTGCCGTGTTCGAGCGCGTGGCGAGGTCCGGAATGGGTTTTGCGACCGTCGCCGCCAGTTGCGGCGCGAATGAGTAGCCGCCGAGCACGACGATCAGTTCCGCCGCCAGGATCAGCCCGACCAGCGCGCCGATCGGCGCATATTGCAGCGCGCCTTCCTTCATCTCGGCGAAATCGACGTCGAGCATCATGACGACGAACAGGAACAGCACCATGACGGCGCCGACATAGACGACGAGCAGGATCATCGCCAGGAACTCGGCCCCGGTCAGCATGAACAGGCCGGCGGCGTTGAAGAAGGTCAGGATCAGGAACAGCACCGAATGCACGGGGTTGCGCGACGAAATGACCATGAACGCCGATGCCACGGCGACAAAGGCGAAGATGTAGAAAAAGGCCGCCTCTAGTCCACTCAGCATGGGTTCCCCCCGGGTTCCTGTCCGAAACAGGACGTTCGTCCTGTTCGTTCTCTCTGGCTTCGTTCCGCCTCCGGTGCCGAAGCCGCGTGTTCCTAGCGCATGTTCCGATCGGGTTGAAAGACCCGATCGAAAGAAACATGCGCCACTCTTTCATTCCGGAGGATGATCTTGTCCGAAAAGTCTGCAACTTTTCGGGATCATCCTCTGGACGAGGCCCCTCGCCCCGTCCATGCGTCAAATGTCAGCGGTAGGGCGAGTCCAGCGCGATGTTGCGCGCCAGTTCGCGCTCCCAGCGGTCGCCATTCGCCAGCAGCCTGTCCTTGTCGTAATAGAGCTCCTCGCGCGTCTCCGTCGCGAACTCGAAATTCGGCCCCTCGACGATGGCGTCGACCGGGCAGGCTTCCTGGCAGAAGCCGCAATAGATGCACTTCACCATGTCGATGTCGTAGCGCACGGTGCGCCGCGTGCCGTCATTGCGGCGCGGGCCGGCCTCGATGGTGATGGCCTGCGCCGGGCAGATCGCCTCGCACAGCTTGCAGGCGATGCAGCGTTCCTCGCCGTTCGGATAACGGCGCAGCGCATGCTCGCCGCGGAAGCGCGGGCTGATCGGCCCCTTCTCGTGCGGATAGTTGATCGTCTCCTTCGGCGCGAAGAACTGGCGCATCGACAGGAAGAAGGCGCTGACGAATTCCTGCAGCAGCAGCGATTTTGCGGCCTGGGAAAGAGCGGACATCACGCAAACCCCGTGATCTTGAGGAAGGCAGCGACGATCACCACCATCGCCAGCGAGATCGGCAGGAACACCTTCCAGCCGAGCCGCATCAGTTGGTCGTAGCGGTAGCGCGGCACGAACGCCTTCACCATCGAGAACATGAAGAACATCAGGCAGACCTTGAGCACGAACCAGATCAGCCCCGGCACCCAGGTGAACGGCGCGAAGTCGAAGGGCGGCAGCCAACCGCCGAGGAACAGGATCGTGGCTAAAGCGCACATCAAGACGACGGCGACATACTCGCCGAGGAAGAACAGCAGGAACGGCGTCGACGAATATTCGACCATGTGGCCGGCGACCAGTTCCGATTCCGCTTCGACGAGGTCGAAAGGTGGACGGTTCGTCTCGGCCAGCGCCGAGATGAAAAAGACCACGAACATCGGAAACAGCGACAGCCAATGCCAGTCGAGGAAGGTGTTGGGCAGGCCAACCCGCGTGCCCAGCCCATCCTGCTGCGACAGCACGATGTCCGACAGATTGAGTGAGCCGACGCAAAGCAGCACGGTGACGATGACGAAGCCGATCGAGACTTCGTAGGACACCATCTGCGCTGCCGAGCGCAGCGCGCCGAGGAACGGATATTTCGAATTGGACGCCCAGCCGCCCATGATCACGCCATAGACCTCGAGCGAGGAGATGGCGAAGACGTAGAGGATGCCGACATTGACGTTGGCGATCGCCCAGCCCTGGTTGACCGGAATGACGGCCCAGGCCGAGATCGCCAGCACCGCCGATACCAAAGGTGCCAGCAGGAACACGCCCTTGTTGGCGCCGGACGGGATCACCGGTTCCTTGAAGACGAACTTCAACAGGTCGGCGAAAGCCTGCAGCGTGCCCCAGGGGCCGACGACGTTCGGGCCGCGGCGCAACTGCACCGCCGCCCAGATCTTGCGGTCGGCATAAAGCAGATAGGCGACCGCGATCAGCAGCACGACGATCAGCACGACCGACTTCAGAAGGATGATCAGCGCCGGCAGTACATAGATGGAGAAGAACGTGTCCATGCTTATTCCGCCGCCTGCTTGAAGCCGCTCTTGGCCAGCGCAGAGCATTCCGCCATCACGGCAGAGGCCCGCGCGATCGGGTTGGTCAGGTAGAAATCCTTCACCGGCGAGGTGAAGCTGCCCTTGTTCAGCCGCCCGCCGAGCTTGGCCACCTTGGCGATATCGTCGGCGCTGCCGGCGTCGACATGGTCGATGCGGGCAAGGTGCGGATACTCGCCGTAGAGCTTGGCGCGCAGCTGCGGCAGGGAATCGAACGGCAACTTCTTGCCCAGAACATCCGAAAGCGCGCGCAGAATCGCCCAGTCCTCGCGTGCATCGCCCGGCGCGAAGCCGGCGCGGTTGGTCTGCTGCACCCGGCCTTCGGTGTTGACGTAGGTGCCCGACTTTTCGGTATAGGCGGCAGCCGGCAGGATAACATTGGCGCGGTGTGCGCCGTGGTCGCCATGGGTGCCGATATAGACGACGAAGGCGCCGCCGGTCTTGCCCATGTCGATCTCGTCGGCGCCAAGCAGGAACAGGAGATCCGTCCCGCCAAGCATGCCGGCGACGTTCTTGCCGCCCTCGCTCGGCACAAAGCCGAGGTCGAGGCCGCCGACGCGGCCAGCCGCGTTGTGCAGCACGGCAAAGCCGTTCCAGTCGGCCCGGGCGGCATTGACGGCGGCTGCCAGCTTCGCCGCCTGTCCGAGCACGGCCGCACCATCGGCGCGCGCCAGAGCGCCCTGCCCGACAATGATCAGCGGATGCGTCGCCTTCTTCAGCACCTCGAAGAACTTGCCGTTGCCGTCGGCCAGGTCCTTCAGGGAATCCGGACCGGCGCCCAGCTGCTCATAGTCGTAGCGCGTGTCGCCGACCTCGCCGATGACGCCGACCGGCAGATTGCCGATGCGCCAGCGCTTGCGGATGCGGGCATTGAGCACCGAGGCCTCGAAGCGCGGGTTGGCGCCGATGATCAGCACCGCGTCGGCCTGCTCGATGCCCTCGATGGTCGGGTTGAAGATGTAGCTGGCACGGCCAAGCGATGGATCGAGGGCTGCGCCATCCTGGCGGCAGTCGGTATTCTTCGAGCCGAGCGCGGCCATCAGAAGCTTCAGCGCATAGATCTCCTCGACGGCGGCGAGATCGCCGGCGATGGCGCCGATCTTTTCCGGGGCCGTCGTCGACACCTGTTCCTTGATCGCGGCGAAGGCTTCCGCCCAGCTTGCCGGTGCCAGCTTTCCGTTCTTGCGCACATAGGGGCGGTCGAGGCGCTGCGTGCGCAGGCCGTCCCAGATGAAGCGGGTCTTGTCGGAAATCCATTCCTCGTTCACCGCCTCGTTGACGCGCGGCAGGATGCGCATCACTTCGCGGCCGCGGCTATCGACGCGGATCGCCGAACCGACGGCATCCATGACGTCGATGGATTCGGTCTTGGTCAGCTCCCACGGCCGCGCCTGGAAGGCGAAGGGCTTCGAGGTCAGCGCGCCGACCGGGCAAAGGTCGATGACATTGCCCTGCAGTTCCGAGGTCATCGCGCTTTCGAGATAGGTGGTGATCTCGGCATCCTCGCCACGGCCGATCAGGCCGAGCTCGGAAATGCCGGCGACCTCGGTGGTGAAGCGGACGCAGCGCGTGCAGTGGATGCAGCGGTTCATCACCGTCTTGACCAGCGGGCCGATATACTTGTCTTCGACGGCGCGCTTGTTCTCGTGATAGCGCGAGGAATCGACGCCGAAGGCCATCGCCTGGTCCTGCAGGTCGCATTCGCCGCCCTGGTCGCAGATCGGGCAGTCGAGCGGATGGTTGATCAGCAGGAACTCCATCACGCCTTCGCGGGCCTTCTTGACCATCGGCGTGTTGGTGAAGATTTCCGGCGTCTCGCCATTGGGGCCCGGGCGCAGGTCGCGCACGCCCATGGCGCAGGAGGCCTGCGGCTTGGGCGGCCCGCCCTTCACCTCGATCAGGCACATGCGGCAATTGCCGGCAATCGACAGCCGCTCATGGAAGCAGAAGCGCGGCACTTCCGCGCCCGCGTCCTCGGCCGCCTGCAGCAGCGTGTAGTGGTCGGGTACAGTGATCTCTTTCCCGTCGACCTTGAGCTTTGCCATCAATTGCCCCCGGCGGTCTTCGCCGTCTCATATGCCTGGATGAGATCGCCAAGGCTGATGCCGTTGATCATCATGCCGGCGACTTCTGCGTTTTCTATCTTCACGTTGCTCATGTTCACATTGGTGAAAAACGTATTCGAGAGATTTGCGTCTTCCACCTTGGCGTTGGTCAGGTTGGTGCGCTGGATCCGGGCCGCCGACAGGTTGACGTTGTGGAACTGCGTGTTCGACATGTTCACGTCATCGAAGCTCGAATTGGCGACGATGGCATTGCGAACATCGAGAACGTCACGCTTGTCGTGGACCTCCATGCCCTACCCCTGCCTCTTGGCCTTGGCGGCCAGCACAAGTGCAGCCGCCTGGCGGGTCCAGTCGTCACGGCCGATGCGGCCGGCCAACGACAGATAGTCCTCGACCCAGGCGATCTCTTCGGGCGTCCAGGCCGCGATCTGTCCATGGGTCCAGATGCCCAGGCCGTTGAGAACCTTCTCCAGCTTCGGACCGATGCCCGATATCGCCTTGAGATCGGACGGCTTCGCCGGCCGCTCCATGGCTTTGGGCTGCCGGAAATCCTCGGGCATCAGCCCGGTCGCCGCACCGCCTTGCACCGTATCGGCGCCGGCGCTGTCCTGCGCCTTCTCGACGGTATTGGCGGCAATGTCGGTCACATCCCTGGCGAAGGTCTGTGCCTCGGCAATCAGTGTCTTGGTCGCCTTGTGCGCCTTGGAAGAGCTTTCGGCGGAATCCGAAAATTGTTCGCTTCTTGCTTCGAAATCATCGACGATCGGCTGGAACAGCCGCTGCGAAGCCTCGGCCGCGCCGGTTAGCGCGCCGAGCCAGACGCCAAAAGCGTGGTTGGCAAAGCCAAAGCCGAGCGCCGACATTGCCGCAGCGCTCGCGACAGGATGAGCGAAGAGATTGACGGTACTTGCCATCTCCTTCGGCATCATCCTGGTCAAGTCCTGGTTCATCTTCTCGAACTGGTCCATGTCGGGCATCATTGGGTAGGGTATCGAATACGGCGCCATCGGTCGTCTCCTGGTCGTTTCTTCGTATGCCCCGCCCGGTATCCTCGTCTCGGGCTCTCGCCCGCATTTCAATTTCTATTCCGCAGCCACCATCACCGGCTCCGCCCGGTGCGCGTTGCGCGAAAACTCGTCGATGCGGCGCTCCACCTCGCCGCGGAAATGCCGCATCAGGCCCTGGATCGGCCATGCCGCCGCATCGCCCAGCGCGCAGATCGTGTGGCCTTCGACCTGCTTGGTGACGTCGAGCAGCATGTCGATCTCGCGCTTCTGCGCCTCGCCGCGCACCAGCCGTTCCATCACCCGCCACATCCAGCCGGTGCCTTCGCGGCACGGCGTGCACTGGCCGCAGCTCTCATGCTTGTAGAAGTAGGAAAGCCTGGCGATCGCCTTCACGATATCGGTCGATTTGTCCATGACGATGACAGCCGCGGTGCCGAGGCCCGACTTCAGGTCGCGCAACGCGTCGAAATCCATCGGCGTGTCGATGATCTGCTCGGCCGGCACCAGCGGCACCGAAGCGCCGCCCGGAATGACCGCCAGAAGATTGTCCCAGCCGCCGCGGATGCCGCCGCAATGCGTCTCGATCAGTTCGCGGAAGGGGATCGACATCGCCTCTTCGACGGTGCACGGATTGTTGACGTGGCCCGAGATGCAGAACAGCTTGGTGCCGACATTGTTGGGCCGGCCGAAGGACGAGAACCAGGCCGCGCCGCGGCGCAGGATGGTCGGCGCCACCGCGATCGACTCGACGTTGTTGACGGTCGTCGGGCAGCCATAGAGGCCGACATTGGCCGGGAATGGCGGCTTCAGCCTGGGCTGGCCCTTCTTGCCTTCGAGGCTTTCGAGCAGCGCCGTCTCCTCGCCGCAGATATAGGCGCCGGCGCCGTGATGCATGTAGATGTCGAAGTCGTAGCCGGAAATGTTGTTCTTGCCGATCAGCTTGGCCTCATAGGCCTCGTCGATGGCGCGCTGCAGCGCCTCGCGCTCCCGGATGAACTCGCCGCGCACATAGATGTAGGCCGCAATCGCGCCCATGGCGAAGCCGGCGATCAGGCAGCCCTCGACCAGCGTGTGCGGGTCGTGGCGCAGTATGTCGCGGTCCTTGCAGGTGCCGGGCTCGGATTCATCGGCATTGACGACGAGGTAGCTCGGCCGACCGTCGCTCTGCTTGGGCATGAACGACCATTTCAGCCCGGTCGGGAAGCCGGCGCCGCCGCGGCCGCGCAGGCCCGACGCCTTCATCTCGTTGACGATCCAATCGCGCCCCTTGGCGATGATGCCGGGCGTGTTGTCCCAGGCGCCGCGTGAAATCGCGCCAGCCAGCGACTTGTCGAAGCGGCCGTAGATGTTGTTGAAGATGCGGTCTTTGTCCTGAAGCATTGTTCGTCCCTCAGACCGGCTTCTTGCCGAAGACGCGGATGTACTCGGCGACACCGCCCTTGGCGAGCGCCTTGGCCTGCTTGACCCAGTCGTCGCGCTCGATGCGGCCGTGGAAGCTGAGATAGCCGTCCACCCATTCGCGCTCGGCCTTCTTCCAGGACGAGACTTGCGCGAAGGTGAAGATGCCCAGCGAATGCAGGGTGCCCTCGATCTTCGGGCCGACACCGGAAATCAGCTTGAGATCGTCGACCAGCGCCGGCTTGGCGATGCCGGCGGGGCGGTTCTTGTCCTCGAGCGAGGGTTTTGCGGGTTTCGCCGCCGGCACTTTGGCTTCCGGCGCCTTGAAGGCAGCCGCCGGCTCAGCTTTGTACTTGGGGCCGCTGCGCTGTTTCGAAACCTTTTCGACTTCAGGCGCTGCCTTGTTGGCGTTGGCGGCCGAATGCAGCGGGGCCGAGACGCTCGCTGCCTTTTCCACGGCAGGCGCAACCTTGACCGGCGAAGGCGATTTCAACGCCGGACTGGTTTCCGGCGCGTCGGTCTTCGGCTTGCTGGCCTTCGACGGTGCGACGACGGCAGCCGGCGCCGGTACGGGCTCAGCGACGATCGCATCCGGCGCCGCCTTGGCGGCCTTTGTTGCCGCCTTGGCTTCCTTGTCGCGCGTCGACTTGAGGATCGCCTTTTCGCTGGTCAGCGTGGTCAGGCCGGTGATCGGCTCGGACGTTGTGCGGCCATTCTGCGGCCCTGGCGTCACCGTGGCGCCCTTGCCGGCGCCGTAGAGGTCGATGATCTCGGCCAGCCGCTCAGGCGTCAGATCCTCGAACGTGTCCTTGAAGATCATCACCATCGGCGCGTTGACGCAGGCGCCAAGACATTCGACCTCCTCCCACGATAGCGTGCCCTTGTCGTTGGTGTGGAACTGGTCGTGATGGATTTTCGAGCGGCACACATCCATCAGCGCTTCCGAGCCGCGCAGCATGCAGGGCGTGGTGCCGCAGACCTGGATATGCGCACGCGTGCCGACCGGGTTCAGCTGGTACTGCGTGTAGAAGGTCGCGACTTCGAGGCCACGGATATAGGGCATGCCAAGCATGTCGGAGATCGTCTCGATCGCAGCCTTCGTCACCCAGCCTTCCTGCTCCTGCGCCAGCATCAGCAAGGGGATGATGGCCGACTGCTCGCGGCCCTTCGGATATTTCTTGATCCATTGCTTGGCCGCCGCCGCATTCGCCCGATTGAAGGCGAAGGAGGCTGGCTGGACGGCTTGCTCTGCGAGACGGCGGACTGACATTTAGCGATCGACCTCACCAAACACGATGTCGAGGGAGCCGAGAACGGCGGTGACGTCGGCCAGCATGTGGCCGCGGCACAAAAAGTCCATGGCTTGCAGATGCGCAAAGCCTGGCGCGCGCAGCTTGCAGCGGTAGGGCTTGTTGGTGCCGTCGGAGACGAGATAGACGCCGAACTCGCCCTTCGGCGCTTCGACGGCCGCATAGACCTCGCCGGCCGGCACGCGGTAGCCCTCGGTGTAGAGCTTGAAGTGATGGATCAGCGCTTCCATCGAGCGCTTCATCGCCTGGCGCTTGGGCGGCACGACCTTGCCGTCGAGGTTCGACACCGGCCCGGTGCCCTCCTTGCCGAGCAGCAGATCGACGCACTGGCGCATGATCTTCGCCGACTGGCGCATCTCTTCCATGCGCACGAGGTAGCGGTCGAAGCAGTCGCCGTTCTTGCCGATCGGAATGTCGAAATCCATCTCCGGATAGCATTCATAGGGCTGCGATTTGCGCAGGTCCCAGGCCGCGCCCGAGCCGCGCACCATGACGCCCGAAAAACCCCAGGCCCAGGCATCGGCCAGCGAGACCGTGCCGATGTCGACATTGCGCTGCTTGAAGATGCGGTTGCCGGTGAGCAGCGCATCGAGATCGTCGAGCGACTTCAGGAACGGGTCGATCCACTTGCCGATGTCCTCGACCAGCTTCTGCGGCAGGTCCTGGTGCACGCCGCCGGGGCGGAAATAGGCGGCATGCATGCGCGAGCCGGAGGCGCGCTCGTAGAACACCATCAGCTTTTCGCGTTCGACGAAGCCCCACAGCGGCGGCGTCAGCGCACCGACGTCCAGCGCCTGCGTCGTCACATTGAGGATGTGCGACATGATGCGGCCGATCTCGGAATAGAGCACGCGGATCAGCTGGCCGCGCTTCGGCACCTCGATGCCGAGCAGGCGCTCGGCCGCGAGCGCGAAGGCATGCTCCTGGTTCATCGGCGCGCAATAATCGAGCCGGTCGAGATAAGGCACCGCCTGCAGATAGGTCTTGTGCTCGATCAGCTTTTCGGTGCCGCGATGCAAGAGCCCGATATGCGGATCGACGCGATCGACGACTTCGCCGTCCAACTCAAGCACCAACCTCAAAACACCATGCGCTGCAGGATGTTGAGGTCCAAAGTTGATGTTAAAATTGCGGACGGAGGTTTCAGCCATTCTGGCGCCTCTGGCGAAGAGTCAGTAGTGAGTAGTGAGTAGTGATCATCAATCTCAATGCCTACTTATTCCGCCTGCTTTGCCTGCACCGTCCTGATGAGAGATCGCATCATTTTTCCAATCTCTTCGCATCGCAGCAGCAGTTCAGTCTCATTGTCTCTTTCCAGCAAACCGACCCGGCATGCCAGCAGTATGTGCGTTTCCAGTTCCTTCAGCGACCCCTGCGCCATGCGCAGAAACTGACCGAACGAACCTCTATTCTCACGACCATACCCTTCGGCGATGTTGGCGGCGATCGAAACCGCCGAGCGGCGCATCTGGGAGGTCATTCCATAAATCTCTTCTTTCGGAAAACCCTTGGTGAGGCGATAGCAATTTTCGGCAAGCACCATCGCCGATTGCCACACCAACAGGTCACGATAAGATTCGATCCTTTTTTCCAATTCCTTCCCTACTGACTACTCACTACTTCCCTACTCACTGTTTCGCCTTCTCATCCCCCGGCAGGACGTAATCCGTCCCTTCCCACGGCGAAAGAAAATCGAAATTGCGGAATTCCTGCTTCAATTCCACCGGCTCGTAGATGACGCGCTTGGCCTCGTCGTCGTATCGCACTTCGACGAAACCGGTCAGCGGGAAATCCTTGCGCAGCGGATGGCCTTCGAACCCATAGTCGGTCAGGATGCGGCGCAGGTCGGGATGGCCCGAAAACAGCACGCCATAGAGGTCGTAGGTCTCGCGCTCGAACCAGTCGGCGCCGGGATAAACGGCGGTGAGCGACGGCACCATCGTTTCCTCGTCGGCCTGGACCTTGATGCGGATGCGCAAATTCTGCTTCGGCGACAAAAGATGATAGACGACATCGAAGCGCTTGGCCCGCGACGGATAGTCGGCGCCGCAGACGTCGATGATCGAGATGAACTGGCAGCGCTGATCGTCGCGCAGGAAGGTCGCCACCTCGATCAGGTCGCGCGGCTCGACCGAGACGGTAAGCTCGCCATAGGCCAGAACGGCATTGTCGACCCTGCCGGCCAGCGTCTCGCCCAGATAGGTCGAGAGTTCGTTCAACGACTGGCTCATGGGGTCACCGTTCGATCGTGCCGGTGCGGCGGATCTTCTTCTGCAACAGAAGAATGCCGTAGAGCAGCGCTTCGGCGCTCGGCGGGCAGCCGGGCACATAGATGTCGACCGGCACGATGCGATCGCAGCCGCGCACCACCGAATAGGAATAATGGTAGTAGCCACCGCCATTGGCGCAGGAGCCCATCGAGATGACGTAGCGCGGCTCCGGCATCTGGTCGTAGACCTTGCGCAGCGCCGGCGCCATCTTGTTGGTCAGCGTGCCGGCGACGATCATGATGTCGGACTGGCGCGGCGACGCGCGCGGCGCGACGCCGAACCGCTCCGAGTCATAGCGCGGCATCGAGGTATGGATCATCTCGACGGCGCAGCAGGCCAGACCGAAGGTCATGAACATCAGCGAGCCGCTGCGCGCCCAGGTGATCAGCGCCTCGGTCGAGGTGACGAGAAAACCCTTGTCGGCCAGCTCGTTGTTGATCTCGAGGAAGAACGGATCGTCGGAACCGACCGGTCGACCGGTATTGGGGTCGATGATGCCCTTGGGCTTCGGTGCGACGAGCGTGCCGGAACTGTCGTTCAATCCCATTCCAGCGCTCCTTTTTTCCATTCATAGGCAAAGCCGATGGTCAGCACCGCCAGAAACACCATCATCGACCAGAAACCGAGCATGCCGATCTTCGAGAAGGACACCGCCCAGGGAAACAGGAAGGCCACTTCCAGGTCGAAGATAATGAACAGGATCGACACCAGGTAGAAGCGGATGTCGAACTTCATGCGGGCATCGTCGAAGGAGTTGAAGCCGCATTCATAGGCGGAAAGCTTTTCCGGATCGGGATTGCGGTAGGCCACCAGGAACGGCGCAATGATCAGCGCCAGGCCGACGACCAGCGCCACGCCGATGAAGAGGACTATGGGCAGGTACGAACTCAAAAGTGCGTTCATGCTGCGGCTTTCCGTTGGCGGTCAATCCACTTTGATTACAGCAACCAACCTTAATGCGGAAGCGTGACAGATTAACCGCTGAACCGTTTTAGGTGGCCTATGCTGCAACGCGGCGAGGGTTAGCGCAGCGCTTTCGGCGAAGCAAGTCAAACCTTGTTCAAAACGCGGTGCTGGACGGCATATCCCGGAAAACTGGTCCGATCCGCTCTTGTTTGATTTCCTTCACTTTTTACTCCACTTTTCTCTCCTGACATATATCCCGCCAAAACCCTGCTAGCATGGCCAGGAATCATCGGTTTTTGCTTGGCTTGAACAGCATCAGGGCGACGTCTGCATGAAGGAAAAGATCTCGCTCGGCATGGCCCGGCGCATCGCGCTCGCAGCACAAGGATTTACCGACCCGAGACCGGGCGGAACACCCAACCGCCGCCATCTGGCCCGCGTGCTCAGCCGTACCGGCCTGCTGCAGATCGATTCCGTCAGCGCGGTGGTGCGCGCCCACTATATGCCGCTCTATTCACGCCTTGGTTCCTACCCGCTCGCCTTGCTCGACAATGCCGCCGTGACGCGCAAGCGCACGGTGTTCGAATATTGGGCGCACGAGGCCTCCTTCCTGCCGGTCGAGACATACCCGCTGATGCGCTGGCGCATGCAGCGCGCCGAGCGCGGCGACGAGATGTATCTGGGGCTGGCCAAATGGGGCCGCGAACACGCCGGCTATATCGAAGAGATCTACCGCGAGGTCGTCGATCGCGGCCCGATCGCCGCTTCCGCGCTGGAAGGCCAGAAGGGGTCGGGCGGCTGGTGGGGCTGGAGCCACGCCAAACACGGCTTCGAATGGCTGTTCTGGGCCGGCCGCATCACCACGGCGTCGCGTCGCGGCTTCGAGCGGTTTTACGATCTGCCCGAACGCGTCCTGCCGCAGGCTGTCCTCGACCTGCCGGTGCCGGCGGCCGAGGATGCACACCGCGAATTGCTGCGCATCTCGGCGCGCGCCCATGGCGTCGCAACCGCCGGCGACCTGCGCGACTACTTTCGCCTGTCGCCAGCCGATATGAAGGGCCGGCTGGAGGAATTGGTCGAAACGGGCGAGCTGCTGCCGATGCGCGTCGAGGGTTGGGACAAGCCGGCTTACCTGCACAAGGACGCCCGTTTGCCGCGCCGCATCGAGGCGCGCGCCCTGCTGGCTCCCTTCGACCCTGTCGTATTCGAGCGGGCGCGTGCGGAGAGGCTGTTCGACTTCCGCTACCGCATCGAGATCTACACGCCCGCCGAAAAACGCCAGTACGGCTATTACGTGCTGCCGTTCCTGCTCGGCGACAGGATCGTCGCGCGCGTCGACCTCAAAGCCGACCGCCCGGCCAGCGTGCTGCGCGTCCACGCCGCCTACGCCGAAGCCTGCGCACGACCCGAAACCGCCGCTCAGCTCTTCGCGGAATTGAAGCAGATGCAAGACTGGCTCGGGCTGGAGCGCATCGAAGCGATGCCAGCGGGCGATCTCGGTCCGGCGCTTGTCGACATCGCCGTGTCGTAGGGTAGTGTCTCAGTTTGAAATCATGGCTCTGAGCCATTAAGGACCGCTACAACGCCACCGGAGGCCAGAGCAGGTAGAACAGCATAACGGCAAGCAAGGCGCCAATTGTCCCAAAAGACAACACCGCCACAGAAATCCAAATCGCTCGCCTGATCCGCACCTCAAGGCGTCTCCTCTAAGGTCGCTATGTGGTGGACCCGGCTGCCGCTCGCGTAGACGGTGAAGCACTTGTTGCCCAAGCGGTCGTTTTTGACAGTGAGCGAGGTGGTGTATCGCGGAGCATTTCGTGGCAATGAGGTCGTGGCGACGGGTGGCAGATGGCTAGCAGCCAGCCGTCCGAGAAGCACAGCTAATTGCCCTTCCGCCAGTGACGCCTCCGGGATGGAATCCTCCCATGGCTCGGGCGCCCCGTGGCGTACAATCTTCCAAACTCGCGCCATGTCGCCGGCCCATGCTTTCCGCTAAGCGTAGGTGGTTTCGCTTAGGGCTTCAAACACGACCGACAATTTTCTGGATTTCAAACTGAGACACTACCTGTCGTAGACGCGCGTTGACACGACTGTCCCTACAAGCCTAAATCCGCTGCAGACGGTCTCCTCTCGGCAAAGGGAGGAGCCAAGAGGGAATGCGGTGCGAGATCGCAAGATTTCAAATCCGCGGCTGTCCCCGCAACTGTAAGCGACGAGCCTCAGCCGAAAACCACTGGGATGTTCCCGGGAAGGCGGCTACCCAAGGCGATGACCCGCGAGCCAGGAGACCTGCCGTCTGAGACATAAAGAATCCGATCGCCTGGCGGGTTTTCCGGGCAAGGAGCCTGATTTGGAGCGCGACAGCAGTTTTTCGGCTGAGACAGCGGACATATCGTCCGGCAGGGACGAATCCCTGGCGGGAGTCACAATCATCGTCTGCGCCTCCTGCCGCGATGAAACCGGCTCCGACGCCCATCCCCGTGCCGGCGCGCTGCTCGCCGAAGACACGCGCCGCGCCGCCTCGGGCGAAGACCTCCATATCCGTACCGTCGAATGCCTCGGCAACTGCAAGCGCCGCCTCAGCGCCGCGATCCTGCGCGACGGTTGCTGGAGCTACGTCTTCGGCGACCTGGCCACGACGAGCGGCGCCGACCTCGTCGCCGGCGCAAAGCTCTTCGCCACCTCGACCGACGGCCTCATTCCCTGGCGCGGCCGCCCCGATTCCTTGAAGCGCGGCCTTGTCGCCCGCATTCCTCCCCCTGATCTGCTGAAGGACTGACCATGACCGCTTCTGTCTCCCGCGTCCCCTGCACCGTCGTCACCGGCTTCCTCGGCGCCGGCAAGACGACGCTGATCCGCCATCTGCTCGAGAACGCCAAAGGCAAGCGGCTGGCCATCATCGTCAACGAATTCGGCGACATCGGCATCGACGGCGAGATCCTCAAGGGTTGCGGCATCGACACGTGCCCAGAGGAGAACATCGTCGAACTGGCCAATGGCTGCATCTGCTGCACCGTCGCCGACGATTTCGTCCCGGCGCTGGACCAGATTCTGTCGCGCACGCCGAAGGTCGACCACATCCTGATCGAAACCTCGGGCCTCGCCTTGCCCAAGCCGCTCGTCCAGGCCTTCCAGTGGCCGAGCGTCAAAAGCCGTGTGACGGTCGACGGCGTCATTGCTGTGGTCGACGGGCCGGCCCTGGCCGAAGGCCGCGTCGCCAACGACATGGATGCCCTTCAGGCGCAGCGCGCCCAGGACGAGACGCTCGATCACGACGACCCGGTCGAGGAAGTGTTCGAGGATCAGGTCGCCTGTGCCGACCTGATCATATTGTCGAAGAGCGATCTGATGGACGCCGCCGGTTCGGCCCGCGCCAATGCCCTCATCGGCGAGCACCTTTCGCGCGCGGTCAAGATCGTGCCGACCTCCCAGGGCAAGGTCGATCCCTCCGTACTGCTCGGCCTCGGTCTCGCCGTCGAAGACGACATCGAGAACCGCAAGTCCCATCATGACGGCGCATTCGACCACGAGCATGACGACTTCGACACGTTCATTGTCGACATTCCCTCGATCGCCAATCCCGATGAGCTGGCGAAACGCGTCGCCACCGCCGCCGAGGAAGAGAACGTGCTGCGCGTCAAAGGCTTCGTCGAGGTCGGTGGCAAGCCGATGCGGCTGTTGCTTCAAGCCGTCGGACCGCGCGTCAACCACTATTACGACCGCGCCTGGACGGCGCAAGATGACCGCCGCTCGCGCCTCGTCGTCATCGGCCTGAAGGGGCTGAACCGCCCGGCCATCGAGCGTATCCTCGCCGGCTGAGGCAAAAAACGAACCGCGATGCACATTCTCACCACAACATCCGCCTCGCTCGACGACCTCGCCGAGCCTGTCGATCTCCGGCAGACGCCGGCGGATATCGTGGCGCTGTCCTTTACCGACAGCGATCTTTCCGGACTGGCGGCGGCGTGGAAGGCGGAGCGCCTGCCATCCATGCGGCTCGCCGCACTTCGCGACCTGCGCCATCCGATGTCGGTCGATCTCTGGATCGACAGCGTGGCGCGACATGCCAGGGTGATCCTCGTCCGCATCCTCGGTGGCTATGACTGGTGGCGCTACGGCTGCGACCAGCTCGCCGCAATCGCGCGCGAACGCGGCATCAAACTGGCGCTGCTGCCCGGCGAGAGCCACGACGAGGATTTTCGCCTGATCGAAGGCTCGACGCTGCCGCGTGCGGAGTTGGACGCGTTGCTCGGCTATTTCCGCGAAGGCGGGCCGGAGAACATGAGCGCGCTGATGCAGAGGCTGGCGCGGTTGGCGGGATCGGATGCGGCAGTCGCCCAGCCGGTCGCGGTGCCCAAGGCGGGATTTTACGAGCCTGGACGAGGCGTCGTGGAGAAGCCGGGCCTTTCGAATGTCGGCGCCGCCGTCATCCCCATCCTGTTTTACCGCTCGATGCTGCTTGCCGCCGACGTCGCGCCGATCGATGCCCTTTTTGAAGCGCTCAGAGCGCGTGGCATGGCCCCCGTGCCCATCTTCGTGTCGAGCCTCAAGGACCCTGCCTCGCTCGCCTTTGTCGAGACGGCACTCGCGGCGCTCAACCCTGCCGCCATCGTCACGGCGACCGCTTTCGCCTCCGGCGCCGAACCCGGTATCGAAACCCTGTTCGACCGCGCCGGCGTGCCAGTCTTCCAGGTCATCGTCGCCACGACGCGCCGCGACGTCTGGGAAAAGAACCAGCGCGGCCTGGCGCCGGCCGACCTCGCCATGCATGTCGTGCTGCCCGAACTCGACGGCCGCATCCTCGCCGGCGCCATTTCCTTCAAGGGTGAAAGCGAAACCGATCCGGCACTGGCCTTCCGCGCCTTCGCCAACCGGCCGGAAGGTGATCGCGTGGCGCAGGTGGCGAGCCGCATCGAAGCCTTCATCCGCCTGCAGCGCGCGCCGCGCGCGACGCGCAAGCTCGCCATCCTGATCCCGGACTATCCCAGCGCCCCTGGCCGCACCGGCTATGCCGTCGGCCTCGACGTGCCTTCCAGCGTGCTGGCGATGTTGCACGACCTCAGGGAACAGGGCTACGCCGTTGAAGGGATTCCGCAATCGCCGCGCGAGTTGCTGGAGGTGCTGGAAAAGGGAGGCCATGGCCTTTCCTTGGAGGATTACCTCCCCATTTCGGCGGAGCTGCCCGAAACGGCGCGCAATGCGATTGAAGCGGCGTGGGGCAAGGCTAAAGACGAAGCGCACGTCAATTCGCCCCCCTCTGTCCTGGGCGCGACAGGATGCAAACCTTCGCAGCCGATAGGCGAAAAGCACTTCCCCTTCCGCGCCGCGACCTTCGGCAACATCACCGTAGCACTCGCCCCCGACCGCGGCCGGTCAACCGATCGCCGCGCCGACTACCATGACCCGACGCTCCCCCCGCGCCATGCCCTGATCGCCTTTGGCCTGTGGCTGCGCAAATCGCTGGGCGTCCATGCCCTCATCCATGTCGGCGCCCACGGCACGCTGGAATGGCTGCCCGGCAAGACCGTCGCACTCAGCGAGACCTGCTTTCCGGAAATCGTCACCGGCGCACTCCCCGTCATCTATCCCTTCATCGTCTCCAACCCCGGCGAGGCGGCGCAAGCCAAGCGGCGCATTGCCGCCATCACGCTTGGCCATCTGCCGCCGCCGCTGACCGGCGCCGGGCTGGACGAGAACCAGCACAAGCTTGAACGCCTGGTCGACGAATATGCCCAGGCCGACGGTCTCGACCGCCGCCGCCGCGACCGGCTGGCGAGCCTGATCGTCGAGACCGCTCGGAAGACCGGGCTTGCCGCCGAGGCCGGTGTCGCCAGGACGGACGCTCCCGACGAAGCGCTGCGCCGCATCGACGCCTGGCTCTGCGACCTCAAGGATTTCGCCATCAAGGACGGCCTGCATATCTATGGCCGCTCGCCTGACGGCGAGGCCGATCCGCTGCGCAAGCAAAGTGCGGCGGCCGAGAAGTCAGCGCTTCTGGCGGCGCTCGACGGCCACCACGTCAGGGCCGGGCCGGCCGGCGCACCGGCCCGCGGCCGTTCCGACGTGCTGCCCACCGGCCGCAACCTGTTTACCTCGGACCCGCGCACCATGCCGACTCCGACCGCCTTCGATCTGGGCAAGGCGGCGGCCGAGGAAGTGGTGCGAAGCTATATGCAGTCGCATGGCGACTGGCCGCGCTCTTTGGTGATCGACCTCTGGGGCTCCGCCTCGCTGCGCACCGGCGGCGAGGAGATCGCGCAGGGCCTGGCGCTGATGGGCTGCCGGCCGCAATGGGACGCAGCGACCGGCCGCGTCACCGGTATCGAAGTGCTGCCGCCGGCAACGCTCGGCCGCCCGCGCGTCGATGTCACCTGGCGCATATCGGGCCTGTTCCGCGACATGTTCCCGACCCAGATCGCCCTGATCGATGCCGCCGCCAATGCCGTCGCCGCCCGCGACGAGGAAGATTCGGAAAACCCGCTGGCGGCCAGGACCCGCATTGAGGGCAAGATCAGCCCGCGCATCTTCGGCACCTCGCCCGGCACCTATGGCGCCGGCGTCGAGGATCTCTTGTCGAGCGGCGACTGGGCCGCGCGGGAAGAAATCGGCCGCGCCTATCTCGACGCCACCTCGCACGCCTATGGCGGCGCCGACGGCGAAGCGGTCTCCGCGCCCGGAGCCTTCGAAACCCGGATCGCCGAGGCCGACCTCCTCGTTCACACCAGCGACGACCCCGGCCGCGACATTTTGGAAGGCTCCGCCGATGTCGCCTTCATCGGCGGCTTTTCGGCAGCGCTTGCGGCCCTCGGCAAGAACGCCGACGTCATCGTTCTCGACACCACGGACCCGCAAAAACCGAAGCCGCGCTCGGTCGGGGAAGCCGTATCTCGCGTCGTTCGGGCCCGTGCGGTCAATCCCCGCTTCATTGCCGGGCAGATGCGCCATGGTCCGCGCGGCGCCTCGGAATTCGCCGAGACGGTCGACCGGCTGGTCGGCTTTGCCGAAACCACCCAGGCCATATCGGGCACACTGATCGAGGCCGTGCATGACGCCTATCTCGGCGATCCAGATGTCCGCGCCTTCATCCTGCGCGAGAACCCGGCGGCAGCCAAGGTCATCGCCGAGCGGTTCCAATCGGCACGGCGGCGCGGCCTCTGGCATCCGCTGCGCAATTCGATCGACGATGACCTCGCCGCCCTGATCGCCGAAGCCCATGGGGTGGCGGCATGAACGCCTTCTCCCGCCGTGGCGCCTGCCCTGCCCTCAGCAAGCCGATGCAGACCGGCGACGGACTGCTGGTGCGGCTCAATCCAGTCGCTGGAGGACTTTCGCCGAAGTCGCTGATCGGACTCTGCGAATCCGCACTGCACCACGGCAACGGCATCATGGAAGTCACCGCGCGCGGCAGCCTGCAGATCCGGGGATTGACGGCTGAAAGCGCGCGGCGGCTGGCCGGAGAGGTCGATGCATTAGGGATTGCCGTGCGCACCGGTGTACCGGTGGAGACCGGACCGCTGGCGGGCATCGACCCGCAGGAGGTCGCAGACCCGCGGTCGTTGGCGGAGCACATTCGCGCAGCACTTGACGAAGCCGGGCTGGCGCAGCGGCTGGGGCCGAAGGTTTCGGTCGTTGTCGACGGCGGCGGGCAACTTGATCTGGATTCGGTGACGGCCGATGTGCGGCTTGCGGCAATGCGGACCGATGCGGAAATCCAGTGGCGGGTGTCTGTTGCGGGCGACGCTATGGGCGCGAGGTTGCTTGGCTTTGTTGATCAAGATGCTGCCCGCGATATTGCCATCGCGTGTCTAAGAATGGTTGCCGAAAGGGGCCGCGAGGCACACGCAAGGGATTTGTCGGAGCGGCAGTTAGTATCCCTCGCAAGTTGGCATTCCTTCGCGCCCCCCTCTGTCCTGCCTGGGGGCGCGAAGGAACGCTTTCCTCTGACACCTTCGGCCCGCTCGCCCATCGGCATCTTCGATCTGGCCGCAGCCAGTCACTCCATCGGCATCGGCCTGCCCTACGGCAGCATGCCAGCGCAGAAACTCATCGATCTCACGCAACAGGCCCTCACCCTTGGTGCCACCGAAATCCGCCTGGCGCCGGGCCGCGCTCTGTTGTTCCTTGGCCTAGCGCCGGCCGCCTGCCCGCCACTCCAAGAAGCAGCCACCACCCTCAGCTTCGTCACAACCCCCGCCGACCCCCGCACCAGGATCGCCGCTTGCCCTGGCACCCCCGCCTGCGCCTCCGGCCAGATCGCCACCCGCGACATCGCCGAGACCATCGCCGCGGAAAACGCCGACATCCTCGACGCCTCCCTCACGCTGCACATTTCCGGCTGCGCCAAGGGCTGCGCGCATCCGGGCAAAGCAGCGCTGACATTGGTTGGTGGCGAAAACGGAGCCGGACTTGTCGTGGACGCGACGGCAAAGGCTCTTCCTGCCGGATACAGGCCGGGCTATGACGCCGCGCGCGGCATCGGCGGCGTTGCAGCGGCAATCCGCAAAGAACGACTTCGGGGCGAGACCGCCGCCGCCTGCCTGGCAAGGCTTGGCGCGGCCGGCATCGCAGAAGCTTACCGACAGGAATGAGCATGGCCGCCTACGACTATATCCACGACGGCACGGCGATCTACGAGCGCTCCTTCGCCATCATCCGTGCCGAGGCCGACCTGTCGCGCTTTTCGGAGGCCGAGGCCGATGTCGCGATCCGCATGATCCATGCTTGCGGCCAGGTGGAAGCTACCCGGCACTTCGTTTTCTCCAGTGATTTCGTTGCCGCCGCGCGCGCCGCCCTATCTGCCGGAGCACCGATCTTCTGCGACGCCGAGATGGTCTCGCATGGCGTCACCCGCGCCCGGCTGCCGGCCGGCAACGAGGTGATCTGCACCCTGCGCGATCCGCGCACAACCGAGATCGCCAGGGAGATCGGCAACACCCGCTCGGCCGCCGCGATCGACCTGTGGGGCGAGCGCATGGCCGGTTCGGTCGTCGCCATCGGCAATGCGCCGACCGCGCTCTTCTACCTGCTGGAGAAGCTGCGCGACGGCGCGCCGAAGCCGGCCGCCATCATTGGCATGCCTGTCGGTTTCGTCGGCGCTGCCGAATCCAAGGATGCGCTGGCCGAAAATTCCTACGGCGTGCCTTACGCCATCGTGCGCGGCAGGCTGGGCGGCAGCGCCATGACCGCCGCCGCGCTCAACGCATTGGCGAGGCCGGGCCTGTGAACGCGCTCGCAAAAGGCCGCCTGGTTGGCGTCGGCACCGGTCCCGGCGACCCCGAACTGCTGACGCTGAAAGCCGCGCGGGCATTGGCTGAAGCCGATGTCGTGGCGTACTTCGCCAAGCGCGGCAACAACAGCAATGCGCGGGCCATCGTCGAGGCGCACTTCCGGTCGGATATGCTGGAACTGCCGCTGCTCTATCCGGTGACGACGGAGATCGACAAGGATCACGACGACTATCGCTCGCAGATCACCGAGTTCTACGAGCAATCGGCCGAGGCGGTCGCCGGGCACCTCGATGCCGGCAGGATGGTCGCGGTGCTCTCGGAAGGCGACCCGCTCTTCTACGGCTCCTATATGCATTTGCATGTCAGGCTGGCGCACCGCTTCCCGACCGAGGTCATTCCCGGCGTCACCGCCATGTCCGGCTGCTGGTCGGCAACGGGACTGCCGATCGTTCAGGGCGACGACGTGCTGACCGTCCTGCCGGGCACGATGAGCGAGTTCGACCTGACGCGCCGCCTTGCCGACACCGATGCCGCCGTCATCATGAAGGTTGGCCGCAACCTGCCCAAGATCAGGCGGGCGCTGGAGGCCACCGGCAAGCTGACGAAGGCCGTCTATGTCGAGCGCGGCACCATGCCGGGCAGCGTCTCGATGCGGCTGGCCGACAAGCAGGACGACAAGGCACCTTATTTCGCCATCGTGCTGGTCGCCGGCTGGTCGGCCCGGCCCGGCGTGTCGGGAGCCAAACCATGAGCGGTCGCCTGACCGTCATCGGCCTTGGGCCCGGCAATGCCGACCAGGTCACCCCCGAGGCGAGCCGCGCCGTGGCGGAAGCCAAATTCTTCTACGGCTACAAGCCCTATCTCGACCGGCTCGAGCTGCGCCCGGACCAGACCCGTGTCGCCTCCGACAATCGCGAAGAACTCGCCCGCTCCAAGGACGCGCTGGTGAAAGCCGCCGAAGGCCATGACGTCGCCGTCGTCTCTGGCGGCGATCCCGGCGTCTTCGCCATGGCGGCGGCCGTCTGCGAGGCGATCGAGGCTGGCCCCGCCGAATGGCGCGCCGTCGATGTCGCGATCGTGCCGGGGATCACCGCCATGCTTGCAGTGGCTGCCCGCATCGGCGCGCCGCTCGGCCACGATTTCTGCGCCATTTCGCTGTCCGATAATCTCAAGCCCTGGGAGCTGATCGAGCTGCGTTTGCTGGCGGCTGCCGGCGCCGGCTTCGTCATCGCGCTCTACAACCCGATCAGCAAGGCGCGTCCCTGGCAGCTTGGCCGCGCTTTCGAATGCCTGGCCGCCATCCTGCCCGGCACGACGCCGGTCATCTTCGGCCGCGCCGCCGGCCGGCCCGACGAGCGCATCGAGGTTTTCTTGCTGGCCGACGCCGACGCGGAAAAGGCCGACATGGCGACCTGCATCATCATCGGCTCTCCGGAAACCAGGATCATCCGCCGCGGTGAGCGGCCGTCGCTGGTCTACACGCCGCGCTCCGCCACGGGTTCGAGAAAATGATCGACCATCGCGGCGAGCGCTTCGACCGTTTCAGCCGACGGAACGTCCGGCAGCGCCGGCCTGCGGACCATGATCACCTCGATGCCGAGCGCTCGCGCCGCCGCGATCTTGCCGTAAGTCGCCTCGCCGCCGCTGTTCTTGGAGACGATGACGTTGATGCGGTGCTCGGCAAGCAGGGCGCGTTCGTCGGCCTCCCGAAACGGCCCGCGCGCCAGCAGATAGGTCGCATCGGGCACCGCCAGCCTCGGCTCGACCGGATCGACGCTGCGGATGAGATAATGATGCTGAGGTGCCGCTTCGAAAGCACCGACCTCTTGCCGACCGAGCGCCAAAAAGACGCGACGCGGCGCCCCGCCGAGCGCCTTGGCTGCCTCGGCGACGATATCGACCAGCGTCCAGCGATCGCCCTCGACAGGCTCCCAGCCGGGACGCCTGAGCGCCATGCTCGGCACGCCGGCCTGCCGCGCGGCCTCCGCCGCATTGGCCGAAATTTGCGCCGCATAGGGATGCGTGGCATCGATCAACAGAGCCGTGCCAGCTTCCTTGAGATACGCCGCCAGCCCGTGCGCACCGCCGAACCCTCCCGTGCGGACCGGCACGCCTTGCGCGACCGGGCTTTCCGTGCGGCCGGCCAGCGACAGCGTGACCGAAAGATCGGCGCGAAGAGCCAGCTTTCCCGCCAACTGCCGGGCTTCGGTGGTTCCGCCGAGGATCAGAATTTTCTTCATGGGCACCATATTGAACCGCGTCGGCGCTGCCCCTCACCCTTACCGTCTCCCCGTGAAGAACGGGGAGAGGGGGGCGTCAGCGTCGGAGCTTCTCTCTTCTCCCCGTCACTATACGGGGAGAAGGTGCCGGCAGGCGGATGAGGGGCGGCGCGGCATGTCAAGAATCAAGCAGCCAACGCCCAAATGGCTCACTGTCATCGGCATCGGCGAGGACGGTGTAGCGGGTCTCGGCGACGAGGCCAAGCAGCGCATTGCGCAAGCCGAAGTCATCTTCGGCGGCAAGCGGCATCTGGCGCTGGTCGCTTCCCTGGCCAAGGGCGAGCCGCGCCCATGGCCGACTCCCTTCGACCCGGACATGCGCGACGTGCTGGCGCTGGCCGGCAAGAACGTCTGCGTGCTCGCCTCCGGCGACCCGTTCTTCCATGGCGTCGGCGCCACCCTCGCCCGCAAGGTGAAGACGCAGGACATGCATGTCATCCCCGCGCCATCGTCCCTTTCGCTGGCCGCATCCCGCCTCGGCTGGGCCTTGCAGGACATCGAGACCATTTCCCTGCATGGCCACTCGATCGACTTGATCCGGCCGCTACTGCACCCCGGCACCCGCATTCTTGCCCTGACCTCCGACGCCGATGCGCCGACGGCGATCGCGCGGCTGCTGACCGAACTCGACTTCGGCGCATCGCGGGTGACGGTGCTGGAGGCCTTGGGCGGTCCGGGCGAAAACGCGCGTTCGACCCGCGCCGACGCGTTCAATCTCGAAAATATCAACCCGCTCAACGTGCTGGCGATCGAAGTTGACTCAACTCCGGATGCCCGAATCCTGCCGCTCGCATCGGGCCTGGCCGATCATCTTTTCGAGCATGACGGCCAGATCACCAAGCGCGAGGTCCGCGCCATGACCCTGTCGGCGCTGGCGCCGCGGCGCGGCGAACTGCTGTGGGATATCGGCGCCGGTTCCGGCTCGATCGGCATCGAATGGATGTTGGCCCACCCCTCGATGCGCGCCATCGCTATCGAGGCCGATTCGACCCGCGCTGCCCGCATTCATCGCAACGCTGCTGCTTGCGGCGTCCCCGGCCTTGTCGTCGTCGAAGGTTCGGCGCCGAAGGCGCTAGCCAAACTGGATACACCCGATGCCATCTTCATCGGCGGCGGTGGCAGCGATACCGGCGTGCTCGGCGCAGCCATCAAGGCGTTGCCCTCCGGCGGTCGGCTGGTGGCCAATGCCGTGACGCTGGAGATGGAGGCTTTGCTCCTCGCCCAGCACACCAGGCACGGCGGCGATCTGACCCGCATTGCCATATCCCGCGCCTCCCCGGTCGGCGCGATGCAAGCCTGGCGGCCGGCCATGCCTGTCATCCAATGGAGCTGGGTGAAGCCATGATGGTCGCGGGCATCGGCAGCCGCAAAGGCGTCAACGCAAGCGAGGTGCTTGCGGCGATAGAGACCGCGCTGGAAGCACACGGGCTGGCGATGACGGCGCTTTCAGCGTTGGCCACCGCACCGCTCAAACGCGACGAAGAGGCAATCTTCTCCGCCGGGCGCGAACTCTCGCTTCCGGTAGTCGTTGTCGAGGACGATGCCCTCAAGGCCGCATCATCCAGCACGCTCAGCCGCTCCGAACTGTCACAAGCGCATGCCGGTACGCCATCAGTTTCCGAAGCCTCCGCGCTGGCCGCCGCCGGCAAAGGCGCAAAGCTGCTCGGGCCGCGCACCGTGCTCGGCCCGGTCACCTGCGCCATCGCCATCAGCGGAGATGCGCCATGACTGTCCATTTCATCGGCGCCGGTCCGGGCGCCGCCGACCTCATCACACTGCGCGGCGCAAGGCTGCTGGCCAGTTGTCCGGTCTGTCTCCATGCCGGCTCGATCGTCGCACCGGAATTGCTGCAGCACTGCGCGCCCGGGACAAAGATAATTGATACCGCGCCGATATCGCTGGACGAGATCGAGGCCGAATATGTCGCCGCCCACAAGGCTGGCCACGATGTCGCTCGCCTGCATTCCGGCGACCTGTCGGTATGGAGCGCGGTGGCCGAGCAGATCCGCCGGCTGGAGAAGCACGGCATCCCTTACACGCTGACGCCGGGCGTGCCCTCCTTCGCCGCCGCTGCCGCAGCGTTGCGCCGCGAACTCACCATTCCCGAAGTCGCGCAAAGCCTGGTGCTGACCCGCGTCTCCGGCCGCGCCTCGAAAATGCCGCCGGGCGAGACGCTGGCCGGCTTCGGCCGCACCGGCGCCACGCTTGCCATCCATCTCGCCATCCATGCCATCGACCGCGTCGTCGCCGAGCTGACGCCGCTCTATGGCGCCGACTGCCCGGTGGCGGTCGTCTTCCGCGCCTCCTGGCCGGACGAGCGCGTGCTGACCGGCACGTTGGCGACCATCGAGGCGCAGCTGGCCGCCGATCCGATGGAGCGCACGGCGATCATCTTCGTCGGCAGTTCGCTGGCGGCGCAGGATTTTGGCGAGAGTTCACTTTACGACGCCCACTACCAGCGGCGTTTTCGCGGACGGGACGGATTGTGAGCGGCAGCGCCAAGCATAAGAGCGGAAACGCAACGGTCGAGCAGGCGCTCGCGCGGCTGAAATTCAGGCCGAGCGAGTTGGCGCCCGGACACGTCTGGCTGGCGGGCGCCGGCCCCGGCGATCCCGGCTGCCTGACGCTGGAAGTGCTGGCCGCGCTCGGGCAATGCGACGCGCTTGTCTACGATGCGCTGGTCTCGCCCGATGTCGTTGCCGTCGCCGAAGGCGCCGAGCTTTTCTATGCCGGCAAACGCGGTGGCCGGCCGTCGATGAAACAGGACGACATCACCGCTTTGCTGGTGCGTCTGGCGCGCGAGGGCCGCAGGGTCGTCCGGCTGAAGGGCGGCGACCCCTATATTTTCGGCCGTGGTGGCGAAGAGGCGCTGGCGCTGGCGCGAGAAAGCATCCCGTTCCGCGTCCTGGCCGGCCTGACGTCGGGCCTCAGCGCGCTCGCCGCGGCCGGCATCCCTGCCACCATGCGCGGCATCAACAAGGCGGTGATCCTGGCGACCGGCCATGCCGCCGGCACCGATGACGACCTCGACTGGGCGGCAATCGCCCGCACCGGCCAGCCCGTAGTCGTCTATATGGGCATGGCCAATCTGCCCGTCATCGCAGCCTCCCTCCTCGACGGCGGCCTGACGCCGTCGACACCGGCCGCGGTGATCGTGTCCGCGACGACACCGCAGGAGCGCATCGTCGTCGCCACTTTAGCCACCATCGCCGAAGAGGCAGCGGCGGCCGGGCTCACCGCGCCGGCGCTGATCGTCGTCGGCGGCATCGTCGCCATGCGCTCGGCACTGGCGGGCGAGCCATGACCCGCGCCATCATCATCGGCGCACCGCGCTCGGGTTCCGGCAAGACCAGCGTCACGATAGGCATCCTGCGCGCGCTGGCGCGGCGCGGCGTCAAGGTGCGCGGCGCCAAATCCGGTCCCGACTATATCGACCCCGGCTTCCACACCGCCGCGACGGGTCTGTCCGGTGTCAATCTGGACAGCTGGGCGATGTCGCCGGCCTTGCTCAACGCGCTCGCCGGCAACGCGACCGAGGATGCCGATTTCATCTTCCTTGAAAGCGCCATGGGCCTGTTCGACGGTATTCCCGCGCCTGCCGGACGCTCCGGCTCGGCCGCCGATCTCGCCCGGCTCTACGGCCTGCCGGTGCTGCTGGTGCTCGACGTATCCGGACAGTCGACGACTGCCGCGGCGGTGGCCAAGGGCTTTGCCACCTATGATCCCGATGTGCGCATGGCCGGCGTCGTGCTCAACCGGCTCGGCAGCGAACGCCATCGCCGGCTCTGCGGCGACGCCATCGAGGCGCTCGGCCTGCCCGTCGTCGGCGCCATCCTGCGCGATCCCACGCTCAACCTGCCGGAGCGCCATCTCGGCCTCGTCCAGGCCGGCGAATATGAGAACCTGATGGCGCATCTCGACCTTTTGGCCGACATGGTCGAGCGCTCGCTCGATCTCGACGCCATCATGGCGCTGGCCGCGCCCTTCACCCCGGCTTCCGGCGGCTTCGGCGATGCCTTGCAGCCGCCCGGCCAGCGCATCGCGCTGGCGGAGGATGCCGCCTTTACCTTCCTCTACCCGCATGTCGCCGCCTACTGGCGCAAGGCCGGCGCCGAGATCGTCCCCTTCTCGCCGCTGGCCGACGAGGCGCCCGACGCCGGTTGCGACGTCTGCTGGTTGCCGGGTGGCTATCCGGAGCTTCATGCCGGCCGCCTTGCCGATGCCCGGAATTTCCTTGCCGGCATGGCGAGCTTCGCGGCAACGAAGCCGGTGCACGGCGAGTGCGGCGGCTTCATGGTGCTCGGCGAAGCGCTGGAGGACGCGTCGGGCGAGACGCACAGAATGCTCGGCCTGCTCGGCCACTCCACCAGCTTCGCCAAGCGCAAGATGAACCTCGGCTACCGCGAGGCGCGGCTGCGTGCCGATTGTCCGCTGGGAGACCAGGGCACGCTGGTCCGTGGCCATGAGTTCCACTATGCGCAGATGCTTGCTGCCGGCAATGACGAACCGCTTGCCGACCTTGCCGACGGCCAGGGTAACCCGCTCGGCGCCTCCGGCTACCGGCGCGGCCATGTCAGCGGCACGTTCTTCCATGCCATTGCGAGGGGCTAGGGCATGAAGCTTCGGAATTTGACCCTTTCGCCCCGGCAAATCCTCGACGACATCGCGCTTTGCCTGGTCTTCTTCACAAGACTGCCGCTGCCCGTCTTCGACTTTCGCGGCCGCAGCCTGGCCGCCGCGATCTGGGCCGCGCCTGTCGCCGGCCTTGCCGTCGGCCTGATCGGCGCGGTCGTCTACGCGACGGCGGAACGGTTTGGCCTTGCCATGGGTCCAGCGGCGGCACTTGCCCTGGCGGCAACCTTGCTCACCACCGGCTGTTTGCATGAGGACGGGCTGTCCGATGTCGCCGATGGCTTTGGCGGCGGCAAGACGCGCGGCCTGAAACTGGAGATCATGCGCGACAGCCGCATCGGCGCCTACGGCGCATCGGCGCTGGCTCTGTCGCTGCTGATCCGCTGGAGCGCACTTTCGGAACTCGTCGACCCCACACAGGCGCTCTTCGCCCTCATTGCCGCGCACGCCGCCTCACGCGGGTTGCTGGGCGCCTTCGTGCATCTCCTGCCCTCAGCGCGGTCCGACGGCCTCTCGGCCGGCGCCGGCACCGTTTCGGTCGAAACCGCCATAGCCGGTGCCGTGCTCGGCGCGGTCCCGCTGCTCTTGCTCGGGCCGGGAGGCGCTGTTGTCGCGGTCATCCTGCTTGGCCTGCTGTTTGCAGCGTTCCGCGCCCTTTGCCTCAACCAGATCGGCGGCCAGACCGGCGACACGGTCGGCGCCCTGCAGCAGCTGGGCGAGATCACGATCCTGCTCGTCGCTTCCGTTTCCCTATCCTGACTCTTCCTCGGAGACTTTGCCCCCATGCCCTTCAAATCGCTCGATGAACTGCGCGCCGCTTGCCTCGACCTGCCCGCCGGCAGTGATGCGGCGGCAAATGCCGTCGCCCGCCGCCAGAACACGCTGACCAAGCCGCAAGGCAGCCTCGGCCGTCTCGAAACCATAGCCGCTTGGCTCGCCCGCTGGCAGGGCCGCGACATGCCGAAGCTCGACCGCGTGAAAGTCTTCGTCTTCGCCGGCAACCATGGCGTCACCGCGCAGGGCGTCTCGGCTTTTCCGTCCGAAGTGACCGTGCAGATGGTGGCGAATTTCGCCGGCGGCGGCGCTGCCATCAACCAGCTTGCCCGCATCGCCGGCGCCGAGCTCGACGTCATTCCGCTCGATCTGGACCATCCGACCGGCGATTTCACGCAGGCGGCGGCGATGGACGAGACGGCTTTCCTCGCCGCCGTCTCGGCCGGCTACGATGCGGTGAGGAATGACATCGACCTTGTCTGCTTCGGCGAAATGGGCATCGGCAACACGACGCCGGCGGCCGCGATTTCGGCCGCACTGTTCGGCGGCGGTGCGGAGAAATGGACCGGGCGCGGCACCGGCGTCGACGATGCCGGCCTGAAGCGCAAGGTCACAGCCATTGAGGCCGGCCTGAAGCGCCACGCCGCGGCGCTTGCCGATCCGCTGAAGATCGCCGCCACGCTTGGCGGGCGCGAGCTTGCCGCCATCTTCGGCGCCACGCTCGCCGCGCGCCACAACAATGTGCCGGTGCTGCTCGACGGCTTTGTCTGCAGCGCCGCCGCTGCACCTTTGGCTCGGCTGCACCCGACCGGCCTCGCCCACACCATCGCCGCCCACGTCTCGGCCGAATCCGGCCACCGCCGCCTGCTCGAAGCGCTCGGCCTGCCGCCGTTGCTCGACCTCGGCATGCGGCTTGGCGAAGGCTCTGGCGCGTGTCTTGCGGTCAATATCGTCCGCTCGGCGCTGGAGTGCCATGCACGAATGGCGAGCTTTGCGGAAGCTGGCGTATCGGAAAAGTAAACCCGGTCAGAGTTTCAACGCTGCCGATGCATTTGAAGACAGCAAGCGTGGCCGCTCTACTCGCGACCACGCTTTCGCAGGATGAATAGGTCCGGTGGACAGCGGATCACGGGCCAAGAACATCGTTAACCGTTCGTTAGCCACGCTGTCCTAATTTGAGACATCCGACGCAGGTATGGTCGGGTAGAGGTCGCGCTAGTTTTTCGGACCCAGCCAAGCCCCGCCAAGGCTAGCGCGGCCACTACTTTTAAAGCAAATCTTGCCGTATGCAACTCATACGTGCGATTAACCTTACTGCCTAACCTTAAAGTTAACGACCGCGGTTTGCGCAGGTGGCTATCATGCCGCGTTTTTGGACGCGGCAAACGCGGCCTTTGAGCAAGAACGCTCACCCTGACGCGACCCGCCTCGCGTCCCCATCGTTCCGGGGTCTTTTCCACCAAGTCTTTGAAAAATTTGGTGGGTGCGCACAGGATTGAACTGTGGACCCGCTGATTAAGAGTCAGGGGATAATTGCTAAGCTGCGCTAAGCCGGGCTAACGCAACCGTTGCATAACCTACTGAAAAGGCATAATACTTCATTCCAGCTTAGCTGACTTTAGTTGCCCTTACAGGCACCGATTGTTAGCCAGCCGTTAGCCGGAGGAAGTTTTCCAATGACCCGCAGGCGCAAGTTTTCCGACACAGGCGTTGAGGCACTGAAGCCCAAGGCAGCGCGCTACACTTCCCCCGATCCCGAGCTGCGCGGCCATTACGTTCGGGTGATGCCGTCCGGCGCGAAATCATTCGTTGCCGTGGCGCGCGACCCAAACGGCAAACAGGTTTGGGCGACAATCGGCGCCGCTGACAAGATGGGCATTGAGAAGGCGCGCACGCTGGCAAGGGAAGCGATTGAGCGCATCCGCCAGGGTTTGCCTCCAGTCGAGCAAAAGGCCGCTCCCGTGACCTTCAACGACGTCTCAGACGGCTATCTGAAGCGCCACGTTGTCGCCAAGGGTTTGCTCTCAGAACATGAAATCCGCCGCTGCCTCGATGTCTATGTCATTCCCCAGTGGGGCAAGCGGGAATTCGTCTCGATCCGGCGCGGCGACGTTGCCGCTCTGCTCGACAAGATCGAGGACGAGAACGGCGCCCGGCAAGCTGACGCGGTGCTGGCGATCGTTCGCGGAATCTGCAACTGGTTCGCCGCTCGGAATGATGACTACCTTTCGCCGATTGTCCGGGGAATGCGCCGCACTGTTCCGAAAGACCGTGCCCGCGAACGCATCCTGACCGACGAGGAACTCAGGACTGTCTGGCAGCATACCGGAACCAGCGGCACGTTCGGCGCAATGGTGCGGCTTGCCCTGGCTACTGCTCAACGTCGCGAAAAGCTCATGACGATGAAATGGGATGACATTTCAGTCGATGGCGTCTGGCGCGTGCCGAGTGATGACCGGGAAAAGGGAACTGGTGGTGACCTCAAGCTGTCCGATCTTGCTCTAGAAATCGTCCGCAGTCAGACCCGCATGGGCACCAATCCATACGTTTTCGCTGGTAGGGGTGATGGTCACTTCAACGGCATATCCAAGACCAAAGCCGCCTTCGACAAGCGAGCAAAGATCGCTCCTTGGGTTGTTCACGATCTAAGGCGCACGGCGCGGTCGCTCATGTCCCGTGCTGGCGTCCGTCCCGACATTGCAGAGCGCGTCATGGGCCACGTCATTGCCGGCGTGGAAGGGATCTATGATCGCCACGCCTACCGCGACGAAAAGGGCGACGCTCTGGAGCGTCTGGGCGCCCTACTCGATACTATCATCAAGAACGACCCGAGCGCCAACGTGGTGCCTATCAGGAAGGCCGCACAATGAGCGTCGCCGACGATGCCATTGCGTTTGCAAAAGAACGGATCATCTCCGCCCGAGATACGCCTATTGAAATCTGGCCCGGCCTCTCGCCGGTGCGATTTCTCTCGAAGGACGATAGCAAACGCATGGTGCAGGAGTTGATGACCAACCTTGCCAGAAACAACCCGGAGCTTTTGGCCGACTATGCACATTATGCAAGCCAGGGTTGGAAATTCGCCGATGCCGCAATGCGCAACCTGATCACAGAAATTGTACTGGCCGGGAAGCCCCTTCCTGGCCCGTTGTCAGAGTATCAGAACTTGCTTGAGGTGGCTCCGCCTCGGAAACTGCCGGGGAAGTCGAAAGCGGATTACATCCTCCGGGATATTGTCATCGCGATCACCGTGCATGAGGTTCATGAGCGATTTGGTTTGGCTCCAACCAACAGCACCCTCAATGATAACAACTCTGCCTGCCGTGTCGTCTCGAAAGCCCTGATCGCTAACCGCATGAATATGGACTACAAAGCTGTTGAGACGGTTTGGAACCGTATCGGGCCGATACTTTTCGGATCGTCCTAAAATTTAAATATCAGGACCATCCGGCGCTAAGTCAGGCTTATTAGCAGTGTTCTCAGCTAACTTGAGGACACCGCCTAATGACCACGTTTCTCCGATTTAAAGACCTGAAAGCTCGCGGCATCGTCACCAATTGGCCGACGTTGCTGGACTGGATCAAGGACGAAGGATTCCCGCCCGGTCGCTATTTCGGGCCAAATACTCGCGTCTGGTCAGACGAGGAGATTGATTGCTGGACGGCTTCCCGTCCCCTCGCCTCGTCGGAAAGCGAGGCGGCATGACCATCGACCTCGAACCCGATGTTGCGATTCAGGCCGCAGCGGAATGGCTAGTTAAGGGACGTGACCCGACCGGCATGGCGATCGTACCTGAAATGAAAGTCAGGTTCGGCCTGACGGCGGCGCAAGCTTGTGAAGCGATCCGGACCGCACAGCGAATCCGCAATTGTGGAGGCGCCAATGCGATCGCCTCCTGAAACGCGAAACCTCGCCGGACAGGGCGAGGCTCGCAAGGTCGAAATAGAAAATAGGAACGGCAGCGACCCTATCAAAACCCCGCGGAAGCGGCAAGCGAAAGACACGTCGCAAGCTCGGTGGAAGGCCCGGAACCAGTGGGCCGTCTGGGCGCATACCTGCCTCGCCGCTGCCATCCGTAGGGGCTTGGTCAAGCGCCAACCTTGCAGCGTTTGCGGCACGACCGACAATGTGGATGGGCATCATTTTTCGTATGAGAAACCTGCTGACGTGACCTGGCTTTGCAGGTTGCATCATGTCCAAACCCATAGGCGCGCATTGAAGCCGAAGCGGAAAGGCGGCGCCAAATGAGCAACGTCATCCGCTTTCCGAGCCGGAAACCGCCTGTCTTGGCGTCTTGTTTCCGCGTCGAAATTTGGCAGGACGAACAGTGCTTCATGGTCACCGTTTTCGATTGCGGCGATCCGGTTCGCTCGACCGCATTCGTCACCTATCAAGACGCGCTGGCGGCGGCGCATCGATACGAAGCGCTGGACCTCGCCGAGGTGATCGACAAGGTCGGTGGCGCCATATGAGCCCTCCGAAACGCAAGCAGCAGCCGTTCGAGCATTGGACCAAGCTAATCCGCCGCACGCATGAGGAGCCCGCGTGGAAGGCTCTGTGCACTGTCGGGCAAGCTTTATACCCCTGGCTGAAATTCGAATGGCATGGGCCTGAGAACAACAACAACGGCAAGATCCGTCTGAGTGTCCGACAAGCGGCCGAACTCATGGGCGTAACGCCGACGACCGCCGCCAATGGCTTCCATGACCTGCAGCGCAAGGGCTTCATATTCCAGACCGAGCAAGCCTGTCTCGGTGTAGACGGTGCCGCGAAGTCGCCGGCCTATGAACTCACCGAGTTGAAAATGCCGGGCTCGATCGGCGACGGCCGGAAGCTCTATCGCGAGTGGCGCGAGGGCCGCGACTTCCATGTGCAGATGACCGGCTCGAACAACCCGCTCGGGCACAACGGAAAAACAAAACCCCGTCATAGAAACCATGACGGTCCTGTCATCAAAACTATGACGAAACAGGCGGGGCTGTCATGAAAACTATGACAGGCCGTCATCAAAACTATGACGAAAGCGGCCCTTTGCCGAACCAAACCGTCATAGAAATCGTGACATCCTTACCTACCATATCCCCATCGACCTCCGGGGGTAGCCAGAGACCTGCCGGCAATCACTTCGCCGACCAGTCCCCCAGCGCAACACGTGACGCCGCGAAATCGGCAGTTTTTTTGCCAGACGCCGCAACCCCTGTCCCTCGATACACCAAGTCCCGGCGAAACGCGCGTGCTGGCCTGATCCACCTTGGGCTATGGCTCGATGAGGCTCATGTGTCCGCGTTGCTCGTCGGCGCTCGCTACCTGGATCCGAATCTCGCCGACGACAAACAGGCCATCCAGAAGGCGCTAGAGGCCTACATCGCCGATGGCGAGCCTGCGACGTTCGATCTGTAGTGCAACATGTTGCATCACGCCTCCGCGAAACGTGCGAAATTTCCGGCACGAATAATTTCTGGAGAAATTTTGATGCGCGGCACGGTTCATATCCCTTCAACAGCAGCCGAGACCAAGAGTCTCGGGCTCGTCGCCAAATATATGATGCTCGGCCGAGACGAACACGGCGGCGCATTGGCCATCGCTGAGACGGAAAACGCGCCGGAACGAGTGCGCAACGTCCTGGCTTCGATCCAAAAGGCGGCTATCAGTTCCGGCCAGACATCCGGCACCTGGGGCGGCGAACTCGCTGGCGATTATCAGCTCGCCAGCGACGGATTCCTGGAAGGCGTTCGGAACAGCTCAATCTTCCTTAGACTGCTTGCCGGCGGCGTGAAGCAAATCCCGTTGAGGGAGCGCTTGGCCATTACCGTCAGCAACGCAACCGGCTATGTTCGCGGCGAAGCTTCCGCCAGGCAGTTGACCAGCTTGGCGCTCGAAAACGAAGGTCTAGACCCGCTCGAAGCGGTCTGCTTGGTGATCGTTTCCGACGAACTTCTGCGCATCGCATCGCCGGCCGCCGTGGCGCTTCTCGACCGCGAACTGAAGGCCGGCGTTGCCGAGGCTATCGACCGTCAATTCGTCGCGATCCTGAGCGCGGCTGCAACATCGAGCACCGCGAGCATCGGCAGCACCGCGACCGCCGCCGCGTATGACCTCCGGACTATGCTCGACGACATTTCCACGAACGCCGCATCGCGGTTGTATTGGATCGGCGCAACGAACGTCGCAAAGCGCGCATCGGCACTCTACGACAGCGGCAGCTTCGTCTTTCCGCAGATGTCGGCGCAAGGCGGCTCGATCTTGAACCTGCCGTTCCTCGTCAGCGACCAGGTAGCGGCCGGAAAGCTGATGCTGGTCGATGCCGCTGGCGTCATGGGCAACAGCGACCCGGTTTTGCTCGATGTTTTCAGGCACGCCGATGTTCAACTCGACACCGCGCCCGATTCGCCGTCGACCTCGTCCACAGTACTGGTCAATTTGTGGACCCGGAACCTGAAGGCGCTGCTGGCTCGCACGTACTTCGGCGCCGAAGTGTTCCGCGCTGGCGCCGTCATCGAGAAGACGTCCATCTCGTGGGGCAACAGCGCCGACAGCCCGGCATAACGGAGGCAAACAGGATGAGCTTCGACGGGAAAGCATTCGGCAAAGACATCGTGGCTGTCGTCAAGAGCTACGTCGAAAAGGAACTGGCGCCGATCAAGGCGCGGCTCGCAGAGATGGACGGCATTGGCGTGAAGTACTGCGGCGTGTGGCAGCGGCAGCAAGCTTACAAGGCCGGCTCTCTGGTCACCTACAAAGGCGGCATGTGGCACGCGAACGTCGACATCAAAGGCGGCGAGCCCGGCGACGGCAAGCTGTGGACGCTGGCTGTCAAAGGCGGTGCTCAATGAACATCGCCCGCAACCCGATACTGCAAGTCGATGTCGATCTGTCGGAAGATGGCCAGTACGTATGCGCGACTGGACACACCGCTGACGACGACGATACGGCCTTCCTATCCATGAGGCTGCCTACAGCCGACTTCGATGGTGACGAGGCCATGGCCTTTGACTACGCGGCCGGCTTCCTAACCGCGTTCCTCCAAGGCTGACCCACCGGGGGGGACTTTGACGATTCTGGCGAGCAAATCATGCGACCGGCTCCCATACCTTAACTTTCATGAAATTGAGCTTTTCATTCACGAGATGGAAAAATAAATGGCGAAAAACCTCAAACTAGTAGCCAGCAACCCGCCGAAGAGCCCGGCGCCACCTCGTCCGCTTGGCGAGCACGGGCGGGCTCTCTGGCAGTCGGTGCATAGCCAATACGGCATCGAGGACGCTGCCGGGATCGAGTTTTTGCTGACGAGCTGCCAAGCGCTCGATCGAGCCGAGGCGCTGAAGGCGCAAATCGATACTGACGGCGCGGTCATTCGCACCAAGGCCGGGCTCAGGGATCATCCGGGTTTGAAGCACGAGACGGCGGCGCGATCGCTCTGCATTCGCACGCTGGCCCGGTTAGGCCTGGATCTTGAGCCAGTGCGCGCAGGGCCTGGCCGGCCATCCGGCGGCGGGTGGGAAGGCTAGCAAATGGCAACGAAACGCAAGCCCCTGCGGCGCCGGCAAATCGGCAGTGAGGCAGAGCTTGCCGCATGGTCTGACGTGTTCACATGCGAGTTCGATTTCTTCAATGACCTGGAGCCGTTTGGGCTGTTGACCGACGCGGAAGTTAAAGCCGCCGCCCCCGAGGCATGGAAGCGCCTGGGAGGCGCCTTCCTGGGGCCTTGGCAACCGACAGACACCCGCGAAACACCTTGGGCACTGCAAGAATTTGGAGCGCCATAATGGCGACAAAGCGCACACCACTTCGCCGCGACATCAAGCGCAGCGTTACTCCCGCCTCGCTCGAAGCGTTCAAGGCCGGTGACCGCACGGCTCTCTTCGATGCTTTGCACCTTAAGCCATGGCAGCCGAATCCACTCGAAGTTGACGGGCCGGAGCCGCCAGTGTGGGCAAATGGCACGGCCTGGGCGGCAGATTGGCCGATGATGTGGGAAATCCGGCAGGAACTTGAGGCGGCATGTCGATGATCACGGGCGCCTGGCTCGCCTTTCACCGTTGCCGCTGGCGTCGTCATGGCGCTGGCATGGTGGCCGTTCTGAGGATGCTACTCCGCCGACCCGTTTGTGGCAAAAGGTGACGCGTTCGGCACGCATTGCAGGGCTAAAGCGTGATCGACTCTTTCAAGCGTCCGTGGCCTTTTGGATCGGACGACAAGGCACCCTACACCCGGCGAGACGGCATAGCGAATCTTCCATGGTCGAATTAGCCCCGCCAGCGCGCGTTTCGGCCGGCCGCTCTCCTACACCGGCGAAGCGCCTCGCGCGTCCTGGCGCCCGCCTGTGTGGGTGTGTCGAGCCGCGCGGCCAGGGCGCTGTGTGATCTCACTGTCTCGCAATATTAGCGACCCCTTGACGACCGAGTGCGCTGCTCCAAATCCTATGGGACGAGGAAATTCCTATGGCTTCGACCGTAGCGTTGGTCTGGTATCTGGTAGTCGCCGGTCCGCAGGGTGGAATGGTCGTCCTACCCGGCTCTTTCGACACACGTGAACAATGCGCTGCCGCCATCAGCGAATATCGGAAACAGCCATCGCCGGCCGTTTGGTCCCCGAGGGGAGGACTTCGATGATTAAAGATACTTACTCGCGTGGTTTGATCCTTGGCCTGGCTGCCCTCATGGTCACCTCGTCATTTGCGCAGGCAGCAGGCGACATCACCGCCGGCCGGAAAGTCATGGTGCAATGCCAAGCGTGCCACGGCAAGGATGGCCTCAGCAGACAGCCTTACACGCCCAATATCGCCGGGCAGAAGTACGAATATCTCCTCCACGCGCTGATGGCTTACAAGGCCGGAGAGCGCAAGAGTCAAATGATGTCGGCGGTCACCAAGAACCTGAGCCAGGAAGACATCGCCAATGCTGCGGCTTACTATGCCGCGATCAAGATTACCGTCGAAGCTCCGCAGTGACATCACTGTGCCCGCGCAAATGGCGGGCAAACCATGGCCAGCCAAGCCACAGGCGGGCGCCAGGACGCGCGAGGCGCTTCGCCGGTGTAGGAGAGCGGCCGGCCGAAACGCGCGCTCGTGGGGCTAGTAGCGGCCCGGCTACCTCGTCGTCGTCGGGGACTAACCAGCTTTGGGTCGCTTTCGAGGCTTATGCCCAGAACGCGTCCCAGGCGTAGAGGTCGTAGATATACTCCCGGCCGTCTATCGCCTTGCCGTTCTTGATGTCGAAGACGATGCACGTGAGTACATCCAGCCGTTTGCCGTTCCGCTCCGCGGTATCGCGATGGACGGCGACCACCGATCCGTCCTCGCTCTCCGTTACGTGCAAAAGATTGGTTTTGAAGGTCCCGTGGGTTTCGCTGCCCAACCGGCCGAAGTGACCAAAAATCGCTTCGTGGCCCTTGTAGTCTCCGGCGATCGAACTCTTCCCCGGACTATGCCACGTGCAGGACTCGTCGATCGTTTGCGTGAGAGTGTCCATGTCTCCTGCGTCGAACGCCGCATAACCGCGCCGTACGAGGTCGGAGTTCTGATTTCTAGGCGTCACGTCTGCCATAACTTCCTCCCTAGCCGGCGAACGGGGTAGGTTTGCCGATTGGCAAATTATAGGCCGTTCATTCGAATATTCAATTTTGCTAAAATGCTTTGGAACTAAGATTAGGCGCCACGCCTTGAGTCGGCGCTCCAGACGCCGGATGGCGGTGACGGCGCGCTGCCACGATCGGTTCGGACCCGACACGCCGGCAATGGCCGATGACCTCATTCCGAAGCTGAAATGCGCCAAGTGCGGCGGTAAACGAGTCGGGCTGATTTATACGCCGGACTCGCGGCCGAACGCATACGGCAAGGCCAATGACGGGCGGGCGGACCTTTAAAACGTTAATACCGGGCATGGCGTGGCAGATCGTCATTGATCTCGTAATAGTCGCCTTTGTCGCCGACGAAAGTATGACTCTCGCCCCTCAGTCCGGACGGCTGGTCGAATGCACCGGCCATCACTGATGTTTCCTCCGACTTGTTGCGCTTCCAGAACAGCGCGGAGCCGCAGACCCTGCAAAACCCGCGACGGGCGAAATCAGATGACTCGTACCACGTGACGTTTTCCGAGCCGGTGACGTCAAGCTCGGTGTCAGCCGCGCTTGTGGCGGCATAATAGTGGCCCGACTGCTTGCGGCATTGCGAACAGTGGCAATAGTGGACGCCGCGCAACGCGCCACTCGTCTTGAAACGCACCGCGCCGCACAGGCACGAGCCGGTATGGGCTTGCTTGCCAGCCTCCTTCATTCCGCTCCTCCCTCCCTTCGCCTTCCGCAGCCTCACACCAGCACCGCCGCCATTCTCGGCACCTCAAGTCGCAGGAAGTGCTGGTGTCACTATGAGCCGTAACCGCTTCGTTGACCAAGGCGACATGACTGCCGCGCAATTGGCCGGATGCAGCTACGATCTGCTTGCGATCCTGCACCTTTGTCAAAGCGGTGACTGACGGTGCCGAGGGCGGCAGTCTGTCGGCAGACGCTACCGCATCCATAGGCCGGTTGATGGCGCTAGCGGTTGAGATGCACTCGCCGTTGCATGACGCCCTCGAAACCCATGAGGGCACCAAGGGCTGATCAACCGGAAAACATTTCCACTTGAAGCCCGCTGCCTCACGGTGGCGGGCATTTCATCCCCCGCAGGATATCTTCGCGTTTTATGCCCGCAAAGAACTCTGTCACTTCGCCAATCAGGCTGCGAGAATCAAACGTCTCGCCACCGATCTCGAAGATCAGAGATTGGTCTTGCCCCACATCCGCAATGCTATTTTCGCCGCCGATAGGGCGGTCTCTTGGTAGGCCAGCCTGATTGGCAAATAGCTGTTTGGCAAATGGCATCCGGATAAGGGCCAGGCGCAGTTTCAAAGCATTGATTCTTGCAGCGACCGGGGTGGAAAAACAGCTCTTGTTTTCGTCCATCGTTCGGACGATTTCATAGGCACCCAAAGTCCAAAACCAGAAGAAGTCATATGCTTTCATCAGATCCGGCCCGGGCTCTCTCTGGTCCATAGCCGCCAGGATCTCTGAGCGTATTCGCTGGAGCGATTGCAACTGAGCGACGGTGTAAAGCGAGAAAGCCAGAAGCGGGCTTCTTCCATACATTTCCTCAATTTGTGGTTCGTCGCCCATGTCGCATTCCATGTCACGCGGTGGCGGACTTTTGTTAGCCGTACGTTAGCCGGAGCGAAATCACTATCGCTCGCGGCCAGGGTCTATCCACCTAAGTCTTTGAAATCTTTGGTGGGTGCGCACAGGATTGAACTGTGGACCCGCTGATTAAGAGTCAGCTGCTCTACCAACTGAGCTACGCACCCACTCGGCCGGAAAAACCGGCGTCGGCGGGCATATAGCCGCCGATCCCGGGGATGTCCAGCCCTGCCGGAATCATTTCCCGACAAATCGACCAAGCCGCTTGTAATCAAACCAAAAGCTTGCCTTCCGCCACCCTGATGGCATGGCCGCCGATGCGGGCGGACGCCAGTTTTCCGCCTTCGACATTGAGTTCGAGGCGGATGCGGGACGGCCGCCCCATCTCCAGCCCCTGTTCGATCCACAGCTGCGAAATGCCGTCCGTCGGGCCGTCGAAATGCATGATGGCGCCGGCGAAGGCGGCGGCCGCGGAACCGGTCGCGGGGTCTTCATAGGACGGGTTGCCGGGCACGATCATGCGGACATGGAAAGCGCTTTCGTGGTTCACCGTCTCGCGGCAGTAGACATAGGGGCTTGCGAAGGCCCAGTCGCTCTTGCGCGGCGCCAGTTCTGACCACGCCTGGTTGTCCAGCTTTATCCGGGCGGCTGCCTCCAGATTGGCGACGGGGATGGTCACGTAAGGCACGCCCGCCGACCAGAACGAGACGCGATGATTCTCGAAGCCGATCTCGTGCGGCGCGAGGCCAAGGGCGGCGCCGATCGCCTCCGGCTCGGCGGACAGTTCCAGCCGCTCCGGCAGCTTCGCCAGGTCGAACTCGGCGAAGGTAGCGCCGTCGTGCTTGCTAACGGCGCAGCGCACCGGACCGATATTCTCCTCCAGCACGAAGATGCCGGCGGCCTCCCCATCCCCGGCCCGTTCGGCGAGCGCGATCGCCGAGCCGACGGTCGGATGGCCGGCGAACGGCATTTCGTAGTCAGGCGTGAAGATGCGGATGCGGGCACGGTGCTTGGGATTGTCGGGCGGCAGCGCGAAGACCGTTTCGGACAGGTTGAACTCACGCGCGATGGCCTGCATCGCGGCCGTGTCCAGTCCCTTGCCATCCAGCACGACAGCCAGCGGGTTGCCGGCCAGCCGCTCGGTCGTAAACACGTCATAGAGCAAGTAATTCCGAGGCTGCATGCCAGAAGTCCTCCGCCTTGATCCCAACATGAGCGAAATTTAATTTGAAATCCGAACCAATAGGCCTGATCTGTACACTTATAGGGACGCTTTCGCATCAATAGGGGTCCAGCTTGGACCAGCTTGTCAATCCGCCAAAGGCGGAATCGGATTCCGCCATCGAGACGGCGCTTGGGCTCGATCGAGGCGGTCTGAGGAAGAAACGTCGCCGCGGCTGGCTCTACGCGCTGCTGGCGCTGATCGCGGTCGCCGCCGGCATCGGCGGCTACCAATGGTATGCCGGCGCGCCCGCCAAGATCGACTACACGACCGTGCCGGCCGCCATTGCCGACCTCACCGTCGCGGTCTCGGCCACCGGCACGCTGCAGCCCCTCACCCAGGTCGACATTTCCAGCGAATTGTCCGGCGTCGTCCGTTCGGTCTCGGTCAACGAGAACCAGCAGGTGAAGAAGGGGGACGTGCTGGCGGCGCTCGACACCGCCAAGCTCGAGGTCCAGATCGAGCGCGCCCAGGCCTCCGCCAAGGCAGCAGCGGCAAGTCTCGAGGACGCCACCGTAACCCTGGCCGAGAACGAAAAGGCGCTCGTGCGCGCGGCGGCGCTGACCAAGCGCGGCATGGCGACGGACCAGTCGCTCGAGGCCGCGACTGCAACCCGTGACCGCTCCAAGGCGGCGCTCGACAGCGCCGAAGCCAATCTTGCCATCGCCAACGCCGACCTCAAGGCACAGCAGACGGATCTGGCCAAGAGCACCATCTATGCCCCCATAGACGGCATCGTTCTGACGCGCTCGGTCGATCCCGGCCAGACCGTCGCCTCCTCGCTGCAGGCGCCGGTGCTGTTCATCATCGCCGCCGACCTCAGGCACATGGAATTGAAGGCTGCTGTCGACGAGGCCGACATCGGCGCGGTCAAGACCGGCCAGCATGCGCGCTTCACCGTCGACGCCTTCCCGGACCGGCCCTTCGATGCCGAGATCCGCGACATCTCCTACGCCTCCGTCACCACCGACGGTGTCGTCACCTATGACGCGCGGCTCGAGGTCGACAACAACGAGCTTCTGCTCAGGCCCGGCATGACCGCCACTGTCTCGGTCGTCACCAAACAGGCCAGGGGCGTGCTTGCCGTGCCGTCCACGGCCTTCCGCTACCGGCCGGCGCAAGCCAACGCCCGCAGTTGGAGCCTGAGCGACCTGTTCACCGGCCGCATGGGCCGCCCCGGCGGCAACCGCCAGCGCCAGGCTACGACGACCCCGACCGACGGCTCGCGCACGCTCTACGTGCTGGAAAACGGCCGGCCGCGTGCCGTCAACGTCAGGATCGGCTCCACGGACGGCGAACTGACCGAAATCATTTCGGGCCTGGATGAGGGCGCCGAGGTCATAACCGGTTCGCAGTTGCGGAGCTGACGCTGTGTCAGGCTCCGTCCTCATCAGCTTCGACAAGGTCTGGAAAAGCTATGGCCAGGGCGAGGCCCGGGTGCATGCGCTGGCCGGCGTCGATCTCGCCATCCGCAAGGGCGAGTTCGTCGCCATCATGGGGCCTTCCGGTTCGGGAAAGTCGACGGCGATGAACATCATAGGCTGCCTCGACACGCCGACGGCGGGTACCTACCGTTTCGAAGGCATCGACGCCGGGCGCCTCGACCGCAACCGCCGCGCCATGCTGCGCAACCTCTATGTCGGCTTCGTCTTCCAGGGCTACAACCTTTTGCCGCGCACCACGGCGGCCGAAAATGTCGAACTGCCGCTGATCTATCGCGGCGTGGCCAGAGGCGAGCGCCGCGCGCTTGCCATGCAGGCGCTGGCGGAGGTCGGCCTTGTCGGCCGCGAGCATCATACGCCGGCCGAACTCTCCGGCGGCCAGCAGCAGCGCGTGGCGATCGCGCGTGCCATCGTCACAAGGCCGACGCTGCTTGTCGCCGACGAGCCGACCGGCAATCTCGACACCGCCCGCACGCACGAGATCATGGAGTTGTTGACACGGCTGAACGCCGAGCTTGGCCTGACCGTCGCCATGGTCACGCACGAAGCCGATGTCGCTGCCTATGCCGAGCGCACCATCCGCTTCCTCGACGGCCATGTCGCCTCCGACAGCAAGAACCTCGAGGTGGCCTAGCCATGATCCCGAAAAGTGGAAACCGGTTTTCGGACAAGATCATGGCCAAACAAGAGGATAGAGCCCAATCCCGGCTCTATCGGGATGGCAGGCTCTAGCGATGATCTGGGAAACCGTCCGCCTCTCGCTGATCTCCATCCGCCGCAACGTGCTGCGCTCGTTCCTGACGCTGCTCGGCATCGTCATTGGCGTCGCCGCCGTCATCGCCATGCTGACCATCGGCTCGGGCACCACCGAAAAGGTCAAGGCCGACATCTCCAAGCTCGGCAGCAATCTGCTCGTTGTCCGTTCCGGCCGTCCGGCCGGGCCCGGCGGACCGGGCGGGCTCGACCAGGTGGTCCGGCCGCTCGCCGAAAAGGACCTTGTAGCACTAGTCGCGCATCTCAGCGGCGCGCGCGCCATTTCGCCCGCCTCGCAAAAACAGGTGCGCGTCATCTTCGGCACCGAGAGCCTGACCTCGGGCGTCACCGGCACCGACAGCGCCTATCTCGATGCCCGCGACTGGAAGCTGGTTTCCGGCCGACCGTTCAGCGATTCCGAGACCCGCTCGGGCACCGGCGTCTGCCTGGTCGGCGAGACGGTGCGCCAGCAATTCTTCGGCGCCGGCGACCCCGAAGGCGAGATCATCCGCGTCAACCGCACCTCCTGCAAGATCATCGGCCTGTTGGAGCCCAAGGGCTACACCGGCTTCGGCCAGGACCAGGACAATGTCGTGCTGATGCCGCTCGCCGCCTACCAGCGCCGTATCGCCGGTAACCGCGACATCGATTCGATCTACATCGCCGCCGACGACCGGACGCCGACCAGCGAGTTGCAGCCGCGCGTCGAGGACATCTTGCGCGACACGCGCCGCATCACGCCGGACCGGGATGACGATTTCTCGATCCGCGACATGACCCAGATCGCCGACGCCATGGCCAGCGCCACCACGACGATGACCGGCATGCTGGGTGCCGTCGCCGGCGTCAGCCTGCTGGTCGGCGGCATCGGCATCATGAACATCATGCTGGTCTCTGTGACCGAGCGCACCCGCGAGATCGGCATCAGGCTGGCGATCGGCGCGCATGAGAAGCACATCCTCATCCAGTTCCTGGTCGAGGCAACGGTGCTGTCGCTGCTCGGCGGCATCATCGGCATCCTCATCGGCCTGGCGCTGGCCGGCATCGCCTCGGTGGCGCTGACCATCCCCTTCGCGCCAAGCCCGGCGGTCATCCTGCTCGCCGTCGGCTTTTCGGCACTGATCGGCATGGTGTTCGGCTTCTTCCCTGCCCTGCGCGGCGCGAGGCTCGATCCGATCGATGCGCTGAGGCACGAATAGGGCGACCGCGCCGGAAAACGTGCCCGGCGCTCCGATCCGGCTATGCACAAGCTTTGACGTTTCCGCCCCGCGCCGCCACTGTCGCCGCACGGCTCGCGATGGTAGTGCATTTACCCTTGAGCGGAGGAATTGCACATGAGCAAGAAGGCGCGGCTGGTCCTGGTGCTGGTGATCATCGAGGCGGCCCTCGCGGGCCTCTGGTTGTACCTCGCCCGCTACGGCATGGCCAATCCCGATCGCGTCACCGCCGAATTCCAGCAGGTCGTCGGTGAGACCATGGGAATGGCGATGGGCGCGCTGCTGGGTCTCGGCGTCATCCTGTTCGTCGTCGCCGCCCGCAACGACAGCAAGGCGGCGCAGGACAAGGGGCAAGGCTGACCGTCAGCCAAACATGAGAACAGAGACCAGCGGCCTGTCAAAACGTTAGCCGCGCGTTCTCTTTGACCTCCTTCATGACGAAGAAAGTCCGGGTTTGCCGAACGCCAGGCAACGCGATCAGCTTCTGCCCGTGCAGCTTGTTGAAATCCGCCATGTCACGAACTCTTATCTTCAACAGATAGTCGAAGTCGCCTGCCACGAGATTGCAATCCAGGACCTCCTTGAGCTTGTGCACGGCCTCCTCGAAAGCGGCGAAGCTTTCAGGTGTCGAGCGGTCGAGCACGACGCCGACCATCACCAGCGCACCCAGTCCTACCGCAGCGGGTGCGATCTCCGCCCTAACCCCGGTGATGTAGCCCTCTTCGAACAGGCGTTGCGTGCGCCGATGGCAGGTGGCGGCGCTGACATTCACGCGGGTCGCCAGCTCCGCATTCGTCAGCCGTCCCTCAGCCTGAAGGGCACGCAGGATCTTGATGTCGATGCGGTCGAAAACTTGAGTGGAAGATTCTTCCATTTCTATGGATCTCGGTGGGCGATTAGATCAATAATATCGCAGATTTTCGCCGCATGCGAAGCTTTTGGGCGGTAGGTTCGAGAGCACCTTTCGCGCCATTCCGTTTATTATCCGCCCATCGAAAAACGATCGCGGCGGAGACAAACCGATGTCACTTCTCGAAAAATTCGAACGCTATCCGCTGACCTTCGGTCCGACGCCGATCGAGCATTTGCCACGGCTGAGCGCGGCGCTGGGCGGAAAAGTGCAAATCTACGCCAAGCGCGACGATTGCAATTCCGGGCTGGCGATGGGCGGAAACAAACTGCGAAAGCTCGAATACATCGTGCCGGACGCGATCGCATGCGGCGCCGACACACTGGTGTCGATTGGCGGCGTTCAGTCGAACCATACGCGCATGGTCGCCGCGACAGCCGCCAAGATCGGCATGAAGTGCGTGGTGATCCAGGAGAAATGGGTGCCCCACTTTGATGCGGTCTACGATCGCGTCGGAAACATCCTGATGACGCGCCTGATGGGAGCGGACAGCCGGCTTGTCGACGAAGGCTTCGACATTGGCATCCGCAAGAGCTGGGAGGACGCCATCCAGTCGGTTAAGGACGCGGGCGGCAAGCCCTATCCGATCCCGGCCGGCGCCTCGGTGCACAAGTTTGGCGGTCTGGGCTATGTCGGCTTCGCCGAGGAAGTGGCCAGGCAGGAAGCCGAGCTCGGCTTCACCTTCGACTACATCATTGTGTGCGTCGTGACCGGTTCGACGCAGGCCGGCATGATCGTCGGCTTCTCCGCGCAAGACCGCGCCGACCGGGTGATTGGCATCGACGCCTCCGGGACGCCCGATCAGACTCGCGCGCAGGTTCGGCGCATCGTCGACGACACCGCCGCCCTCGTCGGGCTGGGCCGCGCTGTCCGCGACGACGAAATCGTGATCAATCCCGACTATGCCTATCCGGCCTACGGCGTCCCGTCGGACGCCACGAACGACGCGATCCGGCTGGCAGCCCGCACGGAGGCCATGATCACCGATCCGGTGTACGAGGGAAAGTCGATGCAGGGTCTGATCGATCTGACCAGGAAAGGCTTCTTCCCCGAGGGTTCAAGAGTTCTTTACGCGCATCTCGGTGGCGCGCCGGCCATCAACGGCTACAGCTATTACTACAAGGACGACGGCCCAAGCCTTCCGAACCGGCCGAAACCAGCAGCGGTCCTTGGCGGCGAACCTCGCAGCGGCAAACGCGTGCCGCACGACGCCCTACCGCCGCTCTTTCCGTAGTCCGTTCAGGCAGTCAACGAAACGACGGGGCGCCGCTCGGCTCCTGGTCGCTGCCCGCGAAGTGCCACTCGATGAGCGGCTTCATGTGCCCCATCAACCCTTGCGGCAGGTCTGTGGCATGGCGGATGATCACCGGCCCCTCGATCTCCGGGTCGGCTTCAGCGGCAACGAAAGCTGAGATACGCCGTGCGATCTCGTCGGCCGGCTCCGCAACCCGATAGCGGCGGAAGATCACCGTGCCGCTCGGCGTGGATAGCGCGTAGTAGCGCTGGCCGCGTTGCACTCCCGACAGATCGATCCCGGTCTCCTCGCCCACCTCGCGGATCATGTTGAAATCGACATCGACAAGACCGTCGCGGAAATCGATCGGTTCAAACGAGCCGGCGGCGAAATAGACGCGGCCGGCATTGACCGTATGCGCCCCCATGCGGATCGCCACCAGCGCATCGTCGCCGGCGACCAGCATCGCATGGGCATAGGCGTGCTCGGCACCGGTCCCCTGGCGGTTCTGCCGCCACAGCATGAAGGTCGAGTAGTTCACCGCATGGCAGCGCCCGACCAGCCGGTTGTGGCGGTAGGCGAGCGCCGAGAGCAGCACCACCGTGCCGTCGAACAGCGCTGGGTTCGCGCCCATCTCGCGCCGCCAGTTCTCGGCGATTGCCTCGGCATTGTCGCGCTCGAAGGGATGCGCACCGGGATCAAGCCGGACGTCGACCGCGTCGACCGGCAGGATGACATTGCGCGGCAGGTCGAAGCTCAACGGAGCGATCCTCAGGCCATGTCCAGCGTGATCGCCACTGGACAGTGGTCGGACGCCTTCGGCCGGTCCCAGCCGGCGCGCGGGAAGCGGTCGACCTCCTGGCCGGCCGGAAAGATTGTGCGCCAGGGCTGACCGCTGCGGATGATGTCGGGAACGGCTGTCGCGTTCTTCGCCGCCAGCCCCTTCGACAACAGGATGTAGTCGAGCTGGCAGAGATGCCGCTCCTGCGGCCCGCGCGTGTGGTAGAAACTCCAGCGGTCCATCTCCGGCCGCCGCTCGACGACGTTTTCGCAAAAGCCGCCGGCGGTCAAAACGTTGATGCAGGACTGGCTCTCGTCGATCACCTGGAAGCGGTAGCCATCGAAACTGTCGCCCTCGATCTTCACGCGCTGCCGGTAATCGTTCATGTCGCCGCAGATCGCCCAGCGCTTGTCGGCGGCATGCTCCTTGCCGAAACGCTCCTCGATGATGCGGCGCACCGCTTGCGCCTCGGCGATGCGGATCGGCATCGTTGCCTCGCGTCCGTCGAGCCCATTGCGTGGCGAGCCCATCGATTTGAAATGCACGAGATAGAGCGTCAGCGGCACGCCGCCGACAATCACGTCGATCTCGAGGCAGTCGCGGCGGAAAATACGCTCATTGGCCTGGTTTCCGAGTGCCGCCAGTTCGGGCGTGTGCAGGCCGAACTGCTCGTAGGTGACGTAGGCGTGGCTGGTCATGCGCACGAATTCGATCGGCTGGCCCTGCGCGGTCTCGCTGCGCATCATCACGGCCACATCGATGCCGCGTGAATCATTGCCGGCCGTGGTGTATTTCTGCCGGTAGCCCTCCCCCACCATCTTGAACAGATAGCCGTATTCGAAGGCCTTCAGCGCCTCGACATTGTCGACCTCCTGCATGCAGATGATGTCGGCGCGGGTGGCCGCGATGGCCAGTGCCGTCAGCTGGCGCGTGTCGTCGGATTGCGCGATCGCCCGCGCCTGCTCCAGCATCCTGTATTCGGCCTCACTCTGGATGTCGAAGAGCGCTAGCGTGCGGTCTTCATTGAGCTGGTTGCGGTATCCGGAAAAATCGAACCTGTTCATCAGGTTCTCGACATTGAAGGTGGCGAGGCGCAGCGACATGCGGTGACCTTTGCCTGCAAGCGCAGCCGAAAACAAGGGGGCTGGGCGATGCCCATTCATGGTTGATGGAACCTTTCCGTTCATCTTCCGTTCAGACGCAAAGGTCCATGATTAGGGTTACTCTGAGCGTGGGGCCTGAATCTTCGGAGAGTGAAATGAAACCGCTCTTTTTGACTACCATTCGATCGGGCATGTTGGCCTTGGGTCTTGTTTCCGGCCTCTCGGCGCCTTCCATGGCCGGGCCCATTCAGCCTGACGCCCCGCTCCCAACTGCTGCCGCGGCACGCGAAATCGTGCCGGTGCGCGATGACTGGGCTGGCGGCAATAATAACGTCTGGATGCGTGGCCGTAATTTCTCAGGAGCCCGGAACTGGAACCGTGGCAATTGGAACCGTGGCAATTGGAACCGTGGCAACTGGAACGGTGGGCGGCACTGGCGCCATAATCGTGGCCGGTACTACGGTGGCGGCAATTACGGCCGTTACTACGGTGGCGGCTATAACGGCCGTTACTACGACGACAACGGCGCCGCCGCGCTTCTCGGTTTGGGCCTTGGGTTCGGCCTTGGCAGCCTGTACCAGGGCTACTACAACCAGGGCTACTACAACCAGGGCTACTACAACCGGCGCTACTACAACAACGGTTCGAGCGCCCATGTCCGCTGGTGCTACAATCGTTACCGGTCGTATCGCACCTGGGACAACACGTTCCAACCCTATAACGGCCCGCGCCGGCTATGCTGGTCGCCCTATAGCTGATGGACTGATGCATTCCAGACGGCGCCGCCCCTCGCGGCGCCGTTTCCGTCTGGCTCAGCCTTCTTCTGAACTGTTCTTTGTCCGGCCAGGGCACCGCGAAATCGTTTCGCCGCCGACGATAACGCTATGTTTATCAGGCCGGTTTATCGACTGGTCTGATCGAAGCGCTCCCGAGCGACGATCGCCCCTGGGGATCCCGCACGATGTGCTGGTGTATCGCCTCGACTAGCTCACTGCGACCAACTCGCAGTGAGCCAGATTGAGGTACGACTGAGTCCGGACTTTAGTTCTTGGCCTTGTCGACCAGCTTGTTCTTGGAAATCCACGGCATCATTGCGCGCAGCTTGGCGCCGACTTCCTCGATCTGGTGGCTGTCATTGTTGCGGCGGATGCCCTTGAAGCGCGACATGCCGGCGCGGTATTCCTGCATCCATTCCGAGGTGAATTTTCCCGTCTGGATGTCCTTCAGCACGCGCTTCATCTCGGCCTTGGTTTCGGCGGTGATGATGCGCGGGCCCGAGACATATTCGCCCCACTCGGCGGTGTTCGAGATCGAGTAGTTCATGTTGGCGATGCCGCCCTCATAGATCAGGTCGACGATCAGCTTGACCTCGTGCAGGCACTCGAAATAGGCCATTTCCGGCGCGTAGCCGGCTTCCACCAGCGTCTCGAAGCCGGCGCGGATCAGTTCGACCAGGCCGCCGCACAACACAACCTGTTCGCCGAACAGATCGGTCTCGCATTCCTCGCGGAAATTGGTCTCGATGATGCCCGAACGGCCGCCGCCGACGCCGCAGGCGTAGGAGAGCGCCAGATCGAGCGCGTTGCCCGAGGCGTCCTGGTTGACCGCGACCAGGCACGGCACGCCACCGCCCTTCTGGTATTCGCCGCGCACCGTGTGGCCCGGGCCCTTCGGCGCGATCATGACGACGTCGACCGACGCCTTCGGCTCGATCAGGCCGAAATGCACGTTGAGGCCGTGCGCGAAAGCGATCGCCGCACCGTCGCGGATGTTCGGCGCGATCTCCGATCTGTAAATGTCGGCCTGCAATTCGTCGGGCGTCGCCATCATCATCAGGTCGGCCCATTTGGCGGCCTCCGCCACGCTCATCACCTTGAGACCGTCGGCCTCGACCTTGTTGGCGGTCGCCGAGCCGGCCTTGAGGCCGATGGCGATGTCCTTGGCGCCGGAATCCTTGAGGTTGAGCGCATGCGCCCTGCCCTGGCTGCCATAGCCGATGATGGCGACCTTCTTGCCCTTGATCAGGTTGAGATCGGCATCGCGATCGTAATAGACACGCATTTCGTCTTCCTTCCCGTTTGGTATCAGAGGCCTTGCGGCCCGGTTTTTGCTCCGAAAAGAGCGAGAAACTGTTGCGTCGCCCGGGCGGCATCGCCGCCGATTGTCGCCTCAGTCAATTCCAGCCGGTCGCCGAGCAAGAGACGGATTTGCACGTCGCGGGCGACCAGCCCGAAAAAGCTCCGGAACGCCGTCTCGGCATCCGAAAAGTCGAGAAGCCCGGCCTGACGACCTGCTTCCAGCACCGGCTTCAAGCGCCGGGCCAAAGCGAAGCGGCCATTCTCCAGCACCACGGCGCCAAGGTTGTCCTTGCCCGATCCGGCGTGGCTGACCGCCACCCGGTTGAGCGCGATCGAGGTGTCGCTCGAAATCACCTTGAGCCAGTCGGAAGCGAAGCGCTCCAGGCTCGCGGTCAGCGAAGCGAGGCCGAGCCCCTTGCCGTCGACAGGCGCCACACGCACCTTTGAGGCCTGCCACTGCACCGTCGCCGTCAGCAGCCCGTCGCGATCGCCGAACCATTTGTAGAGCGTTTCCTTGGAGCAGCTCGCCCGCCGCGCCACCGCGGTCATGGTCAGGTTATCGCCCTCCTCGACCAGCAGGCGCAGCGCTGCATCCAGCACGGCCTTCTGCCGCTCCGTCAGCGCTTCGCTGGTGTCGATATCGACGCTTGCCTGCAACAATCTTTTTCTTCCTGCCCAACGATTAGGTGCTTCACCCGAGGCGTACCGTACGTTACGGTTCGGCATATTGCTCAAAGCGCTTGCCGACGCAAGAGCCAAAATGGAAATAATCGACGGCGGATGGGCGAACGGGGCGCGATAGGCGATCGGTGCCGGCCAGGCTCAGTCGTCGGCGGGTGGATGGCGCAGCCGCCCGAGCAGGCCTGCCAATGTCTCGAGGTCTGCTGCCGAAAGCCGGGCGCCAACCAGATCGGCGATCGACTTGCCATAGAAGGCCCACATGCGGCGGCGCGTTTCGCGTCCCTCGTCGGTGATGCGGATGGTCTGGCCGCGGCCGTCATCGGCAACTGGCAGCTTCTCGACCAGGCCGTCGGCTTCGAGCCGCGCCAGCAGCCGCGAGATGTTGTACTGCGCAAACAGCGTCCGCTCGATCAGCTGGAACGGCCGCAACCCGCCCTCGCCGGCTTCGGCAAGCTCATGCAGCACGTCGTACCAGGCGAGCGGCGGGAGGCCGCCCTCCTTTAGCGCATCCTCAGCCTTTTCCACGAGCTGGCGCGAGACGCGCATCAGGCGGGCCCAGGCCTTGATGGCCTCGGGCGAAGGTGTGGCCTTCTCGATCATGCGAGCAGCATAGAAGATAGATGCAGTTGCATCAAGCTTGACGATAGAAGCACATGCATCTATATAGATGCAACTGCATTGACTTGGGAAACAATCCGATGAAGCATGAAATCTGCAAGGACGCCGACATCCCGGATACGGGCAGCCTGGTCGCCAAGACGACCGACAAGCTCATCCTGGTCAGCCATCATCTCTGTCCCTATGTGCAGCGCGCGGCGATTTCGCTTGCCGAGAAAGGCGTGCCGTTCGAACGCGTCACCATCGACCTCGCCAACAAACCGGCCTGGTTCAAGGCGATTTCGCCGCTCGGCAAGGTCCCGCTGCTGCGCGTCCGGCAACATGGCGAGGAGACGGTGATCTTCGAATCCGCCGTCATCCTCGAATTCCTGGAGGAGACCGAGGTCAACCCGCTCCACCCTGCCGACCCCTATGCCCGCGCCCGGCACCGCGCCTGGATCGAATTCGGCTCAGCCATCTTGAATGCCATCGGCCGGTTCTACTCCGCTGCCAACGAGACCGCCTTCCGTGCCGAAAGCGAAACCCTATCGGCGATGTTCGATCGGCTCGAGGCCGAACTGGCCGATCGCACCGCCCCAGGACTGTGGTTCGCCGGCGAGCGCTTCTCACTCGTCGACGCCGTATACGGGCCGATCTTCCGCTATTTCGACGTCTTCGACCGGATCGGCGATTTCGGCATTCTCGCCGGAAAGCCGCTTGCCCGGGCATGGCGCAAGGCATTGAGCGCGCGGCAATCTATCAAGCAGGCTGTCGACCCGGACTATCCGCAACGCCTCGAAGCCTTCCTGCGGGCCAAGGCTTCCTATCTCTCGAAACTCATTCGGCAGGACGATCAGGCCACCGCGCTTCCGCGAGTCCGGTCCGCATGAGCATCGCAGCGGGTGTCTGTGACGGACCTTTGGCCGTGGAGACAAGCGGCATTTGAAAAACTATGAAATGAAACCGTTCATCAGTTTCGTTCTATGAAGACGATCTCGACCCAATCAAAGCGAAATCGGAATTCGTCGATGTTGGTGGATAAAAAGGACGTCGTCCTCATTCCGGGGATACCAACGTTTCGAAAATCCGTTGTTCCCCCGTTGTCCGTTCGGCTTCCGATTGCAGCTCGTTGCAGCCGTAGCAAGTATATTTTGATGGGCCTTTTCTGGGCATTTTGCGCACTGGTGATGCTGTTGCCCTTGTTGACCTTCTTTGTCCGTGACCCCGAAGGCAGCCGCACTCTATTCGAGAAGGTGGCGATGGCGCTGCTGCAGCTGTTCGGGCTTTATTGGGTGCCGTTTCTATCTGCGGCAGCCATATTCTCCTTCCTGGACGCCGGCCTTGGAAAGCCAGCCTTGATTGTTGACAGTGATGGTTTGTCGGATAGTCGCTCCGGTCTATTGGCTAAATGGTCTGACATTTTGAGTGCAAAACCAATATTGGGAGGGGCTGGCTATTGGGGAGTGTCCTTACGGATGCGCGAGCCTGCACCCTTGCCGAAATCCTTTCGGCTCGGCTACCCCTTGTTGCGGCGACGTAAAGTCGACGAAGCTCATATCCAATGCAATTTGCTAAGCGTTCCGGCGCATGAGATCGTAAACTCGATACTGACACTCGTGCACAAAAACGGTGGCCAGCTCCTGCCTGCACATCCTGTATTTTGGAATTCGGTTCCGCCAGTTGTGCCTCAACAATAGTTTTGCGCAGCGCTAGCGCTCGACCAGCTAGGGGTTTGTGACCTGTTCGTCACGATCGCTCATTCTCGACCATCGCGCCTCCTCTAGCCCGATCCGCCTGAACGGATCGATCACGGTCCCCGCCACCATCGAAGCGAGCAATTGCGGCGCCGGCGGGATCCTTGCGATTGTCGCCACCAGCCTGTCGCGGATGAATGGCAGCGCCGCGGAGTCCGACTGGTAGAAAGGCGTGAACGCCAGCGACAGCGCCTGGAAGACCCGCACATGCCAGCGCCGCGCGCGGGCATAGGCTTCCAGTGCTTCGTCGACATCTTTCGTCCGTGCCAGCGCGTGGCTGAGCGCCGCCGCGTCGAGCAGCGCCATGTTCGCCCCTTGCCCGAGCTGCGGGCTGGTCGAATGCGCGGCGTCGCCGATGATCGCCAGCCGACGGCCGGCCGGCAGCCTCATCGTATGATGGCCATAGCGCGCCAGAGAAAGCTGGTCGAAACTGTCGATCTGGCTGGTGAAGGCCTCGCACTCGGGCCACAGGCTGACCACCCTCGCCTTCCAGGCGTCGAGCCCGGCGGCCCGCACGCTTTCGGCGTCCGCCGGCTTCAGGCTCCAGAAGAAGGCTGCCATCTTTTCCGCGCCGGGTTCCGGCCGGCCGATCGGCAGCACGCCGACCATGACGCTGGCCCTGTCGTAGCGCTGCAGCAGCGCGTTTTCGTCAAAGCCCTCGCCACGCCAGCCGAGCGAGGCCCAGAACGCGCCATAGGCCAGCGAGCGCACCTCGCCTGGGTCGCTCAGGCACTGGCGCAGCTTCGAGCGCGAACCGCTGGCGTCGACGACCAGATCGAAGGGTCCGATCCTTCTTCCGTTGGCACAGGCGAGCGTCACGCGTTCGCCGGTCTCCAGCGCCTCGATCTCGACACTGGTTTCGATGGCGATCGCCTCGCGCTGGGCGGCACGGAACAGCACGCCGAACAGCGCGGCACGGTGCACCGCCAGGCCGAAACGGCGGCCACGCTGCGCATCGTAGCGGACGGCGAGCACGGTGCGGCCTGACGTCGCATCCGCCCCATGCAGGCGATCGATGCGGCTGCCAAGTGCCAGGATGTCGTCGAGCAGGCCGAGATCGGCGAGCACGCTCAGCCCGGTCGGCTGCAGGATCAGCCCCGAACCGACCGGCTTCGGTTCGTCGAAGCGCTCGAAGATGGTGACGCGGTGCCCGGCGCGTCTCAGGTAGAGCGCCATGGCCAGCCCCGCCGGCCCGGCGCCGGCAATCGCGATGTCGAGAGATTTTTCCATTGCCCGCCCAACCCAACCGGCGGGCACAATCCCTCAGCGGGATCGCCAAATCAACTCGGCGCTTTGACGCTTCGAAAGACGAGTTCAGGCCTAAGCAGCGTCGAAGGTAGCGCGCGCTTCGCGCACGGCCTCATGGTTGAGCTCGGCCCATTGGACGAGTTGATACAAGGGATGGAACATCGACCGTCCGAGGTCGGTCAGGCTGTATTCGACACCAGGTGGTTTGGTCGGGAACACCTCGCGATGCACGTAGCCATCACGTTGCAGCTCGTGCAGCGTCTGCGTGAGCATGCGCTGCGAGATGTCGGGAACCAGCCGGCGCAGCTCCCCGAAGCGATAGGGCTTTTCCGCCAGCGCCATGACCAGCAACGGGCTCCATTTGCCATTGATGCCCCGCATGACGTCGCGAACCGGGCAATCAGCGAAATTGCCGCCATCCGTCATGGCTTTGTAGATCTCGAGCTTCGATTGCAGATTGACGATCTTGCCGTCCATCGCTGGTTCCCTGCGTGTGCCTACCTCCCGAAAAACTGCCTTCTTTACGGCAACAGGTCAATTCCTATTTTAGTGCTGGTCTCTTTTTGAGACCGCCACAGCACCCGCCGCTTCGGCGCAAAATCAGGATCTCCCCGATGACCGAAACCCTTCTCGTCACCGGCGCCTCAGGCCAGCTTGGCCGCGGTGTCATCCATTATCTCCTGGACGCGCACAATGTTGCGCCGGCGCGGATCATCGCCACCACGCGCAATCCCGAAGGCCTGGCCGATTTGGCGGCGCGCGGCGTCGTTGTCAGGGCCGCCGACTTCAGCGACGCGGCCTCGCTGGAAAGCGCCTTCAAGGGCGCCGACAGGGTATTGATCATTTCGACCGGCGATCTCGATCTCAAAACCGGCAAGCGCCTGAAGCAGCACGAGACTGCCGTCGCTGCGGCCAAAAAGGCCGGCGTTTCGCACCTGCTCTACACCTCGATGCCCAACCCTGAGCCGGAATCGCCGGTGCTGTTTGCCGGCGACCACTACGGCACCGAGCAGGCGATCAAGGCCAGCGGCATACCCTATACGATCTTCCGCAACGGCTGGTACCAGGAGAACCTGTTCATGGCGCTGCCACACGCAATCGCCTCGGGAAAGTGGTATACGTCCGCGGGCGACGGCCGCATTGCCCATGGCGCGCGCGACGACATGGCGGCAGCCATCGCCGCCGGCCTCGCTTCCGGCTCGACCGAAAGCAAGACCTACACACTGACCGGCCCGCAGGCGCATACGGCGGCCGAGATCGCCGCCCTGGTCAGCGAAGTCACCGGCAAACCGCTGGACGTCATCCAACTGCCCGACGAGGCCTTGACCGAGGGCGTGAAGGCGGCCGGCGTTCCCGACGAATTCGCGCGCGTCATCGTTTCGTTCGATGCCAACACGCGCTCGGGCCGCATCGCCATGGTCACCGACGCGATCGAGACGCTTTCGGGCAGGAAGCCGCAAACGTTGAGAGAGTTCCTCGAGGCGAACAAATCCGCCTTGGCCAGTTGAAGCCTGTGGTGCGGGAAGCCGGATAGGTCGGCTTCCCGCACCACTATTTCGATGTCTTGGTCAGCCCCAGCCGGATCAGGCTTTCGCCGGTCGCAACCAGCGCGTCTTCCCGCGAACGCGGTGCCCAGCCCAGCAGGCGCATGGCCTTCGCACTCGTTGCGTTCCTTGCCTTGCCCAACTCCGTCACGATCTGGGCTGCTTGCCCGTCGAACAGGCCGACGAGCCTCACCAGCCAATCCGGCAGCACTCTTGTCGGCACGCGCGACGCTGCATCGCCCAACCGAGCTTTCAGCGTCTGTGCGATCTCCAGCATCGTCATGAAATCCCCGCTGATGGCCAGGAAACGTTCGCCCTTGGCTGCGGGGTTGGTCATGGCGCGCAGATGCAGGTCCGCCACGTCCCGCGCATCGACCACGCCGAATAGCATGCGCGGCAGACCCGGCATCGCGCCATCCAGCAGGCGTCCTATGAATTCTGTTGAGGTCGAATGGTCGGGCCCCAGAACCGGTCCGAAAATCCCGACTGGATTGACGACTGCCAGCTCCAAGGCGCCGCCTTGACCGGCAATGAAATCCCACGCGGCCCGCTCCGCCAGCGTCTTCGATTTCACATAGGCGCTCACCTTGTCAGCCAGATTGGTCCAGTTCTCCTCCGTGAACGGGCGTCCGGCAATTGGCGTCTGGCCATAGCCGACGGCAGCAAAGGAGGAGGTGAGCACGACGCGCCTGACGCCGGCATCTCGCGCCGCACGCAGCACCCGCAGCGCGCCTTCGCGGGCAGGAACGATCAGATCGTCCTCGTGTTTCGGCACGCCGGACGGAAACGGCGAGGCGACATGGAGGACATAGTCGCAGCCGGCAACGGCTTGCGGCCAGCCTGCGTCGGCCATGAGATCGGCGTGGGCAAAGGAGAGCGCATCGCCGGGTTCGGCACCGCCGGCCTTCAGCATCGCCACAACATCGGCTTCGCGCTTGCTGGACCGCACCGTCGTGCGCACGCGGTAGCCTGCATCCAGCAGAGCCACGATGCAGTGAGCGCCGAGGAAGCCCGATCCGCCGGACACAAGCACCAATTCGCCGCTCATGCCCGCCTCCTCGATGATCTAGTTTGAGCCCATCAAATCGCCACCTGCGTGCCGATCTCGACAACGCGCCCGGTCGGGATCTGGAAATACTCGGTCGCATCCGCTGCCGTGCGCGCCAGGCCGATGAACAGCTTGTCCTGCCACACCGGCATGCCGGAATTGGGCGAGGCCTTGAGCGAACGCCGCGACAGGAAGAAGGACGTCGTCATGATGTCGAACTTCCAACCCTGCTTGCGGCAGATCGCCAGCGCGCGCGGAATGTTCGGCTGTTCCATATAGCCGAAGTTCAGCGTCACCCGCATGAACAGCTCGTTGACCGTTTCCATCTTGACGCGGTCGCTGTCGGGCACCACCGGCTGCGGCGCCGTCACCACAGAAAGGATGACGTTCTGTTCGTGCAGCACCTTGTAGTGCTTCAGACTGTGCATCAACGCGGTCGGCGCGCTCAGCGGATCGCTGGTCAGGAACACGGCCGTGCCCGACACCAGCTGCGGCTTCTTCTTCAACAGATTGCCGGCGAGGAAATCGAGCGGGATCTCGTTGCGGCGGGTCTTGTCGAACAGATAGCGGCTGCCGCGCACCCAGGTCCACATGGCGAGCACGACGGTGAAGGCCACCGCCAACGACGCCCAGCCGCCTTCGAAGACCTTGACGATGTTGGAGGCAAAGAAGCCTATATCGATGAAAGCGAACAGCGCCGTCATCGCGATTGCCACCCAGAGCCGCCATTTCCAGATACGGGTCATGACGGCATAGAGCAGCACCGTCGTCACCAGCATGTTGCCGGTGACCGAAATGCCGTAGGCCGAGGCAAGCCGGCTCGATTCGCCGAAACCGACGACCAGCAGCATCACCGTCAGCGCCAGCAGCAGATTGACGCGCGGCATGTAGATCTGGCCGGATTGTTTTTCCGACGTGTGCAGGATTTCGAGCCGCGGCAGCATGTTGAGCTGCACCGCCTGCCTGGTCAGCGAAAAGGCGCCGGAAATCACCGCCTGGCTGGCGATCACGGTTGCCGCCGTCGCCAGCACCACCATCGGGATAAGCGTCCATCCCTGGTTCATCTCGAAGAACGGATGGCCGACGACGCCACCATGCGCCAGCACGAACGCGCCCTGCCCGGCATAGTTGAGCAGCAGGCAAGGGAACACGATCGCCAGCCAGGCGAGCACGATCGGCTTGCGCCCGAAATGGCCGAGATCGGCATAGAGCGCCTCGGCGCCGGTGACGGCCAGGAAGATGGCACCGATCGTGACGAAGGCGACGTCAGGCGAATTGATCAGGAAGGCGACGATATAGTGCGGGCTGACCGCCAGCAGGATCTCCGGGTCGTCGATGATGTGGTTCAGGCCGGAAAGCCCGATGGCCAGGAACCATACGGCCGTCACCGGGCCGAACACCAGGCCCACGCCGCCCGTGCCGAACCGTTGCACCGCGAACACCATGGCGAGAATGAGCAATGTCAGCGGCACCACATAGGGCTGAAACGTCGGCGTGACGACATTCATGCCCTCGACCGCGGAAAGCACCGAGATTGCCGGCGTGATGACGGCGTCACCAAAGAACAGCGAGGCGCCGACGATGCCGACGCCGAGGATCACCGCCGACCGCGTCGGGAAACTGCCGCGCGCCAGCGCCATCAGCGACAGCACGCCGCCCTCGCCGCGGTTGTCCGCGCGCAGCACGAACATGATGTATTTGATGGTGACGATGATCGTCAGCGACCAGATGATCAGCGACAGCACGCCGAGAATATCGCCGCGCTCGGCGACATCGCCGCCGGACGACGCATGCAATGCCTCACGAAACGCATAGATCGGACTGGTACCGATGTCGCCATAGACCACGCCGAGCGCGCCCAGCATCAGCACCTTGGTGCTATGCTGCTCGACTTCAGGATGGCTCGATTGGTCGACGGTTTCTGCCTCACTACCAGTGTTGGCAAGGGCCATAAACGACACTCCGATAATCGCGCGGTGCTCTACGCTTGCTGCAATGCAATATCAAGTGCCCCAACGTTATGGCTTCCATGCCGGCAACGCGGGGCCTGCCTCTTTACCATCCGCAAGCCCTGAGAAACCGCCCCACCGTGCCGGCCATGCCATACTCCAACGCATCGGCTGTCAACCCATGTCCGATCGACACTTCGGCCAACGCCGGAATGCGCTTGACCAGCGCCGGCAGGTTGTTCACCGTGAGATCGTGCCCGGCATTGACCTGCAGGCCCGCCGCAAGTGCTGCATCCGCGGTTTGTCCCAATCTTTCCAATTCCTTGGCCGCCTTGGCGGAATCGGAATGGCAGCTGCCATACGGCCCCGTGTAAAGCTCGATCCGGTCGGCGCCGATATCGCGCGCGATCCTGGCGCCGTCCGGGTCCGAATCGGAAAACAACGACACCCGCACACCTGCCTTTTTCAGGCGTTTGACGATCGGAGTGAGGAATGCGGCGTCCGTTGCGAAGTTCCAGCCATGGTCCGACGTGGCCTGGGCCGGGTCGTCGGGCACAAGCGTCACCTGTTCCGGCTGGTGCTTTTCCACAAGCGCCAGGAAATCCTCCGACGGATAGCCCTCTATGTTGAACTCGGCCTTGGGGAACTCATCGTCGATAAGGGCCCTGATCTCCGGCAAATCGGAGTGCCGCGTATGCCGCTCATCGGGTCGCGGATGCACCGTCAGCCCATGCGCGCCGGCGGAGAGAGCGAGGCGCCCGAGCCCGATGACGCTCGGCCATGGCAGGTCGCGCCGGTTGCGTAGCATGGCGATGGCATTGAGATTGACGGAGAGCTTTGCGGGCATGGCTTCGGGTCCAGTTTCACAGACGGGGCGCATCTATAGCGCCTTTGTCGGGAACAGACAGAGGGTTTCCGGTGTTCCAAGGGGATGAACCGCGAAAGGAACAGCCCTTGAATTTTCTCGACGCCGTGCCGGCGGTGCGCCGCATCGACACCGACCGTGAAGACCTTTTCGCTGTCGATATCGTCGGCCATGTCGCGGCCGCCGACGCGGAAAACCTGTTCGGACTGCTGGAGGCGGCCTATGCGCTCCATCCGAAACTGGACGTGCTGGTGCGCCTGATCGAGCATGACGGCGTCGACTGGCCCCACGTGTCCGACGAAACCGCCAGACAGGGCACGGCCCACGCCCTGGAGCATATCCGCCGCTGCGCCGCGGTCGGCGACCCGGACTGGATCCCCTATGCGCAGGGATTCTTCGCCAAGCCGCCGCCTTTCGAACTCAGGCATTTCGACTGGGAGGACGAAGCGGCGGCATGGCGCTGGCTCGGCGCCAGGCCGGCCAAGCCGTCATGATCATCGGACGATCGTCAGCCGTTCGGCCGCGCGGGTGATCGCGGTGTAGAGCCAGCGCTGGCGGGTTTCCTTGAACGCCCAGCTTTCGTCGAACAGCACGATCTCGTTCCATTGCGAGCCCTGCGCCTTGTGCACGGTCAGCGCGTAGCCATAGTCGAAATCGTCGAAGCGCTTCTTCTGCTGCCAGGGAATCTCGGCATCCGGGTCCTCGAACGCCGCCTTGAGCAGCTTGATCTTGGCAACGCCGCGGTCCGGATCGTCCTCTTCCGGCGAGACCAGAAGGTTGATGCCCGGCTTCACCGTCTCGCGCGACGAGGTCATGACCTTCCACAGCGAACCGTTGAGCAGGCCCTTGGCCGGATCGTTGCGCAGGCAGACCAGCTTGTCGCCGGCTTGCGGATAGTCGGCATTGAAACCCTTCAATTCGCGCAGCCGCTGGTTATAGCGCCGGCGCGTGCGGTTGGTGCCGACCAGCACCTGGTCCGCCTTCAGCACCAGTTCCTGGTTGACGTCTTCCTTGCCGATGACTTGCGCCGTGCCGTAGTCGCCGCGCATGAATTCGCGGCCTTCGCGCACGTCGAGCGCCAGCCGGATGATCGGATTGTCGCGCGCCTGGCGATGGATTTCGGTGAGCAGCGCGTCCGGTTCGTGGTCGGTGAAGAAGCCGCCGCCCGAGATCGGCGGCAGCTGGCCGGGATCGCCGAGCACCAGGATCGGCGTGCCGAAACTCATCAGGTCGCGGCCGAGCTGTTCGTCGACCATCGAGCATTCGTCGATGATGACCAGCTTGGCCCTCGAGATCGGGCTCTGGCGGTTGAGCGAGAAGGTCGGCGAAATCGACGTCTTGCCGGTCACCTCGTCCGACACCGATTCCTCGCCCTTGGGCCTGTAGATCAGCGAATGGATGGTGCGGGCGTTGGTCGCCCCCTTGGAGCGCAGCACCTGCGCCGCCTTGCCGGTGAAGGCGGCGAACTGCACCTGGCCGTCGACATGCTCGGCGAAATAGCGCGCCAGCGTCGTCTTGCCGGTGCCCGCATAGCCGAACAGCCGGAACAGCTGCGGCCGGCCCTCCTTGAGCCAGCGCGCAACCGCCTTCAGGGCATCATCCTGTTGGGGAGAGAATTCCATCAGCGCGAAAGACCGGATTCGCAAGGGAAAGACAAGACAGCCGCCACCATATCGACCGCCGCCGGTGGCGAACTCAGCGCCTCCTGCGGCTCAGGCTATCAGGCGCGGACAAGAACGTAAAGAGAACATGGCGACTGCGTCTCGGCTTGAATTTCGGCTTCGGGTGGAAAGCGGAAGTCAGGCAATGGCCATGGCGCCCGGCGGGTCGCGGTCGTCGGGCGGTAGAGGAACGGGAGCGTATCCGGCATAGCTGGCGCTCAGGCGTGCCTGTCCTTTCGAATGCGACCGCAGTGCATCCTCCAACTTGAACATGTTTGCGAGCGGCACTGTCGCGTTGACGACGACGACCACGCCGCGGGTTTCCTGACCCCGGATCTGGCCGCGGCGGCTGTGCAGTTCGGCGATGACGTTGCCGGCACAATCTCCAGGCGTCACCACCTCGACCCTCATGATCGGCTCGAGCAGCTGCACGCCGAGCCGTGGCGCAGCTTCGCGAATGCAGGCGCGGCCGGCGACCTCGAAATCCCGAGCCGAGGAATCGGTATCGTGAAAGGCGCCGTCCACCAGCGTCGCCTTGATGCGGATCATCGGGAAGCCCGCGAACGGACCCGCCGACAGGACGGTGAGCAGCCCCTTTTCGACACCCGCAATGTATTCGCTGGGAAGCGCATCGCAGACGATCCTGGACGCGAACACGAAGTCCGCCTTGTCCGGGTTCGGCTCGAACATGATCTTGACGCGGGCGAACTCGCCGGTGCCGCCGGACTGTCTCTTGTGCGTGAAGTCCTGCGCGTGCGTACGGGTGATCGTCTCGCGATAGGCCACTTGTGGAGAACCGACATTCACGCCGACCTCAAACACGTGGCGCAGGCGGTCAACGATGATGTCGAGGTCGACTTCGTCCATGAAGGCGATGATCGTCTGGCCCGATTCCTCGTCATGCTTGACGCGGAAGAAAGCATCCTCGTCCGCCAGCTTCGATAACGCGATAAGCAGCCGCTCCTGATCGGCCTTCGATTTCGGCTCGATCGCAATTTGCAGCAAAGGCCAGGGCGCGGCAGGCTTTTCCATCATGACGATATGGTCGCTGGTAGCCCCAATATTTACAACTGCTTGCCGGGGCGAAATCCGGACTGGGATAACAGAAGGCTAAATTGCCGCAGCCTATTGGTCAGGGGCCGGATCATTCTCCAGCAGGATCGGCTTGCCATGCGGCGTCGCATGCGCGGCGCGTTCCCAGGCGGCGGCAAGCGCATCGACATCGCCTTTGCCGGCAACGCCCTTGGCCGACAGCAGGCCTTCCAGCGCCGCCAGCCAGTGCTCATAGTAATCGTGGCCGTCATTTGCAGCGCCGGGCTTCTTGACTTCGGCGGACAAGGCATCAGCCCATTCGCTCCAGGAAAACAGGCCTTTTTCGTGCAGCGCCACCGTCATGGCGAAGGCTTCGGCCTGCCATGGCTCGGCGAACACCGGCTCGTCGAAACCCGCCGGCAATCCGGCGGCGCCCTCATGCCGCCTCAAGATAGCTCTCCCAGGCGTCGATCGACACGGCCAGCGTCGGGTCGGCCCCCTCGCCCCAGATCTCGGCGCCGTCAAAGACCACCGTATAGACCCATTGCGGGTTCTCGCCCTGGCCATGCGCGTTGCTGTCGGGAAAGACGAAGCCATCGCGCACCGCCTCGACGGTGCCTTGCTTGCCGCGCGCATAGCGTGGCAGCCGCGTATGGCCGGTCGGATTGAAATTCTTCGTCCGCACGAGGTCGCCGGCCTTGAACCGCGCCGGCGTCGCAACCGGCCGGTCGCAGGGACCGCCCCTGGCCAGTGCCGCCGGCACTTTCTCGGCCTTCAGCACCCTTTTGGGTGTGGCTGCCGGATCGAGCGCCTTGCCCGCGGCCAGATCGTGCTCGCTGACGAACCCGTGGCGCTTCAGTAGCACCTCAAGCGCCTTGATCCAGATCTGATAGTAGCTCGAGCCATAGTAATCGGCCGGGTGCAGCGATTCCCGCGCGTGCCGGCTCTCGTCGATATTCCAGGCGCCCATGGCGCCGGCGGTGAGCGTCACGCCGAGCGCGCGCCTCTCCCAATCCGCATGGAAGTAAGGCTCGTCCCTTTCGGGCGCGACCGGCCCGAAGCCCATCTGCCCGCCGAGGTCGTGCGGCCCGTTCATGCCGGTTCCCTCGCCAGGCCGGTGCCGATCATCGCGTCGCGCGTCACCAGTTCGGCTAGCCGCTCCTCGCTCCAGCCTTCTGTTCCTCTCGGCCGCATCGGCACGACCAGGTAGCGCAGCTCGGCGGTCGAATCCCAGACGCGGATCTTTGTGTCGGACGGCAAAGTCAGGCCGAATTCCTCCAGCACGCCGCGCGGATCGATCACCGCGCGCGAGCGATAGGGCGGCGCCTTGTACCAGACCGGCGGCAGGCCGAGCACCGACCACGGATAGCAGGAGCAAAGCGTGCAGACGACGAGGTTGTGCGTCTCCTCTGTGTTGAACACCGCCTGCATGTGCTCGCCCTGACGGCCGGTATAGCTGAGCGAGGCGATCGCCGCCGTCGCATCGCGCTTCAGCCAGGCGGCGAACTCCGGGTCGACCCAGGCCTTCGCCACCACCCTGGCGCCGTTGCGCGGGCCGATTTTTGTCTCGTAGGTGTCGACGATGACGTCGATGGCGGCCGGATCGATCAGGCCTTTCTCGGTCAGGATCGTTTCCAGCGCGCGCACCCGCGCGGCAAAAGGATCGAGCTCGTTGTCGTGGTCATGATCATGGGACATGACCGCAAACTACGATCGCCGGAGCCCGGCCGCAAGCGCGACGCCTTGGGCCAGCGCCTCTTCACCCGGTCGATACTATTCGGCAGCCGCCTTCTGGGGTTCGATGTCCTGTTCTTCGTCGCGATCGAACAGCGACGGCTGCTCGACAGCCTCGACCGCCCGCAGCGTCGGTCGGCTTTTCTTCGAAAAGAAGCTGAGCAGCCAGCCGGAAAAATGCTCCATGTAGACATAGACCACCGGCGTGACGAATAGTGTCAGCGCCTGCGAGGCAAGCAGGCCACCGACGACCGCGACGCCGAGCGGCTGGCGCAATTCGGCGCTGGCGCCGGTGCCGAGCGCGATCGGGAACGTGCCCATCAGCGCGGCCAGCGTCGTCATCATGATCGGACGAAAACGCATCAGGCAGGCCTTGTGGATGGACTCCGTCGCCGACATGCCTTCTCGTCGGAGTTCCAGCGCGACGTCGACCATCATGATGCCGTTCTTCTTCACGATGCCAATCAGCATCAGGATGCCGATCACCGCGATGACCGAAAGGTCCATGCCGGCAAACCGCAGCGCGACCACCGCACCGAGCACCGCCGATGGCAGGCCGGTCAGGATTGTGAGCGGATGGATGAAGCTCTCATAGAGCATGCCGAGCACGATATAGATGGTCAGGATCGCGCCGCCGATCAGCAGGCCCTGATTGGCGAGCGAATCCTGGAAGGTCTTGGCCGTGCCGGCGAAGGTGGTCGAGATCGCCTTCGGCATGCCGATCTGCTCTTTCAGCGCGTTGATGCGGGTCACGCTGTCGCCGAGCGCCACGCCTTGCGGCAGATTGTAGGAGATGGTCACGGCCGGAAGCTGGCCGAGCTGGTTGACCGTCAAGGCGCCGGCCGTGCGATCGACCCGGGCGAAGGCGCCAAGCGGAACCAGGCTGCCGCTCGCCGTCCTCATCTGGATGGCGAGCATCCGCTCGGGCGACCATTCGATCTTGGGATCGAGCTCGGTGATGACTTCGTAGCTGTCGGCCGAACCGAAGATCGTCGAAACCTGGTCGGTGCCGAACCCGCCATAGAGGGCTGAGCGCAGCGTGTCGGTGTCGATGCCGAGTTGGGCGGCTTTGTCGCGATCCACCACCAGCGTCGCCTGCAGTGCATTGTTCTGCAGGTCGCTGGTGACGTCGGTGAAGGTCGCATGGTCGGCAGCCATCGCGTCGTTCATCTTCTGCGCCCAGATATCGGTCTGGCCGGTATCGAGGCCCTGAACCACAAGCTGGTAGGCGCTGGCCGACGACCGTGAACCCAGCCTCAGGTTCTGCACCGGCTGCATGTAGGTCTCGATACCCGCCACGCCGGCCAGCTGTCGCCTCAGATCCGAAAGTACCTTCTCGATGTCGGGACGCTGGTCCTTGCCCTTGAGCTGCACGAAGAGCTGCCCCTGGTTGAGCGCATTGTTGCCACTGCCCGCCGACCACGCCACATGGTCGACATAGGGCGAATGCGAGAAGACGCTGGCCACCTGCCCTTGCAGCTTCGCCATGGCGTCAAACGAGATGTCCTGGCGCGCGATGGTGGTCACCGATATCTGGCCGATATCCTCCTGCGGGAAGAAGCCCTTCGGCGAGACCTGGATCAGCCACACCGACGCTGCCGCGGTTCCGATGAAGACCAGGAACACCAGGAAGGTGTGCCGCAGGCAGAAGCTCAAGATCCGGTCGTAGCCCCGCGTGATGAAATCGCGCCTGTGGCCATCACCGTGCGCCTCGCGGTCGGCCTTGCTCACCGAAAGCAACCGCGAACAAAGCATCGGGGTCAGTGTCAGCGAGACGAACATCGACGCCAGGATGGCGACCGTCACCACGACGGCGAACTCGTTGAAGATGCGCCCGATCACGCCGCCCATCAGAAGCACGGGGATGAACACCGCCACCAGCGAGATCGAGATCGAAATGATGGTGAAGCCGATTTCGCGCGCGCCCTTCAGCGACGCATCGAAGGCCGACAACCCATCCTCCTCCATATGACGGAAGATGTTTTCGAGCATGACGATGGCATCGTCGACGACGAGGCCCACTGCAAGCGTCAGGCCCATCAGCGATATGTTGTCGATGGAAAAGCCGAACAGGAACATCGCGCCAAGCGTGGCGATCAGCGAGATCGGCACCGCCACGGCCGGGATGATGGTCGCCGTCACCCGGCGCAGGAACACGAAGATCACCATGACCACCAGCGCGATGGTCAACAGCAGCGTGAACTGCACGTCGTCGACGGCCTGACGGATCGAGGTCGAACGGTCGTTGAGCAACTTGATGCTGGCGGCGGCCGGCATCTGGTCCTCGAAGGACGGCAGCATCGCCTTGACCTTGTCGACGACGTCGACGGTGTTGGCGTCGGGCTGGCGCTGCACGGCCATGATGATGGCGCGCGTGCCGTCATACCAACTCGCCGTCGTCGTGGTCTGCACCGAATCGACGACGCGGGTCACCTCGCCCAGCCGTACCGGGTGACCGTCTTTGGTGGCGATGATGAGGTTGGAGAAGCCCGCGGCGTTGGTCAGTTGGGTGTTGGCGGTGATGGTCAGCTGCTGCTTGTTGTTCTGGAGCACGCCGAGCGGCGTGTTGCTGTTGGCCGAGGCTATCGCCGCCTGCAACTGATCGATCGAGATGCCGCGCGCGGCAAGCGCGGTCGGATCGATCTGGATGCGCACTGCGTATTTCTGCTGGCCGTAAATGGATACCTGCGCGACGCCGTCGATCGTCGACAGCGACGGCGAGATCACGTTCTCGGCGAAAGCATCGAGGTCGGTCAGCGGAACGGTGTCGCTGACCAGCGACATCAGCAGGATCGGCGCATCGGCCGGATTGACCTTGCGATAGCTCGGCGGCGCCGTCATCTGCGGCGGCAGCGATTTCTGGGTGCGCGCAATCGCCGCTTGCACGTCGGCCGCCGCCGCGTCGATATCGCGGTTGAGCACGAACTGGATGGCGATCGACGTTGAGCCGAGTGAGTTGGTGGTCGAGATCGAATCGATGCCGGCAATGGTGGCGAACTGTTTGATCAGCGGCGTCGCCACCGAGGTCGCCATGGTCTCCGGCGAGGCGCCAGCCAACTGGGCCGAAACGTTGACGACTGGAAATTCGGCGCTGGGCAGCGCCGCAACCGGCAGGAATTTGTAGGCGAACAGCCCGCCCAGCACGAGGGCGAACGACATCAGCAGCGTGGCGACGGGCCTGCGGATACAGAATTCGGAAATCATGGGCGCGCCTCGCCGGCCTTGTCGGCACCGCTCGCCTTGTCGGCTTGCGCCACCTTGGGAGCTGCCTGATCGCCGGTGCCGGCCGAAGCCTTGCCTTCATGCACGGCAGCGCCGTCCTTCAGCCTGGTCTGGCCTTCGGTGACAACCCTCTCACCGCTTTTCAGCCCCTGGCTGATGGCGCTGTTGTCGCCTTCGGTCAGCGCCACCTGCACCGGCCGCATCTCGACGGTGTTGTCCGGCTTGACCACATAGACGAACGGCCCCTTCTGGCTGGGCTGCACCGCAACCGTCGGAACCGAGGTCATTTGCGGCATCGTGCCGGCGTCGAGCACGACATTCACATATTGGCCAGGCCACAGTGAAAGGTCGGGGTTTGGTATGCTGGCCCTGGTGGCGATGGTGCCGGACGCCGTGTCGACGCTGGAATCGACGAAATCCAGCGTGCCCTTGCCGATCGGCGTCGGGTCGCCATCCTTGGTCAGCGTCACGGACCCCTTCTGCGGCGAGGCCAGGGCCTTGTGCAGCAGGGCGAGGTTGCTTTCAGGCAGGTTGAAGTTGACTTGCAGCGGGTCCATCTGCGTGATGGTGACGAGCGGCGTCGTGGTGCTGCCGCCGTTGCTGGTGGTGACGAGATCGCCGACCGAGACATTGACGGCACCGAGCCTGCCGGAGATCGGCGCCGAGATGGTGGCGTAGCTCGACTGGACGGTATCGGCATCGATCGTCGCCTTGTCGGCATCGATGGTTGCGGCCGCGGCCTTCTGCGCCGCCAGTGCCTGATCGTAGGTCTGCTGCGTGCCGGCCTGCTTGGCGACAAGGTCCTTGGCGCGCTGAAGATCCGCCGTGGCGCTGGCGAGCAGCGCCTGGTCCTTGACGAGCGTCGCCTGGTCCTTGGCCAACTGTGCCTTCAAGGCACGGTCGTCGAGCGACAACAGTAGGTCGCCGGCCTTCACCATCTGGCCGTCCTTGACCGCGATCGCTACGATCTGGCTGGATACCCGGGCGTTGATACTGACCACCGCCGGCGAAGACACGAAGCCGATGGCATAGCGGCGGATGGGGAAGTCCGACATCGTCGCCGTCGCGGCAACGATCGAAGCCGAGCGGGCGCCGCCGGCTGCCGGCTTGTCCGATGCCTTGGCGGACTTGTCCGTCGCCGCCGCCTGCTGGCCCGAAATCAGTTGCTGGACCTTGCCCATGGCCGTGGGCGAGAGATAGAGACCGGCCCCCGCCAGGCAGATAACCGCAATCACTGCAAGGAGGATTTTTGCGCGCATCGACAACAAGCCCTCTTATCCGACACGCCGAACCCGGTGGTCTTGTTCCAGCTCAAATCACGGCTCCGCACCGCGAATTCGCCGAATAGATAGGACACGCCTTTGTCGGAAAAGGGCCAAAACACGGCATTACGAAGATTTAATGTGCACTGCACAATAACGAAGCAACTGAACCAAGGTGTGCTGAGATTCAGGTCAGGCCGAGCCGAAAATGGTGGTTTTCGAGAACCGAAGCGGAGCGGACATTCGGGTCCGTGAGCATCGGAAGCGCAGAAAACCGCCATTTGCAGGCCGGCATCACCTGAATATCAGCACGCCTTAGCGCAGCATCGGCCACAGCGTCGCCGCCAGCAGCACGCCCATGGCGATGTTGAACCATTTCAGCCGCATCGGATCCGACAGAAAACCGCGCAGCGCGGTGCCGAAACCAGCCCACACCGAAACGCTAGGCAGGTTGACGATGGCGAACGCCATCGAGATCAGCACCACCGACAGGAACGGATGATCGGGATTGGTGTAGACGGCCATGGCGGTGACAGCCATCACCCAGGCCTTGGGGTTGACCCACTGGAAAGCGGCGGCATCGATGAACCGCATCGGATTTGCCTGCGCCTCGCCCTTGCTGGCCATCGAGCGCGACATGGCGATCTTCCAGGCGAGATAGAGCAAATAGACGCCGCCGGCGATCTTCAATCCGGTGTGCAGCATGGGAAACGCCGTCAGCACCGCGCCAAGTCCAAAACCGACGGCAAGCAATAGAATGAGAAAACCGATGCCGATGCCCAGCATGTGCGGCACGGTTCTCACAAAGCCGAAATTCACGCCCGAGGCCAGTAGCATGAGATTGTTCGGTCCGGGCGTGACCGAGGTAACGAAGGCATAGACCAAAAGCGCCAGGAACGCTTCGAACGACATGACTTCCTCCCAAGATTAGGTCAACAATATTGTCCTTTCTCGCCAGGCGCGCAAAGGCCACCGCGGAGCGGCAGGCAGGCCAGGCAATCAGGACTTGAAAAGCGGTGTGCCGGCGACCAGCGCCGGGCTCTACATCCCTTGCGGGCCGCGGTTCATCGCCGCCACGCCGGTTCGACAGATTTCGACCAAGCCGAGTGGCTTCATGATGGCTATGAACTGGTCGAGCTTGGAGCCCTTGCCGGTGATCTCGAAGATGAAATGCTCGGTGTTGGCGTCGATGACGCTGGCGCGGAAGGCGTCGGCGAGCCTGAGCGCCTCGACCCGGGCCTCGCCGGTGCCGGCGACCTTGACCAGCGCCAGTTCGCGCTCCAGCGGCCGCTCCTGGCCAAGCTCGCGCGAGCGCACGGTGAGGTCGACGACGCGGTGCACCGGCACGATGCGCTCGAGCTGGTGCTTGATCTGCTCCAGCACATGCGGCGTGCCGCGCGTCACGATGGTGATGCGCGACAGGTGTTTTTCGTGCTCGGTCTCGGAGACGGTGAGGCTCTCGATGTTGTAGCCGCGCCCGGAAAACAGCCCGATGACCCGGGCAAGCACGCCCGGCTCGTTGTCGACCAGCACGGAAAGCGTGTGGTTTTCGGGCTTTTCCGTTTCCTTGGCGATGAAATAGGCGGAGCCGGTCGGCTGTAGCTGTGCGTTCATGACATGAATCTCGATTTCAAACTCTTGAGCTAATTCTCTGTTTCCGCACGGCTTCTTCCGACAGCCCTGCCTCGGCTGATATCACACCAGTTCCCTGCCCTTGGCGTCGATGGCGTTGGCCACGGCCTCGTCGGTCGCCTCGTCGGGCAGGAGCATCTCGTTGTGAGCCTTGCCCGACGGGATCATCGGGAAGCAGTTGGCGAGCGTCGCCACGCGGCAGTCGAACAGCACCGGCTTCTTCACCGAAATCATCTCCTTGATCGCGTCGTCCAGCTCGTCCGGCTTGTCGCAGCGAATGCCGTGGCCGCCATAGGCCTCGGCCAGCTTGACGAAGTCAGGCATCGCCTCGGTATAGGAATGCGACAGCCGGTTGCCGTGCAGCAGCTGCTGCCATTGCCGCACCATTCCCATATATTGGTTGTTGAGGATGAAGATCTTGATCGGCGCATTGTACTGCACCGCCGTGCTCATCTCCTGCATCGTCATCTGCACCGAGGCGTCGCCGGCGATGTCGATGACCAGTGCGTTGGGATGCGCGATCTGGACGCCGAGCGCGGCCGGCAGGCCATAGCCCATCGTGCCCAGCCCGCCGGAGGTCATCCAGCGGTTCGGCTTCTCGAAATGATAGTGCTGCGCCGCCCACATCTGGTGCTGGCCGACCTCGGTGGTGATGTAGGTGTCCATGTCCTTGGTCAGCGCATAGAGCCGCTGGATGGCGTATTGCGGCATGATCACGTCGTGATTCATCTTGTAGGCGAGCGAGTCCCGCGCGCGCCATTTGGCGATCTGCTCCCACCAGGGGTGCAGCGCCTTCTTGTCGGCCTTGGCGCTTGCCCGCCACAGCCGCACCAGATCCTCCAGAACCCGGCCGACATCGCCGATGATCGGCACGTCGGTGTGGACGTTCTTGTTGATCGACGACGGATCGATGTCGATATGGATCTTCTTCGAATTCGGCGAGAACGCGTTGAGCCGACCGGTGATGCGGTCATCGAAGCGCGCGCCGATACAGATCATCACATCGCAATCATGCATGGCCATGTTGGCCTCGTAGGTGCCGTGCATGCCGAGCATGCCGACCCAGTTCTTGCCGGAAGCCGGATAGGCGCCGAGCCCCATCAGCGTCGAGGTGATGGGAAAGCCGGTCAGGTCGACCAGTTCGCGCAGCAGATGGCTGGCCTCGGAGCCGGAGTTGATGACACCGCCGCCCGAATAGATGATCGGCCTTTTGGCACCGGCCATCAATTCGACCGCTGCCTTGACCTTGTCGAGGTCGCCCTGGACCTTCGGCTGGTAGCTGGTGCGCGGCGCCGTCTGCGGCGGCACATACATGCCCTTGGCGAACTGCACATCCTTGGGGATGTCGACCACGACCGGGCCGGGACGCCCGGTGGTCGCGACATGGAAAGCCTCGTGGATGGTCGCGGCCAGTTCGTTGACGTCCTTCACCAGCCAGTTGTGCTTGGTGCAGGGGCGCGTGATGCCGACGGTGTCGCATTCCTGGAAGGCGTCGGAGCCGATCAGCGAAGTCGGCACCTGCCCGGTCAGGCAGACGAGCGGGATCGAGTCCATCAGCGCATCCTGCAGCGGCGTCACCGCATTGGTGGCGCCAGGCCCCGAGGTCACCAGCATGACGCCGGCCTTGCCGGTCGAGCGCGCATAGCCTTCCGCCGCATGGCCCGCCCCCTGCTCATGGCGGACGAGGATATGCTCGACCTCGTCCTGCTGGAAGATTTCATCGTAGATCGGGAGAACAGCGCCACCCGGATAGCCGAAGACGTGCTTGACGCCGTTGTCCTTCAGCGCCTGCACCACCATTTCGGCGCCCGTCATTTCGCGCCGCTCACTCTGTCCATTGCTCATCGGTCTGGTCCCGTGCTGTCCGCCATCTGGCGATTGCTGGTCGTTTAGTCGTGTTTCGGGCAATAAAAAAGGCCCCCGAGGGAGCCTGTGTGTTGCGCATGGGAGGTTTTCGCCCGGCGGTTACACCGCCTTGCCCACGCGCTTTCCTACGAGAATGAGTGCCGTTTTCATGGTCGCGGACACTAGAGGCGGGAAAGCCGGCCTGTCAACGGCAAAAATGACGCCGGCCGCCGGGGCCATCCGTCAAGGGAGGCAATCATCGGGGCGGCTTGCAACGCGAAACGCGCGGATCGCATTTCTGCGCCTTCTTCGCCATCGGCGGGCGATGCGGCGCGCCCCTCTGCGGGCCATGATGCGGCGGCGCGTGCATCGCCAGCATTTGCTGGTGGTTGAACTGCTTCCGGGGCACATGCGCCAGACGCTGCAGCGGCGGCACCTTTCCGTGCCGACTGCACGGTGACGCGCTTGCCGCCGCCATTGGTCTGCGGCATCTGGGCCTCCACATTATTGCTGGCCGTCATCCGCTTGCGCTTCTTGTCATGCGGGTATTGCGTCGCCTCGGCAACCGAACCCGCAGGCGGAATCGTCTTGCCGCCCGACAGCTTTTTTGGCCCTTGGCCGGAAACATTTGGTGCGTTGGCGATTGCAGGCGCCGCGGACATCGGGTTGCCGTTCAGCTTCTTGATCGCCTCGCCCTTCGATGGATCGAGCCGGGCCTCGGCAATAACGCCCTTGCGCGGCGGAACCACCTTCGCCGCCTTGATCGATGTCACCACCGATTGGGGAAGCCGCTGCAGGCGGGGACCGGCATTGATCGCAACCACCTGGTTGCCGAGCCGAACGCGCGGCGCATTGTTCACGACCACCGTCTGGTTGATGATCGTCGTGTTGCGGATGATGGTGACGTTTCCCTGACGGGCCTAACCACGGTTACAAGGTCGGCTGCGCCGATCGCCGCCACCGGCGCGAAGCACCACCAGTCCTCGTTGAACACGACATCGCCATCACGCGGCGGCGCCGGAGCCCAGCCGATATCATCGCCGCCCTGTCGCCAGACCACCCAGGCCGGTGCCCATTCATAGCCGGCGACCCAGACCCAGCCGAACTCCGGATCATAGGCCCAGCGGCCATAGTGATAGACGATGTCGCCGAACGGCTCGGCCGACTCCCAATACCAGCCGTCGTCGGTCCAGACCCAGCCGCCTTCGGTGTAGGGCCGCCATTCGGACCGCACGGACGGAACCCACACTTCACCGAAGCGGTTGGAGGTTCGCCATCCACCATAGTTTGAGAGCCGTTCCCGGACGGTCACGGAGATCACCGCTGCATGCGCCGCCTCGGAGGCCGACACGAACAGCGGACTGCCCAGGCTTCCGCCCAGCGCCAAGGCCAGGGCGATGGCCACCGCGCGTGCACGCAAGGCGACCTGGTTGATCGAAGACATTTGCATGACGCGCTCCAGAGTTTCCGCATTCACGAACCGCCCCGTGCCCGCATCGTCCCTGCCTCTCGGTTGTCAGCGCCCAGCGTGGCTGCATTGCGGCACAGGGCAATCACGATCTCGCGACCAACAGGACGTTCATCCTGTTTTCGAGCACCGCCTGCCCGGTGCCCACAAGAAGCGGCGCAAACCGTCTGCGTTCCATCAAACCATTGAAAACGCGCCAAACTATTGGAGGGCGTGACGCGATGGCGGTTTTGGCGAAATACTTTCGCCGCGCCGGACAATGCCCCCGCCACGCCATCACCCAAGAAGCGATCCCCAAGACCCGGAGGAAACTGATGCTGGAAAAGGCCCCGAACAAGAAGCTTGCCGACCTGCTCGACAAATTCGGCAAGGCTCTCGCCGCCGGCGATATCGACACGGCAGTCGCCTGTTTTCAGGACGACTGCTACTGGCGCGATCTCGTCACCTTCACCTGGAACATCAAGACCATGGAAGGTAGCGACCAGGTGCGCGACATGCTGGTCAGCCAACTGGCGAAGACGAAACCCTCGAACTGGGCGATCGCCGAAGGCGAGGATGCCACGGAAAGCGACGGGCTGCTCGAAGGCTGGATCAGCTTCGAGACGGAAACGGCGCGCGGCTTCGGTCACATCAGGCTGAAGGACGGCAAGATCTGGACGCTGCTCACCACCATGGTCGAGTTGAAGGGCCACGAGGAGCCGGCCGGCTTCGCCCGGCCGATGGGCGCCAAGCATGGCCATGGCAAGAACCGTCCGACCTGGAAGGAGGAGCGAGAGAAGGAGGCGGCCGAGTTAGGCTTCAAGACGCAGCCGCACACGCTGATCATCGGCGGCGGCCAGGGCGGCATCGCGCTCGGCGCCCGGTTGCGACAGCTCGGCGTGCCGACCATCATCGTCGAGAAGAACGAGCGCGCCGGCGACAGCTGGCGCAGGCGCTACAAGTCGCTCTGCCTGCACGACCCGGTCTGGTACGACCATCTGCCCTATATCGACTTCCCGAAGAACTGGCCCGTCTTCTCGCCCAAGGACAAGATCGGCGACTGGCTGGAAATGTACACCAAGGTCATGGAGCTGAATTACTGGTCCTCGACCGAGGCCAAGAGCGCCACCTACGACGACAAGAAGAAGGAATGGACCGTCATCGTCCACCGCGACGGCAAGGACATCACGCTGAAGCCGAAGCAGTTGGTGCTGGCGACGGGACAATCCGGCAAGGCCAACATGCCGAACTTCAAGGGCATGGACAGCTTCAAGGGCGATCAGCACCATTCCTCGCAGCACCCCGGCCCCGATGCCTATGCCGGCAAGCGCACCGTCGTCATCGGCTCGAACAATTCAGCCCACGACATCGCCGCGGCGCTTTGGGAGGCCGGCGCCGATGTCACCATGGTGCAGCGCTCGACCACCCATATCTCCAGATCCGACACGCTGATGGAAATCGGGCTCGGTTCGCTTTATTCGGAAAAGGCCGTGCAAGGAGGCATGACCACGGCCAAGGCCGACCTCATCTTTGCTTCCTTGCCCTACAAGATCCTGCATGAATTCCAGATCCCGGCCTATGCCGAGATGAAGAAGCGCGACGCCGAGTTCTACAAGGGCCTGGAGAAGGCCGGCTTCATGCTCGACTGGGGCGATGACGATTCCGGCCTGTTCATGAAATATCTCAGGCGCGGCTCAGGCTACTATATCGACGTCGGCGCGTCCGACCTGATCATCGACGGTTCGATCAAGCTGAAGAGCGGTGTCGAAGTGAAGGAGATCAAGGAGCATTCGGTCCTGCTCAGCGACGGATCGGAACTGCCGGCTGACCTCATCGTCTACGCCACCGGATACGGCTCGATGAATGGCTGGGCGGCCGACCTCATCTCCCGAGAGGTCGCCGACAAGGTCGGCAAATGCTGGGGTCTCGGCTCCAGCACCACCAAGGACCCGGGCCCCTGGGAAGGCGAATTGCGCAACATGTGGAAGCCGACACTGCAGGAAGCGCTGTGGTTCCATGGCGGCAACCTGCATCAGTCGCGCCACTATTCGCAGTTCCTGTCGCTGCAACTGAAGGCGCGGCATGAAGGCATCCCGACGCCGGTCTACGGGCTACAGCAGGCGCACCACAAGGGATAGTCCGCTACCCGCAAAGAGGCGTACCCCGCGCGGCGTTTTCCGCCGCGCGGGGTCTTCCGTTTTCAGGCCCTGAGCACCACGCCCCTGGCCTTGGCCCAGCGCTCGACGATCTTGCGCTCCTCCGGCGTGGCGACGCGATTGCCGAAACCGCGCACCTGCACCGCACAGTTTTGCGGGTCGAGCTCGATCGTCAGCAACCGCTCGATCTTGCCGAGCGCCGTGCGCCGCAGCACCCAGATCGAGGCGTAGCCGGCGATGCATTTCGCCGCGTACATCGAGACGCAGTGATGCATCGCCCGGCTCTCGGCAACCAGGTCTTCGGCCGTCTTCAGCTGGCGAACGAAGAAGCGCTCGCCATGCGCCTTCGCCTCCTTGGCCGACGGCTTCCACTCCCAGTCCTCGAGACGCGAGCCGTCCCAGGCGCGGCTCTCCGACTGCGGTCCGGCAGTACGTGGAGCCCGCCCGGCAGCGCGGCGGCGCATTGCCTCGATGCGTTCGATCGCGGCAATGTCGCGGTGCCATTCCAGCATCTGCCGGCGCAGCGAGGCGAGCGTGCGGCCCTTCAGGCTGTAGGCTGCATCGCGCTGGTGCATGGCGCCGATATAGTCGCAGAGATCGTCGATCTCCTCCTTCGAGGCAGGATGCCCGCAGAAGAACCGCGTCACCTCGCGCCAGAAGGCCAGCTCGCCACGTGGCGTCCGCGCGATCTTGGTCCGCGCAAGGCGGGCCGCCAACCCGGGATCATCCGTGTAGGACCGCACGATCGCCAACCAAAACGCCTCGTCGAACGTGAAATCGCCGGCCGCGTTCAGGAAGCAATGCACCTCCTTGCGCGACAGCCATGCATTGGCGCCCGCCTTGTACAGCGAGTCGCCACGCGCGACCGCGACATACCAGGCCTTGCGGAGCGCGACCTCGTTGGCATCCAGCCCCGAAGCGTCCAGCCAGACGGCCTCGAGCGCGACCGAGACCGGGTAGCGCGCATAGAGATGGCGCGCCGCGGCCAGCCGCAGGCGCGCGCGGTCGCGCGTCTTCAGCTTCGGACGCCACAGCGCGCCATCGCGGATAGCGACGCCGGCAAAGCCCCGGCGCGCCTCGTCAAGCGCCCGCTCGAAATCCGGAGCGGGACGCGCGACGTGGGAAACCCGACGCAGCGTTGCGGCATATGCTTCAATGCGTTCGCGCTCGGCGTCCTGCCTGCGCTGGATCATGGACTTTGCCATGGCCGTTCTTCCTGATTGGAACCCTGTCAGCCGCACGCAATTCCAGCGTCGGCACGGTCTGTGTCGATCTGGATTGTCGGGACATTGACGGGTCTCCTTTCAGGAAGACGGGTTAGGAATGGGCGGCGTCTCTACGCTCGCATGAAACTCGGCGCAAGTGCCATTCTTTCAATGTTTACAATGGGCTGAGAGGGTGTTGCGAAAGCGCATCTCAGGCCTATGAGCAGCCGCCATCGTCGGCGGAGAACTCTCGGCTCCCCACCGTTTGGATGGAACGTTACGACACGGCGAACCGCGTACAGACGATGACCACGCATCGCAGCGCGCCGGTCGTCAGATTGTCAGGAGGTGGGGAACCCGCTGTGGCGCGAGCCAGCCGACCGTCCGCCGCGGAGGCGCAAAACGTGTGAACAAGATCTCATCGTCGCCTCCATCAAAAGTGTGGTCGATACGGTGCGGCAAATGAAAAGGAAGGCCGCATATTTGGCGCGGCTAATACATCGGAACAAGCGCAACAGCAAGACGGCGAACGTGCTTGCCATCGATGGGTTCGAACGAGCCGGCGAGCCGGCCGGGCTCGCCGCGGGAAGCGATCGGCAGCGAGACGCGATCGCTTGCGGCCGGCAGGCGCTCGCGGCAGTCATCCGGCCGGTATGCAGTCACCGCGTTTTCGCCGTCGAAGCAGAAGCACATGGGCTGTCTTCTCCAGTGGGGGTTGCGTCAGGCGCGATCACGGAACTCGCGGACGACCCGCTGCAGTAGCGGCACGTAATCGCGAAAGGTCCGTGTCTTCATGTTGGCGACCTTGCCGCCCTCATCCCAGATGCGGACGCGCACCGCTTCTTCGTGGAACGGGTTCTTGCGGAACTCCGCCAGCTCCTCGGCGCTCATCGGCCCACCCTGCAGCGACAGCGTGTGGGCCGAGGCCTGCGAGAGCTTGCCGAAATAGGTCGGATCGGTGGCGCAGAGATAGCGCTTGGCCGAGACGTGCAGCCTGACGCATTCGACGATCACCGGCGGGAAGAACGGCGCCAGCACTTCGCCGCCGGCCTCGTCATGGTGCTTGTCCTCGACATCGTCGGGCGAGTAGGTGCCGAACTCGCTGGTGTAGTGGCCGATGTCGTGCAGCAGCGCGGCCGCCACCAGGACGTCGGGTGCGCCGTCCTGCTCGGCGAGCCACGCCCCTTGCAGCATATGCTCGGACATCGTCACCGGCTCGCCGAGATAGGATTCGGCGCCCCGGCGTTCAAAAATGTCGGCGATGAACTCGACGATGTTGTCCGCGTTCAGGTCCTGGCCGCTCATTCCGCCGCCTCCCTGAAACCGTGTTCGATCGCCGCAAGCGTCGACAGCAGGCCGTCCTTGTCGGCGTAACAGCCTTGCAGCCAGCGCTTGCCGGTGCCGGAAAACGCCTTGCGCGCATGCATGACGCGGGTGTTGTCGACGATGAAGGCCTGCCCGGCTTCGAGCTTGAACGTCACTTCGAAACGGGGATCCTCGATCAGTTCGGCGAACCGGCGATAGGCTGCATAGTATTTGCCCATCTCGGCGAAGGACACGTCGACCGTCGGCGCCAGCGAGCGGTTGTTGAAGCGAATGCAGAGCAGTTCGCCATCGGGTCCAAGCTCGATCATCGGCCGCTTGGCCTGCAACCGCACGCCCGACGAGCCGGCATATTCGAAGCGCGCCGGATAGGAGCTCAGCAGGCGGAACCCTTCCGGGTTCTCGGTCTGCAGTGCCTCGGCGACCGCGAAGCCATCGACGACGCTGGACTCGCCGCCCTCCACCGTGTTCTCGATGCAGGCCAGGATCTGCAGCGTCGGCACCGGATCGCGATAGGGATTGTCGGTGTGCGCCTGAAGGCCGAGATTGGTGTAGGCCAGGTTGCTCGGATTGACCTCGGCGCGCACCTCGAACCAGCGGCCGTAATTGGTCTCCCTGATATAGCCGAACAAATCGGACACTTTGCAGAGCGCGCCGGATTCAGCCGGCAGGCCATCCATCACCGCAAAACCGAAGCGCCTCACAGCCGAAAGCCATTCGCGCAGGGTTTGGCGATCATGATTTGCGGCGGCGTAGTTGGCGCGTGGCACCGAAGCCTGCATGGTGGCCTTGGTCCAGCGCTCGATTGCATCGCTCGTCCAGCCCTCTTTGCGCAACTCGACGCGGTCGTAGGCGTGCGCGCCAAGCCATTCCGCGGGAAAGCTGACCGCCTTTCCTTCGGGCGCGAAGCTGAGCTCCAGGGCACCGGGCTTGATCTGAGCCGCGCCGATGCGCGTATCGGCCGGAATGTCGAGAATGGTGATCAGTCGTTGGCCGTTGCCGGCGCTACGCGTCTTGTCGTCGAGTGCATTGTCGCGCAGCCATACTGCGTGAAAGCGGGTGCGCGTCCCGTCTTCCCAGCCAAGTTCGATCGTTCTTCCTTCGTCGCCGATGAGCGCGTGGGTCAGCATGTATCCCGTTCCTATTGCTTGATCCGCAGGGTTCGATTGCATGCTGGCCGCCTGACAGGCATAATTCAAATTATGATTTTTTGGCCAATGGCCATAGAAAGCTAATGGCTCGAACTCCGACTTTGCCCCCTCTCGATTGGCTGCGCAGTTTCGAGGCGGCGGCGCGGCTGTCGAATTTTACGGCCGCGGCGACCGAGCTTGGCCTGACACAGGCGGCCGTCAGCCAGCACATCCGGTCTCTCGAGGAACGATTGAAGGTCCGGCTGTTTTCACGGCTCGCCCGTGGCGTCGCCCTTTCGCCGGAGGGCGCTGCCTACCTGCCCCACATCCAGTCGGCATTCGCCACCATCGGCAACAGCACACGGGAACTGTTCGAGCCGCGCGCAATTCAGACCGTCACCGTCCGGGTGCCGATCTCCTTTGCGCTGCTGGTGTTGGTGCCTTCGCTACCCGATCTCGCGAAGGCGCTTCCACAGATCCAGCTCGACATGGTGACGATCCATCGGCCGACGGATTACGATCAGCCGGGCCTGGCGCTCGACATTCGCTTCGGCAACGGCGCCTTTCCCGGCCGCGAAGCCGACAGGCTGACCATCGAGCGGCTGGTGCCGGTGGCCTCCCCGGCCCTCGCCGGCAATGCCGACTGGACCTCGCTGCCTTTGCTTCTGGTCGCTGGAGCACGTGAAATGTGGGCGGAATGGTTCGCCGCCGCCGGCGTGCCGGGGCACCCCAGGCGCTCGCATCGCTTCGACAGTTTCGTCGCCGCCATGGAGGCAGCCAGGGCTGGTGCCGGCGTGCTGCTGGGTTCGCGACCATTGATCGACGCCGCACTCGCCAGCAAGCGTCTGGTGAGGCTTTCAGACTTCGAACTCTCGAGCAGCTCTGGGCATTTCCTGACGCGAGCGTCGGCCGCACCGCTGACGCGCGCCGAACAAGACTTCCGGCAGTGGCTTTTGTCGCGTCTCGCCGGCGCGGCGTCGACGTAAAGTCAGCGCGGCCCGCCGATGCGCTTCCAGTAGATAAGCGTGCCGGTCAGACCGCCATGCGGTTTCAAGGCAAAGTCCGGGATTTCGCCGGCGAGCGTGAACCCGAGTTTCTCATAGAGACCGGAAGCGCCTTCCTCGGTCGCCGTGTCCAGCACCAGCAGGGTCCGGCCCTTCTCAATGGCAAGGTCCTCCGCGGCCCGCATCAAGTGGGTCGCCACGCCCTTGCCGCGATGGGCGAGCCGGGTCATCAGCTTGGCGATCTCGGCCCGGTGCGGCTGGTTGGGAGGAAAGTCGAGCAGCAAGGTGACGGTGCCGACCAGAGTTTTGTCATCCCACGCGCCCAGCACAGCCCTTTCGCCGCGCGCCGCCGCCCCAAGGGACTGGTCCCAGAACGCCTCCGCCGCCTGTCGGGCCAGCGGATGCATGAAGCTGACCGACCCGCCGGCGGCAACCGTTTCGACCAGCATGTCAGCAAGCATTTTCAGGGTTTTCGCGCCATGGCTCAGAACCTTGATTTCGATGGGGCTCATAGCTGTGACGTATCCCTCAAGTAGCGATTGTTCGGAGGCGTGGCGAGACAGCTGTTCGAGGTCGCCGTCATTCGAAGTGGTTGAAGCGCCTTCGCTTCCGCGCCCGGCGGATCTCGGCGATGCGCTCGGTATCCTCCTCCTGCAGGTGCCGGCCGCGCTCGAGGATTTCGAGCGTGTACTCCTCATAGGTCAGACCGCGCCGCTCGGCCTTGTCCAGCCGCATCAGCATGATTTCGCGGCTCGGCGCTTTCCAGGCTTTCGCATGGGCTGCCTGCCAGGCGAGGAAAACAAAGGCATCGCCCTTGCCCCAAGGCGGGCCGTCATAGTCGTCGAGCGGCGGCCCGCCATTGTCGGAGCGCTTGGGACGTCGAGCCACGCGATCACCCCCTGACCAGCGCAACCACATAGTCGGCTGCCTCCGGTCCCGTGGCGTGGAAGGTGCAGTCGGACGGCGCGCCGAGCGCCAGGCAGTCACCGGGCTGCAGATTGTGCACGACGTCACCTTCGGTGAAATCGAGCCGCCCGCCGATCAGCCAGATCTGCTGCCTGATGAAGGCATAGGACGCTGCCGGGAAGCTGACCCTGGCACCGGCCGGCAGCCGCACCTTGATCAATTCGAGCGGCATGTCCGATACCGGCGAGAGATGGCGCCGGACATAGCCCGTAGCGGGGTCGCGCCACACCGGCTGCTCGCTTTCGCGCAACAGGCCGCCGCCTTGCAGTTCCGCACGCGCAATGAGCGTGGAAAGCGTCATGCCGAAGGCCGCGGCGATGCGCACCAGCAGTGCCGCGGTCGGGCTGGTCTTGCCGCGCTCTATCGTGCTGAGCATGGCTTTGGAGACATCCGACCGTTCCGCCAACTCCGCCAGAGACCAGTCGCGCAGAACCCTCTCGGAGCGTATCCTTTTGCCGATGCTGGAAGAAATGTCGTTCGCTATATCGTTCATTCGTTCAATATACCGAAATCAACCGTGAGGAAAAGAGGCCGATAGATTGAATTTTCGTGCCAGCCTTAACGCCGCCTACACCATCCGACCTCACCCGGCTTTAACCCCATTTGTGTAGGGTGGATGTTGCTGGGAATGGGGATCAGACCGCTTATGTTTGTCGAACGCGAAGCCTCCGTCGGAGAACCGACCTCGCAGGAGCGCCGCCACGCGGAACAGAACGACAAGCGCATCCTGGGCAACGTCGTGCAATGCGACGGCGCGCGCGCCACCATCAGTGCCTATGCCGACGACATTGAAGGCGCGATCACCGGCCTGTGGACGGTCGGCAAGATGATCTCGATCAATCTCGGCTCGACGCGAACCGTCGGCCTTGTCTATGAAATCGGCAAGTCGGACCGCGCCTGGAGCAATGAGGGCCAGAACCCGATCGAGGTCAGCATCGAGCTCATCGGCGAAGTGCGCGATGCCACCGAGCCAGGCGCCAAGCCGGTCTTCGATCGCGGTATCACCACCTATCCGCATATCGGCGCCATCGCCCACCGCATCCGCAGTCGCGACCTGCAGGCGGTGTACGATCTCGCCGGGCGTCATTCGATCACCATCGGCACGCTGTCGCAGGACGAGGCGATCGACGCCAACATCGCCATCGACGACACGCTGGCGCGCCACTTCGCCATTGTCGGCACCACCGGCGTCGGCAAATCCACTGCCGTCTCGCTGCTCTTGCGCAAGTCGATCGCCGCCCGGCCTGACCTGCGCATCCTCATTCTCGACCCGCACAACGAGTTTGCCGCCTCGCTGCCCGAACATTGCGTCAGGGTCGATTCGAAGACGCTGGACCTGCCCTTCTGGATGTTCAGGCTCGAGGAATTCGCCGAGGTGCTGTTTCGCGGCCGTGAGACGGTGGCGGAAGAAGTCGATGCCTTGCGCGATCTCATCCCCGCGGCCAAGAACCTCTATCGCAATCCGGGTTCTGGCACCTATCTGAGGCGCGGCAGCGACGCGCTGACCGCCGATACGCCGGTGCCCTACCGTATCGTCGATCTCATCAAGCAGATCGACGAGCGCATTGGCATGCTGGAAAGCAAGAACGACCGCCCAATCCTCAAATCGCTGAAGACGCGCATCGAATCGGCGGCGTCCGATCCGCGCTACCGATTCATGTTCAACTCGCGCCTGATCGAGGACACGATCCACGAGACGATCGGCAACATCTTCCGCGTGCCGCACCATGGCCGCCCGGTGACCTGCTTCGAGATGGCCGGCATGCCGTCAGAAGTGGTCAACTCCGTCTGCTCGGTTCTGGCGCGTCTGGCCTTCGACCTCGCTTTGTGGAGTGAAGGCAAGCTGCAGCTGCTGCTGCTGTGCGAGGAGGCGCACCGCTACATGCCAGCCGATCCGCGCCTCGGCTTTGCGCCGACCAGGCACGCGCTGTCGCGCATCGCCAAGGAAGGCCGCAAATACGGCTGCTATCTCGGGGTCGTCACCCAGCGTCCGGGCGAACTCGATCCCACCATCCTGTCGCAATGCTCGACCTTCTTCGCCATGCGGCTCGCCAATGAGCAGGACCAGGCGATCATCCGTTCGGCGATCGCCGACTCCTCGGCCTCGACGCTCGCCTTCCTGTCTTCCATGGGCCAGCGCGAGGCAATCGCCTTCGGCGAGGGCGTGGCGACGACGATGCGGCTGAAATTCGAAAAACTGCCACAGGATCTGATCCCCGGCACAGGCAAGCGCGAGCAGGCCTCGTCGTCCGAGACCGGCGACGACGTCGATCTCGCGGCGATCGTCGAACGGCTGCGCAACGTGCCGAAACCGCAGCAGCAGATGGCCTTCGCCGAGGTCGTCGATAGCGGCCGCCAGGCCGGCGACCCCGACTACCGCAAGCCGGCCACAACCCCGCGCATGCAGCCGGACGACGATTTCGACCTGCGCTACGGCCTCAAGCCGTCGACGTTCGGCCTGCGCCCGCAGAACGATTGAGCCGACGGCTTTTGCTGAACGGTTTTAAGCTGAACGAGTTCAGCTTCGTTGGCCAGCGTGGGTAAATCCCGAAAGGGAATTCATCAGGCCGGATCGAATGACGTGGCTTTCGAGAACCCGGAGCGGAGCGGACATTCAGTCCGTGAGCACCGGAAGTCGAGAAAGCTGCGTCAGTCGGCCGGCCTCATGAATTCTTCTTCGGGATTTTACGCGCAGACGCGATTGCGTCCCTGCCTCTTGGCTTCATAGAGCTGGCGGTCGGCGCGGCGGTAGAAATCCTCGGCCGTTTCCTTGCGGTCCCAGACGGCAAGGCCGACGCTGGTGGTAATCTTCAGGCGGACATTGCCTGACAGCACGGCCATATTGGCGATCGCCTTGCGGATGCGTTCAGCGAATTTGGAGAGCAGTTCGGCGTCCATGTTCGGCGTGACAACGGCGAACTCCTCGCCGCCGAGCCGCGCCACCACGTCGTGATAGCGGGTCATGCCCTTCAGGCACCCGGCGACCGCCTTCAGCACTTCGTCGCCGACATCGTGGCCATGCGTGTCGTTGACCTGCTTGAAGTGGTCGAGGTCGAGGATCATCAGTCCGACCGGTTTCTCGATACGGCCGAACTCCTCGAGATATTCCTTCAGCGCATCGTCGAAATAGCGGCGGTTCTGCATGCCGGTCAAGCCGTCAGTGAGCGCCGCGTGCTCCAGCGTCTCCGAGCGCGCGCTGAGCGAGACCGTCATGGCGCGCAGCTTGCCTTCTTCCGTCGCCTGACCGCGGATCATCGGGTAGATGAAGAAGACGCCGAAGAACAGCGCCGTTGCCAGAAGCACGCCGGTCGCAAACAACAACTTGTTGAGATAGATGATCTTTTCGATGCGCGCGGCCGTATCCAGGTCGGTCGCGATGCCTTGCAGAAGACCATAGGCGTGCAGCGTCACCAGGCCGGCGGCCAGGATCACGAAAATAAACACGAAAAATGCGGATTCCGCCTTATGGAAACGCATTTGCTCCCCGTAGCAAAACTGCCCATCGACTTTATGACATGCCGCCGCCTTACGGAGGGTTAATCAGAACAACCTGAGCGGGAAACTCCGGTTTTGTTTTCAGTTTTCTGATTGCATTTGGAACGCGGCATCAAACTGGCAGCGCCGCGCCGTCGGACGGATGCAGTCGTTGCCATTCGGGCCCCAGCTGATGCCGAAACCAGGTCGCCTGACGCTTTGCATATTGCCGCGTGGCGATCTTGGCGCGCTCGATCGCCTCGGGAAAACCCATCTGCCCGGCCATTGCCGCCTGCAATTCGCGAACGCCGATCGCCTTCATCGCCGGGAGATCCGGATCGAGGCCGAGAGCCACCAGCCGCTTGACCTCGTCCAGCGCACCCTTGTCCAGCATCCAGTCGAACCGCGCCTCGATCCGCTCGACCAGTTCCGCCCGGTCCGGCTCGATCACCATGAAGCGCGCGCTGTCGCGGTCGATCAGCGGCCGGCCGCGCGCCGCCTGCCATTCCGCAATGGAGCGGCCCGAGGCGTCGAGCACTTCCAGCGCCCGCACGATGCGCTGGCTGTCGGTCGGGTTCAGCTGCATTGCGACCGCCGAATCCTCGCGCAGCAGGATGCTGTGCAGCCTGGCCGCGCCCTGCTCCTTCAATTCGTAACGCCAGCGGTCGCGGATCGCTGGCGGAATCTCGGGCATGTCCGAAATCCCTTCCGCAAGCGCCCTGAAGTAAAGCCCGGTGCCGCCGACGAAAATCACCGGCCGTTCGGAGAACGTTCCGTCCGGCCGTTCGGAGAACGTGCCGTCCGGTCGTTCGGAGAACGTGCCGTCCTCGATCAGCTTCGTCACGTCGCGCAGCCAGGCGCCGGTGGAATAGGCGACGGATGGATGAACATGGCCGTAGAGAAAATGCGGTACGCGGGCGAGCTCGGCAGCACTCGGGCGTGCCGTCAGCACGTCAAGCACGGAATAACCCTGCATGGAATCCGTGTTGACTATGACGCCGCCACTGCGTTCGGCGAGATCGAGCGCAAGCGCCGACTTGCCGCTGGCGGTCGGCCCGGCTATCAGGATCGCGTTCTTCACGCGGCCCTCGCCCGCCTGCCCGCCGGAATTTTCGATGCCGCTGATCGCCACGCTTGTATCCCATCCCGAAGGCCGCGCCGTGTCGGCCACGCTTGCGAATATGGCCTCACACTCGGTCGGCGCAAGCGCTGTTCACTGGCTGGCCGAAGACATCGCCTGCGATCTCGTTTTGCCGGATACCGCCGAGGCCGCTGAAATAACCGCCGGCCTGCGCCTCGCTTTGGCCTCGGAGCCGGTCGACGTGATCGTCCAGCCGGCGGACGGCAGGCGCAAGAAGATCCTGCTGGCCGACATGGATTCGACCATGATCGACCAGGAATGCATCGACGAGCTGGCCGACGAGATCGGCGTCAAGGATCGCGTCGCGGCGATCACGGCGCGGTCGATGAACGGCGAGATCGCCTTCGAGCCAGCCTTGCGCGAGCGCGTAAGCCTGCTGAAGGGTCTCGACACGGCGGTCGTCGACCGCATCATCGCCAACCGGCTGACGCTGGCTTCCGGCGGGCGCGCGCTTGTCCAGACCATGCGCGCCAACGGAGCCTGGACCGCGTTGGTCTCCGGCGGCTTCGATGTCTTCACCAGCCGCATCGCCGCCATGCTCGGCTTCCAGGAAAACCGCGCGAACCGGCTGATCGAGGAGAATGGCCACTTCATGGGGCTCGTCGCCGAGCCGATCCTCGGCCGCGCCGCCAAGGCCGAAGCTCTGCTCGAAATTGCCGCCCGTCTCGGCCTGACGCCGGCCGACGCCATCGCCGTCGGCGACGGCGCCAACGACCTCGACATGATCCGCCTCGCCGGCACCGGCGTCGCCCTGCACGCCAAGCCCACCGTAGCGGCGGAGGCCAAGGTCCGCATCGATCATGCCGACCTCACCGCGCTGCTCTATCTGCAGGGCTACCGGCAAGATGAGTTTGTCTTGTGAGACCTCTTAAGAATTCGCTCCGGCGAGACAGGTGGCGCGGCTGTCGAGAACCGGAGCGGAGCGGACATTTGAGTCCGTGAGCACCGGAAGCGCAGAAAGCTGCGTCAGATGTCCGTCGGAGTAGAATTATCAAGAGGTCTCAAATGAAACCGATGCGCACCGAGCGCCTGATCCTGCGCAACTGGGAGGAGCGCGACCGCGCGCTGTTCCACCGCATCAACTCCGACGAACGCGTCATGGAGTTCTTTCCGTTTCGGCGCGACCGTGCGGCGGCGGATGCCAAGATGGACGAATTCAGGGACTGGATCGCAAAGGATGGTTACGGTTTCTCCGCGGCCGAGATCGCGGCCACCGGCGAGTGCATCGGCTTTGTCGGCCTCCTCGACACCGACCATGTGCCCTCCCTGCCGGCCGGCACGATCGAGATCGGCTGGCGGCTGGCGCCCGAATTCTGGGGCAAGGGCTATGTCGCAGAGGCGGCCGAGGCCTGGCTGGCCTTTGGTTTCGAAACGCTTGATCTCGAGGAGATCGTCTCCTTCGCCGTGGCCAACAACCAACGCTCCACCGCCGTCATGAAACGCCTCGGCATGCGCGCCGACCCATCAAGCGACTTCGATCATCCAGGCATTCCCGACAGCCACCCTTCGCTCAAGCGGCATGTCCTTTACCGGTTGTCGCGCCAAGACTGGCAGGCAAGGAAAAGGGCGGCCAGCTAGCCGCCCTTTTCCTTTTCAAATCAGACTATTGCTGGCTTTTCCGGACTCAATCCATCCGGATCGTCACGAACCGCAACTCACCGGTCTTCGACGCCAGCATCAAGAGCGCGTTCTTGCGGCCCTGCTCCTTCAGCGCGCCGATCCGATCCATGACGTCCTTCGGGGTCGCGACAGATTCCTGCGCGATCTCGGTGATCACCTCGCCGGGCTGGATGCCGCGTTCGGCCGCGGCCGAATCCTTGGTGACGTCGGTGATGACGACCCCCGTCACATCGGCGGCGATGCCGAATTTCGTCCGCGTCTCGTCATTCAGCTCGCCGATGGTCATGCCGAGCACGGACGCCGTCGAAACCGCCGGCGCCTTGTCGTCACCACTGCCCGGATCGGTGTTGCCGTCCTCGCCGCTGGCCAGCTTCTCGCCGTCCTCGAGCCGGCCGAGCGTCACCTTCACAGTCTGCTCGACGCCCTTGCGCACGATGATAACGTCCACCGCCTTGCCGACCGGGCTTTCGGCGACGACGCGCGGAAGGTCGCGCATCTCGTTGATGTCCTTGCCGTCGAACTTGATGATGACGTCGCCGGCCAGGATGGTGCCGTTGTCGACCGGTCCGCCCTTGATGACGCCTGCCACCAGCGCGCCCTTGGCGGTCGCCATGCCGAGGCTTTCGGCAATGTCGTCCGTCACCGGCTGGATGCGCACGCCTAGCCAGCCGCGCCGCGTCTCGCCGAACTGGCGAAGCTGGTCGACGACGCCCGAGGCGAGCTGCGCCGGAATGGAGAAGCCGATGCCGATCGAGCCGCCCGATGGCGAGATGATCGCCGTGTTGATGCCGATGACCTCGCCGACGCTGTTGAACAGCGGTCCGCCGGAATTGCCGCGATTGATGGCGGCGTCGGTCTGGATGAAGTCGTCATAGGGGCCGGAATTGATGTCGCGGTTTCGCGCCGAGACGATGCCGACCGTCACCGTGCCGCCGAGGCCGAACGGATTGCCGATCGCCATCACCCAGTCGCCGACCCGCATCTTGGTGGAATCGCCGAACTTCACAGCCGTCAGCTTGTGGCCCTTCGGATCGACCTTCAGCACCGCGACGTCGGTCTTGGTGTCGGTGCCGACCAGCGTCGCCTTCAGCGTCACGCCGTCGGAGAAATTCACCTCGATATCGTCGGCATCGGCGATGACGTGGTTATTGGTCACGACGATGCCCTGCTCGGCGTCGATCACGAAGCCCGAGCCCAGCGACTGCACCTTCTGGGCGCCACCATCCTTGTCGCCGCCGCGGTTCTTGAAGAAGTCGTCGAAGAAATCCTGGAAGGGCGAGCCTTCGGGCAATTGCGGCATCGGCACCGCGCCCGGTCCCTCCGAGCCTTTCACCGTCTGCGACGTCGAGATGTTGACCACCGCGCCAAGCAGCCCCTGGGCCAGGTCGGCGACCGAAGCCGGTCCGTCGGCGGCGATCGTCGGCGTCACGAAAGACGGGACGGCAAGCGAGCCGACGAGAAGCGCGGCGGCGCCGGCGACAAATGTCCGCCTCGCAGCGCGCAGAACGGTCTTGGTTGTCATCGAGGGCCTCCGGGTGTTTCTGAAAAGAAGAGCGCTTCCGCAAAAACGCCGCGTCGCGTCATGTTGGCAAGAAATACGGCACGTTTGCGGCTATGACTATCGGCTGAGGATAAATCCTCCGTTACGCCGGGACTCATTCCCCGACACCCATGACCAATGTCGCCATCGTCAGCCGCGCACCAGCCAGACGATGCCGACGCCGATGGCAATCGCCGCCAGCCCGGCTATGCGCAGCGCATTCTCGGGCATCGACAGCACCTCGCCGGCCAGTCTCTTGGCGAGGTTCGGAAAGCCGCCATAGATCAGGCCCTCGACAACGAGGACCAGACCTATGGCTGCCAGAAAATCCTGCACCGGCCGTTACTGGCCGGTGCCTGGCTGCGCCGCCGGCGCGGGCGCTGGTTGCGGCGCCGTTGGCGTCGCCGGTGCTTCCTTGCTGCTCGGATCGCGGAAGTAGCGGAAGAACTCGGATTCCGGCGACAGCACCATCGTCGTGCCGGTGTTGTCCAGCGCCGTACCATAGGCATTCATCGAGCGGTAGAAATCGAAGAAGGCCGGATCACGCTGGTAGGCTGCCGCGAAGGTCGCGCTGCGCTGGGCTTCGCCCTCGCCGCGCAGGATTTCCGATTCCTTCTGCGCCTCGGCGACGATCTCGACCACTTCACGGTCGGCGCGGGCCTTGATGCGCTGTGCCGCCTCATTGCCTCGCGCCCTCAGCCGCTCGGCTTCGGCCAGGCGTTCGGCCTTCATGCGGTCGAAGGTCTGCTGCGAAACCTCGGCGGTCAGATCGGTCCGGCGAATGCGCACATCCTCGATCTGCAGGCCGAGCGACGTGGCGTCGGGCCGCAGCTGATCGCGCACCTCGCGCATCATCACGGCGCGCTCTTCCGAGAGCGCCGCTTCGAAATCGCGCAGACCGTAGACACGGCGAAGTGCCGCATCGAGACGCGTCCGCAGCCGTGCCTCGGCCAGTTCGATCTGACCCGAAACCGCCGCACGGAACACACGCGGGTCCGAGATGCGATAGGCGATGAAGGCGTCGACCTCGTAGAACTTGCCGCCCGACACCTGGACGCGGATGTTGTCGAGATCGAAGCGCAGCACACGGTTCTCGATCAGCTGCACGCTGTCGGCATCGAAGAAGGCGAACGGCGCCTTGAAATAGATGCCGGGTTCATTCTTGACGTCGACGATCTCGCCGAACCTCAGCACGAGCGCCTGCTGGCGCGCATTGACCACGAAAACCGACGAATAGAGCAGGAACAGGATGACTGCCGCGACGACGGCGATGATGGGGAGACGGTTGGCCATCACTGGGTTCCTCCCGTCGTGGCGCCAAGGGGAGCCGGCGCCGGCGCCTTCTGCTGCAGTGCCGGCAGCGGCAGGTAGGGGATGACCCCCTGCCCGTTGCCCTGCTCGACGATGACCTTGTTCGAATCCTTCAGCACCCTCTCCATCGTTTCCAGGTAGAGCCGCTTGCGCGTCACCTCCGGCGCCTTGGCATATTCGTCATAGACCGAGATGAAGCGCTGCGCCTCGCCTTCGGCCTCCTGCACGACACGGTTCTTGTAGGCGGCCGCGTCTTCGCGGATCTGGGCTGCCTCGCCGCGCGCCTGGCCGAGCTTCTGGTTGGAATATTGGTTGGCCTGCTCGACGAACTTGTCCTCGTCCTGCTCGGCGCGCTGCACCTCGTCGAAGGCATCGGCCACCTCGCGCGGTGGCGCGGCATCCTCGATCGAAATAGCGTTGACGTTGAGGCCGGCTTTGTAGCCGTCCAGCGTCGTCTGGATGATCTCGCGCACCGATGCGGCAATACCCTGGCGGTCGTCGCGGAAAATGTCCTGGGCCGGCCGGCGGCCGACGGCCTCGCGCATGGCGCTTTCGGCAACCTGGCGCAGCATGCCGTCCGGATCGGAGACGTCGAACAGATACGCCCTCGGATCCGAGACCTGGTAGGCCACCGAGAACTGCACGTTGACGATGTTCTGGTCGCCGGTAAGCATCAGGCCGGACGTGTTGCCACTCGTCGCGCCGCCGCCGCCGATATCGACGAGCTGTTCGGCGATGTTTGCGGTCTCGACTGTTTCGACCGGCCACCAATGGAAATGCAGGCCGGGCTGCGAGAGCTCCGCCTTCGGCTTGCCGAAGCGCAGTTCGACCGCGACCTCATCGGGCTGCACGGTATAGACCGCCTTGAACGCCCACAGCACCACAAGTGCCGCGGCGATCAGCGCGAATACGGCCGGACTGGCGCCACCGCCGCCCGGCAAGGCGCGCCGCAATCTGTCCTGGCCGCGGCGGATGATGTCTTCCAGATCGGGAGGTGACCCTTGCGGGCCGCTCGGTCCCTTGGGTCCCTGCCCCCAGGGTCCCTGATTGCCGCCGCCACCCCACGGGCCGCCGCCGCCGCTCTTGTCGTTCCAGGGCATGAATGTCCTTTCGCTTGGAATTCCCTCGGCGCCAGCCTGACGGCGCAAAATCCAATATTGTTCTTCTATAGGGACGCCAAGGCTCGCTTTCAACGCGATCTGCTGCCCGGCCGTCCGTTTTGGGCCCTTCGCGACCCTTTGTTGTCTTCAATGCGTGCCGCGGCGCTTTTCATAGACCGTATAGCGTGTCGCGTGGCTGTCTTTCTCGCCGGCCGGAACGTCCTCGGCGCTGACAACGGCCCATGTCTCGGGGTCGATCGGCGGGAAATGCGCGTCACCGTCGACCGAAGCCAGCACATGGGTGACATGCAGGCGGTCGGCCAGCGGCAGCGCCTGGGCATAGATCTCGCCGCCGCCGACCATGCAGATCTCGTCGGCGCCGGCCATGCAGCGCCCGCGCACATTGGCGAGCTTGATTGCCTCGTCGAGCGAGTTGGCGATTTCGACGCCCTCGGCCCGCCAGGCCTTGTCGCGTGTCACCACGATGTTGAGACGGCCAGGCAGCGGTCGGCCGATGCCTTCATAGGTCTTGCGGCCCATGATGATGGGTTTGCCCATCGTGTCGGCCTTGAAGCGCTTGAGATCGGTGGACAGCCGCCATGGCAGCCCGCCATCGCGGCCGATCACGCCGTTTTCGGCGATGGCAACATAGATCGCGATGTCCATCAGCCGCCGTTCCCACCTTCGCCGCCGACACTGTCGTCCGACAGTTCGTTGGCTAAGGCCGGCGCGGCCGAAAGCGCCAGCGCTGCGGTCAGGACATAGCGAAACATGGACCCCCCCTTCGGCGACAATCCAAGGCATGACCCCGGATGCGCTTCACATCTAGCCGTTTCAATGTGGCGTTTCAAAGCCATTCGCGTAGCCGCGGACGCTTGTCCCACGCTGTCTGGACACCAGCGTCCCGATCGGGCAGGAGTTCGCCATGCGCAAGCTTCTCGTCATCGGCATCGGCGCCGGCAATCCCGAGCACATGACGGTCCAGGCCATCAACGGCTTGAACCGCGCCGAGGTGCTGTTCATTCCCGACAAGGGCGCGAAGAAGAACGATCTCGCCGAATTGCGTCGGCAAATCTGCGACCGCTTCGTCACCAACCCCAACTCGCGCCGCGTCGAGTTCGACGTGCCGGTGCGGGCCGAGCCATCACCCTCCTATCGCGCGACCGTGGACGACTGGCACGAGGCGATCGCCGCGATCTACGAGGGCCTGATTCGTGACGAGCTTTCCGATGGAGGCTGCGGCGCCTTCCTGATCTGGGGCGATCCCTCGCTCTACGACAGCGCGCTGCGCATCCTCGAACGCGTGCGTTTGCGGGGCAATGTCGAATTCGAGCTCGAGGTCATTCCCGGCATCACCGCCGTGCAGGCGCTGGCCGCAAGCCACAAAATGGCGCTGAACCGTATCGGCGACCCCATCCTGATCACCACCGGCCGCCGCCTGACACAGGAAGGCATGCCGGACAACGCCGGCAGCACCTTGGTCATGCTCGACGGCAAATGCGCCTTCAACACGCTGGATGACGAGGACCTGATCATCCACTGGGGCGCCTATCTCGGCACGCCCGACGAGATCGTCATGTCCGGCCGCCTCGGCGATGTCGGCAAGGAAATCGCCGAAGTCCGGGAAAAGGCTCGAACGGAAAAGGGCTGGATCATGGACACCTATCTGCTGCGCAAACCCGGCGAGCCGCAGGACAACTAGCGAGAGCCCTCCCTTGCTCCAGCTCTCGGCCTCGCGCGGGGTAACATGATCGGCGAGACGGGTCGGCAACTCGCAAGAGCCAGAAAAAACAGCGCTTTATGCTGGTTTGATAATCATAGCCCTGCCTCGCGGAGAGCGGCGTTCCAGCAGATATCACACATATTGACGTTAAATTCACAGAATTGTATGGTCAGTTGTGTTGGTTCGAATCCCACCCCTGTTTGACTGGGCGGTCGCGATCGCAGCCGCGAATCCAGGCGAGGATAATTTCCATGATGTTCAGCGCCACCATCGTTCGGCACCAATTCGCAATGCGTGCGGGCAGGCGCTGACCGAGAAAAATCATGGCCTGCCTGCTTGGTATCGACAACGGCCTGACGGTGACGAAGGCGATGGTCTTCGACGCCGACGGTTCGCAACTGTCGGTGGCACGGCGCCGCGTGCCGCAGTCGATGCCGCAGCCGCGCTGGGTCGAGCGCGACATGGCGGGCCTCTGGCAAGCGACCGCAGAGGCGATAGGCGAAGCGATCGCGCTCAGCGGCCGGCCGGCTCGCGACATCAAGGCGGTGGCGGCGACCGCGCATGGCGACGGGCTCTATCTGCTCGACAAGGAGCGCCGGCCGCTCGGCCCTGGCATATTGTCGCTCGACAGCCGCGCCGGCGACATTGTCGATGCTTGGTCGAAGAGCCCGGTCTTCTCCGAGGCGCTTGCCCTCACCGGCCAGGTCCCGCATGCCTCCGCGCCCTCGGCACTGCTCGCATGGCTGAAAAAGCACGCGCCGGAGCGTTTCGACCGGATCGGCCATATCGTCGGCTGCAAGGACTGGCTGCGCTTCTGCCTGACCGGCGCCGTCGCCACCGACCTGACGGAAGCGAGCACCTCGTTCACCGATGTGCGCACGCAAGACTACGCACCCGACGCGATGCGCGTCTTCGGCCTGGAAGAGCTGTTCGCGGCCTTGCCGCCGGCTCTGCATCCGGCCGACATCGCCGGCTACGTCACCGCCGAGGCGGCAGCACTGACCGGGCTCGCCGAAGGCACGCCCGTCGCCTGCGGCCTGCATGACGTCACCGCCTCGGCGGTCGGCATTGGCGGTCATGAAGACGGTGTGGTCAGCATCGTCGCAGGCACCTATTCGATCAACGAAGTGGTCTCCAGCGAACCGAGGGTCGACCAGCGCTGGTTCTGCCGCAACGCCATCGATCCCGGGCGCTGGAACAACATGTCGATCTCGCCGGCCTCGACGGCCAATTACGACTGGTTCCTCGACACGCTCTGCCGTGCCGAGCAGGAGGAAGCCAAAAGCACCGGCGGCTCCATCCACGAGATGCTGGCGGCGGAAATCGATGCGGCGCTGAAGAAGTCGTCGACCCTGCTCTTCCACCCCTATCTGTTCGGCTCGCCCTACGGCAACACCGCCAGCGCCAGCTTCGTCGGCCTGCGCGGCTGGCATGACCGCGGCGACATGCTGAAGGCGGTGCTGGAAGGCATCGTCTTCAACCACCGCACCCATGTCGAAGCCTTGCGCGACGGCTTTGCCGTCCGCGAGGTGCGGCTGACCGGCGGCGGCTCGCGCAATCCGGCCCTCGCACAGATGTTCGCCGACGTGCTCAAGGTTCCGGTCAGCGTGACCTCGACCGATGAGGCGGCGGCCTTTGGCGCCGCACTTTGCGCCGGTGCTGCGGTCGGCCTGTTCGCCTCGCCTCAGGAGGGCGCGCGCGCGACCTGCACGGTGAGCCGGCAGTATCTGCCGGACCCAGCGCGTAGCGCCGTTTTCGACGAGCGGTACTCTCTTTACGGCCGCATTGCCGAGCAGCTCAGGCCGAAATGGGCGGAGATCGAAAGCCTTGCGGGGCAAAGCATCGGGGGTGCGGAATGATCAAGGCCGACGAACGGCGCGAAGAGATCGCCGAATACGTCATCAAGCTCGGCCAGGTGCGCATCGACGATCTGGTCGAGCATTTCGGCGTTTCGCGCATGACGATCCACCGCCACATCGACCAGCTGGCGCATCAGGGCGTGCTCAGAAAGCTGCATGGCGCAGTCACCGTCCAGCCGTCCGGCCTCTATGAAAGCGCCTTCCGTTACCGGGTGACGGTGGGCCGGGCCGAAAAGGACGCGCTGGCCCGCGCCGCCATGGACTATGTCGAGCCTGGGCAAGCGGTGATCCTGGACGATTCGACCACGGCGAACGCAGTCGCGCCGCTGCTGCTCGAGGTCAAGCCGCTGACCGTCATCACCAACAGCGTCTCGACCGCGGCACTCCTGACCAATGTCGACGACATCGACTTCATCTGCCTCGGCGGCCAGTACCACCGCACCTACAACGCCTATATCGGCATCGTTTGCGAGAACGCGATCTCGCGGCTGCGCGCCAACCTTTTGATCTGCTCGGCTTCGGCGATCAGCGGCACCACGGCCTTCATCCAGGATCAGCACGTGGTGCGGGTCAAGCAGGCGATGATGGCCGCGGCGATCAAGCGCGTGCTGCTTGTCGACCATTCCAAATTCGACAAGGTCGCCCTGCATGTGCTCGACGAGCTGACCAGCTTCGAGGCGGTCCTGGTCACTGACGGCATAAGCGACAAGCACGCGCAAACGCTTGAGCAGGCCGGCGTCAGGCTGCGCATCGTCAAGACAAAGACGCCATGAAGCTGCCCGACGAAATCCGGGAGGATGCTCTGGCCGGCAAGGCCGGCGATGTCGATGTCGTCATTCTCGGTGCCGGCATCAACGGGGCCGGCCTGTTCCGCGATCTCTGCGCGCAAGGCGTCAACTGCTTTATCGTCGACAAGGCGGATTTCGGCTCGGGCACCAGTGCCGCGCCCTCGCGCCTGATCCATGGTGGCCTGAAATATCTGGAAACCGGCGAGTTCGGTCTGGTGGCGCAGTCGACGCTGGAGCGCAATCTGCTGCTCAAGAACGCGCCGCACTATGTCAGCCCGCTGCCCACCGTCATCCCGATCTTTTCCTGGGGCAAGGGCATGTGGGCGGCGCTGCGCACGCTTCTCGGCTCGACCAGCGCGCCGCGCAGCCGTGGCGCCATCCTGATCAAGATCGGCCTGATGATCTATGACTTCTACGGCTCACGGCACCGGGTGATGCCGCGCCACCGGCTGGTCGGGCGAAGCAAGGCTCTGCGCGACATGCCGGCGCTGACCGCATCGATCGTCGCCACCGGCACCTACTACGACGCTAAGATCAGCCACCCTGAGCGGCTGGTGGTCGAACTGATCGCTGACGGGCTGGAAGCCAATTCAGGCTCCAGCGCCGCCAACTACACGTCGCTGATCTCCTCTTCGAACGGGGTGCTGACGTTCAGACGGGACAATGGGAGCGCCTTTTCGCTGCGGCCGAAGCTGGTCGTCAACGCCGCCGGCCCATGGATCGATCACGTCAACGATGCACTTGGCGCACCGTCGAAAATGATCGGTGGAACCAAGGGCTCGCATATCCTCCTGAAGCACGACGCGCTGGTGAAGAGCCTAGCCGGGCGCATGCTCTATTTCGAGGCCGACGACGGCCGCATCTGCCTGGTCTACGACTATCTCGGCAAAGCGCTCGTCGGTTCGACGGACCTTCCGGCCGACAACCCCGACAAGGTCCGTTGCGAGCCCGAGGAAATCGACTACCTGCTCGAAAGCGTGCGCACGCTCCTGCCTGGCATGAGCTTCGAACGCGACCAGATCGTCTATGCCTATAGCGGAATCAGGCCCCTGCCCTCATCCGACTCCTCGATCCCCGGCCTGATCAGCCGGGATCATTCGGCCCCTGTCGCCGAGCCGGATCTTTTGAGGCCCTTCCCGATCATCTCGCTGATCGGCGGCAAGTGGACGACGTTTCGCGGCTTTGCCGAGGAGGTCGCCGACACCGTGCTCGACCGCCTGGGCAACAAGCGCAAGGCGAGCACGCAATCGATGCCGATCGGCGGCGGCAAGGGTTTTCCGATGGACGCCGCGGCGCGCGCGGCCTGGCTGGCCGATGCCGCCACGACGTCCGGTATCGACACGGCTCGCCTCGACCAGCTGCTGTCGCGCTATGGAGCAAGCGCATCCCTGATTGCGCGCCACCGGAGCGCATCCAGCAATGCAGACCGCTTGCCGGATTCGAACGACTACAGCCTGTCCGAGATCGACTACATCGTTCGCAACGAATTCGTCGAACATCTCGCTGACATCGTCATGCGGCGCACGACCCTGGCAATCAGCGGTTCCCTGACGACAAGCGACCTGCAGCAGATCGCCTCGGTTGCCGGCCAGGCGCTCGGCTGGAACCGGCAACGGACAAGCGAGGAAATCGATGCCGTCGTCGCCCAGCTCGGGGGCAACAATTTGATGCGACTGCAACCCGACCGCCACGCGCGAAGCGCGGACGACCGAGCCAAACAGGCCTGAGGACGATATGGCCTCATCAGCGACACAAAGCCCGCAGCATCACAGCGCTGGTGAGATATTGCATCGACTTATGAAAAGCAAACAAAAACAATATGTTGTGACAGATTGCAATCGAGGATTACTCACGCATATGTTACATTGCTGGGAAAGTATCACAGTCATTGACGGTAATTTAACATCACGGTATGGTCGATTGCGTCTTGGGTGCGCGGCGTGGGAGGTTTTCGATGCACACTGCCCGCATAGCGGCTTCAGCGGCGCCTCGCGCCACCGCAGCGAAATGCCATCCCTGACCGCCACGACAGCACAGGTCGTCACATCATGAGTTCGCAGCCTGCCACCCCCACGATGAACCGGCGACCGGCCTCGAATGTTCGCTGGTTTGTCCTTGCGGCCGGTGTGCTGGTCGTGCTCGCCGCGATGATCCTCGACACCAAAATCGTCACGATCGGCTCGGACGAAGACACGCGCAAGGCCGCCTTTTCGCCGGAGGCGTTCGGCAAGGCTGAATTCCCGAACGTCCAGTCCGCTGTCGAGCAGCGTGCCATCGATGCCCCTACTCTGGCTTCGGCCATCGCCAAGGACAAGGCGGCTGCGGAGAAGCAATATGGCGTGCCGGCCAATGTCGGCACCGAATTCTCGGTCAAATTCTCAGGCGTCGTCGGCGAGGGAAAGTCCGGCATCTACACCGTCAAGGTCGCCGACGTGCCAGATACCCTGGTCGTTCGCGTGCAGACCGGCCCGGCGATCAACGGCACCGATCTTCGCGACGCCACCGGCGCTATCACATTCGGCCAGTTCATCAACCAGATCGAGTATCAGAACGCGGGCTCGGCCCTGAACAACGAGATGAAGAAGCAGGTGCTGTCGACCATCGACAACACCAAGCTCAGCGGCAAGACCATCTCGGTCGTCGGCGTCTTCAAGCTGATCAATCCCAAGGGCTGGCTGGTCACGCCCGTGAAGCTGAGCGTCCAATGAATGCGGCGCCCGAATTCGAGCCTGCGGCCGGCGACACCGTGCTTGCGGCCCGCAACATCGTTAAGACCTATGGCGGCACGCATGCCCTCAAGGGCGTCAATTTCGACATCCACCGCGGCAAGGTCACGACGCTGTTCGGCGAGAACGGCGCCGGCAAATCGACATTGATGAAAATCCTGTCCGGCGTGACGACGCCGACATCTGGAAGTATCGAGCTCGACGGCCAGTCCGTCACCTTCTCCTCGTCTTCCGATGCCCGCGACCGCGGCATCTCGATCATCCATCAGGAGCTCAGCCTCGCCCCCAATCTGAGCGTGCGCGACAACATCTTCATGGGCCGGGAGATACCCGGCGCAACCGGCGTCGATTTCGCCGAGGAGGCCCGCCAGACGCGACAGCTGATGGCCGACCTCGAGGAAGACATCGATCCGCTGACGCTGGTGCAGGACCTGCGCCTGGGGCAGCAGCAGATCGTCGAGATCGCCCGCGCGCTATCGGTCGACTCCCGCATCCTGATCATGGACGAGCCGACTTCGGCGCTGAGCGCGACCGAGGTGGAAGTGCTGTTCAAGGTGATCCGCGACCTGACGGCGCGCGGCGTCTCGATCGTTTACATCTCGCACCACCTCGAAGAAGCGCTGCAGATCACCGACTACGCCGTGGTGCTGCGGGACGGATCGATCACCGCGACTGCCAATGCCAGGCACATCAATCTCGAATGGATCGTCCGCAACATGGTGGGCGAGAATTTCGACCTCGGTACCCCGCCCACCGACCATGCCTTCGGCGAGATTGCCCTGTCGGTCGACGAAGTCAGCGTCGCCGATGTTTCGAGTTCGGAACGCCTGGTCGTCGACAGGCTGTCGCTCGATGTCCGCAGCGGCGAGATCGTCTGCATCTACGGGCTGATGGGCGCCGGACGCACGGAATTGCTCGAATGCATTGCCGGGCGCCTGTCAGCCGCTGGCGGACGCATCCTGCTCGAAGGCAATAACATCTCCCGCCTCAGCATAGCCGAGCGCATTGCCAGAGGGCTGGTGCTGGTGCCCGAAGACCGCCAGCGCGACGGTCTCGTCCAGACGATGTCGGTCGGTGCGAACCTGTCGCTCGCCAGCATCGGCGCCTTCGTCAAGGGGATGTTCCTGTCCCGCTCGCAAGAGCGGTCGCTGGTGGATGGCTCCATCCGCGACGTGCGCGTCAAGACGGCGGGCGGCGGCGCGCCGATCGGATCGCTGTCCGGCGGCAACCAGCAGAAGGTGGTCATCGGCAAGATGCTGACCACCAGCCCCAAGGTCATGCTGCTGGACGAACCCAGCCGCGGCATTGACATCGGCGCCAAGGCGGAAGTGTTCCGGCTGCTCAGCGAGCGCGCAGCACGTGGTCTCGCCGTCGTGTTCTCGACCTCGGAAGTCACCGAGTGCCTGAGCATCGCGCACCGCATCATCGTCATGCGTCGCGGCAGGATCTCGGCCGAGTTCGGCGCCGACGCCACGAAGGAGGAGATCATGGCCGCTTCCGGCGAGGCCGTGGTCTCCGACCATGAAGAACACAGGAGCCATCACCGTGACCGACGCTAGCCCCGATCGCAGCCGCTCCCGTCCGAGGGCATCGGGCGACGGTTTCAGTCTGGCCAAGCTGCTGCTGGAGGGCCGCGCCTTCTTCGCACTGATCGCCATCATCATCGTCTTCTCGTTGTTGTCCCCCTATTACTTCTCGGTCGCCAATTTCCTGACCATGGCCTCGCATGTCGCCATCTTCGGCATCCTGGCGGTCGGCATGCTGCTGGTCATCCTCAATGGCGGCATCGACCTCTCGGTCGGCTCGACGCTCGGCTTCTCCGGCGTGGTCGCCGGTTTCTTCATGCAGGGCGTCCAGCTGACCGCGCTCGGCGTCATCCTCTACCCGCCGGTCTGGGTCGTCGCGGTGCTGGTATGCGTGCTTGGCGCGCTCGTCGGCCTGGTCAACGGCGTGCTCATCGCCTGGCTTAAGGTGCCGGCCTTCGTCGCCACGCTCGGCATGCTCTACGTGGTGCGCGGCGCCGCACTTTTGATGACCAACGGCCTCACCTACAACGATCTCGGCGGCAAGCCGGAGCTCGGCAACACAGGCTTCGAGTGGCTGGGCTTCAACCGACTGCTCGACATCCCCGTCGGCGTGCTGGTCATGGCCGTCATCGCCCTCATCGGCAGCATCATCCTCAACCGCACCGCCTTCGGCCGCTGGCTCTATGCCTCCGGCGGCAATGAGCGTGCCGCCGAACTCTCCGGCGTGCCGGTCAAGCGAGTGCAGGTCTCGGTCTACATGCTCTCCGGCATTTGCGCTTCGGTGGCAGGCCTCATCCTGTCGTCCGAACTGACCTCGGCCGGACCGACCGCCGGCACCTCATACGAGCTCACCGCCATTGCGGCCGTCGTCATCGGCGGCGCCGCGCTCACCGGTGGCCGCGGCAATATCCGCGGCACGCTGGTCGGCGCCTTCGTCATCGGCTTCCTGTCCGACGGCCTCGTCATCATCGGCGTCTCCGCCTACTGGCAGACAGTGTTCACCGGCGCGGTCATCGTGTTGGCGGTGCTGCTCAACGCCATCCAGTATCGCCGCCGCGTCAAGCTCCCGAGCTCGGCCGGCAGCCCCCCAACTTCTCCACAAAAGGACAAGGCCCAAACGGCCGATCCCGCTCTCGAGAAGACTGCCGGTTGACCGGCACGATTGCCAACCAAAGGAGGAACTCCATGTATCGCAGTGCCCGAATTCTGATGCTCTCGACGCTCGCCTTCGCCGCCCCGATCCTCGCCGGATCGGTAACCGCGGCATCGGCCGAAGGCCTGATCTCGATCATCGTCATCGATCCCGCCAACCCCTACTGGCTCACCGAAGGCAACGTCGCCAAGGCCGAAGCCGAAAAGCTTGGCTACACCGCGACCGTCGGCGCCTCGAAGGCCGACACCAACACCGAGAGCAAGCTGATCGACACCGCGATCACCAACAAGTCCGTGGCGATCATCCTCGACCCCGCTGACGCCAGCGGCTCGATCGGCGCGGTGAAGAAGGCGATCGCCGCCAACATCCCGGTCTTCCTCGTCAATGCCGAGATCAACCAGGAAGGTCTCGCCAAGGCGCAGCTCGTCTCGAACAACGCACAGGGTGCTGCACTCGGCGGCCAGCAATGGGTGACCGATATCGGCGAGAAGGGCAATTTTGTCGAACTGCTGGGTGCGCCCTCCGACAACAATGCCGCCACGCGCTCGAACGGCTACGAGACCGTGATCAGCCAGTATCCCGATCTCAAGAAGGTCGGCTCCGAAGTCGCCAACTGGGACCGCACCCAGGGCCACGACAAGATGCAGAGCCTGCTGCAGGCCCACCCCGACATCATCGGCGTGACCAGCGGCAATGACGAAATGGCGCTCGGCGCGATCGCCGCGCTGAAGGAAGCCGGAAAGCTGTCGAGCATCAAGGTCGGCGGCTTCGACGGTTCGCCGGACGCCGTCGCCGCCATCAAGGCGGGCGACCTGCAATATACGGTGCTGCAGCCGGTGGCCGTCTACTCGGCCAAGGCCGTGCAGCAGGCCGATTCCTTCATCAAGACCGGCAAGACCGGAGCTGCGACCGAGAAGCAGCTCTTCGACTGCCTGCTCATCACCAAGGACAATGTCGACAAGTACACCGCTCCGTTCACGCTCTCGGAGTAATGTCGGACGAGGGGTGCCCTTCGGGTCACCCCTCACCTGCCCCCTGCAGGCCATTCAGCCCGCGTCGATTTCCGCCTGCAGCGCCTCCATATGCGTCGCCGCAGCCGATGTCGCCGCCCGCTCTATCGCCCGGAAGCGGCTGACGACCGCCAGCCCTACCGCGGTCAGCTGCGCGCCACCGCCCTTCCTGCCGCCGGTCTGCGCCGCCACCAGTGGCTTGCCGAACACCCGGTTCATGTCCTCGACCAGATCCCAGGCATGTTTGTAGGACATCTCCATGCGGCGTGCCGCGGCCGAGATCGAGCCGAAGGCGGCGATCTGCTCCAGAAGCTCGATCTTGCCGGGCCCGACGCGCCCATCCGGATCGAGGTTTATGCGCAAACTCAGCGACGGCATGTCCTGTTCTCCGCTGTCACGTCCAGACTAGCCCTTCTGCGGCCATATCGCTATTCCAAAGCAACATAGCGATATTGTCCTTTGGTCACCCATCGGCCTCGATCGGCAGCCCGGCGCCGGTGGTCGCGCTGTCGAAGCTCACCGTCTTGATCACGGCAAAGACCTTGCCGCCAAGCCTGAGCCGCAGCGTGTGTTTCGACTGCTCGGTGATGCGCGCCAGCACGATTGCGCCATTGCAATCGATAGCGATTTCCACCGTAGGCCCCATGCCCGGCCTGACGGCCACGATCGTTCCCGGCAATATGTTGAGCGCGCTGAGGCCAACCGGCGGTTCGGTGGCAATCATGACGTCGCGGGCACGAATGCGGATGCGGACCGGCGCCCCGACCGGCACCGCCAGGCGCGGCACACGGACCTCGCCCGCCAACGAGCCAAGCACGCTCATGCCGAAGGCCTCATCGTGGCGCAGCACCTTGGTGTCCAGCACCGCACCGCCCTCGCCGCGCTCTTCGGCGGGCAAAAGGTCGAGCCGCTGCATGATTGCTCCGGTCGCTCCTGAGGCCGCGACCTGGCCTTGCGCCAGCACCACAACGTCGCTGGCCAGCCGCGCCACTTCGGCGACGGAATGGCTGACATAGACGATCGGGATCTTCGTCTCGTCGCGCAGTCGTTCGATATAGGGCAGGATCTCGGCCTTGCGCGCCTCGTCCAGCGAAGCCAGCGGCTCGTCCATCAAAAGCAATTTCGGGCTTGCAAGGAGCGCCCGGCCGATCGCCACGCGCTGCTTTTCGCCGCCCGACAGCTTTGCCGGCCGCCGGTCGAGCAGATGGCCGATGCCGAGCAACTCGACCACCGCATTGAAGTCCGCATAGCGCTCCGCTGCCGGCGTGAACCAGCGGCCATAGCGCAGATTGCTGGCCACGCTCATATGCGGAAACAACCGCGCATCCTGGAACACCATGCCGATGCGCCGCTTGTGCTTCGGCACGAAGAGGCCCGCATCGGTGTCGACCAGCACACGGCCGTCGACCGCGATCCGGCCCCTGTCGGGCCGGATCAGTCCGGCGATCAGGTTGATCAGCGTCGTCTTGCCGGAACCTGACGGCCCAAATAGGGCCGTCAGCCGGCCGGCACTCTCGAAACTGGCGTCGACCGCGAAAGCGCCGAGCCGGTGGCTGATGTCGACCAGGACCGTCATTCGATGTCCATCCGCCGGCCGACGCGCCGTGCCAGCACCTCCGAGGCGACAAGCGCCGCCATCGAGATGACGATCGAAATCAGCGTCAGCCTGAGCGCGCCTTCATCGCCGCCTGGCACCTGGGTGAAGGTGTAGATCGCCGACGGCAGCGTCTGCGTTTCATTGGGGATGTTGGAGACGAAGGTGATCGTGGCGCCGAACTCGCCCATCGCCTTGGCAAAGGAGAGGATGGCGCCTGCGATCAGCCCGGGCAGGATCAGCGGCAGCGTGATGGTGGCGAACACCCAAAGCGGGTTGGCGCCGAGCGTGCCGGCCGCCGCTTCCATCCTGCGATCGACCGCCTCGACCGACAGTCGGATCGCCCGCACCATCAAGGGAAAACCCATGATGCCGCAGGCGAGTGCTGCGCCCGTCCAGCGAAAGGAAAACACAATGCCGAAATGCTCGGCCATGAATGCGCCGGCCGGACCGCGCCTGCCGAAGGTCAAAAGCAGCAAATAGCCGGTCACCACCGGCGGCAGGATCAGCGGCAGGTGGACCAGCCCATTGAGCAGGGTCTTGCCCCAGAACTGGCCGCGCGCCAGCACCAGCGCGATCAATATGCCGGGCGGCAGGCTCGCGATCATCGCCACCGTCGCCACCTTGATCGACAGCCGGACCGCATTCCATTCGTCGGGAGTGAGGTCCAGCAGCCAGTTCATGCCTTGGTGTCGTGCCTCAGTTGCTCGGCGCCAGGATGGTGAAACCCTGCGCCTTGAAAAGCTCGGCCGCCTTGGCGGACTCAAGGCATTTCAGGAAGGCCGGTGTGTCCTTGTCCTTCGAATCCGCGGTCTGGGCAACCGGATAGACGATCGGCGGGTGCGAATCCTCGGGGAAGGTGCCGACCACCTTGACGCCCTTGTCGGCATGCGCGTCGGTGGCGTAGACAATGCCGAGCACTGCCTCGCCGGTCGAGACCAGCTTGAGTGCCGCCCGCACGTTCTCGGCCTGCGCCACCTTGCCCTCGACCGAGGACCACACGCCGAGTGATTCAAGCGCGGCCTTGCCATACTTGCCGGCCGGCACCGCCTTGATATCGCCCATGGCGAGCCTGCCGTCGCCGATCAGCCTGGCGAGATCAAAACCTTTTTCGATCTTGGTCTCGGCCTTGGAATCCTTCGGCGCCACCAGCACGATCTGGTTGCCGAGCAGCTTCACTTCGGTGTCGGGCTTGGTCAGCTTCTTGTCGGAGAGATACTTCATCCAGTCGAGGTCGGCCGAGATGAAGACATCGGCCGGCGCGCCGCCCTCGATCTGCTTGGCCAGCGCCGAACTTGCCGCATAGGAAATGGTCGCCGCTTCGCCGACATCGGCCGCGCAGGCCCTGTTGACGGCATCGAGGCCGCCCTTGAGGCTGGCCGCGGCAAACACGATGACCTTGTCTTCCGCGTGAGCCGCCGGCACCGCAGCCATCAAAGTTGCCGTCAGCCCGCCGATGGCGATTGCCTTCAACCCGAAATCAAGCATGAAAATTCTCCCAGGGTTTGAAAATCCGTTCGGCTGAAAGGCTGCAGTCGATATATCCGGATGAATATAACAAGGAAAGGCCTTTTGCGGGCTACGGCATTGTATGCCGGGGGTTTCTCGGCCTACGATGACCTTTACCGGATAGAGCGACGGAGCCTCCTGTGAAGATCAGCGCCCGCAACACTCTCAAGGGAACGATCATCGAGATCGTCAAGGGAGCCACCACTTCGCATGTCCGCATCGACATCGGCGGCGCCGTTGTCACCGCTTCGATCACCAACGAAGCTGTGGACGATCTCAAGCTCGAAAGAGGCAAGCAGGCCTATGCCGTGATCAAGGCGTCCGACGTCATGGTCGGCATCGACTGACTGCGACTGTATCCCGACATTGCGACCTAAGGTGTGTTGAGATTCAGGTCAGGCCGAGTCGAAAATGGTGGCTTCCGAGAACCGGAGCGGAGCGTACTTTTCGTACGTGAGCACCGGAAGCGCAGGAAGTCGCCATTTGCAGGCCGGCATCACCTGAATATCAACATACTTAGACGGCGATCGGCGCCTTGATCGACGCATCGGCGAAGTAGTTCTCCAGCCGGAAGTCTTCGAAGCGGAAGGCGAAGAGGTCCTTGACCTCCGGATTGATCCACATCGTCGGCAGCGCCTTGGGCGTGCGCTGCAACTGTTCGCGCGCCTGTTCGAAATGGTTCGAATAAAGATGCGCATCGCCGAGCGTATGAACGAAATCGCCGGGCTTCAGCCCCGTCACCTGCGCCACCATCAACGTCAGCAGCGCATAGGAGGCGATATTGAAGGGAACGCCGAGGAAGATATCGGCCGAACGCTGGTAGAGCTGGCAGGAGAGCCTGCCCTCCGAGACGTAGAACTGGAACAGGCAGTGGCAGGGCGGCAGCGCCATCGCTTCCACCTCGGCCGGGTTCCACGCCGAAACGATCAGCCTGCGCGAATTAGGATTCTTGCGTATCTCCTTCAGAAGATTCGTAATCTGGTCGATCTCGCCGCCATGGCCGTTCGGCCACGAGCGCCACTGCTTGCCGTAGACCGGGCCGAGATCGCCATTCTCATCGGCCCATTCGTCCCAGATGGAGACGCCGTTATCGTTGAGGTATTTGATATTGGTGTCGCCGGCCAGGAACCACAGAAGCTCATGGATGATCGACTTCAGATGCAGCTTCTTGGTGGTGGTGACAGGAAAGCCGCGCAAGAGGTCGAAGCGCATCTGGTGGCCGAACACTCCACGCGTACCCGTGCCGGTGCGGTCGCCGCGATCGACGCCGTTTTCCAGCACATGCTTCAACAGGTCGAGATACTGGCGCATCAGCTTGGCCTCGATTCGGGATTGCACGCATTATAGCCGCCAGACAGCCTGTCGAACACACCAGAACGGCACAAGCGTCGCTGCTCCCATCATTTCAGTGGGCGTCAGCGCTGCCCCTCACCTGCCTGCCGGCATCCTCTCCCCGTATAGTGACGGGGAGAGGGGCGCTCTCATCGACGGTTTCGCAAAGCACCAGCGTTGCAAGTAGGACGCCAGCATTGCAGCCAGCCCATTTCTCCCCGTCACTATACGGGGAGAAATGCCCGGCAGGGCAATGAGGGGAGCGCCGGCGCCCGGTGAGGTGCAACTTCAAACTGAAGCGATTTCCCTGCGACGCCAACCTTCACAATTTGACGCGTGACCGATCAGAGGGCGCCGAGCTTGCCCAGATCTTTCGCGACCAGATAGTAGAAGGTCACCCGGCTCTTGGTGTTGTCGGCGGCCATCGCCTTGCAGGTCTTTTCGATCGATGCGTCGGCTTTGCTGGCGTCGGCGACGCCGAGCTTCTTCGCGGCCCAGTTCTCCCTGACGCGTTCCAGTTCCTTGGGATCGGCGCAGGACACCAGCGAAGAATCCCGGTTGCGCAGCGCAATGCCCAGATGCTTCACGATCTTGTCGACCGCATCAGCGCTGGCGCCGGCGTCGTACTTCTTCACGTCTGCGAGATAGTCGGCCATGAAAAATTCCCCTCGTCGGCGCCACGGATCCGGTCGATGAGGGTTGTGGCGCGCTGAAACAACTTGTGCGCTAGGCTGAAACTCCTCACCGCTCGGAAGCTTCGGTTGAGCGCGCAAGCAAGTCAACCCTCAACGATCCAATTTGACACATGCACGAAAGGACATTGCGGCCTTTCATTTTCCACGATCGGCCCCTATATTCGTTTTGTCGGCTTGACCGACTATGGCGATAAATGGGCGATGAAATAAGCCGTTCGGACCCGGGGGCGGTACCCGGCGCCTCCACCAAAAACCGCTCTTTCGAAAGAGCGGCTTTTGCTGGGGGCGAAATAGGATCGACGAAGGTGTAAAGATCGTACTTTTGCCCGGCATTGTACCACCGTCATCGGGCTAAACTTATAGTTGCCAACGACAACTATGCGGAAGCTCGTCTCGCTGCTTAATGCAGTGCGAACGCTTCAAATCAAGCCCTAGAGGTTCGCACTTCTAGGCGGGGTTCGGAGGTACCTGGCAACAGAAACCTCCACTTCGCTCCCTCAGCACATGCATCTCAAAGGCCTTTCTGGCTTGGCTTTCGCACGCCTGGCGCCAGAATGAGACACTGCTGCGACAGGCGCAAAAAAGGCCGGGAATGACCCGGCCTCTTTGTTTCCATGGATGTCAGTTATTCCGCCGGTGCCTCGACGGCTTCGCGCGAACGGCCGAGCGTGACCTTTGCCAATGTGAACGAGATCACCGCGCAGAGCGTGATGCCGGCCACCATCGGCAGCGGCGTGCCGTCGAAGAACAGGCCGGCGACGCCCATGGCAAGAGCGCCGATGGCAAAGTGCAGCGTGCCCATCAGCGCCGAGGCCGTGCCGGCGATCTCGCCATGCTCCTCCATGGCCAGCACCGACGTCGTCGGGATGACCAGGCCGAGGAAGCCGTAGCCGACGAACAGCAGCGCCGCCATCACGTCGAGCCGGTCGACACCCGTCGCCATGATGGCGAACAGCAAGACCATGGTCGTTGCATAGCCGGTCACCGCGACACGCACGACGCGCCTAAGACCAAACCGCTCGGCCAGCATTCCGGTCATCTGCGACATGCCGATGAAGGCGACCGCATTGATCGAGAAGAACACGCTGTAGACCGAAGGCGACAGCCCGTAATGGTCGATCAGGATGAAGGACGAGCTCGACAGATAGACGAAGAAGCTCGCAATGCCGAAGCCGGCGATCGCCACCAGGCCAAGGAAGTTGCGGTCGCCCATCAGGAAGCGGTAACCGGAAAGAGCGGTGCCGAAGGAGGAGCCGGCGCGCTCTTCGACCGGGCGTGTCTCCTTAAGCGAAGTCGCGAGCAGGATGGTGGCGAGTGCTGCCGCGCCGGTCACCGTCCAGAACACGGCGCGCCAGCCGAACGTCTCGATGATCTGGCTGCCGGTCAGCGGCGCCAGGATCGGCGACACCGAAAACACCAGCATCAGCAGGGACATCAGCTTGGCGGCTTCGTTGCCGGTGTGCAGGTCGCGCACGATAGCACGCGGCACCGCCATGCCGGCGCTGGCGCCGAGCCCTTGCAGGAAACGGAAGGCGATCAGCCACTCGATCGAGGGCGCCAGTGCCGAGCCGACGCCGCCGACCATGAACAGCGCAAGGCCGCCATAGAGCGGCAGCTTGCGCCCGACCATGTCGGAGATCGGCCCGACCAGGATCTGACCAAAGCCCATCGACAGGAAGAAGATCAGCAGGCTCATCTGCACGGCCGAAGTGCCGGCGTGCAAATCCTCGCCGATCGAAGGCAGCGCCGGGAGGTACATGTCGATGGCGAACGGGCCGATGGCGGACAACAGGCCAAGCACGACCGCGATGCGGAGGAATTTGGGACTCATGATAAAGGCTTCTTTCGAATCTGGTTGCCGCCGAGAACCCGGCGTCTAACCCCAGGACGTTCCATCCCGTGACACTCCGACACCTCAGAGCGAACTCGTTCGTCTCTAGAGCGAATTCATTCGTCTCTCAGGCGCGAAATGTCCTTATGTTATGTCCACAAAATTAGACACTCTTGTCTAATTCGTCAATCACCGCTATATAGATTTTTATGAAGCTCGGCGTTTCTCCTGACACTTTCCCGCCACGCAGCCACGAGGCAAAACGCATTTCGGTTGTCGAGGCTGCTGCCTCGGTCTTTTGCCGCGAGGGCTTTGCCGGCGCCAATATCGACCTGATCGCGGCCGAAGCCGGCGTGTCGCGGCAGACCGTCTACAACCACCATGGCGACAAGGAAAAGCTCTTCGTCGCCGTGGTCCGCGACCTCACCGAGCGCTGCAACGCCGGCATCTTCGCCACCATCGCCACCTTTCCCGACCAGCCCGGCGACATCGAAGCCGATCTGATCGGCTTCGCCATGCGCATGAACCGCAATTGTATCTGCAACCGTGACGGCAGGTTCCTGCGCAAGCTGATCCAGACCGAGGGCGAGCGCTATCCCGAGCTCTTTGCCGAATGGCGCGAACAGGGACCGGGCCGGACCTGGTCGGCGCTCGCCGCCCGCTTCGCCCGTCTCGCCTATGCCGGTCACCTCGCGATTGAGGATCCCGACGTGGCGGCACGCCAGTTTCTCGCGCTGATCAACGCCGAGTTGCAGATAACCTTCATGCTCGGTGGCATGCCTGAGGACGAAGAGGTGCTTCAGTCCGCCACCAACGGCGTGCGCACCTTCCTCAGCGCCTTCGGCAAACAGAAGAGTGCGAGCCACCCAGCCAAAAGAAGCGCGCTCGTCAGCGCCTGAGCCGTCAAATCGTCGCCAATGGCCTTCGCTTCGAGGCCGCTGCGATCTATATCCGGTTTACGCCGCGCTCAAGCTTGATTACAGCTAGGCGGACGATTCAACGGAACCTGATCGCCACATGGCCGACGACCACATCCGCTACGACATTCTGGCCCAGGAGGCGTTGCGCGGCGTCATGCGCAAGGTCCTGGCCGAAGTCGCGCGCACCGGCCTTCCCGGCAACCATCATTTCTTCATCACGTTCCTCACCGGCGCGCCCGGCGTGCGCGTGTCTTCGCGACTGCGCGAGCGCTATCCCGAGCAGATGACCATCGTCATCCAGTTCCAGTACTGGGACCTGAAAGTGACCGACACCGGCTTCGAGGTCGGTCTATCTTTCTCCGACGTGCCCGAAAAACTCGAGATCCCCTTCTCCGCCGTGCGCGGTTTCTATGATCCGTCCGTCAATTTCGAACTCGAATTCGACGTCAAGACGGATGGTGCGGCAGAGGACGAGCCGACGGCACCGGCTCCCGAACCGCTCGCCGTGGTCGAGAAGAAGCCCGAGTCGAAGAAAAAGGCTGCAGCCGAGGCCGAGAAGAAGCCTGCTGCGGCTGATGCCGCCGGCAAGGGCGCCGACGTCGTATCCCTCGACGCCTTCCGCAAGAAGTGATCCGAAAGGCGGCGCGACATGGGCGACGTCGTCAATCTCCGCCAGGCCCGCAAACAGAAAGCGCGGACCGAGAAGGAAAGGCTGGCCGAGCAGAACCGGGCGCTGTACGGCCGTTCCAAGGTCGATCGACAGCGTGACCGGTTGACCGCCGACAAGGCCGAGAAATTCATCGCCGGCCATCACCGCGAAACACCCGGCAATCGCGACGACAAGTGAGCGCGTTCACGTGAGCCCGGTCGAAAAACGCTCGGTGACAATCCGCGGCCACCGCACCAGCTATTCGCTCGAAAAGCCTTTTTATGACGATCTCGTCGCCATCGCCGCGACCCGCAAACTGACGCTTGCCGCTTTGGTCGCCGAAATCGACGAAACCCGCCCCCGTGACGCCAACCTCTCCTCGGCGCTCAGGCTCCATGTGCTGGATTGGGCGAAGCGAGGGATGAGCGGTTCGCCTTAAAACAAAGAGTTAGAGCGGGTCGGCAATTCCATCCAAAGCTGAACCGCTTCATCCACCATCCAGCGACTTCAGCAGATTGTCGATCGTGAACGGATTGGCCTTGGGCTTCGGTGTCGCTGGGGCCGAATTGTCATTGACGCCGGGAAGTGAGCGGTCGACCTTTGACGCCTGCTCGGCGGCCTTGCGTTTGGCTTCGAGCCTGGCCTTTTCTTCCGAAGCGATCCGCGTCGCCTCCTCCGCTTTCCGGCGTTCCTGCTGCGCGGCCTGTACCTTCGCCGCGTCCTCGGCTGCCTGTTGCTCCGCCTTGGCCTTCGCATCGGCATCGGCCTTGGCTTTCGCGTCCGCCTCAGCTTGGGCTTGGGCTTCGGCATCGGCCTTGGCTTTGGCATCCGCTTCGGCTTGCGCCTTGGCGTCAGCCTCCGCCTTGGCTTGTGCTTCGGCTTCGGCCTGAGCTTTTGCCTCGGCTTCAGCCTTTGCCTTGGCCTCGGCCTGCAGCCGTGCCTCTTCCTCTTGCCGCCGCAATTCCTCAGCTGCCCTGTCGCGTTCGGTCTGCAGGGCGGCGTAGTAGCGCACCTCGCGCCGCAGCCGCTGCTTCTCCAGCAGCGCCGCCTGCATCGCTTCGACCCGCTGCTGCTCCTTCTCCAGCGCGCGCTGCGTCAGGAACTGCGCCAACGGTTCGCTGTCGAACTGGCGCTTGGCGGCGCCGAGCGGACCCTCGACGCTGAAGTTCACTGCCGGGTCGGAGCCGACCAGCGCCTCGTCACCGGGTCGATAGATGATCGACCCTCTTGCGTCGACGGTGCTGGCGTTCAGATCCGCGGAGATGTCGGCGGATAGTGTCCCCGCCGGATTTTCGAGACTGATCGGCGGCGCCCGCAGAATGCCGCCGGCAAGCGTGAAGGCAATGTCGGTGTCACCCGCCGCAAAACTGCCGTCGGCGGCAATCTCATGCGCGAAGCCGGCGGTCTTGGCCGCATCGATATCGCGCCCGATCGCATCGGCCTTGGCGATGAAGGCGCCGAAGGCATCGGGATTGACGCCGGCGATTTCGAGGCCCTTCAGCGCTGCCGTGCCGGAGCCGGACAGCGCCGCCACCATGGCATCGACCGATTTGCCGCTGGTCGACAGCGTCGTCGAGACATCGCCGCTGCCGCTCAAGCCGCCCCCCGGCAGCACGGCCGAGAGATCGCCGCCGGCAAGTTTCATCTGGCCGGAGAAAAGCCCGGTGCCGTCATTGTTCTTCAGTTCGAACAGGCCGGTCAGCGCGCCGCCGAAGAGCTTGGCCTTGAGATCGGAAACGCGCATGCCCTCCTGGTCGAGCTTCAGCGACAGCGCTGCGTCATAGGCGGTGGCGAACGGGCCGGCGGCAAGTGCCGCGGTGGTAAGGTCGAGATCGGCGGTGAACGGCAGGTTGGACTTCTGGCTGAACGGCGCCGTCGGCCAGGCACTCCTGTCGGCAAGGAAGGACTGGTCACCGAACAGCGCCACCGCCATCGGGTCGAGGTCAAGTTCGTCGAGCACCAGCGCCCCGGCCAGATGCGGCACCCCGTCCTTCACGTCGACATTGACGTCGCCTGAAACCGCCGCTTCGTTGAGGGCACCGCTGAGCTCGTCCAGCACCAGCAGACCATTGCCATAGTCGGCCTGTGACGTCAGCGATGCCGACATGCCGGTGCCCATGCCTGGCAATCCGATGCCCGTCGTCATCAGCCACGGTTCGATGTCGGCGGCGTCGAGGCTGATCTTGCCCTTTGCGGTCGCTCCCTGCGGCGTCTCGGCAACCGTTCCTTCGAACGCCGCCCTGAAATCATCACCCGTGAGGTTGAAGCTCGTCGCAAGGCCACCGCCAAACGTGCCTTTCGCCGAGATATCGGTGGTTGCCTGGCCAAGCATGCCAAGCGGTAGCGCCGGCAAGCCATAAAGCGCGAGCAGTGCCGTGGCGTCGCCATTCCTGGCATTGAATGTCAGCATCACCGGCGCCTCGAGAAGCTTGTCGGCCGCCCCCTTGCCGGAAAGCGATGCCGAAAAGGCCGAGCCGCCGGCCTTGCCCTGCGCGCTCACCGCCAGTCCCGTCGTGCCGTCGCCATTGTCCGCGGCACTCGTCACCAGATCGATGCGGGCGTCCTGGAACAGCTCGGGATAGGCGGCCGCACGGGCCGCCAGGCCCTTCAGCACCTCATTGCCAGGATAGTGCTGCGTGGCGACATCGACCAGCGGCTTCAGATCGACGGCGACCACCGAGGCGTCGAGCTTGCCGGTCGGGCTCGCCGGGAAATCCTTGATCCGGCCGGTGGCGCTGATCGAGGCGCCGGCAAGGCCGCCCACCGACAGCCTATCGATTTCAAGCAGGCCCTGGCGCAGCCTCAGCGCCGTATCGACCGTGTCGGCGGTCAGGCCGCCGGCGCTGACCGGCCCGGCCTTGATCTGGAAATCGAGATCGCGGTCTGAAAAGCGGTTGGCACCCTTGTCGCTGACGAAGATCGAGGCGAAGGCCGTCAGCCCGTCGACGTCGAGCTCGCCACCCTCCAGCCGCATCAGCACCGACGGCCTGGCGTCGTCGGGCTGGCTGGAATCGATGCGGCCGGAAAACTTCGCCTTGCCCAGGATCAGTTCGAGATCGCTGAACGCCTGGCGCTTCTCGCTGAGATCGACCTTGGCCTTGAAGCCGGCGGCGGGCAGCCGGCGGATCGCCTCGTCGACATCCTTCGACAGCCAGGCGGCAAAGCCCGAAGGCTGCGCCACGGCGAGCAGCAGCGAGCCTGTGAAACCGAAATGATCCTGGACGCTGAGCATGCCGTTCGCCTCCAGCGTGGCGCGGCCGGGCAGCGTCGCGGCCAGCGACTTCACCGACCAGCCGCCATCGGTCGGCTCGGCCGACAGATGGACGTCGCGCACTGTGGTGTCACCAGCCACCACCGCCGGCAGCTTGACCTCGACGGTGCCTGGTATGGTCGGCTTTGGCATTTGCAGCAGCGCCCGCTCCAGCGCGTCGACCCGCTGCGACAACGTCAGCCCGGCACCCGCCGCACCCACGGCCTCGTCGAACTGCACCTGCGCGCCATTGGCTTCGACCGAGAAGCGCGGATCGATCCCGAGATCGACCGAAGCCTTGCCGTCGGCGGTATAGGGATTGTCGAGCGGCCCGGTCTCGAAGCGGAACTCATCGAAAGAAAGTTTGTGGTGATCGAGCGAGAACTTGCCGTTCAGCCGGAAGCCGGGATCCGGCTTGCCGGTTGAGACCTTCACCGTCTCGCCGTCGGTGCCACGCGGCTCGGCCGGTTTCTTGTCGGCATCATTCTTGTCGGAGCCTTTTTTGTCGACAGCCGATATCCTGAACTGACCCGAATACACCGCAGCGCCCTTGACGATGCCGGCATTGCCGTCGGTCTCGATGACCAGCGGATAGGCGTCCGGATCGGCCTTGAGCCGCAGCCGCATCTGCCCATTGCCCTCCGCCTTGCCGGTCGACGCGATGACCTCCGTGCGCAGGCCGTCGAAGCGCAGCGAACCGTCCATCCGCCATGGCCCGGCGAGCGACTTGGCCGAGATGGTCGAGTTGATCTCGGAAATCAGATGATCGCGCCCGCCGGCGGCATGGCGTAGCGCGACCTCTCCCTCGGTCACCGTCAGCTTCTCGATCGATATCTGATTGAAGGGTGACTTCGGCCGCATCGCCCAGTCGATTGTGCCGTCGGCGGCGATATCGATGGTCGCCTTCGGCCGCACCAGCCGCATGTCGAAGATCAGCACCTCGCCGCTCAGGAACGGCGCCAGCTCCGCATCCATCGAAAACGTCTCGACGGTCATCGCCGGCTGGCCGTTTGGACCGCCGGCAACCGCGACATTGGAAAAGGTCACCGAAGGAAACGGCAGCAACCTCGCCGTGGCGTCACCTTGCACGGTGACCTTGCGGCCGAGAATGGCGCTCGCCTCGCGCTCGAAATCGGCACGGTAGCCTGTCCAGTCGACGAAATGCGGCACCACCAGCGCCGCGCACAGCACCAGCACGAAAAGGCCACCGAAGATCACGAACAGGCGTGCGAGCATCTGCTCCGATTGGGTTGATTGAAAATCAGCCGCACTCTACCCGCATCCGCGTGTCTATAAAGAGGCAATTCGATTGCCACCCGCTGCTGCCTATTTGCCAGGCAATATCTTGCCCGGGTTCATGATGTTGAGCGGATCGAGCGCCTGCTTGATCGTGCGCATGATGTCGACGCCGTGGCCGAGTTCGTGGCGCAGGAAGCCGATCTTGCCTTGCCCGATGCCGTGCTCGCCAGTGCAGGTGCCTTCCATGGCGATCGCCCGCATGTTCAGCCTGGCGACGAATTTCTCCGCCAAGGCGATCTCCTGTGGGTTGTCGACATCCATCAGCACCAGCACATGGAAATTGCCGTCGCCGGCATGGCCGACGATCGGCGCGACCAGCCCCATCTCGGCGATATCGGCCTCGGTCTCGGTGACGCATTCGGCAAAGCGCGAAATCGGCACGCAGACATCGGTCGACAGCCCCTTGGCGCCGGGCCGCAGCGTCAGCGACGACCAATAGGCATCGTGCCTGGCCTTCCACAGTTTCGTCCGCTCCTCGGCGACGCTGGTCCACAGGAAAGGCCCGCCGCCATTCTCCTCGGCGATCATCCCAAAGGTCTCCGCCTGCTCGGCGACGCCCGCATCGCTGCCGTGGAATTCGACGAACAAACAAGGGCTCTCCGGATAGTCGAGCTTGGAGTAATTTTTCATCGCCCGCATCTGCAACGCGTTGACCAGTTCGATGCGCGCCACCGGAATGCCCATCTGGATGGTGGCGATCACCGCATTGCAGGCCGCTTCCAGGCTGGGAAACGGGCAGACGCCGCCGGAGATCGCCTGCGGAATGCCCTGCAGCTTCAGCGTCAGCGCGGTGATGATGCCAAGCGTGCCTTCCGAGCCGACCAAGAGCCGCGTCAGGTCGTAGCCGGCCGAACTTTTCTTGGCGCGCTTGCCGGTCGTCACCGCCTCGCCATCGGCCATGACCGCCGTCAACGACAGCACATTTTCGCGCATCGTGCCGTAGCGCACGGCGTTGGTGCCCGACGCCCGTGTCGCCGCCATGCCGCCGAGCGAGGCATTGGCGCCGGGGTCGATCGGGAAGAACAGGCCAGTGTCGCGCAGATGCCGGTTGAGGTCCTCGCGCGTCACGCCGGGCTCGACGGTGCAATCGAGATCCTGCGGATTGACCGAAAGGATGCGGTTCATCCGCGACGTGTCGATGGAAATGCCGCCACCCGGCGCGTTGGTGTGGCCCTCGAGCGACGAGCCGACACCGAAGGCGATCACCGGCACGCGGTGCGTGGCACAGGCGCGCACGATCTCCTGCACTTCTGCAGTCGTCTCGACAAAGGCGACGCCATCAGGTGCCTGCGTCGGGATATAGGTGGTGGTGTGGGCATGCTGGGCGCGGATCGCCTCGCCGGTCTGGAAGCGCTCGCCGAGCGTCTGCTTGAGGATGCCGAGCACCGCGGCAATGCCCTCCTCGTTGCGCTCGACCGGATTGAGGTCGCTCAGAGCCATGAATTCCTCCGCGAATGGACCAGCGGCCACCCTTGTTGTGCAGCTATGGATGCGTAGTCTCACCTGCCACGCCCTGTCCAGCTATCCAGAAGGAAAACAAGATGCCAAACCCCGCCCCTTTCGTATCTCGGGCCATGGATATCGAGAAGGACTGGATCGACTACAACGGCCATCTCAACATGGCCTATTACAACGTGCTGTTCGACCGCTGCTCGGACGACGCCTTCGAGATGATGGGGATGGGGCCGAACTACGCCAAGGAGCGGCGGCTGACCATCTACACGGCCGAAGTCCATGTCTGCTACGTCCAGGAACTGCACCTGGAGCACAAGGTCGTGGTCTCCTTCCAGCTCATCGACCATGACGACAAGCGGCTCCGCGTCTACCAGGAAATCCGCCATGTCGACGGCTGGCTCGCCGCCACCTCCGAATCGCTGTCGCTGCATGTCGACATGTCCGGGCCGAAGGTGGCGCCCTTCCCGGCCGACGTGTTTGCCAAGGTGGAAGCGATGCGATCAGCCCATGCCGCGCTGCCGATGCCGGAACGCGCCGGCCGCTCGATCGGGATTCGCCGCAAGACTGCTTGAAGCTGCCTGGCGCCCACGTTAACCTTACCGAGGTTTTAACGTGAAGAAGCCAATTGAGTCGTTGAACGACTCAGTGAGGCGTTTGAAAACGTACGCATCGGGTTGCGGTACCGGCGGCGGGCAAGGCGGTTCGAGGAACGTGCATGAAAACCGACATCAAGGTCGAGGTGGACAGGCTGGCGGCCGATCCACGCATCACCGACTATGATTTCTGGCGCTCGCTCAAGAACGTCAATAACGAGATCTTTCATATCGCCAACAACAACGAGCCGATTCCGTTCGACATGATCCGCTGGCGCGTCATCCTGAAGCAGGCGCGCATGAAACGCGGGCACGTCTAGGTTAGAGTAAATGAAATTGGCGATTTTGCCGGCGCCGCTATGGCATCGGTGAATTTAACCTGTTTGTCCTGACGTCCAAGCAGCACACAAGTGCCAGCCTCGAGGAAGCTTATGGTCAAGATCACCAGCCGTGTGCAGCTTGCTGACGCTAACATCGTTAAGCTTCGCTGTCCTGCTTGCAAGCACGCTTGAGAAACAAACCCACTGTGACTGGTCGTAGCAGCGGCCAATGGAACGAACTACATTTCGAAACGCGTCAGGTCATTACTAGCCCGTGAACCCATAAACGCAGAATGGCTGAGAGGGGTGGAAGGCGGACGTCGCAAATGATGCTTTTGATGAATTCGCTCAGTCGGCGAGTGGCGCAAGATGCATTTCAAGCGGCCTTGAGATGAGGCCCTTATCGACGACATCTTCCAGCGTCTGCTTCGTCAGACTGATATCGTCATATTGCCCCGGAACCGATCGAATTAAGCTCCCGTCTTCAGGAGTAGCATAGAAGACGACATACCCTTTCGCCTCTCCCGTGAGAGGGAACGCGATTGTATCGATCTCCGTGTCCATTACTCGCTTGGTATAAACATAGGGGGCTCGTTCATGCTCCTGACGCAACTTAGATTCCTGATACTGGAGAACAGAGTATATACGCTTGTTCTCCGGTGACTCAGGGTCGTTGCTGCATCCAGAGAATGGGAGAATTGCGAACATCAACGCTGAAACAGTCTTCCAACTCATGTCATAGTCCTGCCTTTCATAGTTTTGTAATTGCCGGCCCGTATGTCCGCAATGAGGACGCTTTCCGACTGTTCATGTTGCGGCGAATCTGATTCAGGCTTCGCATGAGCCGATATGATTTGACCGACTTCCAATGGCGCGTGATCGAGGCGCTGTTGCCCGAGTCCACGTCCTAGCGCTTGTGCGCTCCTAAGGGCGAACGCGCTATCACCGGCGACGACTGGATGATCGCGGTGTTGGTCATCGCGTAGGGGATGATGCGGTCGATCACCCGTTCAAGCTCGGCCACCGAGCCGACATGGGCGAGCGCAATGAAGCAGTCCTCGCCGGTCACCCGGTCGCATTGCGCGATCTCGGGTAGGTCGCGGATGATGTCGGCAACGACAGCCAACTGCCCCGGCACCGGCCTGATGCGCAGCCATGCCGATAGCTTCATGCCGAGGGCGGCCGGATTGATCCGGACCGTATAGGCCTCGATGACGCCGTTTTCCTGCAGCCGCTTGATGCGTTCGGCCACGCTCGGCGCCGACAGGCCGACGGCACGCGCCAGTTCGGCCGTGCTGGTGCGCGCATCCTTTTCCAGTAGCCGCAGGATCTTCAGGTCTGCCGCGTCGAGCTCGGGATTTTCGTTTCGAAGGCGTTTCAAGGAAAACTCCTTGCATCCAGAAAGATCATGATCGAGAAAGTCGATCATCATCCATATAAATCGAAAAATCCGCCTGCGATACTGATCCCATGAAAGATCGAACGCAAGCTCCAGCCACGCACCCTGCCCTCGCCGGCCCTGCCTTCGGCACGATGGCGGCCTCCCTGCCGCCACATGTCTGGTTCGGCGTCAGCGCCGTGTTCCACTATCTCGGACCGGCCTTTGCCGTGCTGCTTTTCCCGCATGTCGGCGTGCTCGGCATGGCGTGGTTGCGCGTGGCCACCGCCGCCCTCGTCTTTGCGCCGCTGACCCGGCCGTGGTCGGTCTTCGCCCGCGCCGACCGGTCGGCACGGCTGCTGCTTCTGGCCTTCGGCGCCTGCCTGGCGGTCATGAACTGTTCGTTCTACCTGGCGCTGGACCGCTTGCCGATTTCGCTGGTGGCGGCGATCGAATTCGTCGGCACCATCGGCGTTGCGCTCGTCGGCCTGCGCAGCCAGCGCAATCTCGCCGCGCTTGCCGTGGCCGTCATCGGCACCTTGCTCCTGATCGACGTCAAATGGTCCGATGATCCGGTTGGCCTGTTTTGGGCCTTCCTCAACGGCGCGCTGTTCGTCTGCTACATCGTGCTCGGCCACCGCATCGCCGCTTCAGGCGCTGGCGGCGGCATCGCTGCGCTTGGCGCGGCCATGGCGATCGCCTTCTTTATGGTGCTGCCCATCGGTTTCACCGACGCGCTGCCGGCCTTTTCGTCGCCGCCACTGCTGTTGGCCGCCATCGGCGTCGGCATCTGCTCGTCGGTCATCCCCTACATCTGCGACCAACTCGCCATGTCGCGACTGCCGCGCGCGAGCTTCGCGCTGATGCTGTCGTTGCTGCCGGTCACAGCGACACTGATCGGCGTCATCGTGCTTCGCCAGATCCCCAGCCTCACCGACTGCCTCGGCATCACGCTGGTCGTCGCCGGCGTCGCCTTGCACAGACCGGCGCCAAAGTAATCGGCTACGCGAGCTTCTCCTTCAGGAAAGCAATCGTCCGTCCCCAGGCCAGATCCGCCGCCTTCTTGTCGTAGCGCGCCGCCGAGGTGTCGTTGTTGAATGCATGATTGACGCCGTCATAGACGTAGACCGTGTATTCGACGTGAGCCGCATCGAGCGCCTTCTTGTAGGCATCGATGCCGGCGTCGATGCGCTCGTCCAGCCCCGCATAGTGCAGCAGCAGCGCCGCCTTGATCTTCGGCACGTCCTCGGCTTTCGGCTGCATGCCGTAATAGGCGACCCCGGCACTGAGGTCCGGCGAATTGACAGCGAGCGTGTTCACCGTACCACCGCCCCAGCAGAAGCCGACCGCGCCAACCTTGCCGTTGCCGTCCTTGTCGCCCTTGAGATAAGCGACTGTCGCCACCGCATTGGCGGTGACCCCAGCCGCATCGAGCTTCGTGAACATGTCGCGCGCCTTGTCCTCGTCGCCTGGCGTGCCGCCGAGCGGCGACAAAAAGTCCGGCGCCAGCGCCACGAACCCGTCCAGAGCCACGCGCCGCGCCACGTCCTTGATATGCGGATTGAGCCCCCTGTTCTCATGCACCACGATGACGGTGCCGAGCTTGCCGGCCTGGTCCGCCGGCTTGACCTGATAACCCTTCATCTCGCCGCCGCTGCCGGGATAGGTTATGTCCTCGCCCTTCACCCGCGGATCGTCCTCGGCCACGATCGCCGCCTGGGCGGAATTTGCCGCCAGCAGCGGCACGATCGTGGCGGCCGCGGCGCCCGATCCGGCAAGCCTGGTCAACTGTTCCATGAAGCGGCGGCGGTCGAGCGTCAGGTGCGTGTATTCGTCATAGGCATCGATCATCGCCTGGGTGATGGCTGGCCTGGCGGCTTCGGGGCTGGTGGCGGATTTTGTCATGGCAGGCTCCTCGTCGGTATGACCTCGCTGCGCAAGATAGGGTCGAGGCCGGCATGGTCCAGTCCCGGATCAGTGAGGCGGTTGTCGCAGTAAACCGGACGTCAGTTGGGCTACCCTGAACCAAGGCCGGCAATTCTCCCGTTGCGTCTGCGAAAATCGGTTCCGACTTTCGCAGACGATGCTGTAGGGTGCAGGTGGGGGAACAGCCGTAGTCTTGCGGCTATGCCGAGCTTGGGTGGGATATGCTGGCAAACAGGGTGGGGAAATGGCGCACGCTTGGGCTGATGGCCCATTTCGCGGCCGAACCGCTGGCGGCGGCACACAACGCACATAGCGCCTTCGGCCCATTCATCCAGGTCGACTACCCGCATTCGACCGCGGCAAAGCCGCGCCGCATCTTCTTGGTCGCCGACGCCGGTCTCTACCGCTCCATGCTGTCCGACACCGAGACCTGGCGCAACATACAGATCAATGCGCGCGGCAAACGGGGACACGCGTCGGACCGGCTCTCCTATGGCATGACGCGGCTGCGCGGCGAACGTCACGAGCATTATCGCAAGCTGTTCGCGCCACCGCTCAAGCGCCCGGCAATCATGCCAATGAGCCCGGAAATGGCGCGCATAGCCGCCGACCAGGTCGCAACCTGGCCGGTCGGCACGCCATTCGCGCTCACCGAAGCCGCCAAGACAATGGCCAAGCATCTGGCGATCGGCCTGCTGTTCGGCGACGACCACGAACGCGCCATGCCAATCGCCGAGATGATCGCACGCCAGATTCGGGCGAGCTGGATCGTTCCGGGTCCGGCCTTCTTCAGCTGGATTAGAGAAGCCGAGGCGCAGGAACGCGCCATCCTGGCCTGGGCTGAGGAAAAGCGCGGCGACAAGGACGCGCAGGACATCCTGTCGATCCTGGTCAACAACACCGACGAGGCGGGCCGCCCACCTTCCGTCGCGCTGATCGGCGGCATTGTCAGCTTCGTCTTCGGCGCCGCCTACGACACATGCCAGAATGCGCTGGCCTGGACGCTGATCCTGCTCACCCAGCACCCCAACGCCATGGCAAGCCTGGTGGCCGAGATAGACGGCGCCCTCGGCGGCAGGCCTGCGACGATGGACCGGATCGGGACCTTGCCATTGCTCGATGCAGCGATAAAGGAGGCGATGCGGCTTTTCCCCCCGGTGCCGCTGATGATGCGCAAGGCGACCCGGGCAACGATGCTTGGCGGCGAGCCCATCGCCCTGAACGAAGGCGTGCTGATCAGCGCGCTCACCATCAACCGCGATGCTTCGCTCTATACGGACCCCGACAGCTTTCATCCGGGACGCTGGGCCTCGATCAAACCGTCGCCGTTCCAGTACCCCGTCTTCGGCGCCGGCGGCCATATGTGCCCTGGCATCACCTTCGGCCTGCAGATGATGAAGATCGCCCTGGCGACCATCCTGTCGAAGCGTTCGGTGGAGCTATCGCCCGCCGCGCGGATCGCTTATCGCAGCAGGATAACACTGGCGCCAACTGGCAACATCGACGTGATCATGCGAGAGCGCGGTGAGCCTGTCCGTACGGATCAGGCGCGCGGCCGCTTCCGCCAACTGGTCGCGCTTCCAGCGCTAACATAGGAACCGCCGATGACCGCGCAGCAAAACATGGTCCGCATCTATGACCGGGTCATGAAAAGCAGCAAGCAGCGCCGCTACTATGGCGGAAGCGGCTTCTACAATTTCGGCTATTGGGCGACCGGCGCGGCATCGCAGCGCGAGGCCAGCGAAGCGTTGGTCGACACGCTGCTGGCGCGGCTGCCAGGCAAGGGCGGCGCCATCCTGGACGTCGCCTGCGGGCTCGGCGCCTCGACCAGGCATTTGCTGCTCTCCTATCCGCCGCAGGCGGTCACCGCCATCAACATCTCGGCCGCTCAAGTCGCGACAGCCCGCCAAAATGCTCCAGGCGCGACGGTGCTGCAGATGGATGCCGTCACGCTCGACTTTGCCGACGAGAGCTTCGATGCGGTGATCTGCGTCGAGGCGGCTTTCCATTTCGACACCCGCGCGGCCTTCCTTGCGGAGGCCCATCGCGTGCTCAAGCCCGGCGGCGCGCTTGTCCTGTCCGACATCCTGTTCCGGAGGCTCGCGTCCGGAATTTCCGACCGCCTCGGCGTGCCAAAAGCCAATCTCGTCGCCGACATTCCGTCCTACAAGGCGCAGTTCGACGCCTTGGGTTTCACCGATATCGCCGTCGAGGACGCTACCGATCAGTGCCTCGGCGGCTTCCGCCGCAGCCTCGTCGCATGGCCAGGGTCGGAATACCGCAAAGGCGCCATGAGCTTCACCACCAGGCTTGCCAGCGCCGCCGTCTGCCGGCTCATCGCAGGATATTTCGGTGCGGTCTCAAAATCCTATCTGCTGGTTTCGGCACGAAAGCCTTGAGGCGCGCAAGCGCGGTCCGAGCGTCTATTTCGGGAGTGTATAGGCCATCACATAATCACCCGGCTTGGTGCCGACCGAGCCGTGGCCGCCGGCAACGATGACCACGAACTGGCGCCCATCGGCGACCGTATAGGTCATCGGCGTCGACTGGCCGCCGGCCGGCAGCCTGGCTTTCCAGAGTTGCTTGCCTGATGTCAGATCATAGGCGCGCAGATAGTCGTCGACTGCGGCCCCCAGAAAAGCGACGCCACCGGCGGTGATCATCGGCCCGCCAATGCCGGGCACGCCGACCTTGAACGGCAAGGGCAGCGGCGTCATGTCGTAGACGGTGCCGTTGCGGTGCTTGTAAACGATCTCGCCGGTTCGGAGATCGACGCCCGCCACATAACCCCAGGGCGGCGCCTGACATGGAATGCCGAGTGGCGACAGGAACGGTCCCATCACCACCGCATAGGGCGCGCCCTCGTTGCGGTTGAGCCCTTGCTCGCTGCCGCGCCCTTCGTCCGGCGGCGGCACCTGGTCGCGCGGAATGAGCTGCGACTTGAACGCCAGATAGGTCGGCATGCCGAACATCACCTGGCGTACCGGATCGACCGCGACGCCGCCCCAGTTGAAGGTACCGAAATTGCCGGGGTAGATCAGCGAACCCTGCACGGAGGGCGGCGTATAGCGGCCTTCATAGCGCAAGCCCTGCAATTCGATGCGGCAGGCCAGCTGGTCGAACATGGTGATGCCCCACATGTCGGCACCGGTCAGCGGCTTCGGGTTGAAGGAGAGATCCGATTCCGGCTGCGTCGGCGATGCGTGGTCGCCCTCGATGGCGCCGCCCGGCGCCGGCACTTCCTTGACCGGAACGATCGGTTCGCCGCTGCGCCGGTCGAGTACATAGAGGTCGCCTTGCTTGGTCGGCCCGACCAGCGCCAGCACGACGCCACTGGGCGTGGTGATATCGACCAGCGTCGGCTGTGCCGGAACATCCATGTCCCAGAGGTCGTGATGCACGGTCTGCCGCACCCAGCGCAATTGCCCGGTGTTGAGATCGAGCGCGGTGATCGAGGAGGAGAATTTTTCGACATTGGCGCTTCGGCCCATGCCGAGCTGGTCCGGCGTCTGGTTGCCGAGCGGCACATAGAGCAGGCCAAGCTTCTCGTCGGCGCTCGGCGTCGACCACATGTTGGGCGAGTTGTTGGTGTAGGTCTGGCCAGTTGGCAGCGGCGTCGTCTGGTCCGGATTGCCTGAATCCCAGTTCCACAGCAGAGCGCCTGTGTCGACGTCGAAGGCGCGGATGACGCCGGATGGCTCCTCCGTCGAATAATTGTCGTTGACCGCGCCGCCGACGATGATCTTGCCACCCGATATCAGCGGCGCCGAGGTCGAGTAGTAATAGCCCGACTTGGGATAGGGCATGCCGGTCAGCAGGTTCAGCGTGCCGCCTTCGGCAAAGGACGGGCAGACCTGGCCGTTGGCGGCGTCGAGTGCGATCAGCCGCGCATCGGAGGTCGGCAGGTAGACGCGCGCCGCGCAGGGCTGGCCGGCGGCGATCTTGGCGTCGGCATAATAGGACACGCCGCGGCAGGTCTGGTGCTGGCGGTCCTTGTCCAGCTTGATCTTGGGATCGTAGCGCCATTTCTCCTTGCCGGTCGCGGCATCGATGGCGATGGCGAAATTGTGCGGCGTGCAGACATAGAGCGCATCGCCGATTTTCAGCGGCGTCACCTGATAGGTCGTCTCGCCGATGTCGTCGGGCCCCTTTATGTCGCCGGTGCGGTAGGTCCAGGCCGGCTGCAGCGAAGCGACATTGTCCGGAGTGATCTGGTCGAGCGGCGAATAGCGCTGGCCATAGAGCGTGCGGCCATAAAAGTGCCACTCGCCTTCAGGCACATTGCCGCCAAGGTCGGCCGTCGGCGTCACCTTGTCGGCGCTGAGTTGACCGGCGATGTCCTTTGGATCGGCGGTCATCGAATAGCCGGCCACCGCAAGCGAGGCCAGCACCGCCAGGATCAGCGGCGCCCGCCCGTCGGGGCCGGTGAGCCCTCGCCTCGCCCAGGGTGTCAGCAGCCATAGCGCCAGAAGCACGATGATGCCGCCGCGCGGCCCGAGCTCCCACCAGTCGAAGCCGATTTCCCAGACCGCCCAGCACAGCGTGCCGATGACGATCGCCGCGTAGAGCCAAAGCGCGATGGATTTGCGCCTGTAGAGCAGCCAGGCGGTGATCAGGAAGCCGAGACCGGTGATGACGTAGTACCAACTGCCGCCGAGCGACGCCAACCAGATGCCGCCGCCGCCAAGTACCAGACCGATGAGAGCAAGAACCACGGCGGTGAGGACGGTTGCCATAACGACACTCCTTCAAGCGCAGCAGGCGAGCGGCCGGAAACCGCCGTCACGAAATGGAAACGCAGCCCGCTTTCGATTCTGTTTCATCTCGCCGCCGCAGTTTTCCGCCCGGCCGCGCGAGGTGTCAAATTAGCAGGACAGTATGTTTTGGTACCGCGGGCATCGTTCTGGCATGTGCTTCGGTCCTGTTGCTGCTCACGTCGAAATGACCGGGATGCCGGTTGCCATTCTTCTGCCGGTTATCGGGCAATGCTATGCTTGCCTATGAAAGCCGATGCCGCCACGTTGCTCGAACGGGCCCGCCATGCCTATGGACAGCGGGCATGGGCGGATGCATTCGAGCTGCTGCGGGCGACCGACGAGATCACGCCTCTCGGCGTGGAAGACCTCGAACGGCTGCTCTGGACGGCCGGCATGCTGGACCGCGATCAGGATATCTTCGCCGCCGGCGAGCGTCTCTTCAACATGCACATCGAAGCCGGCCGTGACGACCAGGCGGCGTATTGGGCGTTCTTCCGTGGCTTCCGGCTTCTGACGTTGGGCGAGGAAGGCCACGCAACCGCCATTATCCAGCAGGCGCAGCGCCTGGCGGATGGCTTTGGCCGCGAATGCGCGGCGCATGGCTATCTGATGCTGCTGGCGGCCCAAAAGGAAATCATGACCGGCAACGACCCGGCATCGGAGACGCTCGCGCGGCAGGCGCTGGCGATCGGCGAACGCTGTTGCGACATCGACCTGATCGCCTTCGCCAGATGCTATCTCGGCCGCGCGCTGGTGCGGCAGGGCCGGGTCGAGGAAGGCATCGCCTCGCTCGACGAGGCCATGCTGCCGGCTGCCGACGGCAAGCTGTCACCCATTGTCACCGGCCTCATCTACTGCAACCTCATCGCCGCATGCCGGCAGGTCTATGCGTTCGAGCGTTCACGCGAATGGACCGAGGCGCTGTCGAACTGGTGCGGAACCCAGCCGCAACTGGTTCAGTTCAACGGCGTCTGCCTGTTGCATCGGGCCGAGATCATGGAGTTGAACGGCGCCTGGCAGGAGTCCATCGCAGAGGCACGCCGCGCGACACTGTCGCTGGCCCACACCACCAGCAACGAAGCGGCAGCTGGGGCGGCTTACCAGGAGGCCGAAATCCATCGGCTGCGCGGCGAGTTCGCCGCCGCCGAGGACCTCTACCGCACCGCCAGCCGGCTCGGACTCGAGCCGCAGCCCGGCATGGCGCTGCTGCGCCTCATGCAGGGCCGCTCTGAACAGGCGGCGGCAACCATTCGCCGTGTGCTGGCCACGACCAAGGCTCCGCTCGGCCGTGCCCGTCTGCTGCCGGCACTGGTCGAGATCACGATGGCCGCGGGCGCTGTCGACGAGGCGCGCGAAGCCTGCGCAGAGCTGGAGGCGATCGCCGGCTGCTTCGCTACCGAGATCCTCGTCGCGATGGCCTCGCAAGCGAGAGGCCAGATCGAAATGGCTGGAGGTGACGCCGCGGCCGCGCTTGGCCACTTCCGCGCCGCGCTGACGACCTGGCAGCGTGCCGGCGCTCCCTATCTTGAGGCGCGTCTGCGCGTGCTGGCCGGCCAAGCCTGCCGCATGCTTGGCGACGAGGACGGAGCCGAGCTGGAATTCGAGGCCGCCAAGTCGATTTTCGCCGCACTTGGCGCCGCGCCCGACCTCGCCCGCGTCGATCTGCTGATCCGACCGACAACTTCACCTTCGCATGGCCTGACGCGGCGCGAGATCGAGGTCCTCGGCCTTGTCGCTACCGGCAAGACAAACAGGCTGATCGCCACAGACCTCGGTCTCAGCGAAAAGACCGTCGACCGGCATGTCAGCAACATCTTCGACAAGCTGGCGGTCAATTCACGCGCTGCCGCGACAGCCTACGCCTTCCAGAACGGGTTGCTCTGACATCCGAAAGATCGCGTGCACGACGATGCGACGTGGGCATGGGGGAAAATCCCCATGCCGCCTCTTTTCCGTCGTGGGGTGTCTCCCCGAAGCGCCGCCGCGCCGGATCGCTATTTTCGCTCCATGGCTGACGAAAACCGCATGGAGCGATCATGAACCAGATTTCGACACCTCGTCCGACCTCAAGCCCCGCACTGAACCCGCAGGGCCGCCGCGTCGGCATCACCGAGACCAGGGTGCGCGCCGGCGCATTGCTGGAACAAGGCGCGGCGTTCATGCAACTGGAGGCTGGCACCCTGCAGGCAGCGGGCAGCCAAGCGCCATCGGGCGACGAGAGGCGGCCCGCGCTCAGGGAAGAGCATGTCGATGTCGTCGTCATCGGCGCCGGCCAGAACGGCCTGTCCGTCGGCTACCATCTGGCCCGCAAGGGCGTGAAGTTCGTCATCCTGGAGGCACGCGAACGTGTCGGCGACATCTGGCGTTCGCGCTGGGATTCGCTGCGCCTGTTCACGCCGGCACGCTTTGACGGGCTGGCCGGCATGCCCTTCCCCGCCGCCCGCTATTCCTTCCCGACCAAGGACGAAATGGCGGATTACCTGGAAGCCTACGCCAGGAAGTTTTCCTTACCGGTACGCACTGGCGTCAAGGTCGACGAGGTGACTCGTTCCGGCGATCGCTACGTCGTCACTGCCGGCCAGACCCGGTACGTCGCCGGGCATGTCGTGGCCGCGGCCTCGAGCTACCAGAAGCCGAAGATCCCGGATTTCGCGGCGTCGCTCGATCCGTCGATCCGGCAATTTCACTCGGGCGTCTACAAGAACCCTGGGCAGCTCAATCCGGGCAGCGTGCTGCTGGTTGGTGCCAGCAATTCCGGTGCGGAAATCGCCATGGATCTCGCGCCCACGCACCAGGTCTGGCTGGCCGGCCGACATCCGGGCCACATCCCGGTCGCCTACAATGGCTATTTCGCCGTGCGTCTGGTGCTGCCGGTCGTCCTCCGCATCGTTTTCCATCGGCTGCTCACGGTCGACACGCCGATGGGCCGTAGGGCCAAGCCGCAGCAGCTGTCGCATGGCCTGCCGCTGATCCGGGTCAAGCCGCAAGATCTGGATGCCGCCGGCGTCCGCCGGGTCTCCCGCGTCGCCGGCGTCCGTGACGGCAAGCCGATGCTCGACGACGGCCAGCTTCTCGACGTTTCGAACGTCATCTGGTGCACCGGTTTCCGGGCCGGGCTGGATTGGATCAAGCTGCCGATCTTCGACGACACCGGCCGGGTGAAGCAGTATCGCGGCGCCGTGGACGGCGAACCCGGCCTCTATGTCTGCGGCCTGCATTTCCAGCACTCGACGTCTTCCACCATGATCCACGGCGCAGCACGCGATGCCGGTTATGTGGCGGACAAGATCAGCGAGCGGATGCGGGTTGCCGCCAAGTAGGCCGCAAGGGCGCCCTTGTGCGGATTGTCGGGCGCCGGGCGACAATATTCGCACGGCTCCCGGCAATTGCGCCTCCAAACCAGAACAAAACGGAGACACTTCTGGCCTTTCGCTGCCGAATCACTACATTCGGGGGCAATGTCCGGCTTTTCGGAAGACATGCCCTTTTTTGACGAACCGAATGCGCGGCCCGCGGCCTCGTCGGGCATCGCCGCGCGCGCCATGGCCGCCCGCAGCGGTCAGAACAGCGCGCCCGACTATCTGAAGGGGTTGAACCCCGAGCAGCGGCTGGCGGTGGAAACCACCGAAGGCCCGGTTCTGGTGCTGGCCGGGGCCGGCACCGGCAAGACCCGGGTGCTGACCACCCGCATCGCCCACATCCTTGCCACCGGCAAGGCCTTCCCCTCACAGATCCTTGCCGTCACCTTCACCAACAAGGCCGCGCGCGAGATGAAGCAGCGCATCGGCATCCTGATCGGCGAAGGCAATGTCGAGGGCATGCCGTGGCTCGGCACCTTCCACTCGATCGGCGTCAAGCTGCTGCGCCGCCATGCGGAACTCGCCGGGCTCAAATCCGATTTCACCATCCTCGACACCGACGATGTCGTGCGCCTGATCAAGCAAATCATCCAGGCCGAGGGATTGGACGACAAGCGCTGGCCGGCCAAGCAGTTCGCCCAAATGATCGACGGCTGGAAAAACAAGGGGCAGGGCCCCGCCGACATCCCCGAAGGCGATGCCCGCAGCTTCGCCAACGGCAAGGGCCGCGAACTCTACAGGGCCTATCAGGAGCGGCTGCAGACGCTGAACGCCTGCGACTTCGGCGATCTCTTGTGCCACCCGATCCGCATCTTCCGCGCCTATCCGGACGTGCTGAAGGAATACCACAAGCGCTTCAAATACATCCTCGTCGACGAGTACCAGGACACCAACACCGCCCAATACATGTGGCTGCGGCTTCTGGCGCAACGGCCCGAATCTCCAAGAAGCGGCTCTCCAGGCGGTCGCCATCCCGGTGCGCCCAAATCAGCGGCTGTCGATAGGACAGAAGCGGGCCACTACAGGCCACCAGCTCCTGAAGAGGAGCCGCTAGAGCACGCCTATGAATGGGAGGCTTCGGCCGCAGGCCGCAAGCCCAACCGGGCGTCCGAGCCTTTGCGAGGCCCCCGCGGAGGGCCCGCGCCGGCTGGCGCGGAACAGCCCGTGAGCGACAACAGAGTAAACATCTGCTGCGTCGGCGACGACGACCAATCCATCTATGGCTGGCGTGGCGCCGAGGTCGACAACATCCTGCGCTTCGACAAGGATTTTCCTGGCGCGACCATCATCCGGCTGGAGCGCAACTATCGCTCGACCGCGCACATACTCGGTGCCGCCTCGCATCTCATCGCCCACAATGAGGGCCGCTTCGGCAAGACGCTGTTCACCGACCGCGACGAGCCCGAGGACGACAAGGTGCATGTCCATGCCGCCTGGGATTCCGAGGAAGAAGCCCGCGCCGTCGGTGAGACCATCGAGGCCTACCAGCGCCCCGACAAGCAAGGGAATCGGCATAAGCTGAACGACATGGCCATTCTTGTCCGCGCCTCCTTCCAGATGCGCGAATTCGAGGACCGCTTCGTCACGCTCGGTCTCAACTACCGCGTCATCGGCGGCCCACGCTTCTACGAACGGCTGGAAATCCGTGACGCCATGGCCTTCTTCCGCGTCGTCGCGCAAGGCGCCGACGACCTCGCTTTCGAGCGCATCGTCAACGTGCCGAAGCGCGGCCTCGGCGAAGCCACCATCCGCCAGATCCACGACACGGCGCGCGCTCTACGCATCCCGATGCTGGAGGCCGCCGCCAAGCTCGCCGAGAGCGACGAACTGAAGCCGAAGCCGCGCGCCGCACTGCGCGAGGTCGCCGCCAATTTCGAGCGCTGGCAGAAGGCGCTGGAAACCACGCCGCACACCGAACTCGCCGAGACCATTCTCGAGGAGAGCGGCTACACCGATATGTGGAAGAACGACCGCTCGGCGGAAGCGCCGGGCCGGCTGGAAAACCTCAAGGAGCTGATCCGCTCCATGGAGGAGTATGAATCGCTGCGCTCCTTCCTCGAACATGTCGCGCTGGTCATGGACGCCGAGCAGAATGCCGAGCTCGACGCCGTCAACATCATGACGCTGCACTCGGCCAAGGGACTCGAATTCGAGACCGTGTTTCTCCCCGGCTGGGAGGAAGGCCTGTTCCCGCACCAGCGCGCGCTGGATGAAGGCGGCCGCTCCGGGCTGGAGGAAGAGCGCCGGCTGGCCTATGTCGGCCTGACCCGCGCCAAGAAGAACCTGCACCTCTGGTTCGTCTCCAACCGCCGCATCCACGGCCTGTGGCAATCGACCATCCCGTCCCGCTTCCTCGAGGAACTGCCGGATGCCCATGTCGACGTCGCCGAAAGCGGCAGCTCCTACGGCGGCTACGGCAATTCCTATGGCGGCGGCTCGTTCGCCTCGGGACGGGGCGGCCAGGGAGCAGGAAGACAGAACCCTTACGGTGCCTCGCGCTTCGACAACATCGGCGAGGAAAAGACGGGGAGTTTTTCCAACACCTATGCGACGCCGGGCTGGCAGCGCGCGCAAGCCAACCGCACCGAGGCGACCGACCGCAACTGGGGCTCGCGCTCCGGCCATCAGGTCGAGCGCATTGGCTATGGCGAGACCGATAGCGGCTACGGCGCCGGCCGCACCTCGGTCAAAGGCCGCACCATCGACGGCGAACTGGTCGCCAAATCCGTCGCCGACACCCCGTCGGCCTTCAAGCTCGGCGACCGCGTCTTCCACCAGAAATTCGGCAATGGCAACATTTCGGCCATCGACGGCAACAAGCTGACCATCGACTTCGACAAGGCCGGCCAGAAACGCGTGCTGGACGGGTTCGTCGCGGCGGTGTGAGTAATCCAGCCCTGATCAAGGCACGCAATGACTAGCCCTATCCGCTTCGCCGGCATGGACCTTGATGACGAAAGGTGGACGCTCTTCCTGGGCGGGTATCGCGTCCCCTATGATCCGCGAAAGGCGCTTCGGTCTCTCGAACTGGAAGAGGACGTCGAGGCCGCTTGGCAAGAATTGGCCACCGAACTCTATCACCAAGGGGACGTCGGAGAGGCATCCTACGCCGCCGTCCCTCATTTGGTCCGGATCCATGAGCAGCGAGGCGTTCCTGACTGGAACACATATGCACTAGACCTTGAGCAGGCCCGTGCCGACATTGCTCGTCGCCGCCAGCGCTGGAGGTCGTGGCAGGGTCGCCTCGATCCGGCGCGTCTGGTCTTCATCGACGAGACGTGGATCAAGACCAACATGGCTCCGCTGCGAGGTTGGGGGCCGAAGGGCAAGCGGCTGCGCGGCTTGGCTCCGCACGGCCACTGGCGCACGCTGACCTTCCTCGGCGCGTTGCGCTGCGATCGGCTCGCGGCACCTTGCGTCTTCGACGGACCAATCAACGGCCAATGCTTCCGTGCTTATGTCGAGCAGCAGCTTGTCACCGTGCTGAGGCCCGGTGACATCGTCGTCGTGGATAATCTCGGAAGTCATAAGTCGGCGGCCATCAGGCAGATGATCAAGGCTGCCGGCGCCAGGCTCTGGTACCTGCCGCCCTACTCCCCGGACCTCAATCCGATCGAGCAGGCCTTCGCCAAGATCAAACACTGGATGCGCCAAGCCCAGAAGCGCACCGTCGAGGACACTTGGCGCCACATCGGCCACCTCGTCGCCACCATCGAACCCGGCGAATGCAAGAACTACTTCGCAAACGCCGGATACGCTTCCGTCAAAACGTGAAAGGCTCTAGTCGCGATGATTGAGGAGGCGCGGCAGATCGGGAAAAACCCTGTCCTGACGGCCGATCTCCAAGAACCCTACCAGCAGGCATGGCGACACCTCGTTCAGATCGGTCTCCGGGAACTTGATGCAGCCGAAGAGTCGTTGCTCGTCTCATGCATCATCGCCGTGATCGCAATGGGCAAAAGCCAGTTCAACCTTGGTCGGTTCGCCGTCCTGTTCGATGAAGACGAGCGCAAGGAATTCTTCAACCAAGCCGTATGGCCCTGATATCCCTGGCAATCGCAGAGCTACAGAGTTTTGCTCACCGATAGCGCGCCTGGTTCCATTTGTGGCCGAGCAGCGACAGGATGATGATCAGCCCGTTGAAGAACTGCACGTAGAAGCCGCTCAACCCCGCCGCCACCACGCCGGTCTGGATGAACGACACGGTGACAGCGCCGATCGCACCGCCGACCACCGTGCCGATGCCGCCCCAGGTCGGCGTGCCGCCGACGAACACCGAGGCCAGCACCGGCAAGAGATAGCCGTCGCCTGCCGTCGGCCACCAGGTGAAGTTGATCATCACCGAAAACGTGCCGGCGATCGCCGCCCCAATACCGACGAAGACAAACACTTTCACCCGCACGCGCTTGACGTCGATGCCCATCTGCTGGGCGCTGTCCGGGTTGTCGCCGACCACCCTCACCTGCGTGCCGAAGCGGTGGCGGTTGTAGAGCATCGCCGACAGCACGACGAAGGCGATGGCCCAGAAGATCTGCACCGGGATGCCGTAGAGCTGGCTGGAGAAGATCGTGTAGGCCCAGCTGTCGGCCAGGCCGGTCAGCGCCATCGACTTGCCCTCGTTGATGATCTGGATCAGGCCGCGCAGCAGGAAATTCATGCCGAGCGTGGCGATCAGCGACGACAGCCCGCCATAGACGACCAGCGACCCGACCAGGAAGCCGAGCAGCGTGCCGGTAACGATAGCGGCGGCAATGCCGAGGAACGGATCGTAGCCGGCCTGCACCACTAGGGCGAAGACCCAGGAGGCAAACCCCATCGTCGCCGGAAACGACAGGTCGATCTCGCCGCAGGTGACGACGAAGACCAGCGGCACCACCACGAACAGCGCCACCGGCAGCGTGGTGAGCACCGACCTGTAGAGGTGCCAGGTGGTGAAGACTGTCGGGTTGGCGATCATGAACACCGCCATCATGACGATGAACACGCCGAGCGTGCCGAGCGAGGCGCGGTTGTCGAGAACGAAACCGCGCAGCCAGTGATCGGATGGGTGCTTCCACTCCGTCCGTGCCGGTTCGCCGCGAGACAGGCCGAGAGGATTCTGCAGATCGGGTTCCATGGTCTTGCTCATCGCACTCGCTGCTCCGTTTCGCCGGCGTCATGCAGCCCCGCCAGCCCGCCTGGGTGTGCCACGTCTTCCATGAAGTTGATCAGATCCTCGGCCGACTTGACCTCACTGCGATCGGCGGTCAGCGCCACCTTGCCGCGATCGAGCACCACGAAACGGTCGGCGATGTCGAAGACATGATGGATGTTGTGGCCGATGAACAGGATCGAGCGGCCGCTGGCCCGCACCTGGCGCACGAAGTGAAACACCTTGGCGGTTTCGGTCAGCGACAGCGCCGTTGTCGGCTCGTCGAGGATGATCAGCTCCGCCTGCTTGTAGATGGCGCGCGCGATCGCCACACCCTGGCGCTCGCCGCCCGAAAGCTGGCCGACGATCGAATGCGGCGTGAATACTTTCGAGGTGAAGCCGATCTCGCGCATCAGCCGGCTCGCCTCCTCGATCTCCTTGTTGACCTTCAGCCAACCGAGAAAGCCGGTGAGTTCGCGGCCCATGAAGATGTTGCGCACGATGGTCTGCTGCACGGCCAGTGCCCGGTCCTGGAACACCGTTTCGATGCCGGCGTCGCGCGAGCGCGCGGCACTCCATCCGGTCACCGGCTTGCCGCGGACGAGGATTTCGCCGCTGGTCGGCTTGACCACGCCGGACAGGATCTTGATCAGCGTCGACTTGCCGGCGCCGTTGTCGCCGATCAGGCCGACCACCTCGCCGCGGTCGACGCTAAGATTGACCCCACCAAGCGCATAGACCTGGCCGTAGGATTTGCTGATGTCGCGCAGTTCGATGATGCGTTCGGCCATGGCGGTCCTCGCTTGGTTCCGGCTGCCGGTCGGGCCTATCCGACCGGCATGCCGAGGTTACGGGTCAGCGCAGCGCCTGCTTGGCGAGCTCGGAGACGATCTCGTAGTTCTGCGGCGTGACGAAGCCGGCACCGGTGTCGACATTCATCGGCGCCAGGCCCAGCACCACTTGCTGGCAGAGGCTGAGGATCGGCAGATAGCCTTGCAGGAACGGCTGCTGGTCGGCCGTCAGTTGCACCCAGCCGCCCTTGAAGGCCTCGACGATCTGCGGGCTGGTGTCGAAGCCGAAGTTGAAGATGTCGCCGGGCTTCCTTCCTGCGGCCTGCATGTATGTCGGCACGTTGCCCAGCATCTGCCCGCCGGGATAACCGACGGCCTTGACAGCGGGATTGTTGAGCAGCGCGGCGGTGATCACCGGGATCGCGAGATTCGGATCGGCTGCCCACTCGGTTTGAGAATTGATTTGAACGACCTCGATGCCGGCCTCTTTCAGTGCGGCGACTGTCCCACGCTCGCGTGCGCCCCGACTCTCGTTTTCGAACGGGCCGATCATGATCGCCTTGTCGCCGGCCTTCAGCCCGGCCAGTTTGAACGCCTCGGCGCCGAGCGCACGGCCCTGCTGCTCCTGCTGGGCGCCGACATAGCCGCCGCCGAACGCCGCCGTCACCGTCGGCACCGGCACGTTCTGATACATCATCTTGATGCCATCCTTATGCGCCTGTTCGGCGAGCGGCATGATGGCGGCGTCGCCCGGATGACCCATCATGGCGATACCACCAGGCTTGACCGCGACCGCTTCGCGCAATTGCTGCACCATCTTTTCGACGTCCCAGCCGGAGAAGATGTAGTCGACCTTCGGCCCGAGATCGGCCTCGGCCTGCTTGGCGCCATTGTAGACGATGGTGCCGAAAGCGTCGCCCTCGGCGCCGCCGACGAAGAAGCGGATGTGGACGTCCTTGCACCATTTGGCGTCGAGCGCCTGCGCGGGCAAGGTCGAGATTGCAGCGGCGAGCGCCGTGGCGGCAGCCACAACGGTCGAGCGCAGAAGTGTCGTTCTCATCGCGATGCTCATGCACGTTCCTCCCTTTTGGTCCCTCGCAAGCCGAGGGGTTTTCGACGATGGCTTCGGCTTGGCGCCGCAGTTCCTGGCCGGCCGGCTCCTCCCGCCGACCAATCCTCACATTGGATTTGGCAGGTAGCTGACACCTCCCCTGCATTGCTGGAGGTATTCCAGCGCGCGGACCTGCCCGGTGATCTCCAGATCGCCGCGATAGACCGGGTCGTGCCAGCCCTCGATGTCGATGGCGCCCTTGTACCCGGCCAGCCGCAATTCGCTGATTACCCTGGTCCAGTCGCTGTCGCCGAAGCCCGGCGTGCGCATCTGCACGAACGGCAGGCGGCCGAACACGCCATGCTCGCGGATCACGTCCCAGCGCACCGTCGCGTCCTTGCCGTGGACATGGAAAATGCGCGGCGCCCATTTGCGGATCTGCGGCATCGGATCGATGAGATAGACGAGCTGGTGGCAGGGCTCCCATTCGAGGCCGAGATTGTCGTCTGGCAATTCGTTGAACATCAACTCCCAGGCATCCGGATTGTGGGCGATGTTCCAGTCGCCGCTAGCCCAGTTGCCATCCATGGCGCAATTCTCGAAAGCGATGCGCACGCCCTTGTCGGCGGCACGCTTGGCCAGCGGCCCCCACACTTCGCGGTAGCGCGGCAGGCTGTCCGTCAGCGGCTTGCCGCGGAGGCGGCCGGTGAAGCCGCTGACCGTGGAAGTGCCGAACAGATGCGCATTGTCAATGACCGTTTCCCAGGCCTTCAGCACACCGAGATCGACATCGCCGCTCTCCAGCGGATTGCCGAACACGCCGATCGAGGACACGGTGGCGTCGGCCTCGCCGATCGCCTCGCGGATCTGGCCGGCCAGCCGCGGCAGATCCTTGCCGCCCAGCGTCTGCCAGAAGAACGGCTGGATGCTCTCGAAACCGAGTGGCAGGATCTCTCTGATGTAGGCCGCGGGGTCGTCGAGATTGGCCCGCACCATGGTGCCGATGCGGATGTCGAGAAGCGGGTTTGGCATCATTGTGCTTCCTGTGTGATTGCCACGCGGCCTCCGGTTTCGGCGCTTTCTATCGCGCCGAAGACCATGGCCAGGCTCTTGATGTTGTCTGCGCCCCGCGTTTCCGGCTCGGTGCCGGTCTCAATGGCGTGCATGAAATCCCTGATGATGCCGAGATGGCCGTCGACGCGGTCAGCGGGGTCGAGCGGCGGCACTTCAACCGGCTCGGTTTTGTCGAAAAGGCCGTCGCGGACAGGCAGCACAAGTTCCGCCGTCAGCGCGTCGTGACCGTCCCAGAGCAGGCTGCCGTGCTCGGCGACGATGCGCCAGCTGCCCTCCCAACTGGTGCGGAAACCTGCGGCGCACCAGGAACCGGCATAGGTAAAGACCTTGCCGCCGCCGAGGTCGAAGACGGCATTGGCCGACGACCCCTGCCGGTACCAGGAATTGGCCGGCTCCCATTCCTGGCAAAAGACACTGGCCGGCTCGCCGCCGACCATGTAGCGGGCGGCGTCGAATGTGTGGATCGCCATGTCTAAAAGCAGGACATGCGCCATCTCCTCGCGAAAGCCGCCGAAATGCGGTGCGACGAAAAAGTCGGCGTGGATGCTGGTCGCGGCCCCAATGGCGCCAGAGTCCAGAAAGCGCCTGATGCGCCTGACATTGGCGACATAGCGACGGTTCTGCACGACGGCATGGACACGCCCAGCGCGGCGCGCGGCCTCGACGATGGCGCGCGCATTCTCCGGGCTGTCGGCCAGCGGCTTTTCGGTCAAGAGATGGCAATTATGCGCAAAGGCGGATAGCGCAACCTCGCGCCGGGCAGCGGGTACCACGACGTCGAACACCGCGTCGGGCCTGGTCTGATCGAGCACAGCGTCGAGGCTGATCCCGATGACGGCACCGGTGAGTTCGTACTCGCGCGCCCTCGCCTTCGCCCGCTCGGCGTCGAGATCGACAAGGCCGACAATCGCGAGCCCGTCGATCTGCCCTACGGCATCGAGCCAGTGCTTGCTCATCGCGCCACAGCCGACGAGGACGACATTCATCATCCAGCGCTCCTCCTCCCGTTCGGTCCCTCCTGACCGAAGCCACGGCATCCACGACATCACCGTAAACGTTTTTCCGTAAACGTTTACGACAACACACCCGATGGAGTAGAATGTCAATTGGCCGCTCGCGAAAATAGTCTTATCGCCTTGGCCTCAGCACCGGCCAATGCTAGCGAAGGTCGGGGGAGAAAGTCTTTGGCGTCCAGCATCCACGACCTTGCACGTCACCTGAACATTTCGATCGGCACCGTGTCGCGAGCACTCAACGGCCGCGCCGACGTCAATGCCGACACGCGCCAGCGCGTGCTCGAAGCGGCCAAGAAGCTGAACTATTCGCCGAACCAGTCCGGCCGCAGTCTGCGCCGCGGCTCGACTCATTCGATTGCCTTCATGCTGCAGCCGCATCCGGGCGACCAGCAGTATGGCGAGCCCTTCTTCATTCCGTTCCTCACCGGCCTGCAGGCCAGGCTCGCCGAGAGCGGCCTCGACCTCATCGTGGTGATGGGCGCGCCGGGCGACTATCAGCAGGAGCGTCTGCGCCGCGTCGTCGAGACACGCCGTGCCGACGCGGTGGTGCTGGCCTGGACGCGGCGTGAGGACGAGCGCATCGACTATCTGACCGAGGCCGGCTTCCCGTTCGCCACGCTCGGGCGCAGCCGCTCCGGCGGCACGGCCTATCCCTCGCTCGACCTCGACTTCGAAAAGGCCGGCGCCGATGCCGTCGACCGGCTGGTCGCGCGCGGCCACCGCCGCATCGCCGCCATCCGCCCGTCCCTCGACCTCAATTTCGGCCATTTGTTCCTCGCCGGCTACCGCAAGGCCTTGCGCCGGCACGGCATCGAGGTCGATCCCAACCTGATCGCCGACGGCTTCATCAACGAGGCCGGCGGCTATTCGGTGACGCCGCGCGTGATGCTCGCAAAGGACCGGCCCACCGCCATCATCTTCAACAATGACGCCATGGCGCTCGGCGGCTGCAAGGCGATGGCCGAGATGGGCATCAGGCCCGGCCACGACATCGCCGTGATCGTCATCGTCGACACCCCGCTCTGCCGCTATTTCTCACCGGCGCTGACCGGCTTCCGCCCGTCGCTGGAGCCGATGGGACAAAGGCTGGCCGAAATGCTGCTGGCCTCGCTCCCCGCCTTCGCCGGTGAGGAAGGCCCACGCATCATGCGCGAGGTCTGGCCGCTGGAGTTGATTGCGCGGGAGAGTGACTAACTGGACGCCTCTTTCTTCTGTGCGAGAAGGAAGAGGCGCGCCCCCGCCCTGTCACGCAAGTATCATGTTCGCGTCCTAGACCGCTTGGCGGAAAGGTGCTGGCGCCGATGCGACGCCTGCTCCGGGCTGCTTTGTCACAAGGGGATATCCATGAAACATCTCAACCGAACCGTCGCGCTCGGCGCGGCACTCGCTCTGTTCACCGCCTTGACGCCGGCGCTCGCCGAAGGCGTCGCCTATGTCAACAAGGGCTTGGTCGGCGTCGGCCGCATGCCGGCCAACCTGAAGGACAAGTTCGGCGAGACCTTCGGCTCCGGCTCCGGCATGTCGATCGACGTCAAGGGCTGGACCCATGACGCGACCGGCTACAAGGGTTCGCTCTGGCTGCTGCCGGACCGCGGCTACAACGTCGTCGGCACCACCGACTACCGGCCACGCCTCAACACCATTTCCATCGAGCTTGCCCCGACCGCACCCGGCGCGGCACCTGCCGCCGGCCAGGAACAGTCCGGCGTCAAGGCGACGCTCGCCGACTCGATGCTGCTGACCGACGACAAGGGCGCCGATGCCACCGGCCTCGACCCGCTTAACGGCGTGCGTCCCGCCGCCGGCGACATGCCGATCCTGCCGCAGGCCGACAATGGCAAGCTGGCGCTGGACAATGAAGCGATCGTGCACCTGCCCGACGGCACCATGTTCATCTCCGACGAATACGGCCCGAACATCTACCGCTTCTCGGCCGACGGCCATCTGCTATCGGCGACGCAGCCGCCCGCCGCACTCGTGCCGATGCGTCACGGCGCGCCGAATTTCGCCTCGGACAATCCCGGCCCTGGTGCCGCCGAGCCCGATCCGAAGGATCCCGAGACCGGCCGCCAGAACAACCAGGGCCTCGAAGGCATGGCGATGACGCCGGACGGCAAGTTCCTGATCGCCGTGCTGCAGTCCGCGCCGCGCCAGGATGGCGGCGATTCCGGTTCGACGCGCCAGAACACCAGGGCGCTGGTCTATGACGCCTCCGACCTCGCCCACCTCAAGCTGGCGCACGAATACATCGTGCCGCTGCCGGTGTTCAAGGACGCCAAGGACAAGACCAAGGTGGCGGCGCAGAGCGAGATCGTCGCGCTGTCGGACAAGACCTTCCTGATGCTGACGCGCGACAGCGGCAACGGCCAGGGCGTGAAGGGCGATGAGTCGCTTCTGCGCAGGATCAATGTCGTCGATCTTTCGGCGGCAACCGACATCGCCGGCGGCCCGTTCGACGCCGCCGACAAGCCGGTGGCGCCCAAGGGCGTGCTCGACCCGTCGGTGACGCCGGCCAAGCTGACGCCGTTCATCGACCTGAACGACAAGGCCGAGCTCGGCCGCTTCGGCCTGCACAATGGCAAGCCCAACGACAAGAACAACCTCTCGGAAAAGTGGGAGGCGATGTCGCTGGTCAGCGTTCTCGATCCAAAGCTGCCCGACGACTATTTCCTGTTCGTCGCCAACGACAACGACTTCATGACCCAGGACGGCTTCCAGGTCGGCGCGCCCTACAAGGCCGAGGACGGCGCCGACGTCGACACCATGTTCCTGGTTTATCAGGTCACGCTGCCGAACCTCGCCACGAACTAGCTGCATCCTTGAAGGCGGACGCGATCAGCGCGTCCGCCTTCAAGTCGTTTGTCGACGTCGGCAATGCTGTGAAGGCACCTACTTCAATATCTCCGCGTCCCTTGGCACACCGGCATCGATCGGCTCGGCCGTCCTGTTCGACACTGCCGTCATCTTCCCGGCGGCCGACAGGTTCGGGCGCACGTAGACCTGCGCGACGCCGTTGACCCGGCTGTAGAGGTCGATGATGTCCTGGTTCATGAAGCGCACACAGCCGGACGAGGCGTTCTTGCCGATGGAATCCCACTCCGGCGTGCCGTGCAGCCGGTACATCGTGTCCTTGCCGTCGCGGAACAGATACAGCGCACGCGCGCCCAGCGGGCTCTGCGGGCCAGGCGGCATGCCGTCCTTGTATTTCGCCAGTTCCGGTCGGCGCTGGATCATTTCCGGCGGCGGCGTCCAGACCGGCCACTTCTTCCTCGCCTGAACCACGGCACTGCCGGTCCATCCGAAACCGGCCTTGCCGAGGCTGACGCCGTAGCGGATCGCCGTGCCGCCATCGCGCACCAGATAGAGAAAATGCTCGGAGGTATCGACGACGATCGTGCCGGGTTTTTCTCCGGTCGGGTCGGGCACGATCTGGCGCACGAACTTCGGATCGAGCTTGGCCACCGGGATCGCCGGCAGTTGATAGCCCTCGTCGACGCGCGCCGCATACATGTTTGTGGCAGCGCCGAAAGCCGAGTCGCTCGGCGGCGGCGCCGCTGGCACTGGCGGCGTGACCACGTCCGTCGTGGTGCACGCCGAAAGAGCCACGGAGGCCGCGCCCAAAGCGGATGCACCGAGAAACGAGCGCCGGTTCAGGCACTCAAAAAACTGCGGACTTTCGGACATGACCCCCCCGGCTTATCCATAACGTCTGGTAAGGATGCGGCCCCACGCCACAAGGATCAGTATCCCATTCCGGAAGCTTTGAGAACATGATTAGATCGAGGCACGCCAGAAGACCTTAGGCCAACCTTTTCCGGCGCCCCATCGACCTGTCCCGTTGAATCGGCAATCGTCGCGGACCGGCCCCTGATATGCCTTCGCCGAGTTGCCAGCCATGGACGAAAAAATACCCACGCGCCGGCGCCCTGCCGATCTCACCAGCGGCCCGATCCCGCGCACGCTGCTCTTGTTCGCCCTGCCGGTGCTCGGCTCCAACGTGCTGCAATCGCTCAACGGCTCGATCAACGCCGTCTGGGTCGGCCGCTTCCTCGGCGAAGCGGCGCTGACCGCCACCTCCAATGCCAATCTGGTGCTGTTCCTGATCCTCGGCACCGTGTTCGGCATCGGCATGGCGGCGACCATCCTGGTCGCGCAATCGGTCGGCGCCCGCGACCTGCCTGAAGCGCGGCGCATTGTCGGCACCAGCGCCACCTTCTTCTTCCTCGTCTCGGTGCTGTTAGCTGTCTGCGGCTGGATCTGGGTCGACGCTATCCTCAACACGCTGGGCACGCCGGCCGACGCCCTGCCGCTCGCCCGATCCTACCTGCGCATCATCTTCGTTGCCGTGCCGATGATGAACCTCTTGTCCTTCGTCATTACGGTGCTGCGCGGCGCCGGCGATTCGCGCACGCCGTTCTTCTTCATGGTGCTGGCCGTCGTGCTCGACATCGTCTTGAACCCGCTGCTCATCCGCGGCATCGGCCCCCTCCCCGAACTCGGCATCGCCGGCTCGGCCACGGCGACGCTGATCGGCCAGACGGTGAGCGTGATCGCCATCCTCGTCGTGCTCTATGCCCGCAAGCATCCGCTGAGACTCGCCGGCGCCAACCTCGCTTTGCTACGGCCGGATCCGGCGCTGCTCAGGATCGTCGTCTTCAAGGGCGTGCCGATGGGCCTGCAGATGATCGTTATCTCGGCCGCCGCGCTGACAGTGATGGGCATCGTCAATTCATACGGCTCGCGGGTTGCCGCCGCCTACGGTATCGCCGCGCAGCTCTGGACCTATATCCAGATGCCGGCTTTGGCCATCGGCGCCGCCGTGTCTTCGATGGCGGCGCAAAATGTCGGCGCCGGGCGCTGGGATCGCATCGGCCGGATCGCCGCCTCCGGCGTCGGCTTCAACCTCGTGCTGACCGGCGCGCTGGTCTACCTGCTGTTCCTGTTCGACCGCTCGATCCTCGGCCTGTTCCTCAGCACCGACAGCGCGGCCATCGACATCGCCGCCCACATCAACAATGTCGCGTCCTGGTCGTTCATCCTTTTCGGCGTCACCATCGTGCTGTTCGCCACCGTGCGCGCCACCGGTGCGGTGATGCCGCCGCTGATCATCCTGGTGATCTCGGTGCTGATCGTGCGCACCGGCTTTGCCTACTTCTTCCGAAGCGTGATCGGCGAGGAAGCGCTGTGGTGGAGCTTTCCGGCCGGCTCGATCACCTCGCTGGCGCTCGCCGCCGCCTATTACCGCTTCGGCGGCTGGCGCACCATGCACATGATCGAGAACAGGCCGGCCGCTGGCGAACCGCCGGACACCGGCCTCGGCGTGCCGCGCCAGCGCGCAAACATGGCACCAGAGACGCCGAACGGTTGATGCTCAGCGTGCGTATTTTGCGCCAAACCCCAACGCCACCAATGAGAAGAGGGTGATCATGCCTGCGAAGGCGAGGCTTGCCGTCGTGGAACTTGTCCAGCTTGACAGAAGGCCGATGCCGATGACCGGCAATGCGTTGCCGCAGAAGCAGCAGACGAAGAAGGCCGACACCACTTCGGCGCGACGGTCGGCCGGCGCGATCTGGTTCACCACTTGCAGGCCGCCCCGATAGCCGAGCGCTGCCGCCACGCCGCACAGGGCGGTTCCGGCGATCATCACAGCCATGGAAGCAAGTATCTGCGCCGCCACCACCAGCACAACCGTCGGCACCATCAGCACCAGGGCCGCCAGCATGCTGGCGCGGCTCGGCAGCCGCGCCGTCGCCACAATGGTCGCGGCGGTCACGATCGACAATTCGAAGAACAGCGCGCCGGCTTCCGCGTGGCTGGTCACATGCAGTTGCTGCGCCAGGATACTAGGCGCCAACGCCGCGTAGAAGCCGACCAACGCCATGGCGCCGAAGCCGGTCACGGCGGGCGCCACGAAAGCCGCGCGGAAATCACCAGGGATGGAAAGTCGAGGCCGCATCGAAACATCGGCCAGCCGACCCGGCCGCGCCACGGTCTCGCGCGTGCGCCAGATCAGCGCCGAGACCACGACAAGCACGGCGAGATAGACGGCGAATGTCAGCCGCAGTGGCCAGGGTGCGTATTCGGCCAGCAAGCCCGATACCAGCGCGCCAAGCCCGAGCCCGACGAAATTGGTGCTGGTAGCAATGATGGCGGCGCGCGACTTGTCCTCGCTTTCGACCATCTCGGCGAGCCAGGCAGTGCCGGTTCCTGCGCCGATGCCTACGCCGAGGCCGCTCAGGATCCGGGCCACATCGAGCCAGGCGACATTCTCGGCGAACAAAAACAACGATGCGCTGACCACCGCAATCGCCATTGACGCCAGCGCGGCAGGACGGCGGCCAATGACGTCGGACAATCGTCCGAACATCAGCAGTGCTCCGAGATTGCCGACCACATAGACGGCGTAAACCAGCGTCAGCGTGATCTGCGAGAAACCGAAGGCTTGCTTGTAGATGACGTAAAGCGGCGTCAGTGCCGTGCTGCCAGCGAAAAGCACCGCGATCATTGCAGCGACAGCGGCGATTGCAGCGCCACCGCCGAGTTCGTTGTCTCTCGTCATGGTTTCAGCGTCGATGGTCATTTCGACCTCTACTTTTGCTTTTTGGGGGATACTCGCCTAACGCCTATTTGGGGATGGCCGTTCCGGTTGCCGAACGCGCTCCTGACAATTTTGGCAGTATGGCGCTCGGCCAAATCCTCTCGTAACTTCCGCCAGTCTGCAGGGGAGGAATCATGGGCAAGGGACGAGTCGAAGCGTTCACCGATGGCGTCGTCGCCATCATCATCACCATCATGGTGCTGGAGCTGAAGGTGCCGCATGGCGAGGATTTCTCCGTCCTGGCGCCTTTGTGGCCTGTCTTCTTCAGCTATGTGCTGTCCTTCATCAATGTCGGCATCTACTGGAACAACCTGCACAACATGTTCCACACCGTGCAGCGCGTCGATGGCCTTGTGCTGTGGGCCAATCTCAACCTTCTGTTCTGGCTGTCGCTGATGCCGGTGACGACGGCGTTCATGGGCGAGAACCACTTCGCGCCGGTGCCTGTCGCCGTCTATGGCCTCGACCTTGCGCTTTGTGCGGTCGCCTACACCATTCTCGTCATCAAGCTGCGCCACCTGCACGGCGCCGATACGACCTTCGCAAAAGCAGTCGGCCACGACAGCAAGGGCAAGATCTCGCTGGCGCTCTACATCGCCGGCGTGCTGCTTACCTTCGTCAATCAATGGATCGGCGTCGCCATCTACGTGGCGGTGGCGGTGATCTGGTTCGTGCCGGACAGGCGCTTCGAAAGGCTGATCGAAAAATAGCCGCCGCTATTTTCGCATCGCCTTCAGCTTTTCGGCGACCGACGCGGCAAGATCGGCATAGCGCTCCTCCAGCCGTTCGGCCGCCTTGATGATCGGGAAATCATGGCCGAATTTTTCCAGCGCCATGCGCAGTTTTTCGACGAACTCGGCCTGTTTTTCCAGCGCCGAAAACAGCGTCTTCACCTGCGCCTCGCTGATGTCGGGATTGGCAAGCATCTGCGGCACTTCGCGGCCCATCTGGTCGCCGGTGGCGGTCTGCTCCTTCAGGATCTCGATCCAGTCGGTCAATCGGCAAATCCTTCCTCAGTTCGCGCAACATGCGCAGCGCGTGCCGATGTGGTCAACCCGAAGACGCCGCAAAAGGCTTGCCTGGGCCGCATCGGACGCTAAGTTCGGCGCAACCCCGAACAAGGACAAAATCATGACCAGCGACGCCGAAATCCAAACCGCTTTGCCCGCCCTCGCCTCCGGCAATGTCGCCGTCATCACCGGCAGTGCCAGCGGCATCGGCCTTGCCGCGGCCAAGCGGCTGGCGTCGATGGGCATGAAGATCGTGCTGGCCGACATCGGCGGCGCTCGCCTCGACGCTGCCGCCCGCGCGGTTGCCGCGATCGCCGGCGCGGATGCCGTGCTCGCCGTCGCCACCGACGTCGCGAAGGCGGACGAGGTCGACCGGCTGGCGCAGAAGGCGCTCGATGTCTTCGGCGGCGTGTCGCTGTTGATGAACAATGCCGGCGTCGGCGACAATCCGGGAAAACCCTGGGAAAACCGCGATGCCTGGAAGCGGCTGCTCGACATCAATTTCTGGGGCGTCGTCCATGGCGTCGAGGCATTTGCGCCGACCATGCTGGCATCGGGCAAGCCTGGCCTGATCGTCAACACCGGCTCCAAACAGGGCATAACCACGCCGCCCGGCAACCTCGCCTACAACGTCTCCAAATCAGGCCTGAAGACTTTCACCGAGGGCGTCGCGCATGCCTTGCGCAATGAGTCGGGCGCCAAGCTCTCGGCCCATCTGCTCATCCCCGGCTTTACTTTTACCGGCCTGACCGAAGGCGCGGTGGAAAAACCGGCCGGCGCCTGGACCGGCGAGCAGGTCATCGATTTCATGCTGGCATCGCTCAAGCGCGGCGACTTTTACATCCTCTGTCCCGACAACGAAGTCGCGCGGCCGACGGATGAAAAGCGCATGGCCTGGGCGATCGGCGACATCATCGAAAACCGCCCCGCTCTGTCGCGCTGGCACCCGGATCACAAGGACGCCTTCGCGGCATTCATGAACGATTGACGTTCACGCCGCCTGGCTTTTGGCGCCGCGCTTCTGGGCCACCGCCTTCTTGGCGGCCATGTCGGCGATTTTGCGGTCATGCCGCTTTGCCGCCTGTTCGCATTTGGCGCGGATTTCCTCGACCTCCGATTCGGTCAGATGCTCGATACCGATGAAGGTGTTGTGAGCCCGGCCGACCCGGATCAGTTCGTCAAGCTTGGCCTGGATCGCCGCGCCGTCGCGGTTCTGGGTGTTCTGGATCAGGAACACCATCAGGAAGGTGATGATCGTGGTGCCGGTGTTGATGATCAGCTGCCAGGTGTCGGAAAAGCCGAAGATCGGCCCGGTCACCGCCCAGGCGACGATGATCAGGCAGCAGGCGGCAAATGTCAGCGGCAGCCCGGCAAGATGCGCGACCGTGTTGGCGATCCGGGTGAAAAGCTTCTCGATCATCCAAAGACCTCGACGATTGGCGACATGAGTTCGGCTGGAGACGGAATTCATTGCGCAATCAGAAACTAACGGCGGCTGTTCCGGTTCCCACCCAGCGCCATTTCGCCGGCCACAATCGGATACACGCGCAAAGCGTGGCTCCGGGAAAAACCACCTTATGGGTTTGTTGCCATAGTGCCGGTGCAGGTCGCAAGCCTGTTCCTTCCGCCTTACGGCGGGTTTACCTCCTGCCCCTTCCGCTGCGCCACCCCCGCATGGCGGAAGGGGTTTAATTCCCCAGCATCAAGGCGCGTCGTTTTCCCAGCGGTCGAGGAAGGCCTCGATCGGCAAAACCTGCATGTCGGGCACGGCCCGGGCGAGCCTCTCCGGCGCCCAGTCCCACCATGCCAGGCGTTCGATCCGCGCCGCAATGCCGGGGGCGAAGCGCTGGCGCAGCGGTTTCGCCGGAACGCCTGCGACGATCGCATAGGCCGGCACATCGCGCGTCACCACCGCGTTGGCGCCGACAATGGCGCCATTGCCGATCGTCACTCCCGGCATGATCACCGCGCCGTGGCCGATCCAGACATCGTGGCCGATGCTGACTGACTTTGCCTGCCGCCGCTCACGGAAGCCCGCGTCGACGCCCAGCCAGCGGAAATACTCGTTCGGCCGGTAGCTGACCTTGTGCTGTGTCAGCCGCTCGATTGGATGTTCCAGTGCATTGATGCGGCTGTTGGCGGCAATCGAGCAGAACTTGCCGATCGTCGTGTAGATCGCTTCCGCATGGCGCTCGAAATACGAGAAGTCGCCGACCGTCACCTCGCGCAGCACGACCCGTTCGCCGATCGAGGCGTAGCGTCCGAGCTTGCACGCCTTCAGCTCCGCGGTCGGATGAATGCGCGGCTCGGGATCCTTCAGCACGACGTTTTCGGCACGGTCCATACCGGCGGCTTTACGCCCGGACGATTGGTCCCGCAAGCGGGACCAATCGTCCGTCAGCTGTTGCCAGAGCCTATTTCGGCTTGCCTTTGGTCCACACCACGTTCTGGCCGTAGAGCGGCACCGTGGTGACGGACATCTTCGCCGAACCGTCCTGGACCTGGCGCGAATGCGACAGATAGATCAGCGTCTCGTTCGCCTTGTCGTAGATGCGGTTCACCACCTGCTTCTTCCAGATCAGGCTGATGCCTTGCTTGAAGACTTCCTCGCCGCCCTCGCTCATGTCGATGTCGCCGATGGTGATCGGTCCAGTCTGGCGGCAGGAGATCGAGGAATCGGACGGATCTTCGAACCAGTTGCCCTTCTGCAGGCGGTCGATGACGCCGCGATCGAAATAGGAGACGTGACAGGTGACGCCCTCCACCTTCGGATCCTTGATCGCCTCGACGATGATGTCGTTGCCGAGCCAGTCGACGCCGACCTTGCCCACTTCGTCCGCAGCCGCCACACCGGCGCCAAGGACAAGGCATGCGGCCAGGGCGCCGCCGATCAGTTTTCGCAAATGAGCCTCCTGCGGTTCGCGTTTTGCCGACCTCAGGTGGGACGGGCGGCGGGACTTTGCAAGCAGATCGTCTCCACGCCTCTTGCCCGGTTGCGGCAACGAGACATCTTTGCGTGCGCCACACCAAACCGTTAAGACTGTTCACCGAACAAGGGCTTTCCGCGCCGATCCGGCGCCTGCCACGACAATCACGACGGACACCCATTGATGATGCGTTCAATCCTGGTCGGCATTCTCGTCCTGATGGCGGCGGGCATCGGCTGGCTCACCTTCGACTGGTATCGCGGCCACTATGGCGGCGAGCCGTTCGGGACGCCGTTCACGCTGGTCGACCAGAAGGGCGCCCCGATCACCGAAGCCGCGTTCAGGGGCCATCCCAGCGTCGTCTTCTTCGGTTTCACCCATTGCCCGGAAGTGTGCCCGACCACGCTCTTTGAGCTGGCCGGCTGGCTGAAGACGATGGGCGACAGCGGCAAGAACCTGAATGCCTATTTCGTGACAGTCGACCCGGAGCGCGACACGCCCGAGGTGATGAACACCTATGTCAGCAATTTCTCCGATCGCATCGTCGGAATCACCGGCGATCCGGACAAGGTCCATGCCATGGCCAAGGGCTTCAGCATCTACTGGAAGAAGGTCGACACCGGCGGCGGCGACTACACGATGGACCACACCGCCTCGGTGCTGCTGCTGAATGCCAAGGGTGAATTCTCCGGTACCATCGCCTATGGCGAAAGCCCGGACACGGCAATCGCCAAGCTGAAGCGGCTGGCGGCGGGCTAGAGCATGATCCCGAACCGAAGGACCGCGTCAGCGAAAAGTGGGAACCGGTTTTCGGAAAAGATCATGCTCAAGCAAGAAACAACGTCATGACGCAGACGCGGCTCTACTTCACCACCGGCAAGATCGAGGCCGAGCGTATCTTCGCGGCGCTCGGCGCCACCTTCGAAGATGAGGGCCTGCCAATCGCCGTGCTCGAGGTCGACGAGGATCGCGACATCCACGAAGTGTCGCTCTATGCCGACAGCGACGTCGACGCGGTCGAGGCAAGGGTGAAAAACATTCTTGCCGGGCTCGCCCTGACAAAACCGATCGAGCGCGAAACGCTGCCTGATGTCGACTGGGTGGCGCGCTCCCTGGAAGGGCTGAAGCCGGTGCGCGCCGGGCGTTTCTTCGTCCATGGCGCGCATGACCGCGACAAGCGCCGCAGCGGCGACCTCGCCATCGAGATCGAGGCCGGCCTTGCCTTCGGCACCGGCCATCACGGCACCACATCCGGCTGCCTGGAAATGCTCGAAAAGGTCGTGCGCCGCGAGCATCCGGCGAATGCGCTCGACCTCGGCACCGGCAGCGCCGTGCTGGCGATCGCGCTGGCAAAACTTGCGCATATTCCGGTGCTGGCGACCGATATCGATCCGGTCGCCGTCAAAGTCGCCGCCGCCAATGCCCGCCTCAACCACGTCAAGGCGCTGGTCGAAACGGTGGCGGCGCCTGGCTTCCACCACCCGATCTTTGGTGCGCGCGCGCCCTTCGACCTCATCGTCGCCAACATATTGGCGCGGCCGCTGATGCGGCTGGCGCCGGAAATGGCCAGGCATATATCACTGGGCGGCTCGATCGTGCTCTCCGGCATTCTCGACCGCCAGCGCGACGCGGTGGTCTCGGCCTATGTCGGGCAGCAGTTCCGCCACGTCAGGACCTTGCACCGCGAAGGGTGGGTGACGATCCACCTCAAGCGGTAATCCAACCCGATCCGACCCATCTGGCCCTGCTGAAATCGATTCCGGTTTCCGGGCCTATGCGCTACGGTCGCGGTAAGCATTCGACGGAGACGCCACCATGTTCCAGACCTTTGATTCCGCTGGCGATCCGGCTGTCGGCAAGCCGCGTGTGGCGCTGCTGCGCCAATGGCTGGCGGCCAATGGCCTGGACGGTTTCATCGTGCCTCGCGCCGACGAGCACCAGGGCGAATATGTCGCCGACCGCTCGGCGCGGCTGAAATGGCTGACCGGCTTCAGCGGTTCGGCCGGCGTCGCCATCGTGCTTGCCGCCCGCGCCCTCATGTTCGTCGACGGGCGCTACACCTTGCAGGTGCGCAGCGAGGTCGATCTCGACATTTTTGCGATCGAGAGCCTCGTCGACAACCCGCCCGCCAGCTGGATCAAGGACAATCTCGGCAAGGGTGCCAGGCTCGGCTTCGACCCCTGGCTGCATACGCTGAGCGAGGTCAAGGCGCTGAAAACCTCGGCTGAGCAATCCGGCGCGGTTCTGGTGCCGCTCGAGGAGAACCCGATCGACGTCATCTGGAAGGACCAGCCCGAACCACCGCGAGCGCCGGTTGAGATCCACCCGATCGGCTTTGCCGGCGAACTGGCCAAGGACAAGCTGGTGCGGTTGGCGGCTGCGATCGGCAAGGATGGCGCCACGCACGCGGTGCTGACCGATCCCTCCTCGATCGCCTGGGCCTTCAACATTCGTGGCGGCGACGTGCCGCACACGCCGCTGGCGCTCGGCTTTGCCGTGCTTGCCGGCGATGGCTCGCACCAGCTGTTCATGGACCAGCGCAAATTCTCGCGCACCGTCGCCGCCTACCTGACCCAGCTTGCCGACCTGCACGAACCCGGCGAGTTCGAAGCGGCGATCGCAGCCCTTGCCAAGGGTGGTGCAAAAATCGCGCTCGACCCGGTGCTGGCGGCGGAGAAGCTGAAGATGCTGGTCGAGGGCAATGGCGGCACTGTCGTTGCCGCGCCCGATCCCGCCCGCATTCCGCGTGCCACCAAGAACCAGGCCGAGATCAATGGCAGCCGCGCCGCGCACCGCCGCGACGGCGCCGCCATCGCCAAGCTGCTCTGCTGGCTCGATCGCCAGAAGCCGGGCACGCTCGACGAGATCGCCGTCGTCACCAGGCTGGAGGAGACACGCCGGCAGACCGGCGAGGAAACGCAGATGCCACTGCGCGACGTCTCCTTCGACACCATCTCGGGCGCCGGCCCGAACGGCGCCATCATGCATTACCGCGTGTCCCACGCCACCAGCCGCAAACTCGCCGATGGCGAGCTGTTCCTGCTCGATTCCGGTGGCCAGTACCAGGACGGCACCACCGACATCACCCGCACCGTGCCGATCGGCACGCCGACCGAAGAGATGCGCGAGCGCTTCACGCTGGTGCTGAAGGGCATGATCGGCATTTCCATGCTGCGCTTCCCCGCCGGCACGCGCGGCTCCGAGATTGACGCGGTGGCGCGCATGGCGCTGTGGAAACATGGCTGCGACTTCGCCCACGGCACCGGCCACGGCGTCGGCTCTTATCTCGCCGTGCACGAGGGCCCGCAACGCATCGCCCGCACCGGGACCGAAAAGCTGCTCGCCGGCATGATGCTCTCCAACGAGCCCGGCTATTACAAGCAAGGTTCTTACGGCATCCGCATCGAGAATCTCGTGCTGGTGACCGCGGCCACGCCGATAGACGGCGGCGACATCGCCATGCACGATTTCGAGACGCTGACGCTGGCGCCGATCGACAAGCGATTGATCCGCACCGACCTTTTGACGCGCGACGAACTGCACTGGCTCGACGAGTACCACGCGCGCGTGCTGGCCGAGATCGGACCGATGCTCGAGGGTGAGACGCTGGCCTGGCTGGAGAAGGTTACGGCACCGCTGCCGCACGACGCGAAGATCTGATGTCTACCCGACGAATTGCCGCGCCAGGATCAGCACGGCGGCGCCGGCAAGGAACATCGCCATCAGACCGCCGCGCAGCGACGCCAATGCGGTGACGACCAGCGCCGCCCATTCAGCCGGCCCGGCGCCAAGTGCCGCCGGCGCGACCAATGTCGTCAGCACCGCCGCGGGCACGGCGTTCAAGCCCGCCTCGACGCGCGGATGAACGTTCTCGAAGCGCGAGATGACGAGGTGGCCGCCGACGCGGGTGAGATAAGTCGCGATCGCGCCGGCGATGATGATCCACAAGGTGGTGCTCATGGCCGTTCCCCCACGCCGCTATGGTGCGGCGGCAGGATGACCGCCAAAAGCACGCCGGCGATCGCGCCGATCGAAACGTGCCAGGGCGAACCCACCGTCTTGTAGGCGATGATAGAGGCGACGGCGCTGGCCATGACCACAGGCAGCCAGAGCGGCCGCTTGCGGAAGCCCATGACCAGGCCGAGGAAATAGATCGGCAGCAGGAAATCGATGCCCAGCGCATGCGTGTCGGGGATTAGCTTGCCGAACACCGCGCCGAGCGCGCTTTCGACCACCCAGAACACATAGACCGGCAGGCCGAGCCCCAGATACCAGACGAAGCTGACCGTCTTGCCTGACGCCGCCCTCGCCTCGGCCACGGCGTACTGCGGATCGGTCATGATGAAATAGCCGAGTGCCTGCTGGATGACAGGCCAATGCGAGATGCGTCTGCCAAGGCCGGCGGAATAGAGCACATGGCGGAAATTGACGGCGAAGATCGACAGCACGATCAGCCAGGGTGCGACATGCTGGCCGAACAGTTCGATGCCAACCATCTGGCTGGCGCCGCCGAAGACCAGGGCGCTCATCAGGAAGGCTTCCAGCACGGAAAATCCGTTGTCGACGGCAATCGCCCCGAACAACACGGCAAACGGCGCCGACGCGACCACGACCGGCATGCTCAGCCGCACACCGTCCCAGAATTCGCTCTTCGCGCTGCCCTCGGAGATCGCTTCCACAGCCATAGGCCACTCCTTCCCGAAGGGCCGTATGTAGGGAGCGCCGGCTTCCTTGTCACACCAATTCGCTTGAGCCAAACGATCAGCGGAAATGATCGCCGGGGCGTGGTGGTGTTATCCAGCTTTGCCCTGGATCGCCCTGCCCCAGTCGAGCAGCGGCTTGGCGCGCAAGGTGAAATCGACGAGGTTGTCGACCAGCGCCGGCGTATGGATCGTCGCGGGATCGAAATTGTGCCGAACGGCGAAATGCCGGTTGCGGATCGCCTGGGCAAGATCGGCTTCGGTGACATCCTCGAACCCACGCGGAGCGCGTTTCAGGCAGCCTTCCGTGTCGATCTCGAGACGGTTCGTCTTCAGCGCCGCCACCAGGGCGCGGAATGCGGCCGGCTTCGTCGTGATGGCCTTGCGCATCGCCTGGAGCAGCTCCGGCCCGGGCTGCCACCATGCAACGCCGGCAAAGCAGCGGTCGAGCCCTATATAGACGAAGAACACGCCCTGCTCCATCTTGGTGCCGTCGGGCGACAGGATCGCGGAAAGGTGCTGGTTGTAGGGCCGCTTGTCCTTGGAGAAGCGCACATCGCGGTTGATCCTGAACAGCGATTTCTTGCGGTCGCCGCGCAGACCCAGCCCCGCCGCCAGGAAACGCTCGGAGAGCGTCTCGACGAGATCGCAGAACGGCTCGTGGAGTTCGCTTTCGTAGAGCGCCCGGTTCTCCTGGAACCATTCCCGGCTCTGGTGGAAATCGAGCGCCTTCAGGAACGGAATAGCTTTCTGCCCGAACCCCTTGAATGCGCCGGCCATCAGGCGCCCCTGCCGATCCGTTGCAACCAGGTATCCTCGTCGATCACCTCGATGCCCAGATCGGTGGCAACCTTCAGCTTGGAGCCGGCGCCTGGGCCCGCCACCACCAGGTCGGTCTTCGCGGAAACCGAGCCCGCGACCTTGGCGCCGAGGCGTTCGGCCATCGCCTTGGCTTCGGAGCGCGTCACCTTTTCCAGCGTGCCGGTGAACACGATCGTCTTGCCGGCGACTTCGCTGCCGGCCGAGACATCCACGACGTACGGTTTCGGCTTGACCTGCTTGAGCAGCGCATCAAGCACCTCGTCATTGCGTTCATTGCCGAAGAAATCGCGGAGCGCGCCGATCACCGTGTCGCCGATGCCGTTGATCGATGGGAAGACGCTGTGCGGATCGTCAGCCTTTGCCGTCTCCTTGCCGATGCGGATCAGCTCCTCGATGGTCGAAAAGGTCCGGGCAAGCACGGACGCCGTCGTATCGCCGATGTGGCGGATGCCCAGCGCGAAGATGAAACGGTCGAACTCCGGCTCGCGGCGGGAGTCGATGGCTGCAAAGAGCTTGTCGAGGCCTTCGTAGTTGCGGTCCTCGACGCTGCGCACATTCTTGCGCGTCTTGCCCGACGCGGCCTCGCGCTGCCTTGCCTGCTCCTCGCGCCGCTCGGCCAGCGCCTTGGTGACGGCGGGACGGCGATCCTTGAGCGTGAAGATATCGGCGGCCGTCTTGATCAATCCCGCGTTGAAGAAGGTGTCGATGTTCTCGGCGCCCAGCCCTTCTATATCCATGGCGCCGCGTGACACGAAGTGGCGCAATCCTTCCACGGCCTGCGCGGCGCAGATCAACTCGCCGGTGCAGCGCCGGCGCGAATCTTCCTTGCCGGTCTTCTCGTTGATCTCGCGCGTCGCGGGTGAGCCGCAGATCGGACAGACATGCGGGAATTCGTAAGGCTCGGCATCAGGCGGACGTTTGTCGATAACGACGCTGACGATTTGCGGGATGACATCCCCCGCCCGCTGAATCACCACCGTGTCGCCGATGCGTATATCGATGCCGTCACGGATCGGCTGGCCGGTGCTATCCAGGCCCTTGATGTAGTCTTCATTGTGAAGCGTGACGTTTTCGACCACCACGCCGCCGACCGTGACGGGGGCAAGTCGCGCAACCGGCGCCAGCGTGCCGGTACGGCCGACCTGGATGTCGATCTTCTGCACGGTCGTCATTGCCTGTTCGGCCGGGAATTTGTGCGCGACGGCCCAGCGCGGTTCGCCGGTGACGAAACCCCATCTGCGCTGCAGCTCCAGCTGGTCGACCTTGTAGACGACGCCATCTATGTCGTAGCCGAGCGATGAGCGCTGCTCCTCGATCAAATGGTAGTGCGCGACCAGCTCCTCGACCGATTTTGCCCGCACCATCAGCGGGCTGACCTTGAAGCCCCAATCAGCGAACTTTTGCACCGACCCATACTGGGTCGGAGCCGGATCCTCGGACGTATAGCCCCAGGCGTAGGCGAAGAATTTGAGGTTGCGGCTGGCTGTAACAGAAGCATCCTTCTGGCGCAGCGACCCGGCCGCCGTGTTGCGCGGATTGACGTAGTCCTGGCCACCGGCCGCAGCCGAACGTTGCTTCAGCGCCTCGAACTCCGCATAGGTCATATAGACCTCGCCACGTATTTCGATCGTCTCAGGCCAGCCCGAGCCCTTTAGCGTCTTGGGGATGTCGGCGATCGTCTTGAGATTGGCGGTAATATCCTCGCCGACGGCGCCGTCGCCGCGCGTTGCGCCCTGCACGAACACGCCGCCTTCATAACGCAGCGAAGCCGACAGCCCGTCGATCTTCGGTTCAGCCGTGAAGGCGATGTCCAGATCCTTGTCGCGGTCGAAGAATCGCCGGCCGCGTTCGATGAAGTCGGTGACGTCCTCGTCGGTGTAGGCCTTGGCGAGGCTGAGCATCGGCACCGCATGGCGCACCTTGGCGAAGCCCTCCGCCGGCGGCGCGCCCACCCTGCGCGATGGTGAATCCTCGCGCACTAGACCGGGGAACCGTTCCTCGATGGCGAGGTTGCGCCGCGCCAGCGCATCATACTCGGCGTCCGAGATCGTCGGCGCGTCCTCGGTGTGATAGCGCCGATCGTGCTCGGCGATCTCCGCCGCAAGCCGCTCCAGCTCACTGGCGGCCTCGCTTTCGCTGAGCGAATCGACAGGTTTTTCCGACATGTTTTTCTTCCCTGAACGTGGCGCGACACAATAGAACAGGATTCTCCCAGGAGGGAGAGACCAGGCACGGAAAATCATTCCTGAACAGCGGGATGGAGCCATATCCTGACTCATGTCCGGAGTGCCGGACTTTACGCTTCGCTAAGCCGCGGCTGTATTCTCGCGCAGCAGCCGCTCGGCCGCCGCGCGGGCCTCGTCGGTGATGGTGGCGCCCGCCAGCATGCGCGCGATCTCCTCCTGGCGCGCCGCCCGGTCCATTTCGGCGATGCCGGTGGCAACCTTGTCGGTGCCGCCGGATTTGGAGATCAGGAAATGCGTCGCCGCGCGCGCCGCCACTTGCGGCGCATGGGTCACGGACAGCACCTGAACGCGCGTCGACAGCCGCGCCAGTCGTTGGCCGATCGCATCCGCCACGGCACCGCCGACACCGGTGTCGATCTCGTCGAAGACCAGCGTCGGCGCCGAGCCGCGATCGGCCAGCGCCACCTTCAGCGCCAAAAGGAAGCGCGAAAGCTCGCCGCCGGAAGCGACCTTCATCATCGGGCCGGGCCTTGTGCCGGGGTTGGTGCGCACCCAGAACTCGACCTGGTCGATGCCCTCTTCCATGCGGCTTTCGGCGTCGCTGGCCATCGAGACGATGAACTCGGCCCGTTCGAGCTTCAGCGCCGGCAATTCGGCCATCACCGCCTTGGTCAGCCCGGACGCCGCGGCATGACGAAGCGAGGACAGCTGTGCGGCGGAAATGTCGTAGGCCTCGCGTGCGGCGGCGGCCTGCTTCTCCAGCCCATGCAGGCGTTCTTCGCCGGCATCGAGATCCGCGAGGTCGGCGGCCATCGTGTCACGCAGCTGCGCCAGATCGTCGACCGCCACGCTGTGCTTGCGCGAGGCGGCACGCAGCGAAAACAGCCGCTCCTCCGCCTTCTCCAGCCGCTGCGGGTCATATTCGGTGGCGCGCAGTGCTGCCTCAACACCCGACTGCGCCGCGTCGAGCGACAGCATTGCCTCGTCGAGCGACTTGACCACATCGTCGAGCAGGCCGGGCGCTTCGCTCACCTTGCGCTGCAGCCGCCGCAGAAGGCTCGCCAGTTGCGGCAGCGGTGAGGACGGCCCTGACAGCACGTCCTGCGCATCATGGATTTCCGAGGCGATCTTCTCCGCCCGCATCATCGTGGCGCGCAGTTCCGCCAGCTCGGTCTCTTCGCCGGGCTGGGGATCGAGCCTGGCCAGTTCGGCGACCGAGGCGCGCAGATAGTCAGCCTCGCGCGCCGCCGCCTCGACCTTGGCGCGGTGCCTGGCAAAGTCCTGCTCGCAGCTTCGCCAGTACCGCCACGCCTCGCCCGTCGCTCGGGCGGCACCGAGATGGCCGCCGAAACTGTCCAGCAAGTCGCGATGCGCGCCTGGATCGACCAGCGCCCGTTCGTCATGCTGGCCGTGGATCTCGACCAGCGCATGGCCGATGTCGCGCATCAGGGTGACGCTGGACGGCTGGTCGTTGACAAAGACGCGCGTGCGGCCATCGGCCGTCTGCACCCGGCGCAGGATGATGTCGCCGTCGTCCTCAATGGCGTTTTCGGCGAGCAGCGCGCGGGCCGGATGGTTGCGCGGCACGTCGAACACCGCGATGACCTGGCCCTGTGCCGCGCCGTGGCGAACCAGCGAAGCATCGCCGCGGGCGCCAAGCGCCAGCGACAACGCGTCGAGCAGGATGGATTTTCCGGCGCCGGTTTCGCCCGTCAGCACGGAGAGGCCGGGCAGGAAGTCGATGTCCAGCTTCTCGATCAGAACGATATCGCGGATCGACAGCCTGGAAAGCATCAGGCGCCGGTGATCAGCTTCCCGGCCTTGGAGATCCACGACCCGGCATTCTCACGCGGCTGAAGCCCGTTGCTCTGCAGGAGCTTGTAGGAATCCTTGTACCACTGGCTGTCGGGATAGTTGGTGCCGAGCACTGCCGCCGCGGTCTGCGCTTCCGACGTCAGCCCCATCGCATAGTAGCTCTCGGTCAGGCGTGCCAGCGCTTCCTCGACATGGCGCGTATTGGAATAGTTCTCGACCACATTGCGGAACCGCTTGACGGCGGCGATGTACTCGCGGCGCTCGAGATAATAGCGGCCGATCTGCATCTCCTTGCCGGCCAGCTGGTCGGTGGCGAAGCGGATCTTTTCCTTGGCATCGTCGACATATTCGGACGTCGGCCAGCGCGTCACCAGATCCTGCATGGTCTGCACGGTCTGCCGCGCTTCCTTCTGGTCCTGGGTGACGTCCTTGATCTGCCGGTAGTAGCTGAGCCCGATGATGTACTGCGCGTAAGCCGCATCGTCGGTCGACGGGTAGAGCGTCAGATAGCGCTTGGCCGAGCCGATCGCCTCGTCATAGTGGCCTGCGCGGTAGTCGGCGAAGGCGCCCATCACCATCGATTTGCGGGCGAATTCCGAATAGGGGTGCTGGCGGTCGACGGCGTCGAACTTCTTGCTCGCCTCGTCCAGACGGCCGGCGTTCAGATTGGCCAGGCCCTGATTATAGAGAACGTCGGCCGGTTCGGTCTGATCGACATAGGTCGACAGGTCGACGTCTTTCTCGGACGACATGCAGGCCGACAGGAAGAGCGATGGGACAACCACCGAAAGCGCCAGGAAAACAGCCCTATGCGGCGCTTTCGATTGACCAACTCGCTTGAAGAACATGATCGGATTCCGCCCTTTCGGCGTCATTTCAGTCGTCATTTCGGGTCTGGGGCAGCAGCCATAAACCATAACCGCCTTGCCCGGCAACGCTATCTCCGGCCAATCGCACATTTTTGTGGCGGTTTGGCGGTAGGCCCGTGATCGTATGATTTCACCAACCCGTGATGCATCCATGCAACACAGGCTGGCCACCAGCAAGCCAGAAAATCGTTAAGAATCAGATCATCCAGGGCGCATAGACGGGCGCGCTGACGGCGCTCATCTCGGCGCTCCGGCCGCGTTCGCGGCGTGTCGTCTCGACGATCTCGAACGCCGAACGGTCGGACAAAAGCCGCCGCAAAGCCGCCGCATTCATCCTGTGGCCGCCGCGATAGGAGCGGAAGCAGCCGATGAAGCGGGCGCCGGCCAGCGCCAGGTCGCCCATCGCATCCAGCGTCTTGTGGCGCGCGAACTCATTGGGATAGCGCAAGCCGCCCATGTTGATTACGCGGTTGTCGTCGCCGATCACCAGCGAGTTTTCGAGCGACGAGCCGAGCGCATAGCCGGCCGCCCACAGCCGCTCGACATCCTTCATGAAGCCGAAGGTGCGGGCGCGCGCGATGTCGCGGCGGAAAATGTCGGGGTTGATGTCGGACGCGAACAACTGGCGACCGATCGCCGGGCTTTCGAAATCGATCTCGATCTCGAAGCGGGTGCCGTCATAGGGCCGGAACTCCGCCCAGGACGCGCCGTTCTCGATGCGAACCGGCTTGACCACCCTTATATAGCGGCGCTTGACCGGGAGCGTTTCGACGCCGGCCTGATCGAAGGCTTCCACGAACGCGATCGCGCTGCCGTCGAGGATCGGGACTTCTGGGCCGTCGATCTCGATGATGAGATTGTCGAGGCCAAGACCGAAGACCGTCGCCATCAGATGCTCGACGGTGCCGATATGCTCACCCGCCGGATCACCCAGCATCGTGCAGAGGTCGGTCGCGCCGACTTCGGAGACAAGGGCGCGGAACTCGCGGCTCTCGCCGCCATTTGTAAGCTGGAAGAGGATGCCTGTGTCGGCGTCCGCGGGCAGGAAATGAACGGTAACGGGCTTGCCGCTGTGAACGCCGGTACCCGTAAGCGTTGCACGCGATTTAAGTGTCGTCTGATAGTCTTGCAAGACAAACCCCATAAGCCCAAACTGCCGTCGTCCGCTTCATCAGCCCTGAGGGCGCGCGGCTCTTGAAGTGATCGGCAGGCAGGGCCAACTCCCCGAATCCCGGCAAACCGAAGGTAATCCGGGCGAAGATAGTGGTCCGGCTGGGAGACTCCAAATCACGGTTTCTTTCCTGCTGTAACCGCGACCTGGAGCGAGACACCTCTCGTAACACTCTGTTTTACAACTTCTTTTTGCGTTAACAGGCAAACAATCGCTTGTCTGCCTGTTAACAATTGTTACGGACCGTTAACAGGTCAGTTCGCCTGACGGCGCAGGAAAGCCGGAATCTCCAGCTGGTCGTCTTCCTGCACAGCCCGGCTCTGCGGCGTCAGCCGGCCCTGGTCGTCCAGCTGCCCGCGGCGCGGCGCGTAGAGCTGCGGATCCTGGCTGGCAAGACGGCGCACTTCCGGTGCCGCCTGGCGCAGCTTCGGCTCGCGCGGCTGCGCCGGCTGCAACCGTGCAGGCTCTTCCTCGCGACGTGTCAGCCCGTTGGTCAGACGCTTGAGCAGGCCCATCGGTCCGCCATTCTCATGGTCGGCCGGGCGACTCTTGGCTTCCACTTCCGCCTTCACCACCGGCGGAAAGTCCTCGACGCGCGGCATGCGCTGCGGTGCGGCGGCAACCGGCTGCGGCATTTCCCGCAGCGGTGCGGGCTGCACGATCTGCTGCTGAACCACCGGCTGCGGCTGGGCAGGCGGCGCCTGGAAGATCTTGCTCTGCGGACGGAAATCTTCCGCATGCGCCATCGGCGCCGGGCGCGCCTGCGCCATGGCGGCCGCATTGGCCTCGGCAAGCTGGATGGCCTCGGCGACCGGATCCACCGCGCGCGGCTCGTAGGCAGCCTGCTGGACAGGCGCAGGACGGCTTTCCGCGATCGCGGCTGCCGGGCGGCTGACCGGCTTTTGCGGCGCAGCGCGGATCGAGATCGGCGCCGCGGCGATTTCGGCCGCCGACTTGTCGATGCCGGTGGCCACCACCGAGACGCGGATCACGCCTTCGAGCTCTTCGTCGAACGTGGCGCCGAGGATGATGTTGGCGTCCTGGTCGACCTCTTCGCGGATGCGGGTCGCGGCCTCGTCGACCTCGAACAGCGTCAGGTCGCGACCGCCGGTGATCGAGATCAGCAGGCCCTTGGCGCCCTTCATCGAGGTCTCGTCGAGCAGCGGGTTGGCGATCGCCGCCTCGGCGGCCGCCATGGCGCGGCCCTCGCCCGAAGCTTCGCCCGTGCCCATCATCGCCTTGCCCATCTCGCGCATCACCGAACGGACGTCGGCGAAATCGAGATTGATCAGGCCTTCCTTGACCATCAGGTCGGTGATGCAGGCAACGCCGGAGTAGAGCACCTGGTCGGCCATGGCGAAGGCATCGGCGAAGGTGGTCTTGTCATTGGCCAGCCGGAACAGGTTCTGGTTGGGGATGACGATCAGCGTATCGACGCATTTCTGCAGTTCCTCGATGCCCAGGTCGGCCGTCTTCATGCGGCGCTGGCCTTCGAAATAGAACGGCTTGGTGACGACACCGACGGTGAGGATGCCCTTTTCGCGCGCGGCTCGTGCAACCACCGGAGCAGCACCCGTGCCGGTGCCGCCGCCCATGCCGGCGGTGACGAAGCACATATGGGTGTTGGAGAGATGATCGATGATCTCGTCGATGCATTCCTCGGCCGCCGCGCGTCCGACTTCCGGCTGCGATCCGGCACCGAGCCCCTCGGTGACATGCGCGCCGAGCTGGATCAGCCGCTCCGCCTTCGACATGGTCAATGCCTGGGCGTCGGTGTTGGCCACCACGAACTCGACACCGCGCAAGCCGGCGGTGATCATGTTGTTGACCGCATTGCCGCCGCCGCCGCCGACACCGAACACGGTGATGCGTGGCTTCAGCTCGGTGATGTCCGGCTTTTGCAGATTGATCGTCATTGTCTCCGTCCTTTGCCTTTCCCGCCGCTTCGCCGCTGCGGCCGCCTATGGGGCTGTCCCCGTCAATTTAGAAACTGTCTCTCAACCACTGACTCATGCGATGCAGTTTTCCGCCCGTCCCGGTCATCCTGAGACCGGAAATTCCTTTCGCAGGATGGCTCTCGAAGCTCGCCATCTGCGGATAGATCAGAAGCCCGACCGGGGTCGAGAATGCCGGCCCCTTCGCCGCTTCCGGCAGGCCCGCCACGCCGAGCGGGCGGCCGATGCGCACATTGCGCCCGAGAATGCGGCGCGCCGCTTCCGGCAGGCCGGAAAGCTGGCTGGCGCCGCCGGTGAGCACAACGCGCTTGCCGACGGCGTTGCCGTAGCCGGACTTGTTCAGCCGGTCGCGCAAAAGCTCGAGCGTTTCGTCGATGCGGGCGCGGATGATGCGCGTCATCATCGAACGCGGCACCTGCAGCGGTATCTCGCCCTCCTCGCCGATCGGCTGGATCGAAACCAGGTCGCGGTCGTCGGCACTGCCGGGCAGCGCCGAGCCATGCATCACCTTGAGCCGCTCGGCCGCGTCGAGCGAGGTCGACAGGCCCTTGGCCATATCCAGCGTCACATGGTTGCCGCCGATGGCGATGGCGTCGCCATGGACGAACTTGCCTTCAGAGAACACCGAGATCGTCGTCGTGCCGCCGCCCATGTCGATACAGGCAGCGCCCATTTCGAGCTCGTCGTCGACCAGGGCGGCAAGCCCGCTGGCATAGGGCGTCGCCACCATGCGCTCGACCGACAGATGCGAGCGGTTGATGCAGAGTTCCAGATTGCGCAGCGGTGCCGCATCGCCGGTCAGCACATGCATGTCGACGCCGAGCGATTCACCGACCATGCCGCGCGGATCGCGCACGCCGCGCTCGGAATCCAGCGAGAAGCCGACGGGAAGCGAATGGATCACCTCGCGCTCGGTCTTGAGCGCCTGCTTGGCGCCGGCGGCCAGCACGCGCTTGATATCGGCCTCGTCGGCCTGATGGCCGCCAAGGTTGATGGTGGCCGAGAAGGCCTCGCTCTTCAGCCGGCCGGCCGTCATGTTGACGATCAGCGAATCCACCGTTAGCCCCGCCATGCGCTCGGCGGCGTCGACGGCGAGACGGATGGCATGCTCGGCGCGATCGAGATCGACGACGACACCCGACTTCACGCCTTGCGATTTCTGGTGGCCGATGCCGATCACCTGGATGCGGTGCGAACGCCCACGCAACAGCTTGCCGTCGTCGCGCGGCTTCAGCTTCGCCACCACGCAGCAAACCTTGCTCGAACCGACATCCAGCACCGTCAATGTGCCGGAGCGGCGCGAGGAGGCATCATTGTTGCCGCCAAGCCAGCTCATATCTTCGTCTCCGGCTTGCGCTTCAGCTTTTGCGGCTTTTCGTTCAGCGCCGCTTCGCGCTGCGTCGCCGCTTCCGGCGTCAGCTGCACGACGAGACGGTCGGACAGGCGCATGTCGACGGCGGCGATGTCGCGCGTCAAAAGCCCGTTGTCATGGTCCATCCTGACCAGATCGGCGATCGCCTGATCCTCGCCATCCTCCGGCAGCTTGATCGTGATGCCGTTCTCGAGCTTCAGGTCCCAGCGCCGTTCGCCGATACGGATATAGCCTTTGACCCGTGCCGCCAGTTCTGGATACTTCTTGATCTTGGCCAGGAAATCCGGGGCCTTTGCCGGCGCGCCGGTGCCGATGATCAGCGGCAGCAAGGCCTGCTTGCCGCCCGAGTACGGCGCAATCACTTCGCCGGACCGCTCGATGACCGAAAGCGTATTGCCCTGCTGCCAGAGCGCGAACGGCTCACGCTCCTCGATGCGCACTTCCAGCGTATGCGGATAGACCTTGCGCACCGCGGCGACCTCGACCCAGGGCAGCGTCGCGATACGCTCGCGCGCGGCTTCGGCGTCGAAGCCGATCAGCGAGGTCCAGCCATCGAGCTGAAGCCGGTCCAGTATGTCGATCTCGGAGGTTTCGCGATTGCCGACCACCTTGATCTGGTCGACGGCGAAGCCCGTGCGGGCAGTGATGCCCTGGACGATGCTGTCGGTGTAGCCGCCAAGATAGGCGCCGTAAGCGCTGCCCGATCCGATAAGCACGGCCGACAGGATGGCGGCGGCGAAAGGCGACACAGTGAACTCGCCCTCGCCCAGGCGCGCAAGTACGCGCACCGGCCGGCGAAGCAGCCGCGGCAGCACGAAATGGTCGAACGACAGCGGCACGCCGAACAGCGTCGGCCCAGCCGCGCCCGCCCCCTTGCCCTGGCCCCACCTCAACGCAGACACGAAGCGTCCTCCACCATCCAACTCAACAAATCGCCGAACGAATGCCCCGCATGCGCGGCGATTTCGGGCACCAGAGACGTCGGCGTCATGCCCGGCTGGGTGTTGACCTCGAGCCAGACAACCTCGCCGTTCTCGGAGTGACGGTCGTCGTAACGGAAGTCCGACCGGGAGACGCCCCGGCAACCGATAGCTTGGTGAGCCTTGAGCGCCAGTGTCTGTATTTTTTGGTAAATATTCGGTGAAATTTTAGCAGGGGTTTCGTGTTTTGATCCGCCCGCGACGTATTTTGAATCGTAGTCATAGAAGGAATGGCCGGTCGGGATGATCTCGCAGACGCCGAGCGCCACGTCGCCCATCACCGCGCAGGTCAGCTCACGCCCATGCACGTAGCGCTCGACCATGACGGTATCGCCGTACTTCCATTCGGACGAGCCGATGACCTGCGGCGGATGCGACTGCCCCTCATGCACGATGACGACGCCGAAGCTCGATCCTTCATTGACCGGCTTGACCACATAGGGCGGCTTCATCGGATGCTTGTTCTGGATGGCGAAGCGGCTGGTCACTTTCGATTCCGCCACCGGAACGCCAGCCGCCTTGGCGACCTTCTTGGCCAGTTCCTTGTTCATGGCAAGCGCCGAGGCGAGCACGCCGGAATGGGTGTAGGGAATGGCCAGATATTCGAGGATACCCTGGATGGTGCCGTCCTCGCCGAATGGACCATGCAGCGCGTTGAAGACGACATCGGGCTTGAGCGCAGCAAGCACGGCACCGACATCGCGCGCGACATCGACGCAGGTGACCTCGTAACCTTCCTTCTCAAGCGCATCGGCACACGCTTTCCCCGAGGACAGAGACACGGGCCGCTCCGACGAGAATCCACCCAGGAGGACGGCCACATGCTTACTTTTCATTTCCCGTCATCCCCTCCCACGGCGGGTCCGCAACCAATATTTCCGCAACATTGAGTCCGAGTCTCCCGGCAGGTTGCCCCCCAGACGGAAAACGCGGGTGACGCGTCGAACGACTCAAATCAGGAAACGCTTTAGGGCAGAGAATCAGAGAGTTGATTCGCTGGCAAGTGCTTATGAATCCGAGAGATTCACTTTCCGCGAAAACGGCAGCGAAAACCGTGTTGTGAGTCTTTAGGGCAACGGTTGCGCGGGTATTTCGGGCCGCATGAAGTTAATGCATCACATGAACTTCAGCTCGCGCTAATGCACCTTAAAGCAGCTGCCCGAGAAATTCCTGCACGGCATGGCCCGGCCGGAAATCGCCGAGGCGTTTGATTTCCCACTGCAGCCGGATGCCCGAATTTTCAAGCACGCGCGCCCGCACCGTTTCGCCGAGATATTCGAGGTCGTAGCCGGTGGCGGTTCCGGTGTTGATCATGAAGTTGCAGTGCATCGGCGACATCTGCGCGCCGCCGATCATCAGCCCACGGCAGCCGGCCTTGTCGATCTCCTTCCAGGCCGAAGTGCCCTCCGGATTCTTGAAGGTCGAGCCGCCGGTCTTCTCGCGGATCGGCTGCACCGTCTCGCGATGGTTCTGCACGGCATCCATCGCCGCCTTGATCACCGCCTGGTCCTGCAAGGTTCCTTCGAAAGTCGCCGAAGTGAAGATCAGGCCCGAAGGCGCCGACGACTGGCGGTAGGCATAGCCCATGTCGGCATTGCTGAGCGTATGGACATTGCCCTTGCGGTCGAGCGCCCGCACCTCGACGACGCGCTCGCGCGTCTCGACGCCATTGGCGCCTGCGTTCATCCTGAGTGCCCCGCCTACGGCGCCGGGAATGCCGTGATAGAAATGAAAGCCGCCAATGCCAGCCTCATAAGCGACGGCGGCGACCCGCTTGTCCGGCGTCGCTGCGCCTGCCTTGATGGAGGTTGGCCCGATGACTTCGGCCTCGCCGAACCCTTTCGCCGAAAGACGGACGACGAAGCCGGGAATGCCGCCGTCGCGCACCAGGAGGTTCGAGCCGACGCCGACGACCATCAGCGGAATGTCTTCGGGAACCGCCCGCAGGAACTCAGCGAGATCCTCTTCGTCGGCCGGCTGGAACAGAGCCTCCGCAAGCCCGCCGGCGCGGAACCAGGTGATCTTGTCCATCTCGGCATTGGGCGTGATGCGGCCGCGCAGGCCGGCAAGCCGGTCGCCAAGCTTATCGATCAACGCCTGGCCGCGCATCATGTGACTGTCCCGCCAAGTTCCTTGGGCAACGTATAAGCCCATTGGGTGATATTGCCGGCGCCGAGGAAGACGACGAAGTCGCCCGGCTTGGCCAGTTCGCGGATGACCGGCGCTATGGCGGCAGGGCCTTCGATGTAGCGCGCATCGCGATGGCCGCCGGCGCGAATGCGCGACACCAGCGCCTCCGAGGTCACGCCGTCGATCGGCTCCTCGCCCGCCGCATAGACCGGCGCCACCATGACCGTATCGGCATCGTTGAAGCAGACCGAGAACTCGTTGAACAGATCGTGCAGCCGGGTGAAGCGATGCGGCTGGGCAATGGCGATGACGCGGCCAGCGGTGGCGCTGCGCGCCGCCTTCAGCACCGCGGTGATCTCGACCGGGTGGTGGCCGTAATCGTCGAACACCTCGACGCCGTTCCACGAACCGGTATGGGTGAAGCGCCGCTTGACGCCGGCGAAGGACGACAGGCCCTTCTTGATCGCCTCTGCCGACAGGCCGAGCTCATGCGCGACCGCGATCGCCGCCGTCGCGTTGGAAACATTGTGGCGGCCGGGCATCGGCAGGCGCAGGCCTGATATCGTCGTCTGGCCGCGGCCTTTGCGGTCGCGGATCACCACATCGAACTCCGATATGGCGCCGGCCATGCGGTGGTTGGTGAAGCGAACGTCGGCCTGTGCATTCTCGCCATAGGTGATGACGCGCCGGTCCTCGATGCTGCCCACCAGCGCCTGCACTTCCGGATGGTCGGTGCACATCACGCCAAAGCCGTAGAACGGCACGTTCTCGACGAACTGGCGAAACGCCTCGCGCACCTTGTCGAAACTGCCATAGTGGTCGAGATGTTCGGGATCGATGTTGGTGACGACGGCAATCTCGGCCGGCAGCTTGAGGAAGGTGCCGTCGCTCTCGTCGGCCTCGACCACCATCCACTCGCCGTCGCCCATGCGGGCATTGGTGCCATAGGCATTGATGATGCCGCCATTGATGACCGTCGGGTCGAGCCCGCCGGCTTCGAGCAGCGTCGCCACCATCGACGTCGTCGTCGTCTTGCCATGGGTGCCGCCGATCGCCACCGCCTGACGGAAGCGCATCAGTTCGGCCAGCATCTCGGCGCGCCGCACGACGGGCAGCAGCTTCTCGCGCGCCGCCTTCAGCTCCGGGTTGGATTTCTTGATCGCGGTCGAGACGACCACCACTTCGGCGTCGCCGAGGTTTTCTTCCCTGTGGCCGACGAAGCATTCGATGCCCTTGTCGCGCAGCCGTTGTACATTGGCGCTGTCGGCCTGGTCGGACCCCTGCACCCTGTAGCCGAGATTGTGCAGCACCTCGGCGATGCCGCTCATGCCGATGCCGCCAATGCCGATGAAATGCACAAGGCCGATCGTCTGCGGCATCTTCATGCTTGCGTCCCCTTCCTGAAATCCGAAACGGTTTTCCTGGACGCAATAGCCTCTGTCAGATCGGCGAGCAACCGCGCCGCGTCCGGTTTTCCGGCCGATCTGGCGGCCGCGGCCATGGCCGTCAGCCTGTCGGGATCGTCCATCAGCCCGCCAACGAGCGCAGCGATGCTGTCGGGCGAAAGCGTGGATTGCGGATGCACCTCGGCCCCGCCTGCAGCCGCAAGGGCCGCCGCATTGGCCGCCTGGTCATGGTCAAGCGCGTGCGGATAGGGCACCAGCAGCGCCGGCCGGCCGATGACGGCGATTTCCGAGACCGTGGAGGCACCCGAGCGTGACATCACCAGATGCGCCGCCGCCATCCGCGCCGCCATGTCGGTGAAGAACGGCAAGACCTGCGCGTCGACCCCAAGGGCGGCGTAGGCCGACTTGACCCGCGCCACATCCTCCGCGCGCGCCTGCTGGGTTATCGCCAGCCGCTTGCGCTGAGGCTCCGTCAGCAGCCCGATGGCCGCCGGCACCGCATCGGAGAAGAACTGCGCGCCCTGGCTGCCGCCGAACACCAGGAGCCGGAAGAGTTGTTCGCCAGCCGAGGCGATGTAGGGCGTCCTTGCTGCCTCCAGCACTTGCGGCCTGACCGGGTTGCCCGTGGTCACCGTCTTGGCACCCGCTGCACTTTCGTCCTCGCGCAGGAAGCCGCCGGCGATGGCGTCGACACGGGCGGCCAGCGCCCGGTTGGCGCGGCCCATCACCGCGTTCTGCTCATGGATCAGCGTCGGCACCTTGCGCCTTGTCGCCGCATAGAGCGGCGGCAGCGTCGGATAGCCGCCAAAGCCGACGACGGCTTCCGGCTTGAACCGGGCGATGATGGCGGAAGCCTGCCGCACCCCGCGCCAGATCTTCCAGAAGGCGCCGATGACCGCGATGGGATTCTTCGAACCCAGGGTCGCCGACTGGATCGGGTGGACGGCGCCCGGAAAATGGCTGGAAAAACGCTCGACACGATGGTCGGTGGCCAGATGCACCGTCCAGCCGCGCTCGTTCAGCTCGTGCGCCAACGCCTCGGCCGGGAAGAGATGACCACCCGTGCCGCCGGCCGCCAGAAGGATCACACCCCTCGACATCTCACTCCGCCGGCATGGCGCGCTGAGAGAAGGCAAAGCCCATCTGCTTACGCTTTTCCGGCCGCTTGCGCGTCAAAGCCAGCACCATGCCCATCGAGATCGCGATGGCGATCTGCGAGGAGCCGCCATAGGAGATGAACGGCAGCGTCATGCCCTTGGCCGGCATGAGCTGCAGGTTGACGCACATGTTGATGACCGACTGCAGGCCAAAGACGGTGACCAGTCCACCGACGGCATAGCGCGTGAAATCGTCCTGTTCCTTCAGCGCCGTGTTGAGGCCGCGCAGCACGATGAAGGCGAAGATCGACATGATGAAGAAGCACATGATCAGCCCGAACTCCTCGCCGGCGACCGAAAAGACGAAGTCGGCATGGCTGTCGGGAATGACCCGCTTGACTGTGCCCTCACCCGGGCCGACGCCGAACCAGCCGCCATTGATCAGCGCCTCGCGCCCCATGTCGACCTGGAAAGTATCGCCCTCGCCGGTCAAGAATTTGTCGATGCGGGCGGCGACGTGCGGGAACACGGTGTAGGCGGCAAACAGACCGCTGGCGCCGGTGACGCCAAGCGCAATGATCCACATCCATGGCAGGCCTGCCATGAAGAACATGACGCCCCAGGTGCCGGTCACCAGCATGGTCTGACCGAGATCCGGCTGGGCGACCAGAAGCGAGATGACCAGGATCAGCAGCAGCATGGCAAACAGATTGCCGGGAATGTCCGGCTGGCGCTTGTGTTCGGCGAACAACCAGGCACAGACGATGACGAAGGCCGGCTTCAGGAATTCCGACGGCTGGATCGACAGCCCGGCAAGCGATATCCAGCGCCGGGCTCCCTTCACCTCGACGCCGATGTAGAGCACCACGACCATCAGCACGAGCATGATGCACAGCATCGCCAGCGCCGTGCGCCGGATCTGCCTCGATTCCAGAAAGGAGACGGCCAGCATCACACCCAGCGCCGGCACGGTGAAGATGATCTGCCTGGTGGCGAAGTGGAAGCTGTCGAGGCCGATGCGCTCGGCCACCGCTGGGCTTGCCGCGAAGGACAGCACGATGCCCAGCCCCATCAGTGACAGGAACGCCGCCAGGAACCAGCGATCGATCGTCCACCACCAGGTCGCAACCGGACTTTTGTCGAGACGGCTTTGCATTATCGTGACCCTCCGATGGGTTTCACACCATCTATAGCGCTCGCAGCTTGCCTGAAGGCTTCGCCGCGCACTTCGAAATTCTTGAACTGGTCGAAACTGGCGCAAGCCGGCGACAAAAGCACCACCGCCTCGCCGCCGTCGTCGCGCGCGGCGTCGTTGGCCGCATGCGCGACCGCGGCCGCCAGCGTGCCAGAAATCTCGTAAGGCACGGCCTCGCCGAGCGTCGCCGAGAAGGCCGGTGCTGCCTCGCCGATCAGGTAGGCCTTGGCGATGCGCGGAAAGAAGCCGCGCAGCGGCTCGATGCCGCCTTCCTTGGGCAGTCCGCCGGCAATCCAGTAGATGCGCGAGAAACTCGACAGTGCCGGTGCGGCCGCATCGGCGTTGGTCGCCTTGGAATCGTTGATGAACAGCACATGGCCCTTGCGGCCGACCTGCTCCATGCGGTGCGCCAGCCCGGGAAAACTCTCCAGCCCGGCCTGGATCTCGCCCAGCTCCAGTCCGACCTTCAGGCAGGCCGCGACTGCGGCCAGTGCATTCTGCGCGTTATGCTGGCCGCGCAGCGAGCCGATGCCGTCGAGGAAGGCGACGCGGCTGTAGCGGCCATTCATTGCTTCCATCAGATTGCCGCCGTCGGCGAAATAGCCGTCGGTCAGCGGCAGGCGCTTGGAAATGCGGATGACCTGCCTGCCCGCCCGCTCCAGCCGGTCGGCGATCTGGGCGCACCAGGAATCGTCTACGCCGACGATCGCGGTCTCGCTGCCGGCCACCAGCCGCTCCTTGATCGAGGCGTAGTGCTGCATGGTGCCGTGCCGGTCGAGATGGTCCGGCGTCAAATTGAGCAGGATGCCGGCCGTCGGATTGATTGAGGGCGCGAGGTCGATCTGGTAGGACGAGCATTCCACAACGTAATGCCGGCCCGCCCCTGGCGGATCGAGCGTCATGATGGCACGGCCGATATTGCCGCCCATCTGCGTGTCCCGTCCGGCTGATTTCAGGATATGCGCCGTCAGCGCCGTCGTCGTCGACTTGCCGTTCGTGCCGGTGATGGCAATGAACGGTGCCTCAGGCGCACGCAAAATCCGCTCGCGGCAGAACAGCTCGATGTCGCCGATCACCTCGACGCCTGCACCGCGTGCGAGCTCCACTGTCCAGTGCGGCTTCGGATGCGTCAACGGCACACCGGGCGACAGCACGAAGGCGGAAAACCCGACCCAGTTGGCGCCACGCAGGTCTTTCGTCGCGATACCCACCGCCGCTGCCTTGGCGACGCTGTCCGGATTGTCGTCCCAGGCAAGGATCTCGGCCCCGCCGGCGATCAGCGCATGCGCGGTGGCGATCCCCGAACCGCCGAGCCCGAAGAGCGAGACACGCTTGCCTGCGAAAAATGAGGCGGGGATCAAGCGGCGTCCTATCTGAGCTTGAGGGTCGACAGGCCGACCAGCGCCAGGATCACCGCGATGATCCAGAAACGGATCACCACCTGGCTTTCGGTCCAGCCTAGCTTTTCGAAATGGTGATGGATCGGCGCCATTAGGAACACGCGCTTGCCGGTCATCTTGAAGTAGCCGACCTGGATGATGACAGACAGGATCTCCACCACGAACAGGCCGCCGACGATGACCAGGACGATCTCGTGCTTGGTCGCCACCGCGACGGTGCCGATCAGGCCGCCCATCGCCAGCGAGCCGGTGTCGCCCATGAAGATCGCCGCCGGCGGGGCGTTGAACCACAGGAAGCCGAGGCCGGCGCCGATCACCGCGCCGAGCACGACCGCCAGTTCGCCGGTGCCGGGGACAAAATGGATCTGCAGATATTCGGCGAACACCGCATTGCCGGAGAGATAGGCGATGACGCCGAAGGAGGCCGCCGCGATCATGATCGGCACGATTGCCAGTCCGTCGAGTCCATCGGTCAGGTTCACCGCATTGCCGGCGCCGACGATGACGAAGCAGGAGAACGGAACGAAGAACCAGCCGAGATTGACGATGAATTCCTTGGCGAAGGGGAAGGTCAGCGACGACGAGAACGGCGCCTGGCCATTATGCATGATCACCCAGGCGGCGATGCCGGCGATGATGAATTCGAGCGCCAGCCTTGCTTTGCCGGAAAAGCCCAGATGCGACTGCTTGGTCACCTTCAGATAGTCGTCGTAGAAACCGATCGAGCCGAAGCCGAGCGTCACCAGCATCACCACCCAGACATAGATGCTGGAGAGGTTCGCCCACAAAAGCGATGAGCCGATGATGCCGCAAAGGATCATCAGCCCGCCCATGGTCGGCGTGCCGGCTTTCTTGAAGTGCGTCTGCGGCCCGTCGGCGCGGATTGGCTGGCCCTTGCCCTGCCGAAGGCGCAGCGAATTGATGATGGTCGGCCCGAAGATGAAGACGATCAGCGCCGAGGTGATCAGCGCCCCGCCGGTGCGGAAGGTGATGTAGCGGAAGACGTTGAAGACCGAGATCTTGTCCGCGAAATCGACGAGCAATGTGAACATGAAACTCCGTCCCCCGGGCCGGCCTTAGGTCTGTTCAATGGTTGTGGCTTGCGCCGGAAATTTGCCGAGCAATGCCTCGACCAGCTTTGAAAAACCGATGCCTTTCGACGATTTGACCATCACCACGTCGCCAGGCTTCAACGCCGACAGCAGCAGCGGCTTCAACTCCTCGGCGCCGGCGCGATACTCCGTTTCGATATCGTCGGGCAAGATGTCCGCCAATGCCCGCATTTCAGGGCCGCCGAGAAAGACCGTGCGCGTTTCGGTGCCGACGATCAGATCGGCAAGGGCTGCGTGCAGCTTCGCCGAATGGTCGCCGAGCTCGAGCATGTCGCCGAGCACGGCGATGCGCCTGCCCTCGCCCGTCACAGGCGTTGCGTTGAGCAGCGCCATCGCCGCCTGCATCGAGGCCGGATTGGCGTTGTAACTTTCGTCGATCAGCGTGATCGGCCCTTTCGGATGGCGCAATATGTGGCGCTTGCCGCGGCCGCGCTCAGCCGAGAGGTTGGCCAGCGCCGAGGCCACCGTGCCGATATCGGCGCCGACCAGTTGCGCCGCGCCCAGCGCGGCCAGCACGTTCTGCACCATGTGGCGGCCGGGCGCACCGATGCGGGCGGCGACGTCCTGCCCGCCGATCCTGGCGGTGATCATGGAATGGTCGGCATGCAGTTCGCATTTGATCAGTCTGAAGGTCGAGCGGGCGTTTTCGCCGAAGCCGAAGACATGCTCGACACCGGCGGCCCTTGCCATCTTGTCCAGCAGTTTCCAGCGCCCGTCGTCGCGGTTGAGCAGGGCGGCGCCGTCCGGTTCCTGCCCCTCGAAGATCTCGGCCTTTGCCTTGGCGATTTCGTCGAGATTCTTGAAGAAGCCGAGATGCGCCGCCGCGATCAGCGTGACGATGGCGACATGCGGGCGGACCATCTTGACCAGCGGCCGGATTTCGTCCGGATGGTTCATGCCGATCTCGAACACGGCATAATCGCAATCGGCGGGCATCCGCGCCAGCGTCAGCGGCACGCCCCAATGGTTGTTGAACGACTGCGCCGAGGCATGCACCTTGCCGACCGCCGACAGCACGTGGCGCAGCGCTTCCTTGGTGGTCGTCTTGCCGGCAGAGCCGGTCACCGCGATGATCCTGGCGTTGGAGCGCGCGCGCGCCGCGATGCCAAGCTTTTCCAGCGCGGCAAGCACGTCCTGGACGACGATCATCGGCGCGGTCAGGCGCCCCAGCGACGGCAATTTGCCCTCGGCGACGACCAGCACGCCGGCGCCGGCCTTGACGGCGGCTGTCGCGAAATCATGGCCATCCATCGCCTCGCCCTTGATGGCGAAGAAGGCGTCTCCCGGCTGCAGGCTGCGGCTGTCGATCGAAATGCCGGATATGCCCTCCGGCATCGGGCCGATCGGCCGGCCGCCCATGGCATCGACCAGCGCTTCGGAGGACCACAGGAAAGTCATGCGGCGCGCTCCCGCAGCGCCGAGCGGACTTCCTCATGGTCGGAGAAATGCAACGTCTCGGTGCCGATGGTCTGGCCTTCCTCATGTCCCTTGCCGGCCACGATCAGCGTATCGCCGGCGTGCAGCATCGCCACCGCCTCGTGGATCGCCTTGCGGCGGTCGCCAATCTCGATGGCGCCGGGCGCGGCTGCCAGGATCGCGGCGCGGATCGTTTCCGGGACTTCCGAACGCGGATTGTCGTCGGTGACGATGACGACATCGGCCAGGCGAGTGGCGATCTCGCCCATGATCGGCCGCTTGCCCCGGTCGCGATCACCGCCGCAGCCGAAGACCACGATGACGCGGCCGGTGGTGAACGGCCGCACCGAAGCGAGCACGTTCTCCAGCGCATCCGGCTTGTGGGCGTAGTCGACATAGACAGGTGCGCCATTGGCGGTGGTACCGACGAGATCGAGCCGGCCCGGGGCCCCCTTCAATTTCTCCAATGCGATCAGAGCCTTGGCGGTCGGGGTTCCAGTAGAAATGGCCAGACCCGCAGAAACCAGCGCGTTCGCGATCTGGAAATCGCCGGCCAGCGGCAGGTCGATTTCGTGCAGTACGCCGTCGACCTCGACTTCGGCGCGCTGGCGATGGCGCTCATGCTCGACCCGCTTCAGCCTGAGGAAATCGCCGTGGCGACCCACCGTCAGCACCTCGAGCCCGGCCGCCCGCGCCGCATGAATCGTCGGCGCCGACCACGGGTCATCGGCGAAGATGACCGCCGGCGCACCCTTGGGCAGCAGCGTGTCGAACAGGCGCAATTTCGCCTGGTGATACTCCTCGACGGTCGGGTGATAGTCCATGTGGTCACGGCCGAGATTGGTGAAGCCGCCGGCGGCGAGCTTGACGCCGTCCAGCCGGCGCTGGTCAAGGCCATGGCTGGAGGCTTCCATCGACGCGTGGGTGACGCCGGCATCCGCAAGTTCGTGCAACAGCTGGTGAAGCGCCACCGGGTCGGGCGTGGTCAGCGAACCATAGTCGTTGCGGCCGGGCGCCACCACGCCGGTGGTGCCGATCGAAGCGGCGGCAAGGCCGGCCTGCTCCCAGATCTGCCGCGTGAAGGCGGCGACCGACGTCTTGCCGCTGGTGCCCGTCACCGCCACCATGGTCTCCGGCTGCCTGCCAAAGAAGCGGGCGGCACTCAGCGCCAGCGCCAAGCGCGGGTCGTCGACGGCAAGAACCGGGACCGACAGCCCGGCAATGGCGCTGGATTTGGCCGCCACGATCACTGCTGCGCCGCGCTTCGCGGCATCCTCGGCATAGGCCGCGCCATCCGCCTTGGTACCGGTGAGCGCGAAAAAAACGACGCCCGGTTCTACCTGGCGGGAATCCGAGGAGATCCCGGTCACCTCCAGGTCGAGGGAAGCTGTTCCCTCGACAGGCAGGATACCGGCTAGTTCTTTCAGCTGCATCGAAACCCGTTCATCGCAACAAAATAGCGCGCAGTTGCCGGCGCGCCCCGAGAATCACTGATAGGAAACCAGCGTTGCACCATTTTCATGGCTGAAATCTGGCTTCACGCCAAGCATTGAAGCCGCGCGCCGGATGATATTGCCCGCCATGATGCCCGCATTCGAGCCCGCGGTGGCGCCCATGCCGGGCTTTTCCGGCTTCGGCTCGTCGGCGATCGTCAGCACGATGTATTGCGGATCGTCCATCGGGAAAGCGGCGACGAAGGCATTGAAATTCTTGTCCTTCGAGTAGCGGCCGTTGACGACCTTCTCCGCCGTTCCGGTCTTGCCGCCAACGCGATAGCCCGGGACCCTGGCGCTTTTGCCCGAGCCCTTCTCGGCGTTGAGCGCATAGAGATAGCGCATGCCCTCGACGGTCTTTTCGCTGACCACTTTCTTGGCCACCGTCATCGCTTCCTCCTGCGTGCGCGGCAGGAATGTCGGCTCGATAAGGTAGCCGCCATTCATCAGCGCGGCGCAGCCGACGGCGGTCTGCAGCGGGGTCGTCGACACGCCGTGGCCGAAGGCGATGGTAATCGAATTGACCTGTTTCCACACCTTGGGCTCGGTCGGACGCGCGACTTCGGGGAGTTCGGTCTGCATCTTCTCGAGAATGCCGAGGCGATGCAGGAATTCGCGATGCCCTTCGATGCCCACCGCTTCGGCCTCCTTGGCCGAACCGATGTTGGAGGAGTAAATGAACACCTCCGGCACAGACAGCACGCGGCCCTTGCCGTGGAAGTCATGAATGGTCTGATGGCCGATCCTGATCGGGCGCGAGGCGTCGAACCGGCTCTCCAGGGTCACCTTGCCCGAATCCAGCGCCATGGCGGTGGTGAAGCTCTTGAACGTCGAACCCATCTCGTAGAGACCCGCTGACATGCGGTTCAAGCGGTCCTTGTCCTGGGCATTGTAGGGATTGTTGGGGTCGAAGTCCGGCACCGAAGCCATCGCCAGCACTTCGCCAGTCTTGACGTTGAGCACGACGGCGCCGGCGGCGATGGCGTGGAAGCGTTCCATGCCGGTGGCGACCTCGTCGCGCACGATGTGCTGGACGCGCAGGTCTATCGAGAGCTGCACCGGCTTCAGGTCCCTGGCCACAGCCAGCCCCGACGCCTGAAGGTCGGTCAGACCCTGCTCGTCGACATATTTCTCCATGCCGGAGATACCCTGGTTGTCGATGTTGGTGAGACCGACGATGTAGGACGAGGTCTCGCCGGCAGGATAGAAGCGGCGTTTTTCGGTGCGGAAGCCAAAGCCGGGGATGCCGAGCTGCATGATGTCGGCCTGCTGCTTCGGTGTCAGCTGCCGTTGCAGCCAGACGAAGCCGGCGCCGCTCTTCAGCTTGTGATAGGTCTGTTCGTAATCGATCTCAGGAAGCACAGTCGACAGCTTCTCGATCGCCTCGTCGGCGTCGACGATGCGGCGCGGCTCGGCAAACAGCGAGGCCGTCTTGATGTCGGTCGCCAGCACTTCGCCGTTGCGATCGACGATATCGGGCCGCGACGCAGTCACCCGGCTCTGCGGCCCACCCGACATGTCGGGGTTCTGGAAACCGAGATAGACCAGCCTGCCGGCGATGGCCGAATAGATGCCGAAGAACACCGCCATCGTCATCACGATGCGCGTCCTGGCCTTGCCGCCGGTCGACTTGCGGGCACCTTCGACGACGATCGAGCCGTCTTCGCTGGGCCTGGCGCGACGCTTCAGCAGTCCGCCGATCCTTGGAAGTTTGCCCATTGCTGGAAGTCTGGCGATCATTGGACGATGCCTCCGGTCACCACGGGATCCTTGCCGCCGGAAGGTCCTTTGCCGGAATTGTCGGCCAAGCCACCCAGCCGCTGTGACGACAGGTCCTCGATATTGACCGGCTTTGCCGGAAGATCGTCGAGGCCGACGATCTGGCGCGCATTGACCGGCTCGAGTCCCAGCTGCGACTTGTAGATTTCGGCCAGCTTCTGCAGGCGCGACGGTTGGGTGAGCAGGCTCCAGTCCGCCTTCAGAAGGTCGATCGTGTCCTCCTCATAGTGGATCTGCGCCTGGATCTTCTGCACCGCGGCCAATTGTTCCTCGGCCTCGCGCTTGGTCTTGTAGGTCAGAGCGGCCGCCGAGACCATGACCGCGATAAGGACTATGTCGCTGGTACGAAACACGTGCTCACCTCTCTCCCGGCAGGTCGATGCCGGGAAGCTTTGGAAGGCCGAAAATCGAAAAATCGTCGCCGCGCGCCGGCGCCTCGGTGCGGATTGCCGCGCGCAGCCTGGCCGAACGTGCTCGCGGGTTGGCTGCGATCTCGGCATCGCCCGCCGTCACGCCGCCGCCGGCCTTGCGAAACGTCGCCAGGCGCACCTGCGCCTCCGGCATGTGGCGCGAGCCGCTCGCCGCATCGGAGCGGTCGGCGATGAAGCGCTTGACGATGCGGTCCTCCAGCGAATGGAACGTCACCACCGCCAGCCGCCCGCCGGGCTTAAGCGCACGCTCGGCCGCAAAAAGCGCCTTGGCCAGTTCGCCAAGCTCGTCATTGACGAAGATGCGCAACGCCTGGAAGACGCGTGTCGCCGGATGGATCTTGTCCTTCGGCGCCCGGCCGATATGCGTCTCGATGGCGTCGGCGAGGTCGAGCGTGCGCTCGAACGGCCGCTTTTCGCGGCGGCTCTCGATCATGCGGGCGATGCGGCCGGCGTGACGCTCCTCGCCCAGAAAGCCGAAGATGCGCGCAAGGTCACCGGCCTTGAAGCTATTGACGACGTTTGCCGCGCTCAGCCCAGCCTGCGCCATGCGCATGTCGAGTGGCCCATCGTTGCGGAACGAGAAGCCGCGCTCGGCCTGGTCGAGTTGCATGGAAGAGACGCCAATATCAAGGACAACGCCGTCGGCGCTTTCGATTTGGTCGTCGAGTGTCGAGAACGGCGCCTGCACCAGCCGCAGCCGGCCACCCGATTGCTGTTCGAGAACACGACCAGCCGCGATGGCATCGGGATCGCGGTCGATGGCCACGACCGAGGCACCGGTCGCAAGAATGGCTTTGGTGTAGCCGCCGGCGCCGAACGTGCCGTCGACGACCATGTCGCCCGCTTTGGGCGAAAGCGCCTCCAGCACTTCGGCAAGGAGGACCGGAATGTGACGGACTGGTCCGCCAACGGCGTGAGGATCATCGCCGTCGCCCACCATCATTCCGGTCGCTCCCCAGGCTTCGTCCCCTGCCGAAGCTGCAAAAGCCGGGCGCGCGCCTGCGCTCCATAGGCGGCAAGCCGCCCCGGCTCCCAGATCTGGAAGAAGTTGCCGCGACCGACAAAGGCCACTTCCGCCGAAATGCCGGTATGCTCGCGGATGAAATCGGTCATCGTGATACGGCCGTCTTGGTCCAGTTTCAGGAACGACCCGTCGCCATGGCAGAAGAAGGACATGTCGTCCGCGGTCGGCAGGAAGGGATCCTCCTGCGCGATGCGCTGCTCGTAGCGGTCGAGCAGGTCGAGGCCGCCGACATCCATGGCCGGGATATCCAGGCAGCGCAACGCATAGAGGTCCGAATAGCCGCGTTTCTGCACGACCGAGCGGAAATGCGCCGGAACGGAGACCCGTCCCTTCGCATCGATCCTGTTCACCGCGCTTGACAGAAACCGATCCATTACGCGCTACAGCCGCTTCCGCCGCCGCACCCCTCTCCATCGTTTCGCCCGCACCGCCGCAGCGCGGTCCCTTCCGAAAACTCGCTCCGTCCACCGAGGCAAAAAACCGCAAACGCGCAGCCGCAGCGGCTGCCCGATTGGCGTACGCTTCACCCTGACGCGGAACGAAGGCTTTGGTATCGAAATGGGATATCATGGGGCACTATGGGCGTCAACGGGAACAGGCTTCACAAACGTGCGCGCGACACCCTGGGAACGCAGCTGTGACGGCACTCCCGTCTTTATCCTCTATTAAGCCTAACGAAGGGTTTAGAGCCCCGTGGCCCAACTGGAGGGCGCTTGCTGCAACCCGTTGGCACGCATAGCGTCACCCGGTCTTCTTCCATCGGCAGCAAGGTGTGAGATCGATGTCCGAAACAGCCAGGTCGCGCGCCGCGGCGCTTGCCCATTTGCGCAACAGCGGATTCGCTACGGGCGACCCGATCCCCTTGCCGCTGACCATGGCCGCCATCTTTCACACGCCAGGGGATGCGACCGGTTTCAATGAGTATGGCCGCTACAGCAATCCGACGTGGGATGCCGTCGAGCACGCCCTTGGTCATCTGGAAAACGCCCGATGCATCGGCTTCCCGTCCGGAATGGCCGCGATCTCGGCGATTTTTTTCGCGCTTCTGAAGTCCGGCGACCGCGTGCTTTTGCCATCGGACGGCTATCACGCCACGCGAGCGCTGGCCGAAGGCTTCCTCAAGCCATTCGGTGTTGCCTATGACCTGCGGCCGACATCGACCTTTCTCGACGGTGGCTTCGCCGGCTATCGCCTGGCTTTCGTCGAGACCCCTTCGAACCCGCAACTGGATATTTGCGATATCGCCGCTGTCGCCAAGGCCGCCCACGAAGCCGGCGCGATCCTCGTTGCCGACAACACGGCGATGACGCCCTTCGGCCAGCGCCCGCTCGACCTCGGCGCCGACATCGTCGTCTCCGCCGACACCAAAGCGACCAACGGCCATTCCGACGTGCTGTTCGGCCACGTCGCCAGCCGCAGCGACGACATCATCGCTGCCGTGACCAACTGGCGAGAGATGTCAGGCGCCATCCCTGGACCGTTCGAGGCGTGGCTGGTGCATCGCGGCCTCGAAACGCTGGACGTGCGTTTCGACCGCATGTGTTCTTCGGCGGAGATCATCGCGCAAAGGCTGAAGGATCATCGCGCCGTAAGCGGGCTGCGCTTTCCTGGGCTGGAAGGCGATCCGTCGCACAATCTTGCCCGCGCCCAGATGGAACGCTTCGGCTTTCTCGTCTCGTTCGAACTGGCCTCGGACGAGAAGGCCGAGGCATTCATCAACAACTGCCCGCTGATTGAGGCGGCGACCTCCTTCGGCGGCGTTCACACCTCCGCCGAACGGCGCGCCAAACGCGGAGACGCCGTGCCTCCCGGTTTCGTGCGCCTGTCGGTCGGCTGCGAGCCGGTGGAGGAGCTTTGGCAGGCGATCGAAGCATCGCTGGACAGGATCCGCGATTGACAAATCCACTACGAGCCGACGTCATCGGCTTCGACGTAGCGACAGCTGCGCCCGAAGGCGCAAGCCACCGAAATCAAAAGGATTTCGTTTGAACCAAGAAATTGCGGAGAAATTGCCAGCTGGCCTGTAAGCCGGGTTCTGTATGGCCCTCGCGCCTTGCGGCGCGAGAACGTGGCGGCCATTCATCTTGGGCGCATGTTGCCATGCGCCTCACGCAACCTACCCGGACGGTGAGCCGGAAACAGCCCTCGAGGGTTTCCCCTCGCACCGCCCCTATTCGGTCTTGCTCCCGGTGGGGTTTACCGTGCCGCTCCTGTTGCCAGTCGCGCGGTGGGCTCTTACCCCACCCTTTCACCCTTGCCGCGGATCCCGGTGGCCTTGCGGACACCGGATGCCGTGGCGGTTTGCTTTCTGTGGCACTTTCCCTGGGGTCGCCCCCGCCGGCCATTAACCGGCACCGTGTCTCCATGGAGCCCGGACTTTCCTCACCCGCAGCCTTTCGGCTTCGCGGGTGCGGCCGCCCGGCCAGCTGGCAGAGCGTATAAAGGGGTTCACGCCTGAAAACGCAAACGAAAAAAGCAGCTTATGCCTGGCCGGTCACGCAGGTGTCCCAAGCGCGGCCATCTGCACCTTCACCTTGCTGCAATAGGCCGCCGACACCGGGTTCATGCGTTTGGCGGCGTGACCGGCATTGTATTTCAGGATCGTGCCGCAAGTGGTACCGCCACCGAGGCCCCGCGCCATGGCAAGGTACTTCATGCCGTATTTGATGTTGGTGTCGGGGTTGAACAGCCCCTTGACCGAGCCGGTATAGCCCATCATGCGCGCCGTCGCCGGCTTGATCTGCATCAGGCCGATCTCGCCGGCGCCGCCGACAATGTTCGGCCGGTAGTTGCTCTCGATCTTGATCACGGCCTTGGCCAGCGACATCGGCACGCCTTCGGCCGCCGCATAGCGGGCGATGATCGCCGAATACTGGCCGGTCTCGGCTGGTGCCGCTGCAGTCACCGCGACATTCTGCGGGCGGATCGATGCCGTCGTCGTCAGGTCGATGCTCTTCCTGTTGCGCTTCACATGCCGCTTGGCCTTCGACTTTCGAGCCTTCACCGCAGCTGCCTTTTCGACCTTCGCAGTGGCCGTCCTCTTGGCTTTTGCTGCCTGAGCCGCTTTCGGCAGGGCAGTCTTGGCGGGTACGGCGGAGAATCCCTGGTCTGCCCTCTGGCTCAGTGGTGCGCCATTCGCCGCACCGATGGCAAAAGTCATTACACCGGCAGCAACAGCTGCCGTTAAAACGGTCAATTTCTGCATGGGGTCCTGTTCTGTTTGAACCGCGCGAAGAACTTCACGCGGCTACACCAATCAATATCGGTACATCCGGGGGGATAGAGGTCCGACAATTTGCACGGTTCGCCTTTGAGGGCCGAATTGGCGGCAAAGAAGGCGGTGCAAGTCACTTTGCGTGACAGATTGTAACTTATCGACTCAAAAAGGATTACTTCGACGGCATTGCCTTAGCGGAAGCCAGCAGCCTTTGCAGCGTGCGGATCGTCGAGCCGTCGGCCACGCCGTCGACAAGGCGCGGGCGGAAATGCCGCTGAAAGGCTTCGACCACGATCTCGGTCTGCCGGTCGAACGCACCTGATATCTCGACCCCGTAGCCATAGACCGCCAGCATCGACTGCAGCACCTCGACTTCCGGGCCCTTATCGCCTGCCTTGAGCACTGTACCCCGCCTGACCGGCGCCGCAGGGACGAGGTGGCCGACACCGTCCGCGAACAGGGCTCTCCAGGGGAATTTTTCACCCGGATCGATCTTGCGCCCCGGCGCGACGTCGGAATGGGCCAGCACCCTTTGCGCCGGAATGGAATGGCGCTGGACGATCCCGGCGCACAGGCCGGTTACGGCTGTGATCTGCCGCTTTGGGAAAGCGGGATAGCCGAGTGAATGGCCGGGATTGACGATCTCGATGCCGACCGAACAGGAGTTGATGTCGGTGCGCCCGAACCACGAGCTCTTGCCGGCATGCCATGCGCGGTCTCCTTCCCTCACCATCTGGACGACGCGGCCATCCTCATGGACGAGATAGTGCGCGGAAACCTCGCTCGACGGATCGCACAGCCATGCCTCGGCACCGGCCCCCGTCGCCATGCCGGTATAGTGCAGCACGATCATGTCGGGCTTGAGCGTGTCGCGCCGCAGGCCGAAATTCGGCGATACCCTGACCTCGGCGCTCGGCTCGTCGGGCAGGAAACCGCTCATACGTGCCGTAGACCCCGCTCGATCATCTCATAGGCGGCGTTGATCGCCGCGACCCTGGTCGTGGCGATCTTGATGAATTCCTGCGGCAGTCCGCGTGCGATCAGCCGGTCGGGATGATTGTCGGAAACCAGCTTGCGGTAGCGTTTCCTGATCTCCTCGAATGGTTTTCCGCGCTCGATGCCGAGCACGACATACGGATCGGCTGCACCGAGATCGACGTGCCGCGCCAGGATACTCTGGTAATGTGCCTCGTCGATCCGGAAAATCTGGGCGATGCGGTGCAGGAACAGGCCTTCGCGTTCGTGGATCAGCCCGTCGGCCTTGGCTATGTGGAAGAGGCCGTCGAGTATGTCCTCAAGCATCATGCAGTTCGCATGGCCCGAGCCGCACAACTGCGCCATGCGCGCAGCGTAGATTTCGAACCCGGCGACGTCCCGCTTGGCCAGATCGTAAAGACGCGCCACGTTGCGCGTCTCCTTCGGCGGAACCTCGAATATTTCCTGGAAGGCGCGCACCTCGTTCTGGGTGACGATACCGTCGGCTTTGGCCATCTTGGCCGACAGGGCGATCATCGCCACCGAAAAGGCGACGCGGCGCCGCAGATCCGGGTCACCGGAGAAAACGGTCCGCACCGCCTCCACGACATCGGCGACGCCTGACGACGCTGAAGACGAAACGCGTGTGATGAAGTCGCCGAGGCGGTCCCAAATCGACATAAGGGCTTCTTAGTGCGAACCGCCCACCGCTATCAAGCGAAGACAGTGCCGCAGGCCCGATCGATTTGCGGGACGCCTGACGAAACAACCCAACCCTTGCCATGCAACCGGGCGCTATCGCCCTCGCTCGCAATGCGGATATTCTGGCAGGAAAAGGCCGGCTTGATGCCGGCCTTTCCGCTCATCTCATACTACTGCGCAGGTGCTGCCGGAGCCGGTTCGGCAGGCTTCGTAGCGTCAGGAGCTGCCGGGGCGGCAGGCTGCATCGGCTGCTCGGCTGCCGGCGGATTTGTGCTCTGCGTTGTGGTGTTGTCTGTGCCGCTGTCGCTGCACGCTGCCACCCCAAGCAGGGCAAGCGCCGAAAGCGACGCAAGAATGAGTTTCTTCATCACATCTCTCCTTCACCAAACGCTCACGTTCCTGTGAGCGGTCGAAGAGAGAATGCATCAGCTGGCCATGAGTTTCGTAACGTTGCGTTTCCGCATGTAACATCTTCAGGTAGCTTGGTGATTGCCGTCCGACGAATGGCGAACTAACAGATAAACAAGAGAAATGCCGGGAGCTGCGATGACCGAAAAATGGGACTTTTGGATCGACCGCGGCGGCACTTTCACCGATGTCATCGGCCGTGACCCGCAAGGCGGGCTGCATCCCAGAAAACTCCTCTCGGAAAACCCCGAAGCCTATGCCGATGCAGCCATCCAGGGCATTCGCGACCTGCTCGGGCTGAAATCCGGTGCACCTATACCGTCGGGGCTGGTCGGCGACATCAAGATGGGCACCACGGTTGCCACCAATGCGCTTCTGGAGCGCAAGGGCGACCGTGTTCTGCTGCTCATTACCAAGGGCTTTCGCGACGCGCTGAGGATCGCCTACCAGGCGCGGCCGGACATCTTCGCCAAGGAGATTATCCTTCCCGAACAACTCTACGAGCGCGTCATCGAGATCGACGAGCGCGTGCGTGCCGATGGCCGCGTAGAACGACTGCTCGATGTTGCCGCTTGCCGCCCGGCCATCGTGCAGGCGAAGGCCGATGGCATCGATGCAGTGGCCATCGTCTTCATGCATGCCTGGAAGTACCCCGACCACGAGAAGGCGGTGGCAAAAGTCTGCCGCAAGCTCGGCTTCGGCCAAGTCTCGGTCAGCCATGAGGTGTCGCCGCTGATCAAGCTGGTCGGCCGCGGCGACACCGCTGTCGTCGACGCCTATCTGTCGCCAATCCTGTCGAGGTATGTGCAAAGGGTGGCGGGGGAACTCGGCGCTGGCCCTCGCCTGATGTTCATGATGTCGTCCGGCGGTCTCACCGCCGCCGACATGTTCCAGGGCAAGGACGCGCTTCTCTCCGGTCCGGCCGGCGGTGTTGTCGGCATGGTTGAGACGGCGAAGCTCGCCGGCTTTGAAAAAGTCATCGGCTTCGACATGGGCGGCACCTCGACCGACGTCGCTCATTATGACGGCGAGTACGAACGCGCCTTCGACACCGAGGTTGCCGGTGTACGCATCCGTGCGCCGATGATGCGCATCCACACCGTAGCCGCCGGCGGCGGCTCGATCCTGCACTATGAGGCCGGTCGCTTCCGCGCCGGGCCGGATTCGGCCGGCGCCAATCCCGGTCCCGCCGCCTACCGGCGCGGCGGTCCGCTCGCCGTTACCGACGCCAATGTGATGCTCGGCAAGCTGCAGCCCGACTTCTTCCCGGCGATCTTCGGGCCTGGCCAGATCGAGCCGCTCGACGTCGAGACCGTGCGCAAAAGATTCACCACGCTCGCTGCCGAAATCGGCGACGGCCGCTCGCCGGAAGCCGTCGCCGAAGGCTTCGTCATCATTGCCGTCGAGAACATGGCCAACGCCATCAAGAAGATTTCCGTTCAACGCGGCTATGACGTCACCGAATATCTGTTGAACTGCTTCGGCGGCGCCGGCGGCCAGCATGCCTGCCTCGTCGCCGACGCGCTCGGCATGGAGGCGGTGCTGATGCATCCCTTCTCCGGACTGCTCTCGGCCTACGGCATCGGCCTGTCGTCAGTCTTTGCCTCGCGCCAGCAGGCGCTGCTGCAGCCTCTGGCGGAAGAATCCCTGCCGGCTATCGACGACCTCATCGCGACATTGCGAAAAGCCGTCATCGAAGAGCTCGCCGCGCAAGGCATTGGTGAAGACGCCGTCGCCTCGAAGCCGGTACTGCAGATCCGCTATGACGGCACCGACACGGCATTGCCGGTGAACTTCGAACACGGCTCGATTGCGCGAGCCAGAAGCGATTTCGAGGCGGCCCACAAGGGTCAGTTCGGCTTCGTCTACGAGGACAAGCCGATGATCGTGGAGTCCGTTGGCGTCGAAGGCACCGATACCGGCGGCGGCGGCCGCGATGAAGGTGAATCAGAAACGGAAGATCTTGTCGTAAGTCCTTCCGAGACCCGCAAGATCTTCGCCGAGGGCGAATGGCGCGACACCGGCGTCTTCCGCCGCGAGGTGTTCAAGCCGGGCAACAGGGTTTCCGGCCCGGCCTTGGTCATCGAGCCTAACCAGACCATCGTCGTCGAGCCCGGCTGGCAGGCCGAAATCACCGCAAGGAACCATGTACTGTTGCGCCGTATCGAGAAGAAGCGCCGCCAGGCGGCGCTCGGCACCGCCGCCGATCCGGTCATGCTGGAGGTCTTCAACAACCTCTTCATGTCGATCGCCGAGCAGATGGGCGTGACGCTGCAGAACACCGCCTATTCCGTCAACATCAAGGAGCGGCTGGACTTTTCATGCGCGGTGTTCGACCGCCATGGCGCGCTGGTCGCCAATGCGCCGCACATGCCGGTGCATCTCGGTTCCATGGACCGCTCGGTCGAAACGATCATCCGCCTGAACTCGGGCGACATCCACCCCGGCGACGTCTTCGCCCTCAACGCGCCCTACAATGGCGGCACGCATCTGCCCGATATCACGGTGGTGACGCCGGTGTTCGACGACGCGAAGAAGGAAATCCTGTTCTGGGCGGCGTCGCGCGGCCACCATGCCGATGTCGGCGGCACCGCTCCCGGCTCGATGACGCCGCTCGCTACAACGGTCGACGAGGAAGGCGTGCTGTTCGACAATCTCCGCATCGTCGATCGCGGAAAATTCCGCGAGACCGAGTTGGAAACGCTGCTCACCGACCACCCCTACCCGGCCCGCAATCCGCACCAAAACATCGCCGATCTCAAGGCGCAGATCGCCGCCAACGAAAAGGGCGTCGCCGAACTGCGCAAGATGGTCGCGCATTTCGACCTTGACGTCGTCGAGGCCTATATGGGCCACGTCCAGGACAATGCGGCCGAGAGCGTGCGCCGCGTGCTGGAGCGGCTGCCCGACAGTTCCGGATACGAATACACGACCGACACCGGCCAGGTGATCAAGGTGAAGATCACGGTCGACCGGCAAAAGCGCGAAGCGACGGTCGACTTCACCGGCACATCGCCGGTGATGAAGAACAATTTCAATGCGCCGGAGCCGGTCGCCCGCGCCGCCGTGCTCTATGCCTTCCGCGTCATGGTCGAGGACATGATCCCGATGAATGCCGGGTGCCTGAGGCCCATCAACATCATCATCCCAGACGGCTGCATGCTGAAGCCCACCTACCCCGCTGCCGTCGTCGCCGGCAATGTCGAGACCTCGCAGCATGTCACCAACGCGTTGTTCGGCGCCATGGGCGCGATGGCCAACGCGCAGGGCACGATGAACAACCTCACCTTCGGCAACAAGCAGTATCAGTACTACGAGACGATCTGCTCCGGCTCGCCGGCTGGCCGGATGAATTCCGGCCGCGGTTTCGCTGGCACGTCAGGCGTCCACACCCATATGACCAATTCGCGCCTCACCGATCCGGAAGTGCTGGAATTGCGCTTTCCCGTCCTGCTCGAGGATTTTCACATCCGCGAGGGTTCCGGCGGCAAGGGCAAATGGGGTGCCGGCGACGGTACCAAGCGCACCATCCGCTTCCTCGAAAAGATGGAATGCGCAATCCTGTCCTCGCACCGCAACCGCCCGCCACAAGGCTTGGACGGCGGTAGCGACGGCGAGCCCGGCTCGACCAAGGTCCGCCGCAACAACGGCTCGGTCGAGGTGCTGAAGGCCTGCGACCAGACCGTGCTCGACGCCGGCGAGGCCGTCGTCCTGACGACGCCGACGCCGGGCGGGTTCGGCAAGGCCTGATTTGGCGTCAACAGCCTGTCACGGCGCTGTCATGACGCTGCGCTACCCGCTTGCGCCAACGCAAATGGGGAATCACCTTGCCATGACGGACGTTTCCGGAGATCTGGTTTTTCGCCGCGGCAAGGAAGTTGGAAAAGCCGTCTACCAGAACCGCCCGCTGTCGAAGGCCGGCCTTTCCGAGCGGCTCTTCGCTTTCCTCTTCTCCGGCCTCGTCTACCCGCAGATCTGGGAAGACCCCGATGTCGACATGGAGGCCATGCAGCTTGGCCACGGCCATCGCGTCGTCACCATCGCGTCCGGCGGCTGCAATATCCTGGCCTATCTCACACGCTCGCCAGAGCGGATCGATGCCGTCGACCTCAACGCCGCCCACATCGCGCTGAACCACATGAAGCTCGAGGCGGTGCGGCATTTGCCGTCGCAGGGCGACCTGTTCCGCTTCTTCGGCGCCGCCGACACCAGTCACAATTCGGAAGCCTACGACCGTTTCATCGCGCCGCATCTCGATCCGGTCAGCCGCCACTACTGGGAGCGCCGCAACTGGCGCGGGCGCCGCCGCATTGCCGTCTTCGACCACAATTTCTACCAGACCGGCCTGCTCGGCCTGTTCATCGCCATGGGCCACCGCGTCGGCAAATTCTTCGGCGTCGACCCGGCTGGCATTATGCAGGCCAGGAACATCGGCGAGCAGCGCCGCTTCTTCAACGAGGAGCTGGCGCCGGTCTTCGAAAAGCCGCTGCTGAAATGGGCGACGTCGCGAAAAGCCTCGCTGTTCGGCCTGGGCATTCCGCCGGCGCAATACGATTCGTTGATCACCTCCGGCGATGGCACCATGGCGAGCGTCCTGAAAGCCCGGCTGGAAAAGCTCGCCTGCGATTTTCCACTGAACACCAACTATTTCGCCTGGCAGGCCTTTGCCCGCCGCTATCCCGAGCCCGGGGAAGCCGCCCTTCCCGCCTATCTCGAAAAGCGCAACTACACGACGATCCGCAACAATGTCGATCGTGTCGCCATCCACCACGCCAACCTGATCGAATTCCTTGCAGGCAAGGATGCCGGCACGGTCGACCGTTTCATCCTGCTCGATGCGCAGGACTGGATGACGGACGACCAGCTCAATGCGCTGTGGGCCGAGATCACGCGCACGGCATCGATCGGCGCCCGCGTCATATTCCGCACCGCCGCCGAGCCCAGCCTGCTGCCTGGCCGCGTCTCCAATTCGCTGCTCGACCGGTGGAGCTACGAGGACGAGGCCTCGCGCGAATTCTCGACCCGTGACCGCTCGGCCATCTATGGCGGCTTCCACCTCTATGTGAAGCGGCCCGCATGAGCGCGAGCGAGCTGCCGGCCAACCATGCCGAACTGATGGACGGCGTCTATCGCTGGCAGCGCCATATCTACGACCTGACCCGCAAATACTATCTGCTCGGCCGCGACCGGCTGATAGCAGGGCTGGACGTGCCGCCCGCTGGCACGGTGCTCGAACTCGGCTGCGGCACCGGCCGCAACATCGTGCTGGCCGCCCGCCGCTATCCCGACGCCCGCTTCTTCGGCCTCGATATTTCGGCCGAGATGCTGGAAACAGCCACAGCAGCCATCGCCCGCGAAGGCCTGTCCGACTGCGTCGCACTGGCGCGGGGCGACGCTACCGATTTCGACGCCAGGGCGCTGTTCGGCATCGAGAGTTTCGACCGCATCTTCGTGTCCTATTCGCTGTCGATGATCCCCGGCTGGGAGAAGACAGTGTCGGCAGCACTCGCCGCCCTTTCACCTGGCGGTTCGCTGCACGTCGTCGATTTCGGTCAGCAGGAAGGCCTGCCTGGCTGGTTCCGGACCTTGTTGCGCGGCTGGCTGAGGAAATTCCACGTCGCGCCGCGCGAATCCCTGCGCGACGTCCTGGAATCGGAGTCCGAACGAACCGATTCAACCTTCCGTTTTCGCACGCTTTATCGCGGCTACGCATGGCTCGCCGTGATCCGGCAGCCAAAAGGCTAGTGAAGCGCCTTGACCAGCGCCCCCAGCATCGTCTGCGGTCGATAGCCGAGCTTGGCAGGCGTCAGCCCGAGCCGCACCACCACCAGCTGTTCTGAGGGAACGATGGCGACGGTCTGCCCGTCATGCCCTTCCATCCAGTAGGTATCCTTGGGCAGGCCGGTCGCGACGCCGGCGCCGGGGTTTTCCTCATCGCCCGGTGCCTCGATCCACACTTGGCCCCTGCCATAGACCTTCGAGGCCGGTGCAGGCTCCCGCATCCAGTCGACGAAACCGGTCGGCAGGATGTCCTTGCCGTTCCAGACCCCGCCCTGCAGCAGGAACTGGCCGAAACGCGCCAGTCATGCGCCGTGGCATAGAGATAAGACGAGCCGACGAAAGTGCCCTGCTCGTCGGTTTCGAGCACCGCGCTATGCATGCCGAGCGGCTCGAACAGTGCCGTTCTCGGCCAGGTCAGCGCAGTGTCCTTGTCGCCAACTGCATCCTGCCAGAGGCGCGACAGCATCACCGCGGTGCCGCTCGAATAGGAGAACACCTTGCCCACTTCACCGGCTAGCGGCTTCGATTCAGCAAAGCCCGCCATGTCCGGTTCCAGATAGAGCATGCGCGTCACATCGGCGACGTCACCATAGTCCTCGTTGAACTCCAGCCCGCTCGACATCGCCATCATGTCGGCGAGGCTGATGGCAGCGCGGCCATCGGCTTTCCACGGCTCGAACAGGCCCTGGCTGGTCACCGCCATCTTGCCGTCCTTGACCAGCGTGCCGAGGATCGCAGCGTTGACCGTCTTGGTCATCGACCAGCCGAGCAGCGGCGTCTTTTGCGAAAAGCCGTCGCCATAGCGCTCGCCGACAATGCGGCCGTTCTTGACCACCACCACCGCCCGCATGCCGGTGCCGACCATGGCCGCGTCGTCCAGTATTTTCGCGATTTCCGGTGCCTGCGAGGCGTCGACTCGCTCGCCTTCCGGCCACAGCGCATCCTGCCTGGTGGCGGGTTCGGCATAGGTCACCGCCTGCCTCGCTTTGCCGGTGTTGCCATCCGGAACCGACGCGCAGCCCAGTCCGTCACGCGCAACGGCGACACTTCTGCCGAGCACACCGAACAAGCCTGCCGAAACCATCCCGCGTTCCTTGTCGACCTGCACCTTCATCAGCCTGAGCAGCGGATGGCCCGGCGCTTGCACGTCGACGGCGAGCACTTCATTGGCGTCGCGCCCGGCAATGAAGACGTTCGAGCAGACGATCTTGGCCGAATAGCCCGAACCGACGCGGATCAATTCCGGCGGCGCGATATAGAGCCAGGCAAACAGGGCGCCTACCGCCAGCACGATCAGGCTGAGCAGCCATTTAACGATCTTGACGACGATCCGCATCTTTTTCATCCCCCGGTGTTTTCGCGCTCGATTTATGTCATCGATTTGCCGACATTGCTTCGGCAAAATCTCTGTTCTTGTCGAGCGCCGTCAACCTGATATCAACCATGTTCGGCGATCACATGAGGAAGGCGGACGATCCTGTGGGGTGATCGTCCGGCGGGGCCAGATCGAAGGGGCACCAGCAGAAACGACCCATCAGCGGCCGGCTGAACCCGGCTCAGGAGTAGAGAGATGCGCCGTCTCGCGGCTCTCATCATGCTGACGCTGTTGGGCGCCTGCTCGACCGTGGACGATCTCTCGCCGCTGTCGCCATCCTCGTCCAGCAACCCGACAATCGCGATGCGTGCACCCCGTTTCGAGGATTCCAAGCCGCATGAATGGGACAGCGGCGCGCCGTGGAACTATGCGGTACATGGCACCGATGTCTCCAAATACCAGACCTCGGTTGACTGGCCGGCGGCCAAGGCAAGCGGCATCTCCTTCGCCTTCATCAAGGCGACCGAGGGCGGCGACCGCTTCGACGAGTATTTCAACGAGCACTGGGCACGCACCAGGGCTGCGGGCATACCCCGCGCGGCCTATCATTTCTTCTATTTCTGCACGCCCGCCGCCACGCAGGCGCGCTGGTTCATCGCAAACGTGCCCGTCGACCGTTCGGCCATGCCGCCGGTGCTCGATATGGAATGGAACCCGAAATCGCCGACCTGCAGGCTGCGCCCGGACGCCGCGACGGTGCGCGCGGAGATGGGCACCTTCCTTGAAATCGTCGAGCGGCACTACGGCAAGAAGCCGATCATCTACACCTCGGTCGACTTCTTCGACGACAACGGCCTGTCGTCCTTCCGCGGCTATCCCTATTGGCTGCGCTCGGTCGCCGGCCATCCGCGTCAGAAATACGGCAGCCACCCCTTCACCTTCTGGCAGTACACCGGCACCGGTATCGTTCCCGGCATGACCGGTAAATCCGACATCAACGTCTTCAACGGCTCCGAAGCCGCCTGGAACAAGTGGCTGCGGCAGAACACCCGTTGACACCGGGGCCCGCGCCTGCTTTTCGACACAGCCGGCGGCGATTGTCTGCACCCGCTGATAATCCAGAGCGCCGCGCGTTCGAAATGGACGCGCAAAGGATGCTCGAGCACCTGGTTTCGGAAGGAAGCTGATGCGACTGCGTTCCAAAGCCCTCGCGGCGCTCATCCTGTGCGCCACGGCGTTGCCGGCGGCGGCGCAGGAATGCGGCGGCGAGTTCGAGGCATGGAAGCAGGGCGTGGCGACCGAAGCCAAGTCGGCTGGCGTCGGCGCTCACGGCCTCGATGCGCTGGAAGCTGCCAGCATCGACGACAAGGTGCTGGCGCGCGATCGTGCCCAGGGTGTGTTTTCCCAGACCTTCATCCAGTTCTCGAACCGCATGATCTCGGCCTATCGGCTGAAGCAGGGCGCGGCCAATCTGAAGAAATACGCCGACGTGTTTGCCCGCGCCGACCAGCAGTTCGGCGTCCAGGCGCCGGTCATCGCAGCTTTCTGGGCGCTGGAGACCGATTTCGGCGCCGTGCAGGGCGATTTCCATACGCTGAGCGCGCTGGTCACACTCGCGCATGACTGTCGCCGGCCGCAGCTTTTCCGGCCCCAGCTGGTGCCGCTGCTGACGCTGATCGACCGCGGTGTCGTGCCGGCCGACGTCACCGGCGCCTGGGCCGGCGAGATCGGCCAGACGCAGATCCTGCCGTCCGACTATCTCACGCGTGGCGTCGACGGCGACGGTGACGGCGTGGTCGACCTGCGCGGCAGCGTACCGGACGTGATCATGACCACGGCCAACAAGATCCTGTCGCGCGGCTGGAAACGCGACCAGCCCTGGATCGAGGAAGTGCGCGTGCCCGACGATATGCCGTGGGACCAGACCGGCCGCACCAACAAGCTGCCGCTGTCGCAATGGGCTCAGTGGGGTGTCACCAACCCGAACGGCACGCCGCTTATCGACAACGGCCTGAAGGCGGGTCTGGCGCTGCCGATGGGCCGCAAGGGGCCGGCCTTCCTCGCCTACGACAATTTCGACGTCTATCTCGAGTGGAACCAGTCCTTCACCTATGCGCTGACCGCGGCAAGCCTCGCCGCGCGGCTCGCCGGCGCGCCGCAATTCGACCCGCGCACCCCTGAATCCGGTCTCAGCGGCGACCAGATGAAAGCACTCCAGACCAAGCTCGAGGCCAGAGGCTACGACGTCGGCACGGTCGACGGCATCCTAGGCACGAACACCCGCGAAGCCATCCGCAAGGAACAGATGCGCCTTGGGTTGCCCGTGGATGGCTGGCCGACGCCGGATCTGCTGGCGAGGCTGTAATAGCAGTGAGTAGTGAGTAGTGAGTGCACTCGCCTACTTACTACTCACTACTCACTACTCACTAATCAGCCATCGTCTCCAGGCTCGCAAATCCCTCCGGCGCATCGCCTTCGTCGAACGGCGTCGTCACCTCGACGAAAGTGTCGGGGTAGAAGCCGTTGAAGCGCGTCCTGAGCGACAGCGAATAAGCGCCGATATGGCCGATTTCGATCCAGTCGCCCGTGTCGACCGTTTCCGGCAGCCAGAACGGCCGCGACAGGATGTCGACGGAATCGCAGGTCGCGCCGCACACCTTGAACGGCACGATGTTCTTTTCCTCGCCATTTCGCGAGCGGATCGCCGGGTCGGGAATGAAACGCGCCGGCAGCGTGATCTTGCCGGTCCATGAATCCGACAGCGACGCCCAGATGCCGTCATTGATGTAGAGCCGTTTGCCCTTGCGCAACAGCACGCGCACGATCAGCGACAGGCAGCGCGCCACGATCACCCGGCCAGGCTCCGCCACCAGCGGAATCTGGTCGAACTGATATTCCTTCAGGTCGCCCGAAAGCCGCGACATGATCTGGCCGAGCGACGGCATCTCGATCTGCTTGCGGTTGGGATCGTGGCCGTATTCGGCCGGAAAACCGCCGCCGACATCGAGGCCGGCAATGTCGAAGGAGACGCGGTTGCGCACCCAGTCGGCCGAGGCCAGCGCACGCTCATAGGTGTCGGGATCCTCGATCTGGCTGCCGACATGGAAGCAGAGGCCGACCTTGTAGCCGGTGCGGTTCAGCCGCTCGGCGAGTTCCACCGCATAGGCCGGCCCGGCGCCGAACTTCTTCGACAATTCGTAGGCCGCCGATCCCTTCGTCTGCATGCGGACGAACACGGTCATGGCGCCGGGGTCGATGTCGAGCGCCCGCACCACCCGTGTCAGCTTGGTGATCTCGTCCTCATGATCGAGCGAGATGACGCGAATGCCGTATTTTTCCAGCGCCAGCTTGATGTCCGACTGCGCCTTGATCGGATGCATGTAGAGCATCTCGGCATCGGGCGAGACGGCGCGCACGGCGGCAAACTCGCCGGGCGAAGCGACATCGAAAGCGGTGACGCCGGCTTCGACCAGCGCCTTCAGCACGATCTGCTCGCCATTGGTCTTGACCGCATAGGCGGTCTTGCCGGGGAACATGCCCATGAACTGTCTGGCGTCGGTCTTCAAAACCTCCGGCCGGAAGCAGTAGACCGGATCGTCCGGACGGAGCGCCAGCGCTGCCTCACGGGCATTTTCGAATCGCTGCATGGACGAATCCCCTGAACCTTGGCTGCGCACAATTAATCCAAGCTAGCGGCTAAAGAAAACAATTCTGTGTCTCGCACCCCTGGGGGGTACGGCGCTACGGGGATTCCGAGCGATGCTACGCCATCGATCGGTTTCGGGTGGCCCTTGTCGCCGGACCGGATATGGCTTGATCACACGCCTGACAGGCTTGGCATTCGGCGACTGGGAGGACATTCACATGGCGACAGCCGCAACCGCCACGGCGCGCGGACCGATGGTGCTCAAGGACTGGGGGCAGCTTCTGCTGCTGGGCGCCATCTGGGGCGGTTCGTTCTTCTTTGCCCGCATCGCCGTGTCGGAATTGCCTCCACTGGTGCTGGTGCTGTTTCGCGTCGCCATCGCGGCGCTCGCCCTCCAGCTCTATCTCGGCTGGCGCGGCCCGTCCTTTCGTCTCGCCTTCCCGCATGCCGGCCTGTTCTTCCTGCTGGCGCTCGCCAACAATGTCGTTCCTTTCTCGCTGATCTTCGCTGGCCAGACCGAGCTTGGCGCCGGCCTCGCGTCGGTGCTCAACTCAACGACGCCGTTCTGGACGCTGATCCTCGCCAACGCCCTGACCAGCGACGAAAAGCTGTCCTGGAACAAGCTTGCCGGCATAGCGCTCGGCATCACCGGCACGGCGGTGATGATCGGTCCGGGCCTGCTTGCCGGGCTCGGCGGTCCGGTCTGGGCGAAGTTCGCGCTGATCGGCGCCTCGTTGTCCTATGCCGTCGCGCTGATGATCGCCCGCCGCTTCAAGGGCGTGCCCTCGCCGATCGTCGCCACGGGACAATTGACCGCCTCGACCGTCATCATGATCCCGGTCGTGCTCATCGCCTATGGTCCCGCCGGCCTGTTCTCGGCTTCGCCGCCGGTCTGGGCGGCAGTGCTGGCGCTGGCGCTGCTTTCCACCGCCTTCGCCTACATCCTCTATTTCAACCTCGTCGCCTCGGCCGGCGCCACCAATGCTTCGCTGGTCACCCTGATCGTGCCGGCAAGCGCCATGCTGCTCGGCTTCCTGTTCCTCGGCGAACGGCTTGAACCGTTCGAAATGGGCGGCATGGCGCTGATCGCGTTCGGGCTGGTGACGATAGATGGACGCCTGTTCGGCCGACGTTGATGCTGTCCTCAATTGGACGCGGAAGGGGACGATCTAAACACTTTGATTGACTCTCGCATCGTGCTTTCCGAACCGAAATCAGCGCTGCAAAGGTCGAATTCCATCTTCGGGCGGACGCGGTAGCGCAGCCATGCCTCGCTTCCGCCGCGGGCGCGCCACAATTTATTCACAACCCCTGAGCCGGCTTTTGCCGAAGAGTTTCAATGCCTAACGCCGAAAGCCAGGTCGCAAAACCCACAATCATGTCGCATTGCAGCACGTTTTCCGCTTGCCTGTGGCAAAAATGACCCTAGACTCCGGACATAGCTCTTTAAGAGGAGGCTATGACATGGGACTGACGAGGCCAATCAACGCATTGATGATTTGTGCAGCGTTTGCATTCATCGGCGCCCTTATCATAGGTGTTCTTCCGTAACCGCCAGAGCGGAAGAAAACAGCAGCTGATAGTCAACCGATTTCGAGAGGCCGGGTTTTTACCCGGCCTTTTGCATTTCATGCCGCGACAAAGTTCAGGCCGCCGCTGATCCCGCCACCTCGGCCTCATGCGAGCGGATGCCGATCATGTGGCAGATGGCAAACACCAGGTCGGCCCGGTTCATGGTGTAGAAGTGGAAGTCGCTGACGCCGCGTTCGACCAGGTCGAGCACCTGCTCGGCCGCCACGGCTGAGGCGACCAGCGCATGCGTCTGCGGATCGTTCTGCAGCCCTTCGAAGCGCTCGGCCAGCCATGCCGGCACCAGCGCGCCGCAGCGCGCCGAGAAATTGGCGACCTGGGTGAAATTATGCACCGGCAGAATGCCCGGCACGATCGGGATGTAGATGCCGGCGCGCCGCGCCCGCTCGACATAGCGCTCGTAGAGATCGTTGTCGAAGAAGAACTGGGTGATTGCCCGCGTCGCCCCGTTGTCGGCCTTGCGCTTCAGCATGTCGAAGTCGGTGGCAAAGTCCGGGCTTTCCGGATGCTTCTCCGGATAGGCTGAAACCGAGATATCGAAATCACCGGCGCCCTTCAGCGCCCCGACCAGTTCGGCGCCGTTGGCATAGCCGTCGGGATGCGGCCTGTAGGCGGTGCCGACGCCTGCGGCCGGATCGCCGCGCAAGGCGACGAAGCGGGTGACGCCCATGTCGGCGAATTCCCGGACGACGGCGTCGACCTGATCGCGGGCCGCATCGACGCAGGTCATGTGCGCCGCCGGCGTCAGCGTCGTCTCGTTGAGGATGCGCTTGACCGTGCGGGCCGTGCGCTCACGGGTCGAGCCGCCGGCGCCATAGGTAACCGAGACGAATTTCGGCTTGAGCGGCTCCAGCCGGGTGACGGTGTCCCACAGCCTCGCCTCCATCTCGTCGGTCTTCGGCGGGAAGAATTCGAACGAAACCCGGACTTTGTCGCCGATGTCGGGGCGGCGGGAAAAGCGGAACTGGTTCATCAGGCTATTTCCCCCATCGGGTACGCTTGGCTGGGTTGGCTGTCATTGGACGGGTCGGCGATCAGCATGCGGCGGTCGCGGCCGAGCCACAGCTTGACCGTGAGCCTGGCCTCGTTGCCGCCGCGCGGCTCGAACTCCTGGCTGTCTTCGAGCGCGAGCCCTGCCTCGGCGAACCACTCGGCGATCTGCCGGTCGGAAAAGCCGAGCCTGGCATGCGCGTGCTGGTCGCGCAGGAACTCCAGCGTATGCGGCGCGAAATCGACGATCACCAGCCGGCCCGCCGGGCGCAGCAGCCTTGCCGCCTCGCGGATGGCGCGGGCCGGATCATCGAGATAGTGCAGCACCTGATGGATGGTGACGAGATCGAAGGCATCGCGCTCGACCGGCGGCGCGAAAATATCGCCCTGCCGCACCTGCGCATTCGAAACGCCGGCCTTGTCGAGATTGGCGCGCGCCACGGTCAGCATCTCGCGCGACATGTCGATGCCGACGCCGCGCCGGTAAAGCGGCGAAAAGATTTCAAGTAGCCGCCCGGTGCCGGTGCCAAGGTCAAGCATCGACTGGAACGGCCGCTTGCCCACTAGCTTCAGCAGCGCCGCTTCCACGGCGCGATCCGGCACATGCAGCGAGCGGATATGATCCCAACTCGCGGCATTCTCGGAAAAGTATTCGGCGGCGCGGTCCTGGCGCTTGCGCTTGACCGACGCCAGCCGCTCGAGGTCGCGCTCGACCTGCGGATCGGCGCCGCGGATACCTGAGATCAGCCTGATCACGAAATCACGGGCCGAATCCGTATCCGAAAGCCGGAAGAAGGCCCAGGAGCCCTCCTGGTAACGACCAATCAGCCCGGCCTCCAAAAGCAGCTTGAGGTGGCGCGACACGCGCGGCTGCGACTGGCCGAGGATTTCGGTAAGATCCGAAACGGTAAGGTCGCCGCGCGACAAGAGTGCCAGAATGCGGAGCCGGCTCGATTCGGCCGCCGCCTTCAGAGTATCCACCATTGTGTCGAGCGAGACATGCATGAGCGCTTCTCTTTTGAAAAAAGATATAAACATATGTTTATGTCGAATTTGACAACCATGCAAGGCCCATGTCGCTTCCGGACAAGAAAATGACGCATGCATGACCCGCAGACGGAAAGCGGTCTTCGGATGAACGAGGCGAAAACCATGTTCGAGACGCGCAGCGGCGAAAGGCTTCTGGAAACCGATCCGGCCGATATGCCGGGGGATGGCCATGTCGTCTTCATCGGCCGCATCGCCTCGCCATGGACGAGTCGGCAGACCTGCCCCAAGAACATGAAGGCGGCGCGGGAGGCAGGCCGCGGTGCCACACTGCTGGTCGACCCACCTTATCGCGACGGCCTGGCGGGATTGGAACGCGCCAGCCACATCATCATCCTGTCCTGGCTCCATCATGCGCCGCGGACTCTGATTGTGCAGAAACCCCGCCATGCCACTGAACCGAAAGGCGTTTTCTCGCTGCGCTCGCCGGCCCGGCCGAACCCTGTCGGCTTGCATGTGGCGAAACTCGTCGGGCTCGACATCGGCAGCGGCCGAATCGAACTCGACGCCATCGACGTGCTCGACGGCACGCCCGTCATCGACATCAAGCCGTACTTCGCCTCGACCGACTCGTTTGCCGATGCGACCATTGCCGGGCGGGACGAGCCATGAAAGCGCCGACCAACCGCCGCCGCGCCATCGCCAAGGCGCTGACCACGCTTTTGCCGCTGGCACCCTATGCCGACATCGAAAAGATCCGTGCCGACGCCGGCAGGGCGCATTTGCACAATCTGCCGCCGTCGATCTCCGTCTGGCTGGCGACCATCGCCCATATCCGTCACGTCCACACCGACTACGAAAAGCTGCTGGCGGAAGGCTATGACCGCGACTCGGCGCGCTTCTTCGTCATCGAACAGACCAACATCGTGCTGACCCGCTGGCGCGCCACGCGCCTGCTCGATTCCGAAGACGAGGAGGAATAGCGCTAGAGCATGATCCCGAACCGGAGGTCAGCGTAGCAAAAAGTAGGATCCGGTTTTCGGAAAAGATCATGCTCAAACAAAGAGATAGAGCCCCATCCCGGCTCCAGGAACGGGCTCTAGGAGCCGCTACTGCCGGGTCAGCACGGCGACGGCGTTATAGGGCTGGCCATCCGCTTGGCCGACCCAGACCCAGGACAGGTTTCCCTTGAAGAACCTGACGGTGATCGTGCCGCCATCGACGCACTTGTCCTGGCCATAGGTGATGCTCTCACGGAACTCCGCCGAGCTGTCGTCCCTGGAAAGCTGGGTCAGAGATCCACCGCAACTGAGCGACGGATAGTCGATCGACGCGCCACTGTCGTTGATGGTCATGGCAATCGACCAGTCAGCGCCGGCAGCCCCGGCCGGGCTTTGATGGCCATTGCCGACCCAGGTGCCGGTCAAGGATGGCACATTCACCTCGCAAGGGACGTTCTGGAAGATCGGCGTCAACTCGCTGCCCGTCTTCTCGCAGCGATATGTCTGGCCGCTTTGACATAGCTCCTCGCCTTCGCGCGTGCACTGGGCGAAGGCTTCGCCGCTGCTGACGAAAACGATCATCGCAAAGATGATTGCACCAAGCCCCGTATGCCTGTCCATGTCCCCCCCGGCCTGACAGTCTCGCCGGCAACCGTAAGGGAAAACCAATATTCCACCTAGAACAAAGAGCACCGCATAAGTGGCTCTATGTAACCCGCTGAGCGGCGCTAGCCTGACCATGGATCGAGCCATGGACAAGGAGAGTTTGCGATGAGCCGAAACGTTGCAACGGAGCGAGCCATGCCGCTGCCGCCTCTTTCCGAGCGCCACATCGACCCGCATTCCTACCCGGACGGCGTCGCCTTCCTCGATGGCCAGTATCTGCCGATGTCGCAGGCCAAGATCTCGGTGCTGGATTGGGGTTTTCTGCACTCCGACGCCACCTACGACACGGTGCATGTCTGGAACGGCAGCTTCTTCCGTCTCGACCTGCATCTCGACCGCTTCTTCGGCGGCTTGGAGAAGCTGCGCATGGCGATCCCGTTCGACCACGACGGCGTCGCCGAGATCCTGCACAATTGCGTCGCGCTGTCAGGCCACCGCGCCGCCTATGTCGAGATGCTGTGCACGCGCGGCGCGTCGCCGACCTTCAGCCGCGACCCGCGCCAGGCAATCAATCGCTTCATGGCCTTCGCCGTGCCCCTCGGCTCGGTCGCCAATGCCGAGCAGTTGCAGCGTGGGCTCAATGTGGCGATCAGCGACAAGGTGCGCATCCCGCCGGCCTCGATCGACCCGTCGATCAAGAACTACCACTGGCTCGACCTCGTGCGCGGCCTCTACGACGCCTACGATCGCGGCGCCGAGACGGCGTTGATCCTCGACTTCAACGGCAATGTCGCCGAGGGCCCTGGCTTCAATGTGTTCTGCGTCAAGGACGGCAAACTGTCGACGCCGGCCATCGGAGTCCTGCCCGGCATCACCCGCCGCACCGTCTTCGACCTCTGCGCCGAGGCGGGGCTGCCTGCGACAGCGGCCGACGTCAGCGTCGCCGCGTTGAAGGCAGCCGATGAAGTCTTCATCACCTCGACCGCCGGCGGCATCATGCCGGTAACCGTGATCGATGGCGCGCCGGTCGCCGACGGCAAGGTCGGCCCGATCACCAGCCGGCTGATGGCGCTCTATTGGCAACGGCACGAAGACCCGGCCTGGTCGAGCCCGGTACGCTATCCCTGATCAACAGGCGTCCTGTTCAACAGGACGTCCAGGCCAAAAAGATTCTCCTCCGCCTCTGGAAAATCACGGGATGCACCGTATATGGCAAAAACGGAGAAGCCTCCGTTTCCATCCAAAATTCACGGCTCGCATGGGCAAGGATCTCAGATCATGACAAGCAAGGTTTGGTTCATCACCGGATCGTCGAAGGGCTTTGGCCGCGTTTGGGTCGAGGCGGCGCTCGCACGCGGCGACCGAGTCGCGGCGACGGCCCGTGACGCCGGCACGCTCGCCGATCTCGTCGCCAAATATGGCGACAACATCGCCGCGATCAAGCTCGACGTCACCGACAAGAAGGCCGTCGATGCCGCGATTGCGGAGGCGCACAAGCGCTTTGGGCGGCTCGACGTCGTCATCAACAATGCCGGCTATGGTCATTTCGGCGCCATCGAGGAAGTCAGCGAACAGGAAGCCCGCGACCAGATCGAGACCAATGTGTTCGGCGCGCTTTGGGCCACCCAGGCCGCTTTGCCGATCATGCGGGCGCAGCGTTCCGGCCACATCATCCAGATCTCGTCGATCGGCGGCGTCAACGCCTTCGCCTCGCTCGGCCTCTACCACGCCTCGAAATGGGCGCTGGAGGCGTTTAGCCAGACGCTCAGCCTCGAGGTCGCGGAATTCGGCATCCATGTCACGCTGGTCGAGCCGGGCGGTTTCTCCACCGACTGGGCCGGGCCGTCGGCCAAGGTTTCCAAAGCCATCGAGGCCTACGCGCCCGCCCGCGCGGCCATGGCCGAGCGCCGCAGCCACGCTGTCCCTGGCGATCCTGAGGCCACCGGGCCGGCGATGCTTGAGATCGTCGATGCGGCCGAGCCGCCGCTCAGGGTGTTCTTCGGTGACGGCGGCCTGCCGATGATCCGCCAAGAATACGCCAACCGCATCGCCACCTGGGAAAAGTGGGATCACGTTTCCATCATGGCGCAAGGCGAAAACAAGAACCGCAAGGCGGCCTGACGCCTATCTTTCTTTTTGAGCATGATCTTTTCCGAAAACCGGATTCCACTTTTCGGGATCATGCTCTAGATCCGGCTGCGTCGCCTCGCGGCGCAGCCTCTCCCTTTTGTGGAAACTAGGCCCGGTAGATCCACTGCTCGGGCACGCGCACCGAGATCTCCTCGCCGGCAACAATCGTGCCCGGCTTTTCCACCCAGGCGACAAGGCCGCGCAGCCGTTTCGCCGCCTTTGGAAAGGCCAGCGCGCCGGCCTCGTGGTCGGCCATCCCGGCATTCTCCGCGACCGAGCGCCCGGCAATGCGGCAGGGTCCGTTCTGCGCATCGACCTTGATCGTCACGCCACCCCTGAAAAACAGCAGCGTACCCGACGGCAGCATGGAAAGCTGCGGCACGCCCCCGATCAGCAGGTTGGCGCCGATCCATTCCGGCTTGATCTCCTTGAGCCCCATCCGCTCGGCGACAACAGCCAGCTCATCCGCCGCCACGATCGACAATTGCCGCTCGTTGCGCATCTCGGTGCCGCGCGGATACCAGGGCTCACGCCCGCCGGAGCGCCGCGTGGCGCCGGCGTGGAAATCACCGTCGATGCCGTCGAAGCCGAGCCTCAATTCTTCCACCGGTCGCGTTTCGAAGTGATCGAACGGCGCCACGTAGAGCGCCGCCACTTTCGCCGCGAGCTTTCGCGCCGGCAGGATTTCGACCGGATTTTCGGTCTCGGCAAAGAGATCCGCCATGGCTTCATTCCTTCTGCAACACGAACCGCAATTAGCCCGCGGCCATGGACCGGGTCCAGTCCAAAGCGCTGATGATCCGATCGAGCCGGCTGATGGGATGCTTCACCGATCACGATCTTCTTACCGCCAACCGCGCATCCTCTGGCCGGGCGCCGTATTGCCGCCGTGCTGCGTCGACTTGATACTGGCGCGCTCGGAGGAGTCGTTCATCATGCATCCAGCACCTGCGATCGCAGCACTTTGGCTGATCTGGGTCGTGTCCTGGCTCGTGGCCGCCTTATGGTCCGACCCCGTTAAGAAGCGCGCCGGCTTGCAGGCGGAACTTCGCTATCGCATCCTGTGGCTGTTCGGTACGATCCTGCTGTTCGTTCCGGCGCACGGCTATGTCGGCCTGCTGCGGCTCTGGACGCCCAACCTCACCGAGGCCTGGATCTGCGTTGCGCTGATCGCGACCGGCCTCGTCTTCTCCTGGTGGGCCAGGCTGCATCTCGGCCGGCTGTGGTCGGGTAACATCACCGCCAAGGCGGATCACCACGTGGTCGCCACCGGCCCCTATGGCCTGGTCCGGCACCCGATCTACACCGGCCTGCTGCTGGCGGTCCTTGCCACCATGGCGGCCAAGGGGACGGTATGGGGCATTGCCGGTGCCGCCCTGCTCACCATCGGTGCCGTTGTGAAGGCAAGGCTGGAGGAACAGTTCCTGCGCGGCGAACTGGGCAGCGCCTATGACGATTACGCCCGGCGGGTGCCAATGCTGGTGCCGTTCGCGCCGAACTAAAGCATGCGCAGCAGCGCGCCGCCGATCGAATATCCCGCGCCGAAGGCGCAGAGCAGGCCGTAGTCGCCGGGCTTCATATCGGCGTGGTTCTCGGATAGAGCGATGATGGCCCCGGCGCCGGCGGTGTTGCCGAGGCGCTCCAGCACCATCGGCGCGCGATCATGATCGACCTCATGGCCGAAGGCGAGTTTCAGGATCATGGCGTTCATGCGCGCATTGGCCTGATGCAGCCAGAAGCGGCGGATGCCTTGCGGCGTCAGCCCGTGCTCGGCCAGGAATTCGACGATGAATTTGTGGCCGGCAACGGTGACTTCCTTGAACACCTTGTTGCCGACCTGCTTGATCAGATTGCCCTCGAGGTTGATCATGTAGGGATCGTCCTGCGCGGTGCGCGTGTGGTAGCCGAGATTGGTGCGGATGTTGTTCGACATCTGCGTCCAGGTGCGGGTGTCGAGCACCTGGAAACGCCCCGGCCGCTTCTCGCCCTGGTCGAGCCCCTCGACGACCATCGACACCGAAGCATCGCCGAAGATGAAATGCGTCTGCCGGTCGCGGAAATTGAGATGGCCGGTGATGATCTCGGGCGTGGTGACCAGCACGCGCTTGTGCGCGGCGGCCCGCACCAGATTGACGGCGATGTGCAACGCCGCCGCGGCCGACGAGCAGCCAAGCCCCATATCGAAGCCGGCGCCTTTGGTGCCCAGGGCTTGCTGCATCTCGATGGCGATCGCCGGATAGGGCCGCTGGTGGTGCGAGGCCGAGCAGATCACCAGGTCGATATCGGACGGCTTCAGGCCGGCATGGTCGAGCGCCTTCCTGGCCGAAGCGACGCCGAACTCGGCCTGCAGCGACAGCGCATCGTCGGGCCGCGCCGGTATGCGCGGCGCCATCCGCGTCGGGTCGAGAATGCCTTCCCGCTCGATCACATGGCGGGTCTGGACACCGGAGGCATGGACGATGAAGTCGCTGTCCGACTTCTGCAGCAGCGTCTCGCCCGAGACAGTCCGGCGCGCATTCTCCATGTCGACCCAGGCGTTGAAGCTGGCGACCAGTTCTTCATTGGTGATCTTGGGTTCAGGGATTTCGACGCCGATGCCGCTGATGATGACGCGATGCATTTCCAATCCGTCCCATGCGCGGGCGTTGCGGGCTTGATGTGGGCGCATAGACGGCCCGGTGCAACCCTTGTCGCATTTGGCCGGTTTATGCCAGCTTAAACCGCCATTTCCCGTTGCTATCGCGGTGAGTTGACCGACGCGCGGTCAGGCCCGCTTGGCGACGATGAAGATGCGGGGGAAGCGCAGCAGGACCTTGCCATCCGCCGTCCTCGGATAGGCCTCTGCGATCTTGGCCGTGTAATGGTCGAGGAACATGGTCCTCTCGTCCGCTGCGAGCGGATCGAGGAACGGCTTCAAGCCTGTCGACTTGACCCATTCGACGATCGCTTCAGCATCGGCCAGCGGATGGTTGTAGATCGTGTGCCAGATATCGAGCCGGTCCGCGAGCGGCGACAGAAGGTCGTAATAGAATGAAACCGGCGGCAGTGGCGCGCGCGCCGCCCCTTTGATCTTTGCGGCAAACGGCATCTCGACCGCCGTCTCGCGCATCAGGCGGTGCGAGTCCTCGTCCATATTGTCGGGCATCTGGACGGCGAGTGCGCCGCCTGGCGCCAACAACCCCACCAGCCGCTGGAACACGGCCGGATGCTCCGGCAACCACTGGAAGACGGCATTGGCGAAGATCACGTCGACTGGCTGTGCCGGCTGCCATGTTGCCGCGTCCGACAGTTCGAAGGTGACATCGGGCAGGCGAGCCCTCGCCTTCTCGATCATGTCGGGCGAGGTGTCGAAGCCGCTGACCTGGGCATCCGGCCACCGCTTGACCAGAAGCTCGGTCGAATTGCCCGGGCCGCAGCCGATGTCGACGACCCGTCGCGGGAAATCCACTGGCACTTGCGCGACCAGATCGCGCGCCGGGCGCGTGCGCTCATCCTCGAACTTCAGATATTGGGCGGCGGACCAGTCAGCCATGTCAGCTCCTCAGATCATCTTGAGAATTCGCCGCCCCGACAAATATCCTATCGCGTCAGCCTCTTATACGTCATCCGGTGCGGATTGACTGCGTCCGGCCCGAGCCGGCGGATCTTGTCCTGCTCGTAGTCCTCGAAATTGCCCTCGAACCACTCGACATGGCTGTCGCCCTCGAAGGCGAGGATGTGCGTCGCCAGACGGTCGAGGAACATACGGTCGTGCGAGATGATGACGGCGCAGCCGGCGAAGCTTTCCAGCGCGTCTTCGAGCGCCGCCAGCGTTTCCGTATCGAGGTCGTTGGTCGGTTCGTCTAGCAGCAGCACATTGCCGCCGGTCTTCAGCATCTTGGCCAGATGCACGCGGTTGCGCTGACCGCCCGACAGGTTGCCGACCTTCTGCTGCTGGTCCTGGCCGCGGAAGTTGAATGACGAGCAATAGGCGCGTGTGTTGGCCTCGTATTTGCCGAGCTTGACCACTTCGGCGCCGCCCGAGATCTCTTCCCACACGGTCTTCGACGGGTCGAGTGCGTCGCGGCTCTGGTCGACATAGCCGAGCTTGACCGTCTCGCCGACGCGGATCGTGCCGGCGTCCGGCTTTTCCTGAGCGGTGATCATCTTGAACAGCGTCGTCTTGCCGGCGCCGTTCGGGCCGATGACGCCGACGATGCCGCCCGGCGGCAGCTTGAATTCCAGGCCCTCGATCAGCAGCGTGTCGCCAAAGCCCTTCGACAGGTCGGCGACCTCGATCACCACATTGCCGAGGCGCTCGCCATGCGGAATGACGATCTGCGTGTCGGTCGGGCGGCGGCTGTCGGCGGCGACCAGCAGATCCTCGAACGCCTTGATACGCGCCTTGGACTTGGTCTGGCGGGCCTTCGGGCTGGACTGGATCCACTCGCGCTCGCGGCCGATGGCGCGCTGGCGGGCGTCGTCCTCGCGGCCTTCCTGCTTGAGCCGCTTGGCCTTGGCTTCGAGATATTTGGTGTAGTTGCCCTCATAGGGAATGCCGCGGCCGCGGTCGAGTTCAAGGATCCAGCCGGTGACATTGTCAAGGAAGTAGCGGTCGTGGGTGATGATCATCACCGCGCCTGGATAGGCGCGCAGATGCTTTTCCAGCCACGCCGTGGTTTCGGCGTCGAGATGGTTGGTCGGTTCGTCGAGCAGCAAAAGGTCAGGTTGACGCAGCAGCAGCTGGCAGAGCGCGACGCGGCGGCGCTCGCCGCCTGACAGCTTGGTGACTTCAGAATCCTTGGGCGGGCAGCCCAGCGCTTCCATCGCCATCTCGACCTGCTGTTCGAGATCCCAGAGATTCAGCCGGTCCATCTCGTCCTGGAGCTTGGCCGACTCGTCCGCCGTCTCGTCGGAGTAGTTCATCATCAGTTCGTTGTAGCGCTCGATGATGGCGGTCTTGGCGGCAACGCCTTCCATGACGTTCTCGAACACGGTCTTCTTCGCATCGAGCGCCGGCTCCTGCGCCAGATAGCCGACGGTCGCCCCCTCGGCCAGCCACGCCTCGCCGTTCCAGTCCTTGTCGATGCCGGCCATGATCTTTAGGATCGTCGACTTGCCGGCGCCGTTGGGGCCGAGGATGCCGATCTTGGCGTCGGGGTAGAAGGACAGATGGATATTCTCGAGCACCTTCTTGGTGCCGTAGGCCTTGTTGAGGCCGGCCATGTGATAGATGAACTGGCGTGCCACGCGCGCTTTCCCTGATAGTTGACCGAAAATGTCGGATTGAATGGAGGTTGCGCGCTATGTAGGCGATGCCGGGCCGAACGGCAATCGCTTTCGCAGGCCTCCGGTCATTCCCGAAGCTTTCGCCAGGTGCGCGGCATCGGCGGCTGACGCCAGCACTGGGTGCAACGACAGCCCAACCTGCCTATTGGAAGCCGATCGGGTCGACCGTGCCCTTTGGGCAGCCAGCCTTGGTCGTCGGCGCCGAAGCCTGCATCAGCTCGCCAAGCGAGCTGTTCGGGCCGATCGGGCCGGCCAGGCCGAGCGTCAGTTCGCCGATCAGGCGCCTGCCGCTCGACGGGTCGACCAGGCAGGACACCCGGACCCTGTCGCCTGCTCCGGCGCCGAAGGCGCTGTCGAAGGCTTTGCGGATCTGGTCCGACGTCACTTGCTTGCCGATATTCTTGGTGAAAAGCTCGCGCACAGGCGACGCATTCACCGCGCGCATCAGGTTCAGCGCGTCGGCAAAATACTCCTGCTGGCCCTTGCCGTAGCAGGTGCCATGCTTGATCCATTCATGTCTTTCGAGATCGGACTTGGTGCCCGGCATCACCTGATCAAGCTCCGCTCGCGTATCCGCATCGAGGTTGACCGGCGGCAGGTCCCGCCAATGGGCCGGGTTGTCATTGGCCTTGTCACTTGCCGCCACCTGGCAATAGAAATTGCCATTCGGCTGCGGCCACAACCCATGCAAGGTGAAATGCGTCGCCTCGAACCCGGCCGGGGCCTGCGCCTGGCATTCGGTCTTGTTGGACTTGGTTTCGCAGAAGGCCGGCTGCCAGCTCAGCGCGAAGACATATTCGGGCCTTCCAGGGGCCGGAGCCGACGGCTTGGTCTGATCGGCCGGCGCCGGCGTGGCGGCGGCACTGCCGCCGGTGACGTGGCCGCAGCTGATCTTCACCCAGCGGCGTTCCGGATCGGCGCCCGGCACCAGGATGAGATAGTGCGTCGGAGTGTCCTTGTTGCCGGCGAGCAGCTGGTAGCTCTGTCCGGTCTCTGTCGAGACATTGCCGGGGTTCTTGCCGCTCTTGATCGCCTGCGTCGCCGGACAGGCGGTGTCGGCCACGAAGGAGCCGCTCATCTTCACGTCCGCTCGCGCCGCACCGGCCACTGAGGCGACCAAAAGCGCCAAAACGAAAGCAAAAACTGTCCGCATACCCTTGCCCCGGCTGGAAGATACTGCGCCACACACTGCCTTTGTCTCCGTGTCAGAATTGCGATAGCGCGCCACAAGATCAAGAAACATTCACAACTCGGAATCGCCGTGCCGGATTGACGCAAAACCAACGTCGGCGCAAACAAAACTCTTGTGAGCGCGAAAGGCGCGAGGGGGACCAAGCGACAATGCCATTCAGCCAACAGCGCCTGGTCAAATCGCCGACCGGCGCTGATCTAAACCTCTATGTGAAGCACGCCGACGGCCGTGCGCGCGCGGTCGTTCAGATCAACCATGGCCTGGCCGAGCATGCCGCGCGCTACGCGCGCTTCGCCGATTTCCTCGGCGAGTGCGGTTTTCACGTCTACGCCCACGACCATCGCGGCCACGGCGAAACCAGGGCGCCCGATGCCCCGCTGGGCCGGTTCGCAGACAAGGATGGCGTTGCCAAGGTCGTCGCCGATGTCAACGCCATCCACGACTTCATCGCCACGGAGCAACCCGGCCTGCCGGTCATCGTCTTCGGCCATTCGATGGGCGCGTCCGTCGCGCTCAATTTTGTCTTGGCGCACTCAGCGCGCATCCATGCCGCCGCGATCTGGAACGGCAATTTCTCGCAAGGCCTGCTCGGCCAGTTGGCACTCGCCATCCTGGCCTGGGAACGATTCCGGCTCGGTTCCGACGTGCCGTCGCGCATATTGCCGAGGCTGACCTTCCAGGCCTGGGGCAAGGCGGTACCCAACCACAAGACGCAGTTCGACTGGCTGTCGCGCGACGAGGCCGAAGTGGCGAAATACATCGCCGACCCGCTGTGCGGCTGGGATGCCTCGGTGTCGATGTGGCGCGACGTGGTCAACATGGCACAGCACGGCGGCAAGGACTCAAGCTTTGCCAGCGTGCGCCGCGACCTCTTTGTAAACCTGGTCGGCGGCGAGAAAGATCCTGCATCCGACTACGGCAAGGCGGTCGGCCACCTCGCGAAACGCATGCGCGGGATGGGTTTTTCGAATCTGGTTTCAAAGGTTTACGCCGAGACCCGCCACGAAAGCCTGAACGAGGTCAATCGGGACGTCGTCATGAATGACTTCGCGGCATGGGCCGAAACTGTCCTGAAGCGATGAGGGCTTGGCCCAGCGCAAGGCTCGTGACAGCGGCGACAGGGGTTGGTAGAGGCTGCGGTTCCGACCAATTTGGTGATCCATGACTGAGCCTCCCCTGAAAGGCATCCGCGTAATCGAACTTGCCCGCATCCTTGCCGGGCCGTGGGCCGGGCAGTTGCTGGCCGATCTCGGCGCCGACGTCATCAAGGTCGAAAGCCCCGATGGCGGCGACGACACCCGCAAATGGGGACCGCCCTTCGTCATGAGCCATGACGGCGAGAACCTGTCGGCCGCCTACTACCATTCCTGCAATCGCGGCAAGCGCTCCATCGCCGTCGATTTCTCGACGCCCGAAGGCGCCGAGACGGTGCGCCGGCTGGTCGCGACGGCAGACGTGATGATCGAGAACTTCAAGCTTGGCGGCCTCAGGAAGTATGGGCTCGACTATGACAGCCTGCGCAAGATCAACCCCCGCCTGGTCTATTGCTCGATCACCGGCTTCGGCCAGGACGGACCTTACGCGCCGCGCGCCGGCTACGACTTCATCATCCAGGCCATGGCCGGCATGATGTCGATCACCGGCGAGGCCGGCCGCGAGCCACAGAAGGCCGGCGTCGCCATCTCGGATCTCTTCACCGGACTTTATTCGGTCATCGCAATCCAGGCAGCGCTTCGCCATGCCGAAAAAACCGGCGAAGGCCAGCATATCGACATGGCGCTCTTTGACAGCCAGATCTCGGCGCTCGGCAACCAGAACCTCAACTATCTGGTGTCCGGCAAATCGCCGGTGCAGATGGGCAATGCGCATATGAACATCGCGCCCTACGAAGTGGTGCCGGTCAGGGATGGCCATATCATCCTGGCAGTCGGCAATGACGGCCAGTTCGCCAAGTTCTGCGCTGCCGTCGGCCTCGACGATTTGCCTGCCAATCCCGATTTCGCCACCAATCCCGCCCGTGTCGCCAACCGTGCGAAACTGCGCGAGCGCATGATCGAGACGCTGAAGAATATCGATCGCGATCCGCTGCTGGCGAAGCTGGAGGCCGCAGGCGTGCCGGCAAGCCCGATCAACACCATCGGCCAGATGTTTGCCGATCCGCAGACGATCACGCGCGGCATGCGCCTCGACCTGGAAGATGGTCATGGCAATGTCTTGCCCTCGGTGCGCGCGCCGATGGTGATGTCCGGTACGCCGCTGGTCTATGAGCGCCCCTCGCCGCGCCTTGGCGAACACACCGAAGAGATCCTTGCCGAACTGGAGACGTCGCGACAATGAAGACAGGCGGACAACTGATCGTCGACGCGCTGGAAGCCAACGGCACCGACCGCATCTATTGCGTGCCGGGTGAATCCTACCTGGCGGTGCTCGACGCGCTGCACGATTCAGCGATCCGCACCATCGTCTGCCGTCAGGAGGGCGGTGCCGCGATGATGGCCGACTGCCATGGCCGCCTGACTGGCAGACCCGGCATCTGCTTCGTCACCCGCGGCCCCGGCGCCACCAATGCGTCTGCCGGCATCCACATCGCCATGCAGGATTCGGTTCCCGTCATCCTGTTCATCGGCCAGGTGGCCAGCCACGCCAAGGAGCGCGAGGCCTTCCAGGAGGTGGATTACAAGCGCTTCTTCGGCGACATCGCCAAATGGGTGGTCGAGATCGACGATGCCGCACGCATCCCCGAATTCGTCACCCGCGCCTTTGCCGTGGCAACGTCCGGCCGTCCCGGCCCGGTGGTCATTTCGCTGCCCGAAGACATGCTGACCAGTCTGGTCGAGGCGCCTGCCGCCATCGCCCATACCCCCGTCGAAACGCGACCGGGCGAGGCAGAACTCGAGGCGCTACAAACGCTCCTGACCAAGGCTAGGCGCCCCTTCGTCATCCTTGGCGGCACGCGCTGGGATGCTAACTCAGTGGCGCAGATGCGCACGATCGCCGAGTCATGGTCGCTCCCGGTCGGCTGTTCCTTCCGCCGCCAGATGCTGTTCGATCATCTGCACCCGAACTATGCCGGCGATGTCGGTATCGGCATCAATCCGAAGCTGGCGACAGCGATCAAGCAGGCCGACCTCGTGCTGCTCATCGGCGGGCGCATGGGCGAAATGCCCTCCTCCGATTACACGCTACTGAAAAGCCCCTATCCCGACCAGACGCTGGTCCATGTTCATGCCGACGCCGGCGAGCTTGGCCGCGTCTACCGGCCGGCGCTGGCGATCAACGCCTCGCCGTCCGCCTTCGTTGAAGCCTTCGCCAAACGCAAGCCGTCCGCGACGCCAACCTGGGCAGACGAGACGCCGAAGCTGCACGCGGCCTATCTCGACTGGTCGACGCCGCCGGAGAGCGGTCCCGGTTCCGTCCAGATGGGACCGATCATGAACTACCTGGAAAAAATGCTGCCCGACGACGCCATCCTCGCCAATGGCGCCGGCAACTACGCAACCTGGGTGCATCGCTTCCACCGCTTCCGCCGCTTTGCCACCCAGGCCGCACCCACCTCCGGTTCGATGGGCTACGGTACCCCGGCGGCGGTCGCCGCCAAGGATCTTTATCCGGACCGCACCGTGGTCGCCTTTGCCGGCGACGGCTGCTTCCTGATGAACGGGCAGGAATTCGCCACCGCCGTGCAGTATGACCTGCCGATCGTCGTCGTGGTCGTCAACAACGGCATCTACGGCACCATCCGGATGCACCAGGAACGCGAATATCCGGGCCGCGTCGTCGCAACGGACCTCAAGAATCCCGACTTCGCGGCGCTCGCCCGCGCCTATGGTGGCCATGGCGAGACGGTCGAGAAGACCGCCGATTTCGCCCCGGCCTTCGAACGTGCCCGCGCCAGCGGCAAACCGGCGATCGTCGAGATCAGGCTCGACCCCGAGGCGATCACGCCGACCCGCACGATGACGCAGATCCGAGACAAGGCGTAAGTGCAAAAAGGGGCGGTCGCCCGCCCCATTCTGCCGACAGAGCTACATCGCTGCTGCCGCTTTCTCGATCTGCCCGCGGATCTCGCCGTCCTTGTTGGCGGCGGTATGGATGTTGACATAGTCCTTGCCGGCCATCAGATCAGCAGCCTGGGCGTCGGTCAGAACTGCCGACCCCTTGATCGGGCTCTTCAGCTTGCCCTTGAAGGGGATCGCCACGCCTGCGTTCTCGCCCATTGCGGCCGGACCATGGATGTGCGCCGCCGTCGCCGCGCCGCTAACACCGGAATATTTCACGTTCCAGCTGAGCTTCTTGCTGGTGGTGTCGAACGTCAGCGTCGCAGTGCCCTTGCCCTTCGTGGTCACCGCCGGGTTCTGCTGACCGCCGTCGAGCGTCGCTTTCATCTTCACCGTCTCGGCCATGGCCGGCGATGCGAACAGGAAAGCGGTCGAAACAGCGAGCACCGACAATGTCGGCGCGAGGGACTGGATGCGCATGAAAAACCTCCGTTGGGGCGTATCATCCTTGAAATGGATGCACCGGCACAACGGCTTGGCGAGCGGATGTTTCCCGGGGTAACGCCGATTTGACATCGCAGAAAGGGCAATCGCCTGCCCCTTTCCGGATTTCCGCGAAGGCAGTGCTCAGACGGCCGCCAGCGCCTGCGTCAGGTCGGCGATCAGGTCGTCGGGGTGCTCGACACCAATGGACAGCCTGACCGTGGTCTCAAGCACGCCGATGCGCTGGCGCACGTCGAAGGGAATGCCCGAATGGGTCATGGCCGCCGGGTGGCTAGCCAGCGATTCGGTTCCGCCGAGGCTTACCGCCAGCTTGAAGATCTGCAGGCCGTTCAGAAAAGCGAAGGCCGCCTTCTGGCCGCCGCGAATATCGAAGGAGAATGTCGAGCCGGCGCCGCTGCACTGTAACCGATAGGCGCGGCCTGCAGGCGTATCCTCGCCCAGGAACGGCAGATAATGCACCTTCTCGACCTTGGCATGATCGCGCAGGAATTCGGCGACCAGGCGCGCATTGTCGTTCGCCCGCTCCATACGTATCGACAGTGTCTCCAGCGAGCGGCCGAGCATCCAACAGGAATGCGGGTCGAGCTGCGTGCCGATCGCGCCGCGCAGCGCCTTGATCGGCTTGGTGACCGCCTTGCCGCCCATGGCAGCCCCTGCGATCAGGTCGGAATGGCCGCCGACATATTTGGTCAGCGAATAGACGGAAACATCGGCGCCATGTTCGATAGGCCTCTGGAACACCGGGCCGAGCAGCGTGTTGTCGCAGACGATGATCGGCGTCGACCCTTGCCTGGCGCCGAGCTCGTCGGCGATCGTTCGCATCAGCGCGATATCGACCAGGCTGTTGGTCGGGTTTGACGGCGTCTCGATCAGGATCACCGAGACGCGGCCCTTCGCGATTGCAGCGTCGGCAGCCGCGCGCACCGCCGCCTCGTCGACGCCGTCCGCGAAACCGACAGCGCCGATGCCGAAGCCGGCAAGCGTGCGCGTCAGCAGCGTCTCGGTGCCGCCATAGAGCGGCTGCGAATGCAGGATGACGTCGCCCGGACGAGCATAGGCCAGCAGTGTCGTCGCGATCGCCGACATGCCGGACGAGAACAGGATGCAGGCGTCCGTCCCCTCATAGACCGCCAGTCGGTCCTCGACGATTTCGCTGTTGGGATGGTTGAAGCGCGAATAGACCAGACCGGAAGTCGTGCCGCTCGGCGGCTCCTTGCGGCCGGAGGTGTAGTCGAAGAAATCCCGCCCCTCTTCCGCCGACTTGAACACGAAGGTCGAGGTGAGGAACACCGGCGGCTTGACGGCGCCCTCCGAAAGCTGCGGATCGAAACCATAGCTCAGCATCAGCGTCTCCGGGTGGAGCTTGTGGTTGCCGATATGGGTTTTCGAAGGGCGTGGCGCGGTCATAACTTTTCCTGCTTTTCGAGAAGTATCGCACGGCAATTTATGCCATCTCGATCGTGCAGTCCTTGCTATTTTTGGGCTGGTATGGCTGCAGTCTCGCAAGAAATTGCCTCAGGAGACGCAGAGTGCAGCAGAAAATAGCCGACGATTTCGACCGCAAGATTCTGCGTGAACTGCAAGCCGATGCCCGCATCACCAACAACGAGCTTGCCGAGCGGATCGGCCTGTCGCCGTCACCCTGCCTGAGGCGCGTGCGGCGGTTGGAGGAAGCCGGCGTCATCAGAGGCTACACCACGCTGGTCGATCCGGCCGCTTTCGGCTGGACCATGGTCGCCATCGCCACTGTCCGGCTCAGCCGTCAGAACGAGGACGAAATCGTCATGTTCGAGGACGCCATCCGTGGCTGGGAAGAGGTGCTGGAGTGCCACCTCGTGACCGGTTCGCGCGACTATGTGCTGAAGGTGGTGACAGGTGGCCTCGAGCAGTACGAGCGTTTCATCAAGGAAAAGATCGCGCGGCTGAAATGCGTCGCCTCGATCGAGACCAGCTTCGTCATGAACACCATAAAGGAACGGCGCCTCTGACACTTGGCCAGAGGCGCCGCTTTAAAGATCAGTATCCTTGCTTAGGCAGGCCTACTTGATCGCCTTGTCGGTGATCGCGGTCGTGTAGGCGCCGCTAGGCTCCTTGGTGATGATCTTCTGGTCGAGCAGTGCCTTGGCGGTGCGCTCATAGGTCGCCGGATCGAGCTTGCCGTCGGCATTGTCGATCAGCTTGGCGACTTCACCCATCATCCGCTTCTGGTGGTTTTCGTCCTGGCCGCCATTGTCCATGACGATGCCGGCCGCCTCGTCAGAATTGTCGACGGCGTATTTCCAGCCCTTCATCGAGGCGCGCACGAACCGCACCATCTTGTCCTCGAAGGCCGGATCCTTGAGCTTGTCCTCGGAGGCATAGAGCCCGTCCTCGAGGAGGTCGTTGCCCATGGCCGAGTAGTTGAACACGATCAATTGGTCCGGCTTGTAGCCGGCATCGATCAGCTGCCAGTACTCGTTGTATGTCATGACCGAAATGCAGTCGGCCTGCTTCTGGATCAGCGGCTGCACGTCAAAGCTCTGCTTGAGCACGGTGACGCCGTCCGGGCCGCCTTCTGTCTTCAGTCCGAGCTTGTTCATCCAGGCGTAGAACGGATACTCGTTGCCGAAGAACCAGACGCCGAGCGTGTGGCCCTTGAAGTCGGCTTCGGTCTTGATCGGGCCGTCCTTCGGGCAGACCAGCTCCATGCCGGCCTTCTTGAACGGCTGGGCGATGTTGACCAGCGGCACGCCCTTTTCGCGCGCGGCCAGTGCGCCGCCCATCCAGTCGACGATGACGTCGGCGCCGCCGCCGGCGATCACCTGCTCGGGCGCAATATCGGGGCCGCCCGGCTTGATGTCGACGTCGAGGCCTTCGGCCTCATAGAAGCCCTTGGCCTTGGCGACGTAGTAGCCGGCGAACTGGGCCTGCGTGACCCATTTCAGTTGCAGCGTCACCTTGTCGGCGGCCATCGCCTGGAAAGCGGCCAGCGACATCGCGCCGGCCAGAACAGGAATAATCAGTCTTTTCATGTTTTTACCCTCTGAAGTTAGTGCCCTTAAACCCACCGCCCCTATCCACCACGGACAGAGGGATGCCAAAACGTGACGGCTCTCTCGAAAAGAGCGACCACGCCATAAAAGACCGAACCCGCAAGTGCTGCAACTGCGATTTCGGCCCAGACCATGTCGATGTTCATCCGCCCGACCTCGGTCGAAATGCGGAATCCCATGCCGACGACAGGCGTGCCGAAGAACTCCGCGACGATGGCGCCGATCAGCGCCAGCGTCGAGTTGATCTTCAGCGCGTTGAAGATGAAGGGCGCGGCCGCCGGCAGCCGCAGCTTGACCAGCGTCTGCCAGTAGCCCGACGCATAGGTGCGCATCAGGTCGCGCTCCATATGGCCGGAGGCGGCAAGCCCGGCGACCGTGTTCACCAGCATCGGGAAGAAGGTCATGATGATGACGACCGCCGCCTTGGACTGCCAGTCGAAGCCGAACCACATCACCATGATGGGGGCGACGCCGATGATCGGCAGCGCCGAGACCATGTTGCCGATCGGCAGCAGGCCGCGCCGCAGAAACGGCACGCGGTCGGCAGCGATTGCCGCGATGAAGCCCGCGCCGCTGCCGACGACATAGCCGAAGATCACCGCCTTGAAGATCGTCTGCCGCACGTCCGCACCCAGCACCGGCAGCGAACTGGCGATACGTGCGCCGATGGCGCTTGGCGGCGGCAACAGGATGAAGGGAATGCCGGCGCCGCGCGTGATCGCTTCCCAAAGGATCAGGATCCAGGCGCCGAAGATGGCGGGGATGATCAGGCGAAGTGCCGTCTTCGCCCAGTTCGCAACAGGGCGCAGGGAAGACAACACCGCCACGCAGCGCCATCCCAGAAGCCACGCAGCGGCGAGCAACAGGAAATACGGCGCCAGTGCCGTGCCTTCGAACCCGTTTATTCCCGTGATCAACAGCCAGGCGGCTAGGTGCGCGCCGACGAACAGCACCAGAGCTTCAACGATGGCCGGCAGCTTGGTCATCGAGATAAGCGCTGCGATCAGCAGCAGGCCGAACATCAGTCCCTTCGTCACAAGATAGGGATAGTCGAAAGACGCTTCGGGCTGCGCCAACGCCGCCGCTTCCGGCTTTGTCATCGCGCCGAGCGCGACCGCAATCAGGCACAGCGCGACCGCCAGCACCGCTTGCCAGGAGGGTTTCAGAAAGTTCATGCCGGCCTCCCGCCCATGGCGCGGTCGACGAGGCGGCCGGCAATGCCGACCACCATGACCAGGAGTGCCGCCACCACCGAGCCCGCGACCAGCGCCGACCAGATGTCGATGGACTGGCTGTAATAGGCGCCTGCGAGCAGCTTGGCGCCGATGCCGGCGACCGCACCGGTCGGCAATTCGCCGACAATGGCGCCGACCAGGCTTGCTGCAACCGCCACCTTCATCGAGGTGAACAGGAACGGCACCGAGGCCGGCACACGCAATTTCCAGAAGGTCTGCGCGCGGCTGGCATTGTAGGTGTGCATCAAATCGAGATGCATGAGTTCGGGCGAGCGCAGCCCCTTGACCATGCCGACCGCCACGGGGAAGAACGACAGATAGGTCGAGATCAGCGCCTTGGGGATCAGGCCCGTGATGCCTACCGCCGCCAGCACGACGATGATCATCGGCGCCACCGCCAGGATCGGGATCGTCTGCGAAGCGATGATCCACGGCATCAAGCTGCGGTCGAGCGTCGCCACATGCACGATGCCGACGGCGATCACGATGCCGAGCGCGGTGCCGAAGGCGAAGCCGAGCAGCGTCGACGACAACGTTATCCAGGCATTATAGACCAGGCTGCGGTTCGAGGTGACAGGCCGCAGGAAGGTGTTCTCGAAGAAGTTCACCGCCACCTGATGCGGAGCCGGCAGCGTCGGCTTCGGCTGCGACAGCGTCTTGCCGATGAATTCGACGGCGCCTGGCGCCTCGTTGGCGCGCCGGTCGAGATCACGCTGGAACGGCGTGTTGAGGATGACGGCGAAGACATACCAGACGACCACAAGCCCCGCGAGGATCGAGGTCACCGGAACAATCTTGTCGCGAAAGGAATCCATTCCTCAATCCTCGTAGGAATGGCCGGCCCTCAGGCCATCACGCACGCGCGCCGCGATCGCCAAGAATTCCGGCGTCTCGCGTATGTGGAGCGGCCGCTTTTTCGGCAGCGTCGATTCGATGATGTCGCTGACGCGGCCCGGACGCGGCGACATGACGACGATACGTGTCGATAGATACACCGCCTCGGGAATGGAGTGCGTGACGAAGCAGATGGTCTTGTTGGTCCGTTCCCACAATTCCAGCAATTGCTTGTTGAGATGGTCGCGCACAATCTCGTCCAGAGCCCCGAACGGCTCGTCCATCAAAAGCAGGTCGGCATCGAAGGCGAGCGCACGCGCGATCGAGGCGCGCTGCTGCATGCCGCCGGAGAGCTGCCAGGGATATTTCTTCTCGAAGCCGGACAGGTTGACCAGTTCCAGCGTGCGCTCGATGCGCTCGGCCTGCTCCGCCTTGGAAAGGCCAATGATCTCAAGCGGCAGCCCCACGTTCCGCTCGATCGTGCGCCACGGGAAAAGCGCCGCCGCCTGAAAGACATAGCCGTAGGCGCGCTTTTCGCGGGCCTCTTCCGCTGTCATCCCATTGATCGAGATCGTTCCCGCGGTCGGCTTCTCCAGATCGGCAATGACGCGCAACAAGGTCGTCTTGCCGCAGCCGGATGGCCCAATGAAAGAGACGAATTCGCCCTTGCCGATGGTGAGGTCGACATCGGACAGCGCCTGCACCGGACCATCATTGGTCTGGAACGTGAGGCCGAGCTTGCTTGCCGAAACGACGGCTGGCGAATTCCCTGTCATAGGCCGCAGCCTGCCTCGCCGCATCGCTGCCGCGCTGGCTGGAATCCGGTTGATTTTGTGATTGCGTTGTTTTCCACTCGTCCTGTCCCATCAGATCGACGCCCGGAGTTTCCCCGATGTCGCCTAAACCCACTTGTCATCTTATCCGCCCTGAAAGCTCTTATGAAGGCAAGCAGGGGCTGAGCTACTTCGCCGGCATCGCCGCCGAGACCGTCGGCTCTTCCGGCATCTGCATGCATCTTCTCTCCATGCCGCCCGGCGCCCGCGCCAAGGCGCACATGCATGAAAGCCACGAGACGGCGATCTACGTGCTCTCCGGCGAGGTCCACACCTGGTATGGCGACCGGCTCGAGCAGCAGATCCTGGTCAAGGCCGGCGATCTCTTCTACATCCCGGCCGGTGTCCCGCACCTGCCGGCCAATCTGAGCGGCAGCCCGGCTTCGGCGGTCATAGCCCGCACCGACCCCAACGAACAGGAAAGCGTCGTCCTGCTGCCGGAACTGGATGCACTGGTCGCCTGACCCTGACGGAAGGGATCTCGCCGTCATCGGCACCGCAAGACTTCTCCCATGACGTTGCCGTCCTCGTCGGCGATCACCAGCTTCTTGGCGTTCTTTGGGCTGCGCTTGATGGTGAGCTGTATCGGCGACTGACCTTCCTCGCCCTCCGCCGCGCACATGGATTTGACCACCAGTGACCCATCGGCCAGTGCCTTCTTCTCTGTGAAGGTGCAGGCGCTGGCCGCGGTGATGTATTCCTTGGCGGTCAGGAGCAGCATGTCCTCGGCATAGACCTCCTGGCCGTTCTTATTGATGCAGCCGGACTTGTTGCCATAGGGCTTCGACAGGTCGATCCCCGCCGCCGAAGCCTGGCTGGCCGCCAGAACGACAGCCGTGGCAAGAGCCAGACCAAAACCGCGCATGCTCAACCCCCAGCCCAACATCACGAACACGACTGCAGCGGCCCTAGTTCCTCAAGGCCGGGAAAGGTCACGAAAAACCCGTCCGCTCCCTTGTTGGTGACCTCGACGATTTCGACAGTCGTCCCATCCTCACCCTCGGCGGAACAGGTCGAACTGAGCGATTGCGTGCCGGGCGCCGAGATCAATTGCTGCGCGAACCGGCAGCCGCTGCCATAGGTCTCGATGCCCTCGGCGGTCAGCACTATGTAGTCATCGCCGTCTTGATAGCCGGCCTTTACGCCGGCACAACCGGCATCATTGCCCCAGGAGCCGACCAGCACGCCAGCCGCTGTTGCCGGACCAGCGATAACGGTCGCCACGACCAACGAGATGAGCGTTGCCGGGTTCGCCAAGTTCAGACCCCGGTCGCCGGGATGCCCGTGCGTTCCACCTTGCGGGGCGCAGTGATGTCCTTCCACGTCGACAGCGCCCGGTTGACCGCCGCGTTCGGCTCGCGGGCGACGAATTCGCCATGGCCGGGCTTCGCCTTGACCTCGGCTTCCTCGATCGACAGCTCGCCGCGCGAGAACACGAAGCGCGGCAGGCCGGTCACCTCGAAACCTTCAAAGACGTTGTAGTCGATCACCGACTGCTGCTTCTTCGAGGTGATCTTCTTCTTGCGCTTCGGGTCCCAGACCACGATGTCGGCATCCGCCCCTTCGACGATGGCGCCCTTCTTCGGATACATGTTGAGGATCTTGGCGATGTTGGTCGAGGTCACCGCGACGAACTCGTTCATCGTCAGCCGTCCGGTGTTGACGCCGGTGGTCCACAGCATCGGCAAGCGATCCTCGAGGCCGCCGGTACCGTTCGGGATCTTGGTGAAATCGCCGACGCCATTGCGTTTCTGCTTGGTGGTGAAGGCGCAATGGTCGGTCGCCACCACCTGCAGCGATCCGGCCTGCAGGCCGGCCCACAGCGAATCCTGGTGCAGTTTGTTGCGGAAGGGCGGGCTCATCACGCGGCGCGCCGCATGGTCCCAGTCCTTGTTGAAATATTCGCTCTCGTCGAGCGTCAGGTGCTGGATCAGCGGCTCGCCGAAGACGCGCATGCCCTTCTGCCGCGCCCGGCGGATGGCCTCATGCGCCTGTTCGCAGGAAACATGCACGACATAGAGCGGCACGCCGGCCATGTCGGCGATCATGATGGCGCGGTTGGTCGCCTCGCCTTCCACTTCCGGCGGGCGCGAATAGGCGTGTCCCTCGGGACCATTGTTGCCGGCGGCGAGCAGCTTCTGCGAAAGCGCCGCGACCACGTCGCCGTTCTCGGCATGGACCAGCGGCAGCGCGCCGAGGTCGGCGCAGCGCTGGAACGACGCATACATCTCGTCGTCGTCGACCATCAGCGCGCCCTTGTAGGCCATGAAATGCTTGAACGAGGTGATGCCCTTGTCGACGACCGTGGCCATCTCGTCGAACACCTGCTTGCCCCACCAGGTTATCGCCATGTGGAAGGAGTAATCGCAGGCAGCCTTCGACGTCTTGTTGTCCCACATCTGCAAGGCTTCGAGCAGCGATTGCTGCGGCGCCGGCAGGCAGAAATCGACCACCATCGTCGTGCCGCCGGCAAGGGCGGCGCGGGTGCCGGATTCGAAATCGTCGGCCGAATAGGTGCCCATGAACGGCATTTCGAGATGGGTGTGCGGATCGATGCCGCCCGGCATGATGTAGCAGCCGGTGGCGTCGAACTCGTGATCCCCGTGCAGATTCGAACCGATGGCGACGATCTTGCCGTGCTGCATCAGCACGTCGGCATTCCATGTGCGGTCGGCGGTGACGATGGTGCCGTTCCGGATGACTTTGGTCATTTTCTTGTTCCCCTGTTCTCTTCGCGCTTCTTGGTGAGCAGCGTTGAATTCTAGATTTCTGACCTCACTCCACGATGACAGCCGTCTCCACAACTGCGTGGAACAGCACGTCGGCGCCGGCCGCTGCCCATTCCTTGGAGATCTCCTCGGCCTCGTTATGGCTGAGGCCGTCGACGCAGGGGCACATCACCATTGCGGTGGGCGCGACGCGGTTGATCCAGCAGGCGTCGTGGCCGGCACCGGAGACGATGTTGCGATGCGTGTAGCCCAGCCGCTCGGCGGCATCGCGGATCGCCTTGACGCAGTTACTGTCGAAGGTGACCGGGTCGAAATGGCCGACCTGCTCGATTTGATATTTGATGTCGAGCGCATCGCAGATCGTGTCGATGCCCTCGCGGATGCGGGCGTCCATCGTATCCAGCACCTCTTTCTCCGGTGAACGGATGTCGATGGTGAAGACGGTGCGTCCGGCAATGATGTTGCGCGAGTTCGGATAGACCTGCATGTGGCCAACCGCGCCGACGGCGTCCGGCTGGTAGTCCATGGCGATCTCATGCACCAGTTCGATCACGCGTGCCATGCCGAGCCCGGCGTTGCGGCGCTTCGGCATCGGCGTAGAGCCGGTATGCGCCTCCTTGCCGGTCAGCGTCACCTGCAGCCATTTCAGGCCCTGGCCATGGGTGACGACGCCGATGTCGATGCCCTCGTCCTCGAGGATCGGTCCCTGCTCGATATGCAGTTCGAAGAAGGCGTGGATCTTGCGCTCGCCGACCTTTTCGGTGCCTTTCCAGCCGATGCGCTCGAGCTCTTCGCCGAACTTCTTGCCGTCCTTGTCGGTATGCTCGTAGACATCGGACTGGTCGAGCACGCCGGCGAAGACACCAGACGCCATCATCGCCGGGGCGAAGCGCGCGCCCTCCTCGTTGGTCCAATTGGTGACGACGATCGGGTGTTTGGTCTTGATGCCGAGATCGTTGAGCGAGCGTACGACCTCCAGGCCACCGAGCACGCCGAGCACGCCGTCATATTTGCCGCCGGTCGGCTGGGTGTCGAGATGGCTGCCGACATAGACCGGCGGCAGGCTGGGGTCGGTGCCTTCGCGGCGGGCAAACATGGTGCCCATCGCGTCGAGGCCCATTTCGAGCCCGGCCGCCTCGCACCAGCGCCTGAACAGATGCCGGCCCTCGCCGTCCTCGTCGGTCACGGTCTGGCGATTGTTGCCGCCGGCAATGCCGGGGCCAATCTTCGCCATCTCCATGATGGAATCCCACAAACGATCTGAATTAATTCGCAGATTCTCGCCGGGGGCGGCCATTCAAAGTCCTCTCATTTGATTACCCGGTCGGCCGGCGGTTCCCGACGCCGACCGACCGGACAAAGCAAGTTTAGTCTATCGACCTCAGCACATCCCGCACATGGTCGATCAGTTCGTTGATCTGGCCCTTGGTGATGATCAGCGGCGGCGACAGCGCGATGATGTCGCCTGTAGTGCGGATCAGCGCGCCGCGTTCGAACGCCTTGACGAAGGCCGAGAAGGCCCGCTTGGTCGGCTGTCCGGCGATCGGCGCCAGTTCGATCGCGCCGATCAGGCCGATGTTTCTGATATCGATGACGTTCGGCTCACCCTTCAGCGAATGCAGCGCGTCTTCCCAATAGGGCGCCAGTTCCTCGCCCCGGGTCAAAAGCCCCTCTTCCTTGTAGGTGTCGAGCGTGCCCAAGGCCGCCGCACAGGCGATCGGATTGCCCGAATAGGTGTAGCCGTGGAAGAACTCGATCATATGGTCGGGGCCGGTCATGAAGGCGTCGTGGATCTCCTTCTTCACGAACACCGCGCCCATCGGGATGACGCCGTTGGAGACACCCTTGGCCGTCGTCATGATGTCGGGCGTGACGCCGAAGTAGTCAGCGGCGAACGGTGCGCCGAGGCGGCCGAAACCGGTGATGACCTCGTCGAAGATCAACAGGATGCCGTGCTTGGTGCAGATCTCGCGCAGCTTCTGCAGATAGCCCTTCGGCGGCAGGATGACGCCGGTGGAACCGGCGACCGGCTCGACGATGACGGCCGCGATGGTCGAGGCGTCATGCAGGGCGACGATGCGCTCCAGCTCGTTGGCGAGTTCCGCGCCGTGCTCCGGCACGCCCTTGGAGAACGCATTCTTCTCCGGCAGATGCGTGTGCGGCATGTGGTCGACGCCGCCGAGCAGCGTGCCGAACATCTTGCGATTGGTGACGATGCCGCCGACCGAAATGCCGCCGAAATTGACGCCGTGATAGCCGCGCTCGCGGCCGATCAGCCGGGTGCGCGCGCCCTCGCCCTTGGCACGATGATAGGCGATCGCCATCTTCAGCGCGGTGTCGACCGATTCCGAGCCGGAATTGGTGAAGAAGACATGGTCCATGCCCTTCGGCGCGATGTCGACCAGGCGGTTAGCCAGTTCGAACACGATCGGATGACCCATCTGGAAGGCCGGCGCGTAGTCGAGCTCGGCCGCCTGGTGCTGGATCGCCTCGGTGATCTTCGGACGGCAATGGCCGGCATTGACGCACCAGAGACCGGCGGTGCCGTCGAGCACCTTGCGTCCATCGCTAGTCGTGTAATGCATGTCCTTGGCGGACACGAACATGCGTGGCGCCTGCTTGAACTGTCGGTTTGCCGTGAACGGCATCCAGAATGCGCTGAGATCGTTCGGCGTGACTTTCAGCCGGTTGGCCATGACCAAGACTTCCCCTTGTAACCTGTTTCGGTGCGGCTAACGCTTGGTCTTCCCAACACTTGGTCTTCGCGACGTTTTCGTGCTACGCAAATTTTGACCGATTGGACAAACGTTAGCACCGCCATGTCGGCGGTCAAGGGACTACTAGCGGAAATGCGGTATCGGAAGCGCGCTCCACAGGCCGGGGAAAAACTGGTCCAGAGAATTGGTCCAGATGGTTCCCGCGACGAAGGTTTGCGGGGGTGACGGACGCCATGGAAGGCTCTGCCCCTCGCCGCACCCGCATCCAGCAGGAAAAGCGCGAGCTGATCCTGGAAGCCGCGCTCGAAGTCTTCTCCACCAACGGGTTTCGTGGCTCGACCATCGACCAGATCGCCGAAGCCGCCGGCATGTCGAAACCGAACCTGCTCTACTATTTCCGCCGCAAGGAGGATATTCACGAAACGCTGATGGAGCGGCTGCTCGCGACCTGGTTGGCCCCGCTACGCGAACTCGACGACATCGGCGATCCCTTGACCGAACTGCGCAGCTACATCCGGCGCAAGCTCGAAATGGCGCGCGACTTCCCGCGCGAGAGCCGTCTGTTCGCCAACGAGATCCTGCAAGGCGCGCCACGCATCATGCCGCTGCTGGAAGGCGAACTGAAGACGCTGGTCGACGAGAAGGCGGCCATCATCAAGGGCTGGATGCGCGCCGGCAAGATTGTCCGCACCGATCCCTGGCACCTGATCTTCTCGATCTGGGCGACGACGCAGCACTATGCCGATTTCGATGTCCAGGTCCGTGCCGTGCTCGGCGCCGACCGCGGCGGCGACGGCCGCTTCGAGGACGCCGCGAGGTTCCTGGAGCAATTGTTCATCGAAGGGCTGAAGCCGAAAGGCTGATCCTCAAATCAGGCGCTACGCCGTTCGGCGGGAAGTTCGTCGAGCAGCTTTTGCAGCTTGGCGATCGAGTTCTGCTCGGCGAGCGGCGTGTAGACGATCAGCCGCATATCCGAGCCGTCATCGATCGAAAGGCTCATATGCTCGAAGGCCATCGCGCCGGCACTCGGGTGCCGGACATGCTTCACCCCCGACAATCTGCGCGCCACATCGCGCTGCGGCCACCATGCCCGGAATTCCGGACTTGAGCGTGTCATCAACTCGATCAGCCGTTCGAAATCCGGATCGCCGATATATTTCGCGCTCTCGGCCCGGAACGAGGCGAGCACTGAGCGCGCCAGTTGCTCCCAATCGACAAGCAGGTGGCGGTGGTGCGGGTTGGTGAAGACCATATGGACGATGTTGCGGGCATCGCCGTCCAGCAAGCCATAGTCGCCGAACACGGCGACGGCCGCCGGGTTCCAGGCCAGCACGTCCCAGCGCCGCCCGACGACATAGGCAGGCTGCAAGACAAGGCTTTGCAGCATGTGCAACAAAGGGTCGTCCACCCTTTCGGGCACCAAGGCACGACGCTCCGGCTGCTGGCGGCCCGCAAGAATGAACAAGTGCCGCTTCTCGGCGGCATCGAGCCGTAGCGCCTCGCACAACGCCGTCAGCACCTCGACGGAAGGACGCACGTCCCTGCCCTGCTCCAGCCAGGTGTACCAGGTCGTGCCAACGCCAGCGATCATCGCCACCTCTTCGCGCCGCAGACCGGGCGTGCGCCGTCGCGCGCCTGCCGCGATGCCGGTGGCAGACGGTGAAAGCCTTTCGCGGCGCGAACGCAGGAAGGCACCAAGCTCGCGCCGGCGGCTGTCTTCGGGAGAGTGTGGGGGAGCATCCATAAGTCCAGTATAGCAGTATCGATACCAGGATAAAGTTTGAACTGTTTGCGCGGCGCCCGGTGCCCCATCTTGCGTTCAGAGCAAAACATGGAGGCTCTGAATATGGACCTGAAAGACAAGACCGTTCTCATCACCGGTTCGACCGACGGTGTCGGTCGCGTCGTCGCGGAGAGGCTGGGCGCTGCGGGCGCACGAGTTCTGGTGCATGGCCGCGATGCGGCGCGCGGCAAGGCGGTGGTCGCCACGATCGAAGCCGCCGGCGGTAAGGCCGAGTTTCTTGCCGCCGACCTCGCCTCGCTGGCCGAGGTCTGCCGCCTCGCAAAAGCTGTGCGCGCCAGGACCAACCGGCTCGACATCCTCATCAACAATGCCGGCGTCGGCACCGCCGGCCAGGGCGCGAAGCGGCAGGTCAGCGCCGATGGCTACGAACTGCGCTTCGCCGTCAATTATCTCGCCGGCTTCCTGCTGGCCACAGAGCTGCTGCCGCTGCTTGAAGCCAGCGCGCCTTCGCGCATCGTCAACGTCGCCTCGGCCGGCCAGCAGGCGATCGATTTCAGCGATGTCATGCTGACCCGCACCTATGACGGCGTGCGCGCCTACTGCCAGAGCAAGCTGGCGCAGATCCTGTTCACCATCGGTCTGGCCGAAGAGTTGAAAGGCACCGGCGTCACCGTCAACGCCCTACACCCGGCGAGCTACATGGACACGACCATGGTCCAGCAGGCCGGCGTCACACCGTGGAGTTCGGTCAAGCAAGGCGCGGACGCCATCCTCAACCAGGCGACATCGCCTGATCTCGAAGGCAGAAGCGGCCTCTATTTCGACGGTCCGCGGGAATCCCGCGCCGATGCGCAAGCCTATGACGCCAAGGCAAGACAGCAATTGCGGGAACTGAGCCTCAACCTTGTCGGCCTTGCTTCCACCACTTCGAAGGAAAAGCATTCATGAGCGAGAAGAATGAACGTGTCGCGATCATCGGCGGCTCTTCCGGCATCGGCCTCGCCACGGCGCAGAAGCTGCTTGGCCCGAACATGAGGGTGACCATCACGGGGCGCAACCGGGAAAGGCTCAACAGCGCTTGGCAAAGCCTTGGCGGCGCTGTCGACAAGGCTGCCTTCGATGCCGGCAAACCGGACGAGGTTCGCCAATTCTTCGAAGCCCTCGGACCCTTCGATCATCTTGTCCTGGCCGCCAGCGGCGGCAAGGGAATTGGTCCGTTCGAAACGCTCGACCTTGCTGACATCGGCGGCGGCGTCGACGAGAAAGTCCGGCCGCAGCTCTGTTGCCTGCAGGCGGCCTTGCCGACCCTGAACAAGAACGGCTCGGTCACCTTCATCTCGGCGGTGTCGGCACAACTGGCGGCACCGGGCGTCGCCGGCATCGCTGCGGTGAACGGCATGTTGCTGACCGTGGTGCCGATCCTGGCCGTTGAGCTGCAGCCGCTGCGCGTCAACGTCGTGGCGCCCGGCGTCATCGATACGCCCTGGTGGAATTTCCTGCCCGACGATCAGCGCCAGGCCGTGTTCACCGAGTATGCCGGCAAGACGCCGGTCGGACGGATCGGCCGCGCCGAGGATGTCGCCGACGCCATCGCCTTCCTCGTCTCCAACGGCTTCGTCACCGGCCAGGTCCTGACCTGCGACGGAGGCCTGCGATATGCCGCGTGAGCGGCATATCGAGGATGCTTTGCCGAGAGCGGGACTCAGTTGGACGTCAGGCCTGGCCAAAAGGCTAGCGCCATCAGGCCTGCCACGATCGTATACCAGAGCGCCGTGTGAAGCGCCTTCATGACCGGCCGCCCGGCTTCGCGCGCACGGTTCGGACGCTGGGGATCATACATCACCTCGACCGCCGCACCGACCGAACCGGTTGCGTCATTGACCGGCAGGTTCGAGTCGAAGCGCCAGATGCGCCCCTGAGGATCGGTGAACTCGATGGTCGGGGTGTTGGGCGCGTCGTCCGAAATGTCGATCTTCACCACCTTGCCTGTCGCATAGGCACGGCGGTGGCGCAGCACCAGATCGCCATAGGTGTGGGGGACGACGAGCACGAGGACAAAGACGCCGCACAGGAAGCACCAGATCTGCATGTCGGTGGGGAAATAGCCGAATGCTTCGGCGATCGCCCGAAACGGCGACAGTGCGTGGTGGAAGGCCTGCGAAACGCTCCCCCAAAAGCTGTTCCAGCTTTGCTCCATAAAGGCTCCGACAAGCGAAACTGCGCCAATCCTATCAGGCATTCGCGACGAAGCGATTAATGCGGGCGACGAATGACCCGTCTGCGCCGCCAACTTGTCAAAGCGGCTGCGCCATCAGCGACAGGAAGCCGCCGGTCAGGGCGACATTGGCGATAAAGCCGTTGATGCGAGCCGCTCGCTCGGGTCCCTGATGATCCCAGAAATTGTCGAACATGATCGTCGCGACGATCAGGAACAGGATCAGGCCTGCGGCAGCAAGTGCGGTCCAGATGCCCGCCACAATGAGGCCGCCGGCGACGATCTGCAGGGCAATGCCGAGCCAAAGCGCCAGCCCCGCCTGCGGCACGCCGCGCGCTGTCATCAACTGGGTCAGGAAGGCCGCGTTCACGACGTTGCGCAGACCGGCAAAGACGAAGGCGCTGCCAAACAACAGGCGGGCGGCAACCAGAATCTCATTCTGAAAACTTGCGAGCATGGTGCTGATCCCCAAACGAAAAAGGCGCGCGGGCCTTGCCTCTGCAGGCCCGCGCGCCGGCTCGGCCTTAGGCGGCTTTCGCCGCCGGCATCGGGTGAATGGCCTGGAACGGCACGCAAAGCCGGTTCCAGGTGTTGATCATGCCGATCGCAACGGACAGCTTGACCAGTTCCTCTTCCGAGAAATGCTCGAGTGTCCTTGCATAGAGGCCGTCCGAGACACCGGTGTCGGCGATCTTGGTCACTGCTTCGGTCCAGGCCAAGGCGGCGCGTTCGCGCTCGGAAAACAGCGGCGATTCCTTCCAGGCCGAAACCAGATAGAGCCGCTGCTCGGTCTCGCCGTCGCGCCTGGCCTCGCGGCTGTGCATCTCGACGCAATAGGAACAGCCATTGATCTGCGATGCCCTGAGCTTGATCAGGTGCAGCAGGCTTTCCTCGAGCCCACACTCGTCGACCGCCTTGTTGAGCGCCGACACCGCCTTCATGATCTCCGCCGCCTTGGCGAAGAACTGCAGCCTCTGTTTCATCGTCTTTACCCTTTCACGCTTGCTTGGTTGAACTGGATTTTTGCGGCCGCTGATGGCGGGCGACAAAGGCGCAGCCCGCGGCAACCGAACGTGGATCGGCATCGCTCACGTATTCCGCCACGATGTCGGACAGCTTTGCCTCGGCAAGTGCCGTGCGATAAGCGCGCTCCGCCTTTAGCATCGCGACATTGATGCCGCACGGCTTCACATAGGCCGAAGCGTCGAGTGTCGTCGGACCGCGCTGGCGGATCTCGCCGCAGCGGAAAGCTGGTTCGCGCCCTTCAACGGCAAGCACGATATCGAGCAGTGTTATGCGCTCGGCTGGCCGTGCCAGCCGGTAGCCGCCCGCCGGCCCCGGCACCGATTCCAGAATGCCGGAGGCCGTGAGTTGATTGAGATGCTTCAGCAGATAGCTCGGCGAAAGGCCGAAGGACTCGGCCATGGCGGCGCCCGGCATGGTCGCCGCGCCATCCACGCCGGCAAGCATCGCGGCGCAGTGGATCGCCGCCTCAACGCCCTCACCCAGCTTCATCGTGCCAATCTCCTATTAATGGATATGTTTTATCATGGATAATATTTATCCGCAATAGCAATCAAAAAAAGCAGCGGCGCCCGCAGGCGCCACTGCCTCATTGCCCTCGCCCTATGAAGTTGAGGCGACTTTACTCCGCCGCCACCTTAGCCATCGGGTTGTTCGGATGCGTGGTCCAGTTGGCATAGACCGGCGACACCGGCTTGCCGGTGCGCTGGTCCATCGCGCCAGCCGCCAGCGGCTCCATGGTGATGCAGTTTTCCACCGGACAGACATTGACGCACAAATTGCAGCCGACGCATTCGGCCTCGATCACCTCGAAATGCCGCTTGCCGTCGACCATGCTGGTGATCGCCTGGTGCGAGGTGTCCTCGCAGGCAATGTGGCAGCGTCCGCACTTGATGCATGCATCCTGGTCGATATGCGCCTTGGCGACATAGTTGAGGTTGAGATACTGCCAGTCGGTGACATTGGGCGTGGCGCGGCCGACAATGTCGTCGAGCGAGGCATGGCCCTTCTCGTCCATCCAGTTTTCGAGGCCCGCGATCATCTCCTGCACGATCTTGAAGCCATAGGTCATCGCCGCCGTGCAGACCTGCACATTGCCGGCCCCGAGCGCCATGAATTCGGCCGCATCGCGCCAGGTGGTGATGCCGCCGATGCCGGAGATCGGCAAGCCGCGCGTTTCGGGATCACGGGCGATCTCGGCCACCATGTTCATGGCGATCGGCTTCACCGCCGGACCGCAATAGCCGCCATGCGAGCCCTTGCCGTCGATGGTCGGCTGCGGCGCGAAGCTGTCGAGGTCGACACCGGTGATCGAATTGATGGTGTTGATCAGCGACACCGCATCGGTGCCGCCGGAGAACGCCGCCCGTGCCGGCTTGCGCACGTCGGTGATGTTGGGCGTCAGCTTGGTGATGACCGGCATGCGGGTGTTTTGCTTGCACCAGCGCACCACCATCTCGATGTATTCCGGCACCTGGCCGACCGCCGCTCCCATACCGCGCTCCGACATGCCGTGCGGGCAGCCGAAATTGAGCTCGATGCCGTCGGCCTCCGTCTCCTCGACCACCGGCAGGATCGCCTTCCAGGCATCCTCGACGCACGGCACCATCAGCGAGACGACAATGGCGCGGTCGGGCCAGTCCTTCTTGACCTGCTTGATCTCGCGCAGATTGACCTGCAGGTCACGGTCGGTGATCAACTCGATGTTGTTGAGGCCGAGCAGGCGGCGATCCGCACCCCAGATCGCGCCATAGCGCGGACCATTGACGTTGACGACCGGCGGCCCCTCTTCGCCAAGTGTCTTCCAGACCACCCCGCCCCAGCCCGCCTTGAAGGCGCGGATGACGTTGTAGGCCTTGTCGGTCGGCGGCGCCGAGGCCAGCCAGAACGGATTTGGCGATTTGATGCCGACGAAATTGTTTCTGATATCTGCCATGCTCATGCCCTCCCGTTCGAGGTCAGTGCCCGGTTGATCGATTCCGCCGCGTCGCGGCCTTGCGCCACGGCCGAGACGGTGAGGTCGTCGCCGCCGAAGATGCAGTCGCCGCCGGCCCAGACCTTGGCTAGGGAAGTCCGGCCTTGGGTATCGACCTTGATGCGACCGGCTTCGAGTTCGATCGACGCGCCGCTGCCGTTGAGCGCGACCGGCACAAAACTCTGGCCGATCGCCTTGAACACCTGGTCGGCGACGAGCGTCAGTGTCTCGCCGGTGCCGGCGAGCTTGTCGCCGTTCATCGCCGTGTATTCGAGCTCGATACCGCTGACCTTGCCGCCCTCGGCAATGACGCGCTTCGGCTGCAGCCAGTGGCGGATGGTGACGCCGTTGGCGGCGGCCAGATCCTGTTCGAAACCTGAAGCATTCATATGTTCCTGGCCGCGCCGGTAGCAGATCGTCACCTCCTCGGCGCCAAGCAGCTTCGACTGCACCGCGGCATCGATCGCCGTCATGCCGCCGCCGATGACGACGACACGCCGGCCGACCGGCAGGCCGGAAAGGTCGCTGGCCTGGCGAAGTTCGGCAATGAACTCGACAGCGTTGGTGACGCCTGCCGCATCCTCGCCATCGGCACGCAGCGCGTTGACGCCGCCAAGCCCCATGCCGAGGAACACCGCGTCGTAATTGCGGATCAGGTCCGACAACTGGTAGTCGCGGCCGAGCGCCTTGCCGTTCTGGATGTCGATGCCGCCGATCGAGGTCACATAATCGACCTCGGCCTGGGCGAAATTGTCGACGCTCTTGTAGGCGGCAATGCCATATTCATTGAGCCCACCGGCCTTCGGCCGCGCCTCCAGGATAGTCACGTCGTGGCCATGGCGAGCGAGCCTGTGCGCCGCTGCCAGTCCCGCCGGCCCGGCGCCGACCACGGCGACCGTCTTTCCGGTCGGCTCCGGGCGCGTGTAGAACTGCTTGTTCTCGCTCATCGCGACGTCGGTGGCGTAGCGCTGCAGGCGACCGATCTGCACCGGCTTGCCCTCTGCCACCTCGCGCACGCAGACTTCCTCGCACAGCGTCTCGGTCGGGCAGACGCGGGCGCACATACCGCCCAGGATGTTCTGGTCGAAGATCGTCTTGGCCGAGCCGATGGGATTGCCGGTCGAGATCTGGCGGATGAACAGCGGGATGTCGATCGACGTCGGGCACGCGTTCATGCACGGCGCATCGTAGCAGAAATAGCAGCGATCGGATTCGACCAGCGCCTCGTGATGATCGAGCGGTGGATGCAGGTCGGAAAAATTGTCGGCATATTGCTCGGATGACAGCCGGCCGCCGGCAATGCCTTCCTTGAAATGACCAGTCGCCATTCCGGTTCCCCTTGTTTTCGTTTTGGGGAAGGCTAGCACGTTTTATTTTTTTATCAATTGGTCAATTTTCGGCCAAGTCGCTGAAAAGCTTCAATAAAACATGATAATTATAGTCATGTTATAGGAACTCCCGACACGAACTGAACACCGGTCTCAACGTGGCCATGGATCGACCTGATTTCGTTCGCGACCAAAGACTGCAGCCGCCACAGATTGCGGTCGCGAATGCCGAATTCCTCGAGGTGGCTGACCGTGTTGTAGAGATATTCCGCTCCCGACCCGACATGCCCGCAGGCCCTTGCCAGCACCTTTGCCACTTTCTCCAGCGGCTGGTTGAGCGAGGTGCCCCTGCCGGTCACCCCGACCCAGAAACCCAGCGCCCGCAACGTCCCTTGCGCCGTGCGCACTGGAACCCATCGCACCGAGCCGATGCTCTCGTAATCGTCGATCTCGCGCCGCAACAGCCTTTCGATTTGCGCCGGCTTCTCACCTTCGGGCAGACGGTAGATCACGCCGTCGCAACGCCCACCCCGTTCGAGCGCCATCATCAATCCGGGCTGCGCGACGCTGCCGCGCCACCGGACCATGTCGAGGCAGAAGGAGCGATGCCAGCCATAGGCGGTGGCGCGTTGCCGCTCGACGGAATCGAAGGCCGGTTTCCAGATCAGCGAACCGTACGCGAACACCCACAGCGGGCCTTCATCGGCTTCGCCGGACAAGCGTATGGCCAGGGTTTGGAAATCGTCATTGTTCAACTGCGTCCAACTGCCGTCGGGGCCAGGATCAACCTCCTCCCGATGGCACAGTGCGACAAGGTCCGGCGTGAGCGACATCTGGCGCATGGACAACCCCTCAATGATAGGCAAGCAAAGTCGAAAACCGCCAAGCGCGCAAGATTGAGAAGTGCCGCGTCTTGCCGTCCTCGATTTCTGGCCCAGATGTCGGATTTCTGTCGTCGAGATCGTCCTAGGATGGATCGACCGCGATCGATGCATGAAACGGTGAGGAGACCGACAATGCCCCAATCCCCGATGCCCTTCTTCTGGTACGAATTGATGACCTCTGACCTCGACGCCGCCGAGGCCTTCTACACCGCCGTCGTCGGCTGGACCGCACAGCCCTTCGACATGGCGCCCGGCATGCCGCGCTACATCGTCATGAATGTCGGCGAGCGCGGCGTCGGCGGGCTGATGACCCTGCCGGAGGACGCGGCCAAGATGGGCATGCCACCGGCCTGGCTCGGCTATATCCACACCAGGGATGTCGACGCCGCGACGCAATCGCTGAAGGATGCCGGCGGCAAGGTTCATCGCGCACCCGACGACATTCCGGGCGTCGGCCGCTTTGCCGTCGTCGCCGACCCGCAGGGTGCTACCTTCATGCTCCTGCAGCCGAACGGCCCCGACCAGCCGCCGGTGCCGGCCAACACGCCCGGCCATATAGGCTGGCACGAGCTCTATACGTCGGACTGGAAGGTCGCCTTCGATTTCTATTCCGGTCAGTTCGGCTGGGAGAAGGGCGATGCCATGGATATGGGGCCGATGGGCATCTACCAGACGTTTGCGGCCGGCCCCGAATCCGGCGGCGGCATGATGAACAAACCAGAACAGATCCCGGTGCCAGTCTGGCAGTTCTATTTCAACGTGCCGGCCATCGATGCGGCAGCCAAGCGCGTCACCGACAATGGCGGCAAGATCCTGATGGGTCCGATGGAGGTTCCCGGCGGCAGCTGGATCGTGCAGTGCCAGGATCCGCAAGGCGCACATTTCGCGCTGATGGCGCCGGTGCGGTAGCATCGTCGTGCCGAGATTGGCGAAACCGGCAGCAACTGCCGATCTCCCCGGTCTAAACACCACAAGTGGGGGAGATGTCCGGCAGGATAGAGGGGCGCCTTCCCGCCGGCCTTATGCGCTTTGAGATTACTCCGGCGCCAGCACCGCGACCTTAAGGTTCGCCTGCTTGGCACCGCTGAGCTGGATTGTGGCCGGACCGGCGGACAGCTTGAAGCGCACACTCTTGCGGATGCCCGGGCAGGTCTTTACGCCGCTGAAGCCCACCGACTTCATGGCATGGCCGTCTTGAATGACATCGATCCAGGCCTCGTCGGACAGGGTTATCTGGATTGTTCCTTCGGGCGGGACAACCAGGCTGCCGGTCGCGCCAAAGGTGCCAGACGCCGGAGGCCGTTCAGGCGCAACCTCGAAGGTAACTGTGTCGATCGGCTCCAAAGAAACGTCCGCGGCCGTGCCGACTGCAAGCGCGGTTCCGGACTGTTCCGCTTGCGCCTCCGCAAACAGCGCCTGCTCGCGTTTCACCGGCCATTTGAAGGCGGCGCAGCCGGCATCGTCCGCCATGGCGAAGCTGGTGCCTGCAAGGATTGCGAATAGGCTGATGACGATTTTTTTCATGGCAAAGGGGACCCACATGGTTTGGAGCATCTACACATCAGTACAACCATAGCGATAAAAACACAATCCTAGCGAGAAAAATTTGGAGTATCAGCCTGGGGAACATTTCAATCACCGATTGTTGATGGCAGGCCATGGGAAGTGAATGGTCCATTGCCGGGCGGTAATCTATGGCCGGGCCGGAAGGGTTCGAAAAATGGAGTTTTAGATGAAGCTTTTTGAAGGTCTCGCCAGATTTCAACCGCAGGCTCTGGGCGTGCTGCGCATCATGACGGCGCTGCTGTTCATCGAGCACGGCTCGCAGAAACTGTTCAATTTCCCGGTCGGCGAGCATGCCGGCACCTTGACCGGGCTGACGCTCATCGCCGCCATCCTCGAATTCGTCGGCGGCATCCTGCTGGCGCTGGGCCTTTTCACCCGGCCGGTGGCGTTCCTGCTCTGCGGCGAGATGGCGATCGCCTATTTCATGGCGCACATGCCGCGCGACTTCTTCCCCGTCAACAATGGCGGCGATGCGGCGATCTCGTTCTGCTTCATCTTCTTCTATCTGGTGTTTGCCGGCGCCGGCGCCTTCGCGCTCGACAACCGCCGCAGCGCCTGAGAAGGCCGAGAAGATGCGCGTCTCTGTTCAGGCGCGCATCCGCTCGAAATTCGCATCGAACAGCGGCGTCGCCTGCATGCGCGCGGCATGGCGCGTGCCCAGAAGCTCGATCTCGAAACCGTCGCTCTCGTCGGCAATCTCCTTCGGCACATAGCCGATGGCGACGGATTTTTTCGAATGGTGCGCATAACCGCCCGAGGTGACCCAACCACGCACGGCGCCGTCGAACCAGATCGGCTCGTCGCCGATGACATCGGCGTCATCAGTCTCGACGATGAAGGTTCGCAAACGCAGGCTGCCGCCTTGCTTGCGCTCGGCAAGCGCCGCTTGCTTTCCGATGAAATCTGCCTCCTTGCTGTAGGCGACGAAGCGATCGAGCCCGGCCTCCAGCGGTCCGTAGATCGGCCGGTATTCGCGCGCCCATGAGCCGTAGTTCTTCTCCAACCTGAGCGAATTGAGCGCACGCGAGCCGAACAGGCCGATGCCGATTTCCTCGCCGGCCGCCATCATTGCCTGGAACGCGGCGCGCTGATATTCCGGCGCCACCCACATCTCGTAGCCGAGATCGCCGGTATAGCTGACACGGCCCACCAGGCACGGCGCCATGCCGATATCCATTCTTGCGACTGCCATGAAGGGAAACGCAGAATTGGAAACATCCGCGCGGGTGACTTTCGCCAGCACCTCTCGCGCCTTCGGTCCGGCGATTGCGAGACCCGTGAGTTTTTGCCCCAGCGCCTCAATGCGAACCGCGCCGTCGGCAGGCAGATGCGCCTCGAACCAGCGCATATGGTATTGCTCGGCGATGCCGGACCCGGCGATGAACCATTCACCTTCGCCGATATTTGCCAGGGTGAAATCGCCGATCAGCCTGCCGTCCTCCTTCAGCATCGGCGCCAGCGTCATGCGGCCGGGTTTCGGCAGCTTGCAGGCAAGCAGGCGGTCGAGCCAGGCTGCCGCCCCCTCGCCCGTGACCTTGTATTTGGCAAAGTTCGAAATCTCCGCCAGGCCGACACTCCCACGAACCGACGCGACCTCGCGGGCGACGTGGGAAAAATCGCTCGAACGCCGCCATGAGAACTCATCCTTGACGCCTTCGGGCGCATACCAGAGCGGCACCTCCAGCCCATAGGAGACACCCCACTGCGCGCCTTTGGCTGACAAAAGGTCGTAGATCGGCGTCGTCTTCAGCGGCCGCCCGGCCGGCAATTCCTCATTGGGGAAGCGGATCGAGAAGCGCCGCGAATAATTCTCGCGCACCTTGGCGTTGGTGTAGGCCATCGTCGCCCAGTCGCCGTAGCGCGACACGTCCATCGCCCAGATGTCGGCACCCGGATCGCCCTCGATCATCCAGTTCGACAGCGCGAGACCGACGCCGCCGCCCTGCGAGAATCCCGCCATCACGCCGCAGGCGACCCAGAAGCCCGGCAGGCCGCGCACCGGCCCGACCAGCGGATTGCCGTCGGGCGCGAAAGTGAAAGGCCCGTTGATGATCTGCTTGATGCCGGTGTTCTGGAAGGCTGGGAAATGCCGGAACCCCACCTCCAGCGACGGCGCGATGCGGTCAATGTCCGGCTCCAGCAACTCATGGCCGAAATTCCACGGCGTCTGGAACTCGGACCACGGCTTGTTGGCCTTCTCGTAAGTGCCCATCAGCATGCCGCCACGCTCCTGGCGGAGATAGAGCTCGCCGTCGAAATCGACCGCGTGGATGATCTCGGTGCCGGTCTTGGCGTTCCAGGCGGCGACCTCCGGCATGTCCTCGGTGATCAGATACATGTGCTCCATCGCCAGCACCGGCAGTTCCAGCCCCACCATGCGGCCGACCTCGCGCGCCCACAGACCGCCGGCATTCACGACATGCTCGGCCACCACCTCGCCCTTGTTGGTGAGGACGCGCCACAGCCCGTCGGGCCGTCGCACAATGTCCTCCACCTTGGTGAAGCGCTCGACCTCGGCGCCGAGTTTGCGCGCGGCCTTGGCGTAAGCATGCGTCACTCCGGACGGATCGAGATGACCGTCCTCCTTGTTGCGCACCGCGCCGACGAACTGTTTCGGATCGAGCAGCGGCATCAGTTCGGCCGCCTCTTGGGCCGAGATCTCCTCGAGGTCGATGCCGAGATAGCGGCCCTTGGCGACGACGCCGCGCAGCCAGTCGAGCCGCGCCTCGGTCGCCGCCAGCAGCACGCCGCCGGTCAGGTGCACGCCGGTCGCCTGTCCCGACAGCTCCTCGATCTCCTTATAGAGCGAGATCGTGTACTTCTGCAGCTTGGCGACGTTGGGATCGCCATTGATCGTGTGCATGCCGCCGGCCGCATGCCAGGTCGAGCCGGAAGTCAGCTCGTCGCGCTCGAGAAGCACGACATCGGTCCAGCCATGGCGGGCGAGATGGAAGAGCACGGAACATCCGACGACGCCACCGCCAATGACCACGACCTTTGCATGCGACTTCATGGTTTTTCTCGTTATTTCAGTGAGTTGGATGGATGAAGTGAATCGGGATGGGAGGATTGCGGTCTCACGGCTCGCCCTGCCCGATCGCTTCCTTGCGCTTGGCCACATAGGCTTCCAGCGCCTCGCGCACGGCGATATCCATCACCGGCTCGACGTAGTCTTCCAGTGCCTTCTTCCACAGCCGCGTCGCGCGCGCCGTCGTATCGAGCCCGCCGGCCTCCTGCCAGGCTTCATAATTCTGCCAGTTGGACAGCATCGGCTGGTAGAAGGCAGTCGCATAGCGCTCCAGCGTGTGCGGCTCGCCGAAGAAATGGCCGCCGGTCGGCACCGCGCCCAGCGCCTCGACCGCAAGCTCGGCCTCATCGACCACGATCGGGCGCAGAAACTCCATCATGTGCTGGATCATCTCGACATCGATGATGAGCTTTTCGAACGACGCCGTCAGCCCACCCTCCTGCCAGCCGGCGGCGTGGTAGACGAGGTTGCCGTGGCCGAGCACCGCGCCCCACAGCGCCATCAGCGTCTCATAGGCGCCTTGCGCGTCGGCGGCATTGGAGGCCGAACCCGGCGTGGTGCGGTAGGGCAGATTGTAGCGCCGCGCCAATTGCCCTGAGGCGATGTTGGCTTTGGTGTTCTCTGGCGTGCCGAAGGCCGGCGCGCCCGACTTCATGTCGACATTGGAGGTGAAGGCGCCATACATCACCGGCGCGCCGGGTCGCACAAGCTGCGTCAGCACCACGCCGAACAGCGCCTCGGCGTTTTGCTGCGCCAATGCGCCGGCCAGCGTCACCGGGCTCATCGCCCCCATCAGCGTGAACGGCGTCACCGCAACAGACTGGCCGAACTCGGCCATGGTCATCAACCCTTCGGCCATCATCTCGTCGAAGCGGCGCGGCGAGTTGACCGAGATGATGGTGGTGATGCCGGGATCGTCGCGCATGTGCTCAAGGTTCAGGCCCCGCGCAATCGCCATCATCTCGATGCCGTCCAGCGCCCTGCCCCTGCCGATCGCCGAGACATGGAAGCTTTTGTCGGTCAGCGTCAGATTGGTGAAGTAGGTGTCGAGGTGGCGGGAATTGGCCGGCAGTTCGACCGGCGCGCAGACCTGGTTGCCAAGCATGTGGATGCAGTTGAAATGCTGTGCCAGCCGGGTGAGATCGGAATAGTCGCGCAGATTGCCGGCGCGGCGGCCGCGCTCCATGTCGTGCACATTGGGTGGCCCGGCGACCAGCGTGAAGTTGATCGTGTTGCCGCCGAGATGGATGGCCTGGGCCGGATTGCGCGGCGTCAGCGTATAGGTAGAACGCGTCGTCTTCAGCGCTTCCTCGACCATGCCGCGATCGATGCGGACATTCGCCGTAGCGTGATCGACCTTGGCCCCAGCCTTCTCGAACAGCGACAGCGCCCGCGGGCTCATCACCTCGATACCGAAATTCTCCAGAATGTGCATCGCAGCTTCATGGATCGCCTCGATCTGGTCCGCCGAGAGCATGGCCATCGGCGGATAGGGATTGGTCACCCGTCTCAGCGGCAGTTGCGGGATGGCGGCCGGGCCCCTGTTGCTGGTTCGCTCGGCGCCGCGTTTGCGTCTTGGTTCGGTCATGGCCCCATCAAAGCGCCGGCGCGGCAATAGCGATGTCAGAAATCCGTCGTTTGCCGGCGAGATTTTAGCCAAGGCGGCATTTCCGAAATTCCATGGAAACAAAAACGGCAGAACAGTTCGAAATATCGATACCGATCCACATGGGCACGGGCCGTTAAGAAACGCTGCAAGAATCCCTTTATGTTTTCGGCCTATTCGTCTGCCAATGCGTAGGTCGAGTTTTAGTAAAATTGTAGCTGTCACCGTGCTGCTGGCGCTTTCCGCCTGCGCGACGCCGCCGAGCCATATCAACGATGTCTGCGCCGTCTTCGACCAGAATGACGGCTGGTTCGACAACTGGCAGGCGGCGGCCGAGCGCGCCGAGCAGAAATACGGCATACCGGTTCCCGTGCTGATGGCGACTGTGCGCAAGGAATCCGGCTTCAAGAGCAACGCCAGACCGCCGCGCACCAAGCTCCTGGGCTTCATCCCGTGGAAGCACGTCTCCTCGGCCACCGGATTCTCGCAGGCGCTGGACGGCACCTGGGCGCAATATCAGAGCGAGACCGGCAACTGGGCGGCGCGGCGGACAAAATTCGCCGACGCCGTCGATTTCGTCGGCTGGTATCATTCCAAGACATCAGACACGCTCGGCGTCGCACGCAACGACACCTACAATCTCTATCTGGCCTACTATCTCGGCTGGACCGCCTATGGCCGCGGCAACCGCGGCGATGCCGGCGTACAGGGCTATGCGCGGGCGACCGAAAAGATGGCGCAGGATTACGCCGTTCAGTTGCGGCAGTGCGGCAACTGAACGGCCTTTAGCCTCGATCCGTCAGTTCGGCTTCTTGCCACTCGGGCGTTTGGGCTTGGCGGCGGCCGGTTGCGCTTTCGTCACCTGCGGCGCGTCTTCCGGCACGCCCTCATGCGCGGCGTGCTCCTTGTCGAACTTGATCACCGGCTCCATCTTGGCCAGCACGTCGTCCGCAAGCCAGCACAGGCTCATATGGCCGTCGCCGAGGTTCTTCACCGGCGGCACCTTGGTCTCGCACAGATTGTCCGGCACAAGCTTCTTGTAGCCGCAGCGCGTCTGGAACGGGCAGCCGGTCGGCGGGTTCATCGCCGACGGGATGTCGCCTTCCAGCACGATGTGCTTCTTGACCACGCTGGTGTCGGCGATCGGGATCGCCGACAGCAGCGCCTCGGTATAGGGGTGATAGGGCGGCGCGAAGATCTGGTCGGTCGTGCCCTGCTCGACGATATAGCCGAGATACATGACGACGACGCGGTCGGCGATGTAGCGCACGACGGAGAGGTCGTGGCTGATGAACAGCATCGTCGTCTTGTTCTTGCGCTGGATGTCCATCAAGAGTTCGGTCACCGCTGCCTGCACCGACACGTCGAGCGCCGAGACCGGCTCGTCGGCCACCACCACCTTGGCGTCGCCGGCAAAGGCCCGTGCCACGCCGATGCGCTGCTTCTGCCCGCCTGACAGTTGACGCGGCTTGCGGGTCTCGAACGCCCGCGGCAGCTTCACCAGGTCGAGTAGTTCGAGCATCCGCTTGCGGCGCTCGGCGACATTGTTACCGACATTGAATTTTTCCAGCGTGCGGATGATCTGCGAGCCGACCGTGTGGCTGGGATTGAGCGTGTCGAACGGATTCTGGAACACCATCTGGATCGACGACACCGTCTCGACGCTGCGCTTTTCGATGCCGGTCGACTGGATTTCCGTGTTGCCGAGCGTCACGCTGCCGGAACTTGCCGTTTCCAGACCGAGCAGCACCTTGGCCAGCGTCGACTTTCCGCAGCCGGATTCACCGACGATGGCCACCGTCTCGGATTCGCGCGCCATGAACGAGATCGTCTCATTGGCCTTGACGACGCGGCCTTCGCTCGAACCGAACACCTCGCTGCCGCCGACCTTGTAGTATTTCCTCAGATCCTCGATCTTGAGCACCGGCGCGCCGGGCACGACGCGCTCGTTGACCTTCTTGGCGCCCGGCGGCAGCGCTTCCCAGTCGATCTCGTTGAAACGTACGCAGCGCGAGAAATGCCCTTCGTGACCCTCGACCTCGATCATCGGGATCTCGGCGGCGTTGCAGACGCCCTCGACGAAATGGTGGCAGCGTGGACCGAAATTGCAGCCCTTCGGCCGCTCGTGCGGCAGCGGCAATTGCCCGGGGATCGAGATCAGCGGCCGCGAATTCTTGTCGGCGCCGGGCAGCGGGATCGAGCGGAACAGCCCTTGCGTGTAGGGATGGCGCATCCGGTCGAACACGTCCTTGATCTTGCCGGTCTCGACCGCCTCGCCCGAATACATCACCGTGATGCGGTCGCAAGTCTCCAGGATCAGGCCGAGATTGTGCGACACGAAGATCATCGACGTGCCGAACTTCTCGCCGAGCCCCTTGACCAGGTCGACGATGCCGGCTTCCACCGTCACGTCGAGCGCCGTCGTCGGCTCGTCGAGCAGAAGCAGCGCCGGCTTCGACAGCAGCGCCATGGCGATGACGATGCGTTGCTGCTGGCCGCCAGAAAGCTGGTGCGGATAGGACCGCATCATGCGCTCGGGATCGGGCAGCCTGACCGAGCGCACCATCTCGAGCGCTCGGCTGTAAGCCTCTTCCTTCGACACCTTGTCGTGGATCAGCGGCACTTCCATCAATTGCTGGCCGACCTTCATCGCCGGATTGAGGCTCGCCATCGGCTCCTGGTAGATCATCGCGATCTTGTTGCCGCGGATGGCGCGCAGTTCCTCGTCGGACAGTTCGCCCATGTCCTTGCCCTGGAACTTGATCTTGCCGCCGACGATCTTTCCGATGTTGGAGAGGTCGCGCATGATGCCGAGCGACACGGTCGACTTGCCGCAACCGGATTCGCCGACGATGCCCATGGCTTCGCCAGGCATGACCGTGCAGGAGAAATCCATGACGGCCGGTATCTCGCCCTTGCGGGTGAAGAAGGAGATCGACAGGTTCTCGATCTCGATGATCGGCCCATCGGTCGGCTTGCCGGGATTTCGAACTGCCTCATTCATGGGTCGCTCCAATCCAAATTTTTGTCAGGCACGTCGGGTCGAAGACCCGTCGATCAGTCTTTCATCGATTGTTCGCGCAGCGAATCGGCCAACAGGTTGAGCCCCAGCACGAACGACATCAGCGCGATCGTCGGCGGCAAAGCCGGGTGGATGAAGGACCGCAGCAGGCGGCTGGCGTCCTTGATCGCGGTGCCCCAGTCAGGGCTTTCCGGCGCCAGTCCGAGGCCGAAGTAACCCAGCGTGCCAAGCAGGATCGTGGTGTAGCCGATGCGCAGGCAGCCATCGACGATCAGCGGTCCGCGTGCATTGGGCAGGATCTCCCACAGCATGATGTACCAGGGTGATTCACCGCGCGTCTGCGCCGCCGCCACATAGTCGCGCGTCTTGATGTCCATGGTCAGGCCGCGCACGATGCGGAACACGCCGGGGCTGGAGGCGAACACCACCGCCACGAAGATGTTGAGCTGGTTGGGATCGATGTGGACGATCCTCAGCGGATCGGCATCGAAGACAAGGCCGGCATAGAGCCAGCCGCCGACGATCAGGGTGATGCCGAGAAGGATGTAGAGCCGGTCGGGCCGGTTCTTGTAGCGCGTCCAGAACAGCACGCTGAAGAAGATGATCGGGAACAGGAAGAACAGCCCGGCCATCGCATAGGGGATCGGCGTGTCCATGATGCCCGGCGTCACCAGCAGGTAGAACAGAAGGATGACCGGGAAGGCCAGCACCAGATTGGCGAGGAAAGACAGCACGGTGTCGATCTTGCCGCCATAATAGCCGGCCGGCAGGCCGAGCGTGATGCCGACCATCAGCGCAAAGCCGGTCGCCGCCGGCGCGATGATCAGCACGATCTGGCTGCCAAAGACCATGCGGGAGAACACGTCGCGGGCCAGCTTGTCGCCGCCGAAATAGTAGATGAGCTTCGATACCGGCTCGATCCCGCCCGGCAGCGCGTCCTTCATGACCGGCACCTGAGCGAGCGGGTCGAAGGGCGCTACGGTCGACGCGAAGATCGCCGTGAACAGCCAGAACAGGCAAATGCCGACGCCGACGATGCCGACGCCGCTGTCAAACAGCTGGCCGTAGAGGCCGAGCTTCTTCTTGTAGGCGAAGCTCGCGCCCATGACGATGGCAAGAGCGATCCAGACCGGCCAGAACCGCCCGATCACACCGAGGATGACATTGAAGGCGCTGATATATTCGACCTGCATCCGCCCGATCCCCTACTGCACTCTGATACGCGGATTGAGAAACGCGTAGCCGACGTCTGAAATGAGCTGCGTGATCAGCACGATGAACACCGAGACCAGCGAACAGCCGAGCAAAAGGTCGATGTCGTTGTTTTCGGCCGCCTCTTTCAGCGTGTAGCCAAAACCCTGGTAGCGGAACATCACTTCGACGATGACGACGCCGGTGAGCAGCCAGGGGAACTGCAACATGATGACGGTGAACGGCGCGATCAGCGCGTTGCGTAGCGCGTGCTTGACCACGACGCTGCCGAAGGAGAGGCCCTTCAACCGCGCGGTGCGGATATATTGCTGCGTCATCACCTCGACCATCGAGGCGCGAGTCATGCGCGCAATATAGCCGATGCCGTAGATCGCCAGCGTCATCACCGGCAGCGTGAAATTGTAGAAAGTGATGCCCTGGCTGGCCGAGGCCGCCGAACCGTTCAGCCAGCCTAGCCAGGAGGCGAAGATGACGGTGAAGATGACGCCCGACACATATTCGGGCGTCGCCGTCGAGGCGATCGAGGCGACCGATAGCGTCCGGTCCGTTCGCGAACCCTCGCGCATGCCGGCAAGGATGCCGGTCAGCAGCGAGATCGGTATCATGACCAACAGGACGCAGAGCATCAGGATGCCGGTGGCGCTAAGCGCCGGAAACAGTTTTGACGCGACCGTGGTCTTGAACTTGGTCGAGCAACCGAAATCGCCCTGCAGGATACCGGAATATGTCGGCACAAGCGGGTCGTTGCAAAAGGAGAACCGCTGGGTCGGCTTGCCTGTCGCGGGATCGGTGACCGGCTGCTTGGGCATCACGCCGAGCCATTGGCCATAGCGGACGAAGAAGTTCTGGCGGTAGCCGTGTTCCACCAGCCAGCTTTCGAGCTGCTCGGCGGACGTGTGCATTTCAGTTTGGCTGATCGCCAGCTTCTTCAAATTCGGATCGAGGTTGATCAGGAAGAAGACGATGATCGTCAGGCACAGCATCGTCAATGCCATGGTGCCCAGGCGCCTGATAACGAAAGAAAGCATGGCGGTCCCCTGCCGGTCTGGTTGGGGTTGGAGCCAGCTTCGAAAACCAGCTCTACCGTTGCCGGCAGAGTTGGCTGTCAAACCGGCCGTCGGATGCGATCAACCCTGTTTTATTGCATGATCTTTCCCGAAGAGTCCGCAACTTTCTGCTGCGCCGGCTTCCGGTTCTGGAACCATGCGAGGAGTGATGGGGAAGGGGCGAACCGCCCCCTCCCCGATCGATCCGATCATGCCTGCTCGAGCCAGACCTTGCCGTAGTCGCGCTCGTATGTCGGGTGCATCTTGTAGTTCTGCACCGCCTTGACCGAGTGGCTGTAGAGCTTGCGCCAGAAGGGCTGGATGATGATGCCGGAATCCTGCAGGGTCTGCTCGATGTCCTTCATCATCTCCTTGCGCTTGGCGGCATCGGCGACCGAAAGCGCGGCGTTGAGCTTGGCGTCCCAGTCGGGGTTCGACCAGGCTGTCTCGTTCCAAGCTTCGCCGGTGCGGTAGCCGATCGCCAGAACCTGGACGCCGAGCGGGCGCATGTTCCAGGTGGTCATCGACAGTGGATACTTGGTCCAGTCGTTCCAGAACGTCGAGCCCGGCAGCACCGTGCGCTTGACCTTGATACCGGCGTCGCGCAGCTGAGCGGCGATCGCATCGCCGGTGTTCTTGTTCCAGTCCTCGTCGGCCGTGATCAGCTCATGCTCGAAATCCGCCTGTCCCGCTTCCGCCATCATGGCTTTGGCCTTGGCGGGGTCGCGCGCGATTTTCGGCAATTCGTAATATTCCGGGTGAATCGCGCAGACATGATGGTTCTCGGCGACAGTCCCGGCATTGCCGTAGCCGAGCTGGAGGACGACAGCGTTGTCGACGCCGAGTTGCAGCGCCTGACGCACCTTCTGGTCATCGTAAGGCTTGTTGGCCACGTTGGTGCGGCAGACGATGGTCGCCGCGGTGACCACCTCGGATTTCACCAGATCCATGCCGTCGAGGATCGACACGTAGTCGGCCGAGGTTTCGTAGTTGGTGTGTATTTCGCCGGCTTCGAAGGCGCTGACCATCGCCGCCGGATCGGTGCCGTAGTCGATCAACTCGACGCCGTCGAGGAAGACCTCGCCATCCCACCACTTGTTGTCTTCGCGGCGTTTGTAGACCACCTTCTGGCCGACATCGTAGGAGACGAGTTCGAACGGGCCGGTGCCGATCGGCCAGGCCTTGAAGTCGCCGCCCTTCTCGTCGAAGGTCTTGTGAACGATGAGGCCTGGATAGTCGCACATGTTCGGGATGAGCGCGATATCGGCCTTGCCCAGCTTCAGCTTGATGGTGTGATCGTCGACTTTGGTCACGGCGCTTTCGTCCAGCTTGTCGTCCTTGACCAGCGAGCCGAGACGGCCTGGCATGGAGTTGCCTTCGGCTTTCTTGTCGCCCCAGCGCTTGAGGTTGAAGATCACGTCATCGGCGGTAAATGCATCGCCGTTCGACCAGGTCACGCCCTTGCGCACATGCAGCGTGTATTCGGTGGCGTCGTCGTTGATGTCCCAGCCTTCGAGCAGATAGGGGCGGAACGTGTATTCGGTCGTGTACTTGACCAGCGGCTCGAGCGCCTGGCGCTCGGCATTGGCGATTTCCGACCAATCGGCCTTGCGTGGATCCTTCGGGTCCTTGATCCACTGCGCGACCTTCAGGATGCCGCCCTTCTTGCCCTGTACTTCTTCCGCCTTGGCCGGCGTCGGGTCGGCCAGACCGAGCATGCCGTAGGCCATTGCCGTGGACGCGCCGAAGACGCTGGCCAGGGCGAGGAATTCGCGGCGGTCCATCTTGCCTGCCTTGGCTTCTTCGGCCATTGCCAGGATATGATCCGGAACGCGGTCACCGTTGCTTTTGTAGATTGCCATGACTGACTCCCATTGTTGGCTTTCTGCCTTTTAACATTCCGCATCCGCGCCGTGATGTCAAAGACCGACACGGACTGGGAACATGTTAGCGAATGTGCAACTTTGGAAGGAGGGCAGTTCGCGTGATAGCGACAGTCTTGACGCAAAATCGCTACTGCCCGGAAGATTCCGTTCGAATCCCGGCGCCCGATTAAAATGAGACATTCAAACGGGATAGGACAGCGCCAGCCGATCCTTGAGTTTGCGCCAGGGTTGCACCTCCCGACGCCCGCGATCGTCGCCGATTTCAGTATTCGCGCTCGTAGAAGATGCCGCCCTTGGCTTCCCCTGCATCGTTGGCTTCGCCGCGCAATTTGACGCCGCGCCCGACATTGAGATCGATGGTCGCCTTGCCCGAACCCGGCTTGTCACCCTTCTGGATCGTCACATAGGTGCGGTCGTTGAGGTATTTGCCGGCCGAGACGGCCGTGCCGCCCTTCTCGTCCGTGGTGACGTCGAGGTCGTCGACGCCGATCGCGCTGCGCAGGTTTTCGAGCAGCGACGTCGAGCCGCCGACGCCAGCCAGTTGCCCCGCGGCTTCGGCAAGCTGGGCGATCTGCAGCGGCGACAGGTTCGACATCGAGCGGCCGAAGATCAGCTGTGCCAGCACCTCGTCCTCCGGCAGGGCCGGCACGGACGAGAAGGTGAATTTCGGATTGGTCGCCTCGCCCGACACCACGATGGTGACGGTGGCGCTGCTCGTCGTCGATGTTGCCGTCAGGTTGAGATAAGGCACCAGCGAGCCCGAGAAGCCGACCGTGCCCTCGGTGAAGGTCAGCCGTTTGGCGAGGATCGACAGCCGCCCGCGCTGCAAGGTGAAGGTGCCGACCGCATGCGGCGACGACGCCGGGCCGGTGAGCTTCAGCGAACCGCCAAGCTCGGCATCGACGCCCCTGCCCTGGATGAAGATCTGGTTCGGCGCGTTGACCGTGACGTCGAGGGCAAGCCCGCTGCCGCCACCGCCGCCGCTTGTCGTTGGTGGGCGCAGCGCCTTGTCCTGCGCCCGCACGGCGCCGGGTGCGTTCTTGTGCTTGACGTCGAGCGCCGACAGCGACCCCGGCAGCTTCTCAGGCACGGTGATGACGGTCTTGGCCAGGTTGATGGTTCCCGAAATCACCGGCGCCGAGGCGAGCGGTCCCTTGATGGTCAAGTCGCCACCGAGATTGGCCGTGACCACCCTGCCGTCGGTGTAGCGGCCGTCGGTTAGCTTGACCGACAAGTCGGCCGGGAACCCTTGCGCAGGATTGATGCCGACCGTGCCGCTGGCCGAAAGGCTGCCGCGCGTCGACAGCGTGCCGGTCAGGCGATTGATCCGGGCGACGCCGGCGCCGATCGAGACGTCGGCGGCGATGTCGTTGACGGCAAGGCCGGAGCGCGCATCGACCAGGCGGGCACCTGACGTGCTGACCGTGCCGCCGATGACCGGCGACGTCGCCGTGCCGCGCACTTGCACATTGACATTGGCAGTGCCGTTCAATGACAGGCCTTGCGCGGCAAGCTTGGCGGCAAGGAAGGAAAACGGCACCTTGCCGGAAAAGTCGAGCACCAGAGCCGGCGCGCCCGCAATGGTCACCGAGCCGCCGCCCTTGAGGCCAAGACCGGCCCCGTCACTGATGTTGACGTCAAAGGTAAGTTTCTTGCCGGCGAACGTTCCTGACGAGGAAATGTTCATGCCGCCAAGGCCGGCGCCGCGGGTCTGCGAGGTCTGCACACCGCCTGCATCGATTTTGAACGCAATGCTTGGATTGGCTGGTGCGCCTGTCACCTTGACCGTGCCGGAGATCGAGCCGGCGGCATCGAGGCCGCGTGAGAAACTGTTGGCGAGCGAGATTGGCACCTTGGCCAGTGCGGCGTTGATGTCGAGCGCCTGCCCGACCTTGCCGGTTACCGTCGCCGTGCCGCCGCCGAGGTTGAGCACCAGCCTGTCCAGGCTCGTCGTTCCATTGGCGATGCTGATGGTCGAGGCCTGTGCGATCGCCGCCTTGATCCCTTGCATCGTCGCCTGCCCGGAAGTGAGCTCGATGGTCGTCGTGCCATTGGCCACCTTCACCCGGCCGACGGCCCTGGCCGGAATGTCCTTGACGGTGGCGCCGCCGGAAAAGCCGGTCCAGTCGCCGTCGCGCTTCAAATCGACATCGATGCCGCGGATGACGGTGCCGCCGGAAGTGACACTGTCGGCGCGGATCTTGCCGGAGATCATCGGCGCGGCAAGATAGTTGGCGATCAGCGCGTCGATGGAAACGGTTTTCGCCACCAAATCGCCGCGCGAGAGCGAACCGGTTGTCGCCTTGATAGCGACTTGTGGCGCGTTGCCGCTCTTCGAGAAGACAATCGTGCCACGCACATCGCCTTCGGCTTTTTCCAGCGCCAGTGCGGCCAGCGGCCCGATATCGGGCAGGTCGAGCGCCACCGTGCCTTCGGGCACGAAGGCCTGGTCGAGCGCAAGGTCGCCGGAGATCCGGTTCTTGCCCAGCGACAGCAGCAGTCCGTTGATGGCGCTCTTGCCGTCCGTCGTCGCCAGCACCGCGCTGCCTTGCAGCGCTTGCCCGGCGACATTGCCGGTCAGTTGCACATTGGCGGCCGGATTGGCGGCATCGGCCTTGCCGGTGGCGGTCAGCTTCAGGCCGGTGATCTCGCGCTCCGCGACCGAAAGCCGGTCGCTGTCGACCGTCAGCGACAGGTCCGGCGCCAGGCTCGCGCCTTGCACATTCAGCGCGAAAGCAATGGCGCCCTTGGCGTCTTTCGACAGCAGCGAGATATCTGATAGTGCGCCCTTGATGTCGGCGCTGAGCTTGTTGTCGGCGAGGCTTGCCTGCCCATTGGCGGTCAGCGCACCAGACGCCAGCGTGACCGGGCTTGCGCTGACATTGCCGTGCGCATCGCGCTTCAGCGTCGCGCTGAGTTGCGTCCGATCGGCCAGCACGCCGCGCGCCGCCGGCAACGCCGCCGAAAGGGCGTCCGCCTTGAGGTTGAGGTCGATGGCGCCGTCGGCCAGGGAAACCCGGCCGTTGAAAGCGCTGTCGAGTGCTGCGCCCTGCACCGAGCCGCTGTCGATGGTGATGGCATCCGCGGCAAGGCTGCCGGCGACTTTTGCGATGATCTTGCCGGCGATCAGCGGCGCGATGGTCGGGTTGTCCAGTCCTATCTTGTCCGCCGTTACCGTACCCGAGATCGGTCCAGTACGGCTCTTGACGTCGAAGGCGTCGGAATGCAGCGCCAGCGCGATGCCTTCGACCTTGGCGTGGTTGGTGGCGACCGAGGGCAGCGCTGCGGAAATATCCAGCCTCGGCCGCATGCCTTGCCCCGCCGCCTTCACCGACAACGCTTGCAACTCGAGCTTGATCGGACTTTCGGTGCTGCCGAGCGACAGCGGCAGGCTGGGACCGGTCGATGTCAGGTCGAGCGCGAAATCGCTGGCGCCATTCGGGTTGATCGTGCCGACGGCCTTGCCGGAGATCTTGTCGCCGGCAAGCGTCGCGTGATCGATGGTGATCCCGCCGGCGGTCGTGAAGCCGCCGGCGGCATTGAGGTTGAGCGGTCCGAGCCCGGCCTGCCGGGTCTGACTGGTCTCGGCGCCGGCGAGCTGGATATTGAAGCGGATGTCGGGGTTTGCCGGCGATCCCGTCACCTGCGCCGTGCCATCGAGTGTCCCCGCAGCGTCGAGACCGGGGGAGAAATCATTGGCAAGGGCTGCCGGCATCGCGGAGAAAATTGCCGCCAGGTCGAGCGTCTGACCCGCAGTGCCGGAGAGCGTCACCGCGCCACCGCCGACATCGACCACCAGTCGCTCGATGCTGGTCACGCCATTGGCGATGGAGAGATTTGACGGGCTGGCGATGGCGGCCTTGATGCCGCGAACGGTCGCCTCGCCCGAAGCGATCTCAATGCTGGTCGTGCCACCGGCGATCTTGGCGCGGCCGGCGGCGGTAGCCGGGATGCCGGCGATCGTCGCGCCACCGGTGAAATTGGTCCAGTCGCCATCGCGCTTCAGGTCGACGCCAATGCCGCTGATGACAGTCGTTCCCGATGTCACACTGTCGGCCTTGATCGTACCGGAGATCGCCGGGCTCTTGAGATAGTTGGCGATCAGCGCGTTGACGGTGATCGCCTTCGCCGCCACCTCGCCGCGCGAGATCGTTGTACTGGCCGCATTGATGGTGACGGTCGGAGCCTCACCGTCCTTGGCGAAGGCAATAGCTCCGCCGATATCGCCGGCCGCCGCCTGACCGGCAAGCGAAGCCAGCGGCGCGACATCGGGGGCAGATAGCGTCAGCGTGCCGAGCGGCAGCAACTTGTCATCGAGCACAAGGTCGCCCGAAACCTTGTTGTCGCCAAGCGACAGGCTGAGCCCCTTGATGGATCGCTTGCCGTCGCTCGTCACCAGCGCCGCCTTGATGTCGAGCGCCTGGCCGTCGACCGACCCGGTCAGCGAGACATCCGCCGCGGGACTGGCGACATCAGCCTTCCCCGATGCAGTCAGCTTGATGTCTTTGACCGTGCGGCCCGACGCCGTCAGGCTGGCGCTGTTGGCCGAAACGGAAAAGTCCGGCGCCCAGCGCGCGCCGCTTGCCGTCAGCGCGAAGTCGACGCCGCCGGCGAGAGGCACGCCGGCCAGTTGCGACAGCACCGAAACGTCGCCGAGCGTACCCTTGATGTCGGCCTGGATGTCGCTGCCTTGCGCGCTGGCGGTGCCGCTGGCCTTGAGCGAACCAGAGGTCAATTCGAGTGAATTGGCGGCGAACGAGCCTTGCGGGTCGCGCGTCGCGGTCGCCGAGAACGTCACCCGCTCGCCGAGCACGGAGCTGATCTGAGGCGGCAGCGCCGATGAAACCGCATCGGCGTTCATTTTCAGCTTCATCGCCAGGTCGGTCAGCGACAGAGTGGCCGTCAGCGAGGCATTGAGCGCGTCGCTGCGCAACGTTCCCTGGTCGAGCGAAATCTCGTCCTTGCTGACCTTGCCGGCGAGATCGGCCGCCAGCTTGCCGGTCACCAGCGGCGTCAGCGTCGCGACATCGGTCTTCAGGCCGCCGGCCGAGAGCTTGATGCTGACCGGTCCGCTGCGGTTCTCAATGTCGAAGCCGTCGGAATGGATCTGCGCCGCCAGATCGTTGAGCTGCGTGCCGCCTGCCGCCACCGAAACCAGCGACGCGGCGATATCGACCATCGGCGCCTTGCCGTCGCCAAAGGCGCGGGCGGTCGCGTTTTTCACCGCCACGGTAACCGGCTGCGCCTTGGTGCCGACGTCGAGCAGCACGGGCTCACCCTTGGCGGCAAGCTCCACCGAAAGGTCGCTCGCGCCCTTGGGATCGACCCTGCCCGCGGCGGTGCCATGCACGGCGTCGCTTTCGATCGTGGCGCGCTCGATGTCGACGCCGCCGGCCGGCGTCGCGGTGCCGGCAAGGTCGAAGCTGGTCTTGCCAACAAACAGCGGCTTCAGCTTCTCCGGCAGGAAACGCCCGAAATCTCCGTCGCCCTTGGCCTCGACATGATTGCCTTGGTCGCTGAGCTGGTGGCGGCCGGTGAGCTGGGTGACGATCTGGCCGTCGACGACGAAGGTGCCGATGCCGCTCCAGTTGGCCAGCGGCCCCGTCCCCGAGACAATGATGTCGACCGGCGGCGCGTCGGGCAATTTGAGCAGATTGGCAATGATGCCGCCGGCTGGCTCTGATGCCTTGAGATCGAGGTCGAGCTTGTTGTCGGCGGGCGCGAAATGGACCTTGGCATCGACATTGCCCTGCTTGCCGTCATGGCGCGTGATGGCGAGCACTGTCTCGACAGCCAGCGGCGAGGCATTTGCCTTGACCGACCCTTTCGCCGCAAGCTCGGCGATGCCGCTGCCGGCGAGTTCCTGGCCGAGCGCAATCTCGGGAAGATCGATCTGCCCAATGTCGAGTGAAACCGGCAGCGTTGTGGTCCCGCTCTGGCTAGGCTGCGCGCTCGCCGCCGGCAACCGCGCCAGTTCGATGCGCTCGGCGCCGATGCGCTCGGCATCAAAACTCTTCGACAGAAGCGCCAGCGGCGACCAGTCGACGGCGACCTTGCGGGCCACCAGCCAGGCGCCGTTGCGGTCTTCCAGCACGACATGGTCGAGCCTGAGCGCCCCCGACCAGATGCCATCTATGCCGCTGACGGTGACCTTTCGGTCATCGCTCGACGCAAGATGCGAGACGATGCCGGCGAGGTTGTCGCGGCCGCGCTCGGTCTTGGTCAGCACGACCAACGCGCCGACCGCCGCCGCCACCACGATGAGCAGCGTGTAAAGAACAATGCGGAAGATGCGCCAGAACGTCTTCATGGCTCAGAACGCCTGACCGATGCCGGCATAGATGCCGAAACGCGGGTCGCCCGGATCGCGGTTGAGCGGGATCGCCGCGTCGACCCGCAGCGGACCGAATGGCGTCAGATAGCGCACGCCGACGCCGGCGCCGACCTTCATGTCGGAAAAGTCCGGGAAGGACTTCGTCGAGACAGTGCCGGCATCGACGAATGGCACGATGCCGATCGTGTCGGTGACGGCAATGCGCATCTCGACCGAGGTTTCGAAGAGGGAAAGGCCGCCGATCGGCTGACCGTCGATGTCCTTCGGCCCGATGCCTTGATAGGCATAGCCGCGCACCGAGCCGCCGCCGCCGGAATAGAAGCGGCGATTGGCCGGAACGTTCTCGAGGCTGGTGCCGACGATCGAGCCGACGGCGACACGTTCGGCGAAGATGAACCTTGAGGCCGAGTCGAGCGATTGATAGGCTGATCCCTCGCCCCTCAGCTTGACGAAAGCCGCGCCACTCAAAAAGTCGTAGCTCGGTTCGGCATAAGCCAGAACCCTGAAACCTTTCGTCGGATTCAGTCGATAATCGCGACTGTCGTAGACATATTGCAGCGGGACGCTCGCAATCAGATAGGTGTGCTTGCCGAATGCATCGTCGATCTTCGAATACTCGAGCGCGGCTTCCGCGGAAACCGTCTGCCTCTGGTCCAGTTCGTAAGACAAGCCCGTGCTGCCCTTGACAGAGAAGTTGTCGTACGCGTCGGGATGCTCAAGTATTGTTCTGAAGCTGGCAAAGAATTTCGACGCCGGCCCTATGACGCCCGGCTTTTCGAACATGATGCCGGCATTGTAGTTGAGTCCGGTGAATTCATTGCTGCCGATACCGCTGATTGCGCCGTCGATGCGCAGCTTTTCGGCCTGGCCGAACAGGTTGCGGTGGCCCCAATAGCCTTCCAGCCCCAGGCCTTCGGTGTTGGAGAAGGTACCGCCGAGGCCAAAATAGCGCGGCTTGCGTTCGCTGACCTGGACGTCGATCGGGATGTTGCCGTCGGCGTCGAGGCCGTCGCCTTCCTTCAGCGTCACGCTGTTGAACACTTCCAGCCCGAGCAGCCGGTCGCGCGCGTCGTCGATCTCGTCGGGCGAATACTGGCGGCCGTGCTTCAGGCCGGTCATGTATTCGGTGAAATCGCGGTCGACCTTCTCGGTGCCCTCCACCGTCGTGTCGCCATAGCCGGCCACTGGTCCGGCCGCCACGGTCAGCGTGACGTCGAGTGTCGAGGTCGCATGGTCGGCAACGATATGGCTGCCCGTGACCTTGGCCAGCGGCCTGCCTTCCTGCTTCAGTGCCCGGATGATCAGAGCTTCGGCCTTGAGCACGGCGCCGGATCCGGCATCGCCGCCGGCGATCAGCCCGAAATCGGCACTCGCCAGCCCAGCCGCGTCGCCTTCCAGCCTGATGTTGCCCAACGTGAATTTCGGCCCAGGCGTCACCGTGACCACCACCGGGATCGGCTGCGGCCCGGTGAATTCGGCGTCCGGCGGCAATTCGTCGAGCGGCTTGCCTTGGATGGTGATGGTGACGATGCCTTCGTAGCGGGCATCCGCATAAAGGGCGGCAACCAGTTGCTCCCGGTCGCTGCGCGCCTTGGCCAGCAGGCCGAGCGAACCGGACACCGGACGTTCTTCGTCGGCTTTCAGCGTCGAGGCGTTTTCGAGTTTCTTGACCAGATCCTTGTCGGCGTCGGTCGCCTCGATGGTCACGGCGTAGCGCAGCGGGTCGACGATATCGGCATCCTCGTCGTTCGACGAGCCCCACAATTTGATGCCGAAAAGCTCGAAAGCAGCGGCATTCCGGGTTTCGACGACAAGTATGATGGAACACATCAGCGCGAAAAGCAGGACGCGCGGAAGCCCGCGCAGCCGCGCGGTTCCTCCCGACATATGCCTTTCATGCGCCGACATTACAAATCTAACCTAGCTTGCAATGCTAAAATTGGAATGAAGTTCTGAAGTGCTCGTAAAGGGGCCACAATCCAATTGTCTGAAATAGACAGGGCTTGGAATTCACACCTTCTGCGTCGCCGCAAGAATGCGTGATCCCCTGTCCTATGGAGGTTCTATCCGATACCGGCTCTCGGCCGGAAAGGAAACCGTTGGCAGGCGGAACCTGCCGCGTCCTTGTGTTGACAAGCCTGACTGAAGCTTGAACATGCCGGGACGTAAGCACTGTCTGGAGGGTGTAATGGCAATGCGCGCGGCTCGTGGTCTGTCTTTCTTCCTTATCCTTCTCTTTTTCGCCGTGGGAAGCGTCGCGCAAGCGGCCGAAGCCCGGCGAATCGTAACGACCGACAATTCCGACTATTTCGGTTTCGATCTCCGCTCCGACCAGAATGTCAGCCTCGACCAGTGCAAGACGACCTGCCTGGGCGATCCGGCCTGCCGCGCCTTCACCTACAACACCAAGGCCAAATGGTGTTTCCTCAAATCCGACTATAACCAGCTGAAAACCTTCAACGGTGCCATCGCGGGTAAGGTCGCCAATGTCGACGGCGATCCCGATATCGGCGCGCCGCCGGAGCTCGCCTTCTTCCCCAGTTGGATGGCCGACCAGGCGCAGCAATACCGCAACAAGCTGACCGATCCGGCCTATGACAAGCCGACCGAAGGGCTGACGGCACTCAAGTCGGCGGCCGAGCAGTCGTCGCTGACCGGCGACCATCGCTCCGCCATGCAGAAATACGAGGCCGCGGTTTCGGTATTGCCCGATGATGGCCACCTCTGGCTGGATCTGGCGCGCGAGACGCTTGCGGTGCAGCCGGCCTCCAACACCTCCGAAGCATCGACCTTGCCGGCAAACGCCACCTCCGCCGGCTTCAACGCCTACAAGCTCCTGCGCACCACCAGGACGCGCGCCGAGGTGCTGGCGCTGCTCGGCTCCGGGCTTGACCGCCGCGACCTCTACCGTCCCGCGCTTCAGGCCTATGAAGCCAGCCTCGCGCTGGTCGCTTCGCCTTCGGTCCAGGCCGACTATGCGGACCTCAAGTCGCGCAAGGGCTTCCGCGTCATCGATCACACGGTCGACGCCGACACCAGCGCGCCGCGCATCTGCGCGCAGTTTTCCGAGGATCTGGTCAAGACCGGCGTCGACTATGCCCAGTTCGTCACCGTCGACAATGCGCCGCCGAAGGGCGTCGAAGCCAAGGACAAGCAGATCTGCGTCGAAGGGCTGGAACATGGCCAGCACTATGAAGTGACCTTCCGCACCGGCCTGCCAGCGGCCATCGGCGAGGTGATTTCCGTACCCGTGGTGCTGTCGATCTATGTGCAGGACCGCGCGCCGTCGGCCCGCTTCACCGGCGACAGCTTCGTGCTGCCGGCCGGCGCGCGCCGCGGCATTCCGGTCGTCACTGTCAACATGGCCGCCGCCAAGATGAAGCTTTACCGCATCGGCGACCGTTCGCTGGCGCAGCTTCTGTCCGGCTATCAGTTCCTGAAGCAGCTCGACGGCTACGACCTTTCCAACATCTCCGACCAGATGGGCGAGCCGGTCTGGGAAGGCCAGCTCGACATCGCCAACGATCTCAACAAGGAGGTCACAACCTCCTTCCCGGTCGATGAGGCCCTGCCGCAGCGCAAGCCGGGCGTCTATGTGCTGACCGCGCAGGCGGTGGACGACAAGAGCGACGAGTATAATTCGCGGGCCACGCAATGGTTCGTCGTCTCCGACATCGGCCTGTCGACCTATACGGGGCAGGACGGGCTCAACGTCTTTGCCCGATCGCTGGGAACCGCCAAGCCGATATCGGGCGCCGAGCTCACGCTGCTCGCCCGCAACAACGAGATCCTCGGCACCGCCACCACCGACGCCGAAGGCCGTGCAGTCTTCAACCCCGGCCTGACGCGCGGCGACGGGGGTATGGTGCCGGCCGTCTTGATGGCCAAGCAGGGCGACAACGACTTCGTTTTCCTGGATATGGGCCGGGCCGGCTTCGACCTGTCCGACCGCGGCGTCTCCGGGCGCCCGGCGCCGGGCGCGCTAGACGTCTATGCCTGGACCGAGCGCGGCATCTACCGCGCCGGCGAGGATGTACATGTCGCGGCGCTCGCCCGCGACGGCGCGGCCAAGGCGGTCGAGAACCTGCCGCTGACCTTCATCTTCACGCGTCCCGACGGTGTCGAGAACCGCCGTATCGTCAGCGACGGCGCATCGGCCGGCGGCCATGCCGTCGACCTGCCGCTCGAACCCAACGCCATGCGCGGCACCTGGACCGTGTCGATCTACACCGATCCCAAGCAGGCGGCGGTCGCCAGCCAGATGTTCCTGGTCGAGGATTTCGTGCCGGATCGCATCGAGTTCGACCTCTCCGCCGACAAGAAGGAGATCGCGCAGGGCGAGACCGCCAACGTCACCGTCGACGGCCGCTTCCTCTATGGCGCGCCGGCGGCTGGCCTGGCACTCGAAGGCGAGTTGACGCTGTCGACCGCCCGCGACTGGGACCGCTTCAAGGGCTATTCCTTCGGTCTCGCCGACGAGCAGTCGGCCGAACCCTCGGTGACCCCGTTCACCGGCCTGCCCGTGATCGGCGAAGACGGCAAGGCGACCTTCCCGGTCTCCGTCTACCAATTGCCCTCGACCACCAAGCTGGTCGACGCCAAGGTCACGGTCAGGATGCGCGAAACCGGCGGCCGCGCCGTCGAGCGCTCGCTCGAGATCGGCATCCGCCCGCAAGGCCACATGATCGGCATCCGGCCGGATTTCGACAATGACGAGGTGCCGCAAGGCGGCACCGCCAAGTTCAGCCTGATTGCCGTCGATCCCGACGGCAAGCGCGAGGCGCTGAAAGGCGCGCTGTGGACGCTGGTCAAGGTGGAACGCAATTACCAGTGGTACCGCTCCAACAATTCCTGGAACTATGAGCCGGTGACCTTCACCAAGTCGGTGGCCAACGGCCAGGTCGACCTTGCCGCCGATGGCGAGGCGACCGTGTCGCTGCCGGTCGACTGGGGCCGCTACCGGCTGCAGGTCGAAACCGCCGATCCTGAAGGACCGGCGACCAGCTATGAGTTCGACGGCGGCTGGTATGTCTCCTCCACCACCACAGAAACGCCTGATGGCCTCGAAATCGCCCTCGACAAGGACACCTATGCGGCGGGCGAAGTGGCCAAGCTCAAGGTCTCGCCGCACTTTGCCGGCGAACTGCTGGTCACCATCGGCGCCGACAAACTGCTGAAGACCGTCACCGCCACGGTGCCGGTCGGCGGCAGCACCGTCGACATCCCGGTCGGCGACAACTGGGGTGCCGGCGCCTACATCACCGCGACGCTGTTCCGGCCGGGCGATGCGCAGGAAACGCGCATGCCGGCGCGCGCCATCGGCGTGAAATGGCTGAACGTCGATCCGGGCTTGAAAAAGCTCGCCGTCACCCTGACGCCGCCCGACAAGACGATGCCGCGCCAGCAGCTGTCGATCCCGGTCTCGGTCGCTGGCATGCAGCCCGGCAGCAATGCCTATGTCATGGTCGCCGCCGTCGATGTCGGCATCCTCAACCTCACCAACTACAAGGCGCCGGACCCGGAGAACTGGTTCTTCGGCCAGCGCATGCTCGGGCTTGAGATCCGCGACCTCTATGGCCGCCTGATCGACGGCTCGCTCGGCACTACCGGCAAGTTGCGCACCGGCGGCGACGGCGCCAATTTGCAGGCGCAAGGCAGCCCGCCGACCGAAAAGCTGGTCGCCTTCTTCTCCGGCACGGTCCAGCTCGATGCCGACGGCAAGACCAGGGTCGACTTCGACATTCCGCAGTTCAACGGCACCGTGCGCGTCATGGCCGTCGCCTGGACCAAGGAAGCGGTCGGCCATGCCCAGTCCGACGTCATCGTGCGCGATCCGATCGTGATCACCGCCGGCCTGCCGCGCTTCCTGGCGCCCGGCGATGCCGTCGTCATGCGGCTCGACATTGCCGACACGGACGGTCCGGCCGGCGATTATGCCCTGTCGATCGACACGACAGGCGATCTGTCGACCGGCGACAAGCCGTTGCCTGAGAAACTGACGCTCGCCCAGGGCAAGCGCCAGACGCTGACCGTGCCGCTGATCGCCAAGACCGCCGGCAATGCTTCGCTGACCATCAAGCTCGCCCATGCCGACGGCACCAAGGTCGAGCAGACGCTCTATGTCCCGGTGCGGCCGCCGCAATTGCCGGTCACCACCCGCCTGGTGGTCGACCTCAAACCCAATGTCGGCGCGCTGCGCGTCGACAAGGAACTGCTGGCGGCAAGCCTGCTCGACGGCGCGTCCGTCAGTGTTGGCGTTTCGCAGACGGCAGCCTTCGACGTGCCATCGCTGCTGATGACGCTCGACCGCTACCCCTATGGCTGCGCCGAGCAGACGACCAGCCGTGCCTTGCCGCTGCTCTACGTCAACGAATTGGCGTCAGGCGTCGGCATGGCCAGCGACCCGGACCTGCATAACCGCATCCAGGAAGCCATCTACAAGGTGCTGAGCTACCAGGCCTCGGCCGGCAGCTTCGGCCTGTGGGGCCCGGGCTCGGGCGATCTCTGGCTGGACGCCTATGTCAGCGACTTCCTGACCCGGGCGCGCGAGCAGAAATACGACGTGCCAGCGCTGGCTATGAGCCAGGCGCTGAACAATCTGCAGAACTCGCTCGGCTACGACCAGGACGTCCAGGGTCGCGGCAGCGAAATCGCCTACGCGCTCTATGTCCTGGCCCGCAACAAGAAGGCTTCCGTCGGCGACCTGCGCTACTATGCCGACACGCAGCTCGAAGCCTTCACCAGCCCGATGGCCGTCGCCCAGCTGGCGGCGAGCCTGGCCCTCTATGGCGATACGCAGCGCTCGGAAGCGACCTTCCAGGCGGCGTTCCGGCTCGCCCAGTCGGCCACCGACTACGACTACTACCGGTCGGATTACGGCTCGCCGTTGCGTGACGGCGCGGCGATACTGGCGCTGGCGGCGGAATCGAAGCCGGTGCCGACCATCGTGCCGGCGCTTGTCAAGCTGGTGGCGAGGAAGCGCGCCGACGCCCGCTGGACGAGCACGCAGGACGAGTCCTGGATGCTGCTGGCGGCGCGGGCGCTGAAGGAGGGTAACGACTCGATCACGCTGACGGTGAATGGCGCGCCGCATGCCGGCGGTTATTCCGACCGGTTCACCGGCAGCGCCGTGGCCGAAAGCCCGCTCATCATCGCCAACACCGGCAAGACGCCGCTGCAGGCGGTGGTCACCAAGGTAGCCTCGCCGGTCGAACCGCTGCCGGCCGGCGGCGATGGCTTCACCATCGAGCGCACCTATTACAAACTCGACGGCACCGAGGCCAACGTCACCGAGGTCAAGCAGAACGAACGCTACGTGGTCGTGCTCAAGGTCTACGAGCAGAACAAGTGGCCGTCGCGCTTGCTGATCACCGATCTGTTGCCGGCTGGCTTCGAGATCGACAATCCGGGCCTGGTCTCCAGCGCCCAATTGTCGAATTTCTCCTGGCTGGCACAGACCGATGCCGCCCATCTCGAATTCCGCGACGACCGTTTCGTCGCGGCGTTCAACCCGAATGACGGCGACGGCGACCGCAGCATCGCGCTGGCCTATGTCGTGCGCGCGGTGACGCCGGGTACCTACGCTCATCCGGCGGCAACGGTCGAGGACATGTACCGGCCGCAATACTCGGCCCGCACCGCCACCGCCATGATGGAGGTCAAGGCACCGTAAGGCAAAGATGGCGAACAGGAACATGGCGATGGCGCTGCCCCTCATCCGCCTGCCGGCACCTTCTCCCCGTATCGGGACGGGGAGAAGGGCGTTGCTGCGATCGTCGGCGCCTCTTCCGCAACGTTGGAAATTGGCGAAGACCTCTGCGCAGGCCACTTTCTCCCCGTCTCTATACGGGGAGAAATGCCCGGCAGGGCAATGAGGGGCGGCACCGTGCTCTCGAGGAAATTTCTCCGCCGAACAGGTATCGCCGCAGCTTCCCTCGTAGGCTTTGCGGCAATCGCTGTTGCTTCTCTCTGGCAGCTCAACCGCGCCTTTCCGCCGCCCCTGCCCGAAAAGCTCGCAGTGTCGACCGAAGTGCAGGATCGCGACGGCCAGTTGCTGCGGGCCTTCGCAACGCCTGACGGCTACTGGCGGCTCGAAACCCGCCTCGACCAGGTCGACAAGCAGTTCGTCGATATGCTGGTCGCCTATGAGGACAAGCGCTTCTGGGACCATGACGGCGTCGACGTGCTGGCGCTGGCCCGCGCCGCCGGCCAGTTCGTCAGCAATGGCCACATCGTCTCCGGCGGCTCGACGCTGTCGATGCAGCTTGCGCGGCTGATCGAGCCGCGCGACAGCCGCAGCTTCGGCTCCAAGATCAAGCAGATGCTGCGTGCCATCCAGATCGAGCGGCGGCTCTCCAAGCAAGAGATCCTCGAGCGCTATCTGACGCTGGCGCCCTATGGCGGCAATCTCGAAGGCGTGCGCGCCGCCTCGCTCGCCTATTTCGGCAAGGAGCCCAGGCGGCTCACCGTCTCGGAAGCCGCCCTGCTCGTCGCGCTCCCGCAACTGCCGGAAAGGCGCCGGCCTGACCGCAACCTCGGCATTGCGCACGCCGCCCGCGACCGCGTGCTGACCCGCATGGTTTCATCAGGTCTGCTCGGCGAACGCGAGGCCGCCCGCGCCGCGCTCGACGATGTTTCGGGCTTGCGCCGCAAATTGCCGGCGCTTGCGGCCCACGCCGCCTATGCCATGCTGCCCAAGGCCGTGCCCGGCAAGCCCCTGCAACTGACGATCCGCAAAAGCGTCCAGGAAGGGCTGGAGCAGGTGGCCAAGGACGCCGCCAGCAAGCTCGGCCCGCGCCTGTCGGTGGCCATGGTGATGGCAGACTCCCGCACCGGCGACATCCTCGGCGAGGTCGGTTCGGCCGATTTCTTCGACGCCAGCCGCTCCGGCTGGATCGACATGACCAGGATCATCCGCTCGCCGGGTTCGACGCTGAAGCCGTTCATCTACGGCCTCGCCTTCGAGCAGGGGCTGGTGGCGCAAGAGACCATCATCGAGGACAGCCCGGCCGATTTCTCCGGCTACCGGCCGAAGAATTTCGACATGGGCTACCAGGGCGATGTCAGCATCCGGCAGGCGCTGCAACTGTCGCTCAACGTGCCGGCGATCCGCGTGCTCGACGCGGTCGGCCCGGCGCGGCTGACGGCGCGCTTCCGCCAGGCCGGCGTCAGCCCGGTGCTGCCGGTCAACGAGGCGCCGGGCCTGGCGATCGGCCTTGGCGGCGTCGGCGTGACCCTGCGCGACCTCGTCCAGCTCTATACGGGGCTCGCCAATGGCGGCAAGGCGCACACGCTGCATGACGGCACCGAGCCGGCCAATGCCGAACGCTCCACCGCCACCATCCTCGACGATCAGGCCAACTGGCAGATCACCGACATATTGTCGGGCGTCAAGCCACCCGAGGGCGCCTCCCAGCGCGGCATCGCCTACAAGACCGGCACCTCCTATGGTTACCGCGATGCCTGGTCGGTCGGCTTCGACGGCCGCTACGTGCTGGGTGTCTGGGTCGGCCGCGCCGATGCTGGCGCCGTGCCCGGTCTCTCCGGCTATGTCTCGGCAGCGCCGATCCTGTTCGAAGGCTTCGTCCGCTCCGGCCTCGCCACCGTGCCGCTGCCGGGACGGCCAGCCGGTGTGTTCAGTCCCAGGCGTGAGGACCTGCCGGTGACGCTGGCGCGCTTCGGCGCTGTCACCGAGGGGCTGGCGCAGGCGGCGCCGACCGAACCCGCGCCGACGATCATCTTTCCGCCTGACGGCGCTCGCGTCGATCTCGCCACCAATTCGCCTGACGCCTCGCCGCTGGTGCTGAAGCTGCAAGGCGGCCGCGCCCCGTTCCGCTGGCTGGCCAACGGCAAGCCGCTGACCGGCATCGACCGCCGCCGCACCGCGACCTGGCTGCCCGACGGCGCCGGCTATTCGACGCTCACCGTGATCGATGCGGCAGGTCGCGCGGCTAGCGTGAAGGTGTTTGTCGAGTGAAAGTGCTCGTTGAATAGAATGTGCCAAACGATTCAGCGCATTGGGCTTTGCGTCCTGCTGCCTCTCGCCTGCACCCTCCCCGCCTTCGCCGCCGACCTCCCCGCCGGCTTCGTCCGTCTCGCCGGTGTCGATCCCTCGATCCGCCAGGACATCCGATATGCCGGTCTCGAAAATTTCCTGCACCGCAAGGCGAAGGGCTATGACGCCCCGGTCTGCATCCTCACCCGGCAGGCGGCGGAAGCCCTATCCAGCGTGCAAAACGTGCTCGCTCCCGAAGGGCTGACGCTGGTCGTCTTCGACTGTTATCGCCCGGCGCGCGCCGTCGCCGATATGGGCGAATGGACAGGAAAGGGTGGACCGCCCGATCCGCAATGGTATCCGGCGGTCAAGCGCAATGACCTCATCGCCAAGGGCTATATCGGCGAACTGTCCACCCATTCGCGCGGCTCGACCGTCGACGTCGCCATTGCCCATGCCGACCACAGGAGCGCACCGAAGCCCGCCTGCGGCACACCCGACGCCGACACGCTCGACTTCGGCACCGGTTTCGACTGCTTCGACCCGGCGAGCGAAACCGCCCACCGCCCGCTTACCGGCGACGCGGCGGCAAACCGCAGAAAGCTCCTCGAGGCGATGCGCGCCGGCGGGTTCAAGAACTATGCCCGCGAATGGTGGCACTTCACGCTGGCAAACGAACCGTTTCCGAAACAGCGTTTCGACTTTCCCGTCAGCGCGGAATAGGAACCGGTCGCCGCCAACGCAAACCTCTTGTCGCGCGGCCTTGCCTCGGTTCACCTGATTTCTAAATAGCGTCGAACCGACGCGGAATCGACACGGGCTAATATGAGGAAAATGTTTCCTCAAGAGGTCGATCCCCGGCGAAAAATTGCTTCAAGAGGGCAAAAAAGGCAACGTTGAATGCATCTAATTTCTATCAATTCGGTAGAGTTCGGCCATCATCAACGGAGGCGGAAATGACCAACCCTCATTTCAGGAAACTGCTCGGCGCACTGGTCGCCACATCTGTCCAGTTCGGCACGCTCGGTTTCGCGTTTGCCGACACGACCCTTCTCAACGTGTCCTATGACCCGACACGCGAACTCTACAAGGCCTATGACGAGGCCTTCGCCGCCCACTGGAAGGCCGAGACCGGCGAGACCGTGACCATCCAGCAGTCGCATGGCGGCTCCGGCGCCCAGGCCCGCGCCGTGATCGACGGCCTCGATGCCGACGTGGTGACGCTGGCGCTCGAAGGCGACATCAACGCCATCGTCTCCAAGTCGCAGAAGATCAATCCCGACTGGCGCACGAAATTCGAGAACAATTCCGCCCCCTACACCTCGACCATCATCTTCCTGGTCCGCAAGGGCAACCCGAAGGGCATCCATGACTGGAGCGACCTGGTCAAGGAAGGCGTCCAGGTTATCACGCCGAACCCGAAAACCTCGGGCGGCGCGCGCTGGAACTACCTCGCGGCCTGGGCCTATGCCAACGCCAATGATGGCGGCGACGAAGCCAAGACCAAGGAATTCGTCGGCAAGCTCTATTCCAATGTCCCGGTGCTCGACACCGGCGCGCGCGGCTCGACCGTGACCTTCGCGCAAAAGGGCCTCGGCGACGTGCTGATCGCCTGGGAGAACGAGGCCTATCTGGCGCTTGACGAATTCGGCGCCGACAATTTCGACATCGTCTATCCGCCGACCTCGATCCTGGCCGAGCCGCCGGTCGCGGTGGTGGACGCCAATGTCGACGCCAAGGGCACGCGCAAGGTCGCGGAGGCCTATCTGGGCTGGCTCTACTCCAAAGAAGGTCAAACGCTGATCGCCAAGAACCACTATCGTCCGGCAAAGCCCGATTTGGTGCCGGCGGAAGACCTCGCCAAACTGCCCGCGATCAAGCTGGTCACCATCGACGATCCGCTTTTTGGCGGTTGGAAGAAGGCACAGCCTTACCATTTCGGCGACGGTGGTATATTCGACCAGATCTACAAGCCGGCCCAGTGAGGCGCGGCGGCCGCAGGGCCGCGATGTCACTGACGGCAATCTGGTCTGAATAAGAAGGGACGAACCAGAATTCCATGACCACAGCACCCGCCCAGGCGGGGTGGCGGTTCAGACAGCCGAGCGTCATTCCGGGTTTCGGATTGACGCTCGGCTTCTCGCTTGCCTACCTCACGCTCATCATCCTCATCCCCCTCTCGGGGCTGGTCTGGCGCTCGGCCGCGCTCGGCTGGACCGACTTCTGGGCGATCGTCGCCGACCGCCGCACCATCAACGCGCTCGAAATCAGCTTCGGCACCGCCTTCGCCGCCGCTGCAATCAACGTCGCCTTCGGCACGCTGGTCGCCTGGGTGCTGGTGCGCTACCGCTTTCCCGGCCGCCGCATCGTCGATGCCATGGTCGACCTGCCCTTCGCGCTGCCCACCGCCGTGGCCGGCATCGCGCTCACCACGCTCTATGCGCCCAACGGCTGGATCGGCAAATTGCTGATGCCGCTCGGCATCAAGGTCGCCTACACGCCGCTCGGCATCATCATTGCACTGGTCTTCATCGGCCTGCCCTTCGTCGTGCGCACGGTGCAGCCGATCATGGAGGAGATCGACAAGGAGGTGGAGGAGGCAGCCGCCACGCTCGGCGCCAACCGTTTCCAGATCATCACCCGCATCCTGTTTCCCGGCCTGGCGCCGGCGATCGTTACCGGCTTCTCGCTTGCCTTTGCGCGAGGCGTCGGCGAATACGGCTCCGTCATCTTCATCGCCGGCAATCTGCCGTTCAAGTCGGAGATCGCGCCGCTGCTGATCGTCATTCGGCTGGAGGAGTACAACTACCCTGCGGCGACCGCGATCGCCGCGATCATGCTGGCGCTGTCGTTCCTGATGCTGCTCGTCGTCAACCTGGTGCAGTCGTGGAGCCGCAAACGCTATGGCTGACCCCGAGATCAAATCCTACGAGCCGCATCACGAAAGCCAGTCGGCGGCGGTCACCGAAAGCCGGCCGGTGCGGGCGGTGCTGATGGCCGTGGCCTTCGCCTTCCTCGGCGTCTTCCTGCTCCTGCCGCTGATCGTCGTCTTCAACGAAGCCCTGGCCAAGGGCGTCGGTGCCTACACGGAGGCGCTGGCCAGCCCCGACACGCGCTCGGCGATCCGCCTGACACTGCTGGTGGCGGCGATCTCGGTGCCGCTCAACATCGTCTTCGGCATCTCGGCGGCCTGGGCGATCGCCAAGTTCGAATTCAAGGGCAAGGCCTTCCTGACCACGCTCATCGACCTGCCGTTTTCGGTCTCGCCGGTCATTTCCGGCCTGGTCTATGTGCTGCTGTTCGGCGCTCAAGGGTTGCTCGGCGCCTGGCTGAAGGCGCATGGCATCGCCATCCTGTTTGCCGTGCCCGGCATCGTGCTCGCCACCGTCTTCGTCACCTTCCCCTTCGTCGCCCGCGAGCTGATCCCGCTGATGCAGGAACAGGGCAATGGCGATGAGGAGGCCGCGCTTTCGCTCGGCGCCAATGGCTGGCAGACCTTCTGGTATGTGACGCTGCCCAACGTCAAATGGGGATTGCTCTACGGCGTGCTGCTCTGCAATGCCCGCGCCATGGGCGAGTTCGGCGCAGTGTCGGTGGTGTCGGGGCACATACGCGGCCTGACCAACACCATGCCGCTGCACGTCGAAATCCTCTACAACGAGTACAATGCCGTCGGCGCCTTTGCCGTGGCTTCGCTGCTTGCCGGCCTTGCGCTGGTCACGCTGGTCTTGAAAACACTTCTCGAGATGCGCTACGGCGCCGAGATCGCCGCGACGCGCGGACACTGAAAAGGGACGGTTGATGGAAGTTCGCGTTGCCAACGTGCGCAAGGAGTTTGACCGGTTTCCGGCCCTCCACGACGTATCGCTCGACATCAAGTCCGGCGAGCTGATCGCGCTGCTCGGGCCGTCCGGCTCCGGCAAGACCACCCTGCTCCGGCTGATCGCCGGGCTGGAGCGGCCGACCAAGGGGGCGATCTTCTTCGGCGACGAGGACGCTTCGCAAAAGTCGATCCAGGAGCGCAACGTCGGCTTCGTCTTCCAGCACTACGCGCTGTTCCGGCATATGACGGTCGCCGACAATATCGGCTTCGGTCTCAAGGTCCGGCACGGACCGTCGCGCCCGCCGAAGCAGGAGATCCGCCGCCGCGCATCCGAGCTTCTCGACCTCGTCCAGCTGTCGGGGCTGGAAAAGCGCTACCCGGCGCAGCTTTCGGGCGGCCAGCGCCAGCGCGTGGCGCTGGCGCGCGCCATGGCGATCGAACCCAAGGTGCTGTTGCTCGACGAGCCGTTCGGCGCCCTCGATGCCCAGGTGCGCCGGGAACTGCGCCGCTGGCTGCGCGAGATCCACGACGCCACCGGCCACACCACGGTGTTCGTCACCCACGACCAGGAGGAAGCGCTGGAGCTTGCCGACCGCGTGGTGGTGATGAGCCAGGGCCGCATCGAGCAGGTCGGCAGCGCCGACGAGATCTACGACACGCCGAACTCGCCCTTCGTCTATGGCTTCATCGGCGAATCCAGCTCGCTTCCCGTCAAGGTCGAGAACGGCGCTATCTGGCTCGCCGACCGTCCGATCGGGCTGTCGGCGCCGCATGCGCCTTCCGGTGAGGCGATGCTGTACTTCCGCCCGCACGATGTCGAACTTCTCGACGGCTGCAGCGGTTGCATCGCCGGCACCGTCGCCGCCAGCCGCCGCGTCGCCGGCACCAGGCGCGTGGAACTCGAAATCGGCGGCGAGCGCCAACGGGTCGAGATCGAACTGCCGGTCGACCATCCGGCGGCGCAGAAGAGCCGGGTGGCGTTCCGTCCCAGGCGCTGGAAGCTCTTTCCGGCCGCTTAGGCCGACGCCGGGAATTCTCCGCCGATCAGCAAGGCCGGCCGCCGTGGTGGCCGGATGCCGGTTTGACTCTGCTTGAAAGAAAATCCTATCAAGCGGCTGTTTCGGCGATATTCTTTCCGGCTGCTGCACCAGAGCCCTGATCGCATGTCTCGTCGTGGCGGGCTCTAGCCGGCTATGCTTGCGCCCTTAGAGCAATTCCAGGAAAAGTGCGTAGCGGTTTTCCGTCCGGAATTGCTCTAGTCTCGGGACATTCTCAAGGAGCCTGTTTTCATGAAGCGATTTTTGCTTGGCGCCGCAGCGCTGGCCGCCCTCGTCCTCACATCCTCCCAGACATGGTCGGCCGACAGGCTGCTGAATGCCTCCTACGACGTCGGCCGCGAACTGTTCGTCGAAGTCAACAAGGCTTTCATCGCCGGGCACCCCGGCGTGACCATCGACCAGTCGCATGCCGGAACGTCCGCCCAGGCACGCGCCATCGCCGAGGGGCTGGAGGCTGACGTGGTCACTTTCAACCAGGTCATCGATGTCGATTTCCTGGTCAAGAAAGGTCTCGTCTCCGCCGACTGGCAGAAGGATTTCCCCGACAACGCCTCGCCCTTCTATTCGCTGCCGTCCTTCCTGGTGCGCGCCGGCAACCCCAAGCACATCAAGGACTGGAACGATCTCGTGCGCGACGACGTCCAGGTGATCTTTCCCAATCCGAAGACGTCGGGCAACGCGCGCTACACCTATCTTGCGGCCACCGCCTACGCCAAGGAAGCCTTCAAGGGCGACGATGCCAAGGTGAAGGAGTTCGTCACCAAGCTGTTCAACAACGTGCCGATCTTCGACACCGGCGGACGCGCGGCCACCACGACCTTCGTGCAGCGCGAGATCGGCGACGTGCTGATCACCTTCGAGTCTGAAACGCGCGGCATCCGCAAGGAATATGGCGACGATAAATTCGAGCAGGTCACGCCCTCGGTCAGCCTGCTGGCGGAATTCCCGGTGGCCATCGTCGACAAGGTCGCCGACGAGCACGGCACGCGCGATCTCGCCAAGTCCTATCTCGACTTCCTCTATACGCCGGAGGGCCAAGACATCGCCGCCCGCAACGGCCTGCGAGCCCGCGATGCGGCTGTGGCCGCCAAGTACAAGGCCGAATTCCCCGATGTCCGCCTGCTGACGGTGGACGAGGTCTTCGGCGGCTGGGCCAAGGTGCAGGCCGAGCACTTTGCCGCCGGCGGCCTGCTCGACCAGGTCTACGGCAGCCGCTAGACCGTTGCCTCATGGACTGAGCAAGACAGCCGGCTTTGCCGGCTGTCTTCGTTTCATGCGCCGGCAATCCGTCTCCGGCAAAATCCCGGCGTCATCTGTGAAAAACGTTACAAAGAATCAGTGCGTTTGTGCCTAACGTGCCGCCGGGCGGATTGTCTCGCGAAACAGCAGTGCGCGACCCAAGACGTCATGATTTACACACAAACAACCGCCAGATGCGGGTGGTTGGGGCTTCACGGGTTGATCTTGGCATGCTGACAAAAAAGGGCAAATACGGCCTCAAGGCCCTCGTGCATCTTTCTGGCCTGCCGGTCGGCCAGCTTGCGTTTGTCAACGACATCGCCGTCGCCAACAACATCCCGAAGAAATTCCTCGACGCCATTCTGGGCGAACTGCGCAATGCCGGCTTCGTCCAGAGCCGCAAGGGCAAGGAAGGCGGCTATCGCCTCGCCCGGCCGGCCTCCGAGATCAAGATCGGCCATGTCGTGCGCGTCCTCGACGGACCGCTGGCGCCGATCCCTTGCGCCAGCCGCACGCAGTACCAGCGCTGCGAGGATTGCGACGAAGCCACGTGCCAGGTTCGGCACATGATGCTGGAGGTGCGCCAGGCGATCGCCGAGGTGCTGGACAACCGCAGCCTCGCCGCCATGCGCGACGCCGACAATGACGATTTCCCGGTCGAACTGACGTCACAGATCTGACCAAAGTTCCGCCTTTCCATCTGTTCGGCTCCCGACACTCCGGCTGGCGCCCAATTGCGTCACTGCTGCGGACGCAGTAGAGGCTTTTCGGACGCAACCCAGGAACAGGCGAGACACCGATCGGATGAAGCTGCCGTGGTTCGGAAAATCCCGCAGGGCCAACCGCGCACCATCCGCCGCCAGCTACCACACTGAAATCATCTCCGACGTGCTCGTCCCGGAGCGCGGCGAGCCGGTGCGGTTCTTCAGCCGCAAGCTGGTCAGGCCCGGCAAGCTGCGCCGCTTCTCGAACCGGGATTTGCGCGAAAGCCTGCTGCTCGGCTTCTATCTCGGTGTCGCCGCGGTGCTGCCGGTCGCCTGGTGGGCATCAATCTGCGGCTGGACTTCGGAGCTCCGGTTGAAGCGGCATATCCGCAAGGATTTTTCCCGTTACGCCGCGGCGGTCCGCGCGGTGCTTGGCAGCGGCATCGACGCGGAGGCGCTGTTCCGGGGCCTGCTTGCCGCCACCCATCGCCGGCAGCTGCTGCTTGCCGCGCACCTGACTGGCTTCGGCTGGTCGCCGACGATCCGGCTGGAGGGGCTTGACGGCCTGGTTGCTGCGCTGAAGCGCGGCCGCGGCGCCATCATCTGGTGCGATCAGTTCACCGCCCAGACCATCATCGGCAAGCGCGCTTTGCATGAAGCCGGCGTCGATGCCCACCAGGTGAGCGTCGATTTCCACGGCTTCTCGGACACGATTTTCGGCCTGCGCTTTCTGAACCGGCCGCTGGTTGCGGTGGAGAACCGCTTCCTGAAGAGCCGGGTCGTGTTCGAGCGCGGCGACGCCTATCAGGTGACCGTGCGCATGCAAAGGATCCTCAGGGAAAACGGCATCATCCTGATGACCAACACCATCCACGCCGGATCGACATTCACCGAGGCCGCCATCGGCGAAAGCGGCTGGGCTCATCTGGCCTCGGCGCCGGCGAACTTCGCCGCCAGAGGCGCCACGGCGCTGTTTGCTATGTCGACCTTCGAGATCGTCGCCTTCCGCGACTACCGGGCTGTCATCAGTCCCGAACTCGTAGCGGCGCAGAAACCGGCATCAACCATGCCCGCGACGAGGGACATGGCGGCAAAGAACCTGGAGCTGCAGGCTGGCTACATTTTGCTCAAGCGCGACCGCTTCCTCGAAGCGCTGAAGCTGTATCCCGAGCAGATGATGGCATGGTCCGCCGCCCCGAGGCTCACCGAGCGCTCGGACGTAACGGAAGTCGAGACCGGCACCTCATGAGGTCTTGCCGTCCAGCAGGCCGACGGTCCTGGTGACGATGTCGGAGAGGCGGCCGGTTCCGTCGAGTGTCAGGGCGCGTTCATCCGCCGCCGGCGCTTCCAGTATGGCGAACTGGCTGTCGACCAGGCTTGCCGGCATGAAATGCCCCTTGCGATGGCCGACGCGCTGCCAGGCGGTTTCGCGGTCGACCTCCAGATAGACGAAAACGATGTCGGCGCAAAAACCGCGCAGCCGGTCGCGATAGCTGCGCTTCAGCGCCGAGCAGGCGGCGACGACGCTTTGTCCGCCGGCGACGGAGGCGGCAATGCGCTGGCCGATGGCGTCGAGCCAGCCTGCGCGCAGTTGATCGGTGAGCGGCTTGCCGCTTGCCATCTGCGCGACGTTTTCCGGCGGATGCAACCTGTCGCCTTCGACGAACACTGCTCCCAGGGCTTCGGCCAGCGCCTCGCCGACGGCCGACTTGCCGCAGCCGGCGACCCCCATCACCACGATGGCCGACACCTGCCGGGCATCGTCTGCCCGCGCCGGTGCCGGCTGTGTTGCCTTCTCGTCCACGGCTCAGCGGCTTGCCGGCGCGCGGCCGTAGAGCAGCAGCATGGCGACGATGACGACACCGTAGATGATCTGCCGCCCCGCCTCCGGCATCTGCATGACCGAAAGAATGGACTGCAGCAGCGTGATCAGGATCACGCCGGCCACCGTGCCGAGATAGGAACCGCGCCCGCCAAGGATCGAGGTGCCGCCGAGCACCACCGCGGCGATCGACGGCAGCAGATAGGCATCGCCCATCGATTGCGCCGCCTTGGAGGCATAGCCGGCCAGAAGCACGCCGCCGAAGGCAGAGAGGCCACCGGAAACGGCAAAGGCGATCATCACCACGCGGCGCGTGTCGATGCCGGACAGATAGGCGGCGCGCTCGCGGTTGCCGATGCCGTAGACGGTGCGGCCGAAGCCGGTGCGGGTCAGTACGAAGACCGTGGCAGCGCCGATCAGCGCCCAGATGATGACGGCGTTGGGAACAGCCGGAATGGCGAAGCCGGTCGCCAGATAGCGCATCGCTCCCGTCGCCGAATCCTGTGGCGAGAAGCCTCCGGTGTAGACCACCATCAATCCTTGCGCGACGGCGTTGGTGGCCAAAGTGATGATCATCGAGGGAATGCGCAGATAGGCGACGCCGATGCCGTTGACGATGCCGATCGCAACCCCGCAGAAAATGCCGAATGGGATAGCGAGCGCCACGCCGACGGGACCGTAAGCGGCAGCCGCGCAGGCCATCATGGCGCCGACCGCCACCGACCACGGCACCGACAGGTCGATCTGGCCGAGCAGGATGACCAGCATCATTCCGGTGGCAATGACGCCGAGGAACGACGCCACCTTGAGCTGCTGCAAGAGATATTCCGGCGACAGGAAACTGCGCGAATAGAGGCTGCCGAGAAACAGCAAAAGCACGATGCAGGCAAAGGCTGTGACGACGGCCGGATCGGCGCGGCGGATGAACTTGGGCATACGGTTGGCGATGCCGCCCATCGTCGTCTCGCTCACAGGAACCACTCCAGCCGGTTGCGGACTCTGAAAAGGGCGAAGGCGCCGAGGCTGACGGCGATCAAAAGGATAACGCCCTGGAACAGCGGCTGCCAGAGCGGATCGAAATCGAAGACGAAGAGCAGGTCGCCGATGGTGCGGAAGGCGAGCGCGCCGAAGATCGCGCCGATGGCGCTGCCCTTGCCGCCGAACAACGAGACCCCGCCGAGCACCACGGCGGCGATCGAAAACAGCGTGTAAGCGTTGCCGCTGGCATAGGCGGCATCGCCCGTATAGGTGAAGAAGGTCAGGAACAGCCCGCCGATCGCCGCCAGCAGCCCGGCAAACGCATAGGCGGCGAATTTGCCACGGCGGATCGGCACCCCGGACATGTAGGCGGCCGTTTCCGACGAGCCCGCAGCGTAAGCCGCGCGGCCGAGCACCGAGCGGCTGAATGGCACCCAGACGACAAGCACGACGGCGAGCAACACCACCAGGCTCGCCGGCACGACACCGAACAGGCGCCCGGTCAGCGCGTCGGCAAGATCCTCGTTGACCGAGCCGCCGGGAAACGGCCTGAGCAGCAGTGCGATGCCGAAATAGACGGCACCCGTGGCGATGGTGGCGACGATCGGCTGCAGGCGTCCATAGATGACGATGGCTCCATTGATCGCCCCGCAGAGCAGCCCGGTGCCGAGCACGGCGATGACGCCGAAAGCAGTCTCGATGCCGGTGCCGATGACCAGCCAGGACGCCAGGCAATTGGTCAGCGTGAAGATCATGCCGACCGAGAGGTCGATGCCGGCCGTTATCACCACCAGCGTCTGCGCCATGGCGACGAAGGCGAGCAGCACGCCCTTGTTCGAGGCTGTCTGCACGACATTGGCGGTGAAGCCCGCCGGATGGTTCGCGGTGTAGATGACGAACATGACGATGAAGATGCCGAAAGCCAGCAGCGTTCCGCGCTGTTCGGCAAGCCAGTAGCGCCAATCTTTCACGCGTCCGCTCCCTGTCTTGGGCCGGCGTTCTCGCCGTGGATGTTGAGTGCGCTGGCAATCAGCGCCCGCTCCGTGATCTCGGCGCCGACCAGCTCACGCTTGACCGCGCCGTCATAGAGCACCAGCACGCGGTCGCAGCAGCCGATCAGCTCGTCATAGTCGGTCGAATAGAACAGGATCGCAGCACCTGCGTCTGCAAGCTTGCGCATCAGTTGATAGAGCTCCTGCTTGGTGCCGACATCGATGCCGCGCGTCGGATCGTTGAGCAGGATGATGCGCGGCTGCCGCATCAGCCATTTGGCGATGACGACCTTCTGCTGGTTGCCGCCGGACAGCGCCCCGACCGGAATGTCGAGGCCTGCCGTCTTGATCGCCAGCAATCCCACCATGTCGTCGATCAGCCGCTGTTCGGCGGCGCGATCGATGACGCCCGCCTTGGACAGCCGGTCGAGTGCGGCGAAGGAGAGGTTCTCGCGCACCGTCATCGGCAGCATCAGGCCTTCGGTCTTGCGGTCTTCCGGGATGAGCGCCATGCCGATCCGGTCGTCGCGCGCCGCCGCCGGGCTGGCGATCGCCACCGGTCTGCCGTCGATCAATATCTGGCCGGAAAGGCCACGCAGCACGCCGAAGAAGGCAAGCAGCAGCTCGCGCTGGCCCTGGCCGTCGAGACCACCGAGGCCGACGACCTCGCCAGCCCCAACCGTCAGCGAGACATTGTCCAGCCGGTCGGCCCAGGACAGTTTTCGCGCTTCCAGAACCGGCGCGGCGGCGGACGAGGCGCGCACCGGCTTCGGCGGAAAGATATGGCTGTATTCCCGGCCGATCATCAGCTCGACGACTTCATTGTCGCTCTTCGAACCGGCAGCATAGGAGGCAACATTGCGGCCATTGCGGAACACCGTGCACTGGTCGGCAAGCTCGGCGATCTCATTCATCCGGTGCGAGATGTAGAGCAGCGCCAGCCCCTCCTCCCGCAGCCGCTTCAGCACGCCGAAGATCCTGGCGACATCGGTCGCGGTCAGCGCCGAGGTTGCCTCGTCGAGGATGAGGATGCGCGGCTTCCTGGCCAGGGCCTTGGCGATCTCGACCATCTGCCGCCTTGAAAGCGGAAGATCCTTGACCAGCGCCAGCGGATGGATGTCGGCGCCGCCCGCCCGCGCCAGCGCTTCTTCCGCGATGCGCCGCTGCGCCTTGCGGTCGATCATGCCGAAACGCGTCGGCGGATCGGAAATGACGATGTTGTCGGCGACGCTGAGCTCGGGGACCAGCGACAGTTCCTGGAAGATGCAGACGATGCCGGCCTTGTTGGCCGCCGCCGGCGAGGCGAAGGTCACCTCGCTTCCTTCCAGTATCATGCGGCCCTCGTCGGGCGCGACGACGCCGGCCATGACCTTGATCAGCGTCGATTTGCCGGCGCCATTTTCACCAAGGATGGCGTGGATGCTGCCTGGCGTGACCGAAAGCTCGGCCTTCTCCAGCGCCCGCACGCCGCCATAGCGCTTGGAAATGCCTTCCATGCGAAAGAGCGGAACCGCACCGTCCATCGGCCCTCCGAGGCAGTTTTGCGATTGAGATGGCAAGCGACCGGCGCCGCGGGATCACCCGCGGCGCCGACCCTGCAGCCTACTGGTCTGCCTTAGTCTGGCCCATGATTTCCTGCGCAGTGAAGTTGATGCCGCAGGTCGGGAAGGCATTGCCGACGAAGAAATTGTCGGACTGGTCGGGGAAGTAGTCCTGGCCTTCCTTGAAGTTCGGATCCTCGACGATGGCCAAAGGCAGCTTGACCGATTGCGGCACGACCTGACCCTCGAGCGCGGCGATCGCCGTCTTGATGGCAACCGCCACCTGGGCAGGACCGGTGCCGGCCGAAGAGCATTTCAGCCCGTCGGCGGCATGCGCCGCGCAGAACTTGCGGAAGCCATTTTCAGTTTCGCCGCCGAACGGCACGAAAGCATGCTTGGCATCGATCATCGCCTGCACGATGCCTGTGTCGCCGCCCTGTCCGGTGATGGCGTCGAAGGGGCCGTTGGTGGCGATGGCGTCGGCCGTGGCCTTCTGCGCCACGCCGTCGTCCCACTTGCCGACGACTTCGGTTACCTCCCACTTCTTGCCGGAGGCGTCGAGAACTTCATGGATGCCGTTGTGGCGATCAGTGTCGACTGAGGTGCCGGCAACGCCGCGCACTTCGAGCACCTTGCCGCCGTTCGGCACATGCTTGACCAGCCAGTTGGCCCACAACTCGCCAAGGCCCTTCTGGTCGACATTGACGTTGATGGCATCCTTGGTGTCGAGGATGTTGTCGAAGGCGACCAGCACGACGCCGGCTTCCTTGGCGCGCTTGATGACCGGTCCGAAAGCCGTCGGGTTCTGTGCGTTGACGACGATGGCGTCAAAACCGGAATCGATGAAGTTGTTGATCGCGGAAATCTGCGCCGGCACGTCCTCACCGGTCGATACGACCTTGAATTCCTTCAATTTTGCCGCGACGTCCTTCTGTGCGGCATAGGCCTTGGCCGTCTGGATCATCTGGATGCGCCAGGTGTTGGCGATGTAGCCGTTGGCCAGCGCGATGCGATAGGGGCCTTCCTTCTTGGGGAACTTGAAGAACTGCGTGTCGGCCGCCCAGGGCGCGAAGCAGTCCGCTTCGGCAGCCGGTCCCTTGACGATTTCAGGTTCGGCGATCGCCGACGAACTCAACATGACGAATGCAGTGGCGGCAACGATGCCACCAGCGAGTGACTTGATCATCGATATTCCTCCCAGTTGCAGTTCTTGTTGGTATGTGTCGTGACGTCTAGCGCCTGACTTGGCCAAGGCACCTCCCGCCTTGCCAACCGCGCCTTTCGGGTGGCCGCAAGCCGACCCGCTCCCCTCCTCCATCGCCCCTCAGGCGAAGTCGAAAACTATCATATTATACATAATAAACAAGCTTAAGCTGTCGCTTATGTATAATAAACAGGCTTTGCCTTTGTTGTCAGTTTCCGCTCGGGCAAGATGGTAGCGCTACCACGATTGTGTGTAAACCGGCATTCGCACAGTCGCTTCTGCGTGTTTCAACGCGCTGTGCTCTCGCGGCGCCTGAGTTCGAAACCGAGATCGACAATCCGCTCTTCCGGCCTTTTTCCCGAGATCGCCGCCAGCGCCATGGCAACCGCGCGCCGGCCGATTTCGTAGCGGGGCGTGCGGATGCTGGTGATCGACGGGAACGCCGACTGCATCATGTCGAGGTCGTTGAAGCCGGTAATGCCGATGGTCTTCGGCACGGCGATGGCGGCACGGTGACACTCGAACAGCACACCGAGAGCGATGTCGTCATTGTTGCAGAAAACCCCGTCGAGCGTCGGCATTTTGGCCAGCGCGTCGCGGAACAGTTCGCGGCCGAGCGGTACGCTGGAGGGCACCGGCGTGGTTGTCACCAGCCGAGGGTCGAACAGGCCGGCTGTCTCCATCGCCGCGCGATAGCCGGCCAGCCGCCGCTGCGAGCGCGGATCCATGCGCGCGCCGATAAATCCGATCCGGCGGTAACCCGCTTCGATCATGTGCTCGGTTGCGGCGCGGCCGCCGTCGAGATGCGAGAAGCCGACCAGCATGTCGACCGGATCAGGCCCGGTCTCCATCACCTGCACCACCGGACAGCCGGCCGTCTCGAGCAATCTGCGCGATGTCGGCGTCTGGTCGATGCCCGCCACGATCAGCGCCGCAGGTCGCTGCGGGCCGAAAACCTGTAGCAGACGCTCCTCCTCGAGGCCGGAATAGTGGGTGTTGCCGAGCTGGATGCGGAACGGACTGTCCGACAGGCTGTCGTAAATGCCACGCACGACTTCGGCGAAGACATTGTTGGTCAGCGACGGCACCAGCACGCCGAACACCTCGGCGCGTGCCGAGGCCAGCGCACGCGCGTTCGGGTCGGGCACATAGCCAAGTTCGTCGACGGCAGCCTGGATCTGGCGGCGCAGGTCCTCCGAGACGCGCCCCGGTTCGCGCAGCGCCCGCGATACGGTGATGGCGCCGACGCCGGCCTTGCGCGCCACATCGGCGATGGTGGGCCGGCCGCCGCCACGGCGCGAGCGCGGTTTGCTCACGGCCTTGTTCCCGGCAGCATCACCCTTATCGCCATGTCCATTCCGGCTTCCCTCGCCACGTCAGCTTGGCGTCGCGCAGCGCTTGCCCATTGTCAAGCCAATGGCCCGGCTGGGCGGCTGGGATATCGAGCCGGTTGGCGTCAGCCTCAGGCCATCGCCACCGCGCTGCGCTGCGCCTTCCACATGAGGAGCAAAATGGCGGCAAGGTTCACCAGGTTCCAGGCGATGCCGTTGAGGAACGCGGCGGCATAGGAGCCGGTGAGGTCGTAGATCCAGCCCGACATCCAGCCGCCGACCGCCATGCCGAAGATGGTCGCCATCATGACGATGCCGACGCGCTGGCCGGCTTCCTTGGCAGGCATGTAGTCGCGCACGATGATCGCATAGCAAGGCACGATGCCGCCCTGCGACAGGCCGAAGACCAGCGACACGACGTAGAGCGAGGCAAGCCCGTCAAAGGGGATGTAGAACAGCAGCGACAGGCATTGCAGCACCGAGCCGATCAGCAGTGTCTTTACCGCACCGAAGCGATCGGCAAGGAAGCCGGACGCGAGCCGGCTGACCACGCCGGCCGCCAGCATGATCGACAGCATGTCGGCGCCATGCACCACGCCGTAGCCGAGATCCATGCAATAGGCGACGATATGGACCTGCGGCATCGACATCGCCATGCAGCAGCCGAAACCGGCGATCACCAGCAGCACCTGCAGAGCCGCAGGCGACAGCGAGATCGGCCGGACGGGCCGACTGCCGGGCGAACCAGGCGCGGCTTCGCGGGGCGCGCCGCGCCTCAGCATCAGCACCAGCGGCACCATGGTGGCGAGGCAGACGACGCCGATCGCGGCATAGGTGAAGCGCCAGCCTTCTTCCTTCATGAGCATCGGCATCACGAACGGCCAGATCGCGCCGGCGAGGTAGTTGCCGGAGGCCGCCGCTGTCACCGCGACGCCACGGCGGCGGCTGAACCAGTGCGAGATATCGGCGATCAGCGGGCCGAAGATCGCCGACGTGCCGACGCCGATCAGCAGCCCTTGGACAAGCGTGAACTGAAGGATCGATGTGGTCAGCGACGCCAAAAGGAAACCGGCGCCGAGCGCGATCGCCGCGATCAGCGCGGGGATCCAGTAGCCCATGCGGTCGATGGCGCGTCCGATCAGGACATTGCCGGCGGCGAAGCCGACCATGGTCGCGGTGTAGGGCACCGAAGCAGCGGCACGATCGACGCCGAATTCTGCCTGCACGGCGGGCAGCACCACGACCACCGCCCACATGCCGACGCCGCCGATCGTCGACAGCAGCATCGAAATGCCGAGCCGGGTCCATGCATAGGCGCTGTCGATACCAGGGCTACTTGCCTGGCTGGAGACGATTGGGGTCAAGGCGTTTCCTGTCCGCGCTGCTGCAGATCGACCGGTTCCGCGCCACTATCGGCGCATTCGCTGCTGCGAGCAGCGCCACGACCAGCAATTCCGTGACGCCAGGAATGCGGCTTCAGCGATTGCGGGAACCCGCCACACCGCCTGACGTTTCCCGACAAGCAAGGAGTTCCTGTCATGACAGCGAAAAGAAAATGGTCGGCCGAAGTGACCGAGCACAGCGATGCGATGGACCTTGAGGAGCACATCTTCGAATCCGATGACGCCAAGAAGATCGCGGCCTCGCTCAAGCGATCGGCCGAGCACAGCGACCGCCGCAAAGCCGAGCCGTTCCAGTCCGCCATGTCGATGCTGAATTTCTACATCAATCGCGCCGGCAAGAACCTGCCGCAGGAGCGCCGGAAGGTGCTGGAGGAGGCAAAGGACGAACTGCGCGCCGCGTTTGGGCGCCCAAAACAGGACTAAAGTAGCGGCCGCGAATTCTTCCTTCCGAAGAAAGGTCATTTCGCAGCCGCCACTTGGCCTCTAGCTCTTTGTTTTTCCGCAATTCCGGACGGAAAACCGCTATGCACTTTTCCTGGAATTGCTCTAAGTCAAGGATGGCAAAGCGTCAGGCCTGTTCCAGCCAGACCTTCTGCAGATCTATCTGGAATGTTGGGTGGATGGAGTAGTTCTTCACCTTCTCACTCATGTGATTGTAGAGCTTTTGCCAATAGGGCTGGATGATGATTCCCGAGTCCTGAATGATGGCCTCGACCTCCTTCATCACCTCACGGCGTTTTTCGGGGGCGCTCACCGACAGCGCCTCCTGGAGCTTCTTGTCGAACTCCGGATTGGAGTAGCTTGTCTCGTTCCAGGCCTCGCCGGAACGATAGGCCAACGCCAGAACCTGGACTCCAAGCGGGCGCATGTACCAAACCGTCAGGGAGTAAGGATACTTCGTCCAGTCGTTCCAGAAGGTCGAGCCAGGCAGGACCGTGCGCTTGACCTTGATGCCCGCGTCGCGAAGCTGGGCGGCGATCGCATCACCGGTGCTCTTGTTCCAATCATCGTCCACGGTGATCAGCTCATGCTCGAAATCGGCCTGGCCGGCCTCGGCCATGAGTTTCTTGGCCCCTTCCACATCGCGAGCTTTCTGAGGCAGGGGGAAGTATTCGGGATGAATTGGGCTGACATGATGATTTTCGCCCACTGTGCCGCGCCCGGCGTAGCCGAGTTGAAGCACGACGTTGTTGTCGACTGCCATCTGGAGCGCGTTGCGCACGCGCTTGTCGTCGTAGGGCTTTTGCGTGACGTTGGTGCGCGCAACGAGCGTAGTCGCCGTCTGGATTTCGGTTTTCTTGAGTCCAAGCCCGTCCAGGATCTCGACATAGTCCGCCCCGGTTTCATTGTTGAGATCGACCTCACCCGACTCGAAGGCGTTCACCATTGCGTTTGGATCGGTGCCGTAGTCGATGAACTCGACCCCATCGAGCAGCGCCTCTCCACCCCACCACTTGCCGTTCTCGCGCCGCTTGACGACTGCCTTTTGGCCAACGTCGTAGGAGACGAGCTCGAATGCACCCGTACCAATCGGTTTTACGGCCGGGTCGGCGCCATCGGCGTCAAAATTGCGGTGCACGACCAAGGCAGGATAATCGGTAAGGTTGGCGATGAGCGCAATATCCGAAGCGCCGAGCGAGAGCTTGACCGTGTGGTCATCGACCTTGGTAATGCCGCCCTCGCGCGCCTTGCCGGTGTTCTGGTCGATCAGGCTGTTGACGCGTGCCGCCATGGAATTGCCTGACGCCTTCTTGTCGCACCACCGGTTGAAATTGTAGACGACATCGTCGGCATTGAACGCGTCGCCATTGTTCCAGGTTACGCCCTTGCGGACATGGAGCACGTATTCGGTGGCGTCGCCGTTGACTTCCCAGCTCTCGAGAAGGACCGGCTCGAAAGTGAATTCGCGGGTGTACTTGACCAGCGGCTCCAGCCAGGTGCGACTGATATTGGCCATCTCGACCCAATCATAGGTACGCGGGTCCTTCTGTTGCTTCACGACCATGGCAACGCGAAGCGTTCCGCCCTTCTTGCCTTCCTCGGCAAAGGCGGGGACCGGCACTGCCAGGCCAACCATGCTGTAGGCCAGCGCAGTCGATGCGCCGAACGTGCTGGCCATGGCGAGGAACTCGCGCCGGTCCATAAGGCCCTCGCGAACGTCCTTGGCCATGCTCGTGACTGCTTCCGGTAAGCGGGTTCCGCCGCTTCTGAAAAACTTCATTTTGGATCTCCCATTGTTTGTGTCTAACGCATTGCCCAACCAATCGTTGAACCCCGGGATATTCCGCCCGGGTCTCGGATCTCAGGACCGTCACTGCACGAAAGCCGCGCCTGGTGGCCGAGGATCTGGTCTGCCATCTGGCAGTTGGCAGCAGTCTAGATGGATTGGCCGAGCACCCTCCCCTCGTAGATGGCCGCCACAGCTAGCCGCGGCGCCAAGGCGTCGCCGATTACCTTCGGCATCAGTGCGGGTATCTGCTCCGCGAGTTCGTCCAGCACCCATGTGTCCGAGACGTTGGTGGTCGCAAGAACGAGGGTGTCGGCCTTGATCACGGTTTCGGCCCCATCGAGATGGCACCTGACTGTCGCGCCGTCGCCGTGCCATTCCTTGACCACCGCGTCTGTTATCCAATCGCCGCCCGCAATCTTCAGCCGAGCTCGCGCAACGCCGTCGCTTTCCGTTCGCTGCAGGTAACGGCCGAGGAAGGGCCACGCCGTGACAACCGTCACACGGTGTCCGCGCGCTACGATTTCGAGGGCCGTGCCAAGCCCGCGCCAGTCGCCCGTGTCGTCGATGAGAAGGACATGGTCGCCCAGCCGCGCCGTCCTCGTCATCACGTCCTCGACGGACCAGACATTCGGCAAATCCACCCCTGACAGACGATCTTGCCCCGGCAAGCCGCGTTGGAAGCCTGTACCGGCAGGTTGCGAACCGGTCGCGATGACGATTTCATCGACGTCGTGCCCGGCGATCTCCGCAGCGTCGAGCGGCGCATTGAGCAGCACCCGTACGCCCAGCCTGGTCAACTGTCTTTCGTACCAATCGACCAACTCCACTATCTGCGACCGGCGCGGCTGCATGCCGGCCAGCCTGAATTGTCCGCCGAGCTGCGGGGCGGCTTCTGCGAGCGTCACGCTATGGCCGCGCTCGGCCGCGACTCGAGCCGCTTCGAGTCCTGCCGGTCCGCCTCCCACCACCAGCACGCGCTTCGGTGTTATGGCCGGGATGAAGGTGTCGCCTCCCCATTCGAATTCGCGGCCGGCCGACGGATTGACGAGGCACGAGATCCAGTAGTCTCTCGAGCGTCTTCCCCAGCACATTTGATTGCAGGAGATGCAGCCCCGGACCTCGGTGTCACGGCCGCTCGCCACTTTCTTGACCCAGTACGGATCCGCGATCTGGCCTCGCACGATACTGACCATGTCCGCCTGTCGCGATGATATGACCTCATTTGCGTTTTCGGGCGTTCGAATGTGGCTCTCTGCCTGGACGCGTATGTGCTTGCAGACCTCCTTCAGCGCCTGCGCATGAGGCGCGCCGAGTTTGTCGGCGAAGAGAAACGTGGGCATGACTGAGGCGTGGTCGAAATAGCTGCCGGTACCGCAAGTGATGTAGTCGATCAGAGCGCGCGTATCGTGGTACGCGGCGATTTCCTGGAGAAGTGCAGTACCCATCCCGACGTCGACCGAGGTATCGATGCTTGAGGCGAGCCCGATAATGAATTCGTCTCCAGCAGCCGCACGGATGCGCGAGGTGATCTCAGTCGAGAACCGCATCCTGTTCTCGAACGAGCCGCCCCATCGATCGTCGCGGCGGTTTGACCAGGGTAGCCAGAACTGCTCGATGAGCGAGTTGTAGGGCCCGAACAGTTCCACCCCATCGAAGCCACACGCCTTCGCCCGCACCGCCGCGCGAACGAAGCCCTCGATTATCTCCTCGATCTCAGCTTCTCGCATGCGGTGACTGCCGTCTCCGTCGTGATAGGACGGGAGCCCGGAGGGGGACCAGTTCGCGCTGTACGAATTGTCGAAATCCCCATGCTGTCCGACATGATAGAGCTGATGGACCATGACCGCTCCCTCGGCTTTGCATGCCTCGGTAATGGCCTTGAATCCGGGGATTACGGCGTCATCGTCATGGCGGAAATTGCCTCGTGTCAGACGGGCGGTCTGATGAACCGGCATCGGCTCGACCACGATCATGGCCGCGCCCCCTCGGGCGCGTTCCCGGTAGTAACCCAGGTGGCGCGAGCCGGGCAGCCCATCCTCTGCCATGTTCGCGGTGTGCGCACCGAAATTTATGCGATTGCGCAGCGTCTTGTGGCGCAATTGGAGCGGTTCGAGAACCCTATGAAAGGCCGGCTTCGCAGTCATGCTCAGTCTGTCCGGACTCGTGGACACAGGTTAGGTATGACTAATATGATAGCGGCGCGTGACACGGGAGGATTGTGATTCCGTCTCATTTTTCATAACATTTGAATCGGGAGGCGGATTGGGAGCGCGCGTTGACATCTACGCTAAGGGTGCCAAACCGAACGGCCCTTCCTTACCTTCGCGTCGGCTTGATCCTTTGTCCGAGCTTCACGCTGACGCCGATGGCCAGCTTTGTCGACGCTCTTCGACTTGCCGCGGACAAGCAGGACCATAGCCGCCAGATCTATTTCGCCTGGGACTTCATCGCGGCGGGGCCGTCACCCGTGCGCGCCAGCTGCGGACTGGAAATGACGCCGGCAGGGAACCTGGACGATCCCGAGGTCTACGATTGCATCGCGGTGTGTGGCGGTTTGATACCTGATCTTGCAGGCATTCATCCGGCGACGTTTGAGTATCTTCGTGCCGTGAACGCCCGCGGAATCCCTCTTATCGGTCTATGCACAGGCAGCTTCGTCCTGGCACAGGCAGGGCTCCTGGAGCATCGCGAATGCGCATTGCATTTCGATACTTTGGGCGAGTTCTTGAGCAGGTTCCCAAACAGCAATCCAGCGACGAGCCAGAATTATGTCATCGATGGCAACATCATCACATGCCCGGGCAGCATCGTCGCCATCGACATCGCGGCGTTCCTGATCGCGCGATACAGTGATGCGGGCCGGGCTCGAAAAGCACTGAACTATCTTCTCTTCAAACCGGAAGAATCTCGCATCGTCCTCAAGGCGAAGCCCTACGAGGAAGCCCTTGGCAGCGCCGCGCGGCTGACGGTGGAGGCCGTGAAGACGATGGAGACCCGCATCGATTCGCCATGTTCGATCGAGGATCTGGCGCTATCGCTGAACGCCACAAAAACACGATTGAACCGCGCCTTCCATGCCGACCTGCAGATGGCCCCTGCAGCGTTCTGGCGACAGATTCGCTTGATGGCGGCGCGCGAACTCCTGAACAGTCGGCGGCGCAGCGTGACCGAAATCGCCTACGAAACAGGTTTCAGCGACACCGCGCATTTCTGCAGCGCATTCAAGAAGCACTATTCGATGACTCCTCGGGAGTTCAGGCGAATTGTGCAGAAAGATGCTGTGGGATCAGGCGAATAGAGTGACGCAGCGACCACTCGGACCTTAGTCTGGCGCTGGCGGCGACGGGCGATGCCGGTCCGGGCTCGCGCCTATCTCGACTTGATGACGTCGTCGGTGTTGGCGAGCAGCTTGCGCACCGCGGCGCGCGCCGCATCCGGCCGCTGCAGGCGGATGTTCTTCTCGATCGCCTCGTGCAGCTTCTGCGCATGCTGCAGGTCGTCCAGCTCGCGCGTCGTATAGGCGAACAGATGATCGAACGCCGATTCGATCAGCACGCCGAGCGGCACCAGCAGGTCGTTGCCGGAAGCCCTCAATATGGCAAGGTGGAAGCGGGTGTCGGCGCGCGTGCGCTCCTGCAGGCTCGGGGCCTCGCCCATCTCCCGGCAGGCCTGGCTGATCTCGGCCATCTGCTCGTCGGTGCGCCGCATGGCGGCATAGGCGGTCGCCTCCGGCTCGATGATGTGGCGGAATTCCTGCACCGTCTTCAGGAACACTTCGCGGTCGGGCGAGGTCGCGTACCAGGCGAGCACGTCGCGGTCGAGCAGGTTCCAGCGCTCCTTCGGCTCGACCCAGCTGCCGATCTTGGGGCGGGACGCCAGAAGGCTCTTGGCCATCAGCATCTTGATCGCCTCGCGCACCGCCGAGCGGCTGACGTCGAAGGTCTCCGACCATTTGGCTTCATTGGGCAGGATGGTGCCTGGCGGATAGTCGCCGCGCACGATCCGAAGACCGATCTCGCTGGCCAAAGAGGCATGCACGCTGGAGCCCGGAATGCGCGCCGCATCGGCCCGGCGAACGGCAGCCGGACGCTCGGCGGATGCCGTCTTCGCCGGTGTCTTTTCGCTGTTCGGCTTGCCGTCCCGCATGTGTTTCACAAAGTCTGGATTTCGAAAGCTGTCAAGCCGCCGACATGCGCCGGAGCGCAATGCGGGCGGCTGTGCACAGATCAGTCCGGTATCATGCCCCTGCCGGGCCTATTTGACGTATTTGCGCCAGCTATGTTCGGGGCGGAAGCCGAGCATGTCGCGCGCCTTGCGGTTGGAGAGCAGCGTCTCGTATTCGCCGAGTTCGGCCTTGACCGCCACGTTGGGGTAGAAGCGCTGCAAAAGCTCCGCGGTCGGCAGATCGGACGAGGTGTCGTCATTGGCGGCGTTGAACACCTGGTAGCCGAGCCCGTCCTTCTCGACGGCGCGCAAGGTGATCTGGCCAAGGTCGCGCGCGTCGACATAGCTCCAGGCGATCCGCTTGCGGAGGCCCGGATCGGCAAACCATTTCGGGAACAGCGAATATTCATGCGGCTCGATGACGTTGCCGATGCGCAAGGCATAGATGTCGGTGCTGTTGCGCTGCGCGAACGCGCGCGCCGTCTGCTCGTTGACGACCTTGGACAGCGCGTAGCTGTCCATCGGATCGACGTCGTACTCCTCGTCGAGCGGAAAATATTTGGGGTCGCGCGGCTCGTTGGCGAACACCACGCCATAGGTCGTCTCGCTGGAGGCGATCACCACCTTGCGGATGCCGAGCTTCACCGCTGCTTCGATGACATTGTAGGTGCCGAGCGCGTTGATGCGGAACACCTCGTTGTCGGTCGTGATCATGATGCGCGGAATGGCGGCGAAATGCACCACGGCATCGACCGGCTGCGGACGCAGGGACGGGTCGAATTCGTGCAGGCCCATATAGCTGGACAGCGCGTTGAACACCTGGCCGCTGTCGGTGATGTCGGTGATCAAAGTGCGCACCTTGGGATTGTCGAGCGGCTTGGTGTCGATGTTGAGCACCTGGCAGCCATGCTCGACAAGATATTGCACGACATGGCGTCCAGCCTTGCCGCTGCCGCCGGTGAACATGATCCGCTTCGTCATTTTGCTCTCCACATTGCTTGGGGATTATGTGTATTGTCAGACAATATTGCATTCTGCAACCGCATGCGGCAAGAACGCCGGCGCCATTATCGATAATTTCCAGACAGGACGAAACGACATGAGCACGACTGCCGCCCGCGAGAAGATCGGTTTCATCGGCCTTGGCCTGATGGGGCACGGCATCGCCAAGAACATCGTCGACAAGGGCTATGCGCTGACATTCCTCGGCCGCAAGAACCGCAAGCCGGCGGAGGACCTGCTCGGCCGTGGTGCCAAGGAAGCGGCGACATCGAACGAGGTCGCCGCCGCATCCGACATCGTCTTCATCTGCGTCACCGGATCGCGCGAGGTCGAGGCCATCATACGCGGCCCCGGCGGGCTGAAGGAAGGCCTGAAGAAAGGCTCTGTCGTCGTAGATTGCTCGACATCGGATCCGGTCTCCACGATAGCCCTTGCCGCCGAGCTCGAGGCGCTTGGCGTCGACTATGTCGACGCGCCGCTCAGCCGCACGCCGAAGGAGGCCTGGGAAGGCACGCTCGACACCATGGTCGGAGCCTCCGACGCGCTCTTCGCCCGCATCAAGCCTGTGTTGGAGACTTGGGCCGGGCGCATCGTCCATATCGGCGGCACCGGCGACGGCCACCGCATGAAATTGCTCAACAATTTCATTTCGCTGGGCTATGCGGCGATCTATTCCGAAGCGCTTGCATTGGCCGAAAAGGTCGGCATCTCGCCGCCGCGTTTCGACAGTGTCATCCGCAACGGCCGCATGGATTGCGGCTTCTACCAGACCTTCATGCGCTGGACGCTGGAAGGCGATCGAGACGCCCATAAATTCACCATCGCCAACGCCTTCAAGGACCTCACCTATCTGGAATCGATGGCGGGCGCTGCCGGCATCGCCAATCCGCTCGGCAACGCCACCAAGAATTCATTCGCCGGCGCCTTCGCCGCCGGGCCAGCAGAACAGTTCGTGCCGATGCTGGCGACGCATGTCGCCAAGGTCAACGGCGTCGACCTGATGCCGAGCAAGGACGGCAAGAAGCAGGCGATCTGAGGCGCTCTCCTTGAGATCGCGAGCGTGTCACCGCCGCGATCGCCCGATCACTTCGTCGGTGTTGGCGAGCAGCCTGCGCACGGCGTTGCGCGCCGCATCAGGCCGCTGCAGCCGGATGTTCTTCTCGATCGCCTCGTGCAGTTTCTGCGCCAGACGCTGGTCGCTGGTCTCGCGGGTGACGAACACGAACAGGTGGTCGAGCGCCGATTCGATCAGCACGCCGAGCGGCACCAGCAGGTCGTTGCCGGAAGCACGCAGGATGGCAAGGTGGAAGCGCGTGTCGGCGCGCGTGCGCTCCTGCAAATTCGTCGCCTGCCCCATCTCCCGGCAGGCCTGGCTGATCTCCGCCATCTGTTCTTCGCTGCGCCGCATGGCGGCGTAGGCGCTGGCTTCCGGTTCGATGATGTGGCGGAATTCCTGCACGGTGCGCAGGAACAATTCGCGATCCGGAGCGGTCGCGTACCAGGCGAGCACGTCGCGGTCGAGCAGGTTCCAGCGCTCCTTCGGCTCTACCCAGCTGCCGATCTTGGGGCGCGAGGCCAGAAGGCTTTTCGCCATCAGCATCTTGATCGCCTCGCGCACCGCCGAGCGGCTGACATTGAAAGTTTCCGACCATTTGGCCTCGTTGGGCAGGATGGTGCCCGGCGGATAGTCGCCACGCACGATCCGAAGACCGATCTCGCTGGCCAGCGAGGCATGCACGCTGGAGCCCGGGTTCCATGCAACATCTGGCCGTCGAACGGCGACAGCGGGAGGGCTGGCTGGAGGGGGGCTGGCTGGCGCCCCTGCCCTGGCGGATCGCTTTCTTGACTTGTCGTCCGGCATCGGCGTTCCGGCATCGGCAGTCTGTCGCTGGGAAACTGTCCGGAATTGTCCGCGCTCGCTTATATCGTTGCCGAAAAGCAAAACCTGTGGGCGCGTCAAAGCCGGAGCATGCCGCCCCGACAATGCTGCCTTGTCCTTATTCCTGAGGAGTGACGGGGCGCCCTTCGAAGGGCGCCCCAAGATCGAGGCCTACTTCTGGATGCAGGTCTCGACCGTGTCCTTGGTGCATTCGTCGAGACCGGTGAACACCGGATCGGCGACGGCCTTGCCTTCGATCAGGTCGATCATCACCGATGGCGCCTTGTAGCCCATTTCGAACGGCCGCTGGCCGACCAGCGCAGTCACCAGTCCCTCCTTGGCAATCGCCACTTCGTCGCCGAGCGTGTCGGCGGCGCCGATGACGAAGGCATTGCTGGCGATCTTGTCGGCCATCGGCTTGAACAGGTCGCGGTAGGGCTGCGGAGCGCCGAACAGCGGCCAGCCGCCCATGATGCCGAAAGCGTCGAGATCCGGGTTCGCGGCGAGGATGTCGGTCATCGCCTGCACGCCCGCGGCGCCGTTGTCATTGGTGAACACCGGGCAGCCGGCGACTTCGGTCCAGCCACCTTCGCCGGCCAGTGCGGCGAGGCCTTCCTTGCCCGACAGTGCGTCGCGCATGCCTTGCGCACGGCGCAGGATGTTGTCGGCCGCCGGATTGCCTTCGATGGTGCAGATCTTGCCACCATTCGGCTTGCCCTTCTTGATGTACTCACCGATCTTGAAGCCCATCTGGTAGTTGTCGGTGCCGAGATAGGTCTTGCGCAGCGCCGCATCTTCCTTGGCAAGGTCGGCGTCGATGGTCATGATCGGAACCGACGGATTGGCGGTCTTGATCGTCTGCGCAATCAGCGGCGCGTTGGACGGCGAAATCGCCATCGCCACCGTATCGGGCTTGCTCAGCAGGTCCTGCACGATCTGGGCTTCGCCGGCCTCGTCGGAGGTCGAAGCCGGACCGGTGTAGAAGCATTCATACTCCGAGCTGGCGTTTTCCTTGTTCCATTTCTCGCAGCCCTGGTGGATCGCTTCGAAGAACGGATTGTCGAGCCCCTTCACGACGATAACGAGCTGTTTCTTGGCCAAAGCCGGCCCGGCGCCCAACGCCATGACGGCGGCAGCGGCGAGCAAAAGTGATTTCCTCATGTCAGTCCTCCCTTGAAACAGACGGGCACGGCGTGCCCGCCACACAGATCAACCCGGACCGAGCGATGACAGAAGGGTCGTTTCACGAGCACTCTTGCCGCAAGGCCAGGTCGATAAGCATTTCCAGATGCGGTCCTGGACGGCGCCCCCCAAAAGGGCATTGCCGAGTCCCGGGACCCATAACCTCCGCTGATCCCATCGGGCGAACCGGCCGATGGATCGGCATAATCTCCTCCGACGCTTAGCTAATATCGGCGCGCTGCCAACGTCAATTGCTATTTGTCCTACAAAACGGATTTTTGGAAAAACATGCGTTCAATTCGTCCGACAAATGATTGACGCTTGCATGAGCATTCGCGTAAATGCGTGAAATCGCCGTCCCCGGGAGGAGCTGGGGAGAGCGAGGCCGCGGCGGAGCCGCAGGCTGGAAACATGGGAGGCATGAAGGCTGGTGGCGGTTCTCGAACTCACCAACATCTCGAAGCATTTCGGCGCCATCCAGGCGGTCAACGACGTGTCGCTGTCGATCGAGCCCGGACAGGTCGTCGGCCTGATGGGCGACAACGGCGCCGGCAAGTCGACGCTGGTCAAAATGATCGCCGGCAATTTCCGACCGAGCCACGGCACCATGCAGATGGACGGCAAGGAACTGATCCTGCACAAGCCGGTGGAGGCGCGCCAGCACGGCATCGAGATCGTCCACCAGGACCTGGCGCTGTGCAACAATTTGACCGCCGCCGCCAACGTCTATCTCGGTCGCGAGTTGCGCCGAGGTGTCGGACCGTTCCGCATCCTCGACTATGCCGCGATGTACAAGCGCGCCGGTCAGATCTTCGCCGAGCTGAAGTCGGAGACCCGACCGCGCGACCTCGTCAAGCAGATGTCGGGTGGCCAGCGGCAGGCGGTGGCGATCGCCCGCACCATGTTGTCCCAGGCCAAGATCGTGCTGATGGACGAGCCGACGGCGGCGATTTCGGTGCGCCAGGTAGCCGAAGTGCTGAACCTGATCCGCCATCTGCGCGACCAGGGCATCGCGGTCGTGCTGATCAGCCACCGTATGCCCGACGTCTTTGACGTTGCCGACCGCGTCATCGTCATGCGGCGCGGCAGGAAGGTCGCCGACAAGACGATCGCGTCGAGTTCGCCCGAGGAAGTCACCGGGCTGATCACCGGCGCCATCGAACAGGTATTGTGAAATTGGTGCATTGGGAATTTCGCAGTTGCGAATGCGCCGGGTTGGTGCGGTCCGCCGCCGCCAGGAAAGGTCGATAATGGCAGTCACCCTTGATCAGACGATCGCGCAGAAACAGCACACCTTGCTGTCACGGATATTTGCCAGCCAGACCTTTTGGGTGGTGATCGCCGTCATCCTCGCTTGTCTGTTCCTGTCGTTTGCCACCGATGCCTTCGCCACGCAGAAGAACCTTTACAACATCACCCGCAACATCACCTTCGTCGCCATCATCGCGCTCGGCATGACCTTCGTCATCATCACCGGCGGCATCGACCTGTCGGTCGGCTCGGTGCTTTGCCTGTGCTCGATGGTGCTGGCGGTCACCATGCATGCCGGCTACGGCATCGAGGTCGGCATCGCCGTCTCGATCGCGACGGCACTGATCATCGGCGCCTTCAACGGCATATTGATCGCCTATCTCGGCTTTCCGCCCTTTGTGGTGACGCTCGGCATGCTGTCGATCGCGCGCAGTCTGGCCATGGTCGCCTCCAACAACACGGTCGTCTTCCAGTTCGGACCGGACCACGACAAGCTTCTGGCACTCGGCGGTGGCGCCTGGGTGTTCGGCATCGCCAACCCGGTGCTCTACATGATCCTGCTGGCGCTGATCACCGGCTTCACCTTGCGCTGGACCAAGTTTGGCCGCCACATCTTCGCCATCGGTGGCAATGAGCACGCGGCGACGCTGACCGGCGTTCCCGTGCGCCAGATCAAGGTCGCGGTCTATATGATCTCGGCGCTGGCGGCGGGCATCGCCGGCATCATCCAGACCGGCTGGCTGGGCGCCGTCACCACCAATCTCGGCACAGGCATGGAGCTTCAGGTGATCGCCGCCACCGTCATCGGCGGCGCCAATCTTGCCGGCGGTGTCGGCACCGCTTTTGGGGCCATCGTCGGCGCGGCGCTGATCGAGGTGATCCGCAACAGCCTTGGCCTGCTCGGCATCAATGCCTTTTGGCAAGGCGTGTTCATCGGCGGCGCCATCCTGCTGGCCGTGCTGTTCGACCGCATCCGCAACTTCAGGCGCAACGATTAGAGCCTGTTCCATCCCGATGGGGCTCTATCTTTTTGTTTGAGCATGATCTTTTCCGAAAACCGGTTCCCACTTTTCGGGATCATGCTCTTGCTCCTGGCCGTCATTCCCATCCGGCCCTATCGCTCAGTCTGAAAATCCGCCGCCACGAACCAAGGCAGGCTGGACCCGCCGTGCCCGCGCCTTGACGCAGGCACGGCGTCCGCCGCACTATCCCCCTGCAGGCGAAGGGAGGCCAGTCGCCTGCGGGAGGATATACCCATGACGGAAGCGATCAGGCTCTACTGGGGCCGGTTCGGACATGTTTCTGTCCTGAATGTCGCCAATGACTTCGTCACCCATGCCCATGTCGAGGCCCATCTCATCATCTGGCTGGAAGGCACGGCCGGCGAGATGACCATCGGCCGCGAGACGGTGCGGCTCGGCCCGACCACCGCCGCCGGCATCAACTCCTTCCAGCCGCACAGCCATGCTCTGTCCCACGACGGCAGGCCAGGCCTGTTCCTTGCCTTCTACATCGATCCCGACTGGGCCCGCCTGCGCCGCGACCTGCACTCGTCGGCACCGCTGTTCGCAAAGGCGGCGATCACGCTGGAGCCGTGGCTGCATCAGGCGGCGGCCAGCCTGCTCGATCACCTCAGCGACAATGAGAGCATCGACGACGTCGCCAACTACGAGATCGAGCGCTTCATCGACAGCGTGCTCGACGCCGCCGATGCCTCAGCTCCGCTAGTGTCGCGCGGCCGCGTCAACACCATGCAGGATTTCCGTGTCCGCAAAGCGATCCAGCTGATGAAGGCCAATGTCTGCGAGCGCATCTGCTTCGACGACGTCGCGCGCAGCGTCGGCCTGTCGCGGCCGCATTTCTTCGCCCTGTTCAAGGAACAGACCAATCTGACGCCCAACGTCTACTGGAACACGCTGCGCATGGAGGAAGCGGTGCGGCAATTGCAGTGGTCGGAGGCGCCGCTGATCTCGGTCGCCTGCAATCTCGGCTTCACCACCCAGGGCAATTTCTCGCGCTTCTTCCGCGACCATGTCGGCGTCCCGCCGACGCTCTACCGCGAGGCCGCGCGGGCAGCGGCCTGAACCGGGCGGGCCCTTTTTCAGACTATTTGATACGCGCTCAAGACGCATTGATAAGCACTGCCGGGCGCACCGCCCTACCCTTGATGCAGATGTGTTCGCAAGGGAACGAGCTTATGGCCAAGGTCACCATATCCAGCGTCATCGACGCGCCGGTCGAAAAGGTCTGGGCGCGGATACGCGACTTCAACGGCCTGCCTAGCTGGCACCCGCGCATGGTCGAAAGCCATATTGAGGACGGCAAGGACGCAAGCGCGATCGGCTGCGTGCGCAATTTCCAGCTCGTCAGCGGCGCTCGCATCCGTGAAAAGCTGCTCGATTTTTCCGACCAGAATTTCCTCGTCAGCTATTCTATCCTCGAAACGCCGCAGCCGATCACCAACCACAAGGCGACGCTGCAGTTGCGGCGCGTCACCGACGGCGATCGCACCTATGCCGAATGGACGGCGAGCTTCGACGCGGCTCTGGAAGAGGCCGACAAGCTCGCCGAAGGCATGGGCGCCAACGTTTTCCAGGGCGGCTTCAATGCCCTGAAGACCCACTTCGCCGGGCAAGGCTGAATTGAACTGGGCTGAAACAAGGAGCGTGCCATGGCGCTTACCCTCCAGACGTTCTCGGCGGTGAAGGATGCCAATGCAGCGCTGATGGCCGCCGGCACGCGCTATCTCGGCGGTGGCACGCTGGTCGTGCGCGCGGCGAATGAAGGCGATGTTTCCGTGTCCAGCCTTGTCCGCGTCACGGAACCCTCCCTGTCGGCGATTACCGCTTCCGGTGGCGAGGTGCGGCTCGGCGCCTCGGTTACCATGGCGGCGATTGCCCGCGATCCGGACCTCGCACAGCTTGCACCTGCCGCCCGCGCCGTCGGCGGTCCTGCGATCCGCAACATGGCGACCGTCGGCGGCAATCTGTTCGCGCCGGCGCCTTATGGCGACTTCACCGTCGCGCTGCTTGCGCTGGATGCCATTATTGTCACCGAAGACAGCGAGGTGCCGATCCAGACCTTCTTGGCCGGGCGCGACACCAGCCGCGCCATCGTCACCGGGGTCACCTTCGTTTTGCCCCGCGCGGAGAGCTTCCGCTTTCTCAAAGTGTCGCGGGTCAAGCCGAAAGGGGTTTCGGTGCTGAGCATCGCCACGCATCTGCAACGGACGGCCGACGGCACGGTGACGTCCGTACGGATCGCCCTTGGCTGCATGGCCGACCGGCCGATGCGCGCCAGGGCGGCCGAGAAGGCGCTGCTCGGCTGCAAATTGACTGCCGAGGAGATCGCGCCGACACTCGCCGTCGCCGCCGAAGGCACGTCGCCGATCACCGATCCGATCGCCAGCGCCTGGTATCGCACGCAAGTCCTGCCAGTCCATCTCGGCCGGCTGCTGCTTGGCTAATCACTGTCGGGGGGCGCGCGCTTGCCCGATGGTTCGGGCAGGCGCGCTGGGAGGAAAAAATGGCAAAGGTCCCGGTTCAGTTCACGCTCAACGGCTCGGAAAAGGCCGAATTCGTCGACAGCGGCACGACGCTGCTCCACGCGCTGAGAGATAAGATCGGCGACACCTCACCGAAAGGCGGTTGCCATCAGGGCACCTGCGGCGCCTGCTCGGTCATCATTGACGGCGAACTCCGGCTCTCTTGCCTGACGCTGGCAGAAACCTGCAATGGCGCCGACATCCGGACGACGTCCGGCCTCGCCGAAGGCGGTGTGTTGCATCCGCTGCAGCGCGCCTTCCTCGATGCCTTCGCCACGCAATGCGGCTTCTGCACGCCGGGCATGATCATGGCCGCCAAGGTGCTGCTCGACCACACGCCCAACCCCAGCCGCGAGGAAGTGGTCGAGGCATTGTCGGGCAACATCTGCCGCTGCACCGGCTACGAGCCGATTATCCAGGCGGTGCTGACCGCCGCGCGCGCCAATTCGCAGAACGCGGCCTGAGGGAAGCAAAATGGAACTGCGCAAGAGCTATTTCGCCGATGTCCGCAAGGACGGCCTCAACGAGATCGGCCAGCCCCGGCCGCGGCTCGATTCCCCTGGTCATGTCACCGGCAAGACCGCCTATTTCGCCGATCGCAACTTTCCCGGCATGCTGCACCTAAAGATGGTGCGCAGCCCGCACCATCACGCCCGCATCCGCTCCATCGACACCTCGGAAGCCGAAAAGCATCCGGGCGTGGTGAAGATCCTCACCGCCAAGGATGTGCCGCACAATGTCTACACCATCCTGATCCTGATCCAGATCGGCCCCGAGGACGAAACCGTGCTCGCCGACGGCAAGGTGCGCTGGAAGGGCGAGGCCGTGGTGGCGGTGCTGGCCGAGACCGAGCGCGCCGCGCAGGAGGCAGCCGCCAAGGTCAAGGTCGACTACGAGGTGCTGCCGGCCGTGTTCGACATGGAGGAGGCGCTGAAACCTGGCGCGCCGATCGTCAACGAGTATCATGGCCAGAACCACTACCTCTACGACAGCGGTGAATGCCGCAAGGTGCGCTTCGGCGATGTCGAGGCTGGCTTCGCCGGAGCCGATCACATCCTCGAACAGAGCTACCAGTCTTCGCCGATCGAGCACGCGCCGACCGAGACGACGGGCTGCGTGGTGGTGCCCGAGAGCAACGACCGCTTCACCTGCTACACCAACACGCAGGCGATGTTCTTCACCCTCGACAACGCTTCGATCATCCTGCAGATGCCGGGCAGCAAATTGCATTTCGTCGGCGGCACGGTCGGCGGTGGTTTCGGCGGCAAGGTCGACGTCATCGTCGAGCCGATCGCCATCCTCGGTGCTAAACTAACCGGACGCCCGGTCTGTTTCATCTACAGTCGCGAGGAAGAGATGCAGATCTCCTCGCCGCGCGCCGCCGAGAAGGTCGTCATCAAGGACGGCGTCATGAAGGATGGCCGCATCGTCGCCCGCAAGGTGACCGGCTATACCGATGCCGGCGCCTATTCGCGCCATTCACCCTATGGCGCGCAGAAGGGCGCCGCCCACTATCCCGGCCCTTATACGATCCCCAACGTCTGGATCGACACCTATTGCGTCTACACCAACCGCACCCCCTCCTCCGCCATGCGCGGCTTCGGCGTCACCATCGGTGACTTCGCGCTGGAGGTGCAGATGGACAAGCTGGCGCGGCTGATCGGCATGGATCCGCTCGAATTCCGCTTCATCAACGCCTATCGCGACGGCGACATGAAGGCGCATCGCCAGCCGACCGAGGGCGCTGCGCTGATCGAATGCATGCAGGAAGCCTCGCGCGCCGCCAACTGGCCAGTGGCGGAGAAGTACATGGCCATGTCCTCCTACACGAAGGGAGCTTGAGATGGCGATCAGGCGCGGACGCGGCGTCGCCGCGATCAACTATCCGACCGGCATGAACCTCGGCGGCGACCCGACCCAGGCGCTGGTGCATTCGACGCCGACCGGCAATTTCATGGTGACGCTGTCCTCAGTCGATCTCGGCCAGGGCATGAAGCAGATCATGGCGCAGATCTGCGCCGAGACCATCGGCGTGCCGACCGACCGCGTCATCGTCGACACCGCCGACACCGACACCGGCCCGCACTGCATGGGCACCTTCGCCTCGCGCGGCACCCACCGCGCCGGCAATGCCGTTATCCAGGCCGCCAAGGAAGCCCGCCAGGTGATGCTGGAGGTGGCGGCCGAAGAGCTTGAGGTCAACGCCACCGACCTCGAGACAGACGGCCAGGGCAACATCCTGGTCAAGGGCGCGCCGCAGAAGTCGATCTCGATCTTCGACGTCGCGCTGTCGGCGCATTTCAAGCGCGGCCGCTCGATCTCCGGCCGCGGCATGTTTTTGATCCCGCGCTCCTATCCGGAGAAAGAGACCGGCGCGATGAAGCCGTCGACCTGCTACGCGCATGCCTGCACGGTGGCCGAGGTCGAGGTCGACGACGAGACCGGCGAAGTCACCGTGCTGACAGTCAAGAACATCTTCGAGATCGGCCGCGCACTGAACCCGAAAATGGTCGAGCAGCAATTGGTCGGCGGTTCGTGGATGGGCATCAGCCACGCGCTCTATGAGACCACCGAGCCCTATTATCCGAACCGCGACCATGGCGGCACCGACTTCAACCAGTATCTGATGCCGGGGCCGGGCGATCTTGCCGAAACCGAGATCATCGTGCTGGAACGGCCGTCGGCCGACGGACCGTTTGGCGCCAAGGGGCCGGGCGAGATGTGCGCCAATCCGCAAATCCCGGCCGTGGCCAATGCCGTCTTCGACGCCGTTGGCGTGCGCATTGACACGCTGCCGATCACGCCGGAGCGCATCCTGCGGGCGCTCAAGGCGCAGGCCGCGGGCTGAGGGTCGAAATGCCTGATCCAAGCGCCGAGACTGTCGCGCCCTCGCCCGAGGCGGTGGCATCGCGGCTCGCCGCCTCGCGCTACCTGGCCGATGACAGCCTGGCGACCGCCATCTTCCTGGCGATCCGGCTGGGCAAGCCGCTGCTGCTCGAAGGCGCACCCGGCGTCGGCAAGACGGAGGCGGCAAAGGCGATCGCCGAACTGCTTGGCCGCGAACTGGTGCGGCTGCAATGCTATGAGGGCATCGACGCCGCGCATGCGCTCTACGAGTGGAACTACCAGCGCCAGTTGCTCGCCATCCGCCATGCCGGCGAGCACGAGATCGACATCTATGACGACCGTTTTTTGATCGCCCGGCCGCTGCTGCAGGTGCTGCGGGCGCCCAACAAGCGCGTGCTGCTGGTCGACGAGATCGATCGCTCCGACCATGAATTCGAGGCCCTGCTGCTCGAATTCCTCTCCGATTTCCAGATCAGCATCCCCGAGCGCGGCACCATCCGCGCCGCCACGCAGCCGATCGTCATCCTGACCTCCAACCGCACTCGCGAGCTTGCCGAAGCGCTGCGCCGGCGCTGTGTCTACCACTGGATCGGCTATCCCGACGCCGCGCGCGAGGCCGAGATCATCATGCTGCGCGCCGGCGACGTGGCAGAGGCGACTGCGCAGGCCGTGGCCAACGCCGTGCAGTCGATCCGCGCCCGCCCCTTGGCGAAGCCCCCTGGCATCGCCGAAGCGGTCGAATGGGCCAATGCCGCCACCATCCTCGAAAAGGGCGGCAGCCCGTGGCCCGAAGCCTTCCGCCGCGCCATCGGCGTGCTGATCAAGGACGAGGAGGACCTGTCTGCGATAGCACCGGAGCTTGGCCGGATCGTCGAGGAGGCGCTGGCGTGAGACCCGCCGCGAACTTATCCCGCGCCGCGGAACCCATGCTCGGCTTCGGCCGGTTGCTGCGCCACTGCGGCTTTGCCATCGCGCCGGAGCAGATCTCCAGCTTCATGCAGGCGGTGACGCTGCTCGGGCCGCGCTCGATGGCCGATATTCGCGAGGCAGCATTGGCCACGCTTGCCCCCTCGCCCGACCGCCGCGCCGAATTCGAGGCGCATTTTCGCAGCTATTTCTATGGCGACGTCCGCCCTTCGATCGACGGCGAAAACGACGAAGAAACCCGCATCAAGGATGATCGCGGCATGCGCGAGAAGGAGAACCAGACCGCCCTCCAGGAGAAAGGCGGCGAACTTTCCTCGGAGATCGAACAGTTGAGCAGCCGCGACTTCCAGCGTGACAGCGACAGCCTCGCCCTCTTCCGCCGCAAGCTCGCCTCCGCCTTGCCCGCCCGCCGTTCCTTCCGCACCGTACGCACCCGTTCGCGCGGCACGCTCGACCTGCGCCGGTCGCTGAGTGAAATCGTCAGTGCCGATGGCGACATCCCTTCGCCGCTGCTGCGCCGCCGCCAGACCGTGCCGCGCAAGCTGCTGCTTTTGATCGATGTCTCCGGCTCGATGAAACTCCACACGGCGGACTATCTCAAACTGGCGCACGCGGCAGTCCAGGGCGCGGGCCGCGCTGAGATCTTCACCTTCGGCACGCGGCTGACCCGCATCACCGGGGCGCTACGCATCCGCGACCGCGACCAGGCGCTGGCCCGGGCGGCAGCGCAGGTCGACGACTGGGACGGAGGCACCCGCATGGGACCGACGCTGCTCGCCTTCCTCTCGGTGCCGCGCTTTTCCGCTTTTGCGCGCGGGGCGGCGGTAGTCATCCTGTCGGACGCACTGGAGCGTGGCGATCACGCCGATCTCGAAACCGCCATGCGTCGGTTGAGCGCCCGGGCCTTCCGACTTTCGCTGGCAACGCCACTCGCCGGCGATGCGCGCTTCCGCCCGGCGACGGCGGCACTGCGCGCTATCCTGCCGGTGCTCGATGACCTGGTCGATGGCTCATCGGTGAAAAACCTCACCAATTTCATCCTGTCGCTCGCCCGCCCTGCCCCGACGGCCGCGGCAATCTGGAAGAGGGTCTCGTGATGCAGAAAGCGATCGACGCGCATTTCCACATCTGGCGCCAAAAGGACCTGCCCTGGCTGGTCGGACCGATGGTGCCGCGCATCTTCGGCCCCTATGAACCGATCCGCCGCGACTACCCGATCGAGGAATTCTTGGCCGACCAGCAAGGCGCCGGCGTCGAGAAGGCCATCTATGTCCAGACCAACTGGGCGAAGGAAGACTTCGAAAACGAGGTCGCCTTCCTGCAGAAGACTGCGGACGATACCGGCTGGCCGCATGCCATCGTCGGTTACGCCGACATGACGGTGGACGATGTCCGCCATCAGATCGACCGGTTGAAAAAATATCTGCTGCTGCGCGGCGTGCGCATGCAGTTGCACTGGCACGAAACGCCGGCCTTCCGCTTCGCCGCTTCGGCCGACCAGGTCATCGACCCCAAGGTGCGGGCAAATGTGGCGCGGCTGAAAGACTATGGCCTGTCCTTCGACCTGCAGCTTTTCCCGGCACAGATGAAGGACGGGCTGACACTGGTCGGCGAGAACCCGGAGACGAATTTCATTCTCACCCATGCCGGCATGCTGACCGGCATGGAACCGGAAACCACGGAGGCCTGGAAGGCCGGCCTGCGCACTCTGTCCGCCGCGCCGAATTTCTACGCCAAGCTCTCCGGCCTCGGCACCTTCGTCCACCGCAACGACCCGGCGCTGATCGGCTACATCGTCGACAATGCGATCGATATCCTTGGCTCGGACCACCTGATGTTCGGCTCGAACTTTCCGGTCGAGAAACTCTGGACCAGCCACGCCGAACTGATCAAGGCGCACCGCGCAGCAGTAGCGAAACATGGCGCGGGGGCAGAGGCGGATATCTTCTGGAACACGGCTGAGCGGGTGTATCGGCCGGTGTGAGCGCGACGCCTTACCTTCTCCCCTTGTGGGGCCCGAAGGGCGGGCGAGTCACTTCAATCGGGAACCGAGATTTATGTCTGCGCCGGTGCGAAAATTCGACGTCAATTCTCCAGCGCATGGCCCGAAACTTCGGCGCCAGCACTGCGCGGCAATGCCAGGAAACGGAACGCGGCCACCAGCCCGATCATGCCGATCGCGAGGAAGGCTATCCGGAAGTCGACGAGATCGAGTTCCGGTCGGCCTCTGGCGATCTGTGACAAATTGAGGATCGCCGCCGCGACCGCGACGCCAAACAGCATCGCCACCTGCTGCAGCATGCTGGACAGTGTCGCCGCGGAACTGCGCTGCGCGGCCGCGATGTCGGCGAAGGCCAGCGTGTTGAGCGCGGTGAACTGCATGGAGCGCGACAGGCCGGCGATCAGCATCAGCGCCACCACCAGCGCCTGCGGCGTCTGCGGCGAGATCGCCGCGCAGGCGATGATCGACAGAGAGGCGACCACGCCGTTGACGACCATCACCGAGCGAAAACCGAAGCGTCTCAGCGTCGGTGTCGTCACCGCCTTCATGCCGAGATTGCCGAGGAAATAGGCGAGGATCATCATGCCGGCATCGATCGGGCTGAGGCCGAAGCCGACCTGGAACAGCAGCGGCAGCAGGAACGGCGTGGCGTTGATCGCCACCCGGAAGATGGTGCCGGCCGATAGTGTCGAGAGGGCGAAGGTCAGCACCTTGAACGACGAAAGGTCGAGCAGCGGATGCGGCGTACGCAACAGGTGGCGCACAGCCAGCCAGCCGACCAGCATGCCAAGGGCGAGCAGCATCACGGTCGGCAAGACGCCATCTTCCGCATGCGCGATGCGTTCGAGACCGTAGAGCAGGCATGCGAGCCCCGCCGACGTCAGGAAAAAGCCCGGCCAGTCGAGCGGCTTGGGGTCGGCTTCGCGGTCGCCCGGAACGAAGCGGGCGACCAGCACCAGGCCGGCCAGCCCAAGCGGAATGTTGATGAAGAAGTTCCAGTGCCAGGAGAGCGCAGTGGTGATGAAGCCGCCAAGCACCGGCCCGACCACCGGTGCAAACAGCGCCGGCCAGGTGATCAGCGCGGTGGCGTTGAGCAATTCCGATTTGGAGGCGTTGCGCAGCACCAGGATGCGGCCGACCGGCGTCATCAATGCACTGCCGAGGCCCTGCACCGCGCGCGCAGCGACGAATTCGGTCAAATTCTCCGAGAAGCCGCAGGCGATCGAGGCCAGCGTGAACAGCGCTATCGCCACAAGGAAGATGTTGCGCGCCCCGAAACCGTCTGCCAGCCAGCCGGACAACGGCACGAACACCGCCATGGTCAGCATGTAGACGGTGATGCCGATGCTCATCGCCACCGCCGGCACGCCGAAGCTGGCTCCCATCTGCGGCAGCGAGGTCGAGATGATCGTCGAATCCAGCAGCTGCATGAAGAAGGCGATGGCGACGATCAGCGCCACACGCCGCGAATTCGTGGCCGCTTTTGGCGAAACTTCACTTTCGGGGATGGCAGTCATGACGAACCGGTTTGAACAGCATTTGGCCGACTGCGTCCAGATATCGACTAACAAACTTTCGTGTCGCCTCGCCGCCTGCTATGCATGAAGGGGGCTCCCCGGGGACTACGCACGCATGAAGCCCATCTATATCGACTACCTCAACGCCCTCGACATCGAGGCGCTTGCCATGACCGATGCCGAAATCATCGGCGCGGTCGAGGCCGGGCTTGTCGCCCAGGGCAACGGCCAGACGGTGATCGAGCCGCGTGTCCATCTCGAGCCCGACCCGTCCTTCCATGGCCATTTCAATGTTCTGCGCGGCTACGTCGCGCCGCTCGACGCGGCCGGCGTCAAGATCGTCGGCGACTATGTCGACAACTACAAGCACGGCCTGCCCTCGGAGTTCGGTATCCTGAACCTGTTCGATCCGCGCACCGGCACGCCGCGCGCGATCCTGGACGCCACCGTCATCACCGACATGCGCACCGGCGCGATCACCGCCATCGGCGCGAAACATCTGGCGAAGAAGACATCGAAGGTGCTCGCCCATATCGGCGCGCGCGGCACCGCTTACTGGAACGTGCGCCTGCTCGATCATCTCTTCGACTTCAACGAGATCCGCGTCCATTCGCGCAGGCCCGAAAGCCGCGACGGCTTTGCCGCCAAACTGGCGGCCGACCTTGGCAAGCCGGTCACGGCGGTGGCCGACTGGAAGACCTGCGTGGAAGGTGCCGACATCGTCGTCGAAGCCTCGCGGCTGCCGGAACCGCAACCGCTGCTCAAGACCGAATGGATCAAGCGTGGCGCGCTGGTCGTACCCTACGGCACGATGAGCGCAGTGGAGCTGTCGCTGACCGACATCATGCAGAAGATCGTCGTCGACGACTGGGGTCAGTGCAAGGGCGGCAAGTTCGGTTCGCTCCGCGCCCATGTCGAGACGGGAAGGCTGAGCGAGCAGACGCTGCATGCCGAGCTCGGCCAGATCGCCGCCGGGCTGAAAGCCGGACGCCAGAGCGACGGCGAGACGATCCTGTTCTGGCATCGCGGCCTGTCGCTCTCCGACATCGCGCTCGGCAAGGCGATGTTGGCCAAGGCCCAGGCGCAAGGCATCGGCCAAAGGTTGCGTTTCGCATGAGCCCGCTCGTTCTCACCGGCGCCGGCGTCAGCATCGAGGACGTCGCATCCGTCGCCCGCGAGGGATGCAAGGTGGAGGTCACGCCCACCGTCCTGGAGCGGCTGGTCAAGGCGCGCAAGGTGCTCGATGACGCAGCGGCCGCCGGCCAGCAGATCTACGGTCTCAACACCGGGCTCGGCGCCAATCTCGGCACGTCGGTCAGCGGCGACGCCAGCGCCTTCCAGCGCCAGCTCCTCGATGGCCGCAGCGGTGCGGTCGGCGAGCCTTTGCCCTTCGAAACCGTGCGCGCCGTCATGTTTGCCCGGGTGGCGATGCTTGCGGCGGGCGGCTCCGGCCTGTCGCCGCATGTTTTCGTGGCCTTGCTCGACGCGCTCAATGCCGGTGTCCATCCGGTCATGCCGTCGCTGGCTTCGATCGGCACTGGCGATCTGGTGCTCATGGCAGCACTCGGCCGCATGCTGATCGGCGAAGGCGAAGCCGACTATCAGGGCCGACGCATGCCCTCGGCCAAGGCGCTGATGATGGCGCGCCTCGCCCCCGTCAGCCTGGCGCCCAAGGACGGGCTGTCGCTGATCAATGCCTCGGCCGTCTCCACCGGCAGCAGCGCGCTGGCGCTCACCGACGCGCTCTCCGCCTTCGCGCAACAGCAGCAGGCCGGCGCGCTGACCATGGAAGGCATCGGCGCCAACCACACCATCCTCGATCCGCGCCTGCATCTGGCACGGCCTGCCGCCTGCCAGCAGCTGGCGGCAAAAGGCCTGCGCGAACTGCTTGCCCGCCACGAGCCCCCCGCGCCGACGACCTTGCAGGATCCACTGTCGATCCGCTGCATGCCGTCGATCCACGGCGCGTTGATCCAGGCGATCGATCACGCGCGGCTGGCGACCGAGATCGAGCTCAATTCGGCTGCCGACAATCCGCTGGTGCTGGGCGAAGACGAACTTGTGCTGTCGACCGGCAATTTCCACACCGCGTCGCTGGCATTGGCCTTCGAGACGCTGGGCCTGGCGATCGCTCAAAGTGCGGCGGCCTGCGCCGCCCGCTTCATCCAGCTTACCGGCTCGGGCCGCAACGGCCTGCCCAAATATCTCTCGCCGCTCGGCGGCGCCTCGGCCGGCTTCGTGCCGTTGCAAAAGACGGTGGCGGCGATCCTGGCCGCCATCCGTCACAAGGCCAATCCGGTGATGCTGGACTTTCTGCCTGTGTCGGAAGGCGTCGAGGACCATGCCACGCAAACTCTGCTGGCCGTTTCGAAATGCGCCGACATGATCGCGCTGTGGCGGCGGTTGATTGCCTTCGAACTGATAGCCGCCGCACAGGCGATAGACCTGCGCGATGGGCTGACTTTGACGCCGGCCACCGGCGTGATCCATGCGGCGGTGCGCGCGCACGTGCCGAAACTCACCGAAGACAGGCCGCTCGGCGTCGAGGCCGAGGCGCTCTACGCCGCGCTCGCCAAGGGCGGTTGGCAGGCGTAACTGCGGCCAGTGAGCCGAACCAAGGCAGGCCCGCGCGCTCAGGCCGCGCCATCGACCCTCTTCATGAACAGGCTGAGTTCGCTCGGGTCCATGTGCACGATGTGCCTGTCTTCCGGGTACGCTCCGCTGTTGACGTCGGCGACATACTCCGAGAAGGCAGCGATGCGCTCCGCCTGCAGCCTGTCGTATTCGGCGGCGAAATTGCGGTAGAGCTTGGAATGGCGGGGCATGTGGCCGCGGTTCTGGCCGAGTATGTCTTCGGCGAACAGATACTGCGCGTCGCAGCCGGTGCCTGCCCCCATCGACAGCATGATCAGCGAGGTGCGTTCCGAGATCGCCTTGGCCACCTCGACCGGCACCACCTCGATCTCGGCGCCGATCGCGCCTGCAGCCTCCAACTGCTTGACCGCCTCGAATACCTGCATGGCGGTATCGGCGGTCTTGCCAACGGCCTTGAAGCCGCCAGTCCAGGTGGCGCGCGACGGGATCAGGCCGACATGGCCGATGACGGGGATCGCGTCGTCCGCCATCCGCTTGATTGTGGCGTAGCCGGCGCTGCAATAGACCGCGTCGGCGCCGGCCTTGTAGAGGCGGAACGCCCAGCGCACGAAATCGTCTGCGGTGCCGATCTCGAAGAAGTTCTCGCCCGGCATGGTGAACAGGCTCGGCGCCGCATCGCGATACTGAGGGTTGAGCACCAGTTCCGGCGGCACCGAGACGATGTCGACGCCGGCCCGCTCGGCGGCTTCGGCCTCGTCCATCGTAAGCACGCGCAGCATGGTCAGCTGCCGCTTGCCCTTCATGGCGCGCAGATCTGCGATCGTCGGTCTCTTACGGCTCATCGAACTGGGTTCCTTGTCGTTTGGTGCGGGCGATCAATCGATCTCGATCATGACCTTGCCGGCCTCGACCTTGGCCGGGTAGGTCCTGAGGTTGACGCACACCGGCGCCCCCCTGGCCTGCCCGGTCTTGTAGTTGAAGCGGCCATTGTGCTTGGGGCATTCGATGATCTCGTCCATGACGAGACCGTCGGCGAGATGCGCCTTCTCATGCGTGCAGAACCCGTCCGTAGCGAAGAACTGATCGTCCGGCGAGCGGTAGATCGCAAAGGTGCGGCCGCCGTGATCGAAGCGGATCACATCCTCTTCGTCGACATCGTCCACGGCGCACGCTTCGACCCATTCCGCCATTTCCGCCTCCTCGTGGTTCTGGCCCGCGCGACCGGGTGAGCCACGGTCAAACTATTCTGCCGCCGCCGACATATCGACCTCGTGGAACTCGCCGCGATAGGGCCTGGCCGTCGGCGGCAATTCGCGCTTGAGGTAATAGTCCTCGTATTTGAGCTGCCTGAACAGGACCGGCCAGACCTCGCGATAGGCATGCCATATCGATGGGTTCGCCACGGGCAGATCGTGCTTGATTAGCTCGTGCAGCCTGGGCAGCGCGTGATAGGGCACCATCGGAAACATGTGGTGTTCGACATGATAGTTCATGTTCCAGTAGATGAACCGGCTGATCGGGTTCATGTAGACGGTGCGGGTATTCAGCCGGTGGTCGACCACATTGTCGGCGAGCCCGATATGCTGCAGCAGGCCGGTCATCACCATATGCCAGGTGCCATAGAGGCGCGGCAGGCCGATCAGCACCAGCGGCAGCCATGACCTCAGCGCGATCGCAAGAGCGATCGTCGCGATGTAGATGGCGACATGCCAGCGCGCGGCGGTGACGGCCTTGGCCTGTTCCATCTCGGGAACGTAGCTCTTCTCGTCGTCCGACAGCCTGCCCAACGCCTGGCGCACCAGTGCCGGCAGCGAGTAGCGGAAATCGAGGATGCCGGTGAAGGCTAGTCCCGCCTTCAAGAGGTCCGGCGGCCGCATCACCGCGATCTCGGCGTCGCGGCCGACGATGATGGTGTCGGTGTGGTGGCGGGCATGACTCCAGCGCCAGGCCACCGGATTGCGCATCACCATGAAGCTGGCGATCTGGTAGACGACATCGTTCATCCAGCGCGTGCGGAAGGCGGTGCCGTGGCCGCATTCGTGCCAGCGTGAATCGCTGGACGAGCCGTAGAGCACCCCGTAGACGAACAGGAACGGCACGACCCACCAGGAACCCCAGAACCAGATGATCCCGGCGGCGGAGCCCAATATGGCGGCGATCCAGATGATCGTGTCGCGGATCGCCGGGCCGTCGGAACGCTGCATCAACTCCTTCATCGCCTTGCGGGATACATCCGTGTGATACCACTCGGCCGAGGCCAGCCCGGTCTCGATTGCCCGGCGGGTGCTTTCGCCGACCAGGCTGTAATCGCGCTTTGTCTTGCCAGCCGCCATCATGAGCTCCCGTTCGGTCATCAAAGACCGTTGGCGCGGAACTTTCCGTCCAGAAAAATCTTGGCGCGCGGCACGTCGTCTTCGGTCAGATGCTCGATGATGACCGGGATGTTCGGGTGCTTCTCGCTGAGCCGCTTCAGATAAAGGTCATAGTTGAGCGAGCCGAGACCGGGTGCCGGCAGCTCGATCTCGCCGACGCCGCGGAACGTCAGCCCCTCATGCGCGTCGTCGTCGCCGATGTCGGCATGCTTCTCCGACTTGTCGCTGCCCGCGCGCTTGACGTCCTTGGCGTGCGCGATCCTGATCTTGTCGGTCAGCGTGTCGAACACCTGGTTCAGCACCTGGTCCATGCGGTCGATGTTGTGCGCTTCGAAATAGTTGGTCGGATCCATCAACAGGCCGAGGCCGGGGTGGTCGACCTGGGCGAACATCTTCACCGTCTCCTCGACCGAACCGACGACGTTGTTGACATAGGTTTCGAGCAGGAACACCGCGCCATGGTCATAGGCGGTCTGGGCGAGATCGGAGATCACCTTGCGGCATTCCTCGAACCCTTCCTCGGTCTTGTTCCTGGGGTGATGCACCCAGTCGGACTCGGTGTTGTAGGTGCCGGTCTCCGAGATCACGTAAGGGCTGCCGAACTCGCGCGCGTTGCGGATGATCTCCTTGAGATAGGCAAGCCGCCTCTCGCGCTCGGCCTTGTCGGGATGGATGATGTTCGTGTAGCCCGACACGCAGCAGATCGGCAAATTGTGGTCGCGGAATGTGTCACGGACCTTTCTTGCCTTGTCCTTCGTGATCTGCCCGGCAGAGAGGTCGATATCCTTGAAATGCAGGTCGAGCTGCACCGTGTTGAAATCGAGAGCGCGGATGCGCCTTGCGACTTCCTCCAACTCGTAGGGGAAATAGCCTGTGAAGATACCTGCTTGCATCATGAGGTGAAGTCCTCCCGGTAAGCGATTCAGCCGCCACGCTATTCAGCGGCCAGATGTTCAGTCAGTCGATATCTCGGACAGCTTGATCGTGCGGCCTTCCGCCATGGAGCGATAGCCGGCCTCGACCAGAGCCATGGTCTTGACGTTGTCGGCGACGGACAGCGCCGGTGGCGTTCCGGTCTTCAGGGCATGCTCCAGCTGTTCCATCACGCCGATGAAGGCATGCGGGAACCACATCGTGTCCCAGCGGGGCGTCACCCATTCGCCGCCTGTCGTCTCTGTCGAGGCATAGGTCAGTGTCGATGCCACGCCCTTCGGCCAGCCGATCGTACCCTTGGCCACACCCTTGGTGCCGTCGACACGCCAGTTGATGTGCTGGTCGTCGTGATAGCCCTCCTGGCGCGGACCGGACCAGACATCCTCGAGCGATACGGCGAGCACGCCTGAGGGAAAACGCAGCGTCGAAACCGTGATGCCGTCGGAGTGCTCGAACCGCGTGCGCGGATCCTTGCGCGTCAAGGTGGTGATCTCCTGGGGATCGCCGAACAGGAAGCGCAGCACGTCGAGATGATGCACGCTCATATTGGCTAATGTCAGCCGGTCGTAGTCGGCAAGGAAGGTCTGCCAGTGTGGGATCGCGTGCATGTCGATCTGCGCGAAGACGATGTCGCCCAGCGCGCCGCTGTCGATGATCTGTTTCAGCACGCGCATCGACTGGTCGTAGCGCATGTTCTGGTTGACCGAGAGGATCTTACCGGACTTCGCCGCTTCGTCGCGCAGCTTGACCGCCTCCTCGACCGACAGCGCCAGCGGCTTCTGCGCCAGGATCGCCTTGATGTGCTTCTGCTTCAGCGCATGGCGGATCAGCGCCGGCTGCTGGTCGGGCGGAAAGGCAAGATCGACGATCTCGACCTCTGGATCCGCGATCAGTTGTTCCGGCGTGTCGTGGACGGTCGGGATGCCCCAGCGCTTGGCCACCTTCTGGGCACTGGCCCTGGTGCGCGAGGCGATCGCCACCACCGAGAACCCGGCCTCCTCGTAGGCAGCGAGATGGCATTCGGCCATGATCATGCCGGCGCCGATGCAGCCGATCCGGTATTCGCTGGTGCGAACCTTCACATCCGGTTCGAAACCCATGCTTGCCATCCATTCCTCCCGTCGAGGACTGGATATAACGCCATGGCCTCTGAATCGGCCAAGGCCCGCACCATCATTTCCCATCAGGAAAGGACAGCGGCAGTTCCGACATCGGGGCCGATCGGCCACGCGGACATTGCCCGCTAGCTCGTGGCGATCAGCACCGTGCTCTCCGGCGTCCAGCGCAGCACCACCTGTTGGCCCTCGGCCAGCCTGTCGATGCCGGTATTCTGGACGATGACCTTCAGCGTCTGGCCGTTGCGCTCGACAAAATAGGTGCTGTTGTTGCCGGCGAAGATGCGCTTGGAAACCTGGCCCTTCAGCATGTTCGCATTGGCGGCATCCTGAGCTCCGGCATCGGTGGCGATACGGATGCGCTCAGGCCGCACGGCACAGCTGGCCTTGGCGCCGGCGGAGAGCTTTGCGCCCGCGCCTGCAGCAATCGCCGTGCCATCGGGGAGCCTGATGCCGTTACCGGTGGTGTCGCCGCGAAAGATGTTGGCGTCACCGAGGAAGGTGGCGGCGAATTCGCTCTTCGGTTGATCGTAGATCTCCTCGGGCGGGCCTTCCTGCACCAGCCTGCCATCGCGCAATATGCCGATGCGGTCGCTCATCGTCAGCGCTTCTTCCTGGTCGTGGGTGACGAAGATGGTGGTGATGCCGATCTCGCGCTGGATGCGTTTCAATTCGATCTGCATGTCGACGCGCAGTGCCTTGTCGAGCGCGCCGAGTGGCTCGTCGAGCAAGAGCACGCGCGGCTTGGTGACGATCGCACGGGCGAGAGCCACGCGCTGGCGCTGGCCGCCCGACAATTGGTGCGGCCGGCGACTGCCGAGCTTGCCGAGTTGCACCAGGTTCAGTGCCCGCTGCACCTCGGCCGCGATCGTCGCCTTGGCCTCGCCACGCACCGACAGGCCGAAGGCGACGTTGTCGGCAACGCTCATATTGGGAAACAGCGCATAGTTCTGGAACACCATGCCGATACGCCGCTTCTCGACCGGCACGCGCTCGACGCTCTCGCCACCAATGGCAATCCGGCCGGAGTCGGGAAAGTCGAAGCCGGCAATCTGCCGCAGCAGCGTGGTCTTGCCACTGCCCGACGGGCCGAGCAGCGCATAGAAGCCGCCATCGGCGAAATCGATGGAGACGTCGTCCAGCGCCTTGTGCGCGCCAAAGCTGCGGGAGACGTTCGATACCTGCACGCCGGCCATTATTTCTCTCCGCCGAATTTGAAGAAGCGCGCCGTGAGCAGCATCAGCGCCATCGACACGGCGATGATGATCGTCGAGACCGCGTTGATCTCGGGCGTAAAGCCCTTGCGGATCGCAGCATAGATTTCGACCGGCAGCGTCGTCTGTCCCGGCGTCGACAAGAAGTAGGAGACGACGAACTGATCGAACGACACGGCAAACGCGAACAATCCGCCGGCAATCACACCGGGCATGATCCATGGCAGCGTCACGCGGCTCGTCACCTGCCACTGATTGGCGCCGAGCGAGCGCGCCGCCTCTTCCAGCTCCGGCGCGAAGGTCTGCAGCCGCGCCGACACCACGACGATGACATAGGGCAGCGCCAACGCGACATGGCCGAGCAGGATGGCAAACAGGCCGCGGCCGATGCCAACGCCGAAGAAGAAGATCAACATCGCCGTGCCGGTGATCAGCCACGGAATGGCGATCGGCGGGAACAGCAGCGCCTGCAGGAATTTCTTGCCGCGGAAGTCGTAGCGGTAGAGCGCCAGCGACGCCGCCGAGCCGAGCACGGTGCAGATAAGCGTGGTGATGACGGCGATCTCGATGCTGTTCCAGGTGGCCGCGATCAGCTGGTCGTTCTGCCACAGCGAGGCGTACCATTCCGTCGTCCATTCGAACGGCAATTGGTAGAAGGGCGAGACGTTGAACGACATCAGCGCCATGATGATGATCGGCAGATAGAGGAAGGCGAGCAGCAGCCAGATGTAGAACCGGCCGAGCCCTTCGAGGATGCGTGTCGTCGCCATCAGCCAGCCCTCCGCAGCACCGGCGAGGCGACCGCCAGGATCACCAGCACCACAGCCAGCAGGATAAAGGACAAGGCTGCGCCAAGCGGCCAGTTGAACACGGCGACGAACTGGTCCTCGATCACCGTACCGTAGAAGGTACCGGTGCGCCCGCCGAGGATGCGCGGCTCCATGAACGAGCCGACGACCGGCACGAAGATGAGCGCTGCGCCCGCGACCAGCCCCGGCATCGAGAGCGGGATGATAATGCGTTTCAGCACTTGCAGCCGCGTCGCGCCGAGCGAGCGCCCGGCCTCGATCAGCGAGTCATCGATGGCCTGCAGCGTGAGATAACAGGTCAGCACCATGTAGGGCACGTAGGAGTGCACCAGGCCGATGATGACGGCCGGATAGGAATACATCAGGTCGATGTTGATCTTGAACGGCAGCACGGCATTGAGTGCGGTGTCGAGAATGCCGCCCTCGCGCAGCACCATCGCCCAGGAAAAGATGCGCACCAGCCCGTTGGACCAGAACGGCAGGATGACGAGCAGGAAGATCGCCTCGCGGCTTCGCCCCTTCAGCACCTTGGCCAGCACGTAGGCGGCGGGATAGCCGATGACGATACACCATAGCGTCACCTCGAGGCCGAGCCGCAGCGAGGCCAGAAGCAGCGTCAGATAGAGGCTTTGCGAGAAGAAGGCGGCGTAGTTGCCCAGCGTGAACGCCCACGGCTTTCCCGACAGCGGCAGGTCGGTCATGAACGAGAAAAAGACCATTGCCGACAGCGGCAGGAAGATCGCCACCGTCAGCCACAGATAGGCAGGCGCAAGCAGCGGCAGGGCCGATCTCAGCCCGCTGCGCGACGCGGTCGCAACCTGTGCTGCCATGATGCCTCTCCTCCCCAGGATCGGAAGGACCAGCCGGCGAGGATCGCCGGCTGGTCCGACGTCGACTTACTTCACGTCGACCTTGAGCTGCTGCCACAGCGCCAGATAGGCCTCGCGCTGCGCGTCGGTGATCGGCGCCTGGAACTGGATGCGCTTGGCCACCTCGGGGTCACCCATGACCTTGCGGTTGAATGAGTCTTCGGGAAGAGCGGCAACCGCCTTGGTGTTGGCCGACACCGGCGCGCCGACCTTGGTGACCCATTCGACATAGAATGTCGGGTCGATCATGTAGTTGATGAAGGCCTCGGCGCCCTCGACATTCTTGGAACCGACCGGGATGGAAAAGGCATCGAGCCAGGCGACGGCGCCCTCCTGCGGGATGACCAGCGAGACCGGCAGCTTGAAATGGGTCTTGGCGCGGTCGGCCGAGCCGCTCCAATAGGTGCCGATGTCGATCTGGTTGGAGGCGACCATCTGGTTCCAGTCGTTCTCCGAGCTCCAGAACGTCTTGATCTGCGGCATCAGCGAGGTGAGTTTCGCCTTGACCGCCTCCATATCCTTGATGTCGTTGATGTTCTGGCCGGTGGCGATGGCGCCGAACTGGACCGCTTCGACAGCGTCGTCGCGGATGACGACACGGCCCTTGTGCGCGGCATCCCACATCTCGGCGATGCTCGTCGGCGGCTTGTCGAAGGATTTTTCGTTGATGGCCAGAGCCGTCAGACCCCACACCCACGGCACGCCATAGACTTTGCCGTCATGGTCGAGCATCGGCGAACCGGCCTTGTCCGGGCTGATGTCGGCATAGTTGGAAAGCTTCGACACATCGATCGGCTGGATCAGCTTCTCCGCCATCGCCTGGTCGTTGAAGGCAGCGTTGATCATGACGACGTCGTAGAGACCCGGATTGGTCCTGAGTTTGGTCAGCATTTCCTGTTCGGAATTGAAGAAGTCGTTGACGACCTTGTTGCCGGTCGCCTTCTCGAAGGCGGCGATCGCCCACGGCTCGTCGGCGCCGTAGCCCTTCCAGTTGAGCACGTGCACTTCGGCCGCACTGGCGGCCAGCGTGAGTACGGAGGTGAAGACGGCGGTCGCCGTCAACAAAGCAGTCAGTTTGGGCATGCGCATGTTCGTTCCTCTCATTGTTTGCCCGCTTCGCAGGCTTGTTAAGACGTGGCCTCTTGCTTCCGGCCATGCACGGTCGACGATCGATCGTGATGGCTCAGGAATTCCTGGATCTCCTGGTTGTTCGGCGCCGACGATCCGCCGTGCCGGGTGACCGAGAGCGCCGCCGCCGCATTGGCGTAGCGCGCCGCTTCGAATGCCGGCACGCCGCGCGACAGCGCGCTGACGAAGGCGCCGATATGGGTGTCGCCGGCGCCATTGGTGTCGATGGCGTCGACCTTGAACCCGGGAACCGTCTGCGTGCTGCCGTCGGCCAACCGCACGAAGCAGCCCTTCGCGCCGGCGCGGATGACGACGCCTTCGGCCTTCGGGCAATGGCTGGACAGCAGCCGGGCGGCGAGTGCCTCGACACTGCCTGGACCAGCGATCTCGGCCGCCTCCGTCGCGTTGCAGCTCAGCCAGCTGGTGCGGGCAAGCACCCGCTCGAGAACGGCACGCGGAATATCCGCGATGACCGGCGTCGGGTCGAAGACGAAGGGGGTTTGCACCGGCAGCGCTTCGATCCAGTCTACCAGTGCATCGCGGCTGCCGGGATAACTCAGCGTATAGCCGGAAGCGAACACCCAATCCCCCGGCGCAACCCGGACCAGCGCCATCATCGCCAGGCTGAGCACGCTCTCGGCGCCCGGCCAGGAGACGAAGGTGCGTTCGGCGTCGCTGCTGATCATGGCGACGCAATTGCCGCTGTCCATCGCGGGTGACGCCGGCGTCAGCGTTTCGATACCCTCGGCGGCGAAGGCAGCGCGCAAAAAGTCGCCGTTGGGTCCGCTGCCGAGCTGGCCGCCGAAGACCACTTTCATGCCGGTGCGGCCGGCCGCGACCATCATGTTGAAGCCGCCGCCTGCGACCTGCGCATAGCTCGACGCGGTCTTCTCCGTGCCCGGCGCGGGCAAGGCGTCGATGCGGTAGACATGGTCAACCACGGCGCTGCCGATATGGACGAGGCGCCCGCTCATGCCGCCGCATCCTTCCCGGGGCCGGCCTTGGCCACGCGTGCCGCGACAAGGTCGGTAGCGAGCGTACGAACCTGCCCGATGTCGATGCCGACCAGCCTGGCGATGCGCTGTTGCGGCAAACGGGAAAAGCCGGCGCAGGCGCCGGCCATGCCGGCGGCGATGGCGCCGATCGTGTCTGTATCGCCGCCAAGATTGGCGCTGATGACGGCTGCCTGCCAGGGATCGCCTGCGGCGACCTCGAGCACGGCGAAGGCCGCCGGAACCGATTCCTGGCTGGCGACGCCGGTACCGACCAGATCGACAATGAGGCGGATGGCGTCCGCCATCGTTCTGCCGCGCACAAGGTCCTGCGCCCAGACGATGCGCGCGGCGATGTCGCCGCCGGTGACCCAGTGTCCGAGCGCGGCACCCTGCCGAGCCGCCGCGACGGCACTGTCGGACGCGGCGCGCCAGTCGCCACCAGCAACCCCGCGGCTGACTGCAGCAGCGACAGCGGCGGCCGAGGCGATGGCGATCGTGGTGTTGTGGGTGGCTTGGCAGGTCTCAGCCACCTTGGCGACCAGCGCCTCGAGCGGCCCCAGCGGCATCATGATGCCGACCGGCGCGATGCGCATGGCCGCGCCGTTCGTATCGCCGCCCCGCCCGGCCTCTTCCGACGGCACGCCATTGTTGATGGCATTGATGGCGCGTTTGGTCGATGGACCCAAAAGGTCATAGCTGCCGCGCGCCTTGACGTCGCGCTCCCAGTCGAGCAGCGCATTGACCCAGCGTGCATGGTCGAAGCGATCGCCGGATTCGACGAGAATGCGGCCGAGCAGCAGCGCCTGTTCGGTATCGTCGGTGATTGTACCAGCCTCCAGGCCCTTGGACACCGGATGATCGGCGAAAGGCGCGATGAAGTCCTCGACATGGCCGTAGAGTTCAGCAATGCGGGCCGGCGACAAAAGCTGTGTCGGCATGCCGAGCGCATCGCCTAGCGCGCCACCGATCAGCGCGCCCATGGCACGATCGAGCGTATCCCTGGCGGTGTCCGGCATCGCTCAGAACCTCATATGCAGCGCGAAATGCGCTGGGTTGAGCAGACTGGTGACATATTCGATCGGCCGGTCATCAGCCGCGCGCGTCAGCCGGCGACCGCGCAGGAAGGGCGTGCCTTGCGGGCAACCGAGAATGGCCGCATCCTCGGCATTCAGCATTTCGATGCCGACCCATTCCTCGCCATGGTCGGGAATGAGGCCGGCGCCGCGCAGCGTCTGGTGCAGCGAGCCTTCGCGCAAGCCACGCAGCGGCACGTCCTCAAGCTCTGGCGACAGCGGCAGGCGGCTGCGCTCGATCGAAATGGCATGGCCGTCGCTGGCGTTGGTGCGCACCCGGTCGACAGCGATGAAGAACGAGCTTTCGATGCCAAGCAGCGTGGCAAGATCCGCGTCCTCGATGACCTCCAGCCGCAGCGTCCGCGTCTCGGCATTGGCGCCCGCATTAGCCAGCGCCCGCGACCAGCCGATGGAGTCGTCGACCGGCTTGCCGTCGAAGGTGACGAAGGAGCCGATGCCAACCTTGGTGGTGATCAGCCCGCGGCTGGACAGCTCCTCAAGGCCCTTGCGGACCGTGTTGCGGCTGACGGAAAAGCGCTGGACGAGTTCGTTCTCGCTTTGCAGGCGGTCACCGAAGCCGAGCACGCCGGAGCGGATTTCATGTTCGAGAACGGTGGCGATCTGCTCGGGCTTGCCCGTGCCGGGAGACAGTTGAACCGCGCGCCGCTTCATATGGGTACCTGTTCAGTGAACCTGTATAATCCTGTTCAATATTGCATTTGAAGGACGACGTCAATCGCCGGGAATCCACAGGTGCTCTCGGTGGTCAGATCCTGCTCAGCTGAGATGGGGGCAAACCGTAGCCGACTTCCGGCGCGGCAGGATTGGTCGCGGGCCTATTGCTCAGACGAAGAAAAACTCCTCGACGCGCTGCTTTGCCCGAAGCAGCGCGGGCAGGATCTTGCGCTCCATCGCCTCGACGGAAAAACGCGCCGATTGGGTCGAAACATTGATCGCCGCCACGGTGCGCCCCATGCGGTCGCTGATCGGCACTGCAATCGAGCGCAGGCCGAGTTCCAGCTCTTCGTCGACAATGGCGAAGTCGTCCGCCTTGGCCTTGTGAATGGCCTTGGCCAGCAAATCCCGTTTGACGATGGTCTTCGGCGTCCTTCGCTCGATCCTGGCCTCAGCCAGGAAGGTTTCCAGCGCATCCGGCGCCAGGCCTGAAAGCAGGACGCGCCCCATCGAGGTGCAATATGCCGGCAGCCTTGTACCGACATCGAGCGACACGCTGAGGATGCGGCGGCCGGGAATGCGGGCAACGTAGACCACATCCTCGCCCGACAGCACCGCCGCGTTGCAGGCCTCGTCGAACTGCCCCGCCACCTCGCGCATGATGGGTGCCGCGAAGGTCCACAGCGACGCGCCGCCGAGCCAGGTGCGGGCGACGGTCAGCAGCCGCGGCGACAGCGAAAACAACCGGCCGGATTGTGTCGCATAGCCGGTCGCGGTCAGCGTCAGCAGGAAGCGGCGAGCACCGGCGCGGGTTAGCTCCGCCTCCTCCGCCATTTCGGTCAGCGTCATGCCGGCGGGATGCCGGGCGAGGATTTCCATCACTGCCAGTCCGCGTTCGAGCGAGCCGACGTGATCCCGCGAAACACCTTCCTCTTCCATCCAGCCTCCGCAAACGCACGCCGCGTCGGGATTGACTCCACGCGATCATCCGGCATAAAAAGTATCTCATAGCAAACAAATGTTCGCAATACGAACTTTTTCAAAGTCCGGAGTTGCCGCGATGGTGAAGTTCCTGCCCCTCAAAGAGGCCGTGGCCGAGAACCTGCATGATGGCGACACGGTCGCCTTCGAAGGCTTTACCCATCTGATCCCGACGGCTGCGGCGCATGAGGCGATCCGCCAGGGATTTCGCGACCTGACCCTGATCCGCATGACCCCCGACCTGATCTACGACCAGATGATCGGCATGGGCATGGCGAAGAAGATCATCTTCTCTTATGTCGGCAATCCCGGCGTCGGCCTGCTCAGGCGCGCCCGTGACGCCATCGAGAACGGTTTTCCCAGGTCGATCGAGATTGAAGAGCATAGCCATGCCGGCATGGCCAACGCCTATGAGGCAGGTGCCGCCGGCCTGCCTTGTGCGGTGTTCCGCGGCTATCGCGGCGCTGGTTTGGCGTCGGTCAACCCGAACATCCGATCGGTGACCTGCCCGTTTACCGGCGAGGTGCTTGCCGCCGTTCCGGCCATTCGCCCTGATGTCAGCTTCATCCATGCGCAGAAGGCCGACCGCAAAGGCAATGTGCTGGTCGAAGGCATCATCGGCATCCAGAAGGAAGCGGTGCTCGCCGCAAAGCGCGCGGTCGTGACGGTGGAGGAAGTAGTCGACAGCTTCGCTGATCTCCATCCCAATTTGACGGTGCTGCCGAATTGGACGATCTCCGCAATATCGGTCGTGCCCGGCGGCTCGCATCCCTCCTACACGTATGGCTACTATGTCCGCGACAACGCCGCCTACCTCGAATGGGATGGGATCGCCGCCGACCGCGATCGCTTCCAGGCCTGGATGCAGGCAAACGTCATCGAAAGCACGGCCGGCGATTTCGCCGCGCGCGTCGAACATCTGAGGCCTGCGGCATGAGCGAGGACCAAAAACTGGGCTTCACCCCCAACGAGATGATGACGATCGCCGCCAGCCGTGCGCTGAAGAACGACGACGTCTGCTTCGTCGGTATCGGCGCGCCGTCGGCCGCCTGCAACGTCGCGCGGCTGACGCATGCGCCAGACATCACGCTGATCTACGAAAGCGGCACCATCGGCACCGCGCCTGACGTGCTGCCGCTGTCGATCGGTGACGGCGAACTCTGCGAAACGGCGGTCACCACCGTCGCAGTGCCGGAGATGTTCCGCTACTGGCTGCAGGGCGGCCGCATCTCGATCGGCTTCCTGGGCGCGGCCCAACTCGACAAATTCGGCAACATCAACACCACCGTCATCGGTGACTATGCGCATCCGAAGACCCGGCTTCCCGGCGGCGGCGGCGCGCCGGAGATCGCCACCTCGTCGAAGGAAATCTACATCACCATGGCGCAGACCAAGCGCGGCATGGTCGAAAAGATCGATTTCTTCACCTCCTTCGGTCATGGCGAGGGTGGCGATCACCGCCAGCGCCTCGGCATCGACACGGCAGGTCCGACATTGCTGATCACCGACCTCGCCATCTGGAAGCCTGACCCCGTCACCAAGGAATTCACCGTCGTATCCCTGCATCCCGGCGTCACTCGCGAACAGGTCCAGGCGACCTGTGGCTGGACGGTCAAGTTCGCCGAGGCACTTGACGAGACGCCGGCGCCGACGGAACTCGAATTGACGACGTTGCGCGACCTGCAGGCCCGCACCAAGGTCGCGCATGAGGGAACCGCGAAAGAGAAAGCTGCATAGATGGCCGAGGCCTTTATCTGCGACTACATCCGCACGCCGATCGGCCGCTTCGGCGGCGCGCTGTCCTCGGTGCGCGCTGATGATCTCGGCGCCATCCCGCTGAAGGCGCTGGTCGAACGCAATCCCGGTATCGATTGGCAGGCGGTCGACGACGTCGTCTATGGCTGCGCCAACCAGGCCGGCGAGGACAACCGCAATGTCGCGCGCATGGCGCTGCTGCTCGCCGGCCTGCCCCAGGTCATTCCCGGCTCGACCGTCAATCGTCTCTGCGGCTCGGGCATGGATGCCGTCACCATCGCCGCGCGCGCCATCAAATCCGGTGAGGCCGAACTGATGCTTGCCGGCGGCGTCGAATCGATGAGCCGCGCGCCCTTCGTCATGCCCAAGGCCGACACCGCGTTTTCGCGCAATGCCGAGATTTACGACACCACCATCGGCTGGCGCTTCGTCAACCCGCTGATGAAGAAGCAATACGGTGTCGATTCCATGCCGGAGACCGGCGAGAACGTCGCCGAGGATTTTTCCGTCTCGCGCGCCGACCAGGACGCCTTCGCCGTGCGCAGCCAGGACAAGGCGGTCACCGCTCAAGCCAATGGCCGGCTGGCTAGAGAAATCACGCCGGTGACGATCCCGCATCGCAAGGGCGATGCGGTTGTTGTCGGCAAAGATGAACATCCCCGCGCGGGCACCACGATCGAAGCGCTGGCAAAACTGCCGACGCCGTTCCGACAAGGCGGCACAGTGACCGCCGGCAACGCGTCCGGCGTCAATGACGGCGCGGCGGCCCTCATCATCGCTTCGGAAGCCGCGGCGAAGAAACATGGCCTGACGCCGATCGCCCGCATCCTCGGCGGTGCCGCCGCCGGTGTGGCGCCGCGCATCATGGGCATTGGCCCTGCCCCGGCAACACAGAAGCTCTGCGCCCGCCTTGGCCTGACGCCGCAGCAGTTCGACGTCGTGGAACTCAACGAAGCTTTTGCCTCCCAGGGCATCGCAGTGCTCCGCCAACTCGGCATTGCCGAGGATGCGGAGCACGTCAATCCGAATGGCGGCGCCATCGCGCTTGGCCACCCGCTCGGCATGTCCGGCGCCCGCATCACCGGCACCGCGGCGCTCGAGCTTCGCGAACGCGGCGGCCGCTATGCTTTGGCCACCATGTGCATCGGCGTCGGCCAAGGTATTGCGATCGCGCTCGAACGGGTGTGACGGTTCTACCGGTTCAATAAGGCAGGCCGACATAGTTCTCCGCCAGCGCGGTCGATGCCGCCTGCGAATGCACGAGATAGTCGAGTTCGGCCTCCTGGATGCGCTGGCCGAATTCGCCCGTATCAGGAAACCGGTGCAGCATCGTCGTCATCCACCAGGAAAAGCGCACTGCTTTCCAGACCCGCGCGAGCGCCTTGCCGGAATAGGCATCGAGCCCTGCCTGCGACTTGTCCTGATAAAATTCGCGAAGCCCAGCAAAGAGATAGCGCACATCGCTCGCGGCAAGGTTTAATCCTTTGGCGCCGGTTGGCGGCACGATGTGGGCGGCGTCGCCGACCAGGAACAGCTTGCCGAAGCGCATCGGCTCGGCGACGAAGGAGCGCAGCGGCGCAATCGACTTTTCGAAGGACGGCCCGGTGACGACGGCAGCCGCGGTCTGCGGCGGCAGGCGGCGCCGGAGCTCGTCCCAGAAGCAATCGTCCGACCATGACTCGACACGGTCGTCCAGCGGGCATTGCACATAGTAGCGGCTGCGGTGCGTGGAGCGCATCGAGCACAGCGCAAAGCCTCTCTCGTGATTGGCGTAGACCAGTTCGTGGTCGGCCGGCGGCACCTCCGCCAGCACGCCAAGCCAGCCGAACGGATACTGCCGCTCGAAGGTTTTTAGTGCATTTGCGGGCACCGATCTGCGGCTGACCCCGTGATAGCCGTCGCAGCCGGCGATGAAGTCGCAGTCGATGCGATGGCTGACGCCATCCTTGTCGTAGGTCACGAAAGGCGCGTCTCCCCCGAAATCGTGCAGCGCGACATTGGCGGCCTCGTAGACCGTGACGAGCCCAGTCGCCTCGCGCTTGTCCATCAGATCATGCGTCACTTCGGTCTGGCCGTAGACGGTGACATGCTTGCCGCCGGTGAGTGCCGCAAGATCGATGCGGTGCAGGCGTCCATCGAAGGCCAGCGAGATGCCGGAATGCGGCAACCCCTCGGCATGCAGTCGGGCGGCGGTGCCTGCCTCCCCGAGCAGGTCGACCGTGCCCTGTTCGAGCACCCCTGCCCGCACGCGGCCAAGCACATGCTCGCGGCTCGACCGCTCGAGGATGACCGTCTCGACGCCGATGGTGGCGAGAAGCTGGCCGAGCAGCAGGCCGGACGGCCCGGAGCCGACAATCAAAACTTGGGTGCGCATCAGTGTCCGAGACTTTCGATCTGGCCGGCGAGTTCCGCGGCGAGCCGCAGCGCGGCGGCAGTCGCCATCACAATTTGCGGCAACAGCAGCCATTCCAGTGTCCAGGCTGCGCCTGATCGTTCCTGTTCATGCACCAGCGCCTGGTGCATGCCGGCAAGCTGGGTGGCGTTGAAGCGGGCCAGCGCCACCAGCGCCTCGGCCTTCACCGGGTTCTGCTTGTGCGGCATGGCCGACGAGCCGCCGCCGCCCGACAGCGCGATATCGGTGCCAGCCTGCGCCATCAGCGCGATATCCTGCCCGAATTTGCCGAGGCTGCCCGTCACCAGCGACAGCCAGCCGGCGAAATCGGCAAGCGCGTCGCGCTGGCTATGCCATTGCGGCGCGTCGCCAAGGCCGAGCTTGGCGGCAAGTGCTGTCCGCACGACATCCGCCTTCTTGCCAAGCTTTTCCAGCGTACCCGCAGCACCGCCCAACTGCACCACGAGCAGACGCGAGGACTGTTCCGACAACCGCTGCCGGTGCCGCTGCAGCGGCGCCCGCCATGCCCTGACACGGTCCGATACATGAACAGAGATTGCCGGCTGCATGCGTGTCATCGCCATCAGCGCCCTGCCCCCGAACTGCTCTTCGAGAGAAGCAACCCGCACGATGTTTTCGGTCAACAGCAGACCGAGATGCTCGACGATGGGTTTCAGTCGAAGCATCAGCGCGGTGTCGATGACATCCTGGCTGGTCGCGCCGAAATGGACGAAGGCATTGTGCGGTTCGCCGACCGCCGCCTTGATCTGGCGTACCAGCTCCGGCACCGCGACACCATCCCTGGCGACGCCGGCTCGTAGCCTCGCGGTATCGGGCCGGAACGAGGCCAGCGCCGATGCGATCGCCGCTGCGGCATCGCTGGCGATGACGCCACTTTCGGCCTCGGCCTCCGCCAGCGCACGCTCGAAGGCGAGCATCACGGCGATTTCCGCTTCCACGGAAAAATGCCGCGCCGCCTCCTCGTCGCCGAGAAGACCGGACAGCAGCGGATGGTCGAAAGGCGATACGGTCATGCGGCAGTCACGGTCAGCTGTCGAAGAAGACCGTCTCCTTCTCGCCCTGCAGATGGACATCGAAAATGTAGCTGTCGCCCTTGCGCTCGGCGATCAGCGTCGGTACCCGCACGCGCTGCTCGATGCGGGCAAGGATTGGGTCCTCGGCATTGGCCTTTGCCTCGTCGGAAAAATAAAGTCGTGTGTGCAGGCCGATATTGATGCCGCGCGCTACGATCCACAGGCTGACATGCGGCGCCATCAGCCGGCCGTCGCGGAACGGCACGCGGCCGGGCTTGATCGTCTGGAAGGCACAGAGCCCGGTTTCCATGTCGCTCGGGCAGCGGCCCCAACCCAGAAAATCTGGATCGGCAACGCCGCGCAATTCGGCCGGCGAATTGTAGAGCCCATCGGCATCGGCCTGCCAGATCTCGATCAGCGCGTCCCTGAGCGGCGTGCCGGTGCCGTCGAGCACCCGGATCTCGAGCCCGATCCGCTCGCCCTTCGTCTTCTCGTTGACCATCGAAGCGCCGAGATCACTCTGATAGACGCCGCCGATGCCGCAGAAGTTGGGCGTCAGCCCGATATGCACATAAGGGCCCGCGGTCTGCGAGGGGCTTTCCTTGAGCCGGTCGAGCGGCTGCGTCATCAATTGCCCCCCGGCCGGTTCTCAAACAGCGAGGCGCGCCGTCCGCGCAGCACGATGTCGAACTTATAGGCGCGCGCATCCATCGGGATCGTCGCCTGCATGTCCAACGCCGCGATCAGCGTCTCGATTGCCGCCTTGTCGCGAATGCCGCGGACGATCGGGCAGTGCCAGATCAGCGGGTCGCCCTCGAAATACATCTGCGTGATCAGCCGTTGCGCGAAGGCGTGGCCGAAGATCGAGAAGTGGATGTGCGAGGGCCGCCAGTCATTGGGCCCGTTCGGCCAGGGATAGGGCCCGGGCTTGACGGTGCGAAAGGCATAGCCGCCATCCTCGCCGGTGATGGTGCGGCCGCAGCCGCCAAAATTCGGATCGAGCGGCGCCAAATAGCCGTCCTTCTTGTGGCGGTAGCGGCCGCCCGAATTGGCCTGCCAGAATTCAAGCAGCGCGCCTGGCACGCCCTTGCCACGCTCGTCGAGCACCCGCCCATAGACGACGATGCGCTCGCCGATGGCGCTTTCGCCGGGCCTGGCGAAATTGTGGATCAGATCATTGTCGAGTTCGCCGATCATGGCGTGCCCAAACACCGGGCCGGTCAGTTCCGATGCCGTGTTGTCGAAGGCAAGCAGCGCCTTCTGCGGCGAGCGCAGCACCGAGGTCTTGTAGTCCGGCGTCAGCACCGGCGGGTGCCATGTCCGGTCGCGCTGGAAGAAGGCACCGGTCTCCGGCATCCGGTTCGAGCCGGGCTCAGGCATGGGCGCTCTTGCCTCCGTCCATTTCCGAAAACACCTCCTTGGCGATCTTGAAGGCGCGGTTGGCCGCCGGCACGCCGGCATAGATCGCGACATGCAGGAACGCCTCGCAGATATCGTCGCGCGAAGCGCCGGTGTTGGCGGTGGCGCGCACATGCATGGCCACCTCCTCATCATGGCCGAGTGCCGCCAGCAGCGCCAGCGTCACGATCGAGCGCTCGCGCTTCGACCAGCCGGGACGCGCCCACACCGTTCCCCAGGCGGCCTCGGTGATCAGGTGCTGGAACGGCCGGTCGAAATCGGTCGCGGCGTCCTCAGCGCGGTCGACATGCGGATCGCCGAGCACGGATCGCCGCACCGACAGCCCGGTCCGGTATCTGGTTGGGTTCTTGGTAACATCATCCATGAGTTTGCTTTCCATCGGCAAGCGAGGCGACAAAGTCGCGGATCAGCGCGGTGAGCGCCTCGGGCTGCTCGACGCAGGGAATGTGCCCGGCGTCGCGGATCACCTCGAAGCGCGCGCCGGGAATGAGATCGGCCAGCGAGCGCACAAGCTCGGGCGGCGTCGAGCCGTCCTGGTCGCCGACGACGCAAAGCGTCGGCACCGCGATGCGGCGCACGGCCTCGGTGAAATCAGCGTCACGAATGGCAGCGCAGGTCCCGGCATAGCCGGCGAGCGCCTGCCTAGTCAGCATGTTCCAATAGCCGTCGAGCTCGGCCGAGCGCGCCGAATGGAAGGCGGGGGTGAACCACATTTTGAGCACCCCGTCGGCGATCTCCTGGATGCCCTTGCTTTCGACCGTTGCAATGCGCGTGTTCCAGCTGTCCGCCGTGCCGATCTTGTGCGCCGTGTCTGACAGGATAAGGCCTTCGACACCTTCGGGGCGCCGCGCATAAAACCCTTGCGCGATGAGCCCACCCACCGACAGGCCGAACAGCACGACCTTGCCAAGACCGAGGTGATCGATGAGGCCGCAGAGATCGTCGACATGATCGTCGATCGAGTTGACACCGCCAATATCGGAGAGCCCGTGGCCGCGCTTGTCGTAGACGAGCAGAGGCATTTCACCATCAAGCGCCGAGACAACTTCGTCCCAGATCCGAAAGTCGGTGCCCAGCGAATTGATGAACACGATCGGGCGCGCATTACCAGTCGCCGGGCTGTAGCGGTGATGCAGCGTGATGCCGCCGATGCTGACGAATGGCACGATTTCGATCCTCCACCGGCACATTGCACTAGGTGTTTGGTTCGGTAAAATGATATTTTGCGGCATTTCATTAACTTGAGGGTTATCGAACAATGGCCGAAAGCCGCATCCGCATCCGACACCTGCAGGCGTTTCTCGAGGTCGCGCGGCAAGGCAGCGTGGCGCGGGCAGCCGATTTCCTGCATGTCAGCGCACCCGCGGTGACCAAAACATTGCGCGAACTGGAAGAGGCTTTAGGCATCGCCGTCGTTGAGCGCGACGGCCGCGGCATAAGGGTGACGCGGCTCGGCGAGATCTTCCTCGGCCATGCTGGCACGGCGATCACGGCGCTGAAGCGCGGCGTCGATTCTGTCCGCCAGGACGGCGCCATCAACCGGCACCCGATCCGCATCGGCGCGCTGCCCACCGTGTCGGCGCGGGTGATGCCGCTCGCCATGAACCTGTTCATGAGCGAGAACACAGGCGCCGCGATCAAGATTGTCACCGGCGAGAATGCGGTGCTGCTCGAGCAATTGCGCGTCGGCGCGCTCGACCTCGTCGTCGGCCGGCTGGCGGCGCCGGAAAACATGACCGGCTTCTTCTTCGAGCATCTCTATTCCGAGCAGGTGCTGTTCGTGGTGCGGGCCGGCCATCCGCTGCTCGAGCCTGGCCAGGACGTATTCGCGCGGCTCGACGAATTCCCGGTGCTGATGCCGACGCGGGAATCGGTGATCCGCCCCTTCGTCGACCGCCTGTTCATCACCAACGGCATGACGGCGCCGGCGACCGAGATCGAGACCGTCTCGGACTCCTTCGGCCGTTCCTTCATGCGCCAAAGCAATGCTGTCTGGATCATCTCGGCAGGCGTCGTCGCCAACGAGATATCAAGCGGCGCCTTCGTCGCCTTGCCTGTCAACACCGAGGAGACCAAAGGACCGGTTGGCCTGACGATGCGCACCGACACCGCTCCCTCGCCGGCCTTCACCATCCTGCTGCAGACGATCCGCGAGGCGGCCAGCCACCACGCCTGACGCGGGAATTGCTCTTTGTCGTTGCGCAATTCCGGACGGAAACCGCTGCACGCTCTTCCTGGAATTGCTTTATGCGACCGAATGCGGCATCGCAGCAACGCCGAGCAGCCTCTCGATGGTCTGCGGGCTGGCGCGCAGCGTCGCCGGCGTCCCCGCCCAGGCGATCCGGCCGCGCTCGAGGATGAGCACCTGATCGGCGAAGTCCAATGCGGCTCGGATCCTTTGCTCGACGAGCAGGATGGTCATTTCGCCGCCGGAAGCGAGCCGCATCAGCGCCGCCATGAGCTCGTCGCAGATCACCGGAGCCAGTCCCTCGAGCGGTTCGTCAAGCATGAGGACGGATGGACGGCCGAGGATGCTGCGCGCCGTCGTCAGCATCTGCTGTTCACCACCCGAGAGCTGGTTGCCGCGATTGCGCCGACGCTCCTTCAGCCGGGGGAACATGGCGTATGCCTCGTCCACGGCCGATCGCTGGCGATCCTTCAGCCCCACGAAAAGGTTCTCCTCCACGGTCAGCGACGGGAAGATGCCGCGTTCCTGCGGCACGTAGCCGAGGCCCAGCCAGGCGCGCGAGGCGCTGTCCTTGCCGACGATGTCGACGCCCCCCAGTCTGATCTCTCCGGCATGGCGCCGCGTCTGGCCGGCGATCGTGGCGAGCAGCGTCGACTTGCCGACGCCGTTTCGTCCGAGCACTGCCAGCCGGGCGCCCGCAGGCGCAACGAAAGACACATCTTCGAGCACGCGGGTCTGACCGTAGCCGGCGGTCAGCCCCGATATCTCAAGCGGCGCTGCGGTCATCGGCATAGCTCCCGAGATAAGCCTCGCGCACGCGCGCATCCTTCGTCACGTCGCCCGGCGCGCCGTCGAAGATGATCGCGCCTGCGGCCAGGACGATGACCCGTTTGGCGAAACGGAACACCAGATCCATGTCGTGCTCGATCATGAGCACCGCCAGATCGGCGGGAAGCCCGGCAAGTGCTAACTCGATGCGCGGCGTTTCGCTTTGCGGAACACCGGCCGCGGGTTCGTCCAGCAACAGGACTTTCGGTCTCAACGCCAGCGCGAGGGCGATCTCCAGCAGCCGCTGCTGCCCGTAAGCGATCTCCGCCACCCTGCGGTCGGCGGCCGCCTCCAGGCCAAGCGTGCGCAGTAGCGCCTCTATCTCTTCGAGGACTTCAGGCATCGACCAGAACGTTCCGTACAGGCGGCCGGTACGGCCCTGGCGCTGCAGGACGGCGAGCGCGAGATGTTCCCGCGGCGTCATCTCCGGAAACAGGCGAGTGACCTGGAAGGATCGCACCAGGCCGCGTTGCACGCGCTGCATCGGCTTCATGCCGTTGAGCTGCTCGCCGGCGAGGCGGACGACCCCTGAATCCGGTTTCAGATGGCCGGTGACGAGATTGACGAAAGTGGTCTTGCCGGCGCCGTTTGGCCCGATCAGAGCCACGCGGTCGCCGGACGCCATGGTCAGCGAGACGGCCTGGGTCACCGCCAACCCGCCGAAGGCCTTGCTCAGCCGCTCGACCTCGAACACCGCGGTCATCGCCGTCTCCACCGATCGAACAGCTGTGCAGCCGTGCCAAAAATGCCGCGCGGCGCAAACAGCACGACACCGACCAGCAGCGCGCCCATGATCGTCAGCCAGTGGAACGGATTGGCGGCGGAAACGAAATCCTCGAACAGCATGAAAACGACCGTCCCGATGATCGCGCCGTAGAGCGATCCGGTGCCGCCAAGCACCAGCATCACCAGCGCCTGCGCCGAGAGGGTGAAGCTCAGGCTGTCGAGCCCCACCACCTGCGTGGAGATCGCGTTGAGGCCGCCGCCGACGCCGGCGACCGCGCCTGAGATGACGTACATCTTGAGCAACGTCCTGTTGACCGACGCGCCCATAGCCGCAACCCGGATCGGGTCCTGCCGGATGCCGCGGCAAAGCATGCCAAACGGGGAGCGCGACAGACGCTGCAGCAGGAAGAAGACGATCACCAACAACGCTATCCCCAGCGCATAGGCGGTGCGTCCCCAAAGATCGAACGCGAAAACGCCGAACAGCGGGCTGGGCGCAATGTCCGTCAAGCCATCGCTGCCGCCTGTCCAACTGGCGGTCTTGTTGGCCGCCTCGTGAAAGAGATTGACGATGGCGATCGAAAGCACGAGTTGCCCGAGCGCGTGGCCGCGCAGGACGACGAAGCCGGATATGAGGCCGGCGACCGCGCCGCCTCCGGCGCCCGCCGCGATCATGGCGATCGGGCCGGTTATGCCGAAATGCGCGGCGGCGATGCCGGCGGCATAGGCCCCCGCGCCGAACAGCGCGGCGTGGCCGAGCGTCGCCACCCCGCAGAAGCCTGTGACGAGATCGACCGACAGCACCAGCATGACGATGCCGATGACGCGCGTGAGCAGCGCGAGATTGTTGGGAAACAGCAGATAGCCGACAACCGCGGCCGCCAGGATCGCCGCAATGCCAATCCAGTCAGCCGAAGCAGAGAACCGCGGTCTGGCGATTTGCGCGGCAACGCTCGCATGACGATCGGCGTTCATCCCTCAGGCCCTTCCAAGAAGGCCGCGCGGAAACGCGCAAACGATGGCGATCACGGCAAGGTAGAAGAAGAACTCGCCATATTCCGGCACCAGGTAACGTCCCGTCGTGTCGACCGCGCCAAGTACCAGGCAGGCAAGCAAGGCGCCGCCGATCGAACCGGCTCCGCCGACCGAAACGACGACGAGGAAGGTCACCATGTAGCGCAGCGCGTAATAGGGCTCGATCGGCAGCAGTTCGGCGCCGACGATGCCGCCGAACGCGGCAAGGCCGACCGCGATCGCGAAGCTCGCCGCATAGACGGATTTCGTCCTGACGCCGAGCGCGGCTGCCATCGGCGCGTTGTCCACCGAGGCGCGCAGCTTCACCCCGAAGGGCGTCCGCTCGACGAGGTACCAGAGGGCCGCGGCGACGGCGAGGCCGCACAGGATCGCAAACAGCTTGTGCGCGGCAATCGAGCGGAAGCCGAGATCGACCGGTCCGCTCAGCATGGCGGGCAGCGGGATGGTCTTCAGCGTCGGCCCGAACAGATAATTCGCGATGCCGATGACGCAGAAGGTGATGCCGATCGTCATGAGCACCTGGATGAGTTCCGGCTTGTTGTAGATGCGGCGGTACAGCAGGTGCTCGATCGGAGCCGCAATCACGATGGTGCCGGCCACCGCCAGCACGACACCGGCGACATAGCCCAGGCCAAGATCACGCACCGCATAGGAGGCAAGATAGCCGCCGACCATCGCGAAGGCGCCGTGCGCCAGATTCACCACCCGCATCAGACCCATCGTCATCGACAGGCCGATCGAGATGACGAACAGCACCATGCCGTAGGCAAGGGCGTCGACCGCGATGCTGAGCACGCTCTGCATGTCTCACTCCGAGGGCTCGCCGGCGGACGGCCGCCCGCGGACATGGATCTGGCGGCTGGGGGCTCGCCTCGGCAAGGTTACTTGGCGGCAGCGAGACCGGGATCGGTCATGTTCGCGAACGTCTGGATCTCCTTGTTGTAGTAGGTGCCGTCCGCGGCCTTGGCGACCTCCCGCAAGTAGATGTTCTGCGTGAGGTGGCGGCTTTCGGGATCGATCGACACTGGTCCGCGCGGGGACTCCCACGCCATTCCCTTGACCGCATCCACGGCCTTGGCGGCATCCTGCTTGCCCCCGGTCGCTTCGATCATCTTGTAGATCACTCGCATGCCATCATAGGCACCGACCGATGGGAAGGACAGCTCGGCCGGATTGCCGATCGCGGCGCGCGCCGCCTCGACGAACTTCTTGTTCTCGGGCGAGTCATGCGCGACGGAATAATGGAAGGTGGTCGTCACCCCGAGAGCGGTATCGCCCAGCGCCGGCAGATCGGATTCCTGCGTCAGGTCGCCAGGCGCCAGGAACTGGATGCCGGCTCCCTTGAGGCCGTTCTCGTTATAGGACTTCAGGAAGCCGAGGGTGGTTGGTCCGGACGGCAGGAACGCAAACACCGCCTCGGCGCCGGAATCCTTCACCCGCTGCATGATCGGGCTGAAATCGGTCGTCGAAAGCGGCATGCGAACCGACTCGACAATCTCGCCGCCATCCGCCTTGAAGGTGGTAGCGAAGGCCGTCTCGGCATCGACACCCGGTCCGTAGTCGCTGACCACGGTGATGACCTTCTTGATGCCGCGCGCGGTCGCCACCTTTGCCATCGGCACAGAAGTCTGCCAGAGCGTGAAGGAGGTGCGCACGACCAGCGGGCTCTTGGTCACGATCGCCGACGTGGCCGCGTTCATGATCACCATCGGCACGTTCGCCTGCTCGAGAAGCGGCGTGACGGCCATGGCATCGGGCGTAAAATAGAACCCGGCGAGATACTGAACGCTCTCCTTGACGACCAGATCCTGGGCGAGCGCCTTGGCCTGCGCGGGGTTGGCGGCCGGAAGGTCGCGATAGACGATTTCGACGTCGTCGTCGCCGACCTTCGCGCCGTTCAATGCCATCCAGGCGTCTATGCCGGCCTTGAAATTCTTGCCCTGGATGGCGAAGGGACCGGAGAACGGCCCGACCACGCCGACCTTGATCGTCTCCGCACCGGCGGTTCCGCTAAGTGCTATTGCCGCCACCGCGGCCAGAAGCATGCGTTTCATGGCTTTCCTCCCTCAGCAGCCGCCCAGCCTCCAGCAGGGTTTTCGACCGCATTGGTCTGGTCTCTCATGCAGAAATGGTAATGTAAAATGAAAATAAGTCGTCGATTGCTAACCTCCTGGATAGGGAATCCGAAGCGAAGGCGGCCATGGTTTCCGCCGGCGCTGCTTTCGGTCGCCACTGAAACGAGAGGAGTGGTGCGACAGTGTCTATCCGAGAGTGAGCCCGGCCTTGCGCGCTTCCTCGCGCAGGAAAGGCAGGCCGACCTCGATGACGTCGCGCGGGTCCTCCGCCACCGGGCGCCAAACCGCCAGGCCGCCGGCAATGTCGACATCGACATGGTTCATGCTTTCCAGCGTGATCGGCCCCTGGTAGCCGATGTCGGCGATCGCCTTCATGCAGGCCGCCCAGTTGAGCATGCCGCGTCCCGGCACGCCGCGATTGGCCTCCGACACATGCACATAGCCAAGGAAGGGTGCGGCGGCCTCGAAGCCGGCGGCAAAGCTCTCCTCCTCGATATGCATGTGGTAGGTGTCGAGGTGGATGAAGATGTTGGGGGCGCCGATGCGCTCGATGATCCTCGTCGCGTCAATGCCGCGATTGATCAGATGCGTCTCGTAGCGGTTGCAAGGCTCGATGCCGAGCTTCAGCCCGCGTGACTTCGCCGCCTTCGCCGCCCGTTCGAGGAAGCGGCACATGCCGTCGATTTCCTTGCGCGTCGGCGCCCGCCCGGTGGTCTTGCCGATCGTGCCATAGGTGACGCCGCCGAGCGCTTCGGCGCCGACCTCGTTGCAGACCTTGAAGGCCGGTTCGAGGAAATCGAGTGCCTCGTCCGGCCGCTCGACCACGTCGAGCCCGCGCGGCAGGCCGAGCGATGGGATCAGTTCGACGCCGTAGTGGCTGGCGAAGGCGCGCGTGCGCTTGGTGTCGATCTCTTCCGGCCTGAGCAGCGGGATTTCCATCAGGCCGATGCCGTATTCCTTCAGCCGGTCCATCTGCGGCTCGATGCGGGCGAGATCCCAGACCGGGGCGATGGCGAAAGTATGCAGTCCAAAAGTATTCATCAGGTCAGCCTCGTTGTTCATGCGCCGCCGCGGCGCTGGTATCACCGCCGCCGACGATGCGGCTGACGACTTCGTTCATGTTGGTCTTGGCGGTGACGAGATCGGCATCGGCCCGCCCGTGGCGCAGCACCACGATGCGGTCGGTGACCGATAGCACGTCGTTCAGCCGGTGCGAGATCAGGATGACGGCGATGCCTTCCGATCTCAGCCGGCGGATCAGGTCGAGCACGCTCTGCACCTCGCGCACGGCAAGCGCGGCGGTCGGCTCATCCATGATCACCAGCTTCGGGTTGAAGGTCAGCGCCCGGGCGATCGCCACCGTCTGCTGCTGACCGCCCGAGAACGAGCCGACCGAGCGGTTGATCGACGGCAGATGGGCGCCGAGCCGCTCGATCATTTTCGCCGCCTGGCGGTCCATCTCGGCCTTGTCGACGAAGCCCGGAAACAGGCCGAACACTTTCTTGGTCGGCTCGCGGCCGAGGAAGATGTTGGCCGCCACGTCCTGCTGCTTGGCCAAAGAAAGATCCTGGTAGATCATCTCGATGCCGAGCTCGCGGCGCTGGCCGGGATCGAGGGCGAGGATGTCCTTGCCGTCGAATTCGATCGAGCCGGAATCGGCCCGGTAGATGCCGGTGATGGTCTTCATCAGCGTCGACTTGCCGGCGCCATTGTCACCGACGAGGCCGACCACCTCGCCGGCCGCGACCGAGAGGTCGACACCATGCAGCACGTCGACCGCACCAAAACTCTTGCGGATGCCGTGGAGAGACAGAAGGGTCATACGCGCGACTCCTTGCGGACCTGATACTGGTCGATGAACACGGCCAGGATCAGCACGGCGCCGATCGCCATCTGCTGGTAATAGGCCTGCACCGCAAGCAGCGTCAGCCCGTTCTGCAGCACACCCATGATCAGCGCGCCGATCATCGTGCCGAGGATCGAGGCGCGGCCGCCGAACAGATTGGTGCCGCCGATGATCGCCGCTGTGATCGCAGTCAGCTCGTAATTGATGCCGGCGGTCGGGTCGCCGGCATTGACGCGTGCGGTGAACAGCAGGCCGGCAAGGCCGGCGAGCGCCCCGGACAGCGTGTAGATGATGCGGCGATGGTGTTCGACGCGAATGCCGGCGGCGCGCGCCGCACCCTCGCTGTCGCCGAGCGCCAGCGTGTGGCGGCCGAAGCGCGTATAGGCGAGCACGCAATGCGCGACGATTGCCGTCAGCACCAGGATGATCACCGGCATCGGAATGCCGAACGGCCGCCCTTGGCCGATATAGACGATGGCCGCGGGCAGACCGTAGATCGCCCTGCCCTGCGAAATGACCAAAGCAAGCCCGCGCGCCAGGCCGAGCATGCCGAGCGTGACGATGAAGGCAGGCACGAACGCGCGGGTGACCAACTGTCCGTTAATGTAGCCGGCAATGGCACCAGCGAGAATGCAGGCAACGACCGCGAATACTGAAGGCCAGCCGACATTGACGGCAACGAAAGCGCCGGCGACGCCCGCCAGCCCCATGACCGAGCCGAGCGACAGGTCGAGACCGCCGGAGCCGATGACGAAGGTGGCAGCGATCGCCAGCACGCCGATCGTCGAGGTCGCCAGCAGGATATTGAGAAAATTGCTGAGCGACAGGAAGTAGGGCGACAGCACCGCCATCGCCGCGCTGAGTGCCAGCAGCACCACCAGCGATTCCAGCCTTATGTGGAGCCGCTCGACGGATGCGCGCTGCACCCGAGCCCAGAAACCGGGCTGCGCCATTTCGGAAGCCATTTCTTTGCACCTTAAGAGAGGGCAGTAAGGCAGCAAGTGAATAGGAGATCTGGTCCGAGCGGTACAAACCGCTTGCTTTCCCCTACTACCTTACTGCCCTACTGCCCTTTTTCCTTCCTACTTCACATATTCCAGCATCGGCTCCTTGCCGGCGTCGAGCACGTCCTTGGTCAGCACCAGCGTCGGCACGGCGATGTTTTCCTCGACCTTTTCACCGGCGATCGCCTTCTTGACGTTCTCGACCGCCTGCTTGCCGACCAGATAAGGAAGCTGCGCCACCGAGGCGTTGAGCCGGCCTTCCTTGATCGACTTGACCGCGTCCGAATTGCCGTCGACGCCGATGATCGTCACCTGCTCGCCCTTGCCGGCGGCGTAAACCGATTCCACCGCGCCCAGCGCCATGCCGTCATTGGCGCAGAAGATGGCGACGAGGTCGGGATGCGCGGTCAGCGTGTCGGTGGCGATCGATGCGGCCTTGCCGCGATCCCAGTCGCCGGGCAGCGAGGCAACGACTTCCAGACCCGGCGCCAGTTCCTTCAGCTTGTCGGCAAAACCCTTGGCGCGCTTTTCGCCGGTGATGTTGCCGGACAGGCCCTCGATCACCAGCACCGGGCCCTTGGCGTCCTTGCCGAGCTTGGAGACGAGATATTCGGCCCCCTGCCCGCCAGCCGCGACATTGTCGGAGCCGATGCGGAAGGTGATCTTGATGCCTTCCTTGTCGAGCACCGCCGGATCGAGATTGCCATCCAGGTCGACGACCTTGATGCCGGCACCCTGCGCCGCCTTGAGGCAGGGCAGCAGATTGGTGGAGTTGATGGCGGCGGTGATCATCGCCACCGGCTTGCGCTCGAGCATGGTGTTGCAGAGGTTGAGTTGCGGCTCGGCCGCCTGGTCGCTTTCGGCCGCCTGCTGGAAATACTTCACGCCGGCTTCCTTGGCGCCGTCCTCGACGCCCTGGCCCATCGCACCCCAGAACGGATTGGCCAGCGTCTTCATCAGCACGCCGTATTCTCCGTCCTCGGCCCTGGCCGCGCCGATGGCCGAAACCGCCAGAGCGATGCCTAGGGCAAGAGTAAATCGATTTATCTTCAGAACCAATGCTTTCATGTCTTCCTCCCTGTTGATGTCACGCGCCACGAGCCAAAGCCAGGTGCGGCGCCACTCTGTCGTCGACAATGGGGGCTATTGTCGGTTTCCTCCCCCGGAATGCGGGCCGCTGCCTGGCGAGCCAACGGATTCCCGCATCAAAACCTTGCAAGGCTCGAGCCGCGCCTTGGACGGGCCTTCCCCGCCATCGATCCTTGCAAACAACACATCCATCGCCTGGGCGGCGATCTGCCGGACCGGCTGCACCACGGCGGCGATGGCCGGCCATGTCACCTGCATCCATTCGGCATCGTCGAAGCCGACCAGCGAGATGTCATCCGGGCAATGCCAGCCGCGCCGGCGGAATTCCGACAGCGCCACCAGCGTGCCCTTGAGGAACAGCGAATAGACCGCCGTCGGGCGTTCGCCCCCATTGGCGCTCTTGTCGAAATAGTCGCGCAGCAACGCGCGCAGCGGCTCGACCTCGCTCTCCGAAAGCACGACGTCGATCCGCACGTCCGGCACCAGTTCCAGCGCCTTGGCGCGAAACCCGTCAAGACGCGCGCGCACCGTCGCCGCCTGCTGACCAAGGCCGATGACCAGGATATGGCGGTGGCCCTTGCCGATCAGTTCGCGCGCCACTTCGGCGCTGGCGGCAGCACTATCGGCCGAGACCGTGTCGAAGGCATCGTCGGCAAGCACCCGGTCGATTAGCACGCCCGTCATGCCATTGGCCTTCATGAAGCCAGCCGCCGGGCCATGCTCGTTGCGCACCGGCGCCAGCACCACGCCCGCGACTCGCCAGTCATGCATGCGCGCAAGGATCTCCTTCTCGCGTGCTTCCGATTCACGGCTGGAGGCAGCCACCAGCGTGTAGCCGCGCTGCTCGGCGAGGCCCTCGAGTTCGCTGACCATCTGGCCGAAGAATTCGCTCTCGAATTCGGGCATGATGGCGCCGATGATGCGGCGCTTCGCCCGCCGCATGTCGGAAGCTAGCGGATCGACACGGTAGCCCAAGTGCTCGACGGCATCGAAGACACGCTGCGCATTTTCGGGCTTCACCGTGGTGACGCCCGCCAGAACCTTGGAGACCGTGGCGGCGGACACGCCGGCGCGGCTAGCCACGTCGTGGATCGACGAACGCCGATGCTCCCGATGCGCCATTATCCTCCTCCCGAGGGCAGGTAACCTCCTGCCGCCTCGCTGATGTAATCGATAAATCGATTTTTCACAGTTGTAAATCGTTTAATCCTGCGTAAAACACAGATGTGAATGGCGTGATATGATCGCGCCGGGAGGAGCATCATGACCGACAATGCTTTGCCGCTGGTCATCAGCGCGCCCGAGCCCCGCACGCTCGACCTGATCTTCACCCCGCCGCAGTTGGCGCTTTTTCGCAAGAAATATCGCATCGTCGAGACAACGCCCGAAGGCGTCGCGGGGTTGCCGTCGGATGTGCTCGCCGAGGCGCGCTACATTGTCGGCCAGCCACCGATCTCGCCGGAGACACTGGAAAGCCTGAAGGCGCTGCGCTGCGTCTTCAATGTCGAGACCAACCTCCTCAACAACATGCCTTACGAGGCGCTGTTTGCGCGCGGCATCCATGTCGTCACCACCGGCCTGGTGTTTGCCGAGCCGGTCGCCGAGCTTGGCCTTGCCATGGCGCTCAATCTGGCACGCAATATCGTCGATGCCGACCTTGCCTTCCGGCAGGGCAAGGAGCTATGGGGCGGCGACGGCAACCAGAAGGCACGGCTGCTGTCGGGCGCCGATGTTGGCATCATCGGCTTCGGCGACCTTGGCCGCGCGTTGAACCGCCTGCTGTCGGGCTTCCGCACCAGGACAAAAGTCTTCGACCCCTGGCTGCCACCGTCGATCCTCATTGACAACGGCGTCGGGCCGGCCTCGCTCGACGAGGTGCTGTCGCAGAGCGACTTCGTCTTCGTCGTCGCTTCGGTGACCAGCGAGAACCAGGGCTTTCTCGGCGCCGATGCCTTTGCGAAAATGCGTGAGGGGGCAGCCCTCATCCTGCTCAGCCGCGCCGGCGTCGTCGATTTTTCGGCGCTGATGGACGCCGTCCGCAGCGGCCACATCGTCGCCGCCAGCGACGTCTTCCCGGAAGAACCGCTGGCTCAAGACCACCCGGTGCGCGCGCTGCCCGGTTTCCTGCGCTCGGCCCACCGCGCCGGCGCGCTCGACATCGCCTTCAAGCGCATGGGCGACATGGTGCTGGAGGACATGGACCTGATCGACCGCGGCCTGCCGCCGCTGCGCTCCAAGCGCGCCGAGCGCGAGACGGTTTCGCGCATGCGCTCGAAGCCGGTGGACAAGAACTAGCCCAAGCCGATCGCTGCTCGACAATGGCGCCCGCAAGATCGGGCTGATGTTAGTCGAGCGAGCCGAGCCGAAGCGCGTTGCGCGCGATCCGCCAGGCGGATTCGACATGCCGCCGCGCCGCAGCCTCGGCCTCTTCCGGCTTGCGTGAGCGGATGGCATCCATGATCTCGGTCATTTCTGCGATCGCCGGCCCACGGCGGTTCTCCGAGGCGATGGTCATGGACCGAAGCTGGTTGATGCGGACATTCAGCCCGTTGACGATTTCCCAGGCGATGCGCTTGTCGGCTGCCTCGAACAGCACCTCATAGAACCTGGCCGTCGCCCGCATCACCTCGACCGGCTGGCCCGATGCCCATGCATCGAACAAATTGGCCAGCGCGCTGTCCAACAAGGCGATCTGCCCGTCGGTGGCCGACATGGCGCAGGCTCGCGCGGCGATGCCCTCCAGCAAGGCCCGCAATTCATAGATCTCGTCGGTGCGGCCGAGATCGGGCTTGGCAACGGCCGGCCCATGACCCGGGATCATCTGCACCAGGCCTTCCGCCTCGAGCTGCCGCAAAACCTCGCGCACGACAGACCGGCTGACGCCAAGCTGGTCGCAAAGCGGCCGCTCGACCAGCCGCTCGCCCGGCTGGAAATGGAAGTCCATGATTGCCTCGCGCATGCGCTCCAGCGCCAGCGTTCTCAGCGTCTTGGCGGAGCGGTCGATCCGCAGCGTATCGTCTGACATTTTTCCTCCGCCTCCTGGCAATGCCACAAAACAGATTCCATGACCGGTTGACAAGGTTCTTGGCGCTCCATAGCATGGTATACCATAAGACGATACAGTGATGACGGCGTTGCATGGCGCCATCGCGACCGAGGATTTCTGATGAAACCGGCCATTCGAAAGACCGTCACCTACATCGAGAACACCTTGATCGAGGGCGGCAAGGCGGCCCCCCGGCCGTTGCGCCTGATCGGCGTCGCCGCGGTGCTGACCAACCCCTGGGCCGGACGCGGCTTCACCGACGACCTGTCTCCCGAAATTCGCGCCTTTGCTCCCGTCCTGGGCGAAATGCTGACGCGGGAAATCATCGCTGTCGCCGGCTCCGGCGAAGCAATCGAAGGCTATGGCAAGGCCGCCATCTGCGGCACGTCAGGCGAGATCGAGCACGCATCGGCGCTGATCCACACGCTGCATTTCGGCAATCACTATCGCCGCGCCGTCGGCGCCAAGACCTATCTCGCCTTCACCAATCTGCGCGGCGGGCCGAACACGCCGATCATGATTCCGCTGATGGACAAGAACGACGAAGGCCGCCGCTCCCACTATCTGACGGTGCATTTCCAGATCGGCGACGCACCCGCCCCCGACGAACTGGTGGTGGCGCTCGGCGCCTCCATCGGCGGCCGCCCGCACCACCGCATCGGCGACCGCTACCAGGATCTCAAGGAGGTCGGAGATTTGCATGGCTGACGTCGCCGCCCTGATCCGACGCACGGCTCCCGATGGCACCGGCTTCATCCGCGCCGGTTCCGGCGCGCCGGTGCTGTTCATCCACGGCGTCGGCATGAATGCCGCGATCTGGCAGCCTCAGATCGAGATGATGAAAGACCGCCACGACGTCGTCGCCATCGACATGCTGGGCCACGGCGTCTCACCTCTGCCGCCGGAAAATGCCGAGCTGGCGGACTTCGCCGACCAGGCAATCGCCTTGCTCGACCATCTCGGCCTCGCTTCCGTAACCGTGGTCGGCCATTCGATGGGCGCGCTGGTCGCCCAGGAGATTGCACTTCGCGCGCCGTCCCGAGTGAGTTCCGTCGTCTGCCTCAACGCGGTCTTCCGCCGCCCTGCGGCCCTGGCCCAGGCGGTGCGCGAGCGCGCGGCCGCGCTCGGCGGTCACGGCGATCCCCAGGCCATCGCCGCGACGATCGCCCGCTGGTTCGGCGATCCGATCCCGGCCGATCTCGTCGGCACTGCCGAAACCGCGCGCACCGCGCTCGAAAGCGTCGACGCGCAAGGTTACGCTCGCACCTACCGCCTGTTTGCCCGGGCCGACACCGAGCATGTCGAGCGTCTGGCCGACCTTGCAGCCCCAGCCCTGTTCATGACCGGATCGGAAGACAGGAATTCCACGCCAGCCATGTCGGCGGCGATGGCGCGGCTTGCGCCAAACGGCCAATGCCTGGTTCTGAGCGGCGAAAAGCACATGATGACAATCGCTTCGCCCGAAAAGGTGACTCACCATATCAGGGCGTTTCTCGACAGGACGGCGGATGCTTCCGGCGGCACGTCCCCTGCTTTCGACGCCACCGAATTTCGGCGCGCGCTCGGCTCCTTCCTGACCGGCGTCACCATCGTGACGACGATCGGCGCGGAAGGCGAACCGCGCGGCTTCACCGCCAACTCCTTCACCTCGGTCTCGCTCGAGCCGCCGCTGGTGCTTGTCTGCATTGCCAAGAAGGCGCTGGGACATCAGGCCTTCTCGACCTCCAGAGGCTTCGCCATCAACATCCTGTCGGAGGCGCAAAAAACCGAATCCGGGATCTTTGCATCCAAGGCCGCCGACAAGTTCGCCGCCGTGGCGTGGCAATCGGGACAGACCGGCAATCCCTTGATCGACGGTTCGGTCGCCGTGTTCGATTGCGGTATGGAGCAACTGGTTGACGCCGGTGACCATTCGATCCTGATCGGTCGCGTGCGCGACTTCACCCACAATGGCGCGCAGCCGCTCGGCTACTGCCGCGGCACCTATGTCACGCCGGGCCTCAGCCAGGAGGCGCTGGCGGCAGCACCTCAAGGAACCGAAGTCGGCGCCATCCTCGAAAACGAAGGCCGCGTGCTGTTCTTCGAAACACCGGATGGCTTCCACGAATTGCCGGCAGGCCGCGGGCTGGGCACGCCGCAGGATGCCCGCAGCCTCAAGGGGCGCCTTGCCGCGGAAAGTATCGGCGCACAGCTCGGCTTCCTGTTTGCCGTCTGGGATGATGCGGCCGACCCATCGCGCTCGCATGTCTACTACCGGGGAACGGTCGACGCCCCCGCCTCCGGCGATCGCCAGGTCAGGCTTGTCGACATCGACCAGATCGCCGGTCTCAGGATCGCCGACCCGGCGGTTCGCTCGATGCTGACCCGCTATGTGCGCGAACGCACCGAAGATGCATTTGGCGTCTATGTTGGCAACGAGGTGGAAGGTGAAGTCCGGCCGCTGGCCAGACCCGCCCCGTCCGCTGCCCTTCAATCCGGTCGCAGGTGAAGCCGATGAAGTTTTCGCTTTTCGTCCACATGGAACGATCGGATCTGACGAAGCCGCATTCCGAGCTCGTCGCCGAACTGGAGGAACTGGTGCTGCTGGCCGAGCAGGCGGGCTTCGAGACGGCCTGGATCGGCGAGCATCACGGCATGGAATTCACCATCTCGCCGAACCCGTTCATCAACATCGCCTATCTCGGCGCGAAGACCAGCACCATCCGGCTCGGCACCGGAACCATCGTCGCGCCCTTCTGGCACCCGATCAAGCTTGCAGGCGAAGCGGCGATGGCCGACGTGATCACCGGCGGCCGGCTCGACATCGGCATTGCGCGCGGCGCCTACAGCTATGAATACGAGCGGCTCTTCCCCGGCCTGGACGCGTGGGGCGCGGGTCAGCGCATGCGCGAGATGATCCCGGCGCTGCGCGGCCTGTGGGATGGTGATTTCGAACTTTCGGGCGAGTTCTGGTCGTTCCCTGCAACGACCTCGTCGCCAAAGCCGCTGCAAAAACCCTATCCGCCGATCTGGGTGGCGGCACGCGACCCCAACTCGCACGACTTTGCCGTGGCCAACAAATGCAATGTGCAGGTGACGCCGCTTGCCTCCGGCGACGGCGAAGTGGCGAGCCTCATGGAGCGCTTCAACACGGCTTGCGCTGCCCATCCGGAGATAGCACGGCCTGAGATCATGCTCCTGATGCATACATTCGTGGCCGAGGACGCAGCCGATGCCGATCGCCTGACGCAAGACCTGTCGCAATTCTACTGCCAGTTCGGCGCCTGGTTCCAGAACAAGAAGCCGGTACGCCAGGGCATATTGGAGACGCTGACGGCGACCGAGATCGCGGCCATGCCGCAATATGCGCCGGAAAAGATCCGGCAGAACCTTGTCATCGGCGAAGCCGACGAGGTGATCGCCAGGCTGAAGACTTATGAAACCCAGGGCTACGACCAGTACTCGATCTGGATCGACAGCGGCCTCTCCCACCAGCGCAAGAAGAAGTCGCTGCAGCTCTTCATCGACAAGGTGATGCCGGCTTTCCAGGAAGCGGGGCCGCGATGAGCACCGCATTCAAAAACTACATGGACGGCCAGTTCGTCGAGGCCACGACGACCTTCGACAGCATCGATCCGTCGACGGGCGCGCCATGGGCCAAGATGCCAGCCGCCAGCGTGGCCGATGTCGATCGCGCGGTCGATGCCGCGCATCGGGCGCTGCGCTCCGGCCCCTGGGCTGCGATGACGGCGACGGCGCGCGGCAAGCTTCTGGTCAAGCTCGGCGACCTCGTCGCCGCCAATGCGGGCCGGCTGGCGGAGCTCGAGACTCGCGACACCGGCAAGATCATCCGCGAGACCCGTGCCCAGATCGCCTATGTCGGCGACTACTACCGCTATTATGGCGGGCTGGCCGACAAGCACGAAGGCGCGTTCGTTCCCATCGACAAGGCCGATATGGAAGTGACGATACGGCCGGAACCGATCGGCGTCGTCGCCGCCGTCGTGCCCTGGAATTCGCAGCTCTTCCTGTCGGCGGTCAAGCTCGGCCCGGCCCTTGCCGCGGGCTGCACCGTCGTGCTGAAGGCGTCCGAGGATGGCCCTGCCCCGCTTCTCGCCTTCGCCGAGCTCGTGAATGAAGCAGGATTTCCGGCCGGCACCGTCAACATCCTGACCGGCTTCGGCCACGATTGCGGGCACCGCCTGACCAGCCATCCGCTCGTCGCCCGCGTCGCCTTCACCGGCGGTCCCTCGACCGCCCGGCAGATCGTCATCAACACCGCCGAAAATCTCGCCTACACGACGCTCGAACTTGGCGGCAAGAGCCCAGTCGTCGTCTTCGCCGATGCCGACCTGGACAGCGCTGCCAACGCCGTCGTCGCTGGCATCTTTGCCGCCACCGGCCAAAGCTGCGTCGCCGGCTCGCGGCTGCTGGTCGAGCGTTCGGTCAAGGACGAATTTCTCGCTCGCCTGAAGCGCAAGGCCGAAGCCATCACCATCGGCGACCCGCAGGATCCCGCCACCGAAATGGGCCCGCTCGCCACCTCGCGCCAGCGCGAGCGGATCGAGAAAATCGTTGCCGAAAGCCTTGCCGGCGGCGGCCGGCTGGTCACCGGCGGCGCGCGACCACAGGGCAAGACTGATGGATTCTACTACGCGCCAACGATCATCGAGGCAGCGGATCAGACATTGGCCTGCGTGCGCGAGGAACTGTTCGGGCCGGTGCTGAGCGTGCTGGCCTTCGACACCGAAGAGGAGGCGTTGTCGCTTGCCAACGACACGCCCTTCGGGCTCGCCTCCGGCGCCTTCACCACCAATCTCGCCAAGGCGCATCGCATGGCCCGCGGTATCCACGCCGGCGTCGTCTGGATCAACACCTATCGCGCCGTCTCGCCGCTGGTTCCGTTTGGCGGCTATGGCCTGTCCGGCCTCGGCCGCGAGGGTGGCATGGACGCCATCCGCGACTACACGCGCTCGAAATCGGTCTGGATCCGCACCTCGGACGCGCCGATCCCCGATCCTTTCGTCATGCGGTAGCCGCCGCGGACCAGCGAACACGGCCGGGCATGAACGATCCGGCAGTGCAATGAACAACGACAACAAACAGAGGAGAACGACATGAAACTGATCTTCGCCGGCATCCTTGCCGGACTTCTGGCAACCACGGCTGCAAAGGCCGAGGACATGGTCTTCACCAGCTGGGGCGGGACGACCCAGGAAGCACAGACCAAATCCTGGGCGGAACCATTTTCGGCCGCATCCGGCATCAAGGTGCTGCAGGACGGCCCGACCGACTACGGCAAGCTGAAGGCCATGGTCGACGCCGGCAGCGTCAACTGGGACGTGGTCGACGTCGAGATGGATTTCGCCATCAAGGCGGCCAAGGATGGACTGCTCGAACCGATCGACTTCAACGCCGTGCCGAAGGCCGACCTCGACCCGCGCTTCACCACCGACCATGCCGTTGGCAGCTTCTACTATTCCTTCGTGCTCGCCTGGAACAAGGGCACCGTCTCCGGCGAGCCGGCGGGCTGGGCCGACATGTTCGACCTGAAGAGATATCCGGGCAAGCGCACCTTCTACAAATGGTCGGCGCCGGGCGTCATCGAGATCGCGCTGCTCGCCGACGGCGTGCCGGCCGACAAGCTCTATCCGCTCGATCTCGACCGCGCCCTCAAGAAGCTCGACACCATCAAGTCGGACATCGTCTGGTGGGGCGGCGGTGCGGAATCGCAGCAGCTGATCGCTTCCGGCGAGGCCGCGTTCGGTCAACTCTGGAACGGCCGCGTCTTCGCGCTGGAGAAGGACGGCGCCGATGTCGGCGTGTCCTGGAACCAGAACCTGACCGCCGCCGACGTGCTGGTCGTGCCAAAGGGCGCCAAGAACAAGGACGCGGCGATGAAGTTCCTGGCCGCGGCAAGCAGCCCGGCCGGCCAGGCGAAGTTCGCCGAAGCGAGCGGCTATGCGCCGATCAACACCAAGGCAAAGGCCGAGATGCCCGCCGATGCTGTGAAGTCGCTGCCTGACGCCCATGTCGAGGGTCAGATCAATCTCGACATGAACTACTGGGCTGCCAACCGCGACGCCATCGCCGAGCGCTGGTACGCCTGGCAGGCGAAGTAGCGCCACCCTCTCGTGACAAGGAGCGGGACGGCCCCGGTCGTCCCGCTCCGCAACCCCAGGTGACGCCATGTCGGTGGAAACTGAGCAGAGCATTGCGACAATGCGGATGCCGGCGGGCCTTGGCGGCCTGCTGCCGGCACTGACGCTGATCGGGCTTTTCTTCGTCGTCCCGGTGCTCGCCTTGCTGTTGCGCAGCGTCACCGACCCCGCCCCCGGCCTGCAGAATTATGCGGCGCTGCTCGGCGACGGCACTTATATGCGCGTCTTCTTCAACACCTTCCTGGTCGCCGCGGTAGTCACCATCGTCACCGTCCTCGTCGCCTTTCCGGTTGCCTGGATGCTGGCCATCATGCCGCCGGCGCTCGCCTCGATCATGTTCGGGATCATCATCCTGTCGATGTGGACCAACCTGCTCACCCGCACCTATGCCTGGATGGTGCTGCTGCAGCGCACCGGCGTCATCAACCGGGCGCTGATGGCCATCGGCGTCATCGACCAGCCGCTGCCGCTCATCAACAACCTCACCGGTGTCACCATCGGCATGGTCTATATCATGCTGCCGTTCATGATCCTGCCGCTGGTCGGCACCTTGCGCGCCATCGATCCGATGACGCTGCGTGCCGCGGCCCTTTGCGGCGCCAGCCCCTTCCAGGCCTTCCGCCGCATCCTCCTGCCGCTGTCGCTGCCCGGCATCGCCGCCGGCGGCCTGATGGTGTTCGTCATGTCGCTCGGCTATTTCGTCACCCCGGCACTGCTCGGCGGCACGGCGAACATGATGCTCGCCGAGATGATCGCACAATTGATCCAGTCGCTGCTCAACTGGGGGCTGGGCAGCGCCGCAGCCTTCATCCTGCTAATCGTGACCATGGCGCTCTATGCGCTGCAGTTGCGCCTCGTTGGCGCCAGACGCGCGACGGGAGGCATCTGAGATGCTGCTCGACTACGACCGCATGGGATGGCTGAAGACTGCCCTGCTCGGCTTCACCGCGCTCGTCGCCGCCTTCCTGCTCCTGCCGGTGGTGTTCATCGTGCTGCTCTCGTTCGGCTCGTCGCGCTGGCTGGCTTTCCCGCCACCCGGCTGGACGCTGAAATGGTATCAGGAATTGTTCGCCGATCCGTCCTGGCTCGAAGCAGCACTCACCAGTGCCCGCATCGCCGCGCTGACGGCAATTCTTGCCGTGCTGATCGGGCTGCTTGCTTCCTTCGCGCTGGTGCGCGGCAATTTCCGTGGGCGAGAAATCCTGCGCGGCCTGTTGCTGACCCCCATGGTGCTTCCGGTCGTGGTCTTCGCCATCGCCATCTACGCCTTCTTCCTCCGGCTCGGGCTGGGGGGCACCACCATCGGCTTCGTCGTCGCCCACACCGTGCTGGCGCTCCCCTTCGCCATCATCCCGATCGCCACCGCGCTCGAAGGCTTCGACAAGTCGATCGAGGACGCGGCAATCGTCTGCGGCGCGAGCCCGCTCCAGGCCAAGCTCAGGATCACCTTGCCCTCGATCCGGATCGGCATTTTCTCCGCCGCGATCTTTTCCTTCCTCGCTTCGTGGGATGAAGTCGTCGTCGCGATCTTCATGGCGAGCCCGACCTTGCAGACCTTGCCGGTCAAGATCTGGGGCAGTCTGCGGGCCGATCTCAGCCCGGTGATTGCCGCCGCCTCCAGCCTGCTGGTCGGCCTGACCCTTGCCCTGATGATCGTGGCGGCCCTGCTGCGCCGAAAGTTCAAGACATGACCCAGCCCTTCCTCTCGATCCGCAAATTACGCAAGGCATTCGGTGCCTTCACGGCCGTTCATGATGTGACGCTGGATATTCCCAAGGGGGAATTCCTGACCTTTCTCGGGCCATCCGGCTCGGGAAAGTCGACAACGCTCTATGCCATTGCCGGTTTCCAGGATCCGAGCTCCGGCGACGTCCTGCTCAGGGGCAAGTCGCTGCTCAGCGTTCCGTCGCACAAGCGCAACATCGGCATGGTGTTCCAGCGCTACACGCTGTTTCCGCATCTGAGCGTCGCCGAGAACGTCGCCTTTCCGCTTCGCGTTCGCCGCCGACCCGACGCCGAGGTGAAGAAGAAAGTCGCCGACATGTTGGCCTTGGTGCGGCTCGACAGCTTCGCTGAGCGCCTGCCCGGCGCGCTGTCGGGCGGCCAGCAGCAGCGCGTCGCGCTTGCCCGCGCGCTCGCCTATGATCCGCCGATCCTGTTGATGGACGAGCCGCTTTCGGCGCTCGACAAGAAGCTGCGCGAGGAAATCCAGGCCGAAATCCGCCGCATCCATCGCGAGACCGGCGTCACCATTCTCTACGTCACCCACGACCAGGAAGAAGCACTGCACCTGTCGGACCGGATTGCGCTGTTCAAGGACGGGCGCATCGAGCAGACCGGCACCGGCGAGGATCTTTATCTCAGGCCGGCGACCGATTTCGTGGCCGGCTTCATCGGCAACTCGAACTTCCTCGCTGCCGAACATCTTGAAACCGTCGGCGGCGCGGCGACCATTCGCCTTGCCGATGGCTCGCTCGTCTCAGGCATAAGCGCCAATGGCAGTTTCGAACGGGGACAAAAGACCAGATTGATGATCCGTCCCGAGGCGTTTCGCCTGGAGCGGAACCCGGCGAGCGCCGAACTCACCGTCGACGTCGTCGACATCGCCTTTTATGGCGAACGCCGGCGCATCGTTGCGCGCACCACCACCGGACAGGAGATCGACATCAGGCCGACCTCCGCCGCCATGGCTTCGCAAGATGCCACACCGAGCCGCCGGCAGGTCTTTTTCGATCCGGGCGCCGCCTTCCTGTTTCCCGTCTGAGCTTATTCGGCGGCATCGCGGCCCGCTTGCCTGGCGGGATCGCCGAAATTGGCCTGAAGCCAGGCGATGGCATCGGCGACGTCGGTAATGACATGGCGAGCGGCCGTCGGCCCGCGCGGCTTGATCCGGATCGAGACCCCATCCTCGCCATTGACGGTCTCGAAGCCGTTCTCGTCCGACGTATCGTCGCCGAGGAACACCGGGCGCCGGCCGATGAAGGGCGGGATTTCCATGAAGCGCCGGATGGCCGCTCCCTTGGCGGCTTCGAGCGGCATCAGTTCCACCCCGGCATTGCCGGCGATCACCCGATATCCCTCGGGCAGCCGGTCCAGCGCCATCTCGACCAGCCTGGTTGCCCGCGCCAGCAGATGCGGTGCGGCGCGCGTATGGACCGCCAGCACCGGACCCTTGCGTTCGACATAGACGCCCTTGCCGAGTTCGGCTTCGATCTCGTCGGCCAATGCGGCGATGTCGGCCGGCTCGTCCGCGGCCTCGACCGGACCGTCGGGCATCAGCCGGTGTTCCAGCCCGTAGAGGCCGGCGACGCGCATCTTCAGGGGATGGAACAGCCGGTCCACCGCGGAAACCGAGCGTCCAGTGACAAAGGCGACGGCACCGTCCAGTCGCCGCTCCATCGTTTGCATGAGCTGGCGCAACTCATCGCTGACCGAGACGCTGTCCGGATGCGCGGCGTGTTCGAGCAAGGTGCCGTCTATGTCGAGGAAAAGGGCCCACTCCCCTTCCGGCAGATTCGGTGTCATCGGCTTTGCAATCCTCATCGTAGTCCGGCCGCCATGCGTTTGCGCTCGACCATGGAGACGACATTGTCGACGTTTGCGTTCGCCGAGCGCTCGGCGACGGCGGTGACCCGGTCAAGCTCACTGCGCTTGCGCAGGCGGGCCGCATCCATGAGCATACTGCCGGCCCAGCGATAGACGTTGTTGTCGCGCACGATCTCGCGCATGCGCCGCATGCGTTCGCGCTGCTCTTCGCCCGTCATGGTCAGCGCCTGCAGCAGCACGTCGCGCATCATGGCGGCGTCGTAGGGGTTCACGATCATCGCCTCCAGCAGCTCACGCGAAGCGCCAGCGAACGTGCTGAGCAAAAGCACGCCCTGTTCGTCGTCGCGCGCGGCGACGAATTCCTTGGCGACGAGGTTCATGCCGTCATGCAGGCTGGTGACCATACAGATATCGGCGGCGCGATAGATTTCGTAGACCGCGCTTTGCGAATGATGTTCGGCGACCATGACGACAGGTTTGTAGCCGTCATGGCCAAAGCGCTGATTGAGCTCGTCGACATAGCGCAGGCACTCGTCGTGGAGCTGCTTGTAGGCCGGCAGCGTGCCCCGGCTGGGGGCGGCGATCTGCAGGAACGCCACCTTCCCGATCCATTCTGGATGACGCGTAAACAACTCCTCCAGCGCGTGGAAGCGATCGAGTATGCCCTTCGTGTAGTCAAGGCGCTCGACGCCGACGCACAGCTTCACGTCGGCAGGCAGCCCGAACCTGTCACGGATACGGGCGCGGCAGTCCTCGACATCCGGCAACCTCGCCAGGAGCTCCACCGGCCATTCGATCGAGATCGGATAGGCATGGACCAAAGTTGTCTGGCCGCCATAGGAGATCGCTGCATCCGCCCGCTCGATTCGACTTTCCAGGAAGCGGTCCACGCTTTCGGTGAAATTATTGGCATGGAACTGGGTGTGGAAGCCGATGATCGAGCTGCCGAGCAGCCCGTCGAGGATGCGCTCCCGCCATGGGCAGATGCTGAACACTTCCGAATTCGGCCAGGGGATGTGCCAGAAGGTGATAACGATCGCCTCGGGCAGCCGTTCGCGGATCATGCGCGGCAGCAGCGCGAAGTGGTAGTCCTGGACCAGCACGATCGGCCGTTCGTTGCGCGCTTCTGCGACTACCGTTTCGGCGAATTTGCGGTTGGCCGCCTCATAGGCCTCCCAATCCGACTCGCGAAAAATCGGCCGGGTGAAGGCGATATGGCAGAGCGGCCACAGGCCCTCATTGGCAAAGCCCAGATAGTAACCTTGATATTCCTCCTCCGTCAGCCAGACCCTGCGCAGCGCGTAAGAGGGGTTGCCGGGCGGCACCTGCACCCGGTCGTCCTCGTCGACCATCTGTCGGTCCGCGGTGCCGCCCCCATAGGCGATCCAGGTGCCGCTGCAGGCGCGGGTAATCGGCTCCAGTGCCGAGACCAGTCCGCTGGCCGGCACCACCAGCTCGACGCCATCGCCCTTGACGTTGTGGATATAGGGTTCGCGGTTCGAGACCACGATGACCTGCGCCTCCGGCAGGTCTTCGGTGAGGATCTTGCGCAAGGTTTCGGGTGACCATGTGACCAGCGCCGCATCGACCGACTGGCCGTTCTTCTCGAATTCCCTGAGCACCTTGCGCGCCGCTTCGGAAGCCACGTCCTCGCCCGCGGTGTACGTGGCGGGGGCGTGGGTGCGCTGTCGCCGGGATATCGAGAAAAACACCGCCAGAGCGGAAAGTCCGAGACTTGCCAGGATCGCGATCCATAGTAAGTCGCTGCCATAATCTGTCATTGAAACGCCAACTCGCCACCGGGCCTGATGCAGGCCTCATTCTTCTTGTTTCGTCTCCGCCACCGTCAGGCGGCGACAGGCCGCCGTGAGGCGGTATGGTTGTGCAACGCACAAACGGACGATCGGTTCCGACATTTTCCGATCCCGCGCGAGTGGCCCGCCTACGTTCGCACGATCAGCGGCACCAACCCTTCATGTCGATCGGCGAGAAAGGCTACGACCCGGTCGCCGACGCGCTGGAATGTCAGGTCGACAGCCATTTCGCCGACATTGAGATGCCGCAGCGTGAGCGTATCGATGCCGATCGGCAGTCTCGGACGGGTGACGCGGATTTCGCCGTCCCAGCCGTCGATCTCCAGGCCGAGACAGGCCTGCATCAGCATGAAGGCCGAGCCCGCCGACCAGGCCTGCGGCAGGCAGGCGACCGGATAGGCGATCGGGGCTTCGCCGGGCGCGCGGGTAAAACCGCAGAACAGCTCCGGCAGCCGCATGTTGAAATGCACAGCGGACTCGAACGTGCCGCTCATCAGCCGGACCACGCTTTCGCGTTCGCCATAGCGGGCGAGGCCGACGCCGCAGATGGCGGTGTCATGCGGCCAGATCGATCCGTTGTGATAGGACATCGGGTTGAAGAACACGGCATCGTCGGCGAGCGTCCGCAGTCCCCAGCCCGAGTGGAAGGACGCGGACAAAAGCTGGTCGGCGACCAACTGCGCCCGCGCCGGCTCGGGCAGCCCGACGAAGAGCAGATGCCCGGCATTCGACGTCCTGACCTTGCAGGGTTCGCCGGCGCCGTCGAGCGCCAGCGCATAGAAGCCGAGATCGTCCAGCCAAAAGTCACGCTCGACGGCGATTCGCATTTCTTCGGCGCGGCTCTCCCAATGCTCGGCCTCTGCGTACCCGCCGCGGCGGCGCGCAAGTGCCGCCAGGCCACGGAAGGCGGCAAAGACATAGCCTTGCACTTCGACGAGCGCGATCGGGCCTTTGGGAATGCGGCCGTCGGCGTGGAAGACCGAGTCAAAACTGTCCTTCCAGCCCTGGTTGGCGAGGCCGGATTCGGCGGCACGCTGATAGGTGACGAAGCCGGTCGCCCGGCTCGCCTCCTCCGTCCATTCGGCGGCAGCAGTGAGCGACGGCCACAGCCTGTCGATGAAGTCCATGTCGCCAGTGCGGTCCGCATAGGCGCAGGCGAGATGGATGTAGAGTGGTGTCGTGTCGACCCCGCCATAGTAACGGCCGAAGGGAAGCTCGCGCAGCGCCGCCATTTCGCCCTTGCGGGTCTCGTGCATGATCTTGCCCGGCTGCGAGTCGCTGAAAGGCGAGGTCTCGGTCGCCTGGTGCTGGGCGAGGAAGGCGAGCACGCCGCGCGCCAAGCCGGGGTTGAGCCACAGCATCTGCAGCGCCGAGATCACGCCGTCGCGGCCGAATGCCGTCGAAAACCAGGGTATGCCGGCATAGGGGTAGGGTCCTGTCACAAGCTCGGTGGTGAGCAACGCCACATCGGCACGGGCGCGCTCGACCCAATCGTTGAAGACGCGGCCCGAACTGTGCACCGTGGCGCCGTGGCGGCGCTTGGCCCGCATGCCGAAGCGGGCGCGCGCCGCGGCGGCGCGGAAACGGTCGCGGTCGGGCGTTTCCGCCACCTCCGGACCGACCTCGATATAGAGCACCTTGCTGCTGCGTTTCGTCACCGCGATCAGGAAATCAGCGCGGCTCTCCGTCAGCTGATCGGGCGCCTGCGAGAACGAGATGGCCGACAGCCGCGCCAGCCCGTCCAATCCGTCATAGCGAAGCAGCACCGATGTCGCATCCATCTCGGCCGCATGCGCCATCCCGCGCTTCACCCTTGTCGAGCCGCGCACTTCGAACATGTCGCGGAAATCGGCGGCGAAGTGCAGCGAGACACGAATGGCCGAGGTTTCCTGGCTGTAATTGGAAAGCGTGATGCGCTCGAACAGCCGGTCCTGCCACAGCAGCCTGACACGCTCGATATGGATCGCGCCCTGCGGAATGTCGCGGCCGCCAACGCTCTGCATCGGCAGGTTGGTGAGATTGCTGGTGAACAGAACATTGTCCTGGCTGAGCGAGGCGCCGAGCAGCGATGTCTGCCTGCCGCCGACGGTCAGCCTGAACTCCGACAGCACGCGCGTGTCGTCGCGGAAGAACCCGTCGCCGGCGCCTCTGATATCGCCATAGGCATCAGCGACAACAAAGCAATCGCCCTGCTTAAGCGCGAACAGCCGATGCGGCTCGCGTGGCGCGGTCTCGTCCAGGGAGGCAAGGGCCACGGCGGGATCGAGCTTGCGCTCGTCGAGTTCTGTCATCCGTCACATCTTTCCTGTTGCTCCCCGTGCCCCGATCCAGCGCCATCGCTCACGAGGCCTTCGCTTCGGCTGAGCCGGCGAGCAGACGCACATAGGCGGCCACATAGTCTCGGGCCATTCTCTGGGCGGAAAACCGCTTTTCGAAGGCGGCCCTCACCTTTCGCCTGTCGAGTTGAAGCAGTGCTGGCACTGCCGCCACCGCCTCGTCCATGGAATTGACGACAAAGCCTGTCACTCCCTGGTCGATGATCTCCGGCAAGGCGCCGCAGTTCCAGGCGATCGACGGCGTGCCGCAAGCCATGGCCTCGATCGGCGCAAGACCGAATGGCTCCGGCCAGTCGATCGGAAACAGCAGGCCTGCAGCCCTGCCGAGGAATTCAGCCTTCTCACCTTCGGCGATCTCGCCGACATAGTCGACGCGGTCGCCGTCGATCAGCGGCTCGACCATTTCGTGGAAATAGGCGCGGTCATCGTCACCGATCTTGGCCGCAAGCTTCAGCCTCAACCCCGAACGCCTGGCAATCTCGATGGCGCGGTCCGGCCGCTTGTCGCGCGAAAGCCGGCCGAGGAAGGCAAGGTAAGGCTCTTCAGCCTCCGTCTCGAAAATCGGCTCGTAAATATCGACCGGCAGCCCATGCTGGATCGTCGCCAGCCAGTTGGCGCCGGCCAGCCCTGCCCTTTGGCTGTGCGAGATGGAGATCATCGGGAAGCGCGGGAAGCGCCAATAGGCCGGCGCCAGGTCGACATAGTCAAGCCTGCCATGCGGTGTCGTCACCGTTCGCTCCGCCATATCCTGGAAGAAGGGAAAATGCAGGAAATGGCTGAGATGAAAATGCATGACGTCGAACTGGTCAGCCCGCTCCCGCACCTCCGCCAGCATCGCAAGATGCGCCGCCACTTCGGATTTCTTCGGGCGCGGATCAAGCCGAAGCGCGCATTCACGCCCGGGCACCAGCTTCGCCGAGGTGTGGCTGTCGCCGCTCGCAAACAGCGTCACCTCATGGCCGAGATCGACCAGCGCCTCGGTAAGGTAGGAAACGATGCGCTCAGTACCGCCATAAAGCCTGGGCGGAACCGACTCGTAAAGCGGCGCGACATGAGCAATTCGCATGGATCCCCTCGGGTGATTGGCCAAGGGCAAAATGCATCAACCCGCAGATCGTTCCTGCCAGCGGTCTGCGCCGCGGCGAGAAACCGCACCGGCATCCATCAGAACGCCATCGCACGGCATTCCCGATCGCCGCACCGACGCTGGCTGTGTCGGCGTACTCAAGCGGACAACGCCGCCCCTATCCAGTCGAGCCGTGCCGCGGGGACGAGGCCGTAATTGTAGAAATTGATGCCGTCGATGCCCGGCGCCCTCGCCGGCCTCACCTTGGCGGCGAGAATGTCCGGCCCGGCCATTTCCGGATAGAACAGCCGGTAGCCGGTGCCGAGGAATTTTTCAGGTCCGAGTGCAGCACGACCCGCCGCCATCAGGCTGGCGACATCGCCGGCCTGCATGTCGTAGGCGCACAGGATCGCTCCGTCGCAGACCTTGCCGAGTGCTTCGAGATCGCAGCCGCCGAGCCAGCCGTCTTTCAGGTCGATGATGACGACACGCGTCCCGGGGTGAGCGGCTTCGCGCAGTTCCGCGACCAGGCTGGTCACTGGTTCGAACCGCCAGATGAGATAGGCATGCAACTCCGGCCAAGGCCGGAAAACATCGAGTCCGCCAGTGGGAAAATCGGCGAAGCGCCGTTCCGGCACCGCGCGCTCGCAGGTCTCGGCGATCCATTGCCTGACCAGCCTGCGCGCCGCTTCGCCGTCGATCCCGGCGTCGGCCGCCCGGGCAAGGCAGGCGGGACAAAAACACAGCGACAGCAAAAAATCGTCTTCCGGCGTCAGCCCGACGCCATCCTTCTCGTGATGATATTCATGCGCAAAGCCCATGAAGGACGGACTTTCGAGCTCGATCCGGTCCGGTCTGTAGCTGTGCGAGATGTCGGCGACCAGCGCGCGGACATAGGCGCGCGCATCCGGATGCGAGGGGCAGAGATTGTAGTAATTGGCATCGCCGAAGGCGTTGCGGGTGACGGCCTGCGGATGCAGCATGCCGAGGCGCGTGTTGTGCAGACAGACGGTCCAGCACGAGATCCCAAGCCCACCCGCATCGCGCCGGCGGACAAGGTTGCCGAGCACGTCGCCGCCTTGCGCGATCACGTCGGCCACCTTGGGCTGGATGGCGAGGCTCGCCCAGCGCGCCGCGGTCGGCTTGAAATAGATGGTGCCGTCCTCCGGGAAATAGGCTTTGCGGTGCGGGCTGCGCGGCAGCAGGAAGCGGCCGGCATGATAGGAGGTCGCAAGGCTGATCATGTTGAGCCCGGCGCGCTCCACGAGGTCGCGTTCGACTGTCTCCAGGCCGAGATCCTGGATGTCCCAGGGATAGGTCCACATCGAAAGCTGCATGAAATATCCTCAGTTCTGATCCTGGCACGGCTTCATTGTCAGCCCTCGACCGGCTCGGCGACCTGCATGAGACAGTCCCCTGCCTCGCACATCGTATGCAGCCGGCGCGACAGCACGATGCCGCCTTCGGCGAAATGCAGCGCTTCCTCGGCCAGATCGAGCCGTTCGAGGTCGTGATACCAGCCGGCCAATTGTCCTGAAGTCACGCTGTCGCCGAGCCTGACCACCGGCTCGAACCAGCCGCGGTGCGTGGCATAGATGCCCTGGCTGTGACGGGACAGCGACAACAACCGCGTCGGCGCCGCGGGCACGGCTTCCGGCGCCAAAACCGGCCGCTCGACCACGCCGAGCGCCACCATCAGCCTGTCAAGCGCGCGGGCGGTGAGCGCCATCGAATCGACCGTAGCGGTGCCGCCGCCACCGAACTCGCCACTGACGCCGATGGCGCCGGCCCGGCGCGCCGCGCCCATCGAGGTCGGTGACGCGGGACCATTGTCGGCGACGAAGCCAAACGGCATGCTGAGCGTGCGCATCAGCTCGACACCGCGCCGGTGGCGTTCTGGATCACTGTTGCGCTCGACAAGTGCTGTCGGCAGATGCTCCATCGACGTGCCGCCCGAATGGATGTCGAAGACGACGTCGTGGCGAGGGAACAGCTCCGTCTCGAGGAAGTTTGCCAGCCGGCTGGTCGGCGTACCCGACGGGTCGCCCGGAAAGGCACGGTTGAGATTGCCGCCGTCGAGTGGCGAGCAGCGCTTGGCGGCCATCACCGCCGGCGTATTCGCCATCGGCAGGATGGTGATGCAACCCTTGATCTGCTTCGGGTCGAGCCGGCGCACCAGCTTTGCCAGCGACAGCTCGCCCTCATATTCATCGCCGTGATTGCCGGCCATCAGAAGCAGTGACGGGCCTTCGCCGTTGCGGATCAGGCAGATCGGCACCTTGATCTGGAAATAGGGCGAACGGTCGATCGAAAACGGGATGCTGAGGTGACTAAGTGTCTTGCCGTCACGGTCGAAGTCGAGCGTATGGACGAGGCCGGTATGCATGACCTCAGACCGCCGCGACCGCGGTGACCTCGATGCGCAAATCCGGATCGGCAAGGCGCGCCTCGACGCAGGCCCGCGCCGGCAGGCGCTTGGGATCGACCCAAGCGTCGTAGATGCTGTTCATGGCTTCGAAGTCGCCTATCTGCGGCAGGAAGATGTTGACCGCCACCAGCTTCGACTTGCTGCTGCCGGCCTCGGCCAGCAGCGCCTCGACCTTGGCCAGCACGTCGCTGGTCTGGCTCTCGATGCCAGCCTTGCGGTCGTCGGCCACCTGTCCTGCTATGTGCACGAGGCCGCCATAGACTACAGCTTGCGACATGCGCGAGCCAGACTGGAAATACTTGATCATATCGGATCCTTTCGAGGTTCTCTTTTGGCGGCCTGATCAGCCGAAATAGGTTGGAAAGGCGTGGCGGATGTGCCCGGTATCGTCGACACCAAAGATCACGCGATAGCGGTCGAGGCAGGTGCAGGGGTGCGAGATGCCGAATTCGATGACGTCGCCGACGACGATATCGGCGCCCGGCTGAAGTGACAGGAAGGCATGCTGGTCGTTGAGCTTGAAGACTTCGGCCCTCGGCTGCGCCGAAACCGGCTTGCCGGCGCGGAACACCGTCAGCGGCGTCGGAAAGCCCTGGTCGAACGAGACGTCGCGCATGCCCATGCCGCAGATGGCGAGGCTGGGTTCCGGTCGCGACAGCACTTCGGCCCAGACTCGCAAGGCCGGACGGAAGGAGTTTCGCGCCGACGTCCCGACGCCGCCGATCGCAAAACCCTTGCGGGCATCGAGCGTGCCGAGCGAGCGGTCATAGATGCCGTGGTCATGGAAGAAGATGGCGCCGCTGCGCAGCACCAGCGTCGCGTTGACGTCCCTGGAAACCACAGGCGAAAGCGCGGTGACAACCATGTCGAAGAAGACCGAGCCGCCGGCGGTGGCGATCAAGGGACCGCCGCTGCCGAGGCGGGCACGCAGCCTGAGGAACATGTCGGCCACCGTCGCCAGCAGCGCCGACACCGCTTCGCCCGTGCGGCCCGGATCGGGTTGCGCCGCGGCCCCTTCATAGGTTGCCACGCCGGCGATCAGCAGCCGCCCGCCTGCTGCCTCTATCGCATCGGCGATCGCCTCGGCCTCGGCGGTGGTCCGTGCGCCCGCCCTGCCCGCCCCAAGTTCGACCAGCACGCGCAAGGGAGCGAGCGCCGCATTGGCACGCCAGGCCCCGGCCAGCGCATTCACGGCATCGACCGAGTCGGCAAAAACGTGAAGCTCGGCGTTTGGCCAGGCACCGGCCAGCGTCGCCAGCCGGTTCGCGCCGCCTCGCCCGCCGACCTCGTTGGCGATGATCAGCCGCATCAGCCCGGCCCTCAGCATCACAGTTGCCTGCCGGATATCGGCAACCGTTGTGCCCCACGCGCCGGCCTCGACCAGCGACCGGGCAAGGTCGGGCACCATCGGCGTCTTGGCATGCGGCGCGATCGCGACACCCTGCTCACGCGCATAGCGCAGGAACAGGTCGCGGTTGATGGCGAAGGCGCTCTCGTCGAGGGTCAGCACCGGCAGCGACATGCGACCCTCGGCCGGATGCCAGCGCTGTGACGCGACCAGGCTGCTGTCCAGCCCCGAGGTGCCGGGCGGCACACCGCGGATACGGTCGTCGAGCAGAAAATTTTCACGCACGACAAGCGGCGGAACCGGTGTGTTTTCGCTCATCCGATGCTACCCCTTTCGCCGTCGCATGCAGAAGCCCGGATCGAATGCCGAAGCCGGTCCGACCTTGAGAGAGAGCCGTGCCGAAACCCTACGCCGGACCGATCATCGACGCCCATCATCATCTTTGGGATCTCGGTCTTGGCCGGCATCCCTGGCTCGCGGTCACAGCCGGCGAGCGTGGCGGCTTGGGCGAACTTGGCCCCTTGCGCCGCAACTATCTCCCCGAGGATTATCGGCGCGACGCCGCCAGGCACGATGTCGTCGCCACCGTCCATGTCGAAGCCGGCTGGGCGAGCGACGACTGCGTCGGCGAGACGCGATGGCTCGAGACGCTCGACAAATCGCGCGGCGCCGCCGCCCGCTATGTCGTGCACGTACCTCTTGCCAGCCCACAAGCGCCGGCGCTGCTCGAGGCGCAGGCGACATTCGGCCGCGTCGTCGGCGTGCGCGACATTCTGAGCTGGGATCCGGATCCTGCCCGCCGGTTCGCAGTTCGCGACGGCATCATGGACGATCCGGCCTGGCGCGCCGGCCTGGCGCTGCTTGCCCGCCACGGCTTGTCGTTCGACCTGATGGTGTTTCCGCGTCAGCTCGGCGACGCGGCGCGGCTTGCGGCGGCCTTCCCCGACCAGCAATTCGTCCTCAACCATTGCGGCAGCCCGATTGATCGCGATGCCGACGGCATGCGGAGATGGCGCGACGGGTTGCGGCTTCTGGCAGAGCACGACAACGTCGCCATCAAGATCTCGGATTTGGTCGCCTACGATCATGACTGGACACTCGACAGCCTGCGGCCGGTCGTCCTGCATTGCATCGACTGCTTCGGCACGAAGCGAGCGATGTTCGGCAGCGACTTTCCGGTCGCCGGCCTGCACGCATCGTTCGACGAGGTGTACGACAGCTTCAAGACCATTGCAGCCGACCTCTCCGCGGACGAGCAGGCGGCGCTGTTCTTCGGCAACGCGAAACGCATCTATCGGCTGGACGACCTGTCATCGGCGGGCCTGCTCCCGGCCTGAGAGCAGCAGCAGCCCCAGGATCAGCGAGCCGAACAGGATGCTGCGCCAGCCGGGCGACGCGTTGACGACGGTGATCAACGCCGTGATCGTCACCAGCAGGATCGCGCCGGGAATGGTGCCGGCATAGGTGCCGAGCCCGCCGAGGATCGACGTGCCGCCCAGCACCACGGCCGCGATCGAGGCGAGCAGATAGGGATCGCCGATCCCGACATAGCCCTGTCCGTTCATGCCCAGCACAAGCACGCCGGCGAGGCCAGAGGTGAAGCCGCTGATGCCGTAGACGGCGAGCGTCGTCGACGTGACCGGCACCCCGGACAATGCAGCGGCCAGTGGATTGGCGCCCATCGCGAAGATGCGGGCGCCAAAGGGCGTCGCGTGCATGACCGTCAGCACGATCACCGAAACCGCCACCCACAACAGCACGCCGGCCGGAATCCCGGCCGGCCGCGCATTGCCGAGCCAGTGGACCAGCGGGTTTTCGGCGGTGACGGCGCTGCCTCCGGCGATGATGATCAGCAATCCCTGCAGGAAAGTCGCCATGGCCAGCGTCATGATCATCGGATGAACGCGCAACAATGCTACGCCGAGCCCGTTGACCAGGCCGATGATCGTGGTCAGCGCCAGCACGGCAAGCACTGGGGCAAGGCCGGTCGGATCGGCCTGCCACGACAGCAGCGGCAGGCTGATGGCGCTGACGGTGACGATCGCCGCGACCGAAAGATCGATGCCGCCGGCGATCACGACAAAAGTCTGGCCGGCCGCGACCAGGCCGATGACAGCGCCGAGCTCGACCAGATAGCGCAGATGACCATAGGCGCCGAAACCGCGCGAAGCGAAGCTTGCCGCGATCCAGACCGCGGCAACGATGGCGACCGTCAGGAATGGCCGGCTGGAGAGGACCGTCATGACACGCCTGCCGCCGGCGCTCTCTTTCCATGCTGTCATTGCTGCACCTTGCGGAATTGCGGGATGGCGACCGCGCCGATGATGATGAGACCCTGGGCGACATATTGGGCGACCGGCGTGAAGCCGAGGAAGAACATGACGCTGATCATCAGGCTGAGCAGCAGGCTGCCGGCAAGCGCGCCGCGCATCGTGCCCTGCCCGCCAAGGAAGCCGATGCCGCCGAGCACCGCGGCGGCGATGGAGTTGAGCGTGAAGGCCGCTCCGATGACCGGATCGCCCGAGCCCGTCTGCGCGGCGACGAACAGGCCTGCGCCCGTCGACAAAAGGCCGCTGATCGCATAGGCGGCGACCCGCGCGGCATCGACCGGCACGCCGGAGCGATAGGCGCCGACCGGGTTCTCGCCGGCGGCATAGAGGCTCAAGCCCAGCGGCGTGGCGAGATAGAGCTTCCACAGCAGCACGATGACAACCAAAAGCACGAAGGCCGCCGGCGTGTCGCCGGCAAGCAGGTTGGACAGCCATTCCGGAATGGCGCCGCCGGGCCGCGGCAGGATCAGCAGTGCCGCGCCGCCGATGATGAAGGAGCCGGCAAGCGTCACCACGATCGCCGGCAGGCGAAGCCGCACCACGATGAAGCCGGTCGCAGCACCGATGCCAAGGCCGGTAAGCGCTACCGCAGCGGCGCCGCCTGTGACGCCCAGCGGGCCGGCCATCGTCGTCGCGGCGATGACGGCGCCGAGGCTGACGGTAGCGCCGATCGCCAGGCTGATGCCGCCCGTCAGCATGAGGATCGCCTGCGCCATCGCGACCAGCGCCAGCGGGAACCAGCTCTGGGTGAACTTGGCGAAGCCGGAGGCCGTGAACAGACCTGGGAAGAGCACGCCGTAGGCGATGAGAAAAGCCAGCACGACGACGAACAGGCTGCGCACACCGATGTTGCGGCGCGCCTGCACCGGCCAATAGAGCGCGCCGGCGGGCCGCGCGGAAGAAACAGTGTTCATGCCGCGACCTTCCGGTTCTCGGCGCCTATCGCCGCCGAAACGATAGCTTCCTCGCTCAATGCCGCACGCTCCAGCATGGCCGCGATGCGGCCTTCCCGCACCACCGCGACCCGCTCGCACAGATGCACCAGTTCGGGTGTATCTGAGCTGAGCAGCACCACGGCCTTGCCGGCGGCCGCGAAGGCGCGGAGCATCAAATAGATTTCACGCTTGGTCTCGACATCGACGCCGCGCGTCGGATCGTTGAGAAGCAGCACAAGCGGATCATGCGGCATCCATTTCGCCAGCGCGACCTTCTGCTGGTTGCCGCCCGAAAGCGCCTGCGCCTGCCGTGCGAGGTCGCCCTTGATGCCAAGCTGGGCGGCAAGGCCTCTTGCCGTCTCGCGCTCGGCCCGGCGGCTGCGCAGCTTCAGCGCCGGCAGCCTGGCGAAGGCAGGCAGCATCATGTTGGTGGTGATGGTGTGGATCAGGTGCAACCCTTCACGCTTGCGGTCGGCCGGCACATAGGCAAGGCCAAGCGCATTGGCTTTCGGCACGCCGCTGGGCAGGCCCGGTGCGCCGTTGACCGTCGCCGATGCCGTCCTGGCCGGGATCGCGCCATAGAGACCGAGCAGCAGATCCTCCTGCCCCTGCCCGACCAGGCCACCAATGCCGAGCACCTCGCCCGTCCTGATGTCGAGATCGACGTCGCGCATCAGGCCGGCGGAAAAATTCCGGACCGAAACGGCATTGGCGGGCGACACGGAAGGCCGCCATTGCGGGAAGAGATCGCCGGGGTCGCGCCCGACCATCAGCCGCACCAGCCCGGCGGCATCGGTGCCTTCCAAAGACTGGTCGGCGGTACAGGTGCCATCCTTCAGCACGGTGACATGCTGGCACAATTTCATGACTTCGTTCAGCCGATGCGAGATGTAGAGAATGGCGATGCCTTCGCCACGCAAACGCTCCAGCAGATCCGTCAGGATCTTGGTTTCGGTGGCCGACAATGACGACGTGGGTTCGTCGAGAATGAGCACGCGCGGCTTGCGGTAGAGCGCCTTGGCAATCTCCACCATCTGCCGGCGCCCGAGCGGAAGCTGCCCGACAGGCGTCGACAGCGGCTCATGAAGACCGACCAGTTCGCATGCGGCATTCGCCCGCGCGGCAAGCGCGCTGTAGTCGACCAGGCCGAACCGCTTGGGATAGGCGCCGAGGCCGATATTCTCGGCAATCGACAGGCTGGCCGTCAGGCTGAGCTCCTGCTGCACGACGGCAATGCCGGCCTGCCGCGCAAGCGCCGGCGTCATGCGCGCCACGGCGCGCCCGTCGACCTCGATTGTCCCGCCGTCCGGGCGCAATGCCCCGGACAGCAGGTTGATCAGCGTCGACTTTCCCGCACCGTTCTCGCCGAGCAGCGCATGCACGCGGCCCGGCTGGAGAACGATGGAAACGTCGCGCAGGACGGGGTTGCCGAAGAACGCCTTCGACACACCCCGCGCCGCGAGGAGCGGAGCCATGCTTGCCAATGCTACAACCCTTCTGGCTTATTGCTGGGCCAGCAGCTTCTTGAACAGCTCCTCATCGTAGGGCGAATAGATGTAGCCGTCAGCCGGGAAATCCTTGGCCCGGGCGAGGTATTCGTCGATGTTGGAATTGTCGATCACCGGCAGCGGGATCTTGACGAAGGCAGGCACGTCCTTGCCCTCCAGCGCCTGGACGGCGGTGTAGGTGGCGAAGGCGCCGAGCCAGTTCGGCTGCATGGTGGCCCAGCTCTTCAGGCCCTTTTCCTTCCACAGCTCAAGGAACTGGCGCGCATTCTCGCCGGTGATCGGCACCTGGTCGCGGCCCTGCTTGTCGAGCGCGAGCACGGCACCCGCCGACAGCGCACCGCCGAGCGACAGGATGCCGTCGATCTCGGGATTGGCGAACAGCAGGCTGGTCACGGCTTCCTGGGCGGGGGCGACATTGTAGGGCGTGTTGGTCTCGGCAAGCACCGTCACGTCGGGGTGTGCCTTGAGCTCGGCATCCGCGCCCTTGCGCCTGTCGTCGCTGACCGAAACGCCAGCCGGGCCGTTGAGGATCAGGATTTTGCCCTTGCCGCCGATGGCGTCGATCAGGAATTTGGCCGCCTGGTCGCCCCACTGCGAGGAATCGGTGTTGACCTTGGCGGTGACCTGGTCGGTGTCGACAAGGCTGTCGAAATTGATGATGGCGATGCCCTTGGCGCAGGCATCCGCGATCACGCGCGCCGGCGCGGTCGACGAACCGGCGATCAGGATGATGGCGTCGACATCGGAATCGATCATCGACTGGATCTGCTGGATCTGCACATTGGCGTCGCCCTGGGCGTCGGTCACGACCAGCTTGTCGACCAGCCCCTGCTTCTTCAGCGCTTCGACCTCGGCTTCGATCGTGCCTTGCGTCTGCTTCATCCATGTCGGCACGGAATAGATGTTGGCCCAGCCGATCGTGTACGGCGCCTTGCGGTCGCCCTTGATGCACTTGGCGGCGGCATTGGCCTCTGAGCCGGCGCCGAAAGCCAGGACGAGACCGAGGCAAAGGGCGCTGGCGGATGCGAAAAACGATGGTTTCATCATGATTGTTCCCCTTCTGTGGTTGTGTCCGGACGTGCAGGGTCGGCACGAGAAAACCTGTCGGTTGCCGTGTCGCGGCAACCGCCTGTCTTCTCGTCTGGACTTTCTCTGCCCGGTTCACTTTTGTCCGGTATTTCAGACATCATGTCTGTATATCGGACAAGCGGGATGCTAGACTGAGCCTTGACATCTTTCAAGCGCCTTGAGACGAGGACCGAGAAATGATTTTGAGCGGATGCTAATGATGAGCGACGGCGTGACTGAACTGATCGAAGCGGGCGGCACGGCACCACAGAATGGCGAGCGCCGCCGCGGCATCGACCGCGTCATCATGCTGCTCGAAGCGCTGCTCAGGCACCGCGCGCCGACGCGTGTCGGCGACATCGCCAAGATGATCGGCGCGCCGCGTTCGACCACCTATGAAATCGTCAACAGCCTGCTCGAAGCCGAAATGCTCGAAAATGTCGGCGCGGAGGGCTACGTCTATTTCGGCCGGGCGATGCATCTGTTCGGCTGGGCCTATTCGCATCACAACGCCCACTACCGGCGCATCCTCGAGACGCTGGACAGGATGGCCGCCGAGACCGGCGAGACCGTCCAGTTGTGCGGCCTGCGCGGCAACAAATATGTCGTTCTCGATTGCCGGGATTCACCCGGCCCGTTCCGCATCTCCAGCGATGTCGGTGTCGAGGTGTCGATCCCCTGGACGGCGTCGGGCCGGCTGCTGGTCGGCCATATGAGTGAACAAGAGCTGAAAAACTTCATTCCCGCCGGCGACTACAAGCTGCCCGACGGCCGCATCATCGCGCCCGAGGAATTCTTCGCCGACGTCGCGCTGGCGCGCCAGCAAGGCTACAGCGAAACCGCAGCATTGGCCGACCGCTTCACCTGGTGCATGGCGGCACCGATCCACGACGGCCACGGCGCCATCAACAAGACACTGTGTTTCGTCCTGCCCGTCGACACGCCGGAAGCCCGGCGAGGCGAATTGCTGTCTCTGCTGCGCGAGCGCGCCCGCGGCCTGTCGCTGGCAGGGGGCTAGTCCGATCTGTCCGAGGCAGGATGGGGATCGGCGCTGCAGCCTGGTCGACCCCCCTTCGTGCAGCTGTTTCCGGTCAATCTTCGCTTTCTTGGCGCACAAAGAAAGAAACGATGAGGGCAAGCTGATCTGCTAGCCGTCTATTCCAATTCGGGAGTCGTGCGCCGCGGATGTATTCCGGATGCTTCTGGTCACGGTGCGGCTGGTCCTGTGGCGATGCGCCGGAACGGACGTTGCCCCCAGATATTAACTGTTATGCTATGTTGGTTGTTGACGCTTCCTCTCCGGAAGGGTTAACAATGTCCTAATATAAGCGCCGCAAAATGGCCCCCGACCGGCAACCAACGGGCTAGACGACGCTATTTGGGGTTGGGGAAACGCAACGCGACGTCAATGTCGTCGCGATCATCACGCTTGAGCCACCATCCGTCTGTGTGCCGCCATCCTCGTGCTGGCGCGTGCGACAGCACGTTTGGAGCCAACTCCACTGAACTTGCAGACAGGATGTCTGCCAGAACGTGCATGCCGGCCGCGAAGGGCTTCTTGCTGTCCTCGGCTTCGGTCGACCTGACCGAGACCGATGACGCCGCCGACATCTCGACGTCAGGCGCCCTCACCATCTCGGATGTCGACAGCGATCCGCACTTCGTTGCCCAGGCGGCAACGGCTGGAACCTATGGCACCTTCGACATCGATGCCGATGGCAACTGGACCTACACCGCCTCCTCGGCCCACAACGAGTTCGTCGATGGCCAGCACTACACCGAAGACTTCGATGTGGTCAGCGCCGACGGCACCCACACTTCGGTCCACATCGACATCCTCGGCACCAACGACGGTCCGGCGGCCCTTGGCGACAACGTCATCACCAACCTGGTGTTGGGAAGCGCCATCAACATCCCCGAGTGGGCACTTCTCGCAAACGACCCCGCTTCGGCAATCGATGTCTCAAGCGCAGGCTCCGCAACGGGAGGCACTGTCTCCCACACGGCTGGTACCAGTGCAAACGGCACCGTGACCTTCACCGACGCGGCGCCCGCGGGAGGAACATTCACTTATACAGCCACCGATGGAACGTCCGCAGGCACGCCGGCACTGGTGACTGTCACTCAGGACCTTGTCGGCACGCTCGACGGAACCGCAGGCGACAATATCATCATCAGTGCGAATGCCGGAGCGACGCTCATCGGCGGTGCTGGCAACGATGTGCTGCTCGGCGGCAGCGGCAATGACATCTACCAGTTCGGACCGGCAGACGGCAACGACGTCATCTCTGATGCCGGAAGCGGCGGCGACAGCATTGAAATCGTGACAAGTGCGCCGTTGAACAGCACGCCTATCGGAACGCTCAACTTCGAGAGGGTGGCCAACGACCTTGTCATCAATGTTGGAACTACGGAGATAACAGTCACCAATCAATATGTCGGAAGCAGCGCTATCGAGAGCATACAATTCACAAACGGTGGCACCGTCTACGGCTATGCGCTCAGCACATCCGCGTACAAGCTGGAAACGGGCCTGTCTGGTCCTGGCACCGACGATGTGATCGCGTCCACGTCTACCGGTCAGGCGCTAACCGGTGGAAACGGCAACGATCTCCTCTTCGGAAACGGCGGCGACGATATCACCATTAATGGCGACAAGGGTAGCGACCTCATTGTCGGAGGTACAGGCAACGACACGCTCCTCGGCGGCGACGACAATGACACGCTGGTCGGCGGTGCCGGGGCCGACACGCTCACCGGCGGTCCTGGGAACGACACTTTCTACTATGGTTCAGCCGTTTCGGATTCCGCGCCTGGTGCCGGCAATTTCGACACCATCACCGACTTCGTGCACGGCACCGACAAGATCGACCTGTCCTCGATCGACGCCAATACGGTCAACGGCGGCGACCAGGCTTTCTCGTTCGGAGTGCCGTCGAATGCGGCCACCGTCGCCAACAGCATCACGTGGTCGGAAAGCGGCGGCAACACGATCGTCCGCGCCGACATCAACGGCGACACGACCGCCGATTTCCAGATCACGCTGACCGGTATCGGGCTTGGTCTGACGGCGAGCGACTTCGTGCTTTGAACGCGGGAGGTGAGCCGCGTTGCGGCTCACCTCCCGTAGCATTTCCTGATCCAGCCTGCGCGTTAAGGTTTACGACAGGAATATCGACGGGCTGCGTGGCGGGCTGAAGGATCGGGAGTAATATCGGCATACAGGTGGACAGGGGGGCGGTTCTCTGCTGGGTATTTGAGTCTCGACAGAAAATCGCAGATCGTGAAGGACGCCCTGCTGGCGTGCCGCCATTATTTCCTGATCGCGGCAGGGTTCAGCCTGGCGATCAACCTGCTCTATCTCGCCTCCCCGCTCTATATGCTGCAGATCTACGACCGGGTGGTGACCAGCGGCAGCGCAACCACGCTGGTGATGCTGACCATCGCGCTGCTTGCGGCTTTCCTCGCGCTTGCCGGCCTCGACCTCATGCGTGCCACGATCCTGACGCGCGCCAGCGTGCGGCTCGACCGGCTGCTGTCGGCGAGGATCGTGGCCGCGTCGGTCGAGACCTCGCAGTCTGGCTCCTCGCAGAGCCAGCCGGTGCGTGACTTCGACACGTTCCGGCAGGTCATCACCGGCATGGGCATCAATGCGCTGTTCGACTTGCCATGGTCGCCCATCTACATCGCCATTATCTTCCTGCTGCACCCCTGGCTGGGCTTCTTCGCGCTCGGCTCGTCCCTGCTGCTCGTCGCCATGGCGGTCATCAACGAATATCTGGTGCGCGCGCCGCTGAAGCAGGCCAACGACCTGGCAACGGCCAACTACAATTTCACCGAGATGAGCCTGAGGAACTCGGAAGTCATTCGCGCCATGGGCATGATCGACGGCCTCATCCGCCGCTGGGGGCGCGACCGCAGCCTGGCGCTTCGGCGTCAGACGCAAGCCAGCGACCGCGCCGCCCTGATGTCGGGGGTGATCCGGTTCCTGCGCCTGACCATGCAGTCGCTGATCCTCGGCCTCGGCGCCTATCTGGTGATCGAACGGCAGACCACGGCCGGTTCGATGTTCGCGGCCAGCATATTGCTGGGCAAAGGCTTGCAGCCCGTCGAACAGATCGTCGGCCTCTGGCGCAACCTGGTCCTTGCGCGGGCGGCACTGGCGAGGGTTCACAAACTGATCGACGGCGGTGCACAGACCGAAAGATCGTTCAACCTGCCCAAGCCCACCGGCAAGATTTCGGTCGAACAGGTCAGCTTTGCCATTCCCAGCCAGCAGAAGGTGCTTCTGCGGGACGTATCGTTTCGGCTGGAGGCAGGCGAGGCGCTGGGTATTGTCGGCCCCTCGGGCGCCGGCAAGTCGACACTGGCGCGTCACCTTGCGGGCGTCATGCAGCCCAGCCGCGGCACCGTCAGGCTGGACGGCGCCGACCTGTCGCATTGGGGGCGCGACGCACTCGGCGACCACATCGGCTACCTGCCGCAGGACATCGAGCTGTTTTCCGACACCGTCGCTGCCAACATCGGACGCTTCAAGACCAATGTCGACCAGGAGGTGATCGAGGCCGCGCGGCTCGCCGGCGTGCACGACATGATCATCCGCCTGCCGCAAGGCTACGAGACGCAGATCGGCGAAGGCGGCGCCGTCCTGTCGGGAGGATACCGTCAGCGGATCGCGCTTGCCCGGGCGGTGTTCGGCACACCCAACCTGATCGTTCTCGATGAGCCGAGCTCCAATCTCGACGCCGATGGCGACCGTGCGCTGAGCGAGTGCGCGATCGAGCTCAAGCGTCGCGGCAGCACGGTGATCATCGTTTCGCATCGGCCTTCAACGCTGGCAAATGTCGACAAGATCCTGCTGCTGCGGGACGGTGCCGTCGAAGCCTTCGGCATGAGGAACGAGATCGTGGCACGGCTCAATCAGCGTGCAACTTCAATTGCGGTGGCAACCCAATGACCTGCCTGAGGAGTGACCGTTGAGCGACAGCGCCCTCATCTACCGAAGCCTGCCCGGCGAAGCCGGCATCCCGGGGCCCCGGATTCCATCCGGGTGCCGGCCTATATCGGCCTGCTGATCATCGTCGCCTTCTTCGGTGTCTTCGGCGGCTGGGCCGCCTTTGCCCCGCTGAACGGCGCCGTCCTGGCCGATGCGGTCGTCAAGGTGGAAGGCAACCGCAAGAGCGTTCAGCACTTCGACGGCGGAACGGTGAAGGAAATCCGGGTCAAGGACGGCGACATCGTCAAGGCGGACCAGGTCATGCTGGTCCTCGACGACACCAGGATTCGCTCCGAGTTCAACCTCTACGCCCAGCAATATGCGCTCCTGCGCGCCACCGACGCCAGGATCAAGGCCGAGCTGGATGGCAGTGGGGCAGTTGCCTTTCCGCAGGATATCCTCAAGGAGCACGAGCCCTATCTCAAGGATGCCATGGCAAACCAGATCGCCGACCTGGAAAGCCAGCGCGCCTCGATGGCCGGCGCCACGCAGATCCTGCAACGGCGGATTGCCGAGCTTGATGAACAGATCCAGGGCAAGCAGGCCCGCGTCGAATCCTTCCGGGCCCAGCTGCAATCGACGATCGACGAAAAAGTCAGCCTGTCGAAGCTCCTCAAGGCCGGCCTGACGACGCGGCCGCGCATATTGGAACTGGATAGATCCGCCTCGGACCTGCAGGGCCTGATCGACGAGAATCTGGGGGCGATCGCCGGAAGCCGTCAGGCGAAGGCCGAGCTGGAAAGCCAGATCGCCCAATTGACCAATGAGCGCCGGGCCAAGCTTTCCGCCATGCTGATCGATACGCAATCCGGCCTGGCGGACCTCGTGCCGAAGATGTTCGCCGCCCAGGCCGCCATGGACCGTGCCGAGGTTCGCTCGCCCTATGACGGCCAGGTGATGGATCTCAGCGTCTTTTCGATCGGCGCGATCGTCGCCCCGGGGCAGACGATCCTCGACATCGTGCCGACGCAGAATTCGCTGATCGTCCAGGCGCAGGTTCGCGTCGAGGACATATCCAACCTGCGCTCCGACATGACGGCCGAAGTTCGCTTTACCTCCTACAACCAGCGTTCGATACCGATCATCCACGGACGCGTCACCCGCATTTCGGCGGATCGCATCACCGACAGCAAGACCGGCTTCCCCTATTATATCGCCGACATCGCGGTCGATCCCGCCGAACTGGCCGCGGCGCCGCAGATCGCGCTTTACCCTGGCATGCCGGCTTCGGTGATGATCGTCACCGAGGAGCGCACCGCCCTCGACTATATACTGGGCCCGCTGCTCACCTCGTTTCACTCCGCCTTCCGCCAGAAATAGAACCTCGGCGGCCGGCAGATGATCGCGCAGGTCTTCCCATTCGCTTGGGATATATAAACTTTTAGACAAAACGTACGCATTAACTAATTATTAATCTACCGCTTAACTTTCCGATATTTTTACTTATGGTGCCAAGCAAGGGGGTAGGTTGGATATACTGGGGATGGGGCAGTTTTTCTATGCGCAAAATTTCAGAGACCTCTCCAAGGGATCTTGGAGGAGATGAGGCCACGACAAGTGGATCCGGGCCCCCCGGTTCCGCGCAAGCCGCGACGTCCGCAACCCAGTCTCCCCGTTCGCATCGTCAACGTTCAGCCAGGCCCGCAAGCGCGACTGATGTCGCGCGGCAAGATCTGGCTCGTTTCCAGGAAAGCCTTCTCGATCTTCCAACCGTGCAGCTTGGCGGGCTGCCGATCACGGTGATCGACCGGCCAAATGCCGCGCGCTTGATGATCGCCGCGGCGCGTGGGCACATCCGCAGCAGCCGTCCCTATTATTTCACCTCCGCCAATGGCGACGTCATCGCGCAGGCGCTCGCGAATGTGGACGTCGCCGTCCTCTTCCGCGAAGCCGACCAGATCTTCGCCGACGGCCAGCCGCTTGTTTTCGCCTCACGCCTGCTGTGCAGCAGGCATTTGCCGGAGCGGGTAGCCACCACCGACCTCTTTCACGACGTGGCCGAGCTCGCCGAGCAGGAAGGCACGACCTTCTATCTGCTGGGGTCGACAGAGGCCGAGAACGACAAGGCGGTTGCGAGCGTCAAGGCCAGATACCCTGGCCTGCGCATCGTCGGGCATTGCCACGGCTTCCTTGCCGGCCAGGCGCTTGAAAAGAAGCTCGACGAGATCAACGCGCTTGCGCCCGACATTTTGTGGCTGGGCCTCGGTGTTCCGCGCGAGCAGATCTTCGTCCGCGACTTTGCATCGCGACTCCAGAATGTCGGGGTGATCAAGACGTCGGGCGGGCTTTTCGACCATATCGCCGGCAAGGTCCGGCGCGCGCCCCTGTGGATACAGAAGGCCGGATTCGAGTGGCTGTGGCGTGCGCTGATGGAGCCGCGCCGGCTTTTCTGGCGCTATTTCACCACAAGTCCCCAAGCCATCTACGCCATATTGAGGTATTCCAGATGACAGCCGAGCCTTCCCACCGTCCGCTGCCTGCCGGAACCGACACGGAGATAGTCATAGTCGGCGGCGGGCTTTCCGGCACGCTGGCGGCAAACGTGCTCGGGCGGTCCGGTTATCACGTCACGCTGATCGACCGCCATCAGGTCTTTCCGCGCGAATTCCGCGTCGAGAAGATAGCCGGCGACCAGATCGAAAAACTGCGCCGGATCGGTCTTCTGGACGGGCTTTCCGCGGCGGCCGTGGCATTCGACGAAATCGTCAACATACGCAAGGGGCGCCTGCTCGACCGCACGCACGCCCGGCACTACGGCATTTTCTACGATGACCTCGTCGCCGCCATGCGGGCCGAACTGCCCGACACCGTGCGCTTCATCGCTGGTCGCGTGAGCGGACTGGAGGCAGGCCCGGAACGCCAGCGTGTGTCGATCCTCGGACACGGCGACGTGACGGCGCGGCTTCTCGTTTTGGCCACCGGCATGGGTGACATTCTGCGCCGCGACCTTGGTATCGAGCGCAAGTTCGTCCACCAGCGCCAGTCGCTGACCTTCGGCTTCAATCTTCGCCCGGTGGGAACAAGCGCCTTTCGGCATCCCGCCCTCACCTACTACGGCGAACGGGTTTCCGACGGCATCGACTATCTGAACCTGTTCCCCGCCGCCGACGTCACCCGCGCCAATCTCTTCGTTTTCCGCGAGCATCGCGACCCTTGGGTCAAGGCGCTGCGCGACAATCCCAGGCAAACGCTCATCGAAACGCTGCCGGGTCTGGTCAAGGCATTCGGCGATTTCGAAGTGATCGACCGGGTCGAGAGCTGGCTCACCGACATCACCGTCGCCGAGAATTGCGTGCGCGACGGGGCCGTCTTGATCGGCGATGCTTACCAGACATCCTGTCCGGCCGCCGGAACGGGTGTCAGCCGGCTGCTCACCGATGTCGAGCGCCTATGCACCGTGCATGTGCCGCAATGGCTGGCCTCACCCGGCATGGCCGCTGCAAAGATCGCGGCCTTCTACGCCGATCCGGTAAAGCAGGCGATGGACGAGCATGGTCTCCAACTGGCTCATTTTCGCCGCAGCCTGACCATCGACACCGACCTGCGCTGGCGCGCGCGCCGGCAAATTCACTTCAGCCGCCGCCGCATCATGCACGAGATCGACAATCTAAGCCCCGCTTTCGCCGCCAGGCTGCGCAACCTCAGAAAGCCCGCAGTCGAACCCGTGGCGTGATCGCAGACCAATCAGCTGATCTGTCGCCCAAACTACGCAGTGGTTTTGGGAGGCGCGCCTTGGGCTCGTTCCGATCTCAAGGCCCAGCCACCTCGTCGGTGGAGGCTGGCGACGTCACCACATGACCAGCGGTGGCCTTCTTCCCGTGCGAACCGATCACGCGCCGCGCCAGCGCTTTGGCCGCCGGCAATTTCTCGACCGTCAGATGTGCCGCCAGGCCGAGCGGGCTGCCGGCTCGGAAGATCTGCCACATCGGTGATGGCCGGCCGCCGAAGATGCGCTTGTAGGGTTCGTCGCCGATGGTGAAATCGAGGGAATGGTCGCCGCGCTCGATACAGTCGCGGGCGATCTGTTCGAACATCAGGCTGCCGATCGACTGCTTCCTGTAGCCGGCCTCGTCGAAGCCGCCGAGAATGACAAGCAGCGAGCCGCGGTGCTCGAGGCCAAGCGCGCCGGCGATTGCCCGATCGTTCATCCAGAAAGTGTAGGTGCGAGCGAAACCGCCGCACCCTTCGGTCGCCACAGCCAGGTAGAAATCGAAATAGGACGGCAGCTGCAGCAGGTCGGCGGGGCCGTTGCTGCCATCGAAACGCTTGCCGCGATAGATTTTGAGCGCATCGAAAGTCGTGCGGATGGCGGCGACGTTGTCAGCGCATGCGAAGCGCGCCTCTCCTATTCGGCCGAGCTGCCGGGACTTCTTGTCGAGCTCCTTGCGGTAGGACTGGTCGAGCTGGTGCTCGCGCCAGGCGGCGAATGTCGGCTCCAGCTTGCTGGAGTAAGCGCTCATGCCCATGCTTTCGCGCTTGTCGATGCCAAGGAGCCGCTCGATCGCCAATGAGCGGTCCGCCAGTTTGCCGATGCGCAGGAGATCGTAAGGCTTCAGATGCCTTCGGATCGCGGCAACGGCTCGACTGTCCGCCACGATACGCGAGAAGGTCTCCTCGTCGGCGACTGGCGATACGTAGTCGGAAACGCGCATGTCGGCGAATTCGACCACTTTGAGCAGTGTGTACCGGCGCCTGACCAAGGGCAAAACCATCGCGAGCTTTCCGCCCGCACCGTTTCGCACGACGATGACAAGTGGCGTGGCAGCGCCTTGCCGCACGATCCTCTCATAGAGCTGGCTCAGCCATATTGGATGCTGAAAAGCGGTCGCCGCCGAACTGGCGAAGAGTTCGGCATACTCCTTCGAACGGAAATCGAACGAATCCTCGGCAGTGACTTCAAACATGTGATCCGAACCGGCTGGGCCTGATCTATCGACGACGTCTTGCGGTCCGCGTCAAGGCGAATCGCAAGGATTGTTGGAAACTTGGTATATGCGAACCCCGGTTGCAAATCTGTCTTAGAATGTGCCCTCCGTGGCTGGTTCGAGATGGGTCGGTCGACAGTTTATTTTCTCGTGAACCACGCAGCCGGACTTTGAATGTAACTCCAATGTAAGCTTTTTCGGCCAAATCATTTCTTTTCAAGTGTCTGGAACCCGAACACCATTACAGCCGGACGGGAATGACATGCTGTCGATCGAGGTGATTGTTCCGCAATCGAGCCCCCGCCTGTGGCAGAAGGTCGCCATAGAGCGGCTGCGGGCGGACGGCCACGATGTGGCTGTGCGCCACCAGCCCGGAGCAGCAAACTGGCCGATGGCGGCAAAAGCCGCCCTTGCTTTTGAACAGCGCCTGTTTCGACGGCGCCGCCCCAACCTTGCCGCCTCGCAGCATGAGATCGAGGCACGCAGCAGCCGCCGGCCCGCCTCGCTAAGGCTGGACCTCGCCGGCAACGCTGCCCCATCGGATGTCCCGACTGTCGGCCTCCTGTTCGACGGATCCGGGTCTGATCTCTCGGCGGCAATCGCGGTCGCGGCCGGAAAGCTGCCTTTGATCGAAGCCGTCCTCGACAAGAAGACAGTGGTGGGCCTGGCACGGCCGATGGTGGACAAGCGGGAATCGGCGGCACTTGGCAGCGAGGACGTGCTTGCCCGCGCCATCACCTTGGTCGTCTCGGTGGTTCGGGCATTTGCTGAAGACCGGCTTCCGTGGGGGCAAGACACGCCTGGAGTCCGCCGCGGCGGCACGGCGATGCAATTCGCGCCTGCCTATCTGGGCTCGGCGGTGCCGAGGCTTGGCCGGGAGATTATTCGGCGCATAGGCTTCCGCCACGCGCATTGGCGCGTCGGCTACCGCTTTACCGATGCGCCAGGCGTGGCGAATACGGGCGGGCTTGGCCCCGGCTGGTCGGTCCTGCCCGACCCGGGCGACCACTTCTATGCCGATCCGTTCCCGTTCCAGCGGCAGGGCCGGTCATTCCTGTTCGTTGAGGACTATCCCCATGCGACCGGCAAGGCCGTCATCTCCGTCGTTCCGTTTGACGCAGCCGGCGCCCCCGAGGCGCCGCGCGTCGTTCTGGAAGAGCCGCACCATCTCTCCTATCCGCAGGTGTTCGAGCGCGACGGCGCGATCTGGATGCTTCCCGAGGCGAGCGCCAGCGGCAGGCTCACGCTCTACCGCGCCTCGGCCTTCCCGGACGGCTGGATCGCCGAGACCGTGTTGGTCGAAGGCGAGATTTCCGACGCGACGCTGCTCGAGCATGGCGGGCTGCTTTGGCTGTTCGCCACGGATCGTGACGGTTATGGAAGCACCTCCGACACGCTGGTGGTTTTCTCGTCTCCCGCGCTCGCCGGCCCGTGGAAACCCCATCGCATGAACCCGATTTTGATAGACCATCGCATGGCTCGTCCAGGCGGCGCTTTCATTCGCAACACTGAGGGCCGTGTCTTGCTCCCGGTCCAGGACGGAACGCTCGGCTATGGCGGCGGGCTCGGCCTGTGCGAACTGTTGGAACTCGACCATCAGACGGTGCGGCTGTCGGCGCCCCGGCCGATCGACACCGATGGCGACTGGCCCTATCCGAAAATCCACACGCTCAATCGCTCGGGCACGTTGGAAGTGATCGACGGCATAGCTGCGGTGCGAAGGCGCTCAGGAAAGAAGTAGCGCCTCGTAGCCCGCGCACATCCTGGCCGGCGCGTATTTGTCCTTGAGCCGCCGCCCTGCCGCTGAAAGCCTGGCCATGATTTCTGGCCCGGCCATCAAGTCTGCCAGCCCCTTGGCCATGCCGGTGGCGTCGTCCTCGACGAAGATCGCCGCGGTCTCGCCATCCTCGGTAGCCAGCACCTCCCGCATGACGGCGAGGTCGTTCGCCACGACAGGCAAACCGGAAATTGCCGCTTCGACGCAGGCAAGACCGAAGGTCTCATTCAACGACGGAAACGCGTAGATGTCGCCTGCCGCCAGGAATTCGAAAATACGTGCCGAGGGAACCTCGCCGACCAGATGCAGCCGGTCCGCTACATCCCGGCTTTTGGCCAAGGCGACAAGCGTGTCCCGCTCCGGCCCGACACCGGCAATCGCGACATGGATATCCGGCAGCTGGTCGAGCGCCCCAACCAGCGCGATCTGGTTCTTCTGTTGCGTCAGCCGGCCGGACGAGACGGCGAGCCATGCATTCCGAGGCAAGCCAAAGGAAGACCGGGCTGCCGCCTTGTCGAAGTCTTCAGGCGGTGCGGCAACGCCATGATCGATGCGCCGCAAGCGCCGCCGATAGGCTTGCGGATAATGACTGAATTGCGCTTCCGTCCAGGCCGAGTTGACGACATTCGTCCGGTAGAGGCCAATCACGCCCATCAGCCTGTCGATCTGGGAGAGGACGCCCATCACCCCTTTGGTGTGCGGCGAACCGCTCTGGTTGGCGATGATCTTGCGGACGCCCGCCAGGCGGGCGCCGACCGTGCCGAAGATATTGCCGTAATGCTGATAGGTGATGACGGCGTCCGGCCGCGCCTTGCGCAGATAGGTTGCGAGACCAATGGCTGCCCGGATCTGCCCCGGCAGTCCCCTTGGGCTCTCGGTGAGGACGAAATCCGCATAAGGATCGGCATCGAAGGCGTCCGTCTTACGATACATGAAAACGGTGCGCACGTCGTGCCCGCGCGCCCGCAAGCCTTCGCCCACCATGTCGGAAATACGTTGCGCGCCCGCGGCCTCCGCCTGGGTCTGTACCTGAATGATCTTCACGTACGACCTTTCAGCATCACGCTGGGAACGGGCGCAGCTCTTGCCATCGTGAAGCCGAAGACCGATGGATTTATGCCTATTCTGCGCCGTGCGATCGACACGGCAATGGCGGTCCAGGCGATGACCGTACCGGCGATGCTGACTGCCGCGCCAATGGGTCCAAAGAAATACGTCGTTACCGCCGTCGCGCCGAGCCCCAATATGTTGACGACAACCAGGACCTTGAACAGCGCATGCTGCAGACCGGTCAATTGCAGGAGGATTTCGATTGGCCCGCAAGCCGTGGCAAACGTTGCGCCTATGCCGAAGATGACGAGTGTTGCCCGCATGGTGGGCGTGTCATAGGTCGGATTGAACATGGACAGGATGAAGCCACCGAAAACCCAGAACGCCGCCAGCACGCAGAGTGCAATTGCAAAGCTGCCGAGCGCGGCGAGATTGGTGATGCGCTGAACATGCGCCCTGTCGCCGCTGTAGAAGGCGCTCGAAATCTGCGGTGCGAGCGCCTGATTGATGCCGTTGAGCGCAAGCGCTACGAAACGCGTCGTCCGGTCGGCGACGAAGATCGCGCCGGCAGCCTCAGGTCCCAGGATCACGGCCACAAGCAGTGTGCTCACCTGGCCGAGCGCCGGCGGCAGCGAGGTGACGCCCCATAGGCCAAGCGTCACGGTCTTGAATTCCCTCTTTTGCCCCTCCGTGAGTGGGCCGCGCCTGGCGCGCACCGTGTCGCGCACGAGAAGCAGCGTCTGCGGAACAACCGAAAGGATGAGCAGCAAGGCAGTCAGATAGGTCGCCGCGACTGCGCTCATCTCGATATGCATGGAGTGGCAAGCGGCAATGGCGGCAATCGTGCCTGCACGCCAGATGATGTCGCGCGGCAGCAGACCGGATATGAGCGCGTTCTTGGCGCGGAAAGCGCCGGACGTGAATTCCGACCAGCCGAGCGCGAACGACAGGACCGCTGCGGCCACGCACAGCGAGAGCCATTCCGGCGTGCCTTTGCCGACGAACGGCAAGTACCCGACCATGAGGATAAGCAGGCTGGAGCCAACGAGCCCGGCGAGCGCGACGAGGATGGCGCGGGCCATCATGCCATGCGCCGAGCTATGGTCGCCGAGGCCGACATATTGCGGCCAGAACCTCAGCACGGTGCTCTGCTGCCCCACCGACGCGAAGAAGGAAACCAGGCTGGCGCCGGCATAGGTTGCGCTGTAGAGGCCGAACTGCCTTCCATCCATTACCATCGCCACGGCCACGAACATCAGGAAGGACAGGCCGGCGCTGGCGAGTTTGATCACGCCCGCCACGGCGCCGTTCCTGGCGAGCGTCGCGATGGACATGCGCATATCGTCGGCTGCAGGACTGGTGTCGGCGCCCGATATCGCGCTGCGATTGCTTATGTTTTCGTCCAACGTCGGCTCCTGTGGCGTTCGGCGATGCCCTTACCCCCGCGGCAGGCGAGCCGACGCTGAAACCTGTCTCTCAATAGAGCAAAAGCCAGCGATCGCGCCAGCGCGAACGCTCCGCATGGTTACCGTCACCAGTTTATTAATTTGAGCACTGGGTGCGGTAACCTTAACGGAAGACTAACGATAATTCTGAATACTGGCGGTGTAGAGTAAGGCCGGAAGGCGCGCTCTGCAGAGGAAAACGATGACGCCAGCCAGAACCGACGATCGCACGCTTCCACCTTTGTTCGACATAGGACCGCTATGGGCAGTCCTGTGGGGGCGACGCGTCATGGTGCTTGCCATCGCCGGCGCGGCGCTGCTGCTTGCACTGCTTTATCTTGCCGTGACGAGCCCGAGCTATACGGCAACCGCCTCGATATTGATCGACCCGCGCGATTCGCGTGCGACCAATTTCAACGACGTTCTTCCCGGGATCGGCGCCGACAGTGCCGCCATTGCAAGCCAGGTCTTCGTCATCGAATCGCAGGACTTGCTGGGGGCAGTGTTCGACAAAGAGGGGCTTCAAAACGATCCGGAGTTTTCAGGCAAAGGCCTGGTTTCGCGTGTCTTGTCGATGTTTGGAGCGGGTCGCGGCCCCTCACCGGACGCGGCCTTCAAGCGCTTTCAAAAAGCCGTATCGGTGGACCGTGAAGGACTGACCTATGTCATCAACGTCTCCTTCACATCGCCATCGCCGGACAAGGCCGCGCGCATCGCCAACGCCATCGTCAATCGCTACAGAACGGGCCTCGCCGGCGAGCGCGAAACCGCCAACAGCGACGTGAATTCTCTCCTCAATGACAGGATCAAGGGTCTTCAGAAGGACGTCAGCGACGCCGAGCGCGCGGTCGAGGATTTCAAGTCGGAGCACGAGATCCTGGGGTCGGCCGATGGCGGCACGTTGCAGTCGCAGCTCGACCAGCTCACGGCGCAGCTGATAACCGCACAGGGCGACGCCGATCAGGCGCGGGACCGATACAATCAGGCGCTGGCCGCAGGCACCTCGCCGGCCGGCCTGGCCAAGCTGGCGGAAATCCTTTTCTCCAATTCTGCCGTCAAATTGCGCGACGACTATAACCAGCGCGCGGCAGAGCTCGCCAATCTCGAAACCATGTATGGGCCTCGTCATCCGGCCATTGCGCGGCTCAGGTCGGAGCTCGATCGCATGAACCGGCTGATGGCCGCCGAGGCGGAGCGGATAAGACAGCAGTTGAAGGCCAGCTATGATCTCGCCGCCCAGAATGTCGCGAAGCTGCAGGCCAAGCTCGAGGCCCTGCGCCAGCAGTCCACGAACTCGAACATCGCACAGGTGCAACTGCGGCAACTGGACTCCAAGGCCCAGGCCGCCCGCACCGTGCTCGACGACTTCCTGAAGCGCGCGCAGGAAACGTCGCAGATGCAGGGCGTCCAGACATCCGAGGCGCGAACGATCAGCGCCGCCTCCGCGCCGCTGCAGCCGACCTGGCCGAAGCCGGCCCTGCTCCTGCCGGTCAGCGCCTTTCTGGGCCTCATTGCCGGATGCGGTATCGCTCTCGCGCTCGGACCAGTCCGCAAGCCCGAGGATGACCCGCAAAGCCCTCGCGAAGAGGTGCCGCAGGCGATCGAGGCGAGCGAGCCAAGAAGGGACGGCGCACGCGCCGCGTCTCGTCCGTTGCCAGCCAATTTCGGCGAATACCGCCTGCCGGGGGTCGCCGGCGGTGCGGCGCATTCAAGCATCAAGGCGCTGAGGAAGTCACTGTTTCAAGCCGGCAACGACGCGCTTTCTTTGGGCGTGCTGAAGCTCATGCGGCAAATACTCCAGCGCCTTAGCGACCACCCCAAACCCTTCGTGCTCCTGGTTTCCTCCACGCGCAGCAGTGTTGACGCAAGGCTTGCGGGCGCCATGGTCGGGATGGGTCTCCAGCAGGCCGAGCAGAATGTGCTTGTGATTGAAATCGGAGGCCAGCCGCACCGTGCTGGCTACGGACCCGGCCTGTTCATCGATGGCGCGAGCGGCCTGCGCACGGTCGTATGCGGTCCGGCTGTGGAGAAGGGTCCGGAACCCCGGGGTCGCAACACCTTGCGCGGCATTCTGACTGAGGCCGGGAGCGCGTTCGATTTCGTGCTCGTGATCGCCCCATCCCTTGGTGATAACGGTTGGGATCGGGAGATCTTCGCAAGAGCCGATCTCATGCTTTTCGCGCTGAGCCCCTCGGAGTCTGCGTCGGGGGCTGCCGGCCTGCTTGAGCAGCATCTCGGCGCGGGCCAGATCGAACGCAGCGCCACTCTTGTGATCGACAGCGCAAAGCCCGCCGGGGCAAAGGCAATGCCCGATGTCGCCTCTGGGGCCGGCGAATGGCGCCGCAGTTCAGTCGCGAGGAGCTGATCCATGCGGGCGATGGAGTTGGCATCGCCGCCGGTCGTGTCACGGCGGCGCGCGCTGGCGCTTGCTGGCGGGGCCTTGCTCGCGACCCTCCCTTTCTCTGTCTCGACCGCGCTGCCGGCAACGCCTGCTCGCGCCGTTCCGTCGCGTGGCTTCAATCTTCCCGGATGGTTCGAACGCGAGGAAGGTATCGCTCCGGCCACGGCGACGCTGCAAAAGCTGCGGCAGGCCGGGTTCGAAACGATCCGTCTGCCGGTGAACGGCGACCTTGTCTCGGCAGGCGACCGGGCGGTGCTCCGCGGCATCCGCGACGGGATCACGGACCTTGTCGGGCTGGGCTTCGCCGTTCTGGTGGACATGCATCCTTCCGGCGAACTTCATGCGGCTTTCGAGCATGATCCGGCAAATGCGGCCAGGCGGGTGGTCCAGGCCTGGACGGCCCTGCGCGCCGTCATTGCCGACCTGCCGACGAATTCGGTCTACCCGGAACTGTTGAACGAGCCGCCGATGGAGCGCGCTGCATGGCTTGAGTTGCGCCAACAGCTCGCCGAGACGTTGCGCGCCAAATGTCCGCTCCACACTTTGGTCTGGGGCCCGGCACGCTTCCAGGGCATATGGGAGATAGCCGACACGCCGCCCTTGGCCGACGACAGGCAGATCGCAGCCATCCACTACTACGCGCCCATGGCATTCACCCATCAATGCGAGAACTGGGATACATCGCCGCTCGCCCGCATCACCAACCTGCCCTTTCCCGCGACAAAGGACATGCCGCAGGTGCGCGCACTGGTCTCCAGATTGCGGACAGCAGGCGACGAAGAGGCTGCCTCCCTGGTGGAGAAGGAACTGTCAGACCCCTGGACGGCGGCGCGGATCGCTGCGGACTTCGCCGAACTCGGGCGCTGGTCCAGTGCCCATGACTGCCCGGTCATCCTGAACGAGTTCGGCGTGCTCAATTTCTGCGTGGATCCAGAAAGCCGCGCGTCATGGGTGCGCGCCGTGCGCGAGGCGGCCGAGGCAAACCGTATCGGCTGGGCCCATTGGGAGCTCGATCAGGGTTTTGGCTTCATCGCCAGCAGGCAAAGCACCCAGGGGTTCGATCCTCAGATGATTGCCGCCCTGCTCGGAGACGAAGGCGGCGGCTGAAATGGACAACAGGCGCCATGGCTGCACGCTGGCGCAGGCAAGGATCAAAGCGGACCGGCAATGAGCATCACAGGGACATATACGCCCGCCGGGCTAGCGCGGGCGCCGGACGCATCGAGCGCCGAGGCCCTGCTGCACGTCTCGATGGCGCTCATCGTCGTTGCGCTCGGCGTTTCGGCCTTTGCGGTGTGGACGCCGTTCGGAATTGTCGCGACGTTCATACTGACGCTGATAGTTTCCAATGCAGTGCCCGCGGGCATTCCTGTCGTGATCATCTGCGCCTTTCTCTACCAGAACCTCATGGTCGCGTGGTACACGCCTTACATCCCCGACAACGACACGTTCGACGCGCTGCGCGGGACGAACTTCATCATCCTGATGACCGCCTTCTGCATTTTCCTGGCGGCGTCGTTTCAGCACCGCGTGCGCGCCCTGACCGAATTGCGCGGCTGGCTGCTGCTGAGCATCGTGCTGTGCGGGACGATCTGTTTCTATTTTGCATTGGGCGTCGTGCATGGCGGCCCCAAGGACGCGGTCGTCTACTTCCGCAACACGATCACGCCGCTCGCCTGCTTCCACATCGCGGTCCTGGCCGCCAGTCTCTATCCCATCGACCTGCGCAAGAGCATGCTGTGGCTTGGCACCGGCGCGGTCATCTACGGCTATGTGGAACTGACCTTCACGATGAACTTCCTCGGCCTCTTTCATGGCGACCTCTACATCGAACGCAACATCGCGCGGCAGATCGAGACCGGCGTGTGGGAGAAGGCGCTCAAGGAAACCGGCTTCGTTTTCCGCGGGCTTGAGGACGTGATGACGACGACCTTCTTCAACACGCCGTTCTTCAACGACATCCTGCCCAGCGTCTTTCGCATCGGCGGTCCGAACTTTCATTCGATCAGCTATGCCTATGCGCTCAGCATCATATCGGCCTGGCTTCTCTTCAGGGGCCGCTGGCTGCTGCCCATCGCCGCCTTGCCGCTGCTGGCTGTCATCGGCTCCAAGGGCGCAACATTCATGCTGCTCGTGGCACTATGCGTGCGCCTGTTCCATAGCCCTTCCCGCACCGGTCTGACGCTTGCTGGTGTCGTCGCCCTGGCCGTGGTTTGGACAACCGCGGCAATTGCCTATGGCGCCACCCATGGCGACTATCACGTGCTCGGCCTGGCGGCGGGCATACGCGACTTCCTGGCCAACCCGCTTGGCCAGGGACTGGGGCTGGGCGGCAATCTGTCGAGCACCAGCATCAATCTCAGCTGGTCAACCGCCCAGGCGGAAGGCGCCGCGTCGGTCCCCGTCGAAAGCGCCGTCGGCGTCATGCTTTACCAGATGGGAATAGGCAGCCTGGTATTCTTCGGCTTCCTGGCGGCGCTCGCCGTGGCGGCCCGGCGGCAGCTGATCGAAACCGGCGACCTGAATTTCCTGTTTGGCTTTGTCGGCATTGTCACCATTTCGGCCAATGCCGTGCTGCAGGAAGAGGCATTCTACTCGCCTCTCGCTCTCAGCTTCTGCCTGCTGCTCGTCGGTGTTTCGCTCGGAACGCGCTGGCGGGAGATGGCGGCGGCGAGGCCCAGGCTGCAAGGCTGACTTTCAGGGGCCGAATATCACCAGTTCGGTGAAGGTCAGATCGCCGGGCGAAGGCGGTTTCGGACCTCTGAAGTACTTCAGCCCCTTCCTTGGGAAGTAGCGGCCGAACAAACCCGGGATCGGCTCATTGGCGTCGACGAGGCAAAGCAAGGTTCCGCGTCGCAGGAGAAAGCGCCCCATGGCGCCGGCGCAGCCGCTCAGATCAGCGAGAGAACGGCAATAGACGATCTGGGAGCAAGGGACGAGACCGTGCAATATCCGGCGCGACCTCAACACCAACGGAAAGGCCGCTCCGTCGCGAATGCAGATCAGCGAGAGGCAACCCAGCGCGGCATGCTCCAGGAGTATGTATCTCTCGCTGTCGGACAGCATCGCCATTTCGGCAAGGTCGGGGCGGACTTCAAGCACGCGACACGACGCTTGCGCCGAACTCAAGGCGGGCAGGAAGGCGAACGGGCCGCTGGCAAACAGGCGAAAGCCGAGCGCCTTGTCGGCGTTCAATGTCGAGGGTGCCGGCGAAATGTTCGTGTAGGTCACGTCCCTGCGTTTGAGAACCGGCCAGATCAACTTCATGGCATAGGGACGAAACCCGGCGTCCACGGACCAGCTTGAAATGTTGCAGCGGATTTCGTCGCCCTGGTAGCGGGCATAGAGGGTGAGCACGACCCCCACGATCCGCCCGGATGACTCGAGCGCAAAGCCGTAGCGCGGGAAATCGTCGACCGCGGGTCGCTCAGACAAACGGGTCAGCGCGTGCTTCCAGTAATTGCGGCTGCGCATCGGAAAGCCCCTGCGCAGGCAATCGACCACGCCTTCCCAATCACTTTCTTGGATTGGTCGACAATTAAGATCGGCAGGGGGCGCGCCAAGTACGGCCATAATCAACTCAAGAATACTGCCAAGTTAATTAGATATATTTCACCCCGAAGCCATAATAGTGTATAACCATTAACAATCCCTGCCCCCATTCGGGAAAAAATTTCACCCACCCGCCCCTCAAACGCAGATCGGCCGTCACGCCCGCCATCGGCCCCGCGGATCGATCAGCACATCGGACTTGCGGCGGTGTCCAGCCTCTGATTCCCTGTCTCATGGTCATCGGGTTCTGATTCGCCCACCAGCTTTCGCCCCCGTGCCGCAAATAGATGTCGACCCCTGCGCCGGGTCCGTTCCAGGGAGAAACGGCAAATGAACACCGCGACAAGGCCCGTAATCTCGGAGATGCGGCCGAAGATAGCCGTCGTCGGCGTCGGCGGTGGCGGCGGCAACGCGGTCAACAACATGATTGCCGAGGGCCTGCAGGGCGCGGAATTCATCGTCGCCAACACCGACGCCCAGGCACTCACCATGTCGAAGTCGTCGCGGCTGATCCAGTTGGGAGCCCATATCACCGAAGGCCTGGGCGCCGGCTCCCTGCCCGAGGTCGGCCGTGCGGCAGCCGAAGAATCCATCGACGAGATCATGGACCACCTTGCGGGAACGCATATGTGCTTTGTGACCGCGGGCATGGGCGGCGGAACCGGAACGGGGGCGGCACCGATCATAGCGCATGCCGCGCGCAAGGCAGGCATCCTGACGGTCGCTGTCGTCACCAAGCCGTTCACCTTCGAGGGAAAACGCCGCATGCAATCGGCCGAAGAGGGCATCGAGCGGCTTCGCGAATGCGCCGACACGGTGATCGTCATCCCGAACCAGAACCTCTTCAGAATCGCCGATGCCAAGACGACATTCGCCGACGCTTTCGCCATGGCCGATCGCGTCCTCTATGCCGGCGTCGGCTGCATCACCGACCTCATCGTCAAGGAAGGCCTGATCAACCTCGACTTCGCCGATGTGAAATCGGTGATGCGCGACATGGGCCGCGCCATGATGGGCACCGGCGAAGCCGCCGGGGAAGACCGCGCCAAGAAGGCCGCCGAAGCGGCAATCGCCAACCCGCTTCTCGACGAAGCCTCCATGATCGGCGCCAAGGGCGTCCTGGTCTCGATCTCGGGCGGCATGGATATGACGCTGTTCGAAGTCGACGAAGCCGCGACCCGCATCCGCGAGGAGGTCGACGCCGACGCCGACATCATCGTCGGCGCCATATTCGACCGGTCGCTGGCTGGAAAATTCAGGGTCTCGGTCGTCGCCACGGGATTGCGGCAGGGGCTTGAGATACCGGCCTTTGCGGGATCGGCAATTCATACGAACTGAGCGTGGCTCGTAGCCTTTGGAGCAATTCCAGGAAAAGTGTGAAACGGTTTTCCGTCCGGAATTGCGTCAAAACAAAGAGATAGAGCGGTTCTGCGTCTCCGTGAAACGATGAACCGCTTTAGTGACAGCGCATTTCCTGCGGCAGGAAGATATCCCGGAAGAAATGCCTACTCGAAAGAATATGTAAACCCTTCCGCTGAAGCGCCAACCGTCACTTTCGTCATCTTTTCGCCCTCGAGCGAGCGGTTCAGCACGCCGCGGCTCAGTTCCGGCAGCAGCGTGTTGGTCAGGATGGCATCGATCATCCGCCCGCCGGATTCGATCTCTGTGCAGCGCGCCTTGACCAGGTCCATGACGCCGTCGCCGATCACCAGTTCGGCATCGTTGGTGGCCCGCAGCCGGCGCGCGATCTTGGCGAACTGGTGGCGGGTGATCGCCTCGATCATCGCATCCGAGAGCGGGTAATAGGGAATGGTCACCACACGGCCGAGGAAGGCCGCCGGGAAAACCTTGAGCAGCGGGCTGCGCAGCGCCGTGTCCAGATCGTCGAGCCCGGCCCGTACCGTGCCGTTCCTGGTGCGGTCCATGATGACTTCTGAGCCGACATTGGAGGTGAGCAGGATCAGCGTGTTCTTGAAATCGATCCGCCGGCCTTCGCTGTCGTCCATCATGCCCTTGTCGAAGACCTGGAAGAATATCTCGTGCACGTCCGGATGCGCCTTCTCGACCTCGTCGAGCAGGATCACCGAATAGGGTTTGCGGCGCACCGCCTCGGTCAGGATGCCGCCCTTGCCGTAGCCGACATAGCCGGGCGGTGCGCCCTTGAGCGTCGAGACCGTATGCGCCTCCTGGAATTCGGACATGTTGATCGAGATCAGGTTCTGCTCGCCACCGTAGAGCGTTTCGGCCAGCGCCAGCGCGGTTTCGGTCTTGCCGACGCCGGAGGGGCCGCAGAGCAGGAACACGCCGACCGGCTTTTCCGGCGCGCCGAGGCCGGCGCGGCTGGTCTGCACGCGTTTGGCGATCATCTCCATGGCATGGTCCTGGCCGACCACGCGCTCGGACAAGGTGCTGGCCAGCCGCAGTGCCTTTTCGGTCTGGCTGGACAGCATCCGTCCGGTCGGGATACCGGTCCAGTCCTGCACCACGGCCGCCACCGCATTGCGGTCGACCGACGGCAGGATCAGCGGCGTCTCGCCTTGCGCTTCGGCGAGTTCCGCCATCAGTTCGCGCAGCCGGGCAAGATCGGCGGCGGGATCGGGCGACGAACCGTCGGTTGCCGCCTCGGCCTCCGACTTTTCGGTCTTCGGCGCTTCCGTCTCGGAAGCCTTGGCTTTCGAGGCCTTGGTCTTCGGGGCGTTGGCATCGGCAGCCTTGTTCTCGGGCGCCTTGGCCTCGGACACGTCCGCCCCTGCTGTGTCTGCAGCCGCTGTTTCGGCCCCCGCCTCTTCCGTCGCCACCGCATCGAGCGGCACGCCCTCGCCGCGCAACCTGGCGCGCAGGTCGAGGATTTCGGCGACCAGCGCCTTTTCCCGCTCCCAGCGCGCCTGCGCGGCGGCAAGCGTGCCTTCGGTCTCGGCCAGTCCGGCGTCGACCCGAGCCTGCCGCTCGGTCACCTCGATGCCGATCGCGGCTTCGCGGCCGATGATGCCGTTCTCGACCTCCAGCGCCTGGCGGCGGCGCAATATATCCTCGACCTCGGCCGGCGTGGCGTGCTGCGATATCGCAACGCGAGCGCAGGCGGTATCGAGCAGGCTGACCGCCTTGTCCGGCAGCTGTCGTGCCGGGATATAGCGGTGCGACAGGCCGACCGCTGCCTCGATCGCCTCGTCCAGTATCTGCACCTTGTGGTGCTGCTCCAGAACGCCCGCCACGCCGCGCAGCATGAGAACGGCCACCGCCTCCGACGGCTCGTCGATCTTGACCACCTGGAAACGGCGCGTCAGCGCCGGATCCTTCTCGATATGCTGCTTGTATTCGGCCCAGGTCGTCGCCGCGATGGTGCGAAGCTCGCCACGCGCCAGCGCCGGCTTCAGCAGATTGGCCGCATCGCCGGTTCCGGCAGCACCGCCGGCACCGATCAGCGTATGGGCTTCATCGATGAACAGGATGATCGGCTTTTCGGACGACTGCACCTCGTCGATGACCGCCTTCAGCCGTTTCTCGAATTCGCCCTTCACGCTGGCGCCCGCCTGCATCAGCCCGACGTCGAGCATATGCACGCTGACATTCTGCAGCGTCGGCGGCACGTCGCCCTGGGCGATGCGGAGCGCAAAGCCCTCGACCACGGCCGTTTTACCGACCCCCGCCTCGCCAGTGAGGATCGGGTTGTTCTGCCGGCGCCGCATCAGGATGTCGACGATCTGCCTGATCTCCGGATCGCGGCCGACGACCGGATCGATCTTGCCGTCGCCGGCACGCTGGGTCAGGTTGGTGGCATATTTGGCCAGCGCCGAGTCCCCACCCGGACCCCGTTTCATTGGCGTCTCGGTGGCGGGCGCCGTCGGAGCTTCGCCCGCTTCCAGCGAACCTTCCGTCACCTCGGCAAAGCGCTTGATGACGGCGTCGGCATCGACCTTGTCGAATTCCGCGCTGATTTTCGACACAAGGCCTTCCAGCACCGGCGTCTTCAGGCAAGCAAGCAGGATGTGCGAACTGCGCACCTCTTCGACACCGAATTCCAGCGCCGCCAGGTTCCAGCCTTCCTGGATGGCGTGAAAGATGTGGTCGGAAAACTCCTCCACCGAGGTCGCGCCATAAGGGAGCTTGTCGACGGCGCGGGTCATGTCAGCCGTTAGCCGGCCGACGTCAATCTCAGCGTCGGCGATGATCATCTGCACGTCCGAGCGCTCCGAAAGCACCAGTTGCTGAACGAAATGGACGAGTTCGACGTAGGGATTGCCGCGCATCTTGGCCGTGTCGGCCGCAGCCTTGAAGGCGCGGACGCCGACAGGGTTGAGCTTAGCGACCAGTTCCTTGCGCTTGAAGCTCTGCGATGACCGGCGCTGTTCCATCGAACCTGCTCCTGAAACCTGCCAGCCGATACCCTGCCACATAAGCAGCAACTTGACAAAGCACGCGACGAATGAGCCGCCCATGCGCCGATTCGGCCGGCGTCTTCGGTTTCACGGAACGCCCCGCATCCTCGCGAAAACAAACATGAAATTGCTCGCGCCTATGCGATGCATTTCACATACGGGGTTCGGCAATCACGACAGGTTCCGGTCACCGAAAATGGTCGCGTTTAGCTTCCGTTAGTTTTGAGCAGTTGCTGAATTGTGATAAAGTGACGCAGTGTGATAAATGTTTGATCACGCAGGTCTCAGGGCCGCTTGCTGGGGGTTCGTGTGATTGATCTCGCACTCTGGCTGAATCCTTTGGACGGTGAAAACCCGTCTGGGGGAGATTTGCGCAACGATCCGGCCTTTCACGAGATCGAGCGGCTCACCGAACCGCAGGTCAAGGTCGTCCAGGAGGGCCACAACAAGCCAGTCGAATCCACCATTCCGGTCGACTGGCCTGCCGTGCTCGACAAGGCGGAAGAACTGCGCAGCCGTGGCCGCGACCTGCGCCTGCTTGTCATCGTCGCGCGGGCGCTGGCCAATGAAGAGAAACTGGCCGGGCTGACGCTTGGCCTGAGCCTTGTTGCACAAAGCATCGACCAATATTGGGACACGATGCATCCGGCGTTGCGGCCGAGCGCTTCGCCACGCGATGCCGCCTTGCGTCGTCTCAACGCCTTGGCCGACCTGCAAAATGGTCAGGACGGATTGCTGGCGGACCTGCGCCAGATGACGCTTTTTGCGCCGCGCGGCATCGGACCGATCAGCGGACGCGACCTGGAACAGGCCGCGCTCGACGAGCGCGTCATGCTTCAGGAAGCCGCCTCGGGGTTGAATACGGCCGAAAAGGCGGCGCTGGCCAGCGCCCACAGCCAGCTCCTCAACCGGGTGCGCAGCGGCTGCGCGGCACAAGCGGATCAAGCCGGTGCCGAGATGACCTCGCTCGTCGCCGACGCCCGCGCCGCGATCGCAGCCCTTGATGCGGTCGAGGCCGCACTCAACGCCCGTCTCGAAGGCGGTGCCCCTGTCCCGGAATTAAAGCGGTTTCTGCAGCGTTTGCTGACGACGCTCGAACGCAATGCGGCCGCCGGGGCCGCGGCGAATGGCGCGGCAAAGTCGGCCCCGGCGCCGGCCGAACCGGCAATGCCTGCTCGAAACGGAGCCGATACGATGGCAAGTGTGGCAAGCTACGCGGAGTCCGGCAGCACTGGCCTGCCCGACCGGATCTCCTCGCGCGACGACGTCGTGAAATGCCTCGACCTTGTGGTCGCCTTCTACGACCGCACCGAACCGTCGAGCCCGATCCCGCATCTGGCCCGCCGCGTGCGCCGCATGGTGCACATGGATTTTGTTGAACTGATGGAAGATCTCGCCCCTTCGGGGCTGAAGGAATTCCGGCTCCTGGCCGGCGTTCCCGACGCCAAGAAGGCCGCTCAGAAGGATGAAAGGTAGCAACACATGCCAGCCGAAAGCAAAGCGAAGGTCATCGAACGAAATCGCGCGCCGCGGGTGCAGATCGCCTACGACGTGGAAACCTACGGCAGCCCGACGACGATCGAACTGCCGTTTGTCATGGGCGTGATGGCCGACCTTTCCGGCGCTTCACAGACCAAGGAAGCGTCGAAATCGGTGCTCGACCGCGCCTTCGTCGAGACCGACGCCAACCGCTTCCCCAAATTCATGGAAGCGCTCGGGCCGCGCGTGAAGGCGCGGGTGAAGAACACGCTGCCGCAGGTCGAAGGCCAGGAGCGCGACGAGGAAATGGCGCTTGATCTCACCTTCACCAAGATGGGCGATTTCGCGCCGGACAAGATCGCCGCGCAGGTCCCGCAATTGGCCGAGATCCTCAAGATGCGTCGTCAACTCGAGGAACTGCTCGGCTTCATGGACGGCCGCGTCGATGCCGAAAAGCGTATCGCGCAATTGCTGAACAATGAGCCGCTTCTGAGCAAGATCGCCGGCCAGGCAATGTCCGACGACGACAAAGTTGGGGAGTAAATCATGGCCGAACAGCAAAAGACCGCACCAGCCGCCGCAGAGGCGGAAGCCATCGACCTTGGAGAATTCAGCGGCCTCCTCGAAAAGGACTTCAAGGTCAAGAAGGACGACAGCGAGAAGCTGCAGCAACTCGTGCGCAACCTCGCGCTCGCGGCGCAATCGCGCTCCGAGACCACAACCATCTCGTCCAATGCGATCAAGTCGATCAAGTCGCTGATATCAGGCATCGACAAGATGCTGACCGAGCAGGTCAACGAGATCCTGCACGCGCCGGAAGTGCGCGAGATGGAAGGCACCTGGCGCGGCCTCTGGTATCTCATCAACAACACCGAGACGGATCAGAAGCTGAAGATCCGGGTGATGAACGTCTCCAAGGAGCAGCTGGCCGACACGCTCGAAGACTATGAAGGCCAGATGTGGGACCAGAGCCCGATCTTCAAGAAGGTCTATACGGACGAGTATTCGATGCTCGGCGGCGAGCCGATCGGCTGCATCGTCGGCGCCTACGAATTCTCGAACCATCCGCGTGACGTCGGCCTGCTGCGCAACATATCGGGCATCTGCGCCTCCGCGCATACGCCGTTCATCGCCGCCGCCTCGCCGCGCCTGTTCCGCATGGACAGCTGGCAGGAACTGCCGAACCCGCAGGACCTGCAGATGATCGTGTCGAACCCGGCCTATGCCTCGTGGCAATCGCTGCGCGAGAGCGAGGACGCGCGCTACATCGGCCTCACCATGCCACGTGTGCTGGCGCGGCTTCCCTATGGCACGGATACCGTTCCGGTGAAGGGCTTCACCTTCGAGGAAGAGGTGCAGGCCGATCACAACAAATATGTCTGGATGAACGCCGCCTTCCCGATGGGCGTCAACATCAACCGCAGCCACAAGCTCTATGGCTGGGGCACGCAGATCCGCGGCGTCGAGAACGGCGGCACGGTGATCAACCTGCCGGTGCACTCCTTCCCGACCGACGACGGCTCGATCGCGATGAAATGCCCGACGGAGGTCGCCATCGACGACCGGCGCGAGGCGGAACTGGCCAAGCTCGGCCTGATGCCGATCCTGCATCGCAAGAACACCGATCTGGCGGCCTTCATCGGAGCGCATTCGCTGCAGGACGACGAGACGCGTGCCGGACGCCTGGTCGATCCCGACGCCCAGTCGAACGAGCGGCTGAGCGCCAACCTGCCCTATCTTTTCCCGGTTTCGCGCTTTGCGCACTACCTCAAGGCGATTGCGCGCGACAAGATCGGATCGTTCAAGGAGCGCTCCGACATGCAGATCTGGTTGACCGAGTGGATCAACCGCTACGTGCTGGCCAACCCGGCCTTCGCCGACGACAAGGCGCGCGCCAAGCGCCCGCTTGCCGCGGCCGAGGTCCAGGTCGACAGCGTGGAGGGGCGGCCGGGCTACTACAATGCCCGCTTCTATCTGCGTCCGCACTACCAGCTCGAGGGCATCAACGCCTCGCTCCGGTTGGTGTCGGAACTACCGTCCGTGAAGACGTGATTGCAGCAACCACATCTTGTTTTGTTTGAAAGCGGTGGAGAAAGACAATGCCAGTGAAAATCGATGGTTTTCTGAAAGTTCCGGATATCAAGGGCCCCAGCACGCGCGACGGCCATGAAGACGAGATCGAAATCCATGGCGTCGACTACAAGATGGTCGCACCCTATGATCCGAATTCGCTCTCACGCCGTGGCCGCGTGTCCATGGGCATGATCAAGTTCACCAAACACTACGATAAGGCGTCGCCCTATCTGAAAAAGGCGCTGTTCGACAACAAGGCACTGGACGAAGTCGTGTTCTCCGCCCGCCGAACGATCGACGGCGAGACCAGCGACTACCTGGTCGTTACCCTCACCGACGCCTCGGTCATGGAATACGACATGTCGCAGGCCGAGGACGAGGAAGACTTGATCGAGGAGGAGGTCAGCTTCGCCTACAAGAAGATCAAGTTCGTCTACGACAAGGATGACGAAATCGAAATGGATGTCTATGTCGGCAAGTGAGACGCGCGCAAAGCGTCCCGGCACGGAAAAACCACAGGCCGGCAGTTCACGGGCGAAGCGCGAGGCGGTCCAGCCCTCTCTTTGGGACCGCCTCGTCAACGACCTGCCGGGCCTGGCCTCCGAAATAGACGGGCTGCGCCAGGTCTTGCTGGACGAGCTTGGCGCGGACCGGGTGGAAACGCTCGCTACGGGCAGTGCGCGGCACATCGACGCCGACGCGGAGCTGACGCCGGACCAGAAACGGCGTCTGCACCGGCTGGTCTTCCAGACCCAGCACCGCGCGGAGATCGAAAGCCGCGGCGTGGTGGTGTCGGCGCGCGTGCTGAGAGAAGCAGTGCGGCGCGATATCGAGGCCTTGTTCAACACCGAACGGTTCGAAGCCACGCCGCTTCTTTCCGATCTTGAGAACGAACAGGCCGCGGACAACCCGCCGTCGCTCGCCGATTTTCCGGAGGTGCGCCGCAGCGTGGTCAATTATGGCGTGCCCTCTTTCTCGGGCCGCTCGTCGCGGGACTTCGACCGCGATGTGCTAGCGCGCGAGATCCGCTCCGTCCTTGCCACGTTCGAGCCACGCCTGAAGGAGAGCGCGACAACGGTCACGGTCACCCTTGGCGACAAGACCGCGGGCCTGAAGATCGAGATAGACGCCGTGCTGATCATGACGCCGACGCCGGAACGGATGCGGCTGCGCACCACCGTCAATCTCGACAACGGCCTGGCGCGGACCGAGCTTAGGGACAGCTGAGATGGATCGGGTCTTCGTAGAATATTACGAGGAGGAACTGACCCACATCCGTGCGCTCGCGGCGGAATTCGCCGACATGCATCCGGCGGTGGCGCGCAACCTTTCACTGGATACGGTCCCCTGCCCGGACCCCTATGTCGAGCGGCTGCTGGATGGCGTTGCCTTCCTTGCCGCGCGCACCCGGCTCAAGGTCGATGCGGAACGCTCGCGGTTTTCACGCAGCGTGCTCGACGTCCTCTATCCCGATCTGGTCACACCGGCGCCGGCAACGGCGATGACGGTGCTGAAACCCGGCCAGCAGGTCCAGTCGATGATCGCCGGCCATGTCGTCAAGCGGGGCACACGGCTGGTCTCCAGCCTGCAACCCGGCCTGTCGACGCGCTGCACCTTCACCACCGGGCAGGAGGTCACGCTATGGCCGATCGCGGTGACTTCGGTCAGCTATTTCCAGGACCGCAGCGGGCTGGCGGCGGCCGGCATCGGACCTGTCGGCGGCGTTGCCGGCGTGGCGGCGCTTCGCATCGCACTGGCCCGCACCGGAAAGGGCAAGCTCAACGAACTGGCGCTCGACCGGCTCGATCTCTATTTTGCCGGACGCACCAAGGCGCCGCTGATCTTTGACGCCATCTTCGGCGCCTGTTCGGCGCTCGGCGCGCGCGCGGAAGGCAAGACCAATCCGATTTCGCCCCTGCCCGAGCCCGAAATGGTCGGCATCGGCGACGACGAGGCCTTGATGCCGCGCACCCGTCCGACCTTCGAAGGCTACCGCCTGCTGCGTGAATATTTCATGATGCCCGAGCGCTTCCACTATGTGCGGGTTTCAGGGCTGCAGCCGATCGTGCGCAAATGCGAGGCCGGGATCGAGATGATCTTCCTGTTCCGGCGCCCAGTGCCCGAGCTTGCCGACCTGGCGCCGGCGGATTTCGAACTCTTCGCGACGCCGATCATCAATCTCTTCGAAAGAGAGTGCAACGTCATCGAGCTCGATGCGCGCAAGACGCGGCAGGTGCTGCATGCCGACCGCACAAGGGCGCGGGATTTCGAAATCTATCGGGTCACCCGCGTCGAGGACGCCGACACGGAAGGCAACGACGCCGAAATCCCCGAACTGTTCAGCCTGGGGCAGAACCGCGGCAGCGGCTGGGTCTATTCGACCGAGCGGCGCCCTCGCCGGGCGACCGAGGATGAACGGCGCGACGGCCTGACCCGCACCTCCTACACAGGCGACGACGTATTCCTGGCGGTTTCGCGCCCCGTCGCAAGCCCGGCGAACCGGCCGCTCAAGCGTCTCGATGTCATGGCCCTTTGCACCAATCGCGATCTGCCGATCCTGGACGACAACCCGACCTTGACCCTGGAGACAGCCGATCCGGTCGAAACGGTCAGGCTTCTCGGTGCGTTGCGCCCGCCGCAGCCGGCGATCCCCGCGGCACTGCCGGCGGGCGCCGAGGGCGAATCCCGGTCCGACAATCTCGCCTGGCGGCTGGTGGCGCAGCTGGCGCTCAACTTCCTCAGCCTCGCCAAGGAAGGTCGCGGCGTCGACCCGCTGCACGCGCTGCTTGATCTCTATGCCGACCGCGGCGATCCGAGCCTCGCCCGCAACGTGCATTCGATCGTCCGCATCGACTCGCGCCCGGTCATCGAACGGCTGCAGATCGACGGGCCGATGTGTTTCGGACGCGGCACGGAAGTGACGTTGCATGTGGACCAGTCGGTCCTGGCGGGGCAAAGCACGCTGCTGCTTTCGGGCCTGCTTGCCCGGCTGTTTGCCCGTCACGCCGGCATAAACGGCTTCGTGCGGACCCGCACGCGGCTGTTGCAGAAGCAGGAGGATGTGCCATGGCCGATGACGCCCGGCAATCGCTACCTGATCTAGACAAGGTCGAGCAGGATCAGGCCGGGAGCCTGTCCGAGGCGTTCGACTTCTTCGAGCTGTTGCGCCGGCTCGAACAGAAGGGCGGCCTGTTCGGATATTCCGGCCAGCCGGCTCGCGAGCCGGCAAGGCTGGGACAGCATGTGCGTCTGAGCTTCTCCGCCAGGGACGTCGTTGCTTTCCGCGAGGCGGACGACAAGGCGCCGGCGCGGGTCACGGTGGCAAATCTCGGCCTGTTGGGACCTGAAGGCCCCATGCCGCTGCATTTGACACGCTGGGTGCTCGATCGCCTGTCGCAGCGCTGGTTCACCGGCGCCGAGGCGCAGCAGACCAGCGACACGACGTTCGTGGACTTCGTCAACATTCTTCAGCACCGCATGATCGCCCTTTACTATCGGGCATGGGCGGATGCGCATCCGGCGGTGCAGGTCGAACGCGCTGTCGGTGGCCGCGTCCGCGCCATGCTCCAGGCAATGGCGGGGATCGGACTTCCCGGCACCCAGGATCCGGATCTCGACACGGTGAAGCTTCGCCAGGCCGGATCGCTGGCCAGCCAGGTCGACGGCCCGGAGCGTCTGACGCTGTTCCTGGCTGAAGCGTTCAAGGTGCCGGTCCAGATCAAGGAATTCGTCGCTGTCTGGATCACCATACCGGCTGCATTCCAGACCCGCGTGGCCAAGGCCTACGCGGCGCTGGGTCGCGGGGCGACGATCGGCCCGCGTGTTTTCAGCCGTCAAAGCCGGATCGAACTGCGCGTCGGCCCGCTCGGATTTGAGGACTTCAAGGCGTTCCTGCCGGGCGGCCAGCGTCTGAAACTGTTCAAGCAGGCGGTTCGCGAGATGATCGGGGAAACCCTCGACGTCGATCTGCGCATCGTGTTGGCGCGCGAGGCAGTGCCGCCACCGCGTATCGGAACCGTCCAGCTCGCCCGGACCGCCTGGCTTGCGCGGCCCGCCGAAAGGGGAGATGCTGACGATCTGCGGCTGCGGACGATCGTTGGATGGCGGCCGGACATGGCGGAGGTCGCGGCATGAGTCTGCTGCTGACGCTGGAGCAAGGCCCACGCACCCAGGCGGTGCGGCAGACCCGGCTGGACGAGGGTGAGCTGGTGATCGGACGCAGTGCGGACGCGGGCTGGCAAATCGACGATCCCGACATGTTCGTCTCGCGTGCCCATTGCAAGATCACCGGTGGGCAGGATGGGTATTTCGTCACCGACACGTCGAGCAGCGGGCTGTTCATAAACGATTCCGACAGCCCGCTTGGCACCGGCAAGTCGACGCGTCTGATGAGCGGCATGCGGCTGCGGCTGGGCGACTATGTCTTGCATGTCGATCTGCAGACACCGGCCGGCCCCTCGCCCGCCGCCAGCCAAGCCATGCCGGAACGGTCGCCGCCTCCGTCGCGCGGGCCGGTGAGCATCGGCCATGACGATTTCTTCTCGGCCAGGACCGAGGAGGAGCCGCGACGGCCGCGGCCGGCCGATCTGCCGAACCCGTTCGAGCAGCCGGTGCCCGGCGCCTTCGAGCGTGCCAACACGGACCAGCACAATTCTCCGGCCTTCGACGACCCATTCAGCCTCGATCCGTTGCCATCGCTCAACGGCGCGGCCGAGCCCGCTTCGCCAAAGCCGCCGGCATTCGAGGACGATTTCGGCTTCGGACCGGCCGAGCCATCCGTCTCGGCAAACGGCGCCTCGCCAGGCGGCCAGCGAGAGCGCGCCGCCGAACGGCCGCAACCGACGAACCCGTGGGATTTGCCCGTGCAGGCGCCGGAGCCACCTCCCCCGCCCCGCCAGGCCGCCGCTTCCCGGCCTGCTGCCCGCCCGCCGGCAGCGGCACCGCAGGAGGACATGGCGCTTCGAAGCGCATTCCTGCGCGGAATGGGCGTCGAGGAAGCCGATTTCCCCGGACGCGACACCATCGCCGAAATGGAGAAATTCGGGCGCGAATACCGGCTGATGATGGAAGGCCTGATGCAGCTTCTGCGCAAGCGCGCCGAGGAAAAGGGCAATGCCCGCGTCGCCCAGACGATGGTAGGCGCCTCAGAGGTCAATCCGCTCAAATTCCTGCCGACGGTCGACGACGCGATCGTGACCATTATCGCCGAGCGCAGCCCCGGATTTCTTGCCGGTGAAGCGGCGATCGCCGATGCGGTCCGCGATCTTGCGCAGCATCACGTGCGCGCCTGGCGCGGCGTGCAGGCAGCGTTGCGCCAGATGATCGACCGCTTCGATCCGGCGATGATCGAGGAAGAGCTGAAATCGAATTCCGCGATCGGCACCCTGCTTTCGGGCGGGCGTGGCGCCAAGCTGTGGGAACTTTACCAGAAACGCCATCGTGAAATCGCCGAGAGCGCGGAGAAGAGCTTCCTTGGCGAAATCGGCGCTGATTTTCGTGACGCATATGAGGAGGAGTGAGACATGATCGATCGACGCGAATTTGTCATTGCCCTGGGTGCGACCGGGCTGCTTGCGGCTTGCCAGAGCGGCCCGCCGAAACCGTCCGTGATCACGGTCAACCTGACCGGCGCGGCCGGCATGAACCCGGGACCAGGCGGCGGCGACCGGCCGGTGACGGTCCTGGTGATGCGGCTGCGCAGCACCGGCAAGTTTAATTCGGCCGATTATTTTGCCTTGCAGGGCGATGCCGGTTCGGCGCTGGCCGGCGATCTCATCGGATCCGACCAGATGTCCGTCGGACCGGGAAAGTCCGCGTCAAAAACCATTACCGTCGAGCCGGACGCGGCTGCCTTGGGCTTCGTTGCCCTCATTCGCGAGCCTGGCGGACGAAACTGGCGGACAACCAAGTCGGTCTCGGCCGGGTCGAAATTCACCGTCAACGTCACGCTTGGCAGCGGCGGCATATCCGCATAGCGGCCAGGGCAAGGGGTGCTCAATGCAGGAAGTAGCGGCATGAGCGATGCAAACAGGGTGCTGTGGTCCGAAGGGCTTTTTCTGCGGACCCAGCATTTCCAGCAGCAGGACCGGTTCTTCGAGGCGACCGTGCGCGGCGCGTTGCAGGCCGGGCAACTGCATACGTTCGGCTTCACCCAGCTGACGCTGGACCAGGCCTTGCTCGATGCCGGCCAGGTGTCCATCCTGTCGGCGCGGGGCATCTTCCCGGACGGCACCCCTTTCTCCATTCCGGATCTGATGGACGCGCCGCGACCGCTGCCGGTCACCGCCGACACCGGTGCCGGAGCCGTTCTGGTCGCCCTGCCGCTCGAGCCTGCCGGCGGCGTCGGCTTCGACCCGGCGCACGCGCCATCCGCCGGGGCACGCTATCACGGGCGGATCGTTTCGGTCCGCGACGCCGTGCAGGGCGGATCGGACGCGGAAGAAATCGAAATCGCCCGCCCGCAGGCGCTGCTGCTTGCCCCCGGCAAATCGGTCGGTGGCTACACTGCTCTGCCCATAGCCGACGTCAAAGGGGTGCGGGCCGATGGCGGCGTCTCGCTGGACGAGGCGTTCCTGCCGCCGACACTGATAACGGGTGCCGTGGCCTGGTACCGGCAATTGCTTCTGGAAGTCGTCACCGGCCTAGACCAGATCGCCGAGGCGCATGGCAAGATGGTGCTGGGCGGACCGGGGCGCAGCGTCGAAGACCTCTTGATGCTCAACCTCGCCAATGCGGCGCGCCCGCGGCTGGCGCACATGCTGGCGCAGGATGTCTTCCATCCGGCCGAGCTTTACCTGGAGCTTGCCGGTCTCGCCGGTTCGATGGCGACCTATGGCTCGAGCGCGCGGCGGCTGGGCGAACTGCCGGCCTACGATCACATGGCGCCCGGCCCCGCCTATTCGGCGCTGGCGGATGCGCTGCGCTCGCTGATCCTCAGCCTGCGCTACATCGAGCCGAAATCGCGCGCCCTGCCCGTCATGCGGCATTCGACCAATGTCTGGAAAATCCGCATCGACAACCCGAAGCTGCTGGTCGCCAGCCGCATCGTCATCCGGGTCGGCTCGGAGCTGTCGGAGGATGCCTTGCGCAAGATATTCGTCAATCAGGCCACCGTCGGCTCGGCCGACCAGTTCGAGGGCCTGTGGAAATCGCGCCTGCCGGGCATTCCGCTGAAGCCGCTGCATTCGCAGCCCCGCGAAATCCCCTACGACGGCGACCGGCTGTGCCTGGAACTAGACCAGAAGAGCGAGCATTGGGCCTCGCTGCTCGATGCTCCCGGCTTCGTCATCGGCGTCTCCGGCGTATTGCCGAGCGAGCCGCAGGTGGACTGCTATTCGGTGAACAGGTGAGATCATGAGCCGGGATGATCCTTTCGGACTGTCGGAGGATCGCGAACGCACCCGCATTCGGCTGACCGGCGCGCCGATGCCGCGGCCGATGGCGCCGCTGCTGCCGGGTGCGCCGGTCAAGCGCGCGCGGGCGCACCCGAATGCACTCGTCAACGCCTTCGCGCCCTTGCTCGAGTTCGCGCCCGAGCTTGAAAGCGCGCTGCCGCCGGAAAACCCGGAGGCGTTGCGCACCCGCCTGCTCGACGAACTGGTTCGGGCCCGCGACACGGCAATGGCGGCGGGGTCGTCGATGGAGCGGGCCGATCAGGCGGCGTGGGTGGTGGCGGCGTTGCTCGACGATCTCGCCCTGAACACGCCATGGGGCGGCGCCAGCGTTTGGCCGCGCCAGCCGCTTGTGGTCATGCTGCGCGGCGACGTCGATGCCGGCACGCAGTTCTTCACCCGTCTCGACGAGCTGGAACGCCACCCGAACCGGGACCGCGAACTGCTGGAGCTGCAATACCATTGCCTGGCGCTCGGCTTCCGCGGCAAATACCGCGTGCCCGGCCGCTCGGGCGACCGCTCGATCAATGCTGTGCGCGTGGCGGCGGCGCGCTTCCTGCGCGATGCCGACGCCGAAGGCGCGCCGCTGTCGCCAAACTGGAAAGGCGTGATCGCCTCCGACGAGCCGCAGCGCTTCATCGTCCCGATCTGGGTGATGGCGCTCGGCGCTGCTGTCATCGCCACCGCAATCCATGTCGGGCTGTCGATGGGACTGAGCAGCCAGGCGGTCGAGCTTTCCGCGCTGGTTCGCGCGCTGCCGCCGCCTAGCCGCGCCGACATCACCCGCGCTGCGCCGAAAGTCGACGAACCGCCACCGGAGGCGGTGACCGTGGATTTCGCGCTGCTGCCGGAATTCGAGGCCGGCGCGCCGGCCGACCTCAAGAAGGCGCTCAGCGGCACCGAGAGCGTCTCGCTGGCCAAGCTGGTCATCCAGGCCTCCAACCCCGAACTGTTCCAGTCATCGCGGGCGACGTTGACCGAAGGCTTCGAACCGCTGATCGGGTCGATCGCCAGGGTGATCCTCGCCAACCAGGAGCTGATCGGCAAGATCACCGTGGTCGGCCACACCGACAGCATTCCCCTGCAGCGATCCAACCCGCTCTCCACCAACCAGCGGCTGTCGGAAGAACGCGCGGCGACCATTGCCGAGATGCTGGTGCAGAACGGTGTGCCGCAGGACCGCGTTCGTTCCGAAGGCCGCGCGGCCACCGATCCGGTGGCCGACGACAGTACGCGCGAGGGCCGGGCCTTGAACCGGCGCGTCGAGGTGCTGGTCGAGAAGAGGCTGTGACATGTTCATCCTGCGCTTCCTCTGGGCGGTCCTGACATCGCGCTGGCTGTGGACGCTGATCGGCATCACGCTGCTTTCGCTGGTGATCTGGGTGTTCGGCCCGATCGTCAAGGTCGGCGCCTATGAGCCGTTCGCCTCAGACAATGTCCGCATCGTCATCATCGCGCTGCTGGTCATCTTCTGGCTGATCTGGCTGATCGTTGCCCAGCGCCGCGCCATCCGCGCCAATCGTCTGTTCGTCGCCGAGATCGCGGCGCCCGTGGTGGAAAAGCCGCTCAGCCCCGGCGAAGAAAACGTCGCCGCCGTCGGCGCCAAGTTCGCCGAGGTGATGGCCGAGCTGAAGCGGCGCAAGCTGGGCGGGCGCAAGTTCCTGCGCGAGATGCCGTGGTATGTGATCGTCGGGCCGCCGGCCACCGGCAAGACCACGGCGCTCAGGCAGTCTGGGCTCACCTTTCCGATCGACCTGACCGATGATTTGCAAGGCGTTGGCGGCACCCGCAATTGCGACTGGTTCTTCTCGGAGAACGCGGTTCTGATCGACACCGCCGGCCGCTATGTCCAGCAGGAAAGCCAGCCCGACGTCGATGCGACGGAATGGCTGGGCTTCCTCGACCTGCTGAAGAAGCACCGTGGCCGTCGCGCGCTGAACGGTGTCATCGTCGCACTGTCGATCGACACGCTTTCCGAGGGCGACGAAGCCATCAAGGCACATGGCCGCAAGATCCGGCGCCGGCTTGCCGAACTCAACGACCGGCTCGAGATCCGGCTGCCGGTCTATCTGATGCTGACCAAGGCCGACCTGATCAAGGGCTTCGAGCCTTTCTTCGGCGGCCTGTCGACGGCCTCGCGCGAGCAGGTGTGGGGGACGACCTTCGCGCTCGATGCACGCGTCGACGCCAAGATGATCGAACGGGAAATCACGACGCTCGCGGCCGAACTCGAGCGGCGGCTGGTGCCGCGCCTGGAGGACGAGGACAAGCTCGCCTCGCGCGCCGAGATCTTCCGCTTTCCCGCCCAGCTTGCCAGCCTCTCCGAACCGATCCAGGTGCTGATCGAGGCGATGTTCGGCGAAAGCCGCTACGAAGAAGCCGCCTGGCTGCGCGGCCTCTATCTTACGTCGGCGACCCAGGAAGGCGCACCCATCGACCGGCTGACCGCGGCATTGTCGTCCTCGTTCGGTCTGCCGCCGCGACGCGCCATGCCCGCGCCAAGGGTCGAAAAACGCAGCTTCTTCCTGAAGAACCTTTTGACCGAGGTCATCTTCAAGGAGGCCGGTCTCGGTACCTTCGACCCGCTGGCGCAGCGCCGCCGCACCTGGATCTGGCGCGGCGCCGCCGCCGCGTGTACGGCGGCGGCCTTGCTTGCCGGCGGGCTGTTCACCTGGTCCTACTTTGACAACCGCAATGCGATCACGGCCCAGGCCGGCCAGTTCGAGGCGCTGCAGGCGCCGCTGACCACGGCCGGCGCAAACCCGCCGTCGGTGGAACAGCCCGCCATCGACGGTGCCCTCGGCGCCATGGATGAGGTCGCGACCGCGCGCACGGCGCCGCCGGATGCAGTCCAGGATCTGCTTGGCCCTTCGGCCTCGGCGGAACTGGTGCGGGCCCAGGACGACACTTACGACCACGCGCTGCGCAACGTGCTGGAGCCGCATATGGTGGCGCTGCTCGAGGCGACGATGTGGCGGCAGATCCGCGATCCGGATTTCATGCTCGGCGCGCTGAAGACCTATCGTATGATGACCGGCCTGTCGCAGATGGACGCCGACTTCGCGCAGAACTGGTGGGTGAACAGCCTGCCCGAGTTCGCGCCCGCGCCGCCCTTTCCGACCACTGATGCGGAGGAGCATCAGCTTGCCGCGATCCGCCGCATGGCGGTCGACGACAACTACATAGCGCCCGACAAGGCTCTGGTCGCCGAAGCGCTGAAGACGGTGTGCACGATTTCATTGCCGCAGCGCGCCTACAAGCAGTTGCTGGCCGACCCGGAAGTGGCCGCGGTCAAGGAATGGATCCCCGCCAACTTCGCCGGTCCCAACGGCGCCAAGGTCTTTGCCCGCCGTTCCGACAAGACGCTTCGCGTCGGCGTTTCCGGCGCCTTCACCTATGCCGGCTTCCACGATGCCGTTCTCGACCGGGTCGAAGATGTGGCGGCACAGGCGGCGCTCGATCGCGCGGTGTTCGCCGGCGGCTGCTCGGAGAATTCCGAGACCTCGGTCTCGGCACTGTCGGAGGACATTCTCAAGCTCTACTACGACGACTACATCGCGCAATGGGACAGTTTCCTGCGCGACATGAGGCTGGCACCTCTGGGCGACCTGAATGTCGCCAGCGAAAACCTGAAGGACCTTTCGAGCGCCGACTCCGCGCTGAAGCGGCTGCTGACGGCGGTGATGCAAGAGACCGAGTTGACCCGGTCGGATGAGGCGCCTGCGGGAGATAACAAGGCCGCCGCGAAGGGAGGGTCGAAACTGCTCAGCAAGCTTGGCAAGCTCGGCAAAGTCGTCAAGACAGGCGCAAAGCTGCTGCCGCGCGCCGGCTCCGCCGACCAGGTGGACCTGACCGGCAGCCTGGTGGCCGAACACTTCAAGCCGCTCAAGGGTGCGATCGCCGAGGTCGACGGCCAGCCGCCGGCACTCGACGCCGCCGTGGTGGCGCTGACGGCACTGTCCAACGTGCTGCAGACGGTCACCGCCAATCCGGACCCGCAGGATGCGATCAAAAAGCAGGGTGGGCTCGCCGAATTGACAGGAGCGGTCGCCAGGCAGGCGCAGATCCTGCCCGATCCGATCGACGACTGGCTCGGCGGCATCGCCGGCGACACCAGCGGCCTGACGCAGAAGGCGGTCACCTCGGAGCTCAACGCCATCTGGCGCGCCGACATCCTGCCGTTCTGCCAGGCGGCGCTCAACGACCGCTATCCCTTCAGCCCGGAGAGCGCGGTGGACGTCAATGTCCGCGATTTCGCCCGCCTGTTCGGGCCGGCCGGCCTGATCGACGCCTTCACCAACGACCATTTGATCAGCTATGTCGACACTGCCAGCCAGCCATGGAAATGGCGCGCCGACTTCGGCCTCGACCCTGCGGCGCTGGCGGCATTCGAACAGGCAAGGCGCATCCGCGACGACCTTTTCCCTGGCGGCACGGGCCCGGTGATGAGCTTCACGCTCGAACCGAAGGACCTGTCTCCCAACGTCACGCGCGTGACACTCAATCTCGATGGCCAGAGCCTCGTCTACTACAACAATGCGACGCGCCCCCAACCGATGACCTGGCCCGGCAAGGACGGCACCGGGGTGATCTCGCTCGCCTTCCAGCCGATCGATGGCTCACCCGAAATCATGCTCAACGAGACCGGCAGCTGGGCCTGGCTGAGGATGTTGAAGGGCGGTCGTTTCACCGGAACCTCGCTCTCCGACGTCTACAGCCTGCGGCTCGGCACGAAAGGCATGTACGCCGATTTCGAGCTCAAGGCGGCCAGCGTCGAGAACCCCTACAACCTGGAAATGTTCAAGAAATTCACATGTCCGCCACAGATATGATCCTGCCTGGCTTCTACGGCAAAATGCCCGCCACCGGCGATTTCGTGTCGCGGCGGCTGACGGGGGATTTTGTTCGCGTGTGGGACCGCTGGCTGGCGCAGCATCTCGTCCCGTTGTTCGGTTCGGAGACTTGGCCGCGCAACACCGCGCTGCGCTTTCTGGCCGGCCCTGCTTCCTTCGGCGCATCGGTGGGCATTGTCTTGCAGAGCGCCGACAAGGTCGGCAGGCAATTCCCTTTGAGTGTTGTCGCGCAGCTTTCCGAAGCTTCCTTGCAACTGGCTCATGCCGATGCATGGTTCGCCACGATCGAGGAAACGGCCGCCGCTGCCCAACAGGGCGAGCTGACGCCCGACGAACTGGATGCCGCACTGTCCGTACTGCCGGTGCCGCCTGTCGAGGCAGGCGACGAGATCGTCGCCGACCTGGTGATGTGGACCAGCCGCTCAGACATCTTCGACATCGACCCGCTGTCGCCAGAAGCGACGCTGGAGCAGATCTTCACCGCCAGCTTGGAGACCAGCTGATGCAGATCTGGAACCAGATGGGGTATCCGCACGAATTCACCATGGGCATGGACAAGGCCGGCCATGAGTGGATCGTCGTGGTGGTGAAGGGCACATTCGATTTCCCCTCGACGCCAGGCGGCCTGGTGCAGAAATCGGCGGAACAAGTGCCGCTGGTCATGGCCGACACGCAGACCGGCGAGCCCGGCTATTCGGCGACGCATTGGGAGACTGATTTCGCCTTTCGCAAGCCGCGCTGCGATGTGATTGCCAACGGCTGCGCCTATGCGCCAAACGGCAGGCCAGCCGAGCGCGTGCCGGTCGGCATCAAGGTGGGCAATTGGTCGAAGCTCTTCGAGGTTGTCGGCCACCGCGAATGGCGCTCCATCGGCCCGGTCTTTACTGCGACCGCGCCGCAACCCTTCCTGAAACTGCCGATCTCCTACGACGTTGCCTGGGGCGGCGTTGACAGGCTGGACCCGGAGGACAAACTACCCGCCAGCTACAAATACAACCCGGTCGGAACCGGCTGGTCACGCACGAAGAACCAGCGCCTCATTCCCGGCTTGCGGCTGCCGAATACGCAAGCGGTCGGCGAGGACATTCGCTCGCCCTTTGGCGATTACAAGCCCATGAGTTTCGGCCCGATGGGCCGCGGCTGGCCAGGCCGCATCGAATATGGCGGCACCTACGACGACAACTGGGTGGCCAATATCTTTCCGTTCCTGCCGCCAGACTTCGACGAGCGCTATTTCCAGATGGCGCCGGCCGACCAGCAGATCGACCTGCCCCGAGGCGGCGAAGACGTGCAACTCATCAATCTTACACCGGAAGGTCGGCTGGGCTTTCGTCTGCCTTCGACTGGGCTCTCAATGACGCTATTCAAACAGCAGCATCGGGTGTTCGATGGAAGTGTGTTGCCGGATACGATCCTTGTCGATGCGGAGAACCGGCGGCTTTCATTGGTCTGGCGTATCTCGCATCGGATCCAGCGGACGATCCTGGAGTTTACCGAGTGCTGGGTCGGCCCGCCGAGCGAGTCGATGTTGCGCGCGATGGACAGAGGCAAGGAATACATCCGCGCCAACCTGAAAATACCTACGGATAGCAACGCATGACCGGGTCGGTTGAAATCGTCTCGATCGGCATGGTTACGGCCGTGGGGCTCGACGCCCCATCGTCGTGTGCTGCTATGCGTGCCAAACTAGACGGGTTCCAAGAGACACGGTTTCGTGGTCCGCGTGGCGGCTGGCTGATCGGCGCACCAGTGCCGTTGCCGCGAACCTGGATCGCGGAGAAGCGCATCGCACATCTTGCATCGGGGGCCATCGTCGAAGCGTTCAGCAAGGCTCCTGAGGCGCGCGGTCAAACGGCGCTGATCCTGTGCATCGGTGAAGAAGGTCGGCCAGGTAATCCAGTCCGCAATGCCTCCAATCTGTTGCGACGCATCGCTGATATCGTGGAAATCGAGGCCTATTCGCGTTCCAGGGTCGTTGCGCACGGTCGCCCCTCCGGCCATGTCGCTCTCGAGCAAGCAAGACGCCTCATCGCATCGGGCGAAACGCCCTATATCATGATCGTGGGCGTCGACAGCTACCTAACCTCCGAGACCATCCGCCACTACATCGGCGAGAACCGCGTCCTTGCGCCGCAAAATCCAAACGGCTTCATCCCAGGCGAAGCAGCTGCGGCAGTCTTGTTGTCGCAACGCAGCAACAGGACGCTACGCTTGACTGGGCTCGGTTTGGCCCGTGAGCTTGCCACAATTTATAACAAGGAAGATCGTCCTCTTCGAGGCGACGGCATGACGACTGCCTACCGCGCCGCGCTGGACCAGACGGGCATCGAAATGAACAGGCTTGGCTACCGGATCTCCGATCTCGTTGGCGAGCAATACTGGTTCAAGCAGACCGCATTGGCGTCGTTGCGACTGATCCGAGGGCGCGATGCCTTCCAGGATCTATGGTCGCCAACCGAATTTGTCGGCAATGTAGGCGCGGCGGTCGTGCCAATGATGATGGGAATGGCATGGACTGCAGTCCGGAAAGGTTATGACAAGGGCAATCCAGTTCTTATCGAGGCTTCCAGCGACGGTGGCGCTTGCGGCGCCGCCATTTTCGCGGTTGCAAGCTGATGTCGACGAACGTTTTTGCCAATAGTCTGGAAATCTCCGGCAAAGCCGTCGACGCAAAGACTTTGGGGGCGTTTCCGGACGTCTGCTTCACTCCACCAGAAAATCCCGCTACGCCGCCGGGCGTACCGGTCCCTTACCCGAGTTTTGGCTTCGCGTCGGACACCGACAAAGGAACAGGTACGGTCAAAATCGCCAACAAGACCGTCAACATCAAGAACCAATCCTTCCTGGCCAAGACATCGGGCACGGAGGCTGGATGCGCTGCAAAGAAGGGCGTCATAACTTCCAAGAATACCGGCAAGGAGTACTTCAATTCCTGGTCAAGCGACGTGAAATTCGATGGCGAACCAGTTGTTCGCCATACGGATCTTGCGACGAACAACCACGCTTCCCCGCAAGCAAACACCCCACCCATGGTGCATGCGGCGCAGTGGGAAGTGGATGGCGTCTCATGCAAGACGATCCTGACCCGAAACGACATGGTTCTTCACCGCCATGGCGACAGCCCATGTGATAGCAAGAAAGGGGAATGGTCGGAGCACTATGTGGAAAATCAATTCATGGCGGTCTCGGGCAATCGCAACAAAACCAAGGCCAAGTTTAAAAACTATAAATGCGACGACGCGCCCTGCCTGTGCATGCACTCCAAATGGACCAAGGGCGACAGCAAACCCAGTGGCATCAGAAATGGCCAGACCACCGGAACGGACCACTACGACAAGAGTAAGGTCTGTCGTGACAGCCTGAAAAATGATGATCCAAACTTAGGTGAATTCACGGACACCTGCGCAGAGGCGTCGGCGGAAAACCATGAGAATATGGCCGGCAAATCCGCTGCGGAGAAAGCAAGAGTAGCAGCCTGTTTGGTCGCAGTTTTCCTTGCTCACATTCAGGAAAAAATCAATGAGCACAGAAAAGCAACCGGCAAGCCGCCCGTGAGCATCAAAGACGTTAGAGCCATGACCCGGTAGGAGTTACCCGTGAGCAAATTCACCGACGACATTGAACTGATCCTACGGGATCCGCGCTACCACGCGCAATGTATGCAGATTGTTCCATTTGGACGTGACCACTGCGCCCTACTCTTCGAACTGGGGACGCAGGATCATGACGTTGCCTATTCCGTCGTTTTCGAAATGAGTAGTTTCGCCCCCGGAACACAGAGCCAAACCTTCAAAGTGGCCGACTGGCTTGCATCCCTCACCTCCCCAAGCCTCGCCAACCTTTTTGCCCTTGAGGTGGGAAGGGTGGTCTGGCGTTACCGCAATGGCGGCTGGATTTCGACGAAGGTTGCAAAGAATTTGATGCAACGCGTGTGGTCCTACGATGACGGTCTCACTCTCCTGGTTGGAGACAAAGGGCAGTCGTGGGCGTTTGACGGAAATGCCTGGTCGGCCTTGAAACCCGATCGCCCGCATCGCTTGCGTGACGTTCACGGACCACGGCGTGACCTCATCCACTGCGTAGGGCAGGCTGGAACCCTGCAGCGGCTGACTGAAGACAGATGGCAGGCAATCGATCTGCCCATCGAAAACGATCTTTGGGGCGTTTTCGTAACGCCGGACGGCGTTGTTCGTGCCTGCGGGAACGATGGGACATGTATCCGCGTGGTAAACGAGGAGATGATTGAATTAGAGGCACCGAAGAGCAGATTTTTCTGCGTTCACGAGTTTCAGGGTGAGATATATTGGGGTGACAGCGAGTTTGGCATCTACCGAGAGCAAGGCAACCAGCTCGTCCAATTCCACCCGGCCGGTACTGGCTGGGATATGCGTTCGGACGCCGAATATCTTTATCTTGTCGGAGGCGGCATTGCCTGGCGCTTCGACGGCAAGAAATGGAACTCGCTACAACTTGATTACGACGGCACCGACCTTCGATTGATCCAGTAATTAACGCGGCAGATTGGCCGCCAAATATTTCCGCACCGTCACAATGTCGAGCTGGGTGACAGCAATCGGTTGAACCGTGGGCTGAAGCATCCTGACGACAAACAATTCGCCTGCCTCGGGATATTCGGCCAATCGCTCTTCAGCTATCTCGCGACCAAAATCTCCCGCGACGCGTAAGCCGTCCAGGTGCGCCTCCAGCCGCTCGATCAATCGCGCCAAGCGATCTTCATCCATGTCGGGATTCTCTTCCGGATGAAGCAAATGGTAATCATAGACGGTCCAAAGGAAGGCGGCCATCTCCGCGTGCTGGCGCACGATCTCGCGAAGCACCGGAACGGGCATTAGTTCAAATTGATCGAACCGCCACGAATGCGGTTCGATGCACTTGCGTGACTGACAAGGTAGGTACCGCGAATCGTTATGTGACCGTCCTTTTCCATGACAATGGAAGCCTTGCCACAACGCAGCTCAAGCCGTTCGTCGGCATTGATGTGCACACTTTCACCGTCCCGAATGACCCGCCCAGACGATTTGCGGACAGGATCGACAATACGCCCGACGATCAAGGGCATTCGTGGGTCGCCTCCCTGGAACAGCAGCGCGATTTCCGAGCCGATCATGGAAGATGTCAGTTCAGTGAGGCTGCGCGCCGGAAGGGCTGTCAGCTCCGGGTTGCCGGGAAAAACGACCAGCGGGGCGCCTTCATCAAATCCTAGAAATATCCCGATTACGACGCCTTCAATTTTCGCTACCGTCCTAGCCATTCTGCACCGTCTCTTAGTTCTGATTAATCTTGCTGCCCTTCATGGTGATATTCTTCGACGCCTTTACCTCGACTTCACCTGATCCGATGATGGTAATGTCTTTTCCCTCTATGGTGATCGTCCCATCCTTCTTCATGCCGATCGCAGCCGATCCGCATTTGATAACGATTGCGTCGCCAGCCTCGATCGACAAAGTCTTGCCGACTTTGATCCCGCCATCCTCGCCAATTTCCACCAAACTCTTCTTGGCAATCTTGAGTGCACGATTGCCACCAACCTCAGTCACGTCATCCTTGGCGATCTTGGCCGAGCGCCCCGCACCAATATCGCTACCCTGATCCTTGGCGATCTTGATCGTCTGGCCGGCACCTATCTGCACGCTCTGCGCCGCCGCGATGTTCCAACTATCCGCTGCCCCGATGTCGTGGCTCTGCGCTGCTCCCACCGTCACCGAGCGCGAGGCACCGATCGTATTCGTTTGCGGTCCGCCGACGCTTCGGGTTTCGGATGCCCCGACACTGTCAACCCTAGCCGCTCCGACAGTGATCGTTTGTACCGCTCCCACCGTTTGCGTGTGCGCGATGCCAATGGTTTCAGTCGAGTTCGATCCAATGCCGATTGTCTCGTTCGAGCCCACCGTCAGCGAACGGTTCACGCCCACCGTCTCGGTGTCGTTGTTGCCGATGTTCGTGGTCTGGTCGACGCCGACCTTGACCGTCTTGTTGTTGCCGACGTCCTCGTCGAGGTTGTGGCCGACGGAGTGCTTGGCGTCGTGGTCGATGCGATCCGACTGGTCGTGCTGCACCAGCTTGGTGCGGTCGTTCTTGATGAGGAGCTTGTGGTCCTTCTGCGCCTGGAAGTTGACCAGTTCGGAGCCGGCCTTGTCCTCGAACATCAGCTCGTTGTAGCCGCCGCCACCGAGTGAGGAGTCCGACTTCCAGCCGGATTGCGTCGCGTTGCCCGGCAGGCCGTAAGGCGGCATCTGCGAGGCGTTGTAGACCCGGCCGGTGATGATCGGCAGGTCGGGGTCGCCCTCGATGAAGTCGACGATGACCTCCTGGCCGATGCGCGGTATCTGGATGAAGCCCCAGTTGCTGCCGGCCCAGGTCTGCGAAACCCGTACGAAGCACGAGCTGTTCTCGTCCTTCTTGCCGAGGCGGTCCCAGTGGAACTGCACCTTCACCCTTGCATATTTGTCGGTGAAGATTTCTTGGCCCGACGGGCCGACCACCGTCGCCGTCTGCGGCCCGCGCATGATCGGCCGCGGCGTTATGCGTGGCGGGCGATAAGGCACGGCGGTCGGCGCCACGCCGAGCACCACCTTGAAGTTCTCGCTGCCGACGTCGGCAAGAGCCCTGTAGCCGGGGTCGAACAGCCTGTATTCGGCGCTGACCACCAGATATTCCTGGTTCTGGTCCTCGCGCGGAAAGCCTTCCAGGTTGAACGTGCAGCCTGAAAACAGACCGCGCACCGTTCCGACTGCCGAAATGCGCTGGTGAACGGCCTGGATTTCCTCGCGCCGGATCGCAGCCAGCTTGTCGCCCCGCCCCAATTCGAGATGCGCACCGGGGTTGCGGTAATTCTCGCCCGCGGCCTGCTTGTGACCGAACGGCTGGGCGGACTTGGCCATGAGGCTGGCGCCCGGCTTCTCAAAATCATAGTCGGTGTGGACGTAGGCGCCCGGCCGCACCGAACTGCCCGGAATCCAATCGGTGATGTATTCGACGTCGCGCCGCGAGCCCTGGCCTTCGAAATGATACGGCACTTTCTCGTAGCCCGGCGCCGGTTTCAACTTGCTCATCGCATCGGTGAGCACAAGCGTATGCTTGCCGTCGTCATGCTCGAAGAAATACAGGATGCCTTCATGCTCGAGCAGCCGCTGCACGAAATCCAGATCGGTCTCGTCATATTGCACGCAATATTCGCGCGGCGGATAGGACCCTTGCAGGCGCAGACTGAAATCCGCGATGCCGGATTCGTTGAAGACCTCCTTGACGATGTCGGGGACGCTTTTCTTCTGGAAAATACGGCAATCCGTGGTGTTGCCGAGAAACCAGAACCACGGCCTGACGACCGCTTCATAATAGGCCAGCCGGTCCTCGATGCGGGTCAGCCGAAACTCGGAAATCAGCCCGCTGAACCAGCGTTTCGGATCGGATTCGCCTTCGACCGAAACGGCGCCTCCCAGCATTTTCAATGGGTCGACATCGTGGCTGGTGCTGACGAAACCCACCGTATAGGCGAAACAGCGGCTGATCTCGTCGCGCCCGACAAGATGGGTAAACGTCAACAGTTCGGCGCCAACCGGCGTCTGCACAACCGTGGCACGTTCGTTCGGCATGGGTCGTGCCCCTCCAGGACGCGGCCGCCAGTGTGAAGGATTTGAAGTTCCCGCTATGTTAAGCGCATCACGTTCGGAAGCTTCTTGGGCCGCCACACAAGGCCTTGTTCAGCCTAGCATATGTTTTCCCGCCGGCCAAAAAGAACAAGCGGCAGCCGAACCTTACCCTTAATCCCGTGTGAAGCCGCCGCCCAGGGTTTATAAACAGGCCCGGCGATCGACCGGACTGAAACGCGGCTGTCCCGCCATGCTCACAAGCTGCTAGAGCGGTTCGGCGTTTGATGGAATCGCCGACCCGCTCTAACTCTTTGTTTTGACGCAATTCCGAACGGAAACCGCTACGCACTTTTCCTGGAATTGCTCTAGAATGGCGAAGTATCAATCAGCGGTCTGCGGCTAGTTCGGATGTTCATCAGTCTCCAGATCAACAACGTCGACGCCTTGCCCGCCGACATTTCGACCGGCTACGCTGCCCGCGATCGCAGTTTTGAGATCGGCCGCGAAAATTGCGACTGGACCTTGTCCGACCCGGACAAGTTCATCTCCGGCCGGCACTGCGAGGTGCGCTACCAGGCAGGTGCGTTCTGGCTTTACGATGTCTCGCGCAACGGGACCTTCATCAACGGATCGAGCCAACGCATGGCCGGCCCGCATCGGCTCGGTCATGGCGATCGGCTGCTGATCGGCCGCTATGTCATCTTCGTATCGATCGACGACGAGCGCGCCGCGCCCGGTCATCCTCAAGGCCATGGCTCGACGCAACGGGAAATGCCGAGCCCAACAGGCCGGCCGCTGGATTTCGCGGACAGGCCTTCTTTCACCCCGGCGGAGCGAGCGCCGGTGTCAGCACCGTCGCTGCAGCCCGTGTCCCTCCCCTCGACGAGAGACGAGGTGCTGCGCGAAATCGCCATCGCGGCCGGCATCTCGCCGGACTTGCTTCAATCGCGTGATCCACATGAGGTTGCCGCCGAGATCGGCGCGGTGCTGCGCACGGTGGTCGAGGAACTGGCGATGCTGCTGAAAGCCCGTGCGGCCGCGAAAATCCTGGCCAAGAGCACGCACCGCACGATGATCAGCGCCACGGACAACAATCCCCTGAAATTCGTGCCTGGAACCGACGACATCCTTGAAATCATGTTCGCACGGCGCAGGGCCGGCTATCTCGACGCCCGGCATAGCGTCGAGGACGCCTTCCGCGATCTGAAGACCCATGAATTCGCCACCTATGCCGCCATGCAGGCGGCGCTCTCCCGGCTGCTTGACGATTTGTCGCCGGAAGCAGTGGCCAGGAAGCTGCCGCCTGCCTCGTTCACCTCGAAGAAAAGCCAGGCCTGGGATGCCCTTGTCGCGACATGGCGGACCATGGAGGAAGCCCACGAAAACGGCATGCTGGATGTGTTCCTGGCCTATTTCAGCGAAGCCTATGCCAAGGCCGACAAGCAGAAATAGACCGGCAATTTGCAGCCCTGTCGCAAGATCCCGGAAACCATGCCAGACGCCAGGCCTGCGAAGAACAATCTCCTCGGCCTACTGCGTCCTTCCCATCGACGATCTCTGAGATTACGATCACATACGACAGTTCGCCAAGCGGGTACGGCTGATTGACCTGGGGGTCTGCGGCAAATGTCATGTTACGGCGGGATAGCGTTCTGTAGCCAATCTTCCTCCGGACACTGCTCTCGTCAGCGGAGGCCGCATTTCCTGCACCTGACCAGGGACCGTTTCGCGCCGATCTGGCGCGAACGCAGGTGCCGCGCAGCGGATCGGCAATGAGCTCGAAGGACGATCCTTTCGGCCCCGCGGGCAAGACCGTCATTCGCGCGCCGCGGCGCGAGCGCAAACCAGCGCCGGATCCCCAGGAAGTTGTTCCCGAAAGTGAACGGTCGGCGCAGGTCAAGCAATCAACGGTCTTCGATCCAGGCGTCGGCAGCCATGCGCCGGTGGGCTGGACGTCCGGAACTGTTATCTATCAAGGGGCGCCACCCGGAGCCGCGGGCGCGATAGGCGCTTCCGCGGCTGCACCTGCCTTGCAGCAGGCTGTGCTGATCGATGCCGCCGACAGCGTCAAATATGCGGCCCAAAACCCGATCCTCGCCGCGGCGGCACCCTTGCTGATGCTGCTTGGCCAGCTCAGGCTTGTCCCGGTCGAAAGGCAGGCGGAGCCGCTGGCCGAACACATCGCCGAAGCGATTGAAAAGTTCGACCGGACAATAGAGAAATCCGGCGTTGCCGATGAGGATGCGCGGATCGCGAAATTTGCTCTTTGCGAAACCGTCGACGATCTCGTCGGCAACCTGCCCTGGCCCAAAGAGGAGACCTGGGCGCGGCACGGCATGGTGTCGCGTTTCTTCGATGTCGAACCCACCGGTACCGGCTTCTACGAGGCGCTGAACAAGATCCTGGCCAAGCCGGAAACGCATTACGACCTGCTCGAACTGATGCATGCCTGCCTGTCGCTCGGGTTCGAGGGCCAGTATCGGGGGTTGCCGCGCGAGGACAACAATCTCGAACGCGTCCGGCGCGACGTCTATGAGACGCTTCGCTACTTCAAGCCGCGTGACGGCGAGGATATATCGCCGCATTGGCAAGGCCTGGCGGCGACGATGGCGCAGCCATCCGCACGGCTCCCGCTCTGGGCCGTTGCCGCCGCCGCGACTGCACTGCTGACGGCGGCATTCTTCGCCTTGCGGGTCGTCATCACCAATGAGGGCGACGCGCTCGCCGGCGAGTTGCTGGCACTCAATCCGTCGACGCCTATCACCATAGAGCGCGCCAGGGTGGCGCCGCTGGCCAAGCCGGTGAAAGTCGCCCCGCCCGTCGTCACCACCCAACTCGACCGCATCCGCTCGGCACTGGCCAAGGAAGTCGAGGGCGGCGGCCTAAGCGTCGGCACGAAGGGCGACTTCATCGTCATCGAAATCAACAATCTGGTGCTGTTCCAGCCGGGCAGGGCCGAGGTGAAGCCCGAATTCAAGGCGATTGCCGCAGACATCGCCGCCGCCCTGGATCCCGAACGGGGACCAATCAGGATTGTCGGCCATACCGACAACGTGAAGCCGCGCAAATCGAGCGCGTTCAAATCCAACTTCGACCTCTCCGTCGCCCGGGCGAAGGCCGTCGAAACCATCATCGCACCGCAATTCAAGGACGCTTCGCGCATCACGGTCGACGGCAAGGGCGAAGACGAGCCGATCGCCGACAATGCGACGCCGGAAGGCCGCGCCAGGAACCGCCGTGTCGACGTGATGATCCCGCGCGAGGAAACACTGTGAGCGCGCCGCGCTGGAGGCGCCGCTGATGGGCTGGCTGCTGCGGATAGTCAGCATCCTCGCGCTGGCCGGCTTTTCGGCCGCCGTGTGGTTTGCCGGGCCCTTGATCCGTTTCGCCGATACCCGCCCACTGGGTCCTGTCTGGCTGCGCGCGACGATCATCGGCGTGATCGTGGCAATCGCGGCGCTCTCCTGGGGCTGGCGTTTCTGGCGAAGGCGAAAGGCGCAAAAGGCGCTCGAAACGGCTATTGCCGGCAACCGCGACAGGATTGACGACTCGCAAGTGCTCGAAGCGCGCATGACCGAGGCGATCGAGACGCTCAAGCGGTCGAGCGGCAAGCGCAATTTTCTCTATGAGATCCCCTGGTACATCGTCATCGGCCCGCCAGGCGCAGGCAAGACCACGGCGCTGGTCAATTCGGGCCTGAAGTTTCCGCTTGCCGGTTCGGGCGATGCCCAGCCGGTGGCCGGCGTCGGCGGCACGCGGTCCTGCGACTGGTGGTTCACCGACGAGGCCGTGCTGATCGACACCGCCGGGCGCTACACGATGCAGGAGTCCGACGCGCAACGCGACAAGAGCAGCTGGCTCGCCTTCCTGTCGCTGCTCAAGACACACCGCACAAGGCAACCGATCAACGGCGTCATCCTGGCAATTAGTCTGGCCGATCTCATCAGCCTCGACGATCAGAAACTTGAGGCCCATGTCACGGAGATCCGCAGCCGTCTGCGCGAAGTCTACGAGACACTGAAGATCCAGTTTCCGGTGTATCTGCTTTTCACCAAGGCCGACCTTGTCTCCGGGTTCATGGACTATTTCGGAGACTTCGATGAAGCGCGCCGGCGCAAGGTCTGGGGCGCGACTTTCCAGACCGCGGATCGCAACAGGAACATGGCCGGCGAGGCCGCCGCGGAATTCGACCACCTGGCAAGTCAGCTGGCAGAAGAGATCCCCGACCGCCTCCAGGAAGAAGCCGATCCGGTCGCGCGCATCGCCATCTTCGGCTTTCCGGCGCAATTCGCCGCGCTGAGGAGCCGAATTGCCGGGTTTGTCACCGGCATATTCGATCCGGCCCGCAGCCAGGTGAACGTCACCCTGCGCGGCCTCTATTTCTCGTCGGGCACGCAGGAGGGAACACCGATCGATCAGCTGCTGGGCACGATCGGCCGCAGTTTCGGCAGCAGCTCGCAGGCGCATCTTTCCGGCACCGGCAAGAGCTTCTTTCTGCATGACCTGCTGACCGGCGTCATTTTCGCCGAGTCCGGCTGGGTCTCCTACGACAGGGCGGCGGAGCGACGCGCGGCGATCGCCAGATATGGCGGCTTTGGCGCGATCGCGCTGACTGCGGCCGCGGTTCTGGGCACGCTGGCGCTGAGCTTCACCGCCAACAGATCGCTGATCGGCTCCACCGCGCAGGCCATCAGCCAATATCGCCAGACGGCGGACGCGCTGCTCAAGAGCACGACGGTTACCGACGTCGACCTCGAAAACGTCATCGGCCCGCTCGACCAGTTGCGCAACCTGCCTACAGGGTATGAGACCAGTGACGTGCCGGCACCGGTCGAGGAAACCTTCGGCCTCAGCCAGCGCGAAAGACTGCTTTCGGCATCAAAGGCAGCCTACCGGCAGGCGCTGGAACGAACCTTCCGCTCGCGGCTGCTCATCCAGGCCGAGCGCACGATCCAGGCCAAGATGGCCGATCCTGCCGCGCTCTACGAACCGTTGAAAATCTATCTGATGCTGGGCGGCAGGGCGCCGAAGGTCGACGATGAGCTGATCGTTTCCTGGATGAAGCAGGATTGGGAGCAGAACCGGTATCCGGGCGAAAACAACCGCGAGGGACGGGCGCAACTCGAAAAGCATCTGCGCGCCATGCTTGCGCTGGACGATGCCTATGATCCTGTCTTCGAACTCAACCGGCCGCTCGTCGAAGCCGCGCAGCGCTCGCTCGGACGCATGAGCCTTGCCGATCGTGCCACGGCCCTGATCAAATCGGCGATCTACGCAGCGGCGCTGCAGGATTTTTCCGTTGCCGCGAAAGCCGGCCCGGAAGCACAGCTGCTGTTCGAGCGCATCGATGGCAGCGAGCTGTCGGATCTTCGCGTTCCCGGTCTCTACACGCATGCCGGCTTCACCGACTTCTACCTCGGGCAGCTCTCGCGCATTGCGCAGATGCTCGTCGACGACCAGTGGGTCCTGGGTGGCGGCGGCGAGCAGGGTGGCATCGACCAGGAATTGCTCAAGCTCGGCCCCGAACTGCTCGACCGCTACGGCAAGGAATTCGCCGCGGCATGGAACGCCATTCTCGACCAACTGAGATTCAAGGCGATGCTGAAGGACAAGCCGAACTATATTGCGCTGTCCGCTGCCTCATCGTCCGGCTCCCCGATCGATCGGCTTTTTACCGCGATCGCCGGCGAAACGGCCCTGACCCGAGATCCTGACCCAGGCAGCGAGGCCGACGCAGGCGCGGCTCGAAACCAGCCGCAGGACACTGCGGATTTCGCCAGGGGCCTGTCTCGCATCGGCTTACAGATCGGTAGCGGAAAATCGCAAAGCCGCGCCGGCACGGGGGCCGCGGGTACACAGGGCCAGAATCCCGGCGCCAACATCGAGGCGCAGTTCAGGTCGTTCCAGGCTCTGGTGAGCGGCCCTGCCGGGCGCCGCCCGATCGATGCGCTGACCCAGAATTTCCGCGACATCCACCAGAGCCTGAAACTGGCGGCCGACGTGCCTTCGCAGACGGAACGCATCAACGCGAACCTGCAGCTGCAGATCGCCACGCTGCGCGCCAATGTCTCGCGTCTGCCCAAGCAGCTTGCCCGGATGGTCAATGCGACGGCCGACGAGTTTGAAGGCAACGTTACCGAGACCTCGGTGGCGAATCTGAACCAGACGCTCGAACAGACGGTCACGCAGCCCTGCGAGGAGGCCGTCAACGGCCGCTATCCCTTTGCCAGCAATGGCACCGAGGACATTGCGATGGCGGACTTTGCCAAACTGTTCGCGCCGGGCGGTGTGATGGACCGCTTCTTCGCGCAGAATCTCGCATCGCTGATCGACATGACCGGCCAGGACTGGAGCTGGAAACAGGATGCGCGCTTCGGACGCGACCTCTCGAAGTCGACCTTGAAGGACTTCCAGCTGGCAGCGGAAATCCGCACCGCCTTTTTCCCGCTGGGCGGATCGGTGCCCTCGATCAGCATCACCTTCACGCCGTTTTCACTGCATGGCGATGCCGATGCGGCGATGCTCGACGTCGACGGACAGACCGTCCAGAGCAGCCAGGCGGGCAACACGCCGAGCACGGTGGCCTGGCCGAACGGCACTGCGTCCTCGTCCGCCAGCCTCAGCCTCACGCCGGAAATGCCGGGCCGCGAATCCGCCATCAAGTTCGACGGTCCGTGGGCGCTGAAGCGGCTGCTGGACAAGGCGGCCATCACCGGCAGCGAAGGCAATATGGAGGCGCGCTTCGTGATCGGCGGACGCGATGTCGCCTATACGTTGCAGGCCGGCTCGGGCCCCAACCCCTTCCTTCTTCCCGCCCTTTCCGCGTTCAGCTGCCCGAAGGCGTTTTGAGATGACCTTTCAGCTTGTGACGATACCCTGCCCGGTCCACGGACCTCCGTGCCTTGATTTCGATACTCTAATGTTCACGCTTGTGGCAGACTGGCGCGCGCGAGCGCCCGACGGTGCGCCACAGAGGACGCTTGAGAAGCGCTTGGTGGCAAATTGAACAATGTCGCCCTTCCCTTTGAAAGCTTCGGCGTCAGTCACAAGGGCTGTGTGCGCGAGCACAATGAGGACAACTATCTGGTCGAGCCGCAAACCGGCCTCTGGGTGGTGGCCGACGGCATGGGTGGACACGAGGCCGGAGAGGTCGCTTCGGCCAGCATCGTCGATCATCTGGCAACGATCGGTATAGCAAGTTCCGCACCGGATCTTCGTGCACGCTTCGAGGACAGGCTGAGCCGGGCCAATGCCGAAATCCGCGGGATATCGCGAACGCGCGGCATAACCATCGGTTCGACCTTCGCCGCCCTTCTGGCGATGGATGGACGCTTTGCCTGCCTGTGGGCAGGCGACAGCCGTATCTATTTGATCCGCAACGCGTCGATCTCGCAGGTTTCGAGGGACCATACCGAGGTTCAGGAGCTTCTCGACCGCGGCGTCATCAGCGAGGCCGAAGCGCTGACCTGGCCGCGCCGCAATGTCATCACCCATGCGGTCGGTGTCAGCGATGATGTCGTCATCGATTTCCAGCAGGGCGAGCTCATGCCGGGCGACATTTTCGTGCTGGGCACCGATGGGTTGACCGCGCATGTCTCCGACGCCGAGATCGAGGCTGCGGCGGTGTCGGCAAAACCGCGCGCGGCATGCGAAAGCCTGCTTCAAACGGTGCTGGCGCGCGGCGGAACGGATAATGTCACCATCGTGCTGGTGAAGATCGGAGATGCGCGCAACGGGCAGACGTTGCATCCGGACCGGTCCAGAGCGGGGAATAGAGGCTGATGAGCCCCGACGACAAGACGCGAATCTCGCCGAACCTGGCCAGCACCGGCGTGGGCACGCAGCTCAGCGGCATCTACGAACTCGACGAGCGCATTGCATTCGGCGGCATGGGCGAGGTCTACCGTGGCCACAACATCCAGACCGGCGACCATGTCGCGATCAAGATTGTCTTGCCCGAGTTCGCCCGCGACCAGACGATCCTGTCCCTTTTCAAGAAGGAAGCGTCGATCCTCAATCACCTGTCGCATGACGCGGTCGTTCGCTATCACGTCTTCACCATCGATCCAGGCATCGGCCGTCCCTACCTCGCCATGGAGTTCGTCGACGGTGAATCGCTGTTCGACGTCATGCGGCGCGGCGCCATGGCGCTGCAGGACGTGCGCAAGCTCTGCCATCGCCTCGCCTCCGGCCTGAGCGCGGTGCATCAGGCCGGAGCCATACACCGCGATCTCTCTCCCGATAACATCATCCTGCCGGGCGGCCGGGTCGACCGCGCCAAGATCATCGATTTCGGCATCGCGCGCTCGGCCACCGTGGGCGGCGAGACGCTGATCGGCGGAAAGTTCGCGGGAAAGTACAATTACGTTTCGCCCGAGCAGCTTGGCCTCTACAGCGGCGATGTCAGCGAGCAGTCCGATATCTACAGCCTGGGACTAGTGCTGGCCGCGGCGCTCCGCGGCAAGCCGATCGACATGAGCGGCTCCCAGTTCGAGATCGTGGAAAAGCGCCGCACCGTCCCTGACCTCTCCGACATCGATGCCGATTTCAGGGACATTGTCGAAGCGATGCTGCAGCCGGATCCGCGCGACCGGCCGGCCAGCATGGCGGAAATCGCCAGGATGACGCGCGACGACACCGATAGCGAAGCAACGGCGCCGCCGGCCTCGTTTGCACCGCGCCTGCCGCGAGCCGGAGGAACATTGGCGCCTGGCCCCAAGGCCCAGGAACAGCCTTCAACGGCTCCCGGCGGACAGCGCTTCGTTCCGCATGTGCGGCCGGCGCACCTGTCCGAACCGAGGCCTTTGGCGGCCGCCCCGCGCGCGGTCGCGCCTGCTGCACAAGGGAAATCTTCGAAAACCCTAACCTTTAGGATCGCCGCCGTGGCGGCGTTGGCCGTGGTATCGGGGGCAGGCGTCTATCTCAGCGGCATCCTGACGCCGGCGCCGCCACCGCCTGCCGGCAAGACAACGCTTTCGGTGCCGGAGGCACCAAAACCAGCCCCGTCCGACAGCGCTGCAAACGTACCGGAACCGGCAAAGCCGGTGCCACCAGCGCAGACAACGGCGCCGCCTGCTGAAAATCAGGCGGATGCCGCGGCCGGCCAAAAGCCAGAGCCTGCACAGCCGACCGAACCTCTGCCGCCAGTCGAGGAAACCCCGAAGCCGACGGCAACCGAGACGCAAGCGCCAACCGAACAAACGCCCGCCGAAAAGGCGCCGCCGGCAAACCAGCCGGAGGCCGTGACAGGCGACAGCCAGGAGACAGTTGCGCCGCCCGCCAAGGCCGCTCCTGCCCCGCCACCCGCCGAGATCGCTCCAGCGCCCCCACCGGCCGAGAAAGCACCACCTCCGCCGCAGCCGGACATCGTGGTGACCCAGAAGCCCGAGCAACCGGCGGGCCAGCCCGCGAAGCCTATTGCTACTGCGCAAACGTCACAGCCGGACGCAAGCCAGCCGGAAGCCGCGACCGCACCGCCGGCCGGGCAGCCGGACGACACAGATGTCGCCCTGAACGTGCCCAAGCCGGAAACGCCGCCGGCACCGCCCCCCGTCGGCGCGATGGCGCTGCGCGCCACCTGGGTGCGCGACTTCAGCGGCGGCGACTGTTTCTATGCGACCCTCACGGCGGCGACCGACACGTCCGCTGCGATCGAGGGATTTGGCACGGAAGTCCAGCCCTTCGAGCGCATGCTGCAAGACTTCCAGGCGAGGTTCCATGTCGAACCTGACATCAGCGTCCGCCTCATCGAACCGACCCAGTGCGAGATCACCAGTTTCCTGGGCTTTCTAGGCCGGACCGCCACCGACAAGCCGGAACTCGTTCTCGACCGGACATCGGTGCCGGACGGCTCGCCGATTGGCGGCACGCTGGTGACGCATGGCGGCCTGGTCTCCAGCGTGCTGCTGATCGACCACAAGGGTATGGCCTTCAACCTCGACGACCGTATGGTCGTGCAGTCGGACAAGGCGACCTTCAAAATCCCGATCGGCCTCGGCGCCGCCGACAAGGCGGCCGGCAAGGCCGTGCCGCAGATCATCCTGGTGATCACTGGCCCGCAGGACATCCAGGCGGCGGCCTTCTCCGTGCCAACGCCGGCTTCGGTGGTGCTGCCCAAGATTCTCGAGGAGATCGAGACCAGCGGATCAGAATTCTCCGCCACCGCCAAATATTTCCGGCTCGGCGGGTAGCATGGGCGCCCGATGGAACTCCGCCGCATGCGTTCTTCCTTCCCGCCTGCCCCCTCGCCCAAGCAACAGCGTGATTGGGTTCGAGCAATTCCAGGAAAAGTGCGTAGCGGTTTTCCGTTCGGAATTGCGTCAAAACAAAGAGATAGAGCGCTGCTGACCGCTCGCATGAAGCTTGCCGTGATCCTGGGCGCGGCACTGCTGGCCGTCCTGTCATCCAATCCCGCGCGCGCCGAATTCACCGTCTGCAACCAGACGCTCGACGTCGTCAATCTCGCCGTCGGCCAGAAGGTCGACAATGCCGACCAGACCGACGGCTGGTGGACCATCGGCGCGAACCAGTGCGTGAACGTCATCCGCGAGGAGCTGACCAACCGCTACGTCTACATCTATGCGACCGACGTCTTCGGTCACGCGATCCTGAACGGGTCGACCGAAATGTGCATCGAGCGGCGGCGCTTCTCGATCCGCGGCATCGATGAATGCTGGCAGCGCGGCCATATCGCCGCGGGCTTTCTCGAAGTCGACACGCTCGAACAGGCGCGGTGGACGTTTTTCCTGACCGGAAGCAATCCGTGACGCACAGCCTCGACACCAGCTTCAAGGCAAAGAAGCAGGCACGCCTGGCGCTTCGCAGGCGACGGCTGTGGTTGCGGCTCGCTGCCGGCTTCGCGGTTCTTGCGGTGATTTCGTTGGGCGTCGGCTTCTATCTCACTGCGGACTACTGGTCCTTCGGCGACGAGGACGAGGAACTGCATGCCGTCGAAGGCGCCGACGACGTGCCGGCCGACGCGTCGGTCTACGTGCCGGCCATCATCGATCTTGCCGGGGACCCGATGTGGATCACCCTTGCCCCCGATGCCGACACCTCGTCGAAGGCCCAGTCGATCGCGCGGCCGGCGGAGCTCGATCAGGCCGGCGTCTCTCCGCAGATCGAAATCCTGTCGGACGTGATGCTCAGCGCCAGCGAGAAATTCATGACAACAATACCGTCGACGCAGGAGGATTTCGCGTTCTTCCAGGCGCAGCGGCAGACCGCGCCGCCGTCAGGCGACGTGCCGTCCAGTGACGCACCAGCCAGCGACCTGCAGAACGATCTTCAGCCATCCTCGGCAGCGGGAGAAGCTCCGGCCACTGCGCAGCCGCAGGCGGACGCCGACGATCCCGAAGCCGGCTGGGGCGAAACGATCGATGCCGGCGAGGCCGCCCTTCCGGCGTTCCAGAAGACCCAGATCGAAAACAACACCAGCGTCGCGACCGTTACCAGCGAGTACCAGCGCTTCGAGGCGACCGAAGACACGTTCGTGAAGATCCTCAACGACCGCAGCCTGGACAGCGTTGCGCTCGATGCGCATTTCTCCGCCGAAGATGCCAGGCAGGCGGGCGAAGCCCTTAAAAACCTGTTCAACCGCGAAGGCCTGGAACCGGGCTATGTCATCGCCATGCGCGGGTTCAGGCCGACGCGCGAGACGACGACGATGTCGCTGATGCAGGTTTCGATCTACGCCAAGAACGTGTTTGTCGGCACATTGACGCGCAGCGCGGCGGGCGCGTTCGTATCGGGTGTCGACCCCTGGGTGCGCGAGGATCTGTTCAACTATTCGGGGGCACAGGAGGAAGGCACGCACAAGCGGCAGTATCGCCTGCTCGACGCCATCTATTCGACGGCCGCGCGCAACAAGGTACCGACCGGCGTGATCGGCGAAGCGATCATGTATCTGTCGCGAGGACAGGACCTGGATGCCTTCGCCAGCGAGGACCAGCGTCTGGTCCTGATCTATTCGCAGACGCCGCGCGGCAAGAGTGAGACCGACGGGCGGGTCTTGTATGTCGGTGTGCAGGGTACGGAAAAAAGCCTCGACTGCTTCGTCTTCCAGCAGAGCGACGGCCAGTTCGCCTGCGTCGGCGGTGACGATCAGGTGCGCTCGCTGACGGTCACCAACGGCATGGTCACGCCGGTCAACGGCGTCATGACGTCGACCTTCGGCCCACGCAAGCACCCAATTCTGGGCGTGGTTCGCATCCACAAGGGCGTCGATTGGGCGGCTCCCGTGGGGACGCCGATCGCCGCCGCCTTCGATGGCGAGATCACCTTCCAGGGCGACGGCGGCGGCTACGGCAATCTGGTGAAGATCGCGAACGGCAACGGGCGCGAGACGCGCTACGCGCATATGCAGAAATTCGCGATCGCGAGCGGTGTCGGCACCAAGGTGAAGGCCGGCGACATCATCGGCTATATCGGCACTACTGGTCTCTCGACCGGACCGCATCTGCATTTCGAACTCTATCAGAACGGCCAGGCGATCGATCCGCTCGGCACAGTGACCGCGGCGATCGCAACAACGAGCGATCCTGCCGTCGAAACGCTGACCGACCGTATCGTTCATGTCGAAAGTGGCGGCAGTGCGCGCGCCAAGAACCCGCTCTCTTCGGCAACTGGCGCCGGCCAGTTCATATCGAAGACCTGGATCAGGATGATGAACACCTACCGTCCCGATCTTGCCCGGACGCTGTCGACCGCCGACCTGCTCGCGCTGCGCTACGATGCCACGCTTTCGCGCGAGATGGTGCGCAACCTGGCGCGCGAAGGCGAAGCCTATCTCAGGGCCCGCGGCCACCAGATCACCGCCGGCCGGCTCTATCTCTGCCATTTCCTCGGCATGGAAGGCGCACATCAGGTGTTGGCGGCGCCGGGGTCGTCGCAATTGAGCGCCGTGCTCGGGTCGGCCGTCATCCAGGCCAACCCGTTTCTCACCGGCAAGTCCGCCAGTTACGTCGTCGACTGGGCCGAAAGGAAGATGGGACGCAAGCTCCCGCCGACGACCGGAACAGGCCAGGGGACGACCACCGTGGAAATCCGGCAGACATCGCCGGAGTTCGAAAAATACAAGCAGGCCGTCACGGCCCTCATAGGCTCGATTCAGAAGACTCTTTGAACCTGCCCCTTGCTGCGTTTCGCCGTCATCGTTGGTGTTCCTGCCGCCAAGTGTTACAATAACAAACTTTTTTCGGGCTCTTTGTGAACCAAAACTGTGGTCGAGATCACATACGGCCAAGAGCCATTTTGGCAGAAGCGACTGTGTCGCTAGTGAAAGTTTAGCATGCGCAGACATCAATAGCGCGCCCTGCGGGGCGGAGGGCTGATCCATGAAAGCGTTCGCCGTCCTTGTGAGCGGAATTGTCCTGTTTGTCCTGGCCTCGCTTGGCGCCCAGGCTGCAGCACCCGATGCTGCCGCGCCCGACACCAAACGCGTGGCGCTGGTGATCGGTAACAGCAAATACGTCCATGCGGTTGCCTTGCCCAATCCCGCCAACGATGCCCACCTGATCGCATCGACCCTGCGCAATGCCGGCTTCGAGGTGATCGAGGGGGTGGATCAGGACAATGCGGGCATGCACAGCCTGATCAGCCGGTTCACCGAGCAATCCTACGATGCCGACCTTGCCGTCATTTTCTATGCCGGCCACGGCATGCAGGTCGACGGCAAGAATTTCCTCATTCCGGTCGACGCCGAGCTGACATCGCCCGCCTATCTCAAGACCCGTACCGTCCAGATCGACGAGTTCATGGCGGCATTGCCGTCCGACCCGGCGGTCGGCGTCATCATCCTCGATGCCTGCCGCGACAACCCGCTCGCCAGGACGCTGGCTGCCGCGCTGCCGAAGTCGCGTTCGCTGGGCTCCGGCCTGGCGCCGATCGAAGCAAGAGCGGAAGGCGTCGGCACCGGCGGCATCCTGATTGCCTATGCAACGGATCCGGGCGCCATCGCCTTCGACGGCAACGGCGTCAACAGCCCCTACTCCACCGCGCTCGCCAGGCACCTGACCGAACCAGGCATAGAGATCCAGAGTGCGCTGACCCGCGTGCGCGGCGAAGTGACCGAGACCACCAAGGGTCGCCAGCGCCCGTGGCACAACGCATCGCTGGGGCGCGAGGTCTTCATTGGCAAACCCGTCGTGGCGGCGCCTGCGGCAAAGCCAGCCACCGACGCAGCCGGCGCCGCGGCGGCAACCGCTCCCGCCCTGGTGGTTGGTGAGCCTCCGTCCTGGGAAGTCGAGCAGCGCCTCTGGGATGAAGCCTCCAAGCGCAACTCGGTGCCGTTCTACGAAGCCTATCTCGAGCAGTTTCCGAGTGGCCGCTTCGCCACCGTGGCGCGGCTGAGCATAGATGAATTGAAGGATCCCAAAGCCGAAGACCGGCAGGTCGCGGCGCTCGATACGGACGAGGCGAACGCCAACTCCGGCTCGGCCGTGCGCACGTCGGTCGGCATTTCGGACGACATGAAGCAGGCGCTCGGTTCCGAGGTGACGGAAAGCGCCATCGGTCTCGATCGCGAGGGTCGCATCGACCTGCAGTTGCGCGTCGAAGCGCTGGGCAACGAACTTGGTCGCGTCGACGGAAACATCGGGCCCAAGACCCGGCAGGCGATCGGCGACTGGCAGGAGAAGAACGGTCTGCCGCCCACCACTTTCCTGACGCAGGAGCAACTGGCGTTCCTGGTCATCCAGACGGATCCGATGATGGACGCCGTGCGCGCCAGACATGCCGCCGATCAGGCTCGTCCGGCTCAGCCGAAAAAGCAGTCGGTGCAGAAGGCCCGCGCGCAAAAGCCGGTGGCACAGAAGCCCCGCAAGAAACAACAGCAGGTCGTCCAGAGGAAGCGCACCAACCGCGATACCTTGGTCGGGCGGGAAGACTCCCCGCCGCCTGAGAACAACAACAACGACTTCCTGACCAAGGCGCTGATCTTCGGCACCGGCGTGGCGGTGGGCGGCGTGCTCAACAAGAACTGACGGACCGGGCTCTGGAGCCCGGCGCGACACGCGCCGGCGCTGGCTATTGCGCGCTTATGCGCATCTCCACCCGCCGGTTGGCCGGATCATAGGGATTGGGAGCGCGCGGGTTTTTTTCGCCCAAGCCAATCGCCTTGATGCGAGCGACATCGACGCCGCTGGACGTCAGGAAGGCGGTCACCGATTGTGCCCTTCGTTGCGACAGTCCGTCATTATATCGGGCCGAGCCGGATGCATCGGTGTAGCCTTCGACGACGAAGCTTAGAGTGCTGAGCCGGCTGTCTTTCAGCGCCTTGGCGAACTCGTCGAGCTCGGAGCGAGCGGTCGCGTCGAGCTCAGCGGAATCCAGTCCGAAATTGATCAGCATGTCGAGGCTGGATTTCTTGGCCGGCGCGTTGTTCGTCTCGCTCTTGCTGCTGCACTCTTCCTCGGTGCCGACGCAGATGCCGCGCGCCGCGCCGAGTTTGCCTGCTCCGGCAAAGAACTTCACGATGTCTTCCGATTTCTGAGTTGGATCAGCGGAGGCGTGGGTCGCAAAAACCACGACCGCCAACACGAGGGCTGAACTGCCGAAATGCATTGCGGTTACTCCTGTCTGAGCATCCGATTTCATCGGCCGCGGACTATACCAAATCTTGCGGCGATTGTCTGTGAACAAACGCACACGGCTCGCGGGCCGCAACCTAGCCAAAGGAGAGACTTGACCCGCGCCCCGCCCGGCGCTTGAGTGGCGTATGTTCCCAAGGTGGAAGCGTGGCAGCCATGGCCAACGGGCTCCGATTCAGAACGGCACGGGATCTTTTCATGGCTTGTCCCGCTATTGCCAGGGACATGCGCACGGCGCCGACCGAACAGGCTTCGATCGAGTTCTGCCGCGCCCTCCTCGCCGGCCGCGTGCCGGAGGAGGCGATCACGTTCTGCGCCTATCTGCTTCCCGAGCGGGCCGCGCTCTGGTGGGCGCATGAGTGCCTAAGCCATCTGACCGAACTGCTGGACGGGAATGACCAGGAACTGCTCGCATTGGTTCGCGATCGGGTCGGCGAACCCGACAGTCCTCACCATCGCGCGGCGGTGAGCACGGCCGCCGCAATGCAGCCGGTAACGCCGGGCGGCTGGATCGCCCTGGCTGCGGGATGGGATGATATCGGCCCGGCGGCCACGGGCCCGGCGGCGGCATCGGACCTGCAACCCTTCCCAGCCGCCCACGCCGTCAACGCAGGAGTTCTGGCCGGACTGGCGCGCGTCGCGCTCGACGACCGTTTTGCCGTTCTCTCCGCCTTTGTCGAGATGGGCATCCAGATGGCGGAGATCGAGGCGCTGCACCAATCGGCGGCTACGTATTAGTTCTGCCCGATTTCGAACATGGAACGCCCGGCCCAGGACAACCGCCTCGATACCGACACCAAGCGGCGAGCATAGAGCACTTGCACCCGCTTAGCGGGCAGGTGCCTTCGCCGTGAAAGCGTGAAAATTCCGCTCAAGCGCGATTTTGAGAAAAAGATCCTGAAGTCAGCTCAGCTTGAGCGCTGAGATACGGGTTGCCTGCAATCATCCCCAACCGCCACCGCCACCACCTCCACCTCCACCCGGACGGGGAATAATGGGCGGCTTTACAGGATTTTCCTCAACCGGCTGTGACTCCTCAACCGGCTTGACCACTTTCTTGACGGTAACCTTCTTCTTGACGACGTTTCGCGGCGGCGCCGTGCGAACGGCCTTCGGCTGGGGCTTCGCCACAAGTGGCGTCGGTTCAAGCTGGAGAGGCAAGGACGTGCAGCCCATGAGCCCCGCCACAAGGCCGGACAGAATTGTTCCGATGAATGCTTGCTTCGATGTCCTGCCCACCATTGCCTCCCAGTTGATCAAAACACGTCCCGACGCGGATTGGCTTCTTCCCAGACTCGCCTGGCCGCCTTGACCAGTTGTGCGTCCAGCGAACCGGACGCGGGAATTTTCGACTTGAGCTCCTGGCGTAGCTCTTTCAACGCCGCCGTTTTCGGCTTCTCTCCGAACTGCGCCAGTACCTTCGGGGCGTCCGGCAACTCCTTGCGCAGATCGAGCGCGACCGCGAATGCAAGGAAACGCACGGCAACGGCCTGATCGGCCGTGTCGCCTTTCTGCATTTCGAGGGCCGCGCGGTCATAGGCACTGGACTGGTCGCCGCGCGCGGTTGCCAGCTCGAACAGTCTTTGCGCTTCGGCGAGATCCTGCTCCACGCCGACACCATCCCGGTACATGCGCGCAAGGCTGCCCGGAGCGTAGGGTTGGCCAAGCTCGATCGCCTTCTGGAAAAGCGCCTGCGCCTGCTTCGGGTCTTTCTCCACGCCCTGGCCGCTGAGATAGTTGCGACCGAGCAGGTTCATCGAATACATGTCCTGCCGCTGCACGCCGGCCTCCAGGAAGGCAACGGCACGAGCCGCATCGGCGGTCACGCCGTTGCGGCCCTCGGTGAAGATCGCGGCGAGATCGTTCATGGCATAGGTGTGGCCCATCGCCGCCGCCTTGAGCAGCAGATCCAGGCCCTTGGCCGTATCGGGCTTGACTCCATAGCCGTTGAACAGGGCGCGGCCCCAGGACGTCATGCCGTAGGGATCGCCCTTGTCGGCCGCCGCCTTGTAGAGGGCATTGGCTTGCGTGCGGTCGATGGCCATTCCGGTTCCGGTCGCATACATGTAGCCGAGTTCGAACACGGCGCGGACATGTCCCTTCTTGGCGGCCTGCTCGATGGCTGACTTCGCTTCCTCGATCTTGCCGGCCGCAAGCAGCGCGCGCCCCAGTTCGTAGCGGAAGCGCGGCACATCCGGATAAGCCTTCACCGCGGCCTCGCAGACCTCCACCGCCTTGGCGCCGATTTCATTCGGCAGCAGGCCGGGGACGACGCCTTGCAGGTCGAGCGGTTCTCCGGCGGCCGTATCGCAGGGGTCGACCGACGGCGACAGTTTCATCGTGGCGGGCTTGGACGAGCTGCTGTCCGCCCGGATCTCGAAGCCGACCGTGACCGGCGCGCCGGCGCCGATCTGGGGCTCGTAGCGAAGCCGGTCGACTTCACCGGCCATGAGGCTCGATTCGGGCGACAGGGTTCGATCCGGCAGCGAGAGCGTTCCCGTTGCCGGATATCCCGAAACCTTCAGGCTGACCGCCGGATCGTCGGTAGGGAAATCCAGTTTCAGCGCCACCGGGCCCACGCCGACGGGAACATCGATGTCGCGGTTTTCGATCGCTTCGGCCGCACCGGTGATATGAATGCCGCGCTCCAGCACCTGCTGCTTTTGCTCGGCCTCGAGTGAGGCCATGACCTGCTGGCCCTCGGCGCCTTCGCCGCTTTTGACGCGGAACACCAGTATGCCCTGGGCCTGGCCGCCCCAATTGTCATGCGTGGCATAGGCCAGCATGTCCACCTCGTCCTGCGCGGCGACACCCTTGGGGACATCCATCTTCAGGCGTGGCAGGTCCCTGCCCTGGATTGGCTCGCCCGCCTCGACAGGCTTGCCGTCCAGCATCAGGCGCCCGAGCGCGGGTGGTCTCTCGATACTCACGGTGATCGTTCCGCCGTCGACATCGACTGGTTCCGGCAGGCCGAGATCGACCGGGCCGACCCCCGACAGCACGACCTTCTCCAGCACCGGCGGCAGCGATGGGCGGTTGCTGCGGCGCATGAACACGACCTCGTCGATCAGCGACGAGTTTTCCCAAGGAACCTGCAGGCCTTTCGTGGCTTCGACCACATCCCGGCGCACCGCCGCCATGACCGTGCGAATCTCCTGGTTCGGCGCGAGCGCGCGACGCGAGAACGCCGCCGAAAACGGGCTGAGGTCGCCGGTGCCGTCATAGGCGACCGCCCCGGGCTCGGTGGCAAAGGCAATCAAGGTGTTCAGCGAGCTTCGCACCTGCGCAAGGCCGGTATTGCCTGCGGTGAGAAGCTGGTCTCGCAGCCAGTAGTCCTTGCGCGGAAACGGATTGTTGCGGCAGGCATCGAGGATGATCACCTGGATCTTCGACTTCGAACGCAACTGCTCCAGCACATCGTTGAGCTTGATGGCCTGGACCTCGATGTCCGCCGCCTTTTTCAACGAGGCATCGACCGGGATCAGGAAATTTTCGCCACCGACCTGAAAGCCATGGCCTGAATAGTAGACGACCGACAGATCCGCGCCGTCCGCCGCCGAGAGATAGTTGCGAAACTGCTCCTCGAATTGGAGCTTGGTAAGATCCTTGGCGACGAAGACCTCGAAACCGGCCAGCCGAAACGTCTTGGATACGTCCTCGGCATCCTTGTCCGGGTTCTTCAGCGCCGGAATATCCCGGTAGTCGGAATTGCCGATGACAAAGGCAACCCTTCGATCGGCGCAAGCTTCGAACGCCGTGAAGCCCGCGAGGATCAAGGCTGCAATGAACGCGCAGCATCGGAGCATGGCAGATCCCTTAACTGCTATTTACCCGGAGACCACAAGAACGCAGCTTGCGGTATCGAGGTCTGTTAAAAAGGTCACAATCTGCCGAGACAGGAAAAGAGAGAGAAAAGCCGTCGCGACAGCGGGCACATTCCTCGTCTGATCAGGCTCTAAATTAGCTCAGAGCCGGGCTGTCCGCAATGATGTCGACGGATTCGAGCGCACCGGCGCCGTCCTTCATGCATTTGGAGCGCAACGCGTCGGCATAGAGCCGGGCAATGCCCTTGTGCGGCCGCCGCAGGAAGTCCGGGTGGCGAATGGTGAACACCAGCCGGGCCACCGCCAGCACGAGGCGATGCCTCGCCGGGAGGCCGGCCCCCGTCCTCATTGAAGATATGCCCGAGCAGTATTCTCCGGCTGCCGGTCAGATCCCCGCCCCATGATTGCCCCTTCCCCACCTGCGTGACGCACAAAAGCACCTGCGCAGCGCATCCACAAGCTCGCGGCATGCGCGACCGGCAGTGATGGACCGCATTTTCAAGCTGATGCTCGATCTGCCGGGAGGTCAGAAACCCCGGGCGCGGTGTCAAAGATGCGCCCGGGATTGAGGATGTTGTTCGGGTCGAAGGCCGCCTTCAGGCGCCGCATGGCGGCGATCTCGGCCTCGCTGCGCACCAGGTGCAGCCACTTCTTCTTGTCGAGGCCGATGCCGTGTTCGGCCGAGACGGAGCCGCCGCCGGCGGCCACGCCCCGATAGACGATATCATAGGCCAATGCCGGCTCGCTGGTCTGCACCTGATAGTGGAGATTGCCGTCGCCAAGATGGCCGAAGACATAGATCTCGGCATTGCGGTCGACGGTGCGGATCGCGGCTTCCGCCTCTCGAAGGAAAGCTGACATCCGCGACAGCGGGATGCTGATGTCGACGCCGACCAGGCCCTCGATCGAAAACAGGAAACGGTTGGCGTCTTCTCGCACGTCCCACAGCGCACGGAACTCGCGCGGAGACTGCGAGACGACCACGTCGTCGATCACGCCCTCCTCGACGGCCTGCATCAACACCGCGGCGAACCGCTCGCCGTCCCGGTCGGGCTCGGTGCCCTGTATTTCGGCCAGCACATAGACGGGCGAACCGACTGGCAGCGGCGCCGGCGCCTGCATGCCGGCGACCATGGCGCCGTAGAGTGGCGAAAAGTTCACCTCGTAGGCCGAGAGCAAAGGCCCGAGCCTTTGCCTGAGCAGCCCGAGCAGCGCGATTGCCGCTTCGAGCGAGGCCAGCGCGCAGAAGGCGTTGACCTCCGTGACCGGCTTCGGGTGCAGCCGCAGGCAGGCGCGCGTGACCACGCCCAGCGTGCCTTCGCTGCCGATGAAGAGCTGGTTGAGATCGTAGCCGGAATTGTCCTTGGGCAGGCCCTTGAGCGAGGTCAGGATAGAGCCGTCCGCCAGCACCGCTTCCAGACCCAGCACCTGCGCGCGATACATGCCGTAGCGCAGCACGCGAATACCGCCGGCATTGGTGGCGACATTGCCGCCGACGGTAGCCGTGCCCCGCGCCCCGATATCGACGCCGAACAGCAGGCCGGCCATATCGGCCGCGTCCTGAACCACCTGCAGCGGCACGCCGGCTTCGGCGACGATCGTGGCCGCCTCGCGGTCGGGCGCCTCGATCGCGGTCATCCGCTCCAGCGACAGCACCGCCTCGCCCGGCTCGACGCGCGCCGCGCCAGCCAGGCCGGTGCGGCCGCCATGGACGACAAGCCGCTGTCCGATGCCGTTGCAGAGCCGCAGCATCTCAGCCACCTCTGCCGTGGTGCGCGGACGCAGGACGAGTTCCGGGCGCACGCCATTCTTTCCGGAAAGGTCGTCGCTGTAACGCGGATCGACCGCATTGCCGACCAGGACCGAAGCGGTGTCGAACCGCGCATGGAGCTGGGAAAGAAGCTGTTCCACCGGTCGTGTCATAGAGTCTGGATGTCCTGGAAGAAGCCTGTTCCCGGCGTCCTGCCTGGAGGCGGGGCCTCGGTCTGTGCTGCATGAAAAACGCTTGCCAATGAGGTTGGACGCACGGCGGAAAGCCGTCAATCCGGGCATCGTAAAATCATTTACTTGACATTTGTCGACCATCAACTGACTATTGTCAGCATTGGCATATGAGACGGGGAGCTCTGGTGTCGATCGCCCCCCCAAAAGGGGTTGCCGAATGCCTGGGAGGAGAACGACGTGGAGCTTTTGCTCGAGGTGGAGGGGCTGAAAAAGTCCTTTGGTGGCGTCGCAGCCTTGCGCGACGGCCGCTTTCAGCTTCGGGCCGGCACGGTTCATGCGCTCTGCGGCGGCAACGGCGCCGGCAAGTCGACCTTCCTCAAGATACTGATGGGCATCTTCAAACGCGATGCCGGCGCAATCCGCCGTCGCGGCAAGGAGGTGGAATTCACAAGCCCGGCCGACGCACTCGCCTCGGGCATTGCCATCATCGAACAAGAACTCAGCCCCGTTCCCCACATGACGGTCGCCGAAAACATCTATCTCGGCCGCGAGCCCAAGGCGCGGTTCGGCGGCATCGATTTTCGCGCCATGAACCGGTCCGCGCAAAAGCTGCTGGACGATCTCGAATTCGATATTCGCGCCACAAGCTACATGATGAACCTCTCGGTCGCGCAGATGCAGCTGGTCGAGATCGCCAAGGCGCTCAGTCACGACGCGGAGGTCATCTTCATGGATGAGCCGACGTCGGCGATCGGCGAGCGCGAGGCCCGGCACCTCTTCGACGCGATCCGCCGCCTGCAGGCGCAAGGCCGCGGCATCGTCTATGTTTCCCACCGCCTGTCGGAGATTTTCCAGATCGCCGATTCCTACACGGTCTTCCGCGACGGCGCCTATGTCGGCAGCGGCGCGCTAGTGGACATCGACCGGCCCGGCCTCATCCGCATGATCGTCGGACGCGAGCTGTCGGAGGAGTACGTCAAGACCAACGCGCCGACGCCGGAAACCGGCATCGAGGTTGTCTCGCTCTCTTGCCCGAACGAGATCGAGGACATCTCCTTCTCGGTCCGGAAAGGCGAGATCTTCGGCATTTACGGCCTGATGGGCGCCGGGCGAACGGAAATCTTCAACTGCCTGTTCGGGCTCGACAAACCGTCGGCGGGACGAGTTGCGGTCGACGGCGCCGAGGTCACCATCTCAAAGCCGGCGGACGCCATGGCGCTTGGCCTGGCGCTGGTCACCGAGGATCGCAAGCTGACCGGTCTCAATCTCTCCGATTCCGTGCGCGCCAACATCTGCATGGCGAGCCTGCCCGAAATGAGCCCGGCCTTTGCCATGGACCGGGCTCGGGAGGCGCGGGCAAGCCGCGACATGCGCGAGCAGTTCCAGATCAAGGCGGCGCGCGACACCATGCCGGTCTCCGGTCTTTCGGGAGGCAACCAGCAGAAGGTGGTGCTCGGCAAATGGTTCCTGCGCAACCCGAAAGTCCTGCTGCTGGATGAGCCGACCCGCGGCGTCGACGTCGGCGCCAAGCGTGAAATCTATCGGATCATCAGCGACTTCGCCGCCGCCGGCGGCACGGTGGTGATGATCTCGTCTGAAATAGACGAAGTTCTCGGCATGTCGGACCGGATCATGGTGATGCGGGCCGGCAGGAGCGCCGGAATCTTCAGCCGGGAGGAAACGGATGCCCAATCACTCGTCCACCTATCAACCTGAACCGGGACAGGGCGTTCGCTCAATGGCAGAGGAGTCAGTAATGTCGGTTGGCGACGACAAGAAAGCGAAGGGCTGGCTGGGTTCCGAGCAGCGCCGGCTGTTGCTCCAGGAATACGGCATCTTCCTCGCCTTCCTGATCCTGGTAGCGGTTCTGTCGGTCTCGAACGAGTTCTTCCTGACCGCCGGCAACATCTCGAACGTGCTGCTGCAGACCTCGATCAACGGTGTCCTCGCCATCGGCGTGACCTTCGTCATCCTCACCCGCGGCATCGATCTCTCGGTCGGCTCGGTTGTCGCGCTTGCCGGCATCGTCAGCGCCAGTTTCGTCACCAGCTCCGCGACCGCCGGAATTTCCGGCGCCCCCTATCCCGTCGCCCTGGGGCTCGGCATCGGCCTGCTGGTCGGCATTGCCTGCGGCGCCGTCTCCGGCTTGATCGTGTCGCGCTTTTCAGTGCCGGCCTTCGTCACGACGCTGGGCATGCTCTCGGCGGCGCGCGGGCTGACCCTGATCTACGGCGGAGGCCGTCCCGTCCCCGCGCTGACGCCGGCCTTCCGCTGGATCGGCACGGGCGACGTCTTCGGCATACCCGCGCCGGTCATCATTCTCGCGATCGTGTTCGCCGTCTCGTGGTGGATCCTGAACCGGACCCGTTTCGGCCGCTACATCTATGCCGTCGGCGGCAACCCGCATGCGGCGAGGACCTCGGGCATCAACATCACTCGCATCCAGTTCGTCGTCTATGTCATCTCCGGCGGGCTTGCCGGTTTCGCCGGAATGCTGCTCAGCGCGCGCACCGGTTCAGCACTTCCCCAGGCCGGCATCGCCTATGAACTGGACGCGATCGCGGCGGTGGTGATCGGCGGAACCAGTCTCTCCGGAGGCGTCGGCCGCGTCACCGGCACATTGATCGGGGCGCTGATCATCGGCGTCATGAACAACGGCCTCGATCTCATGGGTATCCAATCCTACTACCAGCAAGTGCTCAAGGGCGCCCTGATCGTTGGCGCCGTGATGCTCGACCAGAAGAGGAACTACGGGGCTTAGAGCATTGGACCCAAAGCGGATTCCGCTTCTGGCAATATCGATGCTCGACAAACGCCCCTTCAGGCACCGGACCTGCATCACGCGCGTCCGTTGAAAGGCGAACCATGTCGGTCGCTCACTTAGTGGAGGTAACAAAATGAAAAGATGGATGATTGCGCTCGCATCCGCGACCGCGCTGCTGGCCTCGTCTGCGATGGCGCAGGAGAAGATCAAGATAGGTGCAGCACCCTACGGCTTGAATGCGGAATTCATGCAGATCTGGGCGGCGGCGCTTCAGGAACACCCGGCCGTCAAGAGCGGCGAGGTCGAACTGACGGTGTTTGACGGCCGCTATGATGCGCTGGTCCAGCAGGACCAGTTCAAGACGATGGTCACACAGAAATACAACGCGATCATCTTCGCGCCGATCGACGTCGACGCCGGCGCCGCCGCCGTACAGTCGGCCGCCGACGCGGGCATTCCGGTGATCGGCTCGAACACCCGCGTCAATTCCGATCTGCTGACCTCCTATGTCGGATCAGACGACACGATCTCGGGCTACATGGAAGCCAAGACCGTGCTCGACAAGATCGGCTGCAAGGGCAATGTCGTCATCCTCGAGGGGCCGGTCGGCCAGTCCGCGCAGATTTCCCGCCTCGAAGGCAACAAGAAGGCGCTTGCCGAATGCCCTGACGTCAAGGTTCTCGAGGACCAGACGGCAAACTGGTCGCGCGCTGAAGCCCAGACCTTGATGGAGAACTGGCTGACCGCCCACCCGAAGCAGATCAACGGCGTGATCGGCCAGAACGACGAAATGGCCCTCGGCGCGATCGAGGCCATCAAGGCCGCCGGCCTTGACGTCAAGAGCTTCGCCATTGCCGGCATCGACGGCATCACCGACGCGCTCCACGCCGTCAAGGCCGGCGAGATGACCTCGATCCTCCAGGACGCGCGCGCCCAGGCACAAGGCGCGCTCGACCTCGCAATCTTCAATGCCAAGAAGGGTGACTACAAGCCCCAGTCCGACATCTGGACAACCTACAAGGACATGCCGTGGAACGACGGCAAGGAGAAGATCTACAATGTCCCGTGGACGCCGGTGACGGCTGAAAACGTCGACCAGCTGCTTGCGACGCGCAAGTGATACAACCGTGGGGCGGACCACCGCCCGCCCCACTTTCCATCAGGACTGGAAGAAGAGAACCATGACCGATTCAATAGATGTCGATCTCAATTTTTCGCTGGGCGGCAAGGTCGCCCTGGTCACCGGCGGCGCCTCCGGCATCGGCAGTGCCATTGCGTCGGCATTTGCCGCGAAAGGGGCCGTCGTCGGCGTGATCGATATCAATGAATCGGTTGCGAGAGCGAAGGCCGACGAACTCGGCAACGGCGCGAAATCCTTCGTCTGCGACGTGGCCGATCCACAGTCCGTGGAAGCGGTGTTCGCCGCGGCTGAAGCGGCTTTCGGCCACATCGACATCGTCGTCAACAGCGCAGGCGTCGCCATCCTTGCTCCCGCCGAGGAACTCAGCCTCGACGCCTGGGACAAGACCATCGACATCAATCTCAAGGGAACGTTCCTTGTCTGCCAGGCCGCCGGACGCGCCCTGATCAAGGCCGGCAAGGGCGGCAAGATCATCAACATGGCCTCGCAGGCCGGCAGCGTTGCGATCGACCAGCATGCCGCCTATTGCGCCTCGAAATTCGGCGTCATCGGCCTGTCGAAGACGCTTGCCGCCGAATGGGGCAAGCACGGCATCACGGTCAACACGATTTCGCCAACCGTGGTGCTCACCGACCTCGGCAGGAAGGCCTGGGACAACCCGCGCGGCGAGGCGCTGAAGCAGCGCATTCCGACCGGGCGCTTTGCTTTTCCGCAGGAGATCGCCGCGGCGGCGGTGTTCCTGGCGTCGAACGGCGCCGACATGATCAACGGCGCCGACCTCCTGGTCGACGGCGGCTACACCATTGTCTGAGCGGCGGAGGATTGGAGTAACAATGCAGCGGTTCATCAACAATCCCGACGAGGTCGTCGAGGATACGGTCAAGGGCTTTGTCAAGGCGCACGCCGACCTGGTCAGGCTGGGCAGCAACCCGCGCGTCATCGCCGCCCGCCATGCGCCGGTCGGCGGCAAGGTTGGCGTGATCACCGGCGGCGGCTCCGGCCACGAACCCGCCTTCATCGGCTATACCGGCCGCAACATGCTGGACGCGGTCGCGGTCGGCGAGCTCTTCTCATCGCCGACCGCAAAGAGCTTCCTCGACGCCGCGCGGGAGGCCAATGGCGGCAAGGGTGTCGTCTGCCTCTATGGCAATTACGCCGGCGACAACATGAACGTGAAAATGGCCATAAAGCTCGCGGCCAAGGAAGGCATCGAGATCGCGACCGTCGTCGCCAATGACGACGTCTGTTCGGCGCCGCCGGAAGAGCGCGAGAAGCGCCGCGGCGTCGCCGGTGAGATCTTCATGTGGAAATGCGCCGGCGCCAAGGCCGCGCTAGGCGCCGGCCTCGAGGAGGTGCAGGCGATCGCACAGCGGGCGATCGACAATTGCCGTTCGATTGGCGTCGGCCTTGGCCCGTGCACGCTGCCGGCGGTCGGGCATCCCAATTTCCTGATCGAGCCGGGCACGATGGAAGTCGGCATCGGCCACCACGGTGAACCGGGTGTGCGGGTCGAGCCGCTGAAGCCGGCAGCCGAGATAGCCCGCGAGATGGTCAAGGTCGTCCTCGACGATCATGCGCTTGCGGCCGGAACCGAAGTGGCGGTGCTTGTGTCCGGCCTCGGCGCCACCCCGGTCAACGAGCTCTACATCCTCAACGACACGATCGAGACGGAGATCGCCGGACGCGGCTTGACCATCCACAAGACCTATATCGGCAACTACTTCACCTCGCTGGAAATGGTCGGCGCCACGCTCACGGTCATGGCGCTCGACACCGAGCTGAAACGATTGCTGGACGTCGATGTCGATTGTCCGGCAAGGCTTTAGGAAACAGGCGCATGCAGCAGTTTGAAAACGCGTCCGCCGGCGACATCGTTCTTTCGCTGGCCGACAGGATCATCGAGAACCGGGCCTATCTCAGCGAGATCGACGGCAAGATCGGTGACGGCGACCACGGCGTCAACATGGCCAAGGGTTTCGGCATGGCGGCGGACAGGATCCGGGGCAACGACATGTCGCTGGCCACGGCCTTTGACACGCTGGGCACCGTGCTGATGACCGAGATCGGCGGCTCGATGGGTCCGCTCTATGGCGTCATGTTCACGCAATTCGCCGAAACGATCGAGGGTTCCCCGTCGATCGATGCCAGGACGTTCAGCGCCATGCTCACCAACGGTCTCGACGGTGTCCAGTCGATCGGCTCGGCCAAGGTCGGCGACAAGACGCTGCTCGACACGCTCGTCCCGGCCATTGAGGCCTTCGACGCCGCCAATGCCGGCGGCAAGCCGTTCCCGGAAGCCCTGGATGCACTGGTCGTCGCGGCTGAAAAAGGCCGTGACAGCACGAAGGATCTGGTGGCGCGGATCGGCCGCGCCAGCCGGCTCGGCGAGCGCTCGGTCGGTGTCCTCGACGCCGGCGCCACATCCTGCGCCCTGATCCTGGAAACTTTGGCGCACGGGGCCAAGCAGAAACTGCAGCTGTCCGCGACCGTGGGACGCTGAACACGAACAGGGCTCCTCCCGAGCACTGGCTTCCGGCTGATTCCCAGCCGGAAGCCGGGTTGGTGCCCAATCGGACCAAGCCCCATCAGGCCAAGATTGAGTGTTCCGCCATTTACGCTCATCTTGGCGATCGATCTTGGATTCGGGGAAACCTGGCAGCATGACTGTAAAGGCATCATCGGCGCGCAAGAACGGAACCACGCGAGTGGGCGCCGAGGCTGCGTCCGAGCCCATTCCGCTGCGCTACGGCGACGACCCGTATGTCTGGGCCTGCTGGCTCTACTACGAAGATCACATGACGCAAGGCGATATCGCCGAGATCATGGGCATTTCGCGCGCGACGGTGAACAGCTATCTGGCCGACGCCCGCGCCCGCGGCATCGTCAACATCTCGCTTGAGCCGTCACGCCTGAGTTCGCTGTCGATCGCGCAGGAACTCAAACGGCACTTCGGCCTGCATGACTGTCTCGTCGTGCCGAGCGACGACAATGCGCGTCCGCTGATCGACCGCCTTGGCGGGGCAGCGGCGCAGGCCCTTGCCAAGCTCTTGAAATCCGGTGACACGCTCGCCGTTGCCTGGGGGCGGACGATCCTGGCGATCGCGGAGCAGGCATCGGTGCCCGGTCTTCAGGACGTTACGGTCGTCCAGGCCACCGGCGGAACAGCCGCCAGCTTCGCCTATACGCCAGAGCTCTGCGCCTCCGCCATCGCCGGCGCGGTCAAGGCGAAGCTGATCAACATCACGGCGCCGGCGGTCGTTTCCACGGCCGAGGTTCGCGATATGCTGTTGCGCGAGCCGTTGATCCAGAGCCAGTTCGGTGCGCTTGCCAAAGCCAACAAGGCGCTGTTCGGCATCTCGTCGCTGCGCCCGAATTCGACGATCCACACCAGCGGCTTCTTTGAATCGGTTTCGCTGCAGCAATATCTCGCCAAGGATGCCGTGGGCGTCGTCGCCGGCCGCTTCATCGACGGGCAAGGCAATCCGGTTGCCGGGCCGCTGGACGACCGGACGATCGGCATCTCGCTCGACATGCTGAAGGCCATCAGCTTGCGGATCGCGGTCGCCGGCGGTTTCGACAAGGTGCCCGCCATCCTGGCGACACTGCGCGGCGGCTACGTCAACGTGCTCATCACCGACGCCGCCACCGGGCGCGGCATCCTCAATGCCGACGGCGTGACGGAACTCGACCAGAAGCTCTCGCAACGCCCAAGGGTCGACAACACCGTGGCCCTGCCCAGCAACTACCGCACCCATATCAAGAAGTTCCTCAACGATCCCAATGATGTCGTCGAGGAAATGCTCGACGGCGTGGTGAAGGCCAACGCCGCCTATGTCATGCCGATCAAGGGGTCGCATCGCGCCCTCGTCGCCCGCACCGGACCGAGGCCTGGCAAGGTGGGACTTGTGGTCGGCGGCGGCACCGGGCACGAGCCCTGCTTTCTCGGCTATGTCGGCAAGGGCCTTGCCGACGCCGTTGCCGTCGGCAACATCTTTTCGTCACCGCCTCCGGGCACGATCTTCCAGTGCGCCGATGCCGCATCGGGCGGGCAAGGCGTGCTCTTCGTCTACGGCAACTATGCCGGCGACGTGATGAATTTCGAGATGGCGGCCGAGATCGCGGCGGAACACTACATCGAGGTCCGCACGGTGGTGACGACGGACGATATCGCCTCGTCTCCACTCGAGGACAAAGAGGGCCGGCGCGGCGTTGCCGGCAACTTCTTCATGTTCAAGATCGCCGGGGCCGCCTGCGACCGCGGATTGTCGCTCGACGCCTGCGAGGCCGTGACCCGCAAGGCCAATGCGCGAACCTTCACGATGGGCGTCGCGCTGGAGCCTTGCTCGATGCCACAGACGCGCCGCCACAATTTCGAGATCGGCCCCGACGACATCGAGATCGGCATGGGCATCCACGGCGAGCCTGGCGTCATCCGCGAAAGGATGATGAGCGCCGACGCGATCACCGACCGGATCATGGACCGCATCTTTTCGGAAATGAAGCCGGCGGCGGGAGACCGTGTCGCGGTGCTGGTCAATTCATTTGGCGCAACGCCGATGATGGAACTGTACATTCTCTTCAGGCGTGTCGAGCAGCGGCTGAGCGCCAAGGACATCACTATAGAAGCGAACTGGGTGGGACATTACTGCACCTCGCTCGACATGGTCGGCGCGTCGATAACGGTCATGCACCTCGACTCCGACCTTACAGAACTGTTGCATCACCCTTGCGACACGGCCGTCCTGCGGGTTGGTTGAAGATATCCTGCTTGAACTGGGAGGAACACGATGTCGGACAATGCCGCGCGACGCCTGAGCAGGATGTTCTATCGCATATCGATTGCGATCGAGGCGGCAAAGGACCACCTCTCGGACCTGGACGGCGCCATCGGCGACGCCGACCACGGCATCACCATGTCGCTCGGCTTCATGGCGGTGAATGCGGAACTGGCCAAGCTCAACCTCGACGACACGCTGCCGTCGGAGGTCTTCACGGCCGCCGCGTCGGCCTTTCTCGATGCCGTCGGCGCTTCCACGGGCCCGCTCTATGCCACCGCCTTCCGGCGAGCGGCACAAGCGCTCAAACAGGATGCATGCCTTTCAGCCGCCGATCAGGCGATGATCGTCGAGGCCATGACCACCGGCATCAAGGAGCGCGGCAAGGGGCAGCGCGGCGACAAGACGATGCTGGATGCCTGGATCCCCGCCACGGAAGCGGCCGTCAACGCACGCGCCCGTTCTGCCGGATGCCCGGAGATGTGGAACAGCATCCTGGAGGCCGCCGAAGCCGGCGCGAACTCGACACGGTCGATGGTTGCGGCCCGCGGCAGGGCGGCCAGGCTCGGCGAGCGGTCCCTGGGGCACATGGACCCGGGTGCCGCCTCGGCCGTCATCATCCTGCGCGCGATGAAGGACACTTTTAGCGAAGGCGAACCGGCGAGATAGTCTTCGGCGTGGCCAAGAAGGTTGAACGGTGGATTTCGCCGTCCGATGGCGACAGCTATAGTTTACGCCGCGAAACCAGTGCGGAAACCGCAAGCAGGAATACCGACGCCACGATCAGGACAGTCGCGGCGGCCGCAATGGTCGGTGTCATCGTGTCGCGCGCAACCGTGAACATCTCCCTTGGCAAGGTGCGCTGCCCCGGCCCGGCCAGGAAAACCGTCACGACCACTTCATCGAGCGAAGTCGCAAAGGCAAACAGCGCGCCGGAGGCGATGCCGGGGCCGATCGCCGGAAGCGTCACGCGCCTGAACGCCAGCAGCGGCGTGGCGCCCATGCTGGCCGCGGCCCATAGAAGGCGGCGGTCGAAACTGGTCAGCGCGGCAGAAACGGTCACCACCACGAACGGCGTTGCGAGTGCGGTGTGCGCCAGCACGAGGCCCGGATAGGTGGCGGTCAGCCCGGTCATCGAAAACACGAAATACATGCCGACGCCGACAATGACGACGGGCGCGATCATCGGCACCAGATACGCCGTTTCACAAGCTGGCTACCAAAGCCTGTAGGCCCGCAAGCCGACTTGCGCCCCGCGACTGCGACGCGGCTGGAACCGCCACGGCGATCGGATTTTTCGACTGGTACGTCCACAGGTGGGCAGGACCGGACTTTTGCAAGACCTGACATGGGCGCCAGACGGCTGCAGCGGCGCCAGCCAGCCGCGGTCGCGCGGCAACGTCGTGACCGGTCCGATCACGACGCCAGGTTCAGATGACAGCCTTTTCGAGGAACGGCCGGTTCTCAAGGATGCGCTCGTAGCCGACCTCAGAGAGGTCTAGCGTTCGAAAGCCGCCATGGACGATGAGTTCCGCCACGCCGCGACCGGCCGCCGGCCCCTGCTGCAGACCGTGTCCGGAGAAGCCGTTGGCGAAGATGAAGTTCTTGACCTCGGGATGGGGGCCGACGACAAGATTGTGATCGAGCGTGTTGAAATCATAGTGCCCGGCCCACTGGTTCACGGCCTTGATCGTCTCGAAGGCGGGTGAACGCGCCGCAAGCGCCGGCCAGATGATCTCCTCGAACTCGTCGTAGCGCGGCTCGAAATCATCCCAGTCGGAACACGGGTCTTCCACCGGCGGACACCCGGTTAGAAAGAAGCGGCCTTCCGGCCGACAGAAGACGCCGGATGGGTCGATCATCAGCGGCAGCCGGCCCTGGTTTACGGCAGCCGACCCCTCGGGAGACTGTGCACAGTCGAACACGAACAAGGTGCGCTTGCGCGGCTCCACCGGAACATCGAGCCCTGCCATGCGGGCGGTGAGCGCCGCCCGGGGACCGGAGGCATTGACCAGCACGCCGGCCGAAATCACCGCGCCGGATTTCAAGGTGGCATCGGTGATCTTGCCGCCCTGGCGGCCGATGGCCACCACTTCGTCGGTGACGTAGTCGACGCCCAGCGACCGCGCCTTGTTCTTGAAGCCGTACATCAGGCCGGTGTTGTTGAACCAGCCTTCGCCGGACTGGCCATAGGAGGCAAGCACGATGTCGTCGGCATTCAGATGCGGAAAGGCGGCGGCCACTTCATCGCGTTGCCAAAGCACTACGTCCGCGCCACAGGCCCGCTGCACGGCATGGTGTTCGCGCAGCGTCTGTGCCTGGTCCTCGGTGTTGGCGAGGAACAGGTAGCCGCCCTCGTGAAAGGCGAGATCGGGCCTGTCGGATCCCACCTGCATGGTGTCGGCAAAATTGCGGATGAATTCGGTGCCGAACTGGCTGATGCGGACATTGATCGGGTTGGAGAACTGGTTGCGGATCGACGACGACGACAGCGAGGTCGACGCCTTCGCATAGGTCGGATCCATCTCGACCACCAGGACCGACCCCGAGAAGTCCGGATTGGCAGCCAGGAAATAGGCGACGGCGGAGCCGATCACGGCCCCGCCGACAATGACGACATCGTAACTCTGCTTCACGATTTCGGCTCGTCGTCCGGATGTCCGAGTTCGCAGAACCAGCCGCCCAGATATTTGACCGATGGCGCCTTCGGATCCGGAACCGGCGTCCTTGCCTCGACCGCCGCGCGGAACGGTTCCGCGCTGTCCTGCGGATTAAATCCGAGATGGTTCGCGCCGCTGTTGTCGACCATTTTCAGTTTGTTGTCGGAAATGCCGAACGAGATCGTGTGGCCGACACGTGGCGCGGTCAGCGACGCCTCGACGAGGCGGACGCAATCGGCGAAGGAAAGGTACGACCAGAGCATGCGCCGGTCGGCCGGCTCGGGGAATGACGAGAAGATGCGCAGGCACACCGTCTCGATGCCGAATTTGTCCCAATAGAGCCTGCTCAGGCTTTCGACGAAATTCTTCGACACGCCATACAGGCTGTCGGGGCGCACTGGCGCGTCGACCGAGATGTGGGCTTCGACCTCGTGGTAGCCGATGGCGTGCACCGAGGAGGCGTAGATGACGCGCTTGACGCCATGTTTCCGTGCGCCTTCATAGATGTGGTAGGAGCCGCGGATGCTGGAATCCAGGATCGTCTGCCAGGCGCATTCGAGCGGCGCCCCGCCGAAATGAACGATCGCGTCGCAGTCCTTGGTGGCCGCGATCGTCGCCTCCATGTCGGCGAGATCGAACACCGCTTCCTCCTCGTGCGGAGCAAGATCACCGAACGGTTCGCGGCCCGCCAGGCGGATCGTCTTTGCCAGCGGCACCAGCCCCTTTCGCAGTTCCGAGCCAAGGCGGCCGGCCGCGCCGGTGATCAGGATGCGTTCGTACTGGGGCATGGTCTACTCCACTTGCGCGACGGCGGCATTGATCCGCGCGATCGCTTCGGCAAGCACCTCCTCGCTGGTGGCGGTGGAGATGCGGAAATAGGGTGAAAGTCCGTAAGCGGCACCGGGCACAGAGGCCACGCGGCCCTCATTCAGGAGATAGCTCGCAACGGCGGTGTCGTCTTCGAGCACGACGCCCTTGGGCGTCTTGCGGCCGATCAGGCTAGCGCAGCCGATATAGGCATAGAAGGCGCCTTCCGGCGGCGGCAGCGTCAGGCCGTTGATACGCCTGATGCCATCGACGACCAGGTTCCTGCGCGCTTCGAAGGCTTGACGGAACCGGGCCACCTCATCTTGCGGGCCGTTCAGCGCGGCGACCGTCGCCGCCTGGGCGATCGAGCACACCGAGGTGACCGACTGGCTCTGGATGGTCGACATCGCCTTGACCAGCGGTGTCGGCCCGGCGGCGTAGCCGACACGCCAGCCGGTCATCGCATAGGCCTTGGCGACGCCGTTGACGATCAGGCTTCGGTCCTTCAACTCCGGACAAGCCTTGCCGAACGACACGAATTCACGACCATCGAAGATGATGTGCTCATAGATCTCGTCGGACAGCACCAGCACTTGGCTGTGTCTGGCCAGGACGCTGCCGAGGGCCTTCAACTCCGCCTCGGAATAGACCGCTCCCGACGGGTTGCCCGGCATGTTCAGGAACAGCCATTTGGTCCTGGGCGTGATCGCCCGCTCGAGCAGTTCGGGCGTGAGCTTGAGCCCGGTCGCCTCGGGGCATTCGACGACGACCGGCGAGCCGCCCAAGAGCTTGACCATCTCGGGATAGGACACGAAATAGGGCGCCGGCAGGATCACCTCGTCACCGCTTTCCAGCGTCGCCATCAAGGCGTTGAAGATGATCTGCTTGGCGCCGTTGGCCACGACGATGTCGTCGTCGGTGTAGTCCAGCCCGTTTTCGCGCCTGAATTTTGCCGCTACGGCCTCGCGCACTTCCGGCGTTCCGGCCGCTGCAGTGTAGAGGGTCTGGCCAGCCTTGGCGGCCGCATAAGCCGCTTCGGTGATGTGGGCAGGCGTCGGAAAATCCGGTTCGCCGAGGCCAAGATCGATGACATCGACGCCTTTGGCCCTCAGCGCCTTGGCGGCCTGGGACGCCGCCATCGAAGCCGACGGCTTGACCACGGACAGACGCGAGGAAATGTAGCTCATTTGCCGTCCTCCGTAACATATCCCCTGGATTGGTCCTGCGCCCTCGCCTCGGCGCTGCGCTTGGCCGGATCGCCATAGCCGCCGCCGCCCGGCAACTCCAGGATCAGCCGGCGTCCCGCCGGCACATGCTGCCATCCCTTCGGCCGCATCAGCGTGCCGTCATCCAGCTTGACCACGCCGGCCTGGCCGTCCTTGCCGCCGTTGCGGCCCTTTGCCGGATGCTTGACGCGGTCGAACATGGCCGAGAAATCGAACTCGTGTCCGTCAAGCGCACTGATTTCCAGAACCTGGCCGAGACCGCCGCGAAACTCGCCATCGCCGCCCGAGCCAGGACGGAGCTCCTTGCGCCAGATGACGATCGGGCCGGTATGCTCCGTCGCCTCGATCGGCATGGTGTGAACGCCTGAGGGGAAGGCTGTTGCCGACAGGCCGTCCAGTTCGGGACGAGCGCCCATGCCGCCGGAATTGAACATCAGCACCTCGGCCCGACGGCCGGCGCCGCCAGCGACCGGCCGGGCCGAGATATGGATGTTCCACAGCGCGGCGGCACCTTCCGCCAGGATCTTGCCGGGCAGTGCCTGGGCCATCGCGCCAAGCACGAGATCGGGAACCATGTGACCGATGACATGCCTCAGCGACACCGGCGCCGGCCGGGCCGCGTTCAGGATGTTGGTGGGCGAGGAAACGGTGAAGAACGCCAGCGAGGCGGCATTGTTGGGAATGTCGGGCGCCACCACGCATTTCAGCGCGTAGCAGGCATAGGCCTTGGTGTAGATGATGGGCACGTTGATGCCCCAGCGGCTCATCGGCGCGCTGCCGGAGAAGTCGACATTGAGATGGTCGTCATGCACCGAAACGGCTGCCGCCAGCCTGACCGGATCGTCGTAACCGTCCGTGACCAGTTCGTTGGACCATGTCCCTTTCGGCAGAGCCTTGATCCGTTCCAGCATGGCGTTATGCGTACGCGAGAAGATGAACGCGCCGAGACCATCGAGCGATGTCAGGCCGATCTCGGTCATCATGCCGACGAGCCGCCGATGGCCGACCTCGTTGCAGGCGGCAAGCGAATAGAAATCGCCGACAACCTGGTTCGGTTCGCGGACGTTGCAGCGCAGGATCTTCACCAGATCGCGGTTGACCACGCCCTTCTCGGCGAACTTCATGATCGGGATCTGGATGCCTTCCTCGTAGACCGACTTGCCGTCGGCGCCAAAACCTCGCCCGCCGACATCGACGACATGGGCGGTGCAGGCGAAGAAGGCGACGAGTTCGCCGTTCAGGAACGACGGCGAGACCATCGTGATATCGTGAAGATGGCCGGTCCCCTGCCAGGGATCGTTGGTGACATAAGTGTCGCCCTCGTACATCTCCTCGCGCGGAATCTCGTTCATGAACTGAAGCACGGCTTCGGCCATGGTGTTCACATGTCCCGGCGTGCCGGTCACCGCTTGCGCCAGCATTTCGCCGCGCGGATTGAACACGCCGGCGGACAGGTCGCCGGACTCGCGTACGGACGTCGAAAAGGCCGTGCGCAGCAGGGTCAGCGCCTGCTCCTCGACGACGGAGATCAGCCGGTTCCACATGACCTGCATGCGGATTTCGCCAATGTCGCTCATGCCGCGCTCTCCTTGCGGATCATCAGGATGGCGCCGTCGCTCTGCATGACGGCGTCGAACGGTGTGGTGACGACCGTCGAGGTCTCGCGCTCCACGATCACGGCCGGCCCCTTCACGCGGTCGCCCGCCGAGAGGCTGGTGCGTTCGACAATCGCCGTTGTCTGCATCGTCCCGGTTCCCGGATCGAAGACTTCCCGCGTCACCGCGACCGGCACATTGCGCGTGCCGGTGGTGATCTTGTGCTTTGCGGAAGCCGGCCGCTCGTCGCTCGCTTTGACAGACCAGGTGACGACCTCGATCTCGAGCCCGTCGAGCCCGTCGATAGCACGGCCGAAAAAGCGCTCGTAATTCTTGCGGAAGGCATCCGCCAGGGCGGCGGCGGCGTCCTCGCCGAAAGGCTTGTCGGGCAGAGCGACAGGGATTTCCCAGCCCTGGCCCGCATAGCGCATGAAGGCAGTGATCTCGCGCACGATCTTGCCGCTGGTACCGGCACGCACGAAGCTCTCTGCCGAAGCCTTGAGGTCGTCAAGCAGCGCGTTTACCTCGTCCACCTTGAATTGCGAAAGCCGCATCAGTTTGGACGCCAGCGCCTCGTAGCCGAAGGGCGCCTTGAGGAAGCCGATCGCCGAGCCGACGCCGGCACCCTGCGGCACCAGGCATTGGTCGAGACCGAGCTTTTCGCAGAGCCGCGCCGCGTGCAGCGGTGCTGCGCCACCGAAGGCGATCATGACATTGTCGGAGATGTTCTTGCCGTTCTCGACCGCGTGGACGCGGGCGGCATTGGCCATGTTCTCGTCGACCACCTCGCTGATGCCGAAGGCGGCCGACAGCGGGTTGAGCGACAGGCGCGCGCCGACATCGCGCGTGATCGCGCCTTGCGAGGCCGCAGCATCGAGCTTGATGGCGCCGCCGGCGAAATTGTCGGGGTCGAGCTTGCCCAGCACCAGATCGGCGTCGGTGATCGCAGGCCGCGCGCCGCCGCGCCCGTAGCAGGCTGGCCCCGGTTCAGAACCGGCACTTTCCGGGCCGGTCTGGATGCGTCCCATCGCATCGACCCAGGCGATAGAGCCGCCGCCGGCGCCGATCTCGATCATCTCGATCACCGGGATCGAGATCGGCATGCCGGAACCCTTGCAGAACCGGTAGGTGCGCGCGACCTCGAAGGTCCTGGCCGTCTGCGGCGCGTAATCCTCGATCAGGCAGATCTTCGCGGTCGTTCCGCCCATGTCGTAGGAGACGACGGTGTCGAGATCGAAACGCCGGGCGATGTCGGCGGCGAAGATGGCACCGCCGGCCGGTCCGGATTCGACCAGCCGCACCGGAAATTCGGACGCCGTTTCGACCGAGATCAATCCGCCGCCCGAATGGATCATGAAGACGGGACAATCCGCGCCCATGTCCTTCAGCCGCGTCTGCAGCCGGGCGAGGTAGCTCGCCATCTGCGGACGGACATAGGCGTTGGCGCAGACCGTGTTGAAGCGCTCGAACTCCCGCATCTGCGGCGAGACTTCGGCACTGACGGAAATCGGAATGTCCAGCTTCCGCGCCAGGATCTGCCTGGCCCGCTGTTCATGCGCCGGGTTCATGTAGGAATGGATGAAACCGATCGCGACCGCGCCGAAACCGCCTGCGGCGATCTGGTCGGCGATCTCTTCCAGGGCGGCTTCGTCCAACGGCTGCAATTCCTGGCCTTCGGCGCCGATACGGCCCTTGACCGTAAAGCGATGCTCGCGCGGGATCAGCGGCGTCGGCAGTTTCAGGTTGAGGTCGTACTGCTCGAAGCGGTTCTCGGTCCGCATCTCGATCACATCGCGGAAACCCTCGGTCGTCACCAGAGCCGTCTTGGCGCCGCGCCGCTCTATGAGCGCGTTGGTCGCCAATGTCGTGCCGTGGATGACGATACCGATGTCCGCGGCCGAGATCTTTGCATCGCGCACGACGATGGCGATGCCATCGAGGATCGCCTGCTCAGGCGCCGAATAGGTGGTGAGCACCTTGGTCGAAAAGATCGTTCCGCGCACGTCGAGCGCGATGTCCGTGAAGGTCCCGCCGATGTCGGCGCCGAGACGGATGTCGTCTGTCCTGGTGGTCATGCCTTGGCCTTCTGCGAAGCGAGTGCCGCCTCGCGCATCTGGGAAAGGGTCTGGCGCGGGGTCAGCGCCTCGGGGGAAATAACGAGTTCCAGAACCGCGCCTGTCGGCGATGCCAGCGCCCGCCCGAATGCGTCAGCGAAATCCGCGGTGGATTCGACGCGTTCGGCATGGAAACGGTAGGATCTGGCAAGGCCGACGAAATCCGGGTTCTCGATATTCGTTCCCGACACGCGCGCCGGATAGTGCCGCTCCTGATGCGCGCGGATCGTGCCGTAGATGCCATTGTTCAGGATGAGCACGATGGGCTGCGCGCCGGCCTGCATGGCCGTGCCGAGCTCCTGGCAATTCATCTGGAAATCGCCGTCGCCGGCAAAGCAGACGACCGTGCGGCCGGGAAAGGCCACCTTCGCGGCAATCGCTGCCGGCAGGCCGTAGCCCATCGCGCCGGACTGCGGGGCGAGCAGCCGCGCCTTGTGGCCGAACTTGAAGAACTTGTTCGGCCACACCGTGAAATTGCCGGCGCCGTTGGTCAGGATCACATCGTCGGGCAGGTTGTCGCGCAGCCATGCGCTGACCTCGACCATGTCGACCGGACCAGGCTGGGCCGGCGCCTTGAACGCGCCTTCGTAGCTTGCCCTGGCCTTGGCACGCCATTCGGCCCACTCGCCCTCAATCGGGGTCAACGCCTTGGCAAATGCATTGGGGCCGGCATGGATGCCGACGGAAGGAATGTAGACCTTGCCGATCTCGCGATCCGACCCGTGAACATGGATCAGTTTCTGGCTTGGCACGGGTACCGACAGCAAGGTGTAGCCATCCGTCGTCATCTCTCCGAAGCGCACATTGATGGCCAAGATCACGTCGGCTTCGCGGATCAGCGCCTTGACGTGCGGCACCATGCCCACGCCGGCCTCGCCGACGAAAACCGGCGAGCCATTGTCGAATTGATCCTGGAACCGGAAGGCCGCTACCACCGGAATATCGGAAGCCTCAGTGAAGGTCTGCAGCGCGGCGCGTCCCTCGGCGGTCCAGTTGGCGCCACCCATCAGGATGACCGGCCGGCGCGCCGCGGCAAGCATTGCATGGGTTGTTGCAACCGCCTCCGGGGCGGCAGCAGGTTCGAACATGGCAGCCGGTCCGCTGAGCGGAGCGGCGTCCGTCATGGTGGTCAGCATGTCCTCCGGCAGCGCCACGACGACCGGGCCAGGTCGCCCTGTCAGCGCCGTCGTCCATGCCCGCGCCACGATCTCGGGAAGGCGCGAAACCTCGTCGATCTCGACCGCCCATTTCGCCAGCGTGCCGAACACCGCGCGATAGTCGACCTCCTGGAACGCCTCGCGGCCCTTCATGTCCGTGCCCACCTGGCCGACGAACAGCAGCATCGGCGAACTGTCCTGCATGGCGGTATGCACGCCGATGCCGGCATTGGTGGCGCCGGGACCGCGTGTCACGAAGCAGATACCCGGAGAGCCGGTCAGCTTGCCATAGGCCGAAGCCATGAACGCCGCGCCGCCTTCATTGCGGCAGAGCACGTAGTCCAATCTGCCTTCGGTGTCGTGCAAAGCGTCAAGAACAGCCAGGTAGCTTTCTCCGGGCACGCCGAAGCTCTTGGTCGCGCCCAGCGCCATCAGGCACTCGACAAGAAGCTGGCCTCCATTGCGCATCATGCATCAACTTTCTCAATGGCCGGCGGAAGGGCGTGACAGCCGCCTAACGAGTTTGGATCGCCCCTGCCCGGCAGGTCAAACCGGCAACGGTGAATGGAGGAATTTTAGAAAAGGACATCCTGCCGTTTTTAACCTGCACGTAGGCGAGATGAGGCGAAATCAAGAAATCTCATCTATTGGAAAGTTTTTCTTTCCATGACGGAAGAGATCAGAACCCCGGGATTCATCAGGCCTGACGGATCCAGGGCATCTTTCACGACCGCCATCAAGTTTCGCTCCACCGGACTTCTGTTGGTGTCGGCCAGCACGATCTTCGAGCGGCCGAGACCATGCTCGGCGGCAAAGCTGCCGCCCATTTCCGTGGCCAGCGCGGCCAGCGCCTGGCCGAGCTCCAACGCCTTGTCGGCAAAGTCGCTGTGTCCTTCGGGAGGGGTCAGGTTGTAGTGGATATTGCCGTCGCCAAGATGGCCGAAGGGATTGATGCGCACGCCCGGTACGATCTTGCTGCACATCGCCTCCCCCGTCTCGATGAATTCGGCGATCTTGCCAGGCGGCACAGAAATGTCGTGCTTGAGTTGCTGCCCCTCCAGCCGCTGGCCTTCCGGTTGCTCCTCGCGCAGATGCCAGAAGTGCGCCCTTTGGGCATCCGACATTGCAAGCGCACCATCGATCACCAGCTCCTGCTCCATGCCCCACTCCAGCGCCGCAGTCAGGATCTCATCCAGCGGAACCCTGGCCGAGCTCGACGCGAGTTCGGCCAGAAGGTGGACCCCGCCCCTGGATTCCAGCGGAAAGGAAAGGTCCGCCAAATGCTTCAGGACCAGCTCGAGGCCGAAATCGGAGAAGAACTCAAGGCCGGAAAGGAACTCGCCGGCTTCGCCCCTCAAATATGTTCCGAAGGAGACCGCCGCGCCGCAATCGGCGAAGGTAAGCAGCGCCGTCGTCCGCTGCTTGGGCGCCGGATAAAGCTTCAGCACTGCGCGCGTCACAATGCCCAGCGTGCCTTCCGAGCCGCAGAACAGCTTGCGCAGTTGGTAGCCGGCATTGTCCTTCTGCACGGAGCGCAGCCCGTTCCACACTGTGCCGTCGGCGAGGACGACTTCGAGGCCGAGGACAAGGTCCTGCATCATGCCGTAGCGCAAGGCGTGGCTGCCGCCGGCATTGGTGCCGATCAAACCGCCGATCCTGGCGCTGCCCTCGGCACCGAGATGCATGGGAAAGACCAGACCATGCGACACCAGGGCCTCATGCAGCACGGCTAGAACCACGCCGGCTTCAACAACGACCGAACCGCTCGCGAGGTCCGGCTTCTCCATTGCCGTCATGCGGGAGAGCGACAGGATCACGGCGCCGGCTTCGTGCGCGACGGCACCACCGCACAGGCCGGTGTTGCCGCCCTGCGGCACCACGGCCACGTCGGCCTCACGGCAGATTTCGACGACCCGCACCACCTCCTGCGTGCTCGCTGGGCGAGCGACGCCCAGCGGAACCGCTCCGTAGCGCCGCAGCCAGTCCCATCGATAGGGCTCGACATCGCCGCCCGAAAGCCAGCCTTTCGCACCAAGAACATTCGACAAGGCAGAGACGGGATCGATCATGGGACAATCTGTATGAATGCGGGAGGCTCACATGCGCCGCATCGCATCCATGCGGCATGGAGCCTGATCAATGCCCCAGAACCTGGGACAGGAACAGTTGCGTTCGTTCGCTTTTGGCCGATGTGAAGAAGATTTCCGGCGGCGCCTCTTCGACAATCTCGCCCGCGTCCATGAAGATCACCCGGTCAGCAACCCGCCGCGCAAAGCCCATTTCGTGGGTGACGCAGATCATCGTCATGCCTTCGGAGGCCAGCGTGACCATCACATCCAGCACTTCCGAAATCATTTCCGGATCCAATGCAGAGGTCGGCTCGTCGAAAAGCATGATCTGCGGCTGCATGCACAGCGAACGCGCGATAGCGACTCGCTGTTGCTGACCGCCTGAAAGCTGGCCGGGATATTTTGCGGCTTGTTCGGGGATGCGGACCTTTTCCAGATAGCGCCGCGCCATCACTTCAGCTTCAGCGCGGGGCATCTTGCGCACCAGCATCGGCGCGAGCAGGCAGTTCTCGAGTACCGTCAAATGCGGAAACAGGTTGAAGTGCTGGAACACCATGCCGACTTCGCGCCGTATCCCGTCGATGTTTCCGACATCATCGTTCAGTTCGGTGCCAAGCACCTCGATGCTGCCGGCATTGTGTTCCTCCAGCCGGTTGATGCAGCGGATCATCGTGGACTTGCCGGAGCCGGAGGGACCGCACACGACGATCTTCTCTCCGCGAGCGACGGTCAGGTTGATGTCACGCAGCGCCTGGAAGGTGCCGTAATATTTGCTCATGCCTTCGACCCGGACGGCTATTTCCTGCGTGCTGTAGGCGGTTGGAACGGTCATCATGAAATCCCTTATCGCTCGCCGACCGACATGCGCCGTTCAAGGAAGGCGCCGTAGCGGGACAGGCTGAAGACGAAAACGAAGTAGATGAGGGCGATGAAGGCGTAGACCTCGACATAAGCGAACCTCCATTCGCCGGTTCCGTAGGCGGCATTGCCGGAGGCCAGTATCTCGAAGAAACCGACGATGACCACCAGGGACGTCTCCTTGAACGAGATCACGAACTGGTTGATCGTTGCCGGCAACGCGTTACGCATTGCCTGCGGCAGGAGGATGCGGCTGATGCGGTGCCAATAGCCGAGGCCGAGCGCCATCGCGGCCTCCTCCTGTCCTCTCGGAACGCCCTGCATACCACCCCTCACGATCTCGGCCTGATAGGCGGAGAAGAACAGCGCCGAGCCGAGAATGACCCGGTAGAGCTTGTCGCCCTGCAGCCACTGCGGCAGCACGAAAGGCAGGACGATCGCGAAGGTGAACAGGATCGAGATCAGCGGAAGCGACCGCACGCCATCGATGATGAGGCCCGTCGTGCGCGATATCCAGGGCAGTTCGGAGCGGCGCAGCAGGGCCAGGCAGATCGCCAGCGGAAAGCCGATCAGGCAGGTCGTCACGAAGATGAAGAGCGTCAGCGCAAGCCCGCCCCACATTTCCTCGCCGACGAAGCTCAGACCGAGCAGACCGCCTTTCATCAGCACATAGAAGACGGCCGCTCCGACCCCCCAAACGAGCGCGATGCGACGTCCTGTCCAGAAGGCCGGAATGCAGCTCAGCACCGTCATGGCCACGACCGTGACGCAGGCAAGCGCCGAGCGCCATTGTTCCTCATAGGGGTACAGTCCGAAAAAGATGATGCGCCACCGGGCGGCGATCACCGACCAGCAGGCCCCCGATGCCGCATGGCAGGCGTCCGCCCCTCCGCTGGCATCGAACACCGCGGAGAAGACAGCCCAGTTCAGCAGCTTCCAGACCAGAAAGACAATCACCGAGAGGGAGAGCAGTGAAATCACGGCCTGAAGAGGCGTCGCGAAGAAGCGTCTCTTCAGATCCTCAAGTTTTCCTGAGGCAGGCGGAGCGACAACGACCATTTCCATCTCTCATCCCCTCAGTTGATTGCCCTTGAGGGCGATCGCTTTGTTGATGCGGTTGAACAGAGCCGCCAGGCTCAAATTGATGATCAGGAAGCCGGCCATCAAAATGCCGATCGCTTCGAGGGTCTGGCCGGAATGGTTGATTGTCAGCGCCGTGATCATGAAGAAGTCGGTGAAGCCGACCGCTATACCCATCGTGGTTGCCTTCATCAGCCAGACATACTGGTTGGCCAGGATCGGCAGCATGGCGCGCAGCGCGAGCGGCAGCCGGACAAGCGTGAAAACCTGCCAGGGTGTGAGCCCCAGCGAACTGGCGGCCTCCACCTGGCCTTTGCCGACGGCCTTGAAGCCACCGCGCACGATCTCGCCGATATAGGAGCCGCCATAGATAGCGATGGCCACGACGAGTGCGGCAAACTCGGGCGGGATGCGCAGGCCACCTCGCAGGTTCAAGCCTTGCAGTGATGGCAGATCAAGTAAAGGGCTGTCGGGCAGGCGACCGGCAAACAGGAAGAGCGCCGCGCAGGCGAGCGCGGCCGCAACGGCCGCAAGCTGCACCGAGAACCGTTGATCCAGTGGACGGCTGAGCAGGGATGTCCGGCCCAGCCAGATCGGCAGGACGATTGCCGCGACCACGCCCAACGAAGCCGCCAGCAGTGCCAGCCCGCCGACGTTCGGCGCCGGCACGTAGAGCCCGCGGCTGCTGAGGAGGAAACCCCAGGCCTCATGCGCGTTGCGTGGCGTCGGCAGGTGCGTGATCAGCGCGTACCAGAAAAACACCTGCAGAATCAGAGGGATGTTTCGAAAGACATCCACGTAGGTGCGGCCGAGCAGCTTCGCCAGATCATTCGCGGACGTCTGTGCAAGACCTACGATCATTCCGACCAGCGTCGCCAGCGCGAGACCGAAGCTGCCAAGAAACAGCGTGTTGAGGATGCCAATCAGGAAATACCACCAATAGGGATCATTGGCCGATGCCGGCAGAAGCGAGAAGCCCAGATCCCAACCAGTCGACTTGAACAGGAAGTCGAAGCCGGAGGTGATGCCCTGGGCGGCGAGATTCTGCCGCGCGATCAGGGTGCCGGCGAGAACCAGCGCGCCGAGCGCGCCGACATAGAGCGCCTGCAGCAATGCATTGCGAACCTTCTGATTTCTCAGCAGCTTAAACATCGACCGACCTTTCCTGGGAGGGAGGGCCGGCTCCGCGTTGGCGGAGCCGGCTATGCGTCAGTCGACCACCAGCGGGAACAGAACGCCGCCATTGTTCCACAGATTGGTCAGGTCACGATCCATCTTGTAGGGCGAGTCCTTGCCCAGATCGCGATCGAAGATCTCCGAGTAGTTTCCGACCTTCTTGATGACGTTGTAGGCCCAATCGTCGGGCAGGCCGAGACCCTTGCCCATGCCCGGTGCGGCGCCCAGGAACTTGGCGACCGCCGGCGACGTCGGCTTGGCCTTGATCTCGTCGACATTCTTGGAGGTGATGCCTTCCTGCTCCGCGAACAGCAGGGCGCTGAGCGTCCAGCTGGCGACGTCGACCCAATTGTCGTCGCCCTGCCTCAGGATCATGACCTCCGGCTCGACCGCGATCACGTCAGGCAGGATCACATGGTCTTCGACCTTGCCCTTGGCCACGCGTGCGATGGCCAGCACCGGACCCCATTGCGCATAGAGGTCGCAACGGCCGGAGAAGTAAGCCTGTTCGAGCTCTTCCGTCTTTTCGATGACGACCGGCTCGAGCTTGATTCCGATCTTCTGGCTGTAGGCCGCGACCTGCTGTTCGATGGTCGTGCCTGCCGGGATGCAGATCGTGCCGCCCTGCGCATCCTTGAGCGACTTCAGGTTGAGCTCCTTGTGCGCCATCACCTTGGTCGTGCCGAGGTAGTACGACATCGAGAACTGGAGCCCCAGTTCCGTGTCACGGCTCAGCGTGCCGCCGGAAGCCTTGATGACGATGTCGACGTCGCCCGACTGAAGCGACGGCCAACGCTGTGCCCAGCTGATCGGCACGATCTTCAGTTTCGCCGGATCACCGAAGACGGCCGTGGCCACGGCCCGGCAAAGGTCGATGTCCATGCCCTTCCAGTTGCCCTTGTCGTCAACTTCGGCAAACCCGAGATACGAGCCGTCATGGCCGGTGCAATTGAGCACGCCGCGCGCCTTGATGGTTTCGAGCGTCTTGCCGCCGGCGGCTTGAGCCGGCGCCGAAATCTGGACAAGGCTGAGCGCAAGGGCGGCAGCCGCCCCCCATTTGAGAAACTGCATAGTCATTCTCCGCTGTTGAGGTTGTTGGTTTTTTCTGTTGTTGGGGCTGTCGAGCCCGGGTTGAAAGCCGCCTTCAATCGAGAAGGGGTGTCGGCTTCGGCAGGGCAGAGATCTTCAGATCGCTATCCCAATCTTGTTGCGTCAGCCATCGGTGCAGGGCAGCGACGGCCTTCACGCGCAGGTGCCCTCTGGGCACGACCAGGTAAAAGCCCGGTATTTCCTCCTCTTTCATGTCGACGAGCGCGTCGCGCCCAAGCGGCGCGACGAGCACGCCCGATCGCAAATCTTCTTCGGCGTCCATGACCGACACGAGCCCGATGCCGATGCCCTGCAGCGTCGCGCGCCGCATCGTCGCGGCGTCGTCGAAGCCGATGCTGCGGTCGCCATCCGCCAGCTCGACGCCCAGGTGCCGCAGGATGTCAGGCCAGAAGCGCTTCGACTTCACCGTATCCAGCAGCGTGAAGCGGGTAAGGTCCTTCGCCGATCCGATCTGCCCGCCGATCGCCGGCGTGCAGCAGATGATCTTCGGGTCCGGCACAAGCAGCGTGGTGTCGTAGTCGGACCAGCCGCCATACCCCCACTGCACTGTCATATCGACATCGTCGCGTCCGAAGTCGGGCAGATCGACCATCGTCGTCAGCCGAAGATCGGCGCCCGGCAATATCTCGCGGAACAGGGACAGCCGCGGCAGCAGATAGTGGGTGGCGAAATACGGGCTCGCATTGAGATTGATGCGATCCCGGTAGGTGGATTTGGTGACCCGGCGCACCCCTTCGGCAAACTCGTCGAATCCAGCCTTGACGTAGTGCGACAGCAGGATCGCCGACTCGGTCAACTCGATCGAGCGCCCCTTGCGCTCGAACAGGGTCACCTGCAGCGTATCTTCCAGCAGCTTGATCTGCTGCCCGACAGCCTGAGGCGTCACCAGCAACTCGTCGGCGGCCTGCCGAAAGCTCTTGTGCCGCGCGACCGCGTGAAAAACCCGCAGGGCATTCAGCGGCGGAAGGCGCGGCTTGCCGGTCATCGTTCGTTCAACTCCTTCCGGTTTTCGAACTCCATCATGCACGGCACGTCACGGTCACGGCGGCCAGCGCACTGACCTCAAGCGTAGATGTAACCACCTGAAACAATTATGTTTTCACCAGTCATGTAGGTGTTCTTGGGGCCGCCGGCCATCAGCACCCATTCGGCGATTTCCGTTGGCTGCGCGCCGCGGCCGAGCGGGCTCGCCTTGGCCAGTTCATCTAGGAAGCCGAGAGCGGCCGCGCGCTCGGTCGCCATGCCGGCGGGAGCCACGGAGTTGACGAGGATACCGTCCTTGGCGACGTGATGCGCGAAGGAGCGGGTGAGGCTGACCACCGCAGCCTTCGTTGCCGCATAGTGGGCGTTCTGCGGATGCGCCTTGAAGGCGTCCACCGACGTCAGGTTGACGATGCGCCCGCGAATCTCGGCCTTGGGCTCCTGCGACTGCATATGCCTGACGGCCGCCACCATCATATGGTACGTGCCCTTGATGTTGATGCCGTTGGAGGCGTCCCATTCGGCGTCGCTGATTTCGAGCAGCGGCCGGCGGGGATAGATCGCGGCGGAGTTGATCACCGTGTCGATGCGCCCCAGCTTCGCAGCGACGGCATCGAAGGCGGCGTGGCACTGCGGCCCGACCTGGATGTCGCATTTGGCAAAGGCCGTCGGCAGGCCTTTTGCGCGCGCCGGTTCAAGTGCTGCTTCAGCCGCTTCCGGGTTGATGTCGATGATGCCGACTGCCGAAGCGCAGTCCTCGACCGCCATGCGGGCCAGAAGCGCGCCGAGGCCGGAACCGCCACCGACGATGAGTAGGGAAAGACCCTTCATTCCTATGTCCTTACTTGCTGCCGCTCGGGGTGGTCGGGCGGGTTGGCATGATGTCGAAACGGGTAACGTCGGCCCAGGCGGGCAAACCAAGCAGGGCCACGACCATCCGGGCCACGTCTTCCGGCTGGACGGCGACATTGCCGGCATACATGGCGGCCCGGGCCTTGGCGTCGAGGATGTCCTTGTAGAGCTGCGTCTCGACCCGACCCGGAACGATCTCGGTCACGCGGATACCGTGGCTGGACAGATCGGCCCGCAGTGCCGCGGCAAAGCCCGCGATCGCCGCCTTGGTCGCGGAATAGACGGCTACATTCGGAAAAGCGGCATGGCCGGCCGAGGAGCCGGTGAACAGAATGTGCCCTGCCCCGCGATCGCGCATCTGCGGCACAACAAGCCGGGTGAGCATGATCGCCGAACTGAGGTTGACCTCCAGCGTGGTGTCGATGTCCGATATGTTCATGTCGGCGAAATTGCCCAACGGCGGCATCACACCGGCATTGTTGATCAGCACGTCTATGTGCAGATCGCTCACTACAGCCTCGAGCGCCTCGCGGTCGGTGACATCGACGGCGATCGGGGTGATCCCGGGTCGCGTGGCCCGCAGTTCCTCCAGCGCACTCTTGCTGCGGCCGACGGCGTAGACATCGTAGCCGGCCTCGCTCAGCGCCACCGCCATCGCTCGCCCGATGCCGCTCGTCGCTCCTGTGATGAAGGCTGTCGTCACGTGGGCTTCCCCGTTTTCTGGAGGTCAGTGTGTGGCTTTAGCCGGCACAGTGAAACCAAGAAAACCAGGAAAAAGGAAAGATAAGCTTTCTCATCGACCAATGGCACGACATTGCTGCACTGCGGTCCGCAAATGCTGCATCCCCGCAAAAGTCAGGCATCTTGCAGCTATCGTTCGCCCTTTCCTTTGCAGAATCGCCCGTGACCAACCGTCTTCAGCGAAAAACCTGGCTTTGCCATTGGTCGAGAAACCGCCTGCCGGCACATGGTGGCAAGACAGCTTCCACATGATCAACGCGTCGAGGCAGCCGACCCTTTCAGATCGGAGAAAAGCGAGGCCGCGGCGGCCTTCTGAGCCGCGTCCGTCGTTTCGACGCCGGAGGCCAGCGCAAGCGCACGGACACGCTCGAGACTGTTTTGAAGATGCTTGCGCATGGCGTCCCGCGCGGCGCGGCCATCCTGCTTCTCGATGGCTTCGACGACCTTTCGATGCTCGCTGTGGATGCGCGCATAGTACGCATCCTTGAGTTCGGGAACCACCACGTGACCAAGCTGGAAGCGCGGCACGATGACGGGGCGCAAATATTCCAGGAAGCCGTGGATGAACTCGTTGCGCGCGGATTTGGCGATGGCCAGGTGAAAATCGTAATCATAGTGGACCGGCATCGCGCCGGGATCCTCATTGCGGGCGTCGACTTGCTCCATCAATTTGCGAATGGCGACGGCCTCTGCTTGCGTCCGGCGCTCGGCGCAGAGCCCGGCGGCCTCCACTTCGACGCTCAGCCGCAGTTCCAGCAGAGACACGGTTTCCGGCAAGGTCTTGAGCGCGTCCTGCGGTATCGAGAAATTGCGCGGCGCCGGCGCCTCGCTGACGAACATGCCGCGGCCCTGCTGAGGAATCACCATGCCTTCCGAGCGCAGCCGCGCCACGGCTTCGCGGACAACGGTGCGGCTGACATCATATTCGGCGCAAAGCTCGGCCTCGGTCGGCAATTGCGCGCCGGGTTGCAGCCTGCCTGAGCGTATCTTCTCCGACAGACTTTCGGCCACGACGGTGGAAAGTGGCTTGCGCTTGGTCATCGGTCTCCTTCCACCATGCCCGGATGCCAAATGAAAGGTCCGAATGCCGGGATGATGCCCCAACCGGCAAGGCCTTTCAAATCGCAGCCGTCACGATCAACTCGACCAGCATGCCGGGTTTCGCCATCCGGCCTTCGCCGGACGAGCGGGCCGGCGCATGCTCTTTCGGCATCCAGGCGTCCCAGACTGCGTTGACCTCGTCGAAATCGCGGATGTCGTCCAGCCACATCTGCACATGCAGGATGCGTGTCTTGTCGGTGACGGCCTTGGCCAGCAGCGCGTCGATCTTGCCGAGCACTTCGCGCATCTGGTTTGCCGCGGACTGGCCGGGCATGGCGACCTGCCCGGTCAGATAGAGCGTGCCATTGTGGATGACGCCGTGATGGATGCGCGTGTCGAATTCAAACCGTTGGATAGCGCTCATTGGCTTCCTCGTCATGCACTGGGAGTGGGGCGGATCGGATTGCCTTGCAGGTACTGCGCATAGGGCGCCTGGACGAGCCAGCCGGCATCGACCGGTAAGGTCACGCCGGTGATCGACGCGGCGCGCTCCGAGCACAGGAACCAGGCAGCCTCCGCCACGTCGCGCGGATCGACGAAGCGGCGCAGCGCCGTGGTGGCCCTGATGGCGTCGGGGTTGCGCTCACCGCTGGCGATCTTGGCCTTCAGCCCGTCCGACAGCGTGTAGCCGGGCGCGACCGCGTTCACCCGCACGCCTTGCGGGCCGAGTTCGGCGGCAAGGATTTGCGTCAGTGCCAGCACCGCGTGCTTGCCGGGCGTATAGGCGGGAAGCGAAAGCGGCGCGAACGACGCAAGCGAGCCGACATTCAGGATGGCGCCGCGTCCGGCGGCCGACATCAGCCTGCCGAACACCTGGCAGCCGAGCAGCGTGCCGCGATAGTTCACGCGCCACATCTTCTCGTCCTCGTCCAGGCCCTGGTCGAGGACGCGCTTGCCGCTCTGCAGCATGCCGGCGCAGTTGACGACGACATGCGGCACGCCGAATGCGTCTTCGACGGACCGTGCCAGCGCTTCGACCGAAGCGGCATTGCCGACATCCGTCTCGAAAAATCGGGCGGCGGGGGCACCGGCGGCTTCGCAAGCGGCCGCGACGGCATTGCCGCGTGCCGTATCGCGCCCCGACACGGCGACACGCAAGCCTTCCTCGGCAAAGCGCAAGGCAATCGCGTGGCCGATACCCGAGGTGCCGCCGATCACGACGGCCGTTTGCATCTCAGCCATTGCCGCGGTCCTTGCGCTCGATGTCGAAGAACTCCGACATGCCGCGGACCTGGAAATCCATCATCGGACGCCCCGGCTGGATACGGCAGCCTCGTTCGCGCCCCGCGCGCAGCAAGGCCGTCTCGGCCGGCTCCATGATGATGTCCACAACCGTCATGTCCGGCGTCAGCCGGCTGACATCCAGCGGCAATGGATCGCTCGCGTGCATTCCTACCGGCGTTGCGTTGATCGCCATATGCATGCCTGATGGATCGGCTGCGCCGACCTGTATCCGGCACTTCGGAAAAGCCTTGGCAACCAGCACCGCCAGTTTCCCGGCCCGGTCGGCATCGATGTCGGCCAGGCGGATCTCCTCGGCACCGGCTTCGGCGAGGCAGTAGGCCAGCGAGGCGCCCGCGCCCCCTGCCCCCACCTGCAGGATGCGCCGGCCGGCGATCTGATGGCCGCCCGCCTTCAATCCGTCGATGAAACCGACGCCATCGAAATTGTCGGCATACCAGGTGCCATCGGCCTGGCGGCGGACCGAATTGGCGCTCTGCACGCGTGCTGCCCGATCATGCGCGGCGGCGCATTTGTGGTAGACCGCCGTCTTGTACGGCACCGAAATGATGACGCCGCGAATATTCTCGGCGGCGGTGATACCTGCCCAGAATGTCTCGAAATCCTCTGGACGGCAGCTCAACGGGACCATCAGGCTGTCGAGGCCCTTCTGTTCGAAGATCTCGTTGAACATTCCGGGACTTTTCGCATGACCCACAGGATGGGCCAGCATCACGAAAACATCCGCCTTGCCGGTTCCGCGCATCGTATTCATACCCTTTCGTTCGACAATTCGTGGCCGCTCAGCGCTTCCAGCGCCCGCACCAGGGAGGAATGGTCCGCGTCCGCGCCGCCCTCTCGTGCCGAGCAGGCGTTCATCAGTTCCTGCGCCGTGGCCGTGTTCGGCAGCGCGACGCCGAGGGCGCGTGCGCTTTCCAGGGCCAGACCCAGATCCTTCTGGTGCAGGCGAATCCGAAACCCGGGCGCGAAGCTGCGTGAAATCATCCGCTCGCCATGCACTTCGAGCACGCGCGAGGACGCGAAGCCGCCCATCAGCGCTGTGCGCACCGTCGCTGGATCGCAGCCGGCCTTGCTGGCGAAGACAAGCGCCTCGGCCACCGCTTCGATGTTGAGAGCGACGATGATCTGGTTGGCAATCTTGCAGGTCTGCCCGGCGCCGTTGCGCTCGCCGATCAGGGTGATGTTCTTGCCCAGCGTCTCGAAGATCGGCAGCGCGCGCTCGAATTCGATCTTCGGGCCGCCCACCATGATGGTAAGACTTGCCGCCTTGGCGCCGACCTCGCCCCCGGAAACCGGAGCGTCGAGATAGCCTGCGCCGGCCTTACGAAGCTTTGCCGCGAAACGCTCGGTGGCGATCGGGCTGACCGAGCTCATGTCGATGACCAAAGTACCTGCGGATATCCCTTCGGCGACGCCATCCTTGCCGAACAGCACGCGTTCGACGTCAGGCGTATCGGGCAGCATGGTGATGACGACCTCGGATCGGCTGGCCACCTCCGCCGCCGATGCGACCACGACCGCTTCAAGATCAGCTGGCAGGGGCGACCGGTTGAGAACGGTGACGATCTCGTGCCCCGCGGCAGCCAGATGGCGCGCCATCGGAGCGCCCATCACGCCCAGCCCGATAAAGCCGATCCTCATGCTTCCACCTTTTTTCGCGACACGGCCTGCAAGATGAGTTGCGGCTCGGTATAGGTATGATATATGACATCATACAAATTTCAATCCATGTTTTGCTGGAGTCCGACGAAATGCAGGAGCGCCCAAATCCCTTGAAAGCGGCCGTGGCCGACGGACGGCCCCATATCGGCGTCTGGTGTTCGCTGGCGTCCGCCCTGACGACGGAAGTCGTTGCGGGCTCAGGCGCTGGTTGGCTGCTGATTGACGGCGAGCACAGCCCCAACGATCTGCGCAGCGTGATGGCACAGCTCCAGGTGCTTGGCGGCTTTACCTGCGAAGGCGTCGTGCGCCTGCCGTCGGATGACCCGAACCTGATCAAGCAGGCAATGGATATCGGCGCTCGCAGCCTGATGATCCCCAATGTGCGCTCGGCTGACCAGGCCCGCACGATCGTCGCCGCGATGAGCTACGCACCACTCGGCTTCCGTGGCTTCTCCGTCGGCCATCGTGCCAATGCCTTCGGCCGCATTGCAGGCTATCATGCCAATGCCCGCAAGCAGCAGTTGCTCGCCGTGCAGATCGAATGCGAAACCGGCGTTGCCAACGCAGCGGAGATCGCGGCAGTGGACGGCGTCGACGTCCTGTTCGTTGGCCCCGGCGACCTGTCGACCAATATGGGCGCCATGGGCAATCCAGGCGCCGAGCACGTGCAGCAGGCAATTTCGTCGGTGCGGCAGGCGGCCGTCGAGGCCGGCAAGGCGAGCGGTATACTGGCGCCCGCGAAGGTCGATGCCGACCGCTATATTGCGCACGGTTTCACCATGGTCGCAGTCGGTTCGGATCTCGGCCTTCTGGCGCGCGGCTCCGACGCCCTGATCGCTTCCTTCAATCACTGACAAGAGCCCACGCCATGGCCATTCCGCCCTACAAGGCCCCTGCCCGCGTCGGCTACGACATCGTCGTCGTCGGCGGTGCGGCGGTCGGGTCGTCGATCGCCTATTGGCTCAGCCAGGCGCTCGGCGCCAGCGCATCGATCCTGGTGGTCGAGCGCGACAGCAGCTACGAGTTCTCCTCGACGGCGCTGTCCACCAGTGCGATCCGCCAGCAATATTCGAACCCGGTCAACGTCAAGATCAGCCAGTTCGGCATCGACATCATCCGTGGCTTTGCCGAGCGCATGGCGCCCTTCTTCACGGGCGAGCCGGCACCCGACCTCGGCTTCCGCGAACATGGCTATCTCTATTGCTGCTCACCCGAGGGCGTGGACGCAGCGCGCGCCCGCGTCGACCTGCAGCGCAGCCTTGGCGCCCATACGCTGTTCCTCGAACCGGGCCCGCTGAAGGACCGCTTTCCCTGGCTCAACGTCGAGGATCTCGGCGGCGGCGCCTGGGGATCGCGCGACGAAGGCTGGTTCGATTCGATGGGCCTGCTCAACGGCTTCCGCCGCGCGGCGCGTGCCTCGGGCGTGGAGTACATTGACAACGCCGTGACCGGACTGGACGTCGCGGGCGGAAAGGTGCTCGCGGCAAGGCTGGCGACCGGCCAGACCATTTCGTGCGGAACGCTTGTCGATGCGGCCGGTCCGCGTGCCCAGCAGGTGGCAGCTATGGCAGGGCTGTCGATCCCGGTCGCGCCTTACAAGCGATACAGTTTCGTCTTTTCGAGCGCCACGCCGATCCCCGGCCGGATGCCAAACGTGATCGACCTCTCGGGCACTTTCGTGCGGCCGGAGGGGGAGCTTTTCCTGACCGGCAATACGCCGCTCGACGATGGCCCAGCGGACTACGACGATTTCGAGATGCACCATGAGGAGTTCGAAGAGCGGATCTGGCCTGCCCTTTGGCATCGCATTCCCGCATTCGATGCTCTGAAGGTCCAGACAAGCTGGACCGGCCACTATGAATACAACATGCTGGACCACAACGGCATCGTCGGCTTCCATCCGGAGGTGACGAACTTCATGTTCGCCAATGGTTTCTCCGGGCATGGACTGCAGCAATCGCCGGCCGTCGGTCGCGCGGTATCCGAACTGATCGTTCACGGCGCCTTCCAGACGCTCGACCTGTCGCCCTTCGGCTACGAAAGGATCCCGCGCAACGAGCCTTTCCTCGAGGAAGCGGTGATCTGAATTTCCGAAGGCGCTGGCGCCTCAGCGAAAGATCCGTGTGCTGTTTGACGCGCGCATGCGACGCTTGCCCGGCCATGACGGGCCTTCATCGGAAATCGTCAACCGACCAGCACGGCCACGACGGCGGCACAATCGCCAGCCTTGACCAAGCCGGGAAAATGCCGCGCCGCCAGCAGGCCTGACATTTTGGCTCTGATCTCGTGGGGAGCGACACCCGTACGGCCGACGGAATGGATGCGTGCCAGCACCTGCCCCTCTTCCACCGTCTCGCCGAGATCGGCCATCGTTTCGATCATGCCGTCGTCCTCGGCGAAGGAGAAGCAATCGCCTGACGGCATATCCAGCCATTGGGTTCTGGCCTTCTCGACCGCACCAGAAACGATGCCGGCATGGCGCAGCAAATTTAGCACGCCGCGCCGGGCAATCCGCACGGTCTCCGCACGGGACGTCCCGCCTCCTCCCAGCTCGGTGGTGATGAACAACTTGCCCATCTCCTCGGCGGCGGTGTCGAACATGCCGACCGCATCGATCTCCAGCATCTTCATCGACCATGGCGCCGAGAACGCCTCGACCGCCGCAAAACCCTTGGCTTCCAGCACCTTGTCGGGGCGGATATGGGCGGCGCAGAACGGCACGAAGTCGAGCGTCCTGCCGCCGGAGTGGAAGTCGAGCGCGATGTCGGTGCGCGGCAGCAGCTCGCGCTGGAAATAGTCGGCGATCTTCTCCGTCACCGTCCCATCCGGACGGCCGGGAAAGCTGCGGTTGAGATTGCCCTTGTCGATCGGCGAGGTGCGGGTGCCGGCGCGGAAGGCCGGATAGTTCATTGCCGGCACGATGATCACCGTGCCGCTGACCTCCTTCGGATCGAGCGTGCAGGCAAGCTCGTAGAGCGCCAGCGGTCCCTCATATTCGTCACCATGGTTGCCGCCGGTGAGCAGCGCCGCAGGTCCCTTACCGTTGCGGATGACGCAGGTCGGGATCATCACCGATCCCCAGGCAGAATCGTCGCGGCTGTAGGGCAGGCGCAAAAAGCCGTGCTGGACGCCGTCCTTGTCGAAATCGACGGTCGGGACGATCGGAGATGGGCGAACGTTGGACATCGGACTCAATCCTTCACCACCAGCTTGCGCGGCACATTGGCCAGGCATTCGACGCCCGTCTCGGTGATCAGGATGGATTCGGTGATCTCCAGCCCCATCGTTTCCAGCCACAGGCCGGTCATGAAATGGAAGGTCATGCCGGGCTTGAGCTCGGTGCGGTCGCCCGGGCGCAGGCTCATCGTGCGCTCGCCCCAGTCCGGTGGATAGGACAGGCCGATCGGATAGCCGGTGCGGTTGTCCTTGACGATGCCGTATTTCTTCAAAACGGCGAAGAAGGCGTTGGCAATGTCCTCGCAGGTGTTGCCGGGCTTTGCCGCGGCAAGCCCGGCGTCCATGCCTTCCAGCGTAGCCTTTTCGGCATCGAGGAATTCCTGCGTCGGCTTGCCGAGGAAGACGGTGCGCGATAGCGGGCAATGGTAGCGGTGATAGCAGCCGGCGATCTCGAAGAAGGTGCCCTCGCCCGACTTCATCGGCTTGTCGTCCCAGGTCAGATGCGGCGCCGAGGCATCGGCGCCCGACGGCAGCAGCGGCACGATCGCCGGATAGTCGCCACCGATACCGTCGACACCGCGCGTGCCGGCATCGTAGATCTCGGCGACCAGATCGCATTTGCGCATGCCGACCTCGATCTTGTCGACGATGCGCTGGTGCATGGCTTCGACGATGCGGGCGGCCTTGCGCATATAGTCGATCTCGGTCGGGCTCTTCACCGCACGCTGCCAATTGACCAGCGCAGTGGCGTCGACGAAGCGCGCGTTGGGCAGGTGCTTCTGCAGCGAGGCGAAGGCAGCCGCCGAGAACCAGTAATTGTCCATCTCGACGCCGACGGTCAGTTTGCCCCAGCCGCGATCGGCAAGCACCTGCGAGAGAAAATCCATCGGATGGCGCTCGGTCGATTGCACATAGTGGTCGGCGTAGCCGACGATGTTGTCATGCGCGAGATAGGCGGTGCGCTTGGCACCGTTGGCGTCCTGGCCGCGGCCGTACCAGACCGGCTCGCCCGATGGCGGCACGATGACCGCCTGGTGCACATAGAACGACCAGCCGTCATAGCCGGTCAGCCAGGCCATGTTCGAGGGGTCGCTGACGATCAGCAGATCGACGCCCTTGGCCGCCATGGCCTTACGGGTCTTGGCGAGGCGCTCCGCATATTCGCCGCGCGAGAATTTCAAGCTAGGCTGCATTGTTCTTGATCCTCGTTTGTTGGGCCTCGCCGGCCAGCATCAGCTTTCGAAAATGGTTCCAGATTTGGCCGCCCGCGCGCGGTCGCGAGCCAGCGTGGCAATCGCCGTATCCTGCACGCCGGTGCCGGTGAGGTCGGCGATGGTGATGTCGGCGGGCGTGCGCCGGCCGTGCTTTTCGCCGGCGATGATCTGGCCAAGTTCGGTCACATCGGCGTCTTCAGCCATCACGCCGGCGGAGATGGCATGGTGCAACTCGCCCAGGCGCCGCGTCTGCTTGGCGCTGTCGGCGACATAGAGATCGGCCATGCGCAGGATCGCCGGCGCGATCTCGTTCTTGTGCTCGGCGTCCGAGCCCATCGCGGTGATGTGTTGGCCGGCCACAATGAAACCGGCCTTGATCAGCGGCTCGGTCGACGGCGTGGTGGTGACAATGATGTCGGCGCCGGCAGCCGCCTTTGCGGCATCGGGCTCGGCGCGCACCATGATGCTCAGCTTCTTGCGCAGGTCGGCGGCGGTGGCTTCCGCCTTGGCGGCATCGCGCGCCCAGATGCGGGCTTCTTCGATCGGTCGCACCAGCCTCAGTGCCTGAAGCTGCAACCCGGCCTGGACGCCGGCACCGAAGATCGCGGCGACGGAGGAGTCCGGCCGCGAAAGATGCTTCGCCGCCACCGCGCCGGCGGCAGCGGTGCGGACATCGGTCAGGTAGCCATTGTCGAGCAGCAGCGCCTCGACCAATCCTGTCTTCGCCGACAAGAGCACCATCATGCCGTTGCCGCTGGGCAGGCCGATTTTCGGATTGTCGAAAAAGCCGGGGCTGATCTTGATGGCAAAGCTTTCCAGACCCGGCACATAGGCGGTCTTCACATCGACCTCGCCGCGATGCTCAGGAATGTCGAGGCGCAGGATCGGCGGCATCGCCACCGGTAAGGTGGCAAGCGCGCGGAATGCGTTCTCGACGCACGCGACCGCATCGAGATCGAGCTTCACGATCGTGCGCAGTTCGGCTTCGGTGAGGATGGTCATCCGGCTCATGCTGCGCTCTCCACGGTTGATGGCGCCTCGCCGCAGACGATCCGGCGGTGCAGCGTCATATCGATGTTGCGGCCGGACAGGATGAGCACCGTGGGGCCGCTGGCTTTGACCTTGCCGGCAAGCAGAACGGCGATGCCGACCGCGCCGGCGCCTTCGACGATCTCGCGTTCCTGCTCATAGGCATGACGGATGCCGGCGGCGATCTCGTCTTCGCTGAGCAGGATAACATCGTCGAGCAGGTCGCGGCACATGGCGAAGGTCAGCCGGTTTTCGAGGCCGATGCCGCCGCCAAGCGAATCCGCCAGCGTCGGCAATTCCTCGACCTGCACCGGGCGGGCGGCATCGAGGCTCGCCTTCATCGCCGCCCCCCGCGCCATCGAAACGCCGATGACCTTTGTCCTCGGGCTGACGCCCTTGACGGCAGCCGCAACGCCCGAGGCCAGCCCACCGCCGGACAGCGGCACCAGCACCGTTGACGCGTCCGGAACCTGCTCGATGATCTCCAGCCCCAGCGTCCCCTGCCCGGCGATGATGTCGGGATGATCGAAAGGCGGCAGCATTACAAGGCCCTCCTCCCCAACCAGCCGATCGACCTCCTGCTGCGCGTCGTCCTGGCTGTTGCCGACGATGCGGATCTTGGCGCCGAGGCGGCGGATGGCGTCGAGCTTGTTTTCGGGCACCAGCCGCGACATGCAGATCACCGCACGCAGGCCTTCGAGCTTCGCCGCATGGGCGAGCGCCCGGCCATGATTGCCGGTCGAGGCCGCGACAACACCGCGCGACTTCTGTTCAGGGCTTAGCGAGGCGATGGCGTTCGATGCGCCACGCAGCTTGAAGCTGCCGGTGGCCTGGCGATGCTCGAGCTTGAGGTAAACCTGTGTGCTCAAGTACTCGGAAAGACTCAGGGAAAGCGCAGTCGCCGTTTGCTCGACCTTGCCGGCAATGCGGTCGCGCGCTGCGCGAATATGCTGAAGCGTGACCTCTGTCATCTTATCAACCAAGCGGCAGCGTCATCAGCCGACCGAATTCGGGACGCGGCTTGTCGTCGCCACAAAGCCGCAGGCAGTTCCAGGCACTGGCCTGGTTGCTGGTGACAACGGGGAGACCGATCGCCTGTTCCATGCCGGGCACCGCAAGGGCTGCCCGCAGTGCCGTGCAGGAGACAAACAACGCATCGGCCTCGGCATGCGTCGCTTCCCGGGCCAGCTCGATGAGTGCGGCCGGCGCAATGCGGGCCATCTCCCTGTCGTCCTCGAAGCCAAGACAAGCGAAGCTCAATATGTCGAAGCCGCGCTCGGCGAAATAGGTTGCCATCGGCCGGCTGGTCTCGATGGTGTAAGGCGTGAGGATGCTGACCCTTTTCGCGCCCAGCGCTTTCAGCCCGCGCACGCCGGCCATGGGCGGCGTGACGACCGGTATGCCGGGCTTGGCGGCCTGCACCGCCGCTTCGATCTCGGCATCGCCTATCACCACCGACGCCGAGGTGCAGGAATAGCAGATGGCGTCGAGCGGCTCGTCCGGCAGGATGAGCGCGGCGCCCGCCGACAGCTCCGGCTGCATCTTGCGCAAATTTTCGGGCGTGGTCGGATTGGCGTAAGGAATGCGGGCAACATAGACGCCGATCCTGTCGCTCGCCACCATGCGGCGGAAATCCGGTTCGCTGGTGTGGTCGGTGGCAAGGATGATCAAGCCGACGCGCTTCTCCAGCGGACGCGCGTCGAGCGCCGGCCTGGTCGGCATCAGTCTGATCTCTGGCAGCGGTTTCATGAAAACTACCTTTCGATCTTGCCGTAGCGATGTTCCAGCCAGCGCAGCAGCACGACCGAGAAAAGGCTGATGACCAGGAAGAAGGCGCCGACCAGCGTCATTGGCTCGATATAGCGATAGTAGGTGTTGGCGACGCTCTTGGCCTGGTTCATCAGTTCCAGCACGGTGATCGCCGACAGCAGCGGCGTCTCCTTGAACATGGCGATGAAATAATTGGCCAAAGCCGGGATCATCGGCGGGATCGCCTGCGGGATGATGATGTGGGACCAGGTCTGGCCGGCGCTCAGATTGCAGGCCTTGGCGGCTTCCCACTGTCCGCGCGGCACATTGTCGATGCCGGCGCGATAGACTTCCGCCGTGTAGGTGCCGTAGTGCAGGCCGAGCCCGATGACGCCGGCCACCAGCGGCGGCAACAGGATGCCGAAATCCGGCAGCACGTAGAAGATGAAATAGAGCTGCACCAGAAGCGGCGTGCCGCGGATGAACTCGGCAAGGAAGCCCACGCTGCGCGATACGGCCCGATTTGGCGAGCGCCGCGCCAGTGCGATCGCCAGGCCGACGATCGCCGCCAGCACCGAGCCGAGCAGCGTCGCCAGGATGGTGATCTTCACCCCCTGGACCAGCGTCGGCAGGATCTCCCTGACAAAGTTCCAATCCCAATCCATTACAGGGCCCACTCCATCACACGCGCACTCCGTCGAGGCCGCACGCCATGCGGCGTTCCAGCGAGCGCACACCCCACGAGATGATCAGCGCCAACACAAAATAGATGATCAGAATGGTCGTGAACGGCATCAGCGTGTTGCCGGTCTGAGAGCGTACGACCTGCGCCTGGAAGGTGAGGTCCGCGAGCGAGATCAGCGACACGACCGAGGTCGCCTTGAGCAACTCAATGGCGTTGTTGCCGAAGGTCGGCAGCATGACCAGCAGCGCCTGCGGCAGGATGACATGGCGCATGCCTTGCCAGCGGCCAAGATTGAGCGCGATGCAAGCCTCATATTGCTCGCGGCCGACCGACTGGATGGCGCCGCGCACCACTTCGGCGGCATAGGCGCCGACATTCAAGCCCAGCGCCAGCACGCCGGCCTGCAGCGGCGTCAGCGATATGCCGGCAAGAGGCAGCACGAAATAGACCCAGAACAGCTGCACGAAGATCGAGGTGCCACGGAAGAATTCGATATAGGCAGTGGCGAGCGCTCGCAGCACGAAGAAGCGCGACAACCGCCCCATGCCGGCCAGAAAGGCCATGATCAGGGCGAGCACCGATCCCATCAGCGTCAGCTCGATGGTGACAAGCGCTCCCTGCAATATCAGGCCGAGATAGCCGGACCACTGGGTCATATGTCAGAAGTTTCCAACGTTTGAACTTAGCCGCTTCCCCCCTTCACGGGGAGAGATGCCGGCAGGCAGATGAGGGGCGGAGGCGGCCTGGCAGAACCTTGTGCTGCCCCTCATCCGTCACTTCGTGACACCTTCTCCCCGTGAACGGGGAGAAGGAGATGGCGCCCTACTTCGCCGCGCAGAGCTTGTCGCGCGTCGTCGACATCGCCGCTGCGGCCGAGAAGCCGTAGGGTTCGATGATCTTGGCGAACTCGCCCGACTTCTTCAGCTTGGCAAGCTCGACGTCATAGGCGTCGCGCAGCGCCTCGTCGCCTTTCTTGAAGGCGGCGCCGTCGCAATAGACCGGCGCGCCTTGCACCGGGGCGATGACTTCGAGGTTCGGATCGTTGGCCTTCTTGACCAGGTCGTTGATCGACAGAACGGGGAGCGAATAGGCGTCGATGCGGCCGTCCTGCAGCATCTTCAGGCCGCTCTGGCCGTCCGGCACGACGATGACGCGCTCGCGCGGCACGCCGGCATTGAGCGCCAGCTTCTCTTCGGTGCCGCCGCCCGGCGCGCCGATAGTAGCGCTGGTGTCCTTGGCGACATCCTCATAGCTCTTGAAGCTCTTCGGATTGCCCTTCTTGACCAGCATCGCCTCGGCGTCGCACAGCACCGGCTCGGAATAGGCGACCGCCGCACAGCGCTCCGGCTTCATGAACAAGCCAGCTGTGACAACGTCGAAGCGGCCGGCCTGCAAGCCGGGGATCATGGCGCCATATTCCGAGATCGAGGCGACGATGTCGCCGACGCCGAGGCGCTTGAAGATCTCGCGCGCCACGTCGGGTGCCGCGCCCGAGACCTTGCCGTCGGCGGCGACCGCCGTATAGGGCGGCTCGTTGGCGATGGCGACACGGGCAAAGCCCTGCGCCTTCAACTGCTCGAGCTTGCTGTCGTCGGCCGATCCGGCGCTCGAGGCCGCAAGAACGGCCGTCAATGCAAGGCCGGCGACGCCGGCCAGAATGCCAAGTTTTTTCACTGTTCCCAACTCCTTGTTCTGTCTTCTTGGTTTGCTTTGCGATGGCTTGCGCCGCCTAGAGGACGGCGTTGCCGCCTTTTGAAGGACGACTTTGTCGCCTTTTGCATAGGCAGTCAGACACGGTGTCCGGCCGCGATGATCTTCTTCAGGAAGCCCTGCGTGCGCTCCTGCTTGGGGTGGCGGAAAATCTCGTCGGGCTTGCCTTCCTCGACGATCCTGCCGCGATCGAAGAACAGCACCCGGTCGGCGAAGTCGTGGGCGAAGCCCATCTCGTGGGTGACCAAAAGCATCGTCATGTCGGTCTCGGCGGCGAGCTTGCGCATGACGTTCAACACCTCCTCGACCAGTTCAGGATCGAGTGCCGAAGTGACTTCGTCGAACAGCATGATCTTCGGCGACAGCGCCAGTGCGCGGGCAATCGCGACGCGCTGCTTCTGGCCGCCGGAAAGCTGCGCCGGCATCGCCTTCGCCTTGTCGGCCATGCCGACCATGTCGAGCAATTCCATCGCCCGCCTTTCGGCGGCGGCGCGCGCCATACCCTTGGTCAGCATCGGCGCCAGGGTAACGTTGTCCATGACGCATTTGTGCGGGAACAGGTTGAACAGCTGGAAGACCATGCCGATCTTCTGCCGCATCTTCGCCAGGTGACGTTCGTCGGCGGCCAGCAACTGTCCGTTGCGCTCCATGTGATAGAGCTGTTCGCCGTCGATCTGGATGTGGCCGCCGTCGATCTTCTCCAGCGTCATCAGGATGCGCAGGATCGTCGTCTTGCCGGAGCCGGACGGGCCGATCAGCGCCAGCTTCTCGCCGGGCATGACCTGCATCGACAGGCCGTCCAGAACCTTGAACGCGCCGAAGCTCTTCGAAATGGCGTCGACCTTGATGATGGGTGCGGGCAATCAATTTCCCCGTTCTGGAGAAGCCTATGCCCTTAACGATGCGGAACGCGCGAAATCATGTCAATTAGGAAAATAATATCATGACAATATTTCCGGCGCCGCTCAATTTCAGGGCAATTTGTGCCCAAAGGCGCGCTGCGGTTTTGGGCGACTTGCATCAGATGGCGAGCAGGAGATGCTCCGGATCGCCAAGCAGAAGCTTGGCGACAACGCTCAAGCCGGCGCGCAGTTCCCCCTCGGTGGTCGAACCCAGCGAGATGCGCACGGCAGGGTGCCAGGGCGCTTCCGCAATGCGGAAGGATGTTCCCGGCGCAATCGCCACCCCTTGCAAGCGGGCCTGCGAGACAAAGCTCTCTTCCGCCCGGTCGCCGGGAAGCTCGAGCCACAGATGCAGCCCGTCACGGTGGACGCGATAGTCGACGCCGGCCAGCACTTCCGCGGCGATGTCCTGGCGCCGCCTGAGCGCCACACGCTGCCAGCGCACCAGCTCCATCGCCGTGCCGTCGGTCACCCATTTCGTCGCGATCTCTGCCACCAGCGGCGTCGCCATCCAGTTGGAGACGAGGTGGCGGTTGGCGACGGCGGCGACGTAGCGGTCGGGCGCGGCGAGATAGCCGATACGAAGGCCAGGCACGGTGATCTTGGTGAAGGAGGTGACGTAGAGCGTTCGCTCGGGCGCGTAGGCAGCAACCGGCGGCGGCCGGTCTTCGACCAGCGGCCCCAGCACATCGTTCTCGATGATGGCGATGTCGTGCTTGCGCGCGACGGCTGCAATCTGCTCACGCCGTGTGGCATCCATCAGCGTCGCCGTCGGGTTGATCACCGAAGGCTGCACGAACACAGCGCGGATATCGGAGAGCCTGCAGGCTTCGTCGAGCGCTTCCGGAATGAGGCCGTTGCCGTCGATCGGCAGACCCTCGAGGTTGAAGCCGAGGTAACGGGCGAGCGGCACCAGCGTGTGGTGGCCGATGGCCTCGGTGGCGACCGTCGAGCCGGGCGGCGCCACGCTCATCAGCGCCACCGTCATGCCGGCGGTAGCGCCGTTGGTCAGGCTGATGTTCTGCGGCGAGGCTTCGAGGCCGCAGAGTTTTAGCCATTCCACCGCCACCGCCCGATGGCGCGGAAACACCATGTTCGGGCGGAACGACAGCGCCGAGCTCGACGGCAGGTTCTCGGCCAGCCAGCCCAGCGCCTGCTTCAGCCGCTCCAGATGCATCGGCTCGCAGACCGGCTTCAAGATCGACAGGTCGATCACTTCGCCCAGCCGCTCCGGCAGATAAGGCGGCTCCGGCTCGCGACGCTGCGTCTGCACAAAGCTGCCGCGGCCGATCTCACCTGATATCAGGCCGCGGCGGATCAATTCCTCATAGGCGCGGCTCACCGTCTGCACCGACAGTTTCAGCTCGTCGGCCAGCCTGCGATGCGTCGGCAGCCGGGCGCCGTTGGCAAGCCGCCCGTCATGGATGGCGCGGGCGAACTGGTCGGCCAGCGACTGGTAGGCCGGACGGCGAATGAGCGCGGGATCGGGCTGCCACAATGTCATGACTTATTAGAGATCGAAATCAGTGCAATTGACAATCGAATTCATGCGCCCCCATGGTGGCGGGCAGCAAAAAGTGGACGCCCATGGCCGCAGCCAAACTCGATCCGATCGACCTCAAAATCCTCGACGCCATCCAGCGCGACGGGCGCATCACCAAGCTGGCGCTAGCCGACAAAGTCGGCCTGTCGCCGACGCCGTGCTGGGTGCGGCTGCGCAAGTTGGAGAAGGCCGGCATCGTCTCGGGCTACCATGCCTCGATCGCCATGCGCGCCGTCGCCCCGGTTGCCACCGTGTTGATGGAGGTGACATTGGCCAGCCACCGCCAGGCCGACTTCGACCGCTTCGAACGCGTCATCCGCGACATCCCGGAGATCGTCGCCTGCTGGTCGGTCGGCGGCGGCGTCGACTATGTGCTGAAGGTGATGGCACGCGACATCGACGCCTATCAGCGGCTGGTCGACGCCTTGCTCGAGCGCGAGATCGGCATCGACCGCTACTTCACCTACATCGTCACCAAGACGGTGAAGGACGAGACGGTGCTGCCGGTGGCCGATCTGCTGCCGCTGCAAGCGTGAGGCAGAGAGATTGTCTGCTTCGCGGGACGAATAGAGACAATCTCTCTACGCGGCGACGCTGAAACGGCCTCTCTGTCTGCTCCGTGCGAATAGTCTTCCCGCATCGCCTTCGGCACCGGGAGACTTGATCGATGTCCGCGCATTTTGCCCGCACGAACCGCCTTGAAGCGCTCGACCGCCTCGCCGACCGACGGCTGCTGCGCGAGCTCGCCTATGTCGACGGCCACTGGACGGCAAGCGAGGCAGCGGAGAGCTTTGAAGTTACCGATCCCGCGACCGGCGCCACCGTCGCCTTCGTCGCCGCGCTCGATGCCGGGCAGACGACGAACGCGATCGATGCCGCTTCGCGCGCCTTTCCGGCCTGGCGGGCGCTGCTGCCGCAGGAGCGCGCCAGGATATTGCGAAAATGGTTCGAGCTGATCCTCGCCGCAAAGGAGGATCTGGCGCTGCTGATGACGCTGGAACAAGGCAAACCGCTGAGGGAGTCGCTCGGCGAGATCGACTACGCCGCCTCCTTCGTCGAGTGGTATGCGGAAGAGGCAAAACGCCTCAACGCCGAAGGCGTCACCAGCCATTTGCCTGGTGCCGAGATGATGGTGCGGCGCGAGCCGCTCGGCGTCGTCGGCGTCGTCACGCCGTGGAATTTTCCCGCAGCGATGCTGACCCGTAAGGCGGCTGCGGCGCTTGCCGCCGGCTGTGCCATCGTCGCGCATCCCTCCTCTGAAACGCCGCTGTCGGCGCTGGCGCTGGCCGAGCTCGGCGAGCGCGCCGGGCTGCCTGCCGGGGTCTTCAATGTGGTCACTGGCAAGGCTTCGACCATTGTCGGGCGTATGTGCGAGGACCCGCGCGTGCGCGCCATGAGCTTCACCGGCTCGACCGAAATCGGCAGGCTGATCGCCGCGCAAAGTGCGTCGACGATGAAGCGGCTGGTGATGGAGCTCGGCGGCCATGCGCCGCTGATCGTCTTCGACGACGCCGATGTCGACAAAGCGGTGGCAATCGCGATCGACGCCAAATTCGCCACCTCGGGCCAGGATTGCCTCGCCGCCAACCGCATCTATGTGCAGCGGCCGATCTACGACCGGTTCTGCGTCGCCTTTGCGCTCCGCATCGAGGCGCTGCAGACGGGCAACGGGCTTGCCGACGAAACCGACATCGGGCCGCTGATGCACGAGCGTGCCGTAAGCAAAGTCGAAGAGCAGGTCGTTGACGCCCTTACCCTCGGCGCGCGCTGCCTGGCGGGCGGCAAGCGCCATGTGGCGGGGCCGCTGTTCTATCAGCCGACCCTGCTTGTCGATGTGCCCGACGCGGCGCTTATCATGCGCGAAGAGACTTTCGGCCCGGTCGCGGCGGTGACGCCATTCGACAGCGAGGACGAAGTCATCGCTCGCGCCAATGCCACCGAATACGGCCTTGTCGCCTACGTCGTGACCGAGAACGGTGCCCGGCAGCTGCGCCTTGGCCGCGCGCTCGACTACGGCATGGTCGCCGTCAACCGGGTCAAGATCACCGGCGCGCCGGTCCCGTTCGGCGGCGTCAAGCAGTCCGGCATTGGCCGCGAAGGCTCACGCCACGGGCTCGAAGCCTTCACCGATCTGAAGTATCTCTGCCTCGACGTCGCGTAGCGCCACCCGGGTGATTTTTCTTAAGGAGTAAAAAGATGCTCGAACAGTCCAACGAACTCGCCGCCTGGGACCGCGACCACTTCTTCCATCCCTCGACCCATATGGGCATGCACGCGCGTGGTGAATCGCCGGCCCGCGTCATGGCCGGCGGCGAAGGCGTCACCGTCTGGGACAACGCCGGCAAGAAGAGCATCGATGCCTTTGCCGGCCTCTATTGCGTCAATGTCGGCTATGGCCGCCAGAAGATATCGGATGCGATTGCCGCCCAGGCCAGGGACCTCGCCTACTATCACGCCTATGTCGGCCACGGCACCGAGGCCTCGATCACACTTGCCAAGATGATCATCGATCGCGCGCCAGAGGGCATGTCGAGGGTCTATTTCGGCCTCTCTGGCTCCGACGCCAACGAGACCAACGTCAAGCTGATCTGGTACTACAACAATGTGCTGGGACGGCCGGAGAAGAAGAAGATCATCTCACGCTGGCGCGGCTATCACGGCTCGGGCGTCATGACCGGATCGCTGACCGGGCTCGACCTGTTCCACAACGCGTTCGACCTGCCGCGCGCGCCGATCCTGCACACCGAGGCGCCCTATTATTTCCGCCGCGACGACCGCTCACAGAGCGAGGAACAGTTCTCGCAATATTGCGCCGACAAGCTCGAGGAGATGATCCTCGCCGAAGGGCCGGATACGGTCGCCGCCTTCATCGGCGAGCCGATCCTCGGCACTGGCGGCATCGTGCCGCCGCCGGCCGGCTATTGGGAAAAGATTCAAGGTGTGCTGAAGAAGTACGACGTGCTGCTGGTCGCCGACGAGGTGGTGACTGGCTTCGGCCGGCTGGGCACGATGTTCGGCTCCGACCACTACGGCATCAAGCCGGATCTCATCACCATCGCCAAGGGCCTGACCTCGGCCTATGCGCCACTGTCGGGCGTCATCGTCGCCGACAAGATGTGGCAGGTGCTGGTGCAGGGTTCCGACAAGCTCGGTTCCCTCGGCCATGGCTGGACCTATTCAGCGCATCCGATCTGTGTTGCCGCGGGTGTCGCCAATCTCGAACTGATCGACGAGATGGACCTGGTGAAAAATGCCGGCGAGACCGGCGCCTATTTCCGCGCCGAACTCGCCAGGGCCGTCGGCGGCCACAGAAATGTCGGCGAGGTGCGCGGCGATGGCATGCTGGCGGCGGTCGAATTCGTCAAGGACCGCGACGACCGGTTGTTCTTCGACGCCTCGCAGAAGATCGGGCCACAAATTGCTGGGGTGCTCGCCGAGCGCGGCGTTATCGGCCGCGCCATGCCGCAGGGCGATATCCTCGGCTTCGCGCCGCCGCTCTGCCTGACTCGCGAAGAGGCCGATACCGTCGTGGCGAAGACCGCCGATGCGGTAAAGAGCGTGTTTGCCAATCTTTGAAATCGACCCATGAACACCATGACCAAAACCCTCCCCGCCACAATGGCCGCCGTGCTGCTCACCGGGCACGGCGGACCGGAAAAGCTCGTCTACCGCACCGACGTGAAAGTGCCCTCGCCTGCCGCCGGCGAAGTGCTGGTCGAGGTCAGCGCCTGCGGCATGAACAACACCGATGTATGGGTGCGGCAGGGTGCCTATGGCACGGAGGAGGATGCGGCGGCGGTGTCGACATGGCGGCGGCAGGGCAACACGCTGACATTTCCGCGCATCCAAGGCACCGATACGGTGGGCACCATCGCCGCCGTTGGAGACGGGGTCTCGCCTGCTCGTCTCGGCGAGCGGGTGATGGTCGACTTCTCCATCTACAACCGCGACGACGATTCACTCGCCGACATCGACTATATGGGCCATGGCCGCGACGGTGGTTATGCCGAGTACCAGGCGGTGCCGGCCGAGAACGCCCATGTCGTCGCCACCGAAATGAGCGACATCGAGCTCGCCACCTTCTGCTGCGCCTACCTCACCGGCGAGCAGATGCTGGAGCGCGCCGCACTGAGGGCCGGGGAGCGCGTGCTGGTCACCGGTGCGTCGGGTGGCGTCGGTTCGGGCATCGTGCAACTGGCGCGAGCGCGCGGCGCCATCCCCTATGCCATCGTCGGCAAGGGCAAGGAACAGGCAGTGCTCGACGTCGGCGCGGAGGCGGTGATCACCCGCGGTGTCGCAGATCTGCCGGCTGCCGTGAACGAGGCAACCGGCGGCAAGCCGATCGATGTCGTCGCCGACCTAGTCGGCGGCGCGATCTTCAACGACCTGCTGCGCATCCTGAGGCCCGAAGGCCGCTACACGACGGCGGGCGCGATTGCCGGTCCGGTGGTGCAGCTCGATCTTCGCACCATGTATCTCAAGCAGCTTCAGCTCCACGGCTCGAGCCAGGGCACACGGGCGGATTTCCGCCGCATCGTGCGCTACATCGAGGCGCAAAAAATTCGGCCGCTGGTTGGTGGCGTCTACAAGCTCTCCGATTTCCACCGCGCACAGGCCGATTTCATCGCCAAGGATTTCGTCGGCAAGCTGGTGGTGGTGCCTGACGCGATGTGGAACGGAAAGACCTTTCTCTGAGCAACGGCTGGCTTCTGGCCGACTGCGCGACGCTCAGTGTGTGGCCTCAGTGAAACTCCCGCGAAACGCAGCAGGAGCCGGCTCTCGCTGAAGGCTGGCAACAACCCGTGCCCAGGCTGTCGGTCGTGGACCGGCAGCGGTTTCCTGCCCGCTCATGCCGGCGTTCTGCGCGTACGGCACCGGCCCCAACAGGTTTGTATCGTCCACGGCACAAGTCGTCGGAAACGCCTGTTTGCAGGCGGCGAGGTCCGGGTGGAGGAAGTGCAAAGTCCGGCTAAGGGTGGACTATGTTGCCTGTTTCACAGTCAGCGTCACCGTTTCGTTACAGAAAAGAGCGACCTTAACGTACTCGGCAGGGAGTTAACCGTGGCTATGACGTACAAGACAGTTCAGGAAGCGCTCCGGGCGGCGGGGATTGTCATGAGCAAGAGGGGCGAAACCCATCGCATAAACTTCTTCTTCGGCCTCGAAGACACCGCGCACTACACGACAAGTCTTCAGGATGCCCTGGAGAAGGGGTTGGCGATGGCGAGACCGCAGCGCAGTGTCAGGGTGGACCCCAATCCGATGACCTTGTTGGTCAAACCGATACAACTGCCGAGGTTCCAAGGCTCTCTCGGCCCCAGCTACGCCAGGCACGACAGTTCGGTTTGATCAGTTCAAGCTGGAGGCGGAGCGGACCAGTTCGACCAGATCGAGCATTTCGTCCCAATGCGGTGAGAGTTCGGCTCCCAGACCGGAGCCGTAGGAAAGTAAGGAAAACTGGGCCGCCAGTTCTTCCTGAAGACGCAATGCTTCAGCCGGGTCAGGGATTGAAGTGGTGGCCATCACCGCCAGATTGCGGCACTGCGCCTCGGTCTCGAGGCCGAGGCTGCCAACAATCACACCAAGTTCAACCATGATCGAGATCAGTCGCACAAAGCCCCTCCGGCTATCCTGCGCAACACGAACGCTCAAAAATCAATCACGACTGATCGGAAATGAAAAGCTCCGTTTCCGCGGAATCCCCAATTTCCCCGAAATGAGCCGGCTGTCGGAAAGGCCGGCGCCCACATCAGGCGCAACGCCGGCAAGGCCGGAGTTGGGATCACAGCCATCGGTTGCCGGCGGTTGAGCTCAAAAAGGGATTTGTTCGTCACGCGCCGCGGCGAATGACCCAAACGACAAGGTGGGCGCCCATGCAGGCGCCCACCCCGAATTCCATTGGATTGCGGTGCGCTGGCAGGCTCAGCCGCCGCTACCGCCCGAGCCGCCGCTGCCGCCTGAACCACCGCCGCCGCCGGAGCCGCCCGAACCGCCGCTGCCGCCAGAACCGCCGCTACCAGAGCTGCCGCCCGAGCCACCGGAGCCGCCGGAGCCACCACTGCCGCTGCCGGAGTCACTCGAACCGCCGTCGCCGCCCGAACCACCACTGCCGCCGCCGTCGCCGCCCGAACCGCCAGAACCGCCGCTGCCACCGGAACCGCCCGAACCACCACCGGAGCCACCGCCGCCATCTCCGCCGCCGCCATCTCCGCCGCCGCCATCGCCACCGCCGCCATCTCCGCTGCCGCCATCGCCACCGCCGCCATCTCCGCCGCCGCCATCGCCGCCACCACCGGAGCCGCCTGAACCACCCGATCCGCCGGACCCGCCAGACCCGCCGGATCCGCCGCCTTCACCGTCGCTGAGAGCGGCTGCGATGAGAGCCGTCGTGATCGGTGGGCACATTGCGATTTGTGCACGGCTCAGAATACTGCTGCGATTGCTCGCGATGCAGCAAAGCGCGTAGTTGGATTCCGTCAGCGGCTGGCATTGCGCAGCCGTCATCCGCGGCCTGGGGCCATTCTGTGCTGATGCTGGGAGTACAAAAGTCGCCGCCACGAGTGCGGTTGAAACAAGCAAGGTTGTGCGAACCCTGCTCGCGCAGGTTGAGTACAGGTGCATTTCTTCCTCCTAAGGGAAAAAAGGCGCTCCCGTCCCCAAACTGGGCGCTATATCAAAGTTTCCGACCATCGGAAACATATTGTTAAGTATACATTGTTTTAGAACCTGTGCAAACGCTATTGGCGGACGTTGATTTACCATATTCCTCGAACATGATCTCCGACCACGAACTCGAGGGGACGGAACGTGATTCGTTTGGCGGCGCTCATTGCCGCAGCCTTGGCCATCGCCGGCTGCAGCGAAACCATGCAAACCTCCGGCAGCGCGGCCATGATGGTCACCAAAGGCTATGCCTTTGCACCGCCCGCCTTTCGTCCCTTCTGCGCCCGGCAGCCACGGCTCTGCAGCACCGGTGGGCAGGTAAAGCAGGTTAAGCTCACACCGGCGCGCCGGGCTGAACTGCAGGCCGTGAACAGTTCCGTCAACGCCAGGATCAAAGAGCGGAGCGACCCTTCCGCCGGCAGCGCCGACGATTGGCGCATCCCGACGAAAGAAGGCGATTGCGAGGATTTCGCGATCCTGAAGAAGAGCGAGCTCATGAAGCGCGGCTGGCCTGCCTCAGCCCTTCTGCTGACGGTGGTGACGCTTGGCGGTCAGGGACACACGGTGCTTACCGTTCGCACTGACAAGGGCGACCTGATCCTCGACAATCGCAGCGGCGCCGTCAGGAATTGGTCGCAGACCTCCTATCACTACTTTGCCCGGCAGTCCCAGTCGGAAAACGGCAAGTGGACGCAGATCGATTCCTAAGGCAATTTCAGGAAAAGTGCGCAGCGGTTTCGTCCGGAATTGCGTAAAAACAAACATTTATAGCGATTTGGCGCTTCGAAAGCCGAACCGCTCCGGTCGGCTGCCCGAGCCCAATAGCCTGTATTGCCTGACGGTCTGATGGCAGGATTTCGTGCCTGGCTGTCTCGCGATCCCTCAATCGTTTGATCGTCTTGCAAGGCCAATCCCGCCATGGGACCATGAAGGGCAATTCCTTGGCTTTGCCAAGGGTTCGGGGGAAATAGCTCAGTACCGCGACCAGCGCCTCTTGCCGACGCTCTTTGAGCACAGGTCAACGCCATGCGTGTGGATGTCATCGATAGCTTCGATACTCTCGCTCAGCTGCGAGGCAATTGGGATGCGGTCTATGAGGCGGATCCCGAAGCTCAGTATTTCATGTCCTGGACATGGATGGCGGGCTGGTTCAAGCGGCTTCGCTACCAATGGATCGTTCTGGCCGCAAGAGAGGACGGGGCATCCGGCTATGTCGGCTTCTTCCCCCTGCAGCTTCGAACCGAGAGGGCCAGGGACGGCGCATTCCACAACGAACTGCGGACCGGAGGCGGCTACTTTGCCGGTTACGCCGGCTTCATCTGCGATCCGGACGTTCAGGATGCCGTCATCCGCGCATTCGCCGAACACACCAAGCAGCTGAGCTGGGCCAGGCTGCACCTCGAGAACATCTTTGCGTCGCGGCGGCGGCTGGACGCGTTTCTGGGGGAGTTTGCCGCCCCCGAATTCCAGACCGGCAAGGTAAGGCGGCCGGACGACGGCGATAACATCGATCATGACATCTACGTCTATGTGAATCTGCCCGGCGATTGGGAACAATTCCTCGACGAAAGGCTCGGTGCCGCGACGCGCAAGACCGCGAGGCGCACGCTGAGGGCAATCGACGATGCGGCCGAGTATCGGGTCACCGATGTCACCGCCGCGACGCTGGAACGCGACCTGCAGACGCTTCTTCAGTTCTGGGAAAACCAGTGGGGCGCCAAGCTGGCGGCGCGGTATCACCCGGGCCTGCCGCAGGCCATGATGAACAATTTCCGCAACATGCTGCGGTGCGCTTTCGAGGATGATGCCCTCTATCTCCCCGTCCTCTGGCAGGGTGACAACCCGATCGGCGCGCAGGCCACCTTGATCGACCGGAAAAACCGGACGCTGATCGGCATGCTCAATGGGCGTGATCTCGAGATCAAAAAACCGGCGCCCGGCTTTGCGCTTCATCTCTACAGCATACGCTGGGCCATTCAGAACGACTTTGCCGTCTATGATCTGCAGACCGGGGACTTTTCTTACAAATATGATTTCGGCGGTCTCGAGCGCAGGGTCGAATGCCTTCTCGTGAGCACGGCGACACGGCGCAATCTTCGCGACAGGCTGGAGGGCCGGAGCCTGCCTGTCGTGCTCGCGCGAGCAAAAGGGCTCCATCAGGCGGGCGACCTCGAAGGCGCCGCTCGCGCCTGCCGGCAGATCCTGGATGCCGACCCGGACCATGCCGGGGCATTTCAGCTGCTTCAGCAACTGGATACCGCGCGCCGGTCCCGCCTGCCGCAAGATCTCGGCGCCGCCGCCGGCCTGCACCAGGCTGGAAAGCTGGCTGAGGCGGAAAAGATGTATCGCGCGATCCTGGACATTGAGCCCGGGCATTTTGATGTGCGCTATCTCCTCGGCGTGATTTGCCTCCAGCAGCGCAGATATGAGGACGCGGAACGGCAGATCGGCCTGGCGATAGACATCAGGCCCGACGTCCCTGCTGCACACTACAATCGCGGTCTCGCGCTGGTGAAGCTCGACCGCGTTGAGGAAGGACTCGCAAGTCTGGATGACTGTATCGGGCTGGAGCCGGGCCACAGCCAGGCTCTCGCCCTGCGCGACACAGTGTTGAAAACCTTTCGGCATGTCGCGAGCGCTGCGGAGTAGATGCGGCCCGGGCGAAAGGCGCGATGGCCTGCCGGATCGCCTGCGCGGCAAGGCCATTTGGGATCATCTTGAGCTTCTGACCCTGGGGGGCTTCGGCACCGCCGAAGATACGCAACGCCTCACTTCGGGAATGAATTCTCTTCAACAATTGACCATACATCTTTGTTTATATCTCTTATGCGATCGATAGATTCGTGTATTTTATTTATTTCCTTTTCATCTATCTCTTCAATCTTGCCGTACCTTACCTCGTCTTTCCCATCCACGATGCGCATCAGTTGCGTGCTTGCATGATTCCCGGTTTCATCGAACGAATAAATGCAATGGCTGTATTTATTTCGCAACTTCGCTTGACGTGTAAGTTTGTCGGTAACAGTCAGGACTGCCTGGCGGCATGGCGCCGACGTTTTCGGCATCTTCGCCAGCCGCTCGACCAGCTCGATCCGTGCCCGAGTTGTGTTCAGCGTCAGGAAAATGATGATTGCCGTTTCCTTGTCGACCTTCGCCAGGCCGGCAATCAGATAAATCAACAGGCTTTCAGTGTTGGTCCAGGTGTAATTCAACTGGCCAACGAGGAGCAGGACCTCCTGAAAGCGGGGCATCGTCGACTCAGAGCGAAGATTGAGAAAGGCGCGGCGGCCTTGCTCGTTCCATGTCGTTGAGAAACGTACCCTTTCGATCATGGAATATCGCAGCCGCCTCGGTCCTGTTGTGGGCGCCGAGTTTGGTGATGATATTGTGCAGATGGATCTTGACCGTATGTTCGGAAAGACGCAGCGCCACCGCGATGATTTTGTTCTGCAATCCCCGAGCGACCATCTCGAGAATCTGAAATTCCCGTTCGGTCAGCTCGCCCATCTCATCGAAACCACCATCGCTGCTCGCCGCTTGAAGAGCCCGCGCGGCGTCCGGAGCTTTGTCGGAAGAGCCCTTCGCATGGGACTGAAACATGGCCAGCGGAAAATACTCTCCGCCGCGAAGCACGAGCCTGATGACGGAAAGCCAGACATCAAGTTTCAGATCCATCGGCAGGACACTGCGCACGATTTTCGAATCGAAGACCTCCTGGACGGAAACAGGAGCGCGGCTGTCGTGTTGCACCAGAACGACAGGTGCCGCCGAATGAAACCGCATGAGATCGGCGGCATGGTCGCCGATCGTGTCCAGGAATTCAGTGTCGACAAGTATCAAGCAAACGGGATGCTCGAACGTGGTGCATGCGGCTTCCAGGCTTGTAGCCTGCTCCACCGCTATGGAGGGAAATTCCCTCTCGATTGCGTATACAAGACATTCCGGAAAGCTGTCGGCCGAGGAAACTGTCAGTAGAATTCTGCGAGCCCAACTCTCTCCCGCACCGCTACCCACGGTGCTACGCTTATTGACGTTTGACATGGTTGCCACCCCACCTAGACCACTTTAGACCACTGTCTGGTCTCGTTTTTTTCCTTCTTCGATATCGCGGGCCTCTACCCCGCAAAACAGCTAGCCTTAACGACTTATACACTAAGTTAGCCTTGCCTGATATAGTTCGGAGGAGCTATTGCCGGTTTGCCCCGTCGCTTCGACACCGGGCGGCGTCCAACGGCACGACAGCGACCGCAAATCATTGCGGAATTCAGGCTCATTTGACAGCTGCAATACCCTTCGCCCCATTCCATTGAACGGGCTAGCCCGAACTGTCAGCTTACAATCAGCCTCCTGTGGCCACAAACTTCCCGTGTTCAATACAAGGAGCGGGGAGCTCCCAGGCTTTGCCGTAGCTGAGCGACCGGATCTTTGAGGTCCGGCGCGATGGCCGAGCATTGCCTGATCGAGCTGCCCCTCCCCAGTCAACGGGAGGTACTCAAGCAAACTTATGATGAAAGTCGGATTTCGGACCTCAGTCCCCTCGGTCCGACAATCCATTCACCGCATTAAACGCAACGTCCGCGAACAGCTCAAGACCGCGTAAGAGAAGAATGCGGTCCGGCAGTCGCGGCCTCAACTGAGGACACGATCATGTCTCTCGACCTCGACAAGAACAACATCAATGCATTCGGTTTGCAGATCGTCGACAGCGAATTCGATATCGGTGACGGCGGCGGCGAAAACGAGAACGAAAACAAGAACCAGAACACGAACGACGCCAAGAACGAAAACGAAAACGAGAACAAGGCGTCGAACGAAAACGAGAACAAGAGCGAAAACGAGAACCAGAACGACAACAAGTCCTCGAACGAGAACGAGAACGAGAACAAGTCCTCGAACGAGAACAAGAACTCGAACGAGTCCAAGAACGAAAACTCGAACGAGAACAAGAACGTCAACGAGACCAAGGTCGACGTCGACGTCGACGTTGGCATCAAGCTCGAGGGTGAGCTCGGAAACTCCGATGACGACTTCGCCGATATCTACGCCAACGGCGACATGAAAATCGACACCATGATCAACAACAAGGACGGCAACGTCACTTATGATCCTGGTGACGACGTCACCTTCAAGGACATCCTGAACAATTCGATGACCGGCGCCGGAACCAACACCGCGTCGATCATCAACCAGACCCTGAACATGTACGACAACGACAAGCTCGACAACGCGACCGTCAAGAACGACGCCGATTTCAAGCTTGACCTGAACGCCAAGGGTGGCGAATCCAGCGCCGGCGACGGCATCTCGGCTGGCGGCGGCGGCGGCGATGGCGGCGATGACGCCAAGGCCAATGGCGGCGAAGGCGGCAATGGCGGCGACGCCAAGGGCGGCGACGCCGAAGCCGGCGACGGCAAGGGTGGCCTGGCGCTCAGTGCGGCCATCGGTGGCGACTCCAAGAGCGACAACAAGGCCGACGGCGGCGACTCCAAGGCGGGCGACGGCGATAGCGGCGACGCCAAGGGCGGCACCGGCGATGGCGGCAACGCCAACGGCGGAGATGGCCTCGGGCTCGGCCTCGGGCTCGGCCTCGGTCTCGGTGTCGGTGCTGCGGAAGCTGGCGATGCCAAGTCGGAAGACGGCGGCGATGCCAAGGCGGAAGCCGGTGACTCCAAGGCCGATGGCGGCGATGCCAAGGCTGATGGCGGCAATGGCGGCGACGGCGGCAGTGGCGGCGATGTGACTGGCGGCGACGCCAAGTCGGATGGCGGCGACGGCCTCGATGTCGATGGCAAGCTATCGCTCCTGAACTACGGTGAAGGCGGCGACGCCAAGAGCGACGCTGGCGATGCCACCGGTGGTGGCGGCGGTGGTGGTGGCGGCGGCGGCGGCGGCGGTGCCGATGCTGACGGCGGCAACGCCAAGTCGGACGGCGGCAATGCCGATGCCGATGGCGGCAACTCCGAATCCTATGGCGGCGATGCCCTCGGCGCAGGATACGGTGCCGGCTACGGCGCAGGCGTGGGTGCAGGCACCGGTGGCGCTGGCGGCACGGGCGGCGACGGAACCGGTGGCGCGGCCACCAGTGGCGACGCGACCGGTGGCGACAGCCTCGGCGGCTTCGCAGGGGCGTTTGGCGGCGACGGCGGTCATGCGCTGAGTGGCGCCTGGGCCGATGGTACCGGCGGCGATGCAAAGGGTGGGTTCACCCTCGCTGGTGACGGCGGTGCCGGTGGCACTGGCGGCTACGCCTACAATGGCGACGGCGGTGCCGGCGGCGACGGCGGAACCTGGGGCTCGAGCAATGGCGATGACGGCTTCGTGACCGGCACCAGCCATGCCTCGGCCGACGGCCTGATCGACGTCAGTGCCTTCAACCAGCAGATCGTGATGGGCGCCAACCTGCAAGAAAACCTGGTCGATCAGACCGTGGTTGGCGGCAACTTCACCAACACGCTGACTGGCGAAGACGCCGGCGACAACAATGGTGCGTAATTGGTTGCACGACTGATTTCTCAGGAAATCAGACAGCTTGGGACTGCGCGGAGTTATCCGCGCAGTCCTTCCATCCGGGAGACATGCCGCCCGATCGAGCGTGAATGATCTCAAGATACGGAGGCTACCGTGTACTCCATGCAATTGGACAAGATCACCGAAGCTATCTCGCACTTTATAGGAATGCTCGAAATCTCGGTCGAGGAAGCACGGCAGCTAAAGACCTACGACGACTTCAAGATTGCCGAGGCCGTCGAGGAAGAGAACCCCGACCTTCCCAGCACGAACATAAACGTCAAGGCGCCCTATACGCTGGACGATTTCGATCCGCACGTTCCGTATATGGGGCTCAAGCCGGAACTGGTGCCGTACACTGTCAGCACGAGCTTCTGGTACACGCCTCCCGAAATTCCGAACGCCGGCCATTTGAGCCCTGGCCACCACCTGTTTCACATCCCGCATTTGCCGGGGTTCGGCGGCCACAACATCCTGCCGCACATCGAACCTCCCGGCGAGGTCGCCATTCACATCAACCAGGAGATCCGCCTGTCCGACAACGACTATGTCGGCGCTGGAGGACACGGCCTGATATTCACCCCGACGCTCGACGATGGCAGCCAGATGGTGTCCCTGATGAACACCGCGGCGGAACTGTCGCCGCTCGATGATCTGGCACGGCCGGGCTCCGCCGAGGACATCGCCACCACCGTCATCACCGCAAGCGAGCGCATCGCCGCCTATTCCGACAGCTATGATGGCGAAGCGAGCGTTTTCGTGGTGCACCCGGACGCGGCTTCGGGGCCGATCCAAGGAACCTATGTCAACGGACAGCTGGTCGACGAAGCCGACGCGCCGAAGGCGGAGGACCATCTCGACATCCTCAAGGAACAGAACGACGACTCCGACGGAACCGAAGAAGGCGCCGACAAGGACGACTACAACACGCCTCCGGACTCCTCCGACTTCATGTCGGGTTGGGGCAACGGCTTGCTGAACCCTGGCGTCGAGTTGGACGCCGGCGGCAACACGCTGATCAACTCGGCCGTCATGACGAACAACTGGACAACGACGTCTGTCGTCGCCGCTGTCGGAAACAGCTATGAAATCAATGCCATCATTCAAATCAACGCGAGCTGCGACACCGATGCGGTCTCCTCCAGCCTGAACGGGTGGACACTGGGCAACGCGCCTGACGAGAGCTTCAACATCGCGATGTTCAAGCACATCGATCCGTCGGCCGGCAGCGAAGCGCCAACCGCGGCGGACGGCTTCCCCGCCGCCTGGGTGGTGACGCAGGTCACCGGCGACCTGATCATCATGAACTGGCTCGAGCAATACAGCTTCATGACGGACAACGACACCTCGATCCTGTCCTCATCCGGCGTCAGGACCATGGTGAGCACTGGCGACAACACTCAGATAAACGATATATCGATCAATCAGCTGGGCCAGTACTACGACCTGATCATCATCGGCGGAAACATCTATGACGCCAACATCATCCATCAGCTCAACGTCCTGATCGACAACGATCTCATCGGCGCGGTGGATGGCTTCGAGACGTCCGGAGAGGGATCCCACTCGACCGCCGGGAACCTGCTCTGGAACGACGCCACGATCATCAATGTCGGCGGGCAGAACAATTTCGAGGCATTGCCGAACTCCTATCTGCAGGCGGCCCAGGATATGGCGGCCGGCAAGGCCGGCAGTCCTGGCGACATCCTCAATGACGAAGCCTTCGCCGGTATCGGTACCTTGCGGGTCCTCTACATTTCGGGCGACCTGCTCAATGTGCAATACGTCGCCCAGACGAATGTGCTGGGCGACAGCGACCAGGTTGCCTTGGCGATGAACCAGTTCGTCGCCCACCCCGAAGCGGAGTGGACAGTCACCACTGGCGGCAACCAGGTGGCAAACTTTGCCGGCATCGTCGACGTCGACGGGACCGACAAGACGTATGTGGGCGGCGAGCACTACTCGCAGGAAATCCTGATCCAGGCAGACATCATCTCGTGCGATCCGGAGCTCGGCGGGCAGAATCCGGACGCGCTGGTGAACGAAGCGGTCGCCTTCCTGGCCGACGACACCACCGACGATGACGCGCAGATAGACCATCCGATCGTGCCGACGCCGGACCACGTCCAGGCGGACGGCATGCAGACAATTTTGGGCTGATCTGAGATCCGGGGGGATATCATGACCGACGATCGCGACCTGGCTTGGGAGACGTTTGCCGAGGATCTGGAAGCAGCCTTGCAAGAGGGCGACCAGGCACCGCAAAACCCGAGTTCCGCGGCACCCCGCAAGACACTTTCGAGCGCCTTGCAGCAGCATGAGCGGGTCATCGACCGGACCATCAAGGCAATGGACACCGTCGTCGACCAGCTGCACGACGTCGCAGCCCAGCCGGCGGCGAAGGTCGAGCATGATCGGGCTCTGCCCCAATCCCGCAATCCGGCAGAGCAGGCCAAACCGCCTGCCGCCGCCTCCCAGGCCAGGATGGTGCCAGCCGCCGGAGCATCGGCGCCTCCAGTCGCTGCGAAGCTTGCGCCTGCGCCAAGCGGCGGCGAGATCAAGCCAACCAACACGGCGGCGAGCCCAGCCGCGGCCCCGCAGGCCATGGCGGCGAATAAGCCGGCGGCCGATCCTGCCGCGCCCGCCCCTGCCATGCAGGAGAGGCGGCCCGAGGACAAAACGATTTCAGTGGGACAGTCAACCGCGCGTTCAAGCGGCCCGTCCGGCCAGGCGCGTCCCGATGGCGCGACGGCACCGGCCACCGTGCCAACTCCGAAGCCGGTGCCCGCCAGCGACAGGGCGACCACTGAATCCCCCGGTCAGCCAACCCGCCCGGAGCCAGCCCGGCAACCGGGCCGGAGCACCATGGCCGGCCCCAGGGAGATCAATGCCGCGGCTTCGCCCGAGCCCGCGCCACCACGCGAGAGCAGGTTCCCGCGACCAGCGCCAGAGCCAGGGCCAAGGGCGGCTTCGCCGGCACAGAACCAAGGCATCTCGACCGCGTCAGCAGCCAAACCGGAGCCTGCGCTGCAACGGCCTCTTGAACCGCAGGCCAAGGCAGCACCTGCTGCTCCCGGCACACCTGGTGCTCCCGGGACACCTGGCGCTCCCAAGACATCCGAGATGAAGGACGTCCCCAAGACACCGGGCATGATCGTCATAGAAGGCGACACCGGTCCGATAAAAGCCAAGGAACCGCACCAGGGCGGGTCCCCTCCCGGCGGCGACGACGACAGCGGCCGGCGCGGCGGCGGAGGTGGCGGTGGTGGCGGCGTCTTTCACAAGCGCCTCGGCCCAGTCGATTTCGGCGCTTCTCTCAAGGCCGGGTTGCGAGCGGTCAAGAAAAACCTGCTCATCGTCATGCTGTTCACGGTCGCGTGCAATGTGCTGGTCCTGGCGATCCCGATCTATCTCTTCCAGATCTCGGATCGCGTTCTTACCAGCCGTTCCGCCGACACCTTGATCATGCTGACGCTGGTGATTGTCGGCGCGGTGGTCTTGCAGGCGATGTTCGATGCGCTTCGCCGCTTCATCCTTATGCGCACGGCGGTCGAGGTCGCGGCCCAGCTGGGCGCGCCGATCCTCAGTGCCGCGGCGAGAGCCTCCCTTAACAGCAACGGCAAAGAGTATCAGGTCCTGGGTGACCTGCAGCAGCTGAGGACATTCCTGACATCCGGCACGCTGCTGTCGTTCCTCGACGCGCCCATGGCTCCCTTCATGATGCTGGCGGTGTTTCTCATCCACCCGCACCAGGGCTTCATCGTCATGGCCTCGGCGCTGCTGCTCCTGCTGATCACGATTCTCAACCAGCGCGCGACGGCGGCGGCCTTCGGCGAGGCGAATGCGCATCAGAGCAAGGCCAACATCCATCTCGATTCGATGTCGCGCAATTCCCAGATCATCAACGCGCTGGCCATGATTCCCGAGGCGGTGCGGATTTGGGGCAAGGACACGGCAAACTCCCTTCGCGCACAGGTGATCGCACAGGATCGCAACATCGTCTTTGCTTCGATCTCGAAGGCGGTGCGGCTTCTGACTCAGGTGACGATGCTTGGCTGGGGCGCTCATCTGTCGATCGAAGGCCATCTCACCGGCGGCATGGTCATTGCCGCATCGATCATCGCCGGTCGGGCTCTGGGTCCGATCGAAGGTGCCATCGAGGGCTGGAACCAGGTCGTGCATTCTCGCGCCGCCTACGGCCGGATTGCTTCGCTTCTGCAGTCGTCCCCGCTCAATTTCGAACGATTGAACCTGCCTCGTCCCGAGGGCCGTCTCGACGTCGAACGCCTTCTCTTCGTGCCCCAGGGAACCAAGCGCGTCGTGCTCAACGGCATCTCGTTCGCGCTTTCGCCGGGCGACTCCTTGGCGATCATCGGCAATTCGGGCGCCGGCAAGACGACCCTAGGCAAGATGCTGGTCGGCTCGATCCTGCCCACATCAGGCAACGTCCGGCTGGACCTGATGGATCTGCGCAACTGGGATCCGCGCCAGTTTGGCGAGAACATCGGCTATCTGCCACAGGACGTTCAGCTGTTTCCGGCCTCCATCAAGGCCAACATCGCCCGCATGCGCGATGACGCGACCGATGCCGAAATCTATCAGGCCGCAGCACTGGCAGACGTCCACGAAATGATCTCCACCTTGCCGCACGGCTACGAGACCTTCGTGGCTGCCGACGGAGCGCCGCTATCCGGCGGACAGAAGCAGCGTGTCGCCCTCGCCCGCGCGTTTTTCGGCAATCCTCGCCTGGTCGTGCTCGACGAGCCGAACTCGAACCTGGACTCGGCGGGTGACGCGGCACTCGAGCGCGCGCTGCAGCACGCCAAGGAGCACAAGATCACGGTCATCACCATCACCCAGCGCCCGTCCCTGCTCAAGAGCGTCGACAAGATCCTCCTGCTCGTCAACGGCACCGTTGCCCTGTTCGGCATGCGCCAGGATGTGCTGCAGGCATTGGCGACCCGCGGGCTGAGCATCGAAGGCGGGGCGTTTGGTCATCAGATCCAGTAGCCGGGCAATCAAAAATGACAACCGAGATCGCAAAAGTTCACGACATGCAGTGGTACTCCGAGGTGCCACGCTCGATCTGGAAACAGACCGTGGTTGGCGTCCTGCTCATCTCGGTGGCCTTCGGCGGCTTCGGCACATGGGCTTTCACGGCGCCGCTGGCATCCGCCATCGTTGCTCAAGGCAGTTTCGTTGCCACCGGGCAAAACAAGGTCATTCAGCATCTCGAAGGCGGCATCATCAAGGAAATCCTGGTCAGCGAAGGCGACCATGTCAGCCTGGATCAGCCGCTGGTCAGGCTTGACGAAACCGCCGCCCAGACCAACGAACGGCAATTGTTCCTGCGAAAGGCCAGGCTCGAGGCGATCGCCGCCCGCTTGAATGCCGAGGTGCAAGGCAGCGCCAGGATCCAGTTTCCATCGATCATCCTCGACAACCGGCACGACCCGGAAGTCACGCCGATCATGGAGAGCCAGCAGCTCAACTTCGAGGCTGCGGGACGCAAGCGTGACAGCGAGATAGGGCTGTTCGATCAGAACAAGAAGGCGATGGAATTCCGCAACGAAGGGATCGAGGAGCAGATCTCGTCGGTCCGGCGGCAACTGCAATTCCTCAAGGAGGAATATCAGGGCAAGAAAAAGCTTCTCGACCAGGGCTTGATCCGCGGAACCGAGGTGAAGGCGATCCAGCGGGCAATGGCGGACGCGGACGGCCAGATCGGCAAGATGGTGGCGGAGGTTTCCGAGAACCGCGAACAGATCGTCAGGTTCGAGCAGCAGATCACCCAGACGAAGGACGCCTATCGCCAGGCAGCGCTCCAGGAATTGCAGAGCCTGGAGGCCGAACTGGACGCGGTGCGCGAGCAGTCACGCGAGGCGCAGAATGTGCTTCGCCGTGTCACCATCAATGCGCCCGTGCCCGGCACGATCATACGCATGCATTACCACACTGCCGGCGGCGTCATCGAGAGCGGCAAGGCCATCCTCGAGATCCTGCCTTCAGACGTGCCTTTGGTCATCGAGGCGCAGGTCCCTCGCACCGACATCGACAACGTCAAGGTCGGGCAGCAGGCCTCGATAAGGCTGATTGCGCTCAATCGGCGCACCACGCCGGTTCTGGAAGGCGAGGTCTACTACGTCTCGGCCGACGCGTTGCCTGAGATGAGTGGCCCCACACCAAAGGAGGTCTATCTGGCGCGCGTTCGCTTGCCGGCAAGCGAACTGGCGAAGGCACACGGCTTTACGCCGACGCCGGGCATGCCTGCCGAAATACTGGTGCAAACCGAGTCGCGGACGTTCTTCAGCTATCTGACGAAACCGATCGCCGACAGCATGGCCAGGGCATTCATGGAACAGTGAGCTTCGCAGACAGGGACAAATTCGGGGGGAACCATGCACATCGATGTCATCACGACACGGGAGGGCCTCAACGGGCTCAGGCAGAACTGGGACGACCTTTACGAGAAGGACCCCGAAGCCCAGTTCTTTCTGTCCTGGACGTTCCTGTCGTCCTATCTTCGCCGTTTTGAAGGTGCCTGGTCCATCCTGGCGGCCCGGTTGGGACCGCAAGGGTCTCCCTATATCGCCCTGCTGCCGTTGCGGCTCCGCACCAGGCTGAACAAGAAGACCGGCTTTTGCCACAACGAAATCAACATGGGCGCAAACTACGCGGCCGACTATACGGGCATCGTTTGCGCACCAGGCTTTGCCGACCGCGCGATCCCGGCGCTTGCCAAACATCTCATGAAGATGAACTGGGCCAAGCTGCATCTCGAAAATCTGCGCATGTCGGAGAAGCGGCGCCGCCTGCTGCTCGACAACCTTGCCGACAAGCGGCTGACCGCCCAAAGGATGCAGCGCGTCAACAAGACCGACAATGTCGACAACTGCATCTGCCCGGCCACCAACCTGCCGGGGGATTGGGACACTTATCTCGAGCGGAAGATCAGTTCAAACACGCGCCAGAAGATCAGGCGCTTCCTGCGCAAACTGGACGGGTCGGACGAATTTCGCATCACCCACGCCGACGCCTCGACGATCGACCGCGACATCGGCATCATCCTCGAAATGTGGCGCATCAAATGGGCGCCACGGAAGGGCAACCTTCTGCCCGGCTTGTTGAGGTCCAACCGGATATTGTTCAAGGATGCCTTCCAGAGCGGGACGCTGTTCCTGCCCATTCTCTGGCACCACGACAAACCGCTCGCAGGCTTGGCGTTCCTGGTCGATCCGGTCAAAAAGGCGATGCTCTTCCACCTCGCCGGACGTGACGAGACCGCCAACGAAATCCCACCGGGCCTTGTGCTGCATGCCTATTGCATTCGTCGTGCGATCGAGCAGGGCTTCCGCAGCTATGATTTCCTGCGCGGCAACGAGTCCTACAAATATTCATTCGGTGTCGACGAGACCAGGATTCATTGTGTTCTGGTCAAGACCAAAACGGGCCGCAATCTCGGTGACCGGCTTGACGCCAGATCCGCGGCAAGCGTGCTTGAGCAGGCGACCAAATTTCACGAGGCGGGCAAACTGGCCAACGCCGAAACCGCCTATCGCCAGATTCTCGAGATCGACCCTCGCCACGCGCGTACCTTGTACGGATTGGGTCAATTGCTCGCGGCCAAAGCAGATCACTGGTCAGCCGCCGACACCTTCGGCGCACTCGTGGAGATCGCACCAAAATCGATCAAGGCATGGTCGAGGCTTGCCGTTGAACTTCAGGCGCTCAGTCGCCATGCCGAGGCCGCGGACGCCTTCCGCAAGGTCCTGGAGCTCAATCCGGATCTTCCCGGAGCCCAATACGGCCTTGGCCGCAGCCTGGCGCAGCTCCAGCAACTGGACGAGGCAGCGAAGGTCTTGAGCGCGGTGCAGGATCGATCCGAAGGTCCCGTGGACCCGCTGCTTCGCGCCAAGGCACGCGTGCAGCTGCAAAAACTGAAGCAGGATGCGAACCCCTGCTACATCAGGCGGGATCCGGTTAAGGCGGAGTCGCCGATGTTTGCGCAAGCAAGCGCTAACGCATCGATCCTGTCTCTCGCAAAAGGGCCGATTCCCATCGGCCCTGCCGGCTAGAGCGGTTCAGGCCCTGATCGTCCACCGCCTCATGCCTCTGGCTTTGGCGAGGTCGAGATCGCCTGGCCGGCCGTCGGCAGGCCTACTGCTTCACCGAGGTGGAGGTCCCCCACGTGTCCGACAGCACGTAGCCTTGCGGGTACGGATCCGTCGGATCGAGATAGTAGGCATGCTCGCCCGTGATCCAGGCTCGGCCGGTGATCTCCGGAACGATCGCCTTGCGGTCGCCGATTTCCGTCAACTCCACGATCTTGCCGGTGAAGCGCGAGCCGATGATCGATTCATGGATCAATATGTCGCCGATGCCCATCAAGCCTCGAGCCTGCAGCACGGCCATGCGGGCCGACGTGCCGGTTCCAGTCGGGCTGCGGTCGGAGCGTCCCGGCGAGACGATGCAGGTGTTGCGGGTGACGTTGCCGGGGCCCTGGAACGGCATGGCGAACTGGACGATCGACACGCCGCGCACATGGTCGAATTCCGGATGCACGACTTCGAGCTGTTCGCGCGCGGCCCGTCGAACCTTCTCGCCCACCACCGCCAGCTCGCGAGCTTCGTCGGGGGCGACCGAGAAACCGAGCGCCTTGGCATCGACGATCGCATAGAACATGCCGCCATAAGCGACATCGACCACGAGCGTGCCGAGCCCCTCGACCTCGATATTGGCGTCGAGGCGGTCGACGAAGGCAGGCGCGTTGCGCAAGGTGATCGACAGGCATTTGCCGTCGCGGCATTCGGCGCGCACTTCGATGACGCCGCCCGGCATGTCGAGCTTGAAGCGTGTCTCGGGCTCCTGCATCGGCACCATGCCGGTTTCGAGCAGCACCGTCGCAACGCAGATCGTATTGGAACCGGACATCGGGGGGTATTCCGTCGGCTCCATGATGATGGCGCCGGCGGCGCAATCGTCACGCGTCGATGGAACCAGCAGGTTGACGTGGCGCGCGACGCTGCCGCGCGGCTCGCAGATCAGCATACGCCTTATATGGTCGTGATCACGTTCCATTGTGATCATCTTCTCCATCATCGTACGCCCCACCGGCGGCAGGACGCCGCCCACGATGACGTCACCGACTTCACCTTCGGCATGGCAGCCGACGACACGAATGCTGGTTTTCGTACGCATTGTAACTCCCTGTCGGCCAAGGCCTGTCTGCCTGGCAAGCAGCGCGGATAGCCGCGCCGAGTCCTGAATCACAGCCCTCTTGAGAACACAGAATTCTTCGGTCGCATAGCGCCATTGGCACCAGCCGTCGATGGTCCATGGCCAGTTTCAACGATTGTACTCTTTGTGTATAAAAAATGTGTACGCAAATTATACAATTTCTTGACTCGCGCATCTGCATGTGCGAATTCCCTGCCGTCGACACGGTCGATGGAAGCCGTTGTCGCGAGAATTCAGACAGCAGGAGGCCTCGGTGAAGAGCGGAAAGAACGGTCTTTACGACGATCTGAAGCGTCAGATTCTGACGATGGAACTCGACCCCGATCAGGATCTGGACGAAGTGAGCCTGAGCGAACGCTACGGTCTCTCCCGAACCCCGGTTCGCGAGATTTTTCGTCGGCTCGAGGGTGAAGGCTACATCGATATCCGGGCCAACCGCGGCGCGCGCGTCATCCCCATGAACCATCAGACGCTCAGGCACTTCTTCCTGGTCGCGCCGATGATCTATGCCGCGATCGGCCGCCTTGCGGTGCAAAACTTCAAGCCCAAGCAGCTTTCAGAGCTCAAGGACACGCAGGAACGGTTCCGTACGGCAAGCGTCACCGGCGACGCGCTCTCCATGGTCCTCGAGAACAATCGCTTCCACGAGATCATCGGCGAGATGTCGGGCAATGCCTACCTGCAGCCGAGCCTCGGCCGGCTCCTGATCGACCATGCCCGGATCGGCCACACCTTCTTCCGGCCCCGCAACGATGACATGCGCCGCCGCCTAGTGCTCGCCGTGGACCACCATGATGGCTTCATCGCAGCCATCGGCTCGCACGACGAGGACACGGTCGTCGATCTTGTTTTCGAACACTGGGAACTGTCGCGCGAGAACATGGAGATGTTCATCGCACCGCAAGGAATGAAGGCGGACGCGCTCGTCGAAACGCCTGCCCGATCGATGGAGAAATCGTCTTGAAGTTCGAAGGTATCTACACTCCGGCCATCACACCTCTCGGCCCAGACGGGCAGATAGACCGTGACGGCTTCGCGGCGGTGCTCGAGTCGCTCATCGAAGCCCGGGTGCACGGCATCATCGTTGGCGGATCGACGGGTGAATACTACGCCCAGAGCGCCCAGGAGCGCTTCGATCTCGCCGCCTATGCCAAGGAAGTAATTGGCACCCGGCTTCCGCTCATCATCGGAACGGGCGCCACCAGGACCGAAGACTCGGTCGAATATGCCAAGGCGGCGAAGGAGATCGGCGCCGACGCCATTCTCGTGTCGTCGCCTCCATATGCCTTGCCGACGGAGCGCGAGAATGCGGTCCACGCGCTTACGGTCGACCGCGCGGCGAACCTTCCGATCATGCTCTACAACTACCCGGCCCGCATGGGGGTGACGATGAGAGAGGACTATTTCTCCCGCGTCGGCAAATCCCGGAATGTCGTGGCCATCAAGGAAAGCTCCGGCGAGGCGAGCAACCTCCATTTGCTGGCGCGGAAATTCCCCCATATCTCGCTCTCTTGCGGCTGGGACGACCAGGCGCTCGAGTTCTTTGCATGGGGCGCCAGGAGCTGGGTCTGCGCCGGTTCCAATTTTCTCCCGCGCGAGCATGTCTCGCTCTACGAAGCCTGCGTGCTCGAAAGAAACTTCGACAAGGGCCGCGCCATCATGACCGCGATGCTGCCCCTCATGGATTTCCTCGAATGCGGGAAGTTCGTCCAGTCGATCAAGCACGGCTGCGAGCTGATCGGCCTGAACGCAGGCCCGGTGCGGGCGCCGCTGCGTCCGCTCAATTCGGAAGAAAAGCGAACTCTCCAGACTGTCGTCGCCACCTTGAAGCGCACGGTCACCCAGATCACGTCGGGAGCAAACCATGCATGAACCTTTGACCGCTGCCGAATACAAGGCGATCGCCACAGACATCCAGTTCCCGACCAATGCCTTCATTGACGGGGCGTTCCGTCCGGCGAATTCCGGCAAGACATTCAAGACAACCAATCCGGCGACGGGCGACACCCTTGCCGAGATCGCGGCCTGCGACGCTACCGACGTCGACCTCGCCGTGGCCAAGGCCAGGCAAGCTTTCGACGACGGCCGCTGGCATCTCCGCTCGCCTGGCGAGCGCAAGGCCGTGCTGCTCAAATTCGCGAAACTTCTGGAGCGCAACCGCCACGAACTTGCGGTCATGGAGAGCCTCGACAGCGGCAAGCCCGTCCGCGAATGCCAGACCGTCGATATTCCGGATACGATCCATACCATCCGTTGGCATGCCGAACTGATCGACAAGCTCTATGACAACACGGCTCCCGTGGGGTCGAACGCACTGACCATGGTCGTGCGCGAGCCGGTCGGCGTTGTCGGCTGCGTGCTCCCCTGGAATTTCCCGCTGCTGATGCTGGCCTGGAAAATCGGTCCTGCGCTTGCCGCCGGATGCTCGGTGATCGTGAAGCCGGCCCAGGAGACAACGCTGACCACGCTTCGTGTCGCCGAATTGGCGCATGAGGCGGGTATCCCGGCGGGCGTCTTCAATGTTGTCACCGGTGGCGGCAAGGAAGTCGGGGAGCCGATCGGCATGCATATGGGCGTCGACATGGTGGCGTTCACCGGATCGACGCCGACAGGTCGGCGCTTCCTGCGCTACGCAGCGGACTCCAATCTCAAGCGCGTCGTCCTCGAATGCGGCGGCAAGAACCCGGCCGTGGTTCTGGAGGATGCCGAAGACCTCGACTTGGTCGCCGAACAGGTGGTCAACGGCGCGTTCTGGAACATGGGCGAGAACTGCTCGGCCACGTCGCGGCTCATCGTCCACGCCAAGATCAAGGACGAGTTGCTGCATCGGATCGGCGCCTACATGCGCGAGTGGAAGACGGGCGACCCGCTCGACCCGGAAAATCGCATCGGCGCGCTGGTCAGCAAGAGCCATTTCGAGAAGGTGAAATCCTTCCTCGGCGAGGTGAAGACCGAAAAGCTCTCCGTCGTCCATGGCGGCGGCACGCACAAGGGCATCTACATCGAGCCGACCGTCGTCGACGGTGTCACGCCTTCGAGCCGCCTGTTTCAGGAGGAGATTTTCGGGCCGATCCTTTCGGTCACGACGTTCAATTCCCTTGCCGAAGCCGTGGCTCTCGCCAACGACACCAACTACGGCCTGACCGCGTCCGTCTACACTGGAAGCCTGCGCAAGGCGATCAAGCTTTCGCGCGAGATCCGGGCGGGCGTCGTGACCGTCAACTGCTTCGGCGAAGGCGACGCGACGACGCCGTTCGGCGGCTACAAGGAATCTGGTTTCGGCGGACGCGACAAGTCGGTTTTCGCGCATGACAACTATTGTGAATTGAAGACGGTCTGGATCGACGTCTCGGACCGTTCGGTCGACGAGACCATCCGATGAACGAAATCGTCGTCAAGCGTCTTCCGGCGGAATCCGGAACCTCGGGCTGGGAGGCGATCAGCAGTCGCAGCTTCCCCGTCCGGACGCTCGACGGCGACGTGTCGACCGACTGGCTGATCATCGGTGCGGGCTTCGCCGGCCTCTCCGCCGCGCGGCGGCTGTCTCAACTCCGGCCTGACGACAAGATCGTCGTGCTGGAGGCGGGAGAGATCGCCAAAGGCACCTCGGGCCGGAACTCCGGCTACGTGATCGACGTGCCGCATAATCTGTCCTCGGGCGAGTACTCCGTCGCCGACGAGACCGCGACGAGAGTGGAGATCGCTCAGAACCGTTTTGCGATCTCTTTCGCCGCCGACGTCGCGGCGGAATACGGCATGTCCGAGCGCACCTTCGATCCGTCGGGCAAGATCAATGCCGCGGCGACAGAGCGCGGAATGAAGCTCAACGCGAATTACGGCCGCTCGCTCAAGGGCATCGGCGAGGAGCACCGCTTCCTGGATGCCGGCGAGATGCGGGAGATCACCGGATCGTCCTACTATCTCGGAGGTCTCTACACGCCGGGCGCCGTGATGATCCAGCCCGCCGACTATATACGCGGCTTCGCGGCGGGGCTGGCATCGAAGGCCGACATCTTCGAGCACTCGCCGGTGCTCAAACTCGAGTGCCGGGGCGGGATGTGGAAGGCCGTGTCGCGCAACGGAAGCGTCACGGCACCGAAAGTCATCCTGGGCATCAACGGCCACATCGAGGATTTCGGCCACTTCCGCGGCCGCTTGATGCACATCTTCACCTACGCATCGATGACCGCCCCCTTCACCTCGCGGTCCACGGGCAAGGACAGGTGGGCGTTGCTTCCGGCTGATCCGATGGGTGCGACAGTCAGGAAGATCACCGCCGATGGATCCTCGCGTATCGTGATCCGGACCCGGTTCACTTACGACTGGACTGTTCAAGTGGGCGAGAAACGCCTGGCCAGGATCGCCGCCGAGCAGCGGACGTCCCTGGACGCCAGGTTTCCGGAGCTCAAGGACGTGCCGTTCGAGCACGTCTGGGCCGGGCGGCTTTGCCTTAGCCGGAACCATGTGCCCGCCTTCGGCGAAATCGAAGAAGGCCTCTACTCCGCGTGCTGCGAGAACGGTCTTGGGACCGTGAAAAGCACGCTTGCAGGCGTCATGGCCGCCGATCTGGCGACCGGTACCCGCTCGGACATGCTCGACGAATTCTCGGATCAGCCGGAGCCCGCGCGCCTCCCTCCGGAGCCGCTCACATGGCTCGGCGCCAACGCCGTGATCCGATGGCAGGAATTGCGTGCAGGCCGCGAGGGATGAGCCCTCGCCGCGCAATATGGAGACTGAGCCGACCGCGAAGTCTTCAAACGAAAATGGGAACAAAAATAAGGAGTGAGTAAAATGAAGACGTTGTGGAAAGCGCTCTGCGCTGCCGCGATGGTCGGTATGACCATGCTTTCTGCTCAGGCGGAGGAAAAAACCATTACCGTGGGCACGATGTCCTGGGAGGACCTCACCCCCATCACCGGCATCACCAAGAAGGTGCTCGAAGACTCGGGCTACACCGTCAAGGTGGTGGACTTTTCCGAGTGGGGCATCGCCTACGCCGCGCTGACCAAGGGTGACATCCAGATCCTCGCCTCGCAGACCGACTATGTCGCCCAGGACTACTGGGACAAGAACAAGAACCGCCTCGAGAAAATCTCTCCGGTTTCGCATGGCCTGTTCCAAGCCATCGCCGTGCCGAAGTACGTGACGATCGACTCCACGGACCAGCTGAATGACAACGCAGACAAGTTCGGCGGCAAGCTTGTCGGCATCGAGCCTGGATCGGGTCTGATGCGAGACACTGCAAACGCGGTCAAAGCCTATGACCTCAAGCTCCAGCTTGTCGAAGGCAGCACCGCCGCGATGACCGCTGCACTCAAATCGGCCGTCGACCGCAAGGAATGGATCGCCGTCACGATCTGGGAACCCTCCTGGATGATGCAGAAGTATGACGTCAAGTTCCTCAAGGACCCGAAGGGCATCTTCCCGCCGCCGCAGAGCTACTACTGGATCGGCAAGAAGGGCTTCTCCGCTGACAACCCGCACGCTCGCGAAGTCATCGCCAGCGTCTATGTCCCGCTTGCCGATATCACCGCAATCAATGGCGCGGTCAACGAGGGCAAGACCATGGACGAGGCCATCAAGGACTGGACCGACAGCCATGCCGACCTCCTGAAGCGCTGGGAGAACATCAAGGCCGAATAATTGCCGAAACGGCGGGCCGCCGATATCGGCGGCTCGCCGTGGAACTACGAAACATGAAGGCCACCGCCAAACCGGCCCATGGGGAACGCAATGAACACTGCAATGAATGACTCCAACGAAGTGCTGGTCGACTGTCAGTCAGTATGGAAGATTTTCGGTGGCCGCGCTCAGGCCGCCGTCAAGGCCATCTCCGAGCGTGGTCTTTCCAAGAAGCAGGTGTTGCAGGAATTTGATTGCGTGGTGGGCGTTTCCGACGCCAGCCTCCAGGTCCGCCGCGGCGAAATCTTCTGCATCATGGGCCTCTCGGGGAGTGGCAAGTCGACGCTGATCCGCCTCCTTAACCGACTGATCGAACCGAGCCTCGGCAAGATTACGGTGAAAGGCAAGGAGATCGCCAGGCTGAATGCGGCGGAGCTCCGCGATATGCGCGCCCGCAACATCGGCATGGTGTTTCAGAGCGTTGCACTTCTCCCCCACAGGACGGTTCTCGAGAATGCCGCTTTCGGTCTTGAGGCCCAGGGCGTTGCGAAAGAGGAGCGCCACAGGATTGCCCGCGCGGCCCTCGAAAAGGTTGGGCTTGCAGACTGGACGTCGCGCTGTCCCAGGGAACTGTCCGGCGGCATGCAGCAGCGCGTTGGCCTCGCAAGGGCCATAGCGGCAGATCCCGAAATCATCCTCATGGACGAGCCGTTCAGCGCCCTCGACCCGCTGATCCGCCGCCAATTGCAGGACGAATTCCGACAGCTGACCAAGTCGCTCGGCAAGTCCGCCGTCTTCATCACCCACGACCTCGAGGAAGCCATCCGCATTGGCGACCGGATCGCCATCATGAAGGACGGTGTCATCGTCCAGGTCGGCACGGCCGAGGAAATCGTAACCAAACCCGCTGACGACTACGTCTCCGATTTCGTGGCGGGCATATCCAGGATTCACCTGGTCAAGGCGCACTCCGTGATGCGGCCCGTCGCCGAATTCAAGAGTGCGCAACCGCATGGCGACTTGGATGCACTTCCTCGGACGTCGCCGGAGGCCGATATCGGCGAGCTCATCGACCTGACCATGCAGTCCGATCGAGACGCGGTCGCGGTCGTCGAGAATGGAGCCATCGTCGGTGTCGTAACGATCCGTGGTCTGCTCCGCGGTGTCGCGGGCAAGCCTGCGGGCTAGGTCAGGAGGAGCAAATGGACATTTCAGTCATTACGGACACGTTCGATACCTCGACGGATGCCGCGCTCGGCTGGATCAGCGACAACGGCGAATGGTTGTTTGAATTCGTCCGGAGCGTGCTTGAAGGAACCTATGACGGCGTCCTGTGGCTTCTGCAGCTGGCACCGTTTTATGTAATCGCCATCATCGCAGCCCTGCTCGGATGGCGATTGATCAGCGCTTTGTCCGGCGTCCTCGCGGGACTTGCGATGATTTTTTGCGCGGTGATGGGCCTCTGGACGGAAACCATGAGCACATTGGCCTTGGTGATCACCGCTACCATCCTGGCCCTTTTCGTCGGCATTCCCACCGGCATCGTGGCGGGCTTCGTCAGGTCGTTCGACCGGTTTCTCGAGCCGGTGCTCGATCTGATCCAGACCCTGCCGCCTTACATCTATCTGCTTCCTGCAATCGCGCTGCTCGGTTATGGGCCCGCGACCGCGCTTGTCGCCACGTTCATCGTGGCCATGCCTCCCGCCATCCGGCTCACGTCCCTGGGTATCCGCATGACACCGCTCGAATTCGTCGAGCTCGGCCAGGCAAGTGGTCTGACACCCTGGCAGATGTTCATCAAGATCAGGCTTCCTTTCGCCATTCCAAGCGTGATGGCGGGGATCAACCAGAGCCTGATGATGGCTTTCGGCATGGTCGTCATCGCCGGCATCGTCGGTTCGGGAGGTCTCGGAGAGACGATCTATTCGGCCGTGCGCACGCTCGACATCGCCACTTCAATCAACGCCGCGATCGCAATCGTCATCCTGACCATGGTGCTCGACAGGCTCACGCAGAGCGCGGCGCGCCGCGCCAAGGGAGGCGCATGATGGACCCCGATCTGCTCCAGTTTTCGCCGGGCGCCTACCTAGCCCCAGCCGTGGATTGGCTGAACAAGAACTTCCATCCGTTCTTCGATGCGGTGACCAAGCTGATCGAGGCGGTGCTGGGGGGCATCGAAGCCGTTCTGCTCTACCCACCTCCCTACGCGATGATCGCCGTGGCTGTCCTTCTCGCCGCTTTCTTCGTCAGCGTTCGGGTCTCGGTGGTGACAGCCATTTCACTTGTATTCTGCTTGCTGGCGGGGTTTTGGACCGCCTCGATGCAGACGCTGGCGTTGGTGACGGTGGCGGTGATCATTTCCGTGTCGATCGCCTTCCCGCTCGGCATATTGGCATCACGGTACAAGAAATTCGAGGCGGGGATCCGACCCGTGCTGGACATCATGCAGACCGTGCCGCCGTGGGTCTATCTCATCCCTGCCGTCATGATCTTCAGTCTCGGCCGTGTTCCGGCGATCATCGCGACGATCGTCTACGGCATACCTCCGATGCTGCGCCTGACCACCCTGGCCTTCAACCAGGTGCCGAAGGACCTCCTGGAACTCGGCCATGCGACCGGGACTTCGCCGCGGTCGATCCTGTTCAAGATCGAAATCCCCTCGGCCACGCCGACACTCCTGGTCGGTCTCAACCAGTGCATCCTCCTGTCGCTGGCGATGGTCGTGCTGGCGGGCCTCGTCGGAGCAGGCGGTCTTGGAGCCGAGGTGACGCGGGGATTGACGCGAATGGAAATGGGCCTGGGCCTGCGGGCCGGACTGTCGATCGTTGCGGTCGCCATCCTCCTCGACAGGGTCTCCAGGGGCGTGCTGCAGCGCCGCCAGAGACCAGGCAAGGCCGCCTGAACCGCAAAGGGAATACCATGCGCCGCAGCTTCTTCTGCATCGATGCCCACACCTGCGGCAATCCGGTCCGGCTGGTCGCGGGAGGTGGCCCCTTGCTGCCCCATGTCCCGATCGCCGAGCGGCGCGACCTGCTCCTACGCGACCACGACTGGGTCCGTCAGGCACTGATGTTCGAACCGCGCGGGCACGACATCATGTCGGGCGCGATCATCTATCCCGCATTTCGTCAGGACTGTGATTTCGCCGTGATCTTCATCGAAGTCAGCGGATGCCTGCCGATGTGCGGCGCCGGCACGATCGGCCTGGTGACGGCGGCCATCGAAGAAGGCCTCGTAACGCCCCGGGTGCCGGGCAGGCTGTCGATCGAGACGCCGGCTGGCAGGGTCGATATCCAGTACGAGAAGCCGGGCGAGTTCGTGGACTCAGTCCGCATGTTCAATGTTGCCAGCTATCTGCATGCCGCGGACGTCGCCGTCGATGTCCCTGGTCTCGGTTGGCTCGTCGTCGACATCGCCTATGGCGGCAACTACTACGCCGTCGTCGAGCCGCAGGAAACATGGCAGGGCCTGGACGGCCTATCGGCGAGCGACATCGTGGACCTCAGCCGCGCTCTCCGCGAAGCGCTCGAACCCGTCTGCGATCCAGTCCATCCCGAGGACGAGAAAATACGCGGCGTGCATCACGCCATCTGGTGCGACGCGCCATCGAGCAGCAATGCCGACGGCCGCGGCGCGGTGTTCTACGGCGACAAGGCGATCGACCGTTCGCCGGGCGGCACGGGAACTTCGGCCCGCATGGCGCAACTCCATGGCAAGGGACGACTGAAGGTCGGCGACACGTTCCGCCAGGAAAGCCTGATCGGCACGGTGTTCGAGGGCCGCGTCGAGGCGGAGGCAGACATAGGCCGCTTCAAGGGCATAAAGCCCAGTGTCGGCGGCTGGGCGCGGATCATCGGCCACAATACTATCTTCGTCGACGATCGCGATCCGTTGGCCCACGGCTTCCAGATCAAGTAGCCGAAGTCGAGCGCCGGAGACATCAGGCGCGGGGGTGTGATCGGCGGAGTTGGATGGCAGGAACGGCGATCGACGGCACCTGTTCTACGACGGTCGAGTCGTTCGTGGACCACAACGGGACGACAGCGGCTGGCATCATTGCGATGCGGGAAAACGGTTTCGACACTGCGATCGAAGCTGGTCCGGACGCAGCGTCTCAGACGGCGCTAGAGCAATTCCAGGAAAAGTGCGCAGCGGTTTTCCGTCCGGAATTGCGTAAAAACAAAAGCTTAGAGCGGGTCGGCGATTCCATCAAAAGCTGAACCGCTCTAGCGCTGGCGGCCAGATAGGCAGAGGGTTAGGCCATGAAAGCAGCCAATGAAGCTCCGGGGGTTGGCCGATTGAAGATCGGCTTTATCCTCGCTCGTTCCTTCACTCTTTCCGCGTTCGCATTGTTCGTCGACACTCTCAGATTGGCGAGCGACGAGACCGACAGGTCTGGGAGGGTGTTGGCTGATTGGCAAGTGCTGGCGAGCACCAGGCACCTGATCACCTCGAGTTGTGGTGTGCAGGTCGCTCCGACATCGGATTTCGTGGACCCCAGGGAATTGCACTACATCGTTGTCGTCGGCGGTCTGCTCAACAATGAGTTCCCGGTCGACAGCGAGACAGTCAGCTACCTGAAGAGAGCGGCCGCCAGCAAGGTTCCCTTGATCGGGGTTTGCACGGGCACGTTCATCCTGGCTGAGGCGGGCCTGATGAAATACCATCGGACCTGCGTCAGCTGGCTCCATTATGAGGCTTTCCGCCAGCGCTTCCCGGATCATGACGTCAGGGCGGACCGCTTGTTTAATCTTGACCATGCCAGAGGTTCTTGTGCCGGGGGCAGCAGCGCGGCTGACATGGCCGCTTCAATCGTCAGGCGTCACATCAGCAATGAGGCTGAGAGAAACGCCCTCGAAGTGTTGCAGATCGAGAAGGCGCGCTCGCCCTCGGACATCCAGCCGCGCAGGCCCCCTTTCATAGAGTGCAAAAATCCCCGGCTCAAGGCGGCGCTCATCATCATGGAGAACCATGTCGACAACAAACTCTCCATACCGAAATTGGCGGCATCTGTCGGATTGTCCCGGAGGCAGCTCGAGCGCCTCTTCAGGGAAGAAACAAAGAACTCTCCGGCACTGGTTTACCTAAGAGTGCGTCTTGAGCGGGCGAAGCGCCTCCTGATGCAGACCAAGGCCCCGATGATCGAGATTGCCATCGAGGTCGGGTTTGAAAACGCCTCGCATTTCTCGAAGGTCTTCCACAAGACGTTCGGGCAGCCGCCAAGCAAGTTCAGGTCAGAGATTTCAAACTGACTTGGCCGTTTTGGGGACGCATGTTCCTCTCGTTGAGGTCGGCGATTTGGCGAGACTCGGTGGTGTGGCGGAAACCTAGGCTACCGCAACGCGTCTTGCAAGATCATCTCCGCCGCCTTCTCGGCGATCATGATGACCGGCGAGTTGGTGTTGCCGGAAACGATGGAAGGCATGATCGAGGCGTCGGCGATGCGCAGGCCGGCAAGGCCATGGACGCGTAAGCGGTCGTCGACCACGGCCATCCTGTCCGCCCCCATCTTGCAGGTTCCGACCGGGTGAAAGATGGTCGTGGCGATGTCGCCCGCCTTGCGCACCAAATCATCGTGGCTGGAGAATTGCGGTCCTGGCAACATCTCTTCCGGCGAGAAGCGAGCAATGGCCTTCGCCTTCATCAGCCGCCGAGCATGCTCGATCGAGGCCGCTGCGATGCTGCGGTCGCCATTCGTCGAAAGATAGTTCGGCCGGATCTTCGCGGGCTGTCGCGGTTCGTGCGTTGCCATATGCACGGTGCCCCTGCTCTCAGGGCGCAGGTTGCAGATCGAGACGGTCACGGCCGGGAAACGATGCAACGGCTCGCCCAGTCGGTCGGTGCTGAGCGGTTGCACGTGATACTCGAGATCGGGTGTTGAGAGCCGCGGATCGGAACGGGCGAAGATGCCGAGTTGGCTTGGCGCCATGGACAGCGGCCCGCTGCGCCACAGGGCATATTCGGCCCCCATCGCCGCGCGGCTGAAAAGATTGTGGTAGCGCTGGTTGAGGGTAACGGCGTTCTTGACCTTGAAGACCATGCGTATCTGCAGATGGTCCTGCAGATTTTCGCCGACACCCGGCAAGGCGTGCCGGACCTGGATGCCAAGCTGCGACAGGAGTTCTGCCTGTCCGACGCCGGAGAGTTCCAAGAGCTTCGGCGAATTGATGGCGCCGGCGGCCAGAATGGTTTCGCGGGCGCTGGCGAAATGCAGCGCACCGCCTTGACGGAAGACGACGCCTGTGACGCGGCTGCCGTCGAACTCCAGCCGTTCCGTTTCGGCACCGGTCAGGATACGAAGATTGGTGCGGCCCTTTATGCGACGCAGGAAGGCCTTGGAAGCGTTCCAGCGTACACCCTTCCTCTGGTTGACCTCGAAATAGCCCGAGCCTTCATTCGTGCCCTGGTTGAAGTCTTCAGTGCGCGGAATTGCGAGCTCTTCGGCAGCATCGCGAAAGGCGTCGAGGATCGGCCAGGACAGCCGTTGCCGCTCGACACGCCACTCGCCGCCGGCACCATGCATCGCGCTGGCGCCACTGTGATAATCCTCCGACTTGCGGAAATAGGGCAGCACGTCGTCCCAGCCCCATCCGGCATTGCCGGCCTGCCGCCAGCCATCATAGTCGGCGGCCTGGCCGCGCATATAGATCATGCCGTTGATCGAGGAACAGCCGCCAAGCACCTTGCCGCGTGGATAGTTGAGACTGCGCCCGTTCAACCCCAGGTCCGGCTCGGTCTTCATCAGCCAGTCGGTGCGGGGGTTGCCCATGCAATAAAGATAGCCGATCGGGATATCGATCCAATGGTAGCGGTCGCTGCCGCCGGCTTCGAGCAGCAGGACTTTGTTTCGCGGGTCGGCGGAGAGCCGGTTGGCGAGCACGCAGCCCGCCGAACCGGCGCCGACGACGACATAGTCGAATTCACCGAAATTGGATGGACGAGCGACGTTCACCGGAGCGCCCGTCGGCTGGCGATGCGTTCCCACATCGGGGCCATTGCCTCGTTGATCTCGCCATAGAGCTGGTAGCGCGCGGCATAGGCTGGGGCAACCGCATCGTTCGGCGCATAGCGGCGCGCGGCCGAGGTCATCGCCGTGGCACCGGCGGCGAAATCCGCAAAGACGCCGACGCCGGTACCTGCCGCAATCGCCGCTCCCAGCGCGCCGGTTTCGCGGCTCTTCGCGACGGTGACCGGTACGCCAAGCACGTCGGCAAAAATTTGCGGCCAGACGCCGCTGCGTGAGCCGCCGCCGGACAACACCGCTTCATCGAACCCCGCGCCCGCTGCATAGAGCGTTTCGATATGTCGTTTGTGTTCGAACACAACGCCCTCGAACAGGGCACGCAGCATATGCGCCCGCGTGTGCCAGCCAGCCATGCCATAGAAGCCGGCGCGCGCCTGGCCGTTCTTCTGTGAGCCGTAGAGGAAGGGGTGGTAGATCGGGATGTCGCCGGACGGATCGACGGACGCGACAAGGTCGCTGCACAGTTCGAACGGCGACTTTCCTTCCGGTGCATGGTCGAGGAATTCGCGGACGATCCATTCCAGATTGGTGGCCGAAGTAGCGCTGGATTCAATCGCCAGATAGCGCGTCGGGTCGAAGGTCGACAGCATGAAGATCGACGGCTCGCGGATCGGCTCGTCGGTGATGACTTGGTTGATGCTCCAGGTACCGGCGATGATCGAAGCGGCACCCGTGCGGGTGACGCCGGACCCGATGGCGCTGGCGACGACGTCGAACAGGCCTGCCACGACGGGAGTGCCGGCGCGCAGGCCGGTGAGCGACGCAACATCGCGAGTGACATGGCCGGCAATCTCGGCCGATTCCAGGACCGGCGGCAGCAGGTCGGCGCAGTCGCCAAGGCCATAGGCCTCGAGCAAATCCTGCTCGTAGCGCCGTCCCGGCATCGACAGCAAACCGCAACCGGACATGTCGGTGGCATCCGTGGAGCGCGCGCCGGTCAGTCTGTTGACGACAAAATCCTTGCACAAAAATGCCGTGCCGATGCGGCCGAACAGCTCCGGTTCGAACCGCTTCAGCCAGGCGAGCAAGGTCGGCGTCTGCGCGGCCCAGGGTTTTTGCAGGCAAAATTGATATGTGCGGTCGCCGACATTACTCTTCGCCCATTCGCCGACTATGCCGACGGCGCGGGTGTCGAGCGACTGGATGCCGATCAGCGGCGCACCCGCCCGGTCGAGCGCATAAAGGCCGTTGCCGTGCCCGGCGCAGCCGATTGCGACGATGTCACCGGCGTTGATGCCGGCCTCCGCGATGCAGCGGCCGATCACTGTGACGGCGTTGCGCCAGAGCTCGCCGAGATCGCGCTCGACATGGCCGGGCTTCGGCATCGACGAATGCCCGTCGAGCGCCGCGAGCGCCAATTCGCGTCCCGTCATGTCGAAGATGATCGCCTTGATGACTGTATTGCCCGCATCAAGGCCCAGAATGTAACCGCTCATTGGCTCCTCCCGCAGTCGGCCGCCTTACGCCTGGTTGTACAGATCCCAGGCGGCGGCGCCATCGGCGCCGTCATGGATGATCGCCATCAGGCCCCGCACGACGGCGCTCGGATTGGCGTGCTGATAGATGTTGCGTCCATAGACCATACCCAGTGCGCCTTGCGCCATCAGCGTTGCCGATTTGTCGAACACGGCGTGCAGATCCTCCTTGCCGCCGCCGCGTACGAGCACCGGGCAGCGCGCCGCCTCGACCACGCGGTGGAAGTCGTTGGGGTCGGCCGTCGGGTCTGCCTTGATGACATCGGCACCCATCTCGCGCGCCAGCCGCGTCAGCGTGACGATCTTCCCGGCATCGCCGTCGACCATGTAGCCGCCATGCTCCGCGACCGGCAGCATGGCCAGGGGCTCGATCATCAGCGGCATGCCGTACTTTTCGCAGTCGGCGCGTACGCGGGAGATGTTCTGAACACATTGGCGGAAGAGATCCGGTTCGTCAGGCAGCATGAACAGGTTCACGACCACGCAGGCGGCATCCATCTCGATGGCGCCGATCAGCGGTTCGACCTCGTTTTGCAGCACCGCCCACATCGCCCGGTGGCGCACCTTGTTGTACGGGTTGCCCATGTCGATGCGCATCACCAGTGCCGGCTTGTCCTTGCCGGGCAAGTTTTGCAGCAGGTCGGCCTGCCCATAGTTCATCTGGATAGCGTCCGGCCCGGCCTTCGCCAGCTTTTCGACCACGCCGGCCATGTCTTCCAACCCAACAAGGAAGCTCGGCTCGTTGCAGACGCCATGATCAATGGCAACGTCGAGGCAGCGGCCTTTGCCGAACAGCCGGTTCATGCGGACTTTCTTGTTCACGCGCATATTGCGTTCCTTTTGTTGTTTTCGCCGGGAAGGTTCGGCAGAAGGACGCCGTGCTGACGCTCGAGCAGCGACAGAAAGGCGCCGCGTTCGGTATCGGCCTGCGCCGTGCTCCAGCCTTTGCAGATGGCCAGGATTGAAAGCACGGCATCGACCAGTTGGCATGTCAGGTCGCCTGCTATGGCTGTGGTGGTACGACGCAGGAAAATGTCAGCCAGCGACTCGACGTGCTCACGCTCGATGATCAGCCGGATTTCGCCTGTGGAATAATCCGTGCCAGGCAACATCGGGTCCGGCAGCGCCGAAATTGCCGCCGCAATTCCGGCCGCGGATGTGCCGTAGCGCTCCAGAAGATTTTGCGCGCGGGGCATCGTCAATCCGTGTTCCACCGCCAGCCTGGCGCACCAGTCTGCGGGATCGGAAGGAAAATCGCGGCCGCCGCCGATGGCGAGATCCTCGGTACCGACCGTGCGTACCAGCCCCGACCGCTCCAGCGCCATGTCGGCTGCCAGCGCGCCAAACGAGCGGAACGTCGTCCACTTGCCGCCGATCAAACAGAGCGTCGCCGGCAGGTTGCCAACCGGCTCGACGAATTCGCAGAAATGGTCGCGCGGGATGCGGCCCGTGAAACTGTCCTTACTGGCTGGCAACGGCCTGACGCCCGAGAAGCGGAAGACGATCTCATGCTTGGCGATCTTGATCGATGGGAAGACAAAGGCCAGCGACTGCAGGATGTACTGGAGTTCGTCGTCCTCGCAGCGCACGGTGTCGGGATCGTCGACGCGGATTTCGGTCGAGCCGATCAGGACCTTGCCGAGATAGGGAAACAGGATGCAGATGCGGCCGTCCTCGTTCTCGTAATAGACCATGTTCGCACCAAGCGCGTCATGGAGTTCCCGGTTGTCGACGATCAGGTGCGAGCCTTTGGTGCCGCCCATCATGCGCGGTGCTGGCGCGCCGATCGCCTTGTTCGTCAGGTCGATCCAGCCGCCGGTGGCATTGATGACCAGGCGCGGGCGCAGCGGCAGGGTCTCCCCCGAAACGGTATCGGTCAGCGTGAGGCCGTCTTCGTCGGAGCCGATCCGCGCATAGTTCAGCGCACGCGCGGCGCGTGAAGCCGCCATCGCGTCGTTCAGCATCTCAAGGCCAAGCCGCTCGGGTCGACTCACCCAGGCGTCGTAGTAGGTCGCCGAACTACGGGTCGCCGGATTGATGGCCGGCCACGTCTGGAGCGTTTCGTTGCGCCCTCGGAAGCGATGGGTCGGCATCAGCCGGCGCGATGCCGTGAAGACATCATAGAGCGTCAGCCCGGCCTTGATGACGAGTGCTCCGCGCCGGCTCGGCCGCCGGGTGAGGCCGAGGAAGCGAACGGCGCCATTGGCGATGCCGGAGAAGATGTCGAAGATCGGCACCGTCGTCGGCAGCGGCGCGACGTAGTGCGGCGCATTCCTCAAGAGCCGGTCGCGTTCCCGCAGCGATTCCCTGACCAGCTTGAACTCGCCATTCTCCAGATAGCGCAGGCCGCCATGCACCATGCGCGAAAGCGCTGCGCTGGCGCCGCTGCAATAATCGCCCTTCTCGGCGAGCAGCACGTCGACGCCTTGCAGGGCAAGCTCGCGAAAGACGCTGATGCCGTTTATGCCGCCGCCGATGATCAGCACGGCAATGTCGGGCCGCTCTCGCAGCGCGGCGAGTGTTTCATTGCGCTTCATTGCGGAAATGCCTCGTTTGCTCAGGCAGCCATCTGGGAGAGATGCATGGCTATCGCTGTGTCTATGGCGGCCAGTTCATCGCGGCTGAGCCTGATCTCGCCGGCACGCGCATTGTCGAGCGCCTGATCGGCATTGCGGGCGCCGCATAGCGCAAAGGTGATGCCAGGCTGCGCCAGGGTCCAGGCAATCACGATCTGGGCCATCGAGGCTTCGTGCCGTTCGGCGATCGGGCGGATGGCCTGCTTGAGCGCCGCCACCTTCTGTCGGTTCCCGGCCGAGAAGCGCGGATTGTCCTTGCGCTGGTCGTCGCCGGTGAAGCTGCGCCCCGGATCGACCGAACCGGTGAGCAGGCCGAGCGCCAGCGAGGAGTAGCTCAGCGTCGCCACGTCATGCTTGCGCGTGATCGGCAGCAGCGTCTCTTCGATCTCGCGGTCGATCATCGAATAGCGTTCCTGGATGGCGTCGAGCTGGCCGGCAGCGACATAGTGCTCAAGGTCCCCGGTGCTGACATTGCTTGCGCCGATCGCCCGGATCTTGCCGGACGCCTTCAGCCTCTCCAATGCCGCCATCGTCTCGGCGATCGGCGTGGTCGGGTCCTGCCAGTGGGTGATGTAGAGGTCGATGTAGTCGGTGCCGAGCCGCTTCAGGCTCTGTTCCAGCTCATAGGCGATGCCGTCGGCGCCGAGATAGCGGTGCACCGGCTTGTCGTCCTGGTCGAAGAAATGGTTGCCCTCGCCGGAATGCCAGTTCAGCCCGCATTTGGTGGCGATCACCACCTTGTCGCGCTTGCCCTTGATCGCCTTGCCGACGATTTCTTCGCTGCGACCGAGGCCATAGGCAGGCGCGGTGTCGATCAGGCTGACGCCGGCGTCGATGGAGGCTTCGATGGCGCGGATCGAGGCTTGCTCGTCGGTTCCGCCCCACATCCAGCCGCCGATCGCCCAAGTGCCGAGACCAACGGCGGATGCCTGGATGCCGGACGCGCCGATCGCACGCAGGATTTGTTCTGAACTCATGCTGCCTCTCTTTCGGCAAGGTCGAGAATGCCAAGGCCGGTGGCCTCGTCGGTTACGATGATGTCGAGATGATTGCCGCGCATGGCGCTGAGGATCGGCGCGATCTTGCTCGGGCCGCTGGCGACGCCGATGGAGCGCGGAATGGTGGCGAATTCGTCAAGGGTGAGCGACACCAGCGAGCGGTTGAGCGTGTAGTCGCTGAGCTTTCCGTTTCGGTCGATCAGGTGTGCCAGCAATTCGCCGGATGCGCCCGAGCGTTCGATAGCCTGGCGGTCGGCGCTGGAGGAGGGATGCAGGTCGTAATAGCTGGAATCGTCGGTCAGGATCGAACCGATGCCGACCACCGCGACATCGGCCTCGCGCGCCCGGCGAAACACGTCCGCCACCGCGCGCACGCCCATCAGCATCTCGCGCTGTTCCGGCGTGTCGGCAAATAGCGGCGCATGGATCTGGTAGGCGCGGCCGCCCAGTCTGTCGGCCATCAGCGAAGCGACGTGATTGACGTCGGTGTAGTGTTTGCCCTGCACGAGCCCGGTCGCCGGAATGACTTCGACGTCAAAGCTGCGGCCGGGCTTCAGCCCGGCGACCAGCGCGCTGACGCCCTTGCCGCCGGTGATCGAGATGGTGTCGCCATCCTTGATCGTTTCGAGCAGGAGGTTGGCGGCTGCCTCGCCAACCCGCAGCAGCGCCGTCTGCGGGTTTTCCGAGACCGTTGGCACCACGACCGCACGCTCGATGCCGCCGAGCCCCACCAGCCGCGCTTCGAGATCAACCAGATGATCGATCGGCGACTTGATCTTGATCTCGACCAGGCCGAGCTGGTGGCCGCGCTTGATCAGACGGTTGACGGTGGCATGCGAGATGCCGAGTTCCCTGGCGATCTCGGCCTGCGTCTTGCCCTCCATGTAGTGGAGGACAAGCGCCTGATGCATCTGGCGGACGGTCGAGATGTCGTCGCGTGTGTTTGGGGGTGCCATGATCGCTCTATCGTCTCGAACTCAGGACTTCTTACGGTGCAGGAAGTGGTCGGCCGACACCGCCGCCAGGAGGATGCAGCCCTTGATCATGTCCTGCCAGTAGACGGAGATGTCGAGCAGGATCAGCGAACTGGTGACCACCGACAACAGCGCCATGCCGAGGATGGCGCCGAAGATCGTGCCCGAGCCGCCCTTGAGCGAGGCGCCGCCGATGACGGCCGCCGCGATCACGTTGAGCTCCATGCCAGCGCCGAAGGTCGGCGTGGCGGCGCCGAAACGCGCCATGTAGATCACACCCGCAAAGCCGGAGAGCGTCGCGCACAGCACCGTTACCCAGAACTTCACCTGGTTGGTCTTGATGCCGGAGAACTGCGCCGCCTTCTCGTTCGAGCCGGTGTAGAACACCTTGCGGAAGGCGGTGGCGCGCCGCAGCAGAAAATCGAAGATCGCCACCACGACCACGAAGATGATGATGACATAGGGAACGCCCTGGAGGTTGCCCTGGCCAATCGCCTTGAATTCCGGCGGCAGCGTGAACAACGACAGTGGCGTACCCTTGGTGATGACCAGGCACAGACCACGCACGATCACCATCGCCGCAAGCGAGGTGATGAAATGGTTCAGCCCCACCACCGTCACGAAGAAGCCCATCACCGCGCCGATCAGCGCACTTACTGCAATGCCGATCAGGCTCGCCGTCCAAGGATCCAGCCCGGCCAGGAACAGCGCCCCCGAAACCACCATCGAGAAGCAGACAACCGAACCCACTGAAAGGTCGATGCCGCCGACGATCAGCAGGATGGTCATGCCGACGACGACGATGCCTTCGATCGAGAAGCTCATCAGCATGGCGCGGAAGTTGCCCCAGGTGAGGAAATGCGGCGAGGCGAAACTCATGGCAATGCACAGCGCCAGGATGATCACGATCAAGCCGGCTTCGCGCATCGAGGCGAGCCGAGCGAAGCTGACACGTCGGCTGGCTTCCGCCATCCTGATCTCGGCATGCATCGTGGTTTCTCCCGTGCTAGGCGACATTCTGGGCCTGCCCCTCATACACTGCGTTCGGCTGCACGCCGGAGGCCAGCATGATGATCGCTTCTTCGTTGAGTTGACCTGTCCCAAGCTCGCCGGCGATGCGGCCTTCGCGCACCACAGCCACCCGGTCGCACAGACCGATGAGTTCGGGCAGTTCCGAGGAGATGACGATGATGCCGACGCCCTGATTGGCGAGGTCTCTCAGCAGGCGATGGATTTCGACCTTGGCGCCGACATCGATGCCGCGCGTCGGCTCGTCCATGATGATGACCTTCGGTGCGACTGAAAGCTGCTTGGCAATCGCCACCTTCTGCTGATTGCCGCCAGAAAGCGTCGATACAGCCGCATCGATGCCGGCCATGCGCACGCCGAGCCGCTTGGCTAGGCTGGTCGCCTGATCTGCTTCGGCGTGGCGGTCGAGCAGGCCGAAACGGCCGGTAAGCTTGCCGAGGTCGAGTGCCGACACATTGGCTGCGATCGACAGATCGAGGAAGACGCCGGAACCCTTTCGATCCTCGGAGAGATAGACGAGGCCAGCGCGCACGGCGTCGGCATAGCTGCGGATCGCAACGCTTTTTCCGCCAAGTACGGCGCTGCCGGCGGTCGCAGGCCTCAGCCCGCAGATCGTCTGCGCGATCTCGCTGCGACCAGCGCCGATGAGGCCGCCGATGCCGAGAATTTCGCCGGCCCGCAATTCGAGATCGAGATTGGCGAAACGGATACCATCCGACAGGCCACTCACCGAGAGCAGTGCGCGGCCAGGCTTTGCATCGGCAGGAAGCTTGTCGGGATAGAGCTGAGTGATCTCGCGGCCGACCATCTTGCGGACCACGTCGTTGGGCGACGTCGCCTCGATGGCCTCGGTCGCGACATAGCGCCCGTCGCGGAAGACGGTGACGCGGTCGCACAGCGAAAAGATCTCGGCCATGCGATGGCTGATGTAGATGACTGAAATGCCGCGATGCTTCAGCCCGCGCACGATTGCGAACAGGCGCTGCGCCTCGGTTTCGGTCAGTGCTGCGGTCGGCTCGTCGAGGATCAGCACCTTACAGTCCAGCGTCAGTGCCTTGGCGATCTCGACCAGTTGCTGGCTGGAAATGGAAAGGTCCGCGACCTTGGTGCGCACCGCAATAGGCGCAAGCCGGTTCATCGTCTTCTCGGCGTCTGCATGGACCTGCTGGAAATTCATCAGCGGCGCGCGCCGGGCGTTGATCGCCGCCATGCAGATGTTCTCGGCAACCGTTGCATCCTGGCAGAGCGCGATTTCCTGATGCACCAGCGCGATGCCCATCTTCTGCGCCGCCGCGGGCGATGCGATCGTCACCGGCTTGCCGTCGATCAGGATGTCGCCCTCGTTCGGCTGCAGGATGCCGCCGATCATATTCATCAGCGTCGACTTGCCGGCGCCGTTCTCTCCGCACAGCGCATGGACCTCGCCGCGGCGCAGCTCGAACTGCACGCCACTCAGCGCCTGGACCGGCCCGAACGCCTTGGAAAGGTTGCGGATCTGAAGGACGGGCGCGTCGCTCACGCCATGCTCCTGCGAAAAGAGTTCTGAAGGGGGCCGGAAGGGAAGCCCCCTTCCGGCTCTGATGCGGCTCGAGATTACTCTTCGATGCCCTTGGTGCCACGCCGCTTGAGATACTTGTCCCAATAGAAATCGTCGGCATTGTCCTTGGTCACGATCGAGAAGCCATTGTCGACGAACGGCACCTTCATCGCGTTGGCGCCGGCGCGCTTGGCGTCGTTCATCGGGTCGATCAACTCGGGATGCTTGGCCAGCCACAGAAGCATGAAGCCCATATAGCCCTGCATGCCCTGGTTGGGGTTGACCGAGCCGAAGATTTCGCCGGCCTTGATCATGTCGAGGATCTTGGCATTGACGTCGGCCAGCATGACCCTGATCTTGCCGCCACCTTCCTTGGCCGCTTGTGCCGCGCCGATGGCCGAATTGGCTTCCGGCATGAAGACGGCGCCGAGATCGGGATGGGCCTGAGCGAGGCTGAGCACTGCCTGATAGGCCTTGGTCGGGTCCTGGTTGGACGCGGCGCGGCCGACCAGCTTCATATCAGGCCATTTGGCTTCCATGCGGGCGACAAAGGCCGAGATGCGCTTGTCATGATTGTCCTGGCCGGGGTTCTCGAGAACGGCATATTCGCCCTTGCCGCCCATCGCCTCGGCGACGGCGTCGGCGGCATAGGTGCCTTCGGCGACATTGTCGGAGGTGATGTAGGAGACACGCTTGGAATTGGGCGAGTCGGCGGCGAAAGTCACCACTGCGGTGCCGCCGTCGGTGGCGCGGTTGATCGGCTCGATGAACGGATCGGAATTCATCGGATGCACGAGGATGCCGGCCGGCTTCTGCGCCAGTGCCTGGTCGAAAGTGGCTATCTGCTTGTTCACGTCATATTCCGGCGTGCCGGTGTATTCGGTCTCGCAGCCGAACTGCTGCCCGGCCTGCTTGAACATCTCATAGACCGGGAACCAATATTCGACGCCCGAGACCATGACGTTCATGACATATTTTTCACCCGGCTCGCATTTGAACGGGTTGGCGGTTTCGGCGTTGGCCTGGGTCGAGACCAAGATGGTCGACGCAGCCGCCGCCATGGCGAGCGTGCTCAGAAATTTGCGCAAGATTCCTCCCTTGGCCGAAGCCATGCTCAATGACAATTGCGAACGCCGCAGCGTCTCGCTGTCTGGATTGATTGACGCCGGACATCCTCCAGAAACCCGACGCCCCGACAATTACCGGCTTTTCCGACGCTGTCAATAAAATTCACTATATGAAATATATTTCATAATGGCGACTGACGTCCGTTGTTCAGAGGCCCCAATGCGCGCCTCAGACGCAGCGGCACGAGCAGGCGAATATTGAGTGCGCTCGGCGCTCCAATTTGTGGCTTGATTGACTGAACACCCGCATGGAAGGCGGCCATTTCCGTCGCCTGCGAAGCTCAAGGACCATCGATCGCAGCCATGCACGTGCGGCAGCAATTCCTCGTTGCAGCGCAACCATGACGCATTCAGCGTGCGCTTCGGCGCAGTTAGCGTCTTTTTTCTTTCGTGTTCGATCCACTATCCGCCCCCCGCCCTGGAAAACAGATAGGCAGATCATCATGAATATCGCGCAGATGCAGGAACAGCGACTGAAGGCACTCCAACTGACCGGATCGGGCGCGCCAAAATTGCCGTCGAACCCGTTCTTCGGTGTCGGCCCGATCACCGATGCGACCACCGACGAAGTGGACAGCCGCCTGCGGCGCATCGCCTTCGACGCCTGGATTGAGAAGACCTATCGGAAGTTCGACGACAGGGGTAACGACATCGGAGGCTTCACCACCGCCGAGATTTCCCGCAGCATGCACCGCGGCTATCCGGCGGACAAGATCCTGACCGACATGATGCGGGCGATCCATCGCTATTTCCACTTCCCGAAGACGAATCGCATGGCGGTGGGACTCGGCGGTGGCCATAGCGGCTTCACTGTCTGCGTCCAGCACCTGATGAACGCCAACGACGCCTCCCAACGCGTCTATGTCGATACGCCGCAGCCAGAGAGCGATCTATCCAGGGCCGCTGGTTTCTTCCGCCAGTCCTGGGCCACCCAGTTGATCGAGATGCAGCGTTTCGCCGAAAAAGGCTGCGAGAGCCGTATTCATTTCGCCGTCTCCGAAGGCGTGATCCCGACGGCAGCCGAGCTCTCCGCCCTCGGCGTCTCGATCTTCGTCGGCGTCGGCCACGAGACGACCGGGGCCAATGCCTATACCAGTGCCGAGATCCACGAACTGCTGAGCTGGATAGACGGCGATCCGGCAAACCGCCATGCGGTGTTCGATGCCACTTCGATGCTCGGTGCCATGCCGTGGGAGCCCGAACTCGTCGACGCCGTGATGGCGAAGTGCTGCCTGTTCATGCCGTTCCAGAAGGCGATCGGCGGGGTGTCAGGCTATTTTGTCGCCTCCTTCACGTCGCACGCCCTGGCACTGATCGAAAAGAACCAGCAAGATCCCGCCTGGGCGATCCCGCGCCAGCTGAAGATCGCACCACCGATCGACCCTAAGCTACCGCTTTCGGCCAAGCGCTCCGTAGATGCCGGGCCATTCTACGACGCTGCAGAAGACCGCATGCTCGGCGGCGTAATCAACACCTATAGCGCACTTGCCTTTGCCGAGACCACCTTCGGCCTTTTACAGTCGGAGGCTCGGGTTGGCTCCGTCGTCGAGCTGAACCGTCGTTCCGCCACCAATCGCAAGGTGATCGACGAGTGGGTCAAGTCGCACCCGATGCTATCGCTGACAGTCACCGATGCCGAACGGCGCGGCGCGGCGGTAACGCTCCTTAAGGTCGAGGACGACGGCATCACCGACCCCGGCATCCACGCCCGCATCATCGCCCGGTCGAAACAACTGCTCGGCTATGAGGGTATCACCCATCCGAACGGCGAATATGAGCCCGGCCTAGACGCGGCCCGCTACGTCAATGCCTTCCCGGGAACGCCAGGCGACTATCGCGCCTGGGTCGGTGGCATCCGCCAGCCCGAAGATATCGTCGCGCTGCTGGAGAATCTGCAATACGCCTATCTGCGCGCCAAGATCGTCGTTCTCGAAGAGGAACTGGCGAAGAACGGCGTCGTTTTCGAGGCCCCGACCAAGACAGGCGACGGCGTCCGCAAGGACGACCCCGCGCGCGCCTATGCGGTGTTGATCGCCGATCTGGTCGGCCTGCGCTTCGGCGCCGACGGCCGGCCGGATCACAGCGAGATAAAGGCCTACATCGAGAAAAAGGGGGGGGTCTTCCACCTCGGACCGCTCGGCGAGCGGTCGGCGCTTGAGAAGGGCCGCATCCATTTCTTCTACCAGCCCAACCTGAGCACCGAGGCGGAGATCCTTCCGCAGACAGACAAGGGCCAGTACGACGCGCTGATCGCGGCGGCGACCTTCATCCCGAAGGACTCCGTATTCCCGCTCGGTGGCGTGCGCATTGGCGCCGGCACCGGCAACATGGGCTCGGCCTCCTGGGGCGGCGGCAATGGCGAGGGCGGCGAAGCGCCGCTGATGAACACGCCGGGTATCAACAGCCGGGCGACCGCCCAGATGGCGATGAAGGCGATCCTGAGAGTTGTTCCGGATCTGCCGGTCGGCAGGCTGCACCGGATGGTCGCCGGCGGCGACTTCGACACCGGCCGACAGCTCAAGGATTTTCCCACCGCTAAGCTCGAGGGCCGCAAGATCGCCGTTCTCGGCTACGGCAACATCGGCCGCGAAGTCGCCAAGCTCGCCAAGGCCTTCGGCATGAAGGTGGCGATCTACGCCCGCGAGCATCACAAGCGCTGGATCGAGGCGGAAGGCTTCGAACATGCCGCAAGTCCGGTTGCCGCGGCAACCGGCGCGGACGTGCTCTCTGTGCACATCGGTCTCGGCCGCCTGGATGCGGCGAGAGGCGTCTATTCCAACGCCGGAACCGTCGATGCGAAGGTGTTCGACGTGATGAACGACGCCGCGGTGCTGGTCAACTACGACCGGGGCGAGGTCGTCGATGCCGCCGCGCTCGACGAGGCGCTGTCGACCGGCAAGATCGCGCACGCGGCGATCGACGCCGATCTCTTCAAGGACGCAGCGACCGGCAGACTCAGCGGGCCGATGCTTCCTTACCTGCCGCTCGAAGAGCGCCATAAGGGCAGGCTGGAGCTGCTGCCGCACGCTGCCGCCGACACCGATCATCCCTCCCGGGTGACCGGTGCGAAGCAGGCAGTCGACCAGGTCTTCGACGTCATCCGTTTCAAGTCGGTCACCAATCTCAAGGGAGATCTGCCGGAGGGTTATGTGTCAGTCGGCAGCCGCACGCCCGCCGGCATCGGCAAGGTGACGAAGCAGGTGGTTACTGAAGTCGGCGGCAAGGCGGAGCTCCTGGACGAACTGCGGCAGGCCTCGGAAAAGGTCGCAGCGATCGTGGGTACACTTTCCTCCGTTTCCGATCCGGATCATCGCAACCGGATCATCGATCGCTACACCGGGCTGCTTGTCGAAAGTGCCGACCGGCAACGGGCGCTGCTCGACCAGTTCAGCCTCTACGGGCCGGCGGAGGAGTGAGATCGTAGGTTGCCGGGTCGCGCCGTGGGCCGGAACGTTTCAGACGCCCAGGCGGGACCGGCGCCACGCGTGCTCAGCCGGTCCGAGATAAGACGCATCGTCGAACAGGCCAACACGATCGAACGCCATCTCGGATTGGCCGAGGTTGCGATTTGACAAAATCAGTATGACACAAGGTCCGGACCGGCGATGACATCAACGGCTGACTCGCCGGCGAGGCCTGACATCCACCCCCTTTCATCCTCTTCAGCCTTCTCCATCCGAAATTTTTGAACGGCGTTCATTTTTCTCTTGAACGCTGTTCACGATGTGCTATGTTGCATTCATGAACAACGTTCATGGAAGTAATCCAGCCGCCGGGTGCGGCGGATCGCTCAGGAGCAGTGCCGACGCCGTGCTCGGACGGCAGACGACGACGAAGCCGGCCTGATAGTTTCCGGCCTGAAACAGACCAGCGCCGACCCAACTTAACCCTGAAACGAAAGGATCATATCGATGCCCAGCTATGCTCCCAACCATTCAAGCACCTGGAAAACCTCCGTCACCATCACCAAGGCGTTGCGTGACGCGGAGGAAGCGGGCCGCTTCATCAGCAGGTTGAAAGATGCCAAGACCGAAAAGCTGCTGATGGATATCAACCGCAGTAACGAAGTGTAATCCGGTTCCCGCTAACAACGAGGCTCAAACCGTGCAAGCAACCGCTCGATCCATTCGGATTGCTCGATACCTTGCCCAATGGAAATTGCCATGAACAACCATCTGATGACGTCACGGCGCTTCGCGCCTCTCTTCTGGACGCAATTCCTCTCGGCCTTCAATGACAATTTCCTGAAGAACACGCTGGTGTTCCTCATCCTGTTCACGCTGGCGGCGGACAAGGCGGCGTCGTTGGTTACCTTGGCGGGTGCTGTTTTCATGGCGCCCTTCCTGCTTCTGTCCGCGCTTGGCGGTGAGATCGCCGACCGCTTCGACAAGGCTGCCGTGGCGCGCAAGCTGAAGCTCGTCGAGATCGGCGCCGCCTTGTTGGCGGTCATCGGCATCGCGCTCTCGTCAATCCCGGTGCTGTTGACGGCGCTGTTCCTGTTCGGCGTCATTTCGGCGCTGTTTGGCCCGATCAAATATGGCATCCTGCCGGATCACCTCGAGCGCAAGGAGCTGCCGCGCGCCAACGCCTGGATCGAGTCGGCCACCTTCGCCGCCATCCTCGGCGGCACGATCGTCGGCGGCATTGTCTCGGCCGACGGCATCGGCATCGCGGTCTTCGGTCCGATGATGATGATCCTCGCCGTCGGTTGCTGGTTCGTCAGCCGCTACATCCCGGCGACCGGATCGGCAGCACCGAACCTGGTGATCGACAAGAACGTCCTGCGCTCCACCTGGCGGCTGGTCAGCGAGCTGCGCACAAACCAGCGCATCTGGCGGGCGGCGCTGATGGCGTCCTGGTTCTGGCTGGTCGGCGCCATCATCCTGTCCATCCTGCCCCCCATGGTCAAGGATTCGCTCGGCGGCACCGAAATCGCCGTGACCGCCTATCTCGCCGTCTTCGCGGTCGCCGTCGCCATCGGCTCGGCCATTGCCGCGTGGATGTCACAGGGGCGCATGGTGCTGTTGCCGGCCCCGGTCGGCACGGCCCTGATGGCCCTGTTCGGACTTGATCTCGGCTGGAGCGTCTGGGGCCTGCAAGCCTCTGCCCAGGCGCAGACGCTCAGCGCCTTCTTTGCCGGCCAGAACACCATCCGCGTCGCCATCGACCTGGCCGGTCTGGCGATTGCCGGCGCCTTCCTCGTCGTGCCGACCTTTGCGGCGGTGCAGGCTTGGGCGCCGGAGGATCGCCGTGCCCGTGTCGTCGCCGCGGTCAACGTCGTCAGCGCCGGCTTCATGACCATCGGCGGCGGTCTTGTCGCCGCCATCCAGGCAGCCGGCGTCTCCATAGCAGGCGTGCTGTTCGGCCTCGCCGTCATCAATGCCGTCGCCGCATGGCTGATGCTGAAATACCTGCCGACGAACGCTTTCCGCGATTTCGTCTCCATCCTGTTCCGCGCCTTCCATCATCTGGAGGTGGAGGGGCTGGATAACCTCAAAGCTGCCGGTCCGGCGCCGATCCTGGCGCTCAACCATGTCAGCTTCCTCGACGGTCCGCTGGCCTTGACGCTGACCGACGAGGAGCCGGTCTTCGCCATCGACCACACCATCGCGCAGGCCTGGTGGATGAAGCCGTTCCTGAAGCTCGCCCGCGCTCTGCCGCTCAATCCGGCCAAGCCGATGTCGACCCGCACGCTGATCAAGATCGTACAAGGCGGCGATCCGCTGGTCATCTTCCCCGAAGGCCGCATCACCGTCACCGGCGGCCTGATGAAGGTTTATGACGGTGCCGCCATGGTCGCCGACAAGACCGGCTCGATGGTGGTCCCCGTCCGCATCGAAGGGTTGGAGAAGAGCTACTTTTCGCGGCTGACGTCGCAGCATGTGCGCCGCCGCCTGTTCCCGAAGGTCAAGGTGACCATCCTGGAGCCGGTGAAGCTCGAAGTTGCGCACGAGCTGAAGGGCCGCAAGCGCCGCGCCGCGGCGGGCGCTGCCCTCTACCAGGTCATGTCAGACCTCGTCTTCCGCACCCAGGATATCGACAAGACCGTGCTGGAAAAGATCATCCAGACGGCGAACGAGCGCGGCATGAAAAAGCTTGCCGTGGAGGATCCGGTCACCGGTTCGCTGAGCTACGGCAAGCTGCTGACGGGTGCCGCGGTGCTCGGCGAGAAGTTCGAACACCTCTACGCCGACCAGCAGACGCTGGGCATCATGCTGCCCAACGCCAACGGCGCCTGCGCGACGCTGCTCGGCGTCATGTCGGCCGGCAAGGTTCCGGCGATGATAAACTTTACCGCAGGGGCCGCGAACATCCTGTCCGCCTGCAAGGCCGCCGACGTGCGGACCGTGCTCACCTCGCGCGCCTTTGTCGAACAGGCAAAGCTTGGCGCGGTGGTCGAGGAACTCGGCCGCGCGGTGGACATCGTCTGGCTTGACGATTTGCGGGCCACCATCGGCCTCAAGGACAAGCTGCTCGGCCTGTTGCGCAAGAGCACGCCGCGGGTTGCCCGCAAGCCCGACGATGCGGCTGTGATCCTGTTCACGTCCGGCTCCGAAGGCACGCCCAAGGGCGTGGTGCTCACCCACCGCAACATCCTGGCCAATGCCGCCCAGGCCGCGTCGCGCATCGACTTCCACTCGGGCGACAAGGTCTTCAACATCCTGCCGATCTTCCATTCCTTCGGCATGACGGCGGGCACGGTGCTGCCGCTGATCTCCGGCGTGCCGGTCTATTTCTACCCCTCGCCTCTGCACTACCGCATCGTGCCGGAACTGATCTACGCGTCTAACGCGACGATCATCTTCGGCACCGATACGTTCCTCTCAGGCTATGCGCGCACGGCGCATCCTTATGACTTCCGCTCGGTGCGCTACTGCTTTGCCGGCGCCGAGCCGGTGAAGGCGGCGACGCGCATGACCTACATGGAGAAGTTCGGCCTGCGCATCCTCGAAGGCTACGGCGTGACCGAAGCAGCACCCGTGATCTCCATCAACACGCCGATGTACAACAGGTCCGGCAGCGTCGGCAAAATCATGCCGGGCATGGAGTACCGCCTGGATCCGGTGCCCGGCGTCGATGATGGCGGACGGCTCTACGTGCGCGGGCCCAATGTCATGTCGGGCTATCTGCGCGCCGAAAAGCCTGGCGTGCTCGAGCCGCTGGAAGACGGCTGGCATGACACCGGCGACGTCGTCACCGTCGACGAGGCCGGCTTCATCACCATTCGCGGCCGTGCCAAGCGCTTCGCCAAGATCGGCGGCGAGATGATCTCGCTGGCTGCCGTGGAAGTGCTGGCCGGTGAATTGTGGAAGGGTTCGCTGTCGGCCGTCGCCACCGTGCCGGATGCCCGCAAGGGCGAGAAGCTGATCCTCATCACCGAGGCCGCCAACGCCACGCGCGCCGAATTCCTGGCCTTCGCCAAGGCCAACGGCGCCATGGACCTGATGGTGCCGGCCGAAGTGCGCATCGTTGCGAAAGTGCCAGTCCTCGGTTCCGGCAAGCTCGACTTCGCCGGCGTGACGAAGATGGTGCGCAGCGAAGAAGACATGAAGATCAAGGCAGCTTGATCCGGATACGCGAACGGGCCGGCGCAAAACGCCGGCCCGTTCATACAATCTCTCAGCCCTGGCGGTGACCGCATCGGGCAAGTTGCCATCACCACCCCAATTCATTCACGCTCTTGCGGAAAACGACAGGGAGGCATTGAAACGCGTATTGCCCAGCCGAGGTGGAGGCGTCCTACGTATCCGACGGCACGAAGCCCTGCGGGTGGACTCGAAGCGCGCTACACAAAACGTCCGATTGCCGGAATTCCCGTGTAGCAGCCGCCTGCTACCAGCGACTCGAATTTCGGCGCTATGTGATATGAATGGCGTACTTGAACGAGGCGGTGTAGGGTTCACCGCAAAGAAGAAATAAGCCGTATTAACGGCAATGCCGAGCGAATCTGGGAGGATTCATGGTTGAGATTATCTCCAAGCGGGATGGCCCGCGGCGCGAGGACGTACAAGTCAAAAGACTGATTGAGCAAAACCGCTCGACCATCGTTCGCCTTGCCGACCAGATCAGCGGCGGTGGCTATTCGGCTTCCAGGAAACCACGCCAGCAACCAAAGGCAGAAGGTCTGATCATCCACGTTGGCGGCAGTCTTGCCTCTGTGGCCGAAGCCAAACCGATCATCAAGGTCACCATCAACGGCCGCGTGATCTCGAAAGATCAGAATACAGGCCGCCAACTTCATCACATCGGCGATATCCGCAACCGTGACGGGGGCCAGATCTTCGTTCTGGCAACGAAGCAGAATGGCTTCTTCTCGCCCGTCGACGAAACCGTCGCCGAAGCGCTTGCCGAGCTGGACGGATCCCACCTCGCCGCCACTTATACCGAAGAACAGCTTGCCGCCGATATCGGCGCGAAACTCGGCATAGACTGACTGGGCGTGCTTCTGCACGTCCAGTCCGCGGCAGCATACGACGCGACTGCAAACAGAAATGGCATGGCCCAAAAGGTCTGTGATGACTGAATGAAACGCGAGTTAGGCCCCAATCCGACGAAGATCAATGCTCTTCCGGCGCGTGCGTCGCTGGCCGCGGGGCAAATGGTTCTGGGCAACATCGACTATGACGAGCGTGCCACCATGCGCGCCTGGGAAAGTTTTCTGGCCGACGATCCCAAATGTGCCCGCGATCCAGTCCATCCGAGCCACGTCCGCTCCCTCATTCACGATTCCTGGTATCGCAGCGCCACCGGCGGCATCAACGCTCAAGGGATTGAAGCGCCGCTGAGCAGTGATCGCGACGAGATCGAATATCTGACCCGGGCCAATGCAGAACTGCTTTCGGCGGCGCGGCGATCGTTCGCCTCCCTTGGCCAGTTGCTGGACGGGACAGGCGCGATGCTGGTTCTGGCCGACAGCGACGGCGTGCTGATCGACGCCATCGGCGACAAGAAGACCCTGCATGACGGCATGGATATCCACCTCGCCATCGGCGGCAAGTGGAACGAGGATGCCGTCGGAACCAACGGCATAGGAACGGCGCTGTGGACGGGTGAGCCCACTTTCGTCCACGCGGCCGAGCATTTCTGCGCCGGCATCAAATCCTGGACCTGCGCCGGCGCGCCGATCCGCGACCCGCTCGACGGCAAGATCATCGGCGTCGTCGACCTGTCAGGCTATTCGCCGATCTTCCGGCCGCATAACACCGCCCTGGTCGCTGCCACGGCCCGGCAGATTGAAAAGGCGCTTGCCGAACAGCAGCAGGAACAGCGCACGCGTCTGCTCGAGGCCTTCATTTCCTCGGCTCCCAGCTACCGCCGAAAAGATGGGCTGGTGATCGTCGACCATCGGGGCCGCGCGATCTTCTGCAACAACGTGCCTGACGGCGAGAAAGCCGAAATGATGGACGGCCCGATGGAGCCTGGCCGAGGCCGCTGGCTGATGAACCTTCCGTCGTCCGGCTCCGAGGCTGACCTTGCCAGGGCATTGCCGGCCCATCTGCGATCCTGCCACATCACGCCGCTGAAGTTGGACGGCGACCTCCGCGGCGCGGCGCTGGTGTTCCCCTCGGTTCCGGCAGTCTCCAGCGTGGCGGTGGTCCACCGGGAGGTGAACAAGCATCTTCAGGATGCTGTCGCCATGATCATCGGCGAAAGTGAAACACTGCAGGCCGCCATCGACGTCGCATGCCGCGTCGCCCGATCGAGCAGCGCTCCGTCGCTGTTGGTCGAAGGTGAAACAGGCGTCGGGAAAGAGCTGTTTGCGCGGCTCGTGCATGCCGGCAGCCGGCGCACGACGACCGATCCGTTCATCGCGATGAATTGCGGGGCGATCACCAGGGACCTGTTCGGCAGCGAATTGTTCGGCCATGTCGCCGGCGCCTTTACCGGCGCCTCGCGTGAAGGCAAGCCGGGCGTTTTCGAACTCGCCAACGGGGGCGTGCTCAGTCTCGACGAGATCGGTGAGTTACCACTCGAGATCCAGCCATTTCTGTTGCGTGTTCTGGAAGAGCGCATGGTCCACCGCATTGGAGACAGCCGGGGCCGCCCGGTGGATGTGCGCCTGGTCGCCTCGACCAATCGCGACCTCAAACAGGAAGTTGCCGCGGGCCGCTTCCGCCGCGATCTCTACTATCGCATTGGCGCGGTCTCGATCACCGTGCCGCCGCTGCGCGAACGCGGCGACGACGTGCTGCTGCTGACCGAACATTTCAACCGGAAGATCGCCGCTGCATCAGGCGAGGAGCCGCTGGAATTCTCGCATGAAGCCATGGATGCACTGCTCGCCTATCGTTGGCCGGGCAATGTGCGCGAGTTGAAGAACCTGGTCGGGCGGCTGCATGTCCTGGCGCGTGGTCGCGACATCGGCCTTCATGACCTTCCCGAGGAAATCAAGACCTCGGGTTCTGGGCCGAGCTTGCAGTCGGCCACCTCAGTCGAAGAGCTCGAGGGCACACTCGCCGAGGCGGAACGCCAAGCAATGAAGAACGCACTGGAAGCAGAGGGCGGCAACCTCAGCCGTGTCGCGCGACGGCTCGGCATCTCGCGGCCGACGCTCTATCGCAAGCTCGACCAGCACGGCATCCGCCGCGGGTTCGTCTAATCTAGGACCAGAACCTGTCGCGGGCACAAAAGAACCCCGCGGCATTCGCGCCACGAGGTTGGGGAAAGTCAATCAACTGGGGCTATCGCGGGGTATGATCAGCCCTTCACGACAGCACCGGTCACTTTCTCTGAGACATAGCCGAGGATGTTGCCGATGATCAGCGAGATCACCACAGCGGCCGCGACCTTGGTGATGCCGCCAGCACCTTCGCCATAAGCGGCGGCACCAAGCAGAAAAAGCGCGGCGGTCGTTGCGTAACCATAGACCGCTGACGGAATGGCGCTGAGCAATGGCAGCTTGGCGGCGAGAATCAGAACGACGATTGAAATGCCGACGCAAATGCCGGCCATGATCGCCGTGACACCAATAGATGTCAGGGTTATCAATGCGCCGGCAGCGCAGATCGCTCCCCAGAGATTTGCAACCGCCGAATTCTTGAACCCGGCTTCCTTGCCGCCACAGTGATAGAAACTCCCCCAGCCGACAAACACCGCCCAGATCAGTAGATAGGGGTTGCCGATCGTGATCGCTGCCCACGTCGCAATACCACCCATAATGCCGATGACGACGGCCAACCCCGTAACAAGATCCATATTGTCCTCCCATTTTTCGCGAAGCAAAAATCTCATTTCAGGATCGCGCTTCGCTTACGTCCCGATATGGAAAACGCCATGGCATCAGTCATGACGCGGCACCCGTTCCGCGCCACGTTCGGTCCAAAGGCCTTCAGGGCACGATGACGCCGCGCCCCGTGAACCGCCGGTTCTTGAAATCGTCGAGCGCGGTGTTGATGCTGGCGAGGTTGTATTCGGTGTAGTGCATCTTCACCTTGCCGTCGGCGTTCAGTTCCATCAGCTCGACCAACTCGGTGAAGTTGCCGACCAGGCTGCCGCCGATGTTGATCTCCTCGATGACAAGGTGCGCGGTTGGCACGTTGACGGCGCCGCCATAGCCGACGACGAACAGTTGCCCACCCTTGCGCACCATCTTCCAGCAGATGTTCTCGACGCCGAGCTCGCCGACGAAATCGATGACCACATGGGCGCCGCCGCCGGTGATCTGGCTGACCTCCTCGACGACATTCGGCCCGCCATCGAGGACGAAGTCGGCGCCCAGATCCTTGGCCAGCACCCGCGCCGCCGGTTCGCGATCGACGGCGATGATGCGGCAACCCGAGATCGCGTGCAGCGATTGCAGCGCGATATGGCCAAGCCCGCCGATGCCGAGCAGGACGCAGTAACTCCCTGGCCTTAGCAGCTTGGCCGCCCGCTTGGCGGCGCGGTAGGCGGTGATGCCGGCATCGGCCAGCGGCGCCACCTCGATCGGTGTGACATTGGCGTTCAGCTTGATCAACGAGCGCTCGCTGGTGATGAAATACTCGGCGAAGCCGCCGTTCATGCCAAGGCCGGGAAACTGCCCGTTGTCGCAGTACATGTCCTCGCCGTGTCGGCAGTTGAGACAGATGCCGCAGGAGCGGAAGGGATGGCAGATCACGGCGTCGCCGCGCTTGACCGACCTGACGCCGCTGCCGACCTCCTCGACCCAGCCGGCATTCTCATGGCCCATAATGTAGGGCAACAGCGTGCCTTCGGGATCCATCGTCGGCTTCCACACGCCCTCGATGATGTGCAGGTCGGTGCGGCAGAGGCCGGCGGCACCGACCCGCACGATCACCTCGTCGGGGGCGGTGATCGTCGGTGCCTTGACCTCCTCGATCCTGAGCTGGACGTTCATATGCGGATCGTATTCGTACAGTCTCGCAGCTTTCATCGTCGTATCCTTTCAACGTCGAGATTGTTCGGATTGCTTAGGCGCGGCCGAGCTTTTCAGAGCCGCCGCCGCGGGCCGGTCCGGCCGTTGGATCCTCGTCCTCGGCGAGATGGCCAATCAGTGTTTCGGTGGTCAGGATCAGCGTCGCCACCGAAGCTGCGTTGGCGAGGGCTGTGTAGGTGACGCGGACCGGATCGATGATCCCTGCCTCGAACATGTTCTGGTAGCTGCCGGCAGACGCGTTGTAGCCGTAGCCACCGTTGATGCGCGTAACTTCCGCCACGACTGCCTCGGGATCGGCCCCGGCATTGGCGGCTATGCGCCAGAGCGGCCGCGACAGCACCGACCGCACCAGGCGCACGCCTTCGGCGACATCGCCGTCGACGCCGGTCGCCACCTTGTCGAGCAGCGGCGCGATCTGGGCAAGCGCCGAGCCGCCGCCGGCGACAACGCCCTCTTCGGATGCGGCACGCACCGCATTCAGCGAATCCTCGATGAGCTGAATGGTTCGCTTCTGCTCGACGGGCGTGACACCGCCGGCATAGAGGATCGCCGTCCCGCCGGAGAGCTTGGCAAGGCGTTCGCGCAGCTTGTCCTGGTCGATGTTCGGCGGCGAAGCTTCATACTGCCGCTGCACCTGGGCGCGGCGCGATGCGATTGCCGCATGGTCGCCGCCGCCGCGGATGATCGAGGTGTAGGAAGAACTGGTCTTCACCCGGTCGGCTGTTCCGAGGTCGTCGGCTGTGATGTCCTCCAGCCGGCCGCCGAGGTCGCGCGCGATCACCTTGCCGCCGGTGATGATTGCCAGATCCTCCATCATCGCCTTGCGCCAGTGGCCATATTCCGGCGGGTGGACGACGAGGTATTTTCCAGGTCCCTGCTTGCCGAGCAGGGTCACCACAACTTCCGGCGACATTTCCTCGGACACGATAAGCAACGGTCGACCATCCTGGTCGGCAATGCGGCGAACCGCATCCAGCGCCTCGGGCTCCTTGATCTTGAGATCGGTCATCAGGATGTATGGCCGTTCGAGAACCGCCTCCATCTTCTCCTGGTCGGTCACCATGTGATGAGAGAGATAGCCGCGTTCGAAGGACATGCCCTCGACCACATCGAGCGTGGTCTCGGTGGTGACGCTGAAGTCCGTGGTGATGACACCTTCGGCTCCCACGCGCTGATGGGCCTCCGCCACCAGCGCGCCAAGCTTCGTGTCGGTCGCAGCAATATTGGCGACCGAAGCCAGGATGCCGTTGCCTTTTGCCGGCTTGGCCGAAGCCTTGAGCGCCGCCACCACCGCCGCCACGGCAAGGTCGATGCCCTTGCACAGATCGACGGATTTCACCCCGCGTTCATTCGCCTCCACACCACCCTGGATGAGCGCGTTGGCGAGCACGATGGCAGTCGTGGTACCGTCGCCGGCGACCTCGTTGGTCTGCATCGACACCTCGCGGACCACTTGCGCGCCCATGTTTTCGAAACGGTCGTGCAACTCGATCTCCGAGGCGATGCTGACACCGTCGCGGGTCACCATCGGCGTGCCGATCGGCCGGTCGATCATGGCGTTCATGCCTTTGGGGCCGAGCGTCGGCTCGACGGCAGCGGCCAGGCGAAAGACGCCGCGGGCGAGAGCACGGCGGGCCTCGGAATTGTGAAGCATTATTTTGGGCATGATTCCTCCTTCCGCCTTACGGGCGGGTTGTTGGTTAGGGGCCTCGTGCGAGGGAGGCCGTTGCTTTCAGATCTGCTTCAGGCGGTCGGCTCGGCTCGTGCCGGCACGCGGTCCATGATGAAATCGACCAGCGTCGGTTCGCCCTCGACCACATCCAGTTCCTTGTATCTGGTCTGCTTGAGCCCACGGCAAAGTGCGCCGTTGAACTCCATATTGACGCGCACACCGCGCAGTTCGGCGAGATGGGCACCGAGTGCGCCAGGCGGTATGCGTTGCCCTTCCCATGTCACGAAGACAGGATCATCCGCCTGGCGATCGGGAAAACGCTCAAGCAGAGCCGCCCTGTATCTCGGCTGCTGTTTGGTCGCTTCGCCCGGCTCGAACCGCGCGATGTCGTATGCCGGCAGGTCCATGCCGAGGATTTCCCGATCCGTCAGACCGTGCTGCCGCAGCCCGCGCAGGACTGCCTCCTGGCGCCGCTTGAATGCCTTCATCCTGAAGGTTTCGCGCAAAGCGCCGAGATCCTGATCCTCGCCAAGTTCAGCAAAAATATCGCTGAATGTCTTGCCGGCTTCCATGCCGCGATTGACCTCTTCCGCGAACATGTGGTCGTGCAGCCTGACGCGATAGGCCGGCGCCCAGGAGAGCTGGTCGAGCGCCTTGCGGACGCCGTCCAGCATCAGGAACGCGAAGTTGGGCGAGCACCAGTAGGTCGGCAGGCGGAAGTCTATCTCCACGCTGCCATCGCTCGTCATCGCGGCCCGCTCGACGAAGCCCATCTCGGTAATCGGTTCGTCGAGCTCCGGGTCATTGACCTCACCAAGGCACCGCCAGAGTTCGTTCTCGCGGTTGCCGGAAACGCTGGCGGTTGCCATGGCCCCTACTCCGCCGCGATGCTGAAGGGCGAGCCGGCGAGCGCCTTCTTCTTGGCTTCGATGTCGATGTTGTAGAGGCGCGCGGCATTGAGGCCGAGGATCTTCTCCTTGATCTCGTCGGTCAGCTGCACGCCCCGTTCAGCGGCGATGTCCTCCGGGATCTGATAGGCCCAGAATTTCTCGACCAGCCAGCGCGGCGTCCAGATCGCATAGTCGGAACCGAACAGGATTTTCTCCGGCCCGATCCAGAACAGCAGCTCGGCGATGACCTCGCCGAAATAGCGCGGGCGGGAATGGATGAATGGCAGCGCCACGGCCAGCCCGCCATAAACGTTGGTTTCCTGCGTCGCAATCCAGCAGAAATCGTCGAGACGCGGCAGGCCGCAATGCTCGATGATCCAGTTGAGGCCCTGGAAATCCGTCGCCGCATAGTCGACGTCATGCACGTCGAAGGCGTCCTTGCTGAGCGGGATGATCGTCGGACCCTTGTGGACGTGGATGTTCTTGATGCCGAGCTTGTCGCAAAGTTCGAAGCACTTGTAGGCATCGGGATCGGTGAGCTTCCAGCCCTTGGAGGCGCCGTTCCATTCGGCCGTGTACATCTTCACGCCCTTGACGTCATAGGTCTCCTTGAGGAAGTGGATGTACTCGAGTGCCTTCTCACCGTCGCGCGGGTCAAAGGCGCCGTTGACGATGAAACGCTCCGGATAGCGCTTGGCCACCTCGGCGTTGCGCTCGATCGTGTTGAAGCCGTTCTTGTAGAAGTCCTTCAGGTAGGTGGACTGGATGATCGCCACATCATCGGGACCGTCGATGAACAGGTCGCGATAGAGATCGTCGGCGCTGTATTTCTCGAACTTGCTCTTCTCCCACAGTTGGTCCTTGGGGCTCAGCCCGGTGTGATAGGCGTAGAAGCAATCGATGAACTGCTTGCCGTGGACATTTTTCTGGTTGTCCGGGCTGCCGTCCCAGAAATGGGTGTGGCCGTCGACCACGAAGATATCCTTGCCTTCCGGTGTCCTAAACATTCTTCCCTCCGCGAGATGGGCGTTGATCGGTCCGGCGCGCCGCAACCAGGCGGCGCGCCCGATTTTTTGGCGGCTATTCGATGTATTCGAACATCTCGTCCATGTTGCCGAACAGGATCACGGTGTTGTCGTCGACGCGAACCATGCGGCCGTAGTGGGTGGAGGTGTTGACTTCGAAGGTCTCGGCTGAAATCTCGCGGCCGAGATATTCACCGATCGCGTCCATCTTGAAGATCAGCTTGCCGTCACCGTCGATGCGGATCAGCGCCGGCTGGTAGGTGATGGTCACTCCCGGCTTCTTTCCCATGAATTCGGCGATGGCCCTGGCCTCGACCGAGTCGTTCATGGTGACGCCGCACTGATGCGAAATCGTCTGTTCGAAGGTGATGTCCTTCATCTCCTTGAAGATGTTGGAATGCGTTGCGTCGCGTGCTGCTAGTGACATGACATTTCTCCCTGTGTCAGCGCTTGAGGCCGAGTTCGCCGAGGATCTGGCCAATCCGTTCCTCGGATTTGGCGCGAACGTCCGCGAACGCGACTGGCTTGGAATGCGGCATCGACCAGATCGGCTGCAGGCCGACGGCTGCCTTGTCGGCCAGCGCGCCGTGTTTCTTGACCCAGCCCTGGAAGAGCTTCTTGTTCGCCGCGCCGTGCTTCTCGTCGTTGGCGAGCAAGTGCATGAGGTCGATCGTGTTGGCGAGGTTGCGCTCGTAGTCGGCCTCGGCTGCCGAGATCACCGCAGGCGTGATGAAGTCATGGTTGGCGGCGGCGATCTGCATCAGGAAGCCTGAGCGGAATGCTTCCCCGACCAGCGGCTCGAAGACGATGTTGATGGCGAAATACTGTTCGAGGTAGTCGGTCGCGCCCATGATGGTTTCGACCGCTTCGCGCGTGCCTTGCCAGTTCTTGTCTTCGAGCCAGGTCTTCTTGCCGAGTTCGTCATCCCAGCCGGGAAGGTCCATGCCGATCTCGGCAAGGTAGAGCGTGATGTCCTGCGCAAGCCGCAGCTTGTAGGACGAGTTGGTCAGCGTCGCGTTGTTGATCATCTGGGTGTAGCCGTAGCGCTGCGCCTGCATCAGCGAGGTACCGAGGCCGAATTCGGCGTGTTTCCAGGCGCCGAGCTGCGTCTGCAGGATCTTGACCCACGCCTTGTCGAAGGTCTTCGGCGCGCCTGACTTGCGGGCATTGTTGATGACGCTCTGCACCATCGTCTCGATCTTCGACTGGCGCTGGTAATGCGTGCGCTCCCATTCCTGATCGGGGGCGCGGAAGGCATGCCAGTTGGAGCTCTGCGCGGCGGTGTTCTGCTTGACATAGGCGCCCTTGCCGTCGGCGAAGGATATGATCCAGTCCTGGATCAGGTAACGCTCCGGATCGGGCTGCACGTCGACCGTCATGTCTTCGTAGTGGGTGGCACGCTGGCCCTTCGGGTCGAAATACCGGTACTTCCGGCTGTCGGAGTCGGCAAAGATCGCCGCGCCGGCGGCTCCGGATCCGACTGAACTCGAGGTAGCTGGCATAGTCTTCACTCCCTTGTTGCAGTTGTGGTTACAGTTGCGTGGCCGCCCTCTCAGTGGGTCGGCGTTGCACCTGCCGATGTGGTGAACTTGTCGAAGAAGATCCGCTCCGTCTCGAACCCGTTCATGAACAGAACCGGCTGAAGCGCATCGATCATCGGCGGCGGGCCGCAGGCGTGGACATCGCCCTGCCCGTCGACCGCCAGTTGCTTGAGCTTGGCGTCGACACTCTGGTGTACGAAGCCGCGCTCGCCTTCCCATTCGGCGTCATCGGTCGCGTGCGACAGCACGGGAATGAATGTGACTTCCGAATGCTGACCGACCAGCTCGGCGATCCTGTCGAGATAGAACAGATCGCTGCGCGTCCGGGCACCGTAGAAGAAATATACCGGACGTTTCTCGCCGCTCTTCAGATGGTCGTTGAGGATCGACCAGATCGGTGACATGCCCGATCCAGCCCCGACGAGGATCAGGGGTCCTTGCCGTTCGTCCCGGCGGAAACAGGTTCCGTAGGGTCCGATGACGGTGACCTCTGCTCCGACCTTGATACCTCCGGAATCGAGTTCTCCGGAGAACTTTCCCTCAGGGTATTTTTTGATGATGAAGGAGAGTTTTTGGGTTTGGTCCGGCGTATTTGCCATGGAGAACGAGCGCGTAATCGTCTCCCCTTTTTGCGTGGTAACCGTGATGTCGACATATTGCCCCGCCCAGAACTTTATCGGCGAGCCGAGTTCGATCTCGATGCCGCGAATGTCGTGAGTCAGGTGCTCGATCCGAGCAATCCGGCCCTTGAACGTCTTCACGGCGATCGCTTTCGCCAAAATCTCCTCGTCGTAGTTGAGAAGCTCGACTTCCAGATCGGAGTAGGCGACGCAGCGGCACAAAAGGACGTGGCCGCTCTCCTTCTCCATGTCGTTCAGTGCGAAGGTCGAGTATTTGAGCATGTCGACTTCGCCTTCGAGCAAAACGCTTTTGCAGGCGGAGCATTGCCCTTCCTTGCAACCGTGCGGCAGCGCGATGCCCTGGCGGAACGCGGCGTTGAGCACCGTTTCGCCATTTTCGACATCGAATTCGACGCCGACCGGGCTGAGCCTGACCGTGTGGGTTTCCGACATACGGACCTCCAGTGAAAGGAAGGGGCGGGACGAACCCGCCCCCCTTTTGGCCTGATCAGTTGCAGGGATTGATCGTGAAGCCGGCCCGGTATTCCACCAGGTGCTTCTCACGGTCCGCGGGCGACATGGCACGCAGCGCGTTGAGCGGCGACCCGAGCTTGTTGCCGCGCACGTCGTCCAGCGTCCACATCTCCTTGTCGTCGAAGCGCATATGCGGCTGCGGGACGAGCGTCTTGCCGTCGGAGCGCACGAAGTTCAGGTCCTTGATCGCATCGGCCAGATCCCAGCCGTCATAGAGCGTCTCCCACTCGCGCTTGCCGCTGAAGCGGCCCATCGCGGGCGTCGGACGGCCCTGATACTCGTCGGCGAACGCCACGGTGGCAGTCCACTTGTCGAGTTCGTGGGCGAAGGTGTGCAACTGGCCGTCAATCTCGCCGACAACCATATCCTCGCGGATCAGGCAGGGAACGAGGCAGGACCAGCAGCGGTGCGGATAGACGTAACCGACGTCGCTGTTGAACAGCAGCACCTTCTCGCCCTTGTGGCTAAGCTTGGCGTACCATTTCCAGAAGTCGCCGAATTCGGCGTACCAGCCCGGATATTTGTGCTCGAACCACTCGAAGTCCTTGTCGGTCTGGGCTTCGATGCGCCAGAAGTTGACCGGCCAGCCGACCGCGAAGAACTGCCCGACCTTGTGGACGTAATTCTTCTTGGTGATGCGTTCCCAGGCTGCCTGGACGTCGTCGTGATGGACCTTGATGCCGTATTTCTCGAGCGGCAGCATGTAGGTGCGGTAGTAATCCTCATAGATCCAGCGGTGCCACATTTCCGCGTAGGACTCCTTGTTCTTGTCGCGGTTGGTGGTGCCGTATTCGATGAAGGTCCCGATGGCCGCATCGACGATCGCGTGGTTCTGCCAGAAAGCGTAACGCAGGTCGCGCTCGAGCAGCAGGTGGTTTTCCGGCTCCTTGAGCGCCGCCATCAGCAGCGAATGGCCATTGCCGATATGCCGGCTCTCATCGGACTGCACCGACAGGAAGACGGTCGGCAGCGCATAGTCGCCGTTGCGGGCGGCTTCCGAAGGCATGGCGACGAACAGCGTGTTGGTGAAGGCGGTCTCGGCGACCACGGTCAGGTACATGCAGGCGGCGGTCATCGTGTCGCCGGTGATGAAGCCTTCCGCGAACTGCCGGCCGATGGTCGTGGCGTAGCATTTTCCGAAGGCCTCCTCGGTGATGTCGAAGCCCGCCGGATCGATGTAGTTCTCCATGTACCATTTCTTCAGGTTCATCTGGATCGTCGAGTGACGGAACTCGTCGATCATCTGCATGGTAAAGCCGGTTCTGAGTTCCTCGCCGGGCGCGATGCGGGCGACCATCGCCATCGAGCGGGCGGCGGAAATCTCCGGGAAAGGAATGATGGCCAGGAAGAGCTTCATCCACTCGACCCAGCGCGGTTCCACATTACGGAACATGTCGCCGCGCAATGCCGCATCCAGCGCACCGTAGACGCGGTTGTCCTTCTCTTCCTGCATGGGGAAATAGGACCGCAAAACCTGCTTCATCGGGTCGCGCGGCGTCTTGTTGATCTTGTAGTCGGTCGGAAACGTCATCGCTTCCTGCACGTAGGAAGGATTCCAGCCGAGATCGGCGATCTTCTTGGTCGCCTCGCCGACGGAGATTCCGCGTTGCGAGGTAATCTTGTTGAGCGTCAGAGATGTCATGGTCATAAGCCTCCACCAGGTTTGAGCCGCAGGTCCCTTGACCCCGGCATGAAGCGGCGCACGGCGCCGCAAGTGAGAGTGCGAACGGCACGACAAAGGGTTGCGCGTTCAGGCGCGACTCATGGTCCGGCCATTCAAGTGGATCGCGGCAAAGGTTTTAGAGGCGTCTGGCAGAGATCCGCGGCGCCAACCGCATTTGCGATGGGCGTATCGAAGCGGACGCGACTGGTCCCAGCTTCCTCCGTTCCTTCGTTCTTTTGGCACCGCGTCGAAAGCGCGATGGGCTTCTTATGGAAATGTACAAAGCAAGCGTCGTGCCAACTCGAGGATGACGCTCCTGGCTGGCGCTAAAAACAAAATCTCTGCTCTTTCGACAGGTGGAGCTGAGGTCAACTGTAACGTTCTTTTACAGTTGTAAATGTCGCATGTAATATTTTACGAACATTCGCAATTGCAATATATTTAGTTAGCATCCGCAGCAAATTTGAAAAAAACATATCATCTATTCAATTCTTTTCCTTTCTCTACTATTTGAAGGCGATGGCTCACAGAAGGGCCTCGCACTGGAGAGAGACCGTGGCGAACGACAAAGACAGCCGGGGACAGCCCGAGCCAATGTCCAGCCAGGCCGATGGTGTTACTGGCGATCTTGTCAGGCTGATGCCCCGCGACCTGGTCTTTGTCATGCGCTTCATGGGCGAGAGCCAATATCGCCTGCAGAGCCATTTCCAGGACTTCATCCGGGCCGAGCTTGCCGCTGGTGGCGTCACCACGGAAACACATCCGATGATCCATCTGTTCATCGAAAACCATGCGATCCTGTTGCGCGACTTCGTGTTTTCCGGCGTTTCGCTGTCGCGCCAGTTCCGCGTCGACGAGATCGAGCGCCTCACCGGCGATACGACATCGATGATCCGCGTCGACATCTGGGATCAACTCAAGAGCCACATCGAAACGGCCGAAAAACAGTTCCATTCGCAGGCCGGCACACTGCCCAAATTGCTGTCGGCTTTCGAGATACCGCCCGGACCGATGGCTGGGGGCGAAAAATGACAGGAGGATCCGATGGGGCAAACTGACAGGCATGACACGCTGCTCGTCCGCCGGCTGGCACTCGTCGCCAATGTCTCCGCGCTCACTGCCGAGGCGCTGCGGCTTAACCAGAAACGCGCCGGTATCGGGATGGATGTGCTGCGCCTGGAGCTTGAGATCGGCAGGAACGGCGCCAGCGCGCAACTGGTGCAGGACTTGCATGAGGCGGAAGAGAGCGCCGAGGCGATCAGGAGCGCATGCGCGGCGTGCGAGGAACGCATCGTCGCCGCGGAGGGTGACGTCGAGGACGTCGACCGTACGCTCGCAGCGACGGATGGAAACTGACAAGAGGATGACCATGAACCAGCACGCGATGCAGAACCTGACCTTGTTCGATCTGCTGGCGCGCAGCTGGCGTCGCCCCTCGGCGATCGCCGATCTGTGCTTCAGCGCCGATGGCTCGACTGTCGCCTTCGCCTGCGTGGATGGAACGGTCGCCATAGCCGCGATCGCGGACCAGGAGCCACCGGAGTCGCGGATCAGGGTAAGCAATGATCTCGGACAGACGTCGATCCGACCAAGAGAGAAGTTATTGGCGCCACTGATCGCCACCGCTGCTTTGGGAGACGGCAATGTCCCAATCGCCAGCTATCTACAGTCCGGCTTCCTTGTCGGGACCGCTGCCGGCGAAGCGGCGCATCTCGCCGCGAGCGGCGACATAGCGGAGACGCTGATCAAGATCGACGGGCCGATCGCCGCCATCGACCATAGCCCCCTGGCGGCCATGACAGCCGTCAGCAACGGGCAGGATGTCTTTCTTTCGCGTGGCCGAGGCGATTCGGTGAGACTGCGACACGCTACGACTTCGTCCACGGACGTGATTGCCTTCTCGCCGGACGGACGCCGCCTCGCCTGCAGCCACGATGATGGTCTGTCAATCTGGGTGGTCGACGGCGACGCTGCCCCGATGCGCGACGTCTCCCTTTCGGCGCGCCCGGTGTCGATCCGCTGGAGCGGCGACGGCGAATGGCTGGCCTGCGGGCTCGAGACAGGTGGCTTTGCCCTGGTCGGCATGGCCGATTGCCGCGCCGGCATCGTCGCGGGATTTCCATCGCCGGTCCGGACCGTGTGCTGGAGCCAGCCGGCGAATGCACTGTTCGCGTCGGGTGCTTACCGGATCGCCGGCTGGTCGATGACCGCTCCGCCGCTTGACGGTGAGGCCTCTGGCGCTCTGGAAACGGGCCGCACCGGGCTGGTTCCGGTCGAGACCGTGGCAGCACATCCGGAAAAGAAACTCATCGCGGCCGGTTATGCCAATGGCCGGATCACGATCTCCCAGATCGGCGCGCGCGACGAACTGCTCGTCCGACCTCTGGGCAACGCCGTCACCGCGCTTGCCTGGTCCGCCGACGGAAGGCACCTGGCGGTAGGTTCGGTCGATGGCACCGCCGCGATCGTCACTTTTCCCGCGCAGATGTTCAAATAGCGGGCGCGGGCCGCGTGGAAACAGGAGGAAGAAATGCAGACCGAATCCACCCCCGAGGATGTCAGCAAGGATGAATTTTTCGAACGACTCGCCAAACTGTCGGAAGAAATGGTGGCCAAGCACGGCAAGGATTTCAGCATGGGAGCACTGGTGCTCGCCGCGCGCTGGATCGCCGAAAACCGCGTTGGCCAGTTGAAGACTAACTAGACCAACGAGACTGTCCGTTCCTCTGGCGACGAGGCGATCCCGTGGCACAGAGCCGATTGTGCCACCGACGCTCCGCCTTGGTCGCCGTCCCTGCCACCACAACTCTGACCGCTGAGACCGACAACGCGGCATCGGCGGTCAAGGCCGGCTGAGTCCGCGAAGCAGGCCGCCGATTTGCACGCCATAGTACGCTGCAGCTCTCCGTGAGGATAAGGCGGCAGCATGATCGATCTGAAGCAGAGATGACTCTCTTCCACGCCGCGGTTCGTGTAGCCCTGCAGTACTCGTGTGGCCTCTCGATGTTCCCGATAAGCGGGCGACGGCAAGGCGGAATGACGTCTGACCGATAAGGCTGTTGGACCCTGATCGGGAACACTCCTCGCCTCCGAGGGTTGGCTCGATGCCCGACGCAGGATTCCGGATATCCCCGCTAGGCGACGAGGCCTGGCCTAACTTGGTTTATCTCTTCGATCGGGACGGGATGCCCGGTGAGGAAGCCCTGCATCGAATGTACCCCCAAGCGCTGCAGCAACACCTGCTGCTCTTCAGTTTCGACGCCTTCGGCGAGCACGGCATGGTCGAGATTGCGCAGAAGTCCGACCATGTCCTGCAACAGGCTTAGGCCACGAGAGGTCTGGCAATCGTGGAGGAAACTGCGATCGATCTTGACGACGTCGAATTTGAAACGGCGGAGCCAAGAAAGGCCTGCAAATCCCGTTCCGAAGTCATCCAGCCAGATCTGAACGCCCAGGTTTCGCAGCCGCTCCATGTTTCTTACGGCTTGCGCCTCCAAAAAGATGTCGCTTCCTTCGGTGATCTCGATGGCAAGCTTCTGTGGCGCAAGGCCGTGCCGACCGAGGATCTCAGTGATCCGCAGTGAAAAATTAGGAGCCTTGAGCTGACGAACGGATACGTTCGCCGTCACGACCGAGCCCAATCCATATTCCACCATGTCGCTGCAGGCTTGATCAATTAACCACGTACCCAGTTCCACTATCGCGCCAGTTTGCTCGGCAACGGGTATGAACACGGATGGACTGATCATGGTGCCGTCGAAGTCGCACACGCGCATGAGCGTCTCATGGCCCAACACTCGTCCAGACGCTAGGTCGCAAATTGGCTGATAGGCGACGGAAACGAGTTGCTTGGAAACTGCGAGCTTCAACAGTTCTGAGAGATTTTCGCTGGAGCGGTCTCGGTCGGTAGCGTGCGGGTCGTAAATAGTGAACGTTGCGCGACCAGCAAACTTGGACGTGTAGAGGGCGCGATCAGCTTCCTGCAGCAGGATGCGAAGTTCCATGCTCTGATCGGCGCGCGTCAACGAGGCGCCGGCGCTGATGGTGACAATGTTTAGCTTGTCGCCCCGATCAGGGTGGTGGATATGCAAATCCTCTACAGCGCGACAAAACTGCTGCGCGAGCTCATTAAGATGAGCACGCCCAGCGACCTTACACAGGACAACGAACTCTTCGCCGCCATAACGGGCCGCGATGGCGTTGTTCGAAGCTGCCGTCTCGGAAAGGACATAGGCAAGTTTGATCAGACAATCATCGCCGGCCTGATGACCAAGCCCATCATTAAATCTCTTGAAGTAGTCCACGTCGATCAGAATGAGGCCTATTTCGTCGTCGTCTGCGGCCCATTCGTTGCGCATCTCCGAGAATTCTCGAATGATCGCCCGGCGATTTTTCATTCCCGTGAGCGGATCCGTATCCGCGATTTCAGTCAGCTTTTGCCCCTTTTTGATAGCAGCCTGTTCCTGAATTTGCGCCCGAAGTGCGTGCAGGAAAGTTTGGTATCGCTCTACGCTAAGTCGCCAGGAGAGGTAGAGCGACAGCACCAGGCAATTCACGAAATAGGCTGACAGCACGACGCGGCCGACGATGTCGGTCTGAAGGGAAAAAAGCGCGGCGCCTATGAAGCTTATGGTCACTGTCGCCGATGAAATAGCTGAAAGCCAGAAACGGAAATTGAAGAATAAGTTCGCTCCAAGAATAAATACTGTGCCAAAGACCATAAAGTGGGACAGCGCCGCCTGGTGGCCTGTTCCAAGAGCAGATAGCAGCCATCCGACTGCGCCGACTACAATCGCCAGCGCTGCCACGAGATGTAAGGTAGCAAGAGCGAAGCCCCGTCGGGCGATAAACTCGACGAGCGCCAAGGAGGTGATCCCTAGCGTTACGCGAGTCAGCACAAGCCGATCGGCGATGTCCTGAAAAAGAAACCAGTCGAAGAGGCCGTATGCCACATAGCTAAGAACAGCAGCCCTGATACCCCATTGCACGAGCTTGCGGTTTTCATCGGCCTCTTTCTGGAGGAACCTTACTAAAAGTGTCGGATCGGGCGAATGCCACCGCGGGCGCGCGAGCGCTGCGACCACCCTCTGAGCCACCTCCTCAGTCAGTTGCATTATGACGCCCCCCTGCGACCCCCGGTAGCGAATGGAATAGCCGAGGTCGCCTATCGGACGCAGGATGTAGGCATCACTTTCCGCAAAAAAGGCCGAATATCGCTAACCACCAGTAAACAGGGATAGTTCGGATTTAGCGGGGTCGGGTCAACGCCGCCGCCCCCGCCACTGCATAAAATTTTATGAAAATCTTTCGCATCATCCCGCACCGCGTCTATAGTTGTTCGCCGTGGACCGGAGGGTATACGGCATGCGGCTCAACGCAGAATTGCAACTCGACGAATACAGCCTCGTAACGACTAAGTTGATGAAGAGGCATGCCACGACATCTGACGAAACTGTCGATGCCGACGAGTTGCGGAACAGCACGGCCCAGCTCGCACTCATGCTGGATCTCGCGAATCAAGCTTTCGTGCGGCACAAACCGGCCGGCCTGACCGTCGATCGCCTGGCAGGGAGACTCCATAAGCTTCGCAGGCAGGTTGCTCCCGCGGTCTGGCAGAAACTCATCCCCTTGGCTCAGCAACATCCCGTGGCGGAATACTTGGTCCAAGATCCGTTTACGCGCTGGTCGGTCGAAAAGCCGCGCGGGTACTCGGGCGATGCAAGCCTGCTGGACATTTACTACAAGCACCCCGTTGCCGAAGAGTTCGTGGCTTCGTCGACCTCGCTTGGCCGACAGATCTACGCCTATACCAGTGAGGCGGCGAGTTCGGTGGCAGGACGCGAGCGGCGGGACATACTAACCAGAACTGTGGACGAAACGGCCCGTAGGGTGGAAAAAGCGGAGGTGCTGGCAATTGCGTGCGGTCATCTACGAGAAGCTGAATGCTCCGAGGCGCTCGCCAAGCAAGAACTGCAGCGTTGGGTCGGCCTGGATCAAGACCCCGTCAGCGTAACCACGGTGAACCACGACTTTGCCGGCACTGCAGTCGAGGCACTCCACGGCTCTGTACGTGGTATTCTTCGCCGCGCCTACTCGCTTGGTACATTCGATCTCGTCTACGCATCGGGGCTATACGACTACCTGCCGCGTGCCATCGGCGTCCGTCTGCTTCAGAGGGCGATGGAATTGGTCAAGCCTGGAGGCGAGTTCCTGTTTGCCAATTTCAGCGATGAGATCACGACGGATGGCTACATGGAGACCTTCATGGATTGGCCACTCATCCTGCGTTCGGCTGACGATATGTGGGGCATCATCGATGCCGCAATCGGCAAGGGTTCCTTCGAAGCACAAGTATATTATGGATCGAACCGGAACATCGTTTACGGCAAAGTCAGGAAGGGCGATCTCTGAGTGCGCACGGGCGCGGGAAATTTCGCGCAGGCTCGGAACAATGTGCGGATCAGCCGTGACGGAGCCATGTCGTGTGCGTTTTCCCATGAAGGCGGCAGAAACCTTTGCCGAATTCTCGGCCAGCGAGCCCGGCGTCTGCCACCGTCGCTGGTTTCCGGCGCTTGCGGTCGCCCGCCATTTCCGCATTTGCCAAGGCAGTCATGAAATATGACCGGGAAACCGCGCCCGACACCGCGCTGTCCGACGATCCGAGAATGTGATCTCACGCCCCCTCTTGCGCGATCGGGAAGCGCGACAACGTCACCGCGCTGAGGCGCGGCGGTGTTGGGCTGCGGCACGGAGCGCTGTTTTGGGACTGCATTTTGCGGCGTCTGGCCTATCGCCGCAGATGAGGAACCGGATGGCCATTGTCAGGAGACTCTTTATAACGGTCGCTGAAATTGCGATAATCAAGGGGAGACGATGCGCTACATACGTCCTCATTCAATAGACGATGCCGTTGGCCTGCTGGCCGGGTCGGCCGGCACGGCCACTATCCTCGCTGGAGGCAGCGACCTCCTGGTGAGGATGAAAGGCGGCTTTGTCGAACCCGACCTGATCGTCGACATCAAGGCGATCGACGGACTGGGTGAAATCAGGGAAACGGCCGACGGTTTCAGCATCGGTGCCACCGTCCCCTGCGCCGTATTGGGAGAGAGCGCGGCGCTGAAGAAGGCATGGCCGGGCGTCGTCGAAGCGGCCAAGCTGATCGGCTCGAAGCAGGTGCAAGGACGTTGCACCATCGTCGGCAATCTCTGCAACGCCTCGCCGGCGGCCGACAGCGTGCCGGCGCTGGTGGCCGCCGGCGCCAAGGCATTGGTTGCCGGGCCGGCAGGCAAGCGCACCATTCCCGTTGAGACCGTGCCGACCGGGCCGGGCAAGACCTCGCTGGCCAAGGGCGAGATCATCGAGGCGATCCTCCTCGACAAGCGCCCGCCGCACTCGGGCGATGCCTATCTGCGGTTCATTCCGCGCACGGAGATGGATATCGCGGTGGTCAGCGCCGGTATAAACCTGACGCTCGATGAGCAAGGTGTCGTCAAGGCGGCCCGCGTGGCAGTGGGCGCCGCGGCGCCGACGGTGCTTCTGGTGGCGGAGGCAGCCGAGGTTCTCATCGGCTCCAAGCTGGACGAAGCGACACTGGAGAGGCTCGCCAAGGTCTGCTCGGGGGCCTGCCGCCCCATCGACGACAAGCGGGGCACCGTCGAATTCAGGAGAAAGGTTGCGGGTGTGCTGGCCAAGCGGGCCGCCACGACCGCCTATACGCGTGCAGGAGGCAAATGATGGCTGGAGTTGCAGTCTCAACCACAATCAACGGGGACAACGTCGAGTACCTTTGCCAGCCGGACGAGACGCTGCTCGACGTCCTGCGGGATCGCCTGGGGCTGACGGGCGCCAAGGAAGGCTGCGGCACCGGCGATTGCGGCGCCTGCAGCATCATCCTCGACGACCGGCTGGTGTGCTCGTGCCTGGTGCTCGGCGCGGAGGCTGAAGGCCGGCGCGTCGAAACCATCGAAGGCATGGCGCGTGGCGACAGGCTGCATCCGCTGCAGCAGAAGTTCCTCGAACACGCGGCGCTGCAATGCGGCATCTGCACGCCGGGCTTCCTGATGGCGGCGAAGGACCTGCTGGACAAGAACCCCGATCCGACCGAGGAGGAAATCCGCTTCGGCCTCGCCGGAAACCTCTGCCGCTGCACCGGTTATGACAAGATCGTGCGTGCCGTTCAGGACGCCGCAAGCGTAATGAAGGGAGCGTGACCATGAATTTCGATCCGCGCTACCTAGACCGCAATTTCACATCCGTCGGCACGCGTCCCATCCGTCCCGACGGCGTCGACAAGGTGACGGGCCGCGCGCGCTACGGCGCGGACTTCAACATGGCCGGCCAGCTGGTTGGGCGCATTCTCAGAAGCCCCCACCCCCACGCGACGATCAGGAAGATCGACACGTCGAAGGCGGAGAAGCTGAACGGCGTGAAGGCGGTGATCACCGCGTCCGACCTGCCCGACCTCACCGACGGCGATTCCGCCATGTACGACATCCTCGACAACTGCATGGCGCGCAACAAGGCGCTCTATGACGGCCATGCGGTGGCCGCGGTCGCCGCAATCGACGCCCGCACGGCCAGGCAGGCACTGAAGCTCATCGAGGTCGACTACGAGGTGCTGCCACATGTGACCGACGTCGACGAGGCGATGAAGTCCACTGCGCCCGTGCTGCAAGACACCGTATTCACAGAGGGCGTAGAGCCCAAGCCCAGCAAGCCGTCCAACATCGCCAAGCGCAGCCAGTTTGGCCATGGCGATGTCGGCGAGGGTTTTGGGCAGGCCGATTTCGTCATCGAACGCTCCTTCAGGACCGAGCAGACGCACCAGGGCTATATCGAGCCGCATGCCTGCGTGGCGAGCGTCAGTTCCGACGGCACCGCCGACCTCTGGGTCTGCACGCAAGGCCATTTCGTCTACCGCCAGCACTGCGCCCAACTGCTTGGCATGGAAGCCTCGAAGCTGCGCGTCACCTCCTCGGAGATCGGCGGCGGCTTCGGCGGCAAGACCCATGTCTGGGCCGAGCCGGTCGCGCTGGCGCTGTCGCGCAAGGCCGGGCGGCCGGTCAAGCTGGTCATGACGCGCGACGAGGTGTTCCGCGCCTCCGGCCCGGCCAGCGCAACTTCGATCGACGTCAGGATCGGCGCCCGCAAGGACGGTACGATCACCGCGGCCGAGGCGACGCTCCGCTATTCCTGCGGCCCGTATTCCGGCATGTGGGCCGAGATCGGCGCCATGACTGCCTTTGCCTGCTACAACCTCGAGAACGTCAAGACTGTCGGCTACGAAGTGCTGGTCAACCGGCCGAAGACCGCGGCCTATCGCGCGCCATCGGCACCTATGGCGGCCTTTGCAGTGGAAAGCGCGATCGACGAGCTGGCCAAGGAGATCGGCATGGACGCGGTCGAGTTCCGGATCAGGAACGCCGCTCAGGAAGGCACCCGATCCTCCTACGGCCCGGTGTACGGCCCGATCGGCATCGGCCCGACGCTCGAGGCGGTGAAGAACCATCCGCACATGAAGGCGCCGCTCGGCAAGAACCAGGGCCGCGGCATGGCTTGCGGCTTCTGGTTCAACTTCGGCGGCCAGACCTGCACCGACCTCAACATCGGCATGGACGGCACGGTCTCGCTGGCCGTTGGAACCGTGGACGTGGGCGGCTCGCGCGCCTCGCTATCGCTGGTGGCGGCTGAGGAACTCGGCATCAGCTATGAGCAGGTCAAGGCCGTGGTCGCCGATACTTCCAGCCTCGGCTACAACGACATGACGGACGGAAGCCGCGGCACCTTCTCCTCCTCCATGGCGACGATCTCGGCCGCCCGCAACGCCATCAAGATCCTGCGGGAACGCGCCGCGCAGATGTGGGACGTTCCGGTCGACGACGTGGTCTGGGAAAAGGGCCACGCCATCGCCAAGGGCGAGAGGCACGGCAATCTTGGACGCCTGTCGCTGAAGGAGATCGCGACCGCTTCGGGCAAGACCGGCGGACCGATCGCCGGCCACAGCGAGCTCGTCGCCGACGGCGCGGGCGTCTCCTTCGCCACCCATATCTGCGATATCGAAGTCGATCCCGAGACCGGCGCCACAAGGGTTCTGCGCTACACCGTCGTCCAGGACGCCGGCAAGGCGGTGCACCCGACCTATGTGGAGGGCCAATACCAGGGGGGTGCTGCGCAAGGCATCGGCTGGGCGCTCAATGAGGAGTACATCTACGGCAAGGACGGACGGCTTCAGAACCCCGGCTTCCTCGACTACCGCATCCCGGTCTGCTCGGACCTGCCGATGATCGACACGCAGATTCTCGAGATCCCCAATCCCAACCATCCTTACGGGGTGCGTGGCGTCGGCGAGACGTCGATCGTGCCGCCGCTGGCATCAATCGCCAATGCAGTGTCGAATGCCGTGGGCGTGCGGATGACGCATATCCCGATGTCACCGCCGCGCATCCTGGCGGCGCTCGAGGCGGAACAGCCAGGCTGATGGTCGAAGTGACGCTCTGGGGGTCGCTTGGCACCGCCGCCGGAGGCAAGAACAAGCTCGACATCGAGGCCAAGGACATAAGGGAGCTGTTCAGAAAATTGGCTGAGCAGTATCCCGGCCTTGCGCCTTGGATCGATCGCGGTATCGCTGTCTCTATCGACGGGGTGATCTATCGCGACACCTGGTCGAAGGAATTGCCACAAGGCACCGAAATTTTCCTGCTGCCGCGTCTTGCGGGGGGATAACCAGACAGCCGTCTTACTGCCATCGGCGACCAAGACCTGGCTTGTGATGTAGGCTCGAGACAAGGCCCGGCTATCACCGAGAATTCTCAGCCAGCCGGTGAGTTAGGCTGCCATTTATGACTGCTTCGGGTGGCCGTGAATTGACCCGGAGCAAGCGAGCTTCGTTTAGGCTATGCGCACCAGCTCGCGCCTAATCGGCGAGAGGGATAAACTGACGGCATGCAAATGCGCGCGCTCGATCATATCGTGCTCTGTGTTAGCGATATTGCAACCACGTGCCGATTCTACGAGCGCGTGCTGAACATGCAGTCGCGGGAAGTGCGTCCTGGCAAATGGTCGCTGCATTTCGGTATGAGCAAGATCAGCCTTCAGGATGCCCGCGCATCGCCAGCCATTGCACGCGACACTGTTCCGGGAAGCGGCAACTTCTGTTTGCTAACCGATACTCCTATGGAAGCGGTCATCCTGCATCTTGAGCGTCAGGGCGTAGCGATTGTGGAAGGGCCCGTCGAGCGGGCCGGTGCGCTGGGTGCAATCCTGTCGGTTTACTTCAAGGACCCCGACGGCAACCTCATTGAGGTGAGCAATCAACTCTAGGACAGCATTGCCTGCGGCTGGCCTGCCGTTCCACTCCAGATAAATATCCTGTCTTTCCCCTTTGTTGGGCCAAGGACCGGAAGGGAAGGGGTCGTTTCTTCGCGTTCGCCAAGGGCGAAGAAGCGCGGAAGGCTGGCATCTGGTTTGACGGTCGGAAAAGCGCGGTCGCGCCAGTTGTGCGCACCTCATCAGACGGTTTCGAGCCGGCTGAACCGAACCGGGATGAGTTTCCGAGTCTCGAGTTGCCCTGCCGCATCCTTGTCGATGACAGTCAGAAACTGATCTTCTTCAGACACCAAAGGCAGAACCAGACGTCCCGCCGGCTTGAGCTGCTTCAGCAAAGCCGGCGGCGTCCGCTCAGCCGCCACGGTGACCAGGATCTTGTCGAATGGGGCGTGCTCAGGCCAGCCGCGAGACCCGTCTCCGACACGAATGCCGACATTGGAGGAGCCGAGGCCCTGCAGGAGAGCCCCGGCATGGCTTGCGAATTCTTCGATGATTTCGACGCTCCAAACTTGCCCGGCGAGTTCCGCGAGGATTGCAGCTTGGTAGCCCAGGCCGGTGCCGATCTCCAGCACTGCCTCGTGCGGTTGGGGAGCAAGGAGATCGGTCATCAGAGCGACAATGAAGGGCTGCGAGACGGTTTTGTCGAAGCCGATCGGCAGCGGCATGTCCTGGTAGGCGTAAGGCGCAACCGAGGCTGGCACGAAGCGATGCCGCGGCACCCGCCGCATCGCTGCCATCACCCGCTCATCGAGCGCTGCCTTGCCGAGTTCTTCGCTTGCAAGGTCGGTATGGATTGCAATCATCTCGACCATGTGCCTGCGTAGAACCGCGAGGTGCTCTTCGTTCATCGGCTTCATGACGGTGGGGCGTTCCTCAACCAGTCTGCTGCCTGATAGCCTATACCCTGTTCGTCTTGTCACAGTAACACCCACCGTCATGCCCGGCCATCAGGGTCATTGGAACCGTAGCTGGTTCGCGAACGACGCCCGGCAATTCGGAAATCGGCTTGCTCAAGATATTTGGCCTTCAGCCATGTGTTCGACGGTCCGCTCCTGTAGCGGCTGTCGGCGCGCTTCGAGATGATGCCCTCGAGCCCCACATTCTCAATGGCGCGGAAGATCGTTAGCTCATTGCCCTCGAAATGCTCGCTGTACTGGATCTTGCCGAGGCCCGGTTCAACCAGTTGCCACAGCGCCTGCTTGCGCTGCAGCAGGGGCAAGGAGGCTAGGTTGCGACCGTCGAGATGAAGGATGTCGAATGCGACGAACACCAGCCGGCTCGGCTCGTTCCAGATCGCGGCTTCCAGCGCAGGGCAATCGGGAGTGCCCTGCGCGCCGGCTACGATGACCTCGCCGTCGAGAATGGCAGCCCTGCACGGCAGCTCGACGGCCAGCGCGATGGGCCAGTATTTTGTCGTCCAGTCGTGGCCGTTCTTGCTGTAGAGACGCACGCCGCCTTTATCGATGATGATCTGTGTCCGGTAGCCGTCGAACTTGACCTCGTGAACCCATCCCTCATCTTCGGGCGGGTGCTCGACCGGAGTCGGGATCTGCGGCGGAATGAACTCCAGCCGGCCGCCGCTGATCTTGGCACGCTTACTCAATGACACCACCTTTGACCGCGTGGCGGTGGCGTGATCGGCACAGGCGGCCCGACATCCCCCCAACATGGACGCCTGCCGCCTGTGCCGAGCCCCCGCCGAGCCATTACGAGCATCTACGCAAGGGGCCGGATTGTCGTTAGCTTCGCATCCAAATACTTGTCCTGGTGTACATATCTCGCTGTAGGCGGCGATCCTGCACCGTTCTCACTGTCGGCACGGGGCTCCCGCACCGTTCTCGGGTTGCCGCAAGCCCACGCAGTCCCCCAGGCAAATTTCGGGTGACCTGGTTAGTCCATCAAAAGCATCAGAGCGGGATGCAGCTTCTTCAGATTCGGCAATGATTTCGATTGCCAGGGTATGTCGGGCGTTCCACGCACGATAAGTCGAACATCGGGATGCTTGCGCGCCTCGATAGTAAATTTCGCCAGCAGGTTGATGCCGGAAGAATTGAGAAACTGAAGGTCCTTTAAATTGAGCGTAACGGAAGAGGGATTTGAGGCAAGAACACTGATCGCCAAAGCCATGATGGGTGCACCAGCCTCGGAACTGGCAAGCCGCATTGCACCGTCGAAAAAGATATCGCATCCTTCAATCCACACGCGGTAGTCGTCTGTCTTGATTTCCATAGCCTGGCTTCGTTTCATCTAGTTGTGAGTTTGCGAGATCGGAATGGAGGCATATGTCTCTAGGCAAATCCGATCGCCTTCGTCGGCAGAGCTGAATATCCACGCCAGGCGCGCGTCATAGTCGCTCATCAACGTCAGCAATCCGAGTCCGGAGCGTACCACGTCGGGGTTCGCAGCATTCGCTTCAATTCGCTGTATCAGCAGGTCTCTGGGGTCGCCAACCGTGATGTCCGCCAGGAGACTTTGGAACTCGGACGCGTTTTCACCATCGAGGTCATTCGACACCTTGAGCTTGAAGCACTCCGAATCCATCGACGCCTCGATCACGATTTCACCCGGTGCGCGAAACTTGACGGCATTTTCGATGAGCTCGTTGACCAGATATCCGATGCTGTGCCGCGCTTCCCTGTAGTCATTGCGGGACGACTGAAAGCGCAACGCGAAAAGATCGGCGATGAAGTCCGAAGTCGTAGCACAATGACGCCAACTCAAGTCGAGAGGTCCGTCGAACAACCGCACGCGACTGACGCTCTCCTTCATCCCGATTGCAATGTCAGGGGTACCGAACAGCGTGGTCATTCTTATGTGTGCCTTATGATTACGAGGGTGATGTCGTCGTGGATCTTCTGGATCCCGATATGGGCCATAAGATCCTCGATGATCCCGGTTTTGATTTCCTCTGCGCTCCTGCCATGACGTTTTCGTGCGCTCTGGCAGAGGCGCTCGAACCCGAACAGTCTTCGGCTTTGGTCTTCCGCCTCGGTCACACCGTCGGTGTGCAGCACGATCACATCGCCACTCCCGAACAGGATGTCACGCGTGGCAATGAACTGCGAGATGTCATGCTCCAGACCAACCGGCAGACCCAGATCAAGCGTATCGATGCGCTCGACTTCCCCACCCGCACGGACGACCAGAACGTCCTCATGCTGGCCAGATAGCGTTACCCGCTCATCCTCAAAGTCAAGAAAGGCCAGCGAGAGATGCTTGTCGGTGTTCGTCCGCTCAATGTTCTTGTAGATCGCTCTGTTCAGCCGATCCAGAAACTGGTGCGGATCCGCTTCGTTGGTCTCCTGCAGCGCGCGTGCAACGGATTGGACCATCAGCATCAGCACGCCGCTCTCGAGACCATGACCGGTCACGTCGCCGATGCCGATCTTTACCCGTGACCCGTTCTGCAGGACGTCGTAGTAGTCACCGCCGACCTCGTCGGCCGGCCGCATGTAGGCTGCGATCTCCAGCCCCGGAATCGCTTCGAGCTCGAATGGTTTCGGCAGAACCATCATCTGGATCTGCCTGGCAACTGCGAGCTCGGCACCGAGGCGGACGTTCTCGTCCCGCAACTTTTCATTGAGTGCGGATATCTCCTGATTTGCGTCCCCGAGCTCTCTGGTTCGTTCGTCGACGAGTTGCTCGAGGTTTTCCGTGTGAAAGCTGATCTGCTCAGCCATGCGGTTGAAAGCAACCCCCACCGCTCCAACCTCGTCGCGCGTCGGAATGCTTACCCGGACTGAATAGTCTTTCGCCTGCAACCGCTTGGCGGCCCCGGCAAGCGCACTGAGGCCTGCAGTGATCCGCTTTGAAATTCCGAAGACAGCCGCAAAGACGATCAGGAGCGAAACGATAACTGCGACGACCTGGGTGATCAGGATCCGGTTGGTCGCGCTGGAAATGCTCTGCTGCGCTGCAAGGAGGGAAGCATAGATTTCCCGTTCGGGGACGACGAAGCCAAGCATCAGGGTTTCGGCCGTGATGGACCCGTTACTATTCCAGAGATTGACTGCGTTTAGCCGGCGAAGTGCGACGATGTATGGTTGGGCCTTGCCGTTCTCCTCAATCGAAATATGCTTAATGACTGTCTTGTCGTCGGCGGGAAGTTCGAGCGCTGCGACGGTCGCGTGCGTACTCTTTTTGAGCGAGCGATCGAGGCCGGTAACGCCTTGACCTGCCGCGCCACTTGCGATCTTGAGCCCGAGCATTTTCTCGCCTTCAGGCTTGATCGCGAGCACATTGCCGTTCGACATGGTGAGAAAACCGAAGCCCGTATCGGCGACCTTCACGCTTTCGACGATGTCAGCGAGCTGATCGAGCGTCACGTCGGCAGCGACCATGCCGGCGACATCACTGCGGTCTTTCGTCCAGAGCGGGTGGAAGAAGCTCACGATGAGCTTGCCGGTAATCGCGTCGATATAAGGAGCAGTCGCAGTGATGTCATCGCCCTTTACGGGGCGCGAATCCGGCTCCCTGATCCAGCCTTCCCAGCCTTCATAGACGCCAGGAAAGAAGAAATCCCAGAAATTCGCTTTGTCGTGGCCTGGATAGAGCTTGTCGAAGGTCTGCGCCTGATCGGAATAAGGAATTGTGCGCATGATCGGCCCTGCCTTCGGCCCGACGTAATAGACCTGCAGCTTCTTGGCGCCAGTTGCCATCTGGCTTGTGCCAAAAATATCGAAGATCGCACTCTCCTGAATGTCGCGGAGAATTTCGGGCTTCGGTTGGTGATCAGCGGAGAGGAGATATCCCCAGACACTCATGACCGAAGGTGACCCTTGCCGGGTCTGCACCCAGTTTCCCGTGGCGTCATATACAAGCGGCGCATTAAAATTGGGGTTCTTCGCCAACGCCTTGCCGATCGCATCTTTCGCTTCCGGATAATCGATTAGTCTCTGCATGGAGCCTGCAAGTGCGGTCACCTCGGAGTGCATGCGGCCGAAGAGGAGATCCGCGCGCAGCGCCGTCGTCTCGATATAGTTCTGGAGGTATTCCTGGCTTGCCTTGGTGAGGCCGCTCTCGATCTGGTGCGTCGCGTCCCGGGAAAGCCGGTTCACATTCCACAGCGCGACGCCGCCGCCGACGAGGAGGTCGAACAGCACCGCCCCACCCACAACGATCAAGAATTTCGCGCGGAAGCTGTTAAGCCGGAGGACAGGCCAGGGTCTAGGCGGCGTTGCATCCAAATCGGTCATAGCGGCTTGCGTCCCGATGCAACCCAGATCGGCCAGCCGGCATAGCCCTTGGAGTGGAGCGCAGCGAAGATGTGGTCCTGGAAGCCCTGTCGGAACCGCCTGATAAACGCCGGTGTGTCACCTCGCTTGGTAGCCATCTCGCCTGCATAGACATTTTCCCATGCCGCTATGACGTCCGCGAAGTCCTGTGGATCGCCGTCGCGGTTGGTGACCATGAAGGACTCGACCCGAATGTCTTCGAGCCCCGCTTCGGTCAGGTAGCGTTGGCTCTTCGGGCCAAGCTCAATATCCATCTGGAAGTGCGCCCACAGCTTGGCGACCTCGTTATAGGTCCACTGGATGCTGTCGGCGCGTGGTTCGCCCAGGCAGTGCGAATTTTTTTCATTGGTGATGTAGACGCGTCCGCCCGGCTTGCAGATGCGAAACAGCTCCCTGAGGATCAGTTCGGGCCTGTTGAACACCTGCAGCGAATGGCGGCACGTGACGAGGTCGAACTGATTTTCCTCGAGCAGCATCTCTGATGCATCGCCATAAGTGTACTCGATGCCCTTGATATCGAACTCCGCAGCCACGTTTCGCGCATAGGCGAGGCTCGACCTGGAGTGGTCGAGGGCGACGATCCGCGATGGCTGGAACTCCTTTTGCACGAGCACGGCGAAATCGCCGATTCCGCAACAGATGTCGGCCATGACGATTCCGGGCCTCATGCCGTGTCGCGGCAAGATTGCGCGCTCGTGGCGCCAGGTCATCTTTGTCTGTGTGCGCAGGATCGGTACGAACCCGCCGTCCTCGAGGAAGCCCTGCCCCGGATAGAATTCGCTGTCATACTCTTCGACCGTGATGTTCGGTTCGATTCCGCTCAAGCGACCGAATTTTCGCGACGTCCATCCGACGACGCTTGACGTGATGACGACGAACCTGAGATCGAGTCGAGCGCGGCAGGCGTCGAGGATGATCCTCGAAAAGGCGTGAAACGCAGCGTTGTTCATCTGCGTCAGCCGTCTGACATTGACGTAGAGAACGCCGCGCACACGGCCGATCGCATCGCGGAGCAATGCTATGCTAGGCCCAAGCTCATCGATCGCCTGAGGACGGACTACCCCCGATATGGAGAACTCCTGGCTGTTGGCGTCATATTGCGCCTTGAAACGCGGGAGAAGGTCGTAAGGGGTCAATTTTGCAGGCCCTCGAGCGGAAGATCCACGACAAGCTTGATCGTATCACCGTCGGCTTCCTCGACCCAGAGTGTCGCGTTGAAGTCGACAGCCAGTTCCAGGAGTACGACCTCCCGGCTGGGCGCGAGATCCCCAGACACCGAATTGAGGTATCGCTCCCTGGCCTCTGTTCCTGCGACTTGCGAGACGGCTTCTTCGTAGAATTGGCGCTCCTCTGCCACGCAAGGGAATGTCAACTCGATCCTGTCCGTCGCGCCATGGCGAGATACCCTGCATGCCAATTCGCCGTCGGCATGGCGCGTACGAAAGGCGACTTCCAGCAATTCGTTGAAGGCAGACGAAAAGAGATTCAAATGCCGGACCGAGTCTGACCTGTTTTGACTGATCATCCGGGCCATGTATGTCGAGACATAATCGCAGTGTCTCCAGGCGGAGACGAAAGCTTTGATTTCCATGTCAATCTGGATCATGGGCTCAAAAGTCGGCCCGCCAGCCAGGTCATGATGAACAGGTCCCATCGACATCCTCCCTTGTTCCATCAATAGTGAGCCCTGGTGGGGCGATGACCTCCGAGGCGGAAAATTTCACCGCGCCCCGTTATGAGTCAGTCTCGCATCGACTCGAAGAATTGCGCGGTATCTGCCTCGATCGTTTCCACAATCTCCACTTCACCGTTAACAAAGGGTGCAAGGGGTGCATTGATATTCATGACGCCGGCCTGGACCTCAATCTGAACACACCCTAGACCGCCCGATTTGTTCCCTCCATCGCTCGTACCACCCTCAGCGGGGACCGCCTGATGAAATCGCTGGTTGCCTCGGCTCCGAGCGGGCGTCCCAGGAAATTCCCCTGCAGGCAATCGCAATTCTCCTTGATCAGCCACCGTGCCTGTGCCGACGTCTCGACCCCTTCGGCGGTAACGCTTATTCCCAGGCCGTGCGCCAGATTCATGATCGATCGCACGATGGTCTGGCTTTTGAGATCGGTCTCTAGGTCCGCGATGAAGTATCGATCGATCTTCAACGTGTCGAAAGGAAAGTTCTTAAGGTAGCTCAACGATGAATAGTATGTTCCAAAATCGTCGAGCGATATTCGTATCCCCAAGACGTTCAGGGTATTTAACGTGTCGATATTGTCGATCGTCTTCTCAAGAAGAACCGTCTCGGTTATCTCGAGTTCAAGTCGGTCTGCTCGGATTCCAACTGCGTCGATGACCTGAGCGACCGTGTCCGTCAGCGAACCGCTAAGGAACTGAGCCGGCGACAGGTTCACCGCGACCGTCAGCGAGGAGGGCCACGTCAATGCCTCGCGACAGGCTTGCTCGAGCACCCATCGTCCAATCTCGTCCATCAGACCGTCGGCTTCGGCGATCGGTATGAACACGCTGGGCGGAATGATTCCGATCTCGGGGTGCCGCCACCGCAGCAGCGCTTCGAAACCGATCACCGACGAGGGAGGCCGAATGAGCGGCTGATACTCCAGATAAAGCTCGCCCCGCTCCAGCGCGGTTCGAAGGCTGCGCCTCAGATTCTCGCGTTGCTCGAGCAAGAGCAGCATCGAACGGTTGAACGTTCGAGCGCAACCGCGCCCATCCGTCTTGGCTGCGTAAAGTGCAATGTCAGCAGCTTTCATCAGCTGCTCGCCATCGGTCCCGTGCTCCGGCCCGAAAGCAATTCCGATACTCGAGCCGACGAAGACGGCAATGCCGTTGATGACGAACGGCTCCTTGAACGCGTCGACCAGCGATCCGGCGAGGCGCTCGGCTTCCGCGGGCTGATCCTTTCCCAATTGGATGACAGCGAACTCATCGCCGGCATACCGGTACGCGGATTCGCCGTCCTGCAGCGCGTCGCGGATTCGACCTGCCGCGAGCTGAAGAAGCGTATCGCCTGCTCCATGGCCGAGCGTGTCGTTGACCGCTTTGAAATCGTCAAGGTCGATTTGCAGCAAGGCGGCTTTCGGTTTTGGTCCGCCGATGGCCTCCAGTGCCTGCTGCAGCCGCTCGCCGAATCTCCGCCGATTCTGCAGGCCGGTTAGCACGTCGTGCGTCGCCTGGTGGAGCAGAATTACGTGCTCCTGCTCCTCTGCCGCGCTCCGCCCGCCGTGCTCCCTTGATTCGATGATTCCCACACCATTTGCAGTAGCGAAGACGAAAGCGGACCGTGGCGCTTGGCCCGACGATCGCGGCAAATCGATGCTGACCGGAGAGCCGCCGTGGAGCACACGAAGAAATTCGTCGCGATGCCTCGCATCGAGGAAGCTCGGGTAGATCTCCCAAACGGCGGCGCCCGGCGCCACCACGCCTCCGTACACGCCTTTGAGCCTGGTTGCGTAGTGCGTCAGGTTGAAGTCGCGGTCATAGAACGACAAAAGTTCGGTCGTGTTCGCCAAAAGGGCAGCGAGAAGCGCTTCGCCGGCACGTGGAACATTGCTCGGGGAAGGCCCCTCACTCACCGTGCCGACGCCTGATGCCTCTGGATGCAAGAGCCACCTCCATAGGCGGTGCAAATTCGCGTCCCCCAGTCAAGAAATAGCATAACTATCAAGCTTGGCAAACTTTCAACTCGCAGTCTTAACAAGCGCCGCATGCGGCCTAGTTGCAATGTATGCTGCGCTGCAATTGACGGCAAATTATCAATAACGATGAACAGTCGCAATTCGTTAATAAATCGGAAATTGGTGGGAACTAGCCATATGATTGATACCGCGGTGGACACGACACGAAATATTGTGGTCCATAAGCGGCGTGGCCTCCCCGCGCCGGCAAGCCTGTTTTGAGCCCCGCCCCGTCCCAAGATCGCCGATCCTGTATTCAGTTTCCGAGCGCTTTGAGCCAACCTTCAAAGGAAGAGGCCTTCTCGTGTCCGGCAAGCGAAACAGAGTTGGCGGGGCGCGGCAACACCACAGCAGTGCGGCCTTCGCGGGGGCTGTAACCGAATTCCTTGCTGAATGCCCGGCTGAAATTAGCCGCAGAACTAAACCCGAAGGCTTCAGCAATTTCAACGATGCGCCGGCTGTCCGCCGGATCGCTAAGCGCAATATGGGCTGCCAGAAGGCGGCGACTTTGTATGTAATGGAGAACACCACCGCTCGGTTCGAACAACTGATAGAGACGAGAGCGTGATACGCCGAGCGCCCGGCACATTGTATCCGGTGTCAGATGAGCCGCATCCAGATTGTTTTGGACGTATCGACGCGCTCGCTCCATCAGCGCGACACTCGTCAATTGTTCGGCGGCCGCAACATGTTCCGCCGGAGGCGTGAGGCAGGCAATGATCATGCTGCGTGTTGCGTGTACGATGCGAGGCAGATCTTCGGCCGTGAGACTGCGCAGTCTTGCTTCGATGCTGTTGACGTAGTCAACCAAGAGGTTGGCAAAGTTGCCGGACAGAATTGAATTGTTCTTTGCGTCGAGGGTTGCCGCCGCATCGGAGAACAAATCACGCGGTAGATAGAGAAAGAGACTTTCGGAGTCCGTTGTCCTCCCGCGAAACGGATAGCCAAGCGACCTGATCTCCAATTTTCCCGGCTGGCCTTCTGCAACGCGGCGATCGACCTCCGTCCACGACCGACCAGTGCGTGGCAAGACGATACACCAGTGATCGATCGAGCTGGACCGAAGCTTAGCGGCAGAACGGATGTAACTATGTGCCGGAGCGTGCTGTTGGACGATCAGCATGCCACCGAGGTTCCAAGCCGTGTGGTCGGCGGGAAAGCCACCGTCCAGCGATCTGTCATCCGGCAACCTGACCTCGACAAGCGGCGCCATATGCGCTTGCCAAGCGGCGAATTGATCCTCTGGCGCCAGTTCGAGCGTTGAAAAGGGCAGAGGTTCGAGCGCCGGCGCGAGTAACGGAGCAGCCTCATTGTGAGGTTGAGCTTCACGGGGCCAACGACGTCGATCACGCTCCAGCGCCTGCTTCGCAGAGGTCTTGCCTTGCCTTTTAGCGTCCATCGCGTGGTGCCATATCCGAATCGGCTATGCCCATGCCCCTCTCAATCATGTGGTGTAACTCAGGCATCTGGCAAGACTGGTGGACTCGAGTCGACTGAAACGGCGATCACGCTGGATTACGGTAAGAAATGCATTCCGAGATAAGTTTCTGGATGCGAAGCCAACGACACTCTTCAACCTGGCGCGTATAGAATCGGGCATCGTGAAATATTAGTTGAGGAAGCCACCGAAATGACCACAAAGCTCAACAGCGAAGCTCGTCGCAGGATAATTCTTGACGGATACGGTAACAACGAACCGTTGAAAGATATTGCGGCAAAGATCGGATGCTCACTGGCGAGTTTGAAAGTCACCGCTAGTAAAATCGGTTGCACTCGAACTCCGAAAGAGGCGGCGGAATTTCGGCGCGGCTTTCATGTCCCGGATCACAAACGGCAAGATTATTACCAGCTTATGATTGCCGGACAGTATAAAGCTCATGAATGTGCACTTATTTTGGGATTAATAACAGAGCAACCATCAGGAAACAAGTGAACTGATTCCAATACATTACGGGCGATATTGTCACTTAAGCAGTCCATCGCTTCAGCGGTTCATCAGCAAAAAAGCCCGCCGCAAGCACGGGTAGCGGGCCCTGAAAGGTTCGCATAGATGCTGCGTCGGCGTTTCAATCGCACCTGTCTCAGCCCTCACGATCTGGCTATTTGCGAACGCGTGTTCGATCAGGTCTGCACGGATGAGCATCTCGACCCTTTGGACCCGGACACCGAAATCTTGGCGGTGACTGTTGTGGCCATTTTTCGAAATGCTCACACAAGCGAGCGCGAACTGCTGGAGGCGGTCAGGTCTCTTCGGCAAAGGGTCGCGGCAACCGGGCATTAGCGCATGTCGCCCAAAAGTGCGCAGCAGTGTTGGTACAACGACATGGATAAAGGCAACAACCTAAGGCGCGTCGCACTGCTCGTGGCGCGGAGGAGGCATTGGGTAGGATTCGGACAGGCGGCACGTGGCTGAGCTGCACGAACTGCGAGAGACTCATCCTGCTTTCGGCAATCTCGTGAGATTAGGCGGTCAGGGAGCGTGACGCACATCGTCCGAAGTATCGCTTGTGATGAGATGAGGGTCGTCCGAGCGCTCTGGTGAATATTAGCGCATTTGATAGTATCGCTCCCACTCCGCCAGCCAAGGCACGGTAGCATGTCGGACAAGCGTCCATTAGAGCCTCCAATCGTGGCCCTTGCCAAGGGCGTCCTGAGCAAGGACGACAGTAGTGTGTCCGACGTTCGCAGCGAGCGGCGCGTTATGACAGCTCTCTGTTATGATCTGGTCGGATCAACCGACCTGCTCGCAGTTCTGGATATCGAGGACTATGAAGAACTGATGTCGGCCTTTCGGCGTGAGGCAAGACAGGCAATCTCATCGTACTCGGGCGTTATCGTGAGCGAGGCCGGCGACGGCGGTGTCGCACTTTTTCCAGCAGAGATGGAGGCAAAGGACGCGGCTTCGCAAGCGATCCGGGCAGGACGCGAAATCATTGAAGCGTGCAAGCGGGTCGGGCTGGAGAAAGACCATACGGACCTACATGTTCGGGTCGGGATTGCTACATCCATGACCCTCGTTCACGGGGACGGCGGTGACCCGGCGCATGCCAGCGTCACGGGCCCTGCTTTGGCCATGGCGACGCGGCTCCAGGCTATGGCTCAGCCGGATGCAATATTGGTGTCCGACGAGACCCGAAATCTGGCGCGGCGGTCCCACGTTTTCAGTTTTCGTGGCATTCACGTTATTAGGGGTTTCGCGGAGCCGGAGCGGACTTGGCGTGCCTTTAGCCACAAGCGGGACGTTGACCGCTTCTTCGCCTTCGGGCGCTTGAACAATACGTTTATAGGCCGTGGGGACGAACTGGCCACCATCGCTGCATGTTGGCATGATGCCGTCGCCGGCAAGGGCGGCGTCATTTTAGTTCAGGGTGAGGCCGGTATCGGCAAGTCCCGCCTGCTTTATGAAGTCCGCAAGAGGACACGCTTTCAGCGGGCAAAATTGCTGCTTTTTCAATGTCAGCCCGGCGGCTCCCACTCGGCCCTTTATCCTCTGCTGCAAAATGTTCGGGGTGACCTGGCTGGCAAAGAGGGTCGGCTGGAGAGTTCAGACGTAGCGGAGGTCTTCGCAAATCAAAGCGTTCACGATGACGAAGTTGTCGATATCTTCTCGTTTCTGCTTGGGGCTGAAGGATCGAATCCAGCTCTGAAGGAGGCTGATCTCAAGGTCATCCGGGAGAAAGCCACCTGGGCGGTTCGCAGAAGCATCGAAGCCATATGCGAACACGGACCACTCATCCTGGTCGTCGAAGACATACATTGGATCGACCTCACGTCGAGGCAATTGCTGGCGGAACTTGCACTCTTCATTCATCGGGTGCCCGTGCTTCTCATAATGACTGCGCGACCTGGATCTGAGACTTATTCAGAGTTCCGGGACTTGCCGCATATTACTCTGAAGCCGCTCGATCGCGAGGAAACGCGACAGGCAATCATGGCAATGCGGCCGGAAATCGGGTCAGCCGCGCATTCGGAACTCATTGGCATGGTGGAGGAGGTAACCGGGGGCGTGCCTCTTTTCATCGAGGAAATCTGCCAATGGATCGCCGAGAATGCGGCCTCCATAACGGATCGCCTTGCACCAACCGGCTCATCAAGCCGAATATCGGTGTTTGAAGGCATCCTTGAAGCCAGGCTGGAAGCCTTGGGCCCTGCAAAGGATGTGGCACGAGCGGCCGCCGTCGCCGGCAATCGTTTCAATCTGGAATTGCTCCGGAAGCTGTTGCCGGAATACAGTGACGAGACGATCGGGAATGCACTGGACACCCTCATCGAGGCGGGATTCCTGATCCGGGTCAGGCCTTCCGGCGAGCCCGACTATGGATTTCGTCATGCCCTGATCGGGGAGACAATCTACAATGCATTGCTGCGGAGGAGACGGCAGGCCCTCCATCAGTCGCTTTTCTCCGCTGTCGCCCGCGACCGAAATCTGGCCCCGTGGCTGGGTACGGCTGAATTGGCAGAACATGCTGAACGCGCTGGCCTTATCGAGGAAGCGATCGATCAGTTTGTGATCGCAGGCACGGAAAGCTCGTCCCGCTCGGCAATGGCGGAAGCAAGGCAGATACTCGAACATGCTTTGGGGCTCTGCGAGCGGGTTGCCGCGACCGACACGCGAGACGCGCTGCGGCTATCGGCAATGGTCGTGCTCGGTCCCATCCTGACCGCTGTCGAGGGGCCGAACTCGGCGCCCGCCCGCAAATTATACGAGGACGGCGTGGTGATCGCCCGGCGGCGGCCGGTAGCCGAACGGGCCAAGTGGTTCCCGATCTACTGGGGCTGGTGGTTCACCGATACCGTCATGGACGGCGAGCGCGCGGAAGTCGTGCTCAGCGATCTCAGGGATGTCGAGGATGCCGAAGTGCAACTCCAGGCCAGGCATTGCGTGTGGGCCATCGACTTCAATCTTGGCCGTCACGACCACTGCATCGCGGCCGTCGACGTCGGGCTTTCGCTCTATGAGCACGGCCAGGGCAAAGCGAATGCTGCGTTGTTCGGCGGGCATGACGCGAGGGTCTGCGGGCTCGCTCACCGCGCCTTGTCCTTGTGGTTCGTCGGAAAGCCGGCAAGCGCGATCCATTCGATGTCGGAAGCCAGGAGCTGGGCGCAGCAAACCGGACATGCCGGCAGCATCGCGCATGCCTACCTCAACGAGGCGATGCTGCATTGCTATCGCCGCGATTTTTCGGCGCTGCGAAGCGTGATAGCGGATCTGCGCCACTTGACGGAGCGCCATCATATGCCCGCCCTCGCCGCCGCAGCGCAAATCTTCGAAGGCTGGTGCGACGGCAACGCCGGCCAGGTCGAGAGCGGCAGGGAAAAAATGCGGCAAGGTCTTGGCCTCCATGGCGAGTTCCAGACACCTGAGGACGAACCGGTCTATTGCGGCATGCTGGCAGAGCTTTTGACACGAACTGCCGAGGTCGATGAGGCGCTCGCGCTGCTGGGCTCGGCTACGGCGCAGGCCGAGGCCGGCGGCAGCCGCTTCTGGCTGGCAGAGCTCTACCGGCGAAGGGCGGAGCTACTTCTTCTCCAGGGCGACGCGGAGGCGGACGTGATCGCTGCCCTCGAAAAGAGCATCGCCATAGCCGCGGAGCAAAGCGCGGTGCCTTTCCTCGTCAGTGCATACGAGACCCTTCAATCATCAGGCCTGTCACCTGAACTGTCGTCGCGCTATCGCGACCGGGTCGAACGTGCGAAATCCGCTCTCGAGCCGGGCGCCGCACTGATCGTCAATCCCGAACCGGCCGTTCGGCACTAGCCGGCCCTGCAAGAGCATCCGCGATGCTGGAGCGATATGAACGCCTGGGTCCGCCGCCCGACGAGGCGCTGGCGCGGCTGATGAAGATGCGCGAAGCCTTGGGCATCACGCGGATCGCAGACATTACCGGGCTCGACCAGCTCGGCATCCCCGTCGTGCAGGTGACAAGGCCTTTCTCGCTCTCCAACGCGGTCGCGCAAGGCAAGGGCGCCACCCTGGCGCAAGCCGCCATATCGGCCATGCTGGAATCGGCTGAGAGCTTCTTTGCAGAGCAGGTGGCGAATTTCGACACAGTCGTCGGCTGCGCCGATCAATTGGGCATCCCGCCCGATCGTTTCGAAAGCCATCTCCAGGACGGCACCGCGCCCGGATGGCGCGGCAGGGAGACGGCGTGGGTAGCCACCGACAATCTTCTCACCGGCAGACGCGACCTGGTCCCGTTCGAGCTCGTGCACACCGCATATGTGCTGCCGTCACTGCCCCACGACGGCATTTTCGCGGCATCGACGAGCGGTCTGGCCGCAGGCTTCGAGGAGCCGGATGCGATCGTTCATGGCATGCTCGAATGCATCGAACGCGACGCGATCGCCACGGCATACCGGACCCACGGTTTTTTTCACCGTCAACGCATCGATCCCGAGACGATCGATGATCCGTCGCTCCGCGATCTCCTGGAGACTTTGGCGGCCAAAAACGTGCTGGTCGGCCTTTGGCAAGCTCTGTCGCCGTTGGGCATACCCGTGGTGTGGTGCCATCTGCTGGAAGACGAACCGACGGAAACGGTCCTTCTGGATCATCCGGCTGATGGTTCGGCTGCCGGTTTCAGTCCCGCCGGCGCGGCGGCGCACGCCATCTACGAAGCGGCCCAGGCCCGTCTGGCGGCGATCTCGGGCGCGCGCGATGACCTGACGCGCGCGTTCTATCCGAAATACCCCGATCGGCAGATGATCGCAGCGCATCGCCGGCTCCTCCGCGACGGCCCGCGCAGCGTGGATTTCCGTGCGCTCGCCGAGCAGAAGTTCAACACGGCGTCGGACCGGCTGTCGGTCCTCCTGGCAATTCTCGAAGAGAGAGGGTTCGATGCGGTTCACCTGGTCCGGGTGATAACGAAACCGCTCGACACCCTGTCGGTTGTCAGGATCGTCATCCCTGCCTTGCAGCCGCTCTTGCAGGGATAGAGACCATGCGCCCGAAACTAGTCTTCACCGGCCCTACCCTGTCCCATGCCGACGCGTTGAAAGTCGTCGATGCGGTCTGCCTTCCCCCGGCCGTGCAAGGCTCGATCGTTTCGGCCGTGCAGCGTTTCAACCCGAGTGCGATCCTCATCATCGACGGCGGTTTTCAGGCCGAGCCCGCGGTTCGGCACAAGGAAATCCTGTGGGCCCTCAGCCACGGCATTCATGTCGTCGGCGCGGCCAGCATGGGTGCCCTTCGAGCAGCCGAGCTGTTCCCCCATATGCAAGGCGTCGGGCTTATCTACCGATGGTATCGCCGCTTCGCCTTTGCACCCGACGACGCAGTAGCGGTATTGCATGGACCGGCCGAGGTGAATTTCGCTCCCTTGACGCATGCGCTGATTGACCTGCGCCGGACCCTTCGCGCTGCTTGCCGGCGCGGCGTGATTTCACCCGAACAGCAGGCGAGGCTCGAGGGTGCGGCACAGGCCGTCAACTTTCGCGAGCGCACCCTGGCACGCATGGTCCGGGATGCGCACGACGGCAAGGACGACGTCGAGAAATTGTGCAGGGAGCTCGGCGCGGCTTTCGTCCAGCAAAAAAAGCAAGATGCCCTGCGGGCACTCGAACTTCTGCGGGAGCGAGCATTTGAAAAAGCGCAGCCCATGCCGGAATTGCAGCTAACCTCGGCCTTCTCCAAGGATATGGATGATGCGGGGCTGGCGCTGTAGGCCCTGACCTCTTGGCGGCTCACGGTTTACGCAACGTAAGCGCCGTGATAGCGTGGTAGCGTGAGAGGGAGCCAAGCAATTGGACGCGGTCGATCGTGTCGTTGCGCAAGATGCGTTGCTGGGAACGCGGTTCCTGGTCTACCCGCAGGTCCCTCACCTTTCGGGTTACGGAACACCCGAAACAGTATGGATTTCTACTCCACCCGATCTGATCCGCTCCGGCCCAGAAGATCACCGCATCTACGTTCGCGATCCGCTCCTCGACAAGGAGCCTTACGACTACCCTTATCTGCCACCGTTTATCGGCGAAATCTTTCCGCCTGCAGAGGCTGGCTTTGACGGCCATTTCGATCAGCTTTCCCTGACCTCGCGGCAGTTCCTTTCTGCGCACGCTTTCGCCTCGGTCAGCCGCGTGCTGGACATCTGGGAAAGCTACCTCGGCAAACCGATTGTCTGGTACTTCGCCGAGACGTACGAGCGGCTCGAAATCATCCCCTTCGTCGACTGGGAGAATGCGCAATCGGGCTATGGCTATCTGGAACTCGGCCGCGAGCGCGGCATCGACGGACGCGACTATCCCTATGCACTCAACTTCGATGTGATCGCACATGAGGTCGGCCACGCCATCTTGTTTTCGCTGTTCGGGACACCAGCCGGCGGCCTGACCCAAGGCGATTTCGGACCGTTCCACGAGGCCAGCTCGGATCTAGTCTCGCTCTTGTCCTTCCTGAATTTCGACAGCGGCATGGACCGGCTGCTGCGGCACTGCGATGGCAACCTGCTTGTTCTCAATGAATTGAACCGGATTGCCGAGCTGACTGGCGATCGGCAGATCCGCCTCGCCAGCAACGCACGCCGCATGTCGGAGGTGACGGCGGAAATCCATGACAGGTCACGGCCGTTCACGGGGGCTGTGTTCGACACGATCGTCGACGTCTACCACGCGGCACTGGTGCACGAGGGGTTGGCCGACGAGCGGCTGCTGGGGATCGATATCAAGGATGTCGACCAGTCCGACATGCAGCGCATCTCGGATTTCACGTCCCGCGCCTTTCGCGCTCGGCCCTTCATGTTCAAGAGCATGCTGATCAGAGCAAGGGACGAGGTGGCTCTCGCCCTTGCGCAGGCGTGGCCACGCCTCGATGCGGATGACCTGTCGTTCGAAAAGGCCGCGGTGATGGTGGTGGACGTCAGCGACAGGGTCGCGCCGATGCTCGCGGAAAAATTCGATGAGAACTTCAGCTGGCGGGAGATCTTGTGAGCTGAACGACGTAACAAAAAGGAGCGAGGAAAATGAGCGACGATTATCACAGGCCAACCTACACTACGCGCGATCCCCACAGTGCATTCAATGCCACGCAAGTACGCTTGTATGGAATACCGGGCTTGCCGCGATTGAAAACAACAAATGATATAGCAGAGATAAATACTGCGATCATAAATAATCAATTTGCTCTTGTTGGCGCGAGAATCGGAATTGATCCCCCTGCAATCGATGACACGATGACATTTCTGAAAAATATATTTGATAACAATGCAACCAATAGTTCATACGTTTTTGTCAATTCGATAATAGCCAACTACATGGTCATGATCGGCGCAATCGATGTCATGCCATCAGAGCCCAAGACGGAATTCACCTCCGGGGTGATATTCGGTTACGCATATGAAGGGCACACGTATGATTTGCCAAAACCCAAGATCATGCTGATACCAGCAGCTCCGGAACCAAGGATTCCCGACGATGACTCCGGATATGACGAGAAGCAGCTAGAGGGCTACGCGGTCTGGATCGTGGACAAGCTCAACCAATGCGTCGAATTCGAAATGAACCAGGGGTTCGTCGAGCAGATCGTCCTCGAGGCGAACCTTCCAGGCAAGCGCTCACCGACGATGTACGCATCCAAGATGACGATGGGACACCGTGGCGGAAAGCTGAACGACTAGAGCATTCTGTGATGTGACGGAATCGTGAGGGATTCCCAAAAACCCGCCCATTGGCACGTCGTTGCCGCCGATCACCGCACGCATCGCTGAAAGGTCTTTCGACACCGTGAGGCCTGAGCTACGTGTGACAGGTGCCATCAACGAGACGGAGAAAATTGACGAAGAGGCCCAAAATCATTTCCTTCAGAACTCGCTGACTTATCCGATAACGCTCAATTCAAACTCAAAGAATTAAGCATAAGCCACTGATTTTTAACAAGTTGGTGGGCCCGGAGGACGTCGCATTTCCTTTTGATTTTATTGCCTTTTCGTGGGCCAGAATCAGAAATTTTCCCGCATCGTTCTGTATGGTTCCGCGCTTGGTTAGGCTGGTCGGCCGGAGACGATACGCTCAGATCGAGCCGGGTACAGCTGTCGCTCTGACTGCGGCGCTTCGGGGTTGATTCAATGACCCAAGCGCTCATCTGGATGAAGGACGACAGGTCGACAGACAGGCTCTATGTCGGCAAGTTTTTGAAGCATCCCGACTTGGCCTCACAAGGAATGGCACTGTTTTTCGTTGGTCCAGTTCAAGACTTCCGGAAAATCAATCGGGCGCCATTCTTCAGCCAGCCGAACCCCTATGTGGACGGGATCGAGGCCCGCGGCGCGGCCAACATTCGGCAAGCGAACCGCATTGACATTCTTCTTGGTTTTTGGATACCTTGTAGCATCTTAGTGGGTTTCCAAGTTCTGGATCCTGTCCCCGCACCCCACGACCGGACCCAGCAGCTTAGTCGACGCTCGTTTGGGAGGATATCTTGGCTTTCCGCACGGCCTCTCACCGCGCGAAGCGAGCGCCATGCCGGCGCCGCGGCGGATGGTTGCGCTGGAAGATGCCCGCGCAGAGGGGGGGCGCTGCATTGTTCTGAGGCGAACATGCTGAAGCCCACGCCAGCGTTCGGGGCAGCCAGGTGACATGACAGAGACAAATGGAGGAGACCAATATGGCAACGACGAATGAGGCACCGAAGAGCCTTGAGAGCATCCTGAAAACGGCGGGAGGACCGGTAAACCTGCTGCGCGGCTCAAACCTCGGCCCTTACCGCTTTCCCGTCATTCCGCCGGAGTTCACGAACTGGCGCGACGAAGTGCGCGCGTGGAAGGATGGCTGCGCGCTGCTCGAGCAGTCCTACCACATGACCGAACTGCACCTGCGCGGATCGCAGGTCATCCCCTTCCTCTCGGAGATCGCGGTCAACAAGTTCGACCCGTTCCCGGTCCTGCGCGCCAAACAGCTCGTGCTGGCCGGCCATGACGGATACTACATCGCCGACGCCATCATTTTCCGGGAAGCTGACGACTTCTTCCGCATCGTCGGCGCTCCCTTCGCAAGCGACTGGGTGCTTTACAACGCCGAAATGAGCAACTACGACGTCGAGGCGAAAAAGGACGACAATTTTTCGATCCGCTCTGGCACCCGCGAGGTGTTCCGTGTCCAGATCCAGGGGCCGAACGCCCTCGTGCTGATGCGCGACGTGACGGGCGGCAGCCTGCCGGAGATCAAGTTCTTCAACATCGGTGAGTTCAAGATCGCGGGGAAACCCGTCCGGGCCCTGCGGCACGGCATGGCCGGCGAACCCGGCTTCGAGATCTACGGAGCCTGGGACGACCAGCAGGCGGTGCGCGAGGCGCTGGAGAAGACTGGGGAGAAGTACGGCTTGCGCAAGATCGGCGCGCTCGCTTACTCGACCACCGCACAGGAGTCCGGCTGGGTGCCGATGCCGCTGCCGGCCATCTATCACGGCGACGACATGAAGCCCTACCGCGAGTGGCTGAGCAACTACTTCCTGGAGTCGGTCGCCTCGCTCGGCGGCAGTTTCGTGTCGGACGACATTACGGACTACTACGTCGATCCGATCGAGCTCGGCTACACAGCAACGTGATCGACTTTGGTCGCGACTTCATCGGCCGCGACGCCTTGCTTGAGAAGGCGAACAACCAGCGCCGCACGAAGGTGACGCTCGAGTGGAACGACGAGGATGCGGCCGCCGTGATGCAGGACTCCATCTTCCCGGCCAACGGGACCCCTGCCAAGTTCCTCAACATGCCGATGCCCATGTACGCGACATTCCAGGTCGATGCCGTCATGAAGCAGGGCAAGGTGGCAGGCATCTCGACCTGGCCGTCTTTCACGGCAAACGCCAACCGCTTCATTTCGCTGGGGCTGGTCGACCTCGAGCATGCGCAATCGGGAAGTGAAGTCACACTTGTTTGGGGCGAGCCGGAGTCGCGCCGCAACACGGTGGAGAAGCATCAGGTCCGCGAGATCAGGGCAAAGGTCGCGCCGGCACCCTACTTCGACAAGGTCATCAAGACCAGCAAGCACTGATGCGCTAACCGATGCCGGCACGGCTCGGATCGAACCGCCGCCCGCCGTTTGCCAAGACATGGCCGGACCATCTTGGAATGCGGCCTCGATATCGAGGCCGCAGACGAGACGGCTGTGCTCAGAGGGGACCGCGGAACCGGATGAGAAAGTGTTTCTGATACTTCGCAGCAGGAACCACCGGGGCACCGCGCGGCCGTCGCCTCGCGGCTGGTCGCGCATGGATCGAGGCTTTCACCGGCCGCCGCCGATCACACGGCGTCCTCCAAATAGCGCCTGTCGAAGACGCCTTCGGCAGCATCGCGCTTCGACGTGTCGAGCAGGTTCGCCCTGACCATCAGATCGATCGTCGTCCTGAGCGCCTTGTCTGGTACGGCAAGGCCGTCCGGCCACATGCCCATGCCGCGCATGTATTCCAACCCCCGCCGCGCCAGGGATTCACTGTCGGGCGTGGTGATGCGCTGGAAGATCGGCAGGATGATGCCATGGTTGGCCGCATCATTGGTGACCGCATGCGCTTCGATCAGCGCCTTGAGGAACCGGGTCACGAGATCGCGGTTCGCGCCGAGCCAGGAAGCCTTGCCGATGACGGCGGTGAAGACGATCTCGGGGATCGTGGCACTGACTTCCCCGAGCAGGTTGTAGCCCCTGTCCTGTGCGAGGAAGTTCCACGGCGCGGGCTGCGGAGCGCAGTCGATTTCGCCCGCCTGCAGCGCCTCCCACCGCTTGGTGTGAATGCCGGCCAGGGCAAACTCGTAGTCGCCGGGATAGTGCAGCCCTGCCGCGGCCAGCATGATCTGCGTGTAGATCGCAGTGCCCTCCGTCAGCGAGGAGGTGCCGACCTTCTTGCCCCTCAGTTCGGCAAGCGAGCCGATGCCCGGGCGCGCCACGATCGACATCGGCAGGCGCACGGCGTTGGCTGCCACGATACGCAGCTCTCCTCCCCTGACGAAGTCGGCGACGGCGCCCTCCGGCGGCGTAATCGCCAGGTCCGCTTCACCCTCGAGAACGGCCGTGGTCGCCTTTTCGACGCTGCCCATGCGCTTGTAGACGATCCGCACGCCGTGCTTTGCGAAAAGGCCCTGTTCGTCGGCGACGAAGACAGGAAGCCAGTTGAACCCCTGCGCGCCGCCAGCGAGCCGAAGATCGGCGAGGCCGGCAGGTTCCTGGTCAGTCATGGCGATATCCTCCCTTGAAACTTCCGGCGCAGGCACCGGCCTCTGTCTGGCGAGATGCGGTTCTACGGCCGTGACGCCGTGCATATTGACAGACGCATAACAATTTGAGATACTTCCTAGTATCTAAAAAACATACGGTATGTCAACATCCGAACGAGGGAGTCGGCTGATGCAACATCGAGCCGAAGGAGGAAACATGCGCCCCACCAAGAGTGTCGCCGATATCCGCAGTCGACAGATCGAAGCGCTGCGGAACAGCTGACATGGGCGGCCTGGCGCGATCGCCACAGGAAGCGATGATCCTGGGCATGGTTACGGCTGGTTTGCTGGCGCTTGTGGCTGCTGGGCTGCTGCGCTGGCTTCGCGCCGGGAGGCTCTGGACGGACCTCCTGGTGCCCGCTTCCTTCCTTGTCGCTTACTGGCTGGCCTACAACAAGGTGCCGTCTTTCCCGCCAGTAGGTGCGGTCAACAAGATCTTCTTCATCGCCGTGATTGGAACGGCGCTCGGTGTCCTGGCCGAGGCCGCCGGCCGTGGCAGGCTGGGTCGCGCACTTGTCCTTGCCCAACCGATCGCGTCCGCCGCGTATATAGGAGCGGCTCGGCTGCCCGATGCGCTCCCGGAAGTGGCGGTGGCCGCGTTATGGGGCCTGCTGGTGATGCATGGCCTTTCCGGTGGGACAGGCCATGCCGAGGACGAATCCGGCACAAGGCGCGCCGCCCTGCTCGGCATCGCATGCGCCGGATTCGCGCCGATCGCCCTATTGGGAGCGTCGTCCTCGAGCTTCCAGCTCAGCCTGCTTTTTGCAGCCGCCATAGCGGCCATCGTCGTCGCCAATATCTCAAATCCGGATTTCGGATTCCGCTCCGCATCCCTCCTGGGGGGAGCAGGAGGCATGATAGCGGTCGCGCAGACTGTCACGCTGATCACGCACAAGACCGACATGCTGGCGCTGGCCGTGCTGTCATTGGTCTTTGTCGCGCTTGTTGTCGTCGATCCGGTTTTGCGCCGGATCCGCGCCACGAACAAAACCGTCCGCCTCGCCGCATTTGTCGGGATGTGCCTGCTGCCAGTCGGCGCATCCCTGGCGATTGTGATCGCGCGGTACGGCTCGAGCTTCCCGGTATGATCCGGGAGAGGACTGTCGGAAATCATCACAGGGAGGAAGTTACACTTATGTCGAAACTACTGCGCACCACCTTGCTTGCCACCACGATCGCCTGGTTGCCGCTGGCCGCCGAAAAGGCCGCGGCCGGGACTTTCGAAATCGATCCCGTGCATTCGGGCATCGCTTTCTTCATCGACCATCTCGGCTTCTCGCAGGTGATCGGAACGGCCAAGGAGTTCTCGGGCACGTTCGCGTTCGACGCCGCCCAGCCAGCAAACAGCAGCCTCGACGTTGCGGTGAAAGTTGCCGGCATCTCGACCAACAACAGCCAGCGCGACAGCGACATTCAGGGCGCCGACTGGTTCAATGCAACCGAGTTCCCGCAGATCACCTTTGTCGGGCGGGAATTCAAGGCGATCGACGCCAAATCCGGCACGATCATGGGTGATCTCACGATCGCAGGGGTCACGAAGCCCGTCACGCTGGACGTCACCTTCAACAAGGAAGGGGAGAACCCGTGGGACAAGAGCCACGTCGTCGGCTTCAGTGCGCGTACTTCGATCAAACGCAGCGACTTCGGCATGAAGGCCGCGCTTGGAATGATCGGCGACGAGGTGAGCCTCGTGATCCAGGTTGAAGGACGTGCCCACTCGTAATCCGCAGTGACTTTCCCGGCAGGCGACAAGCCTGCCGGACACTCTGCTTGCGCGCGATGGCAAGACGCCGATCCTATCGGATTGCGCCAGGTGAAACTTGCTGCGGCCTACTCTGCGGCCACGGGATCCGAACGCTTGAAAGGATCGCCCGACCCACCTTGCGCGAAAAGGTGGCTTGCATGGGCAATGACGTTCTCGGTCGTCTCGCGGATATGCCGGTCGACCAGATCCTGCGCCGTGGCCGTGTCGCGGGCGATGACCCTGTCCATGATCATCTTGTGCTCGACGTCCTTTGCGCGCCATTGCGGGCGAAACTGCGAGGACATCCTGCGGTAGCGGTGGGCGCGCTCAAAGAGCTTCTGCCGGATCTCGAGCAGATTGGGCGAGCCGCATGCAGCGACCAGCGACAGGTGGAACGCACTGTGCAACGTTGCCCATTCGTCCGAGAGATAGTAGTTCGCACCAAGCCGGCTTTGCAGGCGATCCATCCGATGGAACGCAGCCATGATGTCCGCCTCCCAGCGATCGTCGCCACGATCGATCGCCAGCTTGATGCATTGCCTTTCGACGAGCACACGGACATCCGTCAGATCGTTGAGATCGAAGAGCGAGACCGGCGCGACCAGGAATCCGCGCTGCCCCTCCGCCACAACCAGGCCTTCGGCCACCAGCCGCGACAGGGCCTCGCGCAGAGTGGAAAAGCTGACTTCATACAACTCCCGCAGCGTCTCGAAGCGCAGCTTGGTTCCCGGCTTCAAGGCACAGCTGATGATGTCGCTCCGCATGCGCGCCAACACATCCCCGGCGCGTGTCTCTCCGGCGGGCTTGAAGGTGTTACCCATGCATACGACTCCGCATTGAATTATCGCGGAGATTACTGCGGATTTTCGAAATAATCAAACCTGTCGCATCGAAGTGGCGGGATACCGGCCAAGGCGGGCGTGTTGGGTCTCAGCCGTTTAGCAACAGCCTCTCGGCATTCCAGCGCAGATGGTCGTCCATGAAGGTCGAAATGAAGAAATACGAATGGTCGTATCCATCCTGCATGCGCAGTTTCAGCGGAATGCCGGCCTTGGCGCAGGCCGCCTCCAGGAGCCAGGGCCTTAGCCCGTCATTCAGGAACCCGTCCGATGTCCCCTGGTCGACGAGAAGTTCCGGGAAGCGGCGCCCATCTTCAATAAGCGAGGTCACGTCGTAGGCTCGCCACGAGGCCTCATCCGCCCCAAGATATTTCTCGAAAGCCGGCCTTGACCAGCCGGCTGTGCTTGGCTGCACGATCGGTGCGAAGGCCGAGCAACTCCTGAACCGCTCCGGGTTTTTCAAGGCGATGGTCAGTGCGCCGTGTCCGCCCATCGAATGGCCCGTGATGGCCTGGCGCGACATGTCTGCCGGAAAATTCGCAGCGATCAACGCCGGCAGTTCCTCGGCGATATAGGAATACATCCGGTAGTTCTTCGCATAAGGCTCCTGCGTCGCATCGAGATAAAAGCCGGCGCCGCAGCCAAACTGCCAATTGTCCTTCTCGTCTGGAATGTCGGCGCCGCGCGGACTGGTGTCCGGACAGACGACGATCAGCCCCAGTTCGGCGGCCATGCGCCTGTATTCGCCTTTGTCCATGACATTTTGATGCGTGCAGGTCAGTCCCGACAAATACCACACCACCGGGCAAGGCGTTTCCCGGGCCTGTGGAGGCACGAAAACGGCGAACGTCATGTCGCAGGAGCAGCTTATCGACAGGTGCGAATAAACGCCCTGCACCCCGCCATGGGATTTTGCCTGGGAGATGGTCTTCATGGGTTCCGGCATGTCGTCCTTCTCCACCAATTCCAAGCGCCAAAATGATAGCCATCTACTGCATCGGCTGCGGCCACGGCAACCCTGGTGGATCAGATTGCCCGATGTCGGGGCGACACCAGCATTTTGAGAACACAGGACCTTCAACGCGGGCGTATCGCGCGAGACGGTCAGTAAACCACGACGCTGCGAATGCTTTCACCAGCATGCATGAGGTCAAAGCCCTTGTTGATGTCTTCGAGCTTCAGCGTGTGGGTGATCATCGGATCGATCTGGATCTTGCCGTCCATGTACCAGTCGACGATCTTGGGCACATCGGTGCGGCCGCGCGCACCGCCGAAGGCGGTGCCCATCCAGGTGCGCCCGGTGACCAGCTGGAACGGCCTGGTCGAGATCTCCTGGCCGGCGCCGGCAACACCGATGACGACCGACTTGCCCCAGCCGCGATGCGAGGCTTCCAGCGCCTGGCGCATCACCTTGGTGCTGCCGGTGCAGTCGAAGGTGTAGTCGGCACCGCCGATCTGGTCGGCACCGCGCTTGGTCATGTTGACGAGATGAGGAACGACGTCGCCGTCGATCTCCTTCGGATTGACGAAATGCGTCATGCCGAATTTCTCGCCCCAGGGCTTCTTGTCGTTGTTCAGATCGACGCCGATGATCATGTCGGCGCCGGCAAGTTTTAGGCCCTGGATGACATTCAGGCCGATGCCGCCGAGACCGAAGACGACGGCGGTGGCGCCCTGCTCGACCTTGGCGGTGTTGATCACAGCCCCGATGCCGGTGGTGACGCCGCAGCCGATGTAGCAGATCTTGTCGAAGGGGGCGTCGGGATTGACCTTGGCCAGCGCGATCTCGGGCAGCACGGTGAAGTTCGAGAAGGTCGAGCAGCCCATATAGTGAAAGATCTTGTCCTTGCCGATCGAGAAGCGCGACGAGCCATCGGGCATCAGCCCTTGCCCCTGCGTGGCGCGGATGGCGGTGCACAGATTGGTCTTGCGCGACAGGCAGGACGGGCACTGGCGGCATTCGGGCGTATAGAGAGGAATGACGTGGTCGCCCTTCTTGAGCGAGGTGACGCCCTTGCCGACATCGACGACGACACCGGCACCTTCATGGCCAAGAATTGCCGGAAACAGGCCTTCCGGGTCGGCGCCGGACAGCGTGAACTCATCGGTGTGGCAGATGCCGGTCGCCTTGATCTCGACCAGCACCTCGCCATCGCGCGGGCCTTCGAGGTCGACCTCCATGATCTCCAGCGGCTTTCCGGCGGCGACAGCGACAGCGGCGCGCGTTTTCATGCGTTTGCTCCAATTTTTGTTCGCATAGGCCTGCCGTCGACAAGCGGTTCTTAACGGCTCGGGCACGGACCGCCGCTAGCCGACCGCTTTCGCGAGCTTCACCTTGTGCCAGGCGATGATGTCCATCAGCTCCGGCGAGAATGCGTCATAGGTTGGAACCCCCGCCTGCGCCAGCACGCCGCGCACGCTGGCCATGCAGGTCGCCGGCATACCGGTCTCCACGAGCGAAGACACGAAGGCCGCGAATTCGATCTTCGGCTGGTGTTCGTCCGTCGCCAGTTCGGGATGCAAGAATTCGAGGCCGTAAAAATGGTGATCCGGATCGGACACCTTGCCAACCATATGCGTCCCGCAAGACCTGCAGCGGTGTCGCTCGATCTTCTGGGTGGCGTCCACGGCCTCGAGCTTGTCGCCCTGTGCCGCAACGGAGATGCTGCCGGCCGGCACGACGGCAATCTGCGCAAAGACGGCACCGGCAGGCTTCCAGCATTTCGAACAGCCGCACAGATGGTTGTGCGCCACCGCCTGGTCCACCGCGATCTCCACCGGCTCGCTGGCACATCTGCAGCGCGCGGTGAATGCTCCGACCGGCGAAGCCGAAAACGCTCGCCCGACAGCCGGGTGCAGCACGGCGGTCTCGCCGCGCAGCGCCTCGGCCCGCGCCTTCAGCGCGCAGTTCAAGTCGTGATAGGCCGTGCGCAGGTTGGTATCGATGCTCGGCCAGCGTTCGTCGGCCATCGGGCCATCGAAGATCTCGTTGTGGCGCACCCGCGTGCCGCCGCTCCCGGTCGGCTCCAGGATGAAGATATGCTCCGCGCTGAACACGCCACCGGGCGCCTGACTCACCCAGCGCAGTTCCCGCGCCCCCACGATACGGGTGATGGTCGGCGTGACCTCGCGCTCGGGTACGTTGGGCTGGCGCAGCGTCCCGACGACCCGCTGTCCGACCGTCGTGCGTCCGCGTAGCGCCGGCAAGGCCGGATTCCATTCAGCATAGCGCTCGATGTCGTCCAGCACAGCCCACACGGTCTGTGGCGGTGCGTCGATGACGATCTCGGTTTCAAGCAAGCGCATGGGGCATCCTCATTCATGGACCATGATTGTGTTGGCGTGCGGCGGCGCGCTAGTGCGCGGGCGCCGCGGCAGCGTCGCCGAGGTAGGCGCTCATGACCTTTGGATCTTTGAGCAGGTTTGGCGCCGTGTCCTCTCCGACGATCCTTCCCGTCTCGATCAGGTAACCGCGATCGGCGGTCTTGAGGCTCAGACGCGCGTTCTGCTCGACGAGCAGGATGCCGAAACCTTCGGCGGCGATGATGGCCAGTGACTTGAACAGCTCCTTGGACAGCAGCGGCGACAGACCGAGGGAGGGCTCGTCCAGCATCAGGATGTCCGGCTTGGACATTAGCGCCCTGCCGATCGCGACCATCTGCTGTTCGCCGCCGGACATGGTCTGCGCCAGTTGGCGAGGGCGTTCGGCAAGCCGGGGGAACAGGCCGTAGACGAAATCAAGCCTCTTGCCCGCATCGGCCTTCGCGCGCCTGGCATGGCTTCCAAGCCGCAGGTTCTCCACCACGGTGAGTTCGCCAAAGATACCTCGGCCCTCCGGGACGAGCGCGATCCCCTCCTCCACCATCAGATGGGCGTCGAGTTTCGTGACATCCTTGCCGTTCATGACGATCCTGGTGCCGGCCTCCGTCCCGACGAGCCCGGCGACAGCGCCGAGGAAGCTGGACTTTCCGGCGCCGTTGGCACCCAGGATGACGCATATCTCGCCTTTGGAAACGCGTGCGGAAACGCCTTCGAGCGCGACGTGGCGTCCGTAGCGGACGCCGAGATTGGAAACCTCAAGCATCGTCGTCGTCCCCCAGATAGGCGCGGACAACCTCCGGATCGGCCAGGACGTTGGCCGAGATGCCGTCGGCGATCTTCGTACCGGAATTCATGACCACGCAGCGTTGGCAAAGCGAGCGGATGGCATCCATCACATGCTCGACCATGATGATCGTCCGGCCCTGCGCGCTGATCTCGCGGATGAGCTCCATGCCGATCCTGAGCTCGCTGGGGTTGAGGCCGGCGAGCCACTCGTCGAGCAGCAGGACATGAGGGTTGCCCGCCAGGGCACGGGCGAGCTCGATCCGCTTCTGGTCGATGTAGGTCATCGCCGCGACTGGAACCTCCTCGCGACCCTTCAAGCCGACCCGCTCCAGCAGATCGCGGGCCAGCGCCAGCGCTTCGTCACCCCAGAGCCTGTTGTGCCCGAAGACGGCGCCGGCGACGACGTTCTCCAGCGCGCTCATCGACGGCAGAACGCGTACCAACTGGAAGGTCCGGGCGACCCCGATCCGGGCGATCTTGTGGGGCGGCAGCCCGGCGATGGGCTGACCGGACAGCAAGATACCGCCCGACGTGGGCGACAGCGCCCCTGATATCAGGTTGAGCATCGTGGTCTTGCCCGAACCGTTCGGGCCGATCAGTCCCAGCAGTTCGCCCTTGGCGACGTCGAAGCTCACGTCATTCACGGCGACGAGGCCGCCGAAGGCCTTGCGCACCCGATTGATGGTCAGGAGAGGAACGCTCATCTGCCCTCCTCGACGGTCGTCGTCAGCAAGCTTTTGTCGGTTGGGCGGCGGCGACGGAACAGGCTTTCCAGCTGTCCCGTGACGCCGTCGGGAAGCACATAGACGATCGCCAGGAAGGCTATGCCGACGATCACTGCGGTCTGGTTCGGGAAGTGGCCCGAGATGAAGTCCATCACCAGGGTGAACGGCACAACGCCGACCAGGGGACCCCACAGGCGGCGCGTGCCGCCAAGCAGTGCCATGATGACCACGAAGAAGGACGTCATCGGATTGAACGCCGCGTCCGGCGTGATGTAGGAATAACGGGGCGCCATGATCGCGCCGGCCACGGCAATGAAGGCTCCCGAGACCGCGAACAGGATGATCCTGGCACGGGCGGTGTCGACACCGACATGGCGCGCCACGGCCTCGTCATTGCCGATGATGCGCAAGGCCAGGCCGAGCCGGGACCTGTTGATGAGCCATCCGGTCACGAACACGATCACCGTCAGCGCAAGCAGCATCCAATAGAGATGCGCCTCGGTGAGATCGGTGAAGACGTAGAGCCCGATCGTGCCGCCGAAATTGGTCTGCACCCAGGTCACGATCTGGCCCATGAGCTCGGCAAGGCCGAGGGTGAAGATCACGAAATAGACGCCCGACAGCCTGAGCGTCGCCAATCCGACCAGTATGGCCAGCAAGGCACCGGCAGCGACCGCGATGAGGACAAGGGCGGGGAAAGGCAGGACGTCGACGAAGATCGCGACCGAATAGGTTCCGACCCCGAAGAAGGCGGCGCTTGCGAGCGAGACCAGGTGCGTCGGCCCGGAAAAGAGCGCCCAGGCCGTGCATATGGCCGCATAGAGCATGATGTTGACGCTGAGCGACAACCAGAACCCCTCGGTGACCAAGGGAAGAAAGGCCAGCACAGCCGCGCTGGCCAGGCCGGCGCCAAGAGCCAGAAGTTCATTGCGCGGGATGTTCATCACGCCGGCCGCTTTCCAAAGATGCCCTGCGGCCGGAGCAGCAGAACGAGGATGAAAAGGGCGTAGTTGGCCGCCAGCGTCAGCCCCGGATCCAGCAGGCTGGCGACGAGCGTCTCGGTCAGGCCAAGGACGAGGGCGGCAAGAACCGCGCCACGAATGTCGCCGACACCGCCCATGATCACGATGATCAGCGCCTTCATGGTGAACAGCACGCCCATCGACGTGTTGAACGTGTAGAAGGTCGACAGCAGCGTGCCGGCGCAGGCGGTGATCGCTCCTCCGAGCGCAAAGGCGAAGGCCGCCGTCCTGCGCACATCGATCGCCACGAGCCGTGCGGCGCGCGGATCGACGGCGACGGCGCGAACCGCCGTGCCGCGGTCGGTGTGGTAGAGAAAGACGTAGAGAGCCGCGGCGATGACGGCCGCGGCGACAAAAGCCACGACGCGGTTGAGGCCGAACGAGTCACCCATGATCGAGAATGGCTGGGCGAGGAATTCATAGTTGAAATAGGATCCGCCGAAGGCCTGCAGCATCAGCCCCTGGAACAGGAACAGCAGTCCAAAAGTCGCCAGGATTGAATCGACCTCGAGCATGCCGCGGTTCTTGGCCCGCTTCACCAGAGGCTGCATCAGCCAGGCATAGATCAGCCAGTTGATGACAAAGGCGCCGGGGCCGATCACCAGCAGGCCCAGAAGCGGATTGATCCCGTAGCCCGTATACAGCCAGAAGGTGACGAAGCATGCGGCGACGAGCGTCTCGCCGTTGGCGAGGTTCATGATGCGCGCCACGCCGTACTGGAGCGTGAGCCCGAGCGCGATGAGCGTATAGGTGCCCCCAAGGAGCAGGCCTGTCAGCAGGATGAGCATTGGTACTCTCGCAGTGAGGGCCCGGCGCCACGAGGACGCCGCGGCCCTGGAGGATCGGATCAGTTGCTGGGCCAGGCGGGCTTGATCACAGGCTGCTGCGCGCCCTGCAGGTTGCCGGTCGCCCTGACGCCATGAACGACGCCGTCGCTCCACTGGCCCACCGTCCAGTTGTTGTTGTTGATGTTGTTGTCGAAGTGGACTTCGCCGATGACGGTCTTGAAGGTGCCCGACTGGATTTCCTTGTTGAGCGCTTCCTTGTCCAGGCTGCCGACGTGCTCGACGGCCTGCTGCAGGATCTCCAGGCTGGCATAGGCCACCGGGCTCGCCCACCAATCGGCTTCCTGACCCGTCACCTCGAGGTGCTCCTTTCGATAGGCCTGGAAGACGGGGTCGCTCGCATTGACGCCGCCCATGATCAAGACCCCGTTGGCAGCGGCACCAAAGCGCTTTCCGTAAGCGTCGAGATTGCCGCCGACGCTGACGAAGAATGCCTTGACGTCGAACTTCTGCAATTGCGCCTGCTCGGTGAGAGCGAAGCTGTCCGGCGGGTAGGAGTAGGCGACGAAGGCGTCGGCATTCGCCGCCTTGGCGCTTGCTATCACGGGAGCGACGTCCTGGTTGCCGAGCGGATAGGAGCTTTCGTAGACGATATCGAAACCGGCCTGCTTGAGCGCGGGCTTGCCGGTCTTGATCATCTCGAGGCCGAAGGCATCGGAGACGTTGACCACCGCGACGCGGTTGCCGATCTTGCCGGCGTCGCGCAGATCCTTGAGCGTGCCGACGATACCGTCGGCGATGCCCTGCGCCGGACCGAGCAGCCAGAACGTGTTCGGCCAGCGCTTGACGAATTGGTCGAGATCGTTGGCATTGCCGGTGGAGACGATCTGCGGGTAGCCATATTTCGCGATCAGCGGGGCGGTTGCGAGATTGAGGCCTGTCGAATATGGCGGGATGATCAGGTCGACCTGGTCCTGGGTGGCAAGACGCTGAATGTTCTTGACCGCCTCTTCCGGCGACGACTTGTCGTCATACTCGACGATCTCGATCGGCCGCATCTGATCGCCGACCTTGAGGCCGCCGGCCTTGTTCACTTTCTCGACCCACAGCTTGATGTTCGGCCAAAGCACGCCTGACGCACCGCCCGCGAGCGGCCCGGTCTTGGATGCGCTGACGCCGATCCTGACCGGGTCCTGCGCCAAGGCGGCGCCGAACATGCCGACCACCAAGGCCGCCGAAAGCATGAGTACGTTGAAACTGCGTCGCAACATCGATTCCTCCCAGTTCTGGTTGCAGTGGGCGCTCCCTCGCCTCGCGGCTCGCGATAACGAGGTCATCGCCCGATCCTCCTAGCGAAATTGCTTAGGCCATTTTCCTCCGATGATCCATCTAATTTCGTAATATCGAATATTTTCGTTATTTTTTGCGAGTGACGATATTCCTCGCCCGACCCGAGGCGACTTGGCCGGAGCACGACCGTTGCGCCCGTCCAAGACCGCTTCCGCCTCACATCATCAAGATACCATATAGTATTCAGATACGATATAGGATGTCAATACCAAAAGTCTGCCGGTGTGCTCTGCTTCCCTGCTTTGTCCGTCAGGCGATGCGGAAACGCGGGGCTTGCCGGGCCGGCCTCATTTCGAGCTCGCCAAAGCCTCGAGCGCCAGCACCGGATCCGCTACCTGAGCGGGGTCGGGGCTGGTCGACGCGGCAAGGAGGCGCTTTCCGATCAGATAATCGCGCGGCGCGTTCAGCCCATCGACGGCGACGAACTGCCCCTCGCGGTAGTACCAGTGCGACCGTCCTGGGCCCGCCCCGTGCCTGACAACCACCATATCGCCCGGCCTGGACAGGCCGGCGATCTGCAGCTTGAGATCGAACTGATCCGACCAGAACCACGGCTTTGGCTTGTAGGGCTGGCGCGCGCCCATGATGTTGCGGGCGACCAGGTCGGCGCTGTCGATCGCGTTGCCGACGCTCTCCATCCGCAGCCCTCCGCCCGGCAAGGAGAAGTTGGCGCAGTCGCCGGCAGCCCAGATGAACGGGTCGCCCGTGCGTCCGTAAGCGTCAACGGCGATGCCGTTGTCGACGGCAAGGTCCGCTTCAGCCGCCAGCGCCGTCTGCGGCATGCCTCCGATTCCCGCCACGACGACGTCGGCGGCGATGATCGTGCCATCGTCGAGCTTTGCGCCTGCCACCTGGTCAGTGCCCAACAACTCGTTCACCGCCTTGCCGAGATGAAACGTCACGCCCCTGGAGCGGTGAAGGTCTTCGACAGCCCTCGCCGTCTCCGCCGAGGCCACCCGTGCGAGCAGCCGATCGGCGGCTTCCACCACATCCACCGCCAAGCCGAGCCCACGCGCGACGGCGGCGATCTCGAGGCCGATGTACCCACCGCCGATGACGAGGAGCTTGCCGCGCCTTTCGAGCGCCGGCCGCAACGCATCTATGTCGGCGAGCGTGCGAATCGTGAAGATGCCCGCGAGGTCGCGCGAGATCGCCTGCGGAAGCTTTCGAGCGGTCGATCCGGTTGCGAGCACGAGACGGTCGTAGGCAAGCATGCCGCCATCGGCGAGACAGACGCGCCGCCGGGCGCGGTCGATGGATGCGACGCGCGTTCCCAATCGCAACGCGATCCGGTTCTTTGCGTACCAGTCCTCCGCTTTCAGCTTCAGCCGGTCGCGCTCGAGCTCGCCGAGAAGATAGGCCTTCGACAGCGGAGGACGCTGGTAGGGAGCATCGGCCTCATCTCCGATCAAGGTGAGCGATCCTGCGAAGCCGTTCGCCCGCAGCTTTTCGGCCGTGGACAGGCCGGCCTGTCCAGCGCCGACGATCACAATGCTGCTTTCGTTGCCAGGTATGGCGGCGGCGGGATGATCGGTGTCGGGGAACATGGCCAGCCGCAACCGCTAGGCGGCCGGAACGCGGACGGAAACGTTGTCCAGCACGTCGCTGACCCTGATCTGGCAGCTCAGCCGGCTACCGGATTCGCGCGGCGCTTCGGCGAAGTCCAGCATGTCGTTTTCATGCTCGCTGATGGGTCCGAGCGCCGACATGATGTCCTCGGGAAGCACGACATGGCATGTGGCGCAGGCCGCCGATCCGTTGCATTCGGCGATGATGCCCGGAACGCTGTTTTCAAGGGCGGTTTCCATCAAGGTGCGGCCGTTCTGGGCCTCGACGGCGAGCTCGGCGCCTTCTGCGAGGAGGAACCTGATCGTCGGCATGAAACTCTCCCTCAAACGTCCCAGATGACGGGCATGTGCGTGGGGCCACGAAACACCCAGCCGCGGATGCGGACGCGGTCCGGATCCTTGAGCCTCAGATTGCGCAGCCGCTCGAACACCGTTGGCACGGCGATCTGGCTCACCAGCGCGCGCGACACCCAGGTGCCGGCGCAGAAATGCGATCCGGCGCCGAACGCCAGGTGGGACTTCTTCTCCCGGAAGACATCGAACTTTTCCGGATCGCTGAAACGGCGGTCGTCGTGATTGGCGGCGCCGACGCACAGACCCACCTGCTCGCCCTTGCGGACAAGCGTGCCCGAGATCTCCGTGTCGCGGGTCAAGCGGCGCGGATACATGCCGATCGGCGAAATCCAGCGCACCGCTTCCTCGAAGGCCTGCCCCCAGAGCGAAGGCTCGGCGCGAATGCGCGCGAGCTGGTCCGGATTCTGCAGCAGGCCCAGGATCAGCGTAAGGATCGAGTCGCGGGTCTCGTTCAGCCCGCCCCCGATCGCAACCTTGATGTTGGCGTAGATCTGCTCGACCGTCTGCGGAGGATCGGCCTGGAGCATCGAAGACAGCATCGAAGGATTTGGATTGTCCCGATGATGGGGAAGCATCCTGTCGACGGCGCTCTCGACGCCGCTGGCTGCTTCCTTCGCCTTGCGCGCGATCTCAGGGTCGTGCGAGTAGTTGCCGGAACCGTCGATCAGCGACTGCGACCACAGCGCCATCGTGCGCCAGTCGACGCCGTCGAAACCCAATATGTCGGCCAGCGCGCGCGCCGCGATCGGCGCGGCGAGGTCCTCGAAGAGTTCCGCCTCGCCCTTGTGCTCGATCTGCGAAATAACGTCGTCGCAAATGGCCCGCATGGGGTCGGCCCAGCACCGCTTGACGACGCCAGGCCGCAGGCTCGGATCCATCGCCGCTCTTTCGCGGGCATGGTCATCGCCGTCCTTGCGCATCAAATTCGGCCCGATCACCGTGTTCAGCAGCGACTGCGGATTGATGGAGGAAAACGTCTCGGGGTCGCGTTCGATGGCCATGATGTCGTCGAAGCGCGTGACCATCATGATGTTGGCCGCCTCGACCTTGACGACTGGCCCAAGGTCACGGACGCGCTTGAAGACCGGATACGGATTGGCAAGCAGGTCTTCGAACGCAACGTCGTCGACCACTTTCACGGCTTCGCTCATGATTTCCTCCCTGTCGGGAGACGAGGTACGAAATCGACGTGTATTCAGCAATGCGATGGGTTAAATAGGGGTCATCGAAAATTTGCATGGAGGAAAATGTCCGTGCTGTCCGACGACCTTGCCAGTATCGACCTCGCCGCGCTGCAGACGCTTGTCGCCGTGCAGGACCGCGCGTCGTTTTCCGACGCCTCCCAGCTTCTCGGCGTCAACCAGTCCACCATAAGCTACGCCATCAAGAGACTGCGAAAGGCTTTCAATGATCCGCTGTTCGTCCGCCAGGGCAACGCGATCGTGGCAACCGACAAGGGCGAGGAACTCGCCCAGCATGCGCGCGGCATCCTCGAACAGATGGCGGCGCTGTCATCGCCTTCAGGTTTTCACCCGGCCACGGCCGAAGGAAGCGTGACGGTCTCCTGCAACCACCATGAGCGCATGTTCGTCATCCCCGATTTCGTACGCCGGGCGCAAACGGAGGCGCCGAAAGCGACGATCCACGTCTTCGAATCCGCCGTCGACGGCAAGCAGCAGCTAAAGCAGAACACGTGTGACATCGTGCTGGGACCGGTCGCAATCCTCGGCGACATCTACTACCGCAGGAAACTGTTCACCGATCACTACGCCTGCGTCATGGACCCGGCGCACCCGCTGGCGCGGGGAACGCCGACGCTCGACCGCTACTGCGCCACGCGGCATGTCGCGGTCACGCACAATGGGCGTTGGGAGGCTCTCTATTTCGCCGCGTTGCGCGCGACAGGCATCGAACTCCAGCCGGAAGTCACCGTGTCGAGCCACGACATATTGGAGCGGCTGATTCCGGGCTCGGAGCTGGTGGCAACGATTCCGTATCGACTGGCGCGTCGCCTTTCGGACAGGCTCGCTTTGCGTCCCTTCCCTATGGATGTCTTCATTCAGGTCGACATGTACTGGACCGAACGCACGCACCATTCCGGCCTGCATCGCTGGGCCCGCCAGATCCTGGCCGAGGTCGCCGAGAAGAATCTTGGCGACGGGGATTCGCACAAGACCGGATGACCGCCTGCCGGGCGGACAGTAAATCTGGGGCAGACGAAGCCGTGCCGCGCAAGCGGAGCACAGGTGTGGGACGCGCTTTGTGCCGGGACAGACTGCGCCGGATAGACGATCCGCCTGGGAGTGCCGCCGCCTAGACCGTGGTCGCGCCGAGCATGACGACCGAGACCGTCACCGGCTCGGCGAAGGGATTGCGCCAGGCATGGCGCGCGCCCTGCTGCACGACCGTATCGCCCTGCTTCAACTCGACGGCCTTGCCGTCGTCGAGTTCGAGGACAAGCCGGCCCTTGACGACGGTCACATAGTCGACCGTCGGCGTCTGGTGCATGCCGGGATTGTCCATCTCGAAGCGCTCGGCGATGCCGGGCGCGGCCTTCAGGTGCTCCGGACCCGCCAATTCGGGCTTCCAGTCGGGCGACATCATCACGCTGTCCGGCGGAAAGGTGATCATCCAGAACACCGAACCGCCGACCGAAGCGAGCATCGTGCTCTCGCTCGCCATAGGGTCGGCACCGTCCCGTTTGGCCAGATCCGGCGTCCCGTCGATCTTCCACTGCGGGGACGAAACGAAACCGGGCGTGTGCTGCAGCGCCATCTCGCGCGGCGAGGAGCCGACGCTGATGAATACCGATTTTCCTGCGACGTTCTTTCCGGTGACGACGCGGCGAATGTTCATGTCTTGATCCTCCCAGATAACATGGATACCATTCGGTATCAGCATACCCATGCGTATGCAATTACGGATGGATCACAAAATTCGAGAACCCGCCATGGCGCTGGGCAATGCCCGAAATGGCCTCATTGACCTTGCTCATGGGCGTCGCCTGGGTTTCCAGGAGGTCGAAGCTGACCTTGCCGATCCCGACGAGGTCAGCCATTTCCTGGCCTTCGGATGTCGTCAGCCATGCCGAACCGATGAGACGCTGGTTGCGGTCCATCATCATGTGCACGTCGATGGGAACCGCGCCCATCACGGCGCCGATGTCGACGGCGATACCGCCGCGGCGCAGCGCCCTGAGGCCCGCCAGGAAAGGCTCGTGCGGCGTGCCGGGACCGTTGCAGTCGATGAAGGCGTCGACCCCCTCGCCATGCGCCGTCCTGGAACGGGCCCATTCGTCGGGCGATCCGTCGTCCAGCGAATGCGTCTCGATAATACCGGGCGCCAGCGCTTCGATCTCCTTCAGCAGCTTCCTGTCGCGACCGGTGCCGAGAATCTTCTTGACCCCGAACGACGGGCCGAACACCGCGATCGATATGCCGAGCGTGCCGGAAATGCCATTGACAAGGATCGTGTCGCCGGGGCCGACCTGCGCCTTCTTCAGAGCGGAATAGCCGGTGCCCATGTAGCCGAGCCGCGCCGCCTGATCGAAGGTCATGTTGTCGGGGAGCGCCACGATCGCCGATGCCGGCGCGGCCATGTACTCAGAAATGCCGCCGACCGGGTAGTCCTCGAATGTCTGAAGCGCTTCATGGCTGAAGCCGAAATAGCCCTGGAAGGCGTAGTGGCGGCAAGAGATCGTGTCGCCGCGCCGGCAATGACGGCAGCTGCCGCAGGAGCGCCCCGGATTAACGTAGACGCGATCCCCGGGCTTCAAAGCGTGGACCTGACTGCCGACTGCCGCGATTTCGCCGGCCGGGTCGAGTCCAAAGATCGCGGGCAGCGGCGGCTGCGGCATGTGGGGAAACCAGGTCGGCCACATCGCCAGGATGTTGGCGAGGTTCGGCACGATGCCGCACGATCTGACGCGAACAAGCACGTCCATCGACCCAAGCTTCGGGACCGGCACTTCCTCGATCCTCAGCTGGCCGCCGATCTCGTGCATGCGCGCGACCTTCATCGTCTGCGGAATTGCTGTCACGTCGATACCTCCCGTTCGCTCAAACCAGTGCAGGCCGTGCTTTTCGGCGCACACATGGGCCTCCTCCCGAGGCCAGATCGGTGGTCGCATAGTTTTTTCGAAATATCAATCATTTTTCGTAACTTTGTGATGATGACCGAGGCTCGGCACCGCGCCCAAGCAGTGATCAGGCCCAATTTCGGCTTGAGATCGGTCGCTTTGCCCCTTCCTACGATGACTTGCCTATTTTCGAAAATCCGGTTTACTCCGAGTCGGGAGTACCTGCTTTCAGGGTACGTCGTAAATGGGTGAGCCTTTGAAATTCGCTTCTTTCGCTGAACGCAACGGTGCCGGCTACGGAATGGTTGACGGTGAAATCATCCTGCGGCTGGATTCCGTTCCCGGCGCGCCGCCGGATCTCAAAGCCTATCTCGATAGCCGGTTTCCCGACCTCACGCCCGATGAACGCGATCTCGAAGCCTTGCCGCTGGCTGAAGTCAGCCTGCTGCCGCCAATTCCCAACCCAGGCAAGATCTTCTGCGTCGCCACCAACTTCCACGAGGATGACAAGCCGGCGCCGCAGTTCCCGCTGCTGTTCATGCGCCACGCGCAAGCACAGACCGGCCATGGAGGCGCGATCCTGAAGCCTGCGGTTTCCGACAAGCTGGATTTCGAGGGTGAGTTGGCGGTGGTCATCGGCCGCCGCGCACACAAGATCGCGCGCGCCGAAGCGATGGCGTACGTCGCCGGCTATGCATGCTTCAACGAGGGGAGCGTACGCGACTGGCAGAGACACTCGAGCCAGTTTACGGCCGGAAAGAACTTTTACCACAGCGGCGCGTTCGGCCCCTGGATGGTCTGTGCGCGCGAGATTCCGGATCCGGCACGTCTCCGTCTGGAGAGCCGGGTCAATGGCGCGACCAGGCAGTCGATCGCGATCGACCGCATGATCTTCGATATCCCCTGGCTGATCTCCTACATCTCGACCTTTGCTCCGCTTGACCCTGGCGACGTCATCGTTACCGGCACCCCATCGGGCTTCGGCGCCAGCCGCAGCCCGCCGGAGTTCCTTTTCCCCGGCGATGAGGTCGAGATCGAAATCCAGGGCATTGGAACCCTGCGCAACACGGTGGTCGCAGACAGCTTCGAGTTCTAATATTTCGTAATAAAATACGATTTTCGAAATTTGTTGCCATCGAGCCGAGTTTGATCTAAGCAGGTCGCCAGGGCCAAGTAGCGGCCGCAAGAGGAGAATGGTGATGCACCTGGTGTTTGGGGTCGGTCACATAAAGCTGAATGTCCGTGACGTAGAAGCCGTGATCCACGACTCGACGGAGATCCTCGGTTTGCGGGTCACCAGGCAGGATGCAGGCGAGACATGGCTGAGTTCGAACGGCCGCAAGGCCGAACTCGTGCTTCTCCACTCCGATGAGAATTCCTGCCACACGGTCGGGCTCGAAGCGCTGACCGCCGAGGCTGTCGCGGAAGCCGCCGCGCGCGTCGACGATGCCGGCTGCAGGATCCTCTCGCACGAACCCAGTCTGGCCTGCTGCGACGCAGGCGTGACATTCGCGACCCCAGATGGATTGCGCTTCGAAGTTCACACCCCGGCGCGCGACGATATGTACAATCCGCGCTACCCGACCAACGGCATCAAGCCGCGGCGGCTCGACCACATCAATCTCATCACGCCCGACCCGGTCGCCACAAGACGGCAGCTCTCCGAGATTTGCGGCATGCAGCTTACCGAGCGGATGGTCAACGAGGCGCTGAGCTGGATGCATGGCGGCAATCGCCAGCATCACATTCTGGGCCTGGTGAAGGGTCCGGTCGGGCTTCACCACTACTCTTTCGAATTCAGCCACTTCAGCGACTACTGCCGGCTCGGCGACATTCTCGACGGGTTCGACCGCCAGGTTCTTTGGGGGCCGGGCCGCCATCGTCCGGGCGACAACACCTACGCCTACTATCTGGATGCCAGCGGAGCGATGGTCGAGTGCTCCGGCGCCATGCACACGGTCGCCGACGACGCCCATTTCGTGCCCAACGTCATCACCAACCTGGAGCGTCCAGGAAACGTCCGCCAGATGAATGTCTGGGGGTCTCCCGCACCCCAGGAATGGCGCGAACACCATTTCCCATTCGCCAGGCTCGACTGATCCGAAAGGCGCGGCGGCAGACCACACAGGGAAGCAAGGCGAAGCAACTCGACTCGGGCGGGGCGCTGCTTCGGATAGGAGATTGCTATGCAGGAAAAACTGACGTTCGAATCCGACGGCCTGAAACTGTCGGCGGTACTGCACATTCCCGACAACCACCGTCCCGGACAGAAGCTGCCGGCCTTCATCGTCTGCCACGGCTTCGTCGGTTCCAAGGACGAGTCGCACGCCCAGATCCAGGCGGAGATGATGGAGACGTTCGGCTACGCCGCGCTGCGCTTCGACTTCCGCTGCTGCGGCGAGAGCGAGGGCGAGCGCGCCCAGGTGCGCTGCTTCGATCAGGTCGCGGACGCAAAGAACGCGCTGACCTTCCTCGCCAGGCGCCCTGAGATCGACCCGAAGCGAATCGGCATCACCGGCCACAGCTTCGGCGCCGCGGTTTCGGTCTATACGGCCGGGGTCGACGAGCGGTTCGCGTGCGTCATCTCCTCATGTGGCTGGGGTCACGGCGAGCGGAAATTCCGCGGCCAGCACCCGACCCCCGAAGCCTGGGAGCGTTTCATGGGCCTGCTCGAGAAGGGGCGCGAGCACAAGCGCGCGACTGGCGAAAGCATGTGGATCTCGCGGTTCGACGCCGTACCGATCCCGGAAAAACTGCGCAAGAACCTGTCGCCCAAGGCGATCATGGAAATCCCGACCGAGACGGCATGGAGCATGATGAATTTCAGGGCGGAGGACGTGGTTGCCAACATTGCGCCCCGGCCTGCCCTGTTCTTCCACACCGCCGACGACATCATCACGCCGACCGAGCAGTCCATCCGCCTGTTCGAGAAGGCCGGGCAGCCGGCCGAGCTGATGCTGATCTCGGGCACCGCCCACTTCCCGCTCGCACCAGAGGACGCGCCGCGCACCAAGATGATGCTCAAGGGCTGGCTCGACAAATTCTTCCCGGCAACGCCGACAGCTTGAGGTCGATGCGACCAGACCAGGAGACATTCGGCATGCCCGTGGCCCAGGAAAGCGAACTGACGGATTTTGCGACCGCGCTGCTCAATGCTGCCGGCTATATGCCGGACGAGGCGGCACAAACCGCGCGGCTGCTGGTGTGGGCCAATGTGCGCGGCGCGGATTCGCACGGTGTTCTCAGGATCCCGCGCTACGTCGAGATGATCGAGACCGCTGTCGTGTGCGCCGGTCAACAGCCGAAGCTGATCCGGGAATTCGGGGCGACCTGCGTCTTCGACTACGGAAAGGCGCCGGGCGCCGTCGCCATGATGCATGCGGCAGGCAAAGCCGCCGATCTGGCGGAGGCCTTCGGCATCGGCTGGTGCGGCGCCCGCGCCATATCCCATGCCGGCGCAATCGGCTACTTCACCACCCAATTGGCGGCCCGCGGCCTGATCGGCATCGCCATGACCGCGTCGAGACCGTTCATGAGCTATTTTGGCGCAAAGGGCGAGGCGCTGTCGACCAATCCGCTGTCGATTGCCGTGCCGCGGCCCGATGGCGCCGATCCAATCGTGCTCGACATGTCGACCGCCGCCGTCGCGCTCGGCAGGATCATGGCGGCCAAGGACTCGGGCAACCCGATCCCCCAAGGCTGGGCCATCGACGCCAACGGCGTCGAAACGCGGGACCCGCATAAGGTGGCAGCCATCCTGCCGATGGCCGGGCCGAAGGGATCCGGTCTGTCGCTGATGATCGAAATCCTGTCGAGCGTGCTGGTGGGCAACGCCGTCATCGCGCCGTTCCTGCGCGGCGAGAAGAACGGCGGCTTCAATGGCCTTATGCTTGCCATCAATCCGGCGGCCTTCGGCGACCCGTCGTCCTTTCTCGCCTCGGTGGAAAGCCTCGCCGGCGCGATCCATGCGCTCGATCCGGCAGCCGGCTCCGATGGCGTGAAACTGCCCGGCGAACGCGGCTTCCAGACCGGGCGGGAGCGCACCGCCAACGGCATCCCGCTGGCGAAGGGCACCGCCAGGAATCTCGCCGATGCAGCCGCCCGGTTTGGGCTCGCGGTGCCGGCCTTCCTGCAGTGATGCCGCGCGACAGCTTGCACCAGGCCGGCCAGAGAGGACCGAACCAACGGGGGTCTCACTGATGACGCAAGATGAAGCGGACGTCGTGGTGATTGGGCTCGGCCCAGTCGGCATCACCCTATGCAATCTTCTTGCGGCAGCAGGTGTCAGAGTTGAAGGCGTTGACGCCGCTGACGACGTCTATGCACTGCCTCGCGCGATCGGCATGGACCACGAGGTGATGCGGATCTTCCAGAACATCGGCGCGGCCGACGCCGTGGCCGCGGCGACTGGGCACTATCGCCCATCGGAATACAGGTCCGCCGACGGGACCTTGTTGCGCCGGCTCGAGTCTCCTTCCGAGCCCTACCCGCTTGCCTGGCCGCCCTACCAGACCTTCCTGCAGCCGGAGCTTGAACGAGCTCTGCGTGCCAACGGCGCGAGGTTCCCCAACCTGGCGCTGCATACGGGAACGGAACTCGTCGGCCTTGAAAATCCCGAAAGGCCGGTCCTGACGCTGCGCGACAAGGCGAGCGGTGAGCGCACAAGGCGCGCCCCGCGCTATGTCGTCGGTTGCGACGGCGCGAACAGCTTCGTCCGGCGCGGGCTCGGCGTCGCGCTGGAGGACCTCGACTTCGACGAGCCCTGGCTCGTGGTGGACATGATACTGGAGGATCCGCACGCGCGATTGCCAGAGACCAACGTCCAGTTCTGCGATCCCGCACGACCGCACACGTACGTGTGCGGGCCTGATCGGCTGCGACGCTGGGAGTTCATGATCTTGCCGGGTGAAAATCCGCCGGAGATCAACCGCCCGGAGCGCATCTGGCAACTGCTTTCACGCTGGCTTCGGCCGGACCAGGCCAGGCTATGGCGCTCGGCGACCTACAATTTCCACGCTCTTGTTGCGGAGCAGTGGCGGGTGGGCAGTGTCTTTCTCGCCGGCGATGCCTGCCACATGACCCCGCCGTTTCTCGCACAGGGAATGGTGCAGGGCATCAAGGATGCAGCCAATCTTGCATGGAAGCTGGCCCATGTGATCGACGGCGGATCGGAGCACCTCCTCGACACCTACCAGGCCGAGCGCAGGCCGTTCATGCGCGAAGTCATCGACATCACCAAGCGGCTTGGACAGTTCATCTGCGAGCTGGATCCGGACAAGGCGCAGGCGCGCGATGCCGAGATGGCCGCGGCCATGCTCGCGGGCCAAGGTGTCCAGATCCGGCAGAACCTCTTTCCGCCCATCCGTCATGGACTTGTCGCCAGCAACATAGACGGCTCGCCGAGCCCTGGCGCCGGTGAGCCATGTCCTCAACCCTGGATTATCGGGCCTTTTGGCCGGATGCGGCTCGACGATGCGTTGCCGCCAGGATTCCAGCTTGTCATCGCCGGCGACATGGATCCCTCGCCCACCCTCCTGGACAAGGCGCGGCAGGTGGGCATTGCCGTGCATCGCGTCGCGCAGGAGCGATCCTACCCCTCGCCGCTGGTGGAAGAAGATCGCGTTCTCGCGGACTGGCTGAGCTCGAAGGGCGCTCGCGCCGCCCTGGTGCGGCCCGACCATGTGGTTTTCGGTACGGCCGCTGACGCAAGGGGCGCCGAGCAGCTCGTGTGTCAGCTGCAGATGATGCTAGTGGCGGCACCCGACAAATGACAGGGCGCGCGCACTGAACGGCCCGGGCGCGAACCAGGGCGGGCCGATACGCCCACCCTATCCGCGGGCAGCTGGCTGCTTCATGTGGCGGTAGAGATGGGCCTGATGCATTGAGGTGAGTGTGGCCCTCACCATCTCGCCCGGCGAATCGTCCTTCATGAAGCTGGAGAGGCCGCCATAGATGAGTTCCAGAACGACGCCGCCCACATAGAGTGGTTCGATATCAGCACCGCCATGGGGGAAAAGCTTTCCGGACAGCAACTTGCCCAGGCCCTCCCACTGGTCCTTGAACAGGCGCAGATGCCGCTCTTCCAGTGTGTTGTCGCGGCGGGCGATCCGTAACAGGTCGATGGCAAGCGTTCCCCAGCGCTTGTCCTTCGCCCGCTGATTGGCCCAATCGCACATCGTATCGATGATCTCTTTCGGGTCATCATAGCCGTCGAGCAGGCCGGTGAGCTCGACCACGTCGCCACCGGCATGGCGCTCCAGCAGTTGAAGGAAGATGTCTTCCTTGTTCTCGAAGTTCGAATAGAAGGCGCCCTTCGAGTAGCCGGCTTCTTCCGCGATACGTTCAATGGTCGCGCCGGAATAGCCGTCGCGAGCCACGACTTCGCTCGCCGACAGCAAAAGCTTCTCGCGGGTCAGAGCCTGGCTCTGCTCGCGTGTCAGTCGCGCCATTCTCTATCCTTCCAAGCCATTCATTGGGATACCTTTGGTATCCGAATCGGCCGAAGGTTAGAAGGCCGAAACAATACAGGCAAGCGCCCAGAAGATCGGGTATTCGGGACCCATCAACTGCCAGCGCCAGCGCGGGCCGTTGATCCGCACCACCGCATAGGCCGCTCCCAGCAAGACGGCCACTCCGCACGCCGCAGCCCATCGCGGATAGATGTCGAACACCATTCCAACGGCGGCAACAAATTCCAGCGCAACCGTCAGCACGATGAAGGGTTTTCCTGGCTTCAGTCCGGCAGCCTCGAACGTCTTTGTCGCCTTTTCGAAGTTCCTGATCTTTCCAATGAGATGCGGAATGAACCAGATCCCGCACAGAATGCGCAGGAGATCGATTGGCGTTAGCATGAACTCCGGCACTGATTCCTCCGTGTAGAACGTCGAAGGAACCGCCCGGCCCTTCCTCCCGTCCTTGTTGCCATATCGGGCGACTTTCTCTCATCCAGCGGAGCCGAAGCGTTTGTCGCCAGGCCGCAACCGATGCGGCGTTCGCCGACATTTCCCGCAAATGCTGTCGTCGGTGGAAATCGGCTCTTGCGTCACCCAATCCAGATACTGTACGGTATCCACAGTCTACAAGGAATGTCAATGAGACATCTCCGCGAACTGGCATATTGGGAGGAACAGACGATGACGATAATGATGCGGGCGGCACGGCTTCATGCCGTGAACGAGCCGATGCGTGTTGAGGACGTGGCGAAGCCGATGGCATCCGGCACGGATGTGGTCGTCGAGGTCAAGGCCTGCGGGATGGTGCCCAACCTCGCGAACGTGCTCAACAACTGGGAGACCTGGTACCCGCATCAGCCGCTGCCGATGAAGCCCGCGATCTTCGGCCTCGACCCCGCGGGCATCGTGCATCAGGTCGGTGAGCAGGTCGTGGCGATCAAGCCCGGCGACCGCGTGTATGTGAATCCGCTGCGCTCCTGCGGCGCATGTCATGCCTGCGTCAGCGGCCATCAGGCGAAGTGCGAATACTTCACCTTCAACGGCTATTTCGGCTTCAACAGGAACAGCCTGGAGATCTACAAGCGCTATCCGGAAGGCGGCTTCGCCCAGTTCATGCGCGCGCCCCAGAATGCGATCGTCAAGATCCCCGACAACATGACCTTTCCGCAGGCGGCCCGCATGGGTTACCTCGGCACGGCGTATTCCGCGCTCAAGAAGTTCGGCATACCGGCCGGCAAGTCGCTGATCATCAATGGCGCGACCGGCACGCTGGGCGTCGGCGCGACACTCTTCGCACTCGCCATGGGCGTTTCGACGGTCTACGCGGTAGCACGCGGCAAGCCCCTGCTTGAGCGGCTGAAGCAGCTTGCCCCGAACCGGATCCAGACTTTCTCCAACCAGGACGGCAAGGTCGCCGACTGGGTCCGCTCGCAGACCGGCGGTCTCGGCGCCGACTTCATGCTCGACTGCCTCGGCGCGGTCGCCGACGTCAACGCCATGAAGGACGCCATGATGGGCGTCAAACGCGGCGGCCGCATCGTCAACATCGGCGGTACCGGCAGCGACATGCTGTTCAACACCAAATGGTGGATGGACAATTCGATGCAGCTTCTCGGCTCGGCCTGGCTGACCACGGCCGAGGGCATGGAGGTCGCCGAAATGGTGGGCTCCGGCGCGATCGATCTTTCGGTGCTGGAGGCGCGGACGTATCCGCTAGAGCGGATCAACGAGGCCATCAATGGCGTCGCCTCCGGTGACGGCGGCTTCACCAACTACGTGCTCGAACCGTAGGCGGGACCATCGGCATCGGCGGGCTTCACCGTCCGCCGCTTGCCGGCAACCGCGGAGCGGCGCAGCGATCCGCTATCTTGTGCGAAGAGAACGAAATGATCATCGACTGCCACGGCCACTACACGAGCGAACCGCCGGAGCATCACGCCTTTCGCAAGACGCAGGTCGAGTTCGTCGAAGGCAGGCGCGACGCCATGCCCGTCTATCCCGGCATCACCGACGAAATGCTCAGGGCGACGATCGAGCAGAACCAGTTGCGCCTGCAGCGCGAGCGAGGCTCGGACCTGACCATCCTGTCGCCGCGTGCTTCGGGCATGGGCCACCATATCGGCAGCGCCGAGAACAATGCCGAATGGTCGCGCATCTCCAACGATCTGATCGCCCGCATCGTCGACATGTTCCCCGCCAACTTCGCGGGCGTATGCCAGCTGCCGCAATCGATGAGCGGCGACCTGAAGCCGGCGCTTGCCGAGCTCGAGCGCTGCGTCGTCGAGCTCGGCTTCGTCGGCTGCAACCTCAACCCCGATCCGTCCGGCGGTTTCTGGTCGGCGCCGCCTATCCACGATAGCTATTGGTATCCGCTCTTCGAAAAGATGGTCGAGTTGCAGGTGCCGGCCATGATCCACGTCTCCGGCTCGTGCAGCTCCTGCCTGCATACGACCGGCGCGCACTACATCAATGCGGACACCGCGGTGTTCATGCAACTGATCCAGGGCGACCTGTTCAGCGCGTTTCCCGATCTCAAGCTGATCATTCCGCACGGCGGTGGTGCGGCGCCCTATCATTGGGGACGCTATCGCGGCCTCGCGATGATGTTGGACAGGCCGGGACTTGGCGAGCACCTGCTACGCAACGTCTTCTTCGACAGCTGCGTCTATCATCAGGCAGGCATCGACACGCTGTTCCGCGTCGTTGGCCCGGCCAACATCCTGTTCGGCTCCGAACTGCTCGGAGCGGTCAAGGCCATCGATCCGGAAACCGGCTTCGCCTTCGACGACACACGGCGCTACATCGACGCGCTTTCGCTCGGTGAGGTTGAACAGCACGCCGTGTTCGAAGGCAATGTCCGAAAGGTCTATCCGAGGCTAGATGCGCGGCTGAAGGCGCAAGGGCGCTAGACCAGCCAATGAGCACTGTTCGGGTGCGGCGCCGGATGCCGCACCTCATCGTTCCGGGAGAACACTTATGGGCAAAGTCGTCACCAAGACCGAGCGCACGCCGCTTGAGACCTGCGATGCTCTTGGCCAACTTGGCGTGGCCACGGTTCACGAGGCGCAGGGGCGGACGGGCCTGCTCGCCGCGCGCCTGCGGCCCATCTATGATGGCGCCAGGATTGGCGGCAACGCGCTGACTTGTGAAGTCGCGCCAGGCGACAACTGGATGATTCACGTCGCGCTGGAACAGGCGCGGCTAGGCGACATCCTGGTCGTCACCCCGACCTCGCCTTGCGAGGACGGCTATTTCGGCGACCTGCTGGCTGAATCGGCCAAGGCGCAAGGCATCAGGGGCCTGATCATCGATGCTGGCGTGCGCGATATCTCGACCCTGCGCTCAATGGCCTTCCCGGTCTGGGCGAAAGCGATCAGCGCACAAGGGACAGTCAAGGAGACGCTCGGCAACGTCCAGGTGCCGATCGTCTGCGCCGGCGCCCACATCCGGCCAGGCGACGTCATCGTGGCCGATGACGACGGCGTGTGCGTGGTGCCACGCGAAACCGCGGGAAGGGTTCTTGAAACCGCCCGCAAGCGCGAGGCGATGGAAGAGGAAAAGCGTAGCCTCTATGCCACCGGCAAGCTCAGTCTAGACGTCAACGACATGCGCGAGCGCCTGCGGCGCAAAGGCCTCGTCTACGAATAGGCAACTGCGTTGCCGGTTCCGCGACTGACAAAATAGGCGATCCGGTGGCACCAGTTGTACGAGTCTGGGTCTTGCCGGCTTACCAGCTAGGCAGCAACCCCACCCAACTAGGCGCTGATGACCGCTTCATTGCAACGGGAATCACGAAGCTCTTCACCTGCTTGCAATGGAAACTTCCGATACCGAAGGCTCAAGGGGTTCGAGTCCAGAACGCCGAGGTGAATTTGGTCATAAAATATAACAAAATCAATAAGTTAAATTGTTGGTGGGCCCGGAGGATGTGACAGCATCGTTGATTTTATTGACTTTTTCGTGGGCCAAAATCAGAAATCTTCCCGCAACGCCCCGCATAGTTCCGCCACACCGACAGGATTTGACTTCTCCTGTCCCGCCGAGTTGTTCGATCACGATCGGGCACATCAAACTCGGAGGCAATCACAGACCTTGTTCAGCCCGGCGGCCGAACTTGCGGCAGGGCGGCGGCGAGCGACCGTTCGAAAGCATCGATCAGCGTATCGACCTGGGTCTCGGTAATGATGAGCGGCGGGCAGAAGGCAATCGCATCGCCCATATTGCGCGAGATGACGCCATTCTGCTGCAGGAACCCATTCACCACGCCACCAAGCGCGCCGGGCTTCCCCCACGGCGCCTTGCTGGTCTGGTCGGCGACCAGTTCGACGGCGGCGATCAGGCCGATGCCGCGCACCTCTCCGACGACCGGGTGCGAAGCGAGCTTACGCAACCGTGCCTGCATGTGCGCGCCGACCGTACGCGCATTGCCGACAAGGTCGCGCTCCTCGATAAGCTTGAGATTCTCCAGCGCCACGGCCGCGGCTACTGGATGGCCGCCGCCCGTGAAGCCATGCCCGAACGTGCCGATGCGGTCGCTCTCGTTCGCGATCGGCTCGAACACCTTCTCATTGATGAGCAGGGCCGAGATCGGCAGGTAGGACGACGAGATCTGCTTGGACAGCACCATGATGTCGGGCTTGATGCCGAAGGTTTGCGAGCCGAACATCTCGCCTGTCCGGCCAAAGCCGCAGATGACCTCGTCGGCTATGAGCAGGATGTCGTATTTCGACAGCACCGCCTGGATCTTCTCCCAGTAGCCTGCGGGCGGAACAATGACTCCGCCCGCGCCCATGATCGGCTCGCCGATAAAGGCGGCGATGGTCTCCGGTCCCTCCGCAAGGATCAGCGTCTCGAGATCCTCGGCAAGACGGCTCGAGAATTGTTCTTCGCTTTCGCCCGGTTCCGCTTCGCGCCAGTAATGCGGCGTCGATGTGTGGAGCACGTTGGCGATCGGCAGGTCGAATGACAGATGGTTGTTGGGCAGCCCGGTCAGGCTTGCCGCGGCAATCGTCACGCCATGATAGCCGCGTTTGCGGCTGATGATCTTCTTGCGAGCTGGCTGGCCGAGCGCATTCGACCGGTACCAGATCATCTTCATGGCCGTGTCGTTGGCCTCGGAGCCCGAATTGGTGAAATACGCCTTGCTCATCGGGACCGGCGCCATCTGGACCAGCTTCTCGGCCAAGTCGATCAGCGGCGAATGCGATTTCGAACCGAAGTCGTGATAATAAGGCAGCTTCGACATCTGCCGGGTGGCGGCGTCGACCAGCCGCTTTTCCGAGAAGCCGACGGCTACGCTCCACAAGCCCGCCATCGCTTCGATGTAGCGATTGCCGGCCACGTCCTCGACATAGATGCCATCACCCTTTTCGATGATGAGCGGACCCGACTCCTGATGCTTGCGAGCGTTTGTGTAGCCATGCAGGTGATAGCGGATGTCTCGGGCTTCAGGGGAATTGGGTCTGTCGTCCACGACGGCTCCTGTCTACACGGGTTCACGGGGAACTATCTGCAGCGCCTCTCCAGGCTCCGCAGCTTTCCCTTTGTATGATCACAAACGAAAACGGTCCGCACAAGGCGGACCGTTTTGGTATTTGGTTGCGGGGACACTCAGCCACCGATACCGACATTCGCTGATCGGGGCGATCTGAGAGCGCAAAGCCGTGGTAACGGTCTGGAGCAAACCCGGCCGGATGGTTCCGCGCGTTAGGGGCGAGCTTTCAGCAAGTTGTCTGTCCGGTCCTAGGAGCCAGGGCCGCCGGTACAATCATCGTCGGTGACAGGATGGATACCGACGCGACCGTCGGACTGGAATCGGGCCGATGAGGCAAGCCTAAACCGAGGCTAGCCGGTCGCAGATCGCCACCGCCGGGAATAGTTATTTCGCCGGCTCGGGCATCGCGGCCCTGCCTTCGGCGGCAGCAAGCCTGCTCCGCATCACTTCGCGGCGCTTTCGAAACTCTGTGTATTCCTGGTCGGCCAGTACCCCGGTTTTTAGGGAGCTAAAAGGCGATCGCCGCCTTGATAAGCCCCGACTTCTGATGTGCCCAGCGAGAAATTTCGTGCGGACTGTCCTGAAGGGTCGTGTGGTGCGCGGCCCTGGCCTCGGCGGCCGGCGACGTCCTTTCGACTTTGACCCTGCTTCGTTTCTGTTACCAGCAGACGAAACCGCCATCGACGATGAGATCGATGCCCGTAACAAATGACGCAGCGCGGCTTGCCAGGAACACTGCCGGGCCTATCATCTCCTCGGGTATCGCGAGGCGACCCATCGGCGTATCGCGCTCGAAGTTCTTCACTTGCTCGGCCACTTCGGGCCTCCGGTTCATCGGGGTCAGCGTGTAACCGGGGCTTAGTACGTTGAGCCGCAGTCCGCGGTCCGACCACTCCATCGCCAGGCTCTTCGTCATGTGAATGACCGCTGCCTTCGATGAGTTATAGTGCGCCTGGAGGAGGCCGCGGTTGACAATCGAGCCTGACATGGAGGCCACATTGATGATCGATCCCTTGCGACGCGGCAGCATCACGCGAGCCTCGGCCTGGCAGGACAGGAACACACCGCCAACGTTGATGCTGTAAAGCTCTTCCCAAGTTGCCAGCGGCAAAGTCTCGGCCGCATGCGCGCCGCCAATACCAGCATTGTTGACGGCAACCGTAAGTGCACCGAGCTCCTTTTCGATACGCTCGACAGCGGCGGCGAGATCTGCTTCCGACGTCACCGAGCCGGTTATCGCCAGCGCCTTGCGGCCGAGCGCAGTGATCCTTGCCGCCGTCTCCTCGAGTCCACCTTTCGACGAGTGACCGAAGCAGGCGACATTGGCACCGGCCTCAGCAAGGCCGACCGCTATGGCCTGACCGATGCCGCTGCCGGCGCCGGTGACCAATGCGACGTCGCCATCCAGTTTGAACAGGTCCATTGCGTTCTTCCTTCCGATTCCCTTGATCGCACAAGCAGGAGAGCCATACGACAGCAACGATGCAATTACTGAACGACGCTTTGGCGATCCGCATTCTGATCAACAGTCGAGAGAATCTTTGCGAGAGACGGCGACTGTTCACGACGCTCCTGCGGCACCCAGCGGAGAAAGCCGCCGACACGCCGTTGGACCTTGATCAGATGGCCGGCAGCGATGTCGCTCAGACGATGGTCAAGAAGGGGGTTGTCGAACCGTTCAAGCGTGGTCGTCACGTATGCTGTCGCTTCCTGCTCCAATCCCCGGGCCTTGAAGCCAGGAACGACCTCGGAACCATAAATCTCTGTCGGCAGGTTTCGATACCCCTCGAGTTCCAGGATTTCGCGCACCGTCAGGTCGGGTCTCAGCCGATCGGTCATCCAGCACTGTGCAAGTACTGTGTGGCCAAGGTTCAGGATGTGTAGCTTCAGTCTCTCGATACGTTCGAGGTCCTCGACAAGCGCGATAGCAGGGTGGCGGCAAGGCAGCCTCAGCCCAGCTTGCCTTTCAATCGCCCACAATGCGTACGGTTCTGCGATTGCCCCGACGGGCTCGATAGCCGACGAGACAATGCGGTCGACAAGCGAGTTGGCAAATACGCAGTCGCCAGCGATGAAAGACAAAAGTGCGTCGGAGGCGCCGCTTCGCTTGGCCAACGCGATCAACACTTCCTTCAGTGTGTCGCCATTGCGTTGAACCAGTTCGGTTGGAAGCAAGACAACTGGCCTTGCGGAAACTGCAAAACGTTTCGCAAGCAGAACGAGCAATTTTGCCGGATATCCCGCCGGCGCTGGGCCGGGATCACCTGTGAGGTCGACAAACAGATCGGGTGAGATGGTGAGGCCCGCTTCCGTCGTATTCGAGACGACGAATTCCGCTTGTTCCGCAAACAGGGTGGCCAACCGTTGCCAGTCAACCTCGGCATCGAGCGCGCGCCGTATGCTCTTGACGCCGATTTCATACTCGACGCGCAGGCCCTTCTCCAGCCCGCGGATGACAACCGGGTAGCCTTCATCGCGGGCAAGCGCCTGCAGTCGGGCTCGGCCGGCGGCCGATCCGCTGATCGCCACTACCGTGATCGGGCCGACTGCATTGCCTGCCGGCAGCGCCTCGTGCACGAACAGATCTGCGTGCGCCTGCAGAAAGCGGCTCGTGCCGAACTGGAAAATAGGTGTGACGATTTCCTTGACCATTGATCCTTCCGCTTTCTATCGGTTCAGTGGAGGCAGAGGCGCTGGGCATTCGGCCGCCGGACCAGAATAGGACGATCCGCCTGCCGTGAGATTGTCATGATTATGGTTGCTGAAGTCAGCCAGACTCCGCCACATCGATGACGGCCTTGATCAAACCGGACTTTTGCTGCGCCCAGTTCGCTATGTCGCGTGAGCTGTCACTCAGGGTCGTGCGGTGGGTAACGAGTTGGTCAATCGGTATCTTTCCAGCGCGGATCGAGGCGATGACGTGCTGGAAGTCGGCATGCGTCGCGTTGCGACTGCCGATCAGCATCATCTCCCGCTTGTGGAACTCCGGATCAGAGAAGCTGATCTCGTCTTTGATGACGCTGACCAATATCATGGCGCCGCCATGGGCCACGTGGCTGAACGCGGCTTGGATCGAGGCCTTGCTGCCGGTCGCGTCGAAGACGAGGTCAAAACCATCATCATCGGTTCGCGCCCGCACCATGTCGACAGGTGAGGCCGAAGCATTGTCGATGACAGGAAACCCGAGTTGACCTTCGGCGAAGTCGAGCCGTTCCCTGCTCATGTCCATGATCGTCACCGCCTGGCCTGCAAGACGGGCAAACAATGCCGTACCCAATCCGATCGGCCCGGCGCCGATGACCAGTGTACGGACGCCAGCGGCAAGCTTGGAGCGCCCTACGGCGTGGGCGCCGATCGCCAAAAATTCGACAGCTGCCGCGTCAACGAGTGACAGTCCTGCGGCCGGGTAAAGGTTGCCGGCAGGCACCAACAATTCTTCACACATGCCGCCATCGCGATGAACGCCCAACACTTCTATCGATACGCAGCAATTCGGCTTGTCGTGACGGCAGGCTATGCATTTACCGCAGGAAAAATAGGGATTTACGACGACCCGCTCACCGACCTCGATGGCGACGCCTTCGCCGACCGCGGTCACGGTACCCGAGAGTTCATGCCCCATGATACGTGGATAGGCCAGGTACGGATGCTTGCCTTCAAAAATGTGGTAGTCGGTGCCACAGATGCCGACATGGCTGATGCTGACCAGCGCCCATCCGGCTCCCGGCCGGCCGGGAGCCGGGCGATCTTCGAAGATCAATTCGCCGGGCTTTCGGCACACGAGCGCTTTCATGCGGACCATCTTCCTGAAATGTCCAAAAAAGAACCCGGCGGCTGGGAAGACCGCCGGGCCAAGGTGTGGAGCCTATTCGAAGTCCTTGACGTTCTGCAGCGTCACGAGGCCCGCGCCGGTATCCACATTGGCCTCGACTGCCTCCCCTCGGATCGCCTTGACGACAGTGTCGATGCCAAGCTCGCCCATTTTGGCCGGAAATTGCGCAACGCTGGCATCTTCCGCGCCCGACTTGATCGCTTCGATCTCACCACAGCAGGCGTCGAAGCCGACCAAAATGATCTTGTCGTTGGCAATGCCCGCATTGCTGATCGATTTGACGGCGCCCGGGATTGGCGGGCCGCAGGCCGAGTAGATCGCCTTAAGATCGGGATTGGCTGTCAGGATGTCTTCGGTCACCGATGTGCCAAGTTCGAGCGTGCAATTGGTTGCACCCTTGCCGACGACCTCGACCTTGACGTCGCCAAGTCCCTCCATCATGCCGGTGACACGGTCGTCCAGCGCCGGCACTCCGGGAACACCTTGCAGGATGCCGATCTTGTCGCCGCTCTTGAGCACAGTCTTCAGATACTCTCCGGCGATCTTGCCGCCGTTGAGATTGTTGGTCGAGACGAGTGCCGTCTGACCTTTCCAGTCAGGAATGCTGTTGTCGACGAGAACCACCTTGATGCCGGCAGCCACAGCCTTGTCGAGCGACGGCGCGACGGTCGGATCGACCGGAGTGATCGCCAGACCCTTGACGCCTTGCGTGATCATGGATTCGATCAGCGCGATCTGACCCTCGATGTCGGTAGCCGCCTGGCCCTGACCGGTGACCAGCTCGATCTCGGGATGAGCGGCCGCGTATTTCTTGGCGGCATCCTCCATGGTCGAGTAGAACGGCACCGGGAATTTCGTAATCAGGCCGACCTTGATCTTGTTGGCGGCCGAAGCCGGCATCGCAAACGCAACGGCGATCGCCAGCCCAGCGAACAGTTTTGAGTTCATTGGCATTCCATTCCTCCCTTGGAATTGAGGCGTCTTCCGGCGGAAGTCGCTTCAGGCATTTGCGAACCGGAACGGTCCCCAAATTTCGAACGGATCAGGCTCCAACGATCATGGAAACCAGCTCCTGTTTGTTGTCCTTGGTCGGCACAAGTTCACCAACTTTGCGGCCCTGGCGAAGCACCACGGCGCGATCGGCAAGCTCGACGACATGTTCCATATTGTGGGTAATCAGGATGACGGCGTTGCCCTGGTCGCGGAGCGCTGCGACCAGGTTGAGCACTTGCCGCGATTCACGCAGGCCAAGTGCGGCGGTTGGCTCGTCCAGGATCACAACCTTGCGGGCAAATACAGTCGAACGGGCCACCGCTATGGCTTGCCTTTGACCGCCCGACATCATGGCGACAACGGCGTCCAGCCGCGGCAGCGTAACTTTGAGGTTTGTCAATAATACGCGGGTCTCGGCGTCCATCTTGCGCTGCTGAAGAAAGCGCAAACCACGCGGAAGCCATTGCGGACCAGCCAACTCGCGACCGGCAAAGAAGTTTTGTCCCGGTGTCAGATTGTCGAACAGCGCCAAGTCTTGATAAACGGTCTCGATGCCGGCAAAGCGCGCATCCGCAGGGGAGCGTATCTGCGTTGGCGCACCGTCCAAAAGGATTGCGCCGGCATCGAGTTGGTGCACGCCGCTGATGCATTTTGTCAGTGTCGACTTGCCAGCGCCGTTGTCACCGAGAAGTCCGAGGATCTCACCGCGTCGGACCTCGATGCTGACATCGTCCAGCGCCACAACCGAGCCGAAACGCTTGGTAGCACCGCGCACCGCCAGCACAGGATGATCCGTTGTGGCTGCATGATCGATGCTGGTCGCAACGGCGCTCATGACTGCCTCCCGGCCTGCATGACACGCACGCGCCCTTCGAGATAGTTGCGCAGCACGTCGGACTCGACCGCTATGACGATGACCACGCCGATGACGATGAGCTGGAAAAAAACGTTGACGTTGAGCAGGTTGAGCGCGTTGCGGATGACACCGATCATGATGGCGCCGATCAAGGCATGGCCGAGATGGCCGCGGCCGCCGAGAAAGCTGGCACCGCCGATGATCACCGCCGCGATCGTATCCAGTTCCAGCAGATTGCCGAACAAGGGCGAGCCGGCGTCGGTGCGGCCGGCAAGGATGACGGACCCGATGCCGGCGCACAGCCCTGAGATCACATAGACCGAAACCAGAACCCAGGAGACAGGAATGCCCATGCGCACGGCGGCGTCGGGCCGGCCGCCTACGGCATAGATCCAGCGGCCCCAGACCATCGTTTTGGCCATGACGAAAAGGACCGCGGCAACGCCCGCAACCACAAAGACCGATCCTGGCAGACCCCAGACCGCCTCGCGGCCAAGCGCATCGATGGCAGGCGGCATTCCCGGGATGGCCCGTCCGTCGGCCAGTTGCAGCGCCAGCCCCTTGGCGATGCTCAATGTCGCCAGGGTGATGATGAACGGATGCGGAAGCCGGCCGAAGACGTAAAAGAGCCCGTTGATGGCGCCGACGGCCGCACCGCAGCCAACCATCACCGCGATCACCACGATGGCGGGAGCGCCGGCATGAAAGCTGAGCGCGCCGACGACGGAAGCCAGTGCGACGTTCGAGCCGACGGAGAGATCGATCCCGCGTGTCAGGATGACCAGATGCTGCCCCATCGCCACCACAGAGATGACGGCGGTCTGGGCGAGGATATTGCTGAGGTTTCTCCCGGTCAAGAAATAGGGTGACAGAAAACTGAGAACGACGATCAGCAACACCAGGATCACGACCGGACCGGCGCTCAGCAGGGTCAGGCCAAGCGCAAGGCCGGGAACGGCTTCCTGCTTCCTGGATGCTGGCAATGCGGCCTCGCCGACAGTGGTGCCGGTGTTTCCCGTTTCAGGCAAAGTCCCCTCCCCGCCGAGGCTCGGTGCGAGCCGCGTCGTCAAAAACTCAAATCGTGCTTAGGTCCTCTTCTTATCGATAAAAAACAACGCGCATGGTTGGGTCAAGTTGTTTTTTATGGATAAAGTTCATGCTAAAAAGGACAAGGTATTGTTTGGAGGAAGGTGCGATGCGAACCGACACCGTCTACAAGAAGGCCTTCAATCGAACTGCAAGCATGCTGCGCGATGGACAACTGGCCGGGGAACTTCCCTCTGAGAATGAGCTGAGGCGGCTCATCGGCGTCAGCCGCACCACCGTTCGAAAGGTTCTGCAAGAACTCGTTCGCCGCGAGCTTGTCACTGTACGCAACGGCATCAGGACGGCGGGACGAGCGGTCGACGAAAATGACTGCTATCCCGACGCCGAAACCACGCCGCGGGCCAAGCATGTCGAACAGCAATTCATGGAGTGGATGCTGCGCGGCGACACCAGACCTGGCACCAGCATCAACGAGCTTGAGCTAGCGCGGCAATTCGGTGTTGCGACCAACGGAATTCGTGAGTTCCTGATCCGCTTCAGCCGCTTTGGGCTGATCGAGAAAAGGCCGAATACGGGCTGGCTTTTCAAGGGCTTCACGGAGGATTTCGCACTTGAGCTGTTCGAGATCCGGGTGATGTTTGAGCTGCGCTCGGCGCATCTGTTTTCACGGCAGCCCGACACGTCTCCCCTGTGGGACAAGCTCGCCGTGCTCAAGATTGCGCATACCGAACTGTTGAAGCGAATTGAAATCCGCTTCCACGATTTTTCCGGCCTCGACAACCGCTTTCATCGGCTCATAAACGAGGCTTCGCCGAACCGCTTCATCGACGATTTCTACGATATCATAACTTTCATTTTTCACTACCACTACCAGTGGAACAAGCAGGATGAAAAGCAGCGCAACCAGGCAGCAATCCTTGAGCATGTTGCCTATATCGATGCACTCGAAAGTCGCGATGCCGAGCGCATCAAACGGGCCTGCCAGGCGCATCTCGCTTCGGCAAGAGCAACGCTGATGCGATCGCTGATTTGGACTTGATGAACGACGGACGTCCCCGCGCCATTGAGGGAACCGACGCATCCCTTCAGGAATGCGTCGAGACAAAAGGCTCAAGCGTGGCGGATTTCCGTTCCCAGCACCTTGAGGCATTCACGGATGAACGCCGCCAGCGCCGTCCAGCCTTTGGCCGAAACCAATGTCCCGTCCACATAGGCATCGGTGGGCGATAGATCGATGTAAGTGCCGCCAGCAAGCGTCACCTCCGGCTCGCAAGCCGCGAGCGCCGCCACCTTCTTGCCACGGACGACGCCGTCGACCGCAATCAGAATCTGGACGCCATGGCAGATCGTGAAGATCGGCTTTTTGGCGTCGTGGAAATGACGCACCATAGCCTGCACGCGCTTGTCGGTGCGGATGTATTCAGGGCCGCGACCGCCGGCGCAGTAGACAGCGTCGTATTGGGCCAGCTGCTTTTCAGCCTCGGAGAAGGTCTTGTTGATCAGCGCGTTGTGACCGGGCTTTTCGGTGTAGGTCTGATCGCCCTCAAAATCGTGCAGCGATGTCTTGATCATGTCTCCAGCGCTTTTGTCGGGGCACACGACATGAACGGTGTGTCCCACCGCTTCCATCGCCTGCTGATAGACGAAGATTTCATATTCCTCGGTGAAATCACCGGTCAGCATCAGGATCTTTTTGCCTGGCATATCTTTTCCTCTCGGCTTGTTTCAGGGGCGAGGTGCACTTCGCGCCTCCAGGGATCGAAATCGGCTCAGAACGGGGGATAGCATTCGTAGGCGGTAGCCTGGGCGTACAGTGACGCGTCGGGCTTGAGGGTGCCTCGGACAAGCAACATCGCTATGGCTACTCGAACGCAGGCAGGAGCCTGTCCCGCGAATTCTCGATGTGCACACGCATGGCTTTTTCGGCGGCGTCCGGATCGCCCGCGGAGAAGGCAGCGAGAATGGCCTCGTGCTCGTCGAGCGCCTCTTCTGTCACCCGCGAATGATACATCAAGCGGAAGATATGGAAGTGGGTATGCTGGTGATTCAGCGTCTCGCGAATGAGCTCGTTCTGGGCGAACTCGACGATCTTGTCGTGGAAGATCGCATCCTGCCGGGCGAAGTTCGAATAACGCAGGCGTTCGTCTTTGCCCACCCGCCGGGCCATGACGCCGGCTGCTTCCTGCAACACGGTAAGGCGCTCGTCGTCCAGTGTGGCGGTGGCTTTGGCCGCGGCGGCAGGTTCAAGCAGAAGGCGCAGCTCGTAGAGCTCGTCAAAGCGCCGGCGGGTGATTTGCGGGGCCGCCCGGTAGCCGATGAGGTGGGTCTTCACCACAAGGCCCTCGCCCTCCAGCCGGCCAAGCGCTTCACGAATGGGGGTATGCGAGACGTTGAATTCCTTGACGAGATTGTCGACGGTGATGCGCGATCCCGGAGCAATTCTCAAAGACATCAGTTGCGCGAAGATTGCCTCGTAAACGTCGTCAGCCAGGCTGTTGGCGCGCTGGATGCGGCCGGTCGCGCGGGCTTCATTGTCGACCGTCAGGTCCGTGTTCTGCATTGTTTGCCTCTTGACAGAAGCACCCACTAACACGATGCTCCGCCCAATTCAATCCTATATCCTATACGATTTTATAGAGGATACGCGTGAGAATGACCCGGAGTCCCTACATCCTCGGGTTTGAGCGGCTCCAGATAGCCCTTTGAGGCGAACTCAGTACCACAAGACGATTTCCTCAGGAGATAACTGACGGATACCTTCTCGTCATGCCAATTCCCAAGCCGAACCAGAAAGCGTTCGCCGATCGTGGTGCGCAGCCACTCCGCAACCGGACGGGTCCTAGTTCGATCGTAATAAACATGTGCATGATAGCTGGCTATTTCGGAAAGGAGCCTAGGTTCATTTTTCGCGCTGGAAAGGTCCATTTCATATCTCCCGAATGCGCTCGCTTACCCGGTGTATTCTATCAGCGAAGGTCACATATTCGATGTACGGACATTAGAGCCGCCGCCTTTCATCATCGCGCAGGCCGCTGGACATGTGGAGGATCCAATCCACCACGAAATTGACTGCCACCGTCAGCAGGCCGATGGCGGCGGCCGGTATCAGCGGCGTGATGTCGGCGTAGGAAATCAGTGCGGCGCTTTCGCGGACCATAGATCCCCAGTCAGCAGTGGGCGGCTGTATCCCCAGGCCCAAGAAGGCCAGTGCCGAAATGCTGAGAAAGACGAAGCAGAAGCGGAGCCCGAATTCCGCGACAAGAAGAGGTAGAATATTGGGCAGCACCTCGCGGAACATAATCCAACTCAATCCTTCACCGCGCAGCCGCGCCGCTTCCACGAAGTCGGTTGCAAGGACATTGGCCGATAGCGACCGTGTCAGACGAAAGATGCGGGTCATGTCCACCGCGGCAATGGCTACAATCAGACTGGGAATCGATGAACCCGCAATGGAAAGGAGTATCAGGGCAAAGATCAGCGGAGGGATTGCCATTAGCGCGTCGGTCAAACTCAGGAGCAGTCTATCGGTCCAGCCGCCCCTGATCACGGTGAACATGCCCAATACGCCTCCGACACCGAAAGAAAGGCAGACGGTCGCGATTGAAATACCCAAGGTATTTCGCGCGCCAAATAGCAAACGAGAAAACGTGTCTCGGCCGAGTTGGTCGGTTCGTAAAAGGAATTCATGGCTCCAAGGCGCGAAGGGAATTTTGGAGACCACTTCCGCTTCGCCATACGGCGCCAGCAGAGGTCCAAAAATAGCGGCGGCTATATAGATTGCCACTACGATCAGCCCAAACAGTTCGCTGAGGGGGGCGCTGGAGAGAAGACGCCAGGCCTTTTGCATCCATAGAGGTTTCTTCATGGCTGGAACTGAAGCAGGAGCTATCATTTCGGGTGAGCCAGCCTCGGATTGGTAGCGATCGCGATCAGATCAGCCAGTAGGTTCAGGATGACGAACGCTACAGCAAAGATGAGCGTGCAGGCCTGAATTACCGGAACGTCGCGCAGGCGAATGGCGTCCACCATGGTCTGGCCTATACCGGGATAGACAAACACAACCTCCACCACCACCACGCCTACGACTAGATAGGCTAGGTTGAATGTAATCACGTTGGCTATGGGCGCCCAGGCGTTGGGCAACACGTGACCCACAACGATCCGCCACTCGGGCAGCCCCTTAAGCCGGGCACACTCGACATAGGAGCTATCAAGCAGGCTGATGATTGCGGCTCGGGTCATCCGCATCATGTGGGCGAGGATCACAAGCGTTAGTGTGAGGACTGGCAGAGCGATGCGTGACAATTTCTCAGTGATCGGCATGTCCGCACTCATGCTTGCCATCGAACTGAAAAGTGGAAACTTAACCGCCAAGAGCAGCATCAGCATGTAAGCGACGAAGAATTCCGGAAAAGAAATGGTCGTCAAGGTGATGGCGTTGAGCAGCCGGTCGAGCAAGGTGTTCCGGGCAAGCGCCGTGAGCACGCCAAGAACGAGCGCAAGCGGGACCGCCAACAAGGCCGTGACGCCGGCCAGCAGTAGAGTGTTCTGAAGCCTTGGAAGCACGACGTCCGCAACGGGGCGCTGCTTCGTGCCACGCGCCGTAAACGAAACGCCAAAATCACCCACTGCCGCGTGGGCGATCCATCGTAGATATCGTTCCGGTGCAGGACGGTCTAGTCCCAGATCCTTCTCAAGCGCAGCCACAGTTTCCGGGGTGGCGGAGTGGCCGAGCGCCGCTCTGGCATAGTCGCCGGGCAGGAAAGCTATGGCAGAGAATATAAGAACAGAAACAATGAAAAGCGTGTAACACCCTAGCAGCAAGCGATTGGCTATAGTCGCGCCGAGAGTTCCGCTCAGCATATTGGAGAGCTTCTTCATTTCAAAGCGGCCCCCTGCATGCTATGCCCGTGATGCACGCTGTCCCGTCTCTTTGCCGCAATCGCTTCCTCTGGCCATCGCTTCCGGAAAATCTCTGATCCGTCGGCAAATGCGCAGATATCGCCGCTCAGCCGGTGACCACTCGCTCTCGACGTCAGCGAAAAGGATCCATTCAACTCAATCGCCCAGCCATCCCGCGCGAGGCGAAACTCATGCGTGACGGTGGATGTGCTCACGCCCCCACGACCGAGGCGATATTCTGTTGCGACCGTATGTTCGATCTCTGTTGCGATGTCGGGAAGCAGAGCACGCGTGTAGTTGCCAAATACACCCGCGTGCGATGATATCTGCAGCGCACGCTCTCCAGCCGTGGGACATTCGCGCGATACCATCTTTGTTTTCGGAGGCGAGAGGACCACCAACTCGGATGGCCGCCGAGTCGCTATCAAGGCAAACGGTTGGGAAAGCACCATCTGTTGCCTGCTGACGGGCAATACAAGCTGCACGTCAGAGAGACTTCGACCGTCGAACGTATGGTCGGGCTCGGGAGCGATCATCGGCCATAGTCCATCGGATATTACGACGCACAGGCGGCTGCCGGCTCGCAGCCGCCGTACGACGGTGTGGAAGCTGATGCGACGCTCGATGCCCCATGGGGCGACCGGGTCATAAGGTTGCGACGCGCCACGAGCAATTTCGGCCGCCTTTCCGTCTGGCGCTATTTCATAGAGGCGGGCCACCAACTGACTGGCCGAGGCGTGCGAACCGTATCGCAAAGACAGTTCAGGTGTTCCACATAGGTCCATAGATTTCGCGATCGGCTTCGCCCAGAACTGAGCGTAGTTGTCCGCGGTACCCAGGTCTTCGCATCCCGATTCAGGCAGAATGACCCAGTTTACGTCCAGCGAGGGCTCCAAAGTGGCTACGCCCTCCGGTGTGTTGGTCGCCAGGGCCAGGACCTCTTGGATCGGGGGCTCGTCCGGCGTCACCCAGTACCCATGCCCGGCTGGACCACTCATCCACAAAACTGTTCGAGGCTCGCTCTCGACACCGGTGTCTATTCCCTTCAACCAGTGGTCCCACCAGCGCACGGCTTCCGCCGGGAAGTCTATCGCCTGGAACGCCGCCTCGTGTGGATAGCAATGGTCCCATGGACCCATGGTAAGTTTCACGAAAGTGGTGCAGTTTTCCAAGAGGCGAAAACCGGCATCTCGGTAGTGGTCCGCGGTGCCTGCGAATATGTAAATGGGGCAATCGATAAGACTGTAGTCGGGCGCGACCGAACCTTGCCGCCAGTAGGGATCGCTGCGACCGTGACGCATCCATTGGCCGGCCCAGAGCGGCTGGGCAGCCAGTCTGTTCAGCCATTCCGTCACCCACGTTTCCCCAACTACGTCTGGATTTGGCGGCAGCGCTGAGTACACCTGCATGAACGATGCCCAGACCAGATTGGACGCCAGCAGACAGCCGCCCTTGTAGTGAATGCACTCCCTGTAGCGGTCATCCGATCCCATAACCGGAATTATTGCCTTCAGCCGAGGAGGCCGCCTTTGCGCCACCAGAAGAGCGCTATATGCTCCCCAGGAGTGGCCGAAAACACCGACGTCTCCTGAGCACCAGGATTGCCTGCCGATATAATCGATGACCTCCTCAAGATCGTCGATTTCACGCTCGCAATACTCATCGGTCAGCACCCCATCCGAGTCGCCCGTTCCCGAAATGTCTACCCGAATGGAGACATAGCTGCGCTCGGCGAAGTAGCTGTGAGTGATGCTATCTCTGTCGCGCGTCATGTCGTGACAGCGGTACGGGTTGTATTCCAGCACGGCAGGACAAGGCTCGGCGACGTCCGGCATGAATATCCTGGCAGCCAATCTCCTGCCGTCACGCAGTGGTATCCATGCATGCTCGATGAGCCGAACTGCATTCAACTCAATCAAGAGAACCACCAACGCTCGGCGAACTTGTATCCGTCAAGGCGCCAGTTGCCGGCCAGAGGGCCGTGCCCGACATTGTCGCGCAGGCCCATGACGTAGCTGTTGTAGCTCAATACAACCACGCCGCCGTCGTCGCGGACAAGTCGCTGCATCTCCGCGTACATTTCGCGCCTTAAGTTGTCATTCTGCTCAGCCCGTGCCGCGACAAGCAATTGGTTGAACCGCTCGTGCTTCCAGAAGGTGTCGTTCCAGGCAGCGCCTTGGGCATAGGCGTTGGTGAATATCCAGTCTTCGCTTGCAGGACCGACCCAACTTGCAGCGCACCACGGGCGCTGCATCCATACGTTCGACCAGTAGCCGTCGTCGACCTCCCGGATCACATTGACGTCGATGCCCGCCGCCCGGGCCGCATCCTGCACCAACGAGCCAGTCTCTACGCCGCCTGGAAACGGTGCATTGGCGACACTGAGGTCGACCTTCAGCGAAGACAGTCCTGCCTGTTTGAGATACCACTTCGCCTTGTCGGGGTCGTACTTTCTCAATTCCAAGTTTGAGTCAAAATAGCGATAGGCGGAAGAAATAGGATTGTCATTGCCCGGTTTCGCATATCCAAACATGACCTTTTCGACGACCGCATCGCGATCGATTGCGTGTTTGATCGCCATTCGCACATTGAGATCGTTGAATGGAGCGGTGTCCGTGCGCATGGGCAAGGTGAAGTGCTCGGTACCTGCCGTCTCCTCGATCTTGACGGCGGGGACCTGCTTCAGCCGCGACGCGATCTGCAGCGGAACCTGATCAATAACATCAACTTCGCCGGTAATAAGCGCGTTGTTCCGCGCGGCATCATCGATGACCGAGCGCAATTCGACTTCGTCAAAAAAGGCGCGATCGAACTTGAAGTAGTTCGGGTTGCGCGAGAACACCGCACCGACACCCGGATCGAGGTTCTGAAGGACGTAAGGACCAGTCCCCACCCCCGCCAAAGGATCAATCTTGCCATCTGCCGAGGGCAAGATGACAAAGTGATAGTCGCTGATCGTCGAGGGAAAATCCACGTTCGGCGCCTTGAGCCGGACCTGGATCCGATCTGGTCCGTCCGCCTTCAAATCCTCCACCGCATCGAGGAACGGCTTGGCAGCCGACTTTGAATTATCACCGCGATGGTAGTTGATAGAGGCTATGACGTCGTCGGCAGTCATCGTTTTGCCGTTGTGGAACTCAACGCCCTTCCTGAGCCGAAACGTCCATTCGGCAGGAGATTTTCCTGACGACCACTCATCAGCGAGTTCAGGAATGATGTTGCCGCTGCTGTCTATCTCAGTCAAATGGTTGAAGGCTGTGTAGGCGATAGGAATAGTGAACGGGCTGTCCATCACCGCCGGGTCGACAGTGTCGGACGTCGCCCCACCGGCCAAAGCGGCACGCAGCCGACCGCCTTTTTTTGGGGTCAGCGCCGCAGACCCCCCTGTCGAAGCCATCAGCACGCTAGCCGTCATGCCGGCCAACGCCTGTCGTCTATTCAATGCGAGTTTGCGAGCTTTCATCTTCGGCTTCCTCCCATTTTTGGCGGACGGTAACATTTTTGCTGAACGGTGCAACAAAAATCCATGTAAGAGGCTTGTGGGAAGGCTCCTCAATGGAAACCGTTGCGAACACCACCTATGAGAGGCGACAACGTGAACTTGGAGTCGGCAGGGCACAAACGATGGGTCAGCACAAAACGTGGCAGGAACGCAGGGAACAACTTATCGAGGCGACGATCGTGTCGATCCATGAGGACGGCCTTGAAAAGACAAGCATTCAGCGCATCGCGAAACGCGCCGGATTAACCGCCGGAATCGTGGGCCACTACTTCGGAGACAAGGATGGCCTGCTGAATGCCACCTATGATGCGCTTTACGCCAAGATCCTGGCAAACGCGGAACGTGCATCGAATTCGCAGCAGTCTCCTGCCGCCCGGGTAAAGAGCATCCTGTTGGGATATCTAAGCCCGGATCAACTCACGCCCGAAATTGTCACCGCTTGGTACGTGCTCGTAGCGCGCCTTCGACACAGCCCCGCGTTGCAAGAGATCCAATTGAATGCGGAAATGACCGTCCGCGGCAAACTTCGTGCCCTACTCAATGAAGAGCTTTCGAGTACGGACGCGGAAGCTCTGTCACGCGGCTTGTTCGCCATGGTAACCGGCTTCTGGGTTCTCATGGCCTCGGATCCAGCCTCTCAAGACTACGACGCGCATCGAAAAAGCATCCTGTCCGTCATCGAACGATTTCTTAGAGCCTACTCTCTAAGGGATACCCCAGATTAGGCCGATTAAGAAGTATAATAGTTTTTAGTTTATTGTTGTTTCCTGCAGTTCTATCCATTGAAAGACCCCTTTAACTTCCCGCCTAATTCGGCAGTTTGCGCTTAGCCGGCTGCGATAGACGTTCGAACGAGCTGCTACCTACGTCATGGCATCCACTCGCCCGCTCACTCGCCTGGCACTGCGGACTACCAAGGATTGGGTGGCCCGCCGGGGACGCCTTGCGCCCAAGACACGGCCTTACCCTTGACCCGCAGGCCCGCCTCCAATCAGCGATCATCTGAATGCTCTCTTCCAAGCGAGCGGTACGGCCGATCGAGATCGACAGTTCCCCTCGCCCGCAAGATGGGCAACTTTTTGCAGTTGCTTTGCGGTCAGGGCGCCCAGCATGACCTTGCACCGCCGCGATTGCCCAAGGTGCGTCACCAGACCTCAGGCTTGAAGCCAGGCCTTGTCGAAATAGGTCTCCCCCGTCGGATGCATCCTGCGACCCTGCACGGCCGAAGCCGAGTGGCAAAACAGCTTGCGCCAGAATGGCTGGATGATGACGCCCGAATCCTGGAGGATCTTTTCGGCCTTGCCGATAAGCTCGCGCCTCGTCGTGTGATCGGCGACGGATAAGGCCTTCGTAACGATCTCGTCGAATGCCTTATCGGAAAACGAGCTCTCGTTCCACGCCTCGCCTGTGCGGTAGGCGATGGCCAGCGTCTGCACGCCGAGCGGGCGCATCGACCACACCGTCAGCGAGAATGGATATTTCGTCCAGTCGTTCCAGAACGTAGATCCCGGCAGCACCGTGCGCTTGACCTTGAACCCCGCCTCCCGCAGCTGGGCTGCAACCGCGTCGCCGGTGTTCTTGTGCCACTCCTCGTCGAGCGAGATCAGCTCATGCTCGAAATCCACCTGGCCGGCCTCGGCAATGAGTGCCTTGGCCTGCGCCAGGTCGCGGGCGACTGGCGGCAGTTTGGCGTAGTCGGGCTGGATGGGGCAGACATGATGGTTCTCGGCGGGCGAACCCAGCCCGGCATAGCCGAGAAGCAGCACAGCCGAATTGTCGACCGCCAGCTGCAGCGCCCTGCGAACCCGCACGTCGTCGTAGGGCTTGGCTTGCACCGAGGTGCGCGCGACGATGGTGCCAGCGGTCAGGATTTCGGATTTCTGCAAGCCGAGCCCGTCCATCACCGCGACCATGTCGCCCGTCGTCTCATAGTTGGTGTGGACTTCTTCCGCCTCGAAAGCACTGACCAGCGCCGTGGGGTCCGAGCCGTAGTCTATGAACTCGACGCCATCAAGATAGACCTCGCCGCCCCACCAGGATCCGTGTTCGCGGCGCTTGAAGACCGCCCTTTGCCCGACTTCGTAGGAAACGAGCTCGAACGGCCCGGTGCCGACGGGATTGGCCAACAGGTTGCCGCCGGACTTGTCGTAGTCACGGTGGACGAGCAGAGCGGGGTAATCCGAGAGGCTTGGGATGATCGAGATGTCGGACGCTGCCAGCTGCAAGCGGACCGTATGCTCGTCGACCTTCGTAACGACGCCGTCACGCAGCTTGCCGGACTTTTCGTCGATCAGCGCCCCCATGCGCCCGGCCATCGAATTGCCGGGAGCACCCTTCTCGCACCAGCGCGCGATGTTGAACATCACGTCATCGGCGCTGAAATCGTCGCCATTGTTCCACTTCACGCCCTTGCGCAGATGGAGGACATACTCTGTCGCGTCGGCATTGACCTCCCATCGCTCCAGCAGCATCGGCTCGAAGGTGAAGTCCGCCGTGTATTTGACGAGAGTTTCCAGAAATTGCCGCCCGGCATTGCCAAGTTCAGCCTCGTCGAATGTGCGCGGATCCTTCATGCCCTTGACCGCTGTCGCGACCTTCAGGACGCCGCCCTTCACCGGCTCTCCGGCGCGCGCCGGAGTCGGCGCCGACAAGCCTATCATCGTATAGGCAGCAGCCGTGGACAGGCCGAAGGCGCTGGCGATTGCCAGGAACTCGCGGCGGTCAAGTCGCCCGGCTCGCGTCTCCTGCGCAAAGACCGCCACCTTCGTCCTGGTCTGGCAATTCATCTCTGAGACTGTCGTCATCTGATGTTCTCCTCTCACATTCCTCGCACCGCTCCCCGCAGGCAGCCTGCTCTCCCTTCGCCTCGGCATCGATCCGAGACGTGTCCCATTCGCCCGACAACAGGCGCTTCGAAATTGCCAGGCACATCGCGGCGCGCTCAGGCCGAGAGCCGGTCGCAATATCCGTAGACCGACAGCCTCTCGACCCCGGTCTCGGTGATCAGCACCTGCTCCTCGAGCTTTACCCCCTCACCACCGTCCTCGTGGCCGATGAAACTTTCGACGCAGACCGTCATGCCGGGGACGAAAACCTCATTGTCGTCGTTACCGACATCGTCCCAGTCCGAGGCGTGCGCGATGATCGGGTACTCGCCGGTCATGCCGCAGCCATGCAGCACGGAGAGGTAGCGGTGCTTCTGGTAGGCGCCGGGGATCAGCCAGGCGCTCTCCGCGAACTCCCGGAAGCCAAGCCCTGGGCGCAGCAAATTGACGTTCTTCTCGATCTGCTCCTGGGCAAGCCCGTAGATCGTCCGTTGCGCCGCGGAGGCCCTGCCGTCGCCGGTCAGAAATGTGCGGGAGAAGTCGCTGTAGTAGCCGTAGCAGCCGACCGCGTCGGTATCGAAAGCGACCAGATCGCCGGCCTGGATGACCTTGTCCGAAGTCTCCTGGAACCAGGGATTGGTGTGCGCGCCAGAGGTCAGAAGCCGCGTTTCGATATAGTCGCCGCCGCCGGCGATCAGTTTCCGGTGCAGCACCGACCACAGCTCGTTCTCGGTGACGCCCGGAACCAGCGCCGCCTCCATTTCGCGCACAGCAGCCTCGGTAAGGCGCAAGGAGGCGCGGATTATGTCGACTTCGCCGGGAACCTTGAGGCCGCGCGCCTTTTCCACCGGGATCTGGGCGTCGATGATGTCAAAACCTGCCGCGGCGAGCGCCAGCATCGCTCCGGTCGTCGTCGCCTCGACGCCGATGCGGCGACCGTTGACACCATGCCTGGCGACCAGTTCCTCGATGTCGGCGACGAACGCGCTGAGGTAGCCGATATGTTTGTGGCCGGAGTGCAGCGGCATGATCGGCCGCGCCGGCCGGATCTCGTCGACGGTGGGGCGGTTTTCGGCCAGATGCTCGCAGGCACGGTATTCGAACAGCACAACCGGCCCGACCACCGGAATGAACACATAGCGCGCCGGATTGCGCGCCGAGTAGACCTGCATGTTGCGCACACCGGTGGCGTAGCGGATGTTCACGGGATCGAAGAGCAGCACGGCCGAGAGATTGTGGGTGGCGGCTTGCTGGCGAACGCGGTCGAGCCGAAGCATCTCGACGCTGCGCACGGTGTCCAGCGACAGCGTGGCGTATCGCTCGGCAGCGTCGTGTACGAGGCTCGACATGAAAAATGCTTCCCTCCCGGAGGGCGCAAACTGCGTCCGCCGTTAATTTGGTCGAATGACTTGATGCGGTGTCCGGGATGCCGGGCCCAACGCGAGGCGTTGCGGCCAGGCAAAACTGCGCTCGGGGCAGCGCGAATTCCAATTGATTATTCCTCGGCAAATCATTCTAAATTCTCATATGACCTACCTTGACCGCAGACACTACCAGTTGCTGATCGCCGTGCGCCGGCACGGCCAGCTCAGCGCCGCCGCAACATCTCTGGGCCTGACGCAGCCGGCCGCCAGCCATCAGGTCCGGGAGGCCGAGCGCCGGCTCGGCATTCGCCTTTTCGACCGAGTGGGTCGAGGGATCCGATTGACGGAAGCAGCCGAGCGGCTGCTGGAAGCCGCTGTCTATGCCGAAGATACGCTGAAGACCGCGGAAGCCGACGCCATTCAGCTGCATCGCGGCACATCGCCGGTGTTGCGGATAGCCGTCGGCCACTACGATCATGTCCATTGGTTGCCGGTGGTCGCGGCTGCGTTGAGCAAGGAGCACGGCGCGCTCAAGCTCGAACTCGTCAGGCTGGCGAACCACGATCTGCAATCCGCTGTTGTCGCCGGAAGCGCCGACCTGTTCTTGTCACCGGGCAGTCCGGAACTCGAAAGCCTGCCGTCGATACCGTTGTTCCAGGACAGGCTGGTGGGCGTCGTGCCGCTTTCCGGTGAGACCGGCGCGCCGTTGCAAGCCGAATTCTTTGGCAGACAGAGATATCTCGCCTTTTCATACCACCCGGCGCACGGCTTCGAATACGAACGTTACTTCAGCCCGGCAGGCGTCTGGCCGAAGGAGATCGTCCGAATCGAGTCGACGAGCGCCATCATTGAACTGGTTGCCTCAGGGTTCGGAGCGAGCATCCTGCCGGCCTGGTGTGTGCCACGAGATGCGGCGTCGCACGGGGTCACGCTTTGCGATCTAGCCCCGAAACCTGTGCACGTCACCTGGCATGTCTTCGGCAGGTCGAAACTCATGGAGGGCAATGTGAGCATTCTGAATACGTTTGCCTCAGCCATCAGGTGAGAAGCTTAGGGAAGAAGCCGACGGTATCGTTGGCGCCGCGCCGAGCTGACCGCCTCTTGTCCAAAGGACACTGCCACCGGTGATGCTACTAGTGTAGCTCAGCCGAGAAAAATACCCGCTTTCAGTTTGTCCAGAAGCCTCTCCAGCATCTCGTCACAGCGCCGGATTTGCTCAACGGTCAGGGGTGCGGGTGCGGCACAAGGGCGAGCAGAAGACGCTGTCTGCCCGCCGCGAGATCGTGCTCGCGGCCGGCGCGATCAACTCGCCGAAGATCTTGCTGGCGTCCGGCATCGGGGAAGCCGCCGAGCTTCAAACGATCGGCATAAAGCCGGTTGTCGACTTGCCAGGCGTGGGCAAGAACCCTCAGGACCATGTCGACGGCATGATCACGGTCCGCTCCTCGAGCACCAGGACGCTCGGCCTGTCGCTGCCCAACCTGCCCCGAGTGCTGGCGGCGCCCTTTCAGTATTTTGCCGGCCGCAAGGGCATGCTCACCACCAACTATGTCGAGGCCGGCGGCTTCGCCAGGACGAAGTACGCGAATGGCATTCCCGACGTCCAGTTCCACTTCGTGCCCGGCTATCGCAGCCATCGCGGCAGGCTGGTGGAGTACGGACATGGCTACGCAATCCACACCTGCGTGCTCAGGCCCAAAAGCGTTGGCGAAGTCAAGCTGTCAGGTCAGGCATCGAACCGGGACGTGCTGATCGATCATCGCTTCTTCTCAAACGAGGAGGACGCCAAAGTGCTGGTCGAAGGCATCAAGATCGCGCGTCAGATCTTTGCCGCATCCGAGTTCGACGCGATCAGGGGTACGGAGATGCTGCCGGGCAAGGATGTCCGTACAGATGATGAAATCCTCGCCTATCTGCGCGCCGGAGCGCTGACCGTCTATCACCCCGTGGGGACCTGCAAGATGGGAACGGACGCCAAGGCCGTCGTCGATCCGGCAACGCTGAAGGTGCGCGGCATCGCTGGCTTGCGGGTCGCGGATGCGTCCGTCATGCCGAAGCTGATTTGCGGCAGCACCAATGCGCCCAGCATGATGATCGGACAGCGGGCAGCGGACATGATCCTGGGACGGGGATCGTCGCTGTAGCGCAATTCGAGAAAAAGAGCGTAGCGGCCTTCCGTCCATAATCGCGCAAAAACAAATGGTTGGAGCGGTCAATGAATCAGACGCTGAACCGCTCCCTTTTCAACGGTGCTCCGGCCACACGCTGGACCGAGACAGGCAAGCGCCCGTGTCGGGCTCAAGCGGCTTGATCGTCCCGCTCACCCGTCTCGCCGTTGATCTCGCACAGCAGCCTTTCGTTGTCGGCCTTCGGAAACCGCTGGCGAACGCGGCGGTCGAAAGTCGTGAATATGCCGACGAAGGAGTTGGCGCAGTGCTCCAGCATCGTGTCCGCCTCCTGTGCGGAGATGCCGAGCTGGCTTTGCAGAAAGACGATGAACTTCCGCCGTGCTTCAGGATTTCGCAGCACGAAGACCGACTGCGTGTCCCTTTCGATGCGCCGATGCTCCGAGACGGCCGAGAAGGTTCGCAGATCCGCCATCAGCCGGATATCCCGCGATGAAGCACCGACCTCAATCGCGATCGTATCGCTGTCGAGTGTCCAGTCCCCGCGCACCGGGTCGAAGGCGCAGAGATCCCGCGCTGTCAGCTCGATGGTGATCCTGCGGCTCTCGCCGGAGCGCAGCGCAACCTTGCGGAAGCCCTTCAGTCCGCGGATCGGCAGTTTGAGGCGCGGCTTGCCGTGGCGGGCATCGAGCTGGCAGATTTCCTTGCCTTCCACCGCTCCGATGTTGGTAACGGTGAAGCTTGCGCAAACGCGCTTCGGTCGTCGAGGCCCTTGGCGCCGGTGGCGACACCGCCCCCCCTCGCCGCCTTCACGATCCTGCTGCAAACCATTCGCGAAGCGGCAAGCGGGGTGGCCTGAAGCGGTGGACCGTTCGAAGCGGGCTCCGGTCTCGTCGGGGATTTCCTAACCCAGGGGTTAACGAAACACCGTAAAATATCATTTTACCGAACCAAAACCCTAGTGCACTGTGGCGAAGGAGGATCAACATCACCAAGGTCGGGCGCGCCGGCATTTCGGGCGAAATCGCGCCTGTCGTGCTGTTCTTGTGTTCGGACGGAGCATGCTGGGTCAACGGCGCCAATCTGCCGGTTGACGGTGGCCTCGAGGCCTCGATCAATGCCGAAATGCTCGGCTTCTAAGGCTCTATCCAGAGCGGGGGAAAGAACAATGGATATCGGACTTCTGATCGACGGCGACGAAAGGGCGGCGACAGGGAAGGCTTACTACGAACGCCTGGACCCGTTCACCGGCAGACTGGCGACGCGCGCCGCCGCGGCCAGTGTCGCGGACGCCAATGCCGCGGTCGACGCCGCAGCGGCCGCTTTTCCAGCGTGGTCGAAGACAGGCCCCGGCAAGCGCCGTGCTCTGCTAACGAAGGCGGCGGACGTGATGGCTTCCAAAGTTGGCGAATTCACGAAGCTGATGATTGAAGAGACGGGTGCCACCGGGCCCTGGGCCGGCTTCAACGTCATGCTGGCGGCCAACATGCTGCGCGAGGCCGCGGCCATGACGACGCAGATCTCCGGCGAGATCATCCCGTCGGACAAGCCCGGCACGCTGGCCATGGCGATTCGCCAGCCGGCGGGCGTATGTCTCGGCATCGCGCCATGGAATGCGCCGGTCATTCTCGGCACCCGCGCCGTGGCGATGCCGATCGCCTGTGGCAACACGGTGGTGCTCAAGGCTTCGGAAATGTGCCCCGGCACGCATCGGTTGATCGGCCAGGTACTGGTCGAGGCTGGCCTGCCCAAGGGCGTCATCAATGTTGTTACCAACGATCCGAAGGACGCTGCTGGCATCGTCGAAACGCTCGTCGCACATCCAGCGGTCAAGCGCGTCAACTTCACCGGCTCGACCAAGGTCGGCAGGATCATTGCCGAGTTGGCGGGGCGGCACCTGAAGCCGGCGCTGCTCGAACTCGGCGGCAAGGCGCCGCTGCTGGTGCTCGACGATGCCGATATCGATGCGGCGGTGAATGCCGCCACTTTCGGCGCCTTCATGCACCAGGGCCAGATCTGCATGTCGACCGAGCGCCTGATCGTCGATGAAAAGGTTGCCGACGAGTTCGTCTCCAAACTCGCGGCTCGCGCTTCGAAACTGCCGGCCGGCGACCCGCGCGGCCATGTCGTGCTGGGCTCGCTGATCAGCAGCCAGGCGGCCGACAAGATGGAGGAATTCGTCGCCGACGCGCTCGCCAAGGGCGCGAAGCTGGTCGCTGGCGGCAAGCGAAGCGGAACCGTGGTGGAGGCAACGCTGCTCGACCACGTGACACCGGCAATGCGCGTCTATGCCGAAGAATCCTTCGGACCGGTCAAACCGGTGATCCGGGTGAAGGGCGAGGACGAGGCCGTACATGTGGCCAACGACACCGAATACGGCCTGTCGTCAGCCGTATTCAGCCGCGACATCAAACGCGCAATGGCGGTTGCCGCTCGCGTCCAGGCCGGTATTTGCCACATCAACGGCCCGACCGTCGGCGACGAGGCGCAGATGCCCTTTGGCGGCGTCAAGGGCTCGGGCTATGGCCGTTTCGGCGGCAAGGCCTCGATCGCCGAGTTCACCGATTTGCGCTGGGTGACGATTGAGGACCCGAACCAGCATTATCCTTTCTGATCAAATGGCATTTTGGAATACGGATGTCTTTGCCACCTTGGGATAACCGCAGCCCGTTGGCTTGTAGCTACCATCTGCGTGCGCACGCTATCGATAAGGTTTTCAAGAATGCTACTCGCCGAGCGGGACCGTAAAAGCTCGCCAAGACCGTGAAAGAGATAAACAAGGCCCGCGACGGCGGCAAAGATCGTTTGCGAGGGCAGTGATTTTAGCGACGAGAACAGCGCCCTTTCAGGTAAAATAAACGCATAGGTCCCTTCCCCTTGACATTGATCAGCCCTCGAGGCTGGAATGTGTATGAACTGCCGAGGGTAATCTTGGCGTCCTCGGTCACCTGAATCTTTCCGGCCCTGCCCTGCGATTCCATCCTTGCCGCCGTATTCACAGTGTCCCCCCACACGTCATAGAATAACTTTCGGGTACCGATCACTCCAGCGACCACCGGACCTGTGTGAATCCCGATGCGAACTGTGAGATCATCACTCTGCAGCGCAGCCAGCTTATTACAGCATCGAGCATGTCGAGCGCCATTTCTGCGACGGCTGCCGCATGGCCTTCGCGCAATTCCGGCATGCCGCCAGCTACCATATAGGCGTCGCCGATGGTCTTAATCTTCTCCAACCTGTGGCCTTCTGCCAGCGGCGTGTTCGAGTCGGCAAGTGCCCGCAATATCGGGATGACCCTAGGCGTAGCTTTGGCGATCCTGGCGCTCTTGCTCGGTGCGTCGGCCAATCGAATCGCCGAGGGAAATTGGATTCGCGCGGTCAACAACGTCGGGACGTCTGCGATGACGGACCAGGTGACCGAGTTGGCCGCCGTAGTAGCCAAAGCCGAAAAGACCAACGTCATAACCACAATAATCCTCGGGCTCGCGCATATCTGTGTCGTCTTGAGCCGAATAGTAGCCTAAGATTTGGACCATGCGGACCGAGCGCAAAAACGATTGGCCGCAGGTTACAATTGCCGGGGGAGAACGCCTCCCGAGGGATGGCTAGATGTCCTCCGTCGATTCTGTCGCAGCGAGATTACTGTCGGCGACATTGATGTTCGATCGGGCGTCGTTGCTGGCGCTCGAGACCTTAGCTGCCGAATCCGATCGTCGCGTGCTGAGACGCGGCGAGGTTCTGGTTCGCGAAGGCGATCCATCGGACAGGTTTTTCATCGTCCTGTCGGGTCGCTTTACGGTCCACAAACGAGATTCAACTGGCTCGGTAGCGGAAATCGCTCAGGGTGAACTGGTCGGTGAAATCGGCTTCTTCGCAGACCTGCCCCGGATGGCCACCGTCCGCGCAGCGCGCGATTCGATCGTCCTTGAGATCAGTCGCAATCATTTCGAGAAGGCGGCCGAGACCTTGCCAGGCCTGAGAGAGGCCGTCACGACATTTCTGGCACGCCGCTTTGCGAACCAATCTCCAAGTTTGTCACGTCTCGAGAAACCTGCCAGGATCCGAACGCTTGCGATCATTGCAGCTGGCGGAAGTCACAATGTCTCGTCAACCTTTGTCGGGCACCTGCGGCAGGCATTCGGCTCCGTTGCGCACGCTCAGTTCGTAAGCCGGTTGGATATAGACGCTAGATTTTCCGGTCTTCCGGCCGACGACCCGTCGATCCTCAACTGGTTGAATGAATTGGAGTCGGAAACCGAATTCATCGTCTATGTAGCCGATGAAGAGCCGAGTGAATGGACAGGTGTCTGCATTCGCCAGGCGGATTCAGTCCTGTTCCTTGCCAACGCGTCGTGCTCGCCTCAGGTGAACCCATCCGAGGAACTGGCGCTTTCGGTGCATCCACCATCGACCGGGCGGCTCGTCCTCGTTCACGAAAGTCGCTCAGCAGCTGTCTCGGGTACCTCTGCATGGCTGGATAGGCGTCCCGATATTGGCCATCATCATCATGTTGCATTGCTGGACGGCTCTGACGTCGAACGCCTCGTCCGATTTGTTTCCGGCAAGGCACTAGGCTTTTTAGCGGCCGGGGGTGGGTCCCTCGGTAGCGCTCATCTGGGCGTCTACAAGGCTTTCGTCGAGGCGGGCGCGCGCTTCGACTATCTTGGCGGCACGAGTTCCGGAGCAGCGATGATGGCCGGCTTCGCCAGAGGATTGGATGCGAAGCAGATCGATCGGAGCACACACAACATATTCATCAAGAGTCGGGCACTTCGCCGTCCAACATTACCGCGCTTCGCACTTCTGGATCACAAGGCGTTCGATCGGGCGCTTCGGGCGGAATACGGCGACGTTCTGATCGAGGATCTTTGGCTTCCGTTCTTTGCGCTTTCGACCGATCTGAGCGGCCGTGCGCCCTATGTCCACCGTCGGGGAAAGCTCTGGCAGGCGGTTCGGGCATCAGGTTCCCTCCCGGGCGTCCTGCCGCCGTTCTTCACGGCTGACGGCGATATGCTGGTGGACGGCGCCATCACGAACAACTTGCCGCTTGATCAGATGAAGGAACTGAAGACCGGTCCCAATGTTGTGGTGAGCTTGGGGTCGAATGCACCGCAGAAATACCACGTCGACTATGAGCGCATCCCCGGGGCTTCCGAACTGGCGGTCGCCATGCTGAACCCTTTCGGTCGTGCTCGATTGCCCAAGATCCCCAGCATGTTTCAGGTCATTGCGGCGAGCATGTTGGCACACGGGCCGCAAGACATTGCCCTGGGCGAAGAGGATGTGCTTGTCTGCCCCCAGATTTCCAGCGCGATCAGCTTCATGGATTGGAGTCGGCATTCCGAGTTGTTCTCCGACGCCTACGACACCACGACCCGGTGGATCGAGGAACATCTCCGCCAGAACGATCCCAGACTCCTAGCGGTGCTCGGCAATGTGCCTACTTGTTAGAGGCGGCAAACCCATCGGGTTTGGTGACAAACTTGATGAGATAACCGAGATCGCGACAATCGCAGATCCGCTCTCGGTTGACGAATGACGTCGCCGAGCCATTCGATCGTACGCCGCGGAAGCGGACTCAGGTTTCGTATCCCTTTGGGACGTCGTACCTTGTGTCGAACTGGTCCCAGAGGCCAAGGCGAAGACCATCATCGAGGCAATGGTCGAGCCGTAGGCTCACAGGGCGCGGTCCAAAGCTCAAACCATCGAAAGACACAATCAGTACGCGATCACGCAGGCCACCCCTACGAAGGTCAGTGGTAGTAGATGCCGCCGTCGACGTTGAGCGACTGTCCGGTGACGAAAGCCGACAGGTTCGAAGCGAAGAACAGCACCGGCCCGACGACGTCCTCCGGCGCGCCGAGACGCTTCAGCGCCGCGACATCTTCCCAATGGTGGATGGCCGTCTCGCTGCCGAGATTGTTCCTGCCCATCTCGGTCAGGATGATCCCGGGGCAGATGGCGTTGACGGTGACGCCGTCCATGCCGACTTCCTGCGCCAGAACTCGCGTCAACGTGATCACGGTCGCTTTCGTTGCCGCGTAATGGCCTTGCGTCGGCACGCCTTGCCGCCCGGCGATGGAAGCGATGTTGATGACCCGGCCCGATCGCTTGGCGCGCATATGCGGCAGCACGGCTTGGCACATCATCAGCACACCCTTGGCATTGACATTGAAATGCGCGTCCCAGCTGGCCTCGTCGAGGTCCTGGAGCAGGCTCGGCTTCAGGATGCCGGCATTGTTGACCAGAACGTCGATGCTGCCGGCCGCCTCGAGCAGCGCGTCGACCGTTGCCTCGATGTCGCGCTTCTTGCTGACATCCATCGTGTAAACATAGGCCTTGTGGCCCGCCGCCTCGATCTCGCCTCTGGTCACGTCGAGCTCGGCGGCCTGCGACCGGAGATCGGTGACGGCGACATCGAAGCCGGCCTCGGCAAGCCCCTTGGCGAGCGACCTGCCGATGCCGCGGCTGGCGCCGGTGACGAGTGCCGTCTTGCCCTTCGCTTCGGGAAGAATGGTCATGCCGCTTGCACCTTTGAAGTCTTGACCGGGAGCGAATTCATCGCCGCGATCGTGTCGTCGAATGAAACGAGTTTGCCGTCAGAGCCGAGGCCCATCGCCACCTTGGCGGCGACCGCCGTGGCGAAGCGCGCCGACTGCCTGAGATCCCAGCCCTTGACGATGCCGACGATGATGCCGGCAGTGAAGGAATCGCCGCAGCCCGTGGTGTCGAACACCTCGACGTCGAAGGCCGGCAGATGAAAATCCTCGCCATGCTCCGGCGAGACATGGACGCCGCCGGCGCCGAGCGTGAGAATGCAGTTCTTCACACCCTTGGCCTTGAAGAAAGCGGCGACGCGGCCAGGATCCCGGTCATGCGCCATCTCGCCGGCCTCGTCGATGCTCGGCACGAAATAGTCGATATAGGGCAGGCACGGCTCGACCAGCCGCCACGTTTCGGGTGTCGCCTGGATAAGGTCGAAGGTGGTGGTGCGGCCAAGCTCCTTGGCGCGCTTCAACAGCTTGACCGTCGGCTCACCATCAAAACGCTTCAACAGGCCGGTGCCACCGACATGAACGACTGTCGCATCCAAGGCAGCGTCGAGATCGGCATCAGTGACTTCGAACAAAGTGGCTGTTCCCGGCACATGCAATGCCGGCCGCTCGCCATTGGGCCGCACCGGCAGGATGGTGGAGGAGGTCTGGACGCTGCCGTCGCGGCGCACTAGGCCGCACTCCAGCCCATATTTCCCGAGCTTGGCGAGGAACCAGTCGCCCATATCGTCGGTCCCGAGCGTGGTGACGGCCCTGGTCTTCAGCCCGAGGATGGCGCAGTCCATGCCGGTCGCACCGGCCGTTCCGGCGACCGTCATGCGGATCTCCTCGATATAGTCGGCGCGGCCGCCTTCCGGGATGCGCGACACCGGCCGTCCCAGGATGTCGAGGACGTAGAAGCCGATCGAACTGACGTCGAATTGTGGCATGGTTGGCTGACCTTTCGAACTCAATGGGTGGCGCGGCGCAGGCCGAAGCTCACGGCCAGCACCAGGAAGACCAGCACGCCGATGCCGACTTGCTGCCAGTAGAAATTCCAGCCGACGAGCAGCAGCCCGTTCTTGACGATGGCGAGCAAGAGGACACCGAGCAGCGTGCCGATCACCGAGGGCTTTCGTTCGCGGCTGAGCGTCGTGCCAATGAAGGTGGCGCCGATCGCGTCAAGCAGGAAAGCATTGCCGGACAGCGGCACGTAGGACTTCACCGTCGCCGACAGCAGGATGCCGGTGACGCCGGCGAGCAGCGCGCACAGCACATGCACCATCGACAGTTCGCGCGGCACGCGGATGCCGGAATACCAGGCGACGCCCGGCTGTGCGCCCATCGCCTGCACGTAGCGGCCGAAGACGGAGCGGTGCAGCAGGACGTGGACCGCGATGGCCAAGACGACCAGCACGATCACCGGTGTCGGTACGCCGAACAGAGCGGTGCGGGCAATGGCGTTGAACTGGTCGCTGGCATAGCCGCTGGTGAGGTAGATCGGCTGGCCGCCGCTGGTGGCAAGCTGCTGCGTGCTTTGGCCGATGAACAGCACGCCAAGCGTCGCCAGGAACGGGCTGATGTTGAGCCTGGTGATGAGGATCGCGTTGAGGATGCCGACGATGAGCGCTGCACCCAGCCCGCCGCCGACGCCGACCACGCCGCTGTAGCCGGCGGCGAGCAGCATGACGAAGACCATGCTGGCCATGTCGACGGACACGCCGACCGAAAGATCGATGCCGCCGGACGAGATGACGATGGTGAGGCCAAGCGCCACGATCGCCAGCATGACGACGTTGTTGACCAGCACGTTGAACAGGTTCGCCGGGGTCAGGAAGGTCGGGCTCGCCACAGCGAAGAAGATGACGATCGCGGCAAAAGCGATGAGCACGCTGTATTTGGCGAGGAAAGCGCGCAGGCTCACTTTGGCGGTGTTGGGGTTGGCCGAGACGCTCATCTTGAACCCTCCGAGCCACGGGCAAAGGATGTGATGGCGACCACCAGCAGGATCAGCGCGCCTTGCACGCCGTTGACCCAGTAGCTGGAAACGTTGAGCAACTGGAAGCCGTTGGCGAGCAGGCCGATAAACAGCACGCTGAGCAGCGTGCCGCCCATGGTCGGCACGAAGCGGCGGGAAAAGACCGTGCCGAGCAAGGCCGCCGCCAGCACCGACAGAAGCAGTTCGCCGGAACCGGGCGTGCTGGCCGAGAGCCGCGATACGGTAAGGATGCTCGCCACCGCCGCGCAGAAGCCGCTCAGCACATAGGTGAAGGAGACATAGAACGGAACGCTGAGGCCGGCCGCGCGTGCCGCTTCCGGATGGCCGCCGACCGCGTAGAGCCGCAGCCCGAACGCCGTGCCATGGATGATGGCGATGATGATCGCGGAGAAGACGATTAGCGCCCAGGCGAGCGCCGAGATGCCGAAAAAGCTCCCAGAGACCAGGAAGGCGAGCAGCGGGGAGGATGCGCCGACAACCGTGTTCTGGGTGAGCGTGAGTTCCATGCCGGCCGCGACGTTGAGCACGGCAAGCGTCGCCAGCAGCGGCAGGATGCCGAGGCCGACAACGGCAAGGGCGTTCAGCGCACCAATCGCCATGCCGACGGCGATGGCCGCGAGCACCGACAGGAAGTCGCCATAGCCCATCGACAGCAGCGTTGCGTAGACGGCGGCGCACAGGCCCATATTGGCGGCGATCGACAGGTCGATACCGCCCTCGGTGACATCGGAGCCGCCGCCGATGATGACGGAAGTCATGCCATAGGCGAGCACGCCGAGGATCGCCGACTGCTCGACGACGTTGATCAGGTTGAAGGTCGAGGTGAAGCCCGGCGCGAAGACGACGAAATAGGCCATGATCGCGGCGAAGGCGGCAATCGCGCCGAGCCGCACGACAAGGGTGGCGAAGCGCCGGCCAGCACTTTTGCCGGTGGCGCGGGCCTCGTCGGACGCGCCGGCTTCGGTGTGGAGAGTGGTCGCGCTCATGCCGCCACTCCGTCAGCGTTGGAGCGGGCGCCTGAAGAGGCCGCGAGCAGCGCGTCGCTGTTCATCGACGGGCCGGAGAAGGTGCCGGCAAGCCTGCCGCGATAGACGACCAGCACCCGGTCGCAGATGCCGACAAGCTCGAGCAGGTCGGACGACAGAAGCAAGATCGCCGCACCCTCGCCCGCCAGCCGGTTCAACAGATTGTAGATCTCGACCTTGGCACCGACATCGACGGCCACCGTCGGCTCGTCCAGAACATAGACGCGCGACTGGCAGCTCAGCCATTTGGCGATCGCCACCTTTTGCTGGTTGCCGCCGGAGAGTTCGCGCACCAGCGCGTCGCGGTGCGGCGTCTTGATCGACAGCTCCTTGATCAGGCCATCGACCGCCTGGTTCTCGCTGCCGCGGCTGACCAGTCCGCTCTTCGAATAGCGGCGCAGGCTGGCGAGTGAAATATTCTCGCGCACCGACAGGCCGAGCGCCACGCCATGCGCGCGGCGATCCTCCGGCAGCATGGCGATGCCGTCGCGCACCGCCTTGACCGGGGTCGACAGCGACAGCTGCTTGCCCTCGACCTTGATGGAACCGCCATCGGCGGTCTTGAGGCCGAACAGGCACTGCACGATTTCCTTGGCGCCGGATCCGAGCAGGCCGGTGAGGCCGACGATCTCGCCGGCGCGAACGTTGAAGCCAATGTTTTCGAAACCGCCACCGAGGCGCAGATTGGCGACTTCGAGCACCGGCGCGCCGAGCGTAACCGAACCCTTGGGAAACATCTCGCCAACATCGCGGGCGATCATCATCGCGATGATCTCATCGATCGATGTCTCGCGCGGGTCGACCGTGCCGACATCGGTGCCGTTGCGCATCACCGTGACGCGGTCGCAGAGCTTCTCGATCTCCTGCATGTAGTGGGAAATGAAGACCACGGCGATGCCGTTGTCGCGCAGCCGGCGCAGCACGTCGAACAGGCTGTCCACCTCGCGCTTGACCAGCGCCGCCGTCGGCTCGTCGAGCACCAGCACGGACGCTTTCTGCGCCAGCGCCCGTGTGATCTGCACCACCTTCTGCTGTGCCGTGGTCAGGTCCTTGACCAGGGTTCCCGTCGGCAATTCCATGCCGAAGAACCGCTGCAACAAATCGGCCGCCTTGCGCTCCATGGCGCGGCGGTTGACGAACGGCCTGAACCCGATTTCGCGGCCGAGGAACACCGCCTCGCCGACCGTGGCGGTCGGCACGAGCAGCCTGTCCTGATGGATGAAATGCACGCCGAGCTTTTCGACCGATGCCGGCGAAAGCGAGGTAACAGTCTCGCCATTGATGACGATGGTGCCGCTGTCCGGCCGGATGATGCCGGCCAGCACCTTGATGATCGTCGACTTGCCCGCGCCGTTCTGGCCGACGAGGCCGAGGATCGAGCCGCGCTCAATCTCAAGGTTCGCGTTCTCCAGTGCACGCACCGGACCGAACCGCTTCGATATATCGCTCATTGATACAGCAATTTCACGCTTTGCTGCCTGCATGGCCGTCAATCCTGGTTGATGGTGGCGGGCAGCCGCAAAGGCCTGGCAGCCCGCCATTACGCTCAGCCTATTTAACGCCAGCCTTTTCAGCCGCGTCGAGGAACGGTTTTCCCTTTTCGGCGGCATTTACCTTGTTGATCAGCACCGCAGGCACGAAAGTGAAGGGCGCCACGTTCTGGCCGGCGAGATATCTGGCGGCATTGTCAACCGATGTCTTGCCGATTTCATAGGGCTGCTGCGCGGCAACCGCGCCTGCCGACGACTTCGGATCCATCACCATCTTGATGACCTCCGGGCTGCCGTCGATGCCGTAGGTCTTGACCTCGTTGCGGCCGGCAGCCTCGACCGCCTGCGTGGCGCCGATCTGTGGCACGTCCCAGCAGGCCCACACCGCGCCGATCGAGTCCTTCTCGGGCGACTTGGTCAGCATGTCAGTCACGTTGGAATAGGCGCTTTGCACGGTGTTCGGGATGACGTCGCGCAGTTCCGGCTCGACGATCTTCACGTCGGGGAACGAGGTCAGCACATATTTCAACTGGTCGTAGCGGATCTTGCAGACCGGCACGCTGTAGAAGCCATTGAAGACCAGCACATTGCCCTTGCCGCCCATGTCGGCGACCATCTGCAGCGCGATCTCGGCACCGATATTGTAGTTGTTGGAGGTGGTGTTGTTGATGGCATGCGGTGTCGCGGTGTCGACCGTGAACAGCGGGATGCCGGCGTCGCGGATCTTCTGCAGCCACGGGTTCAGCACTTCGAGGTTGCCGAGCTGCTCGATGATGGCATCGGGCTTCTGGGCGATCAGCGTTTGCAGCTGCGCGATCTGCTGCTGGTCCTTGCGGCCGGCGTCGAGCGCTATGACTTCGCCGCCCAGCTCCTTCACACGGTCCTGGATGCCGCGGAACGCCATCAGGTCCCAATAGTGATCGGTGCCGATGGCGGAAACGCCGATGCGCTTGCCCTTCAGCGACAGTTCCTCGGCACTCGCGCTCGAGATGGCAGCCAGGCTGCAAGCCGCCGCCAACCCCAAAGCGAGCGCCTTGACGAGGCCCTTCATTGATCTGGTCATTTCAATTCCTCCCTTGTTGATCGCTCCGGGCCTTCCCGGAGGATTCTGCCAGATGACTGCGGCTCAGGCAGCAGCCTCCTTGTCGCGTAGGCCATAGCTGGCCATGCGCTTGATGACGTTTTCGATCTCCTCCTCGGACAGGATCGGCGGTTCGCCGAGCTGCAGGCAGCCGTGATACTGGCGCGCCAGCGTTTCCACCTCGACCGCCAGCCACATCGCCTGGCTGAGGTTGGAGCCGACCGCGATCATGCCGTGCTGTGCGAGCAGGCAGGCCTTGCGGTCGCGCAGCGCCTCCACCGCATGCGCCGAGAGCTCTGCCGTGCCGAAGGTGGCGTAAGGGGCGCAGCGAATATCGCTGCCGCCGGCGACCGCGACCATGTAGTGGATCGCCGGTATCTTCCTGCCCATGATGGCGATGGTCGTGCAGTAGGTCGGATGCGCGTGGACAACCGCGTTGACCTCGGGCCGCGCCTTCATGATGTCGAGATGGAAACGCCATTCGCTCGACGGCGGCAGGCGCCCGTCGACCTCGCCATCCCACGCCATGAAGACGATATCCTCGGGCACCAGCGTCTCGTAAGGCGTGCTGGTCGGCGAGATCAGCATGCCTTCGCCATGGCGCCGGCTGACATTGCCTGACGTGCCCTGGTTGATGCCCAGCGCGTTCATCTCGAGGCAGGCGTCGATGATTGCCTTGCGTGCCTCTAGGTCCGAAACGGTCATGCGATATTCCAATCCTTGCTCGGCCCTCACCAGGCCGTGTAGCCGCCATCGATCGACAGGATCGCGCCGGTGACGTAGCTCGACGCCGGTGAGGCGAGAAACAGGATCGCCGAAGCGATCTCCCGCGGCTCGCCGAGCCGGCCCATCGGCGTCATGTCGATCCAGGTGTTGAAGAGTTCTGGCCGCTCGCGCATTTTCAGCGTCATCTCGGTACCGACATAGCCCGGCGCCAAAGCGTTGACGCGAACGCCCGATTTCGCCCACTCGACGGCGAGCGCCTTGGTCATCATGTGCACGGCGCCCTTGCTCACCATGTAGGAGGGCGCGGTCTGCGGACGGTTGATGATCAGGCCCGACATCGAGCCGAGATTGACGATCGAGCCCTTCTTGCGGGCGACCATGGAGCGGCCGAAGGCGCGCGAGGCCCAGTAGACGCCGTTGACGTTGACATCCATCACCTGGCGCCATTCCTCGTCTGATGTGTCGAGCGCGGTGTTGAGGCGGGCGATGCCGGCGCTGTTGACCAGTATGTCGACCTGGCCGAGGTCGCTGACGATCTGGGCGGCCATCGCCTCGACGGCGCGCGGATCGGTGACGTCGAGCGCGTGGCCATCGACGCTTGCGACACCGGCGGCCGTGAGCGCCTCGGCGGCTGCATCCAGACCTTGCATATTCATGTCGAGCAGGACGACGCGCGCGCCGCAGGTGCCGAGCGCCTTGGCGGCCTCCAGACCGATGCCGCTGGCGCCGCCAGTGACGACGGCAACCTCGCCCGTCAGGTCGAATTGCGACCGGTAGTCCATGCAAATCCTCCATCAGGGCCAGGCTTGAGCGCGGGCAAAATCTTCCCCTCGCCGCTAAGGCGGCGTTGCAAGCCGATCGATCCTGATAATGCCTTAGTGGTCAGGCTCCTCCCGACCCCATGGCAAGGACGTTACAGAAGCTTCCCGGGTCCGTCAATCTGGTTATAACCAGAAAACAGAATCTTTTTCGACTGATAAAACTCAGGTGCGATCGACACCGTTCACCGTCGCCGACGGCTGCTCGACCGCCATGTGGATGCGGGCGACGGAGGAGTTGTAGAAGGCCTCGTAATATTCGAGCGCCGCACCGTCCGAATCATAGGCGATCGACTCGATTTCGATCAGCGGCGTGTTGGCGGCAACGCCCATCTGCTCGGCCTCTTCCTTGGTGGGCAATGCCGCGCGCAGCCAACGGTCGGCGCGCTTCACCGTCAGGCCGAACACCGCGCGGATGGTACCGAAGATCGACTGGTTTTCGGACAGGATGTTTTCGAGACCGGGGACCCGGTGCCCCGGCAGGCTGATGCGTGTCATGGTGATCGGCGAGCCGTCGGTCATGTAGACGCGGCTGATGCGAACCACGCTGCCATTGGCGGGAATGCCGAAGACTTTGGACTCCTTCTCGCTCGGCGGGCAGCGGTAGATCTCCAGCGTGCGCGTCGAGACCTTGTGGCCTTTGGCCGTCAGGTCGTCGAACACGCCGAGATTGGCGGTCATGAAGTCGACATGCTCGCGGGGTGCTGCGACGAACATGCCCTTGCGCGGCATCTTGATGATGCGGCCTTCGCTGGACAGGGAGCCGATCGCGGCGCGCACGACCGGGCGCGAGACGCCGAAGAAGTCGCAGAGCGCCTGCTCGGAGGGTATGCGCGAATTGGCCGCCAGCAGGCCGGTGTTGATCGCTTCCTCGACCTGGTTGCGCAATTGGACCCAGAGCGGCGCTGCTTCGTCGCGATTGAGCTGGACCTTGGAGCCGATCGAGCGGAACGCCTCGGCAGCTCCGGCATCTTCCTGGTCGTAGCGAGGACGCCCGCGCATTCTGGTCGTTTGTTCCATTCGGTTCCGCCGCAAAATCATTTGCCGCGACTTAAGGAGGCGGCAGCGTCCTCCCTAGCGGAGGCCGCCGGCCATATTCACGCTCTCCGGCAAGTTTCGCAACCACAGCATGGCGACTGTCCCGAGAAGCGGGCCGGGAACGAGCAGCAGGAAGGCCCAGCGCCAGCCGCCGATGAGGTTGGCAAAGCGCGGCGTCAGCCAGATGGCGAGCACCGTCAGCGCGAAGCCGGCGCCGAGTTGCACCGACAGCGCCGTGCCGACGAAGCGACGGTCGGCGAGCTCGGTGACGGCAGCGGAGAACTGCGCGGAATCGCCGATCACCGAAATGCCCCAGACGATAGCGACGAACATAAACAGCCAGAGCGGCCCCGTGAACAGGAAGCCCATCAGCAATGCGCAGCTTCCCGAGACGACCATCATGCCGGCTGTGGTCGCCGTTCGGCCGATGCGGTCCGAAAGATAGCCTCCGAGCAGGCAGCCAAGGATGCCGGACGCGACGACGAAGAAGGTCGACAGCGAGGCGGCCGCGGCCGTTCCGACGGCCTGCGCCTCGAAAGCGGCGCGCGTATAGGCAAGCAGCCACGCCCACATGGCATAGAGTTCCCACATGTGGCCGAGATAGCCGAGATTGGCGAGCAGCAGCGGCTTTTCGCGAAATACCTGACCGATGCGCGACGGCTCGAACACCGCCTTGCCGAACGGATAGGGCCCTTCCCTGGCAAACAGCAGGAACAGCAGCGCGCCGATCGCCGTCGCCAGGCTGGCGGCGGCAACCACCGGCCGCCAGTCGAGCGCGCTCAAGGCGGCGCGGAAGAGATGCGGCAGTGCCGAGCCAATCGTCAGCGCGCCGATGACCGCGCCGAGCGCCAGCCCCCTGTCGCGCGTGAACCAGGTTGCCACCACCTTCAGCGCCGGCGGATAGACGCCGGCAAGTGCTGCTCCGGTGACGATGCGCGCGGCGATGGCGCTGCCCGCTTCGGGATGAAACAGCAGGCTGGCATTGGCCAACGCGGCGACAAGTGCTGCGGCGGCCATGAGACGGCTGAGCCGCACCAGGTCGGGAAGGTTGACCAGGCTCGCCGCCAGCGCGCCGATCACGAAACCGACCTGGACGCCGTTGGTCAACCAGGCCTCGGCGCCAGGGCCGAGAGCCAGTTCCTGCTTCAGCTCGGGCAGGATGGCGGTCGCCGAAAACCAGGTGGTCAGCGACAGAACGACCGCCAGGCACAGCAGCGACAGCACACGCCAGCGTTCGCTGTCGGCCGCCACGCCAGGACGGCTGTCGTCCATCGCGATCATGCGCCTTGCAGCGGCACGGTGAACACCGTCGCCGTGCCGGTGAGACAAAGCTCGCCCTGGCCGTTGCGCACTGATGTCTCGATCTTGCAGATCGGTTTGTCGGGGCGCACGTCCTTGACCTCGACGCGTCCGGTGATCTCTTCATCAACACCAACCGCCTTGACGAACTTCCAGGCGACTTCAAGGAACACGGTTCCGGGTCCCGGCAGATCCTCGGCGACCAGCGCGTTGAGGATTCCTGACGTGACGCCGCCCTGGACGATCAATTTGCCGAACACCGACTTCTCGGCCAGCGCGCGGTCGTAATGCAGCGGATTGCGGTCGCCGGTAATGTCGGTGAAGGCCTCGATGTCGCTGACGCGCGTGCGGCGCGTGCGCTCGGCAAAGGCGCCGACTTGCGGGCGCCCCCTCACCACGCCTGCCCAGCCGTCTTTCGTCTCTGTGCTCATTGCGGCTTCTCCTCTGTTGCGGTTTCGACTGATTTGAAGGCTGACAGGACGCGGCCGCCGATCGCCGTCGGCGCGAGCAGCAGCGCGTCTCCTACGCTGGGCGATCGTGTGCCCGGCAGGATGAAGCTCAGCATGGTCGGGCCCTCGGCCAGTTCGACCAGACCGACCACATAAGGAGCAGCCGGCAGCCAACCGGGATGGCCTGGATTGTGCACTTCTGAAAAGGATTTCAGTTGGCCCCTGCCGGACGCCTCTTTCCAGACCAGGCGCTTGCTCCAGCAATGCGGGCAGATTGGGCGCGGATAGAACACGGCCTTGCCGCAGTCCTCGCAGTGCTGGATTTTCAGCCGCCCTTGCGCCGCCGCATCCCAGAATGGCTGGGTCAGCGCGGTGATCGTCGGACCCGGGGTCTTCAAGGCGTTGAGATCGACGGACATCAGGCGGCTCCCAGCACGAGCGCGGTCGCCTCGCTCATCGTCGCGCCATTGCCACTAACAAGCGCGAGCTCGGCCTTGCCGATCTGGCGCTCGCCCGCCTCGCCGCGCAGTTGCCGCACCGCTTCGACGACATGGGTCATGCCGCCAGCAAGGTCGGGCTGGCCGAAACCGAGCTGGCCGCCATGGGTGTTCAGCGGCTTGTCGCCATTGTGGGAAAGGTCGTGGTCGCGCAGCCATGCGCCGAACTGGCCAGGCGCGCAGAGGCCTGCATCCTCGATCGTCGTGGCGATCATGATCGTGTAGCAGTCATAGAGCGACAGGAGATCCATCTCGTCGGCCCTGGTGCCGGACTGCGCGAAGGCCCGCGCCATGGCGCTCTTCAGCGGACCGGAGGTGAGGCTGGGCGCCTGGCTGACCGCGCGATGCGTGACCTTCTCGCCGGCCCCCAGCAGATGCACGGGTCTTTTTGTCAGCGAGCGCGCGCGTTCGGCCGAGGTGACGACGACCGCCTCGCCGCCGGCGACCGGCATGACGATTTCATAAAGATGCAGCGGCGAAGCGATCATCGGCGAGGCCAACACCATCTCCACATCCGCCGGCTTGCCGAAGAAGATGGCGTCGGGGTTGAGCTGCGCATTGGCCCGCGCCGCCGCGGCGATCAGCGCGAAATCCCGCGCGGTTGAACCATACTCCGCCATATGCGCCTGCATCAGCAGCGCGTAGGAGATGTTGGCGCCCGAGGCGCCGAACGGCACGTCGAACTCGCGGATCGGATTGCGGTTGCGCGAGCGAGGTGCTGCCTCCTCGCGATTGTTGGCGAGCACGCACAGCACCGTCTCGCACATGCCGGCCTCGATTGCCGCCGCCGCGCGCCAGACCATGCCGGCACCCGAAGCGCCGCCGAGGTCGACGACATTGGCCATGGTCGGCGCAAGCCCGAGATACTCAGCGATGGTCGCCGGAACATGTTGCGGCGTCTCGCCAACCTGCGGCCCGACGAGCAACCCATCGATCGCAGCCGGTTCCAGCCCGGCGTCGAACACCGCCAGACGCGAGACCTCGGCGATCATTTCCAGCGTCGTCACGCCACTGGTCAGGCGTTGCGGCTTCAATTCGCCGATGCCGACGATCGCTCCCTTGGCCCGGTTCATGCCGCTCTGCTCCTGTCGAGCGCGCGGTATTCGTCGAGGCATGCGGGATTGGCGAGCGAAGCCGTATTTTTCACCGGCTTGCCTTCGAGCGTCGTTCGCGCAGCGCCTTCGACCCTCTTTCCGTTGAGCGTGTAGGGCACGGCCTGCACGGCGTGGATGCGATGCGGTACGTGACGGGGCGATGCGCCCTCGCGGATCACGCGGCGGATTTGCGCGGCAAGTTCGGGCGTGAGGCCAAAACCGTCGTTCAGCTTGACGCACAGCACGATCTCTTCGTCGCCTTCGACCGGCGCGCCGAAGACCAGGCAATCCTCGATCTCGGCGAAGCTCTCGCAGGCGGCATAGATTTCGGCCGTGCCCATGCGCACGCCACCGGGCTTCAGCGTCGTGTCCGAGCGGCCGTGGATGACGGCCGAGCCATAGGCGGTCATCTCTGCGACATCGCCATGCGTCCAGATTTCCGGGCGCGCCGCGAAATAGGTAGCGTGGTAGCGCGCGTCGCCATCCTCGCCCCAGAAGGTCAGAGGCATGGACGGGAATGGTTCGGTGCAGACGAGGTCACCCTGCCGGCCGATGACCGGCGCATTGCGCTCGTCCATGACAGCAACCGCGAGGCCCAGCCCTTTGACGGTCAATTCGCCACGGCGAACGGCATGGATCGGCGACCCGAGCAGGAAACAGCCGATGATCTCGGTGCCGCCCGAGATCGAGGCGAAGATCATGTCCTGCCTCACATGTTCGTAGGCCCAGTCGAACTGGCCGGGAGAGACCGGTGCGCCGGCCGAGAGCAGGGAGCGCAGCGAAGACAGGTCGTGCAGACGTCCCGGCGCGTAGCCTTCGGCGGCCAGCGTCGCCAGATATTTCGGGCTGGTGCCGAAATGGGTAACGCGCGCGCGCTGCGCCATTTTCCAGAGCGGACTGGGGTCGAGGCCCTCAGCGGTCTTCAGGATCGGCGCGCCGTCATAGAGCACAACAGCCGCGCCGCAGGCGAGGCCGGAGATCAGCCAATGGTACATCATCCAGGCTGTGTTGGTGTACCAGCTCATCACGTCGCTCGCGCGAACGTCGCCATGCAGCAGATGCTCCTTCAGGTGTTGGAGCAGCACGCCGCCGGTGCGGTGGACAATCGCCTTCGGCGCACCCGTGGTGCCCGAGGTGTAGAGCACATAGGCCGGATGATCGAAGGGCACGCGTTCGAAGACGAGCGCGCCGTCGTCGCCGAAATCGTCCAACCCGACAGATTGCGCCGAACATTTCGGCATTGTGGCGTCATTACCGGTCAGCACCATTATCTGGACGGTCGGCAACGCCGCAACGATCTCCGCCAGCCGCTCGGAGATGTCGTGCTCCTTGCCCGCATAGCGGTAGCGCGGCGCGGCGAACAGAACCTTGACCCCAATCTGCCCAAGGCGATCGACGATCGCGGCGGCGCCGAAATCCGGCGAACAGGACGACCAGGTGGCGCCCACCGCAAGCGTCGCCAAAAGTGCGACAAGACCTTCGAGCCGATTGGGCAGGATGCCACCGACACAGTCACCTTTGCCGACGCCGGCCGCGCGAAGACCTTGTGCTGTCCTGGCGACGAGCCGCCGCAATTCGGCAAGGGTGAAGGATCGAAAATGGCCGCCTTCGTCGGCCTCGATGACAGCGAACTTTTCCTCGTCGCCGCGCAGCATGTTTTCCGCGAGATTGAGCGACGCATCCGGAAAGAAACGGCTGCCCGTCATCGGCGCCAGATCATCGCGCAGGAGAGAAATCGCGCCGGGATCGCCGATCACGCCGCCGAAGTCCCACACCGCCCGCCAGAACGCGCCGGGGTCACTGACCGACCAGCGATGCAGCGTTTCGTAGTCGCGCGGGTCGAAACCGTTGGCCAGACAAAAGCGCGCAAGGTTGGACGATTGGAACGCGGCTGGCGCCGGCGTCCAAAGCACGGATGACATGGATTTCCTCCCGGAATGCAGGCCGGCGCGAAGCCATCATCTTGTCTGCATGTTGCTTTCAGATTATTGGTTATAACCAGAATGTCAAGCGGCGACACAGCCCTCTGTGCAGCAAAGGTGGAGGACAGGAAATTGAAGGATTCGGTGTATATCGTCGCGGCCAAGCGCACGCCGATCGGCAGGCTGAACGGCGCGCTCGCCAGTCTCTCGGCGGCGGACCTGGGCGGGCAGCTCATTCAGGCGATGCTTGCCGAAACCGGGCTTGCGCCTGAGTCCGTCAGCGAGGTGATCTTGGGCCAGGTACTGACCGGCGGCGCCGGCCAGAATCCGGCAAGGCAGGCATCGCTCAGGGCTGGCCTGCCGGTCAGCGTGCCGGCCATGACCGTCAACAAGGTCTGCGGCGCCGGCCAGAAGTCGATCCACCTCGCCGCGCAGGCCATTCGCTGTGAAGACGCAGACTGCGTGATCGCTGGTGGGCAGGACTCGATGACGTCGGCGCCGCATTTCATCTCCGGCATACGCGGCAGCGTGCGCATGGGCGATCAGATCTTGAGGGATTCCATGATCACCGACGGACTCTGGGACGCCTTCCATCAGGTTCATATGGGCGTCACGGTCGAGTCCCTGGCGCAGCGCTACCAGATCACGCGTGATGAGCAGGACCGCTTCGCGCTGTGCTCGCAGGAGAAAGCCGACGCTGCCATTCGATCGGCAAGGTTCGACGACGAGATTGTCCCTGTCTCGATCAAGACTAGGCAAGGCGATGTCGTCGTTGACCGCGACGAGCATCCAAACCCCTCGACCACCCTCGAAGGACTTGCCCGGCTGAAGCCGGTCTTCGACCCGGCGGGGACAATCACGGCCGGCAACGCCTCCGGCCTCAATGACGGCGCGGCGGCGGTACTGGTTATGTCGGAGACACGGATGAGGGAGTTCGGGCTGGAACCCCTCGCCCGCATTGCGTCCTATGCTTCGGCGGGAGTCGAGCCGATGGACATGGGGCTGGGGCCTGTCGCGGCCTCACGCCTTGCGCTGGAGAAGGCCGGCTGGCAGCCATCCGAGCTCGACGTCATGGAGATCAATGAGGCCTTTGCCGCGCAGGCCATCGCGGTCAACCGCGAGATGGGCTGGAACGAGGAGATCATCAACATCAGCGGCGGCGCCATCGCGCTCGGCCATCCGCTCGCCGGATCCGGCTGCCGCATCGTGGTGACGCTGCTCCACGAGATGACGAGGCGCCAGGCACGCAAGGGCTTGGCCTCGCTCTGCATCGGCGGCGGCCAGGGCGTGGCGATATGCTTGGAGCGATGAGGCTGAATCTCTGCGCAGTTTTAGGCTGAGAGAACTGGGCATGGTCTTGGCCACGCCGCCTACTGACGTCATAATCCGACGAACGGCAGCTTTGGGTCAACGGCAAAGCTCAACTCTACGACCGACTTGCGGCGCAAAGCTGCCATTCAGTAGAAGACAAATGCGATCGGCGAGGATCTGGACCACTTCTTGAATCTACATTGGCGAACCGCTTCTTAAGTTATTGATAGATAACGATCATGTTGGTCGCTGAGGGACGACGTCTTTTCAACAAAATCAATCAGTTAGCGGATGGTTCGCCCAGCAATATCCTTCGTATGTCCTCGTATGGTGTGGCGACCCGAAGAAGAGAGGTGATTAATGCAGACCAAAAACACTGCCTGCTGGCTCGCGCTATCCGAGAACAACATATTCGGCATATTAGTGATACGGCCCTCTGAGGTTCGATTTTTCAACTCCAAAGCAAAGACGGTTTATCAGCTGGACGAGCCCCTCGCCTTGTTCGGCGGCGATCTTGCTGCGCTCGTCCGGCCGCGCGCTTGAAAGAGCCTTCCACAGCCGGGCTTGCCGATCACAGAGATCGGCGAATTCAGAGCATTCCTGAGGGGTCAGATTCAAAAGATCGCTTCCCGTCACCGGCCCGACGCCAGAGGGGGTGGTTGCCCCCAGAGAAAAATACCTTGGTGGCACGGTACCTTTTGCGTTCGTCACCGACTGGCGGCAGATGACATCGAATATCTGGTCGACGGCCTGTTTGGCGCCGGCGACTCGCGAGGGATGATCCGTGTCGGCCGCAGCGTGCGGCAGAAGCTCAAGTTTGTCGCCATGCCTCTCGACGAGGTCGAGATAAGGCAGCATCGGACCGGAAAGACGCCCGGTCGATACATCGCTGAAGAGATCGGCATCGATAGCTGCGTGGCGTACCTGACCTGCATCCAGCGCGTCGCCAAGCGCCGCAATATCGACAAGCTCGCCGCGATCATAGTTGACCAGCACCGCGCCCTTGTTCATGCGTGACAGGACATCCGCGCCGACGAGTCCGGCATTGGCGTAGCGGCCGCTTTGCGCGTCCTGCTTGCCCAGGCCGACATGGACGCTGAGCACATCGGCGCCATCAGCCGCGTCGGCAAGGTCCGCCGCAAAGGAAAAACCCTCGGCTTCTATCCAGTCGCGATGCCTAGGCCTTGCATGGATCACCACGCGCATGCCGAAGGCGCGGGCGAGCTTGGCCACCTCGCGGCCGATATTGCCATAGCCGATGATCGCGATGGTCTTGCCTTCGAGTTTTTCGGTCGGAAAATCGCGCAGCTCCCTGCCGGTGTCGAAGGCGCCGCGCGCCACACGCTCGTGAAGCCTGTCGACCGGAAGATCCGGCAGCACTTTCAGGATCGCCTTCATCACCATCTGCGCCGTGGCGCGGCTGTTGATGCCGGGCGTGTTCATCAGCGCCGCGGTGCCGCCCTCGCCACTGCCGCCGCCCCAGGAGCGCGATCCCATATTACCAGTGCCGGCACCGATCCGCACGCCAGCTAGCGGAAAGACGGTCTCAGCAGGCAGAAAGGTCGCGGCGGCGATGACGGCGTCATAGCGTCCGTCGCCAGCGACTTCGATCAACTCCTCCTGGGTACTGAGGTCCGGTTGGTAGAAGAAATGCACCCGGCCCCGCTCCAGGCCCGCTTTGTCGCCAAGCGCGGACGGGTGGAAGCGGCCGCCCTTGGCCTCAACATGCGCACGCACTTCGCTTGAATCAGGCTTGCCGTCGGGGCCGAAGCGCAGGCCGATCAGATCGCAGATCAGCACGGTGTAGCCGCGTTGCGGATCGATTGGGTTCTCGGCCTGTGTATTGGTGTTCGCTGTCACGTCGTTTCCCCATGCAAGAACGGAAAGGCCTGCCGGTACAGCAGCACGCTCTGAATCAGAACCTATCCGCCCGGAAGGGTGTCAGATCGATCGCTGGCGGCAAACCGGCAGCAAGCTGCGACACGATCTTGCCGGTGACGGCGCCGCCGATGAGACCTTGATGGCCGTGACCGAAGGCATAGATGACGTTCCTTGCCCGCGACGCCCGGTCGATGACCGGAATGCTGTCGGGCGTGCCCGGCCGGTGCCCCATCCAGCGCGTTACCTCGCCGACCTCCAATTTCCGGAACATCGGCCGCGCCTGTTTGAGAAGAACATCCGCCCGGTTCATGTTGGCGGGCGCCTTCAGGCCGGCGAATTCGACATTGCCGGCGATCCGCAGGCCGTCCTCCATGGGCGAGGCGACGAACTTGCGGTCGGCCGAAATGGTCTGGATGCGCAGGCCAGTATCGGCCCCCTTGACCATGATGTGGTAGCCGCGCTCGCTTTCGAGCGGAATGCGGTCGCCAAGCTTGCGGGCGAGATCGCCCGACCAGGCGCCGGCGCACAGCACCACGGTTTCGACCGGGATGCGCCCGCCACCTTCAAGCTGCAGCGCCGACGGACCGTTGGCCGCCATTTCGAAGCCGGCCACGCGTGCGCGCGCGAAGCAGGCGCCCTGACGCGCGGCATGTTCGGCGAGCCTGGCGACAAGCCGGCCGGGATTTGGGCACTGCCCCTGTTCGGGCAAATAGACAGCACTCTTGAAGATCGGCGCCAGGGCCGGTTCGAGTTGGCGGATTTCGTCTGCATCGAGGATGTCGACCTTGACGCCGTGTTCGCGACGCAGCCCAAGACCATAGGCGCCCTTCGACGGGCCGTCGACCGTTTCGTGGACGAAAAGCTGGCCGCGCTTCTGCAAAAGATCCTCGCAGCCGGCAGCCTTGATCAACGGCTCGTAGCACTCAAATGTATAGCGGTGCAGTGAGCGCATCGCCGCCGATATCTCCTCGACGCGCGGCTTGCGGCTGGCGGCGAGGAAGCGCAGCAGCCAAGGCAGCGCGTGCGGCAAGTAGGCCAGCCGCACGATCAACGGACCATCCGGATCCATCAGCCATTTCGGCACGTTGCCGAGCACGCCCGGCATCGAATTCGGGATGCAGGATCCTGGACAGATGCCGCCGGCATTGCCGAAGGAGCATTGCTCCTCCGACCCCGGCAAGGCCGGATCGACCACCTCGACGGCAAAACCCTGCTCAAGCAAATAGTTCGCGGTGCAGACGCCGATGATGCCGGCGCCGATGACCGTCACCTTGCCGCGTCGCGTGCTTGTCGATGTCATGGCAATCTGTCCGGATTGTGCCGATCAGGGCGCGATCGCGCTCGGCGTGCCGGCGCGGAACGCCGGAAGGGAACGCGCTACCATCTGCTGCAGCATGCGGAAGTCGGAGAGATAGGCCATGAAGCGATAGCCCAGCTTGCGCATGTCGACGCCATAGGCGACCGAGCCGCAATGGATGCCCGGAATGACGCCGGCCTCCTTGCACTTGGCGGCAATGTATTCGATCGCCTCATAGACCGCCGGATAGCGCGGATCGAAACCGGGCGCCTCGCCCATGGTGACGGCAAGGTCCGACGGACCGACGAAGATGGCGTCGAGGTTGGGCGTCTTCAGGATGTCTTCCAGGTTCTTCACCGCCTGCTCGCTCTCGATCATCGCCATGGTGATGATGGTGTCGTTGGCATGCTGGAAATAGTCCGCGCCGGCATAGAGCGAGGCGCGCAGCGGGCCGACGCTGCGGCCGCCCTTAGGGAAATAGCGGCAGGCCTTGACGAAGGCGTCCGCTTCTTCGGCGGTGTTGACCATCGGGCAGATCACGCCATAGGCGCCGGCATCGAGCACCTTGCCGATGATCGCCGGATCGTTCCACGGTACGCGCACCATCGGCGTCGTGTCCGTCGTCGAGATCGCCTGCAGCATCGGCACGGCGTCGACATAGTCGGTCGCGCCATGCTGGAGGTCGACCGTCAGCGCATCCCAGCCCTGCTGGGCCATCAGTTCCGCGGAGATCGACGATGGAATGCCGAGCCAGCCCGTCACCACTTCGCCGCCGGCAGCCCAGATATCCTTCACCTTGTTCTTGCGCATAGCCTTGAGATCCTTTGCTATTGTCGGGAATTCAGAATCAGGTCCGCCGCTTTTTCGGCGATGGCGATCGTCGTGATGTTGGTGTTGGCAGCGACGATCGTCGGCATGATCGAGGCGTCGACGACGCGCAGGCCCTGCACGCCGCGCACGCGGCACTCGGCATCGAGCACCGCCAGCGGATCGCTATCGGCGCCCATCTTGCAGGTGCCCGAGACATGCCAGCCCGACCAGACGGATTGCTTGACCCAATCGGCGATCAGCTCTTCGTTCTTGAGCATTGCGTGGATACGGTCGGTGGTGCCGAACTTGCGCCTGAGCAAGGTCTCACGGAAGAAGGGCGCGTAGTCGAACAGATAGGCGGCGGTCGCCGTCTTGACCCAGTTCCACGGCTTGCGGACGCTGAGTGCGCGGGCTTCGTCGCTATAGCCGGCCAGGAACCATGTGTTGACGTGCTGGCGGACCTCAGGCGCTTCCATGATCCTGCAAATGCGCTTGAAGCCGTCGACCAGGCGCATCAGGTCGCGGCCGTCGGAGGCCATGTTCAGATCGACGATCGGTTCATCGGTCTGGACCGCCGACTTCAAGGTGACGGTGCCGCGCGAATAGGATTTGTTGACGCAGACGTTGAGCGCGCCCATCGCCTTGCCAAGCGGGTGCCAGCCGGCGCGATTGACCGGCATCAGCAGCATGTCGCCCGGATGGCAGCCGGCATGGTTCGAGGAGTATCTGACGCCGAGAAAGATGTGCCGTCGCTGACCGGGCCGCAGCCGCGCGGACTTCTTGAAATGGGCGCCGACGGCCAGATGCGGGTGGTCGGTCAGGTTCTCGCCGACACCAGGGCGCTCGGCAATGACCTCGATGCCCAGCCGCTTCAGTTGAGCCGCCGGCCCGATGCCCGCGCGCAATAAGATGGCCGGCGAATGGAGGGCCCCGGCCGAAACGATCGTCTCGTTGGCGTTGTAGATCTTCGTCTGACCATCGATGGTCACCCTGGCCCCATTGATGCGGGTCCCCTCACTCATCAGCCCTTCGACGAAGGCGTTGGCGAAGATATGAAGGTTCTTGCGGGCGCGCACCTCGGCGTCTAGATAGCCGATCGCCGTCGACACGCGACGGTCGTTCTCGTTTGACAAAGGCAGCGGGAACGATCCGTCCTCGAAACTGCCATTGTAGTCCGGTCGGTAGGGATACTCGCCTTCCGTCTGCTTGAGCACGGATTTGGTGAAACCGGCCCAGTCCTGCGGAAAGACGCGGCGGATCGGAATCCGGCCGGTCTTGTTGTGAAGCTCGCCATCGAAATCGAGGTCGCGCTCGAGTTTCTTCAGGTAGGGCAGCATGCCGTCCCATCCCCATCCGGGCAGGCCGAGACCTTCCCATTCGTCATAGTCGTGCGGCAGGCCGCGCACGGCGAACTGGCCGTTGATGCTGGAGCCGCCACCCATCACCTTGGCCTGTTCGAGCTTGGCCGTCTTGACCACTTGCGCGTTCTGCTTCGGCGATCGGTTGAAGACGCGCAGCTCCGTCCAATGGTATTTTGGGTCGAAATAGGAAAGGCCGGGATAGCTGTCCGCGATCACCTCAGGGACATCGTCCGGCGGCGTATCGGGCCCGGCTTCGAAGAGAGCGACCTGCTTGATGCCGTTTTCCGAAAGACGGCTGGCAAGCACGGCTCCAGCTGAGCCGCCGCCGACGATGATGTAATCGAATTGCATGTGCTTGCGCTCGCTCAGGCGTAATTGGCCCAGATGGCCTTTTGGCGCAGGAACGCCTCGATACCGGCACGGCCCATATCCTTGCCGAAGCCGGAGCCCTTGTAGCCACCGGCCGGATAGGTGAACTCCGGGCCGCGCCCGTGCTGGTTGATCCAGACCATGCCGGCCTCGATCGAATCCGCCGCCTTGAGCGCCTTCTTCAAATCCGTGGTGTGGACGCTGGCGGCAAGCCCGTAGACCGGGTGCGCCGCCTGGGCGAGGCCTTCCTCCAGATCGGCAAACGTGCGCACCGTCAGCACCGGGCCAAAAAACTCCTCCTTGAAACCAATATTGTCGTCGGCGACGTTCTCCAGGATCGTCGGCGCAAAGAAGTTGCCTTCGTTGCGGCCTTCGAGCACCGTCCCGCCGGTGACCACCGAGGCGCCCTCGCCGATGCTGGCGCGGACCATGGTATCGATGCGCTCAAGCTGCTTGCGACTGATGATCGGCGCGAAGGTCGTCGTCGCGTCCCAGGTCGGTCCGGCCTTGATCGCCTTGGTCCTGGCAATGACGCGCTCGACAAGTTCGTCGGCGATCTTGTCCTCGACGATCAGGCGCGAGCCCGCCGTGCAGACCTGACCGGCATTGTCCATGAACGCCGCCGCGACGCGGCCGGCCACGACATCGATGTCACCGGCATCGGCAAACACCAGCTGCGGGCTTTTGCCGCCAAGTTCGAGGGTGACCGGCTTGATGCCGGACTGGGCCGCCAGCGTCATGATCGCGGCACCCGTCTGCGTCGAGCCGGTAAAGGAGATTTTCAAAATATCGGGATGCCGCACGATCGCCGCTCCCGTCGTGTGACCATAGCCGTTGACGACATTGAACAGGCCGGCGGGAACGCCGGCCTTGGCCGCGAGCTCCGCCAAGGCAAGAAGGCTGTGCGGGGTCAGTTCGGAGGTCTTCATCACCACCGCATTGCCGGCGGCCAGCGCCGGGGCGAATTTCCAGGCCGCCGTGATCATCGGAAAGTTCCAGGGAACGATCGCGCCGACAATGCCGTAAGGCTCATGCTTGACGATGCTGAGCGCATTCGCTTCGGTCGAGGTGACCGTGCCTTCGGTCTTGTCGCAGAACTCGGCGTAGTAGCGCACGACGCCGGCGGTGCGCACCGCGTCGCGGGCAATCGTCATCGAGATCAGCCGGCTCGATCCCATCGCCTCAAGCTGTCCGAGATAGGTGGCGTTCTGTTCGATCAAGGCCGCGAAACGCATGAGCGCGGCGGCACGATCGCGCGGCGCGATCTTCGCCCAGCGGCTCTGCGCCAGCGCCCTTTTTGCGGCATCGACGGCCTGCTGCACCGCGGCTTCGTCGCCGTCAGTGACAAGACCCATTGGCTGGAGATCGGACGGCCTGAGCACCTCGATCTCCGTGCCGGGCAATTCAATGAATCGTCCCCCGATATGGTGGCCCCTTGGAACGGCGATTGTGGCGGGTTCGAAACTCAATGTCATCGATGTCTTTCCTTTTGCGGCCAACTCGAAAGGGGCCGCATTCGACGATGTCCGCTAGACTGTTGTGCGCGAAGAAGGCGTGCCCTTCAGCACGCCTTCTCAGCCTCACGCGCCTCGAGGAACGGGCGAAGCAGATCCGCCGATTCATGGAAGCGTCCGACAAAACTCTTCAGACGCGGATGTTCAGGATGCAGCAGGACCTTGGAGGGCGGCCCCTGCTCGGCGACCAGCCCTTGGTCGAGGAACACGACCCGATCGGCGACTTCGAAGGCAAAGCCCAACTCATGGGTGACGATCACCATGGTCATGCCGCTCTTGGCCAGCTCCACCATCGCCTTCATGACTTCGCCGACCAGTTCAGGATCAAGAGCCGAAGTCGGCTCGTCGAACAGCATCACCTTCGGCTGCATGGCCATGGCCCGGGCGATCGCGACCCGCTGCTGTTGGCCACCGGAAAGCTGGCGCGGATATTTTTCCACATGCTGCGACAGCCCCATGAGGTCGAGAAGCTTCAGCGCGGTCTGGCGCGCCTGCTCCTTCGGCTCCTTCTTGACGATGACCGGGCCTTCCATGACGTTTTCGAGCGCCGTCATGTGCGGAAACAGATTGAACTGCTGGAAGACCATGCCGGTCTTGGAGCGGATGCGGTTGACCTCCTGGGCCGGTATCTGGGCGCCCTTGACATCGGCCTGCCTGCTGAACAGCGTCTCGTCATCGATGACGATGCTGCCGCTGGTCGGCACGTTGAGCAGATTGATACAGCGCAGCAGCGACGTCTTGCCCGATCCGCTGGCGCCGATCAGCACGACAACCTCGCCTTCGACGACCGAGAGATCGATGCCGTTGAGCACGCGCTTGTCGCCAAACTTCAGGCAGATGCCATCCAGCCGCAGGACAGGCTTGTCGTTCTTGTCTGTCACGGCGCTTGGTTCACTGGCGCTCATTTCAGGCTCCCTCTGCTTTCGAGTTTCCTGGACAAGAGGGTCAGCGGGATCAGGATGATCAGGAAGATGACGCCGACGGCGGTATAAACTTCCATCGGCCGATAGGTGAAACTGCTGATATAGCTTGCCTGATAGAGGAGATCTGGAACCGTTATCATCGACAGCAGCGTCGTGTTCTTCATCTGGATGATCGACTGGCCGGCGAGCGGCGGGATCATCTTGCGGAAGGCTTGCGGCAGGATGATCCGGCGCATGCGCTGGCCGTAGGACATGCCGATCGCGGTCGCCGCGTCCGTCTGGCCTGGATCGACCGACTGGACGCCGGCGCGCAGGATTTCGGCGTAGAAGGAACCGACGTAGCAGCTCAGCCCGATGAAGCCGGCCCAGAATTTGGTGACATTGATGCCGGCGAAGATCGGGAAGGCGTAGTAGACCCAGAGCAGTGTGACGAGCAGCGGAATGTTGCGGAAGAACTCGACATAGATCTGGCCGAGGATGACCAGCGGCTTAAACGTGCTCAGCTGGATAAGCCCGATGAACAGGCCAATCAGCATGCCCGCGCCGATCGTGATCACGGTGAAATAGATCGTCATCAGGAGGCCCTGCCAGAGCAACCCGATATTGTTGGTTATGACTGTATAGTCGAACATGATGTCCTCACTGGCTCGATGCACGCCCAGTGGTGGCCTGACCGCCGCGCCATGCGGCGGTCAGGCTGTTGCAATCAGAAGCTGAAGCCTGCCGGAAGGATCGACAAGTCGATGCCGCGGGCTTCCCAAGAGCGGGCAAGCTTGCCCTGGGCGAGGCCGAGCGAACGCTCCTGCAGGATCCAGTTGGTCAGGAAGTTGATGAAGCCCGCATTGCCGGGCTTGCGTGCAACGGCAAGCGTCGCCGGATTGCGCAGGATCGGCTCGGGAAGCGACACATTGCCGATTTTCTGGTTGGTGATCTGCAGCGCATCGAAGATGGAAAACACGACGCCGTCGGCTCGGCCAGCCTGGAGTTCCATCAGTGCCAGGCCGCGATCTTCCACCGGCGTGATCTTGGCCTTCGGCAGCAACGCTTCAGCAACGACCTGCATCGTGCTGCCCTTCTGGACGACGACGGTCTTGTCCGGTGAGTTCAGTTCGGCCCAGGTCTTGACCGGCTTGCCGGGAGGCGTCAGCACGGCCCAGGCGTCGGTGAACAGCGGCTCCCAAAGATAATCGACGACAAGGCCGCGCTTCGGGTTCGGGTTGACGCCGATGGCGATGTCGATCTTGTTGGACTGGAAGTCGGCGGCCAGATTGCCCCAGGTGGTCTCGACAGGCTCGAGCTTGACGCCGAGCTGGGTCGCGATCTCGCCGAGGAACTCGTAGTAGAAGCCGCTCCACTGGCCCGTGGCCGGATCCTTGATGTAGCCCGGCTCCTCGCCGGTCATCACCGGAACCTTCAGCACGCCGCTGGCGCGGATCTGATCGATGACAGCGGATGGATTGTCGTCCGCGGAAGCGGCGATGGGTGCCGAGAGCAGGCCGAGGCCGATGGTCAAGGCGGCTATGAACGTACGAATGACTGTGAGTTTCATTTCATTCCCCTTTTCTGAGTTATTGGTTGATTAGCGGCATAAAAATCCCTGCGAGAGAGGGTCGCTCTTCTCGAAGTAGATGGTCTGGGTCGAGGTGATGAAGGCGGCGCCCTCGATCTCGACAATCATCGCGTCCCGGCCTTCGACCTGGGCGCGGCCTTGCAGGCGTGCCTCGAACGGAATGCCAAGGATGTTCCTGGCATGATAGGTCTGGTCGGGGCCGATCAGCCCCTTCTGCAGCAGATATGTCAGCCGTGCCGAGGTCCCGGTGCCACAGGGCGAGCGGTCGAACTTGTTGGATTCCAGGACAAGGAAATGCGTCGCCGAGTTTTCGCTGTCAGCATCGTAGAAGAGCACGCTCGGCGCGGTAGCGCCGGCGAACAGCGGCATGCCCTGCGTCGCCGCCTTGATCGCGCCCTTGATCCTGGCGCCGAGTTGCATCAGGGCTGACGCGCTGTCCGGGACGAGCTTCAATCCAAGCGAAGCCGCGTCCACCAGCGCGTACCACATGCCGGCATAGACGATTGCCGCATCGACCTTGCCTACGCCTTCGACGGCAACGCTCAGCTGCTCGAGCCCAACATAGCTTGGGACATTGGCGATCCGAACCCGATCGAGCGAGCCGTCTTCGTTCCAGTTCAGATGAACCGTGACGATCCCGGCCGGCGTCTCCAGCGTGAAGCTATCGCCGGTTTCGAAAGAGATCTGGCCCGTGAAGGCCAGCGTCCTGGCAAAGCCGATCGTGCCGTGACCGCACATGTCGAGATAGACATAAGACGAGATGAAAAACGCGCCATAGTCGGCGACTTCAGAGGCGACCGGCACCAGACCGACCATGGCCGCATGGCCGCGCGGCTCATGCAGCAGTGCCGAGCGCAGGTGATCGAGGTGCTGGCGGAAATGGTCGCGCTTCTCCCGTACGCTCGAACCTGAGAGTTTCGGAACGCCGCTGAGGATGACGCGCGTCGGGTGGCCGGCCGTGTGGGAATCGATGACGCTGAACGCTGACGAGAAGCTGGACACGACCTAGCCCTCTCCGAAGGCGTCGCGAATGCCGGCCCGCATGCTCTGCCAGATTTCCCGGATGAGGTTTTCGGTCATCGCCTTGGCGCTTTCGCCATCGCCAGCCGTGATCGCGTCATAGATGCGGGCCGTATCGTCGAGCGACAGCTGGATGATCTTCGGATCCTGCTCGTAGGCGTGGTAGCGATAGCGCAAAGCCTGCTTTTCCAGCCCGCCAAGCAGGCGCGTCAGCGTCTTGTTGCCGGCCAGCGTGTAGGTCAGGAACGAGCCGCGCACGTCGACGATGAAGAACTGCCGGGCATCGTTCCTGGCCTGGGCCTGCTTCAGCTCCGACAAAAGGTTCTTGAACTCCGCCTTCTTTTCGATGTCGGCGGATTCCGCCGCCTGCTTGGCAACCAGCCCTTCGAGTTCGATGCGGCATGTGTAGACCTCATCGAAATCGCGCTGCGACATCGGCGAAACCCAGATGCCGCGCCTGGCCTCGCGCATCACCAAGCCGTCGCGCTCGAGCAGTCTGAGCGCCTCACGCACCGGCGACCGGCTGACGCCGTAGCGTGCGGCGACCATTTCCTCGGTCAACCGCTCCCGCGACTTGAGGCGACCGAAGATGATCTCCTCCTCGAGCATCTCGGCGAGATTCTCCGGGATGGCGACTGACAATTTTTGGATGCGCGCTAAAATCATGTCGACACCATACTGTATACAATGTACAGGTCAAGCCATCACGGACATTTTCTTGTGACGTGCAATCTGCCGGCGGCTTCCCGCGTGCCGCCGGGCCGGAAAGGGCCAGGACATGTATCCAGAGACGATCGAGCTGCTGATTGACGGTGTGTGGTGTCAGGGATCGGACGGCAAGTCCGAACCATTGATCAATCCCGCCACCGAGGAGGTGCTGGCAAGCGTGCCGCATGCCTCGGAGGCCGATCTCGACCGTGCGCTCGCGGCCTCGCTCAAGGGCTTCAAGCTGTGGAAGACGATGACCGCGATGCAGCGCTGGGCGATCATGGACAAGGCGGCCGACCTGATCGAGCAGCGCAAGGACACCATCGCACGCATCCTGACGATGGAAAACGGCAAGGCGCTGGCCGAGGCCACGGGCGAAGTGCAGTTCGCCGCCGATGCGACCCGCTGGTACGCGGAAGAAGGCAAGCGCGCCTATGGCCGCATCGTCCCTGCCCGGCTGCCCGGCGTGCGGCAGATGGTGCTCAAGGAACCGGTCGGGCCGGTGGTCGCCTTCGCCGCCTGGAACTTTCCGGCCAGCAATGTCATCCGCAAGATTTCGGGCGCGCTGGGCGCCGGCTGCTCGATCATCGTGAAGCCGGCGGAGGAAACGCCGGGAACCGCCGTCGCCATAGCCCGCTGCTTCCATGACGCCGGACTGCCGGCGGGCGTACTCAACATCGTGTTCGGCGAGCCGGCCAAGGTCTCGTCCTATCTCATCGCCTCACCGATCCCGAGGAAGGTCTCGCTGACCGGATCGACGGCGGTTGGCAAGCTGTTGCAGAAGCAGGCGGCGGATACGTTGAAGCGCTGCACCATGGAGCTCGGCGGCCACGCCCCGGTCATCGTCTATGAGGACGCCGATCTCGACAAGACGCTCGATACGGTCGTCACCTTCAAGTTCCGCAATGCCGGCCAGGTGTGCACCTCGCCGACCCGCTTCTACGTGCACGAAGCTGTCTATGACCGCTTCATCGACGGTTTTGCCTCGCGCGCCGAAAAGCTCAAGATCGGCGACGGCCTCGACAAAAGCGTGCAGATGGGCCCGATGATCGCACCGCGGCGGCTCGACGCCATGGACGGTTTCGTCAGCGATGCAACGACGAAAGGCGCGACGGTCGTCACCGGTGGCAAGCGGATCGGCAACAAGGGCTACTTTTACGCACCGACATTGCTGAAAGACGTGCCGGACACGGCGCGCATCATGTCCGAGGAGCCGTTCGGGCCGATCGCGCCGACAACCACCTTCTCCACCTTCGACGACATGATCGAGCGGGCAAACTCGCTGCCTTACGGGCTAGCCTCCTTTGTCTTCACGCGCAATCTCAGCCTTGCCCAAAAGACCGAGGCGGCGCTGGACGCCGGTATGGTCGGTGTCAACCATATGATGGTGTCGACACCGGAAACGCCGTTCGGCGGCGTCAATGAATCCGGCTATGGCTCGGAGAGCGGCGTCGAAGGCCTCGATGCATATCTGCGGACAAAGTTCGTAACCGAGATGTAGGGGGCAGCAATCGATGGCAATCCTCGGTAGCCCACCATAAATCAAGGAATTCAATGGGATGTATGGTGGTTCGCCAACCTGAATTGGCTAACCGAGGCAAATAAACTAAGCTAACTTATTGATAAATAACGATAATGGTGGGCCAGCAGGATGTAACAGGAACGTTGATTTCATTGGATTTTTCGTGGGCCAAAATCAAAAGTCTGCCCGTATCGTCCCGCCACCGATGGCCGACCATATTGAAAACCACCGATACTGACGTTCGCTGATGGCGGTCATCTGAATGGCGAATTCGTCTCGAAGCAAAACAGTACGAAAATCCTGGTGCACAGCCATCCTACCTGCCCCTCAAAAGCCACGCTGGATCACGTTCAATACCGCTGATTCACTGACATTTTTGGGCTTGCGTACTGGGGGCGGCATTTTGCATATTGGGGGTGGTTCTTGTCGATCGGAGGCCTAACCGCCACCAATCCGCGAGGGCTAGCCGATCCCAGTTTGCAAGAGCCCTGCCGCATGCCAAGTCTCACCGACGGAGCCCTCCGCCAAGCCATCAAACGGGTGGAGAAGTCGGGAAAGCAGGTGAGCCTCACCGATGGAGAAGGCCGCGGTACCGGCCGCCTTGTGCTCGTGCTGAAGCCGATGCCGAGGCGCGTCACCGCCGAGTGGATGGCACAGCAGTGGCGCGATGGAAAGCGGTCCAAGGCGAAACTCGGCAACTACCCCTCGATGTCGCTCGCCCAAGCCCGTGAAGTGTTCAAGCGCGATTATGCCAACCTCATCCAGAAGGGCCGCAGCATCAAGATCGCAAGCGATAGCCGACCCGGAACTGTCGCTGATTTGTTCGAGGCTTACGTCCAGTCCCTAAAGGAGAATGGCAAGCCGTCCTGGAAGGAGGTCGAGAAGGGCCTCAACAGGATAGCCGACACGCTCGGGTCCAACCGCCCTGCCCGCGAGATCGAGCCCGACGAGGTCGCCGACGTCATCCGCCCCATCTATGAGCGCGGCGCCCGTGCCATGGCCGACCATGTCCGAAGCTACATCCGTTCCGCCTACAGTTGGGGCATGAAGTCGGAGCATGACTACCGCACCACCTCCCCTCGTCGCTTCAGCCTGGTCTACAACCCAGCCGCCGGCATCCCGACCGAGCCGAAGACCGTTGGTAGCCGCTGGCTCGACGAGGACGAATTCGTGCGGCTCTATCGCTGGCTGGAGTGCCCCGATGCTCCGGTGCATCCGCCCTATACACGCGCCGTGCGCATCATCATGCTGACCGGGCAGCGGGTCGAGGAGATCGCACGCCTCCATGTCGACCAGTGGGATGCGACTGAGGGGATCATCGACTGGTCGAAGACGAAGAGCAGCCGGCCGCATGCCATTCCTGTTCCCTCTCTCGCAGCGGACTTGATCGAGTCAATCAAGCCCAACAAGCATGGCTGGTTCTTCTCCTCCGCGATGGACCCGTCGAAGCCGGTCAGCCACGCCACGCTCTACAGCTTCATCTGGCGGCAGCGCGAGCGCAACGTCATCCCGATCGTCACGAACCGCGATCTGCGAAGAACCTGGAAGACGCTCGCCGGCAAGGCAGGCATCTCAAAGGAGATCCGCGACCGCATCCAGAACCATGCCCTGCACGACGTCAGCTCGAAGAGCTACGACCGCTGGAACTACATGCCGGAAAAGCGTGCCGGCATGGAAAAGTGGGATCAGTTCGTCAGAGCGATGCTCAGCAAGGATCGAGCCAGAAAGGCGGCCTAGCTGCAGGCGGCTGGGGCGTATCAACGCGAAGATTTGACCCGAAGCCGATCATATCCACCGCGACGTAGACGGCAGCTTTGCGCCGCATCTCGGTCATTAAAGTTAGCTGTGCCACTGCCTTAAAGCGGACATTACCGACCACCGCGCTGGAGGTCGCGGGTGCGCCATTCGCGGACGTTTTGTCCGGATTCGGACGAATGGCCGCTGTGTGCCTCAGAAGCGGACCTTCTAACGGCGCTCAATCGATGGACCCCACTCGGGTCATGAGCGCTCGTTGAGACGGTGGGCGAGAGCCACGGGACTCTCAAAGATGCCTATCCTCGCCAGCCCGCAGCAACGGCACTGACTCGTTGCAGTGTCTACGGGAGGGTGGTCGGCTCAGATATCTTGATTCTGTGGCAGCATCACCAGGTCACGGATGGTGACGTTCGGCGGCCGCGTGAGAACCCACAAACAAGCTTCGGCGACATCCTCGGACCGGAGACCCTCGCGCAACCCTGCGCGCCGATCGACCTCTGCAGGATCGGTCACGCCCCACAATTCGTTGAGAACGGTGCCGGGCGCCACCGCCCCGATACGAATGTTGTGCGGTGCGACCTGGCGGCGAACCGTGTGAACGAAAGTCTGCACGGCATGCTTGGACGCGCTGTAGACGGGCTCCCCCCGTAGGGCCTGATGGCCGGCGATGGAGCTGGTCACGATGATGTCGCCCGACCCTTGCGCAATCATACCAGGCAATACCGCTCGCACGCTGCGAAATACGCTGCTCACGTTGACGGCGAGAAGGTTGTCCCAGGCGCTGGGATCGCCTTCTGCGGCTTCTCCGGGAATATAGACGCCCGCATTGGCCATCAGCACATCGACACGACCGAAATGGGCGAGCGTTTCGGCGACCATCCGCTCGACCTCCACTGGCTGGGCAAGATCAATCGACAGGATGAGCGGCGCCGGTCCGATTTCACCAGCGAGCTTTTCTAGCTTGTCGGTCGAACGGGCGGCGAGGGCAAGTCTGGCGCCCTCCGCAGCAAACAGCCGCGCAATCGCTCGCCCGATGCCTGAGCTTGCTCCGGTCACGATGGCAACCTTACCGCGGATCGACTGATTCACGATCATACCCCTCGGTTGGACAACCTTGGATTTTGTCGCATGTGCCAGCTTGTCACGCCATCTAATCATGCTAACATTTAACTGTCCACGTTGGGCCGCCTTCATGGGAGTGAACGGCCTTGGCCTTTGCGAGCCCTGCCGCTTTGACGCACGTCCGACGCGGCTTGTCGAAAGCGGCGATGGTCTATGAGGACCTTCGCGCCGCCATCGTCGGGCTTACGCTCGAACCCGGCGCCCGCATCGACAAGAACGAAGTCTGCGCTAGGCTGCGCGTGTCGCGCCAGCCGGTGGCCGAAGCTGTGTTGCGTCTGGTCGAGGAGCGCCTGGTCGAGGTCGAGCCGCAGAAAGGGACGTTCGTTGCCCGCATCCGGCTCTCCGACATCGCCGAAGCGGCCTTCGTTCGCCGGGCCCTGGAAGTCGCCACCGTTTACAACATCGCTTCACAAATCGACGAAGCGACACTGGATCGTCTTGACCGCAATCTCGGCTATCAGGCGGCCGCTTTGAGTACGCAAGACTGGGACGAGTTCTATGCGCTCGACGTGCGCTTCCACACCATGTTGTTCGAGCGATTGGCCATGCGCCGCATCGCCGAAGCGGTCGAATCTACCCGCGCTCAGGTCGAGCGTACGCGGCGGCTGATGTTGCCAGCGCCCGGCCGCACTCCAGACACCTATCGCGAGCACCGCGCCATAGTGGCTGCGCTGAAGACTCGAGATTCACATAAATCAGCCGCCGCGATGGCCCGTCATCTCGACGCGGTCATGGTGGAGCTGAAGAAATTCGCGGCTCGGCACCCCAATTTGTTCGAGCCGTGAATAAGGCGCCTGGTCAGGCGCGATCGGCGAACCGGTTTCTCGGTGCGCCTTGTAGGGAGGAAGTGCCTTCTTGGGACATTGGACCGGATCACACAAAAGGAGGAACCAAATGGGACGTATTGGAAAGATTGTGAGCCCCCTCGTGGTGGGCGCCATAGGCGTTGCAGGCGTCTTGGCGATGAGCGCTCAATCGGCGGTCGCCGGCGAGTATGACGGGGTCACCATACGAATCCTGACGCGGCCAGGCCCCGTCATCGCCAAGCGCCTTGACGATCACGGCAAGGAGTTCACTAAGGTGACCGGCGCCACCGTTACAGTGACCGAGGTGCCGTTCGCCGAAATATTCCAGAAGACGCTGACCGACTGGGCGACCGGGACCAACTCGATTGACGTTGCCGTTCTCGCGGCGAGCTGGGTGCCGGAATTGGTCGACGGCGGTTTGATCGAGGACCTGTCGCCCTACATCGCCAAGGACGACAAGATTGATGTCGCGGACATTGCGCCGTTCTTCCGCGAATACAACCAGAAGGTCGCCGGCAAGACCTACACCATCACTATCGACGGCGACTTCCAGATGGCCTACTACCGCAAGGACATCCTCGACAAAATGGGCCTCAAGCCGCCGCGCACCTGGGACGAGTATCTTGCGGTTGCGAAGGCGACCAACGGTCAGGATCTGAACGGCGACGGCCAGCCGGATTTCGGCTCGTGCATGTTCAAGAAGCGCAACGCCCAGTCCTACTTCGCCGTTATGTCGTTCGCAGCCGCTTATGTGCAGACGCAGGGGACCGGTGAAGGTATGTTCTTCGATCCGGATACGATGAAGCCGTTGGTCAACAACGAGGCCTGGGCTGAAGCCTTCCGCATCTACAAGGCGACGGGCGAATACGGGCCGCCCGACGAAGCTAATCATGATGTCGGCGACACCCGTGCACTTCTCCAGGCCGGTCGTTGCGCGCAGGTGATCGACTGGGGCGATGTCGGCCCGCTGTCTATCGATCCCGCCGGCGCCGCGATCAAGAACAAGATGGGCTCGATCATCATGCCTGGCACCACCAAGGTGCTGGATCGCGCCACGGGCAAGCTCGTTGCCTGTGATGCCCAACGCTGCCCGCACGCCATTGACGGTATCAACTACTCGCCGTTCGCAGCTTTCGGCGGCTGGTCCGGCGTGATCAACGCTAAGGCGGACGACAAGGTCAAGCAGGCGGCCTATGACTTTCTTTCCTATTGCAACCAAGCCGCTCAATCGAACATCGACGTCACCATGGGTTGGACCGGCTACAATCCTTACCGCATCTCGCAACTCGAAAACCTCGCCCCTTGGATTGAGGCCGGGTTCACCGAGGAATCGGCGAACAACTATCTCGGCGCGATCAAAGCCAGCTTGAACAACCCGAATATGGCGTCCGATCTGAAGATTCCCGGAACGGCCGAGTATGAGGGTGTTGTCCTGGATCGGGAACTGGCGCGCTTCATCGCTGGTGAAATCACCGCGGAACAGGCAGTGGCCAACGTCGAAGCTGGCTGGGAGGAAATCACCGAGCAGTTCGGCCGGGACAAGCAGAAGGGCATGTACAAGGCCTCGCTCGGCATTACCAAATGAACAGTGGCTCGGAAGTGACCTCAAATATCGAGGCGTCGACACGTGGTCGGTCGGGGCGTTCCGTCCCGGCCGACCGGTCCAGGGTGACAGAGACGCGAATCCGCCTGAGTGAATGGCTGGACCGCCATTCGGGTCGGCTCTTCATCGCACCTGCAGTCTTCGCGATTTTGCTCTTTTCGGTCTTTCCGACGATTGCTTCCTTGATACTGGCTTTCTCTAGAATGCGTCTTGGTGGTGGCTCGTACACAGTAACCTTTGTCGGCCTGCAGAATTTCAGGAAGCAACTCTTCGGCAGCGACCAGTTTCATTTCCTCGGCACCTTCACGACTATGAGGCCCCTTGGTTGGGCGGTGACAAGCATCGTCGCGGCCCTTCTCCTATGGTGGCTGTATCGTTACGCTTCGACCGGCTTCAAGATCATCGGTTTTATCGGCCGCCTGATCTCGGCGAGTCTTGCCTTCGCACTTGCGCTTCTTTTTTCGGCGACGCTTCTCAGCGGCAATCCGTTCGGCACATTGGGCGTTACGATTTTCTACGTCTTGGTCGGCTGCACCGTGCAGTTCCTGATCGGTCTCGGCCTTGCGCTGCTCTGCGCCCAGCCTATCAAGGGCCGGACCTTTTTTCGGGTCGTCTTCTTCCTGCCATTGATGATTACGCCAATCAGCATCGGCTATACCTTCCGCATGCTGGCGGATACTACGAAGGGGCCCTTCGCGCCGGCGTGGCAATGGGTCGGACTTGGCAATTTCGCTTGGGCCAGCGACGCTTGGACGGCCCGCCTGTTCATCGTTGTCGGCGATTCGTGGCAGTGGATACCGTTTATTTTCGTCATCCTTCTCGCCGCCCTGGAAAGCGTGTCGCGGGATCTGGTCGAGGCCGGCCAGGTAGACGGCGCCAGCGGTTGGCAGATCTTTCGCGAAATCGCGTGGCCGCAGATCGCCCCCGTCGCGGCGACTGTCATGCTGATCCGCGTCATAGAGGCGTTCAAACTCGTCGACCTGCCCAACATCATGACCGCCGGCGGTCCGGGGATCGCAACCGAGTCGATGACGCTCCATTCCTTCTTCGCCTGGCGTGCACTTAACCTCGGCGATTCCGCGGCGATAGCTTATCTCCTGCTGTTCGTGACGGTTGTGATTTGTGTCTCCTTCTTCAACTACGTCGTCCTTAAGCGGCTCAGGCCAATATGACAGCACAAGGCTCACGGGCTTCCGCAAGGAGGTCATTTGCGTCGCGATGGTTCGAACCAAGGACTATCAGACATATGGCTCCCGCCACGGCCATCATCGTCTACGCTTTGCTGATCCTCTGGGCGGCCTTCGTGTTGTTCCCGCTCTATTGGGTTGCGATCACGTCGATCAAACTGCCCATCGACGTGAATGGCGGACCGGTCTATCTGCCGTGGATCGACTTCACACCTAGCGCCCATGCTTGGCGCGAGCTTTTCATCAACGATTTCGAGGATACGTCCAAGGCGTATCTGAACTCGATCATCATCGCGCTATGCGCCACCGCGCTTTGCGTGACAATCGGTTCGATGGCTGCCTATGGGCTCAGTCGCCTTCACTACAAACCGAAGTTCGGGGTGATAGCGATCTTCGTGCTGTGTATGGCGGCGGCTGCAATCGTCGTTGGGCGGTGGGGAGTCGACTGGCGGCTGTCGTTTACCGTCGCGGTAACACTCTTCTATTTCCTGGCGCGGGCGCTCGGACGGCATTTCAAGGGCACGCTGGGAAATGGCGACATATTGTTCTGGATGATATCGCAGCGCATTCTCCCACCAATCGTCAGCATCGTTCCCATTTACCTGATGTTCCAGCAGGTACGCCTGCTCGACACGCATCTGGCCCAGATACTCACCTATTCGGTCGTAAACCTGCCGATCGTCGTCTGGCTGATGCACGATTTTCTTCTGACCATTCCGACCGACCTCGACGAGAGTGCCCAGCTTGACGGCGCCACCCGCATCAGAACCTTCTTCGAAATCATCATGCCGCTGGCCGCGCCTGGCCTCGCCGCAACCACGCTGCTTGTCCTCATCCTTTGCTGGAACGAATATTTGATTTCGTTGGTTCTCTCGACCACGAACGCCCAGACGATGCCCATCCTTGTGGCGGCCATGAACGCCGGCGAGAAAGGCGTGTTGTGGTGGACTATGGCCGTGGTGATTGTGGTCATGATCATTCCGGTCATGCTGATGGCGCTGGTCCTGCAACGCTTCATTTCCAAGGGCATTCTGCTGGGTTCGATAAAGGGATGAGCGCGGTGAAAGAGAGTGGCGGCACAGCAATTCAGGCGCAGCGTCTGTCGCTGCGCGGGCTTGGTAAGTCGTTTGGCGCCATCAAAGTGGTCAGCGACCTCTGCATCGATGTAGCGCCCGGTGAGTTCCTGGTGCTTCTCGGGCCATCCGGCTGTGGCAAGACCACGGGGCTGCGCATTATCGCCGGGCTTGAAACCGCCGACACGGGGCAAGTCGTGCTTGGTGACACCGACGTAACCAACATCCTGCCGAAGTATCGTGACGTCGCTATGGTATTCCAATCCTACGCGCTTTATCCGCATAAGACGGTCGCCGAGAACATCGACTTTCCGTTGAAGGTGCGCGGCTTCCCGCAACAGGAACGCAAGATCGCCGTACGCGAAGCCGCGGCTCAGGTCCACATGGAAGGCTTCCTCGACCGATATCCTCGCCAACTGTCCGGCGGACAGCGGCAGCGTGTCGCCCTGGCGCGCGCGATCGTGCGGCGACCATCGGTGTTTCTCATGGACGAACCACTGTCCAACCTCGACGCGAAGCTGCGAGGATTCATGCGCGCCGAGCTGAAGCGTATGCAGCACGATCTTGGCGTGACGACGATCTACGTTACCCATGATCAGGTCGAGGCGATGACTCTTGCGCATCGAATCGCCATCATGGAGCAGGGCGTACTGCAACAGATTGGCACGCCGCGGGAGGTTTATGACCACCCGGCGAACCTGTTCGTCGCCGGGTTCATAGGCTCGCCGCCGATGAACTTCTTGCACGGGCGGATTGAGAACGACCGCTTTGAGACCTATGGGGTTAATCTGCCGGTTGCTGCAGTAAACGCTCCTGCTGTCGCGGCTGCCGTGATGGGGTTTCGGCCGGAAGATGCCTGCATTGTCGAACCGGGCAGTGGACTATTTGACGCCACTGTTTATGCCGCCGAGCCCACCGGCGATGTGACCCTGGTTACGCTCCTGGTCGGCAAAGAAAGCGTCTCGGTCAAGATGCCGAAGAACTACTACGTCGATTTCGACAGCAAAGTGGCGGTTCGGTTCCCCCTAGAGCGGGGCTTCTTGTTCGATGCAAATTCGGGGAAACGTCTAGCGCTGCAACTGGGATCGGCGTACTAGCCGGTAGCCGGTTTGCGCCGCGGTGTTCAATCCACTGTTGTCTCGGTTTTCATCCTCTCGTCGCGATCGCCACAGGATTCTGGCAGCAAGCTCAGTTCCGAATAAGTAGTGTTCCATCGCGCTGTAAACGAGTAAGCCCCCCCGAGAAGGAGTTATTGGAGGCTTCTCTACTAGATCAGCGCTCGCAAAGAGCAAGGGCGTTGATCGGAAGCGCGCCAAGCCCTGATCCGCACTGCCGTCAGCCTGGCGGTGGAGATCACCGCGCAGCGACACAGGGACGCGAGGTAGAAGGCGTGCCGCGCTGTGACCTGGTTTGAGATGACCGTCGCAATGTCCGCCTTCGCTGAAATTGCGGACTTACGGAGCTTCTCGGACGAACGTCACAGAAGGGTCAGTTAACGTCGATGCGTTTGGGGGCGCCTGAATGTCCGCTTCTCTAATTCCAAGCCTCGAAGCCGCAAGTCCGCTCCCGGCCCCAATCAAGACGCCCATTGCGTCGCTGCAAAGTGTCCACGTGCGGTGCAATTTTCCTGTTCGAGAATGACATGCTGCGTGTCAAGTCGGATGAGCACGAGTCATCCCCATCGGTCCGCCCTGATGCAACCACCAATCCCCTGCCCCAGCTCAACGCCCCCCGTTGGCTCGCTATGTCCGCCCACGGTACCTTGCTCCATCGTGTACCACCATGATCCAGCGTGATTGAGCGTGATGCACAACCATCCTACCTGCCCCTCAAAAGCCACGCTGGATCACGTTCAATACCGCTGATTCACTGACATTTTTGGGCTTGCGTACTGGGGGCGGCATTTTGCATATTGGGGGTGGTTCTTGTCGATCGGAGGCCTAACCGCCACCAATCCGCGAGGGCTAGCCGATCCCAGTTTGCAAGAGCCCTGCCGCATGCCAAGTCTCACCGACGGAGCCCTCCGCCAAGCCATCAAACGGGTGGAGAAGTCGGGAAAGCAGGTGAGCCTCACCGATGGAGAAGGCCGCGGTACCGGCCGCCTTGTGCTCGTGCTGAAGCCGATGCCGAGGCGCGTCACCGCCGAGTGGATGGCACAGCAGTGGCGCGATGGAAAGCGGTCCAAGGCGAAACTCGGCAACTACCCCTCGATGTCGCTCGCCCAAGCCCGTGAAGTGTTCAAGCGCGATTATGCCAACCTCATCCAGAAGGGCCGCAGCATCAAGATCGCAAGCGATAGCCGACCCGGAACTGTCGCTGATTTGTTCGAGGCTTACGTCCAGTCCCTAAAGGAGAATGGCAAGCCGTCCTGGAAGGAGGTCGAGAAGGGCCTCAACAGGATAGCCGACACGCTCGGGTCCAACCGCCCTGCCCGCGAGATCGAGCCCGACGAGGTCGCCGACGTCATCCGCCCCATCTATGAGCGCGGCGCCCGCGCCATGGCCGACCATGTCCGAAGCTACATCCGTTCCGCCTACAGTTGGGGCATGAAGTCGGAGCATGACTACCGCACCACCTCCCCTCGTCGCTTCAGCCTGGTCTACAACCCAGCCGCCGGCATCCCGACCGAGCCGAAGACCGTTGGTAGCCGCTGGCTCGACGAGGACGAATTCGTGCGGCTCTATCGCTGGCTGGAGTGCCCCGATGCTCCGGTGCATCCGCCCTATACACGCGCCGTGCGTATCATCATGCTGACCGGGCAGCGGGTCGAGGAGATCGCACGCCTCCATGTCGACCAGTGGGATGCGACTGAGGGGGTCATAGACTGGTCGAAGACGAAGAGCAGCCGGCCGCATGCCATTCCTGTTCCCTCTCTCGCAGCGGACTTGATCGAGTCAATCAAGCCCAACAAGCATGGCTGGTTCTTCTCCTCCGCGATGGACCCGTCGAAGCCGGTCAGCCACGCCACGCTCTACAGCTTCATCTGGCGGCAGCGCGAGCGCAACGTCATCCCGATCGTCACGAACCGCGATCTGCGAAGAACCTGGAAGACGCTCGCCGGCAAGGCAGGCATCTCAAAGGAGATCCGCGACCGCATCCAGAACCATGCCCTGCACGACGTCAGCTCGAAGAGCTACGACCGCTGGAACTACATGCCCGAGAAGCGTGCAGGCATGGAAAAGTGGGATCAGTTCGTCAAGGCGGTGCTCGACAAGAACCGAAATCGTAGGGCTGGCTGATGGCATTGGCGCAGCCGCCGGTTGCCCCCGTTGCTCGGTACTGCACTTGGTACAGCACGACTTCAATGAATTGTCGTAAATTATTGAATTAACACCGGTTTGTTTTGGAGTTAGTCCCATTTGATGCTGGATCAGTCTATCCGGCTGGTCGACCACGGCGGTCTGGCCAATTCGCCGATTACTGCGGCGCCAAGGGCGCTCGCCGCGTCGCATAAAGGCTGCCGATCAGTCACCCAAATTTAGGCCTGGTTCGCTGCTGGGGCGAGAGGTTGGCATTTCTAGCGCCTGCTGCGCAGCGGCCGCCGTCTCCGCTCCGCCCTCGACGTGAACGGTCGGCACAGCGATCTTGATGCTGTTCGTCGAGCCGGTGAACCGACGCGCTGCCGTTGAGCGCAGCCGATCCTGATGGCCGACACGCCGCGATCAAGCGCGGCGACGCGGCGTGGTAGAGCGTTTTTGGCTATACGCTAGACTAAAAGATGAAGGCGCCTTTGCCGCCCGACTGGGCGTCAAGGATCCGGTAGACCTCTTCTGCCTGATCCAAACGTCAACGGTGCGTGAACAGGCGATCAAGGTCGAGGTTGCGCGACAACGAAGTCTGCACAGGCTTTCTCCTGGCGGGTGGCGATTTCCCTGTTGGCTAGGTGTTTAGTCCCGGCATTTGCTGGAGCGGATTGAGAGTGAAGCGTTCGGGCTGGGAAGCCCATGCCTTGCAGATGAACTCGTAGGGGGTGAGGCCTTTGAGGGTCTTCAGTCTGCGGCCGAAGTTGTAGGCTGCGACGAAGTCAGCAAGATGCCGACGCAGCTGGTCGTGATCGTCGTAGTGGAAGCGCTTGACCGTCGCGTCCTTGATGGTGCGGTTCATGCGCTCGACCTGGCCGTTGGTCCAGGGGTGCTTTGGCTTTGTGGTTCGATGTTCGATATCGTTCTTGGCACAGGTGTATTCGAAGGCATGAGCCCGGAATATCTCGCCATTTGCGATCGCTTCCTTGATGAGTGGAACGGCCGAACCGCCAGCGCCGGGCGTCGTGAACTGGATGCCGTTGTCGGTGAGCACGGTGTGGATCTTGTAGGGAACGGCCGCGATCAGGTGCTGCAGAAACTCTTTGGAAATGGCTGTCGGAGCCTTCTCGTGCAGTTCGACGAAGGCAAACTTCGAGGTCCGGTCGATGGCGACGAACATGTGTAGCTTGCCCTGTTCGGTTCGGACCTCCGCGATATCGATGTGGAAGAAGCCGATCGGATAGGCCTTGAACGTCTTCTTCGCCGGCCTGTCGCCCTCGACATCCGGCAATCGGCCGATGCCGTGGCGCTGCTGACAGCGGTGCAATGAAGAGCGTGTCAGATGCGGCATCGTCGGCTGCAACGCGTAGAGGCAATCATCGAGCGGCAGCAGCGTGTAGCGCCGGAAGGCGACGATGACGGCCTCTTCCTCGACAGACAGAACCGTCGATCTCGGCTCCCTGGGGCCGGTGGGCAGATCGGCGGTCGAACTCCGCTTCTTCCACTTCGCGACCGTCTTGGGGTTGATGCCATAGCGCTTCGAAAGCGTCCTCAGGCTCGCTTGACTATGTTGTATCGCTCGACGGATCGCCTCTGTCGTCGTGGCGCTCCCATGCAGAACCTGGCCCATAGCGCATCCTTTGATTCGGACGACAATGATGAACCATCAAAGCCTGGGATCAAACAGCTAGGCCCTGGGCAGTCAACGTCAGGACCTCGATTGCGCGTCTTTGCGCAACCAGCTCGCTGACCGCCCCCCTGGATCCTTGTTCATTTCGTTGCCTTCTTGGATGAAGCCCTCGACGGTCCCGGCGCCGGTTTCGGCTTTGGGTCCGTCGGAGGTTGTGTAGTCGGAGCCGGCGCCGATTTCAGTGCCTCGAGTTCCTTTTTGTAGCCTTCTACAGCGGCTTCGTAGCGCGCGGTGGTCTCGTCGCGGCGCTGCGAGAGCGCTTCGATGGCTGCCGCGATTTCCTCGGCACGCCGGTCGCGCAGTTCCTGCGGGAAGTTGACATCCTTTTCAGTGACTTTGGCGAAAACAGGCTGCTTGGCGGCTTTGTCGAGCCAGGCCGAATGTTCCTTCAGAATTTCGTCGAGCGTCATGGCACGGTCCTTTCCGTCTATGTCTGAATCATGTTGAAGGCAGATTCCGGGGCCGGGAACTGTGTGTGCTGCAGGCTGCCGCCGGTCGTAACATTGCCGATGAACGGCCCCGGTACGCCGTTGAAATTCACCGAAAAATAGTTCGGCGTGGTGGCCTTGACGTGATTGCCGGTGACGATCGCTGAACGGCCAGTCAACGACACCGTGGCGCGGCTGTCGTTCCGATCCGGCGGTGAGCGATGCATGCAATAATTCTGGTCGAAAGACACCCGCTCGAACCTGATGAAGCCATTGTTGACTTCGGTCTCGCGCAACTCGACAAGCGCGGTGCGGCCTGTACCGATGAATTTGTTGCCGTGGATCTGAACGGCAAAGCCGAAAGTGAGAATGTCGTTGAGCTGGAAGTCGAGCAGGCCGCGCATGACCAGCGCCCGATCCTCGCGTGACGGATCACGGGCGAACGCGTCCGAATAGGTGACGAGATTGTTGGATACACGCGCTTCCATGATGAGGTCGCCCGAAATGCCGTAGTCGGCCGTGGTGGTCGGCGCCGCGCCCGCCAGCGATCCGGTATCCATGACCTCATTGCCGACGATGTGGGCCTCTCCAGCGACGGCGATCAACCCGATCGCCGTTGCAACGGAACTCATGGCGCGGCCGCACGCAACGATGCGATTGTCGGTGATCTCGCAGCGCGCGAAGAGCAACAGCCCGAGCACACCCCACTGTTCGAGATTGTCGAGCCTGTTGCCGTGGATGGCAGGTCCCCATTCCCTGAACAGGGATATGCCGGCGACGCCCCCGCGAATGTCATTTTCCGAAATCCGGTTTTGATGGCCGTCGGCCAGAAGAAAACCGCTCAGCGCGGAACGGACGCGGTTACCGCCAAAGTGCGAGCCGCGCACATGCGTGCCGAGAATGGCGAAGCTTCCTTGCCCCATCCCTTCGACAACATTGCCGTCGACAACAAGATCGTCGGCGCTGAGGATCATGATGCCATTCTGCGGTCCGGCCAGGAAGTTCTGGGTTATCACACCGCCGAGAACCGGTGGCGCCTCGGCATCCTCGGCCTGGCCGATAAGGATCGCTAGCGGCCCGCGGATATCACGTTCCTTCTGGCCGGAAAAAAGCGTGTTGCCGGTAATGCCGCAGAGAGATCCGGTCACGCGAATGCCGACGAACAGCCTGTGCAGATAGCGCACCTTGTTGCCGGAGATGGTGCAGAAATCGGCGGCGCAGTCGATCCCGTAAAACCGGGCGGTCGTATCGAGCCCTTCTGACAAATTTGGCAAATCGACAAGATTGTCGGCCACGATCGAACGATCGGCAAGCGACGCCGCAGCTGCGGCATCGGGGTGGTCGTCAACGACGATTCCGAAGAGCGCGCCGGTGACCAGATTGCGGGTGATCCGGCAGGCAAATGATGATTCCTGGACAAGGATGCCGGCCAGCGGGGGGAGGCCGTCCTCGCCGCGTTGGCGCCTGAGTTCGATTGCGTTGCCATCTGCCACGAAATCCTCGCAGCGTTGCCTGACCCATATGCCGAGGGCGACAGAATCGATGCGGCATTGCAAGACCGATACCCGATCCGAGGTAACGATCGACAGCCCGGCGAATTGCCGCGATTGGACGGCCCGCATGGTGCAGTTGGCAATCCGCACGTTTGCCGACATGGCAACGATGACGACGCCGTCCGCCTCTTGCCTCAACTGGTTCGCCTCAAAGGCAATGCCAAGGACATCCACGCCTTCAACGCGCCCCCCGCCGTTGCCGACAATGAGAACCGGGCCGGCTCCTGTCGAGCGGACGGTGGTTCCCGGACTTTCCGCCTTGAGCACGATGCTTCCGCGCGCAATGCGCAGCGATTCGCGGACGAGGTGCAGTCCGGTCTTGAGGCAAACGCAGCCGCCCTGCTCGGGCAGCGCGTCGATGCCGGCCTGGATGTCCTCGCCGACGCGCACGATGATGGTGCAGCAGCAATCGGCTTGGCCTTGTTGCGGAGGCGGCGGACGGCAATCCATCACCACAGGGTCGGCTCCGCCAAGACCGACGACGGCTGCAAGCTGCAGATAGCGGTGCTTTATGCCGCGCGGCGGCGCGGCGACAAGTTCCTCGATTTCCGCCGTGGCGGTACGCGCCCAGAATACCCAATAGTCGCCGACGCGGAACGACCCGCCGACGGGCACGACCGAGAAACTCACCTCGATCCCTGCCTCGATGGCGATCGGCCCGGCAGCCGTCAGGATCAACCCGGAGACGGGATTGAGGCCCGGATTGGCCGCGGCGGTCTGGTCCCATTTCTGGATGCGGGTGTGCCTTGCTCCGACTTCCGCGTCGTTGGCGCCAAAGGCCCTGCCCGTACCAGTCGGGATCAACCGGTCGATGACGATGCGAAGATTGGCCATATCGAGGTCGGCAACCATCGCCATTTCGCCCGCTTCGCCCATCAGTTCGCGATGATCATCGGTCACCGTCACCCAATCTCCGATCTTGAAACGCATGAATTCGTCGCGGCCGATGCGGTTGACGGTCAGCGTGGTCTGCGTGCCGCTGACGGCGATCGACCTGACCGCCGAAACGATGGTGCCGTTATCGCGCGACCATTTGAAGGTCGCGGTGCCCAGCGCCCCGCCCGTATGAACCTCGATCCGGTAGAGCCGGTTTTCCAGTCCGCGGTAGCCGCTGGCCGGCGGCAGGATGCATGGGTCGTCGGGCGTTGGCGGCGCTACCGCCGCCGTCGTCAGGCGGCCGGCTGACGGCGGCTGGCCGACATCGAGGCCACAGGTCGCGCCGTCCCGCCCCTCGACACGCAATTGCCAGACCGTCTGCACTCGCGTCGTGGTATCGGCACCGCCGAGCGCCACGTCGAGAAGCTCCGGATCCTCGATATAGGTAACCTCGCGATCCCAAATGTCGAGAAAGACGACGGAATCGCCGGCAGGCAGTGGCGCGGGGAGCGGTGCCGGCAGGAATTTCTGATTGAGATAGGTGAAATTCTCTTCGGCGAAGGCCTCGACCTGCACGCCGTCCACATAAAGACGTCCCGGGCCGATCGACAGATCAGCCGGCGGACCCGGGATCAGGCCGACGTTGAAAGCACCGGGGTTGGAAAGATAAGGCACGCCGACCGGCCCGAAAACATCCAGTGCCGTGGTTCGCAGACGCCGCTTGAGGATGGCGACCTCTTCGTTCCAGTCGGAATCGAGCTGTACCCGCCCCTGCTGCATGAGGACGCCGGAGTACCGCTTGAGGGGATCGAAGGTGAACCTCGTATGGTCGCCGCTCATCGCTGTGTTCCTCCTGTTGGGCCGCCGCTTTTGCCCGTTACGTCACATAGATCAGGCCGTAGTCGAGGCCGAAGGGCAGGTATTCCTTCAACCGCAGCCTGAGATTGGCCTCGCGCTGCGGCTGCTTGAGGTGGCAGTAAACGCCCATTTCCGAGCCATCGGCGGCGCCTTGCGCTATTTCGACCGGCCCGTGCAGCGAAAGCTGCACATAGGCAGGCAGCCCGTAGGCTTCTGCGGTGTATTCCGGCTTGACCCTCAGCCGCACTCTGGCGCGGACGGCGGCACGTTGCGGGTCGGTCAGCGGCCCGACGCGGGCCTCCTCCTCGGCAATCGCCTTACGCTCGGCCAGGTCGGGCTGGCAGCGGTAGCGCCGTGGCGCGCGCGATCCTGGCGGCAGATAGCTGAAGCGCACGCAGCCGGTCTGGATGCGCTCGGCTGTGGCGAGCCCGTCGAATATGACCTCCGTGGCGAAGTCGATCTGGCGGACGCGTGTCGGCCCGCGAACCGTCGTGCGCTCGAGCCGCACCGGCGGACCCGGAAGATTTGGGCCCGCAACACCGGCAATCGCGTCGATTCCTGCGCCGTCGACGATGCTGTCCAGCGCGATCAGCGTCTCCGAATGAACAGGCAGGCGGATCGGCCCGCAGATCGAAAAGGCCAGCTCGACGCCGAGTTCGGTATTTGCCGGCGCGCCGGTCGGCAGAGCGGCCGCAGCGGCTATACTCGGTTCGGGCGGCTGCGGCGCCGGCGGATCCTGCTCGGCAATCGAAACGCCCGGCACCAGGGTCGTGTGCAGCAGCCGCAGCCGGTTGAGCGAACCGGTGACCGCGATGCGTCCCTCGATGAGCAGGCCACCCAGGGTGACGGAATAGTCCGGCCGGTCTCCCGACAGGGTCAGCGGGCCATCGAGCAGGATGTGCGGGCGCATTCCGTCCGCTGCCTCGATCGCCAGCGACGTGCCCGGGTCGACAGCCACAGCGGTCATGTCGATGGCAAGCGTTTCCCGATAGGTGCGGTTGTCGCGCACGCGAATGATGGCATCGCGCTTACCGTCCGCAACCCACTGTCCGAGCGCCGCGGCGATCGTCGGGAAAATTCCCGGCGCGCCAGTGCCGTCGACAAACAGCATCTGCACATTGTCGGTGTAGGTGGGCCGCGTCAGCCATGCCCGGCGGCGATAGGGACCACCGCCAAGATCGGCCGGAAAGCCGCAGTGGTAGTAGACCTCGACGCGATTTGCCGGCATCAGCGCCGGTCCGAGCGCCAGCCGCCCCCGCACGACATCGACGGCGATCCTGTTGGTCGACGGCTGCGACCAGACCGAAAGGTTGCGGCAAACCACACGATCGGTGGTGACCGGGACACCGTCGACGAAAACCATGATGCTTGGCGCGGTCGCGGCCGGCAATGGCGGGATGGCGTCGAAAAGGCCATAGAAGTCGCCGATGCCCACGAAAAAACGGGCTGGCCTTATCGGCTGAGGAACATGAAGCTCCGTTGCCAGTCCAGCCTCGTCGCCTTCGCGGCGGCTGCGGCTGAACAATGGCGCCGAGTTGCCGAGCGGGCTGAAATGATAGCGAAAACCACCGGCCGCACCCAGTCGCCGGGCCTCGACAAGCTCAAGCCGATAGGCGCCGAGCCGCCACAGGAAAAAGCCGATGTTCGGGACATTGTACCAGCCTTCATCCTGCGAGATCGGCCGGACATCGACCGTGTGCGAAATCTCGTCGAAGGCGCCATCGAGGCGGTCCATGCGCTCGACGCGCCTTATGTCTGGCGTTCTCAAGGAATGCGCACGCACATGGTTGCGCAGCCACTGCGTCCAGCCGAGCAGTTCGAAGAATTCGACGGCGTGGGACGACCAGCCGGTAACATCGCGCGCCAGTTCCTCGAGCATGGGCAGCGTGCCTTTGCGGCGGCGATAGTAGATGGTCTTGGCGACATCGGCCCGGCCGCGTAGCGCGATCGACGGCTTGAGGCTGGGGCCGGTCAAAGACTTGAAGAGTTCGGCAGCGGTATCGCCGTCCTTGACGTGGCTCTCGTCAAAGAGCGGGATGGTGCCGACGAGGTCGCCGATATACGGCACGACCCATGGCTCGCACGTCTCGATGAAAGCGTTTTCGTAGAGCTGGCGGATGTCGCCTTCGATGTTATCAGCTTGCCGGTCAATGATCGACAGCAGCGCGCGCAGCGGTTTTCCTTCCGCGTCGTCCTTGTCGCGGATGAAAGCCGGAAGCAGCCCATAAAGCTTGTCGCGCTCGGCGTTGGAGAAGCTCATGTCAGAGTGCCTCCACCACGGTCAGCTTGATGTCGGTCGCCGGGTTCTCGATGAAGGCCTGTTCCGCGGCAAGGACAAGAGGCGGAACGGGGCCTTCGAAGCCGGCCCTGGCGAAGCGGTCGATCATTGGTGCCGGCGGCGTCGGCCGGGCCGGGAAAATCCTGATATGCGGCTGAACCGGGTCGGCCGTGACAGCACGGATAGCCCGCTCCGTCGCTGTCAGGTCGGCATAGTCCTTGAGCTGGAAAAGGTCGATATCGACGGCGGCGACCCCCTTGCCGCCGTGCAAGGCGGCGTAGACCCCGCTGAGGAAAGCAGCTTCGCCAAGGCACGTCGTCTCGAAGGCGAGGAGCGCCAGCAGTTGGGTACGCGCTGCTTCGAGGACACTGTCGGCCTCGTAAGCGGGGTCGCGCAGGATGCGCGCCGAGACAACGACAGGCACGCGCACCAGATTGGCGAGAAACAGCGGCCGGTTGGTGTCGCGCGCGGTTTCAAGCGAGGCATGCAGCGTGCTCAGCGAAAGGCTGGACAGTTTTATTCCGCCGGGCCCGGCGACGGTCACATGCACTGCGCGTTCGAGTTCGCGCCACACCCAGGTCACGAACGCTCGCTGCGCCAGCCCCGAACTGGTGGCGATGTATTCGAAGTCGGCAAGCGAGACCGCGCGGCCGAAGGTCCGCACCGTGTTCGGGGCGGAGGCGCGCGCATTGTCACGGCTTTCGGGATCGGCCGCGCCATCGGCCGGCAATGGATTGGATACCGTGCGCAGCCCGACCGGACGCTCGAGCGGGATCGACAATTGGCCGGCCTTCATCAGACCCTCGAGGCCGAGCCCGGTACGATAGCGCGCGATCACGTTGACCGCGCCGGATGCAGCGCGCGCACCGGTCTTGCCGTCGCCGATCGAGATCTGGGTTTCGCCGGTAACGCTTTGCCGGGCGGTGTAGACGCGTTCGCCGGATTTGCGGCCGTAGAGGCTCGGAACCTCTTTCCACAATTCGCTGTTGACGCGCAGCTCGAGCGCGGCTTCGCCCTCCAGCTTGCTCGAGTTCTGCAAGTAGGTCAGGGCCGGGCGTGACAGCCGGAATTTCTGGAAAGCCTTCGCCGCCTCGCCATGCCCGAGCGGCTCGTCGGGCTGCGTTTCGCCGTGGCTCGCCGCAGCGATATTGCCGACAAGGCGGGCGTTTTCGAACGGCTCCGACAGCACGGGCGTGAAGTCGACGAACAGGTGATCAGGAAGATTGCCGGGAATGGCTGCCCTCAACGTGGCCGCACTCACCGTCGCCAGATGATTGCGGTCGCCGGAGCGCAGCATGATGCGGCGACCCTTTGCAAGCTTCTCCAGACCGCCGAGATCGTCAGCCTTCTGCTTTTGCGAAAGACGCAGCACGAACTGCCCTTGCGAGGCAGCCGTTGGATATTCGTAGTCGCGGAACACCACGTCCTCGGCGGATATGCGGTATATCGCGGTCTTGCGCCGGTCCGGCACCGAGCCGATGCCCTCGCCAAGGCTCGCCCACTGCCCCCACCCGCCGGCGAGCAGCGCCCGATAGGCGACCGCACCATCGCCCCCGCGGGCGTAGACGTGGACGCCAGTGCCGTCGCGAGCCGCCGCGGGTGCAGAGGTCAGGGCGCCGCCGTGCGCTGTCCAGCCGGACCAGGCGGCGCCATTGCGCGAAATGTGCCAAAGCCCGCCGTCCACGCCCTTGGCGAAGACATCGATACGGTCGGGGTTGCCGCCGACGATGGCGAGATCGCCTTCCAGCTTGCCGCCGAGATTGCGCCAGTCGGACCAGTCGCTGCTGTCGTGGAGGCGATGGATGAGGCTACCAGCATCGTCGAGCGCTACGACGTCGATGCGGCCGGCACCTGTCGAAGCCGCTGCCGGAACTGTCGCCAGCACCCCCTTGAGCGGCGCCCAGTCGGCCCAGGCGATGCCGTTCCAGCTGCGGTACCAGAGCGCGCGATCGAGACCACGGACGAAAACGGCAAGAGCTGAACCGCCGCTGGCGACCGGTGCTGGCGCCGAGGTCAGGATGCCACCGAGCGAAACCCAGCTTCCCGGGGTGCCGGAGGTCGCATCAAGGCTCCACAGGCCAAGATCGAGACCGCGCACGAAAACGGTGACATTGCCACCTGGCCGCATCACCGGGCGCGGTTCCGACGTCAGTATACCACCATGGTTGACCCAAGGCAGAACAGCTCCTGCCAGCAGGACCCTCTGGCGAAGCCGAGCGGCATTGTCGCGCACGAAGATATCCGTTCTGCCGACCGCCGTTCCGGTGCCGGTGACGCCGGACGAGGCGCCGTCGAGATTGTGGTAGGTCCATTGCCTCGGCCCCGTCGCGCCAAGTGCGAGAACGGTACTTGTGCCGGAGCGGGCGAAAACAGCGTGCCCGCCGGTCGGTTGCGAAACCACGGCGGGGCAGCCGCGAATGGTCTGGCGCAGATGCAGATGAGTAACCGTGTCTTCCAGCGTTTTCAGGCTCGTTGGCAGATCCTCGGTCTTGGAAACGGTGGCGCTGCGCAAACGCGGAGATGAACCGGGACCGGCGTCGATCAGCAACTGGGAACCGGGAGCTATATCGGTGTAGCGCCCATCCAGCGGATAGACTGTATCTGCCGCGCCGAAACTGGCATTGACGGTCTCCGACGTCCACTTCGGCCAGAGCACGGTCGGCGGCGAAGCGGGAACATAGATATTGACCTTGGCGGGCGCGTTGTGGCCGAAGAAGCGTAGCCGCCCCTCCAGCTTTGCCGCGCGCGTCACCTCCAGCCACCAGGCCTGTGCCTGAACCGGCGGATCGAAGGCGATGGCTTCGCCGTCGGCGCGCGCCGAGAGCGCCGCAACGGTCTTCTCCTCGATGGCGCTCAGACCAAACAGCACGAGCCGGTCGCTCACGGCGAGTTTGGCCGGCCGCGAGATCAGCGGCCCGCCGATCCCGCCCGTGCGCAGCGCGTTGAAAAGCGACGGCTGGCCGAAAGCACCGAGGTCATTGATATCCGCATGCGCCAGTATCTGTTCCACCGTCTCGAAGGTCTGCGGTCGCTCATCCTGACCCGGCACGCTCATCACCTTGAGACCCTTGCGGATGCGCGTCTCGGCGCCGGCATCGAGGGTGAACGCCAGCATGGTTTGCGCTGCCAGGCCCGGCCGCATTCGATAGCCGAGGAGCCGGATCAGCCGCAGCACGGAGTCGCGCTCGCGCGCCGTGCGCAGATACAGTTCGTTGGCGATCCGTTCGTTGTAGAAGGTCAGGACATCGCCGACGGCGGCAAATAGCTCGATGAGGGTGATCGCATAGTCGCTGCTTTCACGCGTCGTCAGCACGGAAAGCGCGGGCTCGTCGGAGATCGCCTCGAGCATGGTTTCGCGGAAGGTGGCGAAGGTTCCAATGCGGAAAGAGAGCGCCGACAAGCCGGGGCGGTTCCATATCTGCGCCGGCACCGGCAGGGACGGAGAATTGCAGCAGGCGCAGAAAGCCGAGTGCGGCAGCGTCATGTCACAGGCCCCCCACCGCGCTGAGGCGCAAAACACCGTTCTCTGGAAAGTTGCGATCGTTGTCGAGGCGCGCGATCTCGAAGGGTCCCATCCCGACCAGCCCGCGTTCGAGTTCGCCGTGCGGCAGTTCCCAGAACCGCTTGAACAGAGTGATTTCGGCCGAGTTTACGCCCTCGATCGCCTCGACCGCGGCGTAAAGCGTGGACAGGTAAACAGCCGTGCCAAAACCAAAACTCAGCGGATTGAAGAAACCGCGCGAGCTGTCGGCAAAGCTGCGGTTGGACAGGACGCGCTCCGCCTCCGCTAGAACGTCACCGCGGAAGTGTCCGGTACCAACGCAGAGCCTGATATCGATTTCCAGTGGCACGTAGATCGAGGCGCGAACATTGAGGTCGTAGCCGGCAAGCTTGAACCTGGTCAGGTGTGCCTTGATCTCGGCGGCAAAGGCCGGCTGCAATTCCGCGCCGCCGCCCGGCAGCCGGCGAAGGTCGGCGGCGTCGCGCGGATGGATGGCGACGAACACCGTATACCAGCTTCCGGTCCAGCGGAAACTCGCCTTGGCTGCAGCGACATCGGGATGCCTCAGCGCAACCTCCTCCCAATCGCGCACGGTGACAGCGCGAAACTGCACTGCGCGAAACGCCTCGGGCGCAATTTGGCGGACATGTTCGACGGTCTCCAGATCCTCTCCGAAGCGCGCCGGTAATGGTTGACGCACCTTGTCTATCGAGGCCGCGGCAGCGCCGCTCGCGACTGCATGAACGAGCATGCTCCAGCCGCTGTTGCCGGCAACGCCGTTGCCTATCCTGTAGCGGGCAACCACGTGCTCCACGTCGAGCGGACGGCGGCCATACTGGTCGTCGCCGAACCGCAGCACAGCCTCCCCGCTGTTGTCGATCTCGGCGACGAAATGCTGGTCGAAGGCGCCGCTGTCGAGAAGGTCGGGAACGACAGTCCAGGTCTCGGCGGCCGGATTCCCGGGAAAACGGAGCTGAAGCTCGGCGGCAGGGCCCGACTGCGCATGGGTCAATGGCGCGTCGGGCAGTGCAAGCGAAGGCAGCGGCCAGCGTCCGGCACCCATGTCTGGAAAGCCGAGCGTGCCGAGCGCGGTGTCCCGCTCCACAGTGCGGCCATGATCGGCAGGCGCGACATTGCCGCGCGCGACCGAAACTGGATCGACCGGCACGTCCTGGTCGGTAAGCGCCGATACGCAAAGCGGGAAGGCGAGTGCATCCGCTTCCTTCCAGCTTATGCGCAGCAGCGGCAAAGCCGGATCAGCAATGTTGAGGCGCGGCGTTAGCGCGCCGCCGGCAATGACGTTGGTGAAGGCGGCATCTTCGGTCAGGTGGACATGATCGATCTGCACGACTTGGCGATGCCTTGGGTCGGCATCGGGCGCGGCACCTGTGTCGGGACTGCGGATCTCTTCGAACAAAAGATATTCACCGGCATCGACGTCGGGCCGGACCGCTGTTCCACCTGCGGTGACGACGTAGAAATAGGCCGAAGTCGTGCCCTTGGCGAGACAACATTGGGCGTCCGCCCATGTGTGGATGCGGATTTCGTTGTTGGTGGCGATGACGCGCACAGGCGCCATCGTCTCGAATACGGTGACGGCAGCCAATGCCGGATCGCTGTCGAAGTCGGCGGTGACAGAAATGATCGTGGAAGGCGGGTTGATCTCGCCGACCAGCGGCACGCCGACAAGGCTGGTCAGCTTGAGGCCCGCGGCCACAAGTACGTTGGATGCCGGCGTGGCGACGAAGTGCACGAACGTCGCCGCATTGCGGCCATTCAGCATCGTGTAGTCGATCAGCCTCGCATGCCGAGCGGCCGAAATGCGGTGAAGGCAGGTGTCGAGGAACCCTTCGGTTCCCGGACCGGCATCCTGGTAGTAGCTCAGATAGTCCCCGGCATAGGCCATGAGTTCGACCAGTGTCATGCCGAGATCGGCAGGAAGGCGCTCCTGCCAGGCCGGATTGCGCTCGGCGATCAAATCCGTCATCAGGCGGCGGAAGCTCTGATAGTCCTTCGCCAGATAGTCGAGCGCCGGTTCCTCGAGCACGACGGGCGGGCAATCGTGAACCGGCTTGCAGTCGAGTTCTGTCGGACAGCTTGCCTTGAAGCCGAACTCGGCCTGCGACCGCTCGACGTCGATCGAAGCATGGTCCATGTCGAGCACATAGGCGGAAAAATCGCCTTCGCGATCGAGGAAAACCCTGAGCCGTAGCGCGTCGCCCGGATCGGGCTCGACGTCGAGAACTTTGAGATCGACGATCCTGACGCCGCCGATGACAGTGAAATTCGCGACGGTCACAGCGGGCGGCGCCGGCGGCGCCTTCAGGAAGGTCACTTCCAGCACATGCCGCCGCGCCGGCACAGCGAGCAGGTCGCGGCGGTATTCGATGAAGTCGATGCCGTTCAGCGGATGGGCGGGGTTGAGCAATATGCCGGAGCGCCGCTCGTCCTCGCACAAAACAAATCCGTCTGATGACAAGACCGTCATGTTCTCCTCATGCAGCAACAGGGTGCCTGAACACGTCTTCGCGCCGCTCGCCTGTATCCCTTCGGACATAGACGATGGTGATTTCGAGTGTCGCTTCCAGCACCGCGACGGCTACCTTCTCGACCGACACGACCGGATCGAGCCAGCGGATCAGGGCGCCGTGGATGAGCTGTTCGGTCGCAGCCGCCAAGGCATCCGAGGCCGGCGCGAAGACGAGTTGCTTGACGCCGCAGCCAAATTCCGGTCGGTTGACCCGCTCTCCGGGTGCGGTGAACAGCAGGAGGTAGATGAGGTCACGGATATGGTCGTCCTCACCGGTGAGCGCGCTAAGCCCGCGTTCGTCGATGGCGAATGGGAAATCGAAAAAGGGTCGCGTTATGTTCATCAGCCGTAATCCACGTTGATCGCGGTGACCGGCTTGGTTTCATTGTCCTCGCAGAAGACTTTTATGGCCGACTTGTTCTGCTGGAGGTGGCGCACGACGCCGCGCGCGATGGCGATGAATAGCCGCCGGCGGTCGCGCACGGTGGAGTCCGAGGCGTCGGTGTCAAGTTCGGGTAGGCCGTCATTGGTCATCAGCGTATTGAGTTCATCCTCGATTACTTCCGCCATCGAGTTGGCAAACAGCGGATCATTGACCCAATGCTGGTTCTTCGGGCTCAGATTTCCGGGTCTCAGTTTGTTACCCATCGCCGCGCCTACTCCAGCAGAACCTTGATCGACAGCAGGCTCGGGGTCGGCGGCGGCATTGGCGCCACCGGCGGCGCCGGTGTGACCGGCAGGATGCCGAGCGCCAACTCGCCGGGATGCACATGCGCGTTGAAGAGCGTGACGAGCTGGGTGAGATAGGCGAACAACTGATCGCCGAGCACGGCCGGATGCGCCGCAGCGGCGCTGCCTTCCTGGATCAGCGGCGCACTGGAGACGACGCGCACCGCGCCGGTGATCGTCACTGCGCCGGTAGCGACGCTTACCTCGACGGAATTCAGGCCGAGCGCGTCGGTCAACGTGATCGTCTGCATCAAGTCGTCGAGGACGGCGGTCAGGCCGAGTTCGCTGCGCCAGATCTTCGTCGTCGGTTGGCTCGGGCCGCCGGGCGGCTTCATCGGCAGCTCGCCAGCACCCCAGAAGCATCCCGCCCAGATCGGCCGCGAGACATCGCCTGCCTCGAACTCGATCCAGACGCCCGCACCGATCGGCGGAACCGAGAAGAAGCCGGAGGTAGGCCCGGCATAGGGCGTGCACGGCTTTGCCCAGCCGGTCGGGATCTCGCCTAAAATTTCTGGAACGAACGCCTGCAGCCGCCCTTGAAAGAGCGGGTCCATGTTGTTCATTACGGTGCCGGCGAATTTGCCATAGACGCGGTTGCGGTTGCCGCCCTGATCCTCTCCCATCGCCATGTTGGTATTGAGCATCGATCTCTCCTCAGGCTACCGCCGCCAGCGGATCGAAAAAGACCTCCGCGCCGGTGAGACCGACCGCGTTGCGCCAAGCGGAGAAGGTCTGCGTGTAATTGTCGCGCGAAATCCGGTGGGTCACTGACTGCACGTAGTAGAGACCGCTGTTCTGGCGGCCTGCTCCGCGCACCAGAACCGGCAGCCCGGCAAGCAGCGCCCGCGAATATTTGAGCCCATCGACTTCGCCGTTCGCGGTGATGGCACGGCTCGATGAACTCGCACGTGCAAATGCCTGTGCCTGGGCTTCCGCCGGGCTTGCCGCGTCGGTGGCGGCCGGGCGCGTGATGGGTGGCGGTATGATGCGATTGAGCGCCGGTTCCAGCCCCATGGGCAATTCCGTCGAGACCGGAGCAACTGACGGGATCGGCGCGCGGGTGTGCGGGTCAGTGGTGACGCCGACGACCGAGGTTGGCCGCAGCATGTCGTTGGAGGCCGAGAAATTATTGAGATTGGTCTGCGTGCCGAAATCGATCGACAGGACCCCTTGCGGAGGCATGAACGTCAAAGGCGGGTGGAAATGGCCTATATCGAGACCGATGACAGGATCCGGCTGGACATAGAGTTCGTAGTTGTTGCGGGCCGCGAGCTGGAAAAGGTAGGTCGCGTCATAGTCTCGCTGATTGGAAGTCGTGTCCAGAATGGTCCGCAGCGGCGGCGTCGGGAAAACATTTGGCACCATGGCATATTTGCCGAAGATGGCGGTCGCGGCGACGCTGTCGGGCAAGTTCGGCCAGGTGAACGGCTGCTGGATATGCGCCATGATCGTGCCAAGCGCATCCATGCCGACGACTTCCAGCCGCGAGGCGCCGGGCTGGTTCGCCGCGCTCAGCTGGGCGTCCTTGACATAGCCGTTGATCAGCGCCTGCGGGATGCCGAAGCCGGCCGAAATGCGAATGGTGATCGGTATCAGCGGGCGGAAAATATCGAAGGCGAGCGCATCGAAATCGCCGAAAATATTGCGGCTTAGATCGAAATGCAGCCGGAACATCGAAGCACGTCCGACTGAGGTTTCTACCTCGATCTCGCGCAACGCCTGGAAAAACATGACCGGCATAGGCGCCATCGCCACCTGGACGGTAAAAAAGGAGGGAAGCAGACCCATGCTCAAAAGCCTCCTTCGGGTCCCGGCACGCCCAGCCGGCGACCCGCTTGCGCCGTCAGGTCGACCGGACGCCGCACGAGGTTCACATCGCATAGCCGCCAGAACTGTTCCGGGTCGCCGATCGCGCGCCATGTTGCGAGATCGGGACGGTCGCCTTCGTTCACCGTCATCGAAAGACGTGCGGTAACCGCCGGGATGAAACGCATCCGCTTGTAGCGGATGGTGCGCTCGCCGGGTCCTGCGATGGACGCGTCCGCAATGTGCTCGTAGCGACTGCCTCTGAAGAACATGGTGCCTCCTAGATCGGCGTGATCGCTTCTAGTCCTGTCCGGTCGCCGAGCAGATTGAGGGCCGACATCACTTCTTTCTGCGTGAAGGAAGCGAGATAGACCCAGTAACCGGGATTGGTGACGTCGAGGTCGCGATAGGTCTGCACCTTCAGCGACAGATCGGCCTTGGCCCGGATCGGATTGAGCTTCTGATCGAAAGCTTCTTCCTTGATCGAAAGGCTCTGAATCTGCACCGGCAGGACGCGGCGTGGACCCCAGATGAGAAGCGCAAGCGGCGCCTGTTCGCTGAGGATGAACGCGCTGCCGGCAAAGGCGAGCGCCTCGTTGGCGATGACCACGGGATAGGATGGATAGATCAGCCTTTCGAGCGCCGCGATGACCGGATGCAGGCCGTTCTCGACCGTGATCGCGTTCTCGGATGGCCGCTCGAGCTGGTCGGCGGCGTCGATCTCGACGGAAAACGTCAGCGTTTCCTGCGGCGGGCCGTTGACCCTGTTGGCGTCACCCCGACCACCACCGCTTGCGCCCGCCTGGAAAGATCGGGACACCTCGTCCGGATTGTATTGGAACACGATGACAGTCGGAAACAGATCGGGTAACCGATAGGCCACGATGCCGCCCTTGAGCACACGCGGACTGCGTGGAAACTCGGACCCCATCTGCTGGCCTCCTTGGTATAGCCCCCCAAGGAACGAAAATGAACCTAGCATTGTTCTTCGGCATTGATAACTGAAAACGTTGGATGAACCGTCGTTTTTGCTCGATTCCGGCAGGTCTTTTCAATATGCTTCGAATATTCGATATAATTCCTACTTCGCCTGGCCGAGTTTTTGAAACTCACGCGGAATTGTTTCGAATTTGATTCGAATGCAATTGGAAATCAGCGCCATTTATACTTTAGTAAAAGTACAAAGACACTCAACCAACGGTGGAATTTTAGCATCCACCGCGACATGCAGGCCGGACACTGCTCGCCGCTTGATCGGTAAGCGGCTGGGACGATCCAGGAACGCCCGCAAGTCAATTTGACGAGCCGGTACCGTTCCACCGGCGCTTTGTCAGAAATAAACACCTCCCGTGAACAAAACTGTTGTCGGAACAAGCACTTTTTCCTTCTCCCCGATTTGCACGGCTCGCTGCTCGGGAATGTCCCCTGCCCCGGTATTGACCTGACCCGCGACGAAATATTTGTCGACGCTGCCCTTCACCTGCACACCGGTCATCAGCGGCGAATTTGGATTCCACCAGTCGAGCCGACTGACCGAACCTGACAGATCGAGTTTGAAGACCGGCAGCTTGTCCTCGGAACGGTCGCCCATATAGGTGTAGGAGAAGTCGCCGCGAAAATCCGACACATTGAATGTCTCTTCCGTGCCGGTGACGAAGCTGAGCGCCGCGCCGACCCCGAATTTGTGCTTCGTGCCGAATTCGAGTTTGGCAAATGGCGTAAATTGCCCGGCACGTCCCCCGACCGGCGCGTCACCGGCGCCAGGACGCGGCGCGAAAATATCCTGGGCGGTCCAGTCCGTGTAGACGGCGGTGAAGCCCATTTTTTGGATGATGTCTCCCTTCTTGCCGCTGTAGCCGAAGCCGCCACGCACGAACCATCCGGTCAGGTCTTTCGCCGCGTCGCCGCCATATCTGGCACCGCCCTCGAGCTCGCCAAGAAAGCCGCCGCCGCCAAAAAGCGTGCCGACGTTGAAAGCCTTCGAAGGCAGCTTTCCCGCCTGCTGCTGGAGCAGCGTAGGATTGGTCTGGTCGAAACTGAACCAGAGGCTGCCTTGCCACCCGCGATATTTCTGAAGGTCGGCCCGATCCTTCTCTGACTGAGCACCCTCCTGGAACATGCCGATGATCTGCGGCAAGTTGAGCGTCAGGCCAAGCTTCAGCTGGTCGCCGCCCTGCCCTTCGCCCTGCCCCTCCTTCTGTTCAAAAGTAAGCTTTGGCGGACCGCCGCCGGCTGTCGCGGACGTGGCGGCGTAAGCCGGATGTGTCGACAGCTTCAGGGGACCGATGGCGAAGAAGTCCGGCGCCTTGATCTGCTCCTTCAGCAGCATGTTGACGATCGCCTTGGCCAGCAGCGTCTGCTTTTCCCCCTGGGTCGGCTCGAATTCGCCAACCTTGGCGGAGGGTTCCTTGACCGCCTGGACCGTCGAAAGCGTGGCCTGCGCAAGCGCCACGATCGAAGCAAGGGCGAGGGCATGGCCTTTCAAACGGCTCTTGAAGAGCTCGGAGCCAAGATAGGAATCGAGATTGATGCCAACGAACCGGCTGAACATGTCCAGGTAGAAATCGTCACCGCCGGCGATCGTGTGGATTTCCTCGGCGTTCTTCAGCCAGGCACTGAGAAAATCGCCAAAGGATGCGTCCGCCGCGAGCGACTTGCCCGCTGGAACACCGGCAAAGATCAGGTTCCACAGCGCAGCGCCTTCCTTGCCCTTGAGCTTGAATTCCTTCTTCTGGGCGTCCGTCAGCTTCTGCGCGAAAATGTCGTTCCACAGATCGATGAAGAGCGGATAAACAAGCAGATCCTTGGCCGCCCAGACGACTTTGGTCGGCGGCTTTTCATCTTTTCCGGCTTCTTCCGCCGGCGCGCGCCTGATCGCCGGTGGCGCCTGCTGCACGACATGGGCCAGTTCGTGCGCGATCAGCCGCTGCCCACCGGAAGAGCCAGGTGCATATTCGCCGGACCCAAACGCGATGTCGGAGCCCAGCGTGTAGGCGCGCGCGGCAATACCGATTGCCGCGGAAGCAGCGCGGTCGTCCGTATGGATTCGAACGGCGGAAAGGTCGCGTCCGAAGCGCGGCTCGAAATAGGCGCGCGTTTGCGAAGACAGCGGCGCACCACCATCGGCGATCGCCTTTGCGGCTGCCTCGGCGGGTTTGCGCTGAATGAGTTCTTCGCTTTCGCAATGAACGCATTTGCGCTGGGTCGCTCCCGCCGGTGCCAAGCCGAACGCGTCTGCCGCGCCGTCATTGACCACGGCATCCGCGACCCGATCGGCTTCCCGCTCGAGCGGATCGTCGACAGGACCGACGCGCGCTTGCATCTCAAGCGCGGGCATGGGCCTTGCCGCCTGCGCTTTGGCGGCATCAGACTTCATCAAGGGCGCGAAACACATCATTCGATCATCAGCCTTGTACCGACCGCGGTAGCCCGCGCGGCAGGTGTCAACCGCCGGCATCACAGCAATCCCGTCATCGGTATTTCTCGCTTTGGGTCGACTTCCGCTGCATCGGCCGCACCGCGGCCGTGCCAGCTAGCGACCGCGCCTTTCCAGCCAGCCAACGATTTGTAGGTGACATTGTCGCTGAAATGTCCCCAAAATTGTCCCGAGCCCGTATAGATGATGTTCTCGCCGAGAAGGCCTATGTCGGCACCTTGCTGGAACTTGGTGTTGGTGATGTAACCGGCGTCGCCAGCCACCCAGTCGGTTTCGTCGGCGCTCGGCTTGTCCTCGAACTTGGCGCCCTTGCTGCCGCCCCCCTGGGTCAGCACCGTCGCGGCAGCACAGCCGATCGCGTAAAGCGTCGGGTTGGCATTGAGGTCGTCCCAGGCAGCCTGTCTATCGACGCCTTGTTTCATGCTCCATTTGAGCTTGGCCGGGTTAACGTCGTAGTATTTCGGATTCATCTTGAAGTTGGTTACCGAGGCGAATGTGTATTTCTTTTGTGCGGCGAAGGTAACGATGCCCGTTCGCGCGGCGAGATGCGCATTGAGTGATTTTGCTGCCGTCAATGGATCGCCGCCGTCGACATCGAACACTCGAGGCGACCCCAGCATGTCGAACAGAAGTTCCTGCTCGAAATAGGTGGCGCCGCCTTTCGTCGCCCCGTAGACATTGTCCTTGACGGTGAAGCCCTGGATCCCCTTGCCCGAGAGATAGGTGTCCAGCGGTGCCTGTGCGTCGCTCCTGATCTTTCGCCGGATCGACGCATCGCCGGTCTGTTGTCCGACATGAGCAAGTTCATGCGCCAACAGATGGGTGCCGGCTTGCGTGCCGGGCGCGAATTCGCCCGAAGCGAAGGCGATATCCGTGCCGAAAGTGTAGGCGCGGGCGTTGATGCCCTCCGCCGCAGTTGCGGCTTCGCCACCAAGATGAAGGCGCACGTTCGAAAAATCCCGGCCGAAGCGTGGCTCGAAATAGGCCCGCTGCTGTGCGGTCAGCGGTGTGCCGCCGGTGCTTGCCGCGCGCGCAGCCGCGTCGACCGGTTTGCGTTGGATTTTCTCTTCGCCGCACGCCGCGCATTTGCGTTGCGCTGTTTTGCTCGGAGGCGAACTGGCCGGGGCGATGGGGCCGCCCACAGCAGTGCTGGCAATACGATCTGCTTCCCGCTCCAGCGGATCGTCGACGGGACCAAGTCGCGTCTTCATCTGAATGGGCGGTGCCCCGGCGGGAGGTGCCAGTGTGCTTAAGGCTGCGACGCGCATAGGGGCCAACGCGCGGCTCATGGGCTGTCCTCGACCGCAAAGGCGCCGGCGAATACAATCTGCGCAGCCAATCGCTCCGGCTCGACCGTCACTGTCAGCGTTTCGCCCGGATGGTTCCAGCGCCCTGCGAGGGGACTGTCGCTCTCGACGAGGATTCGCAGCCGCTGGCCCGCCTGCTCGCCACCGACGATCTCGGCGGTGGCGACATCGAAAGCCTCAGACGATCCGTCGTCGAACTGGTCGAACTGTGCTTGGATCTCATAGGTGCGGATGACAAGCGTGAGCTTCATGCGAAGACTCTCTCTCGCGAGGGCTCGGGGAAATCGCCGATGGGCGGGCAGACGAGCGGTCCGGGGATCGGCGTCTCACCCTCGTAGCGTCGCCCGATCCGTTGCCGGCCGACAGGGCTGTAGTGCGATGAACTGGCCATCGCGCGGCGAATCGCGGCTTCGTCGACGCGCCCATCGGCGGTTCGGTAGCCCGGGCCGGTCGGCGGCCGTCCCCGTTCGATCGCAAGTTGCTCGGTCGCGATGCGCGCTTGAATCTCGCTTTCGAGACCGCGTGGGCCAGCCGGATCCCGATTATGCGCCCAGTGCTGCAATTCGTGGAATAGGGTTTCAGCCATGGTCTGTGCGGGCAGCGCTTCGTTAAGCCGGATCGTTCGGTTGGCAACGTCCGTATTGCCGCGCAGGCCGGTGATCGGAACCTCTTCGACCCTTCCATCATCATACCGCCACGTATCAAGGCCGGTCTTGAAGCCAACCAGTTGGACTCCGTCCCGGTCGATCATCTCGAACGCCTCGCGCATTCGCGAGTTCCTGCACATGATGAGCATCACTCGCTGAATTGTGAGCAAGATGCTGCTGACGGCGGGCGCCGCGACCGGAGATCCGGTCGGCGCGCGTTGGATGGTTTGTCCGTACCGAACTTGCTGCGCGACATGGACCAACTCATGCGCAAGCAGCCTCCGTCCCGACTGCGACTGGGGCAAGAACTCGCCCGGCGCAAAGGCGATGTTGCTGCCAAGCGTATAGGCGCGCGCATGGATGGCATTTGCTGCGGATGCTGCGCGACCGTGCGTATGGACCCGCACGTCCGAAAAATCCCGGCCGAAGCGCGGTTCGAAATAGGTGCGCGCTTCCGGCGCGAGCGGCGCGCCGCCATCGCCAACTGCACTGGCGGCCGCCTCAGCGGGCTTTCGCTGGATGTGCTCTCCGACTTCACATGGGGCAGATTTGCGCTGGATCTTCTCTTCCTCGGCCTCGCAAGCCGCGCATGTGCGCTGTGCGATTGCGGCCGGAGCAGCACCGAAAGCGCCAGCCGAGCCGCCGCCCATCACGGCATCGGCGACACGGTCGGCCTCGCGCTCGAGCGGATCGTCGATTGGGCCGATGGTCGCCTTTCTCTGGATGGCATGGCTCGGCGCCGCCAGAAAAGACGCAGGCGCAGGCGCCGCCTTCAACGTTTGAATCGCGACCCTCATCTGTCGCGGCCTCGCCGTTTCGCGTCGATCGCATGACGGATGGCGCGGGCGATCTCCGCTCCGCAGGCCCCTGCCGTCAGCTTCAGTTTCAGCGTGTCGACATGCAGCGGGGCACCACCCAGTTCCATGCCTTGCACGGCGTCGCCTAGACCGGCGGCAAGGTCGCGCGCGGCGCGCGCCGCCGAATGGCCAGGTCCGTCGCCGCGAACGGTCATGCTGCCGAAAGATACCGAGGCAGAAGGATTCTGGCGGTCGCTCATCACAGCGCCTCCGTCCAGGGTGGGCGGAATTCCTTGTCCAGCTTGCGGAATTCGGCGCGAGCGGCGCGGGCTATGTGGCGCATTGCAAGCGCGTTGCCCTCTGCCGCCGCGAGAAAAGCTGCGTTGACCGCGATCACCGCAATGTTACCGCCGGCGATGTCGAGACGCGCCAATGCGTCGACATTGAGTACCTCCCTCGGCATTTCGTCCGGAAAAGCCTTCAGCCAGATCGCGCGCCGCAGCGACGCGTCGGGGAACGGAATGTCTATGGCGAAGCGCAGTCGCCGAAGAAAGGCATTGTCGAGGTGCCCCTTCATGTTGGTGGCCAGAATGGCGAGGCCGCCATAGTTCTCCATGCGCTGCAAAAGATAGCTGATCTCGATATTGGCGTAGCGGTCGTGGCTGTCCTTGACCTCGCTGCGCTTCCCGAACAGCGCATCCGCCTCGTCGAAGAACAGCACTGCGCCGCTTGCCTCGGCGGCGTCGAAGACGGCTTTCAGGTTCTTCTCGGTTTCGCCGATATATTTTGAAATGACCCCGGACAGATCAATACGGTAGAGATCGAGATCGAGATCGCGGGCGATCACTTCAGCGGCCATGGTCTTGCCTGTGCCGCTCGCACCCGACAGCAGCACAGAAACACCGCGGCCACGCACCAGTTTACGGCCAAAGCCGTGACGATTGTAGACCAGCGAGCGATGCCGGACCTGCTCAGTCACCGCCTTGAGGTCGTGCAGCACATCGGCCGGCATGACCATATCGTCCCAGCCATAGCGCGGCACGACCCGCTCGGCGAGTTCGTCAAGGTTGCGGCCGGCGTGTTCTCGGCACGATTGCCACAGATCGCCGCCGGCGGCAGCGATCGCGGCGATCTCGGACGGGTCGAATCTGAACTGGTCGGCGATGGCCTCTATCCGCTTGTCCGTTTCCACGCTGTGCAGGCCGAGCGCTTCACGCCACAGCGCCATGTGATCGGCCTGATCCAGCGCTTCGAGACGCAAATGCGGAACACCGAAGGGCAAATCGGGGCGCGTCTCCGCAGTGACGATCACCAGCGCGTTTATCTGGTCATCGAGAAAGCGTCTATTGTCGGGCTGGGCGCTGTCGACCAGCAAGGCAAAGCCGCCGAGCGCAGCCTCACGCGACAGCAACGCCAGTAGATCCTGGATCGGCTCGAAAGGCCGCGGTTTCAACACCGCAAGCTCCAGGCCGAACTGGCTGGCCAATGCGCGCGCCGCAGCGGCATGGCCGCTGCGCTTCGGACCAACAATGGCGGCAAGCGGGCGGCGTGCAGTCCTGATGCGCGCGGCTAATTTCTCGACACCAGCACGATGGCGCTCCGGAAAGACCGTGGGCTCTGGCTCCGAAAGCATGGACCGCGTGCGCGGCTCCTCCGTCTGATCGCCCAACAGAAGTCGTGTCATGCGTTCGTCGAGCATGATCGGCGACAGCGGCAGAAGCGTGCGGTCCGGACTTTCGATCAGCAGGAAGCGGCGTAGCGGCGCATCTGGTGAAAGGCGCTCCCAGGCCCGTGCTTCGGTTTCCGCGCCGGCGGCGAAGACGGTCATGGCGAGATGCGGCGTTGCATGGCTGATCGCCGCGCGACCATGCAAATGACCGTAGATCGACGCGAAATGCGCCCGCATCTGCGGGGCGAGCGAAAGCAGCAGGACGTCTTCGTCGAAAGGCGAGAGCTGAAACAGCGCTGCCAGGCGGTCAATCGCGGAGGGTTCTTCAGACGCCAGCAAATCCGCACGCGCGCGGTCATAGGCTTCACGCGTGGCAAGCGTTTCGGGCGACGGAGCGATTGCAGCGCGACAGGCGTTGTCCAGGAGCCAGTCGGCCTCGGCATCTGACAGTCCGCCACGGCTGCGCGGCAGAGCGCGTAGCGCCATAACATGATCGGTCAGCAAGGCGTTGAGCCAGGCAAGCCCGAAGTCCACCAGCCGTCGGTTGCGGTCGCGCCATGGCAGTTGCTCCGCTGCGCGATCCTTGTCCAGCTTCGGATTGGGTGCAACGTTCATCGGAATCACGGCCCTAGCGTGAAGGATATGCCGGGGTCGCGGCTTCGCGCCCCATCAACCTGCATCGCCACGAGATAAGGCGTCGGTGATACGACGAGGATGTCCATGGCCGCGCTCATCGGAACTTCGACGGCGGTCGGCGTGGGCGCAGCCCAGGGATCCCCCGCAGCCGGCGCACGAACAGCAATGGCCGCGTCACCGACGATCACTTCGGCGACGCGGGCGCGCGCGTGCCACAGGCGCTGGCCATTGACCCTGAGCACCGTCGTCGCGTTTCCTGCCACCGGTACGACCGATGTCACGGTTGGGCAAAGCTGGAGCATCGCGAGGTTGGACGAGTAGCGCCGCGTGCCTGCGATCGCCGCGCCATGTCCCAGACCGCCCTCAACGCCCTCGATGGGGTGGCCTGCGATGACCTGCACTTCGAGCGGGCCCGGCTGCAAGCGTTGCTGGGGCGGAATCGGACGCGGCAGCGGATTGTCGAGATCGGCGGGATACTGCGCATCGGGCAGCGCGATGCGTATTCGGCCGTCGGCGGTCGGGCTGACACGAATAGGATCGAGCATGCCCAGCCGCACATAAAGACGGTCGGCCAGCGCACCTTCCGACAAAATGGTGATTTCGTCGCCGATGCGCGCCCGAATCTCCCCGATCGGACCGTTCAATGCCGGCGTCACGTAGGCATCGAGAATTTCGGGGCGCCGGCGTACAGTCATGAATATGCGGCGCGTCTCCACCGGCTGCGGGCGAACCCTTGGTTCGATCGTTTCGATCTGGATCACGGTGACCTCGTAGACGACCGACCTGCGGAAGTTGGTGCCCGACACTGCCGACCAGACCTTGGTGATGTCGTCGAGGCTGGCGGGATGCAGCACGATTTTCACCCGCTCGAACTCATCGGCCAGCACCGGGTCCAGCAGCGGATCGCCAACCGTACCGGCCGCGGGGTTGACAATGGCAAGCTGATCGACGCGGTTGCCGAAGTCGTTGAACACGCGCATCGCATCGCCCAGCAGCGTTTGCGCATTGAGATCCGCGTCGGGCTGGGTCTCGATGGCGCTGTGCGTTGTCATCAAATAGCGGAGATTGAGCGATAGAGGCGGATGCCCATACGCCGCGGGACTGCCTTTTCCGGGAATCTCCTGGTTCTTGAGATTGGCGTTCTCGATCAGCTGAATCAGGTAGAGATTGACGCGGGCGCCATCGATACCGGCAACTGTGACGTCGGGTGGCGCAAGCGTCACCGAAACCGGCATCACCATGCGGTCGAGCAGCACGGTCCGAAGCGTCCGGCTGACCGCAGCGATGGCGGCGTGCGTCGCCATGCGCCCTCCTAACGCGGTTCGCCGCGTCTGGCGCGGGCGTAAGTTTCGAAGCCACGCGAACGCTGCGGCTGCGGCGCGGCAACGGGGCGTTGCGGAGGCTGCACGAATTGCACATCGATCCGGCCGACCGTAACGGCGAGCGACGGAGCACGGTTCGCCTCGGCTGCATCGATCCGCGGATCGACGGGACGCTTGCCGATGTCGGCAAACGTCAGCGCGGCCTGCTCCGCAGTGGCGACACTTCCAACTGAATCGAGGGCGGGCTGACGAGGCCGCGACGTCACCTCGGCAACAGCCGCGATATCCAACGGTTCGGCGGATTCGCTTGATCGCGAGGCGCTGACGATCGTATCCTTGGAAATCGAGACCGTGACAGCGTCCTCCGGCGATTCCATTGGTGCGATGGAACGCGATTCGGGTTCGAAGACTTGTATCGGCGCCGCTGCATCTTGCGAATGCGGCCCCCTGCGCGAGGGTATGGTCATCGGACTTGGCCGTTGGTCAAAAATGTTCTGTTCGGCAATCTCGGAACCCCCTCGTTCCAGCGGACCGGCACGCGCCGCAGAATCCGTCGCGACCATCCGGAAACTGTCTGGATGGGTTGCCTTTCTCTCGGGGCCGGCAGCCGAGATATGTTCAGCGCTTGCAGCCAGTGCGCGAGCGTGGACGGCCCCGCCGTCCGGGCCGTCCGGGCCGTCAGCGGCGGTTGCGGGTACGGCCTCGAAGCGCGAAAGCGGCCTTGGCTGAAGCGTGGCAAAACCTGGGACGGAAGCGACACGCGCGCCACGGGAAACCAGCCGCTCCGCGAAACTGCTCATGCTCCACCCTCCACGCCCGAGGCGAGTTCGAGATAGCGTTTGCGCCTAGCTAAGGGCAGCGCGAGAATATCGCGCTCGTTCCAGTGATAGGCGCGCGCCATCCGGTAGACGTCGGCATAGATGCCGGCACCCCGGTTCAACCCGGCATGGAGGACCGAGAAGGCGTCGAGGACCACCTTGGTTTCGGTTCGGCACACTGGGCAGACGATCGCGGTGGTCGACTCCGCGAAGGGGTCGAGACGCTGGAATGCGTCGGACAGCGCCGTTTCAAACGCCGCAGGCAATTCGCCCGGCGGCACCGCCGCTCCGGAGGGGTCTGTGATAGCGACAACGCAGCCGATGATGAGCGCGCGTGCCGCATCGGCCGGATTGGACAGTGCAGCTTGGGCTGCCCGCTCCTGATCGCAGCCTGACGGGAGCCTGAAGCGAATCTGCCATTCGCCTTTCGGCGTAGCCGGCCTGATCTCGTGTTCGATTTCCGCGACAGCCTCCTGGCGCCCGATGATGTCGCCGATCCACACCGGGACTTCCGAGACCGCGCCGCACCCTTCTTTCGGACAGGTCGTGACCAGATCGAGTTCCGGACCGAATGTCATCTCGCATAGCGTCAGCAGCAGGCGTTCGCGATCACCGACGACAAGCTCAGCGACCATCTCCGGGGTCACGGATTCAAGCTTGCCGATGCGCCGTGTCACCGCCGCAAGCACGGCCGTAGTGCATTCGGCCGGAGTGATCCGTACCGGGCAATCGCCGATCATGGCCTCCTCATGGCCGGTCAGTCCGCGCAATTGCGCGTCGAGGTGACGGACGCCCGCCTCCGGCAGACCATGTGCCAATAGGACGGTGGCACTTTCTCGCATCGCCGATCTCTCTCTGGCCGTTCACGAGAACGGCGCCGGAATTACGCTGGCACGATACTGGGCTCGACGGGCTCCACCACGGCGATGTCGCGTTGCCAGCCCTCGTTCTCGAGCTTGAGCGTCTGTATCGCCACGGCGTTCGCATTCGCGTCGAGATCGGGCAGCGCCTGGTACTCCGACACCCAGCAGCGAAAGACCTGGTAGGACAAAACCTTCTGTCCGGCCTCGTTGAAGACATCGATGATGACGTCCTTGCGGAAATCGGCGAGCGAGACTTCAGAGCCGAGACCGGCGCCGAAATTCCACACCTTGTTTGCCCATTGCTCGAATTCGAGATCGTGGGTGACGCCGCGCTCCAGCGAGATCGCCTCGTATTTGGTTCGCCCAGGCGATTTACGGCCAGTCGACGGGTCGCCGCCTTCGCGGTGCTCGACAACTTCCGTCGTGCGTTTCAACGCGCCGAGCTTGCTGATGCCGGCCACATAGCGGCCATCCCATTTAACCCGGAACTTGAAATTCTTGTACGGGTCGAAACGGCGCGGGTTCGCTGTGAAGGGTGCCATGACCGTTCCTCCTTACTCTGCCGTTTGCCGGGCGATCTGCTGGATCTTCAGGATGACGAATTCGGCCGGCTTCAGCGGAGCAAAACCGACCTCGATATTGACGATGCCTAGATCGATGTCGCTTTGCGTAGTCGTTTCGCTGTCGCATTTGACGAAATAGGCTTCGCGCGTTGTCGTCCCCTGGAAGGCGCCCTTGCGGAAGAGATCATGCATGAAGGCGCCGACATTAAGCCGGATCTGCGCCCATAACGGTTCATCGTTCGGTTCGAAGACAACCCATTTGGTGCCGCGATAGAGGCTTTCCTCGATGAACAGCGTGGTTCGCCGGACCGGCACATATTTCCAGTCCGACGCGATCGCATCGGCCCCGTCGAGCGTTCGGGCGCCCCAGCAGATGTTGCTGTAGACGGGGAAGTTGCGCAGGCAGTTGACGCCGAGCGGATTGAGCGTGCCGTTTTCCAGATCCGTCAACAAATAGCCGAGACTTTCGACATTCCGCAGGCGCGCGTCGGTCCCGGCTGGCGCCTTCCAGACGCCGCGCTGCGAATCGGTGCGTGCCCACAATCCGGAGATGGTGCCGCTCGACGCCATCGAGCGCGGCCGGTTGCTGTTTAGCGTGTCTACGATGTTGGTTCGGGGAAAATAGACTGCAGCATTGGGATGGCGCAGGCCCTCATTCTCCGTCAGCCATGTCTGCATCTGATCGAGTCGACGGACATCGTCCGGGATATCGACGATCAGCATCGCACGACGGGATTCGACATAGGATTCCGCCGCCGCATAGAAAGTACGCATCGTCGAGTCCGGCTGCAGCGTCGTTGCTTCCGGAACGCACAGAATGTTGAAAAGATCGATGTCCTCAAGGGCCTGGAGACCGGTGCGCGGCACCGCCGTGCCGATGAAGAAATTGATCGGTATCGGCCGGAAAGTGTCGCCGGGCGCCGGCGGGGTGCCGTCGTGACCCAGCCCCGACGTCACGGGCCTCTGCTGCTGGTCGTTTGGAACAGCGCCATTGGCAGTGGCAAGGCGGATGCCGTTGGCGCCACCGACGGTCGCTGCACCGGTAAAGACGATGCTGGTCGCCGGATCGAAAGGACGGGCGCTGCGCCCCAGCTGCACGAAGAAGCGCGCGCCATTGTTGACGGTCGAGTCGCCAACCAGCTTGACCACTGCCCCACTGAGCAATGGCTTCAGGCCGTCGGCAACGCCGATATCGTCCGCCGCACGCCGGATCGCTGCCTGCACAAAGGGCAAGAGGCCCGCGTAGCTTGTCGGCACCGGGCTGGCGCCATACTGGATAGTGCCGTTTATGACACCTGCGCCGATATTCACGTTGAAGGCGGCGTTGTTGGCCGGGATGGCTACCGGCACTGGCAACGGTCCACCCAGCGTGCCGTTCGACGCAGGCCGAAATGTCGTGACAAAGGGGTTCGGAATCGCAGCCGGGTTCAAGCCGGCGCGATCGAGCTGGACCAGCCGCGATCCCTGGTTGACCGCTTCGAGTGCGTTGTTGGCCGTGTCGGGGCGCATCGTCAGATTGCGAAACGTCTCCGTCTGCAGCACCAAGGTACGGTCCCCATCGACCCTCACCTCGCTGATCGTCAGATTGAACTGCTCTGCTGGATCGGCCGTGTCATAGTCCACGTCGAGCCGAAGCGCATTGGCCCAGGCTCCGGGGTTTTCGGCGCTCTGGCCGCGGATGCGATGTCCGGCGCGCGCCCGAAAGATCTGAACGGCGCCGCCGGGTACCGTCGTGAGGATTATCTCCGCCGAGCGTGCGTTCGTCGGCGGCACAGCGGCATTGCCGGTGACAGTGTCGGCGATGCGAACCGCCCAGGCTTCCGTACCGCCGTTGAGGAAGAATTGCTGGATCGCATAGGATGTTTCGCTGTTTCGATCGAGCCCGCCATATTCGCGCTCGAGATCAGCCATGCTCAGAAGCTGGACTGCCTCGTCCAGCAGGCCTTTTCGGAACGTCCCGACGAATGCGGCAATCGAAGTCGCCACCCCGGCTACCGGTCTGACGCCGCTTGGAATTTCCTCAATATATACGCCGGGATAAGTCGGATGAACGGGCATGACATCCTCCAGGAAACGAGGTTTGCCATCCGCCTGCGCTCGAATGAGCAGCACAACAACTGCGCCCCCCTTACAGTGCGCAGGCTGTGGGTCAATATTCGTCTGCCGACGATCTATTGGATATATGCCGATACATTACACGCCGCCTGCGGAATGTCCAGCATCCAATGCATGCGATCAATGATGAGTTATATGCGGCACACAATTCTGTTCGATCAACGACGATCTAAATTTTTACCTATCCTTAACCACGTTGTTTTCTTACACGATAACAACTTTCGAACGCTCCACCCATCCACCAAAAGCCGCTCCCATAGAAAGTAACCACGCCTATTCCCGTGGCAGTATGAGAGGCCATAGGGACCTATATACGAGTGTATGGCCTTTTGCCGGCTCCGTGGACTCCGGGTTTAGGACTGAAGAGGGAACCGGAATTTAAGGGGCCCACTGGCAGTTTTGCGCGAAAGTGGGATGACAACCGGCCAGCCTTTCAGTAGCGACCCTTCTCCCACTCCCAATCCCCTGCCCCAGTCTGGGCCGCACAGCAACTCCCTTGAGTGTCTTGGCGTTCACCAGCGCGAGGTGATATGGCAGCACCTTGCTTCACTGTGCGTTGTCGTGATCCAGCGTGATTGAGCGTGATGCACAACCATCCCACTCGACCTCTTTCGATCACGCTAGATCACGCCACTACCCATTGAATCATATAAATTTTCTGACTTGTCGTATTGCGGGATATCATGGCATATTGGGGTCGGTTTTTAGGGGGATCGCGAGCCCTTTTGACCCCAGTCGCCGACCCCTGCTACCCGTCTGGCGACCCCACTTGGAAGCCAATGGCACGAGGTGAGGTAAAAATCTGGATAGGCGGCGCCGGATGTCCTCCGACGAACCGTCAATTTGCGGAGCCGCGATGGCGATGCGGCCGCCTCATCAAGCCTCATCTGCGGTTGATTTGCGGCGCCCGTCGCCTCAAGTGCGTTGTTCTTTCCCGGCGATCCCACATAGCGGCCCCAACCGCCGCACTACACAGATTCGTGATCCGTGGAGATCTGAGCCGCCGTAACCTCCGCGGGTACTGTCGCGAACCTCCAGAAGAACCGCCGGACGTCGGCTTTTTCGAGGTCCACGCCGAAAACTACATGGGGGCCGGCGGGCCACCGCACCGCTACCTCGCGGCGGTGAGCGAGCGTTATCCGCTATCGTTGCACGGCGTCGGTCTGTCGATCGGCGCGGCCAAGCCCCTTGACCAAGACCATTTGAGGCGCCTGAAAGACCTGATCGCCCGCTACCAGCCGGGCCTTTTCTCCGAGCACCTTGCATGGTCGAGTCATGGCGATGTGTTTCTGAATGATCTCCTGCCGACGCCCTACACGAGGGAAACGCTCCAGCGCATCGCCTCACACATCGACGAGGTGCAGGAAACGCTAGGCCGCCAGATGCTGCTGGAAAATCCTTCTACCTACATCGCCTTTGCCGAAAGCACCTATGCCGAACCTGATTTCATCGCCGAAGTGCAGCGCCGCACCGGCTGCGGACTGCTGCTCGACGTGAGCAACGTCCATGTCGCTTCGACCAATCAGCAGTGGGACCCGTTCGCTTATATCAATGCCTACCCGCTCGGCGCCGTGCAGGAAATACATCTTGCCGGCTTCACGCCGGAAATCGATGAGAAACAGAGGCCACTGCTCATCGACACCCACAACCGGCCGGTCGACCCCATGGTTTGGCAGCTCTACGCCTACGCGATCGATAAACTCGGCCCCACGCCGACGCTGATCGAATGGGATGCCGATTTGCCGTCATGGAACGAGCTGCACGCCGAGGCCATGCGAGCCGAAGTGTATATGAAGTCTCACGCGCCACGGCAGGAGATGCGCCTTGCAACGACTGGCTGAACGGCAACAGGAGTTCGCCCTGGCCCTGCTCGATGCTGCTCGCGCCGCGCCGCGGGGCCTCGTGGGGCCCGATGGTTTACCAAGTCTGCGCCGCTTTGCGGTCTATCGCAACAATGTCGTGGCCGGCCTGATCGAGACACTGAAGGAAAACTACCCGGCGGTTCACCGCATCGTCGGGGATGAATTCTTCCGTGCCATGACGGGGCAATTCGTAACTGCCAATCCGCCGCAGTCGCCCATCATGTTGGGCTACGGCGCAGGCTTCCCCGAATTCATCGATGGGTTCGATCCTGCGGCGGCACTCCCCTATCTCGCCGACGTGGCGAGGATCGAACGCGCGTGGATCGGGGCCTATCATGCGGCCGAAGCGGAGCCGCTTTCCGCCGATGATCTCCTCACAATCGATCAGGACCGTCTGGCCCTAGTCCGGCTGGCGCTCCATCCTTCGCTCCGGGTGACGCAATCGCGGTTTCCCGCCCTCACCATCTGGCGCATGAACGTTGCTGGCGGCGAGCCCGGAGCTGTCGATCTCGAAGCCGGTGGCGAGGATGCCCTCATCATCCGCTCGAGCGCCGAAGTTGTAGTGAACCAACTGCCGATGGGAGCTGCGGCCCTCGTCAGGACCCTGGGTGCCGGTAGGCCAGTGGTGGCCGCGGCTATCGCCGCACTCGAAGCCACACCGTACTTCGATCTCAGGACGATTTTGGCCGGACTGATAGAAGCCGGCGCCTTCATCGGTTGGAGCCTCGAACAGGATACCGGAGGTGCACCATCATGATTTCGGCGCCGGAACTGGTCCGTACACTGACGAGGTGGCTTTCTTCTGCCGCCATGGCTTCGGCGCCACTGTTTCTGCGAGCAGCACTCGCTGTGCCGTTTTTCCGCTCCGGCCTCACCCGCTGGGACGGCTTCCTTCAACTTTCGGACATCGCCATCTATCTGTTCGAAGAGGAGTTCAAACTGCACATCTTCGGTGCCGAATATGGTTTCCCCATGCCCGATGCCGTGGCCTTTCTCGTTGCAACCGCCGAACTCACTTTGCCGGTGCTGCTGGTACTGGGCCTTGCCACCCGCTTCGCCGCCCTGGCAATGCTCGTCATGACCAGCGTCATCCAGCTTGTGGTGCCCGATGGCTGGGCCAACTTCCATCTACCCTGGGCCGCCATGGCAATCTCCATCATTGCCCTTGGCGCGGGGCCTATTTCCCTTGACCGGATGGTCGTGCGACGATTTGCTTCGGAGGCGTATGGGCAATGACCACCCCTCCTGTGTTGAAGCTTGTGAGAGGGGGAGCTGCTCCTCCGCCGCAGGTGCGGGAGCTGGATTGGTCGATCCTCATGGCAAGAGCGCAGGACGGCGATGCCAATGCCTACCGGCGGCTCCTCGAGAGCATCACACCATATCTCCGCGCCCACGCCGCGCGCTGTCACCGCAACCCCAGCGACGTCGAGGACGCGGTGCAGGATATACTGCTCACCCTGCACGCTGCGCGTGCGACCTACGATCCGGCGCGGCCCTTCGGTCCCTGGCTCACGGCCATTGCCAGACGCAGACTGATCGACCGACTGCGCCGCCAGGGCCGCCGCCGGGCCCTCGAAACGGAATCTGAGCCTAACTATGAAACCTTTGCCGATCCGTCCGCGAACCTTGAGGACATGACGAATATCCATGACATCACTGCTGCCCTCGACCGCCTTCCCTCCAGACAGCGCGAAGCCGTGCGGCTCACCAAGATCGAAGGACTGTCGCTGAAGGAGGCCTCGGCGGCGAGCGGTATGACCGTGGCGGCGCTCAAGATCGCCACCCACCGTGCCATCCGGCGTCTGCGGCAATTCTTCTCAGGCGGGAGCGAAACATGATCCCCACGGATGATCTCATCTCCGCGCTTGCGACCAATCTGAGGCCGGTCAGGCGGCTCCGTCCGCCACTGCTGCGCGCCACCGGTTTCTTGCTCCTGGCGGCATTGATCCTCGTCATGATCGCCGCTGCCCATGGCTGGCGGCCAGGCCTCTTCGTTCGCCTGGTCGAGATCCGCTTCGCCTTGAGCCTCACGGGGGCTGTCTTCACCGGTATCCTTGCCGCAGTCGCGGCATTCCTCATCTGCCTTCCCGGCCGTTCGCGTCACTGGCTGTGGCTGCCCTTTCCGGCACTCACCCTTTGGCTTTCCTCGATCGGCTATCAGTGCCTGAGATTCTGGACCCCGATGGTTCCCGGCAGCGCGCCTCCCGGTGAGACGGCCTCTTGCATTGCCACGTTGGTGCTGACCACCCTGCCTTTGTCGCTCGCCTTGGCCCTCATGCTGCGCCATGCAGCCAGTTTCAACCCGGCGCCAGTGATCTTCGCCGCAAGTCTTTCCGTCGCTGGTATCACCGCAGCAGCGCTGACCCTTTTCCATCCACTCGACGCCAGCGTCGAGATTCTGATGTTCAATCTCGGCACCGGATTGTTGATCGTGTTGTCGGGCGGCGCCATCAACCTATTCGTCTCGAACCGCGTAGGAAGGCCGGCATGAGCAGACCATTGATCGTCGACAATTCAAAGACATCGCGGGCTGCGCTGTCGCTCGCTCTCGGCGGGCTCTCGGCAGGTCTCCTCGCCTCCGCCTGCTGTGTCGTTCCCCTCGCCTTCGCTCTCGTAGGAATTAGTGGCGCCTGGATCGCGCGCCTCACCGCGCTGGCGCCTTACCAGCCATATTTCCTCACGCTCGCAGCCGTCTCCATCGGTCTTGGATTCTGGCGCTACCGCCGCAGCGAGGCCGCTTGCCTTCCGGGCTCGCTTTGCGCCAGTCCCGTCTATCGCCGTTCCACCCGTTTCATCCTGTTGGCCGCGAGCCTCATTGCGGCGTCAGCGGCCGCTGTCGATGTCTTCGGACGGCTCAATTTGTAGGAGATCCCGCCATGCGCATCGTCATTGCAGTTGTTGCGCTGCTTCTTGCCGCCTTGCCTGCCGCCGCAGCACAGCGCACCGCCACATTCTCAGTGCCCGACATGACCTGTCCGCTCTGCCCGATCACCGTTGCAACCGCGATCAGGCACCTCGACGGCATTGTCTCGGTTTCAACCGATGTCAGTACCAAGACTGCAACGGTTGTCTTCGACGATGGCAAGACGAGCACTGCCGCGATCGCCGATGCTTCCGCCAATGCCGGCTATGCAGCAGCCTTGGTAAATGAGCAATGACCGACCTCATCAGCACCATCACCTGTCCATCCTGCGGCCACCGCAGGACCGAGACAATGCCTACCGATGCCTGCCGGTATTTCTACGAATGCGAAAGCTGCAAGACTCTGCTCAAGCCTCTAACGGGAGATTGCTGCGTATTCTGCTCCTACGGCGATCATCCCTGTCCGCCGAAACAGGGAGAGCTGCAGTCCGGCGCGGCGGGCCAGCATCGTTGCTGCTGAGGTTTATGACGTTGAAATCTCTCAGCGGCGGCAGGCTCCAGGTCTTTTTGAACGTCGCGGGGGGGGGTCATCGGAGTGCTCTGGTGAAGGCATAGTGCTCATCTTCATCGGTCGTGGCCCGCCACTTCACAACAGAACTGCGGACGCCGGCAGCCGCCGATTGCATGGGCCACGCGCATGGCAAGATCACTGCCACCCTTCTGGCTTGCAGGTTAACCCTGAGGTGGCAAGCGATGGCTTCGGGGGTGACGCGCTCAATGATGCTCGGCAACGCGATCCCCTGAGCTGCCTCGTCTCGAAGCAGGGAGCGGACTGCGTCGGCGATCTCTTCGCGCCCGCCGTAAGCGACCGCAATCGTCAGCGTCAGGGAATCGTATTGCGCAGTCGCCGCTTCCGCCATTCGAATGGCAGCGATGACCGATCCCGGTAGGATGTCGAGTCTGCCGATCGCCCGCACCCGGATACGTTGTCGATGCGTGAGCGGATCGCTGGCAAGAGCGGCGATCTTGGACTCGACTGCCGCGAGAATCCCAGAAATTTCCTCGGGCGAACGTTTGAGATTCTCCGTCGAGAATACCCAGAGCGTGACAGTAGGGATCTGCAACTCGGCACACCAACTAAGCACGTCGTCGAGCTTCTCAGCACCGCGCCGATAAATCTCGTTGAAATCCTGCAGTCCTCGTTGACGTCCATGGCGCCTGTTGCCGTCCAGGATGAAACCGACATGGCGTGGGAATACCCGTCCCCGAATTTGGCGCAGCAGCCGACGCTCGTAGACCCAGTATAGCAGGCTGACAAATCGCCACTTGCCATTACTTTCCTCGGACTTGGCGTTTTGCTCTGCGGTCATATGCGGATTATCCGCCTTTCTCTGCCGGACGGTACCCCCACAGCCAGGGATTCCAACGTAACTCCTGTCGCACCTCCCAGCCGAGCGAGCCCAATCAAGACGCTACGGCACGGCTGATCAGACCGGGGCATTCCGCTCCTGTCTTATTTATAGCTGAACGCCGCCGACACAGGCTTATTTCATGAAACTTTACATTGCGAACCAGACGGTTCCGGCGAGAAGGGTTATCGGCGTCAGCGGCAGCCCGACCTTGAAGAAGGCGCCGAAACCGAGCGGCGTGCCGGCGGCGCGCGTCTGCTCGACGACGATGAGGTTGGCGACCGATCCCAGCAGCGTAAAATTTCCCGCCAGCGTCGAACTCATCGCGACGACCAGCTAGGCCCGGCCGGGGTTCTTCAGGCCGGGCACGAAAGGCGACGCTCGCCGCCGCCGGTATCGGCGTCATGAAGTTCGAGCGGGCATACTTCACCATGCCCTCGACCATGCCTATCGTTCCCCTTGGCGGGAGCGTACTAGACGAAGAAGCTCTTTGATCAGTGATCCCACAATATCTCCTGGAGCATTTCCTCGACCGAGTACGGCGAAATTCCAAGTTCTCCAAATCCCGGCATCTCCGGCGATGACATGTTGTCGACCTGCATCAGTTCCACTTGATTCCGAGTGACGGGCGGGCTCGGGAGCATTTCGGCGAACCAAGCCAGCGCGTGCCAAGCGGCAAATGGGATTGGAATCAGTTTGGGCTTAAGACCGGCTTCGTGCGCGACGACTTTGAGAAATTCCTCGTAAGAGTAGACGCGAGGGCCGCCGCACTCGAATGTGATCGCATGCGTTTCCGTACCCTGCAGCGCCCTTGCGGTCGCCTCCGCCACATCTTCCACATAGGCCGGCTGCAATCTCGTCAGGCCGCGGCCGAACATCGGATAGATTGGAAGCCGGCCGAGCAGCTTGAGGATGGTGGTGAGGAACGCGTCGTCCGGCCCGAACATCACTGCGGGGCGGATGAGTGTGGCGTCTGCAAACGCGGCCCGGACCGCCAGTTCGCCTTCGCCACGGTTGCGGATATAGAGCGAGGGCGAGGCAGCGTCGGAGCCGATTCCTGAAACGTGAACGAGCCGTTCGGTTCCGGCTAGGTGTGCTTGAGCTGCTACCCGTTGGGCAGACTCGACGTGCACGGAATGAAACGTCTCCCGTCCGTGCTCGACGTAAAGACTGACCGCATTTACAACACCAAAAGTGCCGGCAAGGGCATCGGCGACCGACCGCTCGTCGTGAATGTTGGCCGCGACCGATTGAAGTTGCGGATCGTCAAGAGCGAACAGCCTGTGCCCCCGATCCGGATGCCTTGATGCAATCCGAACGGAAAACCCGCGCTTGCAGAGATGCCGAACGACGCGGCGGCCGAGAAAGCCGGTTCCGCCGAAAACGGTTACAATGCGATCGTTCATGGCCGTCGTGGCTCAAATTCGCCAGCTTATGTCGAGCTGTCTCGGCCGTAAGGTTCAGGTCACGTGAACAGCACGCCTACTGACCACTATCTATCACCTGGGCTACCTCGTACAGATTGGGATCGATCTCGTCCGTTAGCTGATCGAAGTGGTCCCACTCCTTGCGGAATTCCGGCGATTTATGAGCCGATCGCAAGAGATCGCGACTCTGCCATTGGATGTAGTTGACGATGCGACGCCCGTCGAGGCTGCGATGCAGGCTGACGGAGATGAACCCGGGCTGGCGCGCCATGAAGCGGGCCCGCTCAGTCATCAATGACAACGCCTCGGCCTGCTTTCCCGGCTCGGGCTCGATAACCGTGATCTGAGTTACGGGCTGATTGTCGGTTCGGATGTGTGGCATAAACGACCTCGCTTGATTGGCAATGGATTTTGCCGTGTCACCGCTGGCGGTCGAGGGGCTGGCCCGAGCGATCGAACACCCGATCGATCTTGCTCGCCATGATGAAATCGTTCTCGTGCAGTCCTTTTATCTTCTTGGTGCTCAGGGAAACCGTCACATAACCCCAGCCGAAGCTGACGTCGGGGTGATGGCTTTCGGTTTCGGCGAGCTCACCGATCTCCTGAACAAGGGCGAGCGCGTCCCGGAAATTGCGGCATCGAAAGCTCCGCTGGATGCGGTGGGCATCGTCATCCAGCTCCCAATCGGGAGCCTGAGCCTGGAAGCGTTGGGCTTCATCACGCGTGAGCGGCGGGACGCCGCCGCGACAAGGCGTACATGTTTTCTCGGCAAGAGTGTCGGTCATGTTCTTGTCTCCACGACCATTTTTAGTAGCAAAAACGACAGCGACGAGCTATCGATCGATCTCCCCGAACACGATGTCGAGCGAACTGATGATCGCCGAGATATCGGCGAGCATGTGCCCGCGTCGCTGGCCTTCCGTCGTCCTGGCTATAGTTTCAGGCGCCGCTCAGTAGTCCATTCCGCCCATTCCGCCCATACCTCCTGCGCCACCCATAGCTGGCGCATCCTTCCGCGGAATGTCCGCGACCATTACCTCGGCGGTGATCAGAAGCCCGGCGATGGAACCGGCGTCCTCAAGGGCCGTTCGAACAACCTTGGCGGGATCGACGATGCCGGCTTGGACCATGTCGACGTAACGCTCGGTCTGCGCATCGAAGCCCTGATTGGGGTCCTTTGTGTCCATCAGTTTTCCCACGACGATCGAACCTTCGACGCCGGAATTCTCGGCAATCTGCCGGATGGGGGCCTCAAGCGCTCTCAGCACAATCGAAATACCTGCCGTCATGTCAGCATTCGCGCCAGTAAGCTCAGTCAAAACTGCCTTGGCGCGCAAAAGCGCAACACCGCCGCCGGCAACGATGCCTTCCTCCACGGCCGCGCGCGTGGCGTTCAGCGCGTCGTCGATGCGGTCCTTCTTTTCCTTGACTTCCGTCTCGGTCGCGCCGCCGACGCGAATGACGGCAACGCCGCCGGCCAGCTTCGCCAGCCGCTCCTGGAGTTTCTCCTTGTCGTAATCCGAGGTCGTTTCCTCGATCTGCAACTTGATCTGCTGGACGCGCGCCTGGATGGTGGCTTTCTCGCCGGCGCCGTCGATGATCGTGGTCGTATCCTTCTCGATGAGCACGCGCTTGGCTCGGCCGAGCATGTCGATCGTGACGTTCTCCAGTTTGATGCCGAGATCCTCGGAAATCATCTGGCCGGCGGTGAGCACCGCGATGTCTTCCAGCATCGCCTTGCGGCGGTCGCCGAAGCCCGGCGCCTTGACCGCCGCGACCTTGAGGCCGCCCCGCAGCTTGTTGACCACCAGTGTCGCCAGCGCTTCGCCTTCGACGTCCTCGGAGATGATCAGCAGCGGCTTGCCGCTTTGCACGACCGCTTCGAGGATCGGCAGCAGCGCCTGCAGGTTGCCGAGCTTCTTTTCATGGATGAGGACGTAAGGGTCCTCCATCTCGACGCGCATCTTTTCGGCATTGGTGACGAAGTAGGGCGAGAGATAGCCACGGTCGAACTGCATGCCCTCGACGACGTCGAGTTCGGTGTCGGCGGTCTTGGCTTCCTCCACCGTAATGACGCCTTCATTGCCGACCTTCTTCATCGCGTTGGCGATCATCTCGCCAACCGTTGCGTCGCCATTGGCGGCGATCGTACCGACTTGGGCGATCTCGTCCGATGACTTGACCTTCTTGGCGCGGGCTTGGATGTCCTTGACCACTGCGGCAACAGCGAGGTCGATGCCGCGTTTCAAATCCATCGGATTCATACCGGCGGCCACGAACTTCGTTCCTTCACGCAGGATGGACGCGGCAAGCACGGTCGCGGTCGTGGTGCCGTCGCCGGCGATGTCGTTGGTTTTCGAAGCAACCTCACGCACCATTTGCGCGCCCATGTTCTCGAACTTGTCAGCAAGCTCGATTTCCTTGGCGACGGCAACGCCGTCCTTGGTAATACGCGGCGCGCCATAGGCCTTGTCGATGACGACGTTGCGGCCCTTCGGGCCGAGCGTCACCTTGACGGCGTTATTCAGAATCTCGACGCCGCGCAGCATCCGGTCGCGGGCATCGGTAGCGAATTTGATTTCCTTGGCAGACACGATTTTACGTCCAGTTCAGTCTTGAAATTGCGGGATCGGAAATCGCCCGGTCAGGCGGCTTTCTTGGCCGCTTTGGTCTTCTCGACGATGCCCATAATGTCGCTCTCCTTCATGATCAGGAGATCCTCGCCGTCGATCTTGACCTCGGTGCCGGACCATTTGCCGAACAGGATGAAGTCGCCGGCCTTGACGTCGAGCGGGATCAGCTTGCCGCTTTCGTCACGTGAGCCTGGGCCGACGGCGATCACTTCGCCTTCCTGAGGCTTTTCCTTAGCGGTGTCGGGAATGATGATTCCGCCCTTGGATTTGTTGTCGCCTTCAGCGCGCCGAATGACGACGCGGTCGTGGAGTGGTCGGAATTTCATTGGGGGTTCTTTCTGCCGCCGCACATAGAGCGACTGCAACACTTAACATAGCCCCTTTGGCACTCGATTGATAGGAGTGCCAAATTTTTAATTCCTCAAACCTAAAATATTTGAAATGTAAATCAGTCATTGGTACCGGCACTTTTGGCCATCAGAAAGGGGGAGCTATAAGCAATTTTATTGTAATTCATCCCTCTTAATTTTTCCGACAACAGACTATATTAATGCGCAATTACGAACCAAACCTATTGAGTCTCGATTGAATGTGCACCGAGACATATATACTGATCGTGAGGATTTGGCCGATTTTGCTTTCGCGGTCCCGATCGACATAGGTCCGCGACCTTCGACCCGCCATGAAGCACCGAATTTTCGACAGCGAATGTATAGCGCTTATCCGGCGCGCATGTCGCTCTGTTCGAGCCTTTGAACCACGGCGCTGGCCACGGATGTATTGGCAGCGCTGACCACGGATGTACTGGCATTGGGATCTTTCCGGTTCGGATGGAAAAGATGCAGGAGGGGCGTCGGCGTGCTCCTGCGAAAAGCCGCACCCATGGCCACTCGCACCACGCAGACCGTCGCGTTCCGGCTGCCGGGTTTTGAGGCGTGGCAACCTGCAGGAGACTACCGCGTTGATCACGACGAGGAATCGATTGAGGGGATCCTCCAGGCTTGCCTGGCGACGCGTCGGCGCGTTCATTCACCTGCCGGCAATCGCCCTGCAGAGTTCGGCGCAACGGTGCAGCTCAGCCCAGCAGACCTCGACGCCGCTCGCGAAAAGGACCTTGGATAATCATGACCGCACCATCCCTCATGCAACGCAGCCTCCCCGCGTGGGGAGCGCTTGCCTGCGCTGCGGCGGCGGCTTTCCATGCGAGCCGCTTCAAAAATGATGCTGCGAAACGGCGCTGGCTTTATCCGACGAACGCGTCGCGCAACCGAGCGAACATGCCGGGCTGTCTCCCGGTACGCACCGCACGGATGTGACGGGCGGCCGTTGCGGCGGTCACCGTTGCGCCAAAATGACAATAGCAGATGATCTCATGCAATTGCCTGTCGGTCAGTTCGAAGAACCGCTTCGCTTCGCCGTAGTTGTCGTTTTCCAACCCGGCGGCGCGGAGGACAGGATCCTCCAAAGCGACTGAGATCGGCGAGCCGTCGCCGCGCATGGCCACGCGTGCTCTAACCGGCTGATACTCGGTCTGAGGCAGTGTCGAGAGACGCCGGTCAGGGTTCCGTTCGAGGAGCTCTGCCCAGCGTTCAAGACGTTCGCTGCGCGACATGGCTTGGCGCGGGTAGCCCTGATCAATCTCGGCGACGATCTGCAGTTGCTCGATCGTCTGGTGCTTCATGTTGGCCTCCTATTCGAACAATAGTTGGTCCACCCATTTCCTACTTATACCCTGAGGCCAGCGTGACTCCAACGGATCGTGAAGTCCAATCACGATGATGCCTGGAGGGCTTCGTTCACGCAGATGTGGAGGCTTCGCAAAGATCCGGCCATTAATTTGGCGAACGCGGTCAAATGCGCGGCTGTTCGACGATGTTGGTCTGGAGTCCGTGTGATCGAGGTGATCGACGGGCAGAGTCTGTGCTGGAGTAGCCCGGCTCCATTGCTGGCCGGGCAGCGGGATCAAGGGAGTGGCAGTTAGCTTCGAAACCGCCGAAGGCCCGGGCCGATGCGAGTTCTCCGCCTGGTCGTTAGGCCCTTGTGGCTCCAGTGTACGACTTCCGGCACGACCTGGCGCCTGGCTACTCCGTAGGATCGCAGTTTGTCCGTGTCGAAACCACTATCGAAGTTACCCGGCCCAATGGCGGAGTGTTGCGGATTGCGCGCGATCCAAGGACCGGTCCTCCAACAAATTGAGCGGAAGCCATCTCAAAAACGGTCCAGGCTGTGCGTCGTCAGGATGGTAGCCGAACCAGCGAAACAGCCAATCAGGTGTCCCTTCCTTCGACCTTTAGAGACTGAGCAGTCAGCTGCCGCCAAGCGAGAATGACGATCGCTCTCACTGCTGCGGCGCTGGTATCGGTGTGCCGCCAAACCAACCAGCCGCATACGCAATCACGACCAATACCACGATCACGGCTACCACGCCGTACCAGAGGCGCCTGTCCTTGAGATCCATCGTTACCTCCTGCCCGCTACGTGTTTGCCACTGGGCGAATTCCTTGAGCCTTTGGCCGTCATTTCCCAGATGAGCGACCCGCCCTCTGGTAGGCACACAGTAGGCTGGATAAGGGTCTTTGAGAAGCGCGCAATACGACCGCGCCGGCATGATCGCCAGCGGCTGCGACCGGCGGCTGCAGGCGTGCTCGACGAGTAGCGTTGCGGCATGGATGTCAAAAGATCGGCGATGCCATCCAGCGCCCGTGTGATCGATGCGGCGCGCGTTATCCTGATCTTCCGGCACGGCTCCGCGCAGCCGCACCCCTCATTAGACCGTTTCGAGCCGACTGAACCGAACCGGGATGAGTTTCCGAGCCTTGAGTTGCCCTGCCGCATCCTTGTCGATGACCGTCAGCAACTGCACTTCTTCAGATCCCACAGGCAGCACCAGGCGCCCCCCTGGTATGAGCTGCCCAAGCAAAGCAGGCGGCGCCCGCTCAGCCGCCACGGTGACCAGGATCTTGTCGAATGGGGCGTGCTCAGGCCAGCCGCGAGACCCGTCTCCGACACGAATGCCCACATTGGAGGAGCCGAGGCCTTGCAGGAGAGCCTCGGCATGGCTTGCGAATTCCTCGATGATCTCGACGCTCCAAACTTGCTCGGCGAGTTCCGCGAGGATTGCGGTTTGATAGCCCAGGCCGGTGCCGATCTCGAGCACTGCCTCGTGCGGTTGGGGAGCAAGGAGATCGGTCATCAGAGCGACAATGAAGGGCTGCGAGACAGTCTTATTGAAGCCGATCGGCAGCGGCATGTCCTGGTAGGCATAAGGCGCGACCGGGGCTGGCACGAAGAGATGCCGCGGGACCCGCCGCATCGCTGCCATCACCCGCTCATCGAGCGTTGCCTTGCCGAGTTCTTCGCTTGCAAGGTCGGCATGGATCGCAATCATCTCGACCATGTGCCTGCGTAGAACCGCGAGGTGCTCTTCGTTCATCGGCTTCATGACGCTGGGGCTTTCCGCGACCAGTCTGCTGCCTGATAGCCTATACCCTGTTCGTCTTGTCACAGTAACCATGTCGTCGAGAACGCGGCTTCGGTTGGGGCGGGTTGTACCGCCCTGCTATTTCGTCGCCGTCCTTGGTGCTCTCCCGTTCCTCGCACCGGGGGGTGGAACGGCGTGCGCATCAGAAGCTCGCCAGCCAGGCGACAACATCGATATAGCGGATCGCCAGCCAGTTGAGCACCAATAGGCCGAAGACCAAAACGACGCCGAACGCTGCGCTGTCGCTCACCGGCTCCTTCCCGTGCTGATCGTGCGTGATCTGGTAATTGACGATGACCGAACCCGGGCGAGCCAGCAGCGCTATTCCCGCTGCAGGCGAGGCGAGGGCGAACGCCGGCACAGCCGGCGCGGCGCCTCCGTTGCATTTACGCCGCCTCCGGACCGTCACTACGGCGCTGTTTGGATGCGCGTTCCGGCCTCCGCTTCCGCCGAGGCCAGCAGTAGCGGCTCATCTCTCGAGCTTCCACGGACAACCGGAATTCAAAAATCGCGACTCGGTCCGTAGTCGCCGATTGGCGCGACATGCGAGACCAAGCCGGTCTCGGGCGACCAGGCGTGGAGCGCAAAGCCCGGAGGCTCGAGGATAAATCGGATGGGCTGGCCCGGGCGAAGATCAAGCGCCAGCTGATGCGCCACTCCGGGCACAACGAAGCCGACCGTGCCGGCCCAGCGACGGATGATGGGGCGATGGTGATGGCCGGCGACCACGCATTCAATTTCAGGATGGCTTTCGACAAGCCCCGCGAATGCGCTGTCGGTTCGGCACATCGTCGCGTCCATCCCGCTGACACCGGTAACGAAGGGTGGGTGATGCATGAAGACCAGCGTCGGGCGACCGTCGCCTTCAGCGAGACGATCGGCAAACCAAGCCGCTCGTGCGGCGCAGATAGCACCGCCGACCTTTCCCGGCACCACGGTGTCGAGGCCGATGAGCCGAACTGGAAAATCCTCGACAACGTAATGCAGAAAATCCTCAGCTTGGCGCAGATAGGGATAGGCCGCGGCGAGGCCGTCGCGCATCGTCTCGCGCCGGTCGTGATTGCCCGGAATGACGAATACCGGCATTGCCAGGCGGGACAAGATATCAACCACGAGACCGTACTCGTCCAGGCCCCCGCTATCGGCAAGATCGCCCGTGACGAGGACGCAATCGGGAACAGGGTCCAGGGCAGCGATCGTGGCAATGGCGCGCCGCGTCATGGCATTGGTGTCGATGCCAGCATATACCATTTGGCCAACGGGATGGACATGGAAGTCGCTAATCTGCGCAACGAGCATGGAAAGAAGTCCAAGTGGAGGGATAAGGGGGGCGCCGGTTGGCGCCCGTGCGGTGAATGGAGTGGCGCCGATGCGGATCGGTACCTTACCTGCTCCGAAGCCGTGAGCTTTCGGAGCCCTGCTATCTCATCAGAGCCTGAGTTTCCTGGCAGGGCGTTCGGCCCATCCTCGGGGGGAGACCGGTAATTTTGCTGGGGTAAATTCCGCCCCTTGATCGAGGTAATCCATTCGATCGTCGCGTCCATGACGAAAACGACCGTGTTGGATCGGACCTTGCTGCCAATCCCTGTAGACACTACCCCAGCAAAATTACCGGTCTCACGATTTACATGTCCAAGGCAACAGCTCCGAGGCACGGCTTCACCATTTGGCCATATCTGTAGCAGCCCGAGGGCCACAACTAAGGGATTCTCTTTGTTGCCATCAAGATGATCCTCCTTCGAGCAAACGGGAACGGAAAGATCATGCGCATGCTGACGACAATCGCCGTCCTTTTGGCACTCGGCGTGGCGTCGCCAGTTTACGCTCAATCCCCGGGCGCGCAACTTCCCCCAGATGTAACCCAGGCTCCGGCAACTTTGTGTGATCAGACTTCACGAGCGTAGCGGTCATCGACATCGAGGATTTGCCTCAGGAAATTAGATCGGAGGTCGATGCCGTGATTACCCAAACGAGCTCGGAAGAGTGGTATATCCTGCAAAGTTCGATCGATGCGACGCCACCTGCCGTGTCGGTGTCGGCAGCGGTCGGGCTGGATTCGTCGCATGTGGTCGCTGCCAACATCGGTGACGATGGCCCAGACGACTGACTTGATTTGATCGTCGGTCAGGCGCCGCACTTTGCATCGGGCATTCGAGATCGACTGCGAACTACGAGGCCGGAAGGATCGCCATGGCCGAGGCCGCAATTCGCAACTTCACCATCAATTTCGGACCGCAGCATCCGGCCGCGCATGGTGTCTTGCGGCTCGTGCTTGAACTCGATGGCGAGGTCGTCAAGCGCGTCGATCCGCATATCGGCCTGCTCCATCGCGGGACCGAGAAGCTAATAGAGCACAAGAACTATCTGCAGGCCCTGCCCTATTTCGACCGGCTCGACTACGTCGCGCCGATGAATCAGGAGCATGCATTCTGCCTCGCCGCCGAGAAGCTGCTCGAAATATCGGTTCCGCGGCGCGGACAGCTCATCCGTGTCCTTTTTTGCGAAATCGGCCGACTTCTGTCGCACCTTCTCAATGTGACGACGCAAGCCATGGATATCGGCGCGCTGACCCCGCCGCTCTGGGGTTTTGCCGAGCGCGAGAAGCTGATGGTCTTCTACGAGCGCGCTTCAGGCGCCCGCATGCACGCGAATTATTTCCGGGTCGGCGGCGTGCATCAGGATCTGCCTCCGAAGCTTCTGGACGACATCTGGGATTTCTGTGACCCGTTCCTCAAGGTCTGCGACAATCTCGAAGTGCTGCTCACAGACAACCGCATCTTCAAGCAACGCAACGTCGATATCGGCGTGATCGGTCTTGACGATGCCTGGGCTTGGGGCTTCTCCGGCGTGATGGTACGCGGATCGGGCGCAGCCTGGGATTTGCGCAAGGCGCAGCCATATGAATGTTACCCCGAGATGGATTTCGACATTCCCATCGGCAAGAACGGGGACTGCTATGACCGCTATCTCGTCCGCATGGAGGAAATGCGCCAGTCGGTGCGGGTCATGAAGCAATGCCTGGAAAAATTACGGTCGCCGGAAGGCCGGGGCCCGGTCGCACTTCCAAATCAAAAGATCACGCCACCGTCGCGTGCCGAGATGAAACGCTCGATGGAAGCGACGATCCATCATTTCAAACTTTACACGGAAGGGCATCACGTGCCCGCCGGAGAGGCATACGCTGCGGTTGAAGCACCGAAGGGTGAGTTCGGCGTTTATCTGATTTCCGATGGCAGCAATGTTCCGTACCGGTGCAAGATCCGAGCACCCTCCTTCGCCCATCTGCAGGCAATGGATTTCTTGTGTCGGGGCCACATGATCGCCGATGTCTCCGCGATCATTGGTTCGCTCGACATCGTGTTCGGAGAGATCGATCGTTAAGCCGAGTTGCACATCTCGGCTGCTGGAAGATAGGCCTACAATCGCAGGTTCATCCGTCGTTTATCGAAGTCGCGCAAAAAAAGCCCGCCGGAGTGCGTCTCTCTGGCCTGCTGCCGGTTCAGTGGACAGGGCAGCAGGCCAAGTTGACCCTACCCAGCCGTCAGGGAATGACAAATCCGAAAAGAACGGCTCGCCCTTTCACAAGGCGGGCCGTTCGTTCGCTTTTTACAGAACATACGAAAACGCCGCTCGACCGGAAGGGAGCGGCGTTTATCAAGTGTGGCGTCCTAACCCCTAGACGAAACCCTGATTGGTCCGGGCCGCCGGACTCGAACCGACGTTTCCAGCTTGTTCGCTATCAACCTTTAGATGGTGTTCTCCCGTCGTCCTTGCAAGCGCCATCGGCGCAGCTCAGACCCTGGATTTCCGCCAGCCTGCCTTGCGTGCATCTTCGAAACGGCGTCTCCGCCAGAGTAGCAGAGCGGCCGTTCAGCCGTTCCGAGGGGCGCCAGCGAGAAAGATGAGCGTTCGGAATCCGTGGTTGATCGGGACGTCGGAGTACTGAGCAGATGCGATCATGCCCAAGCGTGGAAATTCATGAGCAGTCACTTTCTACATACCCCAGTTAGCAGCCCCAGCACTCCACCATGGGCGCCCAAGTATCTGATAGATATGACGATTTTTTCCATCGTGTTTTTGATGCACAACAATCCCGCGCAGTACCCACGGGCATTTTGGATCATGCCTAGGCACGCTCAGACCAATATACCCTCTGAAATGAGTGGCTTCGCGAGTTTCACTTTTGCCTTCCCGCCCTCCGCGCGACGGGTAGGAGAAAGAAAACCTTTCCAGCCAGCCTCAGGGCGGCATCCTACTGACAAGATAGACCGGATGACTTGGTTGACATGGCCGACCAGAATTAGCGCCGGGGGCCTTTATCCAGCTGACTATGCGTTGCCTCGGTCGGCAAACAGTCCAGAAATGTCTGCTTTGATTGCCCGGTAGTTTTTTCACTTGCCTTGTACAATCGGCATGTCAGCGGATACCTAGCCATCCGTATCGACTCGAATGTGCGCAAGGATAATCACCACAACGGCGATATGGGCTTGATAGGCCGGCGCGAGAGGTGCTGCTCAACTTGCCCATGGCTAGATGTGGAGCCTCAACAGGTTGTCCTGATTGTGAACGAGGCGACTGATCGGCGGCTTTGAGCCTAGGCTGCCATGGGGCCTGTGCCAATTGTACATGTGGTCCAGACTGGAAGGTCTTTGGCACGCCGATCTGAGGTTTCATAGGCGCGTGCGTAAGCCCACTCTCTAAGGGCGGTCTGGATGAAGCGCTCGGCCTTTCCGTTGGTCTTTGGCGTGTATGGTCTGGTGCGGATGTGGCCTGAGGCCGAGTTCCCGGCAAGCGTCGCGGAAGGCGAAGGATGTGTAGCAGGGGCCATTGTCGGTCATGACGCGCGAGACGGTGACGTCAAGGCTAGCATAGTAGGCAACAGCTGCTTTGAGGAAGGCGACCGCGCCGAGGGCGGTTTGGTCGGGCATGATGTCGGTGAAGGCGATACGTGAGGCGTCGTCGATGCAGACATGGACATGTTCCCATCCAGCGCCCCACCTGTTGCCTCGCCTCGAACTTTGCCTGGTTCTGTCGCCGGTGATGCGGTGACCGACCGCTTCGAAACGGCCGAGCGTCTTGATATCGAGATGGATGAGTTCGACTGGATGGGCTCACTCGTAGCGGCGCACCGGCTCGGCCGGCTCGATATCCTTCAGCCGCGACAGGCCAGTCCGCTTCAGCACCCGGCTGACGGTGGCCGGCGAGACCCCACGATGTGCTTGCCGGTCAGGCGCTGGCTCCGCAGCGCGACAATACGCTCCGACAGTGGCGGCCTCGGTCGGACGGTAAAGCTTCCTGGGTCGCGACGAGCGATCGACCATGCCGGCCCGGCCCGCGGATTTGAACCGCTCCCCCCACCGCGCCACGATCTTGGCCGACACACCATGGACCCGCGCAGCAAGGGCTTGGGAAAGACGGCCCTCAATGACCGAAAGAGCCATCTCCTCTCGACGCAACGGCGTCAACGGGCATTCTTGTGGATGTTCATTCGGACCCTCCGGTGAGTGCTGAAGCCTGGTAACTCCAGTCTCCTCGGTTCGGTCCGAATGGACAACCTATCGAATGCTCACAGCTAGAGCCCCCGGTGGATGGCCTGCGCCACCGCAGAGACCAGACGCCCATCGGGATGGAAGCCGAATTCCTGCAGGGCCCGCAACCGCGCCTCAAAGTCCGCGTAAGTCGGCGGTGCATTGGGGTCTCGACCGAGCTCCTGAATTTCCTCGCCTATAGCCTGGATGCGCTCGGTTCGGATGCGGCCCTCCTCCGGACTGAGCATTTTTGGTCCATCTCTCACGGCCATATCAGCATAGGCCAGGGTCCAGCGCGCGATCGCACCCAATGCGTCGGCTGTGCTGGCGATAAGACTGTAGCTAGTGCTCCGCCCACCTGCCGGATCGCGAGCGAGAATGCCTTGGCGGGATAGGTCGTCAAGGTCACGCGCGGCCGTATCCTGCGAGCACTTAGCAAGGGCTGCGTACTTGGATGAGGTTAGCTTCCCCTCGAACCCGCCGAGCAAACGGTTGATGACCAGGCGCTGGCGGTCGTTGAGCGCAGCCCCGGTGTGGGCGTCCCAGAACCGGGCCTTGCGCAAAACCGAGGCGAGGATCGTCTCTGCACCCTCGAAGGCGCGATCCAAGCACTCCAGGAACCAGGCGATCCACGGCGTGATGTCGAGGTCGCCCTTCTGGGTCCGCTCGAGGGTTTCGTAATAAGCCTTCCGTTCAACCCGTATCTGGGAAGACATGCTGTAGAACCGCCGCGGGCTCCCCTCCGAACGCGCCAGGGCCATGTCGGCTATGGCACGCGCGATGCGGCCGTTTCCATCCTCGAATGGGTGGATCGTGACGAACCAAAGATGAGCGACGGCGGCGAAGATGACCGGGTCGATGCCGTCCGTCTCGTTGAACCACGACAGGAAGGCCCGCGTCTCCGCCGGGAGACGCTCGGCGCTCGGCGCTTCGAAGTGGACGTGCTCGCGCCCGACCGGACCCGAAACGACCTGCATCGGCCCGGATTCTCCCGTGCGCCATGCGCCGACGGTGATCTTGGTCATGCCGCTGCGGCCGGTCGGGAAGAGTGCCGCATGCCAGCCGAACAGGCGCTCCTCGGTCAGGGCGGCGCGATAGTTCTGCGTCGCGTCGAGCATCATCTCGACCACCCCTTCGACATTGCGATCGGCAGGTGTAAGGGCCCCAATATCCATGCCCAGCCGCCTCGCGATCGATGAGCGAACCTGATCGGGATCGAGCCGTTCGCCTTCGATTTCGCTGGACTTGAGGACCTCTTCAGTCAGGGATTGCAGAACGGCCTCGGCCCGGAGTTGGAAGCCCAGCCCCTCCATGCGGCCGATCAGCCGGCCCTGGTTGTGACGCACCGCTGCCAACGGCGCCGCGAGCACGTCATGGCTCCACCGGAACCGTGGCCAGTCCGGTTGCTCGTGGACATAGGAGTTCATTATCCGCACACCATGCGGAGAATATCGGACTTATTCTCCGCAAACACAAGAGATAATGTCCGCACAATTGCGGAGATTGCCACCTCAATTCTCCGCAGAGCGCTGAATTGAGGACCGCAAATGTGCAACAAGCTGTTGCACAAGCCTGCTATCTATCGCGCCTGTGTCTAGACTAGAGGGCCTTATCGTTAAAAAGGCGGCGGTGCGCGGCGTATCGGTCAAATTCGATCGGGAGGGCGGGTAGCTTCGCGACCCGGCTTGGATGGTCAATCCGGCCGATCGCCCAGCGGCGTTCGACGCAGTGGTGGGCGATATTTCTTTAGGAGGATGACCCTGTCGGCGTCTACCTTAACCACGCCGCCGATCTTGACCGTCACCTTGTCGGCATCGTGGTCAACGTGGGTGACTTCGCCAGTGATCTGCAGTTTGTCGCCTCGCTTGGCCTTGGGTGGCGGCTCGATCGAGAAAGGGAAACTATACGAGGGAATGCTAACGCTCGCTCGGCCGTTCCCGAGTAGTTTCAAAATGGTGACAGTGAGCATCACCTCATCGCCAATGCCTATGTCCTGCGCCATGCCGTGATTCTGGAGCAGCCTTGGCAATCGTCAAGTGACCGGATTGAGAGGTTCTTAGGGCCGCGCTATATCGAGGCGATGGCACTGGAACCTGTTCGTGGGGCAGCGATGCTGTCGGCCCATCCGGAATGAGCACGAAGGGAGGTTGCCATGACCGATGATATTGCTCGGAAAACCTGTACGCCCTGCCGCGGCGGCGTCGCGCCGCTAACGCAGGAGGCAGCCGAGGGCTATCTGTCCCAGACCCCTGGCTGGGAACTAAAGCGTGTCGCGATTAATTGGCCTCATATCCGGCAGCTTTGAAGAAGTTCCTGCATTCGGCTGACTCGAACAGATGGCAGATATGGCCGAGAGCCTGGCAGAGTGCATCGAAGGTTCTGGCCGCCTTCTTTCGCAGCCGTGCCTTGAGTTTTGAGTAGGCCATCTCGATCGGATTGAGATCTGGTGAGTATGGCGGCAGGAACAGGAGCCAGGCGCCCCTTTGGCGAACCGGTTGTGCGGCACGCTCGTTCCAGTGGAAGCCGACATTGTCGAGAATGACGACATCGCCGGGCGACAGTTCGGGAGCGAGTTGAGTTTGCGCTCCTGGCCAGTGCCGCCACAGCAGGGACCGACAATCTCATACTGACCCGACGGGGGCACATTCGTCACACCGTGGAGCCCCGCATCCCCTTCACCCGCATCCCCTTCAATTGAAGCCGCCAAGCTGATAAGATAGCGGTAGCGCACCTCGGTGCACCTGCGGGAGATGTGGGTTGTGACGACCCACGAGTTGCCCGCTGTATTGATGCTTTGGCGGTCCAAGTGGCCCCCTGCCCCGTTCGCACACACTCCTTTCAAACGTTGCCGATTGCGACGGAGCGTTCGCGCGCTTCGTGAACGGTCAAACGCGTGCGAGCGGTTCTGGCATCGGCCCGTCCGACAGGCTGGAGCGGAAAAGGGAGGAATACGATGGTCAGAAAATTTATCTTCTCTGTAATCTTCGCCCTGTCGTCGCTGATGGCGACGAACACGTGGGCTGACATAACCGTGCTCGTTCCCTCGGGAAGCGAGGGCGACGGCCTGAGAGCGGCCGCTGCCGACTATGCAAAGCTGAAGGGCACCAAAGTCGAGATCGTCCAGGCTCCCTACAGCAACGTCTTCGAACAGGCGGCCAATGCCGGCCAGACAAAATCGGGCACCTTCGACATCGTTCTGATGGACGATCCGTGGATTCCGTTCTTCGCGGAAAACGCGCATCTTGAGGACCTGACGCCCTATTTCAAGAAGGCAGGGCTCGAAGGACCGGACAGCGACTTCCTGTCGAAATCCCTGGCGATCTGCCGCAATCCTTACAATACGGGCCCCTATGTGTGCCTGCCCTATGTCGGAAACGCGCAGATGTTCTTCTATGATGCTGCCAAGTTCAAGGAAGCCGGCGTTGAGGCACCGAAGACCTGGGACGATGTGCTGAAGGCAGCCAAGGCACTCTCCGCAAAAGGCGGCGGTCGTTATTTCGGTTACGTCTTCCGGGGCGGCCAAGGCAACCCCGTCGTCGCCGACTTCATGCCGATCTTCTGGTCCTATGGCGCCGACATGTTCAACGCTGACCGGACAAAAGTGACGATCGACACGCCCGATGGCGCCGCTGCGATGAAGACCTTCATGGCGCTGCGCGACGTCTCGCCTAAGGGTGTCGAGAGCTACAACGCCAACGAGGTCGGCCAGGCCCTGGCGGCGGGCACCGCAGCCTCGTCGATCAACTGGCCGAACTGGGTCGCGACCTTCGAAGACCCCAGCCAGTCGAAGATGGTCGGCAAGATCTCCTACTCGCCGATCCCGGCGGGCACCAAACCGGGCAGCTCGGAAATTGGCCACTGGACGATGGGTATCATGGCCGCGGCGAAGAACAAGCAGGAGGCCTTCGACTTCATGCTGTGGGCGACCTCACCGGAACAGATGAAAATCTCGGCCCAGCGCGGCAACCCACCGGTGCGCAAATCGATCTTCACCGATCCCAGCCTGACCAGCCAGGAAAAATTCCGGCATTATCCCGTGCTCATGCAAGCGATCGAGGCCTCGACGCCGCGTCCGCGTCATCCGAAATGGCCTGAGATCGAGAACGCGTTCGGGATCGAGCTTTCCAAAGCCGTAGCCGGTACGGAGACACCAGAGGAGGCGCTGAAGAGATCCCAGGCCGCGGTCGAAGAGATAACCGGCATCAAGTAGCCGGCCGCATGGTTATTGAAGTGGAGCGGTATCCGCAGATGCCGCTCCATCTTGCGGGTTCAGTTCGAACGATCACAATCGCGGGCCGCGCCGGGTTTGGCTCCAGGGTTCGCCATGCTATGATGGACCCAATGTGACGGATAGAACTTCCGATGACCGTCTCCGTCGGTGCGAAGTTCGAAAATTCGTTCGAGCGGTGGTTTGAGCACCACCTGCGCGTGCTGATGCTTGCGCCGGCCATGATCCTGCTCCTGACGCTCACCATATTCCCGTCGATCTACATGATCATTGCGGCGGCAACGCGGATCAGCCCGAACCCCGACCTGCCCTGGCAATTCGCCGGCGCCGACAATTTTCTGCGGCTGCTCACCGACGAGCAGTTTCATGTCGGCCTGTGGAACACGCTAGTGTTCACCGTCTTCGCCGTCGGCGCCGAGTTCCTTCTCGGCCTCGGCCTCGCCTTGCTGCTCGACCGATACATCCGGCGCCTGAATTTCCTGAAAACGGTCCTGATGCTGCCGATGATGCTGCCGCCGGTTGCGGTCGCGATCACCTGGAAGCTCATCTACGAGCCGCAATTCGGCGTGCTGAACGAGATCATGTTCCGGGTCGGCCTGCCTCTCCAGGCCTGGGCCGGCGACGTCAGGCTCGCCATGTTCGCCGTGATCGTCGCCGACGTCTGGCAATGGACGCCGTTCATGTTCCTGCTGATGCTTGCCGGGCTCGCCAGCCTGCCGGACGAGCCCTACGAGGCAGCAGCCATTGACGGCGCCTCCGCCTGGCGGCAGTTCTGGGATCTGACGCTGCCGTTCCTGAAGCCGGTCATCGCCATCGCGCTGCTGTTGCGCATCATGGACGCTCTGCGGCTCTTCGACCTCGTCTTCATCTTGACCGGCGGCGGCCCCGCGGACCGAACCAAGACGCTCAGTCTCTACATTTACCAAGTGGCGTACCGCTTCGCCGACCCCAGCTACGCGGCCGCCATCTCGCTCTTCGTGCTGTTCACGACCGTCGCGTTCAGCACCTGGTTTATCAAGCGCATGCGGCTAGCCGACTAGAGGACCTATGGCGCACCGCCGAAAGAGCATCGGAATCCAGCGCATCGCCGCCTATGCGACGATCGCCGTTGCGCTAGTGGTCACCCTCTTCCCGGTCTACTGGATCGCGGCCAACTCGTTCAAATACGACATCGACATCTTCTCGATACCGCCGCAATGGATCCCCGCCAATCCGACATCGAAACATTACCACGCCGCTTTCGTCGAGCGGCCCTTCCTCATCTATGCATTGAACAGCCTGATCATCGCAGTTTCGACGACGCTCGTCTCGGTCGTCTTCGGCTCCCTGGCCGGCTATGCGCTCGCCCGTTTCCAATATCCGGGCAGATGGCGCTACCAGATCTCCTTCTGGATCCTGTCGACGCGCATGATGCCGCCCATCGTGACGATCATTCCGCTCTACATCGCCTTCAACCATCTCGGCATGCTGAACACGAAGCCTGCGGTGATCATCGCCTATACGGCGTTCAACCTGCCTTTCGCAACCTGGATGATGAAGAGCTACTTCCAGGACCTGCCGGTCGAGCTCGAGGAGGCGGCGATGGTCGACGGCGACACTCAATGGGGCGCGTTCCTGCATGTCGCTTTGCCGCTCGCCCGTCCCGGGCTGGCGGCCACAGCCATCTTTTGCCTGATCATTTCGTGGAACGAGTTCCTGCTCGCCCTCATCCTGACCCTGACCGAACGGTCACAGACGCTGCCGATCGGCATTGCCGGGCGCGTCACCCAGTACAACACCTATTGGGGAGAAATCAGCGCCGCCGGCTTCACTGCCTGCATCCCGATCATGATCTTCGCCTTCGTCGTCCAGAAGCATCTGGTTCGCGGCATCTCGTTCGGCGCGGTCAAGGGGTGAGCCATGGCCTCGGTCATCTTCCAGGACGTGGTCAAGAAATTCGGCACCTTCACCGCGGTTAGCGAGCTCAATCTTGAGGTGCGCGACAAGGAGTTCCTCGTCCTGCTCGGACCTTCGGGCTGCGGCAAGACCACGACCATGCGCATGGTCGCCGGCCTCGAGGAGGTTACGGCCGGAGAGATCTTCATCGGCAGCGACCGGGTCAACGACGTGCTGCCGAAATATCGCGACGTCGCGATGGTCTTCCAGTCCTACGCGCTCTACCCCCACCTCAGCGTCGCCGATAACATCGGCTACCCCTTGAAGATCCGCAAGGTGCCGCAGGACAAGCGGCGCCGGATGGTCATGGAGGTGGCGCGCCGCGTCGAGCTCGACGGCTTGCTCGACCGGCTGCCGAAGCAACTCTCCGGCGGGCAGCGCCAGCGCGTCGCGCTGGCCCGCGCCATCATCCGCACACCAAAGGTCTTCTTGATGGACGAACCGCTGTCCAATCTCGACGCCAAGCTGCGGGTCCAGATGCGAGCCGAACTCAAGCACCTCCAGCACGAACTGCAGGTGACGACGATCTACGTCACCCACGACCAAATCGAGGCGATGACCCTCGCTCACCGGGTGGCGGTGATGAACAACGGCGTGATCGAGCAGCTCGGCACGCCGAAGGAGATCTACAACGACCCGCGGACTCTTTTCGTCGCGGGCTTCATCGGTTCGCCGCCGATGAACCTGATCGACGGTGAGGTCAAGGACGGGGTCTTCACGAGCCTCGGCGGCGTCAGGGTCGACGGCCTCGGGAGCGCGAACGTTGCGAGCGCTGTACTGGGCGCTCGCCCGGAGGACATCCACGTCCTTCCTGCCGGAAGCGAAAAGACCAATATCGTGGCTCCGATCTATTCGGTCGAACTGACCGGCGAAAGCACGCTGGTCACCCTGCGCGCAGGAGCGGCCTTGGTCACTGTTCGCGCCGACAAGGACTTTGTAGGCGACTTCGATCAGATGGTGGAGGTCGGCTTTGCGCCCGGACGGGTGTTCCTGTTTGATCGCCAGAGCCAGGACCGTGTTGACTTCTAGGATGCTTCTCGCTGTCGCGGCACCCCTGTGGACCGCAGGTGCCGTGGCCGGCGAGGATATTATTGCGGACAACCCGCTTGTCGAAATACCGGGAGGCCCGTTCGCCTTCGGCAACGACACGGGTGATGAAAACGAGCGGCCGCGACACGTCGTCGAAGGCCTGGCCTTCGCCATGAACCAGACCGAGATCACCAACGCGCAATACCGCCGCTTCGTCGCGGCTACGGGACATCGCGCCGCTTTCTACGACCGGCATCCGGTCCTCGGCCTGCCCGACCACCCGGTCGTCGGCGTCAGCTTTGCCGATGCAGTGGCGTTTTGCGCGCACTATGGCCTGAAGCCGCCATCCGAGCAGGAATACGAACGCGCGGCGCGCGGGCCGCAAGGAGCGCGCTTTCCCTGGGGCGATGCGCCGGTCGACGCGACACGCGCCAATTATGGACGTGACGCCAGCGACGGCCATGACATGACGGTACCCGCCCGGTCATTTGCGCTAGGGGCGAGCAGGGAGGGCCTGCTCAACCTCGTCGGCAACGTGTGGGAATGGACCCGCGACTTCTATGCGCCTTACGGCGGCGAAGCACCGCCCGAGATCGCCGGAAAGTATCGAGTGCTTCGCGGTGGCGCGTGGAACAGCGACCCCACCCGCCTGAGCACCACCCACCGGCTTGCCTACGACCCTGATTTTCGCTTCGCCGCCAACGGAGGCTTTCGATGCGTGCGCTCACCGGATTGATTGCCCTTTCGCTTATGGCGATCGCAACGCAAGGGTCGGCGGAGCCGAAGGCAGCGTCGGGATACGAAGTCGAAATCGTGCGAAAGCCGGGGGCGATCTTCGCCGGTCTTGCACGCGACGGCGATGCGCTTCTGGTCACGGACCTCGCCGACGGCCGCCTCTACAGGCGCACCCCGAACGGCCGTTTCACCGCTTTCGGGCCGGTCCTGACGCATGGCACCGACGTCATGGGCGACCCGACCGGGCCCTATCGGGTCGAGCGCCATGGCAGCGGCTATCTCGTCGCCCAGGGCTGGACGCCGGCGGACCATGACGAGGACCCCAACGACCACGCGATGCTCGAGGTCGACGAGGGCGCCGTCACGCGGGTCGTCAGCAACGACTTCTGGAACCCGTACGACTTCGCCTTGTCGGGCGACACGCTCTATGTCGTCGACGCCGCGCGGAACTCCGTCGAACGCCTTCTGGCCGACGGGAGCGGCCGGACGCAGCTCTTCGCCTTTGCTCGGCTGAGCACCAGCGGCCAGGTCCTCACCGCCCTGTCGCCGACCGAGTTCGGCGACAAGCAAAAATACGAGTTCGACGCGGTTCCGACCGGCCTCGCCGTGCACGGCGGCAGGCTTTACGTTTCCCTGTTCGGCGGATTTCCCTTCGTTGCCGGCAGCGGCCGTATCGTCTCGCTGCCGCGGGCCGCCCAGGCCAGCAGCGCCCGCATCGAGGCGGTCGGCTTGAATGCTCCGGTCGATGTCGTCTTCGATGCAAAGGGCGAGATGCTGGTCCTCGAGCACGGCACTTTCGATCAGTCGGATGGCTGGGCTTCTGGCAGCGGCAGGCTTCTCGGGTTAGACCTCGTCTCAGGAAAAAGGCAGGTGCTTCTCGATGGGCTGACCCGCCCGGTCGATGTGCTCCCCCTCGACAATGGCGCTGTCGTCATCTCGCAACTGGACGGGAAGCTCGTCTTTCTCGAACAGGCGGAGCCTTCCCAGCCGCACCCCTGAATATCTGTAATAGGTAGCGTCGCCGGCGCTATAAGAATGTGCGCCAGCGCCGGTGAGCGCCTATCCGGGGCCATCGATGCCTGGCTGACCAATGGTGTGCAGATCGGCTTCGTCGCAGGCGCGCTGGCGTCCAGCCTGGTCAATCTGCCCGATATCGTCAGGCTGAACCGGCTGATGGCGATGTCCGCCCTGCTGGCGGCGGCGGCCAATGCCAGCCTGCTGCTGCAGCCGTCCCCGGCCGGCCTCGTCGCCGCGCGCATCGTCACCGGCGTCGCGCTGGCCGGCGTCTATCCGCCGGCACTGAAGCTCGTCTCGACATGGTTCGTGCGCAGCCGAGGGCTGGCGCTCGGCGCCGTCATCGGCGCGCTGACGCTGGGGTCCGCGTTGCCGCATCTGTTCCGGGCGCTGACCGGCTCGTTCGACTGGCGACTGGTAGTGCTGGCCGCAACAGCTGCGACCGTCGTCGGCTCCTTCCTTTTCTGGTTCTTCGCCCACGAGGGGCCGTATCCGTTCGGCAAGGCCGTGTTCGACTCACGCCAGATCGGCGCCATCTTCCGCGACCGGTCGCTGATGCTGGTCAATATCGGCTATCTTGGCCACATGTAGGAGCTCTACGCCATGTGGGCCTGGCTGCTCGCCTATGCGCGCGCCGGGCTCGAGGCGCAGCAGCACGCTTCGCCTGCCTTGGCGTCGCTGCTGACGTTCCTGGCCATCGCTGCCGGTGTCGGCGGCTGCCTGCTCGGCGGCGTGCTGTCCGACCGCTTCGGCCGCAGCCTGACGACTGCCGGGATGATGATGGTATCGGGTCTTTGCGCGATGGCCGTCGGTTTCGTCTTCGACGGACCGCTCTGGCTGTTCGTCCTGGTCATCGTGGTCTGGGGTGTTTCGGTCATAGGCGATTCCGCGCAGTTTTCGGCGGCGGTGACGGAGCTTGGCGACAGGCGCTTCGTCGGCACCGCAGTGTCGGTGCAGCTTGGGCTCGGCTTTGCCTTGACCGTGCTTGCCATCTGGTCGGTGCCGCACGTCGCGGCCTTGCTTGGCGGCTGGCGCTGGGCGTTCCTGCTGCTTGCTCCCGGTCCGCTTATCGGTGCCGCAGCGATGCTATCGCTGCGGCGCTTGCCGGTTGCCGCAAGGACGGCGGGCGGCAAGCGGTAAACCAATGGCAGCCTCTGGCGCAACGAGCTCGCCTGTTCACTCGGATGTCTTCTGTGGATGGCTCCCACATTGCAAGAGGTAATTCGCTGTTCTGGCGCATTGGTCGGGTGCAGTCTTCTGTCCGGCCTGTTTATGCAGCCGTTCGAAGCTGCTGGCCCTGATGGGGTCGGCGAACAAGGTCCCAATCTGCTTTGCAGGCTATGATGCCTCCGACATCGCATGGGTTATCCCTGTTCCCGACCTGACCGGTCTCGCCATCACATCGCGTCGCTCTTACAACCTCATAGAGCCGATTGATCGGCTCGATCTGATTTCTGCTTCAGTGTCTCATCTTCTGCGCAACTTACGCTGCAAGGTTCGGAGCATGACGCGCTTGATAGGTTTCGCCGCGCGCCATGATAGCCCACACCACGCGGGCCATCTTGTTTGCCATGGCTACGCTCGCCACGCGCGCTGGCTTCCTGGCGAGCAACGCGAGGAGGCGCGGATCCGCAGCCTCGGGCTTATGCCTTGCCCGTCGGATCAGAGAGGTCGCGCCGATCACAAGGAGCTTTCTCAGGTACCGGTCGCCCATCTTGGTGATGTGCCCGAGACGGTCCTTTCCGCCGCTCGAGTTTTGCGAAGGTGTCAGCCCGAGCCAGGCGGCAAACTCTCGACCCGAGCGGAACCGACTCGGATCAGCAACCGAGGCCGCCAACGCAGTGGCACCGATCGGGCCAATGCCAGGTATGGTCGATAGACGCCGTGCCACTTCATTCGTTCTTTGCTGGGCAAGGATCGACCGGTCAATGGTCTGGAGCCGGGCATGGGTGTCGAGCACCTGCTCGCACAGGAGACACAGAATCTGCAGTGCCATTGCCGGTACGTCCAATGTGGATTTCTTCGCGGCTATCTGGCGCGCCAGCCTAAGCGCCCGCTCCAAACCTTCGGGAATATCGATGCCGAACTCGGCCAACAGGCCGCGGATCATATTCACCAGTTGCGTACGCTGCTTGACCAGAAGATTACGGGCGCGGTGAAGCGATAGGGCCGCTTGCTGCTCGGCTGACTTCATCACGACGAAAACGCATGGTCGGGCGTGTCACCGCTTCGCAAATCGCTTCCGCGTCCACCGCATCATTCTTTCCGCGCTTCACATAGGGCTTCACGTAGGACGGTGGCATCAGGCGGACTTCATGGCCGAGCTCCGTCAACTCTCGAGCCCAATGATGCGATGTGCCGCACGCCTCCATGCCGATCAGTGAGGGCGGCAACTTGGTGAAGAACGGCAGAACTTGCGATCGGCGCAGTGCCTTGCGAACGACAACGTCTCCAGACGCGTCGACGGCGTGAACTTGAAAAATGCGCTTGGCCAGATCAAGGCCCACGGTGGTAATCTGCATGGCGGATGGCTCCTTGGCTCGGGTTGCCTGACAGCAAACCCACTGTGGCACTGTGATGCCGGGAGCGGGAGCCATCCACCTCATCTGCTTTTGGGATGCGGCTATGGCCTACTCGACGACCGACATGCGGCGCGAAGCTGCCATTCGGTCTAAGATAAATACCCTTCGGTGAGCGGCTGAACCAGCTCCCCATCGACCTTGGCGAACCGCTTCGTAAGCTATTGACGGATAACGATTATGTTGGTCGCTGAGGGTCAGCATTTCTTATAGGAAATCAATACGTTAGCGGATGGTTCGCCAACCCATTTACTTCGTATTCTCTCGTATGGTCTGGCGAACCTAAGGATCAAGAGGAGGACTAATTTTCCATGCAAGTGGTGTCTCGTTTTCCCACAAAAAGGGGTCGATGAACGCTTGTCGACCATAAGGGTATGAGCGAGGCTGGTTTGGGCCGTAAGCGGTCAATCTGTTTAGTGTAAAGCGTTGCCCTCCGTGCTATAAATGGACTATCGAAGCTGACCTCGACGCCGTCCTAAGGCCGACCGCCATTTCAGCATGCCCAAGGACATATGTGCCGCAACATGGGCTCAAGCCACCCGCCCGCACATCCGTTGCGGATTGACCCGCGAGGAGGGATCAGCATGTCAGAACGTCTCGACATAGGCCCGCTGCAACTTGGCGAAACGGCGCCCAATTTCGTACTCGACGCGATTACCCGCGAGGGCAAGATAGCTATCGACGATTTCCGCGGCGAGAAGCCAGTGCTGGTTGGGCTGTATCGAGGTCTGCATTGTCCGTTTTGCAGGCGTCATATCGCGACGGTTTCGCTGCTCACACCAGCCCTTAACGCAAAGGGCATCGAAAGCCTCACGGTGGTGAACACGCCCATCGAGCGGGCGCGCCTTTATCTCCGGTACCATCCGATGGTTGGTTTGCTTGCTGCATCCGATCCGGAGCGGACTTCACACCGCGCCTTTGGATTGCCGAATATGCAGATCACCGAAGACGAGAGCGCATGGCCGCAAAAGGTTTCGATGAGCGATGTGAAGGCGATGCGGGTCAACGTGCCGGGCGAGATGCCGGAGCCGATGGATCCGTTTGCCACGCTCGAATATCTGAACAAAAAAGACAATTACGATATCACTGAAGCGGACCAGCAAATGATGGCGACCGGCGTGGGCCAGCTCATGGGCCAGTTCCTGCTCGACCGCAACGGCGTCGTTCGCTGGACGTTCTCCGAGGTTTTCGATGGCGGCTTGGGCGCCCACCCGAACTCTGAGGCGATGATGTCGGTCGCGTCGCATATTGGTCAGTAGCGGCGCAGTTGCGGACATCGGCGGCTGCTCGGGTGCAGCATTGCTCCCGCTCTACGGACGAAGCAAATCCGAGAGGTTGTCTGATTTTTCTATTTTGTCTGTAAGGTCGAGCCCCGACAGGAGGTCGACCAGATGGCTGGTCATCAGCTCGGCCGCTTGGGAACTGCGCCCTGCTTCGATTGCATCGACCAGCGCGTGATGGGCGTGTTTCTCACAGGTCGCGTCGCGCCTTTTCCAATAGAGCGCTATGATGAGGGAAGAATGAGAGACAAGGTCGCGAACGAAGTTGGTGTACACCGAGTGTGCGGCGATCTCGGCGATGCCGACGTGGAAACGTGCCGACAGCATGATCGCCTCACTGTCCCGGCCGGCGTGAAGCGCCTCATGTTCCTTCTCGAGATGCCGCCGCAACTGCGCAATGTCGGATGACACTGCTGCCTTCGCGGCGAGCCAAGCCACCTTGGGTTCGATCAGCGCCCGTGCCTCGAATACCTCGCGCGCTTCCACCTTCGACGGCTGGGCCACGAAGGCGCCGCGGTTTGGCTCCAGCCGCGCCAACCGGTCATGAGCCAGAGCTTGCAGAGCGGCACGAATGACGGTGCGGCTCACCGAATAGATCGACGCCAACTCATCTTCCGGCAGCTTGGTGCCAGGAGCGAGACGATGGCTGACAATGGCATCTCTCAGGCCATAGTATATCGGCGACCAGCGGGCTGCCGGTTTTTCGTCGCGGTCTTCTTCCCTGAGTACTGTCAGCATGCTCTTCAACGCGCAGGCACGACCGTGCCAGATCTATCCCAAACCGCCTAACGGTCGCTGCAATCTAGTATGGCTTGCGCGGCGGTCAATCCCGGGACACAGGACCTCAATTCGTAAGGCCAGGCCCGGTCGGCGAAACAACAGCTTCGGCAGCGCCGGCCGGGGACAGCGATTCGTAGATGCCCGAGAACCGTTTGCCGCGGGGAGCAGCGTAGCCGCCGACTTTCGACGTCCGCAAACCAACTCTGAACAAGCTCTCTGCCAAGACGACCGCGCAGGCGACACCGTCGAGTACGGGAACGCCGTGTTCCTGTGACAGGCTGCTTGCCAGATCGGCCATGCCCGCGCAGCCAAGAACGATCGCCTCCGCCCTGTCTTCGCTGATGGCGCGCGCGATCTCGTCCGAGATTCTGCACCTGGCGTCCGAGCCCGGCAGTTCGAGATCGAGCACGGCAACCTCCGACGACCTGACTTTGGCGCAGCGCGACGCGAGGCCGTATTTCGCCAGATTGTGCTCGATCGCTGGAACGGAGCGGGCGAGCGTCGTCACGACACTGAACTTGCCGGCGACGAGGCTGGCAAGGTGGAAGGCGGCCTCGCCGATGCCGATGACCGGCGCCTCGGCGGCGCAACGTGCCGCGTCCAGCCCGGTGTCGTCGAAACACGCGATGACATAGGCGTCGACGGCCGCCGCCTTGTTCATTTCGGCGATGATCCCAGGAATGGCGAAGACTTCGTCGAAATAGCCTTCGATGCTCGGCGGACCGTCGACGGGGTTCACCGAAATGATTTCGGTCCCGGCAGAAGCGACGCTCGCTGCGACCTTGCCGATTTTGGCGGTCATCGACGCGGTCGTGTTGGGATTGATGACGAGTATGCGCATGCGATCAGCCTCAAATCTCGCCGCCGAGATAAAGATGCTTGACCCGTTCGTCGGTCAGCAAATCAGCGGAGTTCCCATTCAGCGCGACGCTGCCGGTCGTCAGAGCATAGGCGCGTTGGGAAATGCGCAGCGCCATGCGGGAGTTCTGCTCGACCAGCAGAACGCTGACCTTCTCGTCGCGATTGATCGCTACGATCGAGCGGGCAATGTCCTGGACGAGCTTCGGCGCGACGCCCAGCGACGGCTCGTCGAGCAGCAGCAGGCGCGGCTTGGCCATCAACGCGCGGCCGATTACCAGCATCTGCTGCTCGCCGCCGCTCATCGTACCGGCGGCTTGCGAATATCGCTCCTTGAGGCGGGGGAAGCGGCCGAGCACCATCTCCAGCGAGGCGGCGACCTCGGCCTTGTCGGAGCGGGTGAAGGCGCCCATGAGCAGATTGTCCTTGACCGACATGTAGGGGAAGACGCGGCGTCCCTCCGGCACCATGGCGATGCCCATCTTGACGATGGCATCGGGGGCGGCACCGTCGATGCGTCGGCCGCTGTAGTGGATCTCGCCGGACTTGATCTTGCGCAGGCCGGTGATGGCGCGAAGGATCGATGACTTACCGGCGCCGTTGGCGCCGATCAGCGCGACAGTCTCGCCCTCGTTGACCTCCAGCGATACGCCTTTCAGCGCGTAGACGTGATCGTAGTAGAGTTCGACATTAGCGAATTTCAGGATCTGGTTCATAGGCCGATAGCCTCGTCTTCGCTGCCGAGATAAGCCTCGATCACCTTGTCGTTATTCTGGATTTCCGCCGGCGTTCCCTCTGCGATCTTCTCGCCGAAATTCAAGACGACGATGCGATCAGAAATCTTCATGACGGCAGGCATGTCGTGCTCGACCAGAAGGATGGTGAGGCCGAGCTCGCGCAACCGTCTAACCATCGCCACCATTCTCATCGTCTCTTCGTGGTTCATCCCGGCGAAAGGCTCGTCAAGCAGCAGGATCGACGGGTTCGTGGCGAGGCCAATGGCAATGCCGAGGGCCCGCAAGTGACCATGCGGCAAGTTTCGGGCGGTCTCGCCGGCGAGCGACGAGAGGCCAAGCAGCGCCAGAATCTCGTCGGCCGACATGCCGAAGGCTGCCTCGTCGGCCTTGGCCGCGCCGGTGCCGAGGAAGAAGCCGAGCAGGCTCGCCGTGGAGCGCAGATGGTGTGCGATGATGACGTTCTCGCGCACACTCATGTTCCTAAAGATCGTCGTTTCCTGAAACGTCCGGACGACGCCTTTGCGCGCGGCGATGTGCGGCGCGAGGTCGGAGATGCGCTCACCCTTTAAGCGCACTTCGCCCGATGTCGGCCTGAGGAACGACGAGATCAGCTTGAAAAGTGTGGACTTGCCGGCTCCGTTGGGACCGATGACCGACAGAATCTCCTTCTCGCGCACCGAGAAGGAAATATTGTTGACCGCGACGAGACCGCCGAAGCGTTTCGTCAGAGCCGAGACTTCGAGCAGATCGGCCATGGCTCACCCCTTCTTCCGGGTCGTGGCGGCGAGGCTGAGTAGCCCATTGGGCAAGAACAGCATCAGCACGATCATCAAGGTCGAGTAGATCAGCAGCTGAAACCGGCCGGTCTGGAACAGGAGGTCCCAGCCGAAATAGAGCACCAGCGTGCCGAGCATCGGTCCGAATACGTAGCCGAGCCCGCCGAGGAAGCAGTTCAGCATGAAATTGACAGAGTCGATGACCGTGAAGCTCGACGGATAGATCGACTGCGAGATGGCCGCGAAGATCGCGCCGGCTACGCCGCCAAAGAAGGACGAGACGGCATAGGCGATGACGCGCAGATAGGCGATGCTGACGCCGATCGACGAGGCCAGCTCCTCGTTCTGCTGGAGCGACTGGCAGAGCTTCCCGACGCGCGAATGAACCAGCCGGTACACCACCGCGAAGCAGACCACCATGAGCGCGACCGCCAGTAGGTAGAAAGCCAGCCGAGGATTATGCAAGGTGGCGAAATCCGGGATGATGGTGAGGCCGAAGGCCGACAGCGCCCCGGGCAGCGGGATGCTGACCATGCCCTTGGCACCGTTGGTGATCGGCAGCGCCAGAGCCAGAAGCCGCGCGACCTCGGTCAGCACCAGTGTCACCATGGCGAAGTAGACGCCGCGCAGGCGCAGGATCGGCAGGCCGATAAGGACGCTTGCCGCCGCGCAGAACAGACCGGCGACCGGCAGCGTCGGCCAGAACGACCAGCCATGGGTCACCACAAGTATGGCCGAGACGTAGCCACCCATCAGCGCATAGGCGCCTTGGCCGATGTTAATCCGGCCGATGTAGAAGGTAAGCCACACGCCGGCACTGGCGATGCTGAGCAGCGCCACCGAGGTGAACGTATAAAAAAGGTCAGTCCGACCGCTCGTCGAGATCAGAACCGGCACGGCGACGAAGACGATCGCCAGAAAGGCGGCAACCGAGGCGATTTTCATGCTACGCGTCATGGCACCATCAACCCCACGGCTTGCCCATCAGCCCGTTGGGGCGGATTGAGAGGAACACCATCAGCGCGGCGAAGATGACGAGGTAAGTGACGTCGCCATATTCGCGCAGCATGGTGAGGCCGACTGACTCCATCATACCGAGGATGAAGCCGCCGGCGATCGCACCGCCGACGACGCCGGCACCGCCGATCATCACCATCATGAAGGCCTTGATCGAGATCGGCCCACCGATGCCGGAATTGACGCCGGTGATGGTGACCAAAAGGCCGCCGACGATGCCGGCCAGCATGGCGCCCATGGCGAAGCCGATCATCGAATAGCGGTCGACGTGGACGCCCATCAATTGCGCGGCGACCCGATCCTGGGCCAGCGCCCGCATGGCTCGCCCGACCCTGCTGTACTGCATGTAGAGGACGAAGGCCGCAATGAAGACCAGTGCGAGCACGCCGACGACCATACGGTCATAGGGCATGATGATGCCGCCCTCGTTGAAAACGCCTTTGACGATCTTGGGTACGCCGCGCTGCTTTTCGCCGAAGATGAGCAGGATGACGGCGTCGAAGAAGAAGGCCGTCGCAGCTGCCAGCAGCATTGTGCTTTCCTCGCGCAGACTTCGCTTGATGACGGTTCGGAAAAGATATTTCTCCATCAGCGCGCCGATGACGGCGAGAGTGACGCCGGACGCCAGCAGGGCGACCACGAAGGGCAGCCCGAGCTGGCCGTATATTGTGTAGGTGATGAAGCCGCCCAGCACATACATCTGCCCGTGGGCAAAGTTGAGGACATTCATCAAGGCGAAGATGAGTGTGAGCCCCAATGCGATCAGCGCATATTGGGCGCCGAGGTAGAATCCGTTAGCAATGACCTGTTCCATGGACGCCTTCGATCTTCCGAGGGACCCGGAAACATGCCCCGGGCCCCCGGCAACGCGGGAGGAAATAACCGCTGGAACCTAACCCTAGTCGACCGTGCCGACGAAGAGGGTCTGGAAGGCGCCGTCCTTGTACTCGTTGACCACCATGGGCACCGCGAGCTGGCGCTTCTGGCCGAAGGAGGTCGTGCCGACATAGCTCAGCTTGGCGTCGCCATTCAGGTAGGGGTTGGGCGCCGAGAAGGTGTCGATGGTCTTCTTGAACTCATCGACATTGTCGATCGCAGCCGGGTTGGCCTTCAGCGTTTCGATGATGTATTCGAGCGCGTAGACCTTTGTGTTGGACTCGTCATTGTATTCGCCGAACATCTTGGTGTAGCGATCGACGAATTCCTTCATCGCGTCCGAGGCGATCTCCGGCGTGGAGGCGCCACCGACGGAGATGAAGCCGTTGGCGTACTCGCCGGCGCCTTCCTCCAGAACCTTGGCGTCCTGCGCCGTTTCGGTCGAGATCAGGCCCTCGAAACCAAGCTCTCGGGCGGCACGGATGAGCAACGGCGCGTTGGCTGGCGCGACGCCGGACAGCACCAGCAGGTCGGGCTTCAGTGCAACGATCGGCGTGAGCACCGGCGTGAAGTCGCGGGTATCGTTCTGGTAAGTGTCGTTCTGGGCGACGATCTCGAGGCCGAGCGCCTTGGCCGCCTCGACGCCGCCGTCGCGCTGGCTCAACGGATCCGATTCATTGGCGGCGACGAAGGCTATCGTCTTCACGCCCTTGTTTTCCTTGAGGTATTTGTAGATCGCCGGGCCAGACTGATAGTTGGCGATCATGCCGAGCACGGCATTCGAAGCAGGCTTCTCGTAGAGCGACTTCGGGAAGGCGTAAGGGAAATAGATGATGCCGTTGGCCTCGGCGACCGGACGCACGGCGGCAGCACCGTCATCGACATTCGGCCCAACAACATAGTGGATGCCTTCCTGCGCCATCTTCTCCATGCCGGCGATGGCGCGCTTAGGGTCTTTCTGATCGTCGAAGGTGACGATGTTGATGTCGTAGGTGGCGTCACCGATCTTGACGCCGCCAGTCTCGTTGATCCAGGCGGCGCGCGTCTGCATTGAACGCACGTTCGAGGTGCCCCAGGCGGCAGCCGGACCACTGGTGACGCCAACGAAACCGATCTTGAGTTCCTTGTTCTGGGCCTGCGCGGACGGCATGCCCGCGGCGGTCATAGCGAGAGCGGAGACGGCGCCAAGCACCATCGATTTGAGAGTCGAGCGTCGGTTGATCATTCTGGCATTTCCCCTTCTGGTTATCGCGCTTTGTGTTTTGCTCGTCGGCTGCGCGGATACCCTAGGGGAAACCTAGATCACAAGATTGTCAACATCTTTCTTTGTTTTTGTATACAATCTCCGCAGCGATAAAGAGGACGCTTTGCAGGCTTGGCTTTTTGGCTGCAGCAGGGGCAAGGCCACTCTACTGCTCACCGCTTTCGCCTCCGGTGGCCGCCGCCGCAGCGAGGTCGCTTCTCTGCGAGTAGAGAATCGTCGAGCACGATCCGGCCCCGACCGATCCGAAAATCCCACGGTGAACCCTGCCCTGCCTAAGAATCCATCTCGGCCGTTCAAAACCACTGAGGCCCACGACGACGTCAGTTGGCCATTGCGGGCGAGCTATGAGCGATCAAGATCCCATTCGCAGACTATGCGACTTCGGATGCGACGTGTTCCCCGGGCGCTACCCTACCATCGTGTGCCGGCGCCAATCACGTTACTCGTCATCTGAGCGATTGCCCTCGGCGACGATCGGCTTCTCGGTTATTGCCTGCCGCAACGCTTCGTCATGGCGCAAAAGCGGATGCTAACCGTCTCCCCCCACCTCTCACAGCGTCGCGTCGCTGAAGGTCTGGTCCCTCCACGGGGAGAGGCTCGCTGGGCGCTGGAGCACGTTGCGAGCGTCCGACTGGGGCATCCTACGGCGACATCAAAGTCCATCCGCCCTGACCGCTAATCGCCCGGATAGCGCGCACAGGCAGTATCGGCCGCTGGCGCATGGGGGCCGCTGCATGCCCGGCTGCTGGACCGCAACAGACGCCAGCTCCGGGGGGTGGCGCCGAGCCGTGGCTTTCGAAACGGCCCAGTTGCGCCAAGAGCTGCCACTCTTCCTCCTGCCGGCGAACTACCGCATTCGAGTGGGCTTCAGGTGCAGCCTCAATTGATGTTGCCAAGAGCTCGCATTGGGATCAACTTGCGCCGTGGGGGAGTAAGGAAGGGGCCTGCAGGCGGCTTCAGAACTGCGGCTGGAAGCCATTAGGGTGGGAGGAGCAAATGCAAGAAGTATCCCAGCAGCGGGTAGCGTCGCCGCACGCGTTGAATTCGATACGCGCGTTGTTCTTGGCGATAGTCGCGGCTCTCCTTGTCAATGTCCCCCAACATGCACTGCCGGCGGAGTTGAGCAACGAAACGCTGAGATTGTTGTTGTGGCAAGCGCCGAGCACCCTCAACCCGCATTTGGCACCCGGCATCAAGGATCAGACTGCCAGTCGCATAGTCTATGAGCCGCTGGCGAGTTTTGATATCGGGGGCAACCTGGTTCCCTTTCTGGCTGCCGAGATTCCGTCGATCGAGAATGGGCAGGTCGCTCCCGACGGTAGGTCGGTGACGTGGAAGCTCAGGCCGGATGTCAAATGGTCCGACGGCGTACCCTTCACGGCGAAGGATGTCCTGTTCACTTACGCCTATATCGTCGACAAGGACGTAGGTTCGTCGAGCGCCGGGTCGTACAAGTCGGTCGAGAAGGTCGAAGCGCTTGACGACCTGACGGTGAAGGTCACGTTCAAGAACGTCAATCCCGCATGGTCACTTCCCTTTGTCGGCGTGCAGGGGATGATTATCTCGGAACACGTATTTGCTCCATACAACAACAAGAACGCCGCCGACGCTCCAGTCAACCTAGCGCCGGTAGGTACGGGCCCTTACCGCCTCAAGGAATTCCGCACGGAGGATGTTCTGCTCATTGGCGAAGATGTCGTCAACACGGTCAAGATTATCTTCGAGCCAAACCCGGAATATCGCGATCGTGACGGCCTGGAATTCAAGGAGGTGACGCTGCAAGGCGGAGGCGACGCCAGAACCGCGGCCAATGCCGTCTTGAGCGAAGGGATCGTCGACTACGCTTGGAACCTCCAGGTGGGCGAGGCCGATCTAGAAAGGCTTGAAACCAAAGGCGTCGGGAAGGTCTTCCTGTACTGGGGGTCCTATGTTGAGCGCGTCATGCTCAACTTCACCGATCCCGGCAGGGAGACGGCCGATGGTGAACGCTCGAGCACGCAGTTCCCTCATCCGATCTTGACTGACAGGCGTGTCCGGCAGGCCCTGGCCGCCGCGATCGACCGCCAGAAAATTGCCGAGCTTTACGGTAGAACCGGCCGCCCCTCGGCTAACCTCCTGGTGGCGCCGGCTCCCTTCGTTTCGCAAAATACGAAATGGGAATTCAATCTGGACAAGGCTCGCGCGTTGCTCGATGAGGCTGGCTGGCGGGACAGCGACGGCGACACCATGCGCGACAAGGGTGGTGTCCCGCTGACGTTGGCGTTTCAGACGAGTCTGAACACGGTGCGCGAGGCAACCCAGGAAATTATCAAGGTTGACCTCGCAGCGATTGGAGTTCGGATGGAAAGCAAGTTGATCGACTCCAGCATTTTCCTGGGATCGACCCCGGATAATACCAACACCAGGCGACATTTTTATTCCGACATCGAGGAATTTGCCTATGGAGGCAAGAGCCCTGACCCTGGCAGCTACATGGTCGGCTGGACCTGCGCCGAAGCCGCCCAGAAGCAGAACAACTGGTCGGGGTCGAATTGGGCCCGCTATTGCAACGCTGACTACGATGCGCTGTTCCAGGCGTCGGCGACCGAGGTCGATCCGGAGAAACGCCGCCGACTCTTCGTTGCGATGAACGATCTGTTGATCAGCGACGCCGCGGTCGTTCCGCTGGTCGAGTGGGCGTATGTTTCAGGCTTGGGTAACGATATTGTCGGCTACGATCCCACGCCTTGGGATGCCGAAACGTGGAATATCGCGAACTGGCATCGTAAGAAGTGAGCAGCCGCGCCCGGAGGAGGTAGAGGGCATGACCTCTGAGGATCCGGTGATTGCAAAGAGTCACCCAGTGTACCTTGCCCCCTGGCAGAAGCTGACTCAAGCTGTCGCGCCGGCCTTACGAAAGCTCAACATTGGCGGAAAGCTGACCGTTGGCTTTGGTATTCTTGTTGCGTTGATGCTGCTCGTCGTCGGGTTGAACTATCTGGGCAGCATAGAAGCCGTCCTCAACATAAACAGAACGACGAATTTGAGCGCACCGAGCGCGGTTGCATCGGCACGGGCGCAAGCGAATCTGCTGCGCATGCTGGGCGAAGTCAGGGGCTACCTGGCCCTGGGCGATGAATCTTATCGGGACGGCTACCGCTCGGCCAATGAAGCGTTCCTGTCTGACATGCATGAACTAGACGTTCTGTTGCACGCAAAAGGCGAGTCGGTGGCCATCACCGGGAGCAGCAGTGCTGAGCTGGGCATGCAGGAAATCGGCGAGCAATTCTCGGCATGGCAACCACTGCCCGAGCAACTCTTCGACTTGCGCGATGATCAGCTGCGCAGAGAGCCGGCGCTCAAGATTCTTGTGATGGATGCCAACCCGCTCATCGGCAATATCGTGGCGTCGGCCAAGGGGGTGATGCTGGCCCAGCAAAACAAGGAGCCAAGCCCAGCAAACACGGCGCTTCTCGTCGAGTTGGCGTCGTTTCAGAGCTCTTTTTACGCAATGGTAGCCGGATTGCGCGGCTACGTGACAACCGGAAGGGACAGTTTCAAATACGAGTACGAAGCCAACCTGACCATCAACGAAACGGCATGGTCCGACATCGCCAAGAGCAGCACAGTACTTTCGCCCAACCAGAATGCATTGATCGAAAAGATCACCAAAAGCCGCGCCGCTTTCCTGGAGCTTCCAGCTCGAATGTTCGAGGCGGTGGAAGGCGAGCATGCCCGTGAGGATCTTTATCTTTTCCGCACGCAAGCTGTCCCGATTGCCGAAAGAATGCTTGCACTATTGGACAAGGTTGCCACCCAGGAGCAGCGGCGCCTGCAGATCGATCTTGGGAGCGGGAGGGACCAGCTCGAAGGAGCACAAAGGATAATACTGTCCGTCGGCGCAGCGGCGGTCCTGCTGGGGTTGCTCCTTGGCTTGATATTTCGAGAGAGTATTGCCGGACCCGTGCAGCGATTGACGAATGTGGCTGATCGGGTGCGCAGGGGCGATCTTGCGGCGCGCGCGCAGATCGAATCTGGAGACGAGATCGGAACACTGGCAACGACGTTCAACAGCATGACCGTGCAGCTGGGTGCGAATCTCGGAGATCTGGAGAACCGTCGCAAGGAGCAGGAGAATCTGGCCCGGCGATTTCGCCGTCAAAGCGATTATCTCGGTGCCTTGCACGACACGTCGCTCGGCCTTATCGCTAGGCTGGACCTCGCAGAACTTTTATCGGACCTCACGGCTCGAGCTGCTCAATTGCTCGGGACTGAGCATGGCTACGTTTATCTCGTTGACGAGTCGGGTGAGGCTCTCGAACGTATGGTCGGGGTGGGCGTGTACACAACCCACATCGGACAGAAGCTAAGCAGGAGTGAGGGAGTGGCTGGTGCGGTTTGGCATACAGGGGAAGCGCTTCTGATCAATGATTATCAAAACTGGTCTGGGCGCGCCGCCGCGGCGGCTCAGCTGGACGTGACTATCAGGGCAATCATGGGCGTGCCACTCAAGTCTGGCGAGATGGTCGTCGGAGTGCTTGGAATTGCGTATGACGACGCTTCCGCTCTCGAATTCGGTGAGGAAGAGGTCGAGCTGTTGAAGCGTTTCGGACAACTCGCCTCGATCGCATTGGAGAACGCCCGGCTGCACATGGCAACGGAGGCGGCCAAGCAGCTAGCAGAGGAGGCGAGCAAACGTGTGGGCGAGCAAAACCGGATGCTCGAATCCTTGTCCAGCAAGCTGTCGAAATATCTTTCTCCGCAGGTTTACGCGTCCATCTTCTCGGGCAGGCAGAATGTCGAGATATCATCGAAGCGAAAGAAGCTCACGGTGTTTTTTTCGGACATCGCTGATTTTACCGCAACGACCGACAAGCTCGAGTCAGAAGAATTGACGGGATTGCTCAATCATTATCTGACCGAGATGGCGAAGATCGCGCTAGAGCACGGCGCAACGGTCGACAAGTACATTGGCGACGCTATCTTGGCGTTTTTCGGCGATCCCGAGTCAAAGGGCACCAAGGAAGATGCGCTTGCATGCGTCAGGATGGCGATCGCAATGCAGAGGCGGATGCAGGGGCTGCACGCAGAATGGGCCAACGCTGGCGCCGAACTGCCGTTCCATCTCCGCATGGGCATCAATACCGGCTACTGCACTGTCGGCAATTTCGGCAGTGAGGATCGGATGGACTACACGATTATTGGCGGCGAAGTGAATCTTGCGTCGCGCCTTCAGGCACATGCCGATCTGGGAGGCATTCTGCTGGCGCATGAAACCTATGCACTCGTCAAAGATGAAATAGAGGCTGAAGAACTGCCGCCCTTGGCCATCAAGGGCTTCTCACATCTCGTGCCATCCTATCGGGTGCTTGGCATCCGCGACGATCAACCCAGTGGCGCCGGAGTGGTTCGCCACATCCAGAAGGGACTTCGGCTTGAGGTTGATGTCGCCACCCTGGATAGCGATAGCCGAGCTGAAGCAATCAAGTTGCTCGAGGAATCTATAGCGACACTGCGGAAGTGACTTTCCGGGGGAAGCATCGCCACCCACTCCAATGTTTGGTCGATGGTTTGGCCAGCGATCGGCCTGGATGCCTGAAGACCCAGTTCCCTGAAAATGGGATCGTGGCACAATTTCGGCGGGCCGGAAGCGGACTTTCCAGATGTTCGCTTTTTCACGCTTTAGCGACGCTGCCGTCGTGCAGTGGCAATGACCGGTTCGGGTCAGATCAAGTCGATGCGCGCGACGAGCCTGAAGGTCCGCTTCTAAAAATCCGAGCCTCAAAGCTGCCCGTCTGCTTCCGGCCCCATTGCGGTCATTCCAAACAGACACTCAAGAGGTCCGCACTAGCAAGCAGCCAATCTTTGCCCCGCCAATCGATGCAAGCCGCGCGCTAGTGGACCGCTAGCCAAGGGAAGCTTCAGACCCCATCGCGATCGAGCTTTTGATCTCAGCGCGCCTCTTGGCGCCTGCGGTGCATTCCGCCTCCGTTGCAACCGACAGTCCTCAGCGGCCCACCGTAAGTCAACAAAATCAAAGCGATGCGCGGAGGTTCGCCACCGGGGCTTGGCTAACCGAAGGGCGGAAATGGCGCTAAGTCATTGATAAATAACGATAATGGTGGGCCCGGAGGGACTCGAACCCCCAACCAAGCGGTTATGAGCCGCCGGCTCTAACCATTGAGCTACAGGCCCCACGCGGCTGGATTAGTGTTTTTCCCCGGCCGGCACAAGGCTTTCCGGGCGGGCTGGCCGCGATCGCCCAAATCAGCCCATATTCGCGCCCTAGTTGCCAGATGCGACTGGATCGCAGACCGAGGAGATTTTGATGACCAGACATCTTTTGCCGCTGACACTCATGCCCTTGGCGCTCGCCGCCGCGCTTGCTTTTCCGGCGATGGCCGGCGCCGCCGATTCGCAGCCTGCGCCCCGCATCATCGTATCGGGCGAAGGCCAGGCGACCGCGGCGCCCGATCTGGCGCTGCTGACGCTCAGCGTCATGCGCGAGGCCAAGACGGCGCGCGCCGCACTCGATGCCAACAACGGTGCCATGGCCGCGGTGATCGCGGCGATGAAATCGGCCGGCATCAAGGATCGCGACCTGCAGACGGCCGGCATCCAGATCAACCCGCGCTACAACTACACCAACAAGCCGGACGGCAGCCAAGAGGCCGAGCTCGTCGCCTACCAGGTGACCAACACGCTGTCGGTGCGTATCCGCGACATCGACAAGACCGGCGATATCCTCGACAAGGCGGTGTCGCTCGGTGTCAACCAGGGCGGCGGCATCGCCTTCTCCAACGAGGATCCGTCCGCCGCCGTGACCGAGGCCCGCAAGAAGGCGGTCGCCAACGCCGTGACCAAGGCCAAGACCCTGGCTGAAGCCGCGGGCGTCAGCATCGGGCGGGTGCTGGAGATCACCGACCAGAACATCGCCCCGCCACCGATGCCGATCAACGCCAAGGCCTTCGATGCCGCGGGCGCGGCGGTTCCGGTGCAGGCCGGCGAAAATTCCTATGCGGTGCAGGTCACCGTCACCTTCGAGCTGAAGTGAGCGCCACCCGACCCCGCCTGATCCGTGGTGGCCAGGTCGCGGGCTGATCAGTTCGGATCGGTGCAAGACATGAAAAACCCCGGGGGACTGATCCTCCGGGGTTTTTTGAGCCGCGCCCGTCCGTTCTCACGGAAAGGGGCTCTGCTACTCAAGGCTGATCTTCGCAGATCTTTCGTAGAAGATCGTGCTTCAAGGCTGATCTTCGCAGAAGATCATGCCCAAGCCGATCTTCGGCCGGAACCTAGCGATAGATGACCGGGCAACCGCGCTCGTTGGCGAACACGACCACCACGCGGTCGCCATACTGGCGGCCCGCAACTTTCACGGTGCGGCGGCTGATATCGGCGATGCGGACACGGTGCAGGCCCATGCGCTCGGCCTTGTCGAGGGCGCGGTCCGGCGAACAGCCACGGCGGCGCCAGTCGCGTTGACGGCGATAGCCATCTTCATCCCCGCTGTAGACACCGATGCGAGGTTCATTGTTGTTGCCGAAGCCGAGATAGATGCTATCGGCATGGGCAGTGACCGGGATGGCGGCCAGCGTGCCGAGACCGACCAGAGCCGAAAGGGCTGCCGTCTTGATGTTGAACATGTCTTTCTCTCCTTGTTGCGGGCTCTCGCCCGTCCTCGTGAACCGATGGGGGAACAATGCGCTTGCCAGTCTGAACTCTTTGCGAACCGTCCATTCATCTTCGGTTCATGTGGCAAATCATCGGTTGGCGATCGAAACTCAAACGCCCGATCGCCTTGCCGGTTCCGGGCGAAGCCGGGTCGGCGCGTGGTATTTGCTACCGCTTTGCGGCAAAAATCGTGTCAGGGCTCGTCGTCGAGCATATAGTCGAAATAATCGTCCGGCTCGGCCAGGTCGGTCTCCGTGGCCTTGACCCGGCCGCGGATCGAGATGCCGGCTTCGTGCACGGTCTCGGCACTTCCCGAAACCAGCCTGTGCCACCAGTAGAGATCATGCCCCTCCGCCACCAGCCGGTAGGCGCAGGTCCTGGGCAGCCAGGTGATCGTGCGCACATTCTGCGGCGTCAGCCCGACACAATCGGGAACGCGCGCCAGCCGGTTGGCATAGTCGGCGCAACGGCAGCTTTCGGCGTCGAACAGCCTGCAGCCGACGCTTGTCCAGTAGATTTCGCCGGTGTCCTCGTCCTCGAGCTTCGACAGGCAGCATTTGCCGCAGCCGTCGCAGAGCGATTCCCACTCGGCCGGCGTCATCGCCTCGAGCGTCTTGGTTTTCCAGAATGGCGCGTCCATTGTGCCGATGTGGCCCTCACCGACGCCAAGGTCAAGCGCCGCGATGGACGCAAAAGCGGCTTGTGCCGCGCGATGCCGCAAATGCGGCCGGCACCATACGAAAAACACGAAGTTGCCTTCAAAAGGCCGGTCAATCGTCCTTCGTTGCCAGTAATGCCCGCAAGCCGGAACCAATCCGGATGATGAAAGTTTGGGCAGGGATGGGACCCCACAAGGAGAAATTTGAGATGAAACGCCAACCACGGATTCTGGCAGGCACAGCAATTGGCCTGCTGATGGCATCCGCGCCGTTGGGCGCGTACCCGCTGCAGGGCGGCGCCGCTTTCGGCCCCTTGCAGCACACCGCCGCGCCGCTGATCCTGGCGCAAGCAGCCTGTGCCGAGGGCGAATCGGCAGAGGCCTGCGCGCAGAAACAGCAGGGGGAGCCGGAGCAGCCCAAGAGAAAGAAGCGCGACCAGCAGCAGCAAACAGAATCCGCGCCAGCGGAGCAGGCTGCGCCGGCGCAGGGCGAACAGGAACAGCAGCCGCGCAGGAAGAAGCGCGATCAACAGCAGCAAACCGAACAGGCTCCGGTCGAACAGGCAGCGCCTGCCGCTGAGGAGCAGTTGCCGCGAAGGAAGAAACGAGACCAGCAACAGCAGATCGAGGCCGCACCTGCCGAACAGCCCGCCGAGCAGGCGGCTCCGGCAAACGAAGAGCAGCCGATCAAGCCGCGCAGGAAGAAGCGCGACCAGCAGCAGCAGATCGAGGCCGCACCCGCCGAACAGCCCGCCGAGCAAGCGGCTCCGGCAAACGAAGAGCAGCCGATCAAGCCGCGCAGGAAGAAGCGCGACCAGCAGCAGCAGATCGAGGCCGCACCTGCCGAGCAGCCCGCCGAACAGGCAGCACCGGCGAACGACAACAACCCGCAGCCCCTGCGCAAGAAGCGCAAGCAGGATCAGCAGATCGAAGCCGCGCCCGCCGAGCAGGCGCCGGCCAAGAAGCAAGCGCCCGCCGGCGAGCCGGTTCCGCAGGCCGAACCGATTCAGCCCGAGCAGCAGGCGGCGCCTGCCGAGGGCGAACAGCCTCAGGACAAGAAGAAGCGCGGCAAGAAGCCTGCCATCGAACAGCCGGTGACGGGAGAGCAGCCTGCCACCGGAGAACAGCCGTCGACGGCCGAACAACCCGCCAATGGCCAGCAGCCCGTGACCGGCGAACAGCCGGCCCAGGGTGAAAATGCGGCCCAGGGCGAAGCCCCGGCCGACAAGAACGCAACTCCCATCCTCGATAGCCAGAAGGATGTCCTGCGCAAGCGCAAGGGCAAGAACGGCCAGCAGGGAGGCGAGAATGCGAGTGGCGAGCAGGCCAACCAGCCCGCCCAGCAGACTGACGAGCAGGCGCAGGCTCCAAAGCCCGCCCCGGTCGACCAGGGACCGCCGCCCACCGACGACAAGTCGGCCCAGCAGGCAATCCAGCCTGAAAAGATCGCCCCGGTGACGGAGGAAAAGGGCACGCGCGTCGAGCGTGCACCCGATGAGAACGTCCGCGACCGCCGGCGTCCGAAAGGCGTCGACGTCGTCAGGGAACTCGGCGACCGCGTCATCCTGCAGTTCAACAACCAGACGATCGTGGAAAGCAACGACGCTCCGCGCATGCACCGCGGCGCCAGGAACGTGTACTATGAGGATCTGTCGGGCGATCGCACCCGGGAAATCGTCGAGCGTGACAATGGCGTCCAGATCGTCACCATCCGCAACCGTTACGGCGACGTCATCCAGCGTTCGCGCATCACGCCGGATGGCCGCGAATATGTGCTGAGCTATGTCGACGAGCGGCACTATGAGGATGATGGCGACTGGCGCGATCCCGGCGACGACCTGCCGCCGATGCGACTCACGATCTCGCGCGAGGAGTACATCCTGGACTCCGAGAATGTCGAAGATCCGGACGACTACTACACCTTCCTCGAACAGCCGCCGGTGGAGCGGGTGCAGCGCCTCTACTCGATCGACGAGGTCAAGCGTTCGGCCCGCGTGCGCGACATTGCCCGCCGCGTCGATCTCGACACGTTGAACTTCGAATTCGGTTCGGCCTCCATCTCCGATACCGAAGTGCAGAAGCTCGACGGCGTCGCCAGCGCCATGGAGAAGCTGTTGCAGAAGAACCCGGCGGAAACCTTCCTGATCGAAGGCCATACCGACGCCGTCGGCAAGCCGGAAGCGAACCTTGCTCTGTCCGACCGGCGCGCCGAAGCCGTCGCCGAGGCGCTCACCAATGCCTTCGGCATCCCGCCGGAGAATCTGACGACGCAGGGCTATGGCGAGGAGTATCTCAAGGTCGATACATCGGGCCCCAACAGGGAGAACCGCCGCGTCGCCATCCGCCGCATCACCTCGCTGGTGGCGCCGGTGGCCAGCACGAATTAGTGCATGATTCCAGAAGCCTGAGCGGGTTTCCGGAATCGCGAAGGCAAGAGCAGGCCCATCCCGTTTTGATGGCATGGGCCTGCTCGCGAAGAAGCACACTCAAAAAGAATTGTAGCCGGCGATTCGGTGGAGATCATTGAATAGCCGCATTGACAACCTCAGATTTCGGAAGGGCGTTCCCTGCCCTGTCCCGACTCCAGCGGGACACATGAGCCCCGCCGGTCCCCTCCGGCGGGGTTTTTGTTTCCCTCGACGACCGCCCTTGCAAACCGTGGCGGCCTGCTCGAAATACGACAGTGCCAAAAAAGACCGGAACCAAATATGAAACGTCTCGAACTCGCCATCGAATCGATCATTCTCGCCACGCGCTGGCTGCTGGTCGTGTTCTATATCGGGCTGGGCCTGGCACTTGCCATCTATGCCCTGTCCTTCGGCAAGAAACTCTACGAGTTCGTCACCGTGGCGTTCACGCTTGGCGATACCGACACCATCCTCAAGATGCTCGGCCTGATCGATGCGGCACTTGTCGCCTCGCTGGTGGTGATGGTGATCATCTCGGGCTACGAAAATCAGCCGTTTCGATGAGAATGACGGCGAGGTGCACTGGCTGGGCACGATCGATGTCGGCTCGCTGAAGGTCAAGGTCGCCTCGACCATCGTCGCCATCTCGTCCATCCACCTGCTGCAGGTCTTCCTGAACTCGGTCTCCTACACGACCGATCAGTTGATGTGGCTGACCATCATCCACCTCGCCTTCGTGCTGTCGGCCTTCATGCTGGCCTACATCGACCGGCTGATGGGTCTGGGCAAGGCCAGGAAGGCCGCGGAATAAGGGCGCGCAGCGCCCTTCAGTAGATGCTTTTGATGTTGGTATCGGTCCGGGCGAACACCTCGTCGGGAACAAAAAAGTCGCCGGCGAGCGGTCCGGTCGCCCCTGGCGAATAGACGGAGAAATCGCTGACGCCCTCGGCGCGCAGCACCTCCTCGTCGATGTAGAAATTGCCGGTCGCCTCGCGCGACGGCCGCATGAAGATCGCATGCGCGGCATCTGCCATGATGTCGGGCGAACGGCTCATCGCCACCACCGTCGCGCCACCGAGCAGATTGCGCACCGCCGCCGTGTCGATGGTCGAGATCGGCCACAGCGAGTTGACGGCGATGCCGTCCCTGGCGAACTCCGCGCTCATGCCCAGCGTGCACATCGACATGCCGAACTTGGCCATCGTGTAGGCGACGTGGTTCTTGAACCATTTGGCCTTCATGTCGAGCGGCGGCGCCAGATTCAGGATGTGAGGATTCTTAGCCAACTTCAGGTGCGGAATGCACATTTTGGACACCAGAAAGGTGCCGCGCGTGTTGATCTGGTGCATCAGATCGTAGCGCTTCATGTCGGTCTCCAGCGTGCCGGTGAGCTGGATGGCGCTGGCATTGTTGACGCAGATGTCGATGCCGCCGAACTTTTCGACGGTCTTGGCGACAGCTTCGGCGACCTGCGCTTCCTCGCGAATGTCGCACAAGACGGGCAGCCCCTTGCCGCCGGCCTGCTCGATCTCCTCGGCAGCCGTATAGATCGTGCCCGGCAGCTTGGGGTGCGGTTCGGCGGTCTTGGCGGCGATCGTCACATTGGCGCCGTCACGCGCCGCACGCAGCGCGATTGCCAGCCCAATGCCGCGCGATCCGCCGGAGATGAACAGCGTCTTTCCCTTGAGCGACATTTTTCCGCCTCCCTTGCAGCACGACAGGTGCGAACCTTTGCGCGGCAGGCAACCGCAGCGCAAGAGCCGAAAGCATGCAAAGCTGGTTACGCTGCGTAGGGTCGGGAAACTGGTGAAGCCGGACCAGGGTCTGTTGAGATTCAGGTCAGGCCGAGTCGAAAACAGCGGGTTCCGAGAACCGGAGCGGAGCGTACTTTTGGGTACGTGAGCACCGGAAGCGCAGGAAGCTGATGTTTGCAGACCGGCATCACCTGAATATCGATAGACCCTAAACGAGCACCAGACCCTGCCGCATCGCGATGGCGATGGCGTCGGTACGGTTGGCAGCACCCAGCTTGATCAGGATCGCGGCGACGTGGAACTTCGCCGTGTGCACGGAAATGTTCAGCCGCCTGGCGATCACCTTGTTGGGCGCGCCTTCGGCGAGCAGCGCCAACACTTCCGCCTCGCGCGGCGACAGCGCCGGCCGGCCGACGTCCGCCGGTTCCTCGTCGAACAGATCCCCGTCATGGAAAGCGAAATCGTCATGCCGGTCGGGCAAGGCACGGCCTCCCCCCGAAATCCGGTAGCCCGCCGCCGCCAGCCGCACGGCAGCGGCAATCAGCAGGTCGTCGGCCGCCGTCGGCAGCACGGCAAGCAGGTTGTCGGCCACCCGCTCCTGGGTAGCCTGACGGGACAGCAGCACCCGAGGTGTCGCGAGGTCGATGCCGCCTTCCAGGCTGCCCACATCGACGATGGCCACATCCGCCGCCAAGCTGGAATTGCTGCCGGCCATGACCGGTAGCAGGTCGCCGGTCGCGGCAAGGGCCGCGGACAGCCGTTCGGCGCGCACAGCGTCGCCGAGCGCGATCAGCACCGTCAACCGGTGGCCCGCCAGGTCGCCTCTCGCGATGGTGTGGCTTGCGCTGTCTGCCATCCGTCCTCTCAGCTCAGCGGCTTCTCGCCAATCGTCACCGCGACATCGCGCTGTTCACCGCCGCGCACCACGCCAAGCGTCACCGAGGTGCCGGCGCTGTCCGGCCCGAGCTTGCGGATCAGATCGCGCGGACCGTGTACGGCCTCGCCATTCCAGGAGACGATGATGTCACCAACATAGAGGCCGGCGGCCTTGGCCGGACCGCCGTCGTCGAGGCTCATCACCATCGCGCCATGCGTGTCGCTGTTGTGCACCGGATGCAGGCCGGCGCCGAGATAGCCGCGCGCGACATGGCCCTTTTCGCGCAACGTCGACACCGCCCGCTCGATCGTCTCATAGGGCATGACCAATGCCCGCCGGCGCGGCCCGAACAGAAGCATGCCGATCAGCCCGCCCTTGGCGTCGAGCACCGGGCCGCCCTCGAAGCGGCCGCCGGCATTGACGGCGAGATTGATGCGCCGGTCGATCGTGCCGCCGCGCATCGAGCGCCAGGCCGGGCCGACCTCGCCGACCGTTCCGAACACGGCAAGTGCTGCACCACCGCTGTTGCCGACGGTGATGGCCAGATTGCCCGGCCGCACGGCATCGGCCTTGGCCAGCGGCGCGGTGTTGACCGTTTCGACCGGTTTCAGCAGCGCGACGCCGGTCGAAGGATCGCGGCCGACCAGTTCGGCCTTCACCGTCACGCCCGAAGCCAGCGTCAGTTCGATCTCCTCACCAGCCTCCACGGCCTCCTCGGCGGTAACGAAATAGCCGTCGCGCCAGTGGAAGGCGCTCACTGTGCGATGGTGATGCGTGGCAAGGCTCGCCATGGCCGGCGCCGCAATTGCCGCGACATCGGCGATGGCGTCGGAAAACGCGCTCAGATTGAAGTCGCTCATGATTGGTCTCCTGGGTTTCTCATGTCCCAGATATCGCTGCCTTGCGCGAGGGTTGGTACTCGCCTGACGGCTAGTTGGCGGTTCGACTGGCCATCTGGTCAGGTCGCGGCCGAACAGGCCGCTCCGCACATATAGTCATCCTTGTGCCTGATGACACGGAGCCCCGGAAAATGGCCCTGCCTGCCCCGAAACTGCAACCCGACGACACGCTTCTCGATGCCTATTCGGCAACCGTCGCCGACGCTGTCGACCGCATCGGCCCGGCCGTCTGCCGCATCGAGCGCATCGGCGGTCAGGGCGGCCATGGCTCCGGCTTCGTCATCGCGCTGGACGGGCTGGTCGTCACCAATTTCCACGTCGTCGGCGATGCGAAGACGGTGCGCGTGTCGATGCCGGACGGCGCCTCGCGCGAAGGCCGCGTGCTCGGCCGCGACCCCGACACCGACATCGCGCTGGTGCGCGCCGACGGCAGCTTTGCTGATGTGGCGCCGCTGGGCGATTCCAAGCATCTGCGGCGCGGCCAGATTGCGATCGCCATCGGCAATCCGCTCGGCTTCGAATGGACCGTCACGTCCGGCGTCGTCTCGGCGCTCGGCCGCTCGATGCGCGCCTCCACCGGCCGGCTGATCGACGACGTCATCCAGACCGACGCAGCGTTGAACCCCGGCAACTCAGGCGGACCGCTGGTGTCTTCGGCTGGCGAGGTGATCGGCGTCAACACCGCCATGATCCACGGCGCACAGGGCATCGCCTTCGCGGTTGCCTCCAACACCGCCAATTTCGTCATCTCCGAAATCATCCGCTTCGGCCGCGTGCGCCGCGCCTTCATCGGCGTCTCGGCCGACACCACCAACCTGCCGCGCCGCGCTGCCCTTCTGTCGCAAGTGTCGAGCAATACGGCGGTGCGCCTTCGCAGCGTCGAGAAGAACGGCCCGGCGGCCAAGGCCGGCCTGAAGGAAGGCGACATCATCGCCGCCATCGACGGACGTCCGATCACCGGCGTCGACGATCTCGTGCGCATGCTCGACGCCGAGCGCATCGGCCGCGAGACGCTGTGCACCGTGGTGCGGCGGACCGGCATCAGCCAAGTGACGGTGACACCGGTGGCAAGGGCAGGTTGAGGCGCTTCGTTTCTCCGCCTAGGCTGCCGACCCTTCAACAAATTGCGCCTGGAACTCCGGGCTGAGCGGGATCGGCTTGATCACGTCGATCAGCACCCCGTTGGGGTCCTTGGTGATGAAATGGCGCTGGCCGAAGGGTTCGTCGCGCAGGCTGCACAGGATCGGCAGGCCGGCGGCAAGGATCCGCTCATAGACCGCGTCCGGATCTCTGACCTCGAAATTGATCAGCAGGCCCGACGTCCGCCCCCGCCGCCCCTCCTCGGGGATCGTCTCGTGGTCGCCCTGGACGATGCCGAGATTGACGCGGCGATCCTCGGCCGACTGCAGATGCACATACCAGTCGCTCTCGAACAGCGGCTTGAAGCTGAAGTGCTTGATATAGAAGGCTTTCGTGCCGGCCACGTCGCCCGTCATCAGCACCGGATAATAGCTCGTCGTCTTCATCTTTCTTTCTCCCGCAGATAACATACAGTCTGCATGTAAATTGAAATAACATACAGGCTGCATGTATGCAACGAGAACCCGCGCGCCGCTCCAATCGTGATCGAACCGAAGCGACGCGTGCCGACCTGATCGCAGCGGCGCGAAAACTGTTTATCGAAAAACCCTACGCCGAGACCGGCACGCCCGAGATCGTCGCCGCCGCCGGCGTCACCCGCGGCGCGCTCTACCACCATTTCGCCGACAAGCAGGCGCTGTTCGCCGCCGTCGTCGAGCAGGAGGCGGAGGCCGTCGCGGCAGAGGTAGATCGCGCTTCGCCGCCCTCGCTGTTTGCCCGCGACGCGCTGATCGCCGGGTCGGACGCCTATCTCGCCGCCATGCGCACGCCTGGCCGCACGCGGCTGTTGCTGCTCGACGGGCCGGCCGTGCTCGGCCGCGCCGGGATGGACGAGATCGACAACCGGCACGGCAACCGCTCGCTGCGCGAAGGCCTCGTCGCGGCGATGCGAGAGCAATCGATGACGAGACTACCGGTGGATGCGCTTACCGCACTGCTTGCATCCGCCTTCGACCGTGCAGCCCTTGCCATCGAAGCCGGAGGCTCGATCGAAGACCATCGTGGCGTCCTCGTCGCGCTTATCGATGGGCTGTCTCCAGCTCTTCCTCCGGCACCTCGCCCGGCTCGAACTCGTTGAAGCAGCCGAGCCCTCGCTTGAACCGGTCGATCAGCCAGGCCGCCGCCGGCTTCGGGCTGCTGTCGTTGCGATGCATGGCAAACAGCGGCGAGCGTGCCTCGCTGAACGGTTCAAGGTCGAGTTCCACCAGCCGGCCGCTTGCCAAATCATCGGCGATCAGCCAGCGCGGCAGCCCGCCCCAGCCCAGCCCCTCGCGCATCAGAATATGCTTGGTGCGCACATCCGTGAGGCGCCAGGTTCGGTAGGCAAAGACACCGAAGTCGCGTCCCTTGGTGCGTTCGGACTGGTCGGTGACGACAAGCTGGGTGTGTTCGCGCACATCCTCGATCGCCAGCGGTTTTGGCAGCTGGGCCAGCGGGTGGCTGGGCGCAGCGGCCAGCACGATCGACATGAAGCCGATGCGCACGAGATGGACGTCGGCCTCGCCCAGCATGCCGCCGACACCAAGATCGGCCTGCCCGCTGAGGACATGATCGGGAATGATGCCCAGCGTGCCGATATGCAGGCGCAACATCACGGTCGGAAACTGTGCCTCGAACGCCTTCAGCACCCGCACCAGCACCGGCGAGGGCAGCGTCGCGTCGACCGACAGCGCGATTTCGGCCTCCAGCCCCTGATGATGGCCATCGACACGCGAGCGGATCCGCTGCAGCACGCCGACCATGCGCCGCGCGTCCTCCAGCATCGCCCGGCCGATCTCGGTCAGTTGCGGCTCGCGCGTACCCTCGCGCTCGAACAGTTTCAGTCCAAGCTGCGCCTCGAGATTGGCGATGCCATAACTGATGACGGACTGCGCCCGGTTGAGCTTGCGGCCAGCGGCCGAGAAACTACCGGTTTCAGCGACCGTCACAAAAATCTGAAGTTGGTCGAGTGTCGGATTGGGTTGCATCGCAGTATCCACTTTATGGATGGATCATATAGAAAATATGCCAGTTTTTCGAATGGATCGATAGTCCCATATCTGGCGGGACAATTCACTTCCACTGGAGACACCGCCATGTCCATTCTTCTTGTTACGTCAAGCCCGCGCGGCGCCGCCTCGCACTCGACCCGTATCGCCACCGAATTCGCCGAGAAGCTCGTCGCCGCCGATCCGTCCAACACGTTGGTCGTGCGCGACCTCGTCGCCAACCCGCTGCCGCACATCGACGCCGACTATTCGACCGGCATCTATACGCCGGCTGAATCCCGCACCCCGCGCCAGGCGGAAGTCGTCGGTGTTTCCGATGCCGTGCTGGACGAGCTGTTTGCCGCCGACACGGTGATCCTCGCCACCGGCTTCATCAACTTCAACATCTCCTCGACGCTGAAGTCCTGGGTCGATCACGTTGCCCGCTCCGGCAAGAGCTTTGCCTATGGCGAGAACGGCCCCAAGGGTCTCGTCACCGGCAAGAAGGTCTATATCGTGCTGGCTTCGGGCGGCATCTATTCCGAGGGTGCGGCCGTGCAGTTCGATCACGCCATTCCTTACCTGCGCAGCGTGCTCGGCTTCATCGGCATGACCGATGTCGACGTCATCCGCATCGAAGGCGTCGCCATGGGCGCCGATGCGGCGACCGAGGCTCTCGCCAAGGCGACGGCCAAGGTCGACGCCGTGGTGGCGGCGACTGCAGGCGAGCGTGTCGCCGCGTAACGCACGCGCCACCCCTGGCCGAAAACAAAAGGCAGGCGCCAGCACGGCGCCTGCCTTTTTCTTGCCCGTTGCCGCAACTGAGCCTTCGAGTCAAAGTTCTGGCTTTGGATATCTTCACGCACTTGAACAGACGAACAGCGATCCAGTCGAGACTCAGTAGATAGCCGTGCAACGCCATTGGTTATTCTGCTTGTCTGCGCTATCGGTCGCTGATGTTCCTGTCCGTCGCTACCACGCATCGTCCGGCCACAGATCTCGGCTTCCTGCTGCACAAGCATCCCGATCGTCTGCACGAGACCGACCTGGCCTTCGGCAAGGCGTGGCTGTTCTATCCGGAGGCAACCGAAGAGCGTTGCGAGGCTGCACTTCTCCTCGACGTCGACCCGATCGGGCTGGTGCGGGGCAAGGGCCAGGCAGAAGGCCTGCTGGACCAGTATGTAAACGACCGGCCCTATGCGGCATCGTCCTTCCTGTCGGTGGCGCTCAACAAGACACTGCGGACCGCAATGACCGGCATATCGAAGGAGCGCCAAGAATTGGCCTCCAGCGAGCTACCATTGGAGGCCGTGGTGACGCCGCTGCCGATACATGGTGGTGAGGGTCTGGTTCACAGCCTGTTCGAGCCCCTGGGATGGACCGTCGAACTGACGCCGATCGAGAACCTCGGGCCTGGTGCAGGCGACCGGCGATACGGCCATCTGAAGCTGACCGGCACAGGCCGTCTAAGTGGTCTGCTGAACCACCTCTATGTCCTGATCCCGGTGTTGGATGACGCAAAGCACTACTGGGTCGGCGAAGACGAGATCGACAAGCTGCTGTCCAAGGGCGAGGGTTGGCTGGAAAACCATCCCGCCAAGGACCTGATCGTGCGCCGCTACCTGCGCAATCGCGGCGCGTTGGCCCGTATCGCCCTTGAGCGGCTGGCCCCGGAGACTGCCAGCGAGGCACTGCCTCCCGAAGCCCGGAGCGCGCCTGAGGAAGTTCTGGAGGTGCCTATTCGACTGAACGACCTGCGTTTGGACGCTGTGGTCGAGGCCATTCGGGCGACTGGCGGAACCAGCATTGCGGATTTGGGATGCGGCGAGGGCAAGCTGCTATACCGGCTCGTGCGCGAACGATGGGTCCACAGGCTGTTCGGACTCGATCCCGCAGTCCGCGAACTGGAATGGGCCGCCAAGCGTCTCAAGCTGAACGAGTTCGGCGGACCGCCCGAGGGTCGGGTCGCACTGTTGCACGGGTCGCTGACATACCGGGACAGCCGCTGGGCCGAAGCCGACGTCGCCGTGCTGGTCGAGGTCATTGAGCATCTCGACGAAGACAGGTTGCCCTTGATCGAACGCATCGTTTTTGGTGAGACGGTGCCCAAGTCAGTGATCGTGACCACTCCGAACGCGGAGTACAACGCCCTGTTTCCCAGCTTGGCCCCAGGCGCTTTTCGCCACCCCGATCATCGCTTCGAATGGAGCCGGACTGAGTTCGAAGCCTGGGCAGCCAAAATCGGCGAGACCTATGGCTATGCCGCAGCCTTCAGCGGCATCGGGACCGTGGACCCTATCCTCGGCGCGCCGACGCAGATGGCGGTGTTCACACGATGAGAGAGCCCGACAAGACCGATCTCGCCATCCCTGACTTCGCCCTCGTCGTGCTGATCGGCTCGACGGGATCGGGCAAATCGACCTTCGCCGCCAAGCACTTCCTGCCGACCGAGATCATCTCCTCGGATCGCTGCCGCGCGCTGGTCTGCGACAACGAGACCGATCAGGATGTCTCGGCCGACGCCTTTGAATTGGTGCGCGATATCGCCGGCAAACGGCTCAAGCATCGCAAGCTGGCCGTCATCGACGCCACCAATGTGCGAGCCGCTGACCGCAAGGCCTGGATCGAACTGGCCCGTAAATGGCATGCTCTGCCGGTCGCCGTGGTCATCGATCCAGGCGTCGACATCTGCGTCGCACGCAACGCGGCTCGATCCGACCGACAGTTCGGTGCCGGCGTGGCCCAACGCATGACGACCGAAATCCGCAAAGGGCTCGGCGGCCTGCAACGCGAGGGCTTTCGCCAGGTCTGGAAACTTACCAGCGAGGCCAGCATCGACGCGGCCAAGGTCTCGCGCCAACCGCTGTGGACCGATAAGCGGGACGATGGCGGTCCGTTCGACATCATAGGCGACATCCACGGCTGCGCCGACGAACTTCAGACCCTGCTCGGCCAACTCGGCTACAACGTCGCCTGGTCCGAGGAGCGCGGCGACCGAACGGTCGTCGTCATACCGCCGGCAGGCCGCAAGATCGTCTTTGTCGGCGACATCATCGATCGCGGCCCCAACTCGCCCGACGCCCTGCGCATCGTCATGAGCATGGTTGCGGCGGGTACCGCTTACTGTATCCAGGGCAACCACGAACGCAAACTCGGCCGCTGGTTGGAAGGCCGCAAGGTCACGGTCGCTCACGGCCTGCAGCAGACCATCGACCAGCTGGACACTCAGGATCGCGGCCTGCGAGAGGCCCTGCCGGCCTTCCTCGATAGCCTGCGTAGTCATGTCTGGCTGGACGACGGACGCCTCGCCATCGCCCATGCCGGGCTCAAGGAAGAGATGATCGGGCGCGGCTCCGGCGCAGTCCGCGAATTCGCGCTCTATGGCGAGACGACAGGCGGGATCGACGAATTTGGCCTGCCCGTCCGCGCCGACTGGGCGACAGCCTACCGTGGCAAGACGGCCGTCATCTATGGGCATACGCCTGTGCTGTCGGCCGAATGGGTCAACAACACCCTTTGCATCGACACCGGCTGCGTGTTCGGCGGCAAGCTGACCGCCTTGCGCTGGCCCGAGCGCGAACTTGTCGAGGTGCCGGCAATCCGGACCTGGTCCGAATCCGTGCGTCCATTGGGTGGATCCGGTATCGGCAAATCGGCACAGGCCGACGCCGACGGCGTGCTCGACTATCAGGATGTCTCCGGGCGCCGCTGGATCGATACCGAACTGAGGGGCCGCATCGTGGTGGCCGAGGAGAACGCGTCGGCAGCACTTGAGGTGATGAGCCGCTTCGCGCTGTCGCCGCAATGGCTGATCTATCTGCCGCCGACGATGTCGCCATCCAAGACCAGCAGCGAGAGCGGTTGGCTGGAACGCCCCGAAGACGCTTTCGCATACTTCCGCGAACGCGGCGTCGCTGAGGTCGTGTGCGAGGAGAAGCACATGGGTTCGCGGGCAGTCGTCGCGCTGTGCCGAAACGCGCAGACGGCGCGCGCCCGCTTCGGTGTATCAAGAGACGAGACCGGCGCAATCTGGACCCGGACGGGACGCTCCTTCTTCAAGGACGCCGCCATGACGGAGGGCCTGCTTGCCCGTCTCCGCGCCAGCGTCGAAGCAGCCGATTTGTGGAACGAATTGAACAGCGATTGGCTGCTGCTGGACACCGAGATCATGCCTTGGTCGGCCAAGGCCGGCAGCTTGATTGAAAGCCAGTACGCGCCGGTGGCAACGTCCTCGGCGGCCGGCTTCCAGGCCAGCCGCGAGGCGTTGGCCCGGGCGATGGCGCGCGGCATCGATGCAGCCGGCCTGAATGCCCGCTTCGATGACAGGGCTTCGCGCGCGACCAAATATGCCAGCGCCTGGGCGCCCTACGTATGGCCAGTCTCCGATATCAACGACCTGAAGGTCGCGCCGTTTCACCTGCTCGCCAGTGAAGGACAAGTCCGGTTCGACCAGGACCATGATTGGCACATGACGCTTGCAGGCCGCCTGGCTGCCGACGATGGCGTGGTCACGCGCACACAATGGCGTACGGTCGATCTGGGGGACGCTAGTGCCTGTGCGGAAGCAATCGCCTGGTGGGAGGCGCTGACCGGCTCGGGTGGCGAAGGCATGGTGGTCAAACCGCGCGACTTCGTCAGCCGCGGCAAAAAGGGGCTCATCCAGCCGGCTTTGAAAGTGCGCGGCCGGGAATATCTGCGCATCATCTATGGCCCCGAATACGATGCGCCGGACAACCTCGTTCGCCTGCGGGAGCGTGGCTTGGGCGGCAAGCGCAGCCTGGCGCTGAGGGAGTTCGCGCTTGGTCACGAGGCGCTGAAACGGTTTGTCGCAAAGGAACCACTGCGGCGGATACACGAATGTGTCTTCGGCGTGCTGGCACTGGAAAGCGAGCCGATCGACCCAAGGCTGTAGCGACGGTCTACCCGAACATCCTCTCGCCCTGTTCGTCGACCAGCTGGGTGCCCTTCTTGATCGAGATGTCGATGGCGTCATCCAGCCCGGCGAAGCGGTCGGCGCGGATGAATTTGTGCTCCTTCAACACGCCGTCGACTTCTTTCGAGACCACGCCGCAGGTCTGGTACTGGCCTTCGGCCTTGTAGGGCGTGGCGCTGATCAGGAAGCCCTTGTGCTCGACCTGCTTTGCCGGCGCGGCGCCCTTTGGCTCGCCCGCATCCGCACCGCCGCCACCGCCGAAAAGTCGTTTTAGAAAAGACATGGTTCAAATCTCCACTTTCGCACCGGCGCCATGGCATCGCCGGTGCCGACCGTCACGATTCACGACGTGCTGTCTCAGCATGATCGAATGTCCCGCCGCGTTCCAGCCCCTTGATGAAGACGGCGACCAGCAGTTCGACCTGCTCCCAGGTCTCATCGGCTTGCCGGCCGGCGGAATTGGCGGCATAGCCGCTGGTCACGATGCCATGCACGCTTGACCACAAGGTCCGGGCGGCGATCCGCAGCCGGGTTTCGTCGAGGCCGAAGCGGCCATCGGCAAGCACCCTTGCGATGATCTGCAGCAAGGCGCTGAGCCGCGCCTCGTAGGCATCCGGCTCCGCGTGCGGCAGCTGACGGCGGTTGAAGGCGAGCAAGGCCGGCCAGCTCGCCGGATGAGCCGCCACGAACCCGGCATAGGCGCGCGCCAGCGCCAGCAGGCGTTGGCGCGTATCGGTCACGCCGGCTTTCTCCAACTCGGCCATTGCCGAGGCGCCGGCCTCGCCCAGCCGGTCGAGCAGCCGCATGTTCACCGCGCGGTGCAGATCGTCGATGTCGCGGAACAGATTGTAGATGGAGCCGACCGCGATCCCGGCCTGCGTGGCGATGGCCCTGGCTTTCAGGTTCTCCGCCCCGCCCGCCTCGATGAGATCCTCGGCGATGGCGATGACACGCTCGCTGATTTCTTCCTTGTCCAGTGCCAAACCTGTTCTCCGCTAATCCCGTCTGCCCGCGCCCCAAGTCGGCAAGGCTGCTCGTGTTTACCATGATCCAGCGTTGGTGAACAGCGTTCAAAATTCTCCTTGAACACTGTTCATTTTCTGTTACAGTGCATTTGTGAACAACGTTCATAACCGGAGGAACAAACAAATGCTCAGTCTTATCAGGACATTACTGGACGGCGCGAGCGCCAAGGCCGAAGACCGGCTGAAGGACCAGTTCGCGGTCGATCTTCTCGCCCAGCGCATCCGCGATGCCGAAGCCGGCCTCGCTTCGGCCAAGCAGACACTCGCCTCGCTGATCGTGCGTCAGCGGGCCGAACAGGCCAGCCTCGACCAGCTCGACCGCCGCATCGCCGATCTGGAGGAGCGCACCCGCAGCGCCCTTGCCGCTAGCAATGAGCCCCTCGCCCGCGATGGCGCCGGCGCCATCGCCGAACTGGAGAACGAACGCGAGGTCCGCCGCGCCACCGTGCGCGGCCTGGTGGAAAAGACCTTGCGCATGCGCATGTCGCTGGAACAGGCGCACCGGCGCATCGTCGACCTAAACCAGGGCATGATCTCGGCACGCGCCATCGACGCCGAACAGAAGGCGCAGCGCCGGCTGAACCGGTCCATCGGCCGGACGGCGAGCCTCAACGAGGCCGAGGCGCTGCTGGCCCGCATCAGGGAGCGCAGCGATCCGCTCGAAGAAGCAAGCATTCTGGACGAGATCGACGCGGGTCTCAGCCAGGAAGCCATTCGCAGCAGGCTGGAGGACGCCGGCCACGGCCCCTCGACCAAGGTGCGGGCACAAGATGTGCTCGACCGACTGAAATCCACCCACTGACCCACGAAAACCGATTCCTCACCAACACCCAATTCTTCACCAACCAAACGGAGAAAGACCATGAACGCCAATCAGACCTACATCATGTTCAACAGCATATCGGTCGGCGCCGCCTATTTCATGCTCAGCCTGTCGCTGTGGCTGGCTCCTGTCGACCTGTCGACCAAGGGCTATTGGGCCATGGGCATTCTGCTGCTCACCGGCAGCCTGGTGAATCTGGTCAAGTACCGCACCGACGAGCGCCTTTCGGCCGAAATGACCGCCAAGATCGAAAAGGCGCGCAATGAAAAGCTGATCAGCGAATATGTCGGCAAGGAATGATGCCTGCGCACATTCCTGAACTCACCAGACCAATGAAAAGCCCGGATCTCTCCGGGCTTTTTCGCTTGCGGCGATGGAGAAGCTAACGCCTTCAGCGGCGCGACAGCGCCTCGAGAGCTTCGGCGGCGTCTTGCAGGATGTTCATCGCCTGGGCCTGCGTGTCTTCAGGCGCATCGACGATGTCGCTAAGCGCGGCGCGCAGTCGGTGGCGTACGGCGCGGAACGCATCGCGCTTTTCGTGGCGGCCACGCCGGCCACCCTCCTCGCCGTCGTCGTTCCAGCCGAACCAGTCACGCGCCTTCGCCATCTTGCGACCGAAGCGCTCGAGATGGTCGAGCACATGGTCGATCATCTCGCGGTTTTCCTCGAGATGCGCCTGGCCGGCCTCGGTGATCGAAAACACCTTCTTGTTGCCTTCCGCCGAGGAGGTGGCATAGCCGGCCTCTTCCAAGAAGGTCAGCGTCGGATAGACCACGCCCGGGCTCGGGCTGTAGACGCCGCTGGTGCGCTCTTCCAGCGCCTTGATGATGTCGTAGCCATGGCGCGGCGCCTCGGCCAGCAGCGACAGCGTGATCAGCTTGAGATCGCCGTCGGCCAGCATGCGCCCGGCGCGGAACATTTCGCCCGGGCCGCCGCGGCCGCCGCCCCTCATGCCGTGCCCGAACGGACCGCCGCCACGGCCACCGAACTTGCCGGCCATATGCATGAAAGCCCGCAACGGGTGCTCGCCGAAATGATGATGTCTATGCATGGATTGCTCCTTGAGTTATGTCTTACGATATATCTTAATTAAAGCGCCGGCGCCGATCGAGTCAAGATATATCTTACGATGTATCTGAATACGGCATCAGTGATTGAAGTGGACGGATATGCGCCAAGAATGCCTGACTGGGCTTGCGACCAAAGCGCAGCTACCAGCGGCCCTTGCGCCGATTCCAAGCATAGAGAACATCGGCGAAACGATCATAGGCAAAGCGCGTCAGCGGCAGGAGAACCGGATTGCCGAGCAGCGTCGCCAGCCAGCCCTCGCCCGGCGTCGCCTTCCAGACGGCAATCGCGACATCGGCGCCGACCAGCAATCTGCCGTCGGCGTCGGTTGCATACAGACGGCGGCGGATGTCTTCCAGCGAGGTGCCGTGGCCGGCAAGCGCCGCCGGCTCGAGATTGATGTCGCGGAACTCGATCCGGCCAGATTTGACCGCCTCGATCAGCCGCCGTTTTTGCCTGGCAATGCCGGCATCGCAGACCGGGCAGCGCGTGTTGTACCAGACAGTCAGCATCTAGCCGTGGCCGTGCCGGTGATGCAGTTCGGGATAGTGAGGATGCTTGTGGCGCATCGGCGCATGCTGGTGCCAGTGTGAATGCGGCTCGCTCACCGGTCCGTCGTGATGATGCTGGTGATGTTCGTCATGCACATGGTTGTGCTCGTGTTCCAGCGCCTCGTGGTCGTGTTCGTGATCGTGCCGCTCCGAAAGATGGAGCCAGAGGCCGAGCCCCATCAAGAACCCGGCAATCGCCAGTTTGAGCGTCAGCGGATCACCGAGGAAAAGGATTGCCAGCAGCGCGCCGATAAAGGGAGCGATCGAATAGTAGGCTCCAGTCCGCGCCGTGCCGAGATGGCGCAGGGCCAGGATGAACATCACCAGGCTGACGCCGATGCCGAAGAAGCCGACGGCGGCCGTGGCCACGATGATGGGTGCCGCTGGAAACGAGGCGCCGGCGATGACGGCCAGCCCGACATTGACGACGCCCGCCACCAATCCCTTGAGCATGGCAATGACAACCGGGTCGGTTGCCGAGATCTTGCGCGTGAAATTGTTGTCCATCCCCCAGGCGAGGCAGGCCCCGGCGACAAGTAGGGCGCCAAGGTTGAAGGCAACCCCCTTGCCTTCCCATGACAGCAGAACCGCGCCGGCAAGAATGGCGAACGCTCCGAGGAGCAGGCGCCGGTCGACATTCTCGCGGTAGACCAGCCAGGCGATTGCCATCGTCGCCAGCCCTTCGAGGTTGAGCAGCAGCGCCGAACTCGATGCTGTGTTGAGCGTGAGGCCGAACATCAGCAGGACGGGCGCGACGATGCCCCCCATGCCGATTGCCAGTGCCAGCCACGGCATGTCCTTGTAGCTCAGCTGCGCCTCGCCGCCTCCGGTGCCCCGAAGCAAGGTGTACAAGCCAAAGCCAATGCCGGCGCCAAGGTAGAGCAGGCCGGCCAGCATGAACGGGTCGACGGCATCGAGCAGCAGCTTGGAAAGCGGAGGCGTCGCGCCGAACAAGGCGGCGGAGCCGAGCGCGAGCGGTACCCCAGGCCACAGATGCGAACGTGAATGCGGTTCGGACATGGCTTGATCCTAACCGGACGCCTTCGGGATGTGGATGAAAAAAGCTCTTCGTCGGTGGGAGGAGCACTTCTCGTCGGCGTCGGCAGACATCGGGCGCCGTCAGGCGGCGCCCGATCGTCGGTTGTCGAGCAATATCTTGCCTCTGGCGGGCGCCTATCCGAGTGAGGAGATGATTTCGCGATAGGCGAATTCCGGGAAGGCCTTCAGCGTCCGCGTCTTGACGTTGCCGCCGGTCGCCAGCATCAGCGCAAAACGGGCGAGCACGGCGTCATCGGGGGCTTCGACCACCGCCACCATATCGCATTCGCCCATGGTCAGGTAGAACGACTTGAACGATCCGCCCATGTCCCCCAAGAGCTTCTTGGCGGCATCGAGCCGCTTCGGAGAGTCGCGCACGTTCTTGGCGCCCTGCTCGGTCCAGTTGATAAGCACGATGTAAGTCGTCATGGCACACCTCCCTCCGGGCCACGGAGCACGGCGGTAGGTCGTGGCCTCCGCCGGGGCGGGCATCCGGGTTATCGCCCAGAACATGCATCCGACCTGGGAAGTATCCTCCCGACAGAGATGGACGACAAGAGCCGTCGCGCCGGCAACAAAAAGGGCGCCATCAGCGCCCTTCAAATCGTTAGCTTTCGACCGTCCTGATCAAACCCTGCTCTGAAAGATCGATCTTATCCTTCAGAATGTATCTGTGGCTAAGGCCAAGAGAATTTTCCGGAAGTCCTAGATAGATGGCGAGTTCCTCATGGAGGTCGAGCGGATCTATGTACTCTTTCGATCCATCCATTCCAAGGATCCGAAGCAAATCGTCAGGCGCCGCCGGCTTGCCGATCGTGGCCAGCAAGGCGGGAGCGTCTTCGAGCCGAGGACGCATATCCTCGTCGCCAGGGTCGCTCATCTCCATGCCAGGACAGGAATTGTAGCGCGATTGAAGAACACCGTGCTTTGCCGCCCAGAGCTGAAACTGTTCCTCGTCGTAGACGGTGATCGCGATGCCGACGCAAGTCAGATCGAGAGTCAGGCTCTGGAGCAAAGGCTCAATCCAGCGCGGGTCGAGCTGGTCTGTGTGACGATCCGAGAAAGTGGTCCAACCGTTTTGCTCGGCCGTGACGAAGGCGTCGACGGTCTTCGATCTTAGCCAGCCGGCCAACGCTTCTTGCGTTGGCCCCTTAATGCTGACGGTTCCGTAAGTCGCGCCCACACCAAAATCCTGAAAAAGGATTGCCTCAGCTATCCAGGAAGCTCCTGAGCTTGCGCGAGCGGCTCGGGTGCTTGAGCTTGCGCAGCGCCTTGGCTTCGATCTGGCGGATGCGCTCGCGGGTGACCGAGAACTGCTGGCCGACTTCTTCCAGCGTGTGATCGGTGTTCATGCCGATGCCGAAACGCATGCGCAGAACACGCTCCTCGCGCGGCGTCAGCGAGGCCAGCACGCGCGTGGTGGTCTCGCGCAGATTGGCCTGGATCGCCGCGTCGATCGGCAGGATCGCCATCTTGTCCTCGATGAAATCGCCGAGATGCGAATCCTCCTCGTCGCCGACCGGCGTTTCGAGCGAGATCGGCTCCTTGGCGATCTTCAGCACCTTGCGCACTTTTTCGAGCGGCATGGCGAGCTTTTCGGCCAATTCCTCCGGTGTCGGCTCGCGGCCGATCTCGTGCAGCATCTGGCGCGAGGTGCGCACGATCTTGTTGATCGTCTCGATCATGTGCACCGGGATGCGGATGGTGCGCGCCTGGTCGGCGATCGAGCGGGTGATCGCCTGCCGGATCCACCATGTCGCGTAGGTCGAGAACTTGTAACCGCGACGGTACTCGAATTTGTCGACCGCCTTCATCAGGCCGATATTGCCTTCCTGGATCAGGTCGAGGAACTGCAGGCCGCGATTGGTGTACTTCTTGGCGATGGAGATGACGAGGCGCAGATTGGCCTCGACCATTTCCTTCTTGGCGATCGCCGCCTCGCGCTCGCCCTTCTGCACCTGGTTGACGATCTTGCGGAATTCCAGGATCGAGATCGCGGTCTCGGTGGCCAGATGCTGGATTTCGGCGCGCAGGTCGCGGATCGCGTCCTTCTCGTTCTTGGTGAATTCCTTCCAGCCGCGCGACGTCAGATTGGCGATCGAACGCGTCCAGTTCGGGTCGAGCTCCGACCCCTGGTATTCCTTGAGGAACTCCTCGCGGCGCACGCCATAGCTTTCAGCGAGCCGCAAAAGCTTGCCTTCGTTCTGCACCAAGCGCTTGTTGATGTCGTAGAGCTGCTCGACCAGCGCCTCGATGCGCGCCGTGTTGAGCGACAGCGACTTCACCGCCTTGATCAGTTGGTCCTTCAGCTCCTTCAGCCGGCGGTCCTGGCTGGGCGACAGCGTGCCGGCGGCGGCGAGCCGGTTCTCGACCTGCTGGTCCTGCAGCTTCCTGAGCTTCTTGTAGGTGTCGGCGATGACGTCGAGCGTCTCCATCACCTGCGGACGCAGTTCGGCTTCCATCGCCGCCAGCGACAGGCTCGCCTCGTCCTCGTCTTCCTCGTCGTCGTCCGTCAGGCCGCGGGTGTCGCCGCCGACATTGGTGATGTCGTCCTCGTCTTCGCGGCTGGCGCGGCGCGGCTTGTCCTCGGTCTTGGGGGCTTCCTCGATGCGCTCGACCACCGGCGCCTGCTTGGCCTCCGGCCCGGCATAGGTGGCTTCCAGATCGATGATCTCGCGCAGCAGGATCTTCGATTCGTTGAGCTCGTCGCGCCAGATGATGATGGCCTGGAAGGTCAGCGGGCTTTCGCACAGGCCCGCGATCATCGTCTCGCGGCCGGCCTCGATGCGCTTGGCGATGGCGATTTCGCCCTCGCGCGACAGAAGCTCGACCGAGCCCATCTCGCGCAGATACATGCGGACCGGATCGTCGGTGCGATCGGTCGGCTCTTTCTTGGTGGTCGTGGCGGCAACCGCAGTGCCGGTCTGCTCGGCCAGTTCGTTGGCGTCTTCCTCGGCATCGGCGCTGGTGTCGGCGGCTTCGGACTCCTCGCCCTGCTCGTCGTCCTCGACCACGTTGATGCCCATGTCGGAAAGCATGGCCATCGTGTCCTCGATCTGCTCGGAGGTCACTTCCTCCGAAGGCAGCACCGAATTCAACTCGTCCATGGTCACATAGCCGCGCTTCTTGGCGGCCTTGATCATCTTCTTGACAGCATCATCGGAAAGGTCGAGCAGAGGGCCATCGGTGGCGCCTTCACGTTCGGTCTCGACCTCTTCCTTTTCCTTTGTCGCCATTCTCTATCGTCTCCAAGCGGCTCTGTGTCGAAGCCGCGTAAGCTGCCGGGCCGGTCAAATCGGATGCGCTCGCTTCAAACGCACGTCACCGGGCCAGTAACCGCATCTCTCGTTAAGTCCAGATTAACCCTGGTATCTGTGGCAGGCCTGCCGCCTGTCCAGTGACCAGTACCCTCACATCGCTCATTTCCCGTCGACGCCGGGCACGGGTTAACGTTTCGAATCGTCCTGATTCCGCCATTCTGCCAGAAGGTCAAGCGCCTCTCGCATGATTCGCATGAAAAAAGCGAATCAATTACCCGACTTAGGGGCGTCGATTCGACGCGCGGCACATTCCCACTTCATTCTTGGCGCAGGATTCCACCTATACGCGACCAGCCCTGCCCGAGGACACGCCAAACCCTTCGATCAGCGCTTCCGTTGCTTGCACATCGTTGAATTGCGCCTGAATCTCGACCAGATGCCGGAAGTTTTCGTCCGAGGGATCCTGATCGAGCGCTGCCTGCGCCTGTTTCAGCTCTCTATGTAAGGTGCGCGCGCTGCGCTGCAAGTGCAGCGCCTGGTTGAAGGCGTCGCGGGCATCCTCAAGGGCGGCCGTTTCCAGCGCCGGCCATTGCCGTGCGCGCTTGATCAGCGCCACAGCGCGTTCCCAGATATCGCCGCAGCCGGCCCTTTCGACGGTCGCGATCACCGCGCCGCGGTCGTTGGCCATGTCATGCGCCATCGCATCGAGGATCGCGGCGTGCAGCCGCTTCAGGTCGGCGTTGGCGAGATCGAGGAATTCGACGTGGGCAAAGTTCTCGTCGATCAGCGCCGGGTGGTTGATCAGCGCCACGATGATCGTCGCCTCGCGCACCGACATGCCTTCGGCGCCGCGCTTGACCAGCGCCGAACGTCCGAGGCTTTCGGTGATCGCGGTGCGTCCGCCGGCATTGCCGCCGCGCGCGAACTGCCCTCCAGCCCCCGCACCTTTGCCGCGCTCGCCGGGCCGCCCGCCCTGATGACCTTGCCGGGCGCCGCGCTGGGCGCCGAAGAAGCTCAGGACCCGCTCGCGCATCTCTTGCTGATAGTGGTAGCGCAGGCTCTCGTCGCGGATACGGCTGGTCAGTTCGCGCAGCGTCTTTTCCAGTTCCGCCCGTCGCTCCGGCGTGTCGAAGACGCCGCCCGACGTCTCGCGCATCCACAACAGGTCGGCGAGCGGCCGCGCTTCGGAGAGCACGACGCGGAAGGCGTCCGCACCTTCGCCCTTGACCAGATCGTCGGGATCCTTGCCTTCGGGCAGCAGCGCGAAACGCGCCGAGCGTCCCGGCTGGACCGCCGGCAGCGCCAGATCGGCGACGCGCCACGCTGCCTTCAGCCCGGCCTGGTCGCCGTCGAAGCATAAGATTGGCTCGCCGGCCATGCGCCACAAAAGCTCGAGCTGGTTTTCGGTGAGCGCGGTGCCGAGCGGCGCCACGACATTTTCGAAGCCGGCCTGCGCCAGCGCGATCACGTCCATATAGCCTTCGACGGCGACGACCGTGCCGCCCTTGGCCAGCGCCTTTCGGGCACGGGCGAAATTGTAGAGCACATTGCCCTTGTGGAAGAGCTCCGTGTCGGGCGAGTTCATGTATTTGGCCAGCGCATCCGGCGCCAGCGCCCGGCCACCAAAGGCGATGATCTTGCCCCTGGAGTCCGGGATCGGAAACATGATGCGGTCGCGGAACCAGTCGTAAGAGACCGGGATGTCGTCGCCATGGCGTACCAGCCCGCAGGCCTCGATATCGGCTTTTGGAACGCCCCTGGCAGCAAGATGCTCCTTCAATGCGTTGCGGCTGTCCGGCGCATAGCCGAGGCGAAACGACTGCTGCGTCGCCGATGTCAGCCCACGCTCGCGCAGATAGGCGCGCGCCTTTGCGCCTTCCGGTCCCTGCAGTCGCTCCTGGAAGAAGGTGGTCGCCATCTCCATGACGTCTGTCAGGCTGGCACGTTCCTTTTCGCGCCGTTCCTCCTGTTCGTCGCGCACCGGCATCGGCACGCCGGCCATGTCGGCGATCTTCTCGACGGCTTCGGGAAAACTCATCCCGTCGAGCTCGGTCAGGAACTTGAAATGGTCGCCCGACACCGAGCAACCGAAACAATGGTAGCGGCCCTTCTTGTCCTCGCAGTGGAAGGACGGGCTCTTCTCGCCATGGAACGGGCAGCACGCCCAATAGTCGCCGCGCGGCGCGTTGGTCTTCTTCCTGTCCCACGCGACGCGCTGACCGATGACCGATGAAATCGGCACGCGGTCGCGGATCTCGTCGAGGAAGGCGGGCGGAAAGCGCATCAGGGAACGGCTCGTTTGTTCTCCATATAATCACGCAGGCGGAACACGACGACTCCTAATGCCGACCGTACCCGGTTTTCACAGGGCAAAAAAGGAAGGCGGCCCTGCCGGCCGCCTTCTTGCGGTACAATTCGAGATAGATCAGTGCGCGGCGATGGCGCCGAAGACGATGCCCGACAGGATACTGACCAGCACATAGTCGTTGCCGAGGCGGATCCACTCCTGGCCGGGGCCAGGACGACGCAGGCCATAGCGGCCGTAGTCGCGGATCGCCTGGTGGCGCTTCCAGCTCAAATATCTCCGGCCGTTGCGCCAATGGTTCCGCTTCACCACAACGACCTTCTTCCTCACCACGACTTTCTTCTTCACGACATGCCTGTCGGGCTTCTGCCAGTCGACCTGGCTGTAATTCGACTGCGGCGCGACGGGCGCGTTGAGCGGCGCGGCCTGGCCCGAGAAGGACGTGGCAGCCAACATCGAAGCGGCGACAGCGGAAAGAACGAGACGTTTCATGACAGCTACTCCTTGGTTGTCGATGCCCAAGCAATAGGGTGCCAAGGATGAACCGAAACTGAACGTCAAGATTACGTTTCTGTAATGATTTCCAATATTTACATGATCTAATTCAACGCCACGCTTAGACTTGGCTGGAAACGGATGCGAGAGCCGGGCGGCACGCTTGTCCAGGCGCCGGCCCGCCATGCAACCAAATTGCGGTCCATCCATTTCCGACACGCCCTGTCGCGCGGCAACCGGCATCAGAATCAGTCGGAATTTATTACCCGGCTAAAAGAAATTGGAATAATCTAGGCCTCCGCAATGTCCATGATTCGCGCCCTCTCCTGCTTATTCGACGCCACGGTGACCACGCCGCCGGCACTGGTTGGATCGCGGGGCCAGTCATGAGCGGTTCGGTCGTCCTTTTGCATCTTGCCGGCGCAGTGGCGCTGATGCTGTTCGCCACTCGCCTGGTGAAAACGGGTGTCGAGCGTGCCTATGGCGACGTGCTGCGCCACCGGCTGCGCGCCACCATGCGCAATCCGCTGATGGCGGTCCTTGCCGGCTGCGGCCTGTCGATCGCGCTGCAGAGTTCCACCGCGGTCACCCTGCTCGTCGGCTCCTTCGCCGGGGCGGGCATCGTCTCCGGCATGTCCGGCCAATTGGCAGTGCGCGGCGCCGAGATCGGCTCGGCGCTGGTGGTCAAGCTTCTCACCTTCGACCTGTCGCTGCTGGTGCCGGTCTGCCTTGTCGCCGGTACCGTCATGTTCATGGCCACCGAGCGGCGCGACTGGCGCCAGTTCGGCCGCATCCTGATCGGCATCGGCCTCCTGATCCTGTCGCTGGAAATGATCGGCCAGGCATCGGAACCGCTGCGCCAGAGCACGCTGATGCCGGTCATCGTCAACTACTTCTCTGGCGACCCGGTCACCGCCTACCTTCTGGCGGCGCTGATCACCTGGCTGTTCCATTCCTCGATTGCCGCCGTGCTTTTGATGGTCACGCTGGCCGGCCGTGGCTTCATCCCGCCCGAGCTTGGCATCGTGCTGATGCTCGGCGTCAATCTCGGCTCCTCGATCATTGCGCCGTTGCTCACCCGCAATGCCGAGCCCGGCGTTCGTGTCGTGCCGATCGGCAATCTCCTGATGCGCGGCATGGGCTCGCTGGTCATGCTGATCCTGTTCCTGACCTTCAAGCCACCGGTCGCCTTCCTCGGCGCCGGCGTGCCCGACCAGATCGTCAATGCCCATATCCTGTTCAACGTGCTGATCCTGCTCGCCGGCCTGCCGCTCGCCGGGCTCGTCTACCTCGCTTCGGAGAAGATCGTGGCCCTCGGCGCCAAGTCCGAGCCGGCCGCGCTCGACGTCATCGAACTGTCGGCGCTCAACGAAAGCGCTCTCGACACACCGAGCCAAGCGCTGGCCAATGCCACTCGCGAGGTGGTGCGGGTCTGCGAGACGGTCGAGATCATGCTGAAGCGCATCATCGAGCTCTATGAGAGCGCCGACGCCGACAAGATCAAGGCGCTGGCGGCACTCGACGATCGCGTCGACAAGAAGCATGCGGCGATAAAGCTCTATCTGGCCAAGGTGACCAAGAACCCGCTCTCCGAGGACGAAGCGCTGCGCTGCCAGGAATTGATCGGCGCCTGCGTCAAGCTGGAGCAGGTCGGCGACATCATCGTGCGCAACATGCTGGTGCATGTCAGGAAGAAGCTCGAGCGCGGCCTGGAGTTCACGCCCGAAGGCTGGCGCGAGCTTTGTGCCTTCCACGCCTCGGTGCTCGCCAATGCCAGGCTTGCCTTCAACGTGCTGGTGTCGCGCGATGCCGAGACGGCGCGCCAGTTGGTGCTGGAAAAGGACCGCCTGCGTGACCGCGAGAAGGAAACCAGCGCCAGCCATTTCCTGCGGCTGCGCGACGGCACCGCCAAGAGTGTCGAGACCAGTTCCATCCACCTCGACACCATCCGCGACCTCAAGCAGATCAACTCGCTGCTGGCGTCCATGGCCTATCCGGTGCTGGAGGAACGCGGCCTGCTCGGCGGTTCCCGGCTGAAGGCCGGATAGCCGAAAAAATTGCAGCACCGATATCAACTTGGGAACAAGGTTCCGCTATCGGCGCGAGCGGGAAAATTAGTCTTTGCTCCTCCAGCCATCCGTCGGCTAGAGCAATTCCAGGAAAAGTGTGAAACGGTTTTCCGTCCGGAGTTGCGTCAAAACAAGCGGATCGAGCGGTTCTGCGTTTTCTTGAAACGGTGAACCGCTCTAAGCATCGGACCAGGTCCATCGGGAGGATAGGTTTGGATACCCATTCGCGCAGCTTCGCCAAGGCGCTTTCGTGGCGCGCCACCGGCACCATCGATACGATGATCATCTCGCTCGTCGTCACCGGCAGCATCAAGCTTGCCGCGGCCATCGGCGCCACCGAGGTCGTCACCAAGTCGCTGCTCTATTACCTTCACGAGCGGGCGTGGCTGAAAATTCCTTATGGAAGGAAGACCGTCGCCGAGCCTGATTGGCAGGCGGCCGGAACCGGATTGAACCCAGTCAAGAAAAGCTAAAGCGGCGTCGACAATTTCTGCATTGCCGGCGGCGTCTATCCGTGGTTTGAGGCCAACTCATCCTGGGATCGCTTGCTGCGCCATGCTTCCTTTATTCGCCCTGTTCATTGCCGCCTTCGCCTTCGGCACCACGGAATTCGTCATTGCCGGCGTGCTGCCGCAGGTGGCGGATGGCCTCGGCGTGTCCATCCCCACGTCGGGCTACCTCGTCTCGGGCTACGCCTGCGGCATCGCGATCGGCGGCCCACTGCTGACGCTTGCCACCAAGAGCTTTTCCCGCAAGGCCCTGTTGCTCGGCCTTTCGATAGCGTTCACGATCGGCCAGGCCGCATGCGCGCTGGCGCCCGACTTTGCCTCCATGCTGCTCTTGCGCATTGCGGTCGCCGTGGCGCATGGCGCCTATTTCGGCGTCGCGATGGTGGTTGCCGTCGGCCTCGTCCCCGAGGACAAGCGCGGCATGGCCGTGGCGGTCATCCTGTCCGGCCTCACCGTCTCCAACGTCATCGGCGTGCCGGCCGGCACCGCGATCGGCACTCTGTGGGGCTGGCGCGCCACCTTCTGGGTGATGTGCGCGCTGGGCGTGGTGGCGACCTTGGCCATGCTGGCGCTTTTGCCGCGCACGGCAGGTGCGTCGAACCCACAAGCAGGCTTTGCCCGCGAGGTGCGCGTGTTGGCCCGCCAGCAGGTCTGGACCTCGCTGATCCTGATGCTGATGCTGATGATCGGTCAGTTCACCCTGTTCACCTACATCACGCCGACGCTGCTTGAAGTCACCGGCCTCGACAAGAGCCTGGTGCCCTGGGTGCTTCTGCTCAACGGCGTCGGCGCCACGATCGGCGTCTTCGTCGGCGGGAAACTCTCCGACTGGAAGCTGATGCCGTCGCTCATCACCTTGCTCTGCCTGCAGGCGGTCACGCTTGCGGTGATCTATGCCGTCAGCCCCTATCCCCTGCCGATGATCGTTGCGATCGTCATCTGGGGCGGCCTCAACTTCTCCATCGGCACGCCGATCCAGACCCGCATCCTGGCCTGGACGGCGGATGCATCGAACCTCGCCTCCTCGCTCATCCCCTCTGGCTTCAATGTCGGCATTGCGCTTGCCGCGTCACTCGGCGCCGCCATGCTCAACGCCGGTTACGGCTATCGAGCCTTGCCGGTGGTTGGCGCCATGGCCATGCTGGTAGCAGTGGTGGTGGCGCTGGCCTCCTATGTCTGGGAAGGACGTAGCCGCGCCACGCCGCCGCTGCCGGCAGCAGCAGAATAGCGCAGCCTACAAGTCAATCCGGAACCGCAGGCTCTCCGCTCCGCCATAGGCGGCATCCTCGAAGAAGCGGCCGACGAGCTTGCCGCCATTGGCCAGGATCACCTTGTGCGAGGCCGGATTGTGCGGCTTGGCGGTGATTTCCACATAAGGCAGACCGACCGCCCTCGCCTCGTTCAGCATCAGCCGCACCGCCTCTGTCGCATACCCGCGCCCGCGCTTCCACGGGGCACCACGGCGTAGCCGATATGGCCAAGCACATGCGGCGGCAGCGCCGCTGTGCCGGGCTGCCAGCGAAAGCCGATCGAGCCGGCGACATCGCCGTCCCAGATCCAGCGCCGGAATCCGGGCAGCCGCGGTACTGTCCTGCCGTCGGGCAAAGTAATCGGCGGTTCGGGGTCATCGAGGTCGGCGAGGAAAGCGACCGGATCCTCCGCGATAGCAGCAAGCTGCTCGCGCGTGGCCTCCAGCAGTCGCACATTGTCCGGCGACCAGCCGCGCTCCAGCGCAGCCTTGTAGGACCGCAGATGTACGAGCGCCGGTTTGACGATTTCGATCATGACGACAGCCTACACCGCTCCCAGTTCGCAAACTGGGCGTGACGGGCGGAGAACCTCTTACTGCAGCAGGCTCTTGACGATACCGCTTGCCTTGCCGAAATCCATCTGACCGGCATATTTCTGCTTGAGCGCGGCGATCACCTTGCCCATGTCCTTCTGGCTGGCAGCGCCGGTCGCCGCGATCGCTTCGCGCGCCGCGGCCGTCACCGCGGCATCGTCCAACTGCGTCGGCAGGAAGCCGCGGATGATCTCCATCTCGCCGCGCTCCTGCGCGGCAAGCTCGGGCCGCTTGCCGTCTTCGAAGGCCTTGGCCGATTCTTCGCGCTGCTTCACCATCTTGGCCAGGATCTGCAGGATCTCCTCGTCGCTCGCCGGCTCCTTGCCGGCGCCGCGATTGGCGATGTCGCGGTCGTGGATGGCGGCCTGGATCAGCCGTAGCGTCGGCAGCCGCTGCTTGTCCTGCGCCTTCATCGCGCTCTTCAGGGATTCGGCGATTTTTGCGCGCATGATGCTTTCTCCTTCGATCGGCGCGGACAATAGCCCCGGCGAATGCGCAAGGCAAATCTCGGGGATTCCGGCAAGTCACTGATATTGTTCGACGAAATAAATCTGTGCCGGTCACTGGCTGTATCATTGACCGTTCTGGCGCCTTCCCCTATGTACTCGGCCTTGCATAAGACAATGAATTGATGCGCGGAGGCTCGAGAAATCGCTGCCGCGCTGTTTGCTGCGCAGGACAATCCGCAAGCAGCCTTTAGGAGTGCCGCGATGGCGACGATGACCGCCCCCTGGGCCACCGAGAAGCCGACCGCCTTGCTGGTGCTGGCCGACGGCACCGTCATCGAGGGCCGCGGCCTGGGCGCCACGGGTTCCGCCGTCGCCGAGGTCTGCTTCAACACGGCGCTGACCGGCTACCAGGAAATCCTCACCGACCCGTCCTATGCCGGCCAGATCGTCACCTTCACCTTTCCGCATATCGGCAATATCGGCACCAATGACGAGGACATCGAAGACCTCAACCCGGTCGCCCGCGCCGGCGCCGTCGGTGCCGTGTTCAAGGCCGATGTCACCAACCCGTCCAACTACCGTGCCGCCGGTCATCTCGACCAGTGGCTGAAGAAGCGCGGCATCGTTGCCCTGTCGGGCATCGACACGCGTGCACTCACCGCGCTGATCCGCGAAAAGGGCATGCCCAACGCCGTCATCGCGCACGCGCCCGATGGCGTCTTCGACCTCGACGATTTGAAGCGCCGCGCCGCCGCCTGGTCGGGCCTGATCGGGCTCGACCTCGCCAAGGAGGTCACGTCAGGCCAATCCTCGGTCTGGCGCGAGACGTCCTGGGTCTGGAACGAAGGCTTTGGCGAACAGGTCGAGCCGTCCCTGCATGTCGTCGCCATCGACTACGGCGTCAAGCGCAACATCTTGCGCCTGCTCGCGGGTCTCGGCGCCAAGGTCACCGTGGTACCGGCAAAGACCGGCGCCGAGGAGATCCTCGCCATGCAGCCCGATGGCATCTTCCTCTCCAACGGCCCCGGCGATCCGGAGGCCACCGGCGACTATGCCGTGCCGGTGATCCAGGACCTGCTGAAGACCGACATCCCGGTGTTCGGTATCTGCCTCGGCCACCAGATGCTGGCGCTGGCGCTTGGCGGCAAGACGGCGAAGATGCATCAGGGCCACCACGGCGCCAACCATCCGGTCAAGGACCACACCACGGGCAAGGTCGAGATCGTCTCGATGAACCACGGCTTTGCCGTTGACGCCGACTCGCTGCCCGAGGGCGTCGAGGAAACCCATGTCTCGCTGTTCGACGGTTCGAATTGCGGCATCGCGCTGACCGGCCGGCCGGTGTTTTCGGTCCAGCACCATCCCGAGGCCTCGCCGGGCCCGCAGGATTCGCACTACCTCTTCCGCCGCTTCGTCAATCTGATCCGCGAAAAGCGCGGCGAAGAATTGCTGGCCGAGCGCGCTTAAAGCCGGACGCCGCCCTTCAGCTTCTCCGTGCTTCGCGAATCTCAAACCGCGTCGGTCGCCGTCTCCTGCGCATGCATGCGCTCGACTTCCTTCGGCGTCGGCCTGGCCACTTTGGTGACGAACACGATGAGCGCCAGCGTGAGGAAAATCGCGCCGAGCAGATAAGGCGCGCCACCGAAGGTCACCGGTGCGTTCGGCCCTGTGAACCAGGAAAAGATCCCCGTATAAAGCAGCGGCGTGATGATCGAGGTGATCGAGAAGATCGACGTCATCGCGCCCTGGAGTTCGCCCTGCGCCGACGGCGGCACCTTGGCGGCGGCGAGGCTCCTGAGCGGCGGATCGGCCAACGCTTCGAGGCAGCCGGAGACGATCACCGCATAGATCATCCAGCCTTGCCATGCGAAGGCGTAGCCGAAGGCGCTGAGCGCGGTGAACGCAAGGCCGATGACCGCCGTCCGCCACTCGCCAAGCCTGGGGATCACGCGCGGCAGGACCGTCGCCATGATGATCGCCCCGCACAGGCCGAAGGCACCGAGCGAGAAGCCGATCTGCTGCTCGCTCCAGCCATAGCGGTAATTGGAGACGAACGACCAGACCGCCGGATACATCATGTGGCCGAGCGTCATCAGGAAAAAGACAAGCCCGATCCAGCCGATGCCCTGGTAGTTGCGCATCTGGATGAGCGTGCCGACCGGGTTCGCGCGTTTCCACTCGAAGCGGCGGCGGTGCTTGTCGTCGAGCGTCTCCGGCAAGAAAAACAGCGCAATCATGAAGTTCACGAAAGCCAGCCCGGCGGCGAAATAGAACGGCACGCGCGGCCCGAACGTGCCGAGCAGCCCGCCCAGAACCGGTCCGATGACGAAGCCGACGCCGAAGGCGATGCCGAGCAGGCCGAAATTCTTCGCCCGGTTCTCATCGTTCGAGATGTCGGCGATGAAGGCGGACGTCGTCGAATAGCTCGCGCCGGAAATACCGGCCAGCAGGCGCCCGATGAACAGCATCGGGTACGACCAGGCGACGGCGCAGATCAAATTGTCGATGGAGAAGGTGAGAACTGAGGCGAGCAGGATCGGCCGCCGCCCGAACCGGTCGCTCAAGCCTCCCATGACGGGCGCGAAAACGAACTGCATCGCTGCATAGGCGAAGAGCAGCCAACCACCCTCGATCGCGGCCTCGCTGACGCCGACGCCGGTCAGCTCCTGCAGATAGGCTGGGAGTACCGGCATGATGATGCCGAAGCCGATGATGTCGAGCAGCAGCGTGGTGAAAACGAGCGCAAGGCCCCGCTTGGCGGTTTTGGGGTCGATCATGATGGCATCTCCTCGGGCCGCCCCGGGGCAAAGGCGGACGCACTTTATAGGCGAGCGCCCGACCGGGAACAATAAGGGAACGAGCAGGATGCTTCCATCCTGACATCCCCTGACGGCTATGCCGCCGTCAGATCAGCGAGAAAACCGGGCGCTTCAGATCGGATTGTTGAAGGTATCACAATCCGAAAGCTTGCCACTCTTGTAGCCGCGCGCCAGCCAGGTCTGCCGCTGCTGCGAGGTGCCGTGGTTGAAGCTTTCCGGCACGACATAGCCCTGCATCTTCTTCTGCAGCGTGTCGTCGCCGATCTGCCTGGCGGCGTTCAACGCCGATTCCATGTCGCCCTGTTCGAGAATGCCCTTCTGCGCGGTGAAATGCGCCCACACGCCGGCGAAGCAGTCGGCCTGGAGCTCGACCTGCATTGACATGTGGTTGGCGTCGGCCTCGCTCATGCCTTGCCGCATCTTGTTGAACTTGGGCAGGATGCCGGTGAGGTTCTGCACGTGGTGGCCGACCTCATGCGCGATCACATAGGCCCGGGCAAACTCCCCGGAAGCGCCGAACTGCTGGTCGAGCTGCTGGAAGAACGTCATGTCGAGATAGACCTTGTGGTCGCCGGGACAATAGAACGGCCCGGCGGCCGACGAGGCAAAGCCGCAGGCCGAGCGGATCTGGCTGCTGAACAGCACCAGTTTCGGATCCTCATAGGTCAGGCCGTTGGCCTGGAAGATGCCTTTCCAGGTGTCCTCGGTTTCGGCAAGCACGGTCGATACGAACTGCTTCATCTCGTCCGAAGCCGGGGCGCCGGTGCCACCATCCTGCGAGCCGCTGTTGTCGGTGATCTGGCCGCCGCCACCCGGCGCGCCGCTGTCGCCTCCGCCCAGTATCTGCGACGGATCGAAGCCGAAATACCACCCGGCCAGCACAACCAGGATTACGATAAAGATGCTCGAACCACCGCCGGTGCGTCCACCGATCGGGATGCGGAACTGGCCCGGGCTGTCGCCGCCCAATCCACCGCCGCCACCGCTGTCGCTGCGCTGGTCCTCGACATTGTCACTCTGACGACGGCCTCTCCAGAGCATGGCAACTCCCTGCGATGCGAATTTCCAAACGATCAGGACGGCATCCCGATGCCGGCCACACCCAACAAATAATTATCCCAATGGTTGCAGCAAGTCACAGCATTTTTCGCGCCGGATGGCGTGCGGCTTCACCGCTCTGGCCGAGACGGCGCAAGGTCTGTAGCATGCGTGTCAACAAGGGGTTGCGAGGGGCGCTTGCGGACAATTGGCCGGTTCCTGCTGTTGCTGGCGGCATTGATGGGTCCAGGCATCGGGACAGCCCGTGCCGTCACCCTCGATTCCAGCGTCGCCATCACTGACCCCGAGACGCTGCAGGCGCTCGAGCGCGGCGGCCTTTCGATCAGCCGCCTGCTCGGGCCGGCGCTTGGGCTGACGCGTGACGTCGACAATCGCGGCCTGTTTTCGGTGCGCGCGCTGACCCCGGTCCGCAACGCCGTCAAACAGCAGATCGCCGACGAGCCCGGCAGCAGCCCCGACCCCTATGTCGCGGCACTGGCAAAGTCGAAGGACACCAGCCAGAAATTCAACCCGAAATACATCGACGACGACGGCTCGACGCTCGACCTCACCGGCGTAGTCAACCGCATGGATCGCGGCTATCTCGGCCATACCGAATGCGGCGAGATCAGGCTGATCTACCGCTTCCACTATTCGGTCGAGGAAAAGCCTGGGCAGCGCATCTCGTCCCGCCTGCCGCTGACCATGAGCCTGGTCTTCAACGCCAAGCCCACGGCTGCCGCGGATCGCGCTTCGAAGGACCGGCCGCGCTCGACCAGCGTCTCCTGCGCGGATGTTGCAGAGCGCTGGCTGGCTGCCGGACAGAAGGACCTTCCGCCTGACCAGTTGGCGGCCTGGCTGCGCTCCGACGAAGGTCCGCTCTCCGGCGCGATGCTCAATTCCTCGCAGATCATGCGGCTTGAGCTCAACATGCAGGTGCTGCGCCTGTCGGCCTCGACCCGCCGCGACTTCGGCGGCCACGCCGAGTATCTGCTCAAGATCTTCAAATGGGATCCGGCGACTTCCACCTTCCAGGAATCGCGGATGGAGAACCAGATCGACCGCAGGCTGGTGCTCGCCGACAGGCAGGCTTTCTTGAAATGGCTGCTCACCGACCGCAACATCTACGACCTCGATCGCGGCCGGCTGGTCATCGACGAGAAATTCCTGGCGACCAGCGCCGTCTCGGTGGCGCCGGGCGGCATGAGCCGCTCCCAGAACAACATCGCCTACGGATTGCTTGATGACGATGATGTCGACAAGGCGCTGAAGGACTATGTCGCCAGGGGCAATACGCTGCGCACCGTGAAATCGGTGGCCGGCTTCAATCTGCGTCTCAACGAGATGACCTGTACCGGCTGCCATCAGACGCACGGCATTGCCGGCTTCCACTATACCGGCGCCGATCCGGCGAGCGAACCGCGCCGCAACGCCGTCTTCGTACCGGGCTCGGCCGTCTTCTTCGCCGACCTGCCGCGAAGGCGCGCTATCGTCGAACAGTTCGCCGCCGGCAGGCATCCCGATTTCAGTCGAGGCTTCGCCGCCCGTCCGGATCAGAAATACGCCGAAGCGCTGAAGGGCGCCGACCTCTACAATGGCTGGGGCTCGATCTGCTATCGCGGCACGGACGCCAGCTTCAAGGACTGGAGCTGCGGCGAAAGCCTGCGTTGTGCCGGTGTCCATGAGAGCGCCATCCATCCGGGCTTCGGCACCTGCGTCAGCGAAGCAGGGACCGCGGTCGGCGACCCGGTCGAGTTCGGCGAGATAAAAATGTCGAAATGGGGCAGCGACCAGTATTGCCGTCTGTCGCCGGCCACCGCGAAGGCCTGCGCCATCGACCCGGCCAGGGACAAGAAGCCGCTGGTGAAGGTCGCCGGCTATGGCGCGGCGCGCCAGCGCTACGACAATCCCGAACAGAAGACGGGCGGTTTTCCAGGCGGCATGTTGCGCAAGGCGAGCTGTGACAAGCTACCCGAGGAAGCAACCTGCGGCCGGCTTGCCAAGACCGGCTTCAACGACTGCATCGGCTCCGGCAAGGATCACAAATTCTGCACCAGGGAATTCACCAAGACCGCCGGCCTGCGCGCCTGCGACAAGGCGCATCCCTGTCGCGAGGACTATATCTGCACCGCCGGCTATGACGATCTGGCGGAAGCAAAGCCCGGCAAGGGCACCTGCATCCCGCCCTATTTCATCTTCCAGTTCCGCGTCGACGGCCACCCGCGCAGCTGGGTCCAGGACACGCAGGACCAGGACGTGGACTAGCCGCCCGCGAGAAGCTCGATCAGGGGAAACGCTTTTGGCAAACCGCAATCAGCGCGCCGCCGTCATCGCCTTGCGAAACGCTTCGAGCGTTTCGGCGCTGACATGGTGCTCGATGCCCTCGGCATCGATGCGCGCGGTTTCCGCGCTGACGCCGAGCGAGCGCAGGAAGGCCTCGACCGTCTGGTGGCGGATGCGGCTCTCCTCGGCGACCTTGCGGCCGGCCTCGGTCAGGAACACGCCGCGATAGGGTTTTCTGGAAACCAGTCCCTCGGTGCAGAGCCTGGTGAGCATTTTGGCCACGGTCGGTTGAGCGACGCCGAGCCTTGCCGCTATGTCGACCTGCCGTGCCTCGTTGCCGTCCTCGATCAGGTCGGCGATCAGCTCGACATAGTCTTCGACGAGCGCGCTGCGGCGTGCTTCACGCGTCTGCCGAAACCCTTGCGAATGAACGTCAGCGTCGGGAAGCGGCTTTTCGCGTCGAACCGGTCTGTTCCTCAACGCCAATACGCGCTCCTCCTTGGCTGCTTGAAGTCTGAATCGGCTCCGCACTCATAGCACGGACCCGGGTGGTCTGGCCGTTTATTTGCATTCCAGGGCAGGCGCAACCGGCGTTTGCGGTTATCCGTCCGGGGGCATCGATCGGCACATCACAAAAGCATGATCGATGAAACATAGCATATTGCATAATGTTGAGCCTCGGCATAAGTAGGAAGCACAGCCATCCATTCAAGCGGACCCCCTCCATGTCAGACGCCGAAGCCACCGTAGAACTCCGATCCACGTGGCGATTTGCCAGGCCGGACGAAGACGACCAGCCCAGCCTGCGCGAGGTCAACGCCTCGATCGCCGTGCCGCAGTCCGGCTTCTGGCTGCGCCGGCTGTTCGCCTTCATGGGACCGGGCTACATGGTTTCGGTCGGTTACATGGACCCCGGCAATTGGGCGACTGACCTCGCCGGCGGCGCTCAGTTCGGCTACACGCTGCTGTTCATCATCATGCTGTCGAACCTGATGGCGATCCTGCTGCAGGCGCTTGCCGCCAGGCTCGGCATCGCCACCGGCCGCGACCTTGCCCAAGCCTGCCGCGCCTATTATCCCCGACCTGTCAATTTCCTGCTGTGGATCGCCTGTGAACTGGCCATCATCGCCTGCGACCTCGCCGAAGTCATCGGCACGGCGATCGCCCTGCAGCTTCTGTTCGGCATTCCGCTGATCGGCGGCGCCATCATCACCGCGCTCGACGCCTTCCTGCTGCTTCTCTTGATGAACAAGGGCTTCCGTTTCCTCGAAGCCTTCATCATTGCGCTGTTGATCATCATCTTCGGCTGCTTCGCCATCCAGATCTTTGCCGCCGCGCCGCCGGTCGGCTCGATCCTGCATTCGATGTTCGTGCCGTCGTCCGCAATCGTCACCAACCCGGAGATGCTCTACATCGCCATCGGCATCATCGGCGCCACCGTGATGCCGCATAACCTCTATCTGCACTCCTCGATCGTGCAGACCCGCGCCTATGAGCGTACCGAGGCCGGCAAGCGCGACGCCATCAAATGGGCGACCACGGACTCGACCATCGCGCTCATCCTGGCGCTGTTCGTCAACGCCTCCATCCTGATCGTGGCCGCGGTGGCCTTCCACAGCACCGGCCACCAGGACGTCGCCGAGATCGGCCAGGCCTTCGAATTGCTGTCGCCGCTGCTCGGCCTCGGCATCGCCTCGATCCTGTTCGCCGTGGCGCTGCTGGCTTCCGGCCTCAACTCCACCGTCACGGCAACGCTTGCCGGCCAGATCGTCATGGAAGGGTTCCTGCGCCTGCGCATCCCGCAATGGGCGCGCCGCCTGTTGACGCGCGGCATCGCCATCATTCCGGTGGTGATCGTTACTGCGCTCTACGGCGAAAAGGGAACCGGTCAACTTCTGGTTCTCAGCCAGGTGATCCTGTCGATGCAACTGCCCTTCGCGGTGGTGCCGCTGGTGCAGTTCGTGTCCGACAAGAAGAAGATGGGCAATCTCGCCATCCCCCGCAGCGTCGCCGCCCTTGCCTGGGTGGTCGCCGCCATCATCCTGGTGCTCAACTTCAAGCTGCTCTACGACACCGTCGTCGGCTTCGGCTGAGTTTCTTCCAGCCATCGCGACAAACCTGCGGCCTGCGCTATCTTCTGCAGCGCCATGAACAGGATCGAGGACGCCAGAAGGTTCTACGCGCGGCTGATGGCGGCCCATGCCGCATCAGCCGATCCGCGTCTCGAGGAGGTGATCGCCGCGGTGCCGCGCGAGGCCTTTCTCGGTCCCGGGCCATGGACCATCATCGCCGGTGACGGCAAGGTCGAAACGCCGAGTGCCGATCCGGTTCACATCTACCAGAACGTGCTGGTGGTGCTCGACGCCGACAAGGGCATCAACAATGGCGAACCGTTCCTGCACGCCATGTGGATCGGCAGGATCGCGCCAAAGCCTGGCGAGGCCGTCACCCATATTGGTGCCGGCACCGGCTATTACACCACCATCTTGGCGAAGCTGGTGGCGCCAGGCACCGTCACCGCCATCGAGCTGAATGCTGGCCTCGCCGCCCGGGCGAGGAAAAACCTCGAACCCTATGGAAATGTTTCGGTTGTCCATGGCAACGCCGTCGAAAGTGAACTGCCGCCTTCCGACATAATCTATGTCAATGCCGGTGTCGTGGCGCCGCCTTCTCCCTGGCTGAAGGCGCTCAAGCCCGGCGGCCGCTTGATCTTCCCATGGCGTCCAGCCGAGCGCGTCGGCCTGGCGATGGTAGTGACCCGCACCGTGCAGGGTTTGGCCTGCGATCCGTTCATGGGCTCATGGTTCATCCCTTGCGTCGGCGCCTCGCTTACTGGCCCGGCGGCGAAGATCCCCGACCGAGAAAAGGCCGCGAGCAGCCGCTCGATCTGGTTGACGGCCGACAAGAAGCCGGACCGCACGGCCACCGCCATCATCGGTGATGTCTGGTTCTCGTCGCGGGCCCTCGGCAGGCGGCGGCGATGAGCACGGCTCAACAGCTAGGGCCACGGAAATTTATCCGGTCTCTGTCGGACAACCGTCCGCTCACCCGCCCTTAGGCCGAAACCCGGCCCTGACGGCACGGATCATCGAAAGGGAGAAGTCCAATGAGAAAGATCATCGCCGCCACATTCGTCAGCCTCGACGGCGTCATGCAGGCGCCCGGTGGACCGGAAGAGGACCCGGTCGGCGGCTTCGAATTCGGCGGCTGGACGTTCCACTACTGGGACGATTTGATGGGCGCCGCCATGGACGAAACATTCGCCAAGCCCTTCGCGCTGCTGCTCGGCCGCAAGACCTACGACATCTTCGCCGCGCATTGGCCTTATAGCACCGGCCCGATCGCCGACAGCTTCAATGCCGTCACCAAATATGTGGCGACGCACCGGCCGGAGACGCTCACCTGGCAGAACACCCAGTTGCTCGGCGACGACGTCGTGGCGACGCTGCGCCAACTCAAGCAGGAGGACGGTCCGGACCTGCTCATCCAGGGATCGAGCGAGCTGATCCAGACCTTGCTCGCCAACGATTTGATCGATGAGATCAGCCTGTTGATCTTCCCGCTGGTGCTGGGCAAGGGCAAGCGGCTGTTCGGCAGCGGCACGATACCCGCCGCCTTCAAGCTCACCAAGTCGCAGGCGTCGAGCACCGGCGTCATCATGGCAAGCTATGAACGATCAGGCGAGATCAGGACCGGCTCGTTCGCTCAGGACAAGCCTTCGGAGGCCGAACTCGCGAGACGCAAGAACTGGAAGTAGCGGATCGGACTTGCAGAACCTGGGTTCTGCTTGGTCACGCCGCCTGTTGCCGCCGCGCCAACCCGTCGCGGATGTGGGCGGCAAACTCCCGCGCGGCAGGCGCGATGCCGTGCCTGGGCAGATGCAAGTTGATCGCGAAATTCGGCAGGGCCGGCAGGTCGGCATCGGCAGACAAAATCTCGAGGTCCGCCGGCACCGTCGAGACCAGCCAGGTGGTAACGGCGAGGTCCGAGCGCACCGTTGCCGTCGTCGCGTCGATATTGCCGTTTTCGAACACGGTGCGCCATTCCAGCCCATGTTCGTCGAGCGCTGAAATCACCGCCGGGCGGAAGGCGCAGGTGTCGGCCACCATCGACACCGGCAAGGGACGCTTTTGGCGGGCGACACCGCCTCTGGCGCCGACCCAGACCAATCGGTCGATGAGAAGGCATTCGCCGGCGGACGAGCCGACCCGCTCTTCGATGACGGCGAGGTCGATCGTCCCGGCTGCCAAAGCCGCCGCAAGCTCGGGCGAGGAGGCGCAGGACAGCGATATCTCGATCTGCGGATACGCCCCGGCATAGGCCTTCAGCACCGGCGCCAAAAGTGTGCCGACAAGGTCGTAAGGCACGCCGAGCCGCACCTGTCCGGCTACCGCATTGCCCACCATCTCCGTCCAGATCTCGTCATTGAGCGACAGCAGGCGCTTGCCTTTGCCGAACAGCCGTTCGCCGGTGCGCGTCAGTCGCAATCCGCGCCGGTCGCGTTCGAACAGGCTGGAGCCCAAAAGATCCTCCAGCCGCTTGACCTGCTGGCTGACGGCGCCTTGCGTCAGATGCAGCGCATTCGCCGCCGCCGTCATGCTGGCCTTGTCGGCGACGGTGACGAAGGTGCGGATCAGGGCGGTGTCGAGATTGCGGATCATGCTTGCATTATGAATGCTAATGTCATCCATGGCAAACATTGCATTTACTGATGTCAAACAATCCCTAGAAATGCTGGTTTCCACAAAGGGAAACAGCATGCTTGAGGCCATCTTTCCCCTCATCCTGTTCGCATTGGTCTCCACCTCGACTCCCGGCATCGCCACGACCTTGTCGACGGCATCCGGGGCGCAGTTCGGCTTTCGCCGTTCCATTCCGCTGATGGCCGGCAGCGCCGCTGGCCTCGCTTCGGTGGCGGCCGCCGGTGCCGCCGGGCTTGCCGGCCTTCTTGCTGCCGTGCCGTCGCTGCAACTGGCGATGAAGATCGCCGGATCGGCCTATCTGGTCTGGCTTGCCTTCAAGATCGGCCGCAGCGGCCCGCCCAATCTCGATGTGTCGATGGCAAAGCCCAACAGCTTCTTCGGCGGTGCGAGCGTGCAATGGATGAACCCGAAAGGCTGGGCCATGGGGCTGGGCGCCGCGGCCTCCTTCGCAGCGCTCGCCGACGGCCCGCTTCAGCTCGCGCTGCTGCTCGGCGCCGTCTTCGGCCTTGCAGCCGCGTTGTCGCTTTCGCTGTGGTGCGTGGCCGGCACGCTGCTTGCGCGGCTGCTCAAGACGGAGCGGCAATGGCGGGCGCTCAACATCCTGCTTGGTCTGGTGCTCGCCGCCTCGATCGTGCCGATGTGGCGACCGGCCTGAGACCGGCCGCCTTAGTGTTTCAAGTCGCGTAGCGCGCCGCCGGCTTGCCGGCGATCAGGCTGACATAAAAACTGTCCCTGGCGCCGATGAACGCATCGAGCTTGGCCGGATCGGCGAGCCCCGGCGCGGTGACCGTCTCGCCCTGGGCAAAGCCGGCAAGCGCGGCATCGACCAGATCGTCAACGGTCATCACCCAGTCCTGGTTGAGAGAGTTGAGATCGGCGCCGGCCAATTCCCAGAAGTCGGTGCGGATCGGTCCGGGCAGCACGACCTGCACCTTCACCTCGGTGTCGGCGACCTCGCGCTGCAGCGCCTCGGTGAAGTTGACGACATAAGCCTTGGTGCCGCTGTAGATGCCGCCGATTGCCGTGCCATAGGCGGCCACCGAGGCAATGTTGACGATGGCGCCGCGATTGCGTGCGAGCAGCCCCGGCAGCACCGCTCGTGTGAGCCTGGTCAGCGCCACGACATTGACCTTGATCATGCGCTCGGTCGCATCGGCATCGGCGTCTGCCACGACCTGCTGGCCGCCGAGGCCGGCATTGTTGACGAGCAGCGTCACGCTCTCATCGGTGGCGATCGCCTGCTCGACCCGGCGAACATCGCCATCGTCGGAGAGATCGGCGCCGATCACCTTGGCCTTGCGGCCATAGGCATAGCCCAGCCTGTCCGCCAGTTCCTGCAGCCGGTCGGCGCGCCGCGCCACCAGCACCAGGTCGTAACCCTGTGCGGCCAGCCGATCCGCATAGACCGCGCCGATGCCCGATGAGGCGCCGGTGATGACAGCCGTGCCCTTGTTGTCCTTCGTGCTCATTGTCGTGTTCCTTTTGCTACCAAGCGCGACGAGCCCCACGGCGCTCGTCCGTGTCAGATTTCAATTGGTGGCATATGCCACTTTTGCCGAAGTAGGTATATGCCACTATCTTGTCAACGGCGGCGACAAAAACTATTTCTGCGGCAGGTCGGCGGATCCATTCGCCGGCAAGGAGTTGTCATGACCAAAGCCGCCCTGCCCGGCCTCACCCTTTGCAACAACGCCACGCTGCGGCGCGCCGGGCGCAAGCTCGGCCGGTTCTACGACGATGTGTTGGCGCCTTCGGGCCTGAAGGGCACGCAATACGGCCTGCTCTACCAGATCCATATCGGCAGCGGGCCGGCGATGGGCGCCATAGCCGAGGCGCTGATCATGGACCTGTCGGCGCTCGGCCACACGCTGAAGCCGCTGATCCGCGACGGCTATGTCGAGACCTTCGCCGACAAGGACGACCGCCGCGTCAAGCGTGTGCGGCTGACGCCGCAGGGCCGGGCCAAGCTCGACGAAGCGATGAAACTGTGGCGCATCGCCCAGCAGCGTTTCGAAGCGATAGTCGGCAAGGACGAGGCGGCGGAGCTGCGCGCGGCGCTTGATGCAATCGCCGCGCTGGATTTCGATATGCCGCCGGCCAGATAAGCGGCCGGCGGACTTTCTAGAAGACTACTCCGCCGGAACCGCGACCGGCCGCGCCAGCATCCGCCCGGCCAACAGGACGCCGAGCCCGATCAACGGGAACGCCGCGGCGATCAGGCCGAGATCGGCCGGCGCGCCGTAACGCAGCACGGCACCGCCGACCACCGCGCCCAGCGCCACGCCGAGATAGAGCGCCGAGGCATTGAGCGACAGCACGATCGGAGCGGCATCAGGCGCGAGCTTGATGATGCGGCTGGCCTGCGCCGGCGGGAAGGCCCAGCCGACGATGCCCCACGGCACCATCATCGCCATCAGCGCCGGCCCGGCAATGTGGTGCGGCAGGAAGGTCGGGATGACCGACAGCATGACCAGCATGGCCGCGCTCAGCGCCAGCGACCAGCCGACGGTACGCGTCGCGCCGAAACGGTCCGCAGCCTGCCCGCCGGCGATGTTGCCGATGACGGCGCCGACGCCGAAGGCGAGCAGCATGCCTGGCAGTGCCATCGAGCTCAGGCCGCCACCTTCGATGGCCAGAGGCGCAACATAGGAAAAGACGGTGAAGGCGCCGATCAGTGCCAACATCGTCGTCAGCAGGATCGGCATCACGCCGGGACGCAGCGCGGCCGCCAGCCTGCGCTTCAGCGGCAGCCTGGTGCCGACGATGCCGCGCGGCAGCCGGTACCACAGGATCGCGCCGGCGAGCGCGCCGAGACCGGCGATGGCAAAGAAGGTGCCACGCCAGCCGGCAACGGTCGCGACAAGCGCGCCCAGCGGCGCACCGAGGGCAACGGCCACCGTGGTGCCGCCGACGACGACGGCAATGGCGCGAGCCCGGTGATGATCATCGACCAGCGCCACCGCCGTGCCTTGCGCGGTCGCGGCGAACAGGCCCGACGACAGCGCCATGATGATGCGGGCGATCAGCAGCAATTCGAAGGACGAGCTCAGCGCCGCCACCAGATTGCCGAGCACGAAAAACACCAGCGTCCACAGGATGACACGGCGCCGGTCCCATTCGCCGGTCAGCGTCGCCAGGATCGGCGTGCCGACCGCATAGGCGAGCGCGAAAGCGGTGATCAGCGTGCCGGCGAGCGGAATGGAGATTCCGGCATCGGTTGCGATGTCGGGCAGAAGGCTGGAGATGACGAAGCCTTCGGTCGAGATCGTGAACGATCCGAGCGCGAGCCAGAAGAGGCGCTTGTCCATGGCGGGATGTCATTAGTTCAAAAGTTATTGAACAATTGGACATAAACGGGCATGATGTCAATGAAGCCACGGAAAAATAGCTGAAGCCTGCTGACAGCCCTGTGTCAGGACAAGCGGTGGGTTCAATAAACTCTTTGCACCCGCCATGAGACGCTGTGTGCAGCCACTGACGGAGGAGACGCGTTGAAATCGGCCCCGATTATGCTTAATTCCTGCCCATGACACTGCCCCACCCCAACGCTGACCAGATCAGCCTGCCGATCGTGCTCGCCGTGCTCGGCGATCCGACCAGGCTCGCCATCGTGCGCTATCTCGCCAGCAAGGAAGGCGTCGCTCTGAACTGCAGCCAGTTCCTCGATCTCGGCTCCAAGACCAATCTCAGCTACCATCTGGCCAAGTTGCGCGAGGCTGGCGTCACCCGTGCCGAAGTGGTCGGCACCAACCGGATGATCACGCTGCGCCGCGCCGATCTCGACGCCCGCTTCCCCGGCCTGCTCGACAGCGTCATTGCAGCCGCCGGCGAAGACAAGGCGCTGCCGGCAGTCGGCGGCGCCGACGAGATCGAAATCCAGGCCTAGGGCTATTCCTCCCCGCTATGCGGGGGCGAGGAAACACTGCCTCACCACCGGAGCTTTCCATGCGCATCGCAGTCCTCGCCGACATCCATGGCAACGTCCTTGCATTGGATGCCGTGCTCGACGATCTCAGGCGCCGCGGCGGCGCTGATCTCACCGTCAATCTCGGCGACTGCGTCTCCGGCCCGCTCTGGCCGCGCGAGACTTTTGAGCGGCTGCAGGCGCTCGACCTGCCGACGGTGCGCGGCAACCACGACCGCCGCGTCGCCGTCGACCCGGCCGACGAAACCATGTGACCCTCCGACCGCTATGCGCAGGAGCGGCTGACGGCAACGCAGCGCGAGGCGCTGCTTGCCTTGCCCTTCACGCTGGAGATCGTGCCCGGCGTGATCGCCTTCCACGCGCGGCCCGACCATGACGAGAAATACCTGGCCGATGCCATTACCGACGGCCAGCTGGTGCGCGCGCCGCTCGCCGCCATCAGGCGAAGGCTGAAGCCGCTCGATCCCGCCTGCCGCATCGTGCTCTGCGGCCACAGCCACCGCAGCGAGCTGATCCGCATTCCCGGCGGACCGGTGATCTTCAATCCTGGCAGCGCCGGCTGCCCGGCCTATGACGATTCGACGCCGCCGGCGCATGTCTCCGAGCAGGGCTCGCCGCATGCGCGCTACGGCATTGTCGAGCTGGATGTGCCCGGCCGTCCCGATCGTTTCGAGACCTTCGCCGTCGACTACGACCATGAGGCGGCGGCGCGGCAAGCCGAGCAGGCCGGCAGGCCGGAATGGGCGCACGCGCTCAGGACAGGGTTCATGTCAGACTGAACGCAGAATGCGTTCATGTCAGGCTGAACCTACTGGTTCATGTCAGGCTGAACGCAGAATGCGATCATGCCTCAGGGCATGAACGCGGTACGCGTTCATGCCCCCGCTGAGTAAGCAGCGGCATCTTTTCGGGATGACATCGCATCGCGTCGTCCCTTATAAAGCGCTCCGGCAAGCGGCGACGACTTCTGAGTCGAGCCGCGCTTCAACGCACGCCCACGGCCAGATGATGAGGCGCACGATTACGCTCCCGAAGACGCTGCACCTCATGATTGCCGCTCCGTTCCTGCTGGCGGCATTGCCTGCCAGGGCCGAGGAACCGCCGGCACCTGTCGTCTCCTATGTCAGCGGCCTCGCTCCCGACGATCTCCTCAACATCCGCGCCACGCCGTCGGCGATCGGCAAGACCGAGGCGCGCCTGCCGGTCGGCTCACCCGTCAAGAACTTCGGCTGCGCCGACGTCAACGGCAATCCGTGGTGCAAGGTCGAAGAGGTCGACAACCCGCAGATCCGCGGATGGGCTCCGGCACGCTACCTCAACCCCGCCAGCGCGGTGGTGCTGACGGAAGCGGATATGGCATTTTCCGCCCAACCGGGCTCCGGCGCCACGAACCCGCAGCCAGCCCCTGCCCCGCCGCCCGACCTGACGGCACGCCTGGGCGCGGACCAGACGACCGATTCCGACGGCGCGCCGAAATCCGCCGAGGCAATCGGCAGGACCGCCATGCAGGATGCCTATGGCCTGGCATTCGCGACCGTTGAAACCGCCTCGACTGGAGACGCACCTGGCACCACCGAGATCCCCTGCGCGCGCCATGTCGGCCAGCCAATGACCCGCTGCGAGATAAGCGTCGCCCATGCGGGCAGCGACAGCGCGGTGACCGTGACATGGCCGGATGGCGGCACGCGCGTCATCAGCTTTCACGGCGGCCTGCCGACCGGCTCGGACTCGTCAGACGAGTTCCGCTTCACCCGCGAGGGCAGCCTCAACATGATCCGTGTTGGCGTTTCCGAGCGCTTCGAGATCACGGATGCATTGGCGACCGGCGGTTAGGGGCCGGGGCGTCGAGGGACAGCAAGGCGCTTGTTGGGGGCAGCCCCTACAACCCGCATTTTCGGGGTTACATCCGGCAAAACTCTTCCCTATAAGGCCCTCCTAGCCTGATACCAGAATCGCAAGCACAACCGGCCGGGTCTTCCCGCCCGGTTTTTCGTGCAAGCCGCTCGCCGAACGGAACGCCTCGACCATGCCAAGACGCACCGACATCAAGTCGATCCTGATCATCGGGGCCGGCCCCATCGTCATCGGCCAGGCCTGCGAGTTCGACTATTCCGGCACCCAGGCCTGCAAAGCGCTGAAGGAAGAGGGTTTCAGGGTCATCCTGGTCAATTCCAACCCGGCCACCATCATGACCGACCCGGAACTGGCCGACGCCACCTATATCGAGCCGATCACGCCTGAAGTGGTGGCCAAGATCATCGCCAAGGAGCGACCCGACGCGCTGCTGCCGACGATGGGTGGCCAGACCGCGCTCAACACCGCTTTGTCGCTGCGCCGCATGGGCGTGCTCGAGCGTTACAATGTCGAGATGATAGGCGCCGACGCGCATGCCATCGACAAGGCCGAGGACCGGGCGCTGTTTCGCGAGGCGATGAGCAAGATCGGCCTCGAAACGCCGAAGTCGATGCTGGCCAACGCCACTGACGTCAAGAACGCCGACCGCAAGACGCATGAGGCCGAGCGCTCAGCGCTCAAGGCCGAGAAGCCCGAGAACCTCGACGCAGCACTCGATGCGCTGGAGACCCGCTGGAACCTCGGCGAAGGCGACCGCAAGCAGCGCTACATCAGCCACGCCATGGCGATCGCCGCCCAGGCGCTCGACCATGTCGGCCTGCCCGCCATCATCCGCCCGTCCTTCACCATGGGCGGCACCGGCGGCGGCATCGCCTACAACCGCGCCGAATTCTACGAGATCGTCCAGTCCGGCCTCGACGCCTCGCCAACCACCGAAGTGCTGATCGAGGAGAGCGTGCTCGGCTGGAAGGAGTATGAGATGGAGGTCGTCCGCGACAAGGCGGACAACTGCATCATCGTCTGCTCGATCGAAAACATCGACCCGATGGGCGTGCATACGGGCGACTCGATCACCGTCGCCCCGGCGCTCACGCTGACCGACAAAGAATACCAGATGATGCGCAACGCCTCGATCGCGGTGCTGCGCGAGATCGGCGTCGAGACCGGCGGCTCCAACGTGCAGTTCGCCGTCAACCCGGCCGACGGCCGCCTGGTGGTGATCGAGATGAACCCGCGCGTCTCGCGCAGCTCCGCTTTGGCCTCCAAGGCGACCGGTTTCCCGATCGCCAAGATCGCGGCAAAGCTCGCCGTCGGCTACACGCTGGACGAACTGGAGAACGACATCACCGGCGGCGCCACGCCCGCCTCGTTCGAGCCGAGCATCGACTACGTCGTCACAAAAATCCCGCGCTTTGCCTTCGAGAAATTCCCCGGCGCCGAGCCGGTGCTGACCACCGCCATGAAGTCGGTCGGCGAGGTGATGGCCATCGGCCGCACTTTCCAGGAATCGCTTCAGAAGGCCTTGCGTGGTTTGGAGACCGGCCTCACCGGCCTCGACGAGATCGAGATCCCCGGCCTCGGCCATGGCACCGCGCCCGCCAGCCATGTCGACGACCGCAACGCCATCCGCGCCGCCCTCGGTACACCAACGCCGGACCGGCTGCGCATGGTGGCGCAGGCGATCCGCATGGGCACTTCGCTGGAAGACGTGCACGCCATGTGCAAGATCGACCCGTGGTTCCTCGAGCAGATCGCCGGCATCCTGGCCATGGAAGAGCGCATCCGCGAGCACGGCATCCCGCAGGATGCCGCCAATCTGCGCATGCTGAAGGCGATGGGTTTCTCCGACGCCCGCCTTGCGTCGCTGACGAAGACCGACGCCGAAGTGATTCAGAAGGTTCGCGAAAAGCTCGACGTCCATCCGGTTTATAAGCGCATCGACACCTGCGCCGCCGAGTTCGCTTCGCCCACCGCCTACATGTACTCGACCTACGAAGTGCCCTTCGCCGGCGCTTTAGCCAACGAGGCGAAAGTATCGTCGCGCAAGAAGGTCGTCATCCTCGGCGGCGGGCCGAACCGCATCGGCCAGGGCATCGAGTTCGACTATTGCTGCTGCCATGCCGCCTTCGCGCTGCGTGACGCCGGCTACGAAGCGATCATGATCAACTGCAATCCCGAGACCGTGTCGACCGACTACGACACCTCCGACCGCCTCTATTTCGATCCGCTGACGGCGGAAGACGTGCTGGAGATCCTGCGCGCCGAACAGGCATCGGGCGAGCTGGTCGGCGTCATCGTCCAGTTCGGCGGCCAGACGCCGCTGAAGCTCGCCGACGCACTGGAGCAAGCCGGCATCCCGATCCTCGGCACCTCGCCCGACATGATCGATCTCGCCGAAGACCGCGACCGCTTCCAGAAGCTGCTGCACAAGCTCAACCTCACCCAGCCGAAGAACGGCATCGCCTATTCGGTCGAGCAGGCCCGCCTCGTCGCCGGCGAGCTCGGCTTCCCGCTGGTGGTGCGCCCGTCCTATGTGCTCGGCGGCCGCGCCATGCAGATCATCCATGACGAGGGTATGCTGCAGACCTACCTGCTCGACACCGTGCCCGGCCTGGTGCCGGAGGACATCAAGCAGAAATATCCCAACGACAAGACCGGCCAGATCAACACGCTGCTGGGCAAGAACCCGCTGCTGTTCGACACCTATCTGTCGGGCGCCATCGAGGTCGACGTCGACTGCCTCTGCGACGGCAAGTCGACCTTCGTCTCCGGCATATTGGAGCACATCGAGGAGGCCGGCATCCACTCCGGCGACAGTGCCTGCTCGCTGCCGGTGCACGGCCTGCCTTCGGACCTGGTGGACGAGCTGGAGCGCCAGACGGCCGCCCTTGCCCGCGCACTCAATGTCGGCGGCCTGATGAACGTGCAGTATGCGATCAAGGACGGCACGGTCTATGTGCTGGAGGTCAACCCGCGCGCGTCGCGCACCGTGCCCTTCGTCGCCAAGACCATCGGCCGTCCCATTGCGAAAATCGCCGCCCGCATCATGGCCGGCGAGACGCTGGAAGACGCCTTCGCCCATTACGGCCCGATGCCCGATCCGCGCAATCCCGGCCACATCGCGGTCAAGGAAGCGGTGTTCCCCTTCGCCCGTTTCCCCGGCGTCGACATTTTGCTCGGACCGGAAATGCGCTCGACCGGCGAGGTCATGGGCCTCGACCGCGACTTCGCTCTGGCCTTCGCCAAGAGCCAGCTCGGCGCCGGCGTCGACCTGCCGCGCTCCGGCACACTGTTCGTCTCGGTCCGCGACGAGGACAAGAAAGGCATATTGCCGGCGGTCAAGCGCCTCGCCGGCCAGGGTTTTAAAGTGATGGCCACATCGGGCACCGCCCGCTTCCTCGCCGAGAACGGCGTCGTCGCGGAGAAAATAAACAAGGTGCTCGAAGGCCGCCCGCACATCGAGGACGCCATCCGCAACCGCCAGGTGCAGATCGTCTTCAACACCACGGACGGCCAGAAAGCGGTGTCGGACTCAAAGTCGCTCCGCCGCGCCACGCTGATGCAGAAGGTGCCGTATTACACGACGCTGTCGGGGGCGGCCGCGGTGGCCGAGGCGATTGCGGCGCTGAGGGCGGGGAGCCTCGAGGTCAGGCCGCTGCAGGAGTATTTTGCTTAGCTAGGGCCGTACCCGCAGAGCGAGGTGCGACTAGAGCGAAGCGGCGGCTGCCTCGGCTTCGGCATAGGCGTCGTAATTCCAGACCCAGGCGCGTTCCTGCCGCTGGGCGTCAAGCTTGCGGTCGCGGGTATGCAAGTCGCCGCTGGATGCGTCATAGCGAGCACCACTCACGCGCGACATGCGCTGGACGCCGGCAGTCCGCTCGCGCCGCAGCTGCTCGTAGATCAGCATTGCCCGTGGGGCTGACTTGCGGTCCGCGTGGCTCAGCACGGTCGCCAAAGCAACGGCGTCTTCGATGGCCTGATTGGCTCCTTGTCCGATGTGCGGCAGCATCGGGTGGGCGGCGTCACCCAGTAAGGTCAGGCGCCCGCGAGTCCAGGTTGCGAGCGGCTCGCGATCGAACAAGCCCCAGCGAAATGTCGCTTTCACTTGGGCAATGATCGTCTCAACCATTGGATCCCAGCCGGCGAACTCCCGAGCAAGCGCGGAGGGATCGCCCCGTGCCGACCATGACTCCTTCATCGGCTCGTCAGTCGTCACAAAGCCGACGTAGTTGATGAGCAGGCCGGCGCGCACCGGAAAGACCAGAAAATGCCTGCCCGCACCGAGCCAGTTGCGCATCGCTCCCGGCGGCCACGAGACGCTCTCCGCCGGGATCACCCCTCGATAAGCGACCGATCCCGAATAGAGCGGGGCGGACGGGGCGACTACGAACTGCTGAAGGGTTGAATGGATCCCGTCAGCCGCGATCACGACGTCGGCCGTGGTGCGCAAACCATTGGCGAAAGTGATGACAGCCTGCTCATCATCCTGTTCGAGGCCGATGCATCTGTGGCCAACCTTCACAATGTCGGCAGGTAACCGGTCGACGAACATTGCCAGCAAATCGGCACGGTGCATGCCGTAGAACTCGATTTGGCCGGCGAGTTCGGGGGGCCACATCGCCGCAGCATAGGATCCATCGGCGCGACGAAACTGTGGGTCGATCCATCTGGCCCCCGAGCGTATCAACTCGTCACCGAGGCCGAGCCGACGAAGCATCCGGACACCGTTCGGTTGGATCGCGACGCCGGCGCCGACCTCGGTCAGAACTGCCGCCTGCTCGTAGAGACGGACGTCCATGCCGCGTTGAAGCAGGGCGTAAGCAGTGGCGGCGCCGCCAATGCCGCCGCCAACGATCGCTACGCTTAGTGGGCTCATGCTCATTGCTCCGGCTCCACAAGCATTGTCAGTCCTTGGCGCGTGCCGTCAACGCAGCCGTCCTTGGGAAAAAGAAAAGAAGGACCCCCTCACGCCACCGCGACACACTCGATCTCGATGTCGAACTCCATCGGCCACGACGCCACCGGCACGAAGCTGCGTGCCGGCGGGTTCGTCGAGAAGTACTTCGCATAGACCCGGTTGATGGCGTTGTAGAAGCCGGAATTGACGGCATAGATGCGCACCATCACCACGTTGTCCAGCGAGGTGCCCGCCGCTTCCAGGCAATGCTTCAGCGCCTTCAGCGACGCCTCGGTCTGCGTTTCGATATCGCCGCGCACCATCTCGCCGGTCACCATGTCCACCGGCGGCGTGGCCGAGATGAACACGAAGCCGTTGGCCTTCACCGCCGTCGAGCACGGCAGGCCGAGCGCCCGCACCTTGGCCGACATGACAGGCACCTCGATGACTTCCTTCTTCATGGCAATCCTCCCTTTGTTGCAGGGAGCTTATCTGGCCGCCTCGGGAAGGCCAGTGCCGGCGCTCACTTTGATCAGAGAAAGCCGATGAACCGTCCGGCGAAAAGCACCGAAGTCCACAGCAGCATCGAGAGCACGGCCAGGAGGCTGGCGGTCCCGCCGGCCGGCACGTCAGCGCCTGTTGCGTGGCTGAGGCGCGTGAAGGCGAAAAAATTGACGCCGGCGAGCAGGATGAGCGCCATCTTGCCGAGGAAAATCGGCATCGCCGCATAGGTGCTCGCCTTGACCGAAAACAGCAGCGAGCCGGTGACCAAAGCGCCGGCGAACGCCCCCAACGCGGTGCGGCGCAGCAGCGCGACGAACGCCGCGTAGGGCAGCGAGCGGAAGGCGCCGCAGACCCGCAAGTCCATGAGCAAGACGCTGGTCAGCAGCGCGCCGATCGCCATGATGTGGAGCGCATTGATGATCGGATAGGCGACGAAGGAGGCCTTCAGCCCCCGCACGAAGGCGAGTTGCTCGATGCCGGCGAGGAACTCGGCCATTTATGCCGGTGGCACGCGGTCGGGATAGACATCGTACGTCTTGCCGCCGACGATGATGCGGACCGCCTTCATCCGCTTTTCGGTCTCGTCGAGCGAGCGGTTGCCAATCGCGGTCACTTCGTCGCCGACCTTGGCGACCTCCTCCGTGAAGCCGGCGGCGATCGTGCGGGCGGGCGGCGCCATCTCCACGCGCCAAGCCTCGCCCTCCGCGTCGACATCCAGCGTGGCGTGCGGATTGCCGATATAGATGGCGGTGATCTTACCTCTGAGTTCGAAGAACCCGTCCTGCGTCCACGACCAGCCGTGATGGGCATAGGCCGCGGTGCCGGCGGCGAGGATCACTGCCGCTGTCAGCGCGACGCTCCGAACCTGATTGAAAGGTGACTGCATCGCTCGTCTCCTCGGTTCATCCAGCAGGCCTTCGAGAGTAGGTCACGGCGCGGCAACGTCAATCACATCGGGGGCGAAAACCTCTGGCATTGCGAGAATTGCAACGCAATCCAATCAGGATCGGTGCGGCGCCGCTCACCCAGGACCGGCTCGATCTCCGGCATGAACGATCCTGCCTTGCTAATGACATCCATGCGCGCCACTCTCGCCTCTTCTGGCCGCTCTTCCCCCAGACATCGGGTTAAGGTCGGTCTCACATCTGAACGAGGCAAACCATGAGCAGCATGAGAGACCGTCAGGAAGGCTTCGAAAAGAAGTTCGCGATGGACGAGGAAACGAAGTTCAAGGCCATGGCGCGCCGCAACAAGCTGCTCGGCCTGTGGGCCGCCGAAAAGCTCGGCAAATCCGGTGAGGATGCCGACGCCTATGCGAAAGAGGTGGTGCGCGCGGACTTCGAAGAGGCAGGCGACAACGACGTGTTCCGCAAGGTACGCGCCGATTTCGACGCGGCAGGCATCGCCCAGTCGGATTCCCAGATCCGCGTCGCCATGGAAGACCTGCTGGCGACCGCGGTCGAGCAGATCAGAACGATTTGAGCACCGCTCAGCGCTGACCTGGATAGGGCATGCCGTCCTTGTGCACGAACCGTCCGTCGGCGTTGGAGCTCATCATATCGATGTCCGAGCAGGTGATGAGGTCTTGCGGGTTACGCGAGCCCACCTCCAGGTAGAGCGCCGTCGCGGCGGACCTGTTGATCAGGTGATGGCCATTGCCGCTGTTCTTGGCGAAGGTCGCGCAATCGCCGGTGCGCAACACTGTCTCGGCGCTGTCCTCGACAAGCGTCACTTCGCCTTCGAGCACATAGACGAATTCGTCCTCATGGCTGTGCCAGTGACGCTGGCTGGACCAGCCGCCGGGCGGCAAGGTCATCAGATTGACGCCGAAATCGCTGAGACCACCCGCATCGCCCAGGCGCCGCCTGATGCGGGTGGCACAGGGCTCATCGAAAGGCGGCGGATAGGGCGAGCCCTTGCGGGCGGGCACGGCGGATAGGTCGATCTTGGGCATGCACTCCTCCGTAAGTCTCTGTGTCGGCATTCTAATTTAGACGACGACTGCCGTCGAAGCGCCTTCGCTTCGCCCTAATTCCCTAGTGGCAGCAAGCCTCGCCATACTGCAGCTGTTCATTCCAGTTCGGTCGGCCCGCCGGGGCAAAATCCATCAGGTTCCACAGAATCTCACAGGTGCCGATGGCGCGCGGGTCCTGGCCGGGTTCCGGCGGCACGAAGCCGAGCTCCGACGACCAGAAATGCCTGACACCATCGCCGTCGCGGTGGAACACCGACAGCACCGGCAGTTGCGCGCCGTCCTCGGCCTCGGCGTGGTAGTCGCGCTTGAAGCTGTTGCCGGCCGAGGAGATGAGCCGCATGTTCTTCCAGCCACGGTCGCGGCCGAGCATCAGCAGATTGTCGAGCGCGGTCTTGGCCACCACGACGAAGTTGAAGCCGGCAGCCTCGAGATGGCCGACGGCGCCGTCGAACTGGTCGAGCAGCGCCGTGCAGGACGGACATGGCTGGTCGGCCCGGGCGAGCTTCGCCGTGCCGCCGCTGGTCGCCACCTCGCGCGTCTCCTGCGGATGACGCGGGAACATCATGCTGTAGAGGATCAGCGTGTCCTTGCCGGGCGCAAACAACTCCGACAGCTTTATCCGCGCCGGCTTGCCGTCCGGCCCAAGCCCGTCGAACACATAATCCTGCGGCAGCAGACCGCCCTTGGGCAGCGCGCGCCGGGCGACCGCAACGTCCTCCATGACGCGGCGCAACTCGATTTCCTTCTGCAGCAGTTTTTCGCGGGCGGCGCGGTATTCGCTGGATTCGTTGGGAAAGCTGATCATCGTCATCTCCATCTCCTGACGACGCGGCCGTTGCCGGCGACGCGCCTTGCCTCTCAAGGACGCACGGCGCGGCACGGTTCCGACATTTTTTGCACGCCGAAACAGCGAGGAGGACGACGCGTCCGCTTCGAACTTAGGAACCGAGCGGCAATCGGCAATATGGGCTATCGAGCGCGGTACTTCTGGAACCGGTTTCGCTTCCCCGCATTCCGTCCGCAGGCTAAGGCTTCCGGGCCTGGGGAGAAAAATGCACGAAGAGATCGACCTGCGCTGCCCGCAGATCGTCGCCGACAATGCCGCCAAGGGGCTCGAGCTACGCAAGCAGTTCGGCCGTGGCGGCACCGAGATCGGCATGGCCCGTGCGACCGAACTGAAGAATCGGGAAAAGCTCTCGCCTTCGACCATAAGGCGCATGGTCAGCTATTTCGCCCGCCACGAGGTCGACAAGCGTGGCAAGAATTACGGCAACGGCAAAAACCCGTCGGCCGGCTACATCGCCTGGCTGCTGTGGGGCGGCGACGAAGGCCGCGCCTGGGCGCTCGACCTCAAGAGAAAGATCGGCAACGCGCCGGACATCTGACAGCGAAGTAAACGCAACAAGCGGGCCCCGAACCCGCCCCGGGACCCGCCGTGGAGTGGCTGACACATGCCGGCGCAGCCGCCTCCGATGCCTTGCAAGCCCTCGATCCCCCGATCGGCGCCCCACGTGGCATGACGCTGGGGTAGCATCTGGGCGCGGCGGCCTATGTGAAGCAGTTCACAAAACCGCTGCTAAGCCGGAGGATTCCACGCCAGGGCCGAAAATTCGTGCCCCAGGGCCGAAAATTCGTGCCCCGGCCGAAACGGAACGTTTCAATCGGGGCACGAACACGCTGATCAATCGCCGATCGGATTGAGCCCCTTGTCGGGATTGGCCGGATCGGCCGCCTTGGCGACGAACTTCAACAGGTCGGTCATGAAGAACGTGCCTGGCTTCGCCGCGGGCAGGTCTGGCTTCCAGCCCGGCTTCGACAGGAAGGACTCCTCGTCACCCTGGACGAGGCCGACAAAGACCTCGCCGACGATGCGCGCGCCCACCGGTCCGAGCCGCTCGCCGCCGCCCTTCACCTGCGCTTCCTTCAGGATGTAGTACCAGAGCGGCGTGTTGGTGTGGAAACCCAGCGACTTCGCCACCACACCGTCGGGGCCGGACGCGATCTCGTCCGGAGTGATCGGCGTGAAGGTGATCTTCTTGCGCATTTCCTTGGCCACAGCCTGGCCCGAAGGCAGGCCAAGGCGCACGCCGCGCTTCAGGTTGCGGAAGGCGAGACTCGCCTCCGGACCGGTGGCGCCGGGCAGCTTGTGCAGGGCATCGGTCAGCAATGGGTCGAGCTGATGCGAGAAATTGAACTCGAACTGCGCGGTGTTGGCCGGCGGCGGCAGTTCGAAGAAGCGCCGCCAGTCGATCACCCAGTTGCTCGGCAAGGTGCCTTGACCAGGCACGCTGCTGGAAAGAGCGCCGGAGAGGTTGCTGAAGCGGAAAAGAGTCGCGAGCCTGGCTTCCGCAATATGCGGATTGGGTGTCCTGAAAATGCGGTTGTGGCTGTATTTCTCACGCACCATCGAATGCCCCATGCGATAGGCTGCGGCCGAGAACTCCCACGGCATGAACGGTTTGGTCTTGAAGCGGTAGAACTTGCGGCCCTCCTGCAGGATCTTCGCCACGAAACCCTTCTCGGTCAGCCGCTCGACCCAGTCGTGCAGCACCAGCCATTGATAGTGCCAGCGGACGGTGCGCGCCGCGTCTTCGAACAGCGTGTCATCCGGCACCCCCTTGGCCTTCAGATGGTCGATCACCGCATTGTGGAATTTCAGGAACGCCAGGTGGATCTGCGCCACCAGCAGGTTCTCGTCATTACGATGATCGCCGATCAGCGCGACGCCCTGCATGTTGCGCGGCAGATCGTTGGGCAATTCCGATACTTGCGGCGTCTGGGCCACTCGGTCGCCGTTTTCTTGCGAAGCCTGGGCGGTGCCGATCAGCAGCTTCGGCGAATCCACCGCACCATTGCCGCCAGGGGCCGGTTCGCGCGCGAACAGGAAGCGATGCGGACCGGGGCCTGCACCGTAGACACAGTCGAGGTCGAGGCTCGGCGAGCGGAAGTTCTTCACCATCCCCGGATCGGCCAGCGCGCGGCTGAGCGGCGTCATGTCGAGCGTGATGTCGTGATCGACGAACTGGCCGAGATAGGTGAACCCGGACGGGATCTTCTTGTTGTCGTGCGGATCGGGATTGGGCTGGTCGACCGGCGCCGGATCCTTCATGGCTTTTGCCAGCGTATCAAGGTCGGCATCGCTGGCGGAGAAAGGGGGCAAATTCTTGAACATGAAATCGAAGAAGCCCGCACCCAGCTTGCCGCCGGGCACGATGGCCGCCGCAGCGCCGGCCTTGGCCTTCTTGGCCCCGGGCGCGGCCGCCGCCTTGGCGGCCATCGCGACCTGTTCAATCGCCTTTTCGGCGAACACTTGCCGGCTGACAAAGCCGTGCCCAATTCTCTGTCGAAGGTTTGGTCCTGCCATAGTCTCGTCCCTCCATTTTGAAATTCGACTATCCAAAATATTTGGTCAGATGCACTGCGTGACGAAAATCTATTAGCAGTTACTTTTTGCCGGACGCTGTGAAGCGGTTCACAAAGCCGCCGTGCTTCCCACCGCGAAGCGTCGCGATGACAAGACAGCGCCGAAATCTTGGTAAACGGGGACTTAACCTTCCCAGGCGACCGGGATCATGCCCAGCCGCTCATAGAGGCGGACGGCGGCGGCATTTTCCACCGTGTTGGTCTTCAGGTCGACATGGGTGGCGCCGCGGTCGCGAAAGGCGAGGAAGGCGTGCCGCATCAGCGCCTCGCCGATGCCCAGACCGCGCGCCTCGGGATGGACGGCGAGGTCTTTCACGAACGCCCTTGTCCAGCAAAGTGCAGCAGCCGCCAGCCGCCCTTTGCCATCGATGACGAGGAAACACAAAGCGGGGTCGAACTCCGCATCATCGGAAATTCGTGGCCACCACTCGTCGAACGGCCCATCGGCGCCATCGTCGAAGACTTCCGTCAGCAGGGCGTGCAGGGGCAGCGCATCGGTCGCCGCGAAGCCGCGCATGACGAAGCCTTCGGGCCAGCGCGGCGGCAGCAGCGTGTCGTCGAGGATCTTGCGCAGCCGGATGTCGTCTGGTGCCGGCGGACGCGGTTCAGGCATCGCGCTCAGGCATCGGGCTGCATGCGTCGGCGCGCACGGTCACGGCCGAGGCCGGTCGCTTCGAGCAGGCCCTTGCGCTTGGCGTCGTAATAATAGCCGCTCTGGTAGAGCTGGTCGGCGCGCTTGGCGTTGCCGCCCGACACCAGCCAGGCGCCGCGCAGATACTTCACCGCGTATTTCAGATTGGTCTCGGCATCGAACAGGCCGGCTGCCGGCCCAAGATAGCCCATGCCGCGCGCCGTGGCGTGCTTGATCTGCATCAGCCCCCAATGGCCACGATTGTAGGCTTTCGGGTTGAAGGTGCTCTCGCGGTTGACGACATGGCGCACCAGGTCGACCGGCACCTGGTAGAGCGCGGAATATTTCTCGATCAGCCGCTCGATCTCGCCGCGGGGGCCTGTCGCGTGCTCGACCGGTGGGCCGGCCGGGGCAAGCAGGGCCGGGTTCTCAGGCACGACATAGGCGACCTGCTGGACGCCCGGCATAGCGCCTGTCTTGACCGTCTGTCCGGTGACCGGCATGGCCATCGCTGCCGTTGCATAGACGGGCGCCGTCTCGACCGAACCGGGGCTGGCCGGAGAGGTTCCAGCCATCACAGCGGGCTGAGCGGCCAGCGGCGTCGGCCCGGCAAAGGCCGCCGGCTGCGCGGGTGCCGGGAACGGCTCACCGGCCGTCGCCGCGGCGCTGCCATCGGCGGGAAGCGCTGCCGTCTGCACCGGGACCAGGCCGGACGATTCCGGCAGCACCGCCACCGTATCGGGCAGCGCCAGCGTCGGGCTGTCATCGCTGGCAACTGCGGGCGCTGCTTCCGCAAGCGCCGGCGCCGCCTTCATCTGCGACGTCGAGGTGCAGCCGCTCAGGCCGGCCGCGACGATGAGCACGCCGATCGCAGAAAAGATGAATTTTGCTGGCAAGCCGCGCACGGGTCCGGTTCATCGGGTTGTTAAGAAGTCCTTACACCAGCGCCTTTCCCCCGGCAATCCGGGCCAGCAGGTGGTTTTCGGGTGGTCGGAGTGACCGGGAACTGCCATATTGTTCCTGATTTGTGCTGAATTCCCTCCCTTCACGGAAAGGAGCATGTCATGGGAACCACCTCTCACCCCGCCGGCCATGCGGTCTTCGAAACCGTGCTCGGCTTCATGGGCATCGCCTGGAGCGAGGCGGGCCTGATGCGGCTCTGCCTGCCGGAGCGCAACCGCGACACGGTGGAGCGCCGGCTACTGCGCCATCCCGGCGTTGCCGCATCGAGTGAGGAGCCACGCTGGGTCGTCGAGCTGATCGCCTCGATCAAGGCCTATGCCGCGGGCGAGGACGTCGATTTCTCCGGCGTGCCGGTCGATCTCACCGGTGTCGACGATTTCCGCCTCGCCATCTATGACGCGGCACGAAAACTCAGCTACGGCGAAACCACCACATATGGCGAACTGGCCAAGCGCGCCGGCCATGCCGGCTTGCCCCGCGAAACCGGGGCGGCACTCGGTGCCAACCCGGTGCCACTGGTCATCCCCTGCCACCGCATCCTTGCCGCCGGCGGCAAGATCGGCGGCTTTTCGGCGCCCGGCGGCTCGGCCACCAAGGAAAAGATGCTGGCCATGGAAGGCGTGCGCGTCGGTCCGCCGTCGGCCGCGCAGGCTTCGTTCGGGTTCTGATTTCCCCAGAGCAATTCCAGGAAAAGTGCGTAGCGGTTTTCCGTCCGGAATTGCGCAAAAACAAGAGTTAGAGCGGTTCAGCGATTCTATCAAAAGCTGAACCGCTCTAGGCTCAGAGATGCTTGAGGATGCGGCGGCGGAAGTGGCGGTCGAAATCCGGCCGCTTGCAGACATAGACCGGGCAGGATTTCGTGTCGGCGCTCGGCACGTAGGCGCGGGCCCTGATCTCGCCGATGTCGCAGAAGCGTTCGCTCTGCACATAGCGATTGTAGAGCGGCAGGCCCGGCACACGCGCCGACTGGTAGCGCAGGATGACCGCGCCCTGGCGCGCGATCGTCGCCTGCACCTTGCCGCAGTTCATGCGTGTCGGGTCATAGCGCAGAGCCGCCTGCGCCCCGGCGGCCACCAGCGTCAGGCAGGCGGCAAGCAGAATGGTTTTCATGACCCTCTCCCAAACCCGATCGGATGCCCGCCGCATCGGCCCGAAAATCGCAATCGATTTTTCGGGAAAGCACGATGCCCAGCCTCTAGAGGCCACGCGATCCTGCCGCCACGCTTCCGCGCGATTGGGGCGGCCGTTGGACAATACCGCAATCACGCTCTTCTCACACAGTCTTGTTTTCGGTGTGGAAACAGCCTATATGGCTCCCATTGATATTTCGGCCGATCGATCGGGCCTCGCGATCTTCGCGTTTGCTGACGTCTATCCCCAAAATCTCGATACCACCGGCTGGACCTTGGTCCGGTCAAACTAAAGCAAATGTGAAGGACTATCGAAATGGCAACTGGTACGGTCAAGTGGTTCAACGCCACCAAGGGCTTCGGCTTCATCCAGCCTGACGCGGGCGGCGCGGACGTTTTCGTCCACATCTCCGCAGTCGAGCGCGCTGGACTGTCGACCCTGGTCGAAGGCCAGAAGATCAACTTCGAGATCGAGCAGGACCGCCGCACCGGCAAGTCCGCTGCTGGATCTCTGAGCAAGGCAGCCTGATTTGGCGATAGCGCGCGCCGGACGAAGGTTCGGGGCGCGCGGCAAGTCACGGATGTACTGACGGTCGCGCGAGAAGCGCGCCGGAGCGGAAGGATCCCGACAAGCCGAAGCAGCGGATTGCTGCCGGCCCGGCCCCAACGCTCCCGATCAGGCTACCGGAATGGGAAGGCGGGATTTGTCCCGCCTTTTTATTTGCCCGGATTCCTTCAATCTGGACGTATTCGGATTTGACACCCGGGCCGCAGGCCGCAAGCCCGACCGGGCGTCGCGCCTGTTGGCGCGCCCCGTCCGGAGCAGCCGCGAAACGGCGACAGCGTGAGGACAAAACTACCCCAGCCATTCCATCGGAACATGCTCCGGATCCGCCTCCACTCGGCTAAGCCAAGCCGACACCGCCGGATAGGCGTCAAGCTGGAAGCCGCCCATCTCGGCCGTGTGCGTATAGGCATAGAGCGCGATGTCGGCGACGCTGAACGCACTGCCCGCGAAGAAGGTGTTTTTCTCCAGATGCCGGTTCATCACGCCGAGCGCCTTGTTGCCGCGCTCCAGCGTCGACGCCAGCCGCTCCAGTGTTGCATCCTTGGCTCTTTCAGGGGAGGTCAGCAGCGCCTTGCGCACCGCGATGTAGGGCTCGTGGCTGTACTGCTCGAAGAACAGCCACTGATAGGCCAGCGCCCGCTGGTAGCGGTCGGCCGGCAGGAAGCGCGTGCCTTCGGCAAGATAAAGCAGGATGGCGTTGGATTCGGCGAGCCGCCTGCCATCGTCGAGCTCAAGCAGCGGCACCATGGCATTCGGGTTCTTGGCGACATAGTCGGCCTTGCGGGTTTCGCCGGTGTGCGAGCTCACCTCGACATTGGTGAAGGCGATGCCGAGCTTGGCCATCAGCAGGCGCGGCTTGTAGCAATTGCCGCTGTCGATCATTCCGTAGAGTATCATCGCTGCTCCCTCGCGCGTTCAGCCCGCTGCAAGGCTCTATCGCGACGCAGATGAGATCATCCAGTGATTTGTTTTGGCGTTCCCATCAGCGCCGTTGATGCAACGGCACGACCTTGTTGTCCATGCCGAGCAGCGCCTCGATGGAAAGCGGCTCTTCGTTGAAGATCGTGCCGGCCAGCGCCGGACGAGCGAGGTGAAAGCCCTGCAGCAGATCCACACCACCGTCGAGCGCCACGCGCAGATGCACCGATTGCTCGATGCCTTCGACCAGCACCTTGGCGCCGCGATCGTGCAGCATCGAGACAAGCGGCCGGAAGAAGCGTTCGGCAGCGGCATGGCGGCAGAATTGCGCAAACCACGTACCGTCGATCTTGACGATATCGGGCGAAAGCAGCGCAATCCTCTCTTCGGTCGAGTGCCCGGTGCCGAAATCGTCAATGGCGATGCGGATGCCGTGGCGGCGCATTTCATGGACCAGGCCAACAAGCACCTTGTCGTCCGCCGCCTGCTCGGTGATCTCGCAGACCAGCATGCCTGGATGGAGGTCGAAGTCGCCGAGATGCCTGGTCATCAGCCGGATTTCGGCCAGTGCGCGACCGGGATGGTCGTTGATCAGCGGATTGTAGTTGAAGAACAGGTCAAGCCCTTCGACGCCGATGTTGCGGAAGTTCCTCAGATGCAACATCCGGCACATCGTCTCGACGAACAGGCGATCAGGCGCCGCAATGCCGTCGAAGAATACTGGCGGGGCAACCGGCCTGCCGGCGCGATGCGGCTCGATCAGTCCTTCGACGGCGACCGCCGTCAGCGTTCCACCGCGCGGCGTGAAGATCGGCTGATAGGCGCTTCTCAGCCGGAATGCGTTGTAGACGCCATATTCGATGCCGACCTCGTCGGCAAAGATCGCATCAGCGGCATCGCGCCGCCTGTCCGGCCGCCCGCTCATGGCGCGGTCCTGCGTCCGAACGCTTTCGCCGGCCGGCCCGAAGCCGCGACGGCCGGGCTGGCCGGTGCCTTGGCCGTGCTGTCTGCCGCCTGCGGCTGCACGTCCTTGCCGAAGACGCGAAAGCTGGTCGGCGCGAGTTCCGGCCGCGCCAGCACGAAACCCTGCACCATCGAGGCGCCGGATTTTTCGGCCAGCTCGAGCTGCCAGCCTTCCTCGATGCCTTCGAACACCGTGCGGATGCCTTGCCGTTCGAAGCTCGTCACCATGGCGGTCAACAGCGCAAAGCCGGCGCCGGACTCCATCAGCTGCGTGATCCAGTGCGCGTCGAACTTGACGATGTCGGGCCTGAGTTCCTTGATGCGGTTGATGTCGGAATCGTCGGCGCCGTAGTCGTCGACCGCGATGCGGAAGCCATTGGCCCTCAGCGCCTCGACGAAACTGTAGAGGGTTTCCTGCGATGCCGACTTCTGCTCGGTGACCTCGCAGACGATGCGGCGCGGATCGATCCCGGCCTCGTGCAGCACCAGCCTCATTTCGCGTAGCGCCATGTCGACAATGGCGCGGTCGCTGAACACCGAAGGGTCGAAATTGATGAAAATCGATGCCTCTTCCGGCAGGCAGACGCCGGCATTGAGCAGATGCAGCGTCCTGGTCAGCGCTTCGATGTGCAGGCGGTCGGCTGCCGGACAGGTGCTGAAGAAGTTCATCGGCGGCTGCGGCTCGCCGTCACGAAACGGCCGGATAAGCCCCTCGAATGCGACGACCGACAACTTGCCTTCCTTGAAGGCGAAGATCGGCTGGAAGGCGCTCTGCAGCGTATAGATGCCCCAGACACCGCTGGAGGTGCCGTCATTATGACGGATGATGTGGGCAAGCCCGATGCTACGCGACACGGTTCCTCGCTCCGCAAGACTGGCGGAATTTGGGTTGCGATCCTGCCGCTCAAGGTTCTACCGGCCGTTGATGAATTTATTGTTGCCGCGGATTTGAGGTCTGGCTCATCCGACAATGCTTGCGCTTGCCGGCATGATGCGACAAGAGAAGCGCCGCGGCCACTCCTGGCCGCGCCGACCGTCCCTGGAGATATCTGGTCATGGCCTTTCTTGCCGACGCCCTTTCCCGCGTAAAGCCTTCCGCGACCATCGCGGTGACGCAGAAAGCGCGTGAGCTGAAAAATGCCGGCCGCGACGTGATCGGGCTGGGCGCCGGCGAGCCGGATTTCGATACGCCAGACAACATCAAGAACGCGGCGATCGAGGCGATCCGCCGCGGTGAGACGAAGTATCCGCCGGTTTCCGGCATCGCGCCGCTGCGCGAGGCGATCTCGAAGAAATTCAAGCGCGAGAATAATCTCGACTACCGGCCGGAGCAGACCATCGTCGGCACCGGCGGCAAGCAGATCCTGTTCAATGCCTTCATGGCGACGCTGAACCCCGGCGACGAAGTCATCATCCCCCGCCCCTACTGGGTCAGCTACCCCGAAATGGTGGCGATCTGCGGCGGCACGTCTGTGTTTGCCGACACCTCGATAGACAACGGCTTCAAGCTGACGGCGGACGTGCTGGAAAAGGCGATCACGCCGAAGACCAAATGGCTTCTGATGAACTCACCGTCGAACCCGTCCGGCGCCGCCTACACGGAAGCCGAACTCAGGGCACTGGCCGACGTGCTGCTGAAGCATCCCCATGTCTGGACGCTGACCGACGACATGTACGAGCACCTGACCTACGGCGACTTCGTCTTCAAGACCATCGCCAAGGTCGAGCCGAGGCTCTACGAGCGCACGCTGACCATGAACGGCGTGTCGAAGGCCTATGCCATGACCGGCTGGCGCATCGGCTATGCGGCGGGCCCGGTGGCACTGATCAAAGCCATGGACATGATCCAGGGCCAGCAGACCTCGGGCGCCTGCACCATCGCGCAATGGGCCTCGGTCGAGGCGCTGAACGGTCCGCAGGATTTCATCGCCAGGAACAAGGCGATCTTCCAGGGCCGGCGCGACCTCGTCGTCTCGATGCTCACCCAGGCGCGCGGCATCACGTGCCCGTCGCCGGAAGGCGCCTTCTATGTCTACCCGTCCTGTGCGCAGCTGATCGGCAAGACGACCAAGGGCGGCAAGGTCATCGACACCGACGAGACCTTCTGCTCGGAACTGCTCGAGGCGGAAGGCGTAGCGGTGGTGTTTGGCTCGGCCTTCGGCCTCGGCCCGAACTTCCGCATTTCCTATGCCACCTCGGAAACGCTGCTTGAAGAGGCATGCACCCGCATCCAGCGTTTCACTGCCTCGCTGACCTGATCGCGCACGGCATTGTTGCAATGAAACCCGGCCCCACGCGGCCGGGTTTTTTGTTTCAAAACCACAAGATATCAACCGCCAAACTGCGCGTCGGTGACCTGTTCCAGCCAGTCGGCATGGACGCCGTCGAGCGCCTCCTGCATGGCGACATGCGTCATCGCTGTTTGCGCGCCGGCGCCATGCCAGTGCTTTTCGCCGGGATCGAACGAGATGACGTCGCCGGCCTTGATGTCCTGGATCGGGCCGCCCCAAGTCTGCGCGCGGCCGGCGCCGGATGTGACATAGAGCGTCTGGCCAAGCGGGTGCGTGTGCCAGAAGGTGCGTGCGCCCGGCTCGAAGCTGACCAGGGTGGCCCTGAGCCGGGCCGGCGCTTCCTTCTCGATGATCGGTGTCTGCAGCACGCGGCCGGTGAAATATTTGTCCGGAGCGAGAATGGTCGGCACGCTGCCGCAGGCAATGATCTTCATGGTCTCGATCCTCAAGCTGATGGCGCGGCAACCGTCGATCCGGCGGCGCCGATCATGGAAGCCGGCGGCACTCTCGTCCGATATCGGCTGTTGCGCAACCGCCTGCTCGACACCGTCCAGCAAGCGGCACGCATGGATATTGCGGCAGCGTTACCCCAGCCGCGGCCAGAACAGGCCGGCTCGCTTGCGGTGGGCCGCATAGGCATCGGCCAGTTCGGTGCGCGAGAACTTCTTCTCTTCGTCCAGCGCCGCGATCACATAGATCACGATTATCCCGGCAACCGGCACCACGGCCAGGATCGACCAGGTGGCGACGCCCCATCCGATCCAGAAGATGATGTAGGATGTGTAGAACGGATGGCGGATATAGCCGAACGGACCGTCGGTCACCAGGCTATGGGGATTGTCCTCGGCAAACGCAAAGCGCAGCCGCGCCTTGCGCGACGTCGAGATCGCCCACCAGAACAGGGCAGAGCTGATCAACTGGATTGCCAGCCCGGCGATCAACGCCGCCGGCGGCTGCGGCAGGATCCAGAGTATCGCCAGAAAGAACAGTGCCGTCGCGGCCACGACCGCCGAAATCACCATCGCGCCGGCAGACATGGTCGTCGCCTGGAAATGGGCACGCATCGACCAGAGATACTGGCCGACCGTTGCGATGCTGCTGATCGAGAGAAGAAGATCAAGCCCGCGTTCCATCACCACCCCCATCGTTCACCAAGGATTCGGCCACTATAACCGGTCGCCGCTTATAAATCCTTTCTTAACCAGAAACTTAAAGGTGGTGTAGACCCCGCTGTGAGATGTTGCCGGCCACGCAATCCGGAGGTTCAATCCAGTATGGCCGTTGCCGAGCGCACGATCCGCACATCACAGGCCGATTTGCGCCTCAGCGAATCGTCGGGCCTTGGCATGCCGATCCTGATGATCCATGGCTCGGGCAGCTCGCGCGCCGTGTTCGCCAGGCAGTTCGACAGCCCGCTCGCCGATGCCCACCGACTGATCGCCTTCGACCTTCCCGGCCATGGCGGATCCTCGGATGCTCACGATCCGGCAACAGCCTACACGATCGCCGGCCTGGCTCGATCGGCGGGTGAGCTCCTCGACCGTCTGGCCATCGGCCATGCCATCGTCTTCGGCTGGTCGCTCGGTGGCCACGTCGCCATGGAGCTCGCGGGTTTCTATCCGGCAATCCGCGGACTGATGCTGACCGGCGCCCCGCCAGTGTCGAAAGGGCTGTTCGGCATGCTGCGCGGCTTCCACGCGCATTGGGACATGCTGCTCGCCTCCAAGAAAATCTACTCGGAACGCGATGCCGAGCGTTTCGAGACACTGTGCTTCGGCGACAGCGCCGATCCGTCCTTCCGTCAGACCATACTGCGCACGGACGGCAGGCTGCGCGCCACGGTGACGCGCAGCATGATGAGCGGCGACGGCGCCGACCAGAGGCAGGTGGTCGAGCAGGCCGCATTCCCGGTTGCGATCGTCAACGGTGAGAATGATCCGTTTGTCCGGCTCAGTTACTTCGAGACGCTGCACTACGGCGCGCTGTGGGAACATTGCCATGTCGTCCCCGGTGTCGGGCACGCCCCCTTCTGGGAGCGGCCGGACCTGTTCAATCCGATGCTGTCGCGCTTTGCCGACGCGGTCGAGGCGCAGAGCGCGGATAGCGCCCTGGTGAGGCAGCGCCGAAGCCAGGCCGGTTGAACGGACCGCGTCGGCGACGATGCCAACCCAGAAGTTTCCGATCGTCGGCGCCACAGGACGAAAAATCGCGGCTGCCTTCGGCAAACTCAATGTCTTCTTAACAGCTGGGCTCTAGCCGTGGCTTGTGTTGCGGGGACGGTGACATGAGCATACTGGCGACGATCAAGGACCATAGCGGCAGGGTCTACCGCGGCATCCAGTTCCTGCTTGTGCTGAGCATAGCAGCGACCGCGCTTGGCGCGCTCGGCTGGGTCGAAGACTTCTCCTACATCACCGCCCTCGTCGTTTCGATGGTCGCTACCGGCCTGGCGCTGCTGGTGCTGATGTACATGCGCAGCAGCGTGGTCCAGCGCCTGCAGTCGGCGGCGGCGGCCGAAGCGGAAAAGCACCGTTTTCTGACCGTGGACGCGATGACCGGCGCCATGACCCGCCGCTATTTCATCGAGGCGCTGCGCGACAGGCTGACCTCCTTGCGCAACCGGCGACAGGCGAGCCTGCTTTTGATCGACCTCGACCATTTCAAGCAGCTCAACGACACGTTCGGCCATCAGTTTGGCGATCTCGCCCTGGCGCATCTGGTCAAGGCCGCTGAACGCACCTTTGCCGACGGGGTGGTCGGACGCCTGGGTGGCGACGAGTTCGGCGTCATCATTCCGCATGGCGATCTGGCAGCGATCAACAAGGATGCGCGCCGCCTGCTCGACGCAATGCGGGCCGGCAAGTCGCATGAAGGCAAGACCATCCCGCTCTCCATTTCGATCGGTGTGGCGCTTGCCCCGGCGCATGCCTCGAACACGACGGAATTGATGCTGCTTGCCGACCTGGCGCTCTATGAAAGCAAGGCCGGCGGCCGCGGCCGCGTCACAGTGTTCGACGAGGAGATGCTGTCCGACAAACGCTACCGCCGCCTGATCGAGCGCGAATTGCGGGCAGCCGTCTACCTCGGCGAACTCGAACTGCACTATCAGCCCATTGTCGACCCCGACGGCTCCGCCTACGCGTTGGAGGGGCTGATACGCTGGCGTCATCCTGTGCGTGGCCTGATCTCGCCTGCCGAGTTCATTCCAATCGCCGAACGCTCGACCCTGATCGACATGCTGGGCGAATGGGTGTTCAAGCGCGCCTGCGCCGACGTTGCCCATTTTCACGGGCGCCGCATCAGCATCAACGTCTCGGGCGAGCAACTGAAACGCGACGAGATTGTCACGATGTGCGACCGCGTGCTGCGTGAGACCGGCCGCTCGGCGGAGCAATTCATCATCGAGATCACCGAGACGGTGGCGACCGCCGCCTCACCCGAAATCCTGAGGCGCCTCGAAACGCTGCGCGGCCTCGGCTTTCACATCGCGCTCGACGATTTCGGCACCGGCCATTGCGGTTTCAACTATCTCAAGACCTTGCCCATCGACAGCATCAAGATAGACCGATCCTACATCCGCAGCCTCGCCCACGATCAGGTCGCCCAGATCTTCGTTTCGGCGCTGGCGCAGATCGCGCGCATCCAGCATGTCACCATCGTTGCCGAAGGCATCGAGACGGAAGAAGAGTTCACCCTTGCCAGGGCCGCCGGCTGCAACCGCTTCCAGGGCTACTTCTTCGGCAGGCCGGCACCGCGCGACAAGGCAGGCGCCCTGCTTGCCGCGCGCTCCGGATCGCTTGCCCGGACCGCCTGAGACAACCAAAGCCGGCGAATTTCCTATTTTCCTTGCCCTCCCCGCAAACCCGTGGGACGATGCTCTCGGGCAGGTGGCAAAACGAAAAGAACCCCCGCCCCGCGACGGCCGAACAGGCCGGCCGCCGCTCCCAGGGAAACGCCTGAGTGGAGGTCAGCCATGGGTACTCGCGCCGGAGGACGACGCACGGGACCGAAATGCATTGCCATAGTCGGTCCCTTCGCAAGCGGTAAGACGACACTTCTCGAAGCCATACTCGCCCGCACGGGCGCCATTCCCCGCCAGAATCCCGTTTCGTCGGGAAGCACCGTTTCCGATCATTCGCCCGAGGCGCGCGCCCATGCCATGAGCGTCGAGGCGACCTTCGCGACCACCGAATTCATGGGCGAGCAGCTTACCTTCGTCGACTGTCCCGGCTCTATCGAATTCTCGTTCGAGGCCGAGCCTGTGCTCGCCGCCTGCGACGTCGCCGTGGTCGTCGCCGAAGCCGATGAAAAGAAGATCCCTGCCCTGCAGCTCATCATGCGCAAGCTCGACGATCTCGGCCTGCCGCGCATCCTGTTCCTGAACAAGGTCGACAAGGCCATCGCCGGAGTGCGCGACACGCTGAAGATGCTGCAGCCGGCAAGCTCGGTGCCGCTGCTGCTGCGCCAGATTCCGCTACGCAAGGACAGCGTCGTCATCGGCTCGATCGATCTGGCCTTGGAGCGCGCCTACATCTATCGCGAATATGCCGAAAGCGAGGTCGCCGACATCCCGGGCGACGACAAGGCGCGTGAGCTGGAGGCGCGCTTTTCCATGCTGGAGACCCTCGCCGACCACGACGACCAGCTCATGGAACAGCTGCTCGAGGAGATCGAACCGCCGAAGGACGAAATCTTCGACGACCTCGCGGCCGACCTGCGTGAAGGTATTGTAACGCCGGTGCTCATCGGCACCGCCGAGAAGGGCAATGGCGTGCTGCGTCTGCTGAAGGCGATCCGCCACGATGCGCCCGACGTCGAGGCGACGCGCAAACGCCTGGCTGCTACCGACGGCAATCAGACGGTGGTCCAGGTGATGAAGACCATCCATACGGCGCATGGCGGCAAGCTGTCGGTCTCGCGCGTGCTCTCCGGCCAGGTCGCCGACGCCACCGAACTCTTCCTGTCGAACGGCGAAACGGCAAAGGTCTCCGGCATCTACAGGATGCTCGGCAAGGACCAGTCCAAGCTCGCCATCGCCAAGGCCGGCGACACTGTCGCGCTCGGCAAGCTCGACACCGTCAAGACCGGAGAAACGCTGAGTTCAGCCAAGGGCGGCATCAAGCCGTTGGCCACGCTGGCGCCACCGCAACCGGTCTTCGCCTTCGCGCTACGGCCGAAGGAACGCAAGGACGAGGTCAAGATGTCGGCGGCCATCCAGCGTCTTGCCGAGGAAGATCCCTCACTCAGCCTGCGCCACAACCAGGATTCCGCCGAGACCGTGCTGTCGGGGCATGGCGAGATGCATCTGCGTGTCGTGCGTGAGCGGCTCGAAGGCAAGAACCAGATCCCGGTCGAAGGCCACACACCGGCCGTGCCCTACCGCGAGACCATCCGCAAACCGGCGCAGCAGCGCGGCCGCCACAAGAAGCAGTCCGGCGGCCACGGCCAGTTCGGCGATGTGGTAATCGAGATCAAGCCGCTGCCGCGCGGCTCGGGTTTCCAGTTCACCGACACCATCACCGGCGGCGTCGTGCCGAAGACCTACATCCAGTCGGTCGAGACGGGCATACGCGACTATCTGAAATTCGGCCCGCTTGGCTTCCCGGTGGTCGACGTCGCCGTCAACCTGTCCGACGGCTCCTACCATGCCGTCGATTCCTCGGACATGGCCTTCCAGATGGCCGCCAAGCTGGCGATGAAGGAAGGCATGGCCGCCTGCTCACCGGTGTTGCTCGAGCCGGTGATGAAGGTCGAGATCGTCACGCCGTCCGAAGCGACCTCGAAGATCATCGCGCTGATCCCGCAGCGGCGTGGCCAGATTCTCGGCTATGACGCGCGGCCCGACTGGCCGGGCTGGGATGTCGTCGAAGCAACCATGCCGCAGGCGGAGATCGGCGATCTGATCATCGAGTTGCGCTCGGCAACGGCGGGCGTGGCCAGCTACCGCGCCGTGTTCGACCATATGGCCGAACTCACCGGACGTCTGGCCGACGAGGCGATGAACACCAGCGGCAAGGCTGCGTGAGAAAGCAAAAAACGGCGCCCGGGTGTTCCGGACGCCGTCTATTGCGGACCGTCTCGTGGGAGGCAAACGGCAGGTCCGCCGCATCGCTCCGCCGTTGGCTGACGGATAAAAATGGTTCGGACGCGGTAGCCGCCTGAGCCCGGTTCGTCCGAGTGATGCCCCCATCTCCCGGACGAGCCAACCGCGTCCTATGATCTGCTTAATCGATGGAGTGCGTTTGCGCCATGTTACCAGAGGTTACATGTCACTGTTACGTGGCAATGCCGATCGACTTTTTTCGAGGTCAGTGGACTTCGGGCAACAAAAAAGCCGGATCAATAAAGATCCGGCTGAGTTTGATTGGAAGTGCCGATTAAGGCTAACCTCCAGAGGGGAACACTCGAGGGCGCTAATGGGAGGAGAACGCGCCCAGGAGATGATCTATATATGTGCTCATCATGCCCAAGAAACAAGCATCTATTTTGCAACACACGCATGCAAAAAGACGCAGGCTGTGGTCCAACCCGTTCTCAGGCACGATAGGACCAGGAGAATCGCCGGAAATGGTGAAGGTTTCGTGGCCAAACCCGCTGCGGAACGCCGAACCCGCCCGATTTTGCCACCCAAAAACAGAAACCGCCGGATGATGCGGAAACGAGCAGCGCCCGTTCAATTTTATGGCAGGAGATCGTGATGCGCGCACGCCAGGCGATCGCCGGCAGCGCATTGTTCTTCATCGCGGCGCCCGGCGTGGTCGCGGGCGTGATTCCCTGGCTGCTGACCGATCGCTATCGTCTGCCGCTGTCGAAACTGCCGGGCTTTGTCCCCGCCGGCTGGATCCTGATCCTAGCGGCGGCGGCCCTGCTGCTCCATTCCTTCGCCCGTTTCGCGCTCGAGGGGCTGGGCACGCCGGCACCGGTGGCGCCGACCGAGCGTCTGGTCGTCGGCGGCATCTACCGCCATGTCCGCAACCCGATGTATGTGGCCGTGCTGTCGATCGTCCTCGGCCAGGCGCTGCTGTTTTCAAGCTGGGCCGTCTTCGCCTACGGCGTCGTCGCCGCCGCGGCCATGGTCTCGTTCGTCAAGCTCTACGAGGAGCCGACGCTCGCCCGCCGCTATGGCGCGGAATACGAAGCCTACCGCCGCGCCGTACCCGGCTGGCTGCCTCGCCTGACGCCGTGGCGCGGGTAGGGGGTGTGTCGAGATTCAGGTCAGGCCGAGCCGAGAACGGTGAATTCCGAGAACCGGAACGGAGCGTACTTTGGTACGTGAGTACCGGAAGCGGAAGAAGTCGCCGGTTCGCAGGCCGGCCTCACCTGAATATCGACACACCCTCAGAAGGACCAGCTTCGCGCCTTCGCAATGATGAAATCGCGAAACACATGAAGCTTTGCCTGGTTCTTCATCGCATCCGGATAGGCGAAGTAGGTGTCGAAGGACGGCACTTCGGTCTCCGGCAGCAACTGCACCAGGCCTGAGTCCTTGTTGATCACGTAGTCGGGCAGCATGGCGATGCCGGCGCCGCCCTGCACGGCGCGCTTGATCGAGAGGATGTCGTTGATCTGCAGCGTCGGCACCCTTTGCCCGCCTTCGAAATCGCCCACCGTCTCCAGCCAGTTCAGCTCCGACAGGTGCGACGGCACCGGCACGCCGAAGGTGACGATGCGATGCGTCCTCAGCTCGGCGACCGAGGCTGGCTGGCCGTGCTTGGCGATATAGGCCGGCGAGGCATAGAGATGGAAATGCACGGTGAACAGGCGGCGCTGGATGAGATCCGGCTGCTGCGGCTGGCGCAGCCGGATGGCGCAATCGGCCTGGCGCATGGTGAGGTCGAGTTCCTCATTGGCGAGGATCAGCTGCAGGCTGATTTCGGGATAGAGTTCGATGAATTCCTGCACGCGCTCGGTGAGCCAGCCGGCACCCAGTCCCACCGTGGTAGTCACCCGAAGCACGCCGGACGGCCGGTCCTTGGTCTCGGTCAGCCGCGACTTGATCGTCTCCAGCTTCATCAGCACGTCGTGCGCGGTGCGGAACAGCATCTCGCCCTGTTCGGTCAGCACCAGGCCGCGCGCGTGACGGTTGAACAGCGGCACGCCGACATCGTGCTCCAGCGCGCTGACCTGCCGCGAGATCGCCGATTGCGACAGGTGCAGTGTCTCGGCGGCATGGGTGAACGACCCCGCCTCCGCCGCAGCGTGAAACACGCGTAGCTTGTCCCAGTCCAGCGCCATGATTCCCCTCGCTCCGTTTTGGCGTCTGAATGAAAAATCAGGCTTTTAAACGACTTTCTCAGCCGCTTCGTTACTCCGCCGCCTCGCGGTGAACCTCGATGCCGGCGAGATACTTTTCCGCCTCGAGCGCAGCCATGCAGCCGAGGCCGGCCGCCGTCACCGCCTGGCGGTAGATGTCGTCGGTGACGTCGCCCGCCGCGAACACGCCGGGCACGTCGGTGCGTGTCGAGTCTGGAGCCGTCCACAGATAACCGTTCGGCTTCTGCTTCAGCTTGCCGACGAACAGTTCGACCGCCGGCGCATGGCCGATCGCCACGAACACGCCATCGACCTTCAGCTGCGTGACCTCGCCGGTCGCGATGTTGCGCAGCTTCAGCCCTTCCACCGAAGGCGGCAGCGGCGCCTTGCCGGGCTGGCCGGTGATCTCGTCGACGATCGTGTCCCAGATGACGCGGACATTTTCCTTTTTGAACAGCCGCTCGCGCAGGATGCGCTCGGCGCGGAAATCGCCGCGCCGGTGAATGACCGTCACACTCTTCGCCAGGTTGGAGAGATAGAGCGCCTCCTCGACCGCCGAATTGCCGCCGCCGATCACCGCGACATCCTTGCCGCGATAGAAGAAGCCGTCGCATGTGGCGCAGGCCGACACGCCGAAGCCCATGAAGGTCTGTTCGGTCGGGATACCCAGCCATTTGGCCTGCGCGCCGGTGGCGATGATCAGGGTATCGGCGGTGTAGGTGGTGCCGGAATCGCCCTTGGCGCGGAACGGCCGCACATTGAGATCGACCTCGGTGATGATGTCGTTGATGACATCGGTGCCGACATGCTCGGCCTGCTTCAGCATCTGTTCCATCAGCCACGGGCCCTGGATCGGATCGCCAAAGCCCGGATAGTTTTCGACATCGGTGGTGATCATCAGCTGACCGCCCTGCTGCAGGCCGGCGACCAGCATGGGTTTCAGCATGGCACGGGCGGCATAGATGGCCGCCGTATAGCCTGCGGGTCCGGAACCAATGATAAGAACAGGCGCGTGTTTGGTAGTCATGAAAAGCCTCTATGGGAGGGCAGCCAGGGATTGCGGCATGGAAATCACGCCTGATGTCGCGCGTAATGTAAGTGCTGCCCGCGACGCCAGCAAGGCAAGTTGGCCTTCGTCCCCGGAAAGCTTCGGCGCCGGCATATCCGGCAATATCCGTGTCCGGATCAAAAATCGTCGGCAGAGGGATGGAATGCATCCCGGAGTCTAATTAGAAATCACGAAAGATTCTTGCGCGCGGGGAAAGCCGACAATGCCGCTCAAAGCCGACCTCGACGCCATCGACTGGAAAATCCTGCGCGAACTTCAAAACGACGGACGCATGACCAATGTCGAACTGTCGAGCCGTGTCGGCATTTCGGCGCCGCCCTGCCTGCGCCGCGTCCGGCGGCTGGAAGAGTCCGGCATCATCCGCGGCTACCGCGCTTTGCTCAATGCCCCGGCGCTCGGCATGGATGTCGTCGCCTTCTGCCTGATCGGCCTGCATCACCAGGCAGACGCCGAGCTCAAGACCTTTGCCGAGCGCACGCGCGGCTGGCCGATCGTGCGCGACGCCTGGATGGTGTCGGGCGAATCCGATTTCCTGCTGCATTGCGTGGCAAGCGACCTCGGCACCTTCCAGACCTTCGTCATCGAGGAACTGGCCTCGGCGCCGAATGTCGACACGGTGCGCACCGCGCTCACCATCCGCCGGGTCAAGGATGAGGGTCTGGTGGCGTTCAGTGCGTCTTGATGCCAAGCGTCTCGATGGCGGTCAGCAGCCCGCCTAGGTCATTGCGGTCCCGCAGCGGCGAAACCTTGAACCCCGCCTGGTCTGACGCCTCGCCGTCCACCAGCCAGCCACGCGACAGGCCGGCGCAGCGGCCTGCTTCCATGTCGGCCGGCTTGTCGCCGACGATCAGCGAACGGCCGAGATCGAGGTCAAGGCGCTTCGCCGCCTCGATCAGCATGCCCGGATTGGGCTTGCGCATCGGATGGCCGGCGATGGCGAGCGGCCCGACGCCCGCGTCGTGATAGGCGCAGGCAATGACCATATCGACGAAAACGCCTCTTTCGCGAAGCAGGTCGAGCACACGGCCGTTGACGGCGGCGAACTCGCTCCAGCCGAAATAGCCGCGCGCGATACCGGACTGGTTGGTGACGACAACAATTGGAATCCCACCGCGGTTGGCCGCCTCGATGACAGGCACGATGTCGTCGCGCAGCACGATCTCGGCTGGATCACCGGGATAGTCGGTATCGATGTTGATTGTGCCGTCGCGGTCGAGAAACAGCGCCGGCATATCCTTGGCAAAGACATTGCTGCCGATCCGCTCCACCCAAAGCCCCGGCTCCGCCAGCGGATAGGGATTCACGGCGGCCTCAGCCATTGCTGAGGCGGGCTTCGACCACCTCGCACAGATGATGGTAGAGGCACAGATGCCCTTGCTGGATGATCGGCGTCGAGGTCGAGGGCACGGTGAGCAGTATGTCCGTCAGCGGCTTCAGCTTGCCGCCGGTATCGCCGGTCATGCTGATCACCGTCATGCCCATCTTGCGCGCCTGCTCGGCGGCGGCAAGGATGCTCGGCGAATTGCCGCTGGTCGAGATGGCGAGCAGCACCGCGCCCGCCGAACCATGCGCCTCGACCTGGCGCGAGAAGACCGTGTCGAAGCCGTAATCATTGCCCCAGGCGGTCAGCACCGCCGTATTGGCCGGCAACGCGATGACGTTGTAGGCCTTGCGCTCTTTCAAGAAGCGGCCGACCAGTTCGCCGGCGATATGGATGGCATCGCTGGCCGAGCCGCCATTGCCACAGATCAGCAAGGCCTTGCCCTGCGAAAGTGCTGCAACAACGGCTGTCACCGCACGTTCCATCTCGCCGGTCAGGTCGCGCTCGGCCATCGCCGATATCGCGGCCGCCGAGCGGACCAGGTAGTCGTTCAATTCGGACATGGATACCCTCAGTTTGTACTGGCGCGCAGTCTGCCGATGGTGCCGGTGGTGCTCTTGCCGGCGACGAGATCGACCAGCACCACGCGCCCGCCCGCCTTCTGCACCACGTCGGCGCCAACCACGGTATCGACCGTATAGTCGGCACCCTTGACCAGTATGTCGGGCAGCAAGGCTTCGATCAGCGCCAGCGGCGTGTCCTCCTCGAAGACGACGACGGCATCGACCGACGCGAGGGCCGCGAGCACGCAGGCGCGGTCGTGCTGGTCGTTGACCGGGCGTCCCGAGCCCTTCAGCCGCCGCACCGAGGCATCACTGTTCAGGCCAAGCACCAGCCGGTCGCACTGGCTGCGCGCCGCATGCAGCAGGCTGACATGGCCGGCATGCAGGATGTCGAAGCAGCCATTGGTGAAACCGACGCTCAGGCCCTCGTCCTTCCACGCCGCCACCATGCGTGCGGCCGATGTGGCATCGAGGATGGCATCCTTGTGGGCGGTCGGTCCGTGCGAACGAAACAGCGCGCCGGTAAGCTCCTCGACAGTCAGCCTGGCGGTGCCGCGCTTGCCCACCACCACCCCGCCCGCCGCATTGGCGATGGAGGCGGCCGTGACACGATCGGCGCCGGCCGCGAGCGCCAGCGCAAATGTCGCGATGACGGTGTCGCCGGCGCCCGAAACGTCGAACACTTCCCGCGCCTGCGTGGCGATGTGGCGGGCATCGTCCGGGCCGACGACGCTCATGCCCTTTTCACTGCGCGTCGCCACGACGAAGTCGAAGCCGTTGGCCGAGATCAATTCTCGCGCGGCGGTGACGATCTCGTCATCGGCAAACACCGCGTGGCCGACGGCCTCGCCGAGTTCCTTGCGGTTGGGCGTGATCGCGGTCGCGCCGGCGTAGCGCGCATAGTCGCGGCCCTTCGGATCGACCAGAACCGGTCTTCCCGCCTCGCGGCAGATCGAGATCAGTTCGCCGGCGACGCCGTCGAGCAGCATGCCCTTGCCATAGTCGGACAGGATGACGATGTCGGCCCGCGCAAGCGCGGCGCGGAAATGCCTAATCAGCGTCGCCCGCTCGGCGTCGGCCAGCGGCTTCACTTCCTCCTCATCGAAACGCAGCACCTGCTGGTTGAGCGCGCTGAAGCGGCTCTTCGACGAGGTCATGCGGTCGCGGTCCCGCGCCAGGCCACCGGTCTCAGCGCCAAGTTCGCCCAGCATCCGCATCAGATTGTCGCCGGCCGCATCGGTGCCGATGACCGAAACGGGGATCGCGGCGGCACCCAGCGAAACGATGTTGGCGACGACATTGCCGGCACCGCCCATCGCCAGCATCTCGCCGCGCCCGTGCAGCACGGGGATCGGTGCTTCGGGCGAGATACGCTCGATGACGCCGCTGACGAAACGGTCGAGGATGAAGTCGCCGACCACCAGAACGGTGACGTCACCAAAGCGCGCGATGGCGCGGTGCAGCGGTTCGGGAGAAGGCGGATTGTGCTTGATCATGTTACGGGCAACGCGCGGAAAAAGCCTGTTTGGAAAACGTTTCGGAATTCGATTGGCAGGGCCGGTCGTTCATGGCGAAGCCGATATACCGCAATTCGAGCCAGCGCAACGGCGGCCGGGTCACGGTCAAGTGTGGCTGATGGGTCAACTCTTCTGCAGGGCGACGTGCACGCCCAGCCCGACCAGGACGGCGCCGCCCGCTCGCTGCATCATGCGCTGCGCGCGGTCTGAACGCCGCAGCCGCGCAATCATCGCACCGGCCAGGAACACGCACATGATGTCGGCGGACGAGAACATCAGGTTGACGATGGTTCCGAGCACGACGAACTGCAGCCAGACCGGAAACGCCGCCGAAGCATCGATGAACTGCGGCAGGAACGCCATGAAGAAGATCGCGGTCTTCGGATTGAGCACCTCGACGGTGATGCTCTCGAAGAAGGCGCGGCGGGCCGATTTCCGCTCGATGAGCGGCAACGCCGCATCGCCTTGCGCCCTGGCGCGAAACAGCGAAACGCCGAGCCAGATCAGATAGAGCGCGCCGATGAGCTTGACAGCCATGTAAAGCGGCGGCACGGCGTGGAACAGCACCGACAGGCCAGCAGCGGCGGCAATGACATGCACATAACCGCCGAGATGGATGCCGAGCGCCGCCGTCAGCCCGGACCAGCGCCCACGCGCCATGGTCTGCGCCGCGGCATAGAGCATGGCCGGACCGGGGATATAGGCGAAGATCGCCGTGGTGGCGAAAAAGGCGATAAGCAGTTCGGTCGACGGCATGCTTTTGTCCCCTACGATCCCGACGGGTGGCGCGAAACCGACTGAAGCGGGAGCTTTGCGGCCTCACTGTGACATACGCCCGCGGCCGCCTGCTTTATCGACAGCCCAACGTGCCTCCCTTATAAGGGCCGGAATCGGCGAACGAAACCAGCATCGGGTCCAACAGCATGATCATCGTCACGGGCGGCGCCGGCATGATCGGCTCGAACATCGTTGCCGCGCTCAACGCCGAAGGTCATGACGACATCCTCGTCGTCGACGACCTCACCGACGGCCACAAGATCGTCAACCTCGCCGACTTGCAGATCGCCGACTATCTCGACAAGGACGATTTCCTGACCCGCCTCGAAGATGGCGGGCTCGGTCGCATCGAGGCCGTCTTCCACCAGGGCGCCTGCTCGACCACCACCGAGTGGAACGGCAAATACATGATGGATGTGAACTACGCCTATTCGAAGCGGCTGCTGCATGCCTGCCTGGCGCTGCGCGTGCCCTTCCTCTACGCCTCCTCGGCTTCGGTCTATGGCGGCGGCGCCGAATTCCGCGAGGAGCCGCAATGTGAGCGGCCGCTCAACGTCTACGCCTATTCCAAGAAGCTGTTCGACGATTATGTCCGCCGCACGGTCTTCGACACCGACCATTCGCCGGTGGCCGGTCTGCGTTATTTCAACGTCTACGGGCCGCGCGAGGCGCACAAGGGCGCTATGGCCTCGGTCGCCTTCCATCTGTTCCATCAGGTCGAGCGGGGACAGAACCCAAAGCTGTTCGGCGCCTATGGCGGTTTCGGACCCGGCGAGCAGAGCCGCGACTTCATCCATGTCGGCGATGTCGCCGACGTCAATCTGTGGCTGTGGAAGCGGGGCTCAAGCGGCATCTTCAATTGCGGTACCGGCCGCGCCCAGCCGTTCCGCGCCATAGCCGAAACGGTGATCGACACGCTGGGCAAGGGCGAGATCGAGTTCATCGAATTTCCCGACCATCTCAAGGGCAGCTACCAGAGTTTTACGCAAGCTGATATGTCCCGCTTGCGCGCAGCCGGCTACAATGGCCAATTCCGCACCGTCGAAACCGGCGTCAGAGACTATGTCGAATGGCTGAAAGCCCAACGATCCTCGTGATCGGCCCACGCTGGGTGGGTGATATGGTGATGGCGCAGTGCCTGTTCTCGGCGCTGAGAGAGCAATATCCGAACGCCGCGATCGACGTGCTGGCGCCGGCCTGGGCGGCGGCGCTGGTCAAGCGCATGCCTGAAATCCGCCAGCAGATCGACTTTCCGCTGAAACCCGGCGCGCTCGAATTCCGCATCCGCCGGCGCTTCGGCCGCCTGCTGCGCGGCCGCTACGACATGGCCTATGTCCTGCCGGGCAGCTGGAAATCGGCGCTGATCCCGTTCTTTGCCCGCATCCCGCGCCGCACCGGCCACCTCAGGGAAATGCGCTACGGCCTGCTCACCGACATCGTGCCGCTGCCCGCCGCGGTGAAGCGGCGCACGGCACAGGCCTATTTCAGCCTTGCCAGGGGCGGTAGGTTCCAGGCGCCCAGGCTCACCGTGGACGCGGGCAACCAGGCGGCCCTGCTCGAACGCTTCGGGCTGAAGGCGGAGAAATTCGTGGCACTGATGCCCGGCGCCGAGTTCGGACCTGCCAAGCGTTGGCCGAGCGAAAGCTATGCCGGCCTCGCCCGCGAGATGATGGCCAAGGGCCTGAAGGTGGCGTTGTTCGGCTCGAAGAATGACGCCGACGTGACCGCCGAAATCGCAGCACTTGCACCAGGCACTGTCGACCTGGCCGGCAAAACGCGGCTGGAGGACGCCATCGACCTGATATCAGCGGCGAAGCTCGCGGTGTCGAACGACAGCGGCCTGATGCATGTCGCGGCCGCCGTCGGCACGCCGATCGTCGCCGTCTACGGCTCGACGTCGCCCAGGAATACGCCGCCGCTGGCGGAACATTCCGAACTGGTTTGGCTCGGCCTGTCGTGCTCGCCTTGCCACCAGAAGATCTGCCCGCTCGGCCACCTCAATTGCCTGAAGACGCTTGAGGTCGGACAGGTCGTGGCGGCGGCGGACCGGCTGCTGGAACTTCCGGCCGCCGCATGAAGGTGCTGATCGTCAAGACCTCTTCGATGGGCGATGTCATCCACACCTTCCCGGCCGTCGAGGATGCCCGCCGTCACCGCCCGGACGTGTCGTTCGACTGGTGCGTGGAAGAGGCTTTTGCCGGCATAGTTGGCCTGCATCCTGCGATCGGCAGGATTCACACTGTCGCCATCAGGCGCTGGCGCAAGCGGCTTTTCAACAGCGGCACCTGGCGCGAGGCCTCAAACCTGCGTGGCGCCTTGCGGGCCTGCCGTTACGACCTCGTCATCGATGCGCAGGGCTTGCTCAAGTCGGCCTTGGTGGCGAAGCAGGCCGCGGCTCCGATCGCCGGCTTCGACCGCTCGAGCGCGCGCGAACCTTCGGCTACCTGGTTCTACGACCGCCGCTACGCCGTGCCGCGCGACCTGCACGCCATAGAACGGACAAGGCGGCTCTTCGGAATAGCGCTCGGCTACCAGCCAGATCTTTCCGAACTCGGCTCCGGCATCGTGCCGCCGGCCGACGGTCTGACTGGCGTCAGCGGCAGAACCGCCGTCCTGCTGCACGGCACCAGCCGCGAGGACAAGAAATGGCCGGTAGCGGACTGGATCGAAACCGCCCGGCTGGTGGTCGAAAAGAGGATGACGCCGGTCGTCACCTGGTCGAACGAGCCGGAAAAGGCTGTGGCCGAGGCGATCGCCAAGGCTGTTCCAAAGACCGTGCTGGTGCCGAAATCGCCGCTCGCCGTCATCGCCGCGATCATCGGCCGATCGGCCTTCGTCATCGGCGCCGACACCGGCCTCACCCACCTCGCCAGCGCCTTCGGCCTGCCGACGGTCGCGGTGTTCCTGGCGACCGAGCCCGGCCTGACCGGCCCGCGCGGGCCATACGCATCGACGCTACTGGCCGCGCCCGGCGGACGTGTTGAGCCGGGAGAGGTGATGGCGGAGGCTGAGCGGCTAATGGAGCGACAGGCACTCGATACGCATTGATTTTGTTCAATCAATTCAATCTGAAAGGTCGGCTCTGCCCCTCATCCGCCTGCCGGCACGTTCTCCCCGTAGTGACGGGGAGAAGGGAGCTACGCGCAGCTCCGGCGCTCTCCACTGCAACGTTGAAAGATTTGGCGAAATCATCGGTGAAGGCGTCCTTCTCCCCGCCACTATACGGGGAGAAGTGCCCGGCAGGGCGATGAGGGGCGGCGCCGAATAGCGCAATTCAGAAACAAATCCTGCCCCTCAAATTCCCTAGATGAACTGCACCTGGACGATCTCGTACCCCCTGGCACCACCGGGCGCGTTGACCTCTATGGCGTCGCCGACTTCCTTGCCGATGAGCGCGCGGGCAATCGGCGAGGAGATCGAGATGCGGCCCGACTTCACGTCGGCTTCCTGGTCGCCGACGATCTGGTAGGTCTTCTTCTCTTCGGTGTCCTCGTCGACCAGCACCACCGTGGCGCCGAACTTGACCTTGTCGCCGCTGAGCTTGGTGACGTCGATCACCTCGGCCCGCGCAATCAGGTCTTCGAGCTCGTTGACGCGACCCTCATTGTGGCTCTGCGACTCTTTCGCCGCATGGTATTCGGCGTTTTCGGAAAGGTCGCCATGCGAGCGCGCTTCGGAGATCGCCTCGATGATGCGCGGCCGCTCTTCCTGCTGGCGCCAGCGCAGTTCTTCCTTCAATGACGCGAACCCCTCGCCTGTCATCGGGACCATGTTCATCATGCCTGACCTTTCCTGCCGCTAGCCCCGCGTTTCGGGGATAGCCTTGTCGATGGGTACAAAAAGAAAACGGTCCGGCAGCCTCGGGCTAACGGAACCGTTTCACCGCAATTTGGCTGAATATAGCAATCTTCGCACGTTTTTCACGCCCAAAAATGGGTTTTTGAAAAATCCCCCGCTGATTCCGCACCTGACGCTGCGGCAAGTGTGCAGGAGGCAACAAAAAACCGGCTGCGATCGCCCGCAGCCGGCCCAAAGCATTCGTCGCGGTCGAATCAGCTCCGCATGAAATGGTCGATCTGGTCGGCCAGCATGCCGTATTCACGCGAACCCTTGCCGGTGCGCTTTTCGATCTCGCTGAGCTGTTCGCGGGCGCCGGCGAGATCGCCCATCTGCAGATGCGCCTCGCCGAGATATTCGCGCACCAGCGTATAGTCGGGGTTGATGCGCAGCGCTTCCTCGTAATAGCCGAGGCCGACAGTGATGCGGCCGGAATGGCGATGCGAATAGCCGAGATAGTTGAGGATGCGCGGATCCTGCTTGTTGGCGGCAAGGCTAAGCACGGCGATCGCCTCGTCATAGCGCCCGGCCATCGCCAAATCGTGGCCCGCTTCATAGATGTTGTCGTCGTCGAGCATGCCGTATTTCGGCGTGACACACTTCTTCAGCTTCTTGTCCCAGACCTCACCCTTTTTGCACTTGGGGGTGTCGCCACCGCCACCGCCTTCACCAGCCGTGAATGCGGGCGCCGCAAACAGCGGCAGGGCGGCAACAGCCATGACCTGAATCAACAAACGTCTGCGCATCGAAGCCTCCTTGAGAATGACAATGCGATACTAACGCAGGTGCCATGCCGTTTCATCCCGGAAAGAAACAGCGGCCGCCAACATTTGCAGCTTGACGCCCGCTAACCGAAGATGACGTGACGAATGCTGTAAATCCGCTATCATCCGGCAAACGGCCAATGGAGCATGCGGAGAAGGCCCGTGCAGCAGCGCCTCGAAAGGGAATGGGAGCTTTCGATCGGCCCGGACACCGTGCGCCTGTTCATCCTCAAGGCGAAGGCGCTGAGCGCTGCCGTCAATGAGGACTATGCCGACGGAGCCGAGCATGAGATCGAGCTCGACGGCCAGTCGCACGACAACCATCACCATGACGGTCTCGCCGAGGAAAGTTCGGAAAACCTGACCGAGGAGGAATTTCGCGAACTGATCAACGACCTCAATGTCGACGAGGCGGCCGAACTGGTAGCGCTCGCCTGGGTCGGCCGGGGCGACTACGACGCCTCGGAATGGGCCGACGCGCTGGCGGCGGCGCGCGAGCGTGCCAACAAGCGTACCGCGAAATATCTGCTCGGCATGCCGCAACTCGCCGATTGGCTGGAAGAAGGACTGGAAGTGATCGGCGCGTGACATTGCGGTTACCGATCGTGATCGGCCGAATGCGCTTTCCGAGGCAACTTCCGTACGGCCCCGCCGTTTGGGGGCGATGGCGGCGCTGACCCTCCCAGGATTTTACAGATTGGCGCTGCCTTTGGCGGCGGCGATGCTATTGGCGGGGCCAGCGCTCGCCAAGGCTCCGAAACTTCCTGAAACCGTGCCGGTGCCTGAACTCAACCAGCCTGGACCAACGCCGGAACCAGCGCCGGCGGACGTTCCGGTTCCCGAGCCGCGCCCAACCAACGCGCCGTCCGGCACGTCCGAACCGCCGGCAACGGCACCCATGCCTGCCGAAAAGCCGTCGCAGGCAGTGCCGCCGGCTAGCCCGCCGAGCCCGCCGGAGAAACCGCCGCAGGAGAAAAAGCCCCTTCCGGACCCGAGATCGGCTTCCGTTCCCGCCCCGGAAATGCCGGAGGAGGAGCTCGCCTGCCGCAGAAGGCTGAAATCGATGGGCGTCGACTTCGAGGAACACAAGGCCGAGCACGATCAAGCGATCGGCTGCTCGATCCCCTACCCGATCACCCTGAGGACGCTCGGCAAATCCGTCACGATCGCCCCCGCCACCGAGCTCAATTGCGCCATGGCCGAGGCGTCGGCGCGCTTTGTCGCCGATGTGATCCAGTCCGCCGCGAAAGCCGAATTCGGTGCCGACCTGAAGTCGATCGGGCAGGCTTCCGCCTTCGTCTGCCGGCCGCGCCATAACGGTGGAAAGCTGTCGGAGCACGCCTTCGGCAATGCGCTCGACATTACCAGCTTCACGCTCTCGGACGGCAAGAAGATCGAAGTTGGCCCGGCGCCGCCCGAAAAGGAGGGGAAATTCCTGAACGCGGTACGCAAGGCGGCCTGCGGGCCGTTCAAGACCGTGCTTGGCCCGGGCAGCGACGCCGACCATTCGCTGCACTTTCATCTCGATCTCGAGCCGCGCCGCCACGGCGGCACTTTCTGCCAGTAACGCTTCCCCATCGTTGAAGCCGCAATTCGGCCGCAGGGATGAACGCCGGCGCTGATTTTTCCTTTACTCTTGGCGACTAGACTTGTGCCATCCGGGGACAGGGATGCCTTTCAATGGCCGGAAGATCTGGCGCCATGTTTGCCATGGCACGGTACAAGAAACATGCGCGCATCGCCGTCGGGCGGCTGGCGACAGTGCTTGCGATTGCGGCGGTGTCGGCCTGCACCACCGGAGATGTCTTCTCGCTCCAGCCCGCCGTCGATGTCGGCAGCCAGACCGCCGCGGTGCCCGCCGCCGTCCCGCAATACCAGGGCATGCAGCGCCTCGTTCCCTCCAACCCCTATATGACCGCCGCCTATCCGCGCATGGACGAGCCGATGTCGCCGCTCGAACAGATGCCGGCCAGCGAGATCGATTGCCGCAGCGAGCTCAAGCGCCTCCGCGTCGCATACACCGAAGTTGCGCAGATCCATGAAGGACAATGCGGCATCGACTATCCGGTCAAGGTCTCGGCCATCGGCAGCATTCAGATGAAACCCGCCGCGACGCTGACCTGCGACATGGCCGCCACCTTCGCCGGCTGGACGAAGAACGAACTCGTGCCATCCGCCCGCTGGCGCTATTTCTCCGGCGTCAAGACCATCCATCAGGGCTCCAGCTATTCCTGCCGCAACATCGCCGGCGAAGGTGTGTTGTCCGAGCACGGCAAGGGCAATGCGCTCGACGTCATGAGCATCGAGCTCAACAATGGCGACGACATCGACGTGCGCAAGCCCGGCCTGTTCGCCTTCCGCACCCGCGGCTTCCTCAACACCGTGCGCGCCGACGGCTGCCAGTATTTCACCACCGTGCTCGGCCCCGGCTACAATTACGACCACCGCAACCATTTCCATTTCGACATCAAGAACCGCAAGAGCGGCTACCGCGCCTGCCGTTGATCCCAGGCGGATGCCCTTTGCCCAAGGTTGGCAACGCCGCATAGAATGATGCCGTACATGTTTGGCGGTATCGGATGAGCCAACGCACCCTTCGACGACGCGCAACGATCTGGCTGGCGGCGTTCTGCGCCTTCTATCTGGCGTTCGCCTATTTCGCAGCGCCCGAATTCTGGACGTGGCGGGACCGCGGCTTCCGCACGCAGCACTTCGAGATGATCACGCACACGCCGCAAGGCATCCCGGGCGACCCGATCAATATCGGCCTTGTCGGCACTGAGAAGGAGGTCGTCCACGCCTTCGGCGCCGCCGGTTGGGACACGGCAGACGCCGTCACGCTGAAGACCGCGATCGAAATCGGCGAAAGTGTGCTGTTTGGACGCCCCTACCCCGATGCGCCGGTCAGCCGGCTGCTGTTCGAGGGCCGCGCCCAGGATCTGGCCTTTGAGAATCCGGTCGGCGACAGCGCCGACCGGCGTCACCACGTCCGCTTCTGGCAGGCCGACGCCCGCGGTGACGACGGTCGACCGCTCTGGCTCGGATCCGCCAGTTTCGATCGCGGTGTCGGCCTCAGCCACGACACCGGCGCCATAACCCACCATATCGGTCCCGACATCGATGCCGAGCGTAACTTCCTGATCGGCGACCTCCGCGCCGCCCGCATGCTGATTTCGACCAGCGAGATACAAGGTGTCGGCGCGACAAAAACCGGGCGCAATGGCGGCGGCGATCCCTATTTCACCGACGGCAAGGCAGTGATCGGCGTGCTCAGTCAATTGCCTTGAGATCATAGGTCCTGGATCGGATTGAAATGGTCGTGAGCGTGATCTTCTAAAAATCATGGCTGACTATTTTCGAAGACCGCGCCGCAATGCTATTGACCGCGCATGCTTTACGTTGAAATCGCCACCGTGGTCGTCCTCATCTGTGTGAACGGCCTTCTGTCGATGTCGGAACTTGCCATCGTCTCGTCACGGCCGGCCCGCCTCAAGACGATGATCGACCGCAACGTCAAGGGTGCCGGCCGCGCGCTGGCGCTTGGCGCCAATCCCGGCAAATTCCTGTCCTCGGTGCAGATCGGCATCACCCTGGTCGGCGTTCTGTCCGGCGCCTTCTCGGGCGCCACGCTCGGCGCGCGGCTGGCGCAGTTCCTGGCATCGACCGGTATTCGTGAAACCGTTGCCGACCCGCTCGGCGTCGGCATTGTCGTTGCCGCCATCACCTATGGCTCGCTGATCGTCGGAGAGTTGGTGCCCAAGCAGATCGCGCTACGCGATCCAGAACGCGTTGCCGCGAGGGTCGCGCCGGCGATGACCATCCTTGCCACCGTCGCGGCACCGCTCGTCTTCCTGCTCGACATTTCCGGTCGCGCCATATTGTGGCTGCTTGGCCAGCGCGGCGAGAGCGAGGACAAGGTCACCGACGAGGAGATCAAGATGCTGGTCGCCGAGGCCGAGCATCACGGCACCATCGAATCCGACGAGCGGCGAATGATCGCCGGCGTCATGCGGCTTGGCGACCGCGCCGTGCGCGCGGTGATGACGCCGCGCACCGAAGTCGACTGGATCAACCTGCAGTCCGACGAGACCACCATCCGCAAGCTCTTGGTGGAGACCCAGCATTCGCGCCTGCCGGCCGGCGACGGCGGCGTCGATGCCATGATCGGCGTTGTCCAGACCCGCGACGTGCTGGCGGCGATCCTCGGCGGCAGGGCGCTGGAGCCGCGCCGGCACGTGCGCGCCGCCCCCATCGTCCATGACCAGGCCGATGCGCTCGACGTGCTGTCGAAGCTGAAGGAATCGGATGTGCCGATGGCCCTGGTCCATGACGAATACGGCCATTTCGAAGGCATCGTCACGCCGGCCGACATCCTGGAAGCCATCACCGGTGTCTTCCGCGCGGATCTCGATGCCGGCGAGGAGGAAAACGCCGTCAAGCGCGAGGACGGCTCATGGCTGCTTGCAGGCTACATGCAGGCCGACGAGATGGCGGACATTCTGGGCATCGACCTGCCGGAGAACCGCGATTACGAGACCGTCGCCGGCTATGTGCTGTCGCACATGCATCACCTGCCGGCGACCGGCGAATGCGTCGACGCACAAGGCTGGCGCTTCGAGGTCGTCGACCTCGACGGCCGCCGCATCGACAAGCTCATCGCCACCCGACTTGCAAGCGGCCACCGCGAGCTGGCGCGCTGACTTTCGGAATGTCGGCTTTTTGACCCGAAGCGGACGTACGTCTTCCACAACGCGAACGGCAGCTTTGCGCCGCATGTCGGTCATTCCAACGATCCGGTCCGTCCGCCAAAAGCAGATGAGGTGGATGGCTCCCGCTCCCGGCATCACAGTGCCACAGTGGGTTTGCTGTCAGGCAACCCGAGCTAAGGAGCCATCCGCCATGCAGATTGCCACCGTGGGCCTTGATCTGGCCAAGCGCATTTTTCAAGTTCACGCCGTCGACGCGTCTGGAGACGTTGTTGTTCGCAAGGCACTGCGCCGATCGCAAGTTCTGCCGTTCTTCACCAAGTTGCCGCCCTCACTGATCGGCATGGAGGCGTGCGGCACATCGCATCATTGGGCTCGAGAGTTGACGGAGCTCGGCCATGAAGTCCGCCTGATGCCACCGTCCTACGTGAAGCCCTATGTGAAGCGCGGAAAGAATGATGCGGTGGACGCGGAAGCGATTTGCGAAGCGGTGACACGCCCGACCATGCGTTTTCGTCGTGATGAAGTCAGCCGAGCAGCAAGCGGCCCTATCGCTTCACCGCGCCCGTAATCTTCTGGTCAAGCAGCGTACGCAACTGGTGAATATGATCCGCGGCCTGTTGGCCGAGTTCGGCATCGATATTCCCGAAGGTTTGGAGCGGGCGCTTAGGCTGGCGCGCCAGATAGCCGCGAAGAAATCCACATTGGACGTACCGGCAATGGCACTGCAGATTCTGTGTCTCCTGTGCGAGCAGGTGCTCGACACCCATGCCCGGCTCCAGACCATTGACCGGTCGATCCTTGCCCAGCAAAGAACGAATGAAGTGGCACGGCGTCTATCGACCATACCTGGCATTGGCCCGATCGGTGCCACTGCGTTGGCGGCCTCGGTTGCTGATCCGAGTCGGTTCCGCTCGGGTCGAGAGTTTGCCGCCTGGCTCGGGCTGACACCTTCGCAAAACTCGAGCGGCGGAAAGGACCGTCTCGGGCACATCACCAAGATGGGCGACCGGTACCTGAGAAAGCTCCTTGTGATCGGCGCGACCTCTCTGATCCGACGGGCAAGGCATAAGCCCGAGGCTGCGGATCCGCGCCTCCTCGCGTTGCTCGCCAGGAAGCCAGCGCGCGTGGCGAGCGTAGCCATGGCAAACAAGATGGCCCGCGTGGTGTGGGCTATCATGGCGCGCGGCGAAACCTATCAAGCGCGTCATGCTCCGAACCTTGCAGCGTAAGTTGCGCAGAAGATGAGACACTGAAGCAGAAATCAGATCGAGCCGATCAATCGGCTCTATGAGGTTGTAAGAGCGACGCGATGTGATGGCGAGACCGGTCAGGCCGGGAACAGGGATAACCCATGCGATGTCGGAGGCATCATAGCCTGCAAAGCAGATTGGGACCTTGTTCGCCGACCCATCAGGGCCAGCAGCTTCGAACGGCTGCATGAACAGGCCGGACAGAAGACTGCACCCGACCAATGCGCCAGAACAACGAATTACCTCTTGCAATACGGGAGCCATCCACAGAGGACATCGCTACCGTTTCGGCCGCAGCTTCGGGGCGCCCGATAAAATTGGCGCGAAAATCCGCGACGGGAAGGAAACCTTGTATCGGAAACATCTCCAATAGCCCTCGTCAGCGTCTCCGGCATAAATTTGGCGCGCCTTCCAGTCACCAACGAACCTGTCGTGATTGGCGATGCTCACCGCGTTTTGCAGCGAAATGTTATGAACTCCACGCCTTGCATGATAAATTCCGCAAGCGTCCATTGAATGGCGGTGGGGCAGTTGATGAAGCATGTCGACTTCTTCTATTTCTTCGGCAGCGGGTACGCGTACCTCTCGGTGATGCGGATCGGAGCCCTGGCGAAAGAGGTCGGCGTCACCGTGAGTTGGCGCCCCTTCAACGTCCGTACCGTGATGGCCGAGAACAACATCGCGCTTCGTACCCAGACCGCGAAGATCAAATACATGTGGCGCGACATCGAAAGACGTGCCTCGATTGACGGGGTTCCCTTCGTGAAGCCGCCAATCTGGCCGACCGACCCTGACCTGTTGGCCAATCGGGTCGCGATGGTGGCGGCCGAAGGCGGCTGGTGTGAGGCCTACACCGTTGCGAGCTTCAGGTCGTGGTACCTGGAAGGGATGGCGCTTGGGGATAGACGTCAGCTCGATCACGTGCTGCATTCACTCGGAAAGGATGCCGACACCGTAATTGCCGAGGCAAATGGACCCGCCGCGCACGAACGCCTTAAGTCGGAAACGGATGCTGCTCGTGAATATGGCATCTTCGGCTCACCTGCTTTCGTCGTTGATAATGAGACGTTTTGGGGAGACGACCGTTTGGAAGAAGCTCTGGCTTGGGCCAACGGCAGCCATCGTTTGCAAGCCGAAAGCTAGCGAGCACTCGAGGAGGCTACATGGCTCCTCCATCCTCTTCAGCCAAACAGAATGAACGGTTGTCGGAGTACGGTCCACAGCACCATCAGCGGACCCTAGGTTCGCCGAACCGGACGGAGCGCGTTCCTCGCGTGGATGTGGTAGTCTATTTGAAACTGCTCGTGTGCGAGAACACGAGCAGCTCAGTATGTCTGGAGCAACCTTTGCTCTGCTTCCGCGGCGAGGATGATCCTATGACCGAACCACGTGTGGTTGAGTTGATCGGGAAGCGCATTACGATCACCGATACAATGCGTGCTGACGTCGTGGCTGAGCTTCCCGAGATAGAATGGATCTCCGACTCGACGTTGCGCCAGAACGTCACGGACGCCTGGGCTGCGGCGTTGGCCGCCAGCCCTTTCTCTCGCATTTCAGAAATGAAGCCCTCTGGCAATTACGACACGCGCCCGCTTCGCCACGGAACCCAGGCTGACCATTTTCGCTCGGTCACCCGCATGGCGGTAAAGATCGCCGAAGAGATAGCGGCGCTGTTTCCCAGCTACCGCTATGACCGCGACGTCCTGATCGGCGGCTGCCTCTGCCACGATATAGGCAAGGTGTGGGAGTTCGATCCCGAAAACGTGCGGCGGTGGAACGCCGATCCGCGCGCAAACGGCAGGCCGTCGATCCGCCATCCGGCCTTCGGCCTCTACATCTGCTTGGCAATGGGACTGCCGGAGGGGATCGCCCATTGTGCCGCAGCTCATTCGGGCGAAGGCGAGTTGGTGCAGCGCAGCCTCGAGAACACCATCCTGCACCAAGCTGACTACACTTTCTGGCGCGTGGCGGACGCTGGGGGGCAGCTAGCTGAAAGCGATCCTTGGCTGGACGGCGAACTGGCAGCCCAAAGCGGGGCGAAGATATGATGGCGGGGCAATTCGCGTGCGCTGATGAATAATCAGCTAGCCTCCACGTCCGCTTTGAACAGATCGAGCATCAAACCTTGGAGTTTGATTGTCCGCTATCGTTGGTGGGCTCAACAGGTGAATGCAACACACTAGTCTTTTGTCAAAGATGGAGTGTGGGGCATGAAGCAGCGACGTCGCATTTACTACTCGTCAACTCAGCGGTCTGAGATTTGGGATCGCTGGCGGGCTGGCGAGTCGATGAGTTCGATCGGCCGACGGTTTGATCGAGAGTCTTCATCGATCTTTTCGGTGATCTCACCAACCGGTGGCATTCGCCCGGCCGACCGTCAACGGACCGAGGCCGATCAGTTGAATCCGCCACCCGAAGCGGACGTATGTCTTCCACAACGCGAACGGCAGCTTTGCGCCGCTTATCGGCCATTGAGACCAGCGCTGTGCGCTCAGAAACGGACCCTTGCGATCCAGAATCGGCAGCTGGATGGACCAGCAAGCGCGCCAACGAGCAAGCGCGCCGAGCAGCAGGCGCGCTCGGCCGAAGAGTCTAGTACTACCTGGTCGGTGATCGGTCGGGTCCCAAGCCTGTTTCCGCCTGCCGCGCTCCACGTTATTGCAAGACGTTCAAATTTGAGCTTCCGCACTCATGCTTTGTCGAGAGTATCTCCTTAAACCTTCTGCGCCGTAAGATTTAGCCGTTCTGAATCGCCGTCGGCGACGATGACGACGAAATAGGAGAACGCAATGACTCGCAATCACGCTGAACGTCTTGGAGAATTCAGGGAAATCCTGGTCGCGACTCGACGCGAAGGAGTCCGTAACGTCCACCATACCCGCGACGCAATGCGGGCAAGTGGCTTTCAGATCGGGGACAGCGACGGCTCCAGCTACGGAGCCGAGCTGAAGGCGCTCCAAGAGGAAATTGAGGCAGTCGATCGCGCCATCGAAGACGAGAAGCGGTTGGCCTTGGCCCTCGAGAGCGCGGCTCAATCCCGCCGACCGACTAAACCGAGAATCGTGAAGGGAACATAGAGTCAGGTACGGCCCTCGGCGCCCGTCGCGTCGATCGCCTGCGGTATGGTGTCGGGCTCGCCGCCGCCGTGGTGAGCGCCCTGAACGTCATCCGTTGCCATCAAACGTCGGGAAGGGACGGCCGACGCTGCCGATGTCGCTGACTGCTCAGCCTTGATCTTCCTCGTCGATTTCGCCGTCTCCATCGTTGTCGATGCTTCGCTAATCTCGTGAATGGCGTTCTCCGAGTGTCCGAGTACGATCTGAAACGCGATATTTGGACATGAAATCACGAAGGCCAGCTTCTGGCGCAAAGCGGTCGGCACTACCCTGGATGAAACGGTCGGCTTTCTAGCCCCATCATCCCGAAGCGGACGTTCCGCTTCCGGCCGAAAACAGGACGTTCGGTACGTCTACTCCTGATGTCCGCTCCTGGCGCTTGTCTGATTTTCAAACCGCGGCGTGCTCGCGCCACAGACGCTCATTGCCGAGTGTTCGGCAGCGATGATTGGCCTCGGCAAGGTTTGCCGATTGAAGGCATAGTGTCTCAGCCTGAATTTTGGCGCGGTTGACGCCTATCGCTATCCGCCTTCGCCTTCCTCACCTATGATTGATCACCGAAAAAGGTGGGAAGCGCAGCGAAAACCTCTATATCGGCAGCCATGGATGCATCGAGCGACCACAAGCTAAATGACGAGCTTCTCTCGAACACCCAGCGCCTGTCCTTCGATTATTTCCTCAAGGAGGCCAACCCGGCCAATGGCCTGGTCGCCGACCGCAACACGCAAGCGTCGCCCGCCAGCATAGCCGCCGTCGGGCTCGCTTTGTCGGCCTATCCTGTTGGTGTCGAGCGCGGTTTCATGACGCGCGCCGCCGCCGCTGCACGGACGCTCGCAACGCTTCGTTTCTTCTGGAACGCGCCGCACGGACCAGAACCCGACGCCACCGGCTACAAGGGCTTCTACTATCATTTCCTCGACATGGAGACCGGCCGCCGCGTCTGGAAGTGTGAGTTGTCGACGGTCGACACCGCGCTTCTGCTCGCCGGTATGCTGGCAGCCGGCGCCTATTTTGATGCGGACGACGAATCCGAACTGGAAATCCGCCGGCTCGCCGATGCGCTCTACCGCCGCGTCGACTGGCGCTGGGCGCAGAACGGCGGCGCCACCGTCACCCATGGCTGGCGGCCTGAGAAAGGCTTCCTGCGCTACCGCTGGCAAGGCTACGACGAGGCGGTGATCCTTTATGTGCTAGGTCTCGGCTCGCCGACCCATCCGCTGCCACCCGAGAGCTACGCGGCCTGGCTGTCCACCTACAAGTGGAAGAAGATCTATGGCCAGGAACTGGTTTATGCTGGTCCTCTGTTCGTCCACCAGTTCTCGCATATCTGGATCGATTTTCGCGGCATCCGCGATGCGTTCATGCGCAATCACGGCAGCGACTATTTCGAGAACAGCCGCCAGGCGACCTATCTGCAGCGCGACTACGCCATCCGCAATCCGAAGGGTTTTAGTGGTTATGGCGAGACTTGCTGGGGCATCACCGCCAGCGACGGCCCGGGCCCGACAAAACGTCAGAAGACGGTTAGTGGCCGCCGCTTCTACAGCTATCTGGCGCGCGGCGCGCCTTTCGGCCCGGATGACGGCACGCTGTCGCCGTGGGCGGCGATTACTTCACTGCCCTTTGCGCCGGAGATCGTTCTGCCGGCGCTGCGCCATTTCCACGAGATCGACCTGCACCAGGGCAACCCTTACGGTTTCACCGCAAGCTTCAATCCGACAATCGCCGCCGCCGACGGCCGCTCCTGCGGTTGGGTATCGCCGGACCATGTCGGCATCAATCAGGGGCCGATCGCCCTGATGATCGAGAACTACCGATCGGACTTCCTATGGCGACTGATGCGCCGCGTGCCGGCCATCGCCGCGGGACTTCGCCGAGCCGGATTTTCGGGCGGTTGGCTATAGCAAGTCCACTTCTGGTGACGGAGATCAGATTCCGCGACCGGACTCGGGACGATTTGATCGGCGATACTCAAGGCACCAGCACGACCTTGCCTGTGGAGCGACGATCCTCCAGCAGGCGATGCGCGTCGCCCGCCTGGGCGATTGGGAAGCGTGCGCCAGTGGTCACGACAAGCGCGGCGCTAGCGGCGAGCTGGAAGAGCTCCGACAGGTTTTCACGCAGCCCGGCGGGCGTAAGCAGCGGCAGCAGGGCAAACCCCCTGAGCGACTGGTTGCGGCCGATCATCGCTTCCATCTCCGCCGCACTCAGTGCGTATCTGCCAAGCGCGGCAAACACCAGCTCGCCGCAAGGTGCCAGCGCCTCTAGCGCCGTTGCCGTCATCGCACCGCCCACGGTGTCGTAGACGATGTCAACGCCAACCCCGCCTGTCACTTCCCGGACCTGGGCGGCCCAAGCCGTCCGGCCGTAATCGGTCGCGGCATCGGCTCCGAGCGACATCGCAAGATCGAGCTTGGCCCTGCTGCCGGCGGCAGCGATCACAGTGCTGGCGCCGCTTCGTTTGGCAAGCTGGACGAGCAGTGACCCGACACCGCCGGCGGCAGCGCCAACCAGCACCGATTTGCCGGCTGGCGGGCTCTGTCGCAGCAGATGCAGGGCCGTCAGCCCCTGCACCATCAAGGCCGTCGCATCCTCGAAAGAGAGCGCATCCGGCAAGGATACGGCAAGGCCGGCATCGATCGTCACATAGTCGGCGTAGCCGCCAAAGGGGTGGGTTGACGCAAACAGCGGCGCCGCGACGCGTGCGCCAAGCAGCTTTGCGTCCACGCCCTGCCCAATGGCCTCGGCGATCCCTGCAGCCTCCACGCCGAGGATGAGAGGTAGTCGCGGCGTGACCGCGTAGCGGTCGGCGCGCATCAGCGCCTCGAAGAAATTCACGCCGGCCGCATGAACGCGGACCAGCACCTCGCCGGCCTGCGGCTCGGGCTTGGGCATCTCCACGACATCAAGAATATCGGGACCGCCGAAACGGTTGAGTTGAATGGCACGCATGGCAACCTCGCTATGGCAACAGCAGCTGTTTGCCACTATCTGCGAGGCTCGGACTACAAACTCATTTGTCCCCTGCTGACCAAGAGGTGACCATGACCGGCCCTATCAAGAGACTGCCGATGCTGCCGGCCGAACGCGCCTTGAAAGTGATCTCTGGCCGCTGGAAGGCGGTCATCCTCTATCATCTCTTCGATGGACCCAGGCGGCTGTCGGCGCTGAAGTCACAGGTGCCCGCCATTACCCAAAAAGTGCTGATCCAGCAGCTTCGCGAAATGGAGGAGCACGGCCTCGTCAGCCGTGAAATCTTTGCCGAAATCCCCTCGCGCGTCGAATATTCCGCGACGCCGCTTGGCTTCAGCCTCGAACCCATCCTGCTGGCGCTCTGCGAATGGGGGCAGCACCATGCCGACGAGCTGAACGAGCGGGAACGTTTGGCCGATTGTATCATCAGGCCAAGACAGGCGCAGCACGCTCCGGCAGCGTCCGGAAATTGAAAAGGGCGGCGCAAGCGCCGCCCCATATCCTTCGGAGGATAATTCGAGAGGCGATCAGGCCGCCTTGGCTTCCTGGTCGATCGCATCGGCGTTGCGCGCTGCCTTCAGGACCTTGGCCCACCAGGCAACGTCGTTGACGAGCGCGGTGGCGGCCTGGTTCAGGTGCTCGAGCTCCTCGAGCTTCTTCTCGCCCTGGCGGACGGCGAGGAAATCGCCCCAGGCGATATGGACCGCCGATTTGACCGGCGCCATCTGCAGTTCGACGGCATGCAGGCGCAGCTGCTCGACGGCGCGGGCGCCGCCGACGCTGCCATAGCCGACGAAGCCGGCCGGCTTCTTGTTCCACTCATTGGCGGCATAATCGATGGCGTTCTTCAGCACGGCCGTCGGGCCATGATTGTACTCGGCGGCGGTGAAGATGAAGCCGTCGAACTCGGCGACCTTCTTCTGCCAACGCTGCGCCACTTCGTTCTGCGACGGTGCCCAGGCGGAGGACGCGACCTCGTCGAAGAACGGCAGTGGGAAATCGCGCAGATCGACGACTTCGACGTCGATGTCGGCATGCGACTTGGCGATCTTGGCGATCCACTGAGTGGGCACATCGGCGAAACGCGCGGCGCGGGTCGAACCGACGACAATAGCGATTTTGGGCTTGGACATCTGGGAGGCTCTCCATGTCAGGAAATGGTGGTATCGTTTAGATACCTGAGATATATGAGTGACTGTCCGCGCGAAGCGCAAGGAGGCACTTTTTTGTTACTGAGGCACCCACACCGCTCCGAGGATTGCCGCGCCATCTCGGAAATCCTGCAGCGTGTCGGCGACAAATGGACCGTGCTCGTCGTCGGCAAGCTCGGCGACGGACCGCTGCGCTTCAACGAATTGCGCAGCGCCGTGGGCGGCATTTCGCAGAAGATGCTGACCACCACTCTGCGCGGGCTGGAGCGCGACGGCTTCGTCACCCGCACCGTGTTTCCGACCATCCCGCCGCGCGTCGACTATGAGCTGACCGAGCTTGGCCACGAGCTGCTTATCCCAGTCAGCGCGCTCGGCGAATGGGCGCGCAAGAACACCGAACGCGTCAGGGCGGCACGCGAAAAGTTCGACGGGATGCACGCCTGAAACCCTTGCATTGCAAGGTCTTTTCCCACCGCGCATCGATCGGTGCTTTTCTGCTGACGTGGTCGCGTCAAGCGCTGCGGAAGGTTCCTGACCCGGTTCGATTTCGGATCGATTTCGGATGAAGCAATTTCTGCAGGTCGGCATGCATGGTGTCAGATCACGGCGACTGCACAGCAGTTCAGCTGGTACATACGCGACGTCAGGGATGGAGATCCGACACTTGGCCGGCTACCGAATGTGGCGCTGATTTCCGATGCCCAATTTGCGCCCCGCAATGCCTCCCTGGACCTCGCCAACAGAGATCGCACCAGGCTGTCAGACCAGGGTCGCAAAGGCACCCATCACAGCACCGTTCAGCATGTGTTGACGCATTGTCTTCCGGCCGTGCCGCCCTGCTCTCGCCGCATTCACGGGCAGCGCGCCAAGGACCTGCGCCGAGGTCGCCATTGGTGATGCCCGGCAGGAGCTTTCCGTCGTCGGGAATCTGCGAAAATTGCGCCGATCAGCCTTCCGCCGGAACCGCCTTCGGCTTGCCCTCGCCGTCCAGCGCCACCATGACGAAATCGGCATGGGTGACCTTCTCCATAAGGTCGGAAAGGTAGCGCTGCGCCCAGGCCTCGACCTTGAGCGTCATCGAGGTGCGGCCGACACGTTCGACATGGGTGTAGATGCACAGCGTGTCGCCGATCTTCATTGGCTTGGCGAACGACATCTCCTTCACCGCCGCCGTCACCACGCGGCCCTTGGCGCGCTCGGCCGCGCGGATGCCGCAGGCAAGGTCCATCTGCGCCATCACCCAGCCGCCAAAAATGTCGCCCGCCGCATTGGCGTCCGAAGGCATAGCCAGCGTCCGCAGCGTCAGATCGCCGATCGGCCGTCCTTCAGCGTAGTGCACCATGCGGAAATCCCCTCAAGATCGACAGGTCCAATCCCGTATCGGCATGCCGTCGAGGCGTCAACGCGCTCGAAATGTCGCAAGTGCCGGTCATTGCGAAAAGCGCGTCCCGGTAGCGGTCGCTTTTTTCACAAGGAATGCCGGAAGGCACGGCGACTTGAGAAGCCTGCGGCGTCTAGGCTGCGGCCTGAGTTTCCGGAGCCGCCCAACCCATCATGCAGAGTTTTGATTTCATCATCGTCGGCTCCGGCTCGGCCGGCTCGGTCCTGGCGGACAAACTGTCGGCTTCGGGGCGCTTCTCGATTCTGGTTCTGGAAGCCGGCGGCACCGATCGGCGCTTCTATGTGCAGATGCCGCTTGGCTACGGCAAGACCTTCTTCGATCCCGCGGTCAACTGGAACTACAAAGCCGAGCCGGACCCCGGCCTTGCCGGCAATGCCGACCACTGGCCGCGCGGCAAGCTGCTCGGTGGTTCCAGCTCGATCAACGCCATGGTGTATATCAGGGGCGCTCGCGAGGATTTCGACGCCTGGGCGGCCGCCGGCAACCCCGGCTGGGGCCATGACGATCTGCTGCCGGCCTTCAAGGCGCTGGAAGACAATGAGGCCGGCGCGGACAAATGGCGCGGCGTCGGCGGTCCCTTGCATATCACCGACTGCACGAGCGCCGTCCACCCACTGACCCGGCGCTATCTCGCCGCTGGCCAGCAGGCCGGCCTGCCGCTCAATCCCGATTTCAACGGCGCCTCCCAGGAAGGCGTCGGCATCTACCAGATCACCACGAGGAACGGCCGCCGCATGTCGGCCGCCCGCGCCTTCCTGCGCCCGGCGATGAAGCGAAAGAACATCCGCGTCGAGACGAATGCGCTGGCCACAAGAATCCTGTTCGAGGGCAAGCGCGCCGTCGGCGTCGAATATCTGCAGAATGGCGAGACGAAGACCGCCCGCGCCGGCCGCGAAGTGATCCTGTCGGGCGGTTCGATCAACTCCCCGCAACTTCTGCAGCTCTCCGGCATCGGCCCCTCAGCGCTGCTCAAGGGGCTGGGCATTCCGGTCGTTCGCGCCAACGAGAATGTCGGCGCGAACCTGCAGGACCATGTCGGCATCAACTACACCTTCAAGGGCAGGCTGCCGACGCTCAACCAGGTCCTGCGCCCATGGTGGGGCAAGCTCATGGTCGGCATGCAATACATCCTGCTGCGCTCCGGTCCGTTGTCGCTGTCGATGAACAATGCCGGCGGCTTCTTCCGCACCGACCCGACCGCTGCTCGCCCCAACATGCAGCTCTATTTCCAGGCTTTCTCGACCGTCATTCCGAAGAGCGGCGAGCGCCCGATCCTGACGCCCGATCCGTGGCCGGGCTTTTCCATCGGCCTGTCCAACTGCCGCCCATCGAGCCGCGGCGAGATCATGATCCGTTCGAAGAATCCGCGCGACTATCCGCGGATCACGGCCAACGCCTATTCGACCAACGCCGATGTCGACGAAATGCTGGCAGCGGTGAAGTTCGTGCGCAAGATCGCCTCGATGCCGGCGATGGCCGAGATCATCGAGGAAGAGGTTTTGCCCGGTCCATCAATCACTTCGGACGCCGATCTGATTGCGGATTTCCGGAAGCGCTCGGGCACCGTCTATCATCCGGTCTCGACCTGCCGCATGGGGCCGGATGCCGCGCGCGCCGTGGTCGACCCGCGCCTCAAGGTGCATGGTCTCGAAGGACTTCGCGTCATCGACGCCTCGATCTTTCCCGACAACATCACCGGCAACACCAACGCCGCTTCGATCCTGACCGGATGGAAGGGCGCCGAACTGGTTCTGGAGGATCAGAAATGAAGATCACCGACGTCAAGACCTGGGTTGTCGGCAACCCGCCGCCCGGCATCGGCGGCAAATATTTCATCTTCGTCAAGCTCACCACCGATGGTGGCGTGGTCGGCTATGGCGAGGCCTACAACGCCACCTTCTCCGGCCATGTCACCGCCAGGATGATCGAGGACATGGCCGAGCGCTATCTCGTCGGCCGCGATCCGCACGACATCGAGAATTTCTTCCGCCGCGCCTATTCGTCCGGCTTCACCCAGCGCCCCGACGTGTCAGGCATGGGCTGTTTCTCGGCGCTCGAAATGGCCTGCTGGGACATTATCGGCAAGCAGGCCGACAAGCCGGTCTACAAGCTGCTCGGCGGCCAGGTGCACGAGACGCTGCGCTCCTACACCTATCTCTATCCGCATACGGGCAGCGTCCATTCCGAGGACGCGCACGGCAAGAATGTCTACAACGATCCGGACTTGGCGGCTGCCTGCGCGCTCGAATATGTCGAGCAGGGTTTCAATGCGGTCAAGCTCGACCCGGCCGGCCCCTACACCGCCTTCGACGGCCACCAGCCGCGTCTCATCGACATCGACCTCTCCGCCCGCATGATCAAGGCGATCCGCGAGGCGGTCGGCACGCGCGCCGACATCCTGTTCGGCACCCACGGCCAGTTCACCGCTTCGGGCGCGCTGCGGCTCGCCCGCGCCATCGAGCCTTACGATCCACTGTGGTTCGAGGAGCCGGTGCCGCCCGACATGCCCGAGGTGATGGCGCAGGTCGCTCGCGGCACGTCGATCCCGATCGCCACCGGCGAACGGCTGACGACCAAGTTCGAATTCGCCCGCGTCATCGAGAACCGCGCCGCCACCATCTTGCAGCCGGACCTCGGCCGCTCCGGCGGCATTCTCGAGACCAAGAAGATCGCCGCCATGGCCGAGGCCTACCACATCCAGGTCGCGCCGCATTGCTATTGCGGGCCGATCGTCGGCGCCGCCAACATCCAGCTGGCCGTGACGCTGCCCAACTTCCTGATCCTCGAATCGCTGAAGCAGTGGGACGGTTTTCACGCGACGCTGCTCAAGAAGAAGATCGAATGGCAGGACGGCAACGTCATCCCGTCAAAGGAGCCCGGTCTCGGTGTCGAGCTCAATGAGGCCGTCTGCGAGGCGCATCCCTGGAACGGCAAGGAATTGCATCTGCAGATGATGCAGACGCCGTTGATGCCGTGAGCGAAAACTACGCCTTCATCGGCCTTGGCCATCTCGGCGGCAACCAAGCCGCCAGCCTGGTCCGCAACGGCTTCGCCGTCACCGTCTTCGACCGCGACCCGGCCGCCGTCGATCGCCTGGTAGCGCTCGGCGCTGTTGCCGCCAAGAGCCCCGCAGAGGCCGCCGCCCGCGCCGGCAATGCCATCACATGCCTGCCGTCGCCGATGGTCAGCGAAGCCGTGCTGTCCGGCCCCGAGGGATTGCTCGAAGGCCTGCCCGAAGGCGGCACCTGGATCGAGATGTCGACCAATGGCCGTGACGAGATTCTGCGGCTCGCAGCCCTCGCTTCGGCAAAGGGCGTCGAGACGCTGGAGTGCCCGGTGACCGGCGGCGTCCATCTGGCGGCCGTCGGCAAGATCACGGCGCTGGTCGGCGGCGATCCAGCACTCTACGCACGCCATCGCCCAGCCATAGAGGCGATGTGCGCGAAGTCGTTTCTGATGGGGCCGATCGGCTCGGCGGCGGTCATCAAGGTCATCACCAACATGCTGGCCTTCATCCATCTTGTCGCCGCCGGCGAAGCGCTGATGCTGGCCAAAAAAGGCGGGCTCGACCTCGCCCAGTCCTATCACGCCATCGTCGCCTCCTCCGGCAACAGCTTCGTCCACGAGACCGAAAGCCAGCTCGTCCTGAACGGCTCCTACGACATCGGCTTCACCATGGACCTGGCGCTGAAAGATCTCGGCTTCGCATTGGGCATGGGTGAGACATTCGGCGTGCCGCTCGATCTCGCGTCGCGGGTAAAAGCGATCTTTCAGCAAGGCAAAGACGCCTATGGCGGCGACGCCTGGTCGACCCAGATCGTCAAACTGCTCGAGGATGCGGTCGGCACCGACCTGCGCGCCCCCGGTTTTCCGGCCAAGCTGGAAATCTGAGACGGCTAAATTTTACAAACGATTTCAGATCATTGAGCGGACCAGCGGACTCATGTCCGCAACTGCCTGAATCAATTCCTTAACCGCCTGAATCAATACCTTAAGGTCAGCGCGCCGGGCAGGATCTCGAAGGTGGCGGGTATGCGCCCTGGCGACTCACCGTCAATGTCGACCAGCGCACCGTTCTTTTCCACATCGCCGAGCGGTTCCACAACCACTTTCTTGCCGCGCAGGATGGTGATTGCCGGATGGTTGCGGTGCCGCCCGCCATAGAGCAGCCTGAGATCCCGGATCAGCTGCAGCTTGCTCGCCGCGCGCAGGATGACGATGTCGAACTGCGCATCGTCCAGTTCGGCATCCGGCGCGATCATCATCCCGCCACCGAAGAACTTGCCGTTGGCCACCGCCACCAGCGCCATACGCGCCTCGACCGGGGGACCATCGTCGACGGTGATCCTGACGTCCTGGAACCGATAGCGGACGAACTCCACCACGGTGCGCCAGAAGAACAGCGCCTTGGCCGAGACCTTGCCCTTGCGCTTGTCGGCGTTGACCGCGCGGTCGGTAGCGCCCGACATGCCGAGGCTGGCGATGTTGATGAAATGGCGGCTGGCCAGCGCGCCATGATCGTCGATGTAGCAGATGCGCCCGGCATCGACCTTGCGCGGCTTGGCTTCGGCAATATGCTTGAGTGTGGCATCGACCTCGCGCACCGGGCCGAGCCCGCGGGCGAAATCGATGCCGGTGCCGCAGGGCAGCAGGCCAAGCTCGGTCGTGCGGCCGGTTTCATCGAACGCCTGCAGCAGGCCGTCGGCGACTTCGCTGGCGGTGCCGTCGCCGCCCGCCGCGATCACCAGATCGAAGCCGCTGGCGGCGAGGTCGAGCGCCAGCCTTTCGGCGTCGCCCTCGGCCTGGGTTTCACGCATCTCGAAATCGCCGAAATGCTTTTTCAGCGATGCCGCGACCTCCGGCCAGTGCCGCTTCAGCCTGCCGCCGCCGGCAATCGGATTGAGAACCACCCCGACTTTCAAGCAACCTCCCCCAAAGGCTTTCGGAAACGCTTGCGTCTCAACTACTTTGCCGGCATTGAAGCCCGCGCTGCCTTGCGGAGCAAGCGCCGATTGTCCGGCAACGCGCGATTGCGGCAGACAAGGCCGGATTACTTCAGCTAGCCGATCAGGGCGCTCCGTCGAAGAAATGCCTTGCCACCGGCTTGGTCCCCGATAATCCCGCTATCCACAGGCCCGGGGCGGTTCCCCCGGACACTTACCCGGCGTACATTGAACCCATCTCAGGCGGCTACCGATCGCCAAGCCGAAAGGCAAAGCGAAAAGGCGGATTTCCTGAGGCCCGTACGGCCCTGAGCGATAGCAGGCTTGCCTGCTAGAGGGACGGAAGCCGAGACCTACGGGGCCGCGGAAAGCGTGCGAACGCCGACGGCGGACCGATGCTGCCATGAAGGACGGCAAACACCTTCGATGGTACGCTGAGCGAAGCTCGCAAGGGTGGAGATCGGCGTGGTCCGGAACGGACACTGCTTTCGGGCGGTGACTGGCAGGACCGTCAAAATCAAGGCCGGCTTGGCGCGACGACTTTGCGGAAGTTGCTGCCGTGACCGTGTCCTGATCTGACAGGGAGGCGCTGGGAGAAATCCCAGCGCCGACTGTTTTTGGGCCACCCCCACGCACATTGTTCAGCCACCCGCTGCCGGCCGACCCGGCCATTCGCCGCACCGGGCTAACCGTCGCCGTGCGCAAGCTTCACACGGTTCTGTCGGCGCTGATCGAGGCCGGCGCCAGGAGCGCGTCTACGACGACTGACGTTTTTCGGTCACAGCCGGCATCTCAGAAACATTCCGTCACGCACATTTCACAATCGCGGCCAAATCCCGCCTTGTTCCGCAGCGATTGGTGCTGGTGAGAGGCAACATAAAGGGACAAGACCGTGATCAAGACCGCCCTTGTCGCCATGACCATCGTCGGCTGCGATTGCGACGCCAAGCTTTGCGAATATATCGGCGAGACGCCGGCCAAGTGGGCGACCATCGCCGACTGCGAGGCGGCAATGAAAAGCCAGATGCTGCACCAGAAGAATTTCAACTATCCGCTGGTCTCCGGCATTTGCCGCACCAAGGGTTCGGTGTCGTCCTCCCAACTGGCGGCGATAGCCTCGGCACCCGAGTTGACGACGCCGAGGCAAGCCGCGAGCGATCCGCTGCCGCCTGAACTCAGCCACAGGCCGAGCATTCCCGTCGGATCGCCGGCGACAGCGATGGAAACGGAAGCCGCAAGACCCGTCGCCTATGAAGCGGCGGTCGATGGCGGCCGCGCCGTGCTGTACCGCACCAAGGCCGGCTACGCCGTTGTCAAGACCGATCTCAGCCGTGCCGCTTCCGCGACGGTCGGCCTGGCGAAACGGTCGGCCAACTGGCTGGCGGGGATGATGCCGAGCGGACTGTAATCCAACTTTCCTACAGCTTGACCTTGAGGTTCTCCCAGAACTTGTCGATCAGCGGCTTTTCGGTTGCAACGTCCTGATCGCCTATTCGCGTGATGAACAGCAGCCCCTGATCGGCAAGGCCGAAGCCGACGATCTCGAAGTCGGCACCGTCGGTACGTGTCTTCACGGTGGCCTTGATACCCGTCAGTTCCTTGCCGTCGGCGAGCTTGCGGGTCGTCGGCTCCTGCGTCAGCGTTCCACCCGCCTGAACGGATTCCTTCGTCATCTCCTGCAGCATCAGCTGGTTGAGAGACACCGGGTTCATCTTGTCGTATTCCTGCACCAGGACGATCGTGCCAAGGGCCGAAGCCATGAGATACTGGGTGATGCTGTCGCTGAGATCACTCTTGGTGATCGAAATGTTGCTTGGATGAACGAAGGAAAAAGTGGCGCCGGAGAAGGTGGCGAAGTCATTGCGGTCGATCCGCACCTTGCTCGTCTTGCCGCCGGGCAAGGTCCACGTCCATGTCCTCGCCTGGGTCGATGTCGACCACCACGCCATCGATCGTCAGCTTGAAAGCTTTCAGGTCATCGGCGCGGGCCAGAACCGCGCAAAACACAGTCACGGCAAGCGCTGCAGCCGCAAGTCTCGTTCGCATGGCTTGTCCTATCCTCTTCAAGCGGTTTCGCTGAACGCCTTCGATCGCCGAGCCCAACATCGCGACAGCCGAAGCCGCCTTCGTTCAACTACATACCATCCCCTCGTGACGGATAACGTGGCCGCTTCGCGAAAAGCACAGGCCGCTGCGGGAACGGCATGCCCAGAACCGGTAGCCCGGAGGTGATCCGCGATGCGATCGACCCGGATTGGTCTGTTCATTGGTCCAGCCGATCTGCCCGCTTCCCAGGGCTGACCCGATCTGGCATATGGTGCACCGCACAATCGCTGCTCCTTCGAAAGTCGCCATCTTGCATCCCACGATCGAAATCATCGGCGCGTTTGCCGCGCTTATCACCACGCTTGGCTGGATTCCGCAGGTCGCCAAGGTGGCGCGCGAGCGCCGGGCCGGCGACATCTCGCTGTTCGCCACCGGCTCGATCGCCACCGGCGTTTTCCTGTGGACGCTCTACGGCCTGTTGATCGGCTCCTGGCCGGTCATCCTGGCCAACGGCGTCACCTTCCTGTTCGTGGTCGCCATCCTCGGCATGAAGCTGCGCTTCGGTTAAGCCTCTTCATCCGTCGCGCCGATCTTGCGCACCAGTGCCGCCGTCGCCAGCATCGCGCCCATGTCCGCAATCATCGGCGCGACATGGGTCTGGTAGTCGAGCGACACCGAAATATCGGGCAACTCGAAGAAATCCTTAGGCTGCGGCAGCAGCAGGAACCCGTCGCTGCCATTGAGCGCCACGCGCGCCGGATCGTCGGGCCAGGTTTCGCCGAGCCATTTCAGTGCCTGCGCCAGGCGGCCGCTGACCAGCGGCCGCGCCGCTTCGACATTGTCGGTGCGGAATTCGTAGGCGGCATCGAGTTCCGGAACGCCGGAGGACAGCTCTTCCATCCTGCTGGCGAAAATGCCGCGGAAAAAGCCGACGACCACATTGGCCCGGCGCGTCGCCACCAGCGTGCCGGCAAATGGTGTGATCGTCTCGAAAGCGACGATGACGCCTCTGAAAGCCGTGGACGAGCCCTTGCCCGTCCCTTCGCGCAACTCTGCCTCATAAAGCTCGAACGCAAACCCCTCGTAGCGGCCGGAAAAGACATCGTCGAACGATTGCCGGTTGAAGGGACCAACCGTCTCACGGGGCAACCGGTCGAACGAATTCGGGCGAACGCCGTGCTGGTAGCGTATGTCCTGGATGAAGCCGAAGATCATCGGCAGCAGCGTCTCGCGGGAGGATTGCTGCAATCTGGTCGCCGGCTTCACCGCCTGGAAGTAGAGCAGCAGCGCCGCAATGAAGCTGCCGACATAAAGGAAGACGTGCGGCGTCGAGAACCATTGCTCGTAGGGGTCGGCGACCTTGTTGAAGAGCCAGGCGACAAGCACCATGAAGACCAGCACCAGACCGATGAACACCGGCACCCGCCAGCGCACCTGCCGGTAGGCCGACGCCCGCTTGGCCTCATAGGCCTCGATGTCCCTCCGGATGCCGGCGATCACCGCCTCGCTCGGCATGAAATCCGCCGTTTCCATCGCCACCCCCGCCGCAAGCCTGCCTCTGCCGTCGCATGATAGCCGCTTTTGCCGGAAAGTAGCCAGCCTGCGGCTTCACGCACTTGCGAACTGTCCGCCAAAAATCGCCTTCAGCCGGGCATCGACCTTGTCGCGCATGCCACCCTCCAGCGCCTCCACCGAAACCAGCCGCTCATGATCGCCGGCTCGCAGCCGCATGAACGGATGCATTCGATAGGCGACGATCTTTCCACGCATACCGAGGTCCGCGCTGACATCGACGGCGAGGATGGAGCTGATACGGCCCGGCCATGGCTGGCGGGCAAAGGCGGTGCCGAGAAAATCGCCAAGCCCGTAGGCGACAAGCGTCTTGTCGATCCGCTCGACCGGCTGCACGACATGGGCGTGATGGCCGGCGATCAGTCCGACGCCGTGCCCGGCCAACTGCCTGGCCAGCGCCCGCGTTTCGGCGCGTGGATAATGCCGAAACTCCCAGTCCCAATGCGGCACCGCGCAGACAAGATCGAAGCCCTTGGCCGCAGCTGGCGGCCACTGCGCCGGGTCGCCTTGCATGGACACGCGGCCCGAGAATTTTGTGGCATCGGCATTGCGCCATAGCGTGAAGGCGGCGAAGCCTATGGTCAGCGGCCCGACCGCAAGCCGCTCGACCGGCCCCTTCGCGGCGGTACCTATGGTACGGATGCCAAGCCGCTTCAACGCCGCGACCGTCTCATCGAAACCAGCGACGCCCTGGTCGAGCACATGGTTGTTGGCCAGCGACAGAACGAGCTTTTCGCGCGCAATACCGACCGCCGCCAATGCCGCGACGAGAAAGCGTTCGTCCATCGCATGATGCGTGCCGAGCCGCGTGCCCATCACCGCGCTCGGCCGCTCGACGACAGGGCTTTCACAATTGCCGACCACCAGATCGGCGGAGGCAAGCAATGCCTTGATCGCCGGATCGCAGTCCGGCGCGCCGCGGTTGGCGACGGCCGAGATATCGCCGACGAAGGCCAGCCGCACCGTGCGCGCAGGCGGCGGTTCGATCAGCATTCCGGCCGGCGGCGCGAATCCGCGCACGTCGCCACTGAGCGACGGCCGGAGGAAGCGCGGCAGCCAGGACAATTTGTAGGAGAGCGGATAGTTCGACACGCGGCGCCCAGTTGTTTGCCTTGTGTAGACTGTCTGCCCGATCGGTTGAAGCGTATCTGTCGGCAATTGGCGCCGCGGCTGTCGCGCTGTCGCGGCATGAGGACCGGCAGGCGCGGCGATCCGAATGCGTGTATATTTGCGGCAGCTTGCAAAAGAGAGGTATCCAAATGAAGCGATTGTCGAGACTGGTCGTCTCCGCCGTCTTCCTGCTGCTGCCGCTTGCTTCCGCCAGTGCCGCGGCCCCCGATCCGGCCGCCCTGTTCGAGGCCAGGACCGTGGCAGATCGCGATGGCGCGCTCGCCGCGCTCGAAGCCGCCGCCGCCAGCGATCCGGCGTCGGCCTATGCCGCCGGCGCCGGTGAATTCTTCACCGCGCTGGAGATCCTGGCAGGCGGCCTGCACCGCCACGGTTTCGACAGCCCGCAATCCTTCATGCTGCCGCTGATGCGGCTTCCCGTGCCCGACAACCCCAATCCCGAGCCCCTAACCTACGAGCAATTCCGCGCCATCCTGACCGCCTTTCGCGACCGGCTCGAAAAATCCGCCGCCACGCTGGGCTCGGTGCCTGCCGATGCCGATATCGGAATGGTCATAGACCTCGGCCGTCTCGGCATCGATCTCAACGAGGATGGCCAGATCGCACCGGACGAAAGCGCCGTCGCCATCATGGCGGCCCTGTCGCGCGGCAGCGTGCAGGACACCGCCGCTCCCACCCTCGCCTTCCGCTTCGATCGTGCCGACGGCTACTGGCTGCGGGGCTATGCCGAATTCCTGATGGCGCAGGCCGATTTCTGGTTGGCGCATGATTTCAAAAACACTTTCGACGGCTCGTTCCACATGCTGTTCCCGCGCGCCAAACTGCCGCTGCAGGACACGCTCGTCCCGCTCGACGGCGGCATGAACGGCAGCATCTTTTCGTCCGAATGGCGCTTTGCCGACTTCATCTCGCTGGTGCATCTCATCAACTGGCCGGTGGTCGAGCCGGAGCGCCGGCAAGCGGCGCGCCGTCACCTGATCGAGATGATCCGGCTGTCGCGCGAGGACTGGAAGGCGATCCGCGCCGAGACCGACAATGACCGCGAATGGCTGCCCGGCCCGCAGCAGAAGGGCGCCAATCTACTGACCGGCCTCGAGGTCGGCGAGGAGCAGGTCCAGGCCTGGCTCGCCGCGCTTACCATGGCCGAGGACCTGCTCGAAGGCCGCACGCTGCTGCCGCATTTCCGCATCGCCGACAAGGGCATCAACATGAAGCGCTTCTTCGACGAGCCGAAACCCTTCGACCTGGTGCTGTCGATCACCGGCCCGGCCATCGCCCCCTATCTCGAAAGCGGCAAGATCCTGACCGGCGAGGAATTCGACCAGATCCAGCGCCAGTTCGGCGGCGCCGGCTTTTTGACTTTCGCGCTGTGGTTCAATTGAGCGGGTACGTCTTGGCACGCCACCGCTCCTGACAGCCTTCTGTCAGCAGCTTGGCCTGGCCGTGCAGCCCTCTTCACTCCGCTCTTTCCATTTTGGCCGAGTCCTCCCATATTCGGGTCATGGCCAAACTTCCCGACAAGAAAACGCCCTCGGCGGCGCAAGACGACCGTGGCGCGCCGAAGCGGCGCAGCCCGTTGACCGATTTCCTCGATGCCGAGGCGCCGCTGCACAAGGGCGGCTTTGCCGAGGCGCCGCAGGCCGAATTCTCCGGTACGCCGCTGACCGGCTCGATCGCCGACTGGGCCGAACAGATCGAGCGCGAGGCCGAGCAGCAGCCGAAGCCGAAAGCTGCAAAGAAGATCCCCGAGCGCTCCGCCTCTCCTGGCCGGACGGCGCGTGGCACCTCGATGGGTGGCGCGGCGACGGCCAGAGAGCGCACCGCGGCCGGTCTCAACCCGGTTGCCGGGCTCGACATCTCGCTGGAAGAAGCCGAGACGATGACGTCCAGCGGCGTCACCGCCACGGTGGCCGCGCTCTCCGCGCTCATTGAATCCGGCAATCCCCTCCACAAGGACGGCGTGCTCTGGACGCCGCACCGCCCTGCGCGCCCGGAAAAATCCGAGGGCGGCATCGCCATCAAGATGGTGTCGGATTTCGAGCCGGCAGGCGATCAGCCGACGGCGATCAAGGATCTCGTCGAGGGCGTCGACGGCAACGACCGCACCCAGGTGCTGCTCGGCGTCACTGGTTCCGGCAAGACCTTCACCATGGCCAAGGTGATCGAGGAGACGCAGCGCCCTGCCTTGATCCTGGCGCCCAACAAGACGCTGGCCGCGCAGCTCTATTCCGAGTTCAAGAAATTCTTCCCGGAAAACGCCGTCGAGTATTTCGTCTCCTACTACGACTACTATCAGCCGGAAGCCTACGTCCCGCGTACCGACACCTTCATCGAGAAGGAATCCTCGATCAACGAGCAGATCGATCGCATGCGCCATTCGGCGACGCGCTCGCTGCTCGAACGCGACGACGTCATCATCGTCGCCTCGGTCTCCTGCATCTACGGTATCGGTTCGGTCGAGACCTACACGGCGATGACTTTCCAGATGCAGATCGGAGATCGACTCGACCAGCGCGCGCTGCTCGCCGACCTCGTCGCCCAGCAGTACAAGCGACAGGACATCAATTTCGTCCGTGGCTCGTTCCGCGTGCGCGGCGATACGATCGAGATCTTTCCGGCCCACTTGGAAGACCGCGCCTGGCGCATCTCGATGTTCGGCGACGAGATCGAGTCGATCACCGAGTTCGACCCGCTGACTGGCCAGAAGACCGGCGAGCTGAAGAGCGTCAAGATCTACGCCAACTCGCACTATGTAACGCCGCGCCCGACCTTGAATCAAGCCATCAAGTCGATCAAGGAAGAACTCAAGCACCGCCTGCAAGAGCTTGAAAAGGCTGGGCGTCTGCTTGAGGCGCAGCGGCTGGAGCAGCGCACCCGTTTCGACCTGGAGATGCTGGAGGCGACCGGCTCCTGCGCCGGCATCGAGAACTATTCGCGCTATCTCACTGGCCGCCAGCCAGGCGATCCGCCGCCAACCCTGTTCGAATACATCCCCGACAATGCGCTGGTCTTCATCGATGAAAGCCACGTTACCGTGCCGCAGATCGGCGGCATGTATCGCGGCGACTTTCGCCGCAAGGCGACGCTGGCCGAATATGGTTTCCGCCTGCCGTCCTGCATGGACAACCGGCCCCTGCGCTTCGAAGAATGGGACGCCATGCGTCCGCTTTCCGTCGCCGTCTCGGCAACGCCGGGCGGGTGGGAGATGGAACAGTCCGGCGGCGTGTTCGCCGAGCAGGTCATCCGCCCGACTGGCCTGATCGATCCGCCGGTCGAAGTGCGTCCGGCCAAGTCCCAGGTCGACGATGTCGTCGGCGAGATCCGCGAAACCACCCGGGCCGGCTACCGCACTTTGGTTACTGTGCTGACCAAGCGCATGGCCGAGGACCTGACCGAGTACCTGCACGAACAGGGCATCCGCGTCCGCTACATGCATTCCGACATCGACACGCTGGAGCGCATCGAGATCCTGCGCGACCTGCGCCTCGGCGCCTTCGACGTGCTCGTCGGCATCAACCTTTTGCGCGAAGGCCTCGACATTCCCGAATGCGGCTTCGTCGCCATCCTCGACGCCGACAAGGAGGGCTTCCTGCGCTCCGAGACGTCGCTGATCCAGACCATCGGTCGCGCCGCCCGCAACGTCGACGGCAAGGTCATCCTCTATGCCGACCAGGTCACCGGCTCGATGGAGCGGGCGATGGCCGAGACCAACCGCCGCCGCGAGAAGCAGATGGAGTGGAACGCGGCCAACGGCATCACGCCGGAATCGGTCAAGTCGCGCATCTCCGACATTCTGGATTCGGTCTACGAGAAGGACCATGTCCGCGCCGACATCTCGCAATTCACCGACAGCGCCGGCGCCATGATGGGCAACAATCTGAAAGCCCATCTCGACGCCATGGACAAGCAGATGCGCGACGCCGCCGCCAATCTCGACTTCGAGAAGGCGGCGCGTATCCGCGACGAGATCAAGCGGCTGCGCGAGATGGAACTGTCGATCTCCGATGATCCGCTGGCCAAATATGCCGACATGGAAAGCCCGGTCTCGGGTCGCGAGAAGGGCAAGCACAACAAGGGCGTGGCCAAACATCGTACATCGGAGGAACAGGAGCGTTTCCGCAAGTTCGACGAAGCGCGTGCCGCCGAAGAGGCGGCCAAGGCTGCCCGGTCCAACCTCTTCCGCAAGCCGGCGCTCGACGAAATGGGCGCCGACGGCGCGGTGCCGGTGAAGAAGCCGCTGTTCGCCAAGCCGTCGCTGGACGATATGGGGCCTGGCACCGACATGCCGACGCCATCAGGCGCGGTGTCCCGTTCGCTGTTCAAGAAACAGTCGGCGCAGGAAGCGCACGGCTCCGACTTCGGCATCCCGGGCGAGCCCACCAAGCCGCTGTTCAAGAAGAACTCGCTGGACGAGATGACGGTGCGGCGGACGGAGACACCGGTCGAAGGAAAAGTGCCGGCGAAGCCACAGCCAATCTCCCCCCGTGTGGGGGAGATGCCCGGCAGGGGAGAGGGGGGCGCGAAGGATCGCGACGATTCCAGCAAACCCATCGTCCGTCAACGCACCGGCATCGGCTCCTACGAAGACCCGGGCGACGCCCGCCGCGAGAAACGACGGCCAGGCAAAACGGGCAGGCCGGGAAGGTAAGCGGGCTGCATACCTATTGCGGGCATTCTCAACCGGCGTCTAGAATGCGTAATGGTCGTCACTCGCAGACTTCAGGAAGACGAATTCAAGGCTTGCTTTGCGGAGCCTATGACGAACGTCATCGCCACAGCAGAGGCTGCAGTAGACATATGGCCATATGTCGAAGCGCTGGATCTGGATGAGATCGGGCTGCCCTATTTGAACGACGTCCACTATGTCTACCGAGACGCCCAAAACCGGTTTGACCAGGTTTTGATTGGCACCGGCAGGTTCAACGCCCTTCTTGTTATCGTTGTTGATCTTCGCAAAAGCGCGGTTTTCGGCCATTTCCTGCTGGATCTGAATAAAGAGTACGGAGTAAGCGGAGGCCACTTGAGGTCCGTGTGACAATCGCCGCCGGTTGCCCACCGTCCTTGGCAGCCAATTGCCACCCACCCCGCCTTTGGTGTAATCGCTCCGCACACTCAACGTGTTGTCTTGAAAGGAGGGCTCACGTGTTTACGTTTTTTCGTCACCATCGTCAGCGTGGCCCGATTTCTGCCCTGCGAGCTAGCTTGCAGGGCTGACCAGGACGGTCCGGGTTTTTCCCGCTTCGATTTTTGGTCTGCTCTTCGTGGTGCCGCAATGCTTGGCCTGATGGCCTGCCCGCGCACCGTCAAAGTGCATCGACCGGAGTTTCTTCCGGCAAGACCAGAGAAATCGACATGGCCCTGATCAGCCTCAAATCCCTCGGCGTCACCATGAGTGCGCCGCTGTTCTCCAATCTCGACCTCACCATCGGCGCCAGCGACCGGCTCGGCATCGTTGCCGCCAATGGCCGCGGCAAGTCCACCTTGCTCAAATGCCTGACCGGCGAGATGGAAGCGACATCCGGCGACATCACTCGCACGCGCGGCCTGCGTGTCGGCCATGTCGAACAGTCCGTTCCGCCTGCGCTCCTCGGCAGCAGCTTTCATCAGGTCGTGGCCGATGCCTTGCCGGCCGATCAGGCCGAAAGCGAACTCTGGCGTGTCGACGTGGTGCTAGATTCGCTCGACGTGCCCGAGCCGATGCGCGAGCGAGAGATGCGCGCCTTGAGCGGCGGATGGCAGAGGCTCGCGCTGATCGCCAGCGTCTGGGTCACCAACCCGGATGTGTTGCTGCTCGACGAGCCGACCAACCACCTCGACCTTGCCCGGATCAGCCAGCTGGAAACTTGGCTCAATGCGCTGCCGCGCGAAGTGCCTGTCGTCATCGCCAGCCATGACCGCGCCTTTCTCGACGCCACCACCAACCGGACACTGTTCCTGCGACCGGAACAGTCGCCGGTGTTTTCCTTGCCCTATTCGCGGGCACGCGACGCGCTGGACGAAGTCGATGCCTCGACGGAGCGCAAATTCCAGCGCGACATGAAGGTGGCGCAACAGTTGCGCCGGCAGGCGGCAAAGCTGAACAATATCGGCATCAATTCGGGCAGCGACCTGCTGACGGTCAAGACCAAGCAGCTCAACCAGCGGGCCGAACGCCTGGAAGAGGCGGCAGCACCCGCGCATCGCGAGAATTCGGCAGGCGCGATCAGGCTCGCCAATCGTGGAACGCACGCAAAAGTGCTGATCACGCTCGACGACGCAGCGGTCGAAACGCCCGACGGGTCGCTGCTGTTTCGCACCGGCAAGCGCCACATCTGTCAGGGTGACCGGATCGTGCTGCTCGGCCGCAACGGCGTCGGCAAATCGCGCTTTGTCACCTTGATCAGGAATGCCATTGTCGAACCTGAAACCGTGCAGAGCGTGAAGGTGACGCCGTCCACGGTGCTCGGCTACAGCGACCAGGCTCTGTCCGGGATGAGCGGCGATGACACGCCGCTGGCGATGGTCTCGCGAAAATTCGATGTCGGCGAGCAGCGCGCCCGCTCGCTGCTCGCAGGTGCCGGCGTCGCCATCGACATGCAGGAGCGCAAGATCGGCATGCTGTCCGGCGGCCAGAAGGCGCGGCTGATGATGCTGGCGCTTCGGCTTGCCAATCCCAACTTCTATCTGCTCGACGAGCCGACCAACCATCTCGACATCGACGGCCAGCAAGCGCTGGAAGCGGAACTGCTGGCGCATCAGGCAAGCTGCGTGCTCGCCTCGCACGACCGCTCCTTCATCCGCGCCATCGGCAACCGCTTCTGGCTGATCGAGAGGCACCGGCTGACCGAGGTCGACGGCCCGGAGGACTTCTTCCGCTCGGTGGCCGAGACAGTGGGCTGAGGACAAGCCCAGGGGCCGGCCTGTCGTGGGCCGGCCAAAAAGTTTCGGCGGTCTGTCGGATCGTGGCCGCGCGCCACGTCCTTGGGATGCCGACACGATGATGCCGGCTTCAATCGAGGAGAAAGCATCATGTCCATTCTGTCATCCGTAAGCCGCATAGCGGCCCGCTACGCGGCGAACCGCGCCCGTTACCGCAGCGAGCGCGCGCTCCTTTCACTGCCGATCGAATTGCGCAAGGATATCGGCTGGCCGGAAATCATCATCGACGCTCAAAACGGCCCTCGGATTTGCAGGGCTCCCTGAGCGAGCGAGATGAAAGCGGCTGCCCGGCCCATTGCGGCAGGCGCCATTGACAGGCTCCAGGGCCACTTCAACCGCCGACGACCGGCGCCTCGGTCGCGGCACTAAAAAGATCTCGTCAGCCATGTAGGATCGCCGCCACTTCATTCGTCCTACGGTTCGCAAGGCCAATCAAACGCAAAGAGGAGCAAAAGATGAACGATCAGCCGCAAACCCAGCCTGCCGCGAAAGTCCTCGGCGGCTTGACGCCCTACCTTCAATTGGACGGCGCCTTCAAGGCCGCCGAATTCTACCAGAAGGCCTTCGGCGCCGAGCAGGTCTTCTTCTATCCGCCGGATGAGCAGGGCCGCACCATGCACATCCACCTTCACATCAACGGCTCGACGCTGATGATTTCCGATTTCTATCCCGAGCACGGCATGTCCCCGGTCAAGCCGCAGGGCTACACCATGCAGCTCCATCTCGCCAGCGACGACATCGAAGCCTGGTGGCAGCGCGCCGTCGATGCCGGCTGCGAAGTTGTCATGCCGTTGCAAGTGATGTTCTGGGGCGATCGCTGGGGCAATATGCGCGATCCCTTCGGCGTCGAATGGGCGATGAATGCGCCGGTGAAGGCCTGATCCCTTTTTGCCTCTTCCCCTTGTGGGAGAGGCCGGATTGCCCCGAATTGCCCTTCGCAATTCGGCTGGCAATCCGGGTGAGGGGTAAGTCGGCGTCAGGCTGGAACACCCTCATCCGACTGAGCTTCGCTCGGCCACCTTCTCCACAAGGGGAGAAGGGAGATCGCTCTCAAATCAGGAGAACCCCATGTCCTATGTCGATGGTTTCTTGCTTGCCGTACCCAAAGCAAGACTCGACGACTACAAGAAGCTGGCCAACACCGGCGGCGTCGTCTGGAAGGAGCATGGCGCGCTTGCCTATGTCGAATGCGTCGGCGACGACGTGCCCTATGGCGAACTTACCTCGTTCCCGCGCGCCGTGCAGGCCACGGACGACGAGATCGTTATCTTCGCATGGGTCGTCTATGAATCCAGGCAGAGCCGCGACGCAGTGATGGCCAAGGTGATGGCCGATGAGCGGCTGAAGGGTGACTGGTCGACCATGCCCTTCGACGGCAAGCGCATGATCTTCGGCGGCTTCCAGCCCTTCATAGAACTCTAGGCATCTCACAGGGTAGGTCAATATTGAGGTCAGGCGGAGCCTCACCTCAATTTTGACCTACACCAGCTTGTCCAGCAGCGGCTTCAGCCGATCACCATAGCGCTTCCACAGGTCGACTGACCCCTGGTACATCGGCTGGCGCACCTGCGCGGCCGAGGCCGTGCGCACGGGACGGTCGGTCTCGTGGAACGACAGCACCGCATCGTCCCACGGCAGGCCGAGATGGGCGATCAGCGCCCGCGTCTGGCCTTCCTGGTCGGCGACGAAATCCTCATAGCGCACATCATGCACGACGCCGGGCAGCACGGCGCGCCAATGCGCCATGATGTCGGTGTAGAGATTGTGGAAGTCGGCAAGCTCGCCGAGATCGTAGCCGTAGCGATGGCTGTCGCCGCGGAAATGCACCTTGTAGATCGACAGGCAGGTCGCCGCCGCGTCGCGCGCGCAATGGATGATCTTTGCCTTCGGCAGCATCAGATGGATGAAGCCGACCAGCAGGAAGTTGCCGGGCATCTTGTCGGTAACGTGCCGGAAGCCGGGATAGCGGGCATGCAGCATGTCGAGATAGGCCTGCCCCGCCTCGGCGAAGGCCTTGTCGGGCATGTCGGCGATCCCCCCGGGAAAGCCGCCGTGCATGCTCATCGGGAACTGCTTGCCGACCGCCGTCTTCAGAATGCTGAGCTCGCCGGCGCCATAGACCTGGGGGTGGCTGGCGATGATCTGCTCGACCAGCGTCGTGCCCGAGCGCGGCATGCCGACGACGAAGATCGGCGTATCGTCGGCGATCGCGCTCGGCTTGTGCTTTTCGAAGAAGGCCTTGTCGAAGACCGCCTTCATCGCTTCGAATTCGTCGCGCGTCCTCGCCGCATCGTAGTCGATGCCTTGGCGTCGGATGGCATTGCCTTCGGCGAAATAGTCGAAGGCGCGGCCATAATCCTTCAAATCGTCATTCGCCTTGCCGAGGCCGAACGAAAGCTGCATGCGCGCCAGGCTGCCTTCCGGCGCCTTGGCATGCTGGGCCTCCATGCCGGCAAGCTCGGCGTCGCGCTCCTGCTGACGCTTGACCTGCGTCAGCAGCAGCCAGGCCTTCGCCATAGCGGGATCGATCGCCAGCGCCTGCCGGGCGAGATCGGCAGACTCGCCAAGCCTGCCTTTTTCCATCATGCCGACGCCCAGTCCGTACAGGAGTTCCGCATCCTTCGGCCGGATCGTCAGCGCCTCGCGGAAGACGGCGAGCGCCCCGTCCAGCCGGCCCGCTTCCTGCAGCGTTTCGGCAAGCCCGATCCGGGCACGCACGTGGAACGGATTGCGGCCGATCGTGCCGCGATAAATCTCTTCGGCGCCCTCGAACTGGCCGAGCTGCTTCAGCGCCGAGCCGAGATTGTCGCGCGCCGCAAGCTGGTCCGGCCGAATCTCCACCGCGCCGCGGAAGAAATCGACGGCAGCAGCGACGCGACCGAGATCGCGCATGACCGTGCCGAAATTGTTGAGGAAGTCGGCATTCTTCGGCTGCAGGGTCACCGACTGCTCGATGAGGTCGAGCCCTTCCTCGCTTCGCCCGGTCTGATGCAGCAAAAGCCCGAGGAAATGCAGCGCGGCGGCATGGTTCGGCTTCTGCGCCAGCACTTGCCGGTAGAGCGTCTCGGCCTCTTGCCGGCGCCCGGTCTGGTGCAGCTGCAGCGCCTGCTGCACATACCGGTCGAGCACCGTGGGCGGCGGCCCTCCGGAACCCGATCTGGCGCCCGCGCCCGCCGCTCTTCTTTGATCTCTGTTGATGGGAAACCTGCCGTGTTTGTCCGCCAGCCGGACCTAAGCCATACGGCCGGCAGTTTCAAGACGCACTGGGCATCGCCACGCGGTTATGGAACCTGGCAGGCAACGTCGCGCCCACTTCCCCGCCAAAACGGAGAGATGGGACGCCTGTTGCAGATCCTTGCCATGGCAGGATGGCAAGGTCCTGCCTCGTTCAGCACGGTCCGTCGCCGACGATGCGATAGTCCGCGGCGCGGGCCTCGCATTCGTTCGGGAAGGTGCGCAACTCGCCGTGGCGGCGGGCGCAGACCGGAGCGTATTCGCGCGTGCAGAAGGTCTGCTCCTCGCCACCGCCGCCGCCGCCACCGTCGCGGCACGGGCCATCTCGCACGATGCGGTATCCGGCCCGATCGGCAAGGCAGGCATTGGCGAAGGTCTGGCGGTCGCTGCCTCGACGGGCGCAGACCGGCTCATACTCCCTGGTGCAGAATTGCGGCTCCGGCCTTGGTGGGCGCGGGCGCGGACCGGGCCCCTCGTCCACCACCACGGTGCAAGCTGCCAGAAGTGCCGACAGCAACAGGAGAGCAAAACCCTGCCGCGAGAAAAGCGTCACAAGAAATTTCATGAATATCTCCCTCGAGCCCCCGCCTCGGCGCAAAACACGCCTGCCGATCCTCGCTAATCCCTTGCCAAATGCAACCGCCGTTTGCGGAAGACCGGAGGCGCATCATACCGCCGCCCGCGCCTCGAATAGCAGCGCGGGCATGCGCGCTGGACGATGCGCGAACAGGCTCTGGCCGATGACCGGACCGGAAGCCAGGTCTATCGAAGCCATGCGTCGGGATGCGCCGATCGGGGCGCCCCGCGGCGCCTGTCTTGCAACCATCACGTTTCCGTGCGATAAATTTTGTGTTCGGGCATTTGCGACCCGGAGAGCGGAACGTTTTGGACGACCTTTCCCCGATACTGTGAATCTCTGACGGCCCCGTTTTCGGCGGGGGGTTTGACCATGCGCCAATGCATGACTGCCGAAGCAACCACCGGGACTTGCCCACGGCGCCAGGCGGCGGGCAAACCACAAGACTGACACGGGTGAAGGAGTTTCCCCAATGGCCCAGACCGGCACCGTTAAATTCTTCAACGCGACCAAAGGCTTCGGCTTCATCACGCCCGATGGCGGCGCCAAGGACGTGTTCGTCCACATTTCCGCGATCGAGGCTTCGGGCCTGCGCACGCTGGTCGACGGCCAGAAGGTCACCTTCGACGTCGAGCCCGACCGCATGGGCAAGGGCCCCAAGGCGGTCAATCTCCGCGCGGCCTGATCCGTCTGACCCGCGTTCGTCCACGCGGACCAGCCAGGCATATTGCGAGATCATGAACCGGCTTCCAGGCCGGGATTGAGTTTTTCAAAGGCGCGACGGTCACCCGTCGCGCCTTTTCCATGCCCCTAAATGCTTGCCGGGGCGTGCAAAAACTTTCTCTTGCCGATAGCGCTAAAATAAAGGACAAATTTCCACTCGGGCATTTGCCGGCCCGAGACTGGAATTTATGGGATCAAAGGGAGCTTCCCATGCCGCAGACCGGCACCGTCAAATTCTTCAATCATGCCAAAGGCTTCGGCTTCATCACGCCGGACGATGGCGCGAAGGATGTCTTCGTCCATATTTCGGCCGTGCAGGCGTCGGGTCTTCCCGGTCTGGAGGATGGGCAGAAAGTGACATTCGACACCGAGCCGGACAAGCGCGGCAAGGGTCCGAAGGCCGTCAATCTGTCGATCGGCTAAGCCGGCTCAAGACAGATCGGACGGAGGCCGATGAGGCGGGTCCACTCCCGCCCGACCTATGGTATGCCGCGTGCGTTTGATCCATCCGGCGAATTTTCGTTCAGCCCCCGTTCAGCCACGGTCTCCTATTAACCTTCGCTAAAACCGGTCCGTATCCCCTGAAACTACCCCGGACCGGCACGAAGGAGACCGAATGAACCGAATTCTCAAGACCGCCATCCTGTCCGCGGGTATCGCCGCGACCACGTTGGCCACCTTGCCGGCGGCCAATGCCGATGACTGGCGCTGGCGCCGTCACCACCACGACAATGGCGACGCCCTCGCCGCCGGCGTTGTCGGCCTCGCGGCCGGCGCCTTGATCGCCGGCGCGCTGAGCAATCCGCAGCCCCGCTACAGCTACTACGATGACGACTATGACTATCGTTATGTGCGGCCGGCGCCGGTTCGCCGCTACTATGTGGAGCAGCCGCGTGTCGTCTATGCCGACCGCTACGCCGAACCGTGGACCCGCGCCTGGTACGAATACTGCTCGGACCGCTACCGGACCTTCAACGCCCGTACCGGCACGTTTACGGGCAATGACGGCGACCAGCACTTCTGCGTCGCCAACTGAGGCGGATTTTCTGTTTCATACCAAAAGTGCCGCCCACGGGTGGCGCTTTTTTGTTTGAGGTGATGGTGCCGTGTGAGCAGGCCTGCCGTCAGGTCAGGAACGGGTTGGTCCTCCGCTCCTCACCGAAGCGGCCGCCAGGACCATGGCCACAGATGAAGCCGATGTCGTCGCCGAGCGGCAGAAGCTTCTCCTTGATCGAGGCGATCAGCGCCGCATGGTCGCCGCCGGGCAGGTCGGTGCGCCCGACCGAGCCGCGAAACAGCACATCGCCGACATGGGCGAACTTGGCCGCCCGGTTGTAGTAGACGACGTGCCCGGGTGCATGACCCGGACAGTGCAGGACTTCGAACGAATGCGCTCCGAATGACACGGTCTCGCCCTCGGTGAGGAAACGGTCGGGAACGCAATTGCGCACGGCATCGGTGATGCCGAAGCGCTTTGCTTGGTTCTCCAGATTTGCGAGCAGCGGCTGGTCAGCCTCATGCGGGCCGATGATGTCGACGCCGAGCGCCTCCTTCAGCTCCATCGCACCGCCGGCATGATCGATATGGCCGTGCGTGATCCAGATCGCGCCCGCGGTGATCGCATTGTCCTTCAGCACCGCCAGCACCTTGTCGATGTCGCCGCCCGGATCGACGACGACGCCTTGTTTGTCGTCCATGTCGAACAGGATCGTGCAGTTCTGCTGGAAGGGCGTGACAGGCACGATCCCGGCATTGAGCTGACCCATGATTGTCCTTTCGCAGTACTGGGGCGCGGCGCGCATCTCTCAACGCGCAGTCTCTTGAACCGACCTGATGTAGAGACAGATGCGAACGCCGTCCACCGCCGGCGGCCATCTCGATGAGCCGAAAAACAAATGGGCGGCCGAAGCCGCCCATGCGAAAAAGTCCGATGTCTCGAGGCTTACTTCTTCATCGCATTCATGACCGCGCCGATGATGCCGGTCAGGATGGCGCCGCCGCCAGCGCCGCCGAGGATGTTCTCCAGGTTCAACGCGCTGCCCAATCCGCCCGCTGCCGCCGCAGCCGCTGCCGGATCGACCGTACCGCCGCCAAGCAGGCTGCCGAGGATGGCCGCGCCGCCGACACCGCCAATGGCGCCGCCCAGGATTTTGGGAAGCTGACCCAACGCCGCTTGCTTGAGCGCCGCGCCCACCGCCTGACCACCGATGACACCCATAATCACCTGAACAATGATCGGAAGAAGCGTGTTCATGTCCATATTTCCAGTCCCTCCATGACTGTCAGCCTCCCGGGCCGACGCCATCATGAGACGCTGAAATGGGTGAAAGTCAAATGCAGAGATGCTGAAATAAAAGGGGCGGCTCGAAAACCGCCCCTGCTTGACAAAAAAGCTGTGACTTTCGTTATTCTGCAGCAATCGCATGCTTCGGTTGCACTGCAACAGAATAGTCTTTCATCAATGTCTTGGCGATCTCGCCGACCTCGAATCGGTAGGGTCCAATCTCCGCCACGGGCGTCACTTCAGCCGCCGTCCCGGTGAGGAAGCACTGCTCGAAGCCTTCGAGTTCTTCCGGCATGATGACGCGCTCGATCACCTCGATCCCACGATCCTTGGCAAGGCCGATGATCGTGCGCCGGGTGATGCCGTCGAGGAAGCAATCGGGCATCGGCGTGTGGATCTTGCCGTCCTTGACGAAGAAGATGTTGGCGCCGGTTGCTTCGGCAACCCGGCCGCGCCAGTCGAGCATCATAGCGTCGGCATAGCCCTTGGCCTCAGCTGCATGCTTGGACATGGTGCAGATCATGTAGAGGCCGGAAGCCTTCGACTTCGACGGCGCGGTGCGCGGATCGGGACGACGCCACTCCGCCATGTCGAGGCGGATGCCCTTCAGCTTCTGCGCCGGATCGAAATAGCTCGGCCACTGCCAGATGGCGATGGCGCAATTGATGCGGTTGTTCTGCGCCGAGACGCCCATCTGCTCGCTGCCGCGCCAGGCGATCGGGCGCACATAGGCGTCCTGGAACCCCTGCTTCTTCAAGAGTGTGCGGCACGCGTCGTCGAGTTCGGCGACCGAGTAGGGTATCTTGAAGCCGAGCAGGCGCGCCGATTCATGCAAGCGCTCGGTATGTTCGGTGAGCTTGAATATCTCGCCGCCATAGGCGCGCTCGCCCTCGAAAACGGCACTGGCATAATGCAGGCCATGGGTCAGCACATGGATCTTGGCGTCGGCCCATTTGACGAACTCGCCGTTCATCCAGATGAAGCCGTCCAACTGGTCGAAAGGAACGGATGCCATGATAACCTCCCGCGGGTGCCACCCCGCATATCGTTGTATCGTTGTGTGTTTCGTGTCGGCCCGCACCGGGCGACCGGGTTCTCAAAGCGTAGGCGGATATTTAAGCTCTGGCAAACTCAGGAAGTTCCGGAAAAACGGCTCACCCTTGCCTTTTCGTTCGCAATCCGCCGAAAAGCTTGCCAAAAATTACCATTGCCGGGAAATTGCGTCAATAGTACTGACATAATTCCCCTTTGCATGGAGACAAGATGACGGATCGAAGCCCCGCAGCCGGAAAACCGATCAGGACGGCGATCACCGACGAGGACGGCATCGACTTCGCCATCATCGAACTGTTTTTCTTTGCCTATCGCGATTTCACCTCCGATCCCGACCAGATCCTGGCCGACTATGGCTTTGGCCGCGCCCATCACCGCGTCCTGCACTTCGTCAACCGCAGGCCGGGCCTGACGGTGGCCGAGTTGCTCGACGTGCTGAAGATCACCAAGCAGAGCCTGGCCCGCGTGCTCAAGCAGCTGATCGACACCGACCACATCGTCCAGTTGCAGGGTCCTCGCGACCGCCGCCAGCGTGAACTTTACCCGACGGCCAAGGGCCGCGCCCTGGCGCTGGCACTGGCGCGGCCACAGTCACGCCGCATCCGTACTGCATTGGAGGATTCCGGAGCCACCGAACGTGCCTCGATCGAACGCTTCCTGGAGGCGATGGTCAATCCGGAACTAAGAGCGCAGATTGACATTGTGCCTGCGAAAATATCGGGGAAGAGCCATGGAGACCATTGAGAGGGTTGATCATCCGACTGCACCGGACGATGACGCACCGCATCTGCTTGTGGTCGATGACGACACCCGTATCCGCAACCTGCTGAAGCAGTATCTGTCCGAGAACGGCTTTCGCGTCACCGTCGCCGGTAACTCCGGCGAGGCCAGGCGAAAGCTTGCCGGTCTCGATTTCGACCTGCTCGTGCTCGACGTCATGATGCCCGGCGAAACCGGCGTCGATCTCACCAAGGCGCTACGGGCGGAAAAGAACGTGCCGATCCTCATGCTCACCGCGCTGTCCGAGACCGACAGCCGCATCACCGGGCTCGAGGCCGGCGCCGACGACTATCTGCCGAAGCCGTTCGACCCGCGCGAGCTGATCCTGCGCATCAACAACATCCTGCGCCGCGGCGGCCCGGCGACGACGCCCAAGGTCGAGCAGCTGGTGTTCGGCCCCTATACGTTCCAGATTGCCAGGCGCGAACTGAAGCGTGGCGGCGAGGCGCTGAAACTGACCGACCGCGAGCAGGAGATCCTGGCGATCTTCGCGGCGCGGGCCGGCGAAACGATCCCGCGCCACGAACTGGTCGGCGACGATTCGGAAGTCGGCGAGCGCACCATCGACGTCCAGATCAACCGCCTGCGCCGCAAGATCGAGCGCGACCCGTCCAACCCGGTCTGGCTGCAGACGGTGCGCGGTATTGGGTATCGGCTCAGCGTGGAATAGCGGTTTCTCAACGAAGCGTTTTCAATACGTTACGGGTCAAACTGTCAAACCAAACTGTTTGGTTTGACAGTTTTTGTTCCTGCTCCGTGCTCGGCGATGGCATTCATCGCTTCATGAGCCAGACGCATCTGATCGACGGCCTCGGTGTAGCGAACGATCTCATCAAGCTTTTTGTGGCCCGTGATCGCCTTGATCTGGTGGGGTGTGCACCCGGCTTGGGCGAGGCGTCGGCTACATGCCTTCCTTAGACCATGCGGTGAAAGCCCCATGGCGCCGCTTGCCAGATCCTCACGCAAGCCAGCTTCGCGGACACAAACCCGGAACCAGTTTGTGAATGATTCGGGCTGGAACGGCTTGTCATATTGCGTCAGGAGAAAGGTGAGGTTGTCCTGGGGCCGGGCATCGAGCGTGCCTTTGAGGTGTGCATGAAGCGGGATCGAGACGGCCGTGCCTGTCTTTTGCTGCCGAATGGAAAGGACGTCGTTCTTGACGTGCTGGCGGCCCATGCAAATCACATCCGAGCGCCGCTGGCCCGTAAACAACAGTAGATCGAGAGCGAGTCGGGCACGGGTGCCCTCTGCGTGCGCCGCGTAGAACGCGACAATGTCCTGCTCCTCCCAAGCAATGAATCCACCCGACTTGATTTTCATCCGTCGTATCCGGATCGTCGGATCGTCCTTTCGCATCCCCATGTCGATGGCGCGCCCCATCAGGAGCTTCATCATCTTCAGCAGTTCGTTGGCCGCGCCAGGATGTTCAGCCTTCTTGTCCATCATCTTGAGGACGTGCTTGCGCTCGAGTGTGACGACCGAGCCAATGCCGTATTCAATCCGAATGCGCTCGAGTGCGTTTCGATACGTCTTCTGGCTCGCCTTTGCTAGATTTCTGAAATCTGCGCTGCCGTAATAGGAGAGGATCAGCGCCGCGATTGTGCCGGGCTGGGTTCGACTAGCTCCTATCACGGTTGTTGGCGCCGCCCTGCCGGCTTCCCACGCCTTCAAAGCCGCGCCATAGGCGTCCATGAACTCGGTCGAGTATGGAAGACCTGGTAACGCGGTGTTCGAGTGTCTGAAATAGTGCCGCGGCCGGCCGGTTCGATCAATGAAGGCTTTGACGTGCTTCGGCAGCTTACGCTTCATTGGACGAGCCGATCCCACTCGTTGTCGCAATCTTGAGACTCGGAAATCCCGCTCAGGTCGTCAAGCGCCCTCTCGAGTGCGCGGACATCCCAGCGCTTGACGCCAGGAAGCGGCAACGGAGGCGGCATGATGCCGGCACGCACCAGCTTGTCGAAATAACCGACACTAGCACCCACAAAGCTGGCGGCTTCGGGACGGCCAAAGACGCGGCGGTCCGATGGCGGCAAGGCGTGTATAAGCCCGCAGGTGATCATCGTCATGGCAGAATGCTCCTTCTGCTTGACGTATAGCGCTAACTGCCGCCGAGAAGCCGAAGTTCGACAAAAAAGTTGGAACCGAAAACGGCCATGCGACGAGTAGGGTTTGCGAGAGAGGATTGAACTCTGGACTACTATAATAATATCAATATGTTACGAGATATTTTGTAACATTGTGACGCCCGTCAAAATGACCTCCATCGCTCGCATTTGAAGTTGGCGTGCGTCGCGTCACTTTTTATCACCCTCGGCGATGCTGCGTATGCGGAGGACGGCGTGGCGCCAACAGGGCTTGGCCACCATCCATTCATATTGATGGATTTATTGAACTCGCGCGAGCATACTGACTGAATGCGTTCCTTTAGCGAGGAATAAGCTGATGCGCATCGGCACGAGAAGCGTTCCGATCGAATACTACACACTTAGGATTGCCGGGCCGGCCGGTTCGCAAGCTAGCGTAGAAAGCGCGATCGTCGGCTACCTTGCAGACCGACCAATCTTCGGCTCAGTCACAGATATCTCCGGCACCCGCTATCGCTACGTTGGGCTTGCAGCACGCCTTTCTGACGGGCGTTACGATGTCGAATCGCTCTCCCCTGGTGAATGGATCGTCGAGCCCGGACTGATCTACAGATCGGAAGGCACATCGCTCCGCGTCAGGAGAAGGGGCAGTAACTCGGCCAGCTTAGCATCAACTTTTCACAACTGGTGGTTCAACCAGTGAGCCTACGACGTCGAAGGGCAGTGACGGGATTGTTTAGCAGATCGCCTTGCATTTGGAACAACCTGTAAATTAGCAGAGAGGGACAAACGATGGCTGGGGATTCCAAGAAACATGAAGGGGGTGTCTCCTATCACATTCCCGGTTCGGAATATTTTGAAAAACGTGTGTTGAAGCGCCACGCCGGGGTCTTCTCGCTTTGGGCACTTGGCGTCGGCGCTGTCATCTCGGGCGACTTTTCGGGCTGGAACCTTGGCTTTGCCGTCGGTGGTTGGGGCGGCATGTTCGTCGGGACCGTTTTGATCGCCATCATGTATCTTGGCCTGACCTATTCGATTGCCGAGATGAGCCCGGCGCTGCCGCATACTGGCGGGGCCTATTCTTTTGCGCGCACGGCGTTCGGTCCGTGGGGCGGCTTCATCACTGGCATAGCGGAGAACATTGAATATGTGCTCACCCCGGCGGTCGTGGTCTATTTCATCGGCACCTACATGACGGCCATCACTGGCACCCCAAACGCCTGGCAGCCGGTCTGGTGGCTCGTCGGCTACCTGATCTTTGTCGGGCTGAACGTGCGCGGTGTCGCTCTTTCATTTAGAGTCACTGTGGTCGTCACACTCATCGCTCTAGCGATCCTGGTTTTCTTCTTCGTTAGCGCACTGGCGTCGGGACAGTTCGACTTCGCCAAAAATGCCATGAATATCGGAATCGGACCAGACGGGGCCGCGATGGCGCTGCCGGACGGGCACGGGCCGTTCTTGCCATTCGGCCTCAGGGGCATTTTCGCAGCGATGCCGTTCGCAGTCTGGCTGTTTCTCGCGATTGAACAGTTGCCGCTTGCATCTGAGGAATCGATTGATCCCAAGCGAGATATGCCCAAAGGCATCATGCTCGGCATGTTCACGCTGCTGGCCACGGGTTTCCTAATCCTGATCATTAACCCGGCATTGCCTGACGGTTCCTTCGCCTACGGGACGTCCGGCGAGCCGATCCTTGACGGCTTCAGGGTCATTTACGGAACGGGCTGGGCTAAGATCCTAGCGCTATTTGCGGTCGCCGGACTAGTAGCGAGCTTTCACGCGATCATCTTCGCCTATGGGCGACAGATCTATTCGCTGAGCCGTGCGGGCTATTTCCCGCATTTCCTCTCCGTAACCCACGGCGAGCACAAGACGCCGAACGTGGCGCTTATCGCAGGATCGCTCGTGGGCTTCCTGGTGATGGTTGTGATCTGGTTCACCCAAGGCGGCGGGGCCGCCGGCACTTACATCGGTGGCACTCTTCTGAACATGGCCGTGTTTGGCGCTATGTTCTCATATCTTCTGCAGGGGCTGACGTTCCTGCAACTGCGCCGCCGTTTCACGAATATCGAAAGGCCCTATAGGAGTCCCTTCGGCGTGCTCGGTGCGTGGCTGACTGTGATCATCGCCTTGATCACCATTGGGTTCCAGCTTACTGACCCGCTATACCGCCAGGGCGTCATCGGGGTAGCGGTTTGGTATGCTCTGGCGATCGTCTATTTCGGCGCCTATGGCCGCAGGACGCTGGTCTATTCGCCGGAGGAGGAATTCGCCGTCAAGCAACGCGAAGGCGCTACCTCGAAGTAGGCGGATAAGAAGGTTAGCAAACCGTCGCTATAGGTCGGGCCAGGCTGACGCAAAAAGAAGAAGGGCAATTCCAAGGAACCCAACGTTCCAGACGAGCGAGCGGATCAGGGGGACGCCTGCTGCGTAGAGTGGAAGGTAAACCAGTCTGGCTGAAAAATAGAGGCCAGATCCCCATTCGCTAAGGGCGCTCTCACGGCCGAGCGCACGGACTAGGAGGACTGCAGCCACGAACACCGGGAATGTCTCGAGGAAGTTTCGAAGCGCCCGTTCCAGCCGTCCTGCGACCCCGGTGAGCGGGGGCATTTCGGCGTCACGAGAGCCGGCTGTCCAACGATAACCTCGTTGAAGACTAGCTGCGTGGGAAGCGATAACAACTTGGATTAGAAAGAGCACACAGCTTGCGACAAGCATCCCCAGCTCGAAATTCATCTAACTCCTCCCTACCGACGCAGCCTTATCCCAAGACTTTGATTCGGCGCATCGTAGCCCCGCCCATCTACCAAAGGGAACCGACATTGCAAGTTCGCAAGCTTTGCCGACATTCAGTCTGAGGCGCGGCCGGCGCAAGCCTTCCATTGCATTAGTCTCCGAACATATCGTAATTCATAGCCGACCACTTCGCTGAGGGGGCGAAAATTCATGGAGATGCAGCAGGTCCGCTATTTCCTGGCCCTGTCCAGCACCTTGAACTTCACCAGGGCAGCTGAAGAGTGCAACGTCACGCAGCCTGCGCTGACGCGCGCGATCAAGACACTTGAAGACGAGTTGGGTGGAGAACTCCTTCGGCGCGAGCGCCAGCATTCCCATCTGACCGAGCTTGGACGACGCATGCTGCCCTTGCTGCAGCAGTGCTACGATGCTGCTACGTCCGCCAAGTCGCTCGCCAAGGCCGTGCAGAGCAGCGACGTGGCACCGCTCAACGTCACCATTTCCAACAGCGTCAACATCGCACTTCTGGTTTCGCCGTTTACGGAGCTTTTCCGGGCCTATCCTGGGGTCCATCTCAAGATCAACCGCGGCTCGCCGACCGCTGTCGTCGATGCGCTGAAGAACGGCGAGGTCGAGTTGGCCGTCGCCGGTCCGCTGGGGCAAGCTTGGGATCGGCTCGACACCTGGCCGCTGTTCCAGGAAGGCATCGAGCTCGTCGTGAATTCCGATCATCCGCTTGCCCGCCGTAACGAGGCCGATGTCGCCTTGAGCCAATTGGCCGCAGAGCCCGTGCTCAGCCGGATCGATTGGGAAACGAGCGAGGAGCTGTCGCGTTGTCTTTCTGCGAAGGGTCTGGCGCCGCGGACCGCGCATGAAGTCGAGACCGACCATGATCTGCTGGCGCTGCTGGAAGCCAACGCCGGAGTTGGCTTCGTCTCGATGACCGCGCCGCGCTCGCCGAACACCCGTAGGCTCAAGCTCCGCGACTTGGACATTTCGCGGATCGTCGCCGTCTATGCCGTCGCCGGCCGCCATCGTTCGCCGGTGGCGACGACGCTGCTCAACCTGCTGCGGTCGACCGACTGGTCGACCTTCGGCGTCAGCGAGCCCGCCTGAGCGCCGCGATCAAGTCGTCGATGTCCATCCGCTGGCGGTAGTCCGGATCGACAAAGCGATCGGTAATGATGCCATCCGTGCCGACGACGAAAGTCGCGGGGATCGGCAAGAACCAGCTGGCGTTGCCTTGGTAATTTGGCAGATCATACGCAACGCCCATCAACCGCTCCATCTCGGCCCCTATCCAGATCGCAAGGTTGAGCGAGAGGGCGTAGCCATTGTCCATGTCGGTCAGGAATGGAAACTTGGCGCCTACGGCGGCTTTCATCGCCTTCGCGAACCTGCGGCGCTCGGGCATGATCGCCACGACCTGGCCGCCCAGCGCCGCAATCTCCTGCTGAGCTTCGACGATGCCAATCGCATTCAACCGGCAATAAGGACACCAGTGCCCGCGCTGAAAGGTGATCACGGCCGGACCCCGGAGGAGGATGTCGCGTAGGCCAACCAGTCTGCCCTCGTCGTCAGGCAGCAGGAACCCCGGCATGACATCGTCGGGAGCCGGCGCCATCGCTCCGGCCCCTTGTTGCTCCAGGCGCGCCACCAGGCGGTCCACTGCGTCGGCGAAATCCGAGTTCAGGCGGCGCACAGCGGCCGCAATCACGGCGAGCCGCTCGTTCAGCGGTGCGTCGAGTTCTATGGCAGCCTGGACGGACTGTTCGAATGTCATTGCCTGGTCGTCGACGGCCATTTCTGCACTTTCATGGGTTGCACGCAGCCTATCATCGAAGCCTGTCGGCGAAGGCCATGCTTTTCTCGCATGGTTTTGATGCCCCACGTGCATTAACGCAGGAGAGGTTCGTATTCTGTTCGCCGCCTCCCCTCAATTCGTTACATCATGTTCCTGATGTCAGAGGCGAAGGTCGGGAAGCCGTAGACCGTTTCGGACAGCTGCGATGCGGTGATGCCATGTTTCATGGCGAGCGCGAAGATGTGGATCAGCTCTTCGCCGGCATGGCCGACCATGTGGGCGCCGACGATCCTGTCCGTCGTTTCCTCGACGATGATCTTCGACCACGCCACGGTTTCGGCATAGGTCCTCGCGGACAGCCAGCTCCGCATGTCGTTCACATGGACCTTGACGCCAAGTCCCTGCTCTTTCACCTTGGCCTCGGTCAGGCCGACGCTGGCCAGGGCCGGGACCGTATAGAGCGACGCCGGTATCTGGCCATAGTCCGGCCGGTGTCTCGGCCCATCGACGATGTTGCGACCAACGATGCCGCCCTCATAGGTGGCTACCGGCGAAAGCTGCGGAGAATTCCACACTGCGTCGCCGCAGACATAGACGTCCGGGTTCGAACGCGAACGCAAATGATCATCGATCTCGATACGTCCCTCTCGATGCACGATGACGCCGGCGCCAAGATCGAGCCCCTCGACATTGGCCACGCGCCCGGCGCAATTGACAACCCTGTCCGCGTCCGCTGCGCACTCGACGCCTTCGGCCACAAAGCTAACGCGCAACCGTCCGTTGGCCTTATCGATCCGCTTGACCCAAGCCAGGGTGCGGACACGAATACCTATGCGTTCGCTCTCGCCACGGATCCGGGCAACGGCATCGGCGTCGAATGTTCCAAGCAGATGCGGCAGTGCTTCGAGGATTGTCACGGCCACACCGGCGCGCGCATAGACTTGGCCTAGTTCGAAGGCAATGACGCCACCGCCGACGAAGACGGCCGCGCGCGGCAGCACCGGGTCGTTCAGGACATCGTCGGAGATGATCATATGCTCCGCGCCCGGAATCGGCAGTGGACGCGGCTTCGAGCCGGTTGCGATGACGATGTTCCTGGCTTCGAGTTCGCGGCCGTCGACGCTGATGGCATTGCTGCCGATGAACGCGGCCTCGCCGACGATGACATCGACGCCGCGCTTCGCCATCAACCCGGACAGGCGGGACGGAATGTCGCTGATCATATCCTTTTCGCGGTCGATCAGAGCCCGCCAGTCAAGTCTCGGCGTATCGACCGTGATGTCGAGCCGATCGGCTCGTTCGATCTCATGGAGCGCATGGGTCGCCGCGACGAGGACCTTCTTCGGGGTGCAACCGCGATTGGGGCAGGTGCCGCCGAGGTCGCGCGCCTCTACCATGGCCACCGACAGCCCGGCGGCGCGCGTGGCCACGGTCACGCCCATCCCGGCATTGCCGCCGCCGAGGATCACGACATCATACTTTTCCACTGTCTTGCCCTCCCGAGATTCAATGCAGTTTGACTCGCGGTTTGGTGCGCTGCGCCAGGACCCCGGCGATCGTGTCCAGCGCGGTCTTCAACGTCCCGTGCACTGCCTTGAGGTGCATCTTGTAGAGCGAGCGATACATCAGCCGGGCAAGCAGACCTTCGATCTTCAATCCGCCGATCAGGCTGCCGAAAGAGCCGTAGTCGGCCAGCGAAACGAGCGAGCCGTAGTCGCGGTAACGGAATGCCGGCGCGGCGCGTCCCTCGAGACGCGCGGCGATCACCTTGACCAGGTGGTCAGCCTGCTGATGGGCCGTCTGGGCGCGCGGCGGTAAGGGATTGTCCTCGCCGGGCAGGACACAGCTCGCGCAGTCGCCGATCGCAAACACGTTCTCGTCCCCTCTGGCTTGCAATGTCTCATCAACGACCAGGCGATTGATGCGGTCCGTCTCGAGGCCATTGAGCTGTTTCAGGAAATCCGGCGCCTTGATGCCAGCGGACCAGACGACGAGCTCGGCCGGCACAAAAAGCTTCTCGCCAAGCCTGATGCCGCCCTCCGTCACGTCGGTAACCTTGATCCCGCAGCGTATTTGAACGCCCAGATCAACGAGCAGGCGTGCCGAAGCTCGTGCGAGGTGTTCCGGCAAGGCCGGCAGGATGCGCGGCCCGGCCTCGACGAGGGTGATGCGGATCAGCCTTTCGAAATCGATGTTGTCGAGGTTGTGCGAGGCAATCTCCCGCATCGACTTGTGCAGCTCGGCAGCCAGCTCGACACCGGTGGCCCCGGCGCCAACGATGACGCAATGTAGCTGGCCCGGCGACAGCTGCTCGTATTGCGCATTGGCGCGCAGGCACGCGTCTATCATGCGCCTGTTGAATCGGGCGGCCTGATCGGCCGTATCGAGCGCAATTGCGTGAAGGGCCGCTCCTGGCGTGCCGAAATCGTTGCTGACGCTGCCGACCGCCAGCACCAGCGTGTCATAGCCCAGCACACGTGGCGGGATGATCTGCCTGCCGTCGTCGTCAAAGCTTGGGGCGACAAAGATTTGACGTTTGGCGCGGTCGATGCCGACGACCTCACCGATGCGGTATCGATAGTGGTGGCGACTGGCATGGGCGATGTATTCCACCGCGTCGTTCGATGGGCTCAATGTGCCCGAGGCGACCTCGTGCAGGAGCGGTTTCCAGATATGGGTGCGATTGCGGTCAACGAGCGTGACAGATAGCCGCCGCTTGCCGAACTTGCGGCCAAGGCGCGTCGCCAGTTCCAGCCCGCCCGCGCCGCCGCCGACGATGACCACGCGATGCAGCGCGCTGTCCGCATGGGATGGCGTCTCCGGTATCGTGCGGAAAAGCGCGGCGTCGTTGGCGAGCACGGCTTCCGGAACCAGCCGCATCCCAGGAGTGATGATCTGCATCGCTAGTCTCCGTCTCTTTCCTCAGGATCGCCGTGTTTGAGCAACTCACTCTTGCGATTCGTGAATGACGATGCCCTGCAGCATGTCGACGTCGCATTCCCATGGCTTCTCCGCGAGGACGCGCTGGCCGTGCTCGTATCCGGCCTGCCAGCGCGTGCGGATGCCTGCGCGGGTGAAGTCGATGTCCTTGGTGTGGTCTTCGCCATCGAGCCGCGGTGAAAGCAGGCGCACGAGATGCATGACCGACGGGCAGCCATAGGACGCCAGTTCCTTGAACATCGGATCCTCGCGCCGCTCCTCGGGGACGAGCCTTCCCATTTCACGCACGACGTGCCGCAGACGATGCAGTTGCTCCTGCCGCGCCACGTGGCTGCGGCCGCGGCTGGCGTATTGAAGATCCTTTTGCCGCCCCATGACCTGCCAGATGGACTTCGGCTCTGTGGCGCGGGGCTGCCACATGTTGACGGCGAAGATCAGCGCGTCGCGGCGCGGACGCTCGTCCAGCACGACCTCGATCGGCGTGTTCGAATAGATGCCGCCATCCCAATAGGGCTCGCCGTCGATGCAGACCGCCGGAAAGGCCGGCGGCAGGGCGCCCGACGCCATGATGTGCGCGGGCGAGAGGGTCATCTCACGGCTGTCGAAGTATTTGAGCTCGCTAGTGTTGACGTTGACCGCGCCGACCGTCAGCCGCGTATGGCGCCGGTTGAGATAGTCGAAGTCGATCAGGTTGTTCAGGGTCCGCTTGAGCGGATCGGTGGTGTAGTAGGAGGCGTTCTCGACACCCACTTCGCGGTTCACCCCGAACATGGCGCTCGGGTTCGGTTCGAAGAAGCCCGGTATGCCGCGCATCACCGTGCCCATATTGGCAAAGACGTTGCTTGGAACCATCATCCGGAAAAACTCGTCGAGCGGGCTGCTCCGGCTGACGCCGTCCCAAAATTCCTGAAGCCTCGGCAGGCGGTCTTGCACCTCGTTTCCGGCAATCAGCGCCGCGTTGATGGCGCCAATTGAGGTGCCGATGACCCAATCCGGCTCGATGCCGCCCTCTACCAGCGCTTGGTAGACGCCGGCCTGATAGGCTCCGAGAGCGCCGCCGCCCTGCAGCACCAGAACAGTCTGGCGCTGGACCGAACCGTCGGCGACGTGGCGGGCCTCCGGGGCAGGTTCCGACGTCGAAGGATTTCGGGTGATCTTGTTCATGGTCGTTGCGCTCCTTGTTGCCGGTTTCAATGGGCGGTCCAGCCGCCTTCGATCGGCATGATTGCGCCGGTGATCGAGGCCGCGTCATCCGAGGCCAGGAACAGGCAGAGTGCCGCTACCTGGGCTACGGTCACGAACTGCTTGGTCGGCTGGGCCGCAAGCAGCACATCCTTGATGACCTGTTCTTCGGTGATCCCGCGTGCCTTGGCCGTATCCGGTATCTGCTTCTCGACCAGCGGGGTGAGCACGTATCCGGGGCAAACCGCATTAACGGTGATGCCCTGCTCGGCGACTTCCAGCGCAACCGTCTTGGTCAAGCCGGCGACGCCGTGCTTGGCGGCGACATAGGCGGATTTATATGGCGATGCGACAAGGGCGTGGGCGGACGCAACGTTGATGATGCGGCCCCATTTGCGCGCCTTCATCGCCTTCAGTGCGCGCCGGATCGTGTAGAACGACGACATCAGATCGATCGCCACGACAGCCTCCCATTTCTCTATCGGGAAGTCGTCGATCGGCGCGACATGCTGAATGCCGGCATTGTTGACGAGGATGTCGACCGCGCCGAACTCGGCGATCGCCTTGTCCATCATCGCGGTGATCGCGCCGCCCTTGCTCATGTCGGCATTGTCGTAGCGAACGGTCACCCCATGGTCGGCGGCGAGCTTGGCCCGCAGCAGTTCGATCTCGCCGGTATCACCGAAGCCGTTCAGGACGATGTTGCAGCCCTTGGCCGCGAAGGCCTCGGCGATGCCTTGGCCGATGCCGCTGGTCGAGCCTGTGATGAGTGCTGTCTTTCCTCTGAGCATCGTCGTTTCCTTCAGTTGGAGCTGCTGCCGAATGTCCGGCACACGGCTGCTGGCAACGGTCTTCCGCGCCCAGGTCTCGAGTTCTGGGCCAAGTATGGCGAGCCGCTCGAGGCAGCGGAAATGCCGTTGAGACATGGATTCGATAGCCGACGGTCAGATCGTCAGTTCGACGCCGTCGCTTCAGCCGCCTTGGCTTGTTTGACGTTAGGGCAGCTAGTAAGATCGCGCCGCAACACGGGTCGTGCCGTATGTTGGCCCGATGGGAGCGGCAGTGGAGATCAGCCAAGTCAGATATTTCTTGGCAGTTGCCAAGGAACTGAACTTCACCAGGGCGGCCGAGCAGTGCAATGTCACGCAGCCGGCGCTCTCACGCGCGATCAAGCTGCTCGAAGACGAATTTGGCGGTGCGCTTTTTCATCGTGAGCGACGCTTCACCCACCTCACGGAACTCGGCCGCATGGTCGAGACCTATCTCGAGGGTGTTTTCGAGAACTCTCGCCAGGCAAAGCAGATCGCCGAGCAATATGTGCATCTGAAGAGGACGCCGCTCAGGGTCGGCATCATGAGCACCATCGCACCGGACGAGATCATCGAGCTCATCTCATCCGTCCGCGCCCATCACCCTGGCGTGGAGCTTCATCTTTGCGACGCGGACGCCAAGAGCTTGCGGCGACGGTTGCTTGAGGGCGATCTCGAGGCAGCCATCTATGCGTTGCCGTCGAATGTGCCTGACGAGGAAGTGCACTCTCTGCCGCTTTTTCAAGAGCAGATGGTGATGGCTGTTCACCTGGCTCATCGTCTGGCCAACCAGCGCAGTGTGCGGGTGAAGGACATGAGCAATGAAAGCTACATCCACCGCAACAACTGCGAGTTCGCCGGCTATGCGGATGCTATTCTCGCCGAGCAGGGCGTTACCGTCAGTCCCGTCTACTGGAGCGATCGTGACGATTGGACACTTGCGATGATCGCAGCCGGGCTTGGTTTCGGTTTCATGCCCGAGCATACCGCCAAACACCCGGGCGTGGTGGCCTTGCCGATCACCGAGCCGGAATTCTGGCGCGAGGTCAATCTCGTCACCGTGCGCGGCCGCAGGCATTCGCCGGCGGTTGGCGCACTGGTGCGCGAGGCCACGCAGAAGAAGTGGTTCGGCGAGCGGGCGAAGGCACTGTCCGCCGCCGAGTAGCCTCGCTGCTCGAAACAACCTGCATCGCACGCCCGAGCGGCGGAACTCCGGCACATATCCGCGCTCAGTTCTTTTTGATCGTCGAGGTCACGGACTGGATGACTTCGGTCGCCATCTTGAACTGCGGCGCGCGGTCGGCAATGCCATGCCGCTTGGCGATCCAGTCGAAATCGCTGTAGGCGGCGTAAACCGCACCATCCGGTGTCTGATAGACCAGCACGCGCACCGGCCAGTCGAGACCGGCTTCGGGATTGGACGTGATGAAGGTCGTGCCAAGCGCCGGGTTGCCGAACATCACCAGCCGCGACGGCCTGACATCATTGCCGGCATTGTTGCCAAGCCTTGCCTGGTCGATGACGCCGAAGAACTTGATACCCTTCTTGAGGACATCCTTCTTGATGCGGGCAACGGTCTCGGCGACGGAATAGTCGCTCTTGACCGTGACGACGCCATCCGATGCGGCGGCCGAGATGACGATCGCCATCAGCATGGCGGCGCCGGCAAGCAAGGTTTTCAGGTAGGTGGTCATGTCAGTCTCCTTTGTTGAATGGTCAAATTTTCGGTCGTTGGATCTCACGCCTTTGGCGTTTGCAGCACGCGCGCGACCACGATCGCGCCGGCGAGGACCGTGACGAGCACGGCCACGCATACGGCCCAGCCGATCCGGTCGTAGATCTGGCCGATGACGAAGCTGCCGGCGAGCCCGCCCGCATAGTAGGAGGCGAGGTAGATGCCGCTTGCGGCGGCGCGGTCGCGCGAGGCTGTCCGGCTGACGTGCCCCGTGGCTATCGCCTGCGCCAGGAAGGTGCCGATGGCGACCAGCGCCATCCCGGCAAGAACGACCGGCAGGCTGGTCGTGAGCAACAGCAGCAGACCGAGGATCGCCAGCGCAAGTGTTGCGCCGACGCCGATCCTTGGGCCGAGGCCCGCAGCGACACGCCCGGCGAGCGGCGTGGTCAGCATGGAGGGCAGGAAGACGAAATACACCAGCCCCAGCGCCATCGACGACAGCGATAGTGGCGCGGCGACGAGCTGGAAGTTCACATAGGTGAACGTGCCGATGAAGACGAAGAGGATCAGGAACCCGATCGCGAAGCAGGCGCGCAGCTCGGCGTTGTCCAGCAGCCCCTTCCAGGCCGCGCGGGCAGGCTCGCCTGTCGTGTCGGCGCGCATCATTGCGGATGTCTTTTGCAGCGTAAGCCAGACAAGAGCGGCACCGAACAGATTGAGGGCGGCGAAGGTCAGGAAGTTGGTGGAGATGCCGAACGTGTCGGCGACGGCGGCAGACATCAGCCGCCCGAAAAAGTTGCTGGCGACATTGCCGGTCACATAGGCCGCAAGCGCGCTCGTCGTCTGCCGCGCCGAAAAATGCTCGGCCAGGTAGGCCATCGTCAGCGTGAACGCGGTCGACATGCACAGGCCTTGCGCCACGCGCAGCAGGGCGAAGACCACAATACTGTCCGTCTGCGAAAGCAGTGTCGTCGGGATCGCCAGGATGGTCAGGCTGATCCAGATGCCATTGCGGCGATCGATGCCGCGTCCGAAAAGAGCGACCGCGATCCCGGCCACCGCCATGCCGAACGTGCTGGCATTGACGGCGAAGCCCATGGCGGCGCGGCTGACGCCGAATTTTATCACCAGCGAAGGCAGGATGGCCTGGGTGGCGAACAGATCGACAAGTGTGAGAAACGCGATCAGGGCAACGAGGCCGAAGCGCCAGCTGTCGGCAGCCACCATGCGCAGCCGAGTCGGTTCCGTGTGTTCACTCATCGTCATGACAGGGCTCCGTGGCCACACGTCCTCAGGCGACCGCCTGAGGACGTGTTTTCAGTTGCTGATGCTGGGATTTGCTCACCGCGATGTGCGGTTCACATCATGTGGTCGTCGGGCATCGCAGGCGGCAGGACGTCGGCCGAATAGAGCACTGCGGGCACCTTGCCGTTATTCTTCCACCAATGGGCGAGCTGGCCGAACTCGGCGGTCACGTCGCCGGCCGGATGCTCGATCCCAACCTTGCAGGTGCTGCGATACTCGGTGATGGAACCCTCGACGATCAGGATGTTGGCGGGGCGGACATTGTGCTCATGCCACGGCACGACGCCGCCGGGCTGAACGACGAGCTTGCGAAGGCGCAGCATGTTGCCCTTCCAGGCTTCGCCCTTGCTGCTCAGATCGATCGCCGAGAGAACCGTGTCGGTAACGCCAACCGGCTTGCTGGGATGTTCCTGGACGTCGGTCGTGGCAGCCTGGCCGGCAGGGCAGTCGCCGGCGACGGCCGGAGCAGCGGAAAACGCAGCGGTTGCGGAAAGCAGCCCGACCGCAAGCGCAAGATTGAGTTTCTTGGAAGCCATGTTGTATTTCTCCTTTGTCGGTGCCCAAACGCGGGAGGCGGGGCATGGCAAGGAGAGTGACCGGCGCGGCAAGGAAAGAGAAATGCTGACTGGCTCTCAATTCGATACCTGAAAACTATCATCGACCATCGCAACTGCAAAAAAACGCACGACAAGACTTGTCGCGCGCTACCAGAATTTGTTCGTTTTGCTTCAGGCTGCGGTCTTGCGGATCGCTTGGACTATGGCGCTTTCCGGCCAGCCATGCGCCTTGACGCTGTTGACGAAGGCCGAGGCCGCGGGCGAGAACCTGCGTCCCGCCACGACGACCAGGGATACCTCCCGCCAGACTTCGGGGTCGATGACCGGCCGGACCTGCAGGCCGGGGATCACTGCGCTGAACTCCGGGATGAAGCAGATGCCAAGCCCTCCGGAAACCATGTTCTGGATCCAGTCCTCGCGCTCGCTTGCGTAGGAGATCCTGAGCTTCACGCCGCGATCATTGCACAAGCCCGCGAGGTGATCACGATACTCGCAGTTGAGACGCCTGAGATAGTTTTCACCGTCGAGTTCGGAGATGGCGACATTATCGTTGCGGGCCAGCCGATGGCCGTTTGGAAAGGCCAGAACAAAGCGTTCGCGATAAAGCGGGGTGACATCGAACCGGTCCGGAAAACTGTCGCTCGACGCCATGATGGCGACGTCGATCTCACCTGACTCGAGCAGTTGGGAGAGCGATGCCGGCACGCCTTCGACCAGTTGCAGCTGGATGCCCTGCTGGCGTCGGTTGAAGTCGGTCAGCAGGCCGGTGAAGCGGCGCGGACCGATGGTGCACATGACGCCGACCTTGAGGTTGGCGTTTTCCAGGCACAAAAACCGCGACGCCTCCTGCCGCACTCCAGTCAGCTCGTCGAGGATCTGCTGGAACCGGGGGCGCAACAGCACGCCCAGATCGGTCAGGTGGGTCAGGTTTCGTTCGCGGCGAAACAGCAGGCCGCCGACCTCGTCCTCGAGCTGCTGGATGGCGCGCGATAGCGCCGGCTGGGTGACATTGCACTTTTCCCCGGCGCGCGTGAAGTTTCGCGTCTCGCACACGGCAAGGAAGTAGCGGATGTGATGAATGTCCATGCCGATTTGTCCCGAATTGCAAACGAGGCTTTTCGTAGCATCGGAGCCTGCCGCAAAGCCTGTCTCGGCGCCAATGCACTGCGGCTATAAAGTCGATAGCGGTCCGTCATGGCGCGATGATCGCGCGTGGCTCGCATCGTGCGCGGCGCGGTAGCTGGGACCCGCCGAAAAGATGATGGCGAGCAGGCCGCTCGCCATCGTGTCGTGCCGGTGTTGCCTGGGACGGGCGAGGCAGCTCAGTTGGCGCCGCCGAGCGCCTGCAAATTGGCGCAGAATTCGGCATGCGGCTTGCTCATTGCCGCATCCTGGCATTCCTTCATCATCGCGCCCTGCTTGTCCTTCGACATCGCATCCCAGGCGGCCCTGAATTCGGCCTTGGGCTTCATCGTCTTCATGCTGGCGTCGGTGAAGAAGGGTGCCATGTTGTCCGGTTCGTCGAGCGCACCGGCGAACGCAACGCCACTCAGAACGGAGAGTGCAAAGGCGCCGAGGCAGATAGCTTTGATGTTCATGGTTTGATCCTTCTCTGGAGTTAAGCAATCGTCCCATCGACGACTGCGGCAAATAATCGGCAGCAATCTAAAACTCTGCGGTTCCTGCTTGCCGAGACGAACTTTGGTGCAATCGGCCGTCAACTTGCCAATGCCATCCGCCTATGGAGTTTATGCCGGCTCTGCATTCCGCGCGGGTTGGCCGGCGCCACAGTCAATTGGCGCCGCCAAGCGCCAATACATTGGCGCAAAACGCAGCGTGGGGTTTGCTCATGGCTGCGTCATTGCACATCTTCATCATCGTGTCCCGATCACCCCGGGGCGTGGCCAGCCAAGCCTTCTTGAAACCGGACATTGGCTTCATCGTTTTCATACTGGCGTCCGTATAGAATGTCGGGAGCGACGCCAGATCGCTGAAAGCATCGGCGGAGGCAGCCCCAGCCAAAAGACCGAGAGCGATCGCCCCCAGGCAGACAGTTCGTATTCTCATGACACGCTCCTCTATCTGTGCTGAAGGCTTGCCGGCGACCGTCGCGTCGCTGTTCAAGGCAAAGATCGTAGTATCCTGCCTGCCTGGCAAAGCTTGCGACGCGCGAGGCATCGCAGCCAATGCAATCTGCCTATGGACTCCATGCCACCTTGGCATTTCGCCAACAGGAGATGATGCGGCAGTCTCTCCATCAACGCCCCACCTGGCGTTTGGGATGGAGACTGAAAGATGCATATCCAGACCGGAACCGAAATTGACCAAGCCGTCATTGCAAGACCTGCAGCGGAAGAGCGGCAACGCGTGGACATTGTCCTGGCAAGCGACGCACACGGCGCCTTTGTCTGGGGTGTGCTCGACCGCTTGCTCGATGAGCCCGGCCTTTCCTTCGGCAACATCACCGCTTCCGGCTTCGGCGCGATGGAGGCGGCGGTTCTGGCCTACGGCCTGGCCCTGGGCGGCCGGCGTGGCGCACGAACGGCGCTCACCAACTTCTGGCGACGCATCAGTCATGCAACGATGTTCGCGGCCGATACCGCCAATCCGCTGAGATCGATCCTGGAACAGTCGATCGACATTGCGGAGATCCGCAAGGAAAGCTGCCCCGTGAGACTTAGCATCCAAGCTTCGAATGCCCGCACCGATGCGATGAAGATTTTCACCAGCGATCAATTGTCGATTGACGCGGTCCTGGCGGCGGCCACGATCCCCTTCCTCTTCCCGGCCGTCGAGATCGACGGTGACACGTATTGGGGCGATGGCGACGTTTCGGCTTTGCCGCTGGTTCAGCCGTTTGAAACCGGCCATCGGCTGATCGTCACCGGCAAGCCCTTATTGTTCATGGCGCCTTGTCAGGATCGCCGTCTCGCCGCCAGTCCCTGTGCGATGACGTGCACGCCAACTCACACGATCTTCGACAGCCAGCATCGGGCCGCCTCGGCGCTGTTCACACGGCCATGGACCGACTGGGGTGAGTTGACCGACATGCGAGACAGAGGACGCGAACGAGCCGAGGATTGGCTTCCGGCCGATCATCACGTTGTAGACGGCTGCTCGGCCGTCGACAGCAAAACCCGATACGTCTAGGCGCCTCCTCCCGCCTAGCCGCGCCTGCTTCGCCCCGCAAACGAGCGCAGGCGCCAAGCCCTCCGGTTCCCCGCCGGAGGGCTTTTTGCATTAGGGCCCTTCAACATAGTGACCGCGTATCAAATCCATGCCGAGACAGCATTTCAGCTCGGCGGCCGGATCGGGGACACTGCTTGCAGACAGGCCGCAAGGTCAGTCTTTCCCTCGAAACGCAAACAGGAGACACGACCGTGATCAACACCAGGACCCTCATCGGATCGGCCCTCGCGGCCGCCACTTCGCTGGCCGCCACGGCGGCCTATAGCGGCCCGGCCGCCCAGCCCAACTTCTCGTTCGAGAAGTGCTACGGCGTCGTCAAGGCCGGCCAGAACGATTGCCAGACCGCGACGCATTCCTGCGCCGGCACCTCGACCGCCGACAACCAGCCGGATTCCTGGCTCTACGTGCCTGCCGGCAGCTGCGCCAAGATTACCGGCGGCAGCGACAAGTCGAAAGCCTGACCGATCCAGACTTCGAGCCAACCCCCTTGGAAAGGAGCAGACCGATGTCCCGTGCATTTCAGCCCCTCACGATCCCTGCATCAGCGGGCATCGGTCTTCGCTCTCCTCACATCAGCGAAATGCTGACCCGCAGACCCTCCGCTGGCTGGCTTGAGGTTCATGCCGAGAACTACATGGGAGACGGCGCCGGCATCGAGGCGCTGGAACGGCTACGCCAGATCTACCCGCTTTCGGTGCATGGCGTTGGCTTGTCGCTCGGCAGCGCGCGTGGAGTTGACCGCGATCATCTGGAGCGACTGCGCAGGGTCTGTGAGCGCTTCCAGCCGGATCTCGTTTCCGAGCATCTCGCCTGGAGCATCGCCGACGGCGCCTACCTGAACGATCTGCTGCCGCTGCGCTATGACGAAGAGGCGCTGGCGATCGTGGCGCGCAATGTCGAGACTGTCCAGGGCACGCTGAAGCGGCAGGTGCTGATCGAAAATCTGTCTGCCTATATCGCCTTTGCGGATTCCTCCATGAACGAGGCCGAATTCCTGGCCGAGCTCGTCGCGCGGACCGGCTGTGGCCTGCTGCTGGACGTCAACAACGTTCAGGTCTCGGCACACAACCTGCAATACGATGCAAAGGCCTTCATCGATGCACTGCCGGCGGGCGCGATCGGCGAGATCCATCTTGCCGGTCATGCGACCAATCAGGTCGGGGCCGACACTGTGCTCATCGACGACCATGGCTCGCGGGTCCCGCCGGTCGTTTGGGCACTCTATGAGCACGCCATAAACCGGCTGGGACCGCGCCCCACCCTGATCGAATGGGATACCGACGTTCCGGTTCTCGACGTGCTGCTTGGCGAAGCCATGTGGGCCGACATGCTCACCGCTTCGATCATGTTCAATCGCAAGCAGGCCGCGAGGCAAGCCGCGGCAGCCAAGCCCCGGCCGGTGTCCCTCACTCCCTTCGAAAGCGTGAGGACCAGCATGCCCGTGCTTGCGGCATTTGCCGCCGCCAAGGCGGGACCAGCCAAACCGGTGGCGTTGACGCCAATGGAGGGAGGATATGATGTTGCCGCTTGAACACCTGCAGACCACCATGGCGCGCTCGGTGCTCGCCATGGAACCGACGGTCTCCTCAAAAATGCTGACCGCCGGCAAGGCCGATCCAATGGCCCGCCTGCGCATCTACCAGAACAACACCCGCAGTTCCTTAACCGCGGTGCTGGTGGCGGTCTTTCCGGTCACGGTTCAGCTGGTAGACGAACGCTACTTCCGCTATGTGGCGAGCGAGTTCATTCGACGCCATCCGCCTGTTGAATCGCGCCTTGCGCGCTATGGCGCCGGCTTCCCGCGCTTCCTCAAGACGATCGACACGCTGTCCGACATGCCGATCGTCGCCGAAACGGCTCGGCTCGAATGGGCCATCGCGGAGGCTCTCGATACTGCTTCGCTGCCACCCCGCACCCTTGCGGACTATGACAAGACCGACCTGGGGCCTTCACCCGATATCCTGCTGCAGCCATCGCTCAGGCTGATCGTTTCACACTGGTCGATCCTGTCGGTGTGGACAGCGCACCAGCAGGGCACAGCTGTCGACCGGCATTGCACTTGGACGAGACGCCCCGAACGCGTGGCGTTGTGGCGGGCCGGGAACAGCGTTCGCCTGGTTCTTCTCGACCGCGCAGACTTCGCCTTCCGCCATTCTCTCAAGCACGGCCTCGGCCTCGAACATGCTGCAAGCCGCGCGCATGCGCTCGAACCTAACTTCGACCTCGTTTCCGCGCTCGTGCGCCTGTTCGCCGACGGGTTCGTCACAAACGTGCGCATCACCGTGCCTCCCCTTTCAAACTGATGGAGACAGTCATGACCGCAATTTCAGAGCATTCCTCGACGAGCCAGGCCGGTTTAGTCGGTTCCTATAGACGTGTGATCAAATTGCCCGAAAACATCCCATTCTCGCTGATTCAGCTCGCGGCTCGTGTGGCGGTGGCCCATGTCTTCTGGCAATCGGCGCAGAGCAAGCTGGCATCCTGGCCGGTAACGCTGCAGCTGTTCGCCAGCGAATACAATCTACCGTTCATCGATCCGTCGATCGCGGCACCTTTGGCAACGACCGCCGAAATCACCGGCTCGGTGCTGCTCTTCCTGGGGCTATTCTCGCGCCTCGGCGCCTTGATGCTCCTCGGTGTCGTGTCGGTCATCCAGATTTTCGTTTTCCCCGAGAACTGGGCCGAGCATCTGCTCTGGGCCTCGTTGCTGCTTCTCGTGCTGACACGAGGTGCGGGCATTTTCTCGCTCGATTATGTCGCCGACCGGACTTTCTCTGCATCTTGAGAATGAACATTTCAACCGAGTTAGGAATCCCGGTGCGCATCTTCATCGTTCTTGCCCATCCCGAGCCCAACAGTTTCAACGGCGCCCTGAGCGCCGAGCTATACGCCAAGCCGGTTTGAGTCTGCCGAACGGCGCATCAATGATCACGTTTCGGCGCGTCTGGTGCGCCGCGTGCCATTTTGAGCCTCTTAGACAGGACTGTCCTACAACAATGGAATTCAATCCATTCGCATCGCGCTGGTTTTTTAGTAGGCTGTCGCAAGACAAGGTTGAGGATCCGGCGTGACGGCAGTCAACGATCGTCTTCTCGAAAGCAAGATGACCAAGGTGGAGCAGGCGCGAGCCTGGAGCCCACGCGTCGTCTCGAAGTTCGAGACGCTGATCAAGAGCGCCGACGACCAGGCGCTCTATCGTGTCAATCCGCTGGCCTTCGCCCGCGACCGCGCAATCGCCGAGCCTGAAGCAATCGACCTCTTCCTTCATGCCGCGCGCTGTGGCTTGTTCGACATGAGCTGGGATGTGCTCTGTCCCCAGTCCGGGATGGTGCTCGATAGTTTCGGCGCCCTGCGCACGCTGAAGACCCACTACGTCTGTGGCCTGTGCGACGTATCGGGCGACACCGACCTCGACGACTTCATCGAGGTCACCTTCTCGATATCGCCAAAGTTACGGCGCCTGCCGTATCATGACCCCGAGACGCTCCCTGTCGAGGATTTTCATTGGAAACTCCACTTCGGACATGACGGGCGGCTACCGGGGCAAGACGTTCGCTTTCTTGACGTTCTGCGCGGCTTCGTTCGGGGCATGACGTTTCTGCCGCCCGGCACGACCACAGTGCTCCGCGCCGACCTAGGACCGGGCGCCCTTTCAGGCGTCAACGTGCAGACGCAGGCCGCATTCGCTGTGCCAATATCAGGCGATCCGGTGTTGGCGCCGACACTTCTGAAGATCGATTATGACGGCAAGCGCTTCTTGCCGGCGTTACCCGCTGTGCCACCTGGTCCGGTTGTCATTGAGGTAGCGAATAGGGGGCCAGTGCGAGGTTCGTTGCTTGTCATCAACTGGCCCCCCGAGCTTGTCGCACTGTCTAACAAGCCGGCGCTCGATTTCGACCCTTACGTTTCCGGTGGAGCGCTGCTTGCGCGGCAAACCTTCCGCCAACTCTTCCGATCCGAACGTGTCGACGAGAAGGAGGGGCTCGGCATCCGGCAGATCACCTTCCTGTTCACGGACCTCAAGGGTTCGACCGCCATGTATGAGCGCCTGGGTGACCTCAACGCCTATGCTTTGGTCCGCGAGCATTTCGCTCTGGTCAACGCGGCGGTTCGGCAACATTCCGGAGCGGTGGTCAAGACGATTGGGGATGCGGTGATGGCTGTATTCTCGCAGCCGGCGGATGCGATTTCGGCTGCACTCCACATCTTTGAAGAAATCGATCGCTTCAACGGCGACCATGACGGGCCGGGGATCATCCTCAAGATGGGTGCCCACTGTGGGCCGTCGATCGCCGTGACGCTCAACGACAACCTCGACTATTTCGGCCAGACCGTGAATGTCGCCGCGCGCGTGCAGTCCTTGGCAGAAGCCGGACAGGTCTGCATTTCCGAGGCCCTCCATTCCGCACCCGGGGTTAGCGAAATGCTTGGCGGCCATCGCGTGGTAGCTTTTGACGTTCCTCTTCGAGGTGTCGAAGGTGATGCAACTGTCTATCGCATTATGCGGGGATAGGCACGATTAATTGCCAATGAGCAATTCAATGGATAGGCTGGTGCTGCGCGAGGATTGAACTCTAGCTCACACCAACAAAATCAATGCGTTACGTGACATTTTGTAACATTGTGACGCGCCGCCAAATGACCGGTATTTTCATTTGAGTTCTATGGGGCCGACGGGTATCCGGTGTTTCTGTCCCGCCAGCTGAGAACACAACGACGGTTGAAGCGTGCCTCGAGCCTCTTGCAGGACCCGGATTCTCGCCTCGCCGGTAGGGCTGCGTAGTCTAAAGGTTTTTAGACGCCTGCTGCTGTCTGACCTGACGATCACTCTTCGAGGTTCTAAAGTCCTCCAGCTTCTGCGGATCAAAATTAAACGCCTGATTGAACCTTTCAGCGAGCCTTTCTGCGGCCTCGCGAATTGCTGACTCTTGCTCTTCACGTAGGGTCATGGGCTGGTTCATGCTCCTCTCCCAGAGTTTACGAATCGCTGATCATCACCATAGTTCTCAGTGAATCACCGAGGCTAGTGAAATCATCCGACTCCATTTAGGTTCCCGAGGATGTCAAACTCACCACTTATTGAACATCCCGAACTCGTGTTCGGACTCGCCGGACCGCTTGGTGTCGACCTTGATGCGCTCAGCGACAGCCTCACGCAATCACTGAGATCAGTAGGCTACCACGCGGTTAGCATCAAGTTAACAGATGAGATGCAGGCTTACACAGCTGACACAACGCCGTCAGCGTCATCGGCCTACCACGACCTGATCGCAGCTAAAATGGACTATGCTACGGCTCTCTGCCGTAAATATGGTGGCCCAGCAACGATGGCACTGATAGCGATCGACGCGATCCAGCGCCGTCGAGGAGAGCTGACAGGTTCAATTAAGAAGACTCCCAAGGATGCGACTGCCTACATAATTCGGCAGCTAAAGCGGCCGGATGAGATCGATCGGCTCAGACGTGTCTACGGAAAGCAGTTTGTGCTCGTTTCGGCCTACACAGCCGTTGAGGAGCGGTTCAACAGAGTTTTCGAGCGTATCCAGCGGTCGATCTCTACGCGCGCCACGACAGCTGAGGTGAAGTTCGAAACCGATAAGATTTTGGAACGAGACGCCGACGAAGACGACGTTAATGGCCAGCACATACGAGATACGTTCCACCTAGCGGACGTTTTTGTCGACGGGAACACCCGGCAAGACATGGACCGCACCCTAGATCGCTTTATCAAAGGCTTTTTCGGGAAGACGGATGTAACCCCCACGAAAGACGAGTATGGAATGTATGCGGCAAAATCGGCTTCGCTCCGATCAGCCGATTTGTCCCGCCAGGTGGGCGCAGCCATTTTCTCCGATGCGGGAGAGGTTATAACGCAAGGATGTAACGAGGTGCCTAAGGCGTTTGGTGGCACCTACTGGGATCAAGAGCAGCCTGACTTCAGAGACGTGAAGCTCGGCTATGATCCCAATGAGACCCTTAAGAAGCAACTCCTCAAAGACGTGGTCGAAAGGCTACATGACGCAGGAATGCTATCCGACAACGCCAAATCTCTGGGACCGGTGGACTCGATTGTGGCAGCGCTAACGGCAAAGAAAAAAGATGGTCAGGGGGTAACCAAAGGTCCCCTGGCGGACGCCGCTATGATGGATCTGACCGAATACGGTCGAATCGTGCATGCTGAAATGTGTGCGATCTGCGACGCCGCCCGCCTCGGGCGTAGTGTTAGAGGGGGAACCCTTTTTTGCACCACCTTCCCCTGTCACAACTGCACCAAGCACATCATCGCGTCCGGCATTAGAAGGGTCGTATACATCGAGCCGTATCCTAAGAGCCGGGCGCAAGAATTGCACGGACACGAGGTCTCACTAGAAAGCGAGAGTCTCGATAAGGTCAGTTTCGTGCCATTCATAGGCATCTCGCCGTTTCGCTATCGCGATATCTTCCAGAAAGGGCGGCGTAAGAATTCCGACGGCACTGCCGCGAGTTGGCTCAACGGGGCCCCATCACCGATGCTTGATGCAGGCCTCGGCACATATCTGGACACGGAGGCAGGAGAACTTCTCTCACTGACCGGCTCTTATGATGAAAAGGCAACGCCGGCAGGCGAGGCAGGGGAGCAAACATCCCATCCGGCATAACTGGAACATCAGTCTGCTAGCTTCTTGTCTAATGCTCGGGAAATTGAACTTGCAATCAGGAATCGATCTGTTCCAGAGCGAAACGCAGAAGCAAGAATTCGAAGCCGCTCTACGTCCTTGACGCTGTATTCAACACCCACATCAACGGCCCGCTGGATCGCTCTTAACCCCCAATATTGCACAAAAGGTTGCTTCGCGATTTCGACGGATTCAATCAGCCCGCTGAAATCAACGGACTCTGGAAATGCAAATGCATATGCAATAGCACCCAGCTGCTCACCAGCCTCCTTGCTGCGGAGAGCTTCATTGTGTTGCGGCCAGTTCCTCTCAAGCCTGCCCGCTTCCTGTAGCATCTGACCAAACAATTTATCCATAGCAGTTGTTCGGGCCGGCCCACTCGGCATATTTCCTCGAACTGCGGCATAGTCCTTTGCCAATTCCACCAAGCTTTGGACGGATCCATCACGGTTTGTGGCTCCGAGCCCGCGCTCAGCTCCGGAAAGGAGGGCTATATCTTGCGACCGAAGGGCAATCTTGGAGGCAGATGCCACCTCGTCTTTCGCCTCTTGAACCTCTTGCTTGAGTTCACGCAACTCCGTTTCAATCAAGCCTGGAATGGATATCTTGGAAACGATCGGAGAGAGCCATGGGATAATCGCTACCACGATCAGAGCAACACTAACCGAATCTATTCGCTCGAAAAGTGCCGGGAAGGTTATGCGAAGCACTACTGCAATTAACGCCCCGGCCGTAATCGCGATGCGAAGCCTAGTATGTGAAGCTGCAATGGGTGTAGTCGCGTTCGGTTCCATGCATCCCCCCTAGAATATAACCAACCATCGATGAATCTCAGATCATCAATAGCATAAAAGCCGGCCGTATTTGAATCCGACAGGTTCAACTGCCATCAGGACATAAGAATTCGCTCCTAAACGGGCTTCCTCAACCCGACAACGGTTCGTAGGAACTGGTCAGTGGGCTGAAAACCATGTTGGCCGACAGGATCCGTTCATTCGTGGCTTTGCCTATTGAAGGCGCCCCGCGGCTTTGTGAATCCACTTAAGGACGGCGTCCTAGGTCCAAACCTGTTCGGGACCGAGACGTTGTGTGGTGACTGGCATGAAGCATGCCGGCTTCACGCAAGGCGGCTTCTACAACCACTTTGAATCGAAGGCCGCTCTCGTTGCCGAGGTGGTTGCTTCGGCGATGGCTGCGAAGAATGCCGAGCTCGTCAAGACCGCAAAGGCGCCCGTCGATGAATCGACCACCGCCCTTCGGCGCATCTATCGCGGGCCCACCGCGACAACATCGATGACGGCTGCCCTGTCGCCGGGTTTGCTGGCGATGCTCCCCGCTTGGACGCCGGCGCACAGTCGCATTTCGCCAACGGTTTGGACGATCAGATAACGATTCTGGCTGAGCTGATCGCCGAGAGCGGATCTACAGCTGCGGCAGGCCGGCGTAGGACCTTGCGCGAACAGGCAATTAGCTTGCATTGCGAAATGGTGGGCGCGCTGGTCCTTTCACGGTCCGTCGCGCAGGCTGCGCCGGAGCTTTCGAACGAGATCCTGAAAAACGCCAAGCGAGATGTGCTCGCATCGCTCGATGAGCGTTTGAGCCAAGTTCCCAAACCGCAGAGGAATCCGCCTGGTTAGCCCGACTGTTCCGATACGCCAGCGATCAATTCGTCCATTCGTGAAAGGAATAGTTTGAGGGTCGGCGATGCGTTCGCCTTGTTGTAGCCGATAACCAGATCGATCGTTGGCGGTTCACCTTCCAGCGGACGGCTGACTACGGACCAAGGCAGCAGGTTCTTCGCGTAGGCGGGCATAAGCGCCAACCCGCGGGTGGAGGCAACCAGCGATATGGCCATTGCCAAATTGTCCACCCCATAATCCAGTTTGATGTCGAACCCGCGGCGACGGAGATAGTCCTCGGTTACGGCGGCCAGCACCGTGGCCTTGTTCGAACCGCCGATGAATATCTCGCCGGCCAATTCCCGCGGGTGAATTGCTTCGCGGCTGGTGAGGCGATGGTCACTTGGCATCAGGACGATCAGCGGCTCGCGGTCCACGACCTGGTAGCACAGGTCGAAGGTCGGCTCGGCGCGCAAAAAAGCCACGTCGAGCCGGCCGCGCACGAGCGCCTCGGCGAGTTCGGGTGAATAATCGCTCGAGATCGTGACCTGGATGTTCTTCAACTCGTCGCGCAGCACATGCATGGCACGCGGCAGCCAGTTCATCTCGTGACCGGTCTGGAAGCCGATGGCGAATGTCTTTCGGGCAGGCTGTGCGGCCCTGCGCGCCGCTTCCACCGCGGCATCGGCCTGCGCCAGCGCCAGCCGAGCATGATCGAGAAAGGCCTTGCCCGCGGCGGTCAATTCGATGCCGTGCACGCTGCGCTCCATCAACGGGACGCCGACCTCGTATTCGAGATCGCGGATCTGGCGGCTGAGGGAGGGCTGCGCCGTGTGCAGCCTCTTCTTGGCCGCAAGCGTCAGATTGCCCTCCTCGGCGACGGCGACGAAATAACGAAGATGTCTCAGCTCCATGGGTATCCCATGCCTTTGAGGTATGGAGACCAACCTACAAAGTCTTTTTCCATGGCGCCAGCCGAACCTACCTCAAGGCAGCAGAAATGATCTGTCGCTGGCCCCAACGGGCTCGCGCCAAGGGCGCAAGCCATATGTCGAAGGACTGGAACCATGAGCACTCAAGTAGTTTTGATCACCGGTGGACTGACCGGCATCGGGCGCGCCGCCGCCGTCGCCTTCGCCAGGAAGGGCGCCAAGGTGGTCGTCGCCGGCCGGCGTGATGAGGCCGGCAAGGCGCTCGTCAAGGAGCTGCGCTCGTTCGGTTCGGAGGCAGAGTTCATCAACGCTGACGTCCGCAAGGAGGACGACGTCCGCGCCATGGTCGACAAGACCGTCGCGCAGTTCGGGCGCCTCGATGTGGCGGTGAACAACGCCGCGACCGAAGGTGATCGCGGACTGATCACAGAGCAGACATCCGAAAGCTTTGCCACGACGTTCGACACCAACGTTCTCGGCGTGGTCCTGAGCATGAAGCACGAAGTGCGCGCCATGAAGGCCCAGGGCAGCGGCAGCATCATCAACATCTCCTCGACCTACGGACATGAGGGTGCGGCAGGTGCCTCGCTCTATGTCGGCGCCAAGCACGCCGTCGAAGGCATCACCAAATCGGCGGCACTCGAACTCGCCAAGTCGGGAATTCGGGTGAATGCCGTCGCGCCTGGCCCCACCGACACCGGCATGCTTACTCGTTTCACCGAAACAGCGGAGAACAAGGCGGCCCTGGCCGCACAGGTTCCGCTAGGTCGACTCGGCCTCTCCGAAGAGGTCGCCGACGGCATCGTCTTCATTGCGTCGGACGAGGCCAGGTTCATAACCGGTCACATCCTCAACGTCGACGGCGGACACAGCGCCAACTGATCCGTTGGGCGCGGGGCTCGGCTCCGCGCCCGCCACATCGCAGAGGAAATTTCAATGACGCCACACAATCACCACTCCGCACCGACGCAGTTCGTCTACGTCGCAGGTATCCCGTTCGCTTACCGGAGGTTCGGCAAACCCGGCGGCGTGCCGCTCGTGTTCAACATGCATTTCACCGGCACGATGGATCATTGGGACCCGGCGGTGACGGATGGATTCGCCAGAAATGGCGAGGTCATCCTGTTCGACAATGCTGGCATCTCGTCGAGCTCGGGAGAGGTCCCGACCTCCATCGAGGAGATGGCTGCCGACGCCGCCGCGTTCATCAAGGCGCTCGGCCTTACCGAGGTCGATGTGCTCGGCTTTTCGCTGGGGGGCCTCGTCGCACAGACGCTGGCCGTTGCCGAACCGAAACTGGTCCGACGCCTGGTGCTGGTCGGCACCGGCCCGCGCAGCGGCGAAGGCATGGCCACGCTGACGCCGGAAGCGCAGGAGATCTTCGGCGCCACCTATGAAAATCCGGACCACCTTTGGTTACGGGTGCACTTCTCGCCCTCGCAGCGCAGCCAGGCCGCCGGCCGCGATTTCCTCAAGCGGTTCCGGCTGCGCAGTGAAGGCCGCGATCCGGAGGTCAGCGAGAAGGTCGCTCCGGCGCAGATCGAAGCCCTCATGAAATGGGGGGCGCCGCGAGAGAATCCGCACGAGTATCTGAAGGCGCTCGCTCAGCCGACACTGGTCGTGAATGGCGGCTCTGATGTGATCATCTACACGGTGAACTCGTTCATCCTGCAGCAGAACATCCCGAACGCCCAGCTCATCCTCTACCCCGACGCCAATCACGGCTCGCTCTACCAATATCCCGAACTCTTCGTCCGCCATGTCTCGATGTTCCTGGAGGAACAGGGCCGCGGTGCTTGAGCACCGTGCCGGCGACAATTGCAGGAGATGAACCATGTCCGAACAGACGAATACCTCGACGAGAACGATCAAGATCCCGGGACCCGATCATCCCATCACGATCGAGAGCAACCTCAAACGGGTCATGGTCTCGATCGGCGGCGCAGTATTGGCCGACAGCCGCAATGCGCTGATCTTGCGCGAGGCTGGCTACCCGGCAGTCCAATACATCCCGCGCGAGGATGTCGATATGGCGCTGCTCGAGCGGAGCGCTCATGCGACCTACTGCCCCTACAAGGGCGACTGCGCCTATTTCAGCATCCCGTCAGGCGGGGAGCGCGCCATCAATGCCGTCTGGACCTACGAGGCTCCCTACGACGCGGTGGCGGCCATCAGGAACCACCTCGCCTTTTACCCGGAGCGGATGGATGCGATCGAGGAGCGCTCCGACAGCTAGGCCCTGCCTTCCGAAGAAAGCCGCGGCCAGCAGCAATGCGGATCTTCACCGCTGATCACCGCCCCAAGCTCGCGGGGCGAATGCCCGGCCGCGTGCCGAGGAAACCCTGAAAAGAGTTGCCACAAAGGAGACACGACAATGACCAAGCTTTCAGGAAAGACCGCTCTTGTCACCGGCGCCTCGCGTGGGTTGGGTCGTGCCAGCGCGCTGGCTCTCGCCAGAATGGGTGCGCAGGTTCTGGTCCATTACAGCAGCGGCGCGAAAGAAGCGGAAGCGGTCGTCGCCGAGATCCGCAAGGCGGGCGGACGCGCCGACACCGTTGCCGCTGATCTTTCAGCGCCGGACGGTGCACACAAGCTTGCAAGCCAGGTCCGCGCCGTGATCGGCGACCGGCTGGACATTCTGGTCGCCAACGCCGGAATCTCGAAGTCGGCGACCATCGAGGCAACCACGGTCGAGGATTTCGACAAGCTCTTCGCGGTCAATGTCCGCGCGCCGTTCTTCCTCGTCCAGCAGTTGTTGCCAATCATGTGCACGGACAGCAGCATCGTGTTCGTCTCATCGCTGGCAGCCCATGCCGCCGTCGGGACGCTTGCGGCCTATGCGGCAACCAAGGGCGCGATCGACACGCTGGTGAAGTATTTCGCCGCCGCGCTCGGTGAGCGCGGCATCCGCGTTAACGCGGTGGCGCCAGGCATTGTCGCAACCGACATGTCGAACTTTGCCAAGACGGACGCGGGGCAGGCTTTCGCGCTCGGCATCCAGGCGCTGAAGCGTCTCGCCCAGCCGGACGATATCGGCGGTGTCGTCGCCTTCCTCGCCTCCGACGACGCGCGTTGGATCAGCGGCGATACCGTCCGGGTCGACGGCGGCTCGAAGCTCTGAAGTCTTTCGGCCTGCGCCAGGAGCGATCCGATGTCGAGGTCAGTCGTCCAAAGAGAGAGGTCGTCAAACCGTCCCGCAAGGCGGTCCGGACCTCTGACGCTCGGGCGACAGGCGAGCTTCTGGGTGTCGGCAGGCGTGGTCGCTCACACCCTTTGGACCAGCGCCGCACCAGCCATGACCTACCAACTCTATGCCGAGGAATGGCACCTGACCCTTACGGTGACGACGGGAATATTCGCCATCTATCCCGTTGTCGTCGTCACTATCCTTATCCTCTTCGGGGACATCTCCGACCATATCGGCCGCCGGACGACGATGCTGCTGGGACTTGGCGCATCGCTCACCGGCTTGTTCCTGTTCGCGGTCGCGCCCAACGTGCTTTGGCTCTTCGCCGGTCGTGCCTTCATGGGCGTTGGCGTCGGCCTGACCGCCGGACCTTCGACTGCGGCAGTGCTGGAGTTCAGCGCCGAGGGACAGGCGAAGCGGGCCGCGTCCATCACGGCCGCCGCGCAGGCCTTTGGCCTGGCCGCGGCTCTGCTGCTAGGCGGCGGGTTGGCGCAATACGCGCCGTGGCCAACCCGTCTCAGCTTCTGGGCCCTGCTCGCCCTTCTCGCCCTGCTGTTCACCGCGACCTGGTTCCTGCCTCGCCATATCGGTGGCCAGGTCTCCAGCCGCTGGCGTCCGAAGCTTCCATCCCTCCCATCCGGTATGTGGCCGGTGTTCGCGCTGGCGTCGATCTCCGTGACGACGGCCTATACCCATGGCGTGCTGATCCTGTCGCTCGGCGGGCAGGTCGCCCGTGACCTCGTCGGTTCACCCAACGCTCTGGTCAACGGCGCTGCGCTCTCGCTGTTCGCAATCACATCCGGCGTTCTCGGGATCATGGCCCGTAACCTTCGTCCAAGGCCGGCGATGATGCTGGGGGCGACAGCCTCGGCCGTTGGCATGGGGCTGCTCGCCCTGTCCGTCGCACTGCACGGATTGGCGCTTTTCCTCGCCGCGACGGCAGTGAGCGGCATCGGCTACAGCCTGCTTTTCCTTGGTGGCCTGGCGTTGATCAACCGCGCGATTCCCACCGAACACCGCGGCGGTGTGCTCTCGGCGCTCTATTTGTCCGCCTATCTGTCGCTTGGCATCGTGGCACTCGTGTTGGGCGCTGTTGCCTCACAACGAGGGCTCGGTCTCGCAGTCGACCTTGGAGCCGGCATCATCACCCTGCTCAGCCTCGTCACGATCGGCTTGGTTATGACCCGGACTATGGGCGCGAATGCGCCAGCTGCTTCTTCGACAGTGCCGCTACCATTTTCCGCCACCGCCACCACGACCGATAGCGACAAGTCATCGATCGAACCCTAGGAGCAGATCATGAAACTCTACCATTCAACGTCGTCCCCCAATTCTCGCCGGGTCCGGGTATTCGTAGCTGAGAAAGGGATATCGATCCCGCTCGAGCCCGTGAACCTGGGCGAGAAGGAACAGTTCTCGGACTGGTTCAAGGCGATCAATCCGCGCCGGCAGGTGCCGGCGCTCGTTCTTGACGACGGCACAACGGTCGCGGAAGTCCCGGCAATCTGGCGCTTTCTCGAGGAAACCTATCCAGAGCATCCGCTGCTGGGGAGCGACGCAACCAGCAGGGCTCTCGTCACCATGTGGGAGCGCCGGGCTGAACTCGATGGTTTCGCCCCGACAATGGAAGGGGTTCGCAATGCCGCGGCCGGCCTCAAGGGCCGCGCACTGTCAGGTCCGCACGACTATGACCAAATCCCCGAGTTGGTCGAACGCAGCAAGCGGCGTGTCGCCGATTTCTATGCGGACTTCGACACACACCTTGAGCAAGTGCCCTTCGTGGCTGGGGCCGCCTTCTCGGCTGCCGACATCACCGCCCTTGTCACCGTCGATTTCGCAACGGCGGCATTGAAGATGTCCATCCCCGACGGCTCCCGAGCCGTGCAGCGCTGGTATGAGACAGTGGCGGCACGTCCGAGTGCCAGAGCGTAGTTGTCGAACTGGACTCCCGTCCTCAAAGGACGCATTCTTCCTGCGGGGAAGGGATCATGGGCAATATTGTTCATGCCGGGAGGATTCAACGGCGAAGTGCTTGGTGGCGCTCGCTTCTCGCTCATCGTCTCGCGACCGTTCTGGCCATGCTTGGGATCGCGTCCGCAGCCTACTTTGCTGTCGACGATCGGAACGATCTGCCGCGCGTTCACTACGCAAGCGGTTCATCGAACAGCAGAGCTGCCGTCCACAAGGCCGGCTGCGATATCAAGGGCAACATCAACGAGTGGGGCGAGCATATCTACCATATGCCGGGGCAGGAGTATTATTCGGCCACGCGAATAAACCCAGCGCGGGGAGAGCGCTGGTTTTGCTCCCAGTGGGACGCGTGGTGGGCCGGCTGGCGTAAGGCCAAGGTGTAAGAGCGCGAGGAGCCAGAGGCTTATGCACCACGACGCCTATGACGACATCCAATCGTTGATCAACAGAGAACCGATTTGGTGGGATAGATACGGCGTGCCGCGCTATGCCCCTTTCCGTCCAGGTGGGTCCGGCAGAGAATGCGTCCTCGTATTGGCTCGTGCTCGCGGTGGTCCCGAATACCAACAATTGATATGCGGCTACACCGAGCAATTCGAAAGAGCCGAACTGTTGAGCCGGCGCCGATAGCTTCCGGTGGGAGATCCACCAGCAGGTCTGCACGCCGAGAACGGCGATGTGAGTGCCGAGGCAATTAGGGTGCTGGAATATTGGCGGCGCGAAACACCGTTGCGGGAGTGGCTGTGATTTTTCGTGGAATGAGGACCCTGTTTAAGGGGTGATTTTCGTCCAAACGGGACCCCTTAACGTGGGGTCATCAAGATGCCTCCGGTTTGGTCGGAGGCATTTGTGTTTTGGATGTTGGTTGTGGAGACGATTGCAAAGATACGCCGGCTGTCGCTGGTGCAGGGGAAGTCGATCAAAGCGATCTGCCGGGAGCTGAAGATCTCCCGGAAGGTGGTGCGCAAGGTTTTGCGTTCCGAGGAGACAGAGTTCCGCTACGAGCGCAAGCATCAGCCTTATCCCCGGATGGGCGCCTGGCGTGACGAGCTGGATCGGCTGCTGTCGGCGAATGCGGCCAAGTCTCAGCGGGAGCGGCTGACACTGATCCGCATCTTTGAGGAGCTTCGCGGCCTCGGCTATGACGGCAGCTACAGTTCGGTGTGGCGACATGCTCAGAGCTGGGAGGCGGATCGCGGCAGCGCCGCGGCCGAAGCCTACATTCCGTTGAGCTTTGCGCCGGGCGAGGCCTACCAGTTCGACTGGAGCCACGAGATCGTTCTACTCGACGGCGTGACGGTAACGGTGAAGGTGGCGCACATGCGGCTTTGCCACAGCCGTATGTTCTTCGTGCGGGCCTATCCGCGCGAAACGCAGGAGATGGTGTTCGACGCCCATGACCGGGCGTTCAGCTTCTTCCGCGGCGCCTGCACGCGCGGCATCTACGACAACATGAAGACGGCGGTGGACGCGATCTTCATCGGCAGGGATCGCCGCTACAACCGCCGCTTTGCGCAGATGTGCGGGCATTACCTTGTCGAGCCGGAGGCCTGCACGCCGGCGGCCGGCTGGGAGAAGGGGCAAGTCGAGAACCAGGTCGGGCTGGTGCGCGAGCGCTTCTTCACACCGAGGCTGCGCTTCAAGACGCTGGAGGATCTCAACGGCTGGCTGGCCGACAAATGCGTTGCCTATGCCAAGGCGCATCGGCATCCCGAACAGGGCGAGCGCACGGTCTGGGACGTATTCGAAGAAGAGCGCGCCAGCTTCATTCCCTATGCCGGTCGCTTCGACGGCTTCCATTGCATTCCCGCGTCGGTGTCGAAGACCTGCACGGTGCGCTTCGACAACAACAAATACTCGGTGCTGTCGAGTGCCGTCGGCCGGCCGGTCGAGATCCATGCTTATGCCGACCGGATCATTATCCGCCAGGACGGCGTGGTCGTGGGCGAGCATGCCCGCTGCTTCGGCCGCAACGAGGTCATCTACGATCCCTGGCACTACGTGCCGGTGCTGGCCCGTAAGCCGGGCGGATTGCGCAACGGCGCGCCGTTCCTTGGCTGGGTCCTGCCGTCGGCAATGGAGAAGGTGCGCCGCAAGCTCAAGGCGGTTGATGACGGCGACCGGCAGATGGTGTCGATCCTCACCTGCGTGCTGACCGACGGATTGAGCGCGGTCGAGGCCGCCTGCCAGGAAGCCATTGAGCACGGCGTCTCGTCGGCGGCGGTGATCCTCAACATCCTGGCCCGCAGCCGCGATCCGGCGCCGGGCACGATCCTTTCCATTCCACAGGCGCTGAAGCTGGCTCACGAGCCGATCGCCGACTGCGCCCGTTATGACAGCCTCAGGAGGACGAACAGCCATGGAACGCACCGAAGTACTGGAACTGATGGGGGCGTTGAAACTCTTCGGGATGCGCTCGGCCTATGACGAGATCATGGGCGTCGCCATTAAGCGGCAGCACGAACCGCCGAAGATCGTCGGCGATCTGTTGCAGGCCGAGATATCGGAGAAGCAGGCCCGCTCCATCAAGTACCAGCTCACCGTCGCCAAGCTTCCGCTGGCCAAGGATATCGAGGACTTCGATTTTGCCGGCACGCCGGTCAACGAGAGCCTGATCCGCGACCTCGCCGCCGGCGCCTTCGTCGCCGATCAGCGCAATGTCGTCCTGGTCGGCGGGACAGGCACCGGCAAGTCGCATCTGGCGATCGCCATTGCCCGTTCTCTCATCCGCAACGGCGCACGCGGGCGCTTCTTCAACGTTGTCGACCTCGTCAACAGGCTCGAGACCGAGACCCGTGCCGGCCGGCAGGGCCGCATTGCCGATCATCTTACCCGGCTCGACTTCGTCGTCTTCGATGAACTCGGCTATCTTCCGTTCGCCCAGGCCGGCGGGCAGTTGCTCTTCCATCTGGTCTCAAAGCTTTACGAACGCACCAGTGTCATCATCACCACCAATCTCGCCTTCGGGGAATGGCCAAGCGTCTTCGGCGACGCCAAGATGACAACCGCGCTGCTCGACCGCCTCACTCATCACTGCGAGATCGCCGAGACTGGCAACGAATCCTGGCGCTTCAAAAGCCGATCTCAAAGCTGAAGTCGAAAAGCCAATCAGCCGCACCCGATCAGGCTGTGCAACCCCGACCAGCTTCGCCTGATCGGGCGCTAACCGGCGTGCCCTTCACCACCCCAAACCAGGGTCCCTTTTACATGAAAAACCAGGGTCCCGATTCCGTGGTGATTGACAAGTGGCAGCGGTTACCAGAATTTGAGATCGACCTGATCGATTGAGGGACTTCCCGCCGATCTCCGGCGAGCCCGGGGACGACCTGCGGTCGACCACCTCTGCCGATCCACATTGATAAACCGCGGGCAGCCGGTCACTGAATAGCTTGGCGTCGCGAACGTCACTGTTGCAGTGAAATAGTGACACACGACCCCGCCAGTCGCTTTTTCTTGGTGATAGAGAACCCCGTCGACGTGGCGAGCATCGCGCCAACGACCACGTCGGAAGAGACCGCCGTCGCAAACAGGATCAGCGCGCACGCCTCGATCGCTCTATGCGACCAAGGCGCAGGCGGCGGCGGTGCGTTCACAGCCACTCTCTCAGCTTTTTCTCGGGCAAGTCTCTCCTGTTCCGAAGCTATTCGTCGAGCCGCTCGCGCATCATTCAGCTCCTGCGCATAGAGCTGTCTCGAGCGCTCCGATGCCGAAAGCGAATTGGCGTCCAGCCATGCTTTGAATAGGTCGGGTCTGATGCGAACCTTGTCGTAGTAAAACTGACCCTCTCTCGCTCGCCTTATCTGCGATGCATCGAAAAGCACGGCCCACTCTTCCCAGGTCGCGGGCATATCGTCGGCGCCAGGCTGTTCTCGGATATGGGGATAGTCCTTAGGCGTGTAAACCGGAATTGCCGTGCGCGGGGTAGCCAAAGCGCGCAGTTGTCTTCGCCAGCGAGCACCTTTCTCGCCTTGATGATCCCGGTCTTCACCCACGCCCCCTATCCCCGATCGACATCCCTCCCGTGAATTGAAATTAGTTGCTTCCGCCGGCCGGCTGGTTTTGACGCGCGCGATAGAAACGCATTTCGGTAATGACGGCTTTGGCAATGATTTTGAAATCCGGCGACTTCTCCGATTCCTCAACAAGCCTCTCGAATTCGGCGATAATCTCTTGGTCGGTCCTCTCTGTCATCTCTCCCCCATTCGGCCAAAAGATTTGACCGTATTTGGCGCCAGGACGGCGGCCAACCCCGAAACCCATCTGTTGCGCGAAGGATAAGATTTCCGGACGCGACCACACCTTGGCGCCAAGGGCCTGTTGCTTCGTTTTAGCGATATCAGAGCCCGATAATCCGATACGCCATCCTGCGGTTTCTGGGTGCGGAGTTGGTCCTCGATGTGTCTCCGCAGGCTCTCCCATTCAGCAGCCGTAAATCCCTTCATAGAAACTCCCCTCTGTTGCTCTCATCGCCTTGCCTTCCGCCAACCAGCCGCTCGCGCCTCGGCCTCGCTGCAGAACCAGCGTTCGCCATACTGAGGGCTGATCTTGGTCTCCCAATAATGTTCCTGGCCGGGGACATGGTAGATCCGCTCCCCGGTGTTGATGCTGATATTGCCCTTGATCTCGCAACCGCCCGCGCTGCCGAGCCAACCGTTGGGCACTACGCTGGTGACGCTTTCGAGGCTGCTTGGGCTGAAAGTGAAAAAGGCATCGAGGGGAACCATCACCAGCGGAAATATATATGGCAGGCGCCACGAACTCCGCCGTCGCTTCCCGAGATGCTTCCGCCAACGGTCAGCCTGATTGGCACCTTGATGACGCTGGACCTTGCCCACGCCCCTTCTCCCGAGAGGAGAATGCTTCCATTGCGGGAGAGAGTCCAGAGAGCTTAGCTACGGCTAAAGGAGGCGGCTAAGCGGCCTAGTGTCAGTCCAAGGCCAACGCCCATGGGGAGCTTGAAGGGACGGCAAGAGCTGCTCAGTCGTCCCAACCATCATCGTCAAGTGGTGGATAGTCAGGAACGATCCGGACAATCGGCCGTCGATCTTCGTAGCGCCAGATGTATTCATCTGGCGGCTGCGGCTCATAGGTCCGATAGGCGCGCTGGTAGTAATACCGGTGCTTCGTATGTTTCTTGTGCGCTTTGTGCGGCCGCACGCAATAGCCATCCCGGGTTAGGTAAGCGCATGTCACTCGCGCCTGCTGGACCAGGCCGTGGTGGGCCGGCGCGCCAATTGTCATCGGCGCTGCTTGGGCGCCGAAGGTCAGCGACAAAATTGCGCCGGCGAAGGCAAAAACAGGCAGCTTCATTCAGGTCTCCATCGTCTCAAGGTCACGGTCGAACAACACTTCGATTTCGGACGATTTGCAACGCCCGAAATCACTTTGTTTTTCCGTCGCACATCTACCCGCTAATTCACCGGCCCCGTGCCGTGACATCTGGTAGCGGCCCGGCACCCGCGCGGCGGGGTAGGCCAGCAGGAGCCCCGGGCCTGACCGGCGTGGCGTGAGGAGCGACGCCGGCTGGGACCGTATTATAAACCCTTCATGCGTCATTGCTAATTTAGTAAAATGATCCATGTTCCTTGCCACGGCCGCCAGATAGACCGCGCCCTGAGTTGATTCCATGCGTAAACGAGTGAGTGCTGGCGTTGGCCGGTTGGAATTCATTGAGCCGTTGATGCCGACCCTTGTGGAGAAGCCTCCGGAAGGTGACGGATGGATTCATGAAGTGAAGTTCGACGGCTACCGATCCCAGATCGTCAGGGATGCCGAGGGCGTGCGCATCTTCACCCGCCGCGGTCTGGATTGGACATCGAAATATCGTGACCTCGCCAAGGCCGCCGCTGAGCTAGAGGTGAAAAGCGCTATCATGGACGGCGAGATCGTTGTCTTGAACGACGCTGGCCTGTCGGATTTCGGGGAACTTCGGAAAGCGATCGCCAGGCGGCAGCACGACCTCTATTTCGTCGACTTCGATCTCCTCCACCTCAACGGCCATGATCTGCGCGACATGCCGCTGGAGGATCGCCGCGAGATACTGGACGAGTTGATCCCGGAGGGTGGTCGCATCCAATTCAGCCAGGCGCTGCCGGGCGACGCCAAGTCGATCTTTCATCTGGTCGACAAGGCCGGGCTCGAGGGCATGGTTTCGAAGCGCCGGGACAGCAAGTATCGTAGCGGACCCTCAAAGGCCTGGCTGAAGACGAAGTCCTTCACGATCGACGAATACGACCTGCTTGGCGTCGAGCGTGAGGCCGGCAAGCCTGCCTTTGCCCTGATGGCCGAGCGAGGCACAGGCCGCTATGTCGGCTCGGCTTTCATAACCTTGAACCGGGAGATGCGGGAACGCCTCTGGAGACGTGTCCAGGAACACGCAGGGCCGCGGCCGAAGGGCATGAGGCGACCGGCCACGCAATGGGTCAAGCCCGGGCTGATCGGCCGGGTCAAGCATCTTCGCGGCGAGGAAGACCTGCGGCATGCGTCGCTGCAGGATTTCAGGGAAGAATGAAAAGTCCTGTCTAGACATTTGCACAGGTCAATGGTTGTGTCGGCGTGCCTTCACCATTGGTGAATTGCATCTCAGGTGGCAGCTGGCCCGCGCTATCCCCGTTCAAGGCGAGCGCGGGTTTCTGCACTACCCTCCGCAAAGACTGCATCCTTACCCGGCGGTAGATAGATGGCCGATGCAGTCGGGCCGCCCTTCGAGGGGCTCGCCGCACCGGCCACTGCGGGTGGTGGCAACATTACCCGCGCCGACTAATTTATAGGCACATTAGAACGCGCTCAATTAAGACTGAATGCCCTAGCTCGCCGGGGCCGAAAGGGTCTAGTTCACCGGGCCTGTAGAGCCCCACTGCACCCAAGGCGCGGTCTGGGAATATAAGAGACCTCTAAAATTCCTCTGGAATCGGCGCGCGTATGGTGTATAAATCCCTAGCGGTCGATTTCTCAGGAATGTAGCCGCTCGAATTGAAAGCCCGCCCGTGGTCCCGCCGCTGGCGGGCTTTTCATGGCGCGATGTGCTATGATTCGCGTCGTGGGCAAGAAGGCAAAGCAGAGCGTTAGTGAACCCTTGGAAGATCGCGAAATGGCGATCGAGGCTGCTTATCATGCCCGCAAGTTCGGCCTCACCAAAGAGGAGGCTTTGAGAATGCTCAAAGACGCTCGAACTCCGAAGCGCCTCGCCAATGTGCCAGACCGGGCTAAAGGCCGCTAAGACAGAAAAGGCCGGTGCAGCACCCTAGCCAAGCCCCAACTGCACCGGCCATGCGAGACTAGCAACCTCGCTCTGGACGCATTTTATAGCAGATTAGCAATCTCTAAAATGAGACCGAAGGCTTAAGGTCGCTAGGCACAAAGACGTAAGGCGAGCCAGGCTGCCCAGCCGTAGCGGGGTTTCGGCCACGGCCGGCGGCCCGACGGTTGGGGGCTGGGGCGCTTGGGCTTGACCGCCGGGCCTAACCGGCAGGCTCGCCGGCTGGCGAGGTTATAGGCCCGTCAAGCAGCACCACTACTTGGCAAAACGGTGTTCGGCTCCCCTCAAATCGGATGAGGCATGTGAGTCGAATTCGGCCAACTCTGGCGACGCTCGTCGCGCTATATCGGCTCATGGGTAAGGGCTGGACGTTCCAATCGCTGATCGACGCGAAGACGACGGTGACGGCGTATTGCCATTACGCGCCCTGCAACAACAGCAAACCGCTGGATTTGGTGAAGCTTCGCGATCGATTCGGACCGGACGCGCCGGCAATGGCCGAAGACCTCGTTCGAAAGCTGAAATGCGGCAGATGTGGCGGCAGGAAAGTCGGGCTGATCTATACCCCCGACACCAGCCCGACTGGCTACCGGAAGGCGACGCAATGACCGACAAGCCGGTGACAACCTACATCGTGAGCGTGTTCGAAAAGCCAAATTGGCGCACCGTGTTGACGACCAAGGACAAGGCAAAGGCTCTGGCCTGGGCGAGAGAGATCGGCGACAAGGCGCGGGTTGAAGAGATCACGCCAAAGCCGAACAAATGAACTTTGCCACGATCAAAACGTGGGCGGGCTCAGGGCCGGTTCCCCTCAATTCAGCCTGGGACGTTCTTCGTCTATGTAGCGGGCGAGAAAGAACGCTATGGCCGAGAACACCTGAAAGTCAGGAATAGCCGCCAACGAGGCGCCAGCGGGATCATTGGCCGTGCCAAGGATCGGGATCAAAGAGAAATCCTCGTAACGGCCTGGTCCAAAGGTCGTGACGACGAATTTGAAGCCGGCGAATTCAACCATCAGCTCCTCCTCGATACGCATCTGGAGGGATAAGTTGTCGAACTTGGCACCGTGCGGCGGGACAACGACGAAACTGCGGCATGCCTCCATGTGAACTGCCTCCCCTTTTTGGTTTCCAAGGAGTAAGCGGGCATATGGGCCGCCGCGCAAATCACACTCTGTGGTCGTCCACCGGTAAATGGCGCCACCGCAGGGAGCGGAACCGCAACTGGAAACCGACATTCGATCGCGCCCCGCCGCCGCGCTAGGATGATGCTAATATAGCCCGCAAGTGTCACGACAAGCGGGAGCAAGAGGCACGGAATTTGCGACTGCATCATCATATCAAGGAAGAGGAGTCAAATGATGCGTCAAGATGGAACGACATCGCGAAAAGTAGCAACACGTTACGTGCCAGAATGGCGCTTCAAAAAGAGAACGTTTGAGGTTCCCTACCTCATGAAGCTCGGCAACATTGGCCGCCAGGAAGCGCTGGCTTTGATCGCTAGGCATAGTGGGGACAGAGACGAAATCACCGCCGAGCTGTTTTCGCAGAGATGTCGATCACAATAGCTTTCGCTTCGGCGGCGTAGGACAGCGGCCGGCAGGAACGCGCGCTGCCAGGGCGCTATCGCTGCACGCGTCATCCCACGTAAATTACCTTCCGCCGGCCGCCTTCCTCAGATTATTTTTCCGGCATGCATCCGATGGAATTCGAAGGCGAACGGGCACATAGACGAAAGCTGGCTTCGGCGGTAGCACGCCGGCTTCCGCAGCATGAATTCGCAATCCATGAACTCATGGAGAGGAGCGAGTGCTTTCGTGACATGTGCGAAGAACTGTTAGCCGCAGAGTTGGCGCTCTCGAAAGTCGACGACGCTCCTGCTCCACCCCTCCAACGCGAGGCGAGAAGATCCGAGTGGCAGGCCTGCGTTGAGCGGTCGCTGGGCGAGATAGAAGCCGAGGTTCGGAAGCGCTAGGAACCTCTAGCCGCCACCGTCTATCCCGCCACCCTTCCGCAGCCTCACTCCGGCGCCGCCGCCATTCTCGGCGATGAACTCGACGCCGCCCGTCTTCGCGGGTCGAGCTTTGCAACTGTTTCGATGAAGAGTCCAGAAGAGGCTTGGACGCCTCGCGCTCTTTTTTGTTTCAAGTCTTGCATTTCGTCGTTCATCGGCTAGCACAAGCTCTCGTATAAGGAATCCCGTCTTGGTCCAATGCGCGCCGTTTTTCGATTGTCAGGACGCATGTCGCCGGCAGATCAAAACAGCGGATTCTTGATCGTGGCCGACTGCGCCTACGCGTTCCCGCCGGTCTCGCTTTCTTCATCGATCGTGCGCACCGGCAGATAGGCGTTGGTCTCCAGCCACTCCCGCAATACGATCTGAATAAGGTCCGCCCGGACAATTCCCATCTCGGCAGCGATCGAATCCAGTGCATCCGCGGTGGGAGGCTCTAGGGGGGAAGCCAGCAACGTTTCTGAGCATTAAGGCCGCGCGACGAAGGATGATTTGCAGATCCGCGCGCGACATGTCCGCAATGCGGTCTGCAGCACTTTCGAGTTCTTCAGCGAAGGAAGCGCCTAGTCACACATTCTATCCGGGATTGTCCTCGTCGCTATCTTCATCCTCAGGAGGATACTGCTCCTCAACATAGGCTTGGCAGCCCTCGTTGAACGATTGGCTGTTGCCGTCGCAGTCACTGGCATCAGAGATGTCGTTCCGCTCCGTCCAATCGTAGCCAGCTTGGTGACCTGAACAATCTTCAGTGCAATCGTCGCCGTCGAATGTTGACTGTGCGCATGCAGGCGACGTCAGCAAAGCAATCAATGCGCCAAAAGAACACAATTCTCCCGATTGCAGTCGCCGATCTGTCAGGCCTTCGCACGCTTTGTTGCCTTCTTCGCCGGCGCCCTTTTGGTAGCGGCTTTCGCGGCAGGCTTTCGGCCCAGCCCGATAGACTTGGCCAATTCAGATCGTTGGGCGGCGTAGTTTGGTGCCACCATGGGATAGTCCCTCGGCAGGCCCCATTTGGCTCGATACTGATCTGGCGTCATACCCAACAAGCCGAGGTGACGCTTCATCGACTTGAACTTCCGGCCATCTTCCAGCGAAACGATAAAGTCGGGAAACACTGACCGCTTGGGATTGACCGCTGGCGTCTGTGCTGGCGGTTCGATAAACGCTGGCTGATCCAGGTTCGACAGAGCGGCGTTCACTGAAGAAATAAGATCCGGCCGCCCAGCCACGGGGACCGAATTGTTTTGGACAAACGCCGCAACAATATCGGCGGTCAAACTCATCTAATCGGCGTTTCGGTCAGCTTCCTCGGACATCCTGCTTCCCTTTCCTGTTGTCGATAGGGTTCTATTAGGGCTGGTGGAGCAAGGCGTCGGATGAGAGCCGAGCATGCGGTTAACCGGTTGATCAAAATGTCCTCAGATGACACTTGCTTGTTGGTCTGCTGGGTGTTTCATAGACTAAGAATTCGCCGCTGGGGGGCGAAAGTGCTGAGTTCCTTTTCATATTGCGTGAGCCGGTTGCTGCCGGTCGTTTGGCTGTTGGTGTTGCAGCTGTGTTCCGCCCACGCCGCAGTGCGATCGTTTGGCCCCTTTACGGTCGACGACGCCCATTCGGATATTATTTCGCTCAACGGTGAGATTGATTCAGGGGCGGCACTTGACTTCCGCCGCGCAGCCGAGGCTGCACCCAATGCCAAACTGGTAGTTCTCAACAGTCCTGGCGGTGCGGTTCAGATCGCACTTTTGATCGCAGACGACGTCCACGAGCGGAAACTCGCGACCTACATTCCCAAAGAAGCAGGCTGCTATTCCGCATGCGCATTTGTCTTCCTTGCGGGTGTAGAGCGCCAAGTCGATGGTGAACTGGGCGTCCATCAGATCTCGTCTGACTCCACTGACCTGGTCAGCGCTCAGCTTTCCATCTCGGACATCATCGACGTTCTCAATCGTTTCGATACCCCGGTCGAGGTCCTAACGGTGATGTTCAAGACACCTCCGAAGGACATGCATATCTTCACTCCTGACGAAGTCGCACGCTATGGCCTTGATCGGAGACGAGACAGTCCGACAGCCACCGCCCCGAATGGGGGAATCCGTTCGGCAGGAGCCGCGGATCCGCCTTCGGCTGCGACCGCACCAACAGCAGCCCCGGCCCCGAATTCGGATACAGGCGACGGCCCGTCACTGTCCAAACTTTCTTCAATCGAGGAATACACCCGCCGCCCGACACGAATGGCGGTCTTTACCGGCTTGGACCTTTACGGAGATGACATCAGCTCGCAGCGAACCGACAACGCCGCGAATTGCGCGAGAGCATGTCTATCCATGGGCGGCCAGTGCAAGGCATTCACATTCAATGTCGATCCGCACGTTGGGGCGGGTCCAAACTGCTTCCTGAAGGCCAGCCAAGGTAGAGCGGACGGCAACTCGGCGGCCATCTCTGGCAAATTTCTGAGCAGCGTTGATCCCGATCCCAACACATTCTCGATGGGTGTGATCGACCCCAAGACGGCCTTGTTCGAAAACGTCGACCTTCCTGGCGGAGATCTGTCACGGAGGCCCCACGGGGGGAAAGTGACCGCATCGCAGTGCAGGTTGGCGTGCGTCGCAAACGATCGTTGCATTGGATTCACCTACATGAAGCGCAAGAGCCAATGCTGGCTCAAAGGCGCAGTCGGCGCGCCGCGCTATGGCGAGGGCATGATCAGCGGTCTGAAGAAGATGACGACCTTTGCGCCCGCGTCGATCATCAGCCTCGAATGACATCGAAGGAGAGTTTAGAACGGCTCACGGGGCGCGTTACTAGGGGGCGCGGTGGAATCCACGCCCCCGTTGAATATTTCACTAGAGCCACTGGCTGTAGTAGCCAGGGTGTAGGCTTTCAACTTCTTTTTGAAGTGAAAGCTTGACTCGTTCCAACGCGTCGGCCTTTCGACGCAAACGATAACATTGAACGATCAGCTTATCCGCTTCCTTATCGAAGGCACGGGCGAGAGCCTCGTTAACGCTAATTGGAGGATATTTCGATCCTGGCTTTTGCACGTGCTTTAGCAATGCGGGACTCATAGTCATTTCTGAAACGCTTTCGGTTCAACGCCGGCTTCAGGTTGGGCATTTGGATCACCAGCCAGATAGCGGTCTTCGTCCCCGTGGTCGTTGTGGACAACCCGCTCTGACATCATCTCTCCGAAGTGCGTTCGCATCATCGCGATGGTTTTGGCCGCCATCATCAGATCGGCTTCGGCAAATTCGAGCATGATCGAGGGCGATTCGTCGGCGCTCGCCTGATCTCGCAAAACTTCAAGGCAGTGCGGAAGAAACTCTAAAGTTTCGAATCCTGGATCGAACATCTGATCAGCTGAAAGGCAAGATTTTGCCTTACCGCTAGGACTGAACGTTGTAATCCCCTCTCTTAGAAATTCCGAAAACAGCTGCTGTTCGGAAACCGTTGCCGGCGCTCTCGGTGTAGTGCTAAAATTAGTCATCGCAAAATCTCCTTTTGGTTGGCGATGTTGAACCTGCCGGGGTGGCGTTGATTTGCCGTCGAGCCTCCCCGGTCAGGGCATTCCCAAAGACGATTCAGTCCTTGATCTGGTATTCCCGCAACGACCATCGAATGGTCCTGTCGAGGCGGTCGCGGATATTGTGTAGGCGCGCGGCCTCTTCGAACGCCTTCCTTCGGCGGGCAGAGTCGCTGATGTCGAGGTCGCCTAATTCTGAAATCGCCTGATCAATCTGCTCCAGCTTGTATTGGTTGATGATCCTGGCGAGGTCCGTTGCGGCGTCAAGAAATGCGCCGACCATGCGCTCTGCACGGCCGATGGACCCGCGATACTCCATGCCGCCGTATTCGTTCCAATCTTCGCGCCACTGTGGATCTTCGTCGGCGTCAAAGGTGGGCGGCGCTACCCCAACTTCGTCCAAGCATTGCTGACCGACACTCCAATCGGCCCTCGAGAAATAGTCACTGAAGGGCAGCTTCAGGTAATTTGTCGTGGCTTCCGCTGCTGCCTTCTGCCTCTGCTTTTTGCGCTCGCGGTAGAGCCGCTGATGCTCGGCGTTTGTGAGTGCCATGAGTCAACCTCCGTGATTCCTTACTCTTACACTATCACATAAGAATAAGCAAGAGAAAACAGAGCAGGCCCGCCGCCTCTAGGCCGCCGGATCCTCGCCGGATATCTCAGTGCGGAGAGATTCTCACTGAGCGTCCAGGGCGCGCACCACTGCGGCGCATCCGATAGGGAATTCGAAAGGACGCATTTTGCGAGCGCAGCCGTTGTAGCTTGCCTCCCGGATATTTCCCGATCATCGTGCCACAATCTCCCTCTCTGAGGGCTTGGACTGGCAAACATCGTTGCATTGCATTGGAGGCCATCATGCCTACAGAACAGCGCTCCCCTCGGTTGGCAGTCTTGATCGACGCCGACAACGCGTCTGCGAAAATCGCCGATGGACTGTTCGAGGAGATCGCCAAGATCGGCGAAGCGAGTGTTCGGCGAATTTACGGAGACTTTTCTAGCCCGCGCTCTAAGGCTTGGGCCGACGTCCTGTCCAAGCATGCCATCATGCCTCAGCAACAGTTTGCTTACACGACCGGCAAGAATGCGTCCGACATTACGCTCGTCATCGACGCAATGGACCTCCTGCATAGTGGTCGATTCGACGGCTTCTGCCTGGTCTCGTCTGACAGCGACTTCACGCGCCTCGCAGCGCGAATTCGAGAGCACGGCATAGATGTCTTCGGATTCGGTGAGCAGAAAACGCCTGAGAGCTTCCGGCAGGCTTGCCGGCGATTTATCTACACCGAGAATCTGCTTCCAGAGACGACTACAACAGGCGCCAACGTCAAAGCCAAGAAGCCTCTGGAGCCGATGGCTCATGCATCCCGTATCCTCAAGAGGATCATGGCAGAGAATGAAAGCGACGACGGCTGGGTAAGCCTCGGACAGCTCGGCAACTTACTTGCCAATCTCGCGCCTGATTTTGACCCGCGAACCTACGGATATAAAAAGCTCAGCGATCTCGTCCGCAAGATAGAAGTCCTGGATGTCGGCCAATCAGATACAGGCCACATCCGCGTGCGCCTGAAGACCACCTCCGGCACAATGCGAGCGACTAACTAGCCCTTCGGCAGAAGCCGGATGAAGTCTGACACGACGAGCGACGCGTTCGCAGGCGCGCACACTGGAGAGTTCGAGCATCGGCTTGTTGGACTTGATCGCCAGCGCACTCCGGTGCTCTCTGACGAGCTCCCCTGACGACGCCAAGCATATTGCGGGAGCTCTGAGCCCCGATGCACGCTTGCGACACCTCACCGATTTCTAAGACATTGGTCAGTTCACGGCGGTTCGCCGGCTCTTGAAGACGATTGGCCGCGAATGAATGAGCCATGGAAGGCGAGAGCCACGAGAGGACACGGAGACCCCAACGCAACTTATCCGAGTCTCCAGGCAAGGAAACGGACGATGAAAGCGCTGGGCTAGCCCCCGATCTGTTGCCTGCACCCAGGCTCTCCGACTCACAATGACATTAGCTATTTAATCATGCTCTTTCAGAGGTTTGGGCGGTTTCAGGAACAACTATTGGACGGCGCAAGGAAATAGCTTTTCCGGCCTGTCGAAGACCATCGGCGCGCGAGGCCTATGACTCCAGCGCCCCAGGGCCGCAATCAGCTTGGGCAGCGCGACCGCAACCAAGGGCGAAAGTTGACAGCTTCCAAAAAGTGAATTTCGGCCCGCTTTGTCAACTTAGGGCAAACTTAATGTAAAGCGCTCTCTTACCGGCCTAAGAGAACGCACGTTTCTGGTTGACAGAATTGGGCAGCGGATCGCCGATAGCGAGTGGTCAAGTTGACATTGTCAACCTAGACCTTCGGTTTTACCTGTGCGCGAAGCCTTGCCGCGATATTCAACTGGGGTTATGTTCAACTCTGGAGTGGAGGCCCAGGGCTTTCACCCAGGCTCCTCGTTTCCTAGAGGGCTATGAAATGGACCCGCACGGTCACTGACCAGGACGTGCGGGTCTTTTTGTCAGCGCAATTGAAAGGCATGGCCGGCTGAAACTAGCCGGTGAAGAACGGAGGTCAAGGATCTGTCCCTCTGAGATCCCACACGGAGCGGTGCATAGAGGGATATTTGTCTGCCGCAACTGGAGCCATCCCCATAGGCTGACCACGCCGATCCTAGGACTTCCATCTATGGGGTTCATCCCAGGCTAGAAATAATGTCCGTTGGTTCCTAGGAACCCCGGCGATCGTCTGCAGCCTCCTCCCATGGCATCCAGAATCGGCACCCGATGGTGAACTCGCTGACGCGCGCCTACTTCGCCGACCCGGCTGGACTAGTGGGACTGACCGAACATGCGCTCCATGCTCCCGGTCCGCGCTCGAGCTTGAGGGTAATAGTGTCGAGAATCAGCTGGCTGCTGCCAATGGCTCAGATGGGCGGAATTTTGCTATTCGGCTCGTCGATGGGAAGGAGCAAGTAGCGCCATGTGTGGACGCGCGCTTTAAAGCGCTCTGGCGCAAGTGGGTTTTCCGATCTCCGAGTGTCGACCGTCTCCGCATTGCATCGCGTTTGCCCTTCCCAAACTCAAAATCCGACGGCCTCCCGGTGGACTATGCTTCCGCGACCTGCGGCTCTCTGTAACGTTCGCCGCTCGTCCTGATAGCCTAGATCATCCGCGCCATCTTGTCGGCGAGCCCAAATAGTGAGCCGTCCACAGCGCCAGAAGCGGACGCTTGCGATGGGGACCCGCCAGGGGCCGATAGGGTGCAAGGCGCCTACTAGGCATGTCCACCCGTGACCGTTCGTATCCCCCAGCCCGGCAGAAGCCTGTCGGCTGTCGTCCGCGCGCATGACAGGTCAGGGCGCCTGTCCGTGCCAGGATGCGTGAGATGAGAGCGCCATGACCGGAGGACGTTATGGACATCTACAGTGTCGCCGTCACAAACATTCACGCTGGTGCCCGACCGGCGCCGATGAGTGCCCGGGCAGAGGAGCGCTACTACTCGAACCAGATCGCCCTGCCGCACTTGAGCCCGGGACTGCTTGGGTCGATCGCGATAACGGCCGGCGTAATCCTGATCCTCGGCATACCCCTGGTCTGAGGCTGCCTTATGCGACGAGATGTCAGCCGTGTTATGCTGAGACCCGACGTCACCGGAGATCACGGGATGGACGAAAGCGAGGCCGACAAGGCCGCGATCCTGGCGGTGATCCGCGGCGAGACCGAGGCTTGGCTGCAGCGGGACTTCGAAGCCTTGGCGAGCCACTGGGTGCAGTCGCCGCAGACCGGCGGATGGAAGCCTTCGCCTCGCTGGGCATCCGGGTGGACGAAGGCTGGGACGCGATCGCCGCGCGAATTAAGAAGATCGTGGAGCGCTTCCCGGAGAAACACGCCTTCGCGGAGCGCGTTCGGTGGGAGAAGGTCAACGTCATCGTCGCTGGGAATATGGCCTGGGTCACCTACGACCAGATCGGCGCCGATACCGACGACGATCTGAAACGCCTGCTCAAAATCATGCACCGGGTCGACGGTGTCTGGAAGATCGGCTGCATGGTGTTGATGGAGAGCACCGTCGAACAGGCGAACTGCCCGCTGATCGAGGTCGACGCGGATGCGCGGATCCTCTGGACGAACCGGTTGGCGCGGGAGCGGATGCGCGGCCATCCGGGGCTCGTTGCCGCTGCCGGCCGCCTGCGCGCCCGGCGTCGCGAGCGCGACGCCGCGCTTCGTGACGCCGTGCGCATAGCCTTCCGCGAGTTGCAGAGCCAGAGACCGCTGAACATCGCGCCGAAGCAGGCCTGGGCGGTGGCGCTCGGCGAGGACGCGGCAGGGGTGCCGCTCTACTGCTGGGTCCTTCTCGAGGATGGCAAGGCGCTGGTGTCGTTCGACGATGCCGCGACGGTCGCACGCCGGCTCGATGGGGCGCGGGAAATCTATGGTCTCTCGCCCGCGCAGGTCAGACTTGCGCGCCTGATCGTCGATGGCCACGACCTCGCGGGCGCCGCCGACCTCCTTGCAGTCAGCGTCAATACGCTGCGCACCCAGCTACAGCGCATTTTCGACAAAACCGGGGTGCGTAGCCAGGCTGCACTGATGCGTTCCCTGCTCAGCGCTGAGGCCCCGAACAAGTAGCACGGTGGCGGCATCAGGTTTTGAGCGACACCACCGCCCGAGGCCATGGCCTCCACCGAACCCCACCGGTTCCTGCGAAGGTCGGCTATCGGGTTGCGAAACGTGATGATGAAGGGCGGCTCAGGGTCAGATCGCGTCATGCGACGCTCGCAACTGAGCGACCGCATTGGGGCGGAAAGTTGCCGTTCGGGCTTTCTTCCGGAACGAGCAAGTAGCGTCATGGGAGTCATTCACGACTAATGGATGCTCGGACGAATTCGCAGCAGGCAACTGCCGTGATAATTCTACACGAGCCCATGGCTTTCCAATTTCAATAGAGAAGACCTTTATGGAAGAACCCTACGAGATTGCCTTGGCGACTGAGCATGACCTTGACGCCGTTCTCGATCTTCAGGAACGCAATCTGCCCAAGAGAGGCGGGACTCTGTCGGCGTGCCTCTCTCGCGGGTGGTTCGAGACGGCCATGGCGGCAATGCCCGTCGTCGTGGCTAGGCGCGCTGGCCGGCTGGTGGGTTATTTGGTATCGGCGCCGGTCGCTGCATTCACGGAGGTCGCTGTCGTCCAAGCGATGCTCGAAGCTTATCGCGGCGCATCCGACGCCTATATCTATGGCCCGATATGCGTGGACGAGATTGAGCGCGGCCAAGGTGTGGCAAACGCCATGTTTGCTTCACTCCGGGCGCAGCTACCAGGGCGCGAAGGCGTTCTGTTTATCCGGTGCGACAACGCGGCCTCACTGCGGGCGCACGCCAGGATGGGCATGCGCGAAGTCGCTGAGTTTGACCACAACGGCACACAGTTCGTGGTCCTTTCCTATGTTGGTTGAGGCCTAGGTCTGCCCGAAAGCACCAATTCGCCAGAAGCCGACGTCATGGGTTCGGCCGAAGGCGGGTGACGAGCGTGGCGAGTTCCGCCTGGCGGTGTGTGTTGGTCTTAGCGAATACCGCTTTGAGCTGGGTGCGCGCCGTTTCGCGGCTGATGCCGAGTGCAATTGCCGCGGCATTGATGCCATCGCCCGACGCGAGGCGCGCGGCCAGCCTAGCCTCGGCTGCCGTCAAGCCAAATGCGGCGCGCAAGCGCAGTGCATCCGGGCGCACCAGAGACCTCAGGTCGGTCAGCAGGAGGACGGCGCAGCCAGCCGTGAACAGATCACTGCCGAACGCGCTCAGCGGCATCACCTCCGCCAGTAGCCACGGCCTTTCGCCACGGCTGATGACCACCGGTGCGGCCGGAGGAGCTCCGTCCCGCCGGCCACGCAGACCGCCGGGGAGCAGCCGCCGCAGACGGTCGTTGCTGCTGGGGTCATCGGTCGCCGGGCGACCTCTCACAAGGTAGAACTCCTCGCCAATCAGCTTCTGTGCCGAAACGTTCAAGTCCTTCGCGCGGCCCTCTTCGTCGAGCAGAATGGCCGCGCAGCTTGCTCGTTCAAGCGAGGAGAGTTCCGACGCCTGCTGGAACGTTGCGAACCGCTTGGCGAGCCTTACGATCCTGCCAAGATGCGGGCCAACTTTCGCGAAACAGCGGGTTTCCTCGGGGAAGAATCTGCCACGGCGCGCGCCACGATAAAGAGGCATGCTCCAGCGATTTTCATCGACCATAAAGGGAGTTGACGCATACCAATCCCGTGCCCCGGGACGAGCAATCTCCTGGTAATAGGGCAGCGTCCTGCGTTCCTCCTTCGTGGAGATCTGATCTTCGATGAGCGTCGTATAGCCTGCCCGGCGGAATGCGGGCGCTCTTCTGACGTGCGGATCCGGAGCATCGCATTCGTTGCGCAGCCACAATTCGTGGAATTCGGCGTGTTCGGTGGAGATGGGCATCTTGGGCGGCACCTCTTCATCGTCTGAGAAGAAGGTGCAGCTTTCGGCGCCTAGCGACTCTGCAAGCAATTGTAAGGCGCGAGGCCACTCGGCTGGCGCCAGGACCGCATCGTAACAGGCCTCGATGGCCCGCTCAGTTCGTTCCACACGCATCGACCAACTCCGTGGTCGGGAAGGCAAGATTCAGTAGCACGTTGTGCCTCGGGGAGACAGCGCGCTGTGACGCACACTACCAGCAAAAGCGCAGTCCCAGTTCACCCATACGGGTGATGCGAGACAAAGTCGCCGGCAGCATCCTCCCGTTCGACCAACCAGATGGACGCGCCGAGATGAGGTCCTTCGTTCCACGCTTCGCCGGGCGAGAAGAACCTGGACGGGCACGAGGCGGGCTATTCGCTCTGGCGGTGAGCCTGACAACGTCGCTGTCGGCCACGGCGGAGCAGGTTTCCTCAGTGGATCTCGAACTGGTTCTTTGCGTCGATGTATCGTCTTCAATGAGCGAGGCCGAACAACGGCTGCAGCGGGAAGGATATATCAGCGCGTTGCGCGATCCCGCAGTGTTGCAGTCCATTGAATCCGGCCGGCGCGGCAGAATTGCCGTAGCCTATGTCGAGTGGGCAGGCCCAAATCACCAGAGGGTGCTGATACCATGGACTGTTCTCGATGAGCCCGAAGATGCGGCCGCCTTCGGCGAGGTGCTGCGGGCTCGGCCGATCGCGAGAGGACGCGGCACCTCAATCTCAGGGGCGCTCCTGGCGGCGGGCAAGCTACTGGCCGAAGGGCCGGCAAGCGACCGCAGGGTAATCGATGTCTCTGGCGACGGACCCAACAATGCCGGTCTGCCGCTTCAAGACGTGCGCGACGCACTCATTGCCGCCGGCGTGACCATCAACGGACTGGCGATCTCGCTGCACGCGGCCGACACGCTCGACATCTTCGGTCCGCGCTATGTCGAGCTGTATTATGAGAGCTGCGTCATCGGCGGTTCCGACGCTTTCATCGTCAGCGTCGACAGCACAGCCGAGTTTGCAAAGGCAATTCGGAAGAAGCTCGTGAATGAAATAGCCGGTCTGTCGGCCGGTGTGCAGCCTGCGGCCTATCAGATCCGCTCACGAGCTGTTGTCGATTGCGTCACGATCGGAGCAGCTCCCGGACGATAGGGCTGCGCCGGTCCGCCTCGCATAGTCCGACTGCGGAAGGTCTGTATTGGTCGGTCGTTCACAGTGATCGGGTTTCGACACTTGGCACCTGTGACCATTGGCACCACGGTTCGCATGTTCGCATGCAATTGGCGCGCCGGCCATATGGGCAGGGGTTCGACACCGCTACGATGGATCACTCCCACAGCAGCTATCATTGCCCCGGGTATGGTCCGATCTTTCCAAATATCGCGCGCAAGATCTTTGCGCGCTTCGCGGTTAAAGGAGGATCAGTGTTGTCCGAAGCTTTGCGAAGTGCCTCAATCCATGAAACCTCATTCTGGCTCACGACAGTTCCGAAAATTTGCTTGATCGCCACCAATGCGCTGCTTTCAAAATATTGCTCAAGCGCCATGATAAAGAGCCTCGCCGGGTCGCACTCCAGCGCTTTCGCGAGCCCGGGAACGCGGTCGAATGGGACCTTGGTGGCGCCCGACTTCATCATCGAGAGGACATTAACATTGGTGAACCCAGCTTCAACGGCAACGTCCTTCTGGCTTTTTCGCCCCTTTAGCTGATCGACGCGACCATCTATGAACTTCGCGATTTCCGTATTCGCATTTGGACGACCCGAAGGTGTCTTCATGTTATTTCTCGCTTTCTTGAGATATCTAAACTATGTCTTCTATATAGCGAGAACATCATGGGAAAACTCAAACATATCTCAGCGCATGCGATCGCACTCTGCGAGTATAAATTGATCCTCTATTGCCTTCCCCGAATCTACAATCAACCATCGATTAGAACGTCTCGCAAACCGGTCGCATTCCAAGTCGGACGCGGACCGTATCGCTTGCCAGCGTCAGCGTGGGAGTGGTCGCTCAATTGGACTTGTCGCCGTTGCTCTGATCCGTATGGTGCCCCCAACTGTCTAAACGAGGGTAACTATGCTCACCGGTGAACTACGCTCGAAAATCGATGCCGTCTGGAACGCCTTCTGGGCGGGCGGCATCGCCAATCCGCTCGAAGTCATCGAGCAGATCACCTACCTGCTGTTCATGCGCGGGTTGGACGATGCCGAGCAGCTCGAGGAGAATCGCTCGACGCGAACTGGCCAGCCGATGCGCCGCCGCATCTTCAAGGATGGGAAGGATGGCATCGGCAAGAACGGCGGCGTTGCCTATGCGGAGATGCGCTGGTCGCGCCTGAAGAACAAGGACGCCGGCACGATGTTCGGGCTCGTTTCCGAACACGTCTTCCCGTTCCTGCGCACGATGGCTGAGGACGGCACCGCGCATGCCACCCACATGAAGGGCGCGCGCTTCACCATTCCCTCGCCGGCGCTGCTGGTGAAGGTGGTCGACCTCATCGACAAGCTGCCGATGCAGGACCGCGACACCAAGGGCGATCTCTACGAATACATGCTGAGCAAGATCGCCAGCGCCGGCCAGAACGGCCAGTTTCGCACCCCGCGCCACATCATCGCGCTGATGGTGGAGATGACGGCGCCGACGCCGAAGGACATCATCTGCGACCCCGCCTGCGGCACCTGCGGCTTCCTGGTCGCGACCGGCGAATATCTGCGCGACAACCATCCGAAGCTCTTCATCGACCAGGAGAGCCGCGACCATTTCAACGAGGAAATGTTCCACGGCTTCGACTTCGACAATACCATGCTGCGCATCGGCTCGATGAACATGACGTTGCACGGCGTCGAGAATCCCGACATCCGTTACAAGGATTCGCTCAGCCGGGAGCATGCCGGCGACGAGGACCGCTATTCGCTGGTGCTGGCCAATCCGCCCTTCGCCGGCTCGCTCGATTACGACACTACCGCCAAAGATCTGCTCGCGATCGTCAAGACCAAGAAGACCGAACTTCTGTTCATGGCGCTGTTCCTGAAGCTGTTGAAACCCGGCGGGCGCGCGGCGGTGATCGTGCCGGACGGCGTGCTGTTCGGCTCCTCCACAGCGCACAAGGAAGTCCGCCGCATGCTGGTCGAGGACCATCGGCTCGACGGTATTGTCAAGCTGCCGTCCGGCGTGTTCCGCCCGTATGCCGGCGTCTCGACCGCGATCGTTCTTTTTACCAAAACCAATTCCGGTGGCACGGGTCACGTCTGGTTCTACGACTGCCAGGCCGATGGCTTTTCGCTGGACGATAAGCGCAATGCCTTGCTGCCGGGCGAAAAGCTCGGGCCAACGCCGGGCCACCACCAGGCAGGAGATCTCGTCAACCTGACGCTGACCGACAAAGAACTCGCGAAGAACAACCTGCCGGATATCGCTTTGCGCTGGGCGGAGCGAAACGGAACCGAGCGCGACCGCCCGCGCACCGCGCAAAGCTTCAGCGTGCCGAAGACCGATATCGTGGCGGCCGGCTACGATCTTTCTATCAACCGCTACAAGGAGCTGGTGCATCAGGCAAAGAGGCACCGCCCGCCGAAGGAAATTATCGTAGAATTAAAGGCATTGGAGAAGGAGATAGCTGAAGGGCTGAAGGAGTTGGAAGCGATGTTGTCATGAATGTCGCCGGCCGAAAGCCCACCGTGCCATTGGGAGAGGTTCTGAACTTTCGGAACGACATTGTTCATCCACGAGACATGCCGCGCGGACGAGTGACTTTCGTGGGGCTTGAGCATATCGAACCGCACACTGGAATGCGGATTGGTGCTGAGGAGATCGAACTGTCGGAGATGACAGGGCGACGTGCACGCTTTCAGAAGGGAGATATCGTCTATGGATATCTCCGACCCTATCTCAATAAAGTTTGGATCGCCGAATTCGACGGTTTATGCTCAGTGGATCAACATGTCTTTTCAGTCCGCAAAGGAATTGACCTAAACTATGTTGCGCATTTTCTGCGTAGCGCAGAATTTTTGAGGATCGCGCCAGTTAATACTGCCCCGGGGCAGTTGCCGCGGATTCGTTCAGGAGAAATTTCCAGAACACCTATCCCGCTCCCGTCTTTTTCGGAGCAACTGCGGATTGCGACGATCCTGGACAAGGCGGATGCGCTACGCCGCAAGCGCAAGCGCGCCATCGAACTGCTCGACAGTCTCACCCAGTCGATCTTTCTGGAGATGTTTGGCGATCTACTCAATGGCAGGCAATATCCTCGCGGAACAATCAGGAGCTGGGTGGCGGACTTTGCTACTGGCAAAAACTTGGCGCCTGACCCAGATGACAAGTCAGACGGCTATCGCGTTCTGAAGGTGAGTGCGGTTACCAGCGGCCGCTTTGTTCCCTCGGAGTCTAAGCCGCTTCCTCTTACCTATACGCCACCTCTAGATCATTTGGTGCGTCGTGGTGACATGCTTTTCAGCAGAGCGAATACTGCAGAACTGATAGGTGCAACTGCGATTGTTGATCAAGACTATAATCGGCTGGTTCTTCCGGATAAAATCTGGCGATTTATCTGGAGTTCGACAAACCCGCCAAACCCAAACTTTGTTCATGCCCTCTTTAGCTCTACCGGATTCCGCCAAGAGGTCTCCAAGAGAGCAACGGGAACGAGCGGATCTATGAAGAACATTTCAAAGGAAAAAGTTCTACAGATACCACTCGCATTGCCGTCACGCGTTGATCAGGATCGATTCGTGGATATTAATCGGCGAATTGCTGACGGAGCCAGTGCTTCAATCGCCCAGAACGCGCTACTGGAAGCACAATTCTCCTCGCTCCAAGCCCACGCCTTTTCTGACCAGCTTTGATCATGTCCGACACGCCAGCCGGCAATGACTGGTCGGACCGCGAAATCGACCTGATCGTCGCCGACTATTTCGACATGCGGTCATTGGAATTGGAGGGCCGCCTGTTCGTCAAGGCGCAGCGCAACGCGCAGCTTCAGGAATTGACTGGCCGCAGCCGCGGCTCGATCGAGTTCAAGCACCACAACATCAGTGCTGTGCTAGATCGGCTCGGCATGATTTGGCTGAGAGGCTACGTGCCGCGGCGCAATTTCCAGCACGCGCTGGTCGACGGTGTCGAGCGCCATATCGCCCGAAATCCGGCGCTGTTCGAGAACCCGATCTCGGCTGCCCCATCACCCGAATTGCAAGAAAGCCAGCCCCTGTTCTTCGAAGCGCCGCCTGTCGCGGCTTTCGAGGCGGTGCCGCTCGCGCTGGAACGGATCGTGCGGAAGTTTGATCCGGCACTACGGGACGCTCGCAACCGACAATTGGGCAAGAGCGGCGAGGAGCTCATCTTCTTTGCCGAGCAGTCCGGCCTGCGCGTGGCCGGGCGCGACGATCTTGCCCGGAAGGTTCGCTGGGTGTCAGTGGAGGATGGCGATGGCGCCGGCTATGACATCCGCTCGTTCGATCCGGCCGGACGGGAGCGGCTGATCGAGGTGAAGACCACCACGGGTCACAAGCAGACTCCGTTCCTGCTTTCGGAGAATGAACGATCCTTCTCAGAGGAGCGGCCGGATGCTTTCCGATTAGTGCGGCTCTTCGATTTCGCTCGCACGCCACGCGCTTTTGAACTCACTCCACCATTGGATAAATCGGTGCTGTTGAAAGCCGCAACCTGGCGGGCTCAGTTCTGAACGCGATTGCGCTATGAAGATATGAAACTATAGCTACTATTTGGATTTGTTTCCGGAAGAACCAAAGGCAGGGGATAAGATGCCGTCGATCTACGAGCTAGATCTACCTGGCGGTATGACGGAGAGGGGTTTTTGGCTTTACGTCTGGGAAGTGAAAGTCGAAGCGGACGAGGTTCTTTATGTCGGCCGCACCGGAGACAACTCGAGTCCTTATGCCTCGTCTGTGTATCGTAGGATGGGGCAGCACCTTGGCGATGCTGATAACACCAATGCTTTGCTCCGCCACTTAAAGGGTAGATTCGAGAATCGCTAAATTCACTCATACGAGAATTTTCGCATGGTCTCCTACGGTCCGATTTTTCCGGAAGTCGAACGGCATCCCGAATTCGGTTACAGAGTAGAGCCACATTGGCAGTCGGCACTCGACCTTCATAACCCCTATCGCGATCGAATGGCGGCCCTGGAACGCAAGCTTGCTGAAGCACTGCATAGTGCTGGCTACGAGGTAATGAACACAGTCAATGCCAATGCCCCGATTACCGAGACCGATTGGCCGCCAGTAAGAACGGCGTTTGCGGAACATTTTCCAAAACTGGCAGATGTAGCGTGATGTCCAATTTCACCTTCCTTGCCGCCGAGTTTCCAACCGTCCACGAGGCGGCGGTTGAGGCCGAGCGGCAGGCGGGCGTGTCGCCGACGGCAGCGGCGTTCTTCGCCGGAAAGACGGTTGAGCTCGCGGTCAAATGGGCGTTCCGTAACGACCCTGGCCTGAAGCTGCCCTACCAGGACAATATCGCCGCCCTGCTGCATGAACCGAGCTTTCGCCGCGCGGCGGGCGAGGCGGTGTTCGCCAAGGCGAAATTCATCAACACGCTGCGCAATCGCGCTGTGCACGAGGAAAAGACCATCCGGCCGGGCGACGCCGCTGGGGCGGTCAAGGAACTGTTCCACGTCTGTTTCTGGCTGGCGCGCACTTATGCGCGCAAGGCAAGGCCACCCGACGGTCTGGCCTTCGACGCCTCGGTGCTGGCGCGCCGTGACGAGACGCTGAAGAAGGCCTTCGCGCATCTGAAGGCGCAGCAAGCCGAGCTCGACGCCAAGAACGGCGAACTGACCAAGCTGCTTTCCGACAGGCAGAACCTCGATGCCGAATTGCAGAGCCTGCGCGCCGAAGTCGCGGCGGCTAGGCATGCCGCCGAGGCGACGCCTTCCACGCATGACTACAACGAGGCCGAAACCCGCGACCGCTTTATCGACCTACTGCTGCGTGAGGCGGGCTGGGCGCTGGACAAGCCGGAAGACATCGAATTCCGCGTCGAGGGCATGCCCAACGAGCAGGGCGTCGGCTTCGTCGACTATGTGCTGTGGGGCGCGGACGGCAAGCCGCTCGGCCTGGTCGAGGCCAAGCGCACTCGCAAGGATGCTCGCCAGGGCCAGCAGCAGGCAAAACTCTATGCCGACCGTCTGCAGGCGCGCTACGGCCAGCGGCCGGTGATTTTCTACTCAAACGGTTACGAGCACTGGATCTGGGACGATGTGCGCTATCCGCCTCGCCAGATAGGCGGCTTCTACAAGCGTGACGAGTTGGAGCTGCTGATTCAGCGCCGCACGAGCCGAAGGAAGCTTGCGGAGACGAAGCTCAACACGAAGATCGCCGGCGACAAGCGCCCCTACCAGCAGCGCGCTATCCGCGCCATCGCCAAGGCCTTCGAGGACGAGGGCGAGCGCAAGGCTCTACTGGTGATGGCCACCGGCTCAGGCAAGACGCGCACGGTGATCGCGCTGGTCGACCTGCTGATGCGCGCCGGCTGGCTCAAACGTATGCTGTTCCTCGCCGACCGTGTCGCGCTGGTGAACCAGGCCGCCGGCGCCTTCAAGGCGCATTTGCCGGATTCGGCGCCGGTCAATCTGGTCACGGAACGCACCGGCGAGGGCCGCGTGTTCCTCTCGACCTATCCGACCATGATGAACCTCATCGATGGCAGGCAGGAGGGCAACGCGAAGTTCGGGCCCGGCCACTTCGACCTCATCGTCATCGACGAGGCGCATCGCTCGGTCTACCAGCGCTATCGCGCGATCTTCGAGTATTTCGACAGCTTCCTCGTCGGCCTGACCGCGACGCCCAAGGATGAGATCGACAAGAACACCTATTCGCTGTTCGACCTGGAAGACGGCGTCCCGACAGACGCCTACAGCCTCGAGGAAGCAGTTACTTACGGCCATCTCGTGCCGCCCGTGGCAATCTCCGTGCCTTTGAAGATCGTGCGCTCCGGTCTGCGCTACGACGACCTCTCCGACGAGGAGAAGGACCAATGGGACATGCTGGAATGGGGCGAGGATGAGATCCCCGATACGGTCGAGGCAGCGGAAGTCAACAAGCGGCTATTCAACCAGGACACTGTCGACCAGGTTATCGCGCACCTGATGCAGAACGGGTTGAAGGTCGAAGGTGGCGATCGGCTCGGCAAGACTATCGTCTTCGCCAAGAACCAGGCGCACGCCGTCTATATCGAAGCCCGGTTCAACGCAGCGTATCCCTCCGTGGCCGGCCATTTCGCCCGCGTCATCACCTATGAGAGCGGCGCATACGCGCAGACGCTGATCGACGACTTCTCCAAGAAGGAGAAGGCCCCGCACATCGCCATCTCGGTCGACATGCTGGATACAGGCATCGACGTGCCGGAAGTGGTGAACCTGGTCTTCTTCAAGCAGGTTCGGTCGAAGACGAAGTTCTGGCAGATGATGGGGCGCGGCACGCGGCTCTGCCCCGACCTGTTCGGTCCCGGCCGGGACAAAGAGTTCTTCCGCGTCTTCGACTATTGCCAGAACCTCGAATTTTTCGGCGCCAACCCGGAGATCAAGGAAGCGAGTGCGGCCAAGTCCCTTTCGGCCCGCCTGTTCGCTGCCCGGCTCGATCTTGTGCGTGCATTGGATGAGAAGGACGGCAAGACCGGCGGCTTTGTCGCGCCCGAGCAGCAACCTTACGAGGCGCCCGGCAATCGGGCGGACCCGCCGAGCGAGGAAGAGGTGCGCGCGAGCGCGCGAGCCGTCCTACGCGAGACCGTCGCTGGTCTGAACCTCGAGAACTTCATCGTGCGCCAGAAGCGTCGCACGGTCGAGAAATATCAGGCCGACCAGGCTTGGAATAGGATCGACGACGAGGCACGCGACGAACTGGTGAGCAACATTGCGCCGCTTCCGTCGTCGCGTGAACTCGGGACCGAGGAAGCGAAGCGCTTCGATCTGCTGATGTTCCAGCTAGAGCTTGCATTGCTGAAAGGCTCGAAACGCTATGACACGTTGAAGAAACAGCTCCTCGAAATCGCATCCGCGCTCGAGGACCAGACTGCCATTCCGGGCATTGCTGCGCAGGCCGTGCTCATCGAGGAGATTCAGACCTCTGAGTGGTGGGAAGGCGTAAGCGTTCCTCTGCTGGAACTGGTCCGGCTGCGCCTGCGCAATCTGATCCAGCACATCGAGAAGGGTCGCAAGGCCATCGTCTATTCCAACTTCGCCGACGAGATTGGGACCGGTGAGGAGATCGACCTACCGCAGGTTGGCGAGGCCGATTTCGCGCGTTTCAAACAGAAGGCACGGCACTTCCTCAAAAAGCACGAGGATCATCTCGTCCTTCATAAATTGCGGCAAGGCAAGCCTCTTACTGCCGTCGACCTGGCTGAGCTCGAGAAGATGCTGCTTGATGCAGGCGTAGGCGACGCCGCCGATATCGAGCAAGCCCGCGAGACAAGCCATGGGTTCGGTCGTTTCGTGCGTTCTCTGGTTGGATTGGACCGTGCAGCAGTTTCAGAGGCGTTCGGCGAATTCCTGTCGACCGGAACAGCATCGGCCGCCCAAATCGAGTTCATCGACATGATCATCGAGCACCTGACCCACCAAGGCAGCATGGACCCGAGCCTGCTCTACGATCCACCCTTCACCGACGTCGCGCCCACTGGACCGGAGCAGGTCTTCGACGAGGTCCATGTGGCGCAGCTCTTTTCGAAGATTCGTGAGATCAATGACAGTGCCGTTGCCTAGCGGCTCACACGTCTCTTTATATGCCCCGGTTTTGCTTCCTGGCCGGAAGACACAATCCGTCATGTAACGCCTCTCTATAAGGAAGTAAGAAAGAAAAGAAAGAAAGATTAGAGAAGCGTTACAATGCAGCCTGCCCGGCAATGTCTGCTAAGCGATTGATTTTCTTATATATACCCTCCGGTCGATGCGAGCGCCGCCTTCTTAGCACGATGCTTTGCTACTCTGGCGGCACCAACTGCACGGCGAGCTACAGCTACAGGAGAAACCGACCCGAAGTTCCGGTCAGTGATGGTGTCGACCATCAGCGTGTGAAAATGGCATTCCTCTCGGTGCGGGCAGAGGGAGCATTGGTCACTCGCTTCTGCCTGCGCCTCCTGCATCCCGAAGCAGCTTTGAAAGAAGTCTGTATCGTCCAACGTGACGCTTGTGCGGCTGCCCCATTTCCCAGCGTCATACTCGGACTCAGCATTCTCAAATTCCTGCTCACGAACGTCCTCGGGCACCAGATCCGAAACCATCGATCTTGAAAGCTGTGGCTCTAGCAGGTGGTAGCGCACGATGACGTCGGACCATCTGCCTGGGTTGTCGCTTACTGCTGACGCCAGAGCGTGGCGAAAGTCGGTTTGCGCCGCCAGGCTGCGATCGTGCTCGATATGATACTGAGGCAAATCAGTGCCCGGATTCAGCGCAAACGAAGGCCTGTTTGCTCTGAACTTTTCGAACTCGGCATGCCACGCATATTCGGTTGTTGGATTTGCGTGCAACTGTATTGGCGTAGGAGCCATCTGCCTTTTTCTCCCCGCCGCAAACGCAAATGAGAACTCGATGAACTCCTCATATGGGATGCAGAACTCGTCCGCTCGCTGCCTGGCGGCCCATAGCTGCGTAAACGTGCTGGTGGGTGCGGACGGCAAAGCGACGCTCACGCCCTCTACCCGTTGGGCGAGATCACGATCGAGATTTTTGTGGACGTAATTTCGGACTCCCTCCCTGTAGGCCGCACCAAATTGAAGAGTGGCTTCCAGCGGGGACAGGAAACGGTAGTCAAACCACTTTTTGGTGAGGAGTTTGGGCTCGCCAGTAAGAAATTTCGGCGGTATTAAGCTCCGGGCAATGGCGAGTTCCTGCAGACGGTCCGCTAGTTTCGCCGGATTGTAGGCCAAGATCGATCTCCTTTGAGCAGGGGGAATACCCGCGTTCTGGCCGCTCCGTGCGAGCAGCTAGCTGCGATATAGCGGTTCATCACCTCGAGCCGTGGGAAGTCAGCGAATTATGCAGCGGCCTGGTGACGTTTCCGGCCAGCTTTGGGTGGTCGAAGTGATCCGAGCGGTCGGACAGGAGTTGGAGGAAACGCCGGCGTGCAGGTCGCACAGAAAGCAGCATAGTGAGAGAGACATCTCTATCCCGGTCGCGTTTGGAACTGCAGAAAGCGCCCTAGCGAGCCGGAGAAGATGGCCTATATAAGCCTCAATATCTCTCGGGCGATCGCTGCAAAGCACAAACCAAGCGAGCCTGACGGAGTTTGACAATTCAGGAATAAACCGTTTGTTATCAATGGCAAGAAAGGCGGCGTTTGACAGCCTAACCACTTGATCGCAAACGGCTGTTCCAGAACGGCTCAGTGTAGAATAGAGTGCCGCCAGCGGCCCGAATGGCTGCGGACGAGTGAAAAGGGCGAATGGCGACTACGCAGCTGGACAGGCCGGGAAATGGCGGCTTGAGTGATCGCTTGATGCGAAAACTGAAAGCCATGTCGCGCGCCTGGACCCGGTTCTGGCGCCTCGTTGCCCTTTACATGCCGAAGCGGCTCTATGCCCGCTCGCTGATCATCGTCATCGCGCCGATGATCCTTTTGCAATCGGTCGTCGCCTTCGTCTTCATGGAGCGCCACTGGCAGACCGTGACGCAGCGCCTGTCGCAGGCGACCGTGCGCGACATCGCCGCCATCATCGACATGATGGAAACCTATCCGCATGATGCCGACTACGCCAACATCATCCGCATCGCCCAGGACAGGATGCAGTTGAAGGTCGACCTGCTGCCGCCCGACCCGCTGCCGCCGCCTGGCCCGAAACCGTTCTTCTCGATCCTCGACGAGATCCTCTCGGCCGAGATCACACGGCAGATCAACCGTCCGTACTGGATCGACACCGTCGGCAATTCCAACATCGTCGAAGTCCGCATCCAGCTCGAAGGCAGGGTGCTGCGTGTCTTCGTGCGCCGCAGCCAGGCCTATGCGTCGAACACCCACATTTTCCTGATCTGGATGGTCGGCACCTCGCTGGTGCTGCTGATGATCGCCATTCCCTTCCTGCGCAACCAGATCCGGCCAATCCTGACGCTGGCGGAGGCCGCCGAAAGCTTCGGCAAGGGCCGGCCGATGCCGCGCGATTTCCGCCCGCGCGGCGCCGAGGAGGTCCGCCGCGCCGGCTTTGCCTTCATCCAGATGCGCGAGCGCATCGAACGCCAGATCGAGCAGCGCACCGCCATGCTGACCGGCGTCAGCCACGATCTCAGAACCATCCTGACCCGCTTCAAACTGCAGCTTGCTCTGACCGGCGGCAAGGCCGAAACCAAGGCGGCGCTCGACCAGGACATCGACGACATGCAGTCGATGCTCGAGGGCTATCTCGCCTTTGCCCGCGGCGAAGCGTCGGAAGACGCCGGCCGTTTCGATCTCGATGCCTATTTCCAGAAGCTCGGCGAGGAGGCCGCGCTGCGCAAATGCAAGCTGTCGACCACGCTTGTCGGCGATCCCGACGTCCATGTGCGGCCCAATGCCTTCGCCCGCCTGCTGTCCAACGTCATCGGCAACGCCTTCCGCTACGCCAAGACCGTCGAGATCAATGCCAACCATGGTCGCGGTTCGCTGGTCGTCACCATCGACGACAATGGGCCGGGCATTCCGCCAGACAAGCGCGAGGAGGTGTTCAAGCCTTTCCTGCGGCTCGACGCCGCGCGCAATCTCGACGCCAGTGGCACCGGCCTCGGTCTGTCCATCGCCCGCGACATTGCCCGCAGCCATGGCGGCGACATCGTGCTGGACGACAGTCCGCTCGGCGGTCTGCGCGCCATCATAACGGTTCCCGCATAATCGGCTGGGAAACTGGGCTTCATCCGCCCGTCATGAAACCATGGTGAAGAGCGCGCATGAAGCGCGCGATTTCAATTGATTCGGCTCTGACGCCTCACTTCGACCCCGTGCCCGCCCGGGTGCGCTGGAGCGAAGCGAGGGCGGCCGCATGGTCGCCGTTCCGGCATCGTATCAAGGCAAAAGACGACCTTTCCAGCAAAGGGCCGCCATGCGCATAGTGATGGTTACCGACGCTTGGCGTCCGCAAGTCAACGGCGTCGTCCACACCCTGGAGCGGCTCACCGAAACGTTGAAATCCTTCGACGTCGAGGTCAGCTTCCTGACCCCGAACATCTTCCGTACCTTGCCACTGCCGACCTATCCCGACATCAGGCTGGCGCTGACGACGCCGGGCCACGTCGCGCGCCTGATCGAGGCGCGCAAGGCCGATCACATCCACATCGTCACCGAAGGTCCGCTGGGCATCATGGCGCGGCGCTATTGCCGCAATGCCGGCCGTCCCTTCACCACCAGCTATCACACGCGCTTTCCCGAATATCTCAGCGCCCGGCTGCCTGTCCCGGAAAGTTGGGCCTATCGCTGGCTACGCGATTTCCACAATTCCGGACAAGGCACGCTGGTCGCCACCCAGTCGCTGGCGGACGATCTCGCGGCGCGCGGCTTCAACAAGCTGAGACCCTGGACGCGCGGCGTCGACACCGACCATTTCCGGCCGGAAAAGCGCAAGGATCTCGGCTTTCCCGGCCCGGTGTTCCTCTGCGTCGGCCGTGTCGCCATCGAAAAGAACCTGACGGCCTTCCTCGATCTTGAACTGCCCGGCAGCAAGGTCGTCGTCGGCGAGGGGCCGGAACTGGCCAAGCTCAAGGCGCGCTACCCCAGCGCCCATTTCCTCGGCCACCGCCCGAACGACGAGCTGGCGGAGATCTATGCCTCCGCCGATGTCTTCGTCTTTCCAAGCCGCACCGACACGTTCGGCAATGTCATCATCGAAGCGCTGGCCAGCGGCACGCCGGTCGCCGCCTATCCGGTCACCGGGCCAATCGACATCGTCGGCGATGGCGTCGGCGGCGCGGTCTCACAAGACCTGCGCGAGGCGGCGCTCGCCGCCCTCAATGTCGACCGCGCCGAGGCGCGTCAGCGCGCCATGCGCTACAGTTGGAAGGCCTGCGCGGAGATGTTTCTCGACACTGTAGAGGAAGCGCTGGGAGCACCGCGCAAGCTGGCTGCCTGACACTACCTTCGTCATCCACGGGCGAAGCGCGGGTGACCTTCACCCGCCCTAAAACAATCTGCCGCCGTCCGGCACCTTGCGCTCGATGGCGCCAAGCACCACCGCGCCCTCCTCGTCGGGAAAGCCGAGCGTCAGCACCTCGGACATGAACGGGCCGATCTGGCGCGGTGGAAAATTGACCACGGCGAAGACCTGCCGGCCGATCAGCGTCTCCGGCGCATAGTATTTGGTGATCTGCGCCGAGGATTTCTTCACGCCGATCTCTGGGCCGAAATCGACCTTCAGCTTGAACGCCGGCTTGCGCGCTTCGGGAAACGGCTCGGCCTCGATGATGGTGCCGGCGCGGATGTCGACACGGTCGAAATCGGCAAAGCTGATCTCGGGCTTGCGCCCACTGCTCGAGCTCATCGAGGATCCTGACTTCACGATTCCTAGGTTCAGGCGTTTCCGTAGGTCTCGAACAACACACCGGCGAGCGCGTCCTTGGCCGAAGTTCCCGACCAGACGACGAACTGGAACGCCTGGAAATAGCATTCGCAGGCTTCCAGCGCCGACGACAAAAGCACTTCGACCTGCTGGCTCGACGGCTCGACTCCGCCGGCCAGCAGCAGCGACTGGCGGAACATGATCGCGCCTTCCTGCTCCCAGAGGTCGAAATGGCCGAACAGCATCTGCTCGTTGATCAGCGACAACAGCCGCATCACCTCGAGCGCGCGCGCCTCCGGCACCTTGATATCGAAGGCGCAGGCCAGATGCAGCGCCTCGAAATCCTCCATCCAGGAGAATGAAACATGATAGTCGGTCCAGCTGCCGGCCACCGAAATCGAAATCTCGTCGTCGCCTGCCCTTTCGAAGGACCAGTCATTGTTGTGGGCCACCTGCTCGATGACGTCCACCGGGTGGATTTCGCGGGAGAATTCGAGTTCGAGAAGTTCCATGGAATGCTTCCTGTGTTCAGGGGAGCGCCACACGCTCCGCGGGGCACACACGACGAACAATCTTGTCTAGAACTCGGACGGCCAGGAACTTCTCAAACGCAAAGACCCAGACCGGACCCCACCGCCCGGCGCATGACCCTGCTCCGAATCATGCAACAAATTCAGTCTATTGATCAGGAGTCGCGTGAACAGCCCAATTTTTCGCACTGCGTCATTCGCATGTGGAAAGGCGCTGTCACAAAGTTTCATGCAATGCCGGTAAGCGATTCACGGCAAAGCGCTTTTTCGGATCGTGCTTTGTGGAAAAGTTTAAGATTATTTTTTTGATTTGGGCTTTGCCGCCACCGCCGGTGCGGCCTGCCCGGTCAGTTCGGCAAGCTTCGCCTCGAGTGCTTCGATGCGCGCCGCAAGGCGGGTGTTCTCTTCCCTTGCCTTCGCGGCCATCTCGCGCGCGGCTTCGAATTCCTCGCGCTGCACCACATCCATCGAGTTCAGGATGCGCTCGGCCTGCCCCTTGAAGGCGGTCTCCATTTCGCGCCGCACGCCTTGTGCGGCACCGGCGGCGTCGGTCATCAGCTTGGCGAATTCATCGAGAATGCGGTTCGGTCCGGTCGACATGGCAAATCCTCGCTTGCTTGGTTTGACGTAGTGGCGTGCGGCGTGGAATGCAAGAACGTTGAAGCTGGTGCGGCATTGCACCTCGATAAGCTGGCTGTACGCGATGGCGCCACGTCGCCTATTGTAGTGCTTTCAAGTCGACTTGCGTCAAGCAACGAGCCGCTCTCAGTCAGGATCAACCAATGGCAACGCCCCCGCGCCGACCGACAAATCCGATGGCTGCCGCAGAAGCTGCATTCAAGCCGATCAAGAAGCCGGCAGCCCCGATCCGCGAGCCCGCGACCGCACCGAATGTCAGAGAGCTTGTTTCGATCAGGATCGACCGGGCCGTGCTGGACCATTTTCAGGAAGATGGTCCTGGCTGGCAGGACAGGATCAACGACGCCCTAAGGCAAATGGTCGTCGGCAAGTCTCAGGGTTGAGCCCGCCATCTGCGACGATCAGGCAACCACCACCTTGCCTTGACCCCGCCAAAACCCTGCCGCATGGTCCGCGCCCGAACGCGAGCCCTTCCGGGAGACTCTGTTGAACGACTATTTCCTGCTGCCAATGGCTTCGCTGCCCTTTCCCAACATCAATCCGATCATCGTCCAGATCGGACCGCTGGCGGTGCACTGGTATGGCGTCGGCTATATCGTCGGCATCCTCTTCGCCTGGTGGTACGCCAAGAGGCTCATCACCAACGCCAGGCTGTGGCCGGACGGCGTCTTGCCGATGAAGCCTGAGGATCTCGACGATTTCATTGTCTGGGCGGCCATCGGTGTCGTGCTTGGCGGCCGCACCGGCTATGTGCTGTTTTACGACTTGGCGCGCTACATCGCCCACCCGCTCGACGTCTTTGCGGTCTGGCAAGGCGGCATGTCGTTCCATGGCGGCCTGCTCGGCGTCATCCTCGCCATGACGCTGTTTTCCATTAAGCGCGGCATCCGCACCTGGTCGCTGTTCGACGTCGTGGCGGCCGGCGTGCCGGTCGGCCTTGGCCTTGTCCGCATTGCCAACTTCATCAATGCCGAACTGTGGGGTCGCGTTACCGATGTGTCATGGGGCGTCGTCTTCTGCAACGAGCGTCTCCTGCAGTCGACGGCGGGTTGTGTGGCCGGCCTGGAACCCCGTCATCCGAGCCAGCTCTACGAGGCGGTACTCGAAGGCCTGGTGCTGTTCCTCGTGCTGCGCATCCTCACCCATTCGCGCCTCAAGCTGAAGACGCCGCGCTTCGTCGGCGGCGCCTTCATCTGCGGTTACGGCCTGTCGCGCACCTTCGTCGAGCTCTTCCGCGAGCCGGACCAGCAGCTCGGCTATCTCCTAGGCACCAACTGGCTGACCATGGGCATGATCCTCTCCACGCCCATGGTGTTGGCCGGCATTTGGGCGATGGCGACCGCGAAGCCGGTGACGCAGCCGCAGCCGGCATGACGCGGCTGAAAGCCCGCATCGTCGACCTGATCGGCGCGGTAGGGCCGATCCCCGTCAACGAATACATGGCGCTTTGCCTGTTCGATCCGCAGGACGGCTATTACACGACGCGCGAACCTTTCGGTGCGGGCGGCGACTTCGTCACCGCGCCGGAGATCAGCCAGATGTTCGGCGAACTGGTCGCTGTCTGGCTCTACCAGGCCTGGCAGTCGATAGGCCGGCCAATGCCGGTCACCATCGCTGAAATCGGCCCCGGCCGCGGCACGCTGATGAAGGACATGTTGCGGGCCTTTTCGCGGCTCGATGCGGCGCTCACAGCAGGCACCTCCTTCGCCATGATCGAAATCAGCCCGCGCCTGACCGGCATCCAGAAGCAGACGCTTTCAGGCCAATCGGTGAGGCTCGATTGGCACGAAACCATCGACACGCTGCCGAAGGCGCCGCTGCTCATCGTCGGTAATGAACTGTTCGATGCGGTGCCGATCCGACAGTTCATCCGCACAGGTGCTGCCTGGCGCGAACGGATGGTCGGCCTCGACGAGGCGAACGCTTTGCGCTTCTTCGCCGGCGCCGGCTCCATCGATCCGTCCTTGCTGCCGGATGGCGCCGCCGATGCGCCGGACGGATCTGTTATCGAGATGGCGCCGGCCCGCAGCGCGCTGATGGCGGCCATTGCCGAAAGAATCGCCGGACAGGGCGGCGCCGGCTTGTTCATGGATTATGGCCATCTTCATCCCGGCGTCGGCGACACGCTGCAGGCGTTGCGCAAGCATGATCACGACAATGTGCTGGCCAATCCGGGCGAGGCCGACCTCACCGCGCATGTCGATTTCGCCGCCCTTGCCGCGACGATTCGGGCGCACGGCCTCGACGTGCAGATGACGACACAGGGCGACTTCCTGCTCGGCTTGGGCCTTATCGAGCGCGCCGGCCAGCTTGGCGCCAAGGCCGATGAGAAGGCGCGGCAGGCCATTTCCGATGCCGTCGAACGCCTGGCAGGGCCAGATGCGATGGGCGGGCTGTTCAAAGTATTGAAAATCCAGCCGAAAACGAGCGCCTTCTGACCAGGATGCGACTCATAGCCGACATCAGGGTCGCGCCACCTGTCCGAACTTCGCCTTGACGAAATCGCCCGCGCGGACAACAAACCCATCCATGCTGAATCAGACCAACCCGGATCCCGTTCGGTCGCCCTTGCTTGACGAGGCGAGAGCGCAGGGCATCCGCCACGGCTATTTCACCCGCGTTGGCGGTGTCTCCGCGGGCATCTATCGCGGCCTTAACATCGGCACCGGCTCGAATGACGACCAGGCGCTGGTTCGCGAAAACCGCCGTCGCGTCGCTCACTGGATGGGCGTGCCGGCGAACCATCTCTTGACCGCGCATCAGATCCACTCGCCCGATGTCGTCATCGCCAGGGAGCCCTTCCCCGGCGAGCGGCCCAAGGCGGATGCCGTCGTCACCGACCAACCGGGCATCGCCGTCGGCGCTTCGACGGCCGATTGCGGGCCGGTGCTGTTCGCCGACGCCGAAGCGCGCGTCATCGGCGCCGCGCATGCCGGCTGGAAAGGTGCACTCACCGGCGTGCTTGAGAACACGATTTCCGCGATGGAGGACTTAGGGGCCCGCCGCGAGCGCATCGTAGCCGTTCTCGGCCCCTCCATCGGGCCGGAAAACTACGAGGTCGGGCCGGAATTCGTCGCCCGCTTTGTCGAAGCGAACGCCGGCAATGCGCGCTATTTTGCGCCCTCGGCAACGACTGGCCATGCGATGTTCGACCTCAACCTCTACACGGTCGACCGGCTCACCAAAGCCGGCGTGCAGGCCGAGGGGCTTGGCCGCTGCACCTACGCCGAGGAAGATCTTTTCTACTCCTATCGGCGCACCACGCACCGCAAGGAAGCGGATTACGGACGACAGGTTTCAGCAATCGTTTTGGAGAAAGAGTGATGGCGTTGCATTTCGAACGCTCGGAATTTGACGCCCGGCGCGACCGGCTGATGATCGAGCTCGCCGAGAAGAAGCTCGACGCCGTGCTCTTGTTCGCGCAGGAAAGCATGTACTGGCTGACCGGTTACGACACGTTCGGCTTCTGCTTCTTCCAGTGCCTGGTGGTGAAGGCCGACGGCTCCATGGTGCTGCTCACGCGCTCGGCCGACCTGCGCCAGGCGCGCCACACCTCGATCATCGACAACATCGTGCTGTGGACCGACCGCGACGGCGCCAATCCGGCGATCGACCTGCGCAACCTGCTCAACGAACTCGACCTGCTCGGTGCCCGCATCGGCGTCGAATACGACACCCATGGCCTGACCGCCTACAACGGCCGGCGCCTCGACGAGCAGCTGCAGACCTTCGGCCAGATCGCCGACGCATCCGGCATCGTCAGCCGGCTCCGCCTATTCAAGAGCCCGGCTGAAATCGCCAAGGCGGAAAAGGCCGCGAACCTCTCCGACGACGCGCTGGATGCGGCCCTGCCGCTGATCAAGCAGGGCGGCGACGAGGCGCTGATCCTCGCCGCCATGCAAGGCGCGATCTTTGCCGGCGGTGGCGATTATCCGGCCAATGAGTTCATCATCGGCTCGGGTATCGATGCGCTGCTCTGCCGCTACAAGTCCGGGCGCCGCAAGCTGACCAAGAACGATCAGCTGACGCTCGAATGGGCCGGCGTCTTCCACCACTACCATGCCCCGATGATGCGCACCGTGCTGACCGGCAAGGTGTCGAAGCGCCATCAGGAGCTGTTCGATGCCGCGCATGCGGCACTTCTGGCGGTGGAGAAGGCAATGACGCCCGGCAACACCTTCGGCGACGTCTTCGACGCGCACGCCCGCACGCTGGAAGCCCACAACCTGACCAAGCACCGGCTGAACGCTTGCGGCTACTCCGTCGGCGCCCGCTTCACGCCGTCCTGGATGGACATGCCGATGTTCTACCAGGGCAATCCCGAGCCGATCGCGCCCAACATGACGCTGTTTTCCCACATCATCATCATGGACTCCGAAACCGAGACGGCGATGACCCTTGGCCGCACCTACCTGACCACCGAATCCCAGCCGAAGGCGCTTTCCCGCCATGATCTCGACTTGATCGTACAGTGAATCCATAATGAGAGGGGGCGCGTTCATCAGGGCATACGTCGCCAAGGAGTTGTCAGGCAAATGAGACGATCGCATGTGACGACCGTGTCATTGCTTTTGGCGTTGGCGCTGTCTGCCTGCACCAATGCCAAGGACGTGCTCGAACCCTCGGCCATCACCCCACCGACGACATCGGCGCAGACGCTGCCAGCCACATCGGGGCCGGCCACATCGGGCAGCACCGCGGCCGCCGCCCCTGCCCCACCTTCGTCAACTCCGGCTGCTCCGGCTGGATCGTCACCTGTCTCGCCGGCCCAGAGCGCCGCCCTGTCGAAGACGCGGCTACAAGTCGCACCAATCGTCGGCGCCTCCGTCGAGGCCGCGACGCCGCTGACGGCGGAGCTTCAGGCGCGCGCAAGGCAGCGCGGCATCACGCTCGCCGGCAGCACCGACCAGACCGCCACGCACGTGTTGAAGGGCTACTTCTCGACAATGTCGGAAGGCAGCGACACCACTGTCATCTATGTCTGGGACGTCTATGATCCCGCCGGCAACCGGCTGCATCGCATCAACGGCCAGCAGAAGGCGCCCTCGGTCAAGGGTGGCGAAGGCTGGGCGGCAGTGACCCCGGCGACCATGCAGGGGATCGCCGACCAGACCATCGACCAGTTCGCCGCGTGGCTCGGCGGGCAAGCCGGGTGAGCCGTTGCAGGCTTTCCTCGGGGGCAGGTCTTTCTTGAGATTAGCCGGCAGATTCCCGATCACGAGACTTGCAATACCGGCACGGGCCGCTAAAAGCCCGCTTAAGAGGCTCATGAGAGTCTGTCGGGTCTCTCCATCCTTCGCCAGGAACGGTGCATGAAGCTCTTCGCGGGCAATTCCAACAGGGTGCTGGCCGAAGCGGTCGCTCGCTATCTCAACATCCCGCTGGGCAAGGCCAGCGTCAGGCGCTTCGCCGATCAGGAAATCTTCGTCGAGATCCAGGAGAACGTGCGCGGCGAGGATGTCTTCATCCTGCAGTCCACCTCCTTCCCGACCAACGATCATTTGATGGAACTGCTCATCATGATCGATGCCTTCATGCGCTCCTCAGCCAAGCGCATCACGGCGGTCATCCCCTATTTTGGCTACGCCAGGCAGGACCGCCGCGCTTCCGGCCGCACGCCGATCTCGGCTAAGCTGGTCGCCAACATGATCACCCGCGCTGGCGTCGACCGCGTCTTGACGCTCGATCTCCATGCCGGTCAGATCCAGGGGTTCTTCGACATCCCGACCGACAATCTGTTCTCGGTGCCGGTGATGGCCCGCGACGTGAAGGCGAAATACAAGCAGCTCGCCAATGTCGTCGTCGTGTCGCCCGACATTGGCGGCGTGGTGCGGGCCCGCGCGCTGGCCAAGCGTTTCGATGCCCAGCTGGCCATCGTCGACAAGCGCCGCGAGCGCCCCGGTGAATCCGAGGTCATGAACATCATCGGCGCGGTCGCCGGCAAGGATTGCCTGTTGATCGACGACATCGTCGATTCCGGCGGCACTCTGTGCAATGCCGCCGACGCGCTGCTGGCCAACGGCGCCACCAGCGTCACCGCCTACATCACCCATGGCGTGCTGTCCGGCGGCGCCGTCGCCCGCATCAGCGGCTCGAAGCTGCAGGAACTGGTGATCACCGATTCCATCCAGCCGACGCAAGGCGTGCTCGACGCACCCAACATCCGCGTCATCTCGATCGCCGACCTGATGGGCGAAGCGATCTCGCGCACGGCGACCGAGGAATCGGTGTCGAGCCTGTTCGACTAAACCGTCGCACTCTCCGGCTTGGCCGGACCGCTTAGCCGTTTCACGCCATCGCCGGCATCGCGCGCGCCGCGCATGTAGCCGCGCGGCGAGGCGCCCAGCATGCGCTTGAACATGGTGATGAAGGCCGGCACGCTGTCATAGCCGAGATCGAGCGCCACCCTGGTGATCGGCTCGCCGTCGGCGAGCCGCGGCAGCGCCGCGAACAGGCAGGCCTGCTGGCGCCAGGTCGACAGCGACAGCCCGGTCTGGCGATGGAAGGCGCGGGTAAAGGAGCGCCGGCTCATGCCGACGATGTCGGCCCATTCGTCGATCGTCGCATGCGGCGAGGGTGCCGCGACGAAGCGCCGGCAAAGTGCGGCCAGTTTCGGATCCGAGGGAAAAGGCAGGCCGAGCGGCCGTTCCGGCAGGTTCGGGATCTCGTGCAGCAACAGGTCCATGATCAGTCCGCCGCGCCCTTCCAGCTCCGCACCTTGCGGCAGCTTTTCCGATTCCACGATCAGGCTGTGCATCAAATCGGTGATGCCGACGACGCGCAGGCCGTCCGGCAGCCCGGCGATGGCGTCGGGCATGACATAGACCGAGCGCATGCTGACATCGCCCAGCATCTCGACGGAATGCTCGATGCCGGCCGGGATCCACATGGCATGGTCGGGCGGCACCATCCAGCGCCCATGCCTCGTCGTCACCAGCACAACGCCGACCAGCGCATGCAGCAGCTGGCTGCGGCTGTGGGAATGCTGTGGCACGCGATAGCCGTCGGGATACTCGGTCGGCAAGGCAACCGCTGGGCCGACGGCCTGCTCCAGCCACTGCCAGCGGCTCTGGTGCAGGCGCCCCAATTCGGCGGCGTCGCCCCTGAATATCTCCCTGCCATGCGGCATCGGCTATGGCCCACTTGCGAAACTATTGGACCAAACCACGAAAGAAGTCGCCGATCAACCGGATTATAAGGCAACCGACCTATAGGGCCGCCTACGGCCCGCTGGAAGACCACGGAGCATGCCTTGACCGATACGACAGCCACCGCCGTCGCCACACCTGCGACGGCCAGCCACACTTCGGCGCAAGCGACGGCCTTCACCGTCATCCTTGCGGTGAGCTTCTGCCACTGCATCAACGACATCATGCAGTCGCTGCTGTCGGCCATCTATCCGTTGCTGAAGGAGAATTACGGTCTCGATTTCTGGCAGATCGGCCTTTTGACTTTCACCTTCCAGGTGACGGCATCCTTGCTGCAGCCGTTGATCGGCGCGGTCACCGACAAGCGGCCGATGCCCTATTCGCTGCCCTACGGCATGGCCTCGTCGCTGATCGGCCTGATCGTGCTCGCCCATGCCGGCCATTATTGGCTGCTGTTGATCGGCGCCTCGCTGATCGGCATCGGCTCGGCCATCTTCCATCCGGAATCCTCGCGCATCGCCCGCTTTGCCTCCGGCGGCCGCTTCGGCCTGGCGCAATCGCTGTTCCAGGTCGGCGGCAATTTCGGCCAGGCAATGGGGCCGCTGCTCGCCGCCTTCATCGTCGTGCCGTTCGGCCAGACCAGCATTTCCTGGTTCGCCATCGGCTCGCTGATCGGCATCATCGTTCTGTGGCGGGTTGGCGGCTGGTACAGCCGGCTGCGCGCCACGCTCGCCAACCGCAAGGTGGCAAGCTTCGTCTCGCCCTTCCCGCGCCGCAAGGTGATGGCGGCACTTGCGGTGCTGACCTTGCTGGTGCTGACCAAGAACGCCTACATCGCCTCGATCTCCAGCTACTACACCTTCTACGCCATCCATAAGTTCGGCGTTTCGGTGCAGATGTCACAGGTCATGCTGTTCCTGTTCCTCGGCGCCTCGGCGCTGGGCATCCTGCTCGGCGGCCCGTTCGGCGACCGCTACGGACAAAAGGCGATGATCTGGTTCTCGATCGTTGGCGTGCTGCCGTTCACGCTGGCTTTGCCCTATGCCAATTTCGAATGGACGATGGTGCTGACCGTGCTGATCGGCCTGATCCTGTCCTCGGCCTTCTCCAACATTGTCGTCTTCGCGCAGGAGTTGGTGCCCGGACGGGTCGGCATGATCGCCGGCATCTTCTTCGGCTTCGCCTTCGGCATGGGTGGCATTGCCGCCGCCGTGCTCGGCGTCGTCGCCGACATGAAGGGCATCGACTTCGTCTACCAGATCTGTTCCTACCTGCCGCTGCTCGGCCTGCTGACCGTGTTCCTGCCGAACATGAAGGAAGCGAGAAGGGTCTAGACGGAGGCCGCTAAAGGCCGAGAGCAGTCCTGAAGGTCGAGAACTCCTCATCCGTGATCGGCACAACGTGCTGCGGTTCGGGATAGGCACCCGTCTGCACGTCGGAGATGAACTCGCGATAGGCAGCGATGCGCTCGCGCTGCAGCCGTTCATGCTCGGCGGCGAAGTTGCGATAGGTCTTGGCGTGGCGAGGTTTGTGGCCGGAGGTGTGGCCGAGCACGTCCTCGCTGAACAGGTATTGCGCGTCGGCGTGCGGACCCGCGCCCATGCCAAGCATGATCATCGGCGTATTCGCGGTGATCAATTCGCCGATCCGGTCGGGTACCACCTCCAGCTCCGCCCCGAAGCAGCCTATTGCTTCCAGGCGCTTCACATGATCCCAGACCGCACGCGCGCTCGCGGCCGTCCTGCCGACGGCCTTGAACCCACCGGTCCAGGTGCATTGCGAGGGGATCAGGCCGACATGGGCGACCACAGGCACTGCGTTGTCGCAGAGCGCCTTCTGGATATCGAGCGAGGCGGCGCAGTAGAAGCAGTCGCCGCCCAAGCGCATGAAGTGATAGGCGGCTTTGAGATAGTCCTCGGCCGTCACCAGATTGCCGGCGGGGCCATAGGGCAGCCCGACCTGCACGAAGCATCGGCCGGCCGCCTCGCGCATCTCGGGCGTGAAGAAGCGGCCCTCGATCGACAGCATGTCGACACCGGCCGCGTCCGCTGCCGCCGCCTCTTCGAGCGCGGTGACGTAGAGCATCGAAATCTTTTGTCCGCGTGCCTTCATGGCGCGGATGTCGGCGACGGTAGGCCGGGCGTTCTTGGTGACCATTCTTGTTCCCTCAGATGGTGAAAGCGTCGCGGAAGGCCTGCAGTGCCGCCTCGGGATCGCCGGAGGCAAACGCCTCCATGCCAACCGGCCCCCGGTAGCCCATGTCTTTCAGCGCGCGGGCGATGCCCCGGTAGTTGATCTCGCCGGTGCCGGGCTCCATCCGTCCAGGCACGTCGGCCACCTGGACCTCGCCGATCCACGGCAGGCAGGCGCGGCAGAGCTCGATCAAATTCCCCTCGCCGATCTGCGCATGGTAGAGGTCGAGGTTGAGGCGCAGGCCGGGCCGGTTGATGCTCGATACGAGCGCCAACGTGTCTTCCGCGCGCCCAAACGGCACGCCGGGATGGTCGACCGGAAGGTTCAAATTCTCCAGCGTGAAGGTCACGCCTTCGGCCTCGGCGAGGTCGGCGATGCGGTTCAGCGTGTCGCGCGCCTTGAGCCACATCGCGCCGGTGACCGTCTCGCAAGGCGTGACCGGCAGGCCGCCTTCGCCCAGTCCGGTTCCATGCAGATTGAGCCGCGCGACGCCGAGGCGTTTGCCGACGGCCGCCGTCTCCTTCGCGGTCTTCAGCAGTTCGGCAGCGCCCTCGTCATCGGCAAGCCGGCCGCGCAGATAGCCGTTCATGATCGAGAAGGTGGCGCCGGATTGCTCCAGCATAGCGAGATCATGCTCGGGCCAGTTCCAGAGGCCGACTTGGAAGCCCATTTCGGTGAGGCGCCTGACGCGGAACTCCATCGGCCGGTCGCGCCACAGCATCTCGGCGCAGGCCGCAAGGGTGAAGGTGTCGGACATGTCAGACCTCGATGTACACGCGGCCGTCTTCGACCTTGGTGGTGTAGGTTTTAAGGTTCACGCAGACCGGTGCGCGCATCGCTTCGCCGGTCCGGTAATCGAACACGCCGTTGTGCTTCGGGCATTCGATCCTGTATTCCATGACCAGCCCGTCGCTCAGATGCACCTTCTCATGCGTGCACAGGCCGTCGGTACAGAAGAACGCATCGTCGGGACTGCGGTAGATGGCGAATGTCCGGCCATCGTGATCGAAGCGGATGACATCCTCTTCTTCGATATCGTCCGTTGCACACGCATCAATCCATTTTGCCATTGTCGCCCTGCAGCCTTGGTCCTCGGTTGGTCGAAAAGTCGGCCGGCGGAACACATGTCCGCCGGCCGCCCCGGGAGGGAAGATGCCCGTGTGGAAGGCATCCTCACTGGGTTACGCATGTGCTCCGTCGCGCGGCGCATCGTTGGTCGCCGAGAAGCTCTCGATCTCGGCTTCGAGTTCAGCCATCTGCTCGCCGCCGGCCATGAGGTCGGTAATGGCCTCGCGGCTTTTCTCACCCTTGCGGAAATCGGCGGCCTTGGAACCTCTGATGAGGACGGCGAAATGATCGCCGACGGTCAGCGCATGGACGACATTGTGCGTGATGAAGATGACCGCAATGCCCTTGCGGCGCGCCTGCAGCACGATGCGCAATACGTGCGCCGCCTCCTTGACGCCAAGGGCTGCGGTCGGCTCGTCGAGGATCAGCACGCTGGCACCGAAATGGACGGCACGGGCGATGGCCAACGCTTGCCGCTCGCCACCGGACAGCCCACCGACAAGCCGATCGCCATCATCGATGCGGGTGATGCCGAGCTGGCGCATTTCGGTGACGGCGATCTCGTTGGCCCGCTTGCGGTCGTAGATGGTGAGCGGCCCCCAGCGCCGTGTCGGCTCGGCGCCGACGAAGAAGGAGCGGCCGATGCTCATCAGGGGGAACGTCCCGCCGAACTGGTGGACCGTCGCGATGCCATGGTCGCTGGCGTCGCGCGGGCTGCCGAATTCGACGGCCTTGCCGTCCATTTCCATCCTGCCCGATGTCGGCTTGTGGACACCGGAGAGGATCTTGATCAGCGTCGACTTGCCGGCGCCATTGTCACCCAGCAGGCACAAAACTTCGCCTTTGTTGACCTCGAGGGAAATGTCATGGAGCACGTCGATGGGACCGAACGACTTGTTGATCCCGGTCAGCTTGAGCAGGGGCGTTGTCATCAGCGGGCCCTCGTCTTGGTGCGCGGCGAATAGGTCAGCGCCATGGTGCGGAAGGTGTTGTTCATCAGCACGGCGGCGAGCAGCAGGACGCCGATGATCAGGCTCGCCCAGTTGGCGTCGAAGCCGGTGTAGAAGATACCCTGGTTGACGATTGCGAAGGTCAGCGTGCCCAACACGATGCCGACAACCGAGCCGTAACCACCGGTGAGCAGCACGCCGCCGATGACCACCGCAATGATCGAGTTGAAGATGAAGGACTGCCCGGCGGCCACCTGGGCGCTGTTGTAGAGGATCGCCTGCGACATGCCGACGAAGGCTGCGCACAGGCTGCTGCTCATGAACAGTGCGATGGTGACCCGGTCCGTCGGGATGCCGGCATTGCGGGCGCTGACGGCATCACCGCCCATGGCCAGGATCCAGTTGCCGAAACGCGAGAAATTCAGAATGAAGCCGACGATCAGGACGATGGCGATCCACCAGAACAGGGTCACCTGAAACTTGCCGCCGAGATAGTCGCCGAACACAAGCTTGGCGATCGGTCCGCTCTTTAGCGCGACACTCGTGCTGCCGGACAGGATGATCGAAAGCCCGAGCGTCAGGCCGGCCAGCGCGAACAGCGTTGCCAGGGTGACTACGAAGGACGGCACCTTGGTGCGGATCACCAGGACGCCGTTGACGAAGCCGACGGCAAGGCCAAGGCCGAGCGACGCTAGGATGCCGACGATGATCGGCAGGTCGTAGTGGCCCGAGAGGATGGCGATGGTCATCGAACTGGCGGGGACCATCGACCCGACGGAAAGATCGAGGTGTCCGGCGATCATCAACAGCCCCACCGGGAGGGCGATGATGCCGAGTTCAGAGGCGACGTTGAGCCAGCTGGCGGCACCGCCGGCCGACATGAAATTGGCGCCACCGAAGATCGAGAAGAAGACCAGCACGGCGATCATACCGATCAGCGAGCCGACCTCGGGGCGCCGCACGAGGCTGCCGATCGAGGGCATCGAGGAATGCGGGGCGGGTGGCGCGGTTGCTACCACGGCGGGTTGGTCATGGGCTTGGGATGTCATCGAAGTGTCCCTGGCTTGAACAATGGGGAGCCTGGCGCGGCCTTTCGTCGGCGGCGCTGGGCCGGTGATGTCCGGCCCTTGGATGGGCCGGACACTCGGTCTTCGACGCTAGCGGGCGCCGGCCGCCGCACCAGCCAACGTCGCGTCGACGTTGGCGGCGTCGACGATCCCCGGTCCGGTCAGTACCGGTTTGGTCGGCAGGTCGAGCCCATAGTTGACGAAGCCGTTGAGCAGCGACACCGCAAGATAGCCCTGCAGGTAAGGCTGCTGGTCGATCGAGAACATCTGCGTACCGTCCTTGATGCGCTGCAGGCCGGTCTCGTCCATGTCGAACGAAGCAAGCTTGACCTTGTCGCCGACATTGGCCTGGCTGATGGCGTTGGCCGCACTGTTGGCGTCCCCGGCGCTGATGGTGATGAGACCGTCGAGGGTGTTGTCTTTCAGCACGGCCGCCTTGATCGCCTCGGCGACCGCGGTCGGGTTGCCAAAGCTGGACGAGGGCAGCGGCAACTGGGTGGATTTGCCGCCGCTCTTGGCGATGGCATCGGCGATGCCCTTGCAGCGGTCTTCCGTGTTGGTGGAGCCCGGCAAGGTGTTGACGCAAAGCACGTTCTTGGCGCCATGGCCGCCAAAATATGTGCCGCCACCGAGACCGGCCGCGTATTCCTCGTTGCCGACATAGTTCATGGCGCCGAGCCGCTTGGCTGCATCCATGCCGCCGGAATTGTAGATGATGAGCGGTACGCCTGCGGCAACGACTTCCTTGAAGGCGTCATCCATGGCCTCGGGCACCCAGTCCGGGCCAACGATGGCGCTCGGCTTCTGGCTGAGCGCGGTGCGGATCAGCTTGGCGGCGTCCGGGCCGAGATTGTCGTAGTTCTGCGGCCCGAGCCAGGTCACAGAGCCGCCCGTCAGTTCGGCGACCTTGCCGGCGTCGTCGGCGCCTTTCTTGACCTTCGACCAGAACGGGTCGTCCGCCTTGCCGCCGATGACGAAGATCTTCGCCCCATCGGCCATTGCGGCTGTGGCGGATGTCGCCACCACGGCGGCCGTCATCATCGCCGTCAAAAGCTTCGTGATATGGTTCATTTCATTTCCTCCCAGTTGCCGTCTTCAGACGGGTTTAGAAAAACAGTGAATTCATCTCCGCGCGCACTCCTCTCCGGTTACGCGCCGTGATCGATGGTTCGCCCGGGCGTTGCTCACGCCCCGGCGTTCATGCGCTCCCTCTTCTTCTGGAAGCGGGCGTCCATCATGGCGTCGCCCTGCTTGGTGCCGTCATGCCAGGTGCCGAACCACCGATCGAGCGGGATCAGCCCGTCGCCGCCGTAGTTCACCTCGAAATATTTGTGGTGCAGGTAGTGCGCGTAGGCATGGCTATCGACGGCCGTGTCCTCGGTCACCTCCAGCTTGTCGAAACCAAGATGACCATTGACAGCGCCGAAGCCGGCAACATGCAGCTGGAACAGCGCGACAATCGGGTTGGACGGGATGACCAGGTGCCAGAAGGCGACCGCATGATAGAGGAACCCTTCCACCGGATGCATCGACAGCGACGACCAGGGCGACGGGTTGATCGAATTGTGGTGGACAGAGTGGATCCAGCGATAGAGCGGCCCCCAGTGGATCAGGCGGTGGATGAAGAAGAAGTGCACTTCGTGGATGGCCGGCGCGATCAGCACCAGGGCGGCAAGGTAGACCGGGTGATCCTGCCAGCCGAGCCACGGCACGTAGCCCTTGGCAAAGCACCACAGGAAGATGACTTCGACCACGGTCCATAGCGGGATGGTGACGAAGAACGAGCGCAGGAAGTTGTCGAGGTTCTGGCTCTGGAACCAGAACACGTCCGAAGGCATGTCGCTGGGGAATTTGTGGTTGTATTTGAAGCGCGTCGCCTGGACGCGCTTGATGTAATAGCGCAGCTCGAAGATGCCGTAGAACACGAGGATCGCCGCGCCGTTGACGGCGTAGAGCCACAGCGCCCAGCCCCAGTCGATGGTCTTCATCGTCTCGACGTCGGGGACGACATAAAACCAGTAGATGAGGGCGGTGGCCATGTGGAAGGCATTCCATGGCCAGATATAGCCGGGCAGCCACGCCAGGATTTTCGGCAGCCTGGGTGGCCAGCTCCACAACGGCACGGCCTCGATGCGCCCGTTCGGCTTCCAGTCGCCACGCTTGTCGCGCACGCCGTATTCGAGATCGTCCATGCAAATCCTCCACCCGCAACGCCCGAGGTGGCCCGCACGCGCACGCTGCCTCACACCGCCTGAAGCGCGGTGGGCCAGAACGTGTCTGCGCTGTGCTGCTGCTATCCCTGGGCTGGCGGTGCTTGCGCCTTGCTTGCTTTCCCGAGATAAACATCTTGATCCAAAATGAATCAAGAATAGAATGTTTCTTCCAAGCTGATTGTATCATTTGTGTCAGAACTGCATGATGAATGATATCTTTGTGTCAATTTCCGCAGGCTGATGAGATAAAATGGATCAGAACAAGCGGCCAACGATCAGGGATGTAGCCGCCGAGGCGAAGGTTTCGGTGGCCACCGTCAACCGGGTGCTGAGCGGCTCGGGCGCCGTCCGCCAAGGCACGCGCGAGCGCGTCAAGCTCGCGGCGGAGCTGATCGGCTTTTACGGCATGGGCGTGCTGCGCAGTCGCATAGCTGCCGCCCGGCCGCGCTACCGGTTCGGCTTCCTGCTGCACCAGCCCAGCCGCGCCTTCTACCGCAACATAGCCGAGGCGCTGCGTGCGGCGGTGCCAACGATGCCCGAATGCGAAATAGAGCTGCGCACGGAGTTTCTGGACGATCTGTCGCCGCAGAACGTCGCCTCGCGGATGCTGGCCCTGGGCGCCGAATGCGACGCCGTCGGTGTCGTCGCGGCGGTCCATCCACTCGTCACCCAGGCGGTCGACACGCTCAATGCCCGCAACGTGCCGGTGTTTGCGCTGATCTCGCAGATCTCGGCGACCGGGCACGTTCGCTATATCGGGCTGGACAACTGGAAGGTCGGGCGCACCGCGGCCTGGGTATTCGAGCATGTCTGCCGCGCGCCCGGCAAGCTCGGCATCCTCGTTGGCAATCACCGCTACCGCTGCCAGGAAATGAACGAGAGCGGCTTTCGCTCCTATTTCCGCGAGCACGCGCCGGGCTTCACCCTGCTCGAGCCGCTGCTGACCTTCGAATCCAGTGCCATCGCGCAGGAGATGACCGAAAAGCTGCTCAACGAAAATCCGGGTCTCTGCGGCCTCTATGTCGCCGGCGGCGGCATCACCGGCGCCATTGCCGCGCTGCGCTCCACCGGCCGGGCCGGCAGCCTCGTCGTCGTCGGCTACGAGCTGATGGAGTCGACCCGCCCCGCGCTGCTCGACGGCACGCTTACCTTCGTTATCTCGCACCCCTTGGCCCAGGTCGCGGAGAAGGCACTGGCCGGCATGGTCCACGCAGTCTCCGCCCCGAACGAAAGCAGCAACTTCACCACCATCCTGCCTTTCGAGATCTACACCCGCGAGAATATTTAGGGGGCACGGGCTCGACGGTGTGACCCGTGGGCTAGCGCTACGATATATCACTTGGCGCCCTTCAGAATCATACATCGCTTGCGCCAGTTTGGTCGTAGTCGAGCTAGGATACGTGCCGTGAAAAATGAAACGTCCAAGCCACTTTCTCGTCAGCATTGGGAACTTGTTGAAAACGCCGCTGAAGACTTAAGGTTCTTTGCTGCCAACAGTGGTGTTGCGGCCACTCAACACAACCTAAGATATACTTCAACTAGAATGCGTGAGTTTGCCGGAGGGGCATTTCGTGACGCATGGCATTTCGCAGGTTTGGAAGGTCAACCGACCATTAAGGCTGAACGATTTGATGACGCGTTTACAGCCGAGTTTGCTCTTCTTGGAGGGGCCTTTCTTCCAGATGAAGGTCAAAGGTCACATAGCGATTTCCCAGTTGCGATTGTGCGTAACGAAAAGGAGAAACTTGCTTCCGAAGTGACGGCCCTTCAGTTCTTTGCGATCGGCGGTAATCTTGATGCGAATTGGGTAATGGGAGCCGGACTCATGCCGGTTGTCCCGTGGGTAGGCAAGATCGACGAATTTTGGAACCAGGCCGTAATCATAAGCAATTCGATCAAATTGGGTCGCAGGACAATTATCAACTACATAGCAAATACCAGAGGCGGGTCTCATTCAGGAAAATCTTGTGTAAGCAAAGAACACCGGGAAAAATACGAGCAACTTGATTTTATATCGTCAGGCAATACCGTATTAGGGAGGGATGCAACGTTCTACACATATATGACTATAGTTTTTGACCTCGTGAATTCACCTGACGTTCAGACTTATTTGGACCGTGTCGAGCAGCTTAAGAAGGATCGCGGCGGATTGTAAGCCAATCGTGCTTGGCCCCGGTGCCAAGCACTGTGTACGGCACAGCGCCGAGTTACATTCGCTTGCCGGAAGCATCGAATCGCAACACGACAAGTTCTCCATTCTCCGCCCCTACATTGAATGAGCATTCAGTTGTGCCGTCAGCGTTTATGGTGATCGCACAGCTACAGTCGCGGTTCTCCGAATGAGCAAACTTGCGATCGTACTGTTGGAGGGCGGTCTCGATCTCTTGTCCTATGTTCGCAAGAATTGCAGAAGTTCGGACTAAGCTTTCCGGTGTGACCTCGTCGAGTTCAATGCCGATGCTCCGGCCTCTAAAGCTTGTCTCTTCCACGGGAAAGCCTAGAACGACGTAGTTCCCATCCTTGCGTGCCTGTTTGAGAGTGTCGAACACCACCCTTAACCATCCGACATCGTCTTCCTTCAAATCGGTAGGGATCGGCTTCTTGCAAAGCGACTTGATTTTGTCCCACGCGTCTTTGCCCGCTTCTTTAAGCATGGAGTCCAAAAATGGCTTTCCCAATGCATAGATTGTCAGCCACGGAGCCGCCTGGATAAGAATCTGCACCATGTCGTTTGGGCCGGCCAAGCCGGGCACCTGTCGCATGACGGCGTTCTCATCAAGGATCCGTTGGATGAAACCGCAGACCTAGTGGTACAAATCTGACGCTTGGTACCGGACTCGGGGGCCCACCGCCTTGGCAAGACGCTAACCCATTGCCATTCCAGCATGGTTAATCCCGACCATCCGCGCCTCGCCATCAGACGGTGGGCACCCACGCGCCGTCCTGAGGCGCCGCCTCGTGATCGCCGGGCCAGGGCGGCATTGTTATGCAGATGAACTTCAACGGTTGGCTGCCGATGTTCCTGTACTGAAATGCCGTGCCCACTGGAATGTCGATGGAAACGCCAGGGACAAGTGAAGTCACTCGCTCTTCGGTCCCATCCTTGCGCCAGATTTGACCATTGCCTTCGAGCACATACCAAAACTCACTCACTGTGGAGTGGACGGTCGCGCGGTTGATCTGTCCTGGCGGAACCGTGCTGTGAATCATGTTGCCCGTTGTGCCGTCCATTATGAAGCGGATGTCTGCCCCAGCAGGGGACTTGGCGTCCGGCACGGCGGGCAGCTGTGTTTCTTTCAAGGTGTGTCTCCATTGTTTGTCGGCATTCTGTTTGACCGAACCCGCGAACTGCACGCGGTCCGACATCCGTGAGCTTCGGTTTGTTTCGAAAAGCACCGCGCTCATACACCGTCTCGACGCTGGCCATGACGCTATTCCTGGAACACGTCGCCGTCCTCCTTTAATGCCTTGAGCCGGAGGCTTGTCTCATTCGAAACTAAAAACTTTCCGGGGGCGTCGATCGTGGGCTCCATCGTTTTTCCGGCCCCTTCTGGAGCCGATGGCCTGTTTTAGCCATGTCACTAGAAGCGTGCCGAGCGCTGGAACAACCCTTCTAGGGTCAGGGTCTGCCGTAGGACCACATCGAAGGTAGGTCCGAGAGTGTCCGAATAGGTCTTTCGCGTCGGGTACCAAGCGTCAGATTACCACCACTGGCCGCCGGCCCGGCGCTCTGCTGGCTGCCGAACGAAACCGTTAATTTTCCACCGTGACCTGAAGGGGCTGCCTCCTGGTAGCCGTCCAGCGTCACAATGTGATCCATAGCCATGACTCCAAAGTGGTTCATTTGGATTATGAACAAATAGGGAACAAAAGTCAAGAGTGAATCGGCTCAGCGAGGAATGCGTTCCTATTCGTCTTGAGATGGGGCGGTTGCTTGCAAGCCGAGGAGAGCTGCGATGGGCAGCGACGAGAGGCGATCATCAAAGATGCGCTGCGCCTGCGCGGCACGCTGCTCAGTTTGCTCCATTTTATGAAGCTTGGGGACGGCAAGTCCCGCTCGAGGGATGGATGAAATGAAGAAGATGGTCGATCAGGCCAATGAGTGACAGGGCCGACCTCGCGCTCGACCTGACTTATTAGAACTTCAACAGGCACCGAACGCCCATGCCCGCCACGGCTTGCACCCATTCGCGCCTTCCGCTATAGAGCCGCCACCCGCGTAGACACCCTTGGAGGCAACGCGGCGGAAGGCTGCCTTCCCTTGTGATCCCGAACAAAGGTCCGCGTAAGCGGCTTCCAGCATTCGGACATCCAGGCTCGGCGGCTTTCGACGTTTACGGTCCAGGCAATTTGCCCTCCGCAAACGCTCCATAACACGCGAAAGGAAATGCCATGAGCCACGATACTTACGAGCTCAAGGCCGAAGCGCGCGAACAGGTCGGTAAGGGGTCCGCCCGTGCAGTTCGCCGCAACGGTAAAGTGCCTGCAGTAATTTACGGTGACAAGCAGCCTCCCCTGGCGATCGCGCTCACCTACAAGGACATCTACTACAAGATCCATGGCGGCGGGTTCCTGACCACGATCGCCACGATCGATGTCGACGGCAAGAAGATCCAGGTCCTGCCGAAGGACTTCCAGCTCGACCCGGTCCAGGATTTCCCTGTCCATGTCGACTTCCTGCGCATCGGCAAGGACACCGAAGTTAATGTCGACGTGCCTGTCCACTTCATCAACGAGGACAAGTCGCCCGGCATCAAGCGCGGCGGCGTGCTCAACATCGTGCGTCACGAAGTCGAGTTCCACTGCCCGGCCAATGCGATCCCGGAATTCATCACCGTCGATCTCACCGGCGCCGACATCGGCGACTCGATCCACATCTCGGCGGTTAGCCTGCCGGCCGGCGTCAAGCCGGTGATCTCCGATCGCGACTTCACCATCGCGACCATTGCCGGCTCCTCGGCGATGAAGCCGGAGGTCGAAGAGACGACCGAGGCGGCTGCCACCGAAGTGGCACCTGCCGCCGAAGAGAAATAATCCCTTCCCGCCCGGAGAACGACGATGCTTGTCTTTGCAGGCCTCGGCAATCCGGGCGCGAAGTACACCAACAACCGGCACAATGTCGGCTTCATGGCGGCGGACGCAATCGCCCGCCGCCATTCCTTTTCGCCCTGGTCGAAGAAATTCCAGGGCCTGATCGCCGAAGGCACGATCGACGGCGAAAAGATCATCCTGATCAAGCCGCAGACCTTCATGAACCTGTCCGGCCAGTCCGTCGGCGAGGCACTGCGCTTCTACAAGCTCGAACCATCCGCCCTCACCGTCTTCTATGACGAGATCGACCTTGCCGCCGGCAAGGTTCGGGTCAAGGTCGGCGGCGGTTCGGGCGGCCACAACGGCATCCGCTCGCTTGACGACCATGTCGGCAAGGGTTTTCGCCGCGTGCGCATTGGCGTCGGCCATCCGGGCGTGAGGGAAATGGTGCACGGCCATGTGCTTGGCGACTTCGCCAAGGCCGACCGCGAGTGGCTGGCTGTGCTGCTTGACACCATCGCCGACGACGCCGGATTGCTGGCCAAGGGCGACGACAACTCCTTCATGAACCGGGTGACGCTCGCCTTGCGCGACAGACTGACGCCGACCGGCGACGACGACCGCCCGCCGCCCAAGGCGCCAAAGGCTCAGAGCCATATTCGCCAGGCACGGCCGCAGCAGGCGCCGGCCAAGCTGCCCGAAACCGGCCCGATGGCCGCCATGCTGAAGAAGCTGTTCGGCGGCAAGGGCTGAACCGGGACGCGATCGCGGCCGGAGGGCTTGACGATCCTTGGCGCTTTCGCCCATAGCCCTGATCAAATTTCGCTTTCCCGATAGGACCGGACAAAATGGGTTTCAAATGCGGCATCGTTGGCTTGCCCAACGTCGGCAAGTCGACGCTTTTCAACGCGTTGACCAGGACGGCGGCGGCGCAGGCCGCCAACTATCCGTTCTGCACCATCGAACCGAACACCGGCGAGGTGGCGGTGCCCGACCCGCGCCTGCAAAAGATCGCCGCGATCGGCAAGTCGAAGGAGATCATCCCGACCCGCATTTCCTTCGTCGACATCGCCGGCCTGGTGCGCGGCGCCTCCAAGGGCGAAGGGCTGGGCAACCAGTTCCTCGCCAACATCCGCGAGGTCGACGCCATCGTGCACGTGCTGCGCTGCTTCGAGGATGACGACATCACCCATGTCGAGGGCCGCATCGATCCGGTCGCCGACGCCGAGACCGTCGAGACCGAGCTGATGCTCGCCGACCTGGAGAGCCTCGAACGCCGCATCGCGCAGTTCCGCAAGCGCGCCTCCGGCAAGGACAAGGAAGCGATGATCGTGCTGCCGACGATGGAAGCGGCACTCGAGCTTCTACAGGCCGGCAAGCCGACCCGCATCCTGCTCAACGGCATCTCGCCGGAAGATTTGCGCATCCTGCAGGGGCTGAACCTGTTGACCTCGCATCCGGTGCTCTATGTCTGCAACGTCGCCGAGGCCGATGCCGCGACCGGCAACGAGCACACCAGGGCGGTGGAGAAGATGGCCGCGGCGCAGGGCGCCAGCACGGTCGTCATCTCGGCCGCGATCGAGGCCGAGGTCGCCCAGCTCAGCGACGAGGAGGAAATGGAATTCCTGGCCTCGCTGGGGCTGGACGAGCCAGGCCTGAACAAGGTCATTCGCGCCGGCTACGAACTTTTGCAGCTGATCACCTATTTCACCGTCGGGCCGAAGGAAGCGCGCGCCTGGACCGTGCACAAGGGCGCCAAGGCGCCGCAGGCGGCCGGCGTCATCCACACCGATTTCGAGCGCGGCTTCATCCGTGCCCAGACCATCGCCTACAACGACTTCGTCGCGCTTGGCGGCGAAGTGGCGGCCAAGGAAGCCGGCAAGGCGCGCGACGAAGGCAAGGAATACGTCGTCCAGGACGGCGACATCATGCTGTTCAAGTTCAACACCTGACCTGCGGGCAGGCCGCCTCGCGGCGGCGCTCCAAGGCAACGCGAATTTCGGATTCGTCACACGAGCAAGGGAGACCCGGCGATGATCAAGGCCTTCGTCGTGGATAATGATCGCCTGCGCGTCACCGAAAACCTCGACGACAATGTCGTCTGGGCCGACCTCTTGAGCCCGACAAAGGAGGAAGAGGCCGCCATCGAGAGCTGGCTCGGCGTCGCCATTCCGACCCGCGAGGAGATGGAGGAGATCGAGATTTCGAGCCGCCTCTATGTCGAGGACGGCGCCTATTTCATGACCGCCACGCTGCCGGCCCAGACCGAGATCGACGATCCCCTGATGTCGCCGGTCACCTTCGTGCTTGCCGGCACCAGGCTGATCACCGTCCGCTATCACGAGCCGAAAGCCTTCAAGACCTTTCCGCAGCGCGCCGAGAAGGTGGCGACCGGCTGCACCAGCGGCGACACCATCCTCATCGGCCTGCTGGAGGCGATCGTCGACCGCCTCGCCGATATTCTGGAGCGCGCCGGCCGCGACGTCGAGGCGATCTCGCGCGACATCTTTCAGGCGACCTCGACCAAAGTGTCCAAGCGCAACCGCGACTTCCAGGAACTCTTGAAAGCCATCGGCCGCAAGGAAGATCTCACCTCCTCGATCCGCGACAGCCTGATCTCGCTGCAGCGCCTGGCTGGCTTCTTCGCCCATGCCTCCACCCGCACCAAGATGAGCAAGGATACGAAGGCGCGCATCAAGACGCTGTCGCGCGACGTGCTGTCGCTCGCCGACCATGCCACCTTCCTGTCGCAGAAGATCTCCTTCTTGCTCGACGCCACGCTCGGCATGATCTCGATCGAGCAGAACGCCATCATCAAGATCTTCTCCGTCGCCGCCGTCATCTTCCTGCCGCCGACTTTGGTCGCTTCGATCTACGGCATGAATTTCGACATCATCCCCGAGCTCAAATGGCAGTTCGGCTATCCCTTCGCCATCGCCATGATGGTGCTGTCGGCGATCCTGCCCTTCTGGTATTTCCGCCGCCGCGGCTGGCTTTAGGCGCCGAAAACCCGCGCGCCGTCGATGCTGGCGCACCAGAAATTGCTTGACCAAAACCCGTGCGGCCTTCATCCGGGAAACCCCGATCCGTCCCGATCGGTGTTCCGCAACCGGATTTAGACCATGACCGGAAAGACCTGGACATGACCGGAAAGACTTGGGCCTATGAGGATTTCGTCGAGGGGGCCTCGCTCGACCTCGGCGTGAAGCAGGTGAGCGCCGCCGAGATCATCGAATTCGCCAGTGAATTCGACGCCCAGCCGATGCACCTCGACGAGGAGGCCGGCAAAGCAAGCATCCTGGGCGGCTTGTCGGCTTCGGGCTGGCACACCTGCGCGATGTTCATGCGCATGCTGTGCGATGCCTTCCTGCTCGACTCGACCTCGCAGGGCTCACCGGGCATTGAACACGTCAAATGGAAGAAGCCGGTTCTGGCCGGCGATACGTTGAGCGGTACGGTCACCGTGCTTGCCAAGCGCCAGTCCAGGTCGCGGCCTCAGCTTGGCTTGATCACCCTGCGCAGCGAACTGTTCAACCAACGCGGCGAAAGCGTCTTCGAACTCGAAAACACCGGCATGTTCCTGACCCGCGAGGCCGCCGCGTGACCCTCGACGAGTTCTTCCTGATCGGCGTCACCGTCACGCTCGGTTCGCACACATTCGAACCGGATGACATCAAGGCATTCGCCCGCAAATACGATCCACAGGTCTTCCATGTCGATGAGGAGGCGGCGAAGAAGAGCGTGCTTGGCGGCCTCTGCGCCTCAGGTTGGCACACCGCCGCCACCTGGATGAAGTACAATCTCGAAAAGCGCATGGAGACGGAGGGCGTGCGCTGGACGGGTCCAGGCCCGCAGCCGGAATTCGGCCCCTCCCCGGGCTTCAGGAATCTGAAATGGCTGAAGCCCGTCTATGCCGGCGAGACCGTGACCTTCACGCGCACCGCACTCGCCCATCGCCCGCTCGCCGCCCGCCCCGGCTGGCATTTGCTGACGCTCAGCTGCGAGGCCTCCGACTCGACCGGCGACAAGGTCATCGAGTTCGACAGCGCTGTACTGGTGAAGGTCGAGTAGCTCGCCCTTCTCAATGCCCCTCGAACCCGATCAGGGTCCTCACCGGCACTCCGAGCGACTCAAGCTTCTTGCGGCCGCCGAGATCCGGCAGGTCGATGACGAAGCAAGCGGCAAGGATGTCGGCGCCGATCTGCCTGAGCAGCTTCACCGCTGCCTCCGCCGTGCCGCCGGTGGCGATCAAATCGTCGACCAGGATCACCTTCTCGCCCTCGGAAACGCCGTCCTTGTGCATCTCCATCTCGTCCAGCCCGTACTCAAGGCTGTAGGCGACACGTACCGTCTCGTAAGGCAGCTTGCCCTTCTTGCGGATCGGCACGAAGCCGGCCGAAAGCTGGTGGGCGACGGCCCCGCCGAGGATGAAGCCGCGCGCCTCGATGCCGGCGATCTTGTCGATCTTCAGCCCGGCATAGGGATGCACCAATTCGTCGATGGCGCGGCGAAAGGCGCGCGCATTGCCGAGCAGCGTGGTGATGTCGCGAAACAAAATGCCGGGCTTTGGGTAGTCGGGAATGGTGCGGATCGCCGAGAGCAGCGTCTCTTCGAGGGAGGATTTCATGGTTCGCACTCCACACTGGCGTGTTTGCTGTCTGCCGCGAAGAGCGAGACCCATTGGCTTAATCGGGCGTCCGCCCATTTCGCGCGAGATTACCTGAAACGCAGATTTTCGCGCGTCAATTGTTCGATCGAGGTGCAGCCCATGAGCTTCATGCCGCGTTCGATCTCGACCCGCATCTGTTCGAGCGCCCGTTCGACGCCCGCCTGCCCGGCCGCTGCCAGCGGGAACAGATAGTAGCGGCCGACGCCGACGGCCTTGGCGCCGAGCGAAAGCGCCTTGAGCACATGCGTGCCGCGCTGCACGCCGCCATCCATGATGACGTCGATCCGGTCGCCGACGGCATCGACGATCTCGGCAAGCTGGTCGAACGCCGCCCGCGAGCCGTCCAGTTGCCGGCCGCCATGGTTCGACAGGACAATGCCGCTGCAGCCGATCTCGACGGCGCGCCTGGCATCTTCCACCGACATGACGCCCTTGAGGCAGAACGGACCCGACCACAGCCGGACCATCTCGGCGACGTCGTCCCACGTCATCGACGGATCGAGCATCTCGGTGAAGTAGCGGCTGATCGACATGGTGCCGCCACCCATGTCGACATGCTCGTCGAGCTGCGGCAGCTTGAACCCCTCGTGGGTGAAATAGTTGAAGGCCCAGGCCGGCTTGACGGCGAACTGCAGCATGCCGGCGAGGTTGAGCTTGAAGGGGATGGCAAAGCCCGTGCGCTTGTCGCGTTCGCGGTTTCCTCCGGTGATGCTGTCCACGGTCAGCATCATCACCTCGACGCCAATGTCCCTGGCACGCTGCATCATCGCCCGGTTCAGGCCGCGATCCCGGTGGAAATAGAACTGGTAGACCTGCGGCCCGCTGCTGATCTTGCGCGCCTCCTCGAGGCTGACGGTGCCGAGCGAGGAGACGCCGAACATCGTGCCGTATTTGGCCGCGGCCTTGGCCACCGCACGCTCGCCCTGATGGTGGAACAGCCGCTGCAAGGCGGTCGGCGAGCAATAGACGGGCATGGCCAGCTTCTGGCCCATGACCGTTACCGACATGTCGATCTCGCTCACCCCACGCAGCACGTTGGGAACGAGGTCGCATGTCTCGAAGCTTTCGGTGTTGCGGCGATAGGTGACCTCGTCGTCGGCCGCACCGTCAATGTAGTTGAAGATCGGCCCCGGCAGCCGCCGTTGCGCCATGCGCCGGAAATCGGAAAAATTGTGACAGTCCTTGAGCCGCATCACCGAATTCCAGCCGCCATGTCGTCGACAATCCTTCCGTCAAAGTTCCTGCGTGGCATACCAATCACCTGGCAGCGTGCCAACGAACTTGTTCGACTGGAAGGCACCCCTCGATCGTGAAGCACAGCCCGTCTTGAAATGCAAAAGGGCGCCTTGCGGCGCCCTTCGAAACTCGCGGCATCGCGGCTTAGTGCGCCACGCCTTCCCACACCTTGCGCTTGGTCAGATAGACTAGGGCGCCGAACAGCAGCAGGAACACCAGCACGCGAAAACCGGTCTTCTTGCGGTCTTCCATATGCGGTTCGGCCGCCCACATCAGGAATGCCGACACGTCGCGTGAATACTGGTCGACCGTCTGCGGCGCGCCGTCGTCATAGGTCACCTGGCCGTCGGAGAGCGGCTTGGGCATCTTCAGCGACACGCCGGACAGGAAGTATGGATTGTAGTGCGTGCCCTCGGGGATCACCATGCCGGCCGGCGGCGTCTCGTCGTAGCCGGTCAGCAGCGAATGGATGTAGTCGGGGCCACCCTGCGCATACTGCGTGAAGATGTCGAAGACGAAGCGCGGGAAGCCGCGCTCGACGCCGCGCGCCTTGGCCAGCAGCGACATGTCGGGCGGAGCAGCGCCGCCATTGGAGGCAGCGGCGGCCTGCTCGTTGGCGAACGGCGCCGGGAAGTAGTCGGACAGCTTGCCGGGACGGTCGAACATGTCGCCGGCGTCGTTGGGGCCGTCATGGATGGTGTATTCAGCGGCAAGCGTCTTCACCTGCCCTTCCGAATAGCCGAGCCCTTCCAGCGTACGGAACGCCACCAGGTTCATCGAGTGGCAGGCCGCGCAGACTTCCTTGTAGACCTTCAGGCCGCGCTGCAGCTGCGCCTTGTCGTAGGTGCCGAACGGCCCTGCGAAGCTCCAGTCCATCTCCTTGGGCTCATCGATCGGGAAATGCGTCGGCGCGGCCGCGTTGTGCGCTTCCTCGGCGGCGATCGCCCCGGTGCCAGCCATCACGAGGCCAAGCAGCGCCAGCGAGGTGAGAATCTTCTTCATGCCAAATCCCCTTAGATTCTCTGCCGCTCAGCCCTTGGTTTCCGGCGCGGCCGTAGCCCCCGCAGGATGATGGCCACCACCCTTGTTCTTCTCGAGCACCGCCTCGGTGATCGAATTCGGCAGCCTGCGCGGCGTCTCGATCAGGCCCAGAACCGGCAGCGCGACCAGGAAGAAAGCGAAGTAGAACAGCGTCGCCATCTGCGCCATAAACACATAGCTGCCCTCCGCCGGCTGCGAGCCGAGCCAGCCGAGCAGGACGGCATCGGCGACGAACAGCCAGAAGAACAGCTTGTACCAGGGCCTGTAGACCGCCGAACGCACCTTCGAGGTGTCGAGCCACGGCACCAGGAACAGCATGACGATGGCGCCGAACATGCACAGCACGCCACCAAGCTTGGAGTTGATCGGACCGATGTTGAAGGTGATGGCGCGCAGGATCGCGTAGAACGGCAGGAAGTACCATTCCGGCACGATATGGGCGGGCGTCTTCAGCGGGTCGGCGATCGTATAGTTGTCCGGATGGCCGAGAAAGTTCGGCAGGTAGAAGACGAAATAGGCGAAGAAGAACAGGAACACGATCATGCCGAACGCGTCCTTGATGGTTGCGTAGGGCGTGAAGGCGACGGTATCGGTCTTCGACTTGACCTCGATGCCGGTCGGGTTCGACTGGCCGACGACATGCAGCGCCCAGACGTGCAGCACGACGACGCCGGCGATCATGAACGGCAGCAGATAATGCAGCGCGAAGAAGCGGTTGAGCGTCGGATTGTCGACGGCAAACCCGCCAAGCAACAGCTCCTGGATCCAATTGCCGACCAGCGGGATGGCGCTGAAGAAGCCGGTGATGACGGTGGCGCCCCAGAAGCTCATCTGTCCCCACGGCAGCACGTAACCCATGAAGCCGGTCGCCATCATCAGGAGGTAGATGATGCAGCCGAGGATCCACAAAAGCTCGCGCGGCGCCTTGTAGGAGCCGTAGTAGAGGCCGCGGAAGATATGGATGTAGACGGCGACGAAGAAGAACGAGGCGCCGTTGGAATGCAGATAGCGTAACAGCCATCCCGAATTCACGTCGCGCATGATCTTTTCGACCGAGTCGAAGGCGAGGGTCGTGTCGGCCGTATAGTGCATGGCCAGCACGATACCGGTCAGGATCTGCGAGACCAGCATGATCGACAGGATGCCGCCAAAGGTCCACGCATAGTTGAGGTTGCGCGGCACCGGATAGGAGACAAAAGAATCATGGATCAGCCGCGGCAGCGGCATGCGGGCGTCGAACCAGCGTTCGATACCGGTCTTGGGCGTATAGGTCGAGTGTCCCTCGCTCATCGAAATATCCCCTGCCTCAACCGATAAGGATCTTGGTATCGGAAATGAACTTGAATACCGGCACCGCCATGTTCTCAGGCGCCGGACCTTGGCGGATACGGCCGGCGGTGTCGTACACCGAACCGTGGCACGGGCAGAACCAGCCGCCGAAATCGCCTTCCTGGCCGAGCGGGATGCAGCCCAGATGGGTGCAGACCTGCACCATCACCATCCAGGCCTCCTTGCCGGGCGTGGTACGGTTGGCATCGGTCGCCGGGGCATCGGCCGGCAGATTGGCGTTGCGGGCGATCGGGTCCTTGAGCTCGGCGAGGTTGACGGCCTCGCCGTCCTTCATCTCCTGCTCGGTGCGGTTGCGCACCACGACCGGCTTGCCGCGCCATTTGACGATCAGCGACATGCCCGGCGTCAGCGAGGCGACATCGACCTCGACCGAGGCCAGCGCCAGCGTCGAGGCATCGGGGCGCATCTGGTCGATGAACGGCCATGCGACGGCGCCCGCGCCAACCACAGTGGCCATGCCGGTGGCGACGTAGAGAAAATCACGACGGTTGGGATCCTGGGTGTCGGTTGCGCTCACGGGTGCCTGATCCTTTCGCCTCGTCCGTGCCGGTGGTCGAGCCTGTTCCCCGCTCATTCACGCCAACCCGACAGCGCATGGCGAACAGGCTAGCGAATTCCTCCGGCATTTGGACTTCGGTTTATGCGTGAAGCCCGTTTTTGTCCAGCGGGGTGGAGGCACAAGGGCAGATTGTCGCGGGGACAGGATCCGGCACTGGGCAGCATGCCACCAGAGGCTTGTCAGCTTCGGCGAACCGACCGGATATCAACGGCAATTTACCACTTGCGTTTGCCTCGACAGCAGACACGGGCTCGTTCTATCCTCCGCCCATGGCGCACGTCATCGACCGCGACACATGGGCCGAGGCGCCCGACCGCTGGCAAGGCGAACTGCAATGCGGCGCCTGGGGCTCCAAAAGCTGCCTGATCTTCAACTTTCTGCCCGACATCGGCGGCGGCCCGCGCCTGCACAGCCATCCCTACGCGGAGATCTTCATCATCCGTCAGGGCACCGGGCTGTTCACGGTCGGCGACCGGCAGATCGAGGCGTCCGCCGGCCAGATCGTCATCGTGCCGCCGGACACGCCGCACAAGTTCACCAATCTCGGCCCAGGTCCGCTCGAGACCACCGATATCCACGAGAACGGCAGCTTCATCACCAAATGGCTGGAGTAGACCATGATCCCGAACCGAAGGTCAGCGTAACAAACAGTGGAGGCCGGTTTTCGGAAAAGATCATGGTCAAACAAAAAGATAACGCTACTTCGCGCCCAGCCTGACGAGCACGGCCCTTGGGATATCGTACTCACGGATCACCGCGTCGTGCTTGCGCAGGCCGCAGAGTTCGCGCTGGATGAAGTAGCCGTGCACGGCTTCGGCCGCTTCCTTGAGGAGCCTGGGCCGCTGCTCCTTGTCGTCTCCATTCTCACGCAGCTTGGCCAGCGTCTCCTCGACGCGCTGCCCGGCGCGTCCGAGCGCTGCCGCCTTTTCGGCCAGGATTTCATGGCCGAGCGCGTCGAAGGCGGCTTCCGCGGCCAAGGTGCCGGCAGACGGCGGGCGCAACGACATCTCAGTCTCCTTTCCTGCCGACCGCAGACTTTGTGTCGAACGTCATGCGATGGGTGACGAATTCTTCGCCCTCGACCGGCTCGAAGCCAAGTCCCTCATAGAAAGCGAAGGCTTCCTGCGGCGCCCTTGTGTTCAGCGCGGCGAAATGTTGACGTGCCCTGTCGACAACCGTCTCGACCAGCATTCTGTCGACGCCGTTGCGACGATGCAGCGCGCTGACGAACAGGTGACGGACCCGGCCCTGCTCCCTGCCGTCGAAATAGGGATCGATGTTCAGCCCGCAGACACCAACGAGTTCGCGGCCATGCCAGGCGCCGAACAGCGCCTCGCCGCGCTTGAGGAATCTGTTCCGGCGGCTTGCCCAGCCATCCGCGAGGCGCACCAGCATCCAGTAGCCCTCCAGGCGGCTCTCTTCCATCAGCGTCTGGAAGGCTGGCGTCGCCGGCCGTAGCCGTTTCAGCACATAGCCGGTTACCATCGATCCGCCCATGCCTTACTCCGCCGGACGCGTCTCTTCCAGCACGCTTTCCTCGTTGAACAGGAAGCCGCCGGACTGACGCCTCCACAGCCGCGCATAGAGCCCGTCCAGCGCCACCAGTTCGTCATGCGTGCCTTGTTCGACGATGCGGCCACCGTCGAGCACCACCAGCCGGTCAAGGGCCGCGATCGTCGACAGCCGGTGCGCGATGGCGATCACCGTCTTGTTCTCCATCAGCCGCGCCAGATTTTCCTGGATCGCGGCCTCGATGTCGGAATCGAGCGCCGAGGTCGCCTCGTCGAGGATCAGGATCGGTGCGTCCTTGAGGAAGACGCGGGCGATAGCGACGCGCTGGCGTTGGCCGCCGGACAGCTTCACGCCGCGCTCGCCGACATAGGCTTCGTAGCCCTGGCGGTCTCTGTTGTCGCGCAGGCCGAGGATGAACTCGTGCGCCTCGGCCTTCCTGGCCGCCGCGACCACTTGCGCCTCGGTCGCATCCGGCATGCCGAGCTTGATGTTGTCACGCAGTGAACGATGGAAAAGTGCCGTGTCCTGGCTGACGACGCCGATATTGGCGCGCAGCGAGTTCTGCGTCACCCCTGATATGTCCTGCCCGTCGATCAGGATCTTGCCGCCCTCGAGGTCGTAGAGGCGCAGGATCAGATTGGCCAATGTCGTCTTGCCGGCGCCCGACGGCCCGACCAGCCCGACCTTCTCGCCCGGGCGCACGACGAGATCGATGCCGTCGAGCACGCCGAACCCCTTGCCGTAGTGGAAGGTGACGTCTTTCACCTCGATGCGGCCGCCGCCCACGACCAGTTCGCCGGCATCCGGCGCATCGGTCAGGCCGAGCGGTTGCGAAATCAGCGCCTTGGAGTTCTCCAGCACGCCGAGATTCCTGAGTATGCTGTTGAGCTGCATCATCAGCCGACCAAGCAGCATGTTGAGCCGCAACACCAGCGAAAGCGTGAAGGCAACGGCGCCGACGGTGATCGAGCCCTCGACCCAGAGATGGATGGCAAAGCCGGCGATCGCGGTGATCATGATGCCCGACAGCGTCGTCAGCGCCATGCGCACGCCGGTCAGCCTGCGGGTGAACGGCCGCAGCGCGTCGAGATAGATGTCGAAGCCGTTGCGGATGTAGCGGTCGTCGCCATCGGCCGAGAACAGCTTGAGCGTCTGCACGTTCGAATAGGAATCGACGAAGCGGCCGGTGATCATCGAGCCCGCCTCGGCGGTTGCCTCGGCATGTTTGCGGATCGCCGGCAGATAGAACTTGGCCAGAAAGCCGAAGGCGGTGATCCAGATCACCACCAGCACCGCCAGCCTGAGATCCAGCCCGGCGACCAGCGCCAGCGTCGTCACCGTGTAGACGATCATGAACCAGACGACCTCGATGAAGCTCTCCATCAGGTCTCCGGTGGCTTGCCCGGCCTGCCAGACTTTTGTGGCGATGCGGCCGGCGAAATCGTTCTGGAAGAAGGTGTAGGACTGGCGCGAGACGTGGCGATGCCCCTGCCAGCGCACCAGATTGTAGAAGCCCGGCGTGATCGTCTGCTCGTCGACCAGCGCCGACAGGGCGACGACGAGGGTGCGGATGACCAGCACCACCGCGGCCATGAAGACAAGTTCGGGGCCGGCGGCGGTCCACAGAGCGTGCCAGCTGCGTTCGCTGGGAAGCTGGTCGAGAATGTCGACCAGCCGCCCGACAAAATAGAACAGTCCGGCCTCGACCAGCGGCGCGATGCCACCAATGACCAGCATCGCGAAGAAGGCGAACTTCGCCTGCCCGACATAGTGCCAAAGAAAGCCGCCGACGCTGGCGGGCGGCCGGAGATTCGCCGGCTCCCGGAACGGATAGACCCAGTTCTCGAACCAGCGATAGACGGCAGTCATCATTCGGCGGCTTCACCCTTGGCGCCAATGTCGTTGGCAACAGCGTCGTTGGCGGCCTCGGCCGGACCGTCATCGAGCAGGAAGCCGCCCGACTGGCGTTGCCAGAGCTGTGCGTAGAGCCCGCCGCTGGCGACAAGTTTCTCGTGCGAACCTTCCTCGATGACATGGCCCTTGTCCATGACGACGAGCCTGTCCATCGCCGCGATGGTCGACAGCCGGTGCGCGATGGCGATGACGGTCTTGCCTTGCATCAGTCTGTAGAGGTTCTCCTGGATGGCCGCCTCGGCCTCCGAATCGAGCGCCGACGTTGCCTCGTCGAGAATGAGGATCGGCGCGTCCTTCAGCATAACGCGGGCAATGGCGATGCGTTGCCGCTGGCCGCCGGACAATTTGACGCCGCGGTCGCCGACATGGGCGTCGAAGCCCTTACGGCCGCTGGCGTCGATGAGTCCGCCGATGAAGTCGAGGGCCTCGGCCCGCCCCGCCGCCTCGACCAGCATCTCATGGGTAGCGTCAGGCCGGCCATAGAGGATGTTCTCGCGCACCGAACGGTGCAGCAGTGAGGTGTCCTGCGTCACCATGCCGATCTGGGCACGCAGCGAATCCTGCGTCACCGAAGCGATCTCCTGGCCGTCGATCAGGATCCGGCCGGCTTCGAGGTCGTAGAAACGCAGCAGCAAGTTTACCAGCGTCGACTTGCCGGCGCCGGAACGGCCGACGATGCCGACCTTTTCGCCCGGCTTCACCGTCAGTGTCAGGTTCTCGATGACGCCCTTCTGCTTGCCATAGTGGAAGCGGATGTCCTCGAAACGGATCTCACCCTTGGGAACAGTAATGTCCTTCGCACCCGGCCTGTCCTCGACAAGGCGTGGCAGCGAGATTGAGGCGATGCCGTCCTGCACCGTGCCGATGTTCTCGAACAGGCTCGACATCTCCCACATGATCCATTGCGACATGCCCCACATCCTGAGCACGAGGCCGATGACCACGGCGACGGCGCCGATCGTCACCGCCTGGCCGAGCCACAGCCACAGCGACAGCGCGGTGACGGAGAACAACAGCAGCGCGTTCAGGATGTAGAGCAGGCCATAGAGCTCCGTCACCAGCCGCATCGACCGGTAGACCGTATCGAGAAAGCCGGCCATGCCTTCCTTGGCGAAGGAGGCCTCGCGGCGCGCGTGGCTGAACAGCTTGACCGTCTGGATGTTGCTGTAGCTGTCGACGACACGGCCGGTCATGGTCGAGCGCGCATTGGCCTGCTCCTCGCCGACCTTGCCCAGCCGCGGAATGAAAAAGCGCAGCAGCCCGATATAGCCGATAAGCCAGGCGACCAGCGGCGTGGCCAGCCGCCAGTCGGCGGAGCCGACGATGAACAGCACGCCAAGGAAATAGACGATGATGTAGTTGAGCACGTCGATCAGCTTGATGACGCATTCACGCACCGCGAGCGCCGTCTGCATCAGCTTGGTCGCGATGCGTCCGGCGAACTCGTCCTGGTAGAAGGCCATCGACTGCTTCAGCAGGTAGCGATGCACCTGCCAGCGGATGCGCATCGGGTAGTTGCCCATCAGCGTCTGCTGGTTGAGCAGCGAATGCAGCCATACCGTGCCCGGCAGCGCGAACAGCACGATGAAGGCCATGCCGGCGAGCTTCCAGCCCTCGGTCTGCAGGAAGGTTTCGCGGTTCTGCCCCGACAGCCAGTCGACGATGTGGCCGAGGAAGCCGAACATCCACACCTCGGCAAAGGCAATCGCCGCCACCAGGATCGCGTCCAGGATGATGCAGGGCCAGGCCCCGCGCGTATAATGCATGCAGAAGCCGACCAGCGTCTTCGGCGGCTCGACCGGTTCGGCTGCCGGGAACGGATCGAGCCTTTTCTCAAACCAGCTAAACATTATCATGCTCATAAGTCTCTTTTCCGCTCACGCGGCACGGGAACGGACGAAATCCTTGGAGCGCGTGGCGTCTCCCGACCGCGTGGCGTCAAGGACCGACGGCTCGGAATCACCCGGGCCGTCGGTCCTGCTTCGCGCAATATAGGGCGTCGCAGGCTTTTCGCCGACGGGTTCACCTGACGATCCTGACGGCATGGTGACGCCTGCTCGGTCTCTCGTACCCGGCCGGATCATCCCGATGATCCGGCGCACCAGCGACGGCCGGCTGGGGTCGGGAACGGCGCGCGAGAAATCGACATCCGGCAGCATGCCGCGATGCGGACGCCGGCGGGTCTCGGCATGAACCGCCGACGAGTAGGTCTCGCCGATCAGCAGCGCCCAGGTCGCCATCTTGCGCTCGTGCAGGTTTCTCGAGCCAGGTATCTTAAAGGGATCGAACATCGGTCCATCCTCCATGTGAAAATGCAGATAAAGCCGTGAATCAACGCCGGCCGCAGGCATTCGGCCCGTGGCACGAATGACATCAGTCGTGGCGTGTTCAGGTGGGGCGTTCAGCCCCTTTGACAGTTTGAAAAACATCGCAAGATTCCTTCGAGAGCCGAAAACTGGGTTCGGCGGGAATCGGTGCGATCAAGTCTTAGAGAGTCAGGAGAATCGTCGTACCGAAACCGCCGTCGGGCCCACATGGCCCCAGGAGAGGTGCTGGATGTGCATGGTCATCATGAATTCCCCCTCCATCGGTTCGGGTTGACAATGAGAGGCGTATACTCGACTTCGCAGAAAATGGCCACCCGCCAGTCCAGCAATCTCCGAAACCGGCAAATCCCTGTGGCCGATCTGCCACTTATTAGAAAGACGCGGAAATGAACGATCGTCTCCGCATCGCGCTCTACCAGCCTGACATCGCCGGCAACACCGGAACGATCCTGCGCTTTGCCGCGTGCCTCGGTCTCGGCGTCGACATCATCGAACCGGCCGGCTTCCCGCTCTCCGACCGCACGCTGAAACGGGCCGGCATGGACTATCTCGAAATGGCGGCGTTGACCCGGCATGTCGACTGGCACGCCTTCGAGCAATGGCGCAGCGGCGGCACGCGGCGCCTGGTGCTGCTGTCGACCAAGGCCGCGACTGCCTACACCGACTTTGCCTTCGCCGAGGGCGATGTCCTTCTGTTCGGCCGCGAATCCGCAGGCGTGCCGGATCCGGTCCACGAGGCGGCGGATGCGCGACTGGTGATCCCGATGCAGCCGGGCACGCGCAGCATCAATGTCGCGCTTTCGGTCGCCATGATCGCGGGCGAAGCGATCCGTCAGCTGCGATAGAGCCTCCAGTCCGGCGGCAAAGCCGTCCCTGTCGTTGACCTCAGCTGCTTCCGTCATTTTCACCCAGGCGCACATCGCCTTTCTCCTGATTTGCCTTGTCTGGATCTCTTCGCTACAAGCTCAACTTAACTTGAGGTCAAGCGGAAAGTGCGAGATGGCTCCGGTAACGGAATTGACGGTCGGCCAGGTGGCGATGCGCAGCGGTGTGGCGGTATCGGCGCTGCATTTCTACGAGGCGCGCGGCTTGATCCGCAGCCACCGCACATCAGGCAACCAGCGGCGCTACGGCCGTGACGTGCTGCGGCGGGTGGCGATCATCCGGGTCGCCCAGGAGGTCGGCATCTCGCTGGCAGAGATCGCGGCGGCACTTGGATCCTTACCTGAGGGCCGCACGCCGACGCGCGAGGACTGGAACCTGCTGTCGACGGCCTGGCGCGACGAGCTTGACCAGAAGATCAGCCAGTTGAAGAAGCTGCGCGACGGGCTCACCGACTGCATCGGCTGCGGCTGCATGTCGATCGACAAATGCCCGCTCAGGAACAAGGGCGACCGTTTGGCAAAGCAAGGAACGGGGGCAAGAAGGCTGGTGGTCGAGAACTAGTCAGCAGCCGGCAGCCGCCTGATCGTGAATTCGATGACATCCCCCGGCCGTTCGAACCAGCTTTCGATCTCGGTCCAGTAGGCCTGTTTGGGAAACCGTTCGAACCACTCCTTGGCCTTGAGGCGCGCGTCGGAACGCGGCAGGACGAAGGTCTCGCGCAGGAAGCCGTCGCGCGGCATGCGCTCGCGCTCGGCGCGCGAACGATCGAGCCTTTTCTTCAGCCCATCCAGCTTCGGTCTTGCCGGGGTGCGCACGAAACAACTCCTTGCACCTTAATGACACTTGACCCTTGCCCTTAAGAGATTAGGGATCGCGCCCGGAAAAGACGAGTCATTTGTCGGCTGCGACGGGAGACGCATTTGGAACGACCTGAAATACCCGTGGGGCTGCCGGACGACATCGAACAGAAGAAGATGAAGGCCAGGCTTTGGTTCGAGGCGCTGCGCGAGCGCATCTGCGCCGCCTTCGAGCAGATCGAGCAGGACCTTCAGGGACCGCTGGTTTCATGGTCGCCCGGCCGCTTCGAGAAGACACCGTGGGAGCGCGACGACGGCAAGGGCGGCGGCGGCACCATGTCGATGATGTATGGCCGCGTCTTCGAGAAGGTCGGCGTCCACACCTCGACCGTCTATGGCGAGTTCTCGCCGGAATTCCGCAAGCAGATGCCGGGCGCCGAGGAAGACCCGCGCTTCTGGGCGAGCGGCATCTCGCTCATCGCCCACCCATGGAACCCCAACGTGCCGGCCGTGCACATGAACACGCGCATGGTCGTCACCTCGCACCAATGGTTCGGCGGCGGCGCCGATTTGACGCCGGTGCTCGACCGCCGCCGCGTCCAGGATGATCCCGATACCTTAGCCTTCCACCGCGCCATGCAGTTTGCCTGCGAGAAGAACGCCGGTGTCGCCGATCACCCAAAATTCAAGGCCTGGTGCGACGAATACTTCTTCCTGCCGCACCGCAACGAGCCGCGCGGCACCGGCGGCATCTTCTTCGACTGGTTGCATTCGGACGAGGACAAGGGTGGTTGGGATGCCGATTTCAACTTCGTCCAGGATGTCGGGCGCTCTTTTCTCGTCGTCTACGGACATCTGGTCCGGGCCAATTTCAACGAGAACTGGACCGACGGCGACCGCGACGAACAGCTGATCCGGCGCGGCCGTTACGTCGAATTCAACCTTCTTCACGATCGCGGCACCATCTTCGGCCTGAAGACTGGCGGCAATGTCGCCTCAATCCTGTCCAGCCTGCCGCCGGAGGTAAGATGGCCGTAAAAAATCGGTGAGCGGAATGTGAGCCGCAATGACGTCCCATTCGCCGAATTCTGGCACGGAATGTGGCGCCACAGATTTCTTTTTCGTCTAATATCCATTTGAAAAAACTGGGTTATTTGTCGTTTCCGGGTCGGGAAGCGCCGGCGGTTCGCCCGCGAAACCGCGACTCGACGCAACCGGACGGCCCAAGACGACGCGGACCATCCTCTCAACAAGGATGTCCGCTTTTCCCAGGAGTACTTTGCAATGCGCAAAATCATTGTGTCGGCCGCCGCGGCCGCCCTTCTCGCCTCCGGCTCGGTTGCCTTTGCCGCCGTCAAGCACACCACCGGGACGGTCAAGGCCTTTGACGCAACGGCCATGAGCCTGGTTCTCGAGGATGGATCATCTTTTACGCTTCCCAAGACCTTCAAGGATCCTGGCCTGAAGGCCGGCGAAAAGGTCCGCGTTTCCTGGGACATGAGCGGCAAGAACAAAGTTGCCGAGGCAGTCAAGATCGTGAAGTGATGGCCTGCTCGCCAGAGCAAGACCAGCTTTTGTCTGGTCTTGTTCCGGGGTAGCGTAAGAGGGCGGAGCAGCGATGCTCCGCCTTTTTGTTGCCGGCCGGCAACCAAAACCAGGCATTTGTGTTATGCTTGCTCCCCCGTGCATGTCCTGGACCGAAGGTCAGCGCAGCAAGACCGGAACCGGTTCGAAAGGGATCATGCAACGATCAAAGTGCTGGAGCGTCCGTGTCTCAGCTGCCGCGCGCTCCAGGGAGGAAAAAGGAGAATCCGATGAAGGAATTCCACTGCGGCTCGCTCGTCCCCGGTTGTGACTGGCATACGCGGGCCGACGAGGAGGCCGAAGTCATGCGCCGCGCCGTCGAGCATATGCGCGAGACGCACGGCGAGACAGTGATCCGCGAGACGATGATCGAAGCGATCCGCTCGCGCATCGAGAAAGCCCGCGACGCGGCCTGATCTCAGCTGGCTTTCAAGGCTTCAGCGGCGCGCTCGAGCAGCGCGCCGCGATCGAGCGCAAAGCCGGACTCGACCCACTCCCTTTCCAGGTTTTTCAGGATGGCGCCGAGCTTAGGTCCCGGCGTTGCGCCAAGTTCTGTCAGATCGGCGCCCTTGACCGGAAAGTCGGGCCTTTGCCATTTCAGCGCGAAACCAAGCTGGCGCGAAAAGCCGCCGGCGTCGAGCAGGGCTTCATTGTTCTCGACAGCCCGCGCCCGCGCGGAGGCCAGCGCAAGCCGCAGCCGGTCGACAAAGCCCCGGCGATCGCCGCGATAGAGCTTTTTCGCCAGTTCGCCTTCGGTTGCCTTGGGCTCGACGGCCGCCGTCAGCGCCCAGTGGCGCAAGCGATCCGCCTCACCGGTCGAGAACTTCAGCCTCTCGGCAAGCGTTTTTATCCGCCCCGCATCGGGTGGCACCATCGCCTCAAGCCTGAGCAGTGGGTCCGGCGTCCAACCCAGCTCCTTTTCGGTCCTGGTCAGCCCGTGAATGGCGTCGATGCCCCACTTCTCGCTCTCCGGTAGAACGCTGGTGAGAACGCCGGCCTGGCGCATCCACAAAAGGGCGCGTGACGGATCGGGCGCAGACAAAAGCTTCTTCAGCTCGGACCAGACGCGCTCAGCCGAAAGCTGGCCGAGCCCGTCCTTGAGCCGCGCGCAGGCCTTCAGCCCCTCGGCGTCGGGTCGGCCATCACCATACCAGGCGAAGAACCGGAAGAAGCGCAGGATGCGCAAATAGTCCTCGCGGATGCGCGCTTCCGGATCGCCGATGAAGCGCAGCCGGCGCGCTTCGATGTCGGCGATGCCGCCAACCAGGTCGACCACGGTGCCGTCGGCCTCGGCATAGAGCGCGTTGATGGTGAAGTCGCGCCGCTCGGCGTCAGGCTTCCAGTCGCGCCCGAACGACACTTTTGCCCGCCGCCCGTCGGTTTCGATGTCGGCGCGCAGCGTGGTGACCTCATAGGCCTTGCCGCCGGCGACCGCGGTGATGGTGCCGTGCTCGATGCCGGTCGGCACCGTCTTGAACCCCGCCGCTTCGGCGCGGCGGATGGTTTCCGTCGGCACGCAAGTGGTCGCGATGTCGATGTCGGCGACGGGCTGGCCGATCAGCGCGTTGCGCACCGCGCCGCCGGCAATGCGCGCCTCTTCGCCGCCGTCCGTTAAGGCGGCAAGCAGGCGCTGCAGCTGCTTTTCGCCGAGCCAGTCGGCCCTGCCCGCAAGCGAGACCGGAGCACTCACGCATAGAGCCTTTCATAGAGCGTCCGGATGATGCCGGCGGTGACGCCCCAGATACGCCGGTCGTCATAAGGCATATCGTAGAAGAACCATTCGAGATCGTTCCACATGCGGCTGTCCCGCTTGTGGTTGGCCGAGTCCATCAGAAAGCGCAGCGGCACCTCGAAGGCGGCATCGACCTCCTCGGAATTCAGCGTCAGCTGGAAACCCGGCCGCACGATGCCCAGGACCGGCGCGATGCGATAGCCGCTTCCCGCGACATAGTCAGGCATGCGGCCGATGATCTCGATGCGATCCTCGCCAAGCCCGATCTCCTCGAAGGTCTCGCGCAGCGCCGCCGCCTCCGGGCTGGGATCGGTCGCATCGATCGTGCCGCCGGGGAAAGCCACCTGCCCTGAATGGCTGCGCAGCTTCTCGGCCCGTTTTGTCAGCAAGACTGTCGCATCGCCTTGATGATCGACCACCGGGATCAACACCGCGGCGTCGCGCAGTGGCTTGGCTTGTGTCAGGCGTGGATGGCCGGGATTGAAGCGATGATCGCCAAGATCGTCACCGGCATGCGCATCCGGCTGCGCGGCGAAGCGCGCGCGAAAATCAGCGGTGGAAAACGGCGCCGGCGTCACCTGGTCCATCACGCGCTCAGCCGCTTCAATTTTTCCGCCGGCATGATCGGATAGACCTCGCCTTTCGAGCGGACGGCAAACATCGTCCGGCCGCCGAGGTCGATTTCCTCGCCATGCTCGACCAGCTCGTACATCACCGGCCGCGCCACCAGCGCCTCCAGCCGCCCGCGCACCAGAACGTAAGGCTTCAGGCCGCCGGTGGCGTCCTCGTCGACGAAGCGAAGCGGATGGTCGGGCCCGGCCTCGACAACGTCGCCGACATTGGTGCGGAAGGTGATGACCTGGTCGTCGCCGGCGCCGGACACGTCCATCTCGACGGCCACGAAGGGCGCGTCGGCGACACGGATACCCACCCTTTCCACCGGCGTCACCAGATAGGTCTTGCCGTCTGCGTCCTTGCGCAAAACCGTGGAAAAGAGCTGCACCAGCGGCATGCGCCCGATCGGCGTACCCAGATAGAACCAGGTGCCGTCGGCTTTGATCTCCATGTCGAGATCGCCGCAGAAGTCGGGATTCCAGCGCTCCACCGGCGCCGGACCCTTGCCGGCGCGCGTCGCCCGCGAGATCAGTGCTTCCAGTCCGCGCGCTTCCCTGGCGGCCGTCAGACTCTCTTCAGCATGTTCGGAGCGTTCCGTCATGGTCACGAAATAGTCACTGTTGTTCCGCTTGTCAGCCTAAGTCTGTGATTTAAATTCAAACGCAGGCGCCATGCGAGGCCGAATCGCGGCATTCTGCGGCACAGACAAGTGCAAGCCGGTATTTCCAACACAAGGATCGATGCGGCCATGAGCGTGATGATCAAGGAAAGCCCGATCAGCGAAAAAGACATGATCGCCGAGGCGGAGAAGGCATTGGCCGACATCTCCAGGGTCCGCGACGGCGTCGGGCGCGTCATCTTCGGCCAGGAAGCGGTCGTCGAACGCACGCTGGTGGCGCTCTTGGCCGGCGGCCACGCGCTGCTGGTCGGTGTGCCCGGTCTCGCCAAGACCAAGCTGGTCGAGACGCTGGGCGTCGTACTCGGCCTCGATTCCCGCCGTATCCAGTTCACCCCCGACCTGATGCCGTCGGACATTCTCGGCTCCGAGGTGATGGAACAGGACGAATTCGGCAAGCGCTCGTTCCGCTTCATTTCCGGGCCGATCTTCGCGCAACTGCTGATGGCCGACGAGATCAACCGCGCCTCGCCGCGCACCCAGTCGGCGCTGCTGCAGGCGATGCAGGAATATCACGTCACTATCGCCGGCGCCCGCCACGATCTGCCGGCGCCGTTCCACGTGCTGGCGACACAGAACCCGCTGGAGCAGGAGGGCACTTATCCGCTGCCCGAGGCCCAGCTCGACCGCTTCCTGATGCAGGTCGACATCCTCTATCCGGAAATCGAGGCGGAGCGCCGTATCCTGCTGGAAACCACCGGCGTCGAGGATGCCAAGGCCGCGAACGTGCTGCAGCCGGCACGGCTGAAGGAGATCCAGATGCTGATCCGCCGCATGCCGGTTCCGGAAAGTGTCGTCGAGGCGATCCTCAAGCTGGTGCGTTCGGCCCGTCCCGGCCATGGCCATGCCGAAACCGACAAGCTTGTCGCCTGGGGTCCGGGCCCGCGCGCCAGTCAGGCGCTGACACTGTGCGCCCGCGCTCGCGCGTTGTATGATGGGCGGCTGGCACCTTCGGTCGACGATATCCGTGCGCTGGCCGAGCCGGTGCTGCAGCACCGCATGGCGCTGACCTTCGCCGCTCGCGCCGAAGGCACCTCGGTGCGCGACGTGGTGGCGAAACTGGCAAAAGGCATCTGATGGCGCGCATAGGCGAGGTCCAGGCACCGGTAGCGACGCGCGACGCGCTCGCCCGTGGCCGGTTGCGGGCCTCGCTGGTGCCGGACCTCCTGGTCGAGGCGCGCCGCATCGTCAACACCGTGATCGCCGGCTGGCATGGCCGCCGCAAGCGCGGCATTGGCGAGAATTTCTGGCAGTTCCGCCCCTATGTCGAGGGCGATTCCTCGCGCATCGACTGGCGCCGATCGGCCCGCGACGACCACACTTATGTACGCGATCGCGAATGGGAGGCGGCGCACACGGTATGGCTTTGGGCCGACCCCTCGCCGTCCATGCTCTACAAATCCGCCGGCGCCAGCGTTTCGAAGGAATCGCGCGCGCTGGTGCTGGCGCTCGCCATGGCGGAGCTCTTGTCGCGCAGCGGCGAACGCATCGCCTGGCCGGGCCTGACCGATCCGTTCACGGCCCGCAACGGCGCCGAGCGCATCGCGGCCCAGCTCACCCATGCCGGCGCGCTGCCGGCAAAGCCTGATCTCTCCGGCATCCGCCGCTTCTGCGACATTGTCATCGTCAGCGATTTCCTCGACCCGGTGGAAGAGACGATGGCCTGGCTCGACGTGCTCGCCCGCCACGGCGTGCGCGCCCATCTGATCGAGGTCGCCGACCCGGCCGAGGAAACCTTCCCCTATGCCGGCCGCACCGAATTCACCGACCCCGAGACCGGCGACAAGCTGACCGCCGGCCGTGCCGAAATGCTGGGCGACGACTACCGCCTGCTTTACACCGCCCGCCGCCAGGAGCTGGCCGGCTGGTGCAAGCGGCTCGGCTGGAGCTTTACCGTCAACCACACCGATCGGCTGGCTTCCGAGGCGCTGGTGCGCATCCACATGGCGATGACCGCTGAAAGCAGTTATGCTGGAAAGATCAGCGCGTGAGCTGGCTGCCGCTTTCCTTCGGTGCGCCCATGGTGTTGTGGGGCCTGCTGGCGCTGCCGGTGATCTGGTGGCTGTTGCGGCTCACCCCGCCCAAGCCGCAGACGGAAGTGTTTCCGCCGCTGAAGATACTGGCGCGCGTGCTGAAGCGCGAGGAGACGCCGCATCAGAGCCCGTGGTGGCTGACGCTGCTGAGGTTGCTGATGGCCGCCCTTGTCATCGCCGCGCTCGCCGAACCCGTCTTCAATCCGCGCGAAAAGTTACCCGCCGAGGGCTCGGCCCTGGCACTTGTCATCGACAATGACTGGGCAAGTGCAGCCGACTGGGGTAAGCGCGTCGCCACCGCGCAACGGCTGATCGCCGACGCGAGCTCGAATGGCGTGCCCGTCGTCATCGCCTTCACCGCCGAGAAGCCCAATGCCGAGATCGGTCCCTTCGATGCCGCCACAGCGCTCGACCGGCTGCGCGCGGCAAAGCCGCGGCCGATCCCGACCGACCGCCCGGCCATCTATGCACGCGTCGCGGCCGCCCTGGAGCGCCTGCCGGGCGCCAGCGTCGCCGTGCTCGCCGACGGACTGGCCGCACAAGGCGACGAATCCGCCTTCAACACGCTGCTGTCGAAGAACGCGGCGCGCCTCGTCTGGGCGACGTCCGACAGGCTGTCGCTGACCGGCCTTACTGTCGCCGACAACCAGGTCGACGGGTTCGCGCTCACCGCCATCCGCGCACCGGGCGATCCGGCGCCGGCTCAGGTCACCGCCGGCGCCTTCGACGACAAGGGCCGCCGTATCGCCGACGCGACTTTGACCTTCTCGCCGGGCGAATCCACCGCCACCGGAACGATGGCGGTGCCGTTCGAGTTGCGCAACGACTTCGCCTCGATCGCGCTTGACGGCGAGCATCAGGCCGGCGCCGTGCGGGTGCTCGACGAGAGCTCCAAGCGCCGCCGTGTCGGGCTGTTGTCGCAAGCCGAGGCCGACCAGGCCCAGCCGCTTTTGTCGCCGCTCTACTATATCCGCCGCGCCCTGCAGCCTTTCGCCGATCTGGTCGAGCCGTCGAGCGTCGACCTTGCCGACGCCATCCCGCAGCTTCTCGACCAGAAGCCGGCGATGATCGTCATGGCCGATGTCGGCACCATTCCGGAACAGGTTAAGCAGCGGCTGGTCGACTGGGTCGACAAGGGCGGCACGCTGGTGCGCTTTGCCGGTTCGCGACTGGCCGCCGCCGGCAATGATGATGATCTGCTGCCGGTCAGGCTGCGTACCGGAGAGCGCTCGATGGGCGGCGCCTTGTCGTGGACGACGCCGCAGCCGGTCACCGAGTTTCCAAAAGCCGGTCCCTTTGCCGATCTCGCCCCGCCGGCCGAAGTCACCGTCACCAGGCAAGTATTGGCCGAGCCGACACCCGACATCGTCGAGCGCACCTGGGCAACTCTTGCCGACGGCACGCCGCTGGTGACCGGGCTGAAGAAGGGCAAGGGCACGCTCGTCCTGTTCCACGTCACGCCCGAGGCAACCTGGTCGAACCTGCCCATATCGGGCAGTTTCGTCGAGATGCTGCGCCGCATCGTGCAGCTGTCGCGCAACCAGGGTGCGGCGATCGCCAACGCCGAAGCCGCCGCCACCTCGCTGGCGCCCTACCGGATGATTGCCGCCGACGGCGAGCTGGTGCCGCCGACGCCTGATGCGCGGCCACTGGTGCCCGGCGCCGGCCCGCTGCCAGTGACGTTCGAGAACCCGCCCGGCCTCTACGGCTCCGAGACCGGCGTCTTCGCCCACAATTTGCTCGAGGCCGACAGCACCTTTGCGCTGCTGGACCGGCCTCAAGTTTCGTTGCCGGTCACCCCCGTCCAGTACGCCTTCGACGAGTCGCGCAATCTGAAAGGGGCGCTGGTCGCCGCCGCCCTGGTGCTGATGGTGCTCGACACGCTGGCGGTGTTCTGGATGGGCGGGCTGCTGTCGCGGCGGCCGCGCCGCGCGGCGGCAACGGCGGCCGCAGTGCTGATCGCGCTAGGCGCGCTCCTTGGCCATGCCGACCTCGCCCGCGCCGACGACGCGAAGCCGGGCGATGCCCAGGCGATCGAGGACATCGCGAAGACCCGCATCGCCTATGTGCTGACCGGCGAGCCTGGCGTCGATTCAATCAGCCGCGCTGGTCTCGAAGGCCTGACCCGCTTCCTGATCGAGAAGACCGCGCTCGAACCCGGAGCGCCGGCCGGCGTCGACATCGCGAAGGACGAACTGTCCTTCTACCCACTGATCTACTGGCCGATCGACCCTGCAGCGCCGATGCCGAGCCAAGCGGCGATCGCACGCGTCGATGCCTATATGCAGCAGGGCGGCACGGTCCTGTTCGACACCCGCGACCAGTTCGCCAACGGCATCGGCGCCGATTCGACCAGCCAGGCGACCGAGCGGTTGCGCGACATTCTCGGCGATCTCAACGTGCCGCCGCTGGAACCGGTGCCATCGGACCATGTGCTGACCAAGTCCTTCTTCATCCTGCCCGAGTTTCCCGGCCGCTTCGCCGGCAGCCCGCTCTGGGTCGAGGCCTCGCTCGATGCCAGCAACACCGAGAATCGCCCCGTGCGCGTCGGTGACGGCGTCTCGCCGATCCTGATCACCGCCAATGATTTTGCCGGCGCCTGGGCCGTCGACGAGAACGGCGACCCGCTTCTGCCGACCGTGCCGGCGGACCCGATGCAGCGCATCTATGCGCTGCGCGCCGGCGTCAACATCATGATGTACATGCTGACCGGCAACTACAAATCCGACCAGGTGCACGTGCCCGTCCTGCTCGAACGGCTGGGGCAGTAAGCCATGAACTGGTCGATCAACTTCGAACCGCTTCTGTCCTGGCCGCTGCTCGCCGCCGTGCTGGTGCCGCTGGTCCTGCTGGCGCTGGTCGGCCTGTGGTTTCGCCAGCGCGGCTCGATCTTCCGGTTCGCCGCCCTGCTTGCGCTGGGTGCTGCCCTGCTCAATCCTGTCTTCCTCGATGAGGAACGCGAGGCCTTGAAAAGCGTCGTCGCCATCGTCGTCGACCGCAGCCAGAGCCAGGATATCGGCGAGCGCACCAAACAGACCGACGAAGCGCTGGCCGGGCTTCAGCAGCGCCTCGGCCGTTTCAAGCAGTTCGACGTGCGCGTCGTCGAGGCCGGCAGGTCCGAGGCGGCCGAGGAGCGCACCGATACCAGGCTGTTCGGCGCGCTCGAAGGCGCGTTCCGCGACGTGCCGCCGTCGCGCATCGGCGGCGCCATCATGATCACCGATGGCGAGGTGCATGATGCGCCGCCCGCCGCACCCGACTTCCATGCGCCGCTGCACGCTTTAATCACCGGCAACGAGCACGAGAAGGATCGCCGCATTCGCTTCGAGAATGCGCCGCGTTTCGGCCTGGTCGGCAAGCCGCTCGACATGAGCTACCGCGTCATCGCCACCGACAATCAGGCCGGCCCGGTCGATGTCCGCGTCTCGGTCAACGGCGAACAGGTCTCGGTCGAACACGCCACCATCGGCCAGGCGATGCCGCTGCAGGTGACCATCCCGAGCGCCGGCCGCAACATCGTCGAGCTCGCCATCGACCCCGTGCCGGGTGAGCTGACCGACGCCAACAACCGCGCCATCGCGCTGATCGACGGTATCCGCGAGAATTTGCGCGTGCTGCTCGTTTCCGGCGAGCCGCATGCCGGCGAACGCACATGGCGCAACCTCTTGAAGTCGGACGCTTCGGTCGATCTCGTCCATTTCACCATTCTGCGCCCCCCGGAAAAGCAGGACGGCACGCCGATCAACGAATTGTCGCTGATTGCCTTTCCGACGCGCGAACTGTTCGTCGAGAAGATCAAGGATTTCGACCTGATCATCTTCGACCGCTACCAGCACCGCGACGTGCTGCCGATCCTCTATTACGACTACATCTCCGAATATGTCGAAAAGGGCGGCGCGCTGCTGATCGCCGCCGGACCCGAATATGCCGGCGAAAGCTCGATCGCCCGCACGCCGCTGATGTCGGCGCTGCCGGCGATGCCGACCGGCGAGGTCGTCGACAAGGCCTTCTACCCGCGCCTCACCGAGCTCGGCCAGCGTCATCCGGTGACGCGCGGGCTGGATGGCTCGGCCACCGATCCGCCGCACTGGAGCCGCTGGTTCCGCACCATCGGCGTCGAGAACCCCGAGGGCGAGGTAGTGATGAAGGGCGCCGACAACCGGCCGCTGCTGCTGCTCGACCGCAAGGGCGAAGGCCGCGTCGGCATGCTTCTGTCCGACCAGGGCTGGCTGTGGGCACGCGGCTTCGAGGGCGGCGGCCCGCATGTCCAGCTCTATCGCCGCATCGCCCATTGGCTGATGAAGGAGCCCGAGCTCGAAGAGGAACGCCTGACCGCCGACGGGCGTGGCATGACACTGGAGATCCGCCGCCAGACGATGAGCGACGACCCTGGCCCGGCGCAGGTGATCACGCCGTCGGGCAAGGCGCTGATCGTCAGGCTCGAAAAATCCGAGCCCGGCATTTTCCTCGGCACCGTCCAGACCAGCGAGATCGGCCTCTACCAGGTCGGCAATGGCGATCTCACCGCGCTTGCCCATGTCGGTCCGATCAACGCGCCGGAGTTCACCGACGTCATCTCCACCGAGGACCGGCTGAAGGCGCCGGCGGAGGCGACCGGCGGCAGTGTGCGCCGGCTGGCGCCCTCATCCACGCTCGGCAACCTCGCCGGCGGGGTGACGCTGCCTTCGATCGTCCCGGTCCGCTCCACGGGTGCGGCGTCCGGCAACGACTGGATTGGGCTGCGCACCACCGACGATAGCGTCCTGAAGGCCGTCTCTCGCGTGCCGCTGTTCGGCGGCTTCCTCGGCCTCGGCCTGCTGCTTCTGGCGATGGGCTCGATGTGGTACCGCGAGGGGCGGTGAGCCTTCCTTTTCCTTCTCCCCGTTTACGGGGAGAAGGTGCCCGAAGGGCGGATGAGGGGCGGCGCGCACGCTGCGATGCTGCCTTCAAATTGGTCGCTGCCGCTGGCGCTCCTCAGCCTGGCGGACCGGCCCCTGCCCTCCGCTATGGCTCCGGGCGTTCGTCGCTTCAATCGACAAATCGTTGTCGATTGATCGCCCTACGGGCGACCGCTCCTCACTCCTCCGGTTCGGTCGTGAAAAGCAGCGGGTAGCCCTTGGCCTTGCCGGCGTCGGTCGCCCGCGTCGCCTTGGTCTCGGCGACGTCCCTGGTGAAGACCGCGACGACGCAGACGCCGCGCCGGTGCGCGGTGATCATAACCCGTTGCGCCTGGTCTTCGCTCAGCTTGAACTCGCCCTTGAGCACCGTCACCACGAACTCGCGCGGGGTGAAATCGTCGTTGATGAGGATGACCTTGTAGAGCTTCGGCCGTTCGGTCTTGGGCTGCGTCTTGGTGCGCGGTGTGGTGGTGGTTTCAGGCATTGGAAACCTGGCAACTGCAAGCGGAAAATTCGCCTCGACTTTGTCACGGGCGAAAGCGGTCATCCATTTTCGATCGGCTAAGCAGCAGCGCGATCTCTGACAAATCTATGTGGGTCACTGACTACGGCTGTTCAACGGCCATGGCGGCCGAACATGCGCCGCGGCGGGATCTGCCGCACCGTCGCGACAGGTGGTGATTCGGGACGGGATCTCGTATCGGGCGCATCGACCCGGCGCTCCATCCAGGCCGCCACCGGCCAGGCGATGAAGCAGATCAGCACCGTGCCGGTCAGCACGATGAGCAGCCAGGTTTGCCCGGGCGTGATGTAGTCCCAGTCGGTGGATATTTTCGGCGCGAACAGTGACGGCTCGGTTCGTCCGCTGGCCGGGTCCGGCACCGGGCTGGCGGAGAGCAGGATCAACACCTTGGCCACTCCGCTGACCACCAGGCCACCGATGACCATCGAGCGCAGAATGGACGAAAGCCGCTTCATGCGGATTGTCCTACAGGGCCGGCATTGCGATCGGGTTAAGGATCGCCGGCCGTTGAACCAGTTTGGCATGCCGGGCTTGACGCCGCCGGCGCTCCGGCTTGATCCAAGGCCGCTCCAGCCGAATTCCGGCTGGAGCGGCCTTGTCAGGTAAGCTGGCTATTGCCAGGCCTGGATCAGGACTTCTTGGCGGCCTTCTTCGGCGCCTTCTTGACCGGGCACTTGTGCGTCTTGGTCACCTTGCAGGCCTTGACGGTCTTCTTGGCTGCAACTTTCTTCGGAGCGGCCTTGGCAGGCGCAGCAGCCGGAGCGGTCGTCGTCGAAGCAGCGGGAGCAGCGGTCGTGGTCGCAGCCGCGTTGCCAAGAGCCGGCATCGAGAAGGCGAGAGCAACAGCGAGACCAAGGGCGGAGAGGAGGGACTTGTTCATGGCTTCATTTCCTTTTTATGCGGGTCGGGGATTGAGCGTCACTGAACCGGGTCGTTCGGTGTCACTCCAAGCAGCTTCAAAGCGTTTGCGAGCATCCGGATTCCCTGTGCCTGTTTCTTGTTGGCGCAGAACCGGTTTCCCTTTCTTTGCAGTGCTTTCGCCGCGGTGACCTGCGTTGCCGCGGCATGGGTTTCGAGGGCTTCGTCAACCTGACGGTTGAGGTCGCTGCAGCGCTCGGCCCGGGTGATCGGCGCCACCTTTGCATCGGAGGCTCCGACCGCGGCCGTGACGAGCGAAATGCCGAGCAACGCACCCATCAAGCTGATCGAGAACCTATGCATTGGTCTTGTCCGTTACTCCGGAGACTAGCGTCGCAGCCGATGACCTGACCGCCACGACACCGTTATGCCCTTGAATTTTTTCGTGAGTTTTTCCGGACTGTAGAATTTTGTTTCTGGATTGTTTCTGTCGCATCTGCCTTGGGCTGTACGATCGCCACTGGCCAACATATGGCCCGAATTCTATCGTGTGGGAGATGATCGAATGACGGCTTGGCCACCAGCAATGACAGGGTTCCCGTGAAATCCGACGCACACATACTGATCGTCGACGACGACAAGGGCATACGCGACCTGCTTCAGGAGTTCTTCCAGAAGCGGGGCCTGCACACGACCGTTGCCGCCGACGGCGTCGAGATGGAAGCTATCCTGCGCCGCATGCAGGTCGATCTGATCGTTCTCGACGTGATGCTGCCCGGCAAAAGCGGGCTGGAGCTTTGCCGCGAACTGCGCGCCAACCACACGACGCCGATCATCATGCTGACGGCCGTCACCGAGACGACCGACCGCGTCGTCGGCCTTGAGACGGGCGCCGACGACTATGTGCCGAAACCCTTCGATCCGCACGAGCTCCTGGCCCGCATCCGCGCCGTGCTGAGGCGCAACGGTGCCGCCGAGCCGCGCCGTCCGACAACCAAGCAGATCTACCACTTCGCCGGCTGGACGATGGATTGCTCGCGCCGCCGGCTGACGGCGCCCGGCGATGTCAGGGTCGAGCTGACGATGGCGGAGTTCAACCTGCTGCAGACCTTCGTCAAGAGCGCGCAGCGCGTGCTCACCCGCGACCAGCTCATCGAGCTCTCGGGCGGCGACACCGGCTACAGCTTCGACCGCAGCGTCGACATCCTGGTCAGCCGGCTGCGGCGCAAGATGGAAGACGATCCCAAGACGCCGAAACTGATCCTGACCGTGCGCAGCGGCGGCTATCAGTTCCTGCCCGAAACGACCTCCGAATGAGACGCTTCCTGCCGCAGACCCTGCCTGTCTGGGTGCTGCTCATCGTCATTGCCGGCCTGCTGATCAGCCAGGTCGCGACGCTCTACATCGTCTCGCGCGACCGCGCCGCCGCCAACGACGTGGTCGATCTCTACCGGCTCAACGACCGCGCCTTCTCGCTGGTGCAGCTGATGCACGATGCGACGCCCGAGGAACGCAAGGCGACCGCATCCGGCCTGTTCAACGCCACCTACGCGCTGACCGTTTCGGACACGCCGGCCGTCACCTCCTCGATCGCCGGCGACGACGAACTCGCCGAGCTGGAGGACATTCTGGTCGGGCGCCTGACCAAATTCGGCATCACCGACGCGCGCGTGCGGCGCGATCCGGCGACGCGCGAGTCGGATGCTCCCGGCGGCGCGATCATGAACAAGGATGTCGGCCAGGTGGAGCGCGACCTTCTGGTGCTGGCGGCGGACTTCGCCCAAAGCGACAAGCTGACGGCCTCGCTCCGCTTCGCCGACGGGCAGTGGCTGAACTTCACCGAGCCGATCACGCCGGTAGGCCCGATATTGAGCTTCGACAGCCTGCCGCTCTATGCCCTGATCGCCGGGCTGGTGGTGGTGATGTCGATCTGGTCGCTGCGCCGGCTGACAGCGCCATATCGGATGATGGAAACCGCCGTGAAGCGCATCGGCCACGATTTGAAGAGCCCGCCGATCGCCGAGTCGGGCAGCCGCGAGATTCGTGCCGCGGCCAAGGCGGTCAACGCCATGCAAGTCAGGCTGCGCGACTATGTCGAGGACCGCGAGCACCTTGCGGCAGCACTTGCGCACGATCTGCGCACGCCGCTGACACGGATGCGGCTGCGCCTCGAACTGTTGCGCAAATCGCCGGCCCGCGCGGCATTGGCGCATGATCTCGCCGATATCGAGAGCATCGCCAGCTCGGTCATCGATTTCGCCAAGTTCGAGGTGACCGAGGAGAAAGCCGAACGTATCGATTTCTGGTCGCTGGTGGAATCGATCGCCGACGGATTCGAGGAGGTTTCGTTCGACCATGACGGCACGCGGCCGCGCGGCCTGATCTGCATCGCCCGGCCGGTGGCGCTGAAGCGCTGCGTCACCAACCTCGTCCAGAATGCCGCGACCTACGGCAAGAAGGCACATCTCAGCCTGGAGCGGTCGCAGGACACGATCACGCTCGCCATCCGCGACGAGGGTCCCGGCATCCCGCAGGCCCAGCTCGACACGGTGTTCGGTTCTTTCGTTCGCATCGAGCAGTCGCGCAACCGCCAGACCGGCGGCCTCGGCCTCGGCCTGACCATTGCCCGCAACATTGCGCGTGCCGCCGGCGGCGAAATCAGCCTCTCCAACCATCCCGGTGGCGGCCTGCTGACGGAACTGCGCCTGCCGCTGGCAGGTTGAGTCAGGAGGCGGTCGGCTGATCGACGCCAGGGCTGGATCAGTCCCGCCATCCTTGTGATAGTGCCGCCCGATCCGGCACTACAGCGCCGCGCGCCCTCTTGGACGCGCAAAGGACGCTGTAGAACCTTGATTTGAGGAGACCGTCCCATGTTCTATGCGATTCTGGCCTACCACGTCGAACAGACCGTCCAGTCCTGGACGCCTGACGAGGATGCGGCACTGATGGACGACCTGCTCGAGGTCAACGCCAGGCTGACCCGCGAGGGAAAACTCGGGCCGGCGGCAAGGCTGGGCGCGACCGCCGAGGCCGCCACGCTGCGCGGCCCAGGCGACGGCATGGTGATCGACGGTCCCTTTGCCGAAACCAAGGAGCAGTTGCTGGGCCTCTACGTCCTTGACTGCGCCAGCCAGGAAGAGGCGATTGCAACAGCGCGCGATCTCAGACGCGTCAATCCCACTGCCGTCTACGAAATCCGCCCGATCATGCTTTATCTCCCTGGCGCGCCGCTTCCCGCAGGTCAGGATTAGGCAACCATCGCGGCTTCCGGCAGAGCCACGTCTGCAATCGTCAGGAACCGTGTCAGCAGCGCGGCACATTTTTGCGCATGGGTCGCAATGAGGAAGTGGCCGGCGTCCTCGACAACCGCGCTATGCACATGCGGCAAAGCCTGTTGCAGCATGTCGGTCATCGCCACCATGGCCGGGTTGGCGACCCCGCCTCTGACGAGAAGAACCGGGATGTCGAGGGCGCTGTAGTCGTCCAGGGCGGCCTCGAAACTGAAATCCGTCAGCCAGTCGATCACATTTGCCGGAGCTGTCTGCCGGCAGTGGGTTCTCACGATTTCGGGAAGCGCAGCAAACGTGCCTCGACCGCCCCAGAAGTCGATGATGATCCCGGCTGCATCGGCGTCGCCGGCATCGACCGCCGCGCTGAACTCCCGGCTCAGCCTCACAACGTCCTGATAGAGACCTTGCCTCGGCTGTCTGTTGAGGAGCGCGAGGGGATTTGCCTCGAAGAGCGACAGGCTCGCCACGTCGATGGAGTTTTGCAGGGCCGCGGCGAGGGCAACGGTCCCGCCGAAGGAATGCCCGACCAGATGCACGGGTCCTCCGGCACGACGTGCCGCCTGCTCGATGATCCGGAGTTCGTGCGGCATGCCGAAATCATTGCGCGAGCGGGTCTCCGCAGTCGCGCCATATCCGCAAAGGCTGGTGCCGATCATCCGGTAGTCAGGCGATAGCCATCTCTGCATCGGCCGCCAGGCCGCATACGTGCTGAAGGATCCCGGGATGAACAGCACGGTCGGTCCCGAGCCTTCTTCCGCATAGTCGATCGCATAGTCCATGGACGACATGCGTCCCTCCCTGTGCTGCGCCGCTCACGCGGCAAGTTCTGCGCCGAGACGCAGGATTTCCGCGACCAGCAGATCGAGATCCTCGTACCGGGTGCGGTGATTGGCGATCGCCACCCGCAGGCAATGCTGGCCGTGCACGGTGGTATCCGAAAGGGCCGCGATGCCTTCTTCCTGGAGTCGCAGCATAATCTCGGTGTTGAACGCCTTCAGGCTCTCACCGGACAGCCCATTGGCGCGGTGGCGAAAGCAGACGATGTTGATGCTCGCCGGCGCCATCAGCTCCAGCGCCGGCTCGGCCTCGATCAGGCCGGCCAGATACCTGGTTTGAGCGATGTTCTGGTCGATCAGCCGGCCGAATTTTTCCATGCCGTGCTCTTTCAGGGCCATCCACACCTTGAGCGCGCGAAAGCCGCGTGAGGTTTGCAGCCCGTAGTCGTGCAGCCATTTTCCAGACGCGATGCCGCGCGACGTCGATTCCAGATATTCCGGTATGACGGCAAAGGCGCCGCGATGCGCCTCGGCATTTCGGACCAGCGCGCAGCCCGCCTCGAACGGCGCGTGCAGCCATTTGTGCGGATCGAGCGCAAGCGAATGGGCTTGTTCGACGCCGGCAACGAGCGCTGCATTCTCCGGCGCAATCGCGATCAGTGCGCCGATGCAGCCGTCGACGTGGAACCAGAGATCTTCTTCCGCCGCCAGCCTCGCAAGCGCCTTGAGATCGTCGATCGCGCCGGTGTTGACGGTGCCGGCGTTGCCGATGACGCAGGCCGGCTTGAAGCCCGCCTTTCGATCTTCCGCGATCGCCGCCCGCAAGGCGGCGATGTCGATGCGAAATGCGGAATCGCTCGGGATGCGGCGAAGCGTCCGGTTGCCGAGGCCGAGCACCTCCATCGCCTTGCGGTGGCAAAAGTGGGTCTGATCCGAGCCGTAGAAACGCAAGGGCTGCGCGATGGCGCCAACGCCATGTTCGCGCACGTCGATGCCTGCTTTGGTGTTGCGCGCCACGGTCAGCCCGATGATGTTCGCCATCGAGCCGCCGCTGACCAGCGTGCCGCTGGCCGAGGCGGGAAAGCCAACCATCTGCTTGCACCAGTCGACCACCTGGCTGTCCATCAGGCCGGCGGCATGGTTGCCGCCGCCCAGATTGGAACCCTGGATCGCCGCCAGGAAATCGCCGAGCGCGCCGGTGAAGTTGCTGGAGCCCATATACCAGGACCAGAAGCGCGGATGAATGTTGCCCATCGGGTAAGCCATCACGTTGTCGGCAACCTCGCCATAAATTTCGGCGAGCGGCGCCGGCGAGCGCGGCAAGGGCGCGTCGAAGAACGCCCTCACCTCGGCCGGCATCTCCCGCCACACCGGGCGGTCGCGAACGTCGCGCAGATAGCCGACGGCATCGTCGACGATCCGGTGCGACAGGGCCCGCATATCGGCCCAGTCCAGGGGATCGAGCGTTTCATCTGCTGTCGCGCTCGAGGTTTGCGGCATCGCGTCCATTGTGGTGTCCCCCGCGATCCGCTGTCAGGCGTCGAATTGGCAGCTGGGCGTCGAACGCGAAAGCGTGATCTCTTCCGCATCCATCTCCGCCTCGATGCCGTCGAACAGCGGCGTCGTCATGTAGCGCTCGCCAGTGTCGGGCAGCATGCACAGGATCACCGAGCCGGCCGGCGATGTCCCGGCGATCTGGCGTGCCACAGCGAAGGTGGAGCCGCCGGAGATGCCGGTGAAGATCCCCTCCTGCTGCGCCAGCGCCTTGGCCCATTTGATGCCCTCGGGCCCGGCGATCGGCATCACCTCGTCATAGTAGCGCTTGTCGATCGCTTCCTGCAGCACATTGGGAATGAAATCCGGCGTCCAGCCCTGGATCGGATGCGGCTCGAAGGCCGGATGGCTGGCGGCCGGTGCGCCATTTTTGGCACGCTCCTGCGGCTTGCCGCTGCCGACAAGCTGCGCGTTGGCCGGCTCGGTGAGCACGATGCGGGTCTCCGGCCGCTCGCGGCGCAGCACGCGCGCCACGCCGGCGACGGTGCCGCCGGTGCCATAGCCGGTGACGAAGCAGTCGAGCCTGGAGCCGGCGAAATCATTGACGATCTCGCGCGCCGTGGTCGCTTCGTGAATGGCCGCATTGGCCTCGGTCTCAAACTGCCGGGCCAGGAACCAGCCATTGGCCTCGGCGAGTTCCACCGCCTTCTTGTACATGCCGAAACCCTTTTGGGCGCGCGGCGTCAGCACCACCTTGGCGCCCAGCATGCGCATCAGCTTGCGGCGCTCGACGGAAAAGCTGTCGGCCATCGTCACCACCAGCGGATAGCCCTTTTGCGCGCAGACCATGGCAAGCCCGATGCCGGTGTTGCCGCTGGTCGCCTCGACGATGGTCTGCCCAGGCCGCAACGCACCGCTGCGTTCGGCCGCCTCGATGATGTTGAGCGCCAGCCGGTCCTTGACCGAGGCAGCCGGGTTGAAGAACTCGGCCTTGACATAGATGGTCGCGTGCGCGGGGCTGAGATTGTTGATCCGGATCACCGGCGTATCGCCGACCGTGTCGAGAATGCTGTCGAACAGGCGGCCGCGGCCGGCCGTGGTCCTGATCTTTGACTGATGCAACATGTCCGCTCTCCTCAAGCTGTCGTCACGAGCCGGTTACAGGCCGGCGGTTTGGGCGGCGCGATTTCGAGACCTTGCCGCGTTACGGTTCCCGACTTGCCGACAGTGCGGCAATGGCGACATCCGGCGCCGAAATTCGCTGCCGGATGCACCTTGTCGCCTTCGGTGATAGAACAGAGGCCGAGTGGCCAGCGTGGGAGCCAGCGTGGAATTGTCCGTGGAATCCACCCGAGAGAGTCTGGACGGCGAGGTCGCGGCCGGCCTTTCCGTGCGCCTGCTCGGGCCACTGACCATACTCCGCGGCGGCGTCGCGATAGCATTGCCGGCATCGCGCAAGCTGCGTGCGTTGCTGGCCTATCTCACGCTCACACCGCATGCCGTTGGGCGCAGTCGCCTGTGCGAGCTTCTGTGGGATGTGCCGAACGACCCGCGGGGCGAGCTTCGCTGGTGCCTCAGCAAGCTGCGCGGCGTTCTCGACGACCCTGATGTCAGCAGGGTCGAAACGCAGGGCGACGCGGTCGGGCTGCGGCTGGAAGGCGTGTCGGTCGATGCCGTCGAGATCGCTGCTGCCGCGGCGGCGGGAATAGGAACACTTGCTCCAGAACGACTGCGGGCACTGTCGGACCTGTTCGCCGGCGATTTCCTCGATGGGCTGGAGCTGGACCGCTGTCCGCATTTCGACAGCTGGCTGGTTGCGCAACGCCGCCGGTTCACCTCGTGCCACATCGCCATCCTGGAGCATCTGGTCAACATCCTGCCGTCGGGCACCGACGCTTCTCCCTATCTCGACAAATGGCTGGAACTCGCGCCCTTCGACGTGCGCGCGCATGTGGCCTTGCTGGAGAACCTGGCCAGGCGGGGCCAGATCGGCCAGTGCGAGGAACACCTTGTTGTCGCCGCACAGCTGTTTCAGTCGGAAGAGCTGGAATTCGCACCCGTGCGCGCGGCATGGCGGGCGATCAAGGACCGGCAGTCGGATGCGACGCCGGGCGCGCAGCCGGCGATTGCCTTCGCGCCCCAGGTTCCGATTGCGCTTGCCGAACCGGATGCCGCCGCATCGCGCCGGGCCTCGCTTGCGGTGATGCCATTTGTCGAGGACCCCGCAGCGGATGGCGGTCGCGGCGGGCTGGCCGACGGCATGACCCACGACATCATCACCCGCCTCGCCAAGCTCAGGGATTTCTTCGTCATCGCGCGCGGGTCGATGTTCGCGCTGGCCGAGAAAAACATTGCGCCGGAGGATGCAGGGCGCCGGCTGAACGTCGATTACGTGGCCACCGAAACCGTTCGCAGCCTGGCGGGCCGCGTCATCGTCTCGGTCGAACTCATCGAGGTGCGCACCGCGAGGATCGTCTGGGCAGAGACCTTCGAGCGCAAGCCGGACGACATCTTCATCGTGCTCGACGATATCGGCAACAGCATCGTCTCCTCGATCGCGGCCGAGATCGCCATGGTCGAACGCAACCGCGCCATGCTGAAGGCACCCAACTCGCTCAATGCCTGGGAAGCCTATCACCGCGGCCTCTGGCACATGTACCGCTTCACCCGCACGGAGAACGAACTGGCCCAGCAGTTCTTCGGCATGGCCTTGAAGCAGGATCCGACCTTCGCCCGCGCCTATGCCGGCCTCTCCTTCACCCATTGGCAGAACGCCTTCCAGCGCTGGGGCGATCGCGATCAGGAAACCGCGCTTGCCTTCGAAAGCGCCGGCCAGAGCCTGCTGGTGGACGACCACAACCCCGCCGCCCACTGGGCCATGGGGCGCGCACTATGGCTGCGTGGCGAACGGGACGGGTCATTGCTCGAACTGGAAAGAGCCGTCGACCTCAGCCCGAACTTCGCGCTCGGCCACTACGCGCTGTCCTTCGTGCATTCCCAGTCGGGCGACCCGAGATCCGCGATCGGCTCATCCGATCATTCGCGCCATCTCAGCCCCTTCGATCCGCTGCTGTTCGGGATGATGGGGTCGCGGGCCATGGCGCTTGCCCGGCTCGGCCAGTTCGACGAAGCGGCTGAATGGGCCTTGAAAGCGGCCGCGCGGCCCAACGCCCACACCATCATCTTGTCGATCGCGGCGCACTGCCTGGCGCTGGCGGGCCGGCAGGACGAGGCACGAAACTTCGCCGCCGCCATCCGCAAGACGCTGCCGGACTACCGCGCCGACGATTTCATCGCCACCTTCCGTTTCGATTCTGAGGGGGAGGCCCTTTTCCGGAATGGCGCCAGGCTTATCGGATTGAATTGAACTTCCAGAGCTGATGAGGGCTGCCCCGCTCTAAGTATTTGTTTTTACGCAATTCCGGACGGAAAACCGCTACGCACTTTTCCTTGAATTGCTCTAATGGACGAGCGGTCCGTCCGCCTTCTTCCAAGCGTCGATGCCGCCGTGGATGTGGCGGGCGCTGGCAATCCCGGCGTCCTGGGCGGCCTGAACCGCCATCGCCGAGCGTTCGCCGAAGGCGCAGTAGAACAAAAGCCGCTTGCCGGTCGACCTGGCGAGCTCGTGCAGCATGCCGCCGGCGGCGATGTTTTCCTGCAGCCGGGGATAGGGCAGATGGATGGCGCCGGGGATGACGCCATGCCGTTCGCGCTCGGAATTCTCGCGCAGGTCGATCAGCGCGACGTCGGGCCTGCCGACCAGCTCAAGCGCGGCCTCGGCGGTGACCGACCAGCCGCGCCCGGCAATATCGTCCTGATGCAGCCCGACCTTCATGTTGGCTGGTACGGCGACGTCCATCATCTTGGGGTTAGAGAGCTTCAGATTGTTCATGATCTCGACATACTCATCCATCGACTTCACCTGCAGGCGCGGGTTGAATGCCTTCTCCTCGCCGATGGTCGAGACGGTCTCGCCCTTGTAGTCATGCGCCGGATAGATCAGCGTCTCGTCGGGCAGCTTGAGCAGGCGGCCGAAGATCGATTCATACTGCTGGCGCGGATCGCCGTTCTGGAAGTCGGTGCGACCGGTGCCGCGGATGAGCAGCGTGTCGCCGGTGAACACCCGGTCCGGCAGGATGAAGCTGTAGGAATCGTCGGTATGGCCAGGCGTGTAGATCACGTCGAGCGCCAGCCCCTCGATGGCGAGCTTGTCGCCGTCGGCAAGCCGCATCGACACCACGTCGGCCTTGGTCTGCTCGCCCATCACGGTGACGCAATGCGTCTTGTCGCGCAGCGCGCCGAGGCCGGTGATGTGGTCTGCATGCAGATGCGTGTCCACCGCCTTGACCAGCCTGAGGTCGAGTTCGCCGACGAGCTGCAGATAGCGGTCGACCTTCTCCAGCACGGGATCGATGATCAGCGCCTCGCCGCCGCGGCGGCTGGCAAGCAGGTAGGAATAGGTCCCCGATACGGAATCGAAGAGCTGTCGGAAGATCATCCCGCTACGCGCTCCCTTGTCCTTTCGCCGCCCGCGATGCCTCCGCTCGCGGCCACAGCGCCATTCTAGAGCAAGCTCCCGGGGCCCGCCAGCAGTCGCCGGCGGGCGGGCGATCCTACCGCCGCAGCACAGCGCTCAGCACGTCCCTGACACCGATTGCGCCGACAAAGCGCGACTGGTCGTCGAACAACGCCACTGGCGCCGTCTGCGAACGGTGCATGGCCAGCATCACCGTCTTCAGCGAAGTGCCGGGCGTGGCCCAGAACACCTGAGCGGTCTCCTCCGGCTGGGCTTCGATGTCGGTGCAGGACACCCACACCGCCGGCTTGCCGTCGCGCTCGGCCGCCGTCACCAACCCGTGCTCGTCGATCTTGAAACGCGTCGTCTTGCGCCGGTCGAGCCAGACCCAGTCGTCTGTGCTCTCTTCCAGGTCGCGGCGGTCGCGCATCACGTTCCAGGCGGTCAGCACCGACAATGGGTTAACATTGGCGATGAAGTCGCGGACATAGTCGTTGGCGGGCCTGAGCACGATGTCCTCCGGCGCGCCGGTCTGCACGATGCGCCCGCCTTCCATGATGGTAATATGAGTGCCGATCTTGAGCGCCTCCTCGAGATCGTGGCTGACGAAGATGATGGTCTTCTTCAGCTCGGCCTGCAGCTGCAGCAACTCGTCCTGCAGCTTGGTCCGGATCAGCGGATCGAGCGCCGAAAACGGCTCGTCCATCAATAGGATTGGCGCCTCGGTGGCAAAGGCGCGCGCCAGGCCGACGCGCTGCTGCATGCCGCCCGAGAGTTCGTGGGCGTATTTCTTCGACCACTGGTCGAGATTGACCAGCTTCAGCTGGCGATGCACACGTTCTTTGCGCTCGGCGTCGGGCATGCCGGCGAGCTCAAGGCCGAGGCCGACATTTTCCTCCACCGTGCGCCACGGCAATAGGCCGAACTGCTGGAACACCATCGCCACCTGCTTTTGCCGCAGCCGCCGAAGGGTCGCCTCATCGCAGGTGACGACATCGACCGTGCCGGCGCCGTCCTTGACCAGAACCTGGCCGCGTGAAACCACGTTCAGGCGGTTGACGGCCCTGAGCAGGGTCGACTTGCCCGAGCCCGAAAGGCCCATCAGGACGGAAATCTCGCCCTCGTGCACGGTCAGGCTGGCGCCGGCGCAACCCAGCACATTGCCGGTCTTCTCAAGGATCTCGGCGCGGGTGGCGCCGCTGTCGATCAGCGCCAGCGAACCGGCCTGGTCGGCGCCGAAGACGATGTCGACGTTCTTGAAATCAACGGCGACGGTCATTTCTTGCCTCCAACGCCAATACGGGTCATTCGGTCGAGCACGATGGCGAGCACGACGATTGCCAGACCGGCTTCAAGCCCTAAGTCGATCCTGCGCGAGCCGAGCGCCCGGTTGATCTCGGTGCCGAGTCCGCCGGCGCCGATGAGGGCCGCGAACACCACCATCGACAGCGACAGCATGATCGATTGTGTCAGCCCGGCCATGATGGTCGGTAGCGCCGAGGGCAGCTCGACTTTCCATAGGAGTTGTCTTTTGGTGGCGCCGAACGCCTCGCCGGCCTCGACGATCGACTTCGGTACCGAAGTGACGCCGAGATGGGTGAGACGAACCGAAGTCGGGATGACGAAGATGATGGTAACGATGAGGCCGGGCGCGTTGCCAAGGCCGAACAGGGTCAGCACAGGGATCAGGTAGACGAAGGTCGGCAGCGTCTGCATCAGGTCGAGCACCGGCAGCATGATGCGGTAGACTTTCGGCTTGTGCGCGGCCCAGATGCCGAGCGGCACGCCTATCGCCATCGAGGCGGCGGCGGCGGCAACCACCAGCACCAGCGTCTCCACAGTCTGTTTCCAGAGGTTCTGGTTCAGGATGAACAGCAGCCCGAGGAAGACGGCGATGGCCAGGCCCCTGGAGCGCTGCAGGAAATAGGCGAGCACGGCAATCAGCGCGATGAGAAGGACGGGCGGCAACAGCAGAAGTCCGTCGACTATCCCGTCGAGCAGGAAATTGAGGCTGTTGGAAAAAGTCCTGAAGACGGTATCGAAATTGTCTGTAAGAAAGCCGAAGAAGGCCTTCCCCCACGGACCTATGGGGATCTTGTAGGCGACCAGGAATTTCGAAATCGGATCCATCTTGCCCCTCTATGGCTGCGCCATCCTTGCCGGACGGTCATCTTGTCACAGGATATGAAAAAGGGCAGCCTTTTCCACGATGGCTGCCCTGTTCCGGTCATGCCGGATTCAAGGTCGGCTCAGCCTCCGAGTGCGGTCTTGACCGCCGCGGCGGCATCGCCGCCGTCGAAGGTGGTCACGCCGGCGATCCAGGGCGCAACCGCGTCCGGATGCTTCTTCAGCCAGTCGGTCGCGACCGTGTTGGCGTCGCCGCCCTTGAGGATCGCGTCCATCATCTCGCCTTCCATGTCGAGGTTGAACTTCAAATTGGCGATGAACTTGCCGGCATTCGGGCACTCGGTGGTGTAGCCCTTGCGCACATTGGTATGCACAGTGGCCGCGCCGAAGCCGCTATCGCCCATACCGTCGAGATAGGTGATCTTCATGGCGCCCATCACCGGATGCGGCGTCCAGCCGAGGAAGGCGATCCATTCGTTGTTCTTCATCGACTGCTCGGCCTGGGTGAGCATGCCGGCTTCCGAGGACTCGACCAGTTCGAAGCCTTCGAGATTGTCCTTCGGGTTCTTGATCATGTCGAGGATGATGCGGTTGCCGTCATTGCCGGCCTCGATGCCGTAGATCTTGCCGTCGAACTTGTCCTTGAACTTGCCCAGGTCGGTCAGCGTCTTGACGCCGGCGTCCGCGACATAGGTCGGCACGACGATGCCGTAGCCAGCACCGCTGAGGTTCTCACTGATGGTTTCGACCGAGCCGTCGGCGGTGTAGTCCTTGATGTCGTTGGTCATCGACGGCATCCAATTGCCGAGGAAGACGTCGAGGTCCTTGTTCTTCAGCGACGCCATGGTGACCGGAACCGACAGCTGGATCACCTGCGGCTCGTAGCCGAGTGCGGTGAGCAGCACCGAGGCGACACCGGTCGTCGCCTGGATGTCGGTCCAGCCGACATCGGAAAGACGCACCGCCTTGCAGCTTTCCGGATCTCCGGCGAAGGCAGCGCTCGTGGACAGGAAAGCCGCCAGACCGAGGCCGGCGACGTAGGAATTCATACGCGACATAGATATTCTCCCATTGCGATTCTTTTGGCGAAGCGAAGTAACGGTTTTCATCTCCGCCTTGTTTCGTCAGCCAAACACCATTCTGGTGCGGTTTCAAGCACTAAGGCAATCACGATGAACGGCGCCGACTGGCCGATCAGCGACACCCATGCCGCTTTTTTGATGGCAGGCGGCTTTTTCAGGGGAATGAGCCAGCGCCCCCTCCCCGCGCCGGGATATCTCGGCTTAAGGTGTGCCGAGATTCAGGTCAGGCCGAGCTGGAAACGGTGGTTTCGAGAACCGGAGCGCAGCGGACATTGAGTCCGTGAGCACCGGAAGCGCAGAAAGCCGCCGTTTGCAGGCCGGCCTCACCTGAACCTCGACACACCCTAAAAGGGCGGCATGGCCAAGCTTTACTTCAACTATGCGACGATGAATGCCGGCAAGACGACGATGCTGCTGCAGGCGTCCTACAATTATCGCGAACGCGGCATGACGACGATGCTGTTCGTCGCCGGCCACTACCGCAAGGGCGACACCGGGCTGATCTCATCCCGCATCGGCCTGGAGACCGAGGCCGAGATGTTCCGTGACGGCGACGACCTCTACGCCCGCGTCGCCGAGCATCACGACCACACGACCGTGCATTGCGTTTTCGTCGACGAGGCGCAGTTCCTCGAGGAAGAGCAGGTCTGGCAACTCGCCCGCATCGCCGACCGGCTGAATATCCCGGTCATGTGCTACGGCCTGCGCACCGATTTCCAGGGCAAGCTGTTCTCCGGCTCGCGCGCGCTTCTGGCGATTGCCGACGATCTGCGCGAGGTGCGAACCATCTGCCGCTGCGGCCGCAAGGCTACGATGGTGGTGCGCCTCGGCCCGGACGGCAAGGTGGCAAGACAGGGCGAGCAGGTGGCGATCGGCAAGGACGTCTATGTCTCGCTCTGCCGCCGCCATTGGGAAGAGGAAATGGGCAGGGCGGCGCCCGACGATTTCATCGGCTTCACCAAGGCCTGACCGGCGCGGCGGCCTCGGCAGCCGGACCTGCTGCGGCCGGATCGGGCACCCAATCCCCGCCGCGATGCTTTTGTTTTGTTAGGGCCTCGGTCCTATAAACCCCTCAGCCAGAACTCTCCGAGGTCAGCCAATGCTTCGAGCCGTTTCGTCCACCGCTGTCCTCTTCCTCGCCGGTGTTCTTGCCGCCCATGCCGACGGCGACGCGGCACTCGGCAGGAAGGTCTTCAACCGGTGCATCGCCTGCCACGAGGCAGCGACCGACCGCGACAAGGTCGGCCCGCATCTGCTGGGCGTCGTCGGCCGCACCGCCGGAACGGCCGAAAGCTTCCTTGGCCATTATTCGCAGGCCATGAAGGATGCTGGCGCCGCTGGCCTGGTCTGGGACGAGGCGAACCTTGCTGTCTATCTGCAAGCGCCCAAGCTGAAGGTTCCCGGCAACAAGATGGCCTTTGCCGGGCTGAGCAACGACGCCGACATCGCCAACGTCATTGCCTATCTGAAGGCTGACCCGAAGCCCTGAGCCCCCGCCGGCGGCCCAGGCCGGCTTCGCTGAAGGTCTGGCGTGTTCGCCGCTGTCGCCGAACCGTGTTGCAATCATTTGCCGAATATCGAGGCAGGCAGCCCAGTGGGAATCGAGTGCCTTTTGCCGCCGCTTCCGTCCAAAAGTCCAGCGGCAGGTGAACCGCGCATGGCTGGCAAGGTAGTCAACCCATGAGAATGGTTCGTTTATCTTTCAAGGGAGGATCGAAACCTTTTGTTTTCGCAGCTCCTCTTGTCTTGCGTCTTTCAATCCCCGGATGCTCCACATATATTCGCGCCGACACGAAACCGATGCCGATGCGGGAGGCCCCTATGGCGACATTGCAGAATTTCGATGCCGAAATTGCCAAGACCAAGCAGGTTGTGCAGGACATGCGCTCCAAGATCGAGCAGTCCGGCACCGTGCTCGACACACTGGCCCAGGCCGACAAGAAGATCGGCGATGCCAATTTCGAAATCGAGAACGCCCGCATCGAGGATGTGCTGAAGCAGCAGAAGGTGATGGAAGGCAACATCGCCGATCTGATCATCGGGCTGGAGGACGCCACCAACGTCTTCGGCGCCGAATTCGAGAGCATGAAGAACTATACCGGCTGGGAAAATTTCATCGGCATGTTCTCGGCCCAGAGCAAGCAGCGCATGCGCACCGACCGCGTGCGCAACATGTCGCTGGCCGGCAATCTCCAGGAGCTTCTGGCCAAGTCCGACACCATCGTCGGTATTCTCAAGGCGCAGAAGGAGATTCTCGACCAGCGTTACAAGACCTCCGAGACCAGCCTGTCGCAGGTTATCGAGCGCCGCAAGACCACCATGTCGAACCTCGAAGCGGTGCAGAAACGCATCGAAGAGGTCAATCCGTTGCTGCTCGACATCGAGAACAAGATCGCTGCCTCGACCAGCCAGAAGGAACGCACGCAGCTCGAGGGCGAGCGTTCGAAGCTGGCCACCGAATACAATGAGAAGCAGGCCAAGGAGCAGGAATTGCTGGCCGAAAGCCAGACGCTGGAGCGCTACACCTCGATGTTCCAGACCTTCGTCGATTCGCTCAACAACCAGATCGCCGCGCAGTCGACGCTGATCAACAAGCTGACGATCGATACCGAACAGCGCATCGTGCTCTACAAGGCCCTGGAAGACTCGCTGAAGACCGCCGCCCAGCAGGACGTCGCCCACAAGATCAACACGCTGGGCAGCCAGGTCGACAACACCGCCGAGGAGACCATGGCCGGCATTGGTGCTGCCTCGCAGAAACACATCGGCGATCTCCTCGAAATGCACGAGAAGAACATGGTGGCCACCGCCGACATCCAGCGCCGTAAGAAGCTCGCCGACGATGCCTTCGCCCGCCGCTTCGACGAGGTGATGAAGAAGCACAATTCGGCCAATTACGTGCAGTCGTAATTGCCGCACGCGTACTGCTCCATAAGGTTGACGGCATGACCCCCGAAAACGAGGCGGCGGCGCGCTATTTCTCCGCCATCACGGCGGCGCTGAGCGGGCTGGAAGTGTTCATGCGTGACGACCGCTCGCCGCTCTACCGGCACGGCATCGTCGCCAAGATCGTTGCCGAATACATTGCCCGGCTGGACAAGTCGTTTTCCTGCTGGCGCAACCGTCTCGGCTTCATGGACACGTTCCGCATCTCGCGCGCCGACAGCGGCTATCCGGTGTTCCAGAACCTGCTGGAACTGGAAAACGACCGCCGCCAGGCCGATGCCCGGCTGGCCAACATCCCGATGGCCGGCGAACTGCGCGAGGAGATGGCGGACTTCATCCTGCGCCACAAGGAGTTCCCGCAAGCGCTGCAGAAGTCGATGGCCGAGCGGCTCTATCTGGAGGACGTCAAGAGCGGATCGACCTTCGGCCCGTTCACGCTGGCGCAGACTGCAAAGGTCTCCGTCAACCCGAAGACGCAGCGGCCCTACTATCTGGTCCACTGGGCCAGTTTCGACGGCAGCGCCAACCTGCCGCTGATCTATATGGTAACCGTGGAGGACTCTTCCGAGGACATGATCCGGCAGCTTGTCGACAGCAGCGGCAAACTGAATGACAGGGTCGATATTCCGCTGCCGGTGGACGGCCTGCTCAATCCCGAACTCGCCCACCGCTTCGACGATTTCACCGAGAAGAACTCCGCCTACACGCTGTCGCCGGCGACCATTGCCGTCAACCTCGACAAGGATTTCGAGCCGCTGCATCCCAAGCAGCTGCGCCGCGTCGTGCTCGGCCCGTTCTATTCGGCGGGCATCACCGACAACAACACGACAGTCACGGAAGTGCTGGCCAAGGTGCGCAAACCCGAGAACGCCTGGCTGCTTACCTGGACCATCCAGGAGGTCTATTCGAAAGCCGAAAAGCCGGGCCGCAAGGGGCTGTTTTCGAGCGAGAAGACGACGCAGGAATTCTTCATCAATACTGACGACCTCGAGGCCGCGCGCCAGGGCGTGTCGAGCTACGAGAACCATGCACTGATCCCGCACGAGGCCTACCAGGCGCTCTACGCCGCCGGCGAGGCGCAGAAGATCTTTTCCGGCTACAAGGTCCACATCCTGTCCAACGGACAGGTCATCAGCGACGTCTGACCGTCAACCCACGGAGCATCCTTCATGGACACCGGCCTGACCACGATTTCGGAAGCCGCGATCGAAAAGCACCGCGCCACCGCGCAGAGCTTCATCACTCGCATCGTCGTGCTGGAGGATCCCTCGCGCGAATCCGGCACGGCGCTTGCCGGCACCAACCGCCGATTCGTCTCGACCGTCTCGGTCGGCTCGGTGCGCCGCACCCGCGAGGTCGAGCTGTCGAAAACTGTCGCCGCCATCCATCCCGACGACCAGCTGATGACCATCCAGCAGCATACGCTTTTGTTTCGCGCCCGGCGCGGGCTGGCGATCGCACTGGCCATATCGGATGTGTTTGCCGAAGGCTCCGACCTCGAAAGCCTGCAGGCCAAGAACGCCCGCGCCCCGCTCGAGGGCGACGAGGCCGCCACCTTCAAGAAGCTCCTGTCGGCCTCGGCCTATATCTCCGCCTTCAGCCTCGCCTCCTATCTGTTCCAGCTGGTCGACAGTGACGGCGAGGCGCCGAACGATGTTGCGGAACCGGATTTCCTGTTCGACACCCAGCAGGATGCGGTGAAGTCGATCGTCGCCGGCCTCGACAAGGCAATCGCCGGCTCGAAGGACGACGCCGATCTGATGACCCGGGCGCGCGCCTTTGCCCGTGTTGCGATCGATGGACTGCTGGCGCGAAAGGGCCGTTTCGACGGCATCGGTCCGTTCGAGAATGCCCATATCCGTATCGACGTCGACGACTTCACCCTCGACGGCTTCGACGTCGCGCCCGGCAAGCGCTCCAAGCCGCTGGTGATGACCTTCAAGAAACCGGAAGAGGTCGTCGGCAACCACATCGCCAAATACCAGTCGGTCAAGCTCGCCAAGATGCTGATGGCCTATGATTTCGAGCGCGAGATGAACCCGTTCGTCGAGCTCGGCGGTTTCCTGTTCACCTTCATCGGCGACGGCGCGCCGGGCACCGGCAAGACGACGTTGATCCAGATGATCGCCGGCCTCGTCAACGGCTACTGCCAGGTCGCAGGCTATCCCTTCGCCTATGAGAATTTCGGCGTCGACCAGATCTCTTCCTACCAGGGCAAATCCGGCCAGAACTGCCGCCAGTTCATCAACAACGTGCTCAATCCGCGCGTTATCGGCTTCGGCACTGTCGACGATATCGACCAGGTGGCGGCCCGCCGCTCCGACGACCGCGCCTCGGCCGGTCAACAGGAGATCACTGGCGTCCTGATGGACGCCTTCGCCGGCGCCGGCACCGTGGTGCGCGGCAACTGCTCCTTCGGCATGTTCTCCAACTACCCCGAAAATGTCGACGACGCGCTGCGCCAGCGCGCCGGCGCCCGCTGGATGGTCGACGGGCCGCAGAGCCGCGACGACTACATCGACATCTTCGTCCTGCTCGCTGGCAAGAACCACAAGATTCCGCTTGGCGACCACAAGCTCTATGCCGCGCAGGAGATCCAGCGTGCGGTGACGGAAGCCTATGAGGAGCATGAAAAGCCGCAGGAAGACGGGCTGATGAAGGTCTACGAGCGCTACATGAAGGAGAGTGGCGCGCCGAAGTCGATGGCCGACATCGGCACCTATCTGCACATGATCAAGGACGCCGAACCGCGTTTCACCGGCCGCGCCATCAAGAACGTCACCGACGCCATCAAGATGCGCGCCATGGACATCGAGCTTCCCGACGAGTGGTTCGAAAAGCCGGAAGCCTTCATGCACAAGGGCTACGATGAGAAGAAGGCGATGATCGAGGAACTGCGCGGCCCGTTCTCTATGGACATGGTCATGCAGGAGATCAACCGCTATGCCGACTCGGAATTCCGCTACTCTGACAAGTCCGACGATGCGGCAGTGACCAAGATCATCCGCGACACGAGGCTGCGCGACCGCGCCGTGCGCGAAATCGAGGAGATGAAGGCCAAGGGAAATTGGAATGCGTAAGGGCGTGCAATGAAACCCGCCAAGAAACCCGATCTGCTGCGCGACAACGAGCTGATTTACGGACGGCTGCTGACAGTTGACGAGCCGCACCTGATCGAGCGCTACAACAAGGCGATGGTAGCCTTCGGGCTCGAAGCCACCAAACTGAAGAGCTTCCAGATCGACCGCACCGGCTTTTCGCCTGAGATCGCCGACGAATGCGGCGACTACGACTATCTCGACCCCAACGAGGTCAACCGCCGCTTCATCATCCTGACGCCGTCGCAGATCGACCTGCCGGTGGTCCACACCGCCTTCTCCAACACCTCGCAGCTGATGTTCGAGTTCATGTCGAAGAACCAGCGCGCCATCGATGCGCTGACCATCAAGGACGTGATCTATGGCGAGATCGAGGACTCAGTCCCTACGGTCAACGACATCGAGGATCTGCTGTCGATCAACCAGGTCGAGTTCAAGGTGCTGTCGGCCGAGGACGTGCTGGGCAAGGCGGCCGAGCTCGGCAAGCTTGTCGACCGGCTGAAGCAGGAGCCCGACGCCTGGCGCGACAGTGCCATGCTGGAGCGCATGGTCGAACTCGCCAAGATCTGCGGCGACATCCGCGAGAACGCGCTGGTGCCGGATCAGGTGATCTTCCGCCACAACGCCTACTGGACCAGCCATTTCGGCGGCCTCTACGTGTTCGTCGATCCGGATATGACGACTGTCATCAGCGACCCGGCGGCGCCCGGCTTCCGCCGATCGCGGCCCTGGCAGGTGAGCTATTTGTCGATCAACGACGCCGACAAGGTGTTCAGGTTCCTCGCCGCGACCGGCCGTATCGAATTGCCGCGCGCTTCATGGATCGAGGCCTCCGGCTATCTTGAGCACCGCGCCGAGATGGTGGTGCGCGCGCTGTTCCGCGACACTGAACCCGACCGCAACCTGACCGACGTCGACAAGGTCTGGCTGCAGACCTGGATCCATGGCCATGCGGATTTGATCACCAGGGACGGCAATTTCCCCTTCCTCAACGCCGCCAAGCGCGAGATCGCCCAGCTTGGCCATCTCAAGATCGAGGACGTGTTCCCGCAGCAGCGCTTCCTGGTGATCCGGGCCAAGCCCGACCATCCCGATGCCTGGCTGACCAACCAGCTGATCTCGGATTTCGTGCCGCAGGACTTCGTGTCGCGCTACGTCTTCAACAAGCCCGGCTTCTACAGGGACTTCGACGGCTACAGCGACGCCTGGCGATCGCATGTTGTGGACGTTCTGAAAACCACATATTTGAAGGACAAGGTGGCGTTTCGCACACGCCTCTACGGCCTAACTGACTGATGGGGGTGTCATTGCCATGCTTGATCCGATCGTGAATTTCTTCACCCGGATTTTCCAGTGGATCGGCCGCGGCATCGGCCTCGCCATCGGCGCGATCCTGTGGCCGTTCATGTGGGCAGGCCGCTGGTACACGCAGCGCGGCTGGATCCTGAAGGCGGTGGTCGGGCTGGCTTTGCTGGTGCTGGTCGGCCTCTACGCCAATTTCTTTTACGCCACCCAGTGGTGGAACAATTTCAACCCCAACTATCCGGACACCTACACGTTCGAGAAGCGCAACATTTCCGCCGGCGAGCAGGTTTCGGCCGGCGCCGGCACCGATACGGCCAAGACCTGCGGCAACTCAGGCATCGCCCAGGTGGCGGCCGACTTGACGGACTTCAACGTCAACCAGAATGCCTGGATCTCGTCGATGATCCTATACAAGCTCGGCCTGTTCGGTATCGACTGGGATCACACGCCGTGGATGGACAACAAGGCGTCGTTCCAGCGCGGCATCAATCAGGCGGTGCGGCGCACGGCGACGGAACTGGCCGACAATCTCGGCCGCGTCCGCACGACATCGCAGATCGATGCCGACCTCCAGGATGCGCGCGGCAATCTGCAGTTCGACGAGGAGACTTGGTATTTCGGCCTGAACCCGTTCGGCCCGAAGACGCCAACACCAAGCTATTATCGCGACGCGGTACGCAAGCTCCGGTCGTTCAACGCCCGGCTGGCCACCTGCCAGGCGACGTTCGACGCCCGCGCCGACAATCTCAAGCAGTATATCGACCGCATCTCATCCGACATCGGCTCGACCTCCGCGATCCTCAAGGAGCGCGCCGAAAACCACAATGACGGCTGGTTCGACTTCCGTGCTGACGATCGCTTCTGGTTCGCCTATGGCCAGCTCTATGGCTACTACGGACTGATGAAGGGCGCCCAGGCCGACTTTGACGACGTGATCAAGGAAAAGCACCTGCAGAACCTGTGGGATACGATGGACTCGCAATTCGTCTCGGCACTGCGCATCCAGCCCTTCATCATCGCCAACGGCCGCGAGGACGGCTGGCTACTGCCGACGCATCTGACGACGATGGGTTTTTATGTGCTGAGAGTCCGTTCCAACATGGTCGAGATCAGCAACGTGCTGACGCAGTAGCGGTTTTGTCGGCATGGGCGGCGCTTGTTGATTTGCGTCGTCGCCCCTGTCGCATTCCGTGCATTGTGCGGCTGTTTTGAGACGGCGCATCAGCGCCTGCTCTGGCTTTTATACGGCGCGACAACCGGGCGCGAAGACCCGAGACAGGTCGACAAGAACTTTTCTCCATAGGAAACATAGTTGCATGAAAGTTGACGCCATGGCCGCGACAAGGGTAGAACATGCCCGCGCCTGCAGTGCCGGGCCGTTTCGAGCTTGCTTGCGACCAAACTGATCAAACCCGTCCCCTCCATCGTCCAATCCAGAGGAAAGCCGTCATGGCCGAAGTGAAGTCCGACATCGAGATCGCGCGCGCCGCCAAGAAGAAGCAGATCCAGGAGATCGGCCAGAAGATCGGCATTCCGACCGAGCACCTTTTGCCTTACGGCCACGACAAGGCGAAGATCTCCGCCGAGTTCATCAAATCGGTGAAGGGCAACAAGGACGGCAAGCTGATCCTGGTCACCGCCATCAACCCGACGCCGGCCGGCGAAGGCAAGACAACGACGACGGTCGGGCTCGGTGACGGTCTCAACCGCATCGGCAAGAAGGCCATCGTCTGCATCCGCGAAGCCTCGCTCGGGCCGAATTTCGGCGTCAAGGGCGGTGCCGCCGGCGGCGGCTACGCGCAGGTCGTGCCGATGGAGGACATGAACCTCCACTTCACCGGCGATTTCCACGCCATCACCACCGCGCACAATCTGCTTTCGGCGCTGATCGACAACCACATCTACTGGGGCAACGAGCTCGGCATCGACACCCGCCGCGTTGTCTGGCGCCGCGTCATGGACATGAACGACCGGGCGCTGCGCGAGATGATCTGCTCGCTCGGCGGCGTCGCCAACGGGTTTCCGCGCCAGGGCGGCTTCGACATCACCGTCGCTTCGGAAGTCATGGCGATCCTGTGCCTCGCCACCGACCTCAAGGACCTCGAGAAGCGCCTCGGCGACATCATCGTCGCCTATCGCCGCGACAAGTCGCCGGTCTATGCCCGTGACCTCAAGGCCGACGGCGCCATGGCCGTTCTCCTGAAGGACGCCATGCAGCCCAACCTCGTGCAGACGCTGGAGAACAACCCGGCCTTCGTGCATGGCGGCCCCTTCGCCAACATCGCGCATGGCTGCAACTCCGTCGTCGCCACCACGACGGCGCTCAAGCTCGCCGACTATGTCGTCACCGAAGCCGGTTTCGGCGCCGATCTCGGCGCTGAAAAGTTCTTCGACATCAAGTGCCGCAAGGCCGGCCTGAAGCCGGCGGCGGCCGTCATCGTCGCCACCGTGCGCGCCATGAAGATGAATGGCGGCGTCAAGAAGGAAGACCTCGGCAAGGAGAACATCGAGGCGGTCAAGAAGGGCTGCCTCAATCTCGGCCGCCACATCGAGAACGTGAAGCAGTTCGGCGTGCCCGCGGTTGTGGCGATCAATCACTTCACCACCGACACCGACACCGAAATCCAGGCGATGAAGGATTTCGTCGCCTCGCTCGGCGCCCAGGCGATCCTGTGCAAGCACTGGGCCCAGGGCTCGGCCGGCATCGAGGATCTGGCCCGCAAAATCGTCGAGATCGCCGAATCCGGCGCCTCGCAGTTCTCGCCGCTCTACCCCGACGACATGCCGCTGTTCGAGAAGATCAACACCATCGTCAAGCGCATCTACCGCGGCGACGAGGCGATCGCCGACAAGTCGATCCGCGACCAGCTGCACGCCTGGGAACAGGCCGGCTACGGCAACCTGCCGGTCTGCATGGCCAAGACGCAGTATTCCTTCTCGACCGACCCGAACCTGCGCGGCGCGCCAACCGGCCACACCGTGCCGGTGCGCGAGGTCAGGCTGTCGGCCGGCGCCGGCTTCGTCGTCATCATCTGCGGTGAGGTCATGACCATGCCCGGCCTGCCCAAGGCGCCGTCCTCTGAGAAGATTTTCCTCAACGAGGCCGGCCAGATCGAAGGCCTGTTCTGAGATCCAGAGTAATTCCAGGAAAAGTGCGTAGCGGCTTTCCGTCCGGAATTGCGTAAAAACAAAGGTTAGAGTGGTTCAGTCGCGCAGACGTTTTTGCGTGCCGACAAAGCTGCGTTTCCTGTGAAAGCAAGGATTGGTGCTCAGCCAATCCTTGCAGTTCACTGGCCTCTAATTCGCGCCGAATTTGCTGATTGCATTTGTGGAAATGAAAACCAGTCGGTCGAGCAGCGCAAAGAAGACGTCTATGCTGAACCCGACCACAAAGGCGAAGGTGAAGAGACCGAAACCGACAGACTTGAATTCGCTGTTGTTGCCGAAGGTTGGCCCCCAAAACCAGGCCAGGATCATTCCAGCCAATGCGGCCAGCGCCATACGATGCGCGATGCGATAGACTGGCGGGTTCGGCTGTGTCGTATCCAGTATAAGTCTCATGTAATAGATCATCGAACCCAAGGCTGCATAAAGGCACGGCAGAATCCATACAGCATAGGGATCGATAGCGTCCTTTATCCTTAGAGCCCACGAATCCACCGATGGCACCGTCATCGAAACGTAGTTCAGCGAATACTTACAGGCCTGACCAACAATTCTTCTCATGTCCATCCCAAGAACCTGAGAACTGGAGGCTTGTGCAGCAAGTTCATCCGCGGAGATCGGTTGTGTCGTGGCGCCGCCTGTGACTTTGCCGTCTAGGACTTCCGGTCTCGCCGCCGGATGGGCCTGACAAAAGAAGTTCATGGTGTCGCTTCCGGCCGGCGGTTGTTTGGCGGCCTCTGTGTCGCCGGCACCATCCGGCTTCGTCCCGGGCGCTGGGGAGCCCGACATGGTGACATCCGCGGTCTTGAATGCGCCGACCAGATCCCGACCGCTGGCCATCGCCGTCGTAACGAAGGTTTCGAGTTTCAGTACTCCCGGAAAAGGCGAGTCCGACAAATTCTCGAAGTCGCCCACTCTTGTTTCCAGGGATTTCAGTTTGAAGTTGAGATCACGAAGTTCGTGCAAAGTAAGATAGGACGATTCACGAGCCAGCTCGTCGATTGGCCGTTTTGTTTGAACCTTGGCGTCTTCTGGCTTCCCGCCCAATTCAACGGGAAGGTTTGCGAGTTGTACCTGATCTGGAGAAAACAACTCATCTTGAGCTATCAGCAGTTGCCGTTCCAATTGACCGAAACGACGATCCGGCTGCTGCGCCGCCAAAGTCTGGATCTCCGACAGCAACGCGACACCTCTGTTATATACCAGGGACAGAGAGCCGACCAGAAACATCAGCAACATTGACAGGAAAATACAAGTATAGACCATGCCGCGGGAGACACGATCATTGTTGCTGCTCTTCAACAGCAGGCGAGCAGGTTCGATTTCGGCCTTCAGCGCAACAACTTCGGTCTGATCCATTTTCCTTTGCTCTACCGGAAGCATCGCGACCTTCGCTCGCGCAGAAATAACTTTCTCGTTTCGCGGCTTCCCCTTCCTCGAGGCTTCCGCGACAAGCTGGCCCGCTTCCAAGAGCAGATCCTCGACGCTTGCGGATTCTGTCGGCTGCGCCAAGTTCCCTCCTCAGCCCAGCCACCCAGGCACAAAGCCGTAGGGGCTTGGGCATCCACAGGGCGTTCCCGGCGGGCCTGGCGGCTGCGCCCAACACCAGAAATTCGGAGTATAACAAATTGTACCTGGCGCGTGTGGGGGAACCTGGGCGAAAGCAGGCCACGGTAGAATTGCCGCGACACCAACAAACGCGGCAGCAACTGCGGTCCGTGTAACGCGCGCTTTCAATTGCTAGCCCCACAGCCTACCAATCGCACTTGGATTAGATCCAAACTTCACCCTCTGGAAAGTCGAGGCTGGCGTCTGTGAAATACATCACGCGTTGCGTAGTTTCCTTTGCTTTGGAGTGGCGGTGGAATCCGCGCTCGATCGGTGGATTATTTTGAACAGCGAATTGGGCCCGAAAAAGAGATTTGCAGCGAGCAAGACAGATCGTGGACCGGCCTGGATGACATCCATAGGCGTGAAACAAAAAGGGCGCCGCATCGCTGCGGCGCCCTTTGTTTCCCGAGCCGATCCCTACGCGGCGTTGCGTGCCAGCGCGCGCTGGTTGGACGCATAGATCGTGTCGCGCTCCGGCAGCGCGCCTGACGTCAGGCAGTCGATCCATTCGGCGGTCTTGAGCACCGCCGCGAAGCGCGACTGCAGGATGATGCTCACCACGCGATGGATGTCCTCGGCCGAGGCATAGCCGGCGCTGTTGGAATAGGGCACCGAGCCGGTGGCGTCGGAGAGGAACTCGACGGCAAAACCCATATGCACGGCGTGGATGATGGTCGAGAGATCGCAATTGTGCGTCATGTAGCCGACAACGACGATCGTATCGATCGCGTTGGCGCGCAGCCATTCCTCGAGGTCCGTGCCGGTGAAGGCGCTCGGCAAGGTCTTTTCCACATAATGGTCGCGGCTTCGTCCGGCGATCTCCGGATGCAGTTCGCCACCATGGCTGCCCTTGGCGAAAATCGGCGACGTCTCCGGCGCCATCTGCTTGACCACAACCACCTTCACGCCGGCCTCGGCGGCCGCGTCCATGGCGCGTGCCACGTTGACAACGCTGTCGCGAAACGGCGGATGCTGGATGGCGAGGTTGCCGCCGTCATAGTCGTTCTGGACATCGACGACGATAAGCGCGCGGCGCGGTGCCTTGCTGTTGACTGCTGCAGACATGGTGTTCTCCTTCGGGCTTGGATCTGATTGGGCAAGGATAGGCGTGCCGCCGATCGCCCAAAAGTGTCCCGATTGACATCATTCGAAAGAATTGGGACAAATCGCTTTCTAGCCAAAAGGTGTCCCATGGCCGACCCGATCATCGCCACCATCGCGTTCGATGGCATCAGTCCATTCCACCTCTCCGTGCCGTGCCTGGTGTTCGGCGCCGACCGCACCAGGCTTGGCCTGCCGCGCTTCGACTTCCGCGTCTGCGCTGTCGAAGAAGGGACAATCCGCACCGATGCCGGGCTGAGCATCTCGGTTCCGCACGGGCTCTCCGCCCTCGATGATGCCGACATCGTCATCGTTCCAAGCTGGAAGGATCTCGAAGCGCCGCTTCCGGCTGTACTGACGGACGCGCTCACCCGCGCGCACCGGCGCGGAGCGCTGATCGTCGGGCTGTGCCTCGGCACCTTCGCCATCGCGGCCGCCGGGCTGCTTGCGGGACGGCGGGCGACGACGCACTGGGCCTATACCGACCAGTTGCAGGCGCTTCATCCAGACATCATCCTCGACGCGGACGTGCTCTATGTCGACGACGGCGACATCGTGACATCGGCCGGCGTCGCCGCCGGGTTGGATTGCTGCCTCCACATCGTGCGCGCCCGCTATGGCGCGGAGATAGCGCTGCGGCTCGCCCGCCACATCGTCCTGTCACCGCACCGGCAAGGTGGGCAGGCGCAGTTCATCGAACGCCCGGTCGCGAAAACGCCGACCGCCGACCGGTTTGCGCAGACCTTGGACAAGGTACAGGCAACGCTGGGCAAAACGCATAGCCTCGACAGCGTCGCCAATGCCGCCGGCCTCACCCGCCGGACGTTCACGCGCCGCTTTCAAAAATCGAACGGCACCAGCTTCGGCGACTGGCTGACCGACCAGCGTGTGGCGCTGGCGCAAAGGCTGCTGGAGGCGACCGACAAATCGATGGATATGGTGGCCTTCGAGGCCGGTTTCGGCAGCGCCACCTCGCTGCGCCAGCATTTCGCGGCGCGGCTCAGAACCTCACCGATGCAGTACAGGCGCGAATTTTCAAAGAGCGCTCAGGGCGGGGCTTACGCCTCAGCGCTCTGAGCGGCAGTCGCCAGAAACCGCTCAGCGTTGCTTGATCGACCGCGCCGGATTGCCGACGACCGTGGTGTTCGCAGGCACGTCGCGTGTCACCACGGCACCCGCGCCGACAATGGCGCCCTCGCCGATGCTGACACCGCCGAGGATAATGGCGCTGCCGCCGATCCAGGCATTGTCGCCGATGGCGACCGGCTTGGCGATCTCCAGCCCAGCCTGTCGCCCGGCCGCCTCCTTATGGTGTTCGGCGCAATAGATCTGCACGTTGGGGCCGAGCAGCGTCCGCTCACCGATGCGAACCGGCGCCGTATCGAGGATGGTGCAGCCGGCGTTGAGGAACGCGCCGTCGCCGAGAAAGATGTTGAAGCCGTAGGCGCAGTGGAACGGCGCCTCGATCCGCGCGCCCTCACCTGCGCTTCCAAGCAGCGCCTTCAAGCTTGGCCCGAGGTTTCCACGTTGCCCCGGCGGAAGCGAATTGTGCTCGAACAGAGCGTCGCGCGCGATGACGCGCAATGCCTCCAGTTCGTCATCCAGGCACGTATACCATTCGCCCGCCGCCATTTTCGTGCGCTCGCTTCCGGCCATGGCGGCGTCTCCTGTCTCTGCGTCGTGTTTCGTTGTCATTACTAAAGTACAGACCGCCCCGATGCGAGAAGCGCCGGCACTGACTCTGGTCAAATGTTCGACCTATGCTAGCTTGCGCCGGCAGGGCTGTCCCGGTCCTGACATCGAGGGGTCAATCATGCTCTATCTGCTTGCATTGCTGATCGGCGTCATCGCCGGGCTGCGCGCCATGACCGCGCCCGCCGCCGTTGCCTGGGGTGCCTATCTCGGCTGGCTGCCGGTCGCCGGCACCTGGGCGAGCTTCATGAGCCACTGGGCCGCCGTCGGCATTTTCACCATCCTGGCCGTCGTCGAGTTGATCACCGACCAGTTGCCGTCGACGCCGAGCCGGAAAGTGCCGCAGCAGTTCGGCGCGCGCATCATCGCTGGCGCCTTCACCGGAGCGGTGATCGGGGCGACCGGCGGCGCCACCATCGGCGGGCTCATCGCCGGCGCCATCGGCGCAGTGATCGGCACGTATGGCGGCGCCGAAGTGCGCGGCCGGCTGGCCGCTGCGTTCGGCAAGGATCCGCCCGCCGCCTTCATCGAGGACGCGGTGGCGATCGTCGGCGGCCTGCTCATCGTGGCGGCCGTGGCATGACGGCAAAGACCTTCGACGCCATCATCATCGGCGCCGGACAGGCCGGCACTCCGCTCGCCGGCCGGCTGAACGCGGCCGGCATGAGCGTGGCGCTGATCGAGCGCAAGCTGGTCGGCGGCACCTGCGTCAACACCGGCTGCATTCCGACCAAGACCATGGTCGCCAGCGCCTATGCGGCGCATCTCGCCCGCCGCGCTGCCGACTATGGCGTGACGCTCGGCGGTCCCGTCGGCGTCGATTATAAAGCGATCAAGGCGCGCAAGGACAAGGTGTCGGGCGCTTCCCGCACCGGGCTGGAGACCTGGATCGCCGACATGGACAAATGCACGCTCTATCGCGGCCATGCACGCTTCGAATCCACCAAGACGGTGCGCGTCGGCGATGACCTTTTGACCGCCGAGAAAATCTTCCTCAACACCGGCGGCCGCGCCTCGGTGCCCGACCTGCCCGGCATCCACGACATCGACTATCTGACCAACTCGTCGATGATGGATCTCGACGTATTGCCGCGCCATCTCGTCGTCGTCGGCGGCAGCTACATCTCGCTCGAATTCGCGCAGATGTTCCGCCGCTTCGGCGCAGAAGTCACCGTCATCGAAAAGAGCCCGCGCCTGACCGGCCGCGAGGACGAGGACGTCTCGGCCGCCATCCTGTCGATCCTCGAGAATGAAGGCATCACAGTCCATACCGGCGCCGACGATATCGGCTTCGCCAGGCAGGGCGGCGACATTGCCGTGACCTTCTCCGCCGGCAAGGCGCCGGCGATCGGCTCGCATGTGCTGCTGGCGCTCGGCCGCACCCCCAACACCGACGATCTCGGCCTCGACAAGGCCGGCGTCGAAGTCGACAAGCGCGGCTTCGTCGTCGTCGACGACCAACTGCGCACCAGCGTGCCCGGCATCTGGGCGATGGGCGACTGCAACGGCAAGGGCGCCTTCACCCACACCTCCTACAACGACTACGAGATCGTCGCCGCCAATCTGCTCGACAACGACCCGCGCAAGGTCAGCGACCGCATCGAGGCCTATGCTCTTTACATCGACCCGCCGCTCGGCCGCTGCGGCATGACCGAGGCGGCGGTGAAGAAATCCAGCCGCCGCGCGCTGGTCGGCCAGCGGCCAATGACCCGCGTCGGCCGCGCTGTTGAAAAGGGCGAGACGCAAGGGTTCATGAAGATCCTGGCCGATGCCGACACCGGGGAAATCCTCGGCTGCTCGGTGCTCGGCCCCGGCGGCGACGAAGCGGTGCACTGCGTGCTCGACCTGATGTATGCCAAGGCGCCGATCAGCACGCTGGCGCGGGCAACCCACATCCATCCCAATGTCTCGGAACTTCTGCCGACCATTGCCCAGGACTTGAAGCCGTTGGCCTAGCAGGCATTCGACCGCCGGGCGCCGGCTGACCCTTCGGGCTCCCGCCGGATAACCTGATTGCGCCCATAGCGGCTCGGGCTGGACCAATCGACAGCCCAGTCGCAAAAGTGCATGTGTTGCGCCTCTTCCCGGAGGCCTCCCATGCAGAAATCGATCGAACGCATCGCCGGCGACAGCGAAGGCGTTTCCTACGAATTCCCGGTCTTCCGCTTCGAAGGAGCAGACAAGGCGGCGCCTTCAGCCTATCTGCAGGCGGCACTTCATGCCGGCGAATTGCCGGGTGTCGTCGCCATCGACGCGCTGATGCCCATGCTGGCCAAGGCCGAGAGCGAAGGCCGCATCAAGGGCGCGATCACCATCGTGCCGTGGGCCAACCCGATCGGCCGCGCGCAGTATCATTTCGGCGAGCACCAGGGCCGCTTCCACCTCGGCACGCGCACCAACTTCAACCGCGGCTTTCCGCTGCTCGCCGCGCCCGACACCGCGCTCTTTCCGGCGCATGGCACGCCCGACCAGCAGCTGAAGGCGCGGCTGCTGCAACTCTCGCTCGGCCACGACATCGTGCTCGACCTGCACTGCGACGACGAAGGCCTTGCCTATCTCTACGTCCACACCAGTCTGTGGCCGGCGATGGCCGATTGCGCCGCCGCCATGGGCGTCGATGCGGTGGTGCTGTGGAGCGAAGACAGCGACGGCACGTTCGAGGGCGCCTCGATCATGCCCTACCAGAACGTTCCCGCCGATGTCGCACGCTTCGACCGGCGCGTCGCCACAACGGTCGAATATCGCGGCATGCTCGATGTCGATGGCGCGCTGGCCAGTTCCGATGCCGAAGGCCTCTACCGGCTGCTGGTGGCACGTGGCGTGATTGCCGATCCGGCCCTGCCCGCACCCGGCGCGTTCACGGGCGCCGTCGCACCGCTGGAGAACATCGACATGATGCCGGCACCCCGGGCCGGCGCGATCCTCTATGACGTCAAGCCCGGCGACCGCGTCGCCAAGGGTGCACGGCTCGCAACAATCGTCCACGCGCCGGGCGAAACCGGCGGTCGCACGGAGGTGTTCGCGCCGCAGGCCGGCCTTATCCTGACCCGGCGTTCGCGGCGCATCATCCGTTCCGGCGAGGATCTTCTGAAACTGGTCGGCGACAGGAAGAGCGCCGATGCAAGGTCGGGGACGCTTGAGGACTGAGGGTCCCGGCTTTACCGCCTTCATTGAATCCAGTTGCGCGGCCGGTCAATCGCCGCTATGGGAATCCGCCATGAACATGCGTTCGAACAAGACCATTTGGTGGTGGGCTCGCTGACAGCGGCCTGTTCGAACGCGTACGCGTGAAAAGACAGGGTGGCCGCAACGGAATGTCCGGGCGGCCATTTGTTTTTTACGCCATTCCCGGGTCCGTTGCCCCAAGATGGAGACGGCAATGACGACGATCATTCTGGAAACCGGGGCGGAGCGCTTCGTCACCGCGGGTGGCGTAACGATCACGCGCGAGCGTCACGAGCAGCCTTATGAGGGCGCCATCGACGCCTATGTCGACGGGCTGAATTCGCGCCGGGGCGCGGTGTTTTCCTCGAATTACGAATATCCGGGCCGCTACACGCGCTGGGATACCGCCATCATCGATCCGCCGCTGGTCATCTCGGCACGCGGCCGCACTGTCCGCATCGAGGCGCTGAACGGTCGTGGCGAGGTGCTGCTGCCGGTGATCGGCACGGCGCTGGCCGGCCTTGCCGAGGTCACGATCGCCGAGGCATCGAAAAAGCTCATCCGCCTCGAGGTGACCAAGCCCGGCCGTGTGTTCACCGAAGAGGAACGCAGCCGCGTCCCGTCCGTGTTCACCGTGCTGCGCGCCATCACCGCTCTGTTCAAGACCGAGGAAGACGCCAATCTCGGTCTCTACGGCGCCTTCGGTTACGACCTCGCCTTCCAGTTCGATCCGGTCGACTACAAGCTCCAACGCAAGGAGAGCCAGCGCGATCTCGTGCTGTTCCTGCCCGACGAGATTCTGGTCGTCGACCACTATTCGACCAAGGCCTGGACCGACCGCTACGATTATTCCGGCGAAGGGTTTTCGACCGAAGGACTGTCGCGCGACGCGGCTGTGGAGCCGTTCAAGACCGCCGACCGCATCCCGCCGCGCGGCGACCATGAGCCAGGCGAATATGCGAACCTGGTGCGCAAGGCGATGGACTCCTTCAAGCGCGGCGACCTGTTCGAGGTCGTGCCCGGGCAGATGTTCTACGAGCGCTGCGAGACAGAGCCCTCCGAGATTTCCCGCAAGCTGAAGGCGATCAACCCCTCGCCCTATTCCTTCTTCATCAATCTCGGCGAAGGCGAATACCTGATCGGCGCCTCGCCCGAAATGTTCGTGCGCGTCAATGGCCGCCGCGTCGAGACCTGCCCGATCTCCGGCACCATCAAGCGCGGCGACGATGCGATTTCCGACTCGGAGCAGATCCTGAAGCTGCTCAACTCGAAGAAGGACGAATCCGAGCTCACCATGTGTTCGGACGTCGACCGCAACGACAAGTCACGCGTCTGCGAGCCTGGCTCGGTGCGTGTCATCGGCCGCCGCCAGATCGAGATGTATTCGCGCCTGATCCACACCGTCGACCACATTGAAGGCCGGCTGCGCGAAGGCATGGACGCTTTCGACGCCTTCCTCTCTCACGCCTGGGCGGTGACCGTCACCGGCGCGCCGAAACTGTGGGCCATGCGCTTCATCGAGCAGAACGAGAAGAGCCCGCGCGCCTGGTATGGCGGGGCGATCGGCATGGTCAATTTCAACGGCGACATGAACACCGGCCTGACGCTTCGCACCATCCGCATCAAGGACGGCATCGCCGAGGTGCGCGCTGGCGCCACGCTGCTCTTCGACAGCATTCCCGAGGAAGAAGAAGCCGAAACCGAACTGAAAGCATCCGCCATGCTCTCCGCCATCCGCGACGCCAAGACCGGCAATGCCGCCGGTGCCGAACGCACCACCGCTCGCGTCGGCGACGGCGTCAACATCCTTCTGGTCGACCACGAGGACTCATTCGTCCACACGCTGGCCAATTACTTCCGCCAGACCGGCGCCAATGTCTCCACCGTGCGCACGCCGGTGCCGGAGGAAGTCTTCGAGCGGCTGAAGCCGGATCTCGTCGTGCTCTCGCCCGGACCAGGCACGCCGAAGGATTTCGACTGCGCCGCGACCATCAAGAAAGCGCGAGCCCGCGACCTGCCGATCTTCGGCGTCTGCCTTGGCCTGCAGGCGCTGGCCGAGGCTTATGGCGGCGAACTGAGGCAGCTGCACGTGCCGATGCATGGCAAGCCGTCGCGCATCCGCGTCTCCAAGCCGGGCATCATCTTCTCCGGCCTGCCCAAGGAAGTGACCGTCGGCCGCTACCACTCGATCTTTGCCGATCCGGTGCGCCTGCCCGACGATTTCATCGTCACGGCCGAGACCGAGGACGGCGTCATCATGGCCTTCGAGCACCGCAAGGAGCCGATCGCCGCCGTGCAGTTCCACCCTGAGTCGATCATGACGCTCGGCCACAATGCCGGCATGCGCATCATCGAGAACATCGTTGCGCACCTGCCGCGCAAGGCCAAGGAAAAGGCTGCCTAGCAACGATGGCCGCAGCGGAAGACATGACGGCGGTCGCGGCAAAAGCCGCTGCCAAGCGCAAGATTGCCAGCCTCGCCTTCTGGTCGATCGTCATCGCCTTCCTGGTGATGGGGCTGAAGTTTGTGGCCTGGCGCATCACCGGCTCGGTCGCCCTCTATTCCGATGCGCTGGAATCCATCGTCAACGTCATCACCGCGGCCGCTGCGCTGTGGGCGATCCGCATCAGCCACAAACCGGCCGACAGCGACCATCCGTTCGGTCACCACAAGGCTGAATACTTTTCTGCGGTCCTCGAGGGCGTGCTGATCGTCGTGGCGGCGATGCTGATCATCGCCAAGGTATGGCAGTCACTGCAGGACCCCCCAGTGCTCGAACAGCCTTGGCAGGGTTTGATGATCAATGCCGGCGCGGCCTTCGCGAACGCGGTTTGGGCCTTGGTGCTGATCCGCAACGGCCGCGCCGAACGATCGCCGGCACTGGTCGCCGACGGCCAGCACATCATGACCGATGTGTTGACTTCCGTTGGTGTCATCGTCGGGCTTGTCGGCGCGGTGATGACCGGCTGGCATATCCTCGACCCACTGCTTGCACTGCTGGTGGCGCTGAACATTCTCTACCAGGGCTGGAAGCTGACCGGAGAATCGCTGAGCGGCCTCATGGACCGTGCCGTGGATACACAGGAGCACATGCGCATCCGTGACGTCATCTCGGCCAATTCGAAGGGCGCGCTGGAAGTCCACGACCTTAAGACGCGCATCGCCGGCCGTGCCACCTTCATCGAGTTCCACATGGTCGTCGACGCCGACATGACGGTGGGCGACAGCCACGTCATCTGCGACCGCATCGAGGACGCGCTGAAGGCGGAAATCCCCTCGGTCCGCGTCACCATCCATGTCGAACCGGATGACGAGGCGAAGTTGCCGAAGGGCACCACGGCGGTGCCATTCGCCTAGGTCCCTCTAAACTACGGCGAGCAGGCCGATTGCGGCATCGGGTTCAGCCGATAAACCTTGTCGTCCGACGCGGTCTTGCCCTCGGCAGCCTTCGAGCACATGTCGACGATCGGCAGGCTGCTGTTCGGGTTGGCCAGCATCATCGTGCCGTTGGCGCCGCGGCGCAGGAAGATCTCCTTCTGCGTGATGTCGCAGGAAAAGTCGCTCATCTTCGCGCTCGCCACACAGCGCCATTGGTCGGCCTCGCCCTGGCAGGAATAGGTCTGCGTGACCTTGCCCGACTTCTGCCGCGTCGTGACCGAAATAGCGATGTCGGCTCCATCGGGCCAGTTGACCGTATCGCCGCCAGCAGCAAAGGACGCCAGCTCCACCGACCCGCGAAACACGCGGATCGATTGCGTTACCTGGTCCGGGTGCGAGCCTAGATGCGCGGCATCATAGTCGCGTCCGTAGCAGAAGGGTTGATCCGGCTTCAGCCGCTCGCGCAGCGGCGGACCGAGTGCCGGATCGATCGGATCGATGCGCGCGAATTCCGCCTTGCAGGTCGCCGCAGGCATCGGGTCGAGCCGGAAATTGTCATCCTCCTTGCCAAGCGCCTGCCTGTCATATTCAGCCTTGCCAAGCTCATCTTCAGCCCCTGCATCGAGATAGAGGTCGGGCTGCACGTCCGTGACGATCAGCCGGCCCTTTTCATCGACCTTCAGCGAAGCCAGGGTGCGGTCGCAGTCCATGCCGCAATGGATCGGCCCGCTCTTGCCATCCTCGGACTCGTGATTGCACCAGCCGCCGGCCCATTCCGGCGCCTTGGCGCCACGCACGGTGGTGGCGATGAAGGAGTTGTAGGAGCTGTCGGCCCCCGCGCTCGGCTCCTCGTTTGGCCGGCTGACCGGATCGTGGCCGTAGTAGAAGAAGATCCGCGCCACCTTCTGCTTCGGATGCGCCTTTAGATGGGCTGCATCGTAGACCCGCCCGAAACAGGCATCGGCGCCGTTCGGACTGAGTTCGGTGAGTTTGGGTGTGTCGTCGGCAAAAGCCGTGCCGGCAAGCGCCGCAAACAAGACGGCACCAAGCCCAGCGCCAACCACGGTCCTCGACGTCATGTGATCCCTCCTCGCACCGACAGGACGTGCCTGCAATTTATGCTAGTCTAGGAGCGAAGCCGGGGCCATGAAAAACTGGCGGATCAGGAGGAAGCGATGCAACGCCGCGATATGTTCCGCGCCGGTCTTGCCGGGGCCGCCGGCCTTTTCGGGCTGCGCCAGGTCAAGGCCGCGGCCGCCGAGGAAAGGCTAAAGGTCGCCTATCATCTGAGCGACGTCGACAAGGTCAATTTCGTGCTCGGCAACATCAAGAACCACTATGAAGGCACCGGCGGCAATGTCGACATTGCGCTGGTCGTGCACGGTCCGGCCCTTGCCGCCTTCAAGTCGAAAGGCATATCGGCGGCGATTTCCGGCCGCTTTGCCGGCCTTGTCGAGCAGGGCCTCAGTCCACATGCTTGCGGCAACACCATGCACGGCATGGAGATCACGCTCGCCGACCTGCTCGACGGCTTCCATGCCGTCGACGAGGGCGGCGTCGTCAAGCTCGCCGAACTGCAGCGTCAGGGCTATGCCTATCTCAGGCCCTGAGGCGCCACGGACTTGAACGTGAGGGCGGTGGGAGCCTACGAAGGGAGAGCAGTACATCCCAGAGGAAAGTGCCCATGACCGCCCCCACCCTTGTCATCCCAGATCTCGCCGGCAAAGCGGTGCTGGTCACCGGCGCCTCGACCGGTATCGGCGCGGCACTGGCGCTGGCCTATGCCGCGCAGAAATGCCGCGTTGCGCTGCACTACAATTCAAGCCGCGATGCGGCCGAGAAACTGGCCGGGACCATTCGCGACAGCGGCGGCGAGGTCTTCCTCACGCAAGGCGACTTCTCCGTGCCGGCCGATGTCGAGCGCGTCGTCGAGGAGAGCGCGGAAAAGTTCGGCCGGCTCGACGGCCTGGTCAACAATGCCGGCGGCATGCTTGGCCGCGTGCCTTATGCAGAGCAAACCGAGGCGCATTACGACGCGGTGATGGACCTCAACGCCCGTTCCGTGCTCACCGCCTCGCGCAAGGCCATTCCCTGGTTGAAGCGCCAGGGCGGCTTCATCGTCAACACCTCCTCGATCGCCGCCCGCAACGGCGCCGGCGGCGGCGCAGGGCTCTACGGCTCGGCCAAGGCCTTTGTCTCCAATGTGACACGCGGCATGGCCAAGGAACTGATCGGCTTCGGCATCCGCGTCAACGCGGTGGCGCCGGGCACTATTCGTACACCTTTCCACGAACGCTATTCGACCGAAGAGCAGATGAAGGGCATGGTCGCCACCATTCCTCAAGGGCGCGCCGGCACCGCCGAGGATTGTGTCGGCACCTATCTGTTCCTCTCCTCCGACCTTTTGAGCGGCTATATCACCGGACAGGTGATCGAGGTGAATGGCGGCCAGTTGATGCCTTGAGCCGAGACCTGCATACTCCGTTCGCGCAACCCTGAAGGGAGACAAGGGAATGTACGGACTGATCGGCAAGATGCGGGCGGCGCGCGGCCAGCGCGACGCGGTCATGGACGTGCTGCGTGAGACCACAGGCGCCCTGCCCGGCTGCCTGAGCTACGTCATCGCCATCGACCCGGTCGACGCTGACGCAATCTGGGTGACCGAAGTGTGGACCGATCAGGCAAGCCACAAGGCATCGCTGCAACTGCCCGAAGTCCAGGCGGCGATCGCCAAGGCGCGCCCTTTCATCGCCGGCTTCGAATTCCAGGTCGAAACCCAGCCGGTCGGCGGCTTCGGGTTGCCGAAGGCTGGGCCCGGCTGACGCCTCAGGCAGCGGCTGATTTTCTCCGGCAGACAGGGGTTCGCATTTTGACTCGTCCGGTCTAAGACGCGGATATGGACTCCTCGCCAGACCAGCCCCCCGTCGAGCGCATGGCGCAGTTGCACAGGCGCTGGCAATGGCTGGTCCTGCTGGTTTTCTCGCTCCTGTTCGCCGGCGCGCTCGAAATTGCCGCACTGCCCGCGGCGCTGCTGATCGGTCCGATGCTGGCGGCGATCCTCGCCGGCACCAACGGCGCCACGGTGCGCATACCGAAGCCGCTGTTCGGTTCGGCACAGGCGGTCGTCGGCTGCCTCGTCGCCGCTTCGATCTCCACCGATATCTTTCCCGTCTTCTACCAGGAGTGGCCGCTATTCCTCGGCGTCGTGGTGGCGACCGTCGCGGCTTCGAGCCTGCTCGGCTGGCTGATCAGCCGCTGGCGCATCCTGCCCGGCACCACGGCGGTCTGGGGCTCGTCACCGGGGGCCGCTACTGCCATGGTGCTGATGGCAGGCGCTTTCGGCGCCGACCAGCGCCTCGTCGCCTTCATGCAGTATCTGCGCGTCATCTTCGTCTCGATGACGGCGGCGCTGATCGCCAGGATGTGGGTCGATACGTCAGGTATCGAAGTCCCGGCCATCGTCTGGTTTCCGCCGATCGATCCGCAGGCCTTCGCCGCCACCATCGGCATCGCGCTCGTGGGCGGCCTGCTCGGCAAGTTATGCCGGCTGCCTTCGCCGTTCTTCCTCGGCACCTTCATCTTCGGCTCCATCATCCATCTCGGCTTCGGCGTGCCGATGCAGCTGCCGCAATGGCTGCTCGCGGTCAGCTATGCCTTGATCGGTTGGTCGATCGGGCTGAATTTCACCCGACCGATCCTGCGCCACGCTGCGCGCGCTTTGCCGCAGATCATCGGCTCGATCGTCGCGCTGATCGCCTTTTGCGGCGGCCTCGCCTTCCTGATCAGCCATCTGCTCGGCATCGATCCGCTGACCGCCTATCTGGCTACCAGCCCAGGCGGCATGGACAGCGTCGCCATCATCGCCGCCGCGGCGCAAAACGTCGACATCTCCTTCGTCATGGCGCTGCAATCGGCCCGCTTCCTCGTCGTGCTCTTGATCGGGCCGAGCGTCGCGCGCCTGGTGGCAAGAAGCGTGAAACCATAAGCATTTTCCGCCCCTTGACCTGAGCCCGGCTTCACCAGAACCGGGTGATTTTTTGCTGCCGGGCAACAGTCCGGACAAGTCGTTGCGCAAACACGAGAAATTACTTGACTCATATACTCATATTTGAGAGCGCGGGATCGCAATCAGACATGAGACAGTGGAGACGAGTTGATGCGGACGCGGACGGCGATATGGTGCTGGAGACTATCGTTGTTGGCCGGTACCGCCTTGCTCGGCCACGCCTTGCCGGCCGGCGCGCAGGAGAGTGGGGACGCCACCGTCCTCGGCAAGATCGAAGTCAGCGCCGAGAGCGACGAGATCCTGGTCCAGGACGGCTATGTCGCCAAGAAGGATCGCATCGGCACCAAGCTCGACACGCCGATCGCCAAGATCCCACAGGCCGTTTCGGTCGTCACGCAAAAGCAGATCGAGGACCAGAAGCCGCGCACGCTGAACGAATCGCTCGGCTACACGGCCAGCGCCAACCCCAACAGCTTCGGCTTCGATACCCGCTACGACGCCTTCTTCCTGCGCGGCTTCCAAGCCTTCTACAACGGCATGTTCCGTGATGGGCTGCGCCAGTACAACGGCCCCTCGGCCTGGTTCAAGACCGAGCCCTACGGCATCGAGGGCATCACCATTCTGAAGGGCCCGGCATCCTCGCTCTACGGCATCAGCGGTCCGGGCGGCATCGTCAATGTCGTCACCAAGCGTCCCAAGGACGAACCTTTCCACGAGATCGAATTGCTGGCCGGCGAGCACAACCGCTTCCAGGCGGCGCTCGACGCCTCCGGACCGGTCAACGCCGACGGCAGCATTCTCTACCGCTTCACCAGCATCGGTCGCCTGAGCGAAACCGATCTGCCTGGCTATCCAGACGGCAAACTCTATCTGGCACCGGCGGTCACCTTCAAGCCCGATGAGGACACCAAGCTCACCATCCTCGGCGAGTACTCGAAATCCGTCACTGGTGGCACCGCCGCCTTCTACAACTCGGCCTACGGCGTGCTGTCCAACGTCTATGAGGGCGATCCGGCCTGGAACGATTTCGACCAGACGCAAGGCCGCATCGGCTACGAATTCGAGCATCGTTTCAACGACGTGCTGACGGTGCGCCAGCACCTGCGCTACAACGCAGTAGACAGCGACATCGAATACAGCGGCCACTATTCGATCGGCGCCGATCAGCCGTTGCAGCGCTATTGGGGCCACTACACCGAGAACATGAAGAACTTCGTCGTCGACAACATGGCGCAGTTCGAGTTCGACACCGGCCCGGTCAGGCACACCGCGGTCGGCGGCATCGACTACGCCTGGTCGGATTATGATGCCGGCAGCGGAATCTCCTATGTCTCGGTCGACGACATCAAATCGGCCGCGGTTCCGCACTATGGCGGGCAGGAGATGAACCAGTTCGGCGTCTACCTGCACGACCAGATGGAGTGGAACGATTTCACCCTGTTTACCAGCGGCCGCTACGACTGGGTCGACACCACCTCCACCGCTGCCGACTTCAGCACCTCAAAGCAGAAGGACAGCGCCTTCTCCGGCCGGCTCGGCCTGTCCTACCAGACCGAATGGGGCATCACGCCCTATGTCAACTATTCCACCTCGTTCTCGCCCAACATCGGCTTCGTCTTTGACGACGTCACCAGCACCGTCGGCCGCGTCGCTCGCCCGACCATCGCGACGCAGAAAGAGATCGGCGTCAAATACGAGATCCCGGATTACAACGCGATCGTCAGCGCCGCGCTGTTCGACATTGACCAGAAGGACGGCGTCGTGTTCGACGCATCGACTGGCATCAACAAGCAGCGCCAGCTCGACCTCAATTCGCGCGGCATCGAGCTGGAAGCCAATGCCTCTTTGGACAACGGCTTCAGCTTCATAGCCTCCTACACCTATCTGCGCGTCAAGATCGAACGCGGCGCCCAGTTCACCGCCGGCAAGGAACTGTCGGCGACGCCGAACCATATCCTGTCGCTCTGGGGCCACTACCAGTTCGAGAACGGCACGCTGGAAGGGCTGGGGCTGGGAACGGGCGTGCGCGTCGCCGGCTCGAGCTATGGCGACGACACCAACACCTTCAAGAATGAGGCGCGCGCTTTCGTCGACGCCTCGCTCTCCTACGATTTCGGCTACCGCAATCCGAAGCTTGAAGGCGTGAAGCTCCAGGTCAACGCCAAGAACCTGTTCGACACCCAGAAGACCATCTGCTCGGCCGGCTATTGCTACCGCGACGAAGGCCGTTCGCTGTTAGCCAGCCTGCGCTACCGCTTCTGACCGACGACGTCATCCGCGCTGCCGCCAAGCGGCGGCGCGGCGCTATTCCTCGCGCTCGTCACCGCCCTCGGCGCCCCGGCGCCAATAGGCGGTGACCAGGTGCCGGCCGCGCGGCAGGCCCCATTCCTTGCGCACGATCTTGCGGATCTCGCGGAAATCGGCGAATTCGCACGCCGCCCAGACATAGAGCTCGTCAGAGAGCGCAGCTTGATCACGTGCCCTCAGCGCCGCCGGCAACAGAGCGGCGGTGCCGGGTTCAACGCCTTGCCGGTAAAGCCAGGTGACGGCAATATTCTGGCCGTCGGCCAGCGGCATCCGGTCCTCCGGGCCATCGACTTCGATAAGCACCTCGGCGTGGGCTGATGGCGCAAGCTCCTCGAGGATCCTGCCAATGGCTGGAAGTGCCGTATCGTCGCCGACCAGAAGCAGCGTCTCCGCATCGGGCGCTCCGCCTCCGCCAGGTCCGATCATGCCGATAATATCGCCGGCTTGCGCGTTCTCGGCGAAGGCGGCGGCCGGCGTGTCTTGGCCGGGATGCAGCACGAAGTCGACATCGAGCCAGCCGCCGGCGGCGTCCAGCGCCCGGATCGTGTAGACCCGCACGACCAGCGCATCCTCGCCCGAAGGCCACACCAGCAGGCCATCGGCACCCATCGACGGCCAGACCGGCTGCCGGCCGCGCGGCGGCAGCAGCAGCCGCACATGCAGGCCGCCATGCGCAAATCGGCTGAGATCATGGCCCGAGAAACGGACACGCTGCATATGCGGGGAAATCCGTGTCGCCGACACAACCTTGATCTCGCGGAAGAAGACCGGCGTGCCGGCGTCGCTGCCGTGGCCCTGCCAACTTATGCCCTTCGTCGTGCCGAGATGTTCGGCGACATGACCGGCGACCGTCATCTTCATGTAGGACAGGCAGGTTTCGTCCTCCGCAGCAACCCGGATCAGCACGCTGCCGTCGTCAAGCGTGGCGTTCAACGAGCCGTAATGCATGCGGAATTCCCACTGGTCGGCAATGCCGGTGTCGATCTCGGTTTCGCCGTGCTCGGCGCGCAGCCTGTCCATGACGGAGCGGATGGCACCATCCACGATCCGGGTTTGCGCGCTCAGTTGCTCCATGGCTGCAGCCTTTCGAATACCGGTTGAAGCGACGCCGCCCAAGGCGCCGTCATCATCGGCATGCCACAGCGGCGGCGCCGTTTCCACAGAAACATGATGAAAGAAGTCATATTTTCTTGAGCGATTGAACCTCAAGAATGCAACGCGGTTCCCAGCGCATGTCGCGCAAAAGTGCGCAGCGGTCTTGCGACAACGACATGCATAAAAACAAAGAACTAAAGCGCGTCGCATGAAGCCGTTTGAATGCGACGCGCTTTAGGCGATCACCAGGCTGGAAAATCGGTGATGTAACCGGAAACTGGCAACCATCAGTCCAGGCGATGCATCAAGTCGTCATCCAGCCAGCGGCCGAAGAAATAGACCAGCTGTTTGTGCCACCACGGCCAGTCGTGGCTGACGTCGCCGCCCCAATAGTCGACCCAGGCAGGAATTGACTTGTCGCGCAGCACCTGCTCCAGCGCTCGCGTTTCGACCAGCATCCGCTCTTCCCAGGCGCCCTGCCCGCAACAGAAGATCAGCCTGAGCGCCTTCAGCCGGCCAAGCAGTTTCTGGTCGACGATCCCAGGCAGATAGTCGAGCGGCGAGTTGAAGAAGATATTGCCGTCGAGCGCGCCGCCGAAGAAATCGCGGGTCGAGTAGACGCCCGACAGCGCAATCACGCCGCTGGTCAGTTCCGGAAAGCGGAAGACGAAATTCGACGCGTGGTAGCCGCCCATCGAACAGCCTGAAAACAGCGGCTTCAGTTCGCGCCCGCCATTGGCTTTTGCCGCGGTTGCCAGCAATTCCGGCAGCGCCTCTTCGCGCACATAGCGGAAATAGGCTTCGTGGCGGGCGATACGGTCGGCCGGGTCGGCATGCTTGTCGAAGAAGGATTCCGAATCGATGCCGTCGAGCGTGAACAGCTGGATGCGGCCGGTATCGATGAATTCCGAGAGTGCCCCGACGCCGCCGGAATCCTCGAACTGGTAGAACCGCCCCTGCGAGGTCGGGAACACCACCACCGGCCGGCCGGCATGACCGTAGCGCTTGTATTCCATGTCGCGGCCGAGGTTGCGGGCAAATCCCTTGTGGTAGGAGACGTCCATTGCCTCACACCTTTTCCGCGTGAATATAGTCGACCGCCTGGCGCAGCGCTTTGGCATCCTTAGACCGCATCTGATACGCGTAGTGTCCCATGGCGCGGCTGAAAACCTCTTCTATTGCCTGGTGATGGACGACCTTGTCGCCGTGCGCGGCTAGCACGTCCGCATGGCTGTGCAAATAGGCGAGGTGGCGTTTGCGGCTGGCATAGGCGGTGAAATACTTGCCTTCATAAGGCCCGCCGGCGGCGTCCTTGACCACCATCTCGGCCCAGGCCGCGTAGACGTCGATGTCGAACGTGTAGTTGATCGCATCGGTCATCCAGGCACCCGGCGGACGCATGTTGACCTCGAGCGCGATGACGCGGCTGTCCTTGGTCTCGAACAGCTCGATGTGGAAGAAGCGCTCGCGCACGTCGAACGCCCCAAGGATCTTCCGGCCCGCCTCCTCCACTGCCGGGCTGATTTCGGGAAAGCAGGTGTAGCTCATGTGGCGGTCGCGGTTGACCACCTCCATGACGCTCTGGTCGTAGCGGTGGCTGGCCGCCAGCACCACCTCGCCGTCGCGGTTGACCAGCCCGTCGAAGGTGACCACCAGCCCTTCGATGAACTGCTCCATGACGAAACTCACACCCTCGGGCTTGTCCCTGAAGAACTGGTCGAGCTCCTTCGCATTGGAGATCTTGAAGGTGTTCGAAGCGCCGGAGCCGGAATCCGGCTTCACCACCACCGGATAGCCGACGCGGCGGATGAAGGTCATGGCGCCGGCGCGATCGGAGCATTTGCGCTGCGGAATGGTCTCGACGCCGCTCTTGCGAAAGAAGGCGCGCATGCGACTCTTGCGCTTCAAATTCTTCACGAAATCGAGCTTGGTACCGAAGATGTTGAAGTCGGTGCGGATGTTGGCCTCGAGTTCCAGCCAGTGCTCGTTGAGCGACTCGAAGCGGTCGATGCGGCCCCATTTGTGGATGAAATGGCCCATCGCCCGGAACACCGGTTCATAGTCCTCCATGTCGGCGACGCGGTAATATTCCGACAGCGCTGTCTGCAGTTTTCCGTTCAGCGCCTCATAGGGCGCATCGCCGATGCCGAGCACCGTGGCGCCGGCCTTCTTCAGCCGGTCGCAGAAATCGGCGCCGTTGGCCGGAAAATGCGGCGAGAAGAAAACGAAATTCATGGACGACCTCCCGGCAAAATGGCCTCGTCCAATGCATGCCGCCCAAAAGTACGAAGCGGTTTTGGGTCAACGACACGCACAGAAACATAACGAGTTTGGCGTATTTGCCCCATATGGGGAAGAGCTTGCGTGTCTTGCCGGGAGGCGGCCCCACTTGCCTCCCACAGCCTGCTCCTGTATGAGAACCGCCATGAACACGCGCGCCTCTTCCGTCGCTTCCCGTCCGACCGGCTTCGCCGGCGAGACCGTGCGCGCGCTTGCTTCGACGCTGCTTCTTCTCGGCCTTATCGGCGATCGCCGGGTTCGCTGAAGGAGCGCCCGGCGGTCGAACCGCCGCTTACGCGCACGCTCCTTGGCCAAATTGGCAAGTCACATCAAGCGAACGAAACATTGGTAAAGGCGCCGCTCGGCACCAATCCGCCTGAAGGCGGGGTCGGCGAGCCGCCGGGAGACACGACGATGAACGCACGAGAAGACATCCGTCCGAATGACGGCAACGCAGCAACGGGCATGACAAAGTCCGCCCAGGGCATGCCGGACGCCCCTCGCAAGTATCAACCCTATCCGACCGTCGGCCTCACCGACCGCACCTGGCCTTCGAAGGTTATCGACAAGGCGCCGATCTGGTGCTCGGTCGACCTGCGCGACGGCAACCAGGCGCTGATCGACCCGATGGGCCACGAGCGCAAGGCGCGCATGTTCGCGCTGTTGCTCGACATGGGCTTCAAGGAGATCGAGATCGGTTTCCCGTCGGCCTCGCAGACCGATTTTGACTTCGCCCGCTGGTGCATCGAGGAGGGCAATGTGCCCGCCGATGTCTCGCTGCAGGTGCTGGTGCAGTGCCGTCCCGAACTCATCACCCGCACCTTCGAGGCGCTGCAAGGTGCCTCCAACCCGATCGTGCATTTCTACAACTCGACCAGCGAACTGCAGCGCCGCGTCGTCTTCGAGAAGGATGTCGCCGGCATCAAGCGCATCGCCACCGATGCGGCCAAGATGATCACCGACATGGCGGCCAAGGCCGGCGGCGGTTTTCGCTTCGAATATTCGCCGGAAAGCTTCACCGGGACCGAACTCGAAGTGGCGCTGGAGATCTGCAACGCGGTCATCGAGATCGTGAACCCCACGGCTGACAACAAGCTGATCATCAACCTGCCGTCGACCGTCGAGATGTCGACGCCCAACATCTATGCCGACCGCATCGAATGGATGTGCCGCAACCTCGACAACCGCGAGAACCTGCTGATTTCGCTGCATCCGCACAATGACCGCGGCACCGGCATCGCCACCACCGAACTCGGCCTGATGGCTGGGGCCGACCGTGTCGAAGGCACGCTGTTCGGCAATGGCGAGCGCACCGGCAATGTCGACATCGTCACGCTGGCGCTCAACATGTACACGCAAGGCGTCGATCCCGAGCTCGACTGCTCTGACATCAACCGGATGAAGGACGTCTACGAGTATTCGAACCAGCTGAAGATCCCGGAACGCCACCCTTACGTCGGCGAGCTCGTCTATACGGCCTTTTCCGGTTCGCACCAGGACGCCATCAACAAGGGCATGAAGGCACTGCGCAAGGCCAACACGCCGCACTGGGAAGTGCCCTATCTGCCGATCGACCCGGCCGATGTCGGCCGCAACTACGAGGCGATCATCCGCATCAACTCGCAGTCCGGCAAGGGTGGCATCGCCTATGTGCTGCAGGCCGACTACGGCCTCAATTTGCCACGCAATCTGCAGATCGAGTTCAGCCAGCACATCCAGGCGATCACCGACGCCGAAGGCAAGGAAGTGGCCGCCAGGCGTATCCACGAGGAATTCCTCGAAACCTATGTCGACCAGCCGGCTGCGCGGCTGAAGTTCCTCGACCACCATACCTACCCGGACACCGAGACCAAGGGCCGCCGCGTGGTCGAGGCCGTCATCCTCGACAACGGCAAGGAAATGACCATCACCGGTTCGGGCACCGGTCCGATCGACGGTTTCGTCGACGCGCTGTCGCGCCATGTCGGCGTGGAGATGTCGGTGCTCGACTATTCCGAGCATTCGATGCAGCGTGGCTCGAACGCCTCGGCGATTTCCTATGTCGAGATGGAATATCCCGGCGGCAAGCTGTTCGGCGCCGGCATCAACACCAACATCGTCGCCGCCTCGCTGGAAGCAGTGGTTTCGGCCGCCAACCGCATCGTCGGCCGCAAGGCCGGCTGATCTTCCATACCCCTGGCGCGCCGCATCCGCGGCGCTCCAGGGCCTGCCTGCGAGCCGGCTCACGCGTTAACCATGGGCAATTATCCGGTGGCTTACGCGATAGCATAATACAACCATGCTTGTGCGGCAGTGCCAGCGCTATATGATCGCGCCTCAACCTGTGCCGACTTCGAGAGGATCGACACTTGCAGCATGCCACGCCTGCCGCCCCCGCAGTGCGCGAGACATTGGAGCGACTGCTAGCCAGCGAAACGTTCGGACGGTCCGAGCGTGCGCGAAAACTGCTGCGCTATCTGGTCGAACGCGAGCAAGCCGGCGAGGCTGACCGGCTCAAGGGCTTCTCGATCGCCATGGACGTCTTCGGCAAGGACGGCGATTTCGACCCGTCTACCGATGCCGTGGTTCGGGTCCAGGCTGGCAGGCTGCGCGAGCTTCTGCAAAACTACTTCGCCAATGAAGGCGTTGCCGAACCGGTGCGCATCGCCATTCCGCGTGGCGGCTACGTTCCTTCCTATGAACTGAATGCAATTCGCCTGCCGGCCGAGTTGGAGCCGGCGGAAGGCACCGCGCCGACGATCGCCCCGACGGAACTACCCGACCTCGACATTGCCCCTGCCGCGGCCTTGATGTCGCCCCCTGCTGCGCCCGAACCTGGGCGGTCGCTTACCCGCCACCTGCAGTTATTCTGGGGCGCGATTGCCGTGGTCATCGCCATGCTTGGGGTGCTGATCCTTCGCCAGGGCAGCGATGTCCTGCTCGGCAGCAGCGGTTCCGCCTCGGCCATAGAGACCGCGGTGGCGACGAGCAGCGTCGCGTCCCCACCGGTGGAAACCTTGCCGCTGGTCTACATCGCCGTGAAGGCCAATGGCCCGGAAGCAGCCCGTGTGGCTGCTTCGCTGCGCGCCGGCCTCGCCGGTTTCGACACCATAGACTTCATCGGACGTGATGCCGACGGCACCCGCGATCCGGCCGCCGACGCCACCAGCTTCGTATTCGATATCCTGCCGGGACCCGCGGCGGGTGACGTGACGCTCGAACTGCAGAATGTCGCGACCGGCCGGGTGCTGTTGTCACGCAACCTGTCGGCCGTCGACAGCGCGCCGGGCGCGATTGAAGACAGTATCGCCAACGTACTGACCTCGACCATTCCCGCCTACGGGCCGATCTACACCTACATCGAACAGAGCGGCATCGAGACCGGCCTGACCCGCTGTCTGGTGCTCAACGACAGCTACTATCTCGACCAGAGCGCCAAGGCACACGAAGCTGCCTATCGCTGCCTGGAAACCCTGGCCAGCCAGGGCGCGAAATCGTCGCTCGTCTATTCGGAACTCGCCTCCCTGCATCTCGAGGCTGTCACCGATCACTATTCCTATCCGCCCGGCGCGACGATCGAACAGGCGATGTCGTTTGCCCATCGCGCTGTTCAGATGGGGCCGACCAGCCCCTACGCGCATCGCGCCTATGGCTATCTCAACTCGCGCCTCGGCAATACGGACGAATCGATCCGCTGGATGCGCAAGGCCCATGAGCTCAATCCTTATGACCTCGGCATGGCGGCCGCTTACGGCTATGGACTGATTTTCGCCGGCAAATACAGCGAAGGAACCCCGATCCTGGCCCACGCCGTCGAAACCTTCAGCGGCCACGCGACCTGGTGGGACTACGGGCTTTTTGTCGGTGCATTCATGCTGGGCGACACGAAGAGGGCCGCCATCGCCAGCGAGTCGTTGCGGACGACGGCGACCAAATCGCACTACCTGGCGGCGCGCCTTATCGGCGCCAAGCTGGCCGCCCGCGATCAACTGGCGAGCCAGTTGACCAACGAACTGATCGCCAAGTTTCCGAAGTTCGCCGCCAATCCGCGCTCAACCTTCGTCGACAGGAAATACCCTGCCGACCTGACTGACCGGCTGGTCGGGGCGCTGCGCGCGGCGGGCCTCGGCAACGCCAGTTGATCCGTGCCTAGCACGCCCCGGATCGCGAAAATTTTACTGGCCATCGACCTGGACTGGGAGCAATCCAGCCACAGTCTGGAATTCGCTATCCGTCCGGTCTTGCAATAATCATCAGTTTTCATGAGTTCATCCCTCCACGCTGCCGAACGCGGTACCGGTCCGAAGGCTGTCGCCTTCCTGCACGGCTTCGGTGGCTGCCATGACGTCTGGCGCGACGTGACGTCGATGCTTGCGCCCGACATGCGGGCTCTCGCCTACGACCTTCCCGGGCATGGGCTTTCTCTCGATTTCCCCGGCGGCGGTTCGGCCAGGACGGCAGCTCGGGCCGCTCTGGCGGACCTCGCCGCGCGTGGCATGAAAAGGGTGCACCTGGTCGGCCATTCGATGGGCGGTGCGGTGGCTGTGCTGATGGCTTTGGCCGAGCCCGAAAGGGTTGCCTCGCTGACGCTTTTGGCGCCGGGTGGCTTTGGCCCGGAAATCAATGGCCCCTTGCTGCGCCGCTATGCGGCCGCCACCGGCAAAAGTGAGATCCGTACCTGTCTCGCCGCCATGTCCGGGCCACTGAGCCAGCCTCCGGAACATATCGTGGACGTGCTTGACGAGATGCGCAGACGCCCGGGTCAGTTGCAAAAGCTTGTCGAGATCGCCGCGTCCATGACCAGGGATGACCGGCAGGGTGCCATCCCGCGCGAACAGCTCGAAACGCTGAAAATGCCGGTGATGGCGGTCTGGGGAACGGACGACGCCGTGCTGCCGGTTTGTCAGGCCGACGACATGCCGGTGAATTTTCATCTGCACCATGTTCTGGAGGCCGGCCACATGCTGGCCGAGGAAGCGCCTGACCTTGTCGCCACGGCGGTGCGCCGCAACATGAACCGCCGCAGCAGGCGTTTTCAGCCGAGTCTTGACGCAGCGGCGAGCTGATCCGCAGCCATCATCTCGCGGGTGCATTTTGCCGACGACTATGTTAACTCGCTGTTAACCAACCGCGAGGCAACGCCGATGAAGGACACAGGCGAGAAAATCACCCCGATCGATCCGTCGCGAAACCTGTCCGACGCCATTCGCGATGTGAAGAACGCCTTTGCCGACCGCGACGACGTGGTCGTCGACTTGCGCGAAGCGCACCGCATGCGGCTCGAATTGCTTGCCGCCGAACTTGCGCCCGTCTTTGCCGATGTGCCCGCCGATATGGACAATTTCGACTTCGCCGTATCGTCCGGCCTGCAGCCGCGCCTGTGGATCGATGCCGTCAGCCATGTCGCCATGGGGCGGGATCGCCGCACCTACCGGTTCCTCAGGGATACCCGCATCGGCCGCGTGGTTCTCGCCGAATCGACCGACATGAAAATCGTCGCCGACCAGGTGACGCGCTATGTGGCCGAGCGTGTCGTCGAACGTCAAAGGATGATGGAAGGCGGGGTCGAGCACGCTGTGTCCGGCATGCAGCGCACCACGGTGGCCGAAGCCGAGCCGCCATTGCAGGTTGCTCAGCGCGGCAAGGCCGGGTCGGCCATCCTGTCCGGCCTCGGTCTGATCTTTGCCGGCGCGCTGGTTGGGCTGGCTGTGTCGATCGTGCTGTTCTGGGACCGCCTCGTGGCGATGAAGATCAGCTTCTGACCAGTTGGCGCGATGCCTCGGCATCGGCGCCAAGTTCGAGCACCTGCAGCTCCGAAGGCGGAAGCGCTGGCCCGGTCAGGCCGCGTCGCGTCAAGCGGATCCGCCAGTTGCCCTTGTCGCCGTCGATATCGATCAGATTGTACTGCGCGGCCGGGTGCCTGCCGCCAAGCCCTTGTCCGGCGGCTGCGACACCGACGGCCGGGATCTTGGCACCACGGCCACCGATGAAGAACAGGCTCGGATTGTGCGAATGGCCGTGCAGGATAAGTTCGGCTCCATGCCGGCGAACGATCTTCTGGAAGAGCGCGATGCCGAACAGCCGCTTGTACTGCGAAACGGCACCGCGCACCGGCGGATGGTGGATCATGATGACCCGGAACAGGCCGCGCTCGGCCGTCGCATCGAGCATTCGGCCGAGCCTTTGCGCCTGGCCCTCCCTGAAGAAGCCGTTGGCCATGAATGGGGCGGTGGCGCGCGCCGTCGAAACGCCGATCAGCGCGATGTTGTCGCGTACCCGCAAATAGGGAAAGGAATGGCGGTCGACCGGTGTGTTGACGTCGTCGCCGGTCATCCACGCCGCCCAGGAACGGCAGGACTTGTCGAAGGCGCCCGGCACATAGGCATCGTGATTGCCCGGAACGACCGACACGTCATGCGGCGAACCCAGCGTCTCCAGCCAGTGCCTGGCCATTTCGATCTCGCCGTCGAGCGCCAGATTGACCAAATCGCCCGTCACCGCAAGGTGATCGGGAGCGCTGGCCTTCATATCGGCAAGCAGTGTGTCGATGACCGCGTCGTGCATGTGGCGGCGGCGGTTGCGTTGCCAGTTGACGTAGCCGACCACGCGCTTGGAGGCGAGTTCGCGATAGGTTACACCGGGGAGCGGTCCCAGATGGATATCGGAAATATGCGCGAGCCTGAACATCCTTCATTCATAAGCGACGCGGCCCCCGCTTTCCACTCATGGTTTCACGGATGACGGCAACGTCAGACCCGGAACTGGCCTTGCGCCAGACCGGCTGGCCGGGCCTGAGGTCGAGGCTGTTCCATCTCTATTTCCTGCTGCGGCGGCCGATGACGCTCGGCGTGCGCGGCCTCATTCACGACCGCGGCTCCAACAGCGTCTTTTTGATCCGCCACACCTATGTTCCGGGCTGGCAACTGCCGGGTGGCGGCGTCGAAACCGGCGAGACTCTGGTCGAGGCGTTGGCGCGCGAGCTTGCCGAGGAGGGCAACATCGCTCTGACCGCGCCGCCGGTGCTGAAGTCGATGCATTTCAACCGCCGCTCCAGCAAGCGCGACCATGTCGGCCTCTATCTAATCGAAGCCTTCAGCCAGACGGCGCCGAAGCTGCCGGACCACGAGATCGCCGAAGCCGCCTTCTTCCCGCTCGACCGCTTGCCGGAAGCAACCACCCCGGCGACGCTGCGCCGGATCGCCGAGGTTTTTCACGGCGAAAAGCCCTCGCCCTACTGGTAGATCATGCGGCTTTCCCGAACCGCGCCCGGTCATGCGGCGCGGCATAGTCGAGTTCCGGGCCGACCGGCACGATCCCGGTCGGATTGATCGTCCGGTGGCTGGCGTAGTAGTGCGCCTTGATGTGGTGCAGGTTGACCGTGCCGGCGATGCCGGGCACCTGGTAGAGATCGCGCAGATAGTTCGACAGGTTCGGATAGTCGGCGATGCGGCGCAGATTGCATTTGAAGTGGCCGACATAGACCGGGTCGAAGCGCACCAGCGTGGTGAACAGCCGCCAGTCGGCCTCGGTGATGCGATCGCCGACGAGATAGCGCTGCTTTGACAGCCGTTCCTCCAGCGTATCCAGTGCGGCGAACAATTCCCCGAACGCCTCTTCATAGGCGCGTTGCGTGGTGGCGAAGCCGGCCCGATAGACGCCGTTGTTGATGGCGGGATAGACCAGTGCGTTGATGCGGTCGATCTCGCCACGCAACTCCTCGGGATAGAAGTCGAGGCTCGTATCGCCCCATTCGTCGAACGCTGAATTGAGCATCCGGATAATCTCGGAAGACTCGTTGGAGACGATCGTCTGTTCCTTTCTGTCCCACAGCACCGGCACCGTCACCCGGCCCGAATAGGCGGGGTCGGCCTTGGCATAGATCTGGTGCAGGAAATCGAGGCCATAAAGCGTATCGCCGGTGGCGCCGTCCTCGGCCAGGAACGTCCAGCCGTCCGCACCCATGAAATGATGCACGACCGAGACGGAGATGATGCCTTCCAGCTTCTTCAGCACGCGCAGGATCAGCGTCCGGTGCGCCCAGGGGCAGGCAAGCGAGACATAGAGGTGGTAACGCCCGGGCTCGGCCTTGAAGCCGCGCTTTCGGCCCTCTCCCGGCGCCCCGTCAGCGGTGATCCAGTCGCGCCATTGCGCCTGCGCCCGCACGAACCTGCCGCCGCTGTCCGCCGTATCGTACCAGCGATCCTGCCACCTGCCTTCGACCAGCAATCCCATGCAAATCTCCTTGCGTCTTCTGCTCAATGTAGACGCAAGGTTGCCCTGCCGAAGTCGTCATGTGCTGAACAGACCGTCACTCGGCCGCAACGGCGGACGAAAACGGCCGATTGCAGCGGCCGGAATTTGATGCTAGCGGACAATCCGCATGTTCGACTTTGCCATGATCCGGTTTGACCGACGACGAAAGGGCGCCCGCGCTTGATGAAGCGCTGACTGGCGAACGCTGCCGTTTGCAGCAAACCTTTTCCTCCTCTACCGGAACGCAAAGACCATGAGCCTTGCCGACGTGAAATACCTGCCGGAAACCCCGGCGCACGATACCGAAATCGAAGCCATCAACGACGAGGCCTTCGGGCCTGGTCGGTTCGTGCTTGCCGCCTACAAGATCCGCGAAGCCGGAGGGCATGAGCGCGCTTTGTCCTTCGTCGCCGTCGACGGCGTTATTGTCGTCGCCTCGGTGCGGATGACGCGCATCGCGGCCGGCGCCGGCCGTGCGCTGATGCTCGGGCCGCTCGCGGTGCGGCCTGCCTTCAAGAATCTCGGCATCGGCCGCCGGCTGGTGGCAATCGCGCTGGAGGCCGCCACCAAGGCCGGCATGCCGGCGGTGATGCTGGTCGGCGACGAGCCCTACTACGGCCCGCTCGGCTTCAAGAGGATCCCGCGCGGGCAGATCTCCATGCCGCGCCCGGTCGACCTCGACCGGCTTCTGTCGCACGAGATCGTGCCGGGCGCCGTGGCCCGGCTGTCGGGCGAGGTCTGCCATGCGGACGTGGCGCGGGTTTCCGATCCCGTCCCGGTCATGGCTTGAGGCTATCCTGCCGGTTGCGCCTGCGCTGCGAGCTTCGTAGCATCATCCGAAATGTGTGGAGGACGCCGGCATGAACCCCAATGGCCAGATTGCGATCGTCACCGGCGGCGGCTCCGGCCTCGGCGAGGCGACAGCCCGAGCGCTTGCCGCCAAAGGCGCGCGCGTCGCCATCCTTGATGTCGGCATCGACCGTGCCAGGACGGTGGCGGCCGATATTGGCGGCATTGCCGTTCAGTGCGACGTCAGCAGCAGCGACAGCGGTGTGGCCGCCTTCGCCGAAGTGGCGGAGCGGCTCGGTGAACCGCGCGTCCTGGTCAATTGCGCCGGCATCGCCATCGGCGTGAAGACGATCGGCAAAGATGGTCCGCATCCGCTCGAGCAATACCGCAAGGTGATCGAGATCAACCTGATCGGCACCTTCAACATGATCCGCCTGTTCGCCGACCGGGCAGCGAAGCTCGAGCCGCTTGCAGGCGGCGAGCGTGGTGTCATCGTCAACACAGCTTCCGTCGCTGCCTATGACGGCCAGATCGGCCAGGCCGCCTATTCCGCGTCCAAGGGCGGCGTCGTCGGCATGACGCTGCCGGTGGCCCGCGACCTCGCGCGTTTCGGCATCCGCGTCTGCACGATTGCACCGGGCATCTTCAGGACGCCGATGATGGCCGGCATGCCGCAGGACGTGCAGGATTCGCTGGGTGCGGCGGTGCCCTTTCCGTCCCGGCTGGGTGAGCCTTCCGAATATGCGGCACTTGCGCTCCACATCGTCGAGAACCAGATGCTGAACGGCGAGACCATCCGTCTCGACGGCGCCATCCGCATGGCGCCGAAATAGCCGGCCATGAGCGCCACCATCCCGGCAAGGAGCGGCCCGCTCAGCGGTCTGCTCGTGATCGAGATGGCCGGCCTCGGACCGGTGCCGCTGGCTGGCCTGATGTTGTCGGAAATGGGCGCCGACGTGCTGCGCATCGAGCGGGCGGGCTCCGGTCAGCCTTTGCTGCCGCTGCCGGAGGACTACGACCTCGACCGTCATGGCCGCTCCATCCTGCGCATCGACCTGAAGCGCCCGGAAGGCACCGAACTGCTGCTCAGCCTTGCCGAAAAGGCCGACATGCTGGTCGAAGGGTTTCGTCCTGGCGTCATGGAGCGGCTTGGCCTCGGACCGGACGCGATGCTGGAGCGCAACCCGGCGCTGATCTACGGCCGCATGACCGGCTTCGGCCAGAGCGGGCCACTATCGGGCCGCGCCGGCCACGACATCACCTATCTTGCCTATTGCGGCGTGCTGCACGCCATAGGCAGCGAGGGAGGCAAACCGGTGCCGCCGCTCAACCTCGTCGCCGACTATGGCGGCGGTGCCATGATGCTGATTACCGGCGCACTCGCCGCGCTGTTTCAGCGCTCGCGTTCCGGCAAGGGCCAAGTGATCGACGCCGCCATGGTCGAGGGCGCCTCGATGCTGGCAGCGCCAGTCCATGCCCTGATGGCGGCCGGCGTTTGGCGGGATGCACGCGGCGTAAACCTGCTCGATTCCGGCGCGCCCTTCTACGACACTTACGAGACGGCTGATGGGCGGCATGTCGCCGTCGGCTGCCTCGAACCGCGCTTCTTCGCCGAATTCGCCAGGCTGCTCCCGATCGACGAGCGTTTCGTGCGCGATCAGTTCGACAAGGCGCTGTGGCCGGATATGCGCTGCGCCATTGCCCGGCGGATGAAGCAGAAGACGCGCGACGACTGGGCCGCCCTGTTTGCGGAAACCGACGCCTGCGTCGCGCCGGTGCTGTCGCTGCAGGAAGCCAAAAACCATCCGCACAATCGTGCCCGCGGCGCCTTTGTAAAAGCAGGCAGGCTCGATCGCCCTGCCCCGGCGCCGCGCTTCTCGCAAACGCCGTCGACGCTTGCCAGCAAGCCGGCCGAACACGATCTCCAGCCTGTGATGGTGCTGAGGCGCTTCGGTTTTGCGCAAAGCGAGGTCGAGGCCCTTGTCAAATCGGGCGTGATCGGCTGATAAGTGGAGAAGGAAAATCAACTTATGACGGTGAACACTTTTGGTTGATCGCAACAAGGACGTCATACGCGAGACCGACGCCGAAGCGATCCGGCTGGCAAGGACGCTGATCCGCGGCGCCCGTTTCGGCGCGCTGGCCGTCATCGAGCCCGCGACCGGATCGCCATTGGCGAGCAGGGTCGGCGTTGCCACCGACGTTGACGGTGCGCCGCTGATCCTGGTGTCGATGCTGTCCGCGCATACAGGTGCTATCCTCGCCGACCCGCGCTGCTCGCTGCTTGTCGGCGAACCGGGCAAGGGCGATCCGCTGGCGCATCCGCGTGTCACTTTGGTCTGCCGGGCACGACGGCTCGAGCGAGGATCGGACGAGCATGCCCGCGCGGAGCGGCGCTATCTCAACCGCAATCCCAAGGCGCGGCTCTATGCCGGGCTTGGTGATTTCTCGATCTTCCGGCTCGAGCCCGAGCGCGCCAGTCTCAATGGCGGCTTCGGCAAGGCCTATCTGCTCGATCATGGCGACCTGGTCACCACCGGGCCGGTCGTCGACGAGCTGGCTGCCGGCGAACAATCGGCTCTCGACCACATGAATGCCGACCACCTCGACGCGATCGCCGTCTATGCCCGCCATTATGCCAATGCCGAGGGCGATGGCTGGATTGCCACCGGCTTCGACGCCGACGGCATGGATCTGGCCTCGGGCGACGCCATATGCCGGGTTTTCTTCCCCGAACCCCTGAAGACGGCCCGCGAGTTGCGGCCGGTCCTGGTCGATATGGCCAAGGCCGGACGCGCAGCCGGCTATTCACAAGATCGATAGTTAATCGCCTTGAATCAAAAGCAAGTCTTGAGATTTGGAGGAAATGTTCTACCCTCGCACATGACGCTGATTCAGCAGCGTGCATCCACACGTGAATTTATGGAATCTGACGCTATTGCCCCCATAGCGTCAGGATGAGCTCAAAAACATGGGGCATCGATGATCTCGAGCAAGCTACTCGCCAACGCCGAATCAGCAGCCACGTTCCTCACGCTTATGGGCAACGAGAAACGGCTGTTGATCATGAGCTACCTGATGGACGGTGAAATGTCGGTTGGTGCCATCGCCGACAAGGTCCAGTTGAGCCAATCCGCTCTGTCGCAGCATCTGGCCAAGCTTCGGGCGCTCGACCTTGTCGAGACCCGCCGTGACCGGCAGATGATCTACTATGCTTGCAAATCCGAAGCCGCGCGTGAGCTGCTTCGCATGCTGGACGGCATCTTCGGCGATGGCGACTTGTCGCAGATGGCCCATCGCCTGCGCCGCGCCGGGACTTGACCGGCAAGTCCGATCGTTATCTCGCTGACGACTTTCGAGCCGCGTGCGTCCATCCGGATGTACGCCGCTCTCCATGTCGTATCCGCGCATCGCTTTCCGAAAATCCATCGTTCGGGCGATGTGAGCAGGCTGAGGCAATGCATGGACCTGATCCACATCGATGATCCGCAAGACCCGCGTGTCGCCGCCTATCTCGACATACGCGAGCGCGACCTCGTTGGCCGGCACGGCCGTTTCGTTGCCGAAGGCAAGGTCGTGCTCGAAATCCTGCTGTCGGCCGGTCGCTTTGCTGCCGAATCGATACTGGTTCTCGAAAACCGGCTGGCCGGCCTCGACGAGACCTTGCGCAAGGCGCCGGCGGACCTTCCGGTCTATGTCGCCAGCGGCGAGATCATCGACCGGATCGCCGGATTTCACATGCACCGCGGCATCTTGGCGATCGGCAGCAGGGGCGCCTTGCAGCCGGCCGAGGCCTTGCTGGAAACCTTGCCTGCCAATGCGCTGGTCGTCATTCTCGTCGGCATCGCCAATCACGACAATATGGGGTCGATCTTCCGCAACGCCGCCGCCTTTGGCGCCAATGCCGTGCTGCTCGACGCGACCTGTTGCGATCCGCTATACCGCAAGGCAATCCGCGTCTCGGTCGGCGCGGCGCTGAAGGTGCCCTTCGCCTCCTTTGACGATACAACCAGCTTCATCGCCATGCTCGACCGGCTGGGTTTCAGCCAGGTCGCGCTGTCGCCGCGTGGCGAGGCCGACATTCGCGACGCAAAGAGGACGGACAGGCTGGCGCTCTATCTCGGCACGGAAGGCGAAGGCTTGCCCGAAAGCCTGCTCGCCCGCCTGAAAACGGTGCGGATCGGCATGGCGCAAGGCTTCGACAGCCTGAACGTCGCCGCCGCCTCAGCCATCGCGCTGCATCATTTTTCGCGCTGCTGATCGCACGAACCCGTCACCGACAACGCGCGTCGTCCCGGTCTCGCTCGGCGCGACATCCATCCTGAAGGTCTCCATATCATCGGCCAACGGCACCGGAGCGCCGGTGGCCTTCGATCGCGCATCGCGAGCGATTTCCGTCGCACTGACCAGCGACGTTGCAGCGTCGAGCAGTGCAAAGGGCACCGGATGAAAATGCCAGGCAGCCAGCAGGGTAATCGCGAGAGCGGCATAGAGGATCATGCCGTTAGACATGGTGATACCCTGCCATAGGCGCAAGCGGTTGGTGGTGTCCCCACTTTCAGGTCGGCGAATCCGCCTTCTGCAGCGCCCGCACACGGTCCGCAAGACTGCGGTTGCCGGATCTGGCATCCGACGGTGCTGCCAATGCCTTGGCGATCGGCGAATCGGGCCCTTCGAGCTTGGCCGTCAGGTGAACGACCTCCGCCGCCAGTTCATTCATCTGCTCGCGCAGTGCGGCGCTGCCATTCACGGGGCTGGACACAGCCAGCGCGCCGAGATCCGCCTTCAACCGCTTGTTCTCGCGGGCCAGCGTCGTCAGCCGCGCCTCCAGCCGCTCGCGGTCGCCATCGAGCTTGGCGATCGCCTTGTCGATGTCGTCGCTCCTGACGGCAGTCAGGCTGTCGCCTCCGCCGGCAAGCAGCGCCGCCGGAGCGTTAGCCTCGGCCTCGCCCTTCGATCGTTCGCGCAATCGCGCCATTTCCTTCTCGTGGCGGTCGAGCTTCTCCTCACGATCGGCAAGCGTGGCGAGCAGGCGCTCGACCTTCTTGTCGAGCTCGACGGTTCTCTTCTTCTCCACCTTCAAGGCCTCGCGCGCAGCCTTGCTTTCGGCCGCGGTTTCCTGATTGCGCCTGTCCGCCTCCTTGCGCTGGCTGCGCAGCACGGCGATGTCGTTGGCAAGGCTCTCCAATTCGGATTCGCGTGCCACCAGTTCGATCTGCCGGTTGCTGGAGGAGAAGCTGGCGTCGTCATACATTTGCTCCAGCTTTTCGAGCTCGAGCGCGCGCTTCTCCAGCATGCGCTCGCTTTGCGCGAGCTTGTCCGAAAGGTGCTGCAACTGTTCCTCGCGCTGATGAAGCTCTGCGGTCCTCGCCTCCAGTTCGGAAAGCGCCTGCTGCTTGTCCTTCCGCTCGACCGCCAGCCCCTTGAGGGCCTCACGGCCGCGACCGATCTCGACCAGCTGTTCGGCCGCCTTTTCCCGCAATGCCTTGACGCTCATCTCCAGCCGGCGCGCCGACATCGCGAACTCGGCCCTGATCCGGTCCTTGTCGGCCTGGATTTCGACCGACGTCAACGGCATGGACGCCTCGAACCGCTTGCGCGTCAGCGCAACGGCCCGCCGCCAGATGGCCGGGGCGACCAGCAAAGCCAGAAAGCCGGCGCAGAGAAAGCCGAGGGCGAAAAACAGGATCGACTGGATCAAGGTGACTATCCGCTATGATGGCAACAACCGCCAAAGCTCGACTTTGCCATCTTCGCATGACGGAAATCCAGCGCCGCGGCAAGAGTGTGCCGCGGCCACGTTCAGCCTGTGACCTCACAAAATCCGCTCGATGGCATGATCGCGGGTTGAGGGCATGTCGAGATTCAGGTCAGGCCGGCATCACCTGAATACCGACATGCCCGATCAGAACGGATTCCAGGTCGGCCGCTGGGTGAGCTTCAGATAGCCGAGATTGATGCCAAGCCTGGCGCCGACTCCGGTGCGGATCGGCACCAGCAGCACCCTGTTGTTCTGCAGCACGTTGAAGCCGACGCCGGCCACCACATAGGCCGAACCGGCAACGCCGCCGAAGCGGTTGTAGAGGCTGTTCACATCGTCGAGATTGTAGACCAGCATCATCACGCGCGAGCCCTCGCCGCCGAAATCCCAGCCGAGCGACGGACCTTGCCAGAAGACCTTATGGTCGCCAGCGTTCTTGGTGTAGAGCGTTCCCTCGCCATAGGTCAGGCCGCCGATCAGCGCGCCGGAGCCCTCTTCGCCGAGCAGATAGCCGTTGGGCAGGCCATAGGAAGCGAAAATCTTCTCGACGACGGTGGCAAGCCCGCCCGACGTGGCGCCGAAGAATTTATGGCCGGAATCGACGATCTCCTGAGCGGTATACTCCTGGGCCCGCAGCGCGGAGGTCGAAAAGACGAGAACGCCCATCAGGGCAATCGTCATTGAGATGACTCGGAAAAAACTCCGGTCGTAGAATCGGGAAAACATGCTTCCAATCTCCGTCAGGGAGCACTTTCGCCGACGCCTCGCACCCATGCGGCTCTTGGCGGCCGCTAGGGGTAACTGTCACAGGCAAACTATGCCGTAATCCTTTTTCAACCATTAAGCTTCCACATGAAGATGGCAGTTCGAAGGCCGGCGTCCCTCACACACCGGCTTCGAACCGCCTGCGCAGGCCGGGAATCCTGCGTGAACTCACCATTTTCGCTAACGACAATTTTGGATTTGTTGCCGCACGCACAGGCGCTGTGTATTCAGATGACCTGGGGAGAGGGCGTGATTCGTGTGGGCAGGCGCGACAATTGATCGCTCGGCCATGAGTACGTGGATTTTATCAGGGACTTCGCCCATGGCCGAACTGTTCGCCCTTTCAGCACCGGATCTTGCAGCGCTTCTTTGCAGCCGGGTCTGTCATGACATCATTTCGCCGGTCGGCGCGATCAACAACGGCCTCGAACTGCTCGATGAGGGCGGCGCCGACGAGGACGCCATGAAGCTGATCCGCCAGAGCGCCAGGAACGCTTCGGCCCGCCTGCAATTTGCCCGCATCGCCTTCGGCGCCGCCGGCTCGGCCGGCATGATGATCGACACCGGCGATGCCGAAGCCGTCGCCATCGCCTTCCTCAAAAACGAAAAGCCGGAACTCTCCTGGAACGGGCCCCGCGCGCTGCTGCCCAAGAACAAGGTCAAACTGCTGCTCAACCTCCTTCTCGTCGCCAACGCGGCGATCCCGCGCGGCGGCAAGCTTGTGGTCACGCTGGAGAATCTGGACACCGAGCCGCGTTTTGCGCTGTCGGCCGCCGGCCCGATGCTGCGCGTGCCGCCGAAATTCCTGGAGCTTCATTCCGGCCACAAGCCCGAGGAGCCGATCGACGCCCATTCGGTGCAGCCATATTACACGCTGCTCCTGGCGCGGGAGGCCAACATGACGATCTCAATCCACGCGACCGCCGAGGAGATCGTGCTTTCGGCGGCCTGAAACCTTCGCCCAGTCGGCAAGAACAGCCAAAGTATTTATTTCTGCTAATATTTGTTAATTCGGCGATAATTCAGGCAGAGCAAGTTTTGCTGGCTTGGTCTCGCGGCATTCGCGACGAAAAAGACGCGCACGGCGTATCTTTGCAAAAACTTTACCTAACGGCTTTTCGGCTTCTTTACCAGATTGCTCTAGTATGCCTCGTGGTTGGCCGCAGATTGCCGGTTCGCCAGATGGCTGAGAGGACCCGGAAATGAAACGCTGCCTGTTCGTCGACGATTCGAGCGTCATCAGGAAAGTTGCAAAGCGCATCCTCGGCGGCTCCGATTTGACCGTAATCGAAGCGGCCACGGGGCTCGACGCCATCGAGATGTGCGCCGCCGACATGCCCGACGTCATCGTGATCGACGGCGCCTTGGCGGATGTGCAGGCCGTGGACCTCATCCGCCGCATCCGCGCCATGGAGAGCGTGGTCAAGCCGCAGATCCTGGTTTCGCTGGTCGAGGTCGACGTCGCCTCGATCATGAAGGCAAAGCGCGCCGGCGCCCAGGGCTATCTGCTGAAGCCGTTCAACCGGCCGCAATTGCTCGAGCGTTTCCGTGCCCTGAAAATCGCCGCCTGATTCGCCAGTATCGGAGATGCGGGCGGCTTCAACGCCCAGCATGCAAAAACCCGGCCGAAGCCGGGTTTTTTATTGGAAAATCAAACGAAGGTTTCGCTCAGGCGCTGACGCGAATGTCTTCCGGTTCGCGCAGCACATAGCCGCGGCCCCAGACCGTCTCGATGTAATTCTGGCCACCGGACGCGGCGTCGAGCTTCTTGCGCAGCTTGCAGATGAAGACGTCGATGATCTTCAGTTCCGGTTCGTCCATGCCGCCATAAAGGTGGTTGAGGAACATTTCCTTGGTCAGCGTGGTGCCCTTGCGCAGCGAGAGCAGCTCCAGCATCTGATATTCCTTGCCGGTCAGGTGGACGCGCTGGCCGCCGACTTCGACGGTCTTGGCGTCGAGATTGACCACCAGGTCGCCGGTGGTGATGACCGACTGGGCATGGCCCTTGGAGCGCCGCACGATGGCATGGATGCGCGCCACCAGCTCGTCCTTGTGGAACGGCTTGGTCATATAGTCGTCGGCGCCGAAGCCGAGGCCGCGCACCTTGTCCTCGATGCCGGCCATACCGGACAGGATCAGGATCGGTGTCTTCACCTTGGAGAGGCGAAGTGTTCTCAAGACTTCGTAACCCGACATGTCGGGAAGATTGAGATCGAGAAGGATGATGTCATAGTCGTAGAGCTTTCCGAGATCGACGCCCTCTTCGCCAAGATCGGTCGTATAAACGTTAAAGCTTTCGGATTTCAGCATCAATTCGATGCTTTGTGCGGTTGCACTGTCATCTTCAATCAGCAGAACACGCATTTCATTCCCCTTTTCTGCTGCCGGTCCATGTCACGACCCGTCCCGGACCGGAGCAGTGATTGCCTGAACAGAAGGTGCCACCGAATGGTTAACAAAACCTAATTTCGTGCCGAGGACGATACCAGATTTTTTAACCCCTTTCTACACCCTCTTGAATCTAATAACGAATCACAGACCCAAACCGCTAATGCACCACATTAATAAGCCAGCCTAAGTGACTCCAGGGACTCGCCGGTTGGCTTTCCGCCGAAAACCGGAATTTTTACCCGGCCTTAAGTCCTCGCCCGTATGATTAACAATGCCCGTAAACGAATGGTTACCAACGGCAAAAAACTTTAGGAGTTTGTTTCCCATAGTTCGGGGAAAGCCGGGGGAAACGGGTGACGCCTGGGCCTTTTCAGGCGGTTTGGACGATATGTGCGGGTGTGCGTTTCCGGGAGTACCGAATCATGAAGTCACGTGAAAACCTCGTTCGGCTGAAGCAGTTTCAGGTGAATGAGAAGCGGCGGCAGCTGCTGCAACTCGACATGATGATTGCCGAGTTCGAACGCATGGCTGTCGAACTGGAGCTTCAGATCACCGCTGAAGAGAAGAAAGCCGGCATCACCGACATCAACCATTTTGCCTATCCGACCTTCGCCAAGGCGGCGCGCTTGCGCCGCGACAACCTCAGAAATTCCCAAAGCGACCTCGCCCAGCAGCGAAGCGTTGCCGAATCATTACTCGGCGAAGCTGAAGCGGAGCTTTCCAAGGCCGAGATGCTCGAATCGCGCGACACCAAGATCCGCGATGCCGAACTGGGTGGCCGCAGCGCCATGATCGGCTGAAACCAGCCCAATCGGCGTTCCCGGAACGCCATCGATCTGCCGCGACCGGACCCTGAACAGGCCCGGTGCCGGCCTCAGCCCCGCGCCATCGAATCCTCTCGAGAGTCCATCGATGCCCGCGCGCGGGCATCCTTGATGTCGGGCACATGCTGCTCCGACCAGGACCTGATCTGATTGAGCAGCCCCGCCAGGTTCTGGCCAAGTTCGGTCAGCTCGTATTCGACTCGCGGCGGAATGACCGGAAAGATCTCGCGCCGCACGATGCCGTCGCGTTCGAGGATGCGCAGCGTCTGCGTCAGCATCTTCGGCGTGATGCCTTCGAGCTTGCGCGCCAGTTCGCCATTGCGCAGCCGGCCGCGGCGCAATGCACAAACGACCAGATAGACCCATTTGTTGGCCAGCGTCTCGAGCACGGTGTGCGAGGGGCAAGTCCGCCGGAAGGCGTCGTAGCCGAACGAGGAGTTGTCTTCACTATCCATGAGGTACCTATATATAGAAAAGGTACATACTAGACAAGAGAATATTACTATCCAAATGATAGTGGCACACCAACCAGCAGGAGATTTCCATGCGTGCCATTATCCAGAACTCCGTCGGCGGACCCGACGTCCTCGTCATTGCCGATCGGCCCGACCCCTCGCCAAAGGCCGGCGAGGTGCTTGTCCGCGTCAAGGCCGCAGGCATCAACCCCGTCGATGGCGCCGTTCGTGCCGGCTATTTCCCGCTGCTTGGCGAACCGCCCTTCATCCTCGGCTGGGACATCTCGGGAACCGTCGAGGCGCTAGGCCCTGACGTGACCGGCCTCAAGATCGGCGACGCGGTGTTCGGCATGCCGCGCTTTCCGAGGCAAGCGGCCGCCTATGCCGAACTGGCGGTCGCGCCGGCGGACGAAATCGCGCCGAAGCCCGAAGGCATCGACCACATTCAAGCCGCCGCGCTGCCGCTGGCCGGGCTGACGGCCTGGCAAGGTCTGGTGCGCCATGGCGGCCTGAAACAGGGCCAGCGCGTGCTGATCCACGCTGCGGCCGGCGGAGTCGGGCATCTGGCTGTGCAGATCGCCAAGGCGCGCGGCGCCTATGTCATCGCCACCGCCAGCCCGGAAAAGCTCGACTTCGTCCGCTCGCTCGGCGCCGACGAGGTTATCGACTACACCGCAGGTGATTTCACCAGCAAGGTCGGCGATATCGACCTGGTGCTGGACCCGATCGGCGGCGACCATGCACAGCGTTCGCTGAAGGTGCTCAGGGACGGCGGCGTGCTGGTGTCGCTACTCGATGTCAGTGACACCACCAAAGCAGACGCCGGCGCCCGCAATATCCGTGTCGAGCGCATGTCCGTGGTACCCGATCGCGCCGGCCTTGCCGAGCTTGGCGGACTGATCGATGCGAAAGAACTCGCCGTCCACGTGGCAAAGGCTCTGCCGCTGGAAGAAGCCGGCGCCGCCCATGCCTTTCTCGCCACCAAGCCGATCGGCAAGGTGGTGCTGACGGTCTGAGCCACGCAGGATCGTTGCGGCAAACAAAAGGGCGCGGCAAGGCCGCGCCCTCTATCTTTGACCCGGCCTTGTCTAGTGCCGGTATTGCTGGATGCGCGTCGTGCGCAGCCCGGCAAGGCCGTATTCATCGATCGACGCCTGCCAGGACAGGAATTCCTCGGTGGTGAGCTTGTAGCGCTGACATGCCTCTTCAAGGCTCAAAAGGCCGCCGCGTACAGCAGCCACCACTTCCGCCTTGCGCCGAATAACCCAGCGCCGTGTGTTCGTCGGCGGCAGATCGGCAATCGTGAGAGGGCTGCCGTCAGGCCCGATAACATATTTGACTCGCGGTCTAACTAGATCGGTCATCGTACTCTCTACAAAAAACTCAAAGACCCAATCCCCGCCACAGTACCGCCACAGCTTTAAAAATTGCCTAAGCGAACCCTAATAGCTAGGTAAGGATCATGAACGCCGCGTTAGTCTTTTCGTCGGCATTTGAGATATCAGCCACCAGACACTGAATTCGCTGGCAAAAATCGCCCGGGCGCGAGATGCTGGCGCCGCGCAGGTGCTTGACCTATATTCCGGTCATTGGCATTCAGGCGCCACGCAGAACGAAAGAACCATGAACAGCCTCGACCTTCCAGGACGCCCCGAAACCACCCGAGTCGTCGTCGCCATGTCGGGCGGCGTCGATTCATCGGTCGTTGCCGGCCTGTTGAAACGCGAGGGCTATGACGTCGTCGGCGTCACGCTGCAGCTCTACGACCATGGCGCGGCAACGCACCGCGCCGGTTCCTGCTGCGCCGGCCAGGACATCGACGATGCCCGCCACGTCTCCGAGACGCTCGGCATTCCGCACTACGTGCTCGACTACGAGGAGCGCTTCCGCAAGGCGGTCATCGATCCCTTCGCCGACTCTTATGTCGCCGGCGAGACTCCGATCCCTTGCGTGTCGTGCAATCAGACGGTGAAGTTCGCCGACCTTTTGGCGACCGCCAAGGAGCTTGGCGCCGACGCGCTGGCCACCGGCCACTACATCCGCTCCGGCGCCAACGGCGCGCACCGCGCACTGTACAGGCCGGTCGACGCCGATCGCGACCAGAGCTATTTCCTGTTCGCCACCACGCAGGCGCAGATCGACTATCTGCGCTTTCCGCTCGGCGGGCTTTCCAAGCCCGAGGTTCGCGCCATTGCCGAGGAGATGGGGCTGACCGTTGCCGCCAAGCAGGACAGCCAGGACATCTGCTTCGTGCCGCAGGGCAAATATTCCGACATCATCGCCAAGCTGAAGCCGGCCGCCGCCAATCCGGGCGACATCGTCCATATAGACGGCCGTGTACTCGGCCGCCATGAAGGCATCTTGCGCTACACCATCGGCCAGCGCCGCGGCATCGGTATCGCCTCGGGCGAGCCGCTCTATGTCGTGCATCTCGACGCCGACCGGGCGCGCGTCGTCGTCGGTCCGCGCGAGGCGCTGGAGACGCACAAGATCTATCTGCGCAACATGAACTGGCTGGGTGATGGGCCGCTGTCCGACGTTCCCGCTGGCGGCCTCGAGCTGTTCGCCAAGGTCCGCTCGACGCGCCCGCCGCGCCCGGCCGTGCTGCATCACCGCGACGGCGTCACCTCGGTGGAGCTGGTCGACGGCGAGTCTGGTATCGCGCCGGGACAGGCCTGCGTGCTCTATTCCGACGACGGCAACGAGGCCCGCGTGTTCGGCGGCGGCTTCATCGAGCGCTCCGAGCGCGGCGCCGAGGCCGAGGCCATGCTGAGCCGGCTTGCCGCCCGCCCGGCACATATCCCCGCCGAGTAGAGACGCCGCCGCAACCTCCTCTACGAAGAAGACTGGCTGTCAGGAATCGGACCCGGAGTGGGTCACGGTGCCCGCCGTCAGGATGCGCAGAACCCTGATCGCTTCCTCGCCGCTGGTGCGCGGTTCGGCCCGCGTTTCGATGCACTGGATGAAATGCGCCAGCTCGCGCGTCAGCGGCATGCCTTCGCCGACCGCCACATAGGACGGCTCATTGGCGGTGAAGGCCCACTGGCCGCTGTCCTGCCATACCGCGTGGCGGTAGACGGCAAGCTTGCGCTCCCATGGCTCGACATCGTCGAACACCGCCATCGCCTTGGTGCCGACCACGGTCAGCCGCCGCTCGCGATAGGGATTGAGCCGCGAGGCGAAGAGATGGCCGCGCAGACCGTTGGGAAAGCGCATGTGCAGATGCGCGAAGTCGCTGAGATTGTCGAGCAGTGCTGCCCCCTCGCCCCTGACCTCGATCGGTTCGGTGCCGGTGATCGCCAGCATCATCGACAGATCATGCGGTGCCAGATCCCATAGCGCGTCGTTCTCGGTGTGGAACTTGCCGAGCCCGAGCCGGTGCGAGTGGATGTAGCGGACTTCACCGAGCTCGCCCTTGTCGATCAGCGCCTTCAGCGTCTCGAAGGCCGGGTGGAAACGCAGCACATGGCCAACCATGAAGACGCGGCCATTGTCCTTCGCCGCCTGCACCGCGCGCTCGGCATCGGTCACCGTCAGCGCGATCGGCTTTTCCACCAGCACGTCCTTGCCGCCCTCGACGGCACGCACCGCCATGTCGGCGTGGAACTGCGGCGGCAGCGCCATGACGATGGCGTCGATGTCGTCGCGAACGAACAATTGCTCCGGCTCGATCGCCAGGCAATCCTGCTCGCTGGCAAAGCCTTCCGCGCGGGCGCGGTTGTCGTCCGAAACCGCGTACAAGGCGCCGAGCGCCTTGAGGGTGCGGATGTGGTTGCTGCCCCAGTATCCGCAACCGAGGACTGCAATGCGCGGCTTCATTGTTTTCAAACTCTAAAAATCGTGGCCGAGACATAGCGACGTGCCCGGTCGAACTCAACCCCGCACCCCTTTTCGATTGCCTGCCAGGCAAAGCTTTTCGATGGCGAGATTATGCCGGCACGCAGGCTGCTTCGAAGCTTGACAGGCTTGCCATCCCAACCTTATATCCGCGCGACCTTGGTGAACGCCTCGACATGCCTTGCGATTTAAGGTGGATTTCGGGCCTTTCGCCGCCCTGGCGGGGTAGCTCAGTTGGTTAGAGCACGGGAATCATAATCCTGGGGTCGGGGGTTCAAGTCCCTCTCCCGCTACCAAAATCTGCTAAGTTATTGAAATAACTAGCAAATAATTCGCCTGCGGTGGCGCTCTCGGACAAAATTCTTCAATAATTTCAATGCAGCACGGCTTTCCCTCAGCGACCTGCTGCGGCGATGCGGGCGCCGCGCCATCACGACGCTGGCTAGGCAGCCTATGCCCGCCACTGCCATGACGATCCCCATCGGCGCCGGCGTTCCGTTAGCGAAGACCCCGACCAGCGCCGAGCCTACCATGCCGCTGCCATACTGGATGGCGCCTACCACTGCTGACGCCGCGCCGGCACGTTGCTGTACGCTTGAAAGCGCCCCAGCTACCGCGTTGGCAAGGATTAGCCGTTCATTGCCGTAAACAGAAACTGCGTAGCGATGAGCCCGGCAACGCCGCCTAGGCCGGTTATCGTGACAATGGCCAGTGCAGTGCCGAAAACGGCCGCTCCAACGCTCCGGCAAAGAGCATCCGATCGCTGCCAAGGCGAATGACGAGGCGCGCATTGGCGAAGTTGGCGGCCATCAGCCCCAGTACGCCTGAGGAGAACACCAGCCCGTAAAGCTCGGGGCTGAGCCCATGGTAGGCGATGTAGGCAAAGGCGCCGCCGGCGATGTTGGCGAACACCCCGACATAGAAGAACCCAACGGCCGCCGCATAGCCGACCAGCACCCGGTTGCGCAGGACCGAACTGTAGCCGCCGACCGCCTGCCGGAACGTGTCTGGATGTAGCCGACCGGAGCCGGCGCCTGCCCGCCTACGCATGATGGAACCGAGTCTAGATCGCCAGCGTATATTAGCCAGAGCGTAGATAACAATTTTCTGCAAATTTTAAGGAGCGGCCGAAATGGCAGAGGACAGGCGCAAAGGCGACTTGAGTGACCGTAAGTGGCTTTTTGCGGATGACGATTATGAGGTCAAATTTTTTGCTATGCAAAACAACATGACGCCGGAACAGGTGCGCGAGCTGATCCGCCGGCACGGCAATAGCAGGACTATCCTGACCAAGGCCCGCGCAGGCTTTGCCGGGATGACCAAGCTCTCAGACCTCGGGCCGCCTATCGTCGGCACGCGACAGGGTGAGCCCGTGAATGAGGGCGAACATTTTCACCGGTGCCCGGCCTGCGCGCAAGCCGTCGACTGGCGCGACCTACGACAGGTGATCTGGCATGAACAACCAGGGCACGCGCCACTTAACCTCGATTCCTGAAGGGATCCCTGGACTGGAGATGTCATTTGCGAGACTTGACGGCAGAGCAGTCGCGAGCAGCACGGGAGCTATTAAACTGGTCCCGTGTTCGGCTGGGCGCCAAGTCCAATCTTAGCGAAGATACGATCCGCGAGTTTGAGATCGGTCGCAGAATTCCGAATCCCGGCACACTCACCCGCATACGACAAGCGCTGGAGGGGAGCCGGTGTTGTCTTTACACCTGGAGGGCCGTCGCTAACCAATCTCTCTGAAGGTGAGCCTGGTGTAATCGGCTCCAATGAGATGAAGGCTCTGAGTCGTCTATGCCGTTTCTAGGCCTGTTCCATTGGGAGAGCAGTTGTGGCATGATGGCATAAGGGCCTATGCATTTTTCTTGATTGATGGCCCCCTGTCCTATGGGTGACCGACGGCCCCACCACCCCACACCCCAACGTTGGTCGCCCCATCTTTTCCCGGCATTTTGCGGGACGATAGCGGCGACGCCGAGCTGCTGCTCTTGAGCCGCTGGTCAGGATGCGCGCGCGAGCGCGAGCGATATGACGTTATCCTCAACCACGTCCGGCAAATCGAAGAGCATCGGCAGTTGCCGCGACGTGGCCATCTCGACAACCAACTCTTCAATGGATTCTAGCGGCAGCCCAGTCCTGACCCTATGCCGAATCATCGAAGCAAGCTTGTGGACCGGCACCGGCGTCGATTTCGGGCGGTCCTCTAGGTACCTGCTGATTTCAATCAAAACGTCTGCGTCAATGCTCCTGGGCAGTTTACGCATTGGTCTTCTCCCTGCCCGCACCATGCACTTCGCCAGGAGTTGGAGTCTCGAAGAAAGCTCAGTGCGTTCTTGAACTGTTTTCTTGGTACGTTTCGAACATTGGCGCAAAAAAAATGGGGCGCTATTTATCTCGCCGTCATTCCACATTTGCTCGGCGAGCGGATGCCTGATGATTACAATCGCTTCGCCCATTTTTGGGAGAGATGCAATGTCACTTCAAGGCACCGCATGCCCCGAAGATCTAGCCTTGCTGACCAAGGCTCTTGACGATCGATGCCGTGAGTTGGGCTTGGCGAACGGCGACCCCGGCAGAGAACAGCTCGGCCGAAGAGTGATGCACCTGTTCGAAACCGGCACCCTAAGCGCCGACGATTTGAAACGCGCTCTTTCTGAAAAGGTCGTCCCGGACGGTACGCCGGTCGGCCCTACCGAACATGACAAGATTCCGGAGGTGCGAGGTGGCAGACGACAAAACCAGACCCGACTCTCGCGACCGCAAGCGGCTCTCTCCCGACGATGAGTACGAGATGGACTATTTCGCGCTGACGAACAACATCACGCCAGCGCAGCTGCACGAGCTGATCCGCAAGCACGGCAACAATCGGGCAACCCTGACCAAGGCCGCGAAGCTGTTGCCGGCACAATGACCAAACTTTCCGATCTAGGACCGCCGATCAACGGCCGCATGCGCAACCTGGTGCGAGGTTGATGCACCATGCAGATCCAGCAATGAGCCGCTGAAGGTTAATAGCTGAAATGCAAAAAGCCCCACCGCTCCATCTGCGAAGCGGCGCCTCCATCACCCGGATTGCCGAAGCCTACTTGCAACCATTTGGCTACGCTCGCGTTCTGCCGTTCGTCGCGGAGAATGCCCCCACCGATGAGCGCTTTTCTTCCAATCAGAATTCGATTTGCAGATGGGCGCTTGATGCTGGTCTCCTCGATCTGTGACGCCGAGAAAGCCCTGGGCGGGCGATGGGAGAACAAGGAAAAACGTACATTCAAGGAGGCAGCTCGCCTCCTCGCTGCTGCGAGGGAGGGAGGTTGCAAGCCTGAGGTTGCCTTTCAAGCGTTCAAAAGGGCGGCGCGAGAGCAGAGCATGCTTCAATCTGTGAAGCGGAGTTCGGCTCTCAAGATGTACGATGAACTTGTCCGATCGCTATTCTAGCGAGAGCACCAGCGTAGCCGACAGAAACGAGCGCCAGCTAGACGGGCAGAAAGCCTAGGGAAACTCCGGCATGCCGGCGCTCATCAGTGCAGGGATCCGACCCCTGCGCCCTCAATTAGATGGGCACAAGCGCATATATGAGGCTCCCCGCGATCGCCGCGCCGATCGCAAGGGCCGGATACTTCACAAGCCGGTCGGCACGCAGGCTGAGGGCGATCGCCAGAGGGACGAGTGGCGTGCTGGTCCGATCAGGGGATAATTCCCCGAGGGCCCCGGCGTAGCTGGAACTGGCGGGTACCGCAGCATTTCTTGAACTTTACACCTGAACCGCAAGGACATGGATCATTGCCGCCGCGTTGCAACCGGCCGACCAGGGGCAGCATCGCTGCGGAAGGCAGGAGCGCTGCCGCTAGGGCAGCCAACTTGGCCGAGATTCCCGGTACGACGAGGCGACGACCGGATTTGAACCCTCGCCACGCACGTTCGGCCACATCCTCCGGATCCAGCTTGGGCAAGATACTGAAGAGCGGCGTCTGATAGGCGCGGGACCTTTCGAGAAACTCCGTCGACACCGGTCCTGGTGCCACGCATGTGACAGTCACGCCAGTTCGGCGCAACTCCTGATGAAGCGCCTCTGAGAAGAAGCGCACGAAACCTTTGCTGGCGAAGTACAAAGCCATATAAGGCCCAGGAAGGAACCCGGCCACGGAACTGAGATTGAGCACCCCGCCCCGCCCGCGCGCCACCATTCCCGGCAGAAAATGGAGGGTCAATTCACTGAGGGAATGTATGTTTAGATCGATGATGCCGAGCTGGCCATCAATAGGGAGCGCCGTCGCCGCGCCCCGTAGGCCATAGCCTGCGCTGTTGACCAGGACATCACAGACCAGGCCGTGTGCGGACAGAAAGTCCTCTAGGCGCGTTGGCGCATCGCCAGCCACGAGATCCAACTCGAGCGTGAATGCCTCGCCACCCCCCTCCCGAACCTCAGCCGCCGCGGCGGCCAAACCCTCGGGCGAGCGGGCAACGAGCACAACCGCACCGCGCTCACGTGCAGCGACGCGCGCAATTGCCCGTCCAATTCCACCCGACCCGCCAATCACGACGACCGCTGGCCGGAATTCACAGTGCGAAATCATGTCGCGTGCCTCTGCCTTGCAGAAGCGGCAACACTTTGACCGAGCAGCACCACTTCATTGGCGACAGCGCCGTTCAGAATCTTTTCGAATCTCTCTAGTGCTCGTGCGACGTTCGCTCCATCCATTACCCGGTGATCGTAGTGGATGCGGACATTCACCGATCCGTCTTCGCCGATCGGACCGTAGTTCAGAAGCGTGGTCAATGGTGTAAGCGGGTTGAGTGATTCCGCGCCGAGACCCGAATAGACGGACAGTTGGAAGGTACCGAAGTAATTTGCCCTTTGCCGGGCGATATTCAGGCCTAGCCACATGAGCAGCCACCTGAGTGGCGCGGGCGCACGTGCCATCCGCAAGGCACGCCGGAACTCCGTGACCTCAAGAATCGGCCGTGACCGCGCCGCGTGGATCGATGCCTCAAGTTCCGTGATGGAATAGCGCTCCGGGCACTTGATGCAGCTTAACAGAACGGCCGGCTCACCGTCATACTCGCGCTCGTGGGCAATCGAGGCTACGCTTACCGGATACTCGTAAAGCTGCGGCCAGGGCAACTTGACATAGGCGCGCCGTAGCTCCGGCATCTCTCGGGCGAGAAGCGCGTATCCCTTCAGGAAGATCGCGGTCCAAGAGGGCCTGGCCTGCTGCGCCATTCTAGCCGCTACGAGTGGGCCGAGGTTCATGTGACGCTGCACTGCAACCCGTGGCACGCCGATCGAAAACCTCATCAGATCACCAACAAGGCGCCGGGGCATCGAAAGCTTGAGGGCTCGGCCTCGCATCAACGACCTCTAATAGAGATAAGGGACTATGCGCTTGGTTTTTTCCATATAGGCACGGTATTGCGAGCCGAAATTCTCCAGCATCATACGCTCTTCCTTATCCACTCTCAGCAGAAAAAGGACTGCGAAACCAATCAAACCCGAAATGCCCGCAACCCAGTTCGACAGCAGAAAGACCTGGCCGAGCCCCATGAGCAGGAACGAGGTGTACATCGGATGGCGGACTAAAGCGTATGGCCCGGCGCAGACCAGTTCATGGCGTTCGCGAATCTCAAGCGTAATCGACCAGTTACGGCCAAGTTCCTTGTGGGATATGCGAAAAATCCACAACGCGGAGCAGAAGATGATGGTGCCTAGAGCCACCGCCCAGGCGCTGGCCGGATGGTCAGCCCCTCCGGGGATGCCGGTGGCGACATAGAAGGCAGGCAGGATAGCTAGGCCAAAAAGAGCCGATGCAAGTCCGACGGTGTCGGAACGTGAGCGGCCGCCACTTACAATTCGCACACGCCTCGCCCGGCGCTCGAAAGGATACCGGATCACATACCAAGCAATGACGCCGACCACCCATATGATCTCGCCAACTGAGGCTACTGCAATGCTCATTTCAGGCCACCGCCGCCCTTTCTGCGATCTGGGACTGTACCACTTCACCCATCCCCTCGATTTCGTCACCGGCCGACCTTCATGCGCAGTGATCCGCTAATGCGACAGCCGGAGGGGCAGTACCGATCGCATTCGGCCCCATCCATTCCTCGAAACTTGGCTATGTATTCATTTCCCGAAGTTTGGTGATGAATTGTTGCGGCCGAAGCTGAATAGCGGGAGTCCTATACCCCATGGAGCGCGCGATGTCCGCCACGAAGCTGTTGCAGTTCAAGACTGTTGCCTGCCAGACATGGGACTTCGCCTGCAGCTTCCGGATGTAGGCAACGACTTTGTTGTACTCGTCCCGAGTCAGCATGACTCGCCAGCTTGCGGATCTGTATTGTTCTTCCAGATCACCGTCACTCCAGCCGGTTTCGGCTGGCACCGGCACGAAATGGCCCAGAACGTAGGGAACTGCACTATTCGAAGCCGGGTGAAGGCCCGCGACTTGGGGATCGACCATTCTCCCGGCTTGGTTCAAGCGCCCAAAAACTGCGTAAGTGTGGCCGTAGCTGAGGGCGTAGCGGGAGCGGAACTCGATGAAGAACCGCTCGTCCTTATCTTGAGAGGCAGTTCCGCCATCGGCAAAAGAAACGAAATTCGGCTGGGCCGGCAGGTCTTTCGTCTGACATGCCGCTGCCGCGAGCGGCAGCAGGGCCACAAGCAAGAGACGGCCATTTACAAGCGTCATCGCCGCGTTCTCGAACTTCATGAGGCGCAGGCCCAGGACCAGCCTATGCCCGCCAACCGCGCCGTAGGCTATGAAGTCGGCCTTGGCCCCTGCGTATCGACGGGGAAGGGCCTGGCGGCCCTTCCCATACTCACCGAAAGCCGGTCCTTATTTAATTACGGGCTGCTCTACCGGAGCGGGTTCCGGCGGAGGAGCCTTCCCCTTTCCTTTGCCGATCCAATCGTTCGCGCAGCCGCTCAGGCTGGCAACGGCGAGCATAGCAACCATTGCAATCAAGATCCTGCTCATCAAGCAATCCTTTCCCCGGGGGCGGAATAGCCTATGGAAGCGCCACAAAAAATAATGCAGCCCCGCTAAATTAGCTGCAAACTAGGCCAAGGCCTAGTGCGGAAATGACATAATTGGCACCCGGTGCCCCGCGGCCCGTTTACGGTGACGTGCTGGCAGCGTTCACCATCCGACGGAGATCAAGCGTGCGGCGCATCTCAGACCATCAAATAACCAGCACCGTCGTGCCCAGAGGGGTACGGTCGTAGAGGTCAATGATGTCGTCATTTATCAAACGGATGCACCCGTTCGATACCGCTGTGCCTATCGTCCACGGCTCGTTTGTGCCATGCACCCGGAAGTGCGTGTCGCGTCCGTCGCGATAGAGATAAAGGGCCCGCGCACCAAGCGGATTGTTTGGTCCGCCGGGGACCCCGCCTGCGTATTGCACTAGGCGCGGCTTGCGCCTCATCATGTTGTCGGTGGGCGTCCACGACGGCCAGTCCGCCTTGCGGCCGACGGTGGCTGTGCCCTTGAACGAAAGTCCCTGCTCGCCGACGCCGACGCCATAGCGCGTCGCCCACCCGTCCCTCTCGACGGCATAGAGGAAACGTTGCGAAGTATCGACCACGATCGTTCCAGCCGGCTCATTTCCGTAATACCGCACATGCTGCCGTCGGTAACGAGGATCCAGGCCACGCCTTGGTGCGAACGCGGATGAAATCGGCTCCGCCGCCTGTCGTAACGCTGACGTACATCCGGAGGCCATCAGAGCCAGACTACCCAGCACGAGCCCCCGGCGCGCAATGTGGTTTTTGTCCATTTCTACCTGCTGAGAAAATGGTCAGCCCTACCGCCGTCGTCTCTAACACTCCAAGGCCCGCTGGCCAAGTCTCGCGCCTTCTGAACTGACCTGGAACAACCGGAACCAGGCGTTGTTGCGTTGCCGACCGGCCATGCTCGCCAAACCGCTTCACTGGTGTGATGCCTTAAAATCCAGTCAGGCCGGCTGCTTGGTGTAACCTTTCATTTGGGCGCCCCGCAGGTTGGCTGACGTCGTCGGGCGCCAGGAGAGTTCACAGGACAGAAAGAGGCCTTGGCTGCCGAAATCTGCTATGAACGAAGCCTCTTGCGACAATCATCTGGCTCCATTCGGTCTGTCGCTGTGGGCAAAAGGATAGAGATGAAGCATGACTTCCAAGATAAGATCGCGGTTGTGACCGGCGCAGGCTCCGGAATAGGAGCGGCTGTTTCACGGCAACTCGCACAAGAAGGAGCCGAGGTTGTTGTTGCCGACCTTGATGCTGAGGCGGCACACAGCAAAGCCGCCGAGATACGCTCGCAAGGAGGCAGGGCCCACGACTTTGCGGTCGATGTCACTGATGCGGCAGCTGTGGAAAAGCTGGTCGAGTTCGCTGTCCAGAAATGCGGCGGCCTGGACATGGCGGTAAACAATGCAGGTATCGACGGCGTTCGAAAAGCAACGGCAGACTATCCGCTCGACAACTGGCACAAGCTGATAAACGTCAATTTAAATGGCATTTTCTACTGCATGAAGTACGAGATCGCCGCCATGCTGGATCGGGGCGGAGGCGCTATCGTCAACATGTCTTCCGTTCTCGGTTCCGTCGGATTGCCAACTGCCTCCGCATACACGGCAGCGAAACATGGGGTCGTTGGACTGACCAAGGTTGCGGCGATGGAATATGCTAAAATGGGCATCCGAATCAATGTCGTCGCCCCTGGCTGGATCGAAACGCCACTTTTGTCGGAGCAAATGGAGACGGCAGCCATCCGGCGCATGGCGGGGCTTCAGCCTATGGGCAGGCGCGGGAGACCGGAAGAGGTAGCGGCTCTTGTGTGCTTCCTCTTGTCCGACCAGGCTAGCTTTATCACTGGAAGCTACCATCTGGTGGACGGAGCTTACACCGCCCATTAGGTGCAGTGGCTGGCCGCAGTTCGCCCCTCTTGAATAGCGGGCGGGCCGTGCCGAGACGGCGGTCATGCTATTTGTCGCCCGTCGACTATAAGAGACGCCCATCTGCACGGAGCGAGGCGGAGTTTGGGGAGCCGACCTAAGCGCGGTTCCGGCGAGGCCGGTCGTCATCAACGTATCCGAGGCGCATTTCAGTTGCCGTCATGGCGCGGCTCCGTAGAGAAGGTTGGGTCCCGGTTCCTCTCCCTCTACAATTTGGTCAATAAGATCAATCGGTTACGTGGACATCCGCTACCGCCAGCCACACTGAGCACTCTTGCTGACGCCGATAGCGCACCATAGACGGGCACGGGCTCCGGTGCGGACAGCAGACATTTGCCGGTAATATCGTTGATTGGCAGATCGGCGTCTAAGCACTGGCATTGGGACGTGCGGCCACTGTCTCGTACCACTCCGCAATGCGCGGGAGCTATCGGGGATAGGCATCTTCATTGCTGCCGTTGCGAAATCGACGGTCACTACGGCAGTGATGTCGGCCGCCGAGAAAGCGGTTCCAGCCACTGGGCAGGTCGACAGGGATCGGCGCCGCGCGAACATCGCGGGCGCAAGCATCGCCGGCGAAATCGAAGGCTTTACTGAGAGATCGCAAAACTTACCGAAGCTCCGTCGATTAGTGGGAACAATCACAATCGACGATCAGAGAACTCGATAACCGCTCGCGAGCCAGCGTTCGATTTCTGCGGCATAAATCTCCGGTATGTCTTCCCACAGAAGGTGGCCGCCATCCAACTCGATATAGCGGTTACGAGGGAGACGAGCCGCGAGTAGTCGACCGTTCTCCGGCGGTACGATCGGATCGTCTCGGCCGACCAGGATTAGAATCGGTGTTTCGATTTCACCCAAGACCCGCTCAAGGCGCGGTAAATCGCGAGGATAGGCGCGCACGAAATTGGTGGCATCTTCGAAACGCCGTCCTGCGGAAGCCTGCCGGTAATCCTCGAGGACTGCTGGAGGGGGTTCAACCCGCGCCGATTGCGAGACGAATCCAGCGCCGATCGGACCTCCATCGATCGCGGCAAATGCTCCGGGTTCAGAAGCGATCAAATCCTTCAACTGTCCGGCGGCGAGGTCTGCGTTGGCGGCACCGCCGCCAACCACAAGGCTCTCAAACAGTTCGGGCTTGCGCGCCGCCGCGAGTAGCAAGGAAGATGTACCCACATCGGGACCAATCGCATGCATACGACTGATGCCGAAATGTGCGGCTGTCTGAAGGATGAAAGCGGCCATACCTTCAGGGGACAGCACCTCAGGGCGACTGTCGGAGACTCCGAAGCCCGGAAGATCAAGTGCGATCAACGGATTTCAACACCCAAGCACGGGAAGCACGTCGCGAAAGGCGTAGATGCTTTCAGGCCATGGACTGGTCAGCAGTACCGGAACGCCCTGGTTCACCCCCGATCGGGCATAGCGAATGCGCAGGTCGTCAATCACGGCGAACTCTACTGTCCCAACATCGGGAAGATCGTGATCCATGTCCGTTTCTCGCCTGAAAATACTCGTTGCCGCTTCTCGCCCTGACTCGTTCATTGGGCTTGGCGGCAACCCATAGAAGCATTACCAGGAAAGATTGACCATGCGCATATGGGGCAATATCATAACGGATCGTCTCACATGAGTCGTAGCCCATGGACCCACTGAACGACTGGATAAGAGCAATTCGGGCCGAGGGTGTGGTATTGGTGCGCACGCGCGTCGCGGCCCCGTGGGGATTCTCGGTTCCGCCGCGCAATGCCGTGGTGTTTCATTTCGTTGCGCAGGGACGCGCCTTTGTGCGTCGGCCTGACGCTGAGACAGTGGAATTGCGTTCCGGTGAGCTAGTTTTGTTTCCGCGCGGCAGCGCACATGAAGTGGCGCATTCCGAGCATGGCAAGGCGATGCCGCTGGATATTTTTTTGGCCAGGTGGGATGGCGTTGTTGATAACGATGCAAAAGCAAGCACGCTGATCTGTGGTCAGTACAATCTGGATCAGCACCTCGCACTTCCGGCCCTACGCGCGATGCCACCAGCCATATCACTCCACGCCGGGATCGAGCCCGGACATTCACCATTGAGAAACACGCTGCGCATGCTTAGCGACGAAGTTGAGGCGCCCAATTTTGGCAATCAGATCGTGGTTCGTAACCTCATTTCGTCCTTGTTCGTCTACTTCGTGCGCGAGTGGAGTGAGGCATCATCATCTAGAGCAGGCGACTGGTTCTCGGCCATGCGTTCGCCGTCACTTGCGCACGTCCTCACACGCATGCATGAATCGCCCAATTACGCTTGGACGTTAGAAGAGCTCGCACGAGAAGCCGGCTTGTCACGCGCTGCTTTTGCCCGTCATTTCAGTACCTTAATAGGCGAGCCACCACACACTTACCTAACACGATGGCGCATGGGTATTGCAGCGCAGTTGCTCGAGGAAACCAATCTAAGGCTGGCCGAGATCGCTTCGCGTGTCGGCTACCAGTCAGAATTTTCGTTCAGTCGCGCTTTCAAATCGGTTCGTGGTGTCTCGCCGATTCATCATCGTCGTACCGCATCAAATTCAGGTTGAATGGAACGGAACGCCGAGCGCTGGCAAAGAGAGACGAATTGCGATGCAGTCGCGCCTCTTGCGAGACGGCTTCAGTGTTTCTCGATTCCGCTGACCCGATGACACGGCGCCGCGCCGTGAGACGAATAGATATGAAATAGCGATCAATTGGCATTCATCGTCGAGCCGATTGGCGGTTCAGTGGCCGTGAGGAATTGGCTCGTTCGGCGGGCCAACGACACACACGAGGGAGCGCACTTCATGCAACGCGACAAGATGAAAACCGCCATCGACACCGTCTACGGCAAAGTCTTCAACGAGGGTCGAGGTGACTTGCTGCCCGGTCTGGTGACCGGCCCGTACATCCAGCACAACCCGATGTTCCCGGACGGCACCGATTTCATCGTCAACTTCCTCAAACAGGTCAAGAAAGTGCCCTGCGAGGTCAAGCGTGTCGCCATCGACGGCGATTTGGCGTTCATCCATGTGCGGTATCTGGATTGGGGCGGCAAGGAAACCGCGGGCGTCGATATTTTCCGCTTCGATGCCGACGGCAAGATTCTTGAACACTGGGATGTGCTGCAGCCAGTGCCCGAGAGCGCGAACAATCCAAACGGCATGTTTTGAGTCGATCGCAGATGCTCGCGCGCTGCTTTGTTCGCTTCAGTGTCGGTAAATCGAGCTCTGGGGGCCCTGCCGTCGGGCGCGTTAACAACCGAGCATTCTATGACGAAGCATTGATGCTATCGCCTTAGATGGACCAGGCCGCGACGCACCGGATACGCGCTTGCATTGCGAGGCGGCCGGGTGCGGATTGCTTGCTTCGCTAAGCCACGACAGTGAAGCCTGAACTGGCAGTTCGATGAGTGTGGGGAAAGGCGGTAGCGCTCTCCCGCTACCATTTTGGTAAATAGGATCAATAAGTTAAGCGCCGCTACCGTCAACCGCCTTGAACACTCGCGCGCACCAGGCCGGGAAACCGCGTTGGCTATTCGGAAAGGTTCGATGTAGGCGTGAAGCGCCGGATGCGAAAATCCAGGCAACACGAGCACGGCAATGTCATGCGGCTTGCCCGACACCTGAAGCGCAGCGTCAGGGTGGACAGGGCTGCTGGTTTCGCAAATTGCGGGCAGGAGCATTCATCAGCAACCATAGCTCGCTACCGGGGCGCCGAAGACGCCGGCTTCTGGCTTGACCCCGAGGCCCGGTCGCTGCGGCACGGCGATATGACCGTTTTCTATGACCACGGGGTTCGTATTGTCGTAGTGCCCATCGATATATTCTTGCGCGATCCAGGCGCCTTCGAAGCGACGTGGCTCGACCGTAGAAGCAAGATGTGCGCAGGCCGCTGCGATAATGTCACCACCCCATGCGTCGTCGCAGCTGTGCGGCAACGATCGGATGGAACACATGTCGCGAGCGGTCATCATTTTAGTCAGACCGCCGAGGCGCGTGACTTTGAGGCCAAAACCGTCCGCGATACCCGTTGAGATGGCCCGCAACACCGCATTCAGGTCTTCGGTGTTCTCGTCCAGATAGACCGGATGGATAAGCCTGCCTTTGAGAGTTGCGATCTCTTCCATGCTGTTGCATGGCTGCTCGAACACGAACGGAATGGATTGGCAGAGCCGGTCGAAGTGAAGGGCCGACGTTACGGTCAAACCGCGATTGCCGTCCACCGCCAAGCGGGCCTTGAAGCCAACAGCCTCCCATACCTTATGCACGGTTGCGACGTCCTGTTCGAGATTGTGGCCACCGATCTTGATCTGGAGACGCGGGTAACCCGCCTTGACCTTGTCGGCCGCGATACGCGCAGTCTCATCGGGAGAGCCGACAATGGTGGAGTAGTAGGAGGGCACCCGGTCAGTAAGCGCGCCGCCCAGCAGAGTCGAAACCGGAACGCCCAGGCGTTGGCCAATGACGTCGAGCAAGGCTATGTCGAGCGCCGCCTTGGCGTAGCCATGGCCGGTTAGACGCTCATCCATTCGCTTGGCGAGATGACGCACCGACTGGGTCTGCTCGCCAATCAGGCCGGGGGCGATCTCGGCTATTGCGGCGCGGGCTCCCAAGGCGTGGTGTGGTTGATAGACCGGCCCGACGGGGCAGGTCTCTCCCCAGCCAGTCAGTCCATCTTCAGTGGTTACCTCAACAAGGGTGCTATCGAGATTCTGAACCGTATCGCTCGCCATGCGATACGCGCCGCCTTTGACCGGCAGGAGCGCCCGGTATACGTTGATGGAGCGAATGCGCATTTTGATCAGTGGTCCTCATTGAGTGCGTCGACAGCCGGAATCTCGCGCGAACGTCGATCGATGTAGGCGCGCAGTTCCTCGCTTTGGCTCCTCGTACTCCGCCAAGAGCCGTCGCGCATGCTCCAGTGCACGCTGTTTGATGTCCTTGGCGCCCTCGCCTTCCATTGCTCGATGGACCGGACCTTCAAGACTGCAGCTCCCGCGGCGTTTGAGCGCCAAGCATGGCGAGACTGATATCGATTTCGGTTCTCATCATCTCGAGCACGGCGTCCGCTCCGGGTTCACCGGCGGATGCCAGTCCCCACAAAGGAAGACGGCCCAACATCACCGACTTCGCACCAAGCGAGACATATTTTAGAACGTCGCTGCCGCGCATAACACCGCTATCCGCCAGGATTTCGATTTTCTGGCCGACCGCATCCACGATGCCCGGAAGAACCTTGGCGGGGGTCGGTGCGCTATCGATATTTCGACCGCCATGCGCGGACACGACGATACCGTCCGCTCCAATCTCATGAGATTTGCGGGCATCCTCGACACAGAGAATTCCTTTGATGACGAGTTCGCCCTTCCACCATTGCCGGAGCTGGCGCACATCATCCCAGTTCAGCAGGTTTTCGAGCTTCACGGCGTCAGAGACCGAAGGCCTGGTAATCGCGCCGCGAAATTCCTTCGGGTAGTGGCCATAGGTCGGCATGCCGGTGGTCGTCAGATAGCGGAGCACGCCGAACATCCACCGGGGATGCATCATCACGTCGACACCGGCGCGAACCGTGTATTGCAATGGAATCGAAAAGCCGTTGCGGACGTTGTATTCGCGCCGCGGGACAACCGGTGTATCGACGGTGAGGACGACTGAGGTCACGCCGCTCGCGGCCACCCGCTCCAGAAGCTGCCGGGAGAGATTGCGGTCTTTCCACATGTAGAGCTGGAACCAGAGCAAGGCGCCGGGCGCCCCGTCGCGCACCTCTTCGATGGTGGTCACCGACTGCGTCGAGATGCAGACGGGAATATTCGCGCGTGCCGCGGCCCGGGCGAGCTTTATCTCTCCACCATGCCACGCAGGAATGGGGTGCTGCAATTTACCGGACCGGTGCCGGCCGATGCCGACCCTGCCCTGCACAAGGACGCGACGATCCTGGCCTGTAGCAACGCTCTGGCGGCGGCCGAAGCACAGCTGGCAGAGGGCGAAGGCCTTTCCGCAATCCTGACCCTGACGGTCTATATCGCGGCCGAGCCCGGCTTCACGGCGCACTCTAAGCTGGCGGATTTCGCATCCGAGTTTCTGAAATCCAGACTTGGCGAGCGCGGAATAGGCAGCCGCGCCGCCGTCGGCGTCGCGACGCTGCCGGGCAATGCGCCCGTGGAAGTGCAACTGGTCGCGGCGGTATAGGCGGGCGGCGACGCCAAGCCTGCATCTTCCAAGCTTTCCAATCCATGAGACGCTGTTTTCGTCACGTGACCAATCGACCGGCGCGCTCCGGCTGCTGCGGGCAAGGAACCAGGCGAGAGCCGAACTATTCGGCGAGATGAAGAGCCGCCATTTGAAAGCCGGCATTCGTTCCCGCCGCGGTCTCGGTCAGGACATCCAGCGCAAACGCCGCCGAGGCGATGTCGATGAAGATGTCGTAGGACACCGCGCCGAAACGGTCGAAACGGGCCACAACCGCATCCAGATGCAAGGCGCGGGTCTGGGCGAGATCAGCCGGTTTCAGGCTTTCCGGCCTCAGATCGGCCATCGAGATCCGCCGCATCAACGCGGGTGCTGCAGGACCCGATATCACGAACCACGCCCAGCCCTCGTCGCGATAGGCTTCGTAGCCTTTGGCCGGGAGTTCACTGTCGTGCCAAGCGTTGCGCAGCTCACGCAACCGCGCGCCGCTGCCACCGGGGGGCGCCGTCAGCAGCACCTCCTGCTGGCCCAGCCGCAGCACGGACGTGCCGCAAGGCAGGGTAAGCGTAGTATTCACCGCCTCGGGTGCGGATAGACCCGCTTCACCGAGCCAGTCCATCGTACCTGGGCCGCGCAGCCCAAAACGCTCCGTCTGCGTGCAATCGAAAACGACGTTCTCATGCGCTCCGGGGGGCGCATCTCTTCGCGCAAGGCGTTGTGTCAAGGCGCTGTGGCGCAAGCTCGGGTCAATGCCGACCGAGATCCCAGGATGGTGGCGCGGAAGCATCTTACATCTCCTGCCGTTGGTTCTCGGGATCATAGAATGGGGTAGGCACCACTCTGGCCTCCAGTTCCTTGCCACACAGGCCCCGTATGCGGAGACTGGATCCCGGCGTCGCATCACGCGGGTCGGCATAGGCCAGCCCGATCCATTTGTTCAGGGTTGGCGACAAGCAGGTCGAGGTGACAAAGCCCACCGGGCGTCCGTCCCGCAACACGAGGCAGGATTCCGCCAGCCGGATGCCGTGCCCTTCGGGCAGTTCGAAGCCGCAGAGCCTGCGCTTCGGGCCCAGCCTGCCGCGTGCCTCGACGCCCGTCTTGCCGACATATCGCGCCTTGGCCTTCGACAGCGCCCACCCCATGGCCAGTTCATCCGGCGTCGAGAGCGCATCGGTATCCTGCCCGATGATGATATGGCCTTTTTCCAGACGCAGGATACGCGAGGCTTCCAGCCCATAGGGCTGCAGACCGTAGAGTGCCCCTACCTCCAGCAGCTTCCGCCAGAGTGCCGCTCCGAAGGATTGTGGCACGTGAAGCTCGTAGCTCAGCTCGCCAGTAAACCCGATACGCATGATGCGAGCCGGGCACCCGCCGATCACACCGCTGCGGCCATTGAGATAGGGGAAGCCGTCCGGGGAGAGATCGATGTCACCCCCCAGGGCCTCGAGAACCTTGCGTGCTGAGGGGCCGGTGACGTTGATCGCGGCGAACGCGGCGGTGACGTTCTGGATATCGACCTGCATGCCCCATTGCGTGTTCAGGAACAGCATGTCGGTAAAGACGCGAGCGACGGCGCCGGTGGTGGCGGTCACGTAGAATTCGGTCTCGGACAGGCGGAAAGCCACCCCGTCGTCGATAACCGATCCCATATCATTCAGCATCAGGCAGTAGCGGACGCGCCCCACCGGCTGCCTGGCATGGGCCATCGTGTAGATCCGGTCGAGGAAAGCGCCGGCATCCGGACCACGGATCGCCAACTTGCCCAAGGTCGAGACATCGAGCATGCCGACCTGATTGCGCACAAGCATAACCTCGTCCCAGATCGCCTTCTTGACGTCGCGATTTCCGGCGTAATGCAGCGGCCGCCACCATGCCCCGACAGGTGCCATTTTCGCTCCGCCGGAGACATGGTCAGCATGCATGGCGGTATGGCGGTAGGGCACATGGTTCGGACCTGCGAGCAGGCCGAGTTTCTCAGGGCCGAAAGGCGGACGCGAGGTGGTGATCCCCACCTCACCCACCTTGCGCCCGGTCTCCCGAGCGACGATCCGGGCGGTTGCCAGGGCGGAATGCCGGCCCTGCGACGGCCCCATGCCGACGGTCGAATAGCGCTTCACCAGCTCAAGCTCGCGATAGCCGTCGCTGACGGCATTCTTGATATCCTTGATCTGCAGATCCTCGTCGAAATCCACGAAATCCCGCCCTTTGGGATGGGGGGATAGTTCCTGGAGACAGTTCATCTCTTGCGCGCTGGCATCCGGGATGATGTCCGGGTGGACGCAAGCATGGCCGGCGCCCTGCGCCGCGGCCGCGCCCGCGACCTCGCCGCTCCGCAGCACCGATTTGAGGTCGAAATATCCTGCCGCCGATCCGGCGACATGCAACGCTTCCGGCAGATTGCTCAGCACGAATTGCCGGCTGGTCTCGTCAAAGCCCAGCTTTGCGCCGGCATGCAGCGGCAGCTGATAGCACGGCGTGTAGCCCGCGGCGACCACCAGGTGATCGCAGTCCAACAGTTCCGTGCCACGCTCGGGCGTGCTGAAGCGGATGGCTCTGATATGGCGATTGCCTCCGCTCCCCAATGCTTCCGTGACGGTGGCATTGGGGATGATCCGAACGCCGCGCTCAATGAGGCGTTGTGCGAGGATTTTTTCGGACGCATCGGCGGCGGGATCGAGAACGGCGACCAGCGATACGCCCGCATCGAGAAGGTCGAGAGCTGTGAGATATCCATCCCGGTTGCCGGCAAAGACCACGGCGCGCTGGCCAGGACGAACCGCATAGTGGCGCATCAATCTCTGTGCCGCGGACGACAAGACGATGCCCGGCAGGTCGTTGTTGCGAAATACCAATGGCTGTTCATGCGAACCCGCGGCCACCACGACCTGCTTGGCGCGAACTCGATAGAGCACCTCGCCCTGCAACACCGGAAGCCAGTTGTCGGCAAACCAGCCATTGCATGTGGCACCGGTCAGCACCCGCAGATTGCCCAGATTTCCGGCCGCTTCGCGCAGCGACTTCAGGATCGCCTCCCCCTCCGCTGTCTCGAGCCCGAAACGCGCATAGGTCAAGGCGCCGCCGAGTTCCGGGTTCAAATCGACCAGCAGCACCTGCGCTCCCGCCTCGGCGGCCTTGATGGCGGCCGAAAGGCCGGCCGGGCCTGCGCCCACGACCAGCACGTCGGTGTGCAGGTTTTCCTTGATGTAGTGGCCGTGACCGGCGCCCGGATCGACCTTGCCGAGGCCGGCCGACTTGCGGATCATCGGCTCCCAGAATTTCAACCAGCTCTTCGCGCCGGGGCGAAAGAAACTGCGATAGTAGAACCCGACGGGCATGAAGCGCCCCAACCTGTCGAGCACCGCGCCGCGGTCGCGCTCGGCCGTCCCGCTGACGTTCTGGGCGGTGACCTGCAATCCGGCAGTAATGGGGCGCAGATCGGCCCGGACATTCGGCTCATCCGGCAGTTGCACCAGCGTGTTGGCGTCCTGCCCGGCCATGGTGAGAATTCCGCGCGGACGGTGGTATTTGAACGAGCGCGACAGGATCCAGCGGCCGGTGCCGGCCATGGCGGAGGCGATGCAGTCGCCGGCAAAACCTTCGAGCGCTTGGCCATCGAAGGCGAAACGGATCTTGCGGGTGCGATCGAGACGCGATCCCCAGGGAGGCGGCAACCGTTCGGTCATGTCAGGCGGGCTTTCGGCTCGGAAGATAGGTGGCAAGGATCTGGTCGCTGACGGTATGGCGTTCGGCTAAGAACACGGTGTTGGATGGGGTGTGCCGCCACCACTCGCGCATCACGCCGAGCGGGTTCTCGGCGTAGAACAAGGACTCGATCAACTGCTCGGGCTGGTCGGCGCTCGCCGCGCGAACCGGTCCTAGATACTGGAACTCGGTAATGTTGCGAGGCCCATTCACCGGGCAGGTCAGAAGTTTCATGGAAGCCTCGTCAATGGCTTGCGGCCGTGGCGCCCATTTCGTTCAGCAACGCAAAGCTGTCGAACCGGCGCAGGTCGAATGGTTTCAGGACATCGGGCACGCGCCCGCTGGCGATGGTCTCGGCCATGCGCTTGCCGGCCACGGGCGTCGCCTTGAAGCCCCACGTTCCCCATCCGCAGTCGAGCCAGTAGTTCTGCAGCGGTGAGGCCCCCATGATCGGGCTGTAATCCGGCGTCATGTCGGTGATGCCAGCCCATTGCCGCAGCAGCTTGACCTTGTGCAGGAAGGGGAAGAGGTGCAGCGCGCCTTCGGCGAGATGTTCCTTCTGGTCCAGCGTGGAGCGGGTCGACGCCAGCTGGTAGGGGTCGGAGCCGCCCCCGATGACGACCTCGCCACGGGAGGATTGCACCAAATAGGTGTGCAGGTTGGCGGACGAGACAAGTATGTGCAGGAATGGCTTCAACGGCTGCGTCACCATTGCCTGCAGCGGGAAGCAGCGTATCGGCAGCTGGATGCCCGCCATGGCGGCGACCCGGCCGTTGAGTCCGCCCACCGCCTGCAGCACCTGCCCGGCGGCAATCGTGCCGCGGTTCGTCTTGACGTGGGTGACCCGATCGCCCGCGCGCTCGAAGCCGGTCACCTCGGTGCGCTGGTGAATCTCCACGCCACGCTCGCTGGCGTGCTTGGCGTAACCCCATGCCACGGCATCATGTCGGGCAGTGCCGCCGTCGGCATGCCAGAGACCGCCCATCACCTCGTGCTGGCCGCCGAGATCGAGGTTCAGATGCGGGCAAAGCTCCTGCACCGTCTGGACATCGACCACTTCGATCCGGGTGCCCACATGCTTGCCCATCTCGGCACGCAGATGGAAACTGCGCAGCGTCGCCTCGGAATGCGCGAGCGTCAGTTGCCCGCGCTGCGAAAACATGACGTTGAAGCCGAGATCGCGCGACATCGTCTCGAAGAGCTCGACCCCTTCCTTGTAGAAGCGGATCGATTCCTCGGTCATGTAGTTCGAGCGGATCGTGGTGGTGTTGCGCGCCGTATTGCCGCCGGCGAGATAGCCCTTTTCCAGCACGGCGATGTTGCGAATGCCATGCACATTGGACAGGTAGTAAGCCGCCGCAAGACCGTGACCGCCGCCGCCGATGATCACCACGTCGTAGGATCGCTTCAGCTCGGGCGTCAGAGGGATGTCGCGAAAGGCAACGTGCCTGGCGCGCAGGCCGTATTTCAGCAAGGAGAGAGGCATGGTTTCCTGCGGTTCAGCAGCTGGGGATCGAGCCTTAGAAAACCTGCGAGGCCGGCCTGGCGCAAGAAATCGTTCTTTACCCAGTGACCTCGTTTTCGTAATGCATGGAAAACCTCAAGAGGGCCTCTATCATGCGAAACCTGCCGCATCTCATCTATCTGGAAGCCTTTGAAGCGGCAGCCCGGCATCTGAGCTTCACCCGGGCCGCCGAGGAGCTGAATTGCACCCAAGGGGCGATCAGCCAGCGGGTTCGGGCGCTGGAGCAATTCTTCGCCAGGCCACTCTTCCACCGCCGCAGCAACGGTTTGGAGTTGACCGAAGTCGGCACGGCCTATCTGCCGGGAATAGCCGAGGCTCTGGATCGGGCCGAGGCGGCGACCGAAGGACTGCTGGGCGCCCAGGCGCAGACCAGCGTGACGGTTTCAGCCCCGCTCAGCTTCGTCACACTGTGGCTCGCACGGCATCTGGGTCGTTTTTCCGCCGCCCATCCGCGGATCGAGGTGCGGCTGAACAGCACGATCTGGACCGACCCCAATGTGGAACTCGCGGATCTGAGCATTCTGGCCCTCGACCCGTTGCAGCCGCTATCGGGCGCCGTTCGACTGGGAGAAGAGCGACTGGTGCTTCTCTGCGACCCCGAGACCGCTCGCCAGGCCGGTGCGCAACCCAGTGCAGACTGGTTCAACGCCGCCCGGCTCATCTATGTGCAGGGCAGGATGCAGTTGCTGGATCTTTGGGCGAAGCAGGAAAACATGGTCGTCGTGCCACAAAAGGCGCCGATCAAGGCCGACAATGCGGCCGCGGCATTGGAGATTGCAGCGTGCGCCGGCGGCATCACGGCCGTCATGTCGACTTATGCGGCGGCCTACCTCACCTCGGGGCGGCTGGTAGCGCCATTCGGCGCGGGGGAAATCCTGCCGGTTGCCCTGCATGTGGTCCCCAATCAACAGCGCCGGCTCTCGCGGTCCGCGACGTTGTTCCTGCAATGGCTGTCAGGGGAGGTTCCATTCCACAGTGAGATCTAGCTTTCCGTTCAACACCGGCGCGCCCGAAAACATTATCCGTTTGATGCGCTGTTTGGTCAGGTTGTGATGAAGCGTGGCGTATTCGTCGGCGCGCTCGGCGTCATGCGCCTTTATGGCGTCGAATATCAGATCATGCTGGCGCACGGTTTCGGCGAGGTGCAGTCGAACGTCATTTTCGTCTTCATTGGCAGCGCTGACGAAGCAGGCGCGCGCAATTCGGATGGAACCGATCAACGTCTGTTCATAGAAGCCGGAGAAATGTCGGTTGTCCGCGGCCTTGGCGATCGCCATGTGAAACGAGAAATTGGTTTCGGAGCGACCGACGCCGTCGCCGGAGGCCACCGCGTCCTTGAACAGTTCCATCTGCTCGGTGATCCGCTTCAAATCCTCATCCGTGCGGTTTTGGGCCGCGAGGCGGTGCACCATGCGGCTGGCGATCAGCAACGCGTCATAGAGCTTGGGCAAATCATCGAAATCGAGGGGCGCCACCTTCGCAGAACGCCCTTCGCGCACAACCAGACCGTCGGCGATCAGCTGGATGATGGCTTCACGTACCGGCGTGCGTGAGACCGACAATGCCTCGGCAAGTGCTGCCTCGTCGAGGCTTCGACCAGGACGCAGCTCCAGCCGCAAGATCGCGTCGCGCAGTTCACGCGTCACTTTCCAAGCATCCCGTTCGGTCATTGAGTTCACTACCTCTTGAATTGTCCTGTGTGCCAATACGTGCCTGCCTTTGAAAGGGCTATTCTAATCGGATTCGCGAGACAAGCGATCTGCAGGTCGAGCAAAACCATTGGTCGGCGGAAGTTGAAACTCCACCGCGATGCGACGTGTGGACGTTTCGGCGTCGTCGTCCATGGTGTCGTCGGCGCGGGCGACCTGCGGAAAGTCGGCCGCGTCGGTGTAAAGGCCATCCTCTATTTCGAGGCGGTCACGACCGTGGCTCTGGTCATGGGCCTCCTCATTGCTCATTTCTTCGCGCCCGGCGCCGGCATGAACATCGATCCCTCGAAGCTCGATGCAGGCGCCCTCGGCTCCTATACCGACAAGGTCGGACAAGTCACGAGCACCGTGGACGTCCTCATGCGCATCATCCCGACGACCATTTTCGGACGGCCGGTCGTCAATATCATCGAGATCATCACCGACGTTCTGTTCAAGGTCATAGGCTTTATCGTCAAACTCGCGCCCATCGGCGTCTTCGGCGCCATTGCCTTCACGGTCGGGAAATATGGGATCGGTTCGCTGCAGCAGCTCGGCTATCTTGTTGCCCTGTTCTACGCCAGCGTCATTATATTCGTCTTCGGCATACTGGGCCTGATCATGAGGATGGCCGGATTCAGCCTCATCAAGTTCCTTGCCTATCTGCGCGAAGAACTGACCATCGTATTGGGTACGGCATCGTCAGACAGTGTCCTGCCGCAGGTGATGCGCAAGCTGGAGAAAATGGGCATCAAGGACTCGACCGTAGGTCTCGTCATCCCGACCGGATATTCCTTCAATCTCGACGCCTTCTCGATCTACCTTACCCTGGCCGCCGTGTTCATCGCCCAGGCGATGAACACACCACTTTCGACTTCCGATCTTCTGGTCGTTCTCGGCATCGCGCTGCTTACATCCAAGGGCGCCCACGGCGTGCCCGGTTCGGCAATCGTGGTTCTGGCCGCAACACTATCGGCCGTGCCCGTGATCCCGGCGATCGGCCTGGTTCTCGTGCTGTCCGTTGACTGGTTCATGGGCATGGCCCGCGCGCTTGGCAATCTCATCGGCAACTGCGTTGCGACCGTCGTCATCGCTGCATGGGGAGGCGATATCGACCGCGTTCGGGCACATAAGGTTCTCAATGGTGAAATGGATGGATCGACCGAGGAACTGCTGGATGTCGGTACGGACACCGTCCGCGCCGACGAGCCTCGGGCATCATTGGCCCACTAGAGCAATTCCAGGAAAAGTGCGGAGCGGTTTTCCGTCCGGAATTGCGTAAAAACAAATGTTTAGAGCGGGTCGGCGATTCTATCAAAAGCTGAACCGCTCTAGAGCCGCATGCTTGAGGTAACGCCAACGGTCGATCACCGGGATGTTCGCAGCGTCGGTCGGAAGCGCGGCTAAATTAGACAAACCAATCGCTCAGCGCGTAGGCATGGATATAGTCGATCTGCATTTCCGCAGGCGTCGCTAGCCCGTCGGCGGGCGTCCCCGCGATGCCGCCAACCGCCAGATCGACCAGCATGTACATCGGGTCGTGCATGTCGGCGGGCGTTGCGGCACGGGCAACTTCAACGTCGTCGAAATACCAGACGAGTTCGTCTTCCGTCCACAGCACCCCGTATGTGTGGAACCCACTGGTATCCGCGGCAAAGGCCGTCGAGGCCACTGTCGTCTGGGTTCCCGTCTCGTTCGAGTGGCTTGTCAAAAGGAGCTTGTTTGGATCCTGACCGGTCATCTCTATGACATCCAGTTCCGGTGGCCAGGAGCCGTCCTCAGGCAGAAGCCAGAAGGCCGGCCATGCGCCTTGTTTTTCGGGCATGTCGGCCCGAATTTCGAAATAGCCGTAGGTTTGTGCGAAGGATTCGTAGGTCGTCAGCAAGCCTGAGGTGTATTGGTAGTTGTTTATATAAGGCTTGATCGCTTCGGAAGCACGGGCAGCGGTAATCGTGAGAACACCGTCCTCGACGCTGAACGGGTTGACGGAACTCGTCGGGGCGTAGCTGGTATCGATATACCATTGAAGCTCGTTGTTGCCCGTGAGCGAGCTGCCGTTCGCGCCCCCCCACCAGAAGTTCGAGTCCCAGGTGCCGCTCGAGCCGTTCCACAGACTCAGCGTGTTGAACTCGTCCGCGAAGGTGAGTTCCAGATGCGACCTGTCCAGGGCCAGATCGAACTGGCTTGCGGTGAACTGGTCGACGGTCTTGTTGGCGAAGACGAGAAACTCGGTGTCCGACAGGCTAAGCCGGACGTTCGCTCCCGACTGGACCATGCTGGCCTGCACCTGCTCGAACGAGTTGAAGCCGTAGCTCCCGACGCGCACAGTATCCGTGGCGCCAAAGTCCAGGATCAGGTCACTGCCGTTGCCGGGGGCCACGACGAAAATATCCGCCCCGGATCCACCCTTGAGAACGTCATCGCCTTTCAAGCCGTCGAGCGTCTGTTGGCCGGAGCCGCCGGTAATGATGTTGTTCGCCGCGTTTCCGAACGCATAGTGTTTGTCGCCCGTGACCGTCAGGTTCTCGAAATTCGCTGGCAGCCTGTAACTCATCCAGGTCGAGATGGTGTCGACACCCTCATTCGCCAGTTCGACCGCCTTGTTCTTGGTGGAATACAGATAGTAAATGTCATCGCCCTTGCCGCCATACATCGTGACGCTGACGCTAGCGTCGCCGTAGATCGAGTCATTGTATGTGCTGCCATAGAGTGCCGGGCCGGAATTCGCCGCCGAGTACCACTTTGTCGAGGACCCGCTGTAGGGAAGTGGAACGCCCTTGGCGTTCAGGACGGTGGCCATTCTGGTCTCCTCGTCTCGCATCGATGCCGGCCCTAGCATCTATGGAGGGCACGAGAAGCCAATGCTTTTTTTGGTCTTCGACTTGGGAGAGTTACCAACAACTTAACACGCAGGCTGTCCGAAGCGCTCTCATTGCCTCAATGCATAAGGATTGGGCCGCCAGCACTTTTTTTGGTCACGAGTCGTCGCAATCTGTGCGTCGCGGCTGCGGCGTGGATGGTGAAATAACATCTAACGGTGGTTTCCCATGCTGGCATACATGCCGGTGGTGCGGAATTGCGTCGGGTTGGTGCCGTACAGGCGGCGGAAGACTTTCGAGAAGTAGTTGGCGTCTTCGAAGCCGCACATGATGGCCACCTCCTTGACCGGCAGGAAATCGGCTTTCGTCAGCAGCTTCGCCGCGCGCTGCAGCCGCTGCTGCAGCACGAATTCGGCGGGCGGAATGCCTTCGCTCTCGGCAAAGCAGCGCGAGAAATGCGCGCGGCTCAGGCCGCTGATCTCGGCGAGGTCCGCAACGCGGAGCGGCCTGTCGAGATTTGCCTTGATGTGGTCGACCACCGGCTGCATGGCGCTCTCCTCGTCGGTGAAGGCATGCGAGCCGAAGACATCGTCATAGAGCGCCATCGCCGCCTCGTAGGCCACCGCCGACGCCGCCCCAGGCGTGACCGCTCCCGTGATCAGGCGCACGCTGCAATCGGCGAGATGATCGATCGTCGACGGCTGCAGCCGCAGCACCGGCCCAACAGCGGAAAGGATCGACTTGTGGATGCGCAGCGCCTCCTCGCCGTTCATCGAGATCCAGAAATATTCCCAGCGTTCGCCCTTGGCGAGCCAATAGCGGTGGTTGTGCGGCACCAGCACCAGCAGCGTATCGCCCTTTTGCAGGCGGTAGTTACGGTTCTCATAGCGAAGCCGGCCCGTGCCGCTGATCGTATGCTGGAGCACGGTAAACGGCGTCTGGCCGCGCTTGCGCCCGTCCCAGTCGTAGATCTCGTTCTCGCGCACTTCATAGCCGGTGCTTGTCGGCATGGTGTGCAGCCGCTGGCGGCCGCGCGGCAGCGAGACTGTCCTGGCCGACGGCCCGGAGTCGATCAGGTTTCGCAGCACAAAATTACCCCTGAAAGCATAATCCTTCTCTGGTCGCTTTCTCGATTAGGCGCATAATGCGCTACGAAAAGCAAAACAAACCGCAGTGCAAAACAAATAGCGGTCGAGGAACGGACAGGAGGAGGCGCCGGATTCCGGCTTGTCTTGGCCACATGCCCTGGCATGTGGATCGGATCTCTTTTCACCGCTCTTTGCCCAATATGTCGATCAGGTCGAGGCCAGGCAGATGAGTTTCAAGATCGCTATCATCGGCGCGGGAAGCGTCGGCTTCACCAAGAAGCTCTTCACCGACATCCTGTGCGTTCCCGAATTCCAGGATATCGAATTCGCGCTGACCGACCTTAGCGACCACAACCTCCAGATGATCAAGGCGATCCTCGACCGGATCGTCGCGGCCAACGGACTGCCCACAAAGGTCACGGCAACCACCGACCGTCGCAAGGCGCTCGAAGGCGCGCGCTATGTGATCAGCTGCGTGCGGGTCGGCGGGCTCGAAGCCTATGCCGACGATATCCGCATTCCCTTGAAATATGGCATCGACCAATGCGTCGGCGACACGATCTGCGCCGGCGGCATCCTCTACGGCCAGCGCAACATTCCGGTCATCCTCGACTTCTGCAAGGACATTCGCGAGCTTGCCGAGCCCGGCGCCAAATTCCTGAACTATGCCAACCCGATGGCCATGAACACCTGGGCGGCGATCGAATATGGCAAGGTCGATACGGTTGGCCTCTGCCACGGTGTCCAGCACGGCGCCGAACAGATCGCCGAAGTGCTCGGCGCCAAATCCCATGGCGAACTCGACTATGTCTGCTCCGGCATCAACCACCAGACCTGGTTCATCGATCTGCGCCTCAACGGCCACAAGATCGGCAAGGACGAGCTGGTCGCCGCTTTCGAGGCGCATCCGGTCTTTTCGCAACAGGAAAAGCTGCGCATCGACGTCCTGAAGCGCTTTGGCGTCTATTCGACCGAAAGCAACGGCCACCTGTCCGAATACCTGCCCTGGTATCGCAAGCGGCCGGACGAAATCACCCGCTGGATCGACATGTCCGACTGGATCCATGGCGAAACCGGCGGCTACCTTCGCTACTCGACCGAAACGCGCAACTGGTTCGAGACGGAATTCCCGCAGTTTCTCGAGGCGGCATCGAAGCCGATCGACCCCGCCAAACGCTCCAACGAGCATGCCAGCCACATTCTGGAGGCGCTGGAGACGAACCGCGTCTATCGCGGCCATTTCAACGTCAAGAACAATGGCGTCATCACCAACCTGCCGCAGGATGCGATCATCGAGTCGCCCGGCTTCGTCGATCGCTTCGGCATCAACATGACCTCTGGCATCACGCTGCCGGAAGCCTGCGCCGCCACCTGCATTTCCTCGATCAACGTGCAGCGCATGTCGGTGCATGCGGCGATCAGCGGCGACATCGACCTGCTCAAGCTCGCCGTGCTGCATGATCCGCTGGTCGGTGCCGTGTCGACGCCGGAGGAAGTCTGGCAGATGGTGGACGAGATGGTCGTCGCCCAGGCCCGTTGGCTGCCGCAATACGCCGATGCAATTCCGGCCGCCAAGGAGCGGCTATCGAAGTCCAAGGTCCGGACCAGGGATTGGGCGGGTGCCGCGCGGCGCGACGTCCGCTCGATCGAGGAATTGCGCGCCGAAAAGGCGGCGCTGAAACAGGCCGTCTGAGTTTCACGAGCATAGCGGCAAATTTCCGGGAGGAAGACCGCAGCCGCACCGCATGCAAATCGTTCGAGGAGAAATGGAGCGGCGTAAAGCACGCTCCCAACAAATGGGAGGAAGACGATGAGGAATTTCCGCAACATCAGCATTTTAGCAGGGCTGGCGCTGAGCGTATCCGCCATGGCGTTGAATGCCTACGCATCCGAACCGACCGTGCAGCCGGCGCCGGCGCAATTCCCCGCCGAAGGGAAAATCAAATATGTCGCGCGCGACTCCATCCTGGAGTTCAAGGCGCTGCCCGAGTACCACGAACCCGACTGGGTCACCGAGAAATACGTCAAGGCCGGCAAGCTGCCGCCGGTCAAGGATCGGCTGCCGAAGGAACCGCTGGTCTTCAAGACCGGCAACATGCCTGACGGCATCGGCGTCTATGGCGATACCATGCGCCATGTCATCGGCGGCCGGCCGGAAGGCTGGAACTATGGCGCCGGCCAGACGCAAGGCTGGGGCGGCATCGATATCGGCCTGTCCGAATGCCTGACCCGCACCGCACCGCTGTTCCAGGTCGAGGCCAAGGACACCGAACCGCTGCCGAACCTAGCCAGGAGCTGGGACTGGTCGAAGGACGGCCACAAGTTGACCATGCATCTGATCGAAGGCGCGAAGTGGTCTGACGGCGTTCCCTTCAACGCCGACGACCTCATGTTCTACTGGGACGACGAGGTCGTCGACCCCAATGTCTCGCCGCTGAACGGCGCCACCCAGGAAACCTTCGGCGTCGGCACGACCTTGAAGAAGATCGATGACTACACCGTCGAATGGACCTTCAAGGATGCCTTTCCGAAGCAGTACCTCTACGCCATGGCCTACGGCACCTTCTGCCCCGGCCCGGCGCACATCCTGAAGCCGCAGCATCCGAAATACTCGAAGAACACCTACGAGCAGTTCAAGAACGCCTTCCCGCCGGAATACATGAACATACCCGTGATGGGCGCCTGGGTGCCGGTTGAGTACCGCCCTGACGACATCGTCGTCATGCGCCGCAATCCCTACTATTGGAAGGTCGACGAGAAGGGCAACCAGCTCCCTTATCTCAACGAACTGCATTACAAGCTGTCGACTTGGGCCGACCGCGACGTTCAAGCGGTTGCGGGCTCAGGCGACTTCTCCAACCTCGAACAACCGGAGAACTTCGTCGCTTCACTGAAGCGTGCGGCGGATAAGGATGCGCCGGCTCGCCTTGCCTTCGGCCCGCGCCTGATCGGCTACAATCTGCGCATGAATTTCTCGGCCAATGGCTGGGGCAACCCGGACGAACGCGGCCAGGCTGTCCGCGAGCTGAACCGCAACGAGGACTTCCGCAAGGCCGTCACCATGGCGCTCGACCGCAAGGCCCTCGGCGACTCGCTGGTCAAGGGTCCGTTCACGGCGATCTATCCCGGCGGCTTCTCCTCGGGCACCAGCTTTTATGACCGCAATTCGACCGTCTACTATCCATTCGATCTCGAAGGCGCCAAGGCGGAACTGGCCAAGGCAGGCCTGAAGGACACGGATGGCGACGGGTTCGTCAACTTCCCGGCTGGCACCGCCGGCGGCAAGAATGTCGAGATCGTCATGTTGGTCAACAACGACTACACCACCGACAAGAGCCTTGCCGAAGGTGTCGTCGGCCAGATGGAAAAGCTCGGGCTTCGGGTGGTGCTGAATGGTCTGAACGGCACCCAGCGCGACGCCTCGCAATATTCCGGCCGCTTCGACTGGCTGGTGAGGCGCAACGACCAGGAGCTGACGTCTGTGGTGCAGAACACCGAGCAGCTTGCTCCCGTCGGCCCGAAGACCAGCTGGAACCACCGGGCGCCGGAAAGCGGCGAGGTCGACCTGATGCCGTTCGAGAAGGATCTCGTCGACATCGTCAACAAGTTCGTCGCGTCCGACGACAATGACGAGCGCGCCAGCCTGATGAAGCAGTTCCAGAAGATCTCAACGGAACATGTCTACACGGTCGGCCTGACCGAATATCCGGGTGCGCTCATCATCAACAAGCGCTTCTCGAACATCCCGCAGGGAACGCCGATCTTCATGTTCAACTGGGCTGAGGACACAATCGTCCGCGAGCGCGTCTTTGTCGCCGCCGACAAGCAGCAGAAATACGAACTGTTCCCCGAGCAATTGCCCGGAAAGCCCGGGGACAAGGGTACGACGAACTGAGTTTCCTCCCTGACTGCGAAGTTCCCCGGCCGCGCCGCGGCGCGGCCGGGGTCAAGGATACCTAAACCCGATTGCAAGGAGGAGAAACGGTCCGATGCTGCGATTCCTGATGATACGCATAGCATCCGCGATACCAGTTCTCGCCATCCTGAGCCTGGTCACCTTCGCCATCATCCAGGCGCCGCCGGGCGACTACGCCGACTACATCCGCTCGCAGCTCATCAACCAGGGCGGCGCCTCCTTCGCCGAGGCGGACGCGCAGGCGCAGGCGTACCGGATCGAGCACGGTCTCGATAAGCCGATGCCGGTCCAGTATTTCAACTGGATCACCGGCATCGTCACCCGCGGCGATTTCGGCTACAGCCTCTATTACAACAAGCCGGTCGCCGACGTGGTCGGCGAAAGGCTGCCGCGCACGCTGCTGCTGGCGCTGGTCTGCCACCTGCTCGCTTCGGTGCTGGGCATCACATTCGGCATCTGGGCGGCGACCCGGCAGTACAGCTGGATCGACAGCGCGCTGTCGGCTGTCTCCTTCCTCGGCATGACGGTGCCTCGCTTTCTGATGGCGCTGATCATCGTCTATCTGCTGGTCTTCCAGTTCAACGTGTCCGAGATCGGCAGCTTCTTTTCGCCGCAATATGGCGGTGCGCCGTGGTCTTGGGCGAAGTTCGTCGACCTCGTCAAACATGTCTGGCCGGTCGTCGCGATCGCCACTTTCGGCGGGCTCGCCTACAACATGCGCGTCATGCGCGGCAATCTGCTCGACACGCTGAACGCGCAATATGTCGAAACCGCCCGAGCCAAGGGCCTGAGCGGCAGTGCGGTGGTCATGCGCCATGCGGTGCCCAATGCGCTGCATCCTCTGGTCATGTATCAGGGCGTGGTGCTGCCCTACATGCTCACCGGTGAGATCGAGACCGCGATCATCTTCGCCCTGCCGACCGTCGGTCCGGCGATCGTCGGCTCGATGGCGGTCGGCGACGTCTATGTCACCGCGACCTTCATGATGGTGCTGTCGGCGACGCTGATCGTCGGCAACATCATCGCCGACATGCTGCTCGCCCTGCTCGACCCCCGCGTCCGCCAATACGGAGGGGCCTGAGATGCTTGCGCGCGAGCCCTCGCTGCCGCCACCGCCCGAAGTATCGGTCGAGAATGAGAAACGGCCACACGGCAATGAGAGCTATCTCGCGCTCGTCTGGCGTCGCCTGAAGCGATCCTGGACCGGTATGGCCGGGCTCATCCTGGTCGTGCTGCTGGTGCTGATGGCGGTGTTTGCCGATTTCTTCGTACCCATGGACCCCAAGATCACCGACATCGGTTTCGCCCCGCCGCAGATGATGAGCTTCCACGACAAGGACGGCAATTTCGTTTTCCAGCCGCGCGTCTATGCACTGGCGGATTCCGAGGAACTTGACCCCGTCACCTTCCAGCCGGTCGTCGGGGCGGACTATGACCATCCGCGCCTGCTCGGCTTCTTCGTCAGGGGCGCGGACTACAGGCTGCTTGGCCTGATCCCCGCGAACCGGCACTTCTTCGGCTCGACCGACGGCCAGCCGGTGCATTTCCTCGGCACCGACAAATTCGGCCGCGATGTGCTGGCCCGCGCCATCTACGGGTCGCGCATCTCCTTGATGATCGCGCTGACCGTGGTCTTCATCGTCACCGTGATCGGCACGACCGTCGGTATGGTGTCGGGCTATTTCGGCGGTACGTTCGATGTCTGGGTGCAGCGCTTCGTCGAACTGGTGCTCGCCTTCCCGCAATTGCCGCTCTATCTCGCGCTGACATCGCTTGTCCCGGTGACGGCGCCGACCAACGTCTTCCTCGCCTTCGTGATCGTCATCATGTCGGCACTCGGGTGGGCGCAGATGTCGCGCGAAGTCCGCGGCAAGACGCTGGCGCTGGCCCGCATCGACTATGTACGCGCGGCGATGGCGGTCGGCGCCACCGATCGCCGCATCATCATGCAGCATATTTTCCCGAACGTGATGAGCCACGTCATCGTCGCCGTCACCCTGGCGATCCCGAGTGTGGTCCTGCTTGAATCGTTCCTGGGTTTTCTCGGTTTCGCCGTAAAACCGCCGCTGATCTCATGGGGTCTCATGCTGCAGGACACCGCGACCTACTCGGTCATCGGCACCTACCCCTGGATCCTGGCCCCCGTCGGCTTCGTGCTTGTCACCGTGTTCGCCTTCAACGCGCTTGGTGATGGGCTGCGCGATGCAGTCGATCCGTATTGAGGGGATGTGATGGTTGTCGCGCTCGTCAATTCCTTCGCACCGCCTGTCCGGCTCGACCATGCCGGGCGTTCGGAAAACCCTGTCATCGATGCCCGCAGCATCGCCGTCGACTTCAAGGTCGAGGACGGCATGGTCCAGGCCGTCAAGGACATCTCCTTCCAGCTCTATCGCGGCGAGACGATCGCCATCGTCGGCGAATCCGGGTCGGGCAAATCGGTGACGGCGCGCACCGTCATGGGCCTGTTGTCGAAGCGCGCGGTCGTGTCGTCGAAATCCACCGTCGAATATGACGGGCAAAACATCCTGAAGTTCTCCGAGCGGGCCCGGCGCAAGCTGCGTGGCGACCGCATTTCGATGATCTTCCAGGAACCGATGAGCTCGCTCAATCCGATCTACACGATCGGCAGCCAGATCGTCGAAGCAATCCGAGTGCATCGCAAAACGAGCCGCAGGCAAGCCGAGGCACGCGCGCTCGAACTTCTGCAGCAGGTGCAGATCCCCGACCCCGCGGCAAGGCTGAAACAATATCCGCACCAGCTTTCCGGCGGCCAGCGCCAGCGTGTGATGATCGCCATGGCTTTGGCCAACGATCCGGACGTGCTGATCGCCGACGAGCCGACGACCGCGCTCGACGTCACTGTCCAGGCACAGATCCTCAACCTCATTCGCAACCTGCAGCAGAAATTGCGGATGGCGGTGATCCTGATCACCCACGACCTGACCGTGGTGCGCAAGTTCTCCGACTATGTCTACGTCATGCAGCACGGGGCGATGTGCGAGCACAATGTGACGGAGAGGCTTTTCGCCAATCCGCAGCATCCATACACACAGCACCTGCTTGGGTCCGAGCCGCGCGGCCAGGCCAATCCGCTGCCGGAAGGATCCGGCATCATTCTCGATGCCAAGAGTGTCCGCGTTTCCTTCATGCTGCGGCATGGCACCTTCTTCAAGCCCGACTGGCGCGAGCTCGTCGCCGTCGACAGTCTCGACCTCACCCTTCGCCGCCACGAGACGCTGGGCCTGGTCGGCGAATCCGGATCCGGCAAGACGACTTTCGGCGAGGCGCTGCTCAGGCTCAACAATGCCACCAGCGGCGAGATCCATTTCGACGGCCAGCCCATCCACGGCCGGTCGCGATCGCAGATGCGGCCATTGCGCTCGCGCATGCAGGTCGTCTTCCAGGATCCGTTCTCATCGCTCAACCCGCGCATGACGATCGGCCAGATCATCGAGGAAGGGCTGATCGTCAACAGCATCGGCGCCACCAAGAACGATCGCATCGAACGGGTACGCGATGCACTGGTCAGCGCCGGCATGCCGGGCAATATCCTGTCGCGCTTCCCGCACGAGTTTTCCGGCGGCCAGCGCCAGCGCATCGCCATTGCCCGCGCCATTGCGCTGGAGCCCGAATTCATCGTGCTCGACGAGCCGACATCGGCGCTGGATCTCTCGGTCCAGGCGCAGATCATCGAACTGCTGCGCAAGCTGCAGCGCGAACGGGGCCTCAGCTACCTCTTCATCTCGCACGATCTCAAGGTCGTGCGGGCGCTATGCCACCGCGTGATCGTCATGCAGCACGGCAAGATCATGGAAGAGGGTCCCGTCAACGAAGTTCTGTCCAATCCCAAAACCGCTTACACGGAACGGCTCGTCAAAGCCGCTTTCGAGGTAGCCTGATCGCATATGCCGGAGACTGTTATGGCAAGAAATCCCAAGATCGCATTCATCGGAGCTGGCTCCACCGTTTTCATGAAGAACATCGTCGGCGACGTGCTGCAGCGTCCGTCATTGTCCGGTGCAACGATCGCGCTGATGGACCTCAACCCGCAGCGCCTCGAAGAAAGCGCCATCGTCGTCAACAAGCTGATCTCGACGCTCGGGGTAAAGGCCAGGGCCGAAACCTATACCGACCAGCGCAAGGCGCTGGCGGGTGCGGATTTCGTCGTCGTCGCCTTCCAGATCGGCGGCTACGTGCCCTGCACGGTCACCGACTTTGAAGTCCCAAAGAAATACGGCCTGCGCCAGACCATCGCCGACACGCTCGGCGTCGGCGGTATCATGCGGGGCCTCAGAACCGTGCCGCACCTGTGGAAGATCTGCGAGGACATGCTCGCCGTCTGCCCGCAGGCGATCATGCTGCAATATGTGAACCCGATGGCGATCAACACCTGGGCGATCGCCGAGAAATATCCTGACATCAAGCAGGTCGGCCTCTGCCATTCCGTGCAGGGCACGGCGATGGAGCTCGCGCATGACCTCGACATCCCCTACGAGGAAATCCGCTACCGCTCGGCCGGCATCAACCACATGGCGTTCTATTTGCAGTTCGAGCATCGTCAGCCGGACGGCTCCTATCGCAACCTCTATCCGGATCTCGTGCGCGCCTACCACGAAGGCCGTGCGCCGAAGCCCGGCTGGAACCCGCGCTGCCCAAACAAGGTGCGCTACGAGATGCTGACGCGGCTCGGCTATTTCGTCACCGAAAGCTCGGAACATTTCGCCGAGTACACGCCCTACTTCATCAAGGAAGGGCGCGAGGATCTGATCGAGAAATTCGGCATCCCGCTCGATGAATATCCGAAGCGCTGCATCGAACAGATCGAGCGTTGGAAAGGGCAAGCGGAAGCCTACCGCTCAGCCGACAAGATCGAGGTCGAGCAGTCGAAGGAATACGCCTCCTCGATCATGAATTCGGTGTGGACGGGCGAGCCGTCGGTGATCTACGGCAACGTCCGCAACAATGGCTGCATCACCTCATTGCCCGAAAATTGCGCGGCCGAGGTGCCGTGCCTCGTCGATGCCTCCGGCATCCAGCCAACCTTCATCGGCGCGTTGCCGCCGCAGTTGACGGCGCTGATCCGCACCAACATCAACGTGCAGGAACTGACGGTCGAGGCGCTGATGACGGAAAACCGCGAACATATCTACCACGCGGCGATGATGGACCCGCACACGGCGGCCGAGCTCGACCTCGACCAGATATGGTCGCTGGTGGATGAACTGCTCGCGACGCATGGCGACTGGTTGCCCGCCTGGGCGCGCAAGGCACGCGGGGTCCGGGCGGCCTGACATTCGCCACCAATGACACCGGCTGGTCCCTGCCGCCCTGCGTCGCTGTAAACGCATGGCTGGTTGGGATCAGCCCAATTCCAGGGTCGTGATCCCGAACACCTTTGACGAGGCAATCCGGGGCACGCCTCCCCGGTACATGCGGGTCGTCGTGAAGCCAGGTGACAAGCCGCCCGCCTGAAGCGCGGCGATGAAACCGCTACTGGCCGCCGGCACGTCGATGTGAAGCGCATCCCCCGCCATCGGCGCTGCCAGCGCCCCCAGCAATTGCAACGCGACGTGCGTATCGTCGGCCAAGAGCGGTCCGACCTTGAACCCCTCCCTGCACTGTCGCGCCACGCCATAGCCGGAAACGCCTGCTGAATTCATCGCCACGAGCGCAATGCGCGGCGGCTGCAGCCAACCGCTGAGGAAAGCTTGCCGTGGCGCCGGGAAACATTTGCGGTCGTAAGCCAGGATGTCGGCTGTGTGCTCGGCTGCCACAGGTCTGATGCTACCGCCGCCGGCGAGGCCGGCGACGCACCCGCTGTAGCGGACGGTCTCATAGGCTGGCACGAACCCCATGCGCCGGTAGTTGGCCCGCTGCTCGGCGACGCCGTCGAGCCCGACGCTGCGATTGCCGAGCCGCGCCATGCCGGCGTCCCAGACCGCCTTGCCATGCCCCTCGCCGCGCCTGTCCGGGCGGCAGATATAGAGGCCGATGAAGCCGAAGCCGGCGCCATAGGCGACGGCCGAAATGCCCGCCACCATCTCGCCGTCGACAAAGGCGCCGATGAAACCTTCTGGATCGGCTGCCTGGAACACGGCAGCATCGTCGAAACCGGGATTCCAGCCCTCGCCCGCCGCCCAGTCGACAAGGGTTTCAACCTCGGTTGAGGTCAGGGTCCGGATCGTTCGGGGCATTGCGATCACTCGGCGGCGACGGCACCAGGGGCAAAGGATTCCAATGCGCCACGATAGGGCTTTACCAGCGGGTTTGCATAGGCGCCGCGTTTGGATGTCGACAGGCCAAGTGCAATCAGCGCCTCTGCCTGTTTGACGGCGGCGCCGACGCCATCGATCACCGGAACGCCGAACTCCCGCTGCAGCTCTGCCGCGAGGTCGGCCATGCCGGCACAGCCGAGCACGATCGCCTCGGCGCGATCCTCGTCGAGCGCGCGCGCGATCTCGCCGCGCAGTTTCTCGCCCGCGCCCGAAGCCGGATCCTCGAGCGCTAATACCGGAATGTCGGCGGCCCGGACTCGCGCTCGGCCCGCCATGCCGTAGCGCAGCACCAGCGCCTCGACGGGAACCCACGACCGTTTGGTCGTCGTCACCACGGTAAACCGCTGGGCGATGAAGGAAGCCATGCTAAATGCCGCCTCGCAAATGCCGACGACCGGGATGTTGGCCATGGCGCGCGTGGCATCCAGCCCGGTGTCGTCGAAACAGGCGATGACCGCCGCCTGCGCGCCCGAACGCTCGCCGGCGGCGATTTCCACCAGCAGGCCCGGCACGGCAAGCGCCTCGTCATAATAGCCTTCGATCGACACCGGCCCCATCGACGAGGTGACGGCGACGATTTCTGTCCGCGCCCCGGCGACAGATCGCGCGGCGGCACCGATCGTTTCGGTCATGCTGGCCGTGGTGTTCGGATTGACGACAAGGATCTGCACTGCGGTTCTCAAGCCCTTGCCCGGCGGCGGCCGACATAGAGGATGGCGCCGAGCGTCAGCAGGATCACCAGGAAGGAGAACACGGTCGTCACCGTGCCCAGCGCATAGAGCACTGGCGTCGTCACATTCGTCGTCATGCCGTAGATTTCGAGCGGCAGCGTGTTGAACGTGCCCGAGCTCATCAGCGTGCGCGCGAACTCGTCATAGGACAGCGTGAAGCCGAACAGGCCGACGCCTATCAGGCTGGGCGCGATCATCGGCAGCACGACATGCGCGAAGGTCTGCCAGGAAGACGCGCCGAGATCGCGCGCGGCTTCCTCATAGGCCGGCGAGAAGCGGTTGAAGACGGCGAACATGATCAGCACGCCGAAAGGCAAGGTCCAGGTCAGATGCGCGCCGAAAGCCGATGTGTACCAGGCCGGGCGGAAGCCAATCTGCTGGAAGACGACGCCGATGCCGAGGCTGATGATGATCGACGGCACGACGAGGCTGGCGACAGCCAGATAGAACAGCGCCGTCGAGCCACGAAACCTGCGGCGAAAGGCGAGGCCAGCCAGCAGCGACACCACCACGGTGACGACCATCACCATCACCCCCAAAACCAGGGATCGCCTGAAACTGCCGCCGAAATCGCCGACCGCCTGGCGCTCGAACAGATTGGCGAACCAGTGCAGCGACACGCCATTGAGCGGGAAGGTCAGGCCGCCATTCTCGCCCTGGAAGGACAGGATGAGGATCGCCGAAAGCGGGCCATAGAGGAACAGCACGAAGAGGGCGAAGAACGCCGCCAGCACATAGAATTCGAGGGTGCGCTTCTCGTGGCTCACGTCAGAGCTCCTTGCGGATGTCGACGATGCGCAGGATGCCGGCGACCATCAGCAGCACCAGCACCAGCAGCACGACCGCGTTGGCGGCCGCGGCCGGATACTGCAGCAGCGACATCTGGTTCTTCATCATCAGCGCGACCGAGGCGCTCTGCCCGCCCGACATCACCTGCACTGTCGAGAAATCCGCCATCACGAGCGTGACGACGAAGATCGTGCCGATCGCCATGCCGGGCTTGGCCAGCGGGATGACGACGTTCCACAGCACCTGCCAGCCGGAAGCGCCGGCATCGCGCGCGGCCTCGAACAGCGAGCAGTCGATGCGCATCAGCGTGTTGAAGATCGGCGTCACCATGAACAGCGTGTAGAGATGCACCATGGCCAGCACGACGGCGAATTCGGAATAGAGCAGCCATTCGATCGGCTTCGGCACCAGTCCCATATGCACCAGCGTCGAGTTGATCAGCCCGTTGCGGCCAAGCACCGGGATCCACGAGATCATGCGGATGATGTTGGAGGTCAGGAACGGCACGGTGCAGACCAGGAACAGCACCATCTGCATGGCCGTGGTGCGGATATGGAAAGCGAGGAAATAGGCGACCCAGAAGCCGATGAACAAGGTCAGCGCCCAGACGATGACGGCGAATTTGATGGTGTTAAGATAGGTCTTCCAGGTGACCCAGGAACCCAGCACATCGGAATAGTTGGTGGTCAGGAAATCCGGATACATGGCCGCGAAGTCGTAGTCCCAGAAGGAGACGACGACGATCATGATGATGGGCAAAAGCAGGAACGCGCCAAGGATCAGCGCCAGCGGCGCCGACTGCAGATAGGGCGCGACGGCGCCGAGCGAAAAGCGGCGACGCTTGGCGGGCTTGGCCACCGTCGTGGCCGCAGGCTGGTCGAGAGCCACGGTCATGGGGAACAGCCTTGGCGTGTGACGGAAGGCCAACAATCCGACAGGCTGTGATCCTTCGCGCCCCCCTCTGTCCTGCCGGACATCTCCCCCAAGAGGGGGGAGATTGAACTCTCACAACTGCCTTCGCCAATCTCCAACGTTGCTAAGCCGGCTATGAAGCTGCCAATCTCCCCCCTTGTGGGGGAGATGTCCGGCAGGACAGAGGGGGGCGCGAAGGATCGCAACATCACAGTGAACGCGTCCGCTTTACGCCGCGATGAACTCGTTCCAGCGCTTCACCATATAGCGGTCCTCGTCCATGACCGAGTTCCAGCAGGCGACCCTGCCCATGCGCTCTTCGAAAGAGCCGCCGTCGCGAACCGCACCGGCCTTTTCCATGACGGTGCCGTCGGGCGCCTTGATCTCGCCCTTGGCCGGCTTGCCCTCGATCCAGTAGCCCCACTCGTCCTCGGACATGAACTTCTTGGCCGAGACCATGTTGGCCGAATAGTAGCCCTGTCGGTTGAGATAGCCGCCGACCCAGCCGGACGTGTACCAGTTGATGTATTCGTAGGCCGCATCGAGCTCGGCGCCCTTCAGATGCGCCGCCAGGCCAAGGCCGCCGCCCCATGAGCGATACCCTTCCTTGAGCGGCTGGAAGCGGCAGGGGATGCCCTTGGAGCGCACGGCGGCCACCGCCGGCGACCACATCGACTGGATCACCACTTCGCCCGACGCCATCAGGTTGACGCTCTCGTCGAAGGATTTCCAGAAGGCGCGGAACTGGCCGTCCTGCTTGGCCTTGATCAGGAAGTCGATGGTCTTGTCGATCTCTTCCTTGGTCATGTTGCCCTTGTCGGCATATTTGATGTTGCCCATGGCTTCCATGATCATCGCCGCGTCCATGATGCCGATCGACGGGATATTGAGGATAGCGGTCTTGCCCTTGAAGGCCGGGTCCATGATGTCGGCCCATGTGGTGATGTCGCGGCCGACGAGGTCGGGGCGGATGCCGAGCGTATCGGCATTGTAGATGGTCGGCACCATGGTGAACCAGTTGGTCGGCGCCTTGGCGAAGACCTTGCTGTCCTGCGCCTCGACATAGCCGACCGTGTGCGGCGCCGTGCCCTGGGCAATGACGCTATCCGGCGTCAGCTTGCCGGTTTTGAACAGCGGCACCAGCTCGTCATAATATTTCAGCTTGCTGACATCCATCGGCTGCAGCACGCCGGTGGGGAACACCTTCTTGCAGATCCAGTATTCGATGTCGGCGATGTCGTAGCTGTCAGGCTGCGTCACGGCGCGCTGGGCAGCGGCGTCGGAATCGGTCGCCGTCATCTCCAGCGTGATGCCGAGATCGGCCTTGCACTTGTCGGCGATGGCGTTGAGGTTCGACACGCCGGTGCCGAATTGGCGCAGCGTGATGTTCGACTGCGCCCAGATGGTCGGGAAGCCGGTGATGGCGCCGGTGCCGGCGGCAAAGCCGACCGCAGCGGCACCTGTCTTCAGCAGCGAGCGGCGGGAGATTCCTGTCTTCGTGTCTGTGGTGTTGGTCATGGTCAGTTCCCCTGTTCTGGTTGGTTATGCTGGTTCAGGAATCGAGACGGCCGAGAACGATCGCGTCCTCGGCGTCCCAGGCGATCGGCACCGCGTCACCGACGGCAACCGGCTTGGCGAAGAAGTCGGTGTCGTCGACGATCACCGTGAAATCCTCGATGCCGGCGCCATTGACCGAGAGCTTCACGGTCGAGCCGCGGTATTCGACGTTGGCAGCGATGCCGGTGAAGCCGAGCCCCTTGGCTGGCGGCTCACCGATGCGCACATGGTCGGTGCGGATGGCGATATCGATCGGCTCGCCGGCCTCCCTGCCCTGCCCGCTGGCGGCAAGCGAGCCACCGCCCGGCACGTCGAAGAGCACCATGCCGTCGCGGCTGCCGGTGACGCGGCCCGAGACGACGTTATGGTCGCCCATGAAGCGCGCGACGAAGGCCGTCGCCGGCCGCTCGAACACGGTGCGTGGATGCGCCGCCTGTTCGATGCGCCCGTCATTCATCACCACGATCAGGTCGGCGAGCGCCATCGCCTCCTCCTGGCTGTGAGTGACGTGGACGAAGGTGATGCCGAGCGAGGTCTGCAGCTTCTTCAACTCGGCGCGCATGCGGATCTTCAGGAACGGGTCGAGCGCCGACAGCGGCTCGTCGAGCAGCAGCGCCTCGGGGTCGGTGATCAGCGCGCGGGCCAGCGCCACGCGCTGCTGTTGGCCACCCGAAAGCTGCGCCGGACGGCGCGTCGCATAGGCCTCCATCTGCATCAGCTTCAGCATGTCGAGCGCCTTGGCGCGGCGCTCCTCCTTGCCGAGGCCCTTCATCTTCAGGCTGAAGGCGACGTTGTCGATGAGGTCTAGATGCGGGAACAGTGCATAGGACTGGAACATCATCGCCGTGCCCCGCTTGGCCGGCGGCAGGTCGGTGACGACGGTATTGCCGAGGCGAACGTCACCGCTCGATATGCTCTCGTGCCCGGCGATCATGCGCAGCGTCGACGTCTTGCCGCAGCCGGACGGACCGAGCAGGCAGCAATAGGTTCCGGCCGGGATTTTCAGGCTGATGGCCTCGACGGCGGTCGTCGTTCCATAGACTTTCGAAACGGACACGATGTCGATTTCGGCGGCTTTGGACATTCCGTTCCTCGCTTTGGTCGCATGAACCAAAGCATCATGCGTGCCAGTTGGCCGGTACGGGCTTTAAGCGTTTGAATCCTAGGAATAATCAGTTCTCGGGTCGGTTGCCTGCTGAAACGGCATCCTTGTGCAGTGCACAAATTATGGGCGATTGTTAGCGATGCAAGCAGAAATCGTATGCAATCTTTTCCGAGATCGCGTTCACTTTGGCTCTCGTGCAGACCACCCGATTCAGGCTAGAAGGGTTTTGGGACCTTGCCGCCATGAACATAGCCGACCAGACATTCCCTGCTGTCGACGGTGCCAACGAGGATCGCGCCCAGGCGATCCGCGACCAGCTGCGTGACGCCATCGTCGACCGACGGCTGGCGCCCGGAACCAAACTGTCGGAGGGCGAGGTCGGCACGCTGTTCGACGTCAGCCGCACGGTTGCGCGCGCGGCACTCCAGATGCTTTCCTTCGAGGGCCTGGTGCGGACCGAGCGCAATCGCGGCGCCTTCGTCGCCAACCCGTCGCCGGAGGAAGCCCGTCAGGTCTTTGCCTCGCGCCGGCTCATCGAACCCGGCATCGCCATCGCCGCGGCCGGCCGCATGACATCGGCTCACGTCGCCGCCTTCAAGACCCAGCTCGAGGAAGAGGGCCGCTTCATTGCCGAACGCGGACCGACCGCAAGGCGATCGGAAATCAAGGCGTCGGGCGATTTCCATTTGCTGCTGGCATCGGTGGCCGGCAACGTCATCCTCCAGCGCTTCATGGAGGAACTGGTCGCGCGCTCCTCACTGGTGATCGCGCTCTACGGCCGCTCCGGCATTTCGAGCTGCGGCCACAACGAACATTTGCAGATCCTCGAAGCGCTGGAGACCGGCAATGCCGAACGCGCCAGTGCGCTGATGCTGCACCACATCGACCATATCGAGGCCGATCTGGACCTCCGTGTCAGAAGCGGCCCGGCGCTTAGGCAGGCGCTCGAGTTCTGATATCCCACCGCTGACCCGCAGCGTGCTGGTGGTCGCGCAAAGGCGCTCGCCGAAGCCAAAGGCAGGGGTTTCCAAACGGCTGCAAGAGTTAGCAAGAGGCTGCCTGGCCCGACCGCAATCAAATTGGACTTTTTGCCGGGTTTTCGGCGCTGGACACAGACGGTTAAGGCTGAAAATGTGATGTGTGTTTCACGGTTCGGGGGGCTGAATCGGAGCACTTGGAGGATGGCGCTGAAAGCCGAAGATATTGCCGGCCATCCGGCGTTGCACCGCGCCGTTCAGGCACAGTCGCGGGCGTTGATAGAGATCTTTGAAACGAGCCCGCGGCTCGCCGCCGTCTTCGCCACCCAGCAGCGCTGGCTGATGGGCCATGTCGGCCTTGCGCTGCATTTCAGGCGCGATCCGCGCGACCGCCATACCGCGCTGACGACGGCGCGTTTCCTCGAGGCCATACGCCGGGATTCGGTCGCCAGCCGCAACACCGCCGAAGCCTTCCTCAAGGAGATGCTGCACTACAAGATCGCCGAGTACCTTTCGACGAGCGAGGACGGGCGGGCTCATCCCATGCAGCCGACGGCGGCCACTGTGCAGACATTCACCGGCTGGGTCCTTGCCCATCTGCAAACCCTGGACAGCCTCGACGGCGGCAGCCGCTTGTCCACCTTCCTCGAGCACCCCGAACAGCTCGCCAAATTGCAGCCGCTGGTGGCCGACGGCCTTTTGGCTTCGGTACCGGTGCGCGAGCCCAAGCAGACCTTTTCCCTGTTCATCTGGCTCAACAATGGCGGCATCGTCATGGACTGGCTGATGTCCGGCATCGATCCCGAGAATGCCGGGCTCGACCAGATACCGACCAGCGTGGTGTCGATCGGCGAGTTCGCCAAATGGCTGAAGCTGTCGCGCACCCACCTCGCCCGCAAACTGCACGACGCCGAGGAACTCGGCAGCATCGGCTGGGCCGGCCAGCGCGGACATTCGCTGATGTGGGTCTCGAAGGGATTCTACCAGGAATACATGGCTGTCCAGGCGGCCAAGCTGGCCATCGTCGATGCCGCCTTCGAAGCTTGTTTTCCGCCAGCGGGCGATGGCTGAGCGCCAACGCGCAGCGGCTTTCCCGCGCACACCTGATCATGTCTTCGGCATCGCCGGTCCGCAGTCTGGCGGTCGCCGGCTGAAACTGCTATCGCCGTCTGGTCGTTGCGGGACGTGAGCGGGATCTGGGGGGATGGCGCTGAACGCTGAAAAGATTTCCGGTCATCCGGCATTGCACCGCTGTGTCCGGGCGCAGGCGCTGGCATTGCTCCTGGCCTATGAGGCGAAACCACGCCTTGCCTCCGTCTTTGCCAGCCAGCAGCGCTGGCTGATGGCACATATCGGGCTCGCTTTGCACTTCAGGCGCGATCCGCGCGACTACCGCAAGGAGCTGACGACCGCCCGTTTCATCGACGTGATCCGCCAGCATGAGGTGGCCAGCCGCAACACTGCTGACGCCTTCGTCAAGGAGATGCTGCACTACAATTTCATCCAGCTTGTGCCGGCGAGCGAGGATGGGCGCATTCTGCCCCTGCAACCAACACAGCTCACTTTGGAGACGGTTGCGGGCTGGGTGCTTGCCCATCTGCAGACGCTGGATAGCCTCGACGACGGGGCTCGGTTGACCCGGTTCCTTGAGCAGCCCGCAATGCTGGCCAGATTGCAGCCGCTGGTGGCGGACGGCCTGCTTTCATCCAAATCGGTGCGCGAACCCAGGCAGACCTTTTCGCTGTTCACCTGGCTCAACAATGGCGGCGTCGTCATGGACTGGCTGATCTCGGGCGTCGACCCCGATCACGCCGGCCTGGACCATATCCCGACCGGCGTCGTTTCGATCGGCGACTTCGCCAGATGGCTGAAGCTGTCGCGCACGCATCTCGGGCGCAAATTGCGCGACGCCGAGGAACTCGGCAGCGTCGGCTGGCTCGGCCAGCGCGGCAATTCGGTGATGTGGGTGTCGAACGACTTCTACCGCGAATACATGACCGCCCAGGCCGTCAAGCTCGCCATCATCGATGCTGCCTTCGAGGCGTGCTTTCCCGCATTAGTGGACGGCTGATCGCCTCAGAGCCCGCCGGACCGCGTCTTCAGGATCGCCGAGAAGCGCGGGTCGAAGGCGCGGCTGATCGGCTCGGCGGCTGCGCCCAGCGCGATCGACCACGGATCGGTGATGCCGAGCTGCAGGCGCGGCAATGACCGTCCGGGCCGATCGGCGATCGACGGCAGCAGCGGCTGCATCGCCTCCAGCAGGCGGCGTGCCAGCGTCTCGGGCGCACCGCTGGTCAGGATCACGGTCTGCGGATCGAAGATCGTTTCGATGAGATGCACGCTCCAGCGCAAATCATGCGCCGCCCCCTTGATCCAGTTCATGACCTTCGGATCCTCTGCCAGCGCCAGCGCGTCCATCCGCTCATAGAGATGCGCGTCGGCGGCATCCAGTCCGAGATGCTGGTAGAGCGAGGCGAGCGAGGCGCGATGTTCGAGCGGCGTCGAGCCCGGGCCGGCCGGCGACAGCAGCGCCCTGCCGATCTCGCCGGCATTGCCGTTGCCGCCGGTGTAGAGTTCGCCATTCAGGATCAGACCTGCGGCGATACCGTAGCCGACATAGAGGCAGACCGCGTGGTCGACCCCATGCGCGGCGCCGACGATGCGCTCCGCCGTCGCGCAGGCAGCGGCGTCGTTCTGCAACCCGACGTTCAATCCGGTGCCTGCCGCCAGCGTTTCCAGCAGCGGGAACTTCTGCCAGGCTGGCATCATCCATTTGTCATCGGAATTCTTCAGCCCGAACGGGCCGGGCATGGCGACGCCGAGGCCGACCAGCCGGCTTTCGGACTGGCTGGAAATGCCGGCAAGTTCACGCCGAACGCCATCGATGAGACCGAGGATGACCTTGACGCCTTCCGACGGTTCGTCGAGCGGCAGGTTCGCCTCGGCCCGCGTCAGCACGCTGCCGACCAGATCGACGACGACCGCTCGAGTCAGGTGCCGGTCGATCTGCAGCCCGATGGCGAAGGCGCCCTCCGGGACCAGCCTGTAGGGGGTCGAGGGCTGCCCCCTGCCCTTGCGCACCGTATCGAGGGCGACGACCAGCCCGTCGCGCTCGAGATCCTCGATGATGTTCGAAACCGCCTGTTTGGTCAGCTGCGTCGCCCGCGCCAGGTCGGCTCTGGACAGCGCGCCGTTGAGCCGCAGCGCCTCGATCATGACGCGGCGGTTATGCGCGCTGGTGCCTTCCTGGTTGGTGCCGCTTTTGGCGCGGATCGAGCTGTTTTCGTTCACCGGCGTTTCCCTCTTGACACCATTAAAGGATTGATCGACTAATTAAGTCAAGCGGATTGACTTAATAGCGAAGCCGAGCGCTCCAATAAGAAGACGGCCAAGGCTCCATGCCTATCGCCTCCGATCGCTCGAGCAAGCCCAGGTCACCGCGACATCAATTCGGGAAGGCGACGCAACGCCGACTCGCCAACGCCGGAAATGGGAGATGACAAATGCTGAAATCGATCGGTAAGACGCTTCTGGGCGCGGTCTTCGTCGGAGGATTGCTAGTTCCCCACGCTTTCGCCGAAACAACGCTGAACGCGCTTTTCATGGCGCAGGCCGCCTACAGCGAGGCCGACGTCCGTGCCATGACGGATGCCTTCGCCAAAGCCAACCCGGACATCAAGGTCAATCTCGAATTCGTTCCCTATGAGGGTCTGCACGACAAGACGGTGCTCGCGCAGGGCTCGGGCGGCGGCTACGACGTCGTGCTGTTCGACGTCATCTGGCCGGCCGAATATGCCACCAACAAGGTGCTGGTCGACGTCTCGTCGAAGATCACCGAAGACATGAAGAAGGGCGTGCTGCCGGGCGCCTGGACCACCGTCGAGTATGACGGCAAATACTATGGCATGCCCTGGATCCTCGACACCAAGTACCTGTTCTACAACAAGGAAATCCTGGAGAAGGCCGGCATCAAGAGCCCGCCCAAGACCTGGGACGAGCTGAGCGAACAGGCCAAGATCATCAAGGACAAGGGCCTGCTGGCGACGCCGATCGCCTGGAGCTGGTCGCAGGCCGAAGCCGTGATCTGCGACTACGCCATGCTGGTCAGCGCCTATGGCGGCGATTTCCTCAAGGACGGCAAGCCGGACTTCCAGAATGGCGGCGGGCTCGACGCGCTGAAATACATGGTCGCCAGCTACAAGTCGGGCGTCACCAATCCGAATTCCAAGGAATTCCTCGAAGAGGACGTCCGCAAGGTGTTCGAGAACGGCGACGCCGCCTTCGCGCTCAACTGGACCTACATGTACAACATGGCCAACAATCCGAAGGACAGCAAGGTCGCGGGCAAGGTCGGCGTCGTGCCGGCGCCGGGCATTGCCGGCAAGAGCGAGGTCTCGGCCGTCAACGGCTCGATGGGTCTTGGCGTCACCGCGGTCTCCAAGCATCCGGACGAAGCCTGGAAGTACATCGAGTTCATGACCTCGCAGGCGACGCAGAACCAGTACGCCAAGCTCAGCTTGCCGATCTGGGCGTCGTCCTACGATGACCCGGCCGTCACCAAGGGCCAAGAAGAACTGATCGCCACGGCGAAGGTCGGGCTTGCCGCCATGTATCCGCGCCCGACGACGCCGAAATACCAGGAGATGTCGACCGCCCTGCAGCAGGCGATCCAGGAAGCGCTGCTCGGATCGGCTTCGCCTGAAGATGCCTTGAAGACGGCTGCGGAAAACAGCGGCCTCTGAGCCATCATTCCTTGAATCGCGGGCGGCTTTTGGCCGCCCGTGTTATTCAGAGCCTGCATTTTCTGAGAACAAGAAGAGGCGCCTCCTATGTCAGGCACCTGGATGACGACCCGTGCGTGGCTGCTGATGCTGCCGCTTCTCGTGGTCATGGTCGCTGTCATCGGCTGGCCGCTCGTCGACACGGTCGGGCTTTCCTTCACCGACGCCAAGCTGGTCGGCACGGCGGGCAATTTCGTCGGCATCGACAACTACACCAAGATGCTGTCCAGCTCGAACTTTTCGCGCACGCTGGTCACCACGACCTGGTTTGCAGTCGCGTCCGTCGCCATAGAAATGGTGATCGGCGTTCTGGCAGCACTTTTGCTGAACCAGGAATTTCGCGGCCGCACCTTCTTGCGGGCGCTGATGATCCTGCCCTGGGCGCTGCCGACCGTAGTCAACGCCACGCTCTGGCGGCTGATCTACAATCCCGAATATGGCGCGCTGAACGCAGCGCTGACGCAGTTGCACCTCATCGATGCCTATCGCTCCTGGCTCGGCGAACCGGGTACGGCACTGGCGGCGCTGATCATCGCCGATTGCTGGAAAAACTTTCCGCTGGTCGCCCTGATCGCGCTCGCCGCCCTGCAGGCCGTGCCGCGCGACATCACCGCCGCTTCGCTGGTCGACGGCGCCGGGCCGCTCGCGCGCTTCCGCTTCGTCATCCTGCCATACCTCGCCGGACCGCTGATGGTGGCGCTGGTGCTGCGCACCATCGAGGCCTTCAAGGTCTTCGACATCATCTGGGTGATGACGCGCGGCGGCCCGGCCAACAGCACGCGCACGCTGTCGATCCTCGTCTACCAGGAGGCCTTCTCCTTCCAGCGCGCCGGTTCCGGCGCTTCGCTGGCGCTGATCGTCACCTTGCTCGTCACCGTGCTGGCGCTCGCCTATGCCGCACTGGTGAAGAAGACCGCCGGGAGTGCCACCTGATGGAACGCAAGAGCCCCGCCTTCACCGCCTTCATCTACGTCTGCGCGGTCTTGCTCGCCGTCGTCATCGTCGCTCCGATTGCCTGGCTGTTCGTCATGAGCATTTCGCCGGCCGCCGACCTCGCCGCCAAGCCTTTGCGCTGGTGGCCGCAGGGCGCCGACTTCTCCCGCTACCAGCAATTGCTGTCGACGGCCGAAAACAGCGCCGGAGCCGCCTTCACCGCATCGCTGCGCAACAGCCTAGAAATCGCCGGCATGGCGACGCTTGCCGCACTGCTGCTCGCTATCCCCGCCGGCTGGGCGGTCTCGCGCACACCGTCGATCGGCTGGTCGCTGTCGATGGTGATCGCCACCTACATGCTGCCGCCGGTGGCGCTCGCCGTGCCGCTTTACATGGGCCTTTCCTATCTCGGCCTGCTCAACAATGTCTTCGGCCTGGCGGTGGTCTACCTGACCATATTGGCACCCTTCACCACCTGGCTGATGAAATCGGGTTTCGACGCCATACCGCGCGAGATCGAGGCGGCGGCGATGATCGACGGCGCCGGCCTGTTCCAGACGCTGCGCATCATCACACTGCCGCTGGCGGCACCCGTGGTGGCGACGTCGGCGCTGTTTGCGGTGCTGCTTGCCTGGGACGAGTTCTTCTACGCCTTGCTGTTCACCTCGGACCAACGCGCCAAGACGCTGACTGTCGCCATCGCCGATCTCGCCGGCGGCCGCGTCTCCGACTACGGGCTGATCGCCACCGCCGGCGTGCTCGCCGCCCTGCCGCCTGTGCTGATCGGCCTGGTCATGCAGCGCGCACTGATTTCCGGCCTCACCAGCGGCGGCGTGAAAGGATGATGATGACTGCAGGAAAACCCCGCCCGACTGGCCTTCTCGCGATCGACCGCGAAATGGCGCGCCAGCATGCGGACGCCATCGCCTCGTTCAGGCAGAACGCGACTATCGCGGCAAAGGTCGCAGCCGCGATGCGGCAGAGCGGCCGTTTGCTCCTGCTCGGCATGGGCGGCTCGCATGCGGTCGGGCGCGCCGTCGAACCGCTCTACCGGGCGCACGGCATCGACGCCCTCGCTCTGCCGCTCTCCGAGCAGTTGGGACAGCCGCTGCCGCTTGCCGGCAGGACCGTGCTCGTCACCTCGCAGTCCGGCGAAAGCGCCGAAGTCGTCAGATGGTTCGCGGAATCCAGCAGGGCGTCCAATACCTTCGGCCTGACGCTGGAGAACGCATCTTTCCTTGCCCGGACCGTGCCCTGCCTGGTCGGTGCCGGCGGCACTGAACTCGCCTTCGCCGCGACCCGCAGCCTGACCGTCAGCTTCGCTTTGCATCTGGCCATCCTCTCGGCTCTCGGCGACGATCCCGCCGCCGCACTGGCAGCGCTGGAAGCTCCTGAAGACGCCGACATCGACAACGCGCTTGCCGCCTTGAGCGGTGCAACGACCATCGTCACCTCCGGCCGTCGCCTGCAGGGCCTTGCCGAGGCGCTGGCGCTTGGCCTCGCCGAACTGTCGCGGCTGCCGTGTTTTTCCCTCGAAGGCGGCCAGCTTCGCCATGGGCCGATGGAGATGCTTGGCCAGCGCACCGGAATCATCCTGTTTCGCGGCGACGACCCGACGGCGGAGCTGGTGACCGCCATGGCCATCTCCGTGGTCGAGGCCGGCGCGCCGCTCGTCATCTTCGATTCCTCCGGACAGGCGCCGGTCGCTGGAGCCGTGACGCTCGCCTTCAAGCCGGCTTCGGGGCTTGCGGCGATCCTGGCCATGCTGCCGGTGGCGCAGCGCCTGATGATCGCCTTCGCCGACGCCCGCGTCGACAATGCCGGCACGCCGGTCCGCTCCACCAAGATCACCAGGAGCGAATGAATGCGGCCGCTTGCAGTGATCGGCAACGTCAATGTCGACCTGATCGTCGGGCCGGTCGCACCGTGGCCCAAAGCGGGGACCGAGACCGTCGTCGACCATGACGAGTTGCGTGTCGGCGGACAGGCAGGAAACACGGCACTCGCCTGGCAGGCGCTGGACGTCGACTTCGACATCGCCGCCAATGTCGGCGACGACCAGTTCGGCCGCTGGCTGCGTGAAGCCTTCGGCCACCGCGCCGAAAGATGGCCGGTGTGCCCCGAAGGCACGACACTGTCCGTCGGCATGACCCATCCTGACGGCGAGCGCACCTTCTTCACCACGCGCGGCCACTTGCCGCGCTTGGGCCTCGCCGACGTCATCTCCGGTCTCGACGGCAAGCGGCTGTCCGGCGGTTACGCACTGCTCTGCGGCTCCTTCCTGACCGACGATCTCACCCGCGACTATGACGCGTTCTTCGACTGGGCGGACAGGCATGGCATTGCCGTGGCGCTCGACACCGGCTGGCCGATGGATGGCTGGACGCCGGCGAACTGCGCAGCCGCACGCGCCTGGCTGTCGCGCTGCGAGCTGGCGCTGTTCAACGAGGTCGAGACGCTTACCCTTGCCGCATTGGAAGACCCCGTCGATGCCGCGCGCGAGATCAGGTTCGGCATGAAGAAAGGCGCTGTGGTCGTGGTCAAGCGCGGACCGCAAGGCGCCCTTGCCGTCGGGCCGGATGGCGCCCTCGTCGAAGCGCCGGCGCCCGACGTGAAGGTCGTCGATACGATCGGCGCCGGCGACGTCTTCAATGCCGCCTTCCTGGCGGCACAGGCACGGGATCAATCTCTGGCCGCGTGCCTCTCCTTCGCGACACAGGTGGCCTCCCGCGCCATCTCCACTTTGCCCCGCAACTATGGCGGAGCCCTGCAATTCGAGGACGCCAGCCATGAGCGCGCTTGAAATCCGCGACATCCGTAAGAACTATGGCGCCGTCGAGACGCTGAAAGGCATCGACATCGCGCTGGAAAGCGGCGAGTTCCTGGTGTTGCTCGGCTCGTCCGGCTGCGGGAAGTCGACGCTGCTCAACATCATCGCCGGCCTCGCCGAAGCGACCAGCGGCGAAGTGCTGATCGGCGGCCGCTCGGTGCTCGGCGTCCATCCCAAGAACCGCGACATCGCCATGGTCTTCCAGTCCTACGCGCTCTATCCGAACCTCACCGTTCACCGCAACATCGGTTTCGGGCTAGAGATGCGCAAGGTGCCTGTCGCCGAGCGCGACAAGGCGGTACGCGACGCGGCGAAACTGCTGCAGATCGAACCCCTGCTCGACCGCAAGCCCGGCCAGCTTTCCGGCGGCCAGCGCCAGCGCGTCGCCATCGGCAGGGCGCTGGTGCGCAAGCCGCAGGTTTTTCTCTTCGACGAGCCGCTCTCAAATCTCGACGCCAAGCTGCGCCTGGAAATGCGCACCGAGTTGAAGCGCCTGCACCAGATGCTGCAGACCACCGTCGTCTACGTCACCCACGACCAGATCGAGGCGATGACACTGGCAACACGCATCGCCGTCATGCGCGACGGCAGGATCGAGCAACTTGGCGCACCCGAGGACATCTACAACCAGCCGGCGACGCTCTACGTGGCGGGCTTCGTCGGCGCGCCGTCGATGAACATGCTGCAGGCAACCGTCGAGAATGGACAGTTGGCAATTACCGGCTCGGACGTGCGGTTGCCGCTGCCCGCCTGCTTCAGGAATTCGGCACCGAACGGCGCGCCGGTCGTTGTCGGCATCAGGCCCGAGGCGCTTCGCCTGGCGGCCGGAACAAGTCCAGAATTTTCGTTGCCGGTCGAGATCGAAGTGGTCGAACTCACCGGCCCGGAACTGGTCACCACCGCCCGCATCGGCAACCAACGGCTGACGGCTTGCCTGCCGCCACGCGCCCGCGTCGCCAAGGGCGAACCATGCGCCTTCACCTTCGACGAAGACGCGCTGCGCCTGTTCGATCCGGCGACCGGCAAAGCCTTCGAAATAGCCGTCTAAATGCAAAAACCGACAACGCCTCGGGGCGTTGTCGGTTCTTTGTTTGACAGTTCGACGGTCGCGGCGGCCGAAACGGATTCGAATACTCAGTCGATGTCGAAGGACACGCCCTGCGCCAGCGGCAGTGCCTTGGAATAGTTCACCGTGTTGGTGGCGCGGCGCATATAGGCCTTCCAGGCATCGGACCCGCTCTCGCGACCGCCGCCGGTCTCCTTCTCGCCGCCGAAGGCGCCGCCGATCTCGGCGCCCGACGTGCCGATGTTGACGTTGGCGATGCCGCAATCCGAACCGTCGACGCCGAGGAAGCGCTCGGACTCCTGCAGGTCGCGGGTAAAGATCGACGACGATAGTCCGGCGCCGACCGCATTGTGCTCGTCGAGCACGGTGTCGAAATCGGAATATTTCATCACATAGAGGATCGGCGCGAAGGTCTCTTCCGTCACCGGAGAGACCTGCCTGGGCATTTCGACCAGCGCCGGATGAACGTAATAGGCATCCGGGTGGCCGTTCTCGACGCGCGTGCCGCCGGTCACCTTGCCGCCATGTGCGGTAGCCTCCTTCAGCGCCTTCTGCATGTTGTCGAAGGCGGCCTTGTCGATCAGCGGGCCGACCAGCGACGAAGTCTCCAGCGGATTGCCGACCGAAACGCTCTGATAGGCCTTTTTCAGGCGCGGCAGCAGGGCGTCGTAGACGCTGTCATGCACGAACAGGCGCCGCAGCGTCGTGCAGCGCTGGCCGGCCGTGCCCATGGCGCCGAAGGCGATGGCGCGCAGCGCCATGTCGAGATCGGCCGTCGGGCAGACGATCCCGGCATTGTTGCCGCCGAGCTCCAGCACGGCGCGCGCGAAGCGCTTGGCCAGCCGCGGGCCGACATCGCGGCCCATGCGGGTCGAACCGGTGGCCGAAACCAGCGGCACCTTCGGATGGTCGACCAGGATCTCGCCGACGGCGCGGTCGCCGATCAGCACCGGCGCCAGCCCCTGCGGCGCATCCGCGCCGAACCGCTTGACCGCGCGCGCAAAAATCGCCTCGCAGGCGAGTGCGGTGAGCGGCGTCTTTTCCGACGGCTTCCACACCACGGCATCGCCGCAAACCAGGGCAAGGGCTGCGTTCCACGACCACACCGCTACCGGGAAGTTGAAGGCCGAAATGACGCCGACGACGCCGAGCGGATGCCAGGTCTCCATCATGCGATGGCCGGGGCGCTCGGTGGCGATGGTCAAGCCGTAGAGCTGGCGGGAAAGACCGACGGCGAAATCGCAGATGTCGATCATCTCCTGCACTTCGCCAAGGCCTTCGGACGGGATCTTGCCGACCTCGATCGACACCAGCCGGCCAAGCTCGGCCTTGTGCGCCCGCAACTCCTCGCCGAGCAGGCGCACCAGCTCGCCGCGCTTCGGCCCCGGCACCAGCCGCCAGGCCTGGAACGCCTTGTGCGCGGCCTCGATGGTCTTTGCCGCGTCGGCCGGTGAGATCGTCTTCAGCGCCGCGATCTGCTCGCCCGTCACCGGGCTGCGCACGATGAGGTCACCACCGACAAGCGCATCCTTGGCAACGCCCAGTTTCGCCAGCAGTTCGGCCGTTTCCTTCGCTATCGTCATTTTTGTCCCTTTCAGATCCCGTCGCTCTTGGGACGGAGGTCAAACCTTGCGCCACGCACCATCGTGCCATCGGGCGCTGTCATGGCGTGGCATTACTCGTTTCAGGGAAAAACCGCCACCCCGGCATGGTCTAAGCCCGGACCACACGATTGAGCCAGACGGGAAAAGGCTTCAGCGCGCTGTCTTTGCGGCGGCCTTCGTGGCGCCATCCTTGATCAGCCGGTCGATATGCATGCGGATATGGGCGGCTTCCGCGGCCGTATTGGCCAGCGCAATGGCGCGGTCGAAGGCGACACGTGCCTCCTCGCCGCGGCCAAGCTGCATCAGCAGGCCGCCCTTGAGGCCGAAAAAGTGGAAATAGCCGGACAGCCTCTGTTCGAGCGGCTCGATCATGGCAAGTGCCGCCTCCGGCCCTCGCACCTTGGCCACCGCGACGGCGCGGTTCAGCGTTATCACCGGCGACGGCTGCATCTGCTCGAGCAGGCTGTAGAGCAGGTCGATCTCGGTCCAGTCGGTATCCTCGGATTTTTCCGCGCGCGCATGCAGGGCGGCGATCGCCGCCTGCACCTGATAAGGTCCGGGCTTCTGATGGCGCAGCGCCTTGTCGACCAGCGCCAGCCCCTCGTCGATCATCTTGCGGCTCCACAGGCTGCGGTCCTGGTCTTCGAGCAGCACGATCTCTCCGTTTTCGTCGAAACGAGCCGGCGCCCGCGCATGCTGGAGCAAAAGCAGCGCCGTCAGGCCCATGATCTCCGGCTCGGTCTGGAACAGCCGGAGCAGCAGACGCGCCAGCCGGATCGCCTCCTCGCAGAGCGGCGCACGGGCCGGCGCCTCGCCGCTGTTGGTCGAATAGCCTTCGTTGAAAATCAGATAGACCATGGCGGCGACGGCGGCGAGCCGCTCCGAGCGCTCGACCGCGCCCGGCGTCTCGAACGGCACGCCGGCGTCCGCAATGCGCGCCTTGGCACGGGTGATACGCTGCTCCATGGCGCTTTCGCCGACCAGGAAGGCACGCGCGATCTGCTTGACGGTGATGCCGGAGACGATGCGCAACGCCACCGCGATCTGCTGCGTCGCCGGCAAGTCCGGGTGGCAGCAGATGAACAGCAGCCGCAAAATGTCGTCGCGGTAATGCGCGCCGTCCAGCCGCTCGGCGATATCGCTTTCGGCGTCATCGAGGTCGGAGATCTGATCCTCTTCCGGCAGCGGCGCCTGCTTGGACCGCTTGCGCACCGCGTCGATGCCGCTGTTGCGGCCGACGAAGATCAGCCAGGCGGCGGGATCGCGCGGCGGGCCGTTTTTCGACCAGTTCTTCAGTGCCCTGAGGCATGCATCCTGGAAAGCCTCTTCCGCGGCGTCGAGGTCGCGGAAGTAGCGCAGCAGCGCGCCCATCGCCGGCGGACGGGCGGTGCTGATCGCATTGCTGATCCAGGCAAGCTCGGTCATGCGGCAGCCTTGCTCGGGTTGAAGACGGAAACCGGCCTTATTTCGTAAGAGCCGCCGCTGGGGTTGACCTCGGAGAGTTCGCGGGCGAACTCCACGGCCTCGTCGAGATCGGCGCATTCGAGCGTGTAGAAGCCGAGGAACTGTTCCTTGGTTTCGGCAAACGGGCCATCGATGACCACCGCTTCGCCCTTGACCTTGCGCAGCGTTGTCGCGGCGGTCGTCGGCAACAGCCGCGCCACCGGGCCAAGCCGGCCGGCCTGGGCGTATTTTTCCTGGACGTTGAGGAGATTGGCCATGACCTCATCGTCCTGCTCCTTGCTCCAGGAGCAAACGACGTCTTCGGAAGCATAGCAGAGGATAGCGTAGAGCATGATCGGTCCTTTTCTCTGTCAAAGGACGAGACAGTAGGACCGTTCCCGACATAAGGTCGATAAAAAAATTCGGGCTTGCGATGGCGCGCCGGGAACCCGCCCGCCCGCATCAGCTCTCCTGCATCTTCAGCCATCGCAGGATTAGCGTCTCCTCTTCATCGAGCCCCGATATCGATCGCTTGCGTTTGTTCGCTTGCGCCATTTCACCGAGCAGTCGCCCTTGCGACCAGGCCTCGAAGACCGTGGGATGAATGTAGCATTTGCGGCAGACGGCGCGCGTATTGCCGAGCCGCTCGGCCACCTTGTCGATGACGCCGTTCATCACCCGCTTCGTAAGCGCCTGACTGTCGGGAACGAGGCGGCATGGATCGTGCCGCCCCAGGTGCGGAAGTGCTTGGAGCTGAAATCCGCGCCGGCCGCATCGCGGATATAGCGGTTGACGTCGTCGGAACGCACGGGATGCCTGTTGCCGTCCTCGTCGAGATACTGGAACAGCTTCTGCCCCGGCAGGTCCTGGGCGCCGCGCACGATCCTGGCGATCCGGCGATCGACCAGCTTCAATTTCCATTCTTCGCCAGACTTGCCCTTGAAGGCAAAGCGCAGGCTGGAGCCGCTGATGTCGACATGACGGTCGCGTAGCGTCGTCAGTCCGAAACTCTTGTTGTCGCGCGCATAGGCGGCATTGCCGACGCGGATCATGGTGTTGTCGAGCAGCCAGACGACCGCCGCGACGACGCGCTCCGCCGGCAGGCCATGGCGGCGCAGATCGGCATCGATCCGGCGGCGCAGTTCAGGCAGGCTTTCAGCAAAGGCGACCAGGCTAGAATATTTGGTCCCGTCGCGCTCCTCGGCCCATGCGGAATGGTAGCGATACTGCTTGCGTCCGCGCTGGTCGCGGCCGGTCGCCTGGATGTGGCCGTCCGGATCGGGCGAGATCCACACATCGGTCCAGGCCGGCGGTATGGCGAGCGCCTTGATGCGCGCGCGAATGGATCCGCTCACGACGCGGCCATTTGGTCCTTTGTAGGAGAAGCGCTTGCCGGCTCCGAGGCGGCGGATACCGGGCTCGGCGTCGGTGACGTAGTTCAGCGAGGCCTGGATGGCGGCACCTTGCGCACCGTTCTTCGATGCGCCCTGTCCGGCGCGCGGCGACCCGGAATTGTCGAACATGCTCCCTCCACGGAATCTTCCGTAGATAAGCGCTGGACGGGCCTGCAGGTTCCGCTTGACCCGTTTGGGGCCTCATCGGCGACGGCGATCGGCCGGCCGCAGACAAGCCACCATGGAAGACATGGGCGGCTTGCAATCGCGATGCGGATTCCTGTTCTGGGGGAACGGCCGATGCCGAAACGTCCATCAGGCACTTTGCAGCTGGACGTGCGGAATGGAGAAACGGCGCCGCACTGCGAGCTTGAACTGGTAGCGCATGCAGCGCCATATGTCCGAGGGGACCTTGGGCGCGGCCTTGGCCACGGCAAGGAACCGCGCTGCCGTGGCAAAGTCGCCGCGCGCATAGTGGACGCGGGCGATCTTGAGCGCGACCAGGCCTTCCCTCGTTTTCAGTGTCGACTTGGCGATGCCGCAGTCGGCAAGTTGACGCAGGGCGTGGCGCCAGGCGAGGAACGTTGTGCCGGCTTGATCGTGAAACGGTCGTCGGAGCGCTCCGCCGAGACGAAGTAGGTCATGACGGGCTGTGTAATGACGGCAAGCGGAGCCTGGCACATCAGCCGCGCCCAGAACAGCGTGTCCTCGTCATAAGCGAGCGCGATCGGGAACCGCGTCTCGCCGACCGCGCGCCGAGACACCAGCGCACTGCCGACCGCGATCGAGCGAACCTGGCCTTCCAGATAGGCCGAGGCGTTGGCGATGCCGGTAGCCGTATAGCCGTACGGCAATTTGAACTGGTGATGCTCGCCCTTGGTGCGCCGGCGAAAGGCGCCGACCACCATCTCGGCTCTCGGTTGCGCGTCGCTTCGCGAAAGCAGCGATCTCAGGCCGCCTTCCACATGCAGATCATCGGCATCGATCATGTATATCCACGGGCAGTCCGCCTGCGCCAGGGCCAGGTTGCGGGCACCGCCGGCGTCCCGGCAACTCGACGCGATCACGCGCAGCGGCAAGGCCAGCCGCGCGGCGACGTCCTCAGCCACCGCAGCCGTGCCGTCCGAGGACGCATCGTCGACCAGCAGCACCTCGCCGATGACCGCCGCCTCTGAACGAAGCGACGCCAGCGTGCCAGCAATCGTGGCCGCCGCATTATGTGCCGGAATGATGACGCTGACCGATTTCAATGGCAAACTCCGCGCCGGCGCATGCGTCCGGCGACCCCCTGTGCCTAAGATAACGGCAGCATCGGCGTTTGAGAAGCAGTCTTTGCTCGCCCGAAGATTTACGAACAGCCTGAACCGGTCAGACTTTCTCGAGGGCCACCGGAATGACGTCGACCGCTTGCTCGCCGACCTGTCCACCCGTGGTCTTCAGCACGCCGACGATCGGCGCCACATCGGAATAGTCGCGGCCGTAACCGACGGTGATGTGGTCGTTGCTCGCCCGCATCCCATTGGTCGGATCGAATTCCTGCCAGCCGGCATCGCGGCCGCACCATGCCTTCACCCAGGCATGCATGGCGTCGGCGCCCTCCAGCCGGGGTTTGCCTTTAGGCGGAATGGTGCGCAGGAAGCCGCTGACATAGCCGGCCGGAATGCCTAGGCCGCGCAGGCCGGCGATCATGATGTGCGAAAAATCCTGGCAGACGCCCCGCTTCAGGCCGAAGGCATCGCTGGCGCGGGTCTGGACGGTGGTCGCCTTGCCGTCATAGGTGAAATCGCGATGAATGCGGTTGCAGAGGTCCATGACCGTGCCGGCGGTCGAGCCGGCGATGCTCTCTTGCGCGTATGCTGTGATTGCCGCATCGATGCCGGCATGATCGCTGGCGGCGAGAAAGTGATGCGGCGCATCGGGCGCCAGCGAGCGCACCGCGCCGAGCTCCTCTCTCAGCCGGTCTATGCCGGGCGACACGTCGAGCCCGGCCTCCGGGCGCGACACCGACACGCGCGCGCTCATCCGGATATCCAAGGCATCATGGGCATCGCGAACGGCGATCGAGGTGACATTGTTGCCGAAAAAGTCGGAAAAATCCCCGCGTTCGCTGGGCGCCGGCGCGAAGGACAGAGACGCGGCAACCACCCGCTGCACACCTGAGATGGTCGGCGGCAGCACGCGTACCTGATGGCGGCCGCCGCCGGCCGCGGCATCGTAGTCGTAGCTCAGATGAAGCCTGATGTCGTAGAGCATGGCTGCCTTGGTCTTATCCGAAATAGGCCTTGGCGAGGCTGTTGTAGAGGCCGCCGATCTCGCCGGCGAGATCGTCGAGTGCATCCGCCGTCATGTCCGAAGGCTCCATCACGGCGATCGCCGTGTTGAGCTGCAGGATCTCTTTCGCCGCCGGCGACATGTGCCCCTCGCCGCCGACCGTGGGCAACAGCCCGATTTCGGCCTTCAGCCGCTCGAGCTGGAACAGGATGGAGCGCGGATTGAGCGGATCGAGCGCCAGGAGATCGATCACCGTGCGCCGCCCGGCCTGCACAGGATATTGCCGCCGGTGGGTCATGACGCTGTCGCCGATCTCCAGCATCATGTCGAGCGCCCCGTCCGGCGCTCCGGTCCTGGTCAGGCAGGCCAGCGTGCGGGCGATCTGGATGCCGCGCTCCAGCCGCCGGCCGATTTCCAGGAACCGCCAGCCGGTGAAGCGGTACATATTCTCATGCAGCAGGCCCGAGAACCCGGCGAGCTTGCGCAGGATCACCGTCATCGCTCGTGTCGCGTCGTCGCCCGGCGCCACGGTTCTCGCAAATTGATGGATGGTTTTCGACAGATCCTTCAGCGCCAGCCAGCCATCGGGCGAAAACCGGTCGCGGATCTGCCCGGCGCTGTAGACGGCGCTGTCCAGAGTGCTGATCAGACCGAGCGGGATCGCCGATCCGACGTCGATGCCGAACGGTTCGAGATAATCCCTGATATCGGCAAGCAGCGGCATCTCGGGGTCGGAGGTCTCGGCCAGCCGCACGTGATAGGCGCGCAGGATGCGCACCGTGTCTTCCGATCGCTCGATGTAGCGGCCGAGCCATGTCAGGTTCTCCGCCGCGCGGCTGGGCAGGCTGCCCGGCATGGTGCGGGTGAAGCTGTCGTGCTCCTGCGGCAGCAGCGTCTCGCGCTCCACCGGCCGGTCGCTGACCACCCAAACATCCGCTGCCTGCCCGCCACGCTGCATGGCGATCGCCGTCGGATCGAGAGAGAAGCCGACGCGGGCAAAACCGCCCGGCATGACCGTCCAGCCTTCCGGCGTCCGCGCCAGATAGACGCGCAGGCTTGCCGGCCGCGGCTCCAGCCAGCCGCCGACATAGACCGGCGTGGTCGACAGCGTCACCGCTTCCTGGCCGACGAAACCGCCGCCATCGCGCTCGATCCGGGCGACCAGTTCGGCCCGTTCCTCGTCGGACAGTGTCGACCCGAGCCGGGTCGAATCGTCGTCCTCGAAGGCAAGCCGCGTCGACAGCGCCGGACCGACAACCATGCGGTCGAGATTGGCGAGCACATGCCGGCGCTCGCTCTCCTGTCCGCACCACCAAGTCGCGACGCTGGGCAAGAGAAGCTCCTCGCCCCGCAATTCGCGTGCAATCCTCGGCAGGAACGACAGCAGCGCCCGCGTTTCCAGCAGGCCGGAACCAAGCGCGTTGACGGCCGAAACCGCGCCCTGGCGGATCGCCTCGACCAGCCCCGGCGTGCCGATCTGCGAGTCCGGCCTGAGCTCCAGCGGATCGGCGAAGGCGGCGTCGAGCCGCCGCCACAGCACGCCGACCGGCTTCAGCCCCGAGACCGTGCGCACCATCAGCCTGCCGCCCGAGACCGTCAGGTCCTCGCCCTCGAGCAGCATGATGCCGAGATAGCGGGCGATATAGGCGTGCTCGTAGTAGGTTTCGTTGAGCGGGCCCGGCGTCAGGATGGCGACGCGGCCGCCTGATACCTTGGCCATGCCGATCAGCGCATCGCGAAAGCGACGGAAGAAGCCGGCAAGCCGATGCACATGCATCTCGCCATAGATGTCGGACAGCGCGCGCGTCGTGGCGACGCGGTTCTCCAGCGCAAAACCCGCCCCAGACGGCGCCTGCGTGCGGTCGCCAAGCACCCACCAGCGTCCATCAGGCCCGCGGCCGAGTTCGAAGGCGAGCATGTGGAGGAAATGGCCGCTGGCCGGCCTGGTGCCGACGACGGGCCGCAAATATTCGGGGCTCGCCGCGATCAGGCCGGCCGGCAGAGTGCCGTTGTCGACCAGCCGGTTCGGCCCGTAAATGTCGGCCAATATCTCTTCGAAAAGATCGGCGCGCTGGACGAGGCCGACGCTGATGTCGGCCCACTCCTTTTCCTCAATCAGCAGCGGGACATGCGCCAGCGGCCATTCCCGCTCATTGGCGCCGGCCTTGTCGTAGACGCGGTAATAGACGCCGGCGTCGCGCAGATACTGGTCGGCGCGGGCGAAACGCTGGCCGAGCTTTTCCGGCCCAAGCTCCTCCAGCGCATCGATGAAGTTCTGCCAGACCGGACGCGGATTGCCCGATGCATCGACCATCTCGTCGACGACGCCGTCGATCGGCTGGTAGTGCTCCAGCAGACTGTGCGTCAGCGGCTTGCCGCGTATCTTTTTCTGATTCCCCTTTGCCATCGTTGATCAGAGTCTTGGTGGCCGCCTGAGGTCAAGGGTCATCGGGAAATCTTCAGAAGCTTCTTCGTCGCGCAGAACATAGCCGGACGGCGTATGGCCGCGCGGCTCGAAGCGGGCGAGCCGCCGTGCCTCGGCCTCGTTGCCATTGACCGGGAAGGTGTCGTAGCTGCGCCCGCCGGGATGCGCGACATGGTAGACGCAGCCACCCACCGCCCGGCCCGACCAGCGGTCATAGATGTCGAAGATCAGCGGCGTGTTGACCGGCAGCGCCGGGTGCAGGCCCGATGCCGGCTGCCACGCCTTGAAGCGGACGCCCGCCACCGCGACGTCCCTGTTGTCGGTCACCTTCATCGGCACGACGCGGCCGTTGCAGACGACAGCATGGCGCTCCGGGTTGAGGCCTTCGGTCTTGACCTGCAGCCGCTCGACGGAGGAATCAACGAAACGCACGGTGCCGCCGATGGCGCCTTGTTCGCCCATCACGTGCCAGGGCTCCAGCGCTTGCCGCAATTCCAGCTTGATGCCCCCATGCTGGACCTCGCCGCAGAAGGGAAAGCGGAATTCGAGCTGTGCGTTGAACCATTCGGGACGGAACTCGAAGCCGTTGAGCTTGAGATCGTCGAGCACGTCGAGGAAATCCGCCCAGACATGGTGCGGCAGCATGAAACGGTCATGCAGCGACGTGCCCCAGCGCACGAAGCGGCCGTCGAGTGGGTTCTTCCAGGCGCGCGCGATGATGGCGCGCACCAGCAATTGCTGCGCGAGCGACATGCGTGCATTGGGCGGCATCTCGAAGCCACGGAACTCGACCAGTCCGAGTCGGCCGGTCGGCCCATCCGGCGAGAACAGTTTGTCGATGCAGATTTCCGAGCGATGCGTGTTGCCGGTGACGTCGGTCAGGAGATTGCGGAACAACCGATCGACCAGCCACGGCAAGGGTGCTGCGCCCTTGTCCGGATGCGGCACCTGCGCCATCGCGATCTCGAGCTCGTAGAGCGAATCGTGGCGCGCCTCGTCGAAGCGCGGCGCCTGGCTGGTCGGACCGATGAACAGGCCCGAAAACAGATAGGAAAGCGACGGATGACGCTGCCATTGCAGCACCAGGCTCTTCAGCAAATCGGGGCGGCGCAGGAACGGGCTATCGTCGGGCGTCGCGCCGCCGACCACGACATGGTTGCCGCCGCCGGTGCCGGTATGGCGGCCGTCGATCATGAACTTGTCGGCGCCGAGCCGCGTCTGCCGTGCCTCGTCGTAGATCGCCGTGGTCGTCGCCACGCAATCCTGCCAATTCGCGGCCGGGTGGATGTTGACCTCAATGACGCCCGGATCGGGAGCCACCCTTATGACGTTGAGGCGTGGGTCGTGCGGCGGACCATAGCCCTCGATATGCACTGGCAGGCCGATCGCCTTGGCCGCGTTCTCGGCCGCCGCGACCAGTTCAAGATAATCTTCCAGCGCCTCGACCGGCGGCATGAACACGCAGAGCCGCCCGTCACGCGGCTCGACCGAGAGTGCGGTGCGCACCGCGCCGCCGATTTCGGTGATCTCCTGCTCGACACGGTCCTGCTGGCCGGTCGCGGCCGTGAAGGACACCGCCTGCTGGCGGCGCGCCATTTCGTCGGCACCTTCGAGCTCGGCCGGCGCCGCTGCGGGCAAGATGGCCCCACGCGCCGGCAGCGGACCGCGCGGCAGCGACGGATCGACCGGCACGATGTAAGGGAATTGCGCCGGCGGCACATAGGGCAGCGTGCCAAGCGGCAAGCGGTAGCCGACCGGTGAATCGCCAGGCACCAGGAACAGGCGACCGCGCCGCGTCTTCCATTTCTCCGAACGCCAGCGGTGCCCGGAAGCCTCGCTGTTCCAGCGCTGAACCGGCAGCACATAGCCTGACGGCTTGGTCAGGCCGCGTTCGAACACCCGCACCATGCGGCTGCGTTCCTCGGGGTCTTCCAGCTTCGAGTTGGACGGATCGACATTGTCAGGCAGCTTGCCTTCCTTCAGCAGCCATTCGGCCGGATCCTCATAGGCCTCACTGACCATCTCCTTGTCGATGCCGAGTTCGCCAGCGATCGCCGTCAGCAGGCTTTCTGCCTGCTGCGGCCCGATATCGGCGCTGCTCTTTTCGCGCGCGATCAGCGACGGGTCGCTCCACACCGGCTCGCCGTCGGTGCGCCAGTAGAGCGAGAAGGTCCAGCGCGGCAGGCTCTCGCCGGGGTACCATTTGCCCTGCCCATAATGCAGGAAACCGCCCGGCGCGAAGCGTTCGCGCAGTTTTCTGATCAGCGCGTCGGCCTTTTCGCGCTTGGTCGGACCGACGGCGGCGGTATTCCATTCGGCCGACTCGAAGTCGTCGATCGACACGAAGGTCGGCTCGCCGCCCATGGTCAGCCGCACGTCGCCGGCCTGGAGCGCGGCATCGACCTTGTTGCCCAGCGCGTCGAGCGCCTGCCAGCTCTCGTCCGAAAACGGCTTGGTGATGCGCGGATGCTCGGCGATACGGTCGACCCGCATGTCGAAGCCGAATTCGACATTGGCGAAGCTCGCCATGCCGGAGATGGGCGCGGCATTGCGGAAATGCGGCGTCGCCGCCAGCGGCACATGGCTTTCGCCGGTGAGCAGGCCGGAAGTCGGGTCGAAGCCGATCCAGCCGGCGCCCGGAATATAAACTTCGCACCAGGCATGCAGATCGGTGAAGTCGACCGCCGTGCCGGGCGGTCCATCAAGCGCGACCAAATCGGGCTTGAGCTGGACCAAATAGCCGGAGACGAAACGCGCGGCGATACCGAGGTTCCTCAGGATCTGCACCAGCAGCCAGCTGGAATCCCGGCACGACCCCTTGGCGGCGGCCAGCGTCTCCTCTGGTGAGAAGACACCGGTTTCCATGCGCACGATGTAGGCGATCTCGCGCTGCAGCCGCGCATTGAGGTCGACAAGGAAATCGACGGTATTTTTGGGACTGCGGTCGATCGTCCCGAGGAAGGCCGACAGCAGCGGCCCGGCCGGCTCAGGCGTCCGGTAGATGGCGAGGTCGTCCCTGATCTCTTCAGGGTAGTCGAACGGAAAGGTTTCGGCTGACGGCTCGACGAAGAAATCGAACGGATTGTAGACCGTCATGTCGGCAACAAGGTCGACCTCGATCTTCAACTCCGTGACCGGCTCCGGAAAGACGAAGCGGGCGAGGAAATTGCCGTAGGGGTCCTGCTGCAGATTGACGAAGTGGTTCTTGGGCTCGACCTTCAGCGAATGGCTCAAGACCTTGGTGCGGGAATGCGGCGCCGGCTGCAGCCTGATAACCTGCGGGCCGAGAACCACCGGCCGGTCGTATTTGTAGTGGGTCAGGTGGTAGACGGCTGCCAGAATTGCCATGGTGCCCCGGAAATCGGCGTTTCAAACGAATTCGCCGAACCCTGACACATCTGGCGGTCATTCTCCAAGCAGAGATGTTGCGCTGCACCTAATTTAAGCAGCGTTGCCGGCTAAGGTCGGCTAGAAGAACGCCTGGATACCCGTCTGCGCCCTGCCGAGGATCAAGGCATGCACGTCATGCGTGCCTTCATAGGTGTTGACCGTCTCCAGGTTCTGCGCGTGGCGCATGATGTGGTAGCCGATCTGGATGCCGTTGCCGCCATGCATGTCGCGGGCCTGGCGGGCGATGTCGAGCGCCTTGCCGCAATTGTTGCGCTTGACGATCGAGATCATCTCCGGCGCCATCTTGCCCTCGTCCATCAGCCGCCCGACCCGCAGCGAGCCCTGCAAGCCGAGCGCGATCTCGGTCTGCATGTCGGCGAGCTTCTTCTGGAACAGCTGCGTGCCAGCCAGCGGCTTGCCGAACTGCTTGCGGTCGAGGCCGTATTGGCGGGCCCGGTGCCAGCAATCCTCGGCCGCGCCCATCGCGCCCCAGGAGATGCCATAGCGCGCCCGGTTGAGGCAGCCGAACGGCCCCTTCAGCCCCGAAACATTGGGCAGCAACGCGTCTTCGCCGACTTCGACGCCTTCCATCACCACTTCGCCGGTGATCGACGCGCGCAGGCTGAGCTTGCCGCCGATCTTCGGCGCCGAAAGCCCCTTCATGCCCTTTTCCAGCACGAAACCGCGGATCTCGTCCTTGCCGTTCTCGCCCTTTAACTTCGCCCAGACGACAAACACGTCGGCGATCGGTGCGTTGGAGATCCACATCTTCGAGCCACTGAGCTTGTAGCCGTTCGCCGTTTTTTCGGCCCGCGTCTTCATGCCGCCCGGATCGGAGCCGGCATCCGGTTCGGTCAGGCCGAAGCAGCCGATCCATTCTCCCGAGGCCAGCTTCGGCAGGTACTTCTTGCGCTGCGCTTCCGATCCATAGGCATGGATCGGATACATCACCAGCGACGATTGCACGCTCATCATCGAGCGGTAGCCGGAATCGACGCGCTCGACTTCCCGCGCCACTAGGCCATAGGTCACATAGTTGGCGCCAAGCCCGCCGTATTCCTCGGGGATGGTGATGCCGAGCAGGCCGGCTTCGCCCATCTCGCGGAAGATGCCGGCATCGGTCTTTTCCTCGAGGTAGGCCTCCTCGATCCGCGGCGCGAGCTTGTCGGCGGCAAACGCTGCCGCGCCGTCGCGCACCATGCGCTCGTCTTCCGAAAGCTGGTTCTCGATCAGGAAAGGGTCTTCCCAGACGAACGCGTTCTTGTCGGCGGCCATGGCTCTCGGTCTCCCAATGCATGTCGCCCAAAAGTGTTCAGCGGTTTTGGGACAACGACATGCATAAACAAAAAATCTTGAAGTGCCCGGCTTATCCGCCTCCGCCTCAAAAAAATCAAACGAAATTGCATCACCAATCAATGAGCGTTAGTAATGAATCATGAACGTTCAGCGCCGCCTTTTGCCCAACATCAGCGCCCTTGCTGCCTTCGAGGCGGTGGCGCGCCTCGGTTCTTTCACCGCCGCCGCCCGCGAACTCGATTTGACCCAAGGCGCCGTCAGTCGACAGATCAGCCTTTTGGAAGACCAGTTCGGCCGCCGGCTGCTCGAGCGCGACAGCCGCAATGTCCGGCTGTCGAGCGCAGGCGAAATCTACGCCGAGGCGGTGCGCTCCGCGCTTGGCCAGTTGCGCGACGCGGCTCTTGGATTGATGAGCAATCGGCATAGTGGCATCCTGAACCTGGCGATCCTGCCGACCTTCGGCACCCGCTGGCTGATGCCGCTGATCCCGGATTTCGTCGCAAGCAACCCCGACATCACCATCAACTTCGTCACTCGCATCGGCCGTTTCGACTTCGCCCGGGAAAGGCTGGATGCCGCCATCCATTACGGCCTGCCCGATTGGCCGGAGGCCGACTCCACGCTGCTGATGCGCGAGACGGTGGCGCCGGTGGTGGCGCCCGGGTTTATCGCCGGTCGCGCCATCGCGACGGCGGCCGATATCGGCCGCCTGCCGCTGCTGCACATGGCGACGCGCCCCGGCGCCTGGACCGAGTGGTTCGAGCATCAGGGGCTGAGCGCGCCGACAGGACCCGGCATGCAGTTCGAACAGTTCGGCACCGCCGCCCAGGCCTGCATGGCCGGGCTTGGCGTAGCGCTGCTGCCGCAGATCCTGATATCAGGCGAATTGCAGCGCGGCCAGCTGGTGCCGGCACCGGGCCGGCCGATGCAGAGCCGCAGCGCCTACTATCTGGTCGTGCCGCACGACAAGCGCGGCCATCCGCCGGTCGCCAGTTTTCGCGACTGGCTTCTGGGTCATCTCCCGGTGGAGAAATAACTACTTCCGCTTCAGCGCATCCGCCAGCGCCGCGCCGAACGCACCTTGCTGCGCCGGCCGTTCCGGCTGGCGCTGCGGCGCCGGCGAACGCGGCGCCGGCTTGCCGCCGCCGGCGTCGCGCGGCCCACCCCGCGATGCACCGCCGTCGCCGTCCTTGCGCATCGAGAGGCCAATGCGCTTGCGCTTGATGTCGACCTCGACGACGCGCACCTTCACCACATCGCCGGCCTTGACCACCTCATGCGCGTCCTTGACGAAGCGGTCCGCCAGTTGCGAGACGTGCACCAGGCCGTCCTGATGCACACCGATATCGACGAAAGCGCCGAAGGCCGCGACATTGGTGACGGTGCCTTCGAGCAGCATGCCGGGCTTCAGATCCTTGATGTCGTCGACGCCGTCGGCGAAGATCGCGGTCTTGAAACCGGGGCGTGGATCGCGGCCGGGCTTTTCCAGCTCCGCCAATATGTCGCGCACCGTCGGCAGGCCGAACCGCTCGTCGACGAAGACACGCGGATCGAGCGCCTTCAACGCCGCGCTGTCACCCATCAGCGAGCGCAGATCCCGGCCGCAGGCGGCGACGATCTTCTTTGCCACGCCATAGGCTTCCGGATGCACGGAGGAAGCATCGAGCGGCTCGCTGCCGTTCGGAATGCGCAAGAAGCCGGCGCATTGCTCGAACGCGCGAGGTCCAAGGCGGGAGACTTTGAGCAGATCCTTCCGGCTTACGAAGGGGCCGGTGGCGTCACGATGCGCGACGATGGCGTCGGCGAGCGACGCGCCAAGGCCTGAAACCCGCGCCAAGAGCGGCGCCGACGCCGTGTTGAGATCGACACCGACGGCATTGACCGCGTCCTCGACCACCGCTTCCAGCGAGCGGCCGAGCCGGTACTGGTCGACATCATGCTGGTACTGGCCGACGCCGATCGACTTCGGTTCGATCTTGACCAGTTCGGCGAGCGGGTCCTGCAGGCGCCGGGCGATCGACACCGCGCCGCGCAGCGACACGTCGAGGCCGGGAAACTCCGCCGCCGCCGTTGCCGAGGCGGAATAGACCGAGGCACCCGCCTCGCTGACGATCACCTTGAGCGGCTTCGGCCCGCCATCCGCCGGCATATCGGCCAGCATGTCGGCAACCAGCTTCTCGGTCTCGCGGCTGCCGGTGCCGTTGCCGATCGAAATCAGCTCGACCTTGTACAGGCGGACAAGCTTCGCCAGTTCGGCCTGCGTGCCGCGCACATCGTTCCTCGGTGGGAACGGATAGACCGTCGTCGTCGCCAGCAGCTTGCCGGTACCGTCGACCACCGCGACCTTGACACCGGTGCGGATGCCCGGGTCGAGCCCCATTGTCGGCCGCGATCCGGCAGGGGCCGCAAGCAGCAGATCCTTCAGATTGCGGGCGAAGACATGGATCGCGTCCTCTTCCGCCCGCTCGCGCAGGTCGCGCATCAGATCGAGCGTCAGGTGCAGCGACAGTTTGATCCGCCAAGTCCAGCCGGCGACTTCCATCAGCCAGCGATCACCCGGCAGGCTGCCGCCGATGGCATAGGCATTGGCGATCATCCGCTCGACCGGCTTCACTGCAGACGCATCGTCGGCATCGACCTCGATGTCGAGCGACAGCACCTCTTCGTTGCGGCCGCGCAGCATTGCCAGCGCGCGATGACTCGGCACGTTCGTCCAGCGCTCAACATGGTCAAAATAGTCGGAGAATTTCGCTCCGGCCTCCTGCTTGCCGTCGACCACGCGGGCACGCAGGAAGGCGCGTTCCTTCATGTAGGTGCGCAGCTTGCCGACCAGATCGGCATTCTCGGCGAACTGTTCCGACAGGATGTCGCGCGCGCCGTCGAGCGCCGCCTTGGCGTCCGCCACCTCTTCGGTGACGTAGGCGAGCGCCAGTTCGGCGGGCACCGCCGAGCGGTCGGCAAGAATGGCTTCGGCCAGCGGCCCCAGCCCACGCTCCTTGGCAATCTCGGCTTTGGTCCTCCGCTTCGGCTTGTAGGGCAGATAAATGTCCTCGAGTTCGGCCTTGGTGGCAGCCGCGGCGATCTTGGCTTCAAGCTCCTCGGTCAGCTTGCCCTGCTCGCGGATCGAACCGAGGATGGTGTCGCGGCGCGCATCGAGTTCGCGCAGATAGGCCAGTCGCTCGGCAAGGTCGCGCAACTGCGTATCGTCCAGCCCGCCGGTGACCTCCTTGCGGTAGCGCGCCACGAACGGCACCGTTGCACCCTCGTCCAGCAGGCCGATCGCCGCCGCGGCCTGTTCGGGCCGCGCGCCGATCTCGGCCGCGATGATTGCCGCGATGCGCTTGATGTCGGATGCCATGCTGGTCTCATGCCTTGTCGAAAAAGAGCGGCGACCATAGGCCGGGATCTCCGCGCCGCCAACCGCGCTGTTTTCTGCCGACCAGCGGGTCCACAGGAAAGCTGCTGTCTCGCGGGCTGCCGGGATCTGGTCAGACCATCCGGCTCAGCGCCTCGAAAAAGGCGACGGCCTCGACATCGAGCTGGTCGTCGACCGGCACCGGCTGCGACGACATCTTTGCGATCACCACTTCTGCCTTGGGATTGACGTACAGCCACTGGCCATGGATGCCGATGCCGCAGAAGGCGCCGCTTTGCGCCCCCGTCTGGTACCATTTGTTGCGGTAGCGCCCTTCGGGAAACAGGAAGGCCATTGTGCCGCGCCGCCAGGCTTCGGAACTGCCGCCTGTTTCGACCGTGTCGCGTACCCAGGCCTCCGGCACGATGCGGCGGCCACTGGCCGTGCCGCCTTGCCGCATCATCTCGCCGACACGCGCCAGATCGCGCGGCGTCACCGAAATACCACCGGCAGTGCGCGCCGTGCCTTCCATGTCGACCGTAATCGAAGCTTCGCTCGCCGCACCGAGCGGCAGCCACAATTTCTCGCGCAGCAGATCGGTCAGTCGCTGGCCGGAGGCGCGCTCGACCAGCATGCCGAGCAGGTCGGAATTGGGCGAGCGATAGCGGAATGTCTGGCCATGTGGTTCGGCCAGCCGCTGCAGCGTCAGGATGAATTCGCGCAGGCTTTCCGTGCCGCCGCCCGGGTTCCACAGCGTGGCGCGGCGATAGCGGGCAAAGGCGCTTTCCGGATCGAGATAGGCCTCTTCGAAGTCGAGGCTGACGCTCATGTCGAGCACGTGCCGTGCGCTCGCATCGCCATAGGCCGAGCCCTTGGCTTCCGGAATGTAGCTGATGACAGGTGCTTCCGGGTCGAACACCCCCTCGCCTTCCAATATGCCGGCGAGAATGGCGGTGAACGATTTGCTGATCGAGAAGATGATGTGGCGTCCGCCGAAATCCATATGCGGCGCGAACCAGTCGCCAACGATCGAACCGGCCTTCATGATCGTCAGCGCGTCGGTGTCGGAACGCGCGAGGAAGGCCGCCACCGTTTCCGGCCCATTCGCCAGGCTGACTTTTTCGCCAAGCAAGCTTCCGAGTTCTTGCCGAGGCGGCTCTGTGCCGCCTGACGCCGCGACAGGCGCGCTTGGCACCAACTCGCCGACATTCTGGAACGACCAGCGGTTGAACGGGTTTTCGCGCCAGTTGGAAAGCAGCACCGCACTGCGGGCAAAGCCATATCTGGTCTCGAACGCGGTCTTGCCGGTCATGGCATTTCCTTCCGGATCTTTATTCCTGGAGATTCAGGCCAGCGCCGCGGAGATGGCGTGCACGGCCTTCAGCGTCGCCACCGAATAGGCGATGTTGGTGAAATCCGGATAGGTCGAAAGCTTCACCACCACCATCCTCGTGTCCCAGTCGATGTGGATCATCTGCCCGAAAACACCCCGGCACATCAGCGCGCGCGAGCGCGGATCCTCGATCCAGAACTGGTTGCGATAACTGCCTTCCGGCAGGCTGGGATTGAAATCCGGCGCATGCTTGCCATTGCGCGTCGCCTCGATCCAGTCGGCCGGCACCACGCCGCCGCCATTGTCGAGGATCAGCTGGCCGAAGCGGCCATAGTCGCGCAGCGTCGCATTGAAGCCACCATCGGCCACCGCATAGCCGACACTGTCGACGGTGAAGCAGGCGCTCTCGTCCGCGCCGAGCTTTTGCCAGAGTTCTTCGGAAACCAGCTGCGGCAGCCGCTTGCCGGTCACCCGCTCCATCATGAAGGCGAGCACGTCGGTCTCGATCGAGCGGTACTCGAAGGCCTCGCCGTGCGGTCGGGTTTTCTCCTTCAGTCCCAGGATCAGCTCGAACATATGCGACGGCCATTGGAACGCCGGGTCGCTGTCCGGCGGCACCGGCTTCCAGCCGGTGGCGACATCGACCTGGCCGATCTCGGAATAGGGATCGGTGTATTCCTCCGAAAAACGCACGCCTGTGGTCATGTCGAGCACATGCTGCACACTGGCGCCGGCCCAGCCGGTCCCGCTCAGTTCCGGAAGGTAGCTGGTCACGGGCGCCGCCGGGTCGATCAGCCCGCGCCCGACCAGTATGCCGAACACCGAAGCAGTGACCGACTTTGCCATCGACTGCGACAGATGCAGCGTGCGCTCGTCCATGCCGTTGAAATAGCGCTCATAGGCTATTCTGCCGTCCTTGAGCACGAGGAAGCCGTCCGTATAGGTCTCGTCGAGCAGCCCGGCTAGTGTCGTTGCCGAGCCTGTGCTGTCCTCCACCGGCAGCGCGTCGAGATCGACCTCGGCCAGTTCGAGCCGGCGGCGATGGCCGTGCCCGCGCCAGACCTCGGCGGTCGGCAGGAATTCGCGGATGTGCTGGAATGCCCAGCGGTTCCAAGGCCCCCTGTCCCAATCGAGCCGCGGCGGCACCATGGCTGGCGGCGAGCCCTGCATGATCGGCGGCCGAGGATCGGAGTTGCGGTACGATGTCATGAGGTGCGTCCATGAAAAACGGACCCGACGGCATTTGCCGCCGGGCCCCTTCGCGATGCTATCACTTCTGCAGTTCGGTCCAGATCTTGGTATAGAGTTCCTGGACCTCTGGCGGGCACATCAGCTGCAGCTCGGCATGCGGCTTGTCGGCCTCCGGAATGACCACTTCCGGCGCATCCTTCATGTCGGCCGGCATGTATTTATCGGAGCCGGTGATGGCATTGGCATAGCGGTGGAAAGCCGACAGGCCGGCGGCGTTCTCAGGATCCATGATGAAGTTCTGGAACAGCTTGGCGTTTTCGACATTCTTGGCTTCCTTGAGAACGACCAGATTGTCGCTCCACAGGCCATAGCCTTCCTTTGGATAGAAGTAGTGGATGGCGGGGTTCGCCAGCCGCTGCCGCAGCGCCGAGCCATTCCAGTCGCTGGTCGCCTTGAAATCGCCGGCGCCCATCTTCTCGATGGTATTGTATTCCATGGCGATCCAGTTCGGCTTAGCCGCGACAAGCAGGTCGCGCACCTTCTTCAGCACTTCCTTGTCGTCGGTGCACTGCTGCCCGCCGACATATTTGGTGGCGGCGAACATCACGTCGCCCATCTCGGGAACGACATTGACCTTGCCCTTGAGTTCGTCCGGCGTGTTGAAGATGATGCCCCAGGTGTCGGCCGGCCCCTTGTACACGTCGGTGTTGACGACAACGCCGACGGTGCCGAGCGCCCACGGCACCGAATATTTGCGGCCCGGGTCGAATTCGGGATTGGCCCACTCCGGCGCCACGTTCTTGAAATTCTCCATCTTGCCCGGATCCGTTTCCTGGACGAGGCCTTCCTTGATCCAGATCGGAACATAAGTCTGCGAAGGCACCGCAATATCGAAGCCGGTGCCGCCCTGGCGCACCTTGGCCAGCGCCGTGTCGTTCGAATCGTAGTCGGTGATGGTCACCTTGACGTTGTACTTGGCTTCGAACTTCTTGATCACGTCGGGGCTGGTGTAGTTGCCCCAATTGTAGATGTTCAGTTCGCCGTCGGCGAAAGCGCCGCTTGTAGAAGCGAGCAGCGCCAACCCAATGGCGGTCGCCGTGGTCTTCCAGTTCATGGTCCAACTCCCATTTGTAGGTTCAGTCCCGTTTCCTGCTGATCAAGAAAAACAACGTCACGATGGCGACCGACAACAGCAGGAACACGGTCGAAATCGCGTTGATCTCAGGGGTTATTCCCCGGCGTATCTGGCCGAGCATATAAGTCGGCAACGTATCCTGGCCGCCCGATTTGACGAACTCGGTGATGACGACATCGTCGAGCGAGATGACGAAAGCCAGCATCAGTCCAGCCAGGATGCCGGGCCAGAGCAGCGGCAATGTGATGCGCCGAAAGGTCCGCCACGGCGTGGCGTAGAGATCGGCGGCGGCGCGCTCCAGGGTCAGGTCCATGTTTTCCAGCCGCGCCCGGATCGGCAGATAGGCGAACGGGATGCAGAAAGCCGTGTGCGCGGCAATCAGGTAACCGAGACCGGAATAGCCGGTGAATATCTTTATGCGCGAGAAGAAGATCAACAACGCCACGCCGGTAACGATCTCAGGCACCATCAATGGCTGATTGATCGCCGCATATTTGAACGTCAGGCCTGGATAGGCCGCCGTGCGCGTCGTTGCGAGCGCCGCCATGGTTGCGGCGATGGTCGCAAGAACTGCCGCGACGGCTCCGATCTGGAACGACCGCAGCGTGGCATCGATCACCTGCGTATTCTGCCATGCCGATTGGAACCACCTAAGCGAGAGCCCGCCCCATTCGGATGTCGATGTCGCAGCGTTGAAGGCATAGACGATCAGCACGACGATCGGCAGATAGAGCACGACGAAACAGGTCGCGGCGATGGCGGTGAACCCCGGCTGATGCTTGATGGAGAAGCTGCTAGCCATGGCGCACCCCCGACTGTCCGGCATTGCGCACATAGGCAAGCAGCGCCACCATGACGATGATCATGACGGTGATCGACAGCGCCGAGCCAAGCGGCCAGTTGCGGCCCTGGCCGAATTGCAATTCGATCAGGTTGGACAGCATCATGTTCTTGCCGCCACCAAGCACGCTCGGCGTCACATAGGCGCCGATCGCCGGTATGAAGACGAGGATGGAACCTGCGATCACGCCCGGTTTGACGAGCGGAAAGATGATGCGACGCAGCACCTGGAATCGATTGGCATAGAGGTCGTAGCCCGCCTCGACCAATCGGAAATCAAGTTTCTCCATGCTGGCATAGACCGGCAGCACCATCAGCGGCAGATAGACATAGGCCATACCGACAAGGATCGCGGTATCGGTGTAGAGAATCTGGATCGGCGCCGAGATGATGCCTAGCTTGAGCAGTACCGTATTGATGATGCCCTCGTTGCGGATGATCTGCAGCACTGCGAAGGTGCGGATGAGAAGGTTGGTCCAGAACGGTATGGTGATCAGGAACAACCAGAGATCGCGCGTCTTTTCGCTGCGCGTCGCCATGAAATAGGCCGTCGGGAAACCAAGCGCCAAAGTCGCGACAGTGGTCACCATCGCCAACTTGATGGAGCGCCAGAAAATGGTGACGTGGGCGGCGGCGATCGAAAGCGTGTCGTCGAAGATGTCGCGTTCCATGAACACCGACACCCAGGCCTCCGGTGAGAATTGCCATTTCACATCGCCATAGGGGCCGGGCGTCAGGAATGAATAGACAAGCACGATCAGCAACGGGCCGGTCGCGGCCAGCAGGATGATGATGAGCGCCGGCGCCGACAACAGCCAGCGCGCGCGGACGTCGCGGCGTTCCGCTTGCCTGGCAACTTCCTCCGCGCTGGCCATCAGTCCCTCAGCACTTGCGCGGCATCGTTGCCGATCGAGATGCCAACCTTGTCGCCGCGCTCGAAGCCGCAGCCGGCGCTGCGGGTGTTCTGTTGGCGCACGGTAAAGGGCTCGCCGCTGTCCAACTGCACATGGATGTGCGTGTCGGTGCCGAAATAGACGATGTTCTCGACCGTCCCCGATAGGTCGCTCTTGCTGTTGGTCAGCTTGGCATGTTCCGGCCGGACGACAACGGTAGCGTTGTCCTTCGGCTGGAAGCCTTCGGCCACGGTGGCATCGATCGTGGTGCCGGACCTGAGCGTCGCTCGCGCTTTGCCGTTGCCCATGCCGGTGATGGCCGCGGTCAAGAAGTTGGTCTCGCCGATGAAGTCGGCGACGAAGCGTTCCGCCGGTTTGTCGTAGATGTCCCACGGCGTGCCGACCTGCAGGATCTTGCCCGACGACATCACCGCGATGCGGTCCGACATGGTCAGCGCTTCTTCCTGGTCGTGGGTGACGAAGATGAAGGTGATGCCGGTCTCGTGCTGCAGCCGCTTCAACTCGATCTGCATTTCCTTGCGCAGCTTGTAGTCGAGCGCGGACAAAGGCTCGTCGAGCAGCAGCACTTTCGGCTGCGGTGCAAGAGCGCGGGCCAGCGCCACGCGCTGCTGCTGGCCACCGGAGATCTGGCTGGTGCGGCGGCCGGCAAGCGCCTCCATCTTGACCAGCTTCAGCATCTGGGCGACGCGCGCCTCGATCTCGGCCTTCGGCTTGCCCAGCATTTCCAGGCCGAAACCGATATTCTGCGCCACCGTCATGTGCGGGAACAGCGCATAGGACTGGAACACCGTGTTGACCGGCCGCTTGAACGGCGGCAGCGGCGCGATGTCCTCGCCATAGAGCAGGATCTCGCCTTCGCTCGGAAAGTCGAAGCCGGCGATCAGCCTCAGAAGCGTCGTCTTTCCGCAGCCGGACGGCCCAAGCAGCGTGAAGAACTCGTTTTCGCGGATGGAGACGGAGACGGTGTCCAGCGCTGCGACTTGCGCCTCTCCGGTGCCGAACACCTTGCGGACGCCACGCACCTCGATTGCATTCTTACCCGGTTGTTCCGGCACGATTACCCCATTGAGAGAAGCCTGCTCTTGGCGGCAGATTTTGTTCCTGTTCGATTGTCATCACATGCCGGTCGGCTTGGCAACTGCGCTGCTGAACCTCGATTCAGAAATGCAATTCCCATGCCACCGTCATGCTTGATAAGTCACTTTGCCGCCGCAAATCGTCGTCACCGGCCGCACCGTGTGCAGCGCCTCCGGCGCCGTGCTCTCGATATCGGCTGACAGCACCACGAGATCTGCCATGTAGCCCGGCTTCAGGTGGCCCTTGCGATGTTCCATGAACTCGGAATAGGCCCCTTCCACTGTGTAGCCGGCAATCGATTCCTGCAGCGAGAAGCTCTGGTCCGGCAGGCCCTCTGCCCAAGGTTTGCGCATCACCGCCGCCTGGATGCCCAGGATCGGATCAACCGGCGAAACCGGCCAGTCGGACGCGAACACGACACGCGCACCGGCGTTCTTCAGCGTCCGCCAGGCATAGCTCAGCGGCCACTTCTCGCGACCGATGCGCGAAAGCGTCGGCTCCAGCGGGAAGTTCATGGCGCCGGGCGGATGCGGCGGCTGCATCGAAGCGATGACGCCGAGTTCGGCAAACCGTGGCACGTCCGAGGGGGTGGTGACCTCGATGTGCTCGACCCGGTGACGGCTGTCGCGCCTGCCGTTCTTCTTCTGCGCCGCCTCATAGCCGTCGAGCACTGCCCGCACCGCGCCGTCGCCGATCGAATGCACGGCGATCTGCAGGCCGCGTCGATCAGCCTCCACCGCCACTTGCGCGAAATGCTCCGGCGTGAACAGCGGCTCGCCGCGCCAGCCCGGCCGGTCGGCATAATCGTCGACCATCACGGCGGTCCATGAATCGAGCACGCCGTCATAGAAGACTTTGACCATGCCGGACGACAGCCATTCGGATTTGTAGGCCGCCGCCATGCGCGACGCTTTTTCCAGCATGTCCAGTGTCATGAAATTCTTGAAGTGGAACGGGACCTTGGTGCGGCAAAGCAACCGCCCTTCAGCTTCGAGACCTGCAAGCAGCTCGAGTTGGTAAAGGTTACCGTCCATGTTCTGGATCGACGTGATGCCGTGCTGGGCGCACCACTGAAGTCCACGGTGCATCAGGTCGCGGTCGGAAACGAGTTCTTCAGCGGATGGATAGGGCTCCGGCTCGCCACCCGTAAGACCGAGCCGCGTGCGGTTCTGCCCGAAGTGTTCCAGGATCGGCCCGAATGCCTCGCCTTCGCGCAACTCGCCGGCGGCAAGCCCGTCGGCACCCATAACGATCTCGTTGCCCGGACCTAATTGCCTGCCGTGCAGGATGCCCGCCTGCTCCAGCGCCTTGGTGTTCGCCCACATCGTATGATGGTCGGAAGCCGACATGGCGAAGGGCCGATCCGGGATGATGCGGTCGAGATGATGGCGGGTGACCGGCTCGGACAGGATGGCGTAGTCCACCCCGGCGCCGAGCAGCAGTTTGGCGTTCGGTCGCGCCGCCGCATAGGGGCGGATCGCGTCGCGCAAGGCATCGAAGCCATGCACGCCTGCGAGATGAAGATTGTCGAGTTCGGCCGCGCCGCCGAAAAGATGCATATGCGCTTCGATGAAGCCGGGCAGGACGGAGCCGCCGCCGGCATCGATGATGCGGGTGCCGGGGCCTTTGTGCGCCAGAACCGTGACGCGATCTGCGATCGCAATGATATTGCCGCCTTTGATGGCGATCGCCTCGGCGCGGGGAGTATCGGGATCCATCGTCAATATGCTGGCATTCTCGACGATAAGATCGGCCGATGGCGGCATAATTTACTCCCGTTTGAGCTTAGGCTAGCAGAGAATTGGCGTCTGGCAAGCCGTCTCCTCTCTCGCGAAACAACCTTCCGGAAAGCCCCTTGGCGGCGCGGAAACTCTCTGCCACAAAGGGGTCAGTCAGCGGCATCTGCGCAACTCGAACAGCGAGCCAACACCCAAAATGAAGACAGTTTTCTCCCCTCTCCACGCCGGCCATGCCGGGCAGATGGAATTGGTGACGGCGGCGATCGTGCCGGGTTTCGAGAAGCCTTCGCGGGCGGAGTTCATCAGGGCACGGGTCGAAAGCGAGAAGCTGGGCCCGATCATCGGACTGGTCGAACACGACCTCGCCGCCGCCAAGCGCATCCACAGGCAGGACTATATCGACTTCCTGCCGACGGTCTGGCCGCAATGGACGGCCGCCGGCTTCAAGGGCTCGGCCATGGCCTTCACCTGGCCGACACGCGGCCTGCGCGGCGACGTGCCGCCGCAGCGCATCGATGCCTTGCTGGGCTACTATTCGTTCGACGCCGGCGCCACCTTCGTCGAAGGCACCTGGGCCGCGATCAAGTCCTCCTACGACGTCGCGCTGACGGCAGCCGCCCTGGTCAAGGCTGGCGAACGATCCGCCTTCGCGCTCTGCCGCCCGCCCGGCCATCACGCCGGTGCTGCCTTCATGGGCGGCTATTGCTACATCAACAACGCCGCCGTCGCAGCGCAATGGTTCCTCGACCAGGGCGCGAGCCGCGTCTCGATCCTCGATGTCGACTACCACCACGGCAACGGCACGCAGGAAATCTTCTACGACCGCGCCGACGTGCAAGTGATGAACCTGCACGGCGACCCGATGACCGAATATCCGTTCTTCCTCGGCCATGCCGACGAGCGCGGCGCGGGCGATGGCGAAGGCTTCAACCTCAACTACCCGATGCCCTTCGGCACCGGCTGGGACGCCTGGAACGCCTCGCTGGAGGACGCCTGCACCAAGCTCGCCGCCTATGCGCCCGATGTCGTCGTCGTGTCGCTCGGCGTCGACACCTTCGAGAAGGATCCGATCAGCCAGTTCAAGCTGAAAAGCGCCGACTATCCCAAGATCGGCCGCCGCATCGCCGGGCTCGGCCTGCCGACGCTGTTCGTCATGGAAGGCGGCTATGCCGTCGAGGAGATCGGCATCAACGCCGTCGGCGTGCTGACCGGCTTCGAGGATCGGTAACAGCCAAGACCGGGCGGCGACCCCGCCCGGCTTTCGCGATCAGGTCGGGGCGCCAACGCCTGGCGCGGCTGCCGGAGCGGCCGGTCTGCGCGACCGGCCGAGATAGTAGACCGCCGCCGCCGCGATGAGGCCTGCCGCCAGGATGCCTGCCGCCAGCAGCGGCCGGTACCAGAACCAGGCGATGGCGATCGTCGTCGTGCCAACCAGGATCGCCAGGAAGAAGGCAATGATGCCGGTGCCCATCCGCGCGATGCTGCCGAGGAACGGAATGACGTCGAGAATGACACCGATCGGGCCAAGCAGCAGGGCGAAGCCGATCGTCAGCAACAGCAGACCGGCGGCACGCAACAGCCAGGTAATCAAAGTGTTTTCCGAGACCGCGTCGGCGAACATCCTTGCCGCGGGGACGTCGCCGGTATCGACCATCAGCAACTGGTCGCCGGCCACCGTCTGGTAGGGTTCGAACTGGCTGCCGGTCTGGCGCGCGACGATGCTGACCACACCGAGCGGCGCCAGATCATAGCCGATGCGATAGTCGCCCAGCGCCGGCGATGTCGCATCGGAGCCGAGGTAGATCCCGCCGTCGACGATGGCGATGGGCTTTGTCCCGGTATAGGCAGCCTTGATCGCGGCCGCCTGGCTGGACGACAGCGCAAATTCCTTGTCGCCTTCGATGCGATCGAGCACCGGCGTGTCGAGCGTGAAGGCGCCGAGCTTGCCGTCCGGAATCTGGAAGGTCCTGCTGTGGATAGCATCGACGGATTCTGATGGCCGTCCGGCTTCTTGAAATCCGACGAGTCGATCTGGCTGTCGTCCCACACCCTGGAATAGCTGTAGGTCGTCACCGTCTCCTCGCCGCCGCCGAGCTTCTTCGTCGTCTCCGACTTCTGCTCTTCCTTCCATTGATACATCTCGACGCTGCGCGACAGGCGCAGCCCTTGCGCCGCAATGCCGAACTCCGCATCGGCGAGGCCGCTGTCTGCCGTCACCGGTCCGGTGACATGCACGAGCTTGCCGTCATTGCCGGCATCGACACTGTCGGCGCTGACCGAGACGACGGCGCCCGATCCCTCGGCCAGCGAGCGGGCCGTCTGGACGGCGCGGCGCTCGTTCCAGAACAGACCGATGACCATCAGCACGATCAAGAGCAGGCCGAAGACCACCCCGCCGACCGCGCGCTTGATCCGCCCGAACCACGAAACGGATGTCACTTCCCGAAATGAATCGCTCATTGTTGCCCACAAAGTCGCCGGCAATGGACGCCCATCCATTGCCGCTCCTGCGAATCTTACCGGAATCAGGCGCGCGCCGATATGGCGGGCTCGCACCGGCCCCTGCTTTTCCCGTCGAAAATCCGGCAGAAGGCAGCATGAAACGGCCGCTGAGTCGCGATCTCAGTCCATCGGATTCGATTTTGTCAAATCGCGTTTGATGTCGGATTCATCTGCGGGTAGATTAGACCCGAATCAGCCGGTCCTTGGGGGGCGCGGCGACCAACCCAAAGTCTCAAGTACCGGCATCGTCCGGCACCAGACGCGGACGGCTTCGCGTTCCCTGAATGGATTCGGCCTGGTTGGGCGCTGACCGCGCCCAGAGTGTGTCTTCGTCAAAGTGATGCGTATTCGGGTTCGGCCGCTGGCAAAGCACCGGGCACATGGATCGATTCCGGCCAAAGCATAAAAATGGGCAGTCCCGCCGCGCTTCTCCAATCCGAACCATCGCGCCTGACGTCTCGCGGCGATCTCACCAGCTTTTTCATGCAGCTTGCCGCCGAGATCGGCGCCGACAGCTACATGCTGGTCGCCATCGTCCACGACCAGGACCGCAACGACGCACGCATCGTCTCCTCAAACTGGATTTTCGACGCCATCGAGCTCATCGGCAAACGGCTGATTGGCGGCCTCGCCCAGGGCCCGCTGACGGCCGCACCCGGCAACCGCCCGAGACCGCTGGTGGCCGCCCAGGCGCCCGACGCCGGCGCCCTGCTGAGCGGTGAGGAGGCCCGCCTGCTCGACGTGCTCGGCCATGCCGAGATCTATTCGCTCAGGCTGAACGTCGGCCGCCAGCGCCTGTTCGCGCTGTTTTCGGCCGCCGAGCCGGGCAAGATCGACCAGCCGGCGCTGATGAAGGCCCAGTTGAAGTGCTGCTACGCGCTCTCCACCATCCCGCAGCTGATCGCCGCCGCCGCCATGCAGGATCCGCTGTCCGATCGAGAGCGTGAATGCCTGTTCTGGGTGTCCGAGGGCAAGACGACGGATGAGGTCGCGCTCATCCTTGGCGTCTCGTCGAACACCGTCAACAGCTACATCACCCATGCCATTCAGAAATTCGCGGCCAGCAACCGCGCGATGGCCATCGCGACGGCGATCAGGAGCGGCATCATTTGAAACACGCACTTGTCAAGGAAGCGGCCGAAGCCCTTTTCAACGAGCAGCGCAACCCGTTCGGCGCCTTCTCGCTCGGTTCCGAAACCCATCACGCCGTCACCATCCCGGATGCCGTGCGCCGCTGCCGCTGGATCGCCGTCGACATCAACGCCTCGGCCTTCGGCCTGTTCTTCGTCAGTCCTTCGGCCGAGCGGGCACGCCTCGTCCCCTGCTTCGATTCCGACTATCCCAGCACGGCGGTGGCGACGAAGTTCATCTCTGGCGCCAATGGCGAGGACATGGTGCGCCACACCCGCATTTCGACGGCGCCGCGCTGGTGGGCTGACGACGGCATCGCCAGCTCGCAAGAAACCTTCAAGGATCTTGCCTGGTCGGAACGGACAACACCTTTGGCGCCAGGCACCAATGGCATTGCCTTCCCCGTCCATGCCGATCGCGGCCAGTGCGGGCTGGTCGTGTTCCTGGGGTCGGAAATCGCCTTGCCGCAAGACACGCTCTACGAAATCCATGCGCGCAGCTTCACGCTGTTTGCCGCGGTCGCCCGCATGCGCCCGAGCGACGCCGGCAGGATGCGGGCGATCTCCAAGCGCGAACTCGAATGCCTGAAGCTGACCGCCAACGGCAACACCAGCGAAGAGATCGCAAAGCTGCTGAAGCTGTCGGTGCACACCGCCAACCAGTATCTGACCCAGTCGACGCAGAAGCTCAACGCCGTCAACCGCAACCAGGCGGTGGCCAAGGCGCTGCGGCTGGGGTTGATCGAATAGGCCTGGAAATTCGCCCTCGGAAATGACCGAAGGTGGCGCGGCGGCGTCGCGGCAACATCAACAAGCGCGCGGCGCATGAAGCGACCCGACGTGCTGCCCACCAACAAGTGCCTGATCTCAGAAGGCGAGCGGCTCGGTCCTGCGGATGCGCGCCTGGTCGATCACCGCCTCCAGCAAGGCGGTGTTATGCTCGGGGTTTTCGCCGGGCTTTTCGAACGACACGTAGTTGACCGCCACCGACGATTTGTCTTCGCTAAGCGTCAGCTGGAAATAGACAGTGACGCCGGGCGGCCTGAGCTCCAGATCGAGCACGATGCGCGGACTGCCGCTCCAGTCGACATGCGCCTCGCCGCCATGGCCAAGCCTGAGGGTGCCGGCCATGAAGAAAAGCTCGGCGGCCGAATCCACCAGGTCCGACAGGCAGGCGAAATGTTCCAGCCGGATGAAGGCGATGTAGTCGGCGACATCGATCAGCCTGAGTTCGGCGATAACCTGCTCGATGGCGCTGGCGACGATGATCTCGCGGGATTTTGCGTAAGGTTGCCGGTTCATGAGGTCAGTCTGCGCTCTGCCTTTTTCGAGTAGACGATCCGCACCAGCTCGGCGACGGCCTGATAGAATTGCGACGGGATCACGCTATCAACCGAAACTTGCTTGTACATGGAGCGGGCAAGCGCCACGTCCTCGAAGATCGGGATATTGTTCTCCCTGGCGATCTCGCGGATCTTGAGCGCCACAAGGTCCTGGCCCTTGGCCAGCACCAACGGCGCCGCATCCTCGTCGCGAACATATTTCAGCGCGATCGAGAAGTGGGTCGGATTGGCAATGATCAGCGTGGCGCGCGGCACCGCCGTCATCATCCGCTTGCGGGCGCGGTCGCGCGCCAGCGATCTGAGCCGCGACTTGACGATCGGATCGCCTTCCGCCTGCTTCATCTCGTCCTTGACCTCCTGCTTGCTCATGCGCAGGTCGCGCCGCCAATGGAAGCGTGACCAGACCAGGTCGACCGTCGCAATCAATCCCATGACGAAGACGATCGCCACCAGGATGTCGATGACGATGCCCCTGATGACGAGACCGAACGCGACCGGGTTGGTGATCATCCCGGCGAGCAGCTTGCGATGGTCCTCCGACAGCGTGAAGAAAAGCACGACGACGGCAAAGCCAAGCTTGCCCAGCGATTTCAGGAACTCGACGAAGCCCTGGGCGCCGAACAGCCGGCTCCAACCCTTGGCGATCGAAATGCGCGACAGTTGCGGCCTGACCCGCTCGCCGACGAATTGCGGCATGTTCTGGAACACCGAGGCGCCGACGCCGGCCACCACCAGCAGCACCAGCAGGCTGACGACGGCGCGGCCGATCTCGAACATGACGGTCTTGTAGAGCGCGATGACATCGGTCTCGGTGTCCATCGGCCAGGCTTCCGGCTTTTCCAGGAACATCGACAGGAACATGCCGAGATCGACGATGGCGTCCTTGGCGTAGAAGACGGTGAACACCAGTATGGCGACGAAGGACGTGAAGAGGGCGGTTTCGCGCGAATGGGGCAGCTTGCCCTGTTCGACCGTGTCGCGGATCTTCTTTTCTGTGGCTTCCTCGGTTTTCGAGTCCTTGTCGACCGCCTCAGCCATCTTGGACTAGCCGGCCCGTTGCCATCAGGCTGCAGCGTTCTGCGTCGAGGGCAGTTCGAAAGCCCCCTCGCGCGACAGACGGATCGTCGCCACCGCAATCGTCTTGCGGGCAGTCATGATGTCGGCAAGGGCGATGCCTTCCGAGCCCTGCCCGAGTTCGGATTCGATCATGCGCCGCGAGCGTGCGCCGATCGCCGACAGCACCGATTCGGTCAGCGCCGGCGGCGCGCCGCGCAGCGCCAGCGTGACCAGTTCTGTCGACAACCCGTCGAACAGAAGCACGCGTGCCTTCTGGGTGAGCAACGGCAGGTCGTCGAAGGCGAACAGCCGCGACCTGACGCCGTCGAGGTCGGGTGTGCCGGCCTCCTCCAGATCCTGCATGACCTCTTCGAGCTGCGGCTTGTCCATTTCGTTGAGCACGCTGGCGACCCGCGCCTGCCCGGCCGAAATGTCCTTGGTCGCGGCTTGCGACAGCAAGCTCGAGCGCAACTGGCTTTCGACGATCTTCGCGGCCGCGTCCGGAATGGTCGCCATCGTCACCATGCGCTTGATGATCTCGCCGCGCATCGGCTTTGCCATGGTCAACAGCACGTTCGCCGCCGCTTGCGGGGCAAGCTTCGACAGCACCATCGCCGCGGTCTGCGCGTGCTCGCTGGCGAGGAAGATCCCGAGCCGCGCCGGCTCGAGCTTCTCCAGATCGGGCCAGATCGGCTGCGGCCGTTCCGGCGCCACCTCGAATTTCTTGTCGCCCATGATGGCGCTCATTTCTTCCGGCGACAGCGATTCATTGAGGATGGTGTCCATCCTGTCGGCGGAATCGAGCAGCCCCGCGCCTTCGGTGAACTCGGCCTCGAATTCGGCGACGATGCGTTCGAGGTCGCTCTGCGGAATCGTGCGCAGCAGCCGCGCCCCCTCGATCAGCGCCTTCAATTCCTCCTGCTTGAAGAATTTCAGCAGCCGGCTGGCCGAGGGCTTGCCCATTGCCACCAGTATGGCGGCGGCCTTCTGCGGGCGCGTCAGCGTGGTAAGCGTCGTCATGCTGTCTGTCCCTGCGGCACGCCGGTTGTCCTATGCGCTCTTCGTGGCCGCGATGATTTCGGTCAGCCTGATGCCGAAGCGCGACGGGTCGCTTTCGAGCACCGTGATCTCGCCGCGCGCGATCTTGCGGCCGTTGACCACCACGTCGACCGGTTCGCCGATGCGGCGGTTGAGCGCCACCGTCGAGCCCTTCTGCAGCGCCATCAGCTCGGACACCGGCATTTCGGTGCTGCCAAGGATGATCTGCACATCGACCGGGATGCTCATGATGACGTTCGAATTGGCGCCCGACGCCGTGCGGAACGCAACGTCCGGGCGCTTCTCCTCTTCCTGGAGAACGCCGCGCAGTTCCTCGATGGCACGGTCGAGTTGCTCGTCCGGCTGGTCGAGTTCGGCTTCCACCTTGGTCTTGGCCATTGATCGTCTCCCAAAAAACTCGAGCCTGCCGGCGTCAGCCCGGCATCAGCCCATCGATGAAGTCCTGCCCGGCATCGTAGGGATGGCGGACGCGGACGGTGTAATTCTGGCCGAGCTTGCCGAACTCGCAAACGAACAGCGTCTTGTCGCGCGCGCTGAGCCGCGCCTGCGATTGCGCGGTCTCCTCGAATTCGATGATCTGCCCCACCTCGAAGCCGGCGAGGTCGCCAAGCGTCAGCCGCGCGAGCGGCATGGTCGCTTCCAGCGTCACTGTCGAGCGCATCACCTCTTCCGAGAAACGCGCCCGCCAGTCGGACCCCGTCTGGTCGTCATTGGCACCGGCCGCACCGCCACGGGTCCCAAGCAGGATGCGTTGCGGGATCATCACCGTGACCGTGCCGCTATCGGTCGGCGTCGAGATGCCGAAGACCATGCGAACCGCCGCTCCGTCGCGCAGCACGCGCCGCTTGGCTTCCAGCCCGGACATTGCGCGCTGTACCGGCAGCCGCAGGTCGAGCGAGCGCTTGCCCGATCCGTTCAAGGCCTGCGCCACCTCCTGGAACACCGTCGTCGCCACATCGGTTTCGATCTGCGACAGCTCACGCTCGATCGGCGAAACCGGCTGGTCCGGATCACCCCCGAACAGCGCACAGACCATCACCGCGATGGCAGGCGCGTCGATCACCAGCGTCATGGCGTCGGAGGACGTCGGCGAAGTAACGATGGTCATGGCGAATGTATCGCCGGCATACGCGCGCGCATCGGGAACGCGGCTTACCTCGACCGCGCGCAGGTCGACGGCGACTTGAGCGCCAAGCTCACCGGCAAGGCTTTTCTGCAGCAGCGGCACGGCGCGCTCGGCCATCCCGCGCCCGGCGCCGATGACTTGGGCGGCCTCGCCGCTGTCGCCGACCAGACGTTCGATGATCAGGGAACGGGTCTCGGACGGACTGCCTGGACTGGTCATGACGGCGAACGGCCTCTGTCGCTGCGCATGCTCAGGCCGCTTTCTTCTCGGCCGTGCCGGTGTTCATCGTGCTCTGCTCGACGGCGTCGATCGTCGGCCGCTCGTAGGACGAGATGGTCTTGCGCCCGAACTCGATCGCGACCTGCGGCAGGGCGCCGTTCATATAGGCCAGCAAGGTCTGCTTGACGATGATGTAGAGCCGGTTCCGCTTCTCGCGCACGGTCTTGATCTTGGTGGCGACCGGCCCGACCAGGGCATAGGATAGGAAGATGCCGAGGAAGGTTCCGACAAGCGCCGCGCCGATCAGGCCGCCGAGGATCTCCGGCGACTGGTCGAGCGCGCCCATCGCCTTGACCACGCCGAGCACGGCGGCCACGATGCCAAGCGCAGGCAGGCCGTCACCCACCGCCACCAGGGCATGATAGGCCTTCATCTTGTCGGCCTTGATGGTATGGATCTCCTCGTCCATCAGCGCCTCGATCTCATGCGAGCGCGCATTGCCGATGATGATGATGCGGCAGTAGTCGCAGATGAAATGCGTCAGGTCATGGTTGTGCAGCACCGTCGGGAATGCCTGGAAGATCGCGGATTCCTCCGGATTGTCGATATGCGCCTCGACCTCGCTGCGTGACTTGGACCGTAGCTCGCGCATCAGGCTGTGCAGTACGCCGAGCGTTTCGAGATAGTCCCGCTCCTTCGGCACCGCCTGCTTGAAGGCTTCGATAATGCCTTTGCCGGTATCCTTGACGGTCTTCATCGGGTTGGCCACGAGGAAGGTGCCAAGTGCCGCACCGCCGATGATCACCGCTTCCCATGGCTGCATCAGCACATGAAGATGGCCGCCCATGGCCATGAAGCCGCCAAGAACGCAGCCGAGCGTCACCACCAGTCCAATCAGAATGCCCACGCAAGATCCTTCCGCATGTCGCTTCAGGATCAACGGATAATCCCCGTGCCTTGTGTGAGGCTTGAATCCCTAATGTTGCGAAGTACGAGTGTCGCAAGACCTGTCCCCCCACCGATTCAGCTTCGCGCAAGGAAGTGAGGCTATTGTCCTGACATAGCTTCGGCCGGAGGCGCAGCGTGTTGAACACTTATACGAGCTACCAGCTCATCACCAAGGACATCACCAAGTCACTCGACCAGGTCGAGGCACAGCCTGTCGTGAAGCGCGACACCGACTATTACCTAGCCAACATCGCCAACGTCAAAACCATCGACGATTTCGTCAAGGATACCCGCCTGTTCACCTATGCCATGAAGGCATACGGCCTGGGCGACATGGCCTACGCCAAGGCCTTCATGGTCAAGGCGCTGGAGGGAGGCGTCTCGGACGAGGACAGCTTCGCCAACAAGCTGACCGACAAGCGCTACGCCGAATTCGTCAAGGCGTTCAATTTCGTCGCCTATGGCGAGACCGCCACGCTGTTCCCCGCCGCCCAGCAGGGCACGGTCGACAAATACATGCGCCAGACGCTGGAGGAAAATGCCGGCGAGACCAATGAAGGCGTGCGGCTGGCACTGTACTTCGACCGTAAGGCGTCCAGCATCACCAACTGGTACGACGTGCTTGCCGATACCGCGCTCGCCAGCGTGGTCCGCACAGCGCTTGGCCTGCCCGATTCCTTCGCCTCCGCCGACATCGACAAACAGGCGCAGGCGTTCGAGCAGAAGCTCGACATCGCAGATTTCACCGACCCCGAAAAACTGAGCAAGTTCCTCACCCGCTTCACCAGCATGTGGGAGATCAACAACCCGACCTCGACGGCGCAGACATCGGTCAGCGTGCTCTTTGCCCAGCCGACCACGGTCGGCATATCGACCGATCTGATGATGGCCATGCAGAAACTGAGGTTCTGAGAACACCATGCAGGACAGCCTCTACGTAGCCCTGTCGTCGCAGATCGCGCTCGAGCGCCGCCTCGACACCATCGCCGACAACGTCGCCAACGCCTCGACGATCGGCTTTCGCGCCACCGGCGTGAAATTCGAGGACGTCGTCTCCGGCACTGGGCCGAAGTCCGTCTCTTTCGCCTCTTCCGGCAACACCTATCTTTCCAATGCGCACGGCTCGATGACTGAGACCGGCAACCCTTTTGACTTTGCCATCCAGGGCGACGCCTGGTTCGCCATCGAGACGCCCGTCGGCACGGTGATGACGCGCGACGGCCGCTTCTCGATGAACGATGCCGGCGAACTGATGTCGATCGAGGGCCATCCGGTGCTCGACAGCGGCGGCGCGCCGATCCAGCTCGACCCGCGCAACGGCCCACCCAAGGCCGGTGCCGACGGCTCACTGCGCCAGGGCGATCAGCTCGTCGGCGCCATCGGTCTCTACGATTTCGACCCCGGACAGAACTTTGTCCGCTACGGCAATTCGGGCATCGTTCCGGCGCGCACGCCGGAGCCGGTCACAGACCGATCCGATGTTGGTGTCGCGCAAGGGTTCCTCGAGGAATCCAACGTCAATCCGGTGCTGGAAATGACCCGACTGATCATGGTCCAGCGCGCCTTCGAGAACACCGCGGCGCTGATACGCCAGGCCGATGCGACCACCGACGACGCGATCAAGACGCTCGGCTCCAAGTAGCGGCATGTCGACCGGCCTTCCCTCGATACGCACCCTCGAAAAGCAGCCCGACACCGCGCCGCAGGACCGGCTGGCGGCGCTGGAGCATATCTGGCGCCGGTTCGATGACCCGGATGCGGTGTTGCGACGCGGCGGCCGCGTCGCCGAAATCTCGCCGACCCACTACAAGGTGCGCGGCCTGTCGGGCATCGCCAGGCTGGGCGACGTCGTCGAGCAGCGCGGCCATGCCGGCACGCGCCGTGGCGAGATCGTCAAGATCGGTCGCGACGAGGTCGTCGTGGCGCCTTTCGAACGCAGCGCCGATGCCGGCATCGGCGACGCCGTGTTCCGGCGCGGCCCGCTGACGGTGACGCCACACGCCTCGTGGCGCGGACGTGCCATCGACGCGCTGACCCGCGTCATCGATGGCGGTCCACCGCTGGTGAGATCGGGCATCGCCGTGGGTGAAGGCACGACGACACCGGGCGCCATGGCCAGGCAGCGCGTCGGCACCGCTTTCATGACCGGCGTGCGGGTCATCGACATCTTCACCCCGCTCTGCTTCGGCCAGCGCCTCGGCGTCTTTGCCGGTTCGGGCGTCGGCAAGTCGACGCTGCTGGCCATGCTCGCCGGCGCCGATGCCTTCGATACGGTCGTCGTGGCGCTCATCGGCGAACGCGGCCGTGAGGTGCGCGAATTCCTCGAGGACACGATCGGCGCCGAAAGCATGGCCAAGACCGTGGCCGTCGTCGCCACCAGCGACGAGAGCGCGATGATGCGCCGACGTGCGCCCGACACCGCCATGCGCGTCGCCGAGCATTTTCGCGACCAGGGCCACCGCGTGCTTCTGGTGCTGGATTCGATCACCCGCTTCGCCCATGCGCTGCGCGAGGTGGCGACGGGGACCGGCGAGCCGCCGGTCGCGCGCGGCTACCCGGCCTCGGTTTTCACCGATCTGCCCAAATTGCTCGAGCGGGCAGGACCCGGCGCCGAGGGCCCAGGGGTCAAAGGCAAGGGGTCGATCACCGCCATCATCTCGGTGCTGGTCGACGGCGACGACCACAACGACCCGGTCGCCGATTCGGTGCGCGGCATCCTCGACGGCCATGTCGTGCTCGACCGCGCGATCGCCGAGCAGGGCCGCTACCCGCCGGTCAATCCGCTGTCGTCGATCTCGCGCCTGGCCGACAAGGCATGGAGCCCCGAGCAGCGCATGCTGGTGACCCGGCTGAAGTCGATGATCTCGCGCTTCGAGGACACGCGCGACATTCGTCTGCTCGGCGCCTATCAGGGCGGCGCCGATGCCGAACTCGACATCGCCGTGCGCCAGGTGCCGCTGATCTACGAGGCGCTGACGCAATCGCCGAGGGACCGCGCGTCGGCGGATCCGTTCGCCGACCTCGCCCGCCATCTGAAGGGGAAGCAGAATGGCGACACCGGAGACTGAGCTCCAGCAGACCGAGCGCATCCTGCGCGAAATGATCGCCGAGGCGAAGGCCGCCGAGGCGGTGGAAACCAGCCGCGACTCGCTCATCGACGGGCTGTTTCCGCGCACCGAATGGCCACAGCCGCCAAGGGTGGAATTTCCAAGGCTGGGAAAGAAGCCCAACCGGCGCAGCGATTTCGTCGTCGCAGCCCTTGGCATCACGCTCGGCCTGATCTGCGCGCTGTTTCCATGGTACATCTTCTTCAACCAGGAACAGTTCGGCGTGCAGGCGATCAAGTTCGGTGGCAGCGGCACCAATGTGGGCCGTGTGAGCGGCGGCTCGCAGCTGGAAAATCGAGGTGCGCCGCTGACGGCCAAGGATGTCCCCCCCGATGTCGACCTGTTCGCCACCGGCACATTGCCTGATCGGCCCGAGGATCCCGACCAGGCGCCGGGTCTCGACCGGCAGCCCTTCCCGTCCGACGCGGCGAAATTCCGCATGGTGCACGTCGCCAACGGCCGCGCCATGATCGAGGACGATGCCGGCCTGTGGATCGTCCAGCGCGGCTCGATGCTGCCGGATTCCAGCCGCGTCTCGTCGATCGAGCAGCGCGGCGGCAAATGGGTCATGGTCACCAGCACCGACCAGGTGATCGAACTCTCCAAATAGCCGCGGCAGGGCCGCGCCGTGTCGGCGCCCGGCTCAGCGCAAGGTCCGCGCAAGACTGGCGGCCTAGTCTTGTGCGTACCCGCCCGGAGATTCCCATGGAGCCCGTCAACCTTTTCGATCTTGCCACCAAGCAGTCGCAGTGGCTGGCCGTGCGCCAGTCCGCCATTGCCTCCAACATCGCCAACGCCAACACGCCGGGCTACACCGCCGGCGATGTCGAACCCTTCGAAAAGGTCCTCGACCGCACGGCGGTGTCGCTGCAGGCCACCCAGGCCGGCCACCTCGGCACCGAGGCGACCAATGCCGGCTTCACCATCAAGCCGGAGGAAACCACCGGGTCGATCATGCCGTCGAAGAACACGGTGGTGCTGGAAGACGAGTTGATGAAGGCCGGTGAAGTCCGCCGCTCCTTCGAGCTGAACACCGGGATCGTCAAGGCTTTCCATTCCATGATGATGATGGCGGTGAAGAGCTGATATGGATGCGCTGACCGCAGCCCTCAAAGTCGCCGCATCCGGCCTCGGCGCCCAGTCGGAGCGTCTGCGTGTGGTCTCGGAAAACCTCGCCAACGCCCAGTCGACGGGCACGACGCCAGGCGCCGATCCCTATCGCCGCAAGACCATCAGCTTTGCCTCCGAGCTCGACCGCTCATCCGGCGGTTCGCTCGTCGAGGTCAACTCGATCGCCCGCGATCCCTCTGACTTTCCCATCGAATTCCAGCCCGGCAACGAAGCCGCCGACGACAAGGGCTACGTCAAGATGCCCAACGTCAACGTGCTGATCGAAATGGCCGACATGAGCGAAGCCAACCGCTCCTATGAGGCCAATCTTCAGGTCATCAAGCAGGCGCGCGACCTGATTTCCATGACCATCGACCTGATGAGGAACCAGTAATGATCAGCGGCATCGGCAACATCGGCGCAGTTCAGCTCAAACCGGTGACCGAAGGCGCCGAAGGGGCGATGGGGCTGTTCCAGGGCATCGTGGCGCCGCAGGCCGCGGAGAATGTCGGCACGTCCTTTGCCGAGGCGCTGAGCCAGGCTGCATCGAAGACCGTCAACACCCTGCAGAATGCCGAGCAGGTATCGATCAAGGCGCTCAGCGGCGACGCCGATACGCGCCAGGTCGTCGACGCCGTCATGAGCGCCCAGCAGGCCCTGCAGACGGCGGTCGCGATCCGCGACAAGGTCGTCTCGGCCTACCTCGAAGTCAGCCGTATGGGCATTTAGGAGCGCATCATGAAAGCACTCGCCATCGCCGCCACCGGCATGAACGCCCAGCAGACCAATCTGGAAGTCATCGCCAACAACATCGCCAACATCAACACCACCGGCTACAAGCGCGCGCGGGCCGAATTCTCCGACCTGCTCTATCAGGTCGACCGCACGCAGGGCGTGCCCAACCGCGCCAACACCTCGCTGGTACCGGAAGGCGTCTCGATCGGTCTCGGCGTCAAGACGACGGCCGTGCGCAACGTCCACACCCAGGGCGAGCTGACCAGCACCGGCAACAGCTTCGACATGGCGCTGACCGGCAGGGGCTGGTTCCAGATCGAGGGCGCCGACGGCGGCACGCTCTACAGCCGCGCCGGCGCCTTCAACACCAACGCCACCGGCCAGCTGGTGACCGTCGACGGCGCCAATGTCGTCCCCGCCATCACCGTGCCTGCCGACGCGGTCGAGGTCATCGTCAACAAGACGGGCCAGGTCTTCGCCCGCATCGATGGCCAGACCGATCTCCAGCTTCTCGGCCAGCTGCAGCTCGCCAACTTCGCCAATGAAGCGGGTCTCGCGCCGCTCGGCGACAATCTGTTCCAGGAGACGGCGGCTTCGGGCCCGGCCAATGTCGGCGTGCCCGGCGACCCGGGCTTCGCCACGGTCGAGCAAGGCTATCTCGAGGCGTCCAATGTCGACCCGGTCAAGGAAATCACCGAACTGATCTCGGCGCAGCGCGCCTATGAGATGAACTCCAAGGTCATCCAGGCCGCCGACGACATGGCCTCGGTGGTGTCCAAGAACATCAGGTAACGGATAATGGCCTCGCCGACCTCCCGCTCCGCACTCCGCCGCACCGCGCTGATCCTGGCGTTGGTGGCCGGCGGCGTGCCGGCTGTTGCCCAGGAGACGGCCAACCAGTCGGCCAATCAGATCGCCAGCAATCAGACCGTCAGCGACGTGGTGCTGATCCCCAATCGGGTCATCTATCCGGGCGAGACGGTCGAGCTCGGCGCCCTGAAGCAGGTGACGCTGCTGCCGGGCAAGCACCAGCCCGATGCCGTCGCCACACGGGCCGAGGAACTCCAGGGCAAGGTCGCCAAGCGCACGCTGCTGCCCGGCCGCTACATTCCCACCGCCGCCATCCGCGACGCCTGGCTGGTCGAGCAGGGCGCTGCGGTGCAGATCTATTTCACCGCCGGCGGGCTGACCATCTCGGCTTCTGGCGTCACCTTGCAGCCAGGTGCTGCCGGCGACCTCGTCAAGGTCCGCAACGTCGACAGCGGCAAGATCATTTCCGGTACGGTGATGGCCAACGGGACCATCAGGGTCAGCGCCACATGACTCGCGGACTTGCCTTTCTGCTGGCGGCCGCTCTCGGCCTGCAGCCGGCACTGGCCGACGGGCTGAGCCCCAAGGCCAAGCGCGACCTCGCCGCCAGGAACGGCGGCGCCTTCAACGATCCGGAATACGACCCCGCCACCACCAGCCGCATGTTCCGGGTGTCGAACGGGCCGAGCTCGCTGCCACCGGGTCAGGTGGCGTCACGCATCAAGGACATCGCCCAACTGCAGAGCGCGCGTGACAACCAGCTTGTCGGCTACGGCCTGGTCATCGGTCTTGCCGGGTCGGGCGACAGCCTGCGCAATTCGCCTTTCACCGAACAGTCGATCCGCGCCATGCTGGAAAACCTCGGCATCGCCACCGAGGGCGGCAGCGCCCGCGCCAAGAACGTCGCCGCCGTCATCGTCACCGCCAACATGCCGGCCTTCGTCCAGTCGGGGGCCCGGATCGACATCGACGTCTCCTCGATGGGCGACGCCACATCGCTGGCCGGCGGCACGCTGATCATGACGCCGCTGAAGGCCGCGGACGGCGAGATCTATGCCGTCGGACAGGGATCCGTCATTGTTTCGGGCTTCACCGCCCAAGGCCAGGCCGAGCAGCTGACGCAAGGCGTGCCTACCGCCGGACGGGTGCCGAACGGCGCCATCGTCGAGCGTTCGGTGCAGGCCGAGTTCGACGACCAGGCGGTGCTCACCCTGCAGCTGCGTAATCCCGATTTCTCGACCGCCATTCGCATCGCCGACGCGATCAACGACTACACCGCGCAGCGGTTCGGCATGCGCGTGGCCGCCGAACGCGACGCCCGCACCGTGCAGATCAGAAGGCCGAAGAACGTTTCGGCGGCGCGCTTCTACGCCGAGATCGAAAATCTGGTCGTCGAATCGGACACACCGGCCCGTGTCGTCATCGACGAGCGCACCGGCACCATCGTCATCGGCAACGACGTCAAGATCTCGCGGGTCGCCATCAGCCACGGCACGCTCACAGTGCGCATCACCGAGGCGCCAAGGGTCGTTCAGCCCGAGCCCTTCTCCAAGGGCGAGACCGCGGTCGAGCCCTTCACCGCCATCGAGGCCACCAGGCCCGACGCGCGCGTCGCCGTGCTCGACGGGCCCAACCTCGAAACACTCGTTTCCGGCCTCAACCGTCTCGGCGTCAAGCCCGACGGCATCATTGCCATCCTGCAAGGCATCAAGTCGGCCGGCGCCCTGCAGGCCGACCTGGTTCTCCAATAGGCCATGCCGATGACCGATCCTTTCTCCGCGAAACCGAACCCGCGCACCGCCGCGCCGGCGCTGACCGTTTGCGCTCTCGTGGCTGTGCTTTTCGCCGGCGGCCCGGCCCGCACCGAGGAGGCCGTGCGCCAGGTGCTGCCCGGCGGGCAAGCGCCGGTAGCGCCGCAGCAACTGGCCAAGGAGAAGGCGCCGGACGAAAGCGAGATCCAGCGCTTCTGCTCCAACATCGCCGACGCCGCGCGCGACCGCCGCTATGCGCTGCAGGCGCAGGAACTGAAAGAGCTGCAAGCCGGCATCGACCAGCGCATGAAGGCGCTGGAGGAAAAACGCGCCGAATACGAGCAATGGCTGAAGCGGCGCGAAGTGTTCCTGGCGCGCGCCGAGGACGGCGTCGTCAAGATCTATGCTGGCATGAAGCCCGACGCCGCGGCCGAACGCCTGGCGATGGTCAATGTCGACCTCGCCGCCGCCATCCTGATGAAACTCGATTCGCGCAAGGCCGGCGTCATCCTCAACGAAATGGACCAGAAGGCGGCGGCAGCGCTTACCGGCATCATGGCCAGCGCCGCGCGAAGGGTAGATCCGTCATGATCCGCAGAACGCTCATCCTGCTCGGCGTCGCCGTGCTGTCCGCCTGCGGCACCGACCTCAAGGAGGTCGGCAGGGAACCGGCGCTGTCACCGGTCGGCTCCGGCATCACAGGCAGCGTCAACGCCCCCTACAGCTATCCTGAAGCACCGCCGGCGCCAGTGAAGAAATTCTCGCTGTGGGACGATCGCCAGAGCCGGCTGTTCACCGATCCGCGCGCGCTGCGCGAGGGCGACATCCTGACCGTCAACATCAAGCTCAACGACAAGGCCAACTTCAAGAACCAGAACGACAGGAGCCGCACCGCAGCGCGCAAGCTCGGCTATGACGTCACGCTCGGATGGGAAGGCAACAGCACAAGCGGCAAAGGCGATGCCGGCCTGAGCTCCAGCACCGAAACCAACGCAGACGGCGAAATCAAGCGTTCGGAAAACCTCGAGCTGAACGTCGCCGCCATCGTCACCGAAGTCCTGCCCAACGGCAATCTGATGATCAGGGGCTCGCAGGAAGTGCGTGTCAACTACGAGCTCAGGGTGCTGACCATCGCCGGCATGGTGCGTCCGTCCGACATCGGCGCCGAGAACACCATCCCCTACGAACGCATCGCCGAGGCGCGCATCTCCTATGGCGGCCGCGGCCGCGTCAGCGAGGTCCAGCAGCCGGCTTACGGCCAGCAGATCCTCGATCAAGTCCTGCCCTTCTAGGACGGGCCGGTAGCGGAAACCAAGCCATGGCGAATGTCGAACAGGTCGAGCCAAAAAAGGGACCTTCCCTTGTTATCCAGCTCGCCATGCTTCTGGCGATGACAGGCGCCGCCATCGGCATGGGCTGGATGTCCGGCGGCTATCTGAAAGCCGCTGGCGGGCCGGTGCCGGTGCCGGCGGCCCCGGAAAACGAGGGCAGCACCGGCAAGCCTGCTGGCGCCGAGGGTGAGGGAGCGGCCGCCGGACCGGCGCTTGTCGCGCTTCCACCGATCACCACCAACCTCGCCGCGCCGTCGGAGATCTGGATAAGGCTCGAGGCATCGGTGGTCTATGACGCGCCGCAGCCGCCGGCAATGACCGAGGAGATCCACCAGGATCTGCTGGCCCTGATGCGCACGATGAAGCTGCATCAGATCGAGGGCGCCAGCGGCTATCAGCATCTGAAAGCCGACCTCGAGGAGCGCGCCGCCATCCGCAGCGGCGGTCATGCCAAACAGGTTCTGATCAGGACATTGCTGCTCGAATGAGAAAATTCCTCGTCGCCGCGGCGCTGTTGTTCGTCGCCACATCCGTCGCCGGAGCCCAGCAGCTGGATCTCGGCGGCATCGGCAAGGCTGACGGCACCACTGTCGGCTACATCATCCAGATGTTCGGCCTGCTCACCGTGCTGTCGGTGGCGCCGGGCCTGCTGATCATGGTGACGAGCTTCACCCGCTTCGTCATCGCCTTCTCGATCCTGCGCGCCGGCATCGGCCTGCAATCGACGCCGGCCAATCTGATCCTTATCTCGCTGTCGCTGTTCATGACCTTCTATGTCATGGCACCGACCTTCGACCAGGCCTGGAACACCGGCGTCAAGCCGCTGATGGACAACCAGATCAGCCAGACCGAGGCGTTCGAGAAGATTTCGGATCCGTTCCGCACCTTCATGCTGCGCAATGTGCGCGACAAGGATTTCGACCTCTTCGCCGACCTTGCCCGCGAGCGCGGCCAGGTCGTTGCGAAGGAAACCGTCGACCTGCGCATCCTGGTGCCGGCCTTCATGATCTCGGAAATCCGCCGCGGCTTCGAGATCGGCTTCCTGATCGTGCTGCCGTTCCTCGTCATCGACCTGATCGTCGCCACCATCACCATGGCCATGGGCATGATGATGCTGCCGCCGACCGTGGTGTCGCTGCCGTTCAAGATCCTGTTCTTTGTTTTGATCGACGGCTGGAACCTGCTTGTCGGCAGCCTGGTGCGATCTTTCAGCTGACCGGCCCGCCCAAACGCGGCGCCTGCAAGAATTTCCCGCAATATATTTTCGGTTAACCGTCCGATTTAGCGCTTTGGTAGGGACTTGCCAGCATAGTCCCCCCAGATGGCGGGTGATCTCAACTAACGATCATTGGCATGATGCCGCACCGTCATACCGGACAAGCCGGTATGTCAAAAAAACACGTGTAAAAACAAGGTACGAGTAGCCATGTCCAGTATCATGACCAACGCCTCGGCGCTGACCGCGCTGCAGAGCCTGAACTCCACCAACAAGCAGCTTGAAATGACGCAGGCCCGCATTTCGACCGGCTACCGCGTCGCCACCGCCAGCGACAACGCCGCCTACTGGTCGATCGCCACCTCGATGAAATCCGACAACAAGGCGCTTTCGGCTGTTCAGGACTCGCTCGGCCTCGGCGCCGGCAAGGTGGACACCGCCTACACCGCCATCAATGACATCAAGGACCAGGTCGACCTGATCAAGTCCAAGCTCGTCACCGCCCGTGGCGCCAGCCAGGAAGACCAGCAGAAGATCGCGACCGAAATCAATGCCATCCAGGCGCAGATCAAGTCGTCGGTCACCAACGCCAACTTTGCCGGCTCGAACCTTCTGCAGACCGACGGCGCCGCCACATCGGACCTGAAGATCGTCGCTTCCTACAACCGCACCGGCGCGACCGTCACCATCGACACGATCGATGTCGCGGCTGCCGACACGCAGGTTCTCGACGTCGCCGGCACGGGCGGCATCGTCGGCGGCCTGCTCGCCACGACCTTCTTCGATCCGAGCGCTGCTGCAGTCGCCGACACCGCCATCGACACTGCACTCGGCAGCGTTGAAACGGCGCTCAGCGCACTGTCCACCGGCGCTGCCTCGCTCGGCGCCGCCAAGTCGCGTATCGACACCCAGAAGAGCTTCCTGTCGAACCTGAGCGACTCGATCGACAAGGGCGTCGGCGCTCTGGTCGATGCCGACATGAACAAGGAATCGACCCGCCTGCAGGCCCTTCAGGTCCAGCAGCAGCTCGGTATCCAGGCGCTGTCGATCGCCAACGGCAACTCGCAGTCCATCCTGTCGCTGTTCCGCGGCTGATCGCTTACCAGACTCCAGTCATCTGCATCGGGCCGCGCCATCAGCGCGGCCCGATTTTCGTTGTAAAGATGCTACCGTTTTCCGTTGTCAAAGCATGGTTTTAACGCGCCATTAACGATATCACGATACTCATGGTTAACCATTCACTTAGGACGGGCAGACCACCAGTTGGTCGACAGGCATGACGCTCCCGCCGAACAGGTTGACCGGCATGCGCGAGGCATGCCTGCTTTGAGAAGAGGTGTATCTTGGCAAGCATCATGACCAACGCCGCGGCGCTGACCGCGCTTCAGAGTCTCAACGCCACCAACAAGCAGCTTGAAACGACGCAGGCCCGCATTTCGACCGGCTACCGCGTCGCCACCGCCAGCGACAACGCCGCCTACTGGTCGATCGCCACCTCGATGAAATCCGACAATAAGGCGCTTTCGGCTGTTCAGGACTCGCTCGGCCTCGGCGCCGGCAAGGTCGACACCGCCTACACCGCCATCACCGACATCAAGGACCAGGTCGACCTGATCAAGGCCAAGCTCGTCACCGCTCGTGGCGCGAGCCAGGACAACCAGCAGAAGATCGCGACCGAAATCAAGGCGATCCAGGACCAGATTAAGTCGTCGGTCACCAATGCCAGCTATGCCGGCTCGAACCTTCTGCAGAATGACGGCTTGGCCGCATCGGACCTGAAGATCGTCGCTTCCTACAACCGCTCCGGCGCGACCGTCACCATCGACACGATCGATGTCACGGCTGCCGACACGCAGGTTCTCGATGTGGCCGGCACCGGCGGCATCGTCGGTGGCCTGCTCGCCACGACCTTCTTCGATCCGAGCGCAGCTGCAGTCGCCGACGCCGCCATCGACACTGCACTCGGCAACGTTGAAACCGCGCTTGCCAGACTGTCGACCGGCGCTGCCTATCTCGGCGCCGCCAAGTCGCGTATCGACACCCAGCAGAGCTTCCTGTCGAACCTGAGCGACTCGATCGACAAGGGCGTTGGCGCGCTGGTCGACGCCGACATGAACAAGGAATCGACCCGTCTGCAGGCCCTTCAGGTCCAGCAGCAACTCGGTATCCAGGCGCTGTCGATCGCCAACGGCAACTCGCAGTCCATCCTGTCGCTGTTCAAGAGCTAGGCCCAAGCAAGTTTTTCCATTCGGATTGGCAAGCTTTTCTCTTCGGATTGAAAGGCCGCGCTTCGGGCGCGGCCTTTTCGTTTCCGCCTATCATCTTCGCACAAGCTTCGCGGTCTAGAGTTCCCACGGACATCCATGCTGGGAGCGCCTGAATCGTGCCGGAACAGATCCAGAGCATCATCTCGAATCTCCAGGGATTCGGCGTCAGGCGCCTCGCAATGCTGGCTGGCATCGCAGCACTTGTCATGGCCGTCATCGGCGTCGCCTCGGTCTATCTCAACCGGCCGGCCTACGAGACGCTCTATGTCGGGCTTGAGCGCTCCGACGTGAACCAGATCGGCATGGTGCTGGGCGAAGCCGGCATCGGCTTCGATGTCGGCCCCGACGGCACCACCGTGCTGGTGCCGGCCGGCACCACCGCGCAGGCGCGCATGCTGCTCGCCGAGAAGGGTCTGCCGACCAGCGCCAATGCCGGTTACGAGCTGTTCGACAATGTCGGCTCGCTCGGCCTGACATCCTTCATGCAGCAGATCACCCGGGTGCGGGCGCTGGAAGGCGAGATCGCGCGCACCATCCAGTCGATTGCCGGCATCAAGGCGGCACGCGTCCACATCGTCATGTCCGAGCGCGCCAATTTCCGCCGCGACGAGCAGCAGCCCTCCGCCTCGGTGGTCATCCGCTATTCCGGTATCGACGCCGAAAAGAGCGCCATGTCGATCCGCCATCTCGTCGCCGCCGCCGTTCCCGGTCTCTCGGCCGACAAGGTGACCGTGCTCGATTCCAACGGCAACCTTCTGGCCGCCGGCGACGACCCCTCCAACACCAGCGCCGCCCGCACGCTGGGCGTCGAGCAGACGGTGGAGGCGCAGATCGGCGACAACATCCGCCGCGCGCTGACCCCCTATCTCGGTCCCGACAATTTCCGCGCCAGCGTCAAGGCCGACGTCAACACCGACACCCGCCAGACCGAAGAGACGATCTTCGATCCGGAGTCGCGCGTCGAGCGTTCCGTGCAGTCCGTCCGAGCCAACGAGAACAACAACCAGAAGCAGGCCTCGGCCCCGACCAGCGTCGAGCAGAACCTGCCGGAAACCCAGACCACCAGCACCGAGGGTCCGCAATCCTCCTCCCAGAACGACCGCAAGGAGGAGATCACCAACTACGAGATCAATTCGAAGAAGATCGCCACCGTCTCCAACGGCTATTCGGTCACCAAGATGTCGATCGCCGTCGTCGTCAACCAGCAGCGGCTGGCGACCATCCTCGGCAAGGACGCAACGCCCGAACAGATCGCCAAGCGCGTTGCCGACATCCAGAAGATGGTGGCATCGGCCACCGGCTTCGACGACAAGCGCGGCGACGTCATCGACGTCTCGGCGGTCGAGTTCATCGACGGGCTGGACGGCGAGCCGATCGAACAGCCCGGCATGCTGGCATCGATCGGAACGCATGCCGGCACCCTCATCAACGCCGGCGCCTTCATCGTCGTCGTGTTCCTGGTGGCCTTCTTCGGTCTGAGGCCGATGGCCACGGCGCTGACGGCAAAGGCAACGCCTGCCCTCGCCGGACCGAGCTTCGACGATGTCCAGCGCTCGCTGCCGACGCCCGAGCCCGCCGCTCTCGAAACGGCGGCCGCTCCGATCGCTCTGCCGGGCGCCCGCCCCGGCTCCACTCCGCTTGACGACCTTCGCCAGAAGATCAGGCCCGCGCCGCAGGACCGTCTTGCCCGCATGGTCGACATCAACGAGGAGCGCACCGCGCATATCCTGCGCAAATGGGCCGCCCAGGAAGTCGCGGGATAGACCATGGCCTCAGTCGCCCTCTTCGACCTTCTGCCGGATTTCGGCACGCGGACCCAGCGCGCCGGCCCGCCACAGCCCGCGAGCGAAGCCGAGCGCAAGCCGGAAGCGCCCACGCCGCAGGCCGATATCGGCACACTGATCGCCGAAGCCGTCGCCGAGGCCGAAGCAGCATTGGAAGCGTGCCTTGCCGTCGACCACCAGGCCGCGCTCGACGCCGAGCGCCAAGCCAATGCCGAGGAAGCGAAAGCCTTTCTCGACAGCTTCGGCGGCGATCTCGGCGCCGCCGTCACCGCGCGCATCGATGCGATGGAGGCACGCTTGACCGGGCTTGTCGGCGCCACGGTCGGCCGCATCGTCGGCGGCATCGTCACCGACGAACTGCAGAAGCGCTCGATCGAGGCTCTTGCCCGCACCATCGGCGAGGCGATCGCCGACTCCGAGGCGGTGCGCATCGCCGTGCGCGGCCCGCTTTCGCTGTTCGAAACGCTGAAGACCTCTCTTGGCCCGCGTGCTGCGCAACTCGACTTTGTCGAGAGCCACGGTTTCGACCTGACCGTTGCCATCGATGAAACGGTCTTCGAGACGCGCATCGCCGAATGGTCAGCTTCCCTGTCCGAGATCCTGTCATGAGCGCTGTCGACGCAGGCGAAGCCAGGCACGAGATCATTATCGTCAAGCGCAATCACGACGACCACGACGACGGCCATCATGGCGGCGTCTGGAAGATCGCGTTTGCCGATTTCATGACCGCCATGATGTGCTTCTTCCTGGTCATGTGGCTGATCAACGCCGCCAACGAGCAGACCAAGGCGGCCGTCGCCAGCTACTTCAATCCAGTCGAGCTGATCGACCGCAATTCCAGCCGCAAGGGACTGGAAGATGTCGGCGATGGCCCGAGCAAGGTCGGGCTGACGGCCGACAACCCGCAGGACGGGGCCAGCAAGGCCGGCGAGGACGGCCAGGGCGCCGCCGGGTCTTCGGACAAAAGGCAGACCGAGGAATCCTCGCAGGCATCGGACCGCTCCGATGAACAGATGTTTGCCGACCCCTACGCGGTCCTGTCGGAGATCGCCGCCGACACCGGCGTGATGCAGAACGTCAGCGAGAAGGGCGATGGCGGGGTGCAGAATGCCGGCCCGGCGACCGGTGCCTCCGGCGGTGAATCCTACCGCGATCCCTTCGCGCCGGACTTCTGGTCGCAGCAGGTGGCCGCGCCCGGCGCCGAGGCGAGTGCCGAGCGCACCAGGATCGAAGGCGATCCGGTGAAGGCCGGCGACAAGGTCGCCGAAAGTCAGGTGGCGAAGGTCAAGGCCGTGCCGCCGGCGCCGCCCGTGACGGCAGCACCTCTCGAGCCATTGGCAAAATCCGCGCCGTCCAAAACGGAGCCGAAGCCGGCGTCGCCGGCAAAGACCGAAGCGACAAAGCCGGAAGCCGTGGCGAAGTCCGAGCCGGCCCCGAAGACCGAAGCCGCGGCAAAGGTCGAAACCGTCAAGGCCGAGGAGGCCGCAAAGCCCGATGCCGGCGAAAAGGCGCCGAGCGCCGCCACCGTCAAGGCCGCGGCCGAGGTCAGGCAGCAGCTGGCCGAGGCCTTCAAGCCGGGCGACAAGCTGCATGACGGCGTCTCGGTCGAAGCAACCGACAAGGGTGTCGTGATCTCGATCACCGACCAGCTCGATTTCGGTATGTTCGAGATCGGCTCGGCCATGCCGAGGCGCGAGCTGGTGCTGGCGATGGAGAAGATCGGCCGCATCGTCAACGGCCAGAAGGGCACGATCAGCATCAACGGCCATACCGACGCGCGGCCGTTCCGCAGCGACACCTACGACAATTGGCGGCTGTCCACGGCGCGTGCCCATTCCGCCTATTACATGCTGGTGCGTGGCGGCGTCGACGAGCGTCGCATCACCGAGGTCGCCGGCTTTGCCGACCGTCAGCCGAAAGATCCCGCCGATCCGATGGCGGCCGCGAACCGCCGCATCGAGATCCTGATGACGAGCGGCGGATGAGAGGTGCGACCATCATCGGCCGCGCCATCGGCCTGCTGCTGCTGACCGCCGGGTCGCCCTCGACCGGCTTCGCCGAGGAGGCCTTACAGCCCTATCAGCTGGTGCGCTCGCTGCAACTCGTGCAGGACCGCATTGCCGCCGGCGACCATGCGGCGATGCCGATGCAGGCCAAGCTTCTGGAAATGGTCGACGCGCGGCTGCGCGCCGCGGATGCCGAGGATTTCAGGGAGCCGAAGAATTTCCGCGCCTTGCTCGTCTACGGCATGAGCGGTGGCAACCCGGTTACCGTCGAGGCAGCCTCGTCGCGCGCCGAAGCGGATCCGCAAAGCCGCGCCATCGCCAAGGGTATCATCGACTATCTGAACGGCCGGCCGGCCAAGGCGATCGAGGCGCTGAAGCCGATCGATCCGATGACGCTGCCGAGCGACCTCGGCGCTTTCGTTGCACTGGTCAAGGGCTCGCTGCTCGCCACCGAGGAGCCGGCCGCGGCACTCGCTCTGCTCGACGACGCCCGCCTGCTCAGCCCCGGCACGCTGGTCGAGGAAGCCGCACTTCGCCGCTCCGTCGGCATCGCCGCGGCGCAGGGCGACGGTGCGCGCTTCGCACTTGCTTCCACCCAGTATGTTGCGAGCTATCTCTATTCGCCCTATGCTAGCCAGTTCGCGGATGCTTTCGTTTCGGGCATCATCACGCTGCACATGGCGATCAGCCAGGACAAGCTCGCCGACATCACCTCGATGATGGATCCCGAACGCGAGAAGGTGATCTATCTGCGCATCGCCCGCCGGGCGGCGATCGACGGACTGACGGATCTCTCCACCTTTGCCGCGGCCAGGGCCGAGCAGGGTCGCAACGGCAACAACAACGAGAACGATCCGCGCGCCCAGCTCTACTCCAGCCTGTCCACCGTGACGTCGGGCACAATCGACGACGTGCGCGCCAAGCTGGGCAAGATCGACCGCAGCAGGCTTTCGCAAGGCGACCGCGACCTGCTCGATGCCGCTCAAGCCATCGCCCGCGAAGTGGTCGCGCCGCCCGCCGCTCTTCCCGCCGAAGAACCCGGCACTGCCGCGGCAGTGCCGAGACCCGAGACCGATATCGCCGCCGCGGACAAATCCGACGAGGCTGGCCTGCCGCCGGTCGAAGGCGTGATGTCCGAGCAGCCGACGTTGGAAGCAACCGCCCCTGCCGCAAAGCCGTTGGAAGCGCCAGCAGCGGCTCCTGCCTCCCCGGCGGAGGAGGGCCTGGCACCTGCCGAAGCGCCATCCCTGGCGTCCGCGTCCACCGATGCCCCAGTGCCGCAACCGGCGTCGGCATCGGCTACCGACCTCGATCCGCACGATCCCACCGACGCGGCGATGATCAACACGCGCCATCAACTCGACCTGATCGACCAGATGCTTGGAGCCGCTCCGAAATGACCACCAGCCTCGGCCAGGCCCTTCCGGGACTTGTTTCCACACGCGTGCCATCGAAGGCGGCGGCGACGAACGGCAGCAGCGAGATATCAAGCTTCGACGACATGGTGCGCGGCGCCGAGAAGCCGGCCGGACCGGAAAGCCAGCCGACCGACACCAGGGCGCAGGGCGCACGATGGACCAAGAATGCGCCGGCTGGCCTGGGCAAGGTGCAGCCCGGCCATGAGCCGTCAGCCAGGACCGCTTCGTCGAAACAGCCCGCCAGCAGGATCCCGAAGGAGGATGCCGACACCGATCCGGGCAAGGCAGCCGACGACGCGGTACCGGCCGCGCAAGGCGCGAATGTGGCACCGCTTCAGGACCGCCTGCCATTGCTGATGGCCCTGCATGACATCCGGCAATTCTCGGCGGCAGCCAAGGCGGAAGGAAGCGCGGCCACGCCCGACGGGGAGACAACCGAGCCGACACTCGACAGCCAGCCACCATCCGTGCAGCAACCGCTTTCCCCCTTGAAGAAATCTCGCTCGACGCCCGGTCTTGATGCGCGCGATGCCGGCGCCGTCTCAAGCTCCGAACGCACCGCGAATGGCGTGAGCCTTCCAGGACAGCTGCGGCAGCCGGACGTCGTCGGTACCGTCCTCAAGGGGCCGTCACGTCCAGATGACGACACAACGATCCCGCCGAAGGATCAGACGGCGACAGACGTGCCGACATCGCCGGCAAAGCGGTCCGCGCCTGGGTCGAAGAACCTTGAGGCCATCAGATCGGCAATGCCTTCCGAACAGGGAAAACAGGCCCCCTCCACCGTACGCATCGACGTCGTGGCCGAGCAGAGCTTCCCGGCTCCGGCGCAAAGCCCGATGAACCAGACGACATCGTCCCTGATCGACGCGATCGCTTCCGACGGCGGCTTGCGACAGGCGTTTTCGACGGCCTCCGCGAGCTCGCAGATAGCCAGCGCTGTTGCCGTTCCGACACATATTCTGAAGATCGAGCTTCACCCGGCAGAGCTTGGCATGGTCACCGCCAGCCTGCGGCTTGCCGGCGAGCAGCTTTCGATCGAGTTGAAGCCCGAAACCCACGAGGCATACCGCCATCTCACCGCCGACAGCGAGGCAATCGTCAAGTCGTTGCGTGGGCTCGGATTTGAGGTCGACAAGGTCGCGATCCTACAACCTTCGATGGCAGTCCCCACAACCGCCCGTGCCGATGCAAGCAGTTCCCTGCCGATGTCGACGGGGCGTGAACAGCCCTCGTTTCAGTCCGGCAACCCGAGCGGCGGCAATGCCGGTTCCGGTGGTCAGCAGCCGGGAAGGAACTACCCAAATGACGCACAGGAAATCGGCCGTGCTGTTTCGCCTGCTAGCGAGCGCACTGGCGACGGCATGTTTATCTAGCGTCGCCGCCGGAGCTGCGAACGCGGCCGGCAACCCTTGCGAGCCGGAGATCCTGCGCGCCGCCGATCGCTACGGCGTGCCGGCTGGCATCCTCTATGCCGTCGGCCTGACCGAAACCGGCAACAAGGGCAGCCTCCAGCCTAACGCTTTGAACATAGAAGGAAAAGCTGTCTTCCCCAGGAGCCGGGCCGAGGCCCTGGCAACGTTCGAGAATGCCCGCCGCGAAGGCAAGACGCTGATCGATCTCGGCTGCATGCAGATCAACCACCACTATCACGCCTCGCATTTCCGCAGCGTCGGCGACATGCTCGACCCGCGCCAGAATGTCGACTACGCGGCACGGTTCCTGGCCAGTCTCCACGCCCGTCACGTGACCTGGTCGATGGCCGTCGCCCGCTACCATGCCGGGCCCGACAACGATCCCGCGCAGAAGATCTATGTCTGCCGTGTCATTGCCAACATGGTCGCCTCCGGCTTCGGTAAATGGACGCCCAACGCTCGCGACTTCTGCAACCCATAGTTGCTAATCATGCAGCAGCCTCGCCGGCCTTCTCGGACCTGCCGGAAGCGGCCGCGTCCCCGCAAGAGGCGGGCTGCCGATACATCGCCGATGCACCCATGCGACCGCGCTTATTTACGCGTCCCAAAAAAACTCCCAAGAAAATAGCTACAAGAAATGACGGTTGTTCAGGATTCCCGCCACCGGATACGCCTTTTTCCACGGGGCAAATGAGCTGATTCGGAGGGCGGGCCGATGATCGTGATCGTTGACGAGCGTGAGCTCGTAACTGAAGGCTATAACTCACTTTTCGATCGCGAAGGCGTCGCCAGTGCCGGCTTCGCGCCGGGCGAGTTCGGCGAGTGGGTCAGCTCTGCCGCAGATACCGATCTGCGCTCGGTCAGAGCCTTCCTCATCGGCGACTGTCGGGAAGGTGCGATTTCTCCACGCCAGATCCGCGACCGCACCGGCGCACCGGTCATTGCGCTAAGCGAGCAGCACTCGCTCGAAAACACGCTGCGTCTGTTCGAGAGCGGCGTCGACGACGTCATCCGCAAGCCGGTTCACATCCGCGAGATCCTGGCGCGCATCACCGCCATCCGCCGCCGCGCGCAGGAAGACGCGCCCTATGCCGAGGTCGGCTCGATGCGCATCTTCATGGACGGCCGCGATCCCGAGATCAACGGCCAACCACTGCCCTTGCCGCGCCGCGAGCGCCGCATCCTCGAATATTTGGCCAGCAATCGCGGACGGCGCGTCACCAAGACCCAGGTCTTCAACGCCATCTACGGCATCTTCGACGAGGAGGTCGAGGAGAACGTGGTGGAAAGCCACATCAGCAAGCTGCGCAAGAAGCTGCGCGAAAAGCTCGGCCACGACCCGATCGATTCCAAGCGCTTCCTCGGCTACCGGCTGGTGTTCTGATGCCTGCGCACTCGGCCCGCGCCAGCCTCGCGCAAGACACAACACATAGGCTCGCAGCCACTGTCATGGGCTCCCCTTTAACGGGGATTGAGGAGACGTTTCGATGAGCCTCTACGGAATGATGCGGACCGGCGTTTCCGGTATGAACGCGCAGGCAAACCGCCTGTCCACCGTCGCCGACAACATCGCCAATTCAGACACCACCGGCTACAAGCGCTCCTCCGCCGAATTCTCGACGCTGGTGATGCCGAGCACGGGCGGCGCCTACAATTCGGGCGGCGTCACCACGACGATCCGCTCCTCGATCAGCGCCCAGGGCGTGCTCCAGTACACCACCTCGGTGTCGGACCTGGCCGTCAATGGCGATGGCTTCTTTGTCGTTCAGGATCCGAGCGGAACGCCCTTCCTCACCCGCGCTGGCGCCTTCGTTCCGGATGCCGAGGGCAAGCTGGTCAACGCCGCCGGCTACCAACTGATGGCCTACAGCTACGCCAACGGCGTGCCGGCCGCCACCGCCAACGGCTTCGAGGGCCTCGTGCCGGTGCAGATCTCCGACCAGGAGATGACAGCGACGCCCAGCACCGAGGGCACCTTTACCGGCAATCTGCCGGCGAACTCCACCCCGCCCTCCGGCGCCCTGCCCTCCACCAACGGCCCGACGGCCGAATACACCTCGAAATCGTCGCTGGTGGCCTACGACAATCTCGGCAACAAGGTGCTGCTCGACGTCTATTTCACCAACACCGGAACCGGCACCTGGGAGGTCTCGGTCTTCGATCAGTCCCAGGCCACCGCCGGCACCTCGTTCCCCTATACGGGTGGCGCGCTGGGCTCGGCCAACCTGACCTTCGACACCACCACCGGCAAGCTCACCGGCGCCGTCGACAGCGTCTCGTTCACCGTGCCGAACGGCGCGGCTATGAACCTCGATCTGGCCAAGCTCACCCAGCTCGGCACCGGCTACACTGTCTCCGAAGCGACGGTCAACGGCAACGCCCCGAGCACCATCGAGAAGATCGATATCGGCTCGGATGGCGTCATCTACGCGCAATATGAGGACGGCTCCACCAAGCCGCTCTACAAGATCCCGCTGGCTGACGTAACAAGCCCCGATCGCCTCACCGCATTGCCGGGCAATGTCTATTCGCAGGGTTCGGACTCCGGCGCCGTACGCATCGGCTTCGCCAATGAAGGCAAGCTCGGCTCGATCGTCTCCGGCGCACTCGAGAATTCCAACGTCGATATCGCCGAGGAACTGACCAACATGATCGCGGCGCAGCGCAGCTACACCGCCAATTCCAAAGTCTTCCAGACGGGCTCCGACCTGATGGACGTCCTTGTCAACCTGAAGAGATAAACGACGGGCGCCCGCCCGTGAAAGAGCCGCATGTCGCTGTCTTCCGCATTGAGCATCGCCCAGTCGTCGCTTCTGGCCACGTCGAAACAGACCAGCATCGTCTCCCGTAACGTCGCCGATGCCTCCAATTCGGACTACGCCCGCCGCACCGCGGTCATCACCAGCACGGCGCCCGGCGCCCGTTCCGTGGAGGTCCAGCGGGCGGCCAACGACCTTCTGTTTCGCCAGAACCTCAGCGCGCTCTCGGCATGGAGCGGCCAGAGCGCGCTCTACAGCGGTATGGACCAGCTGGATCTCGCCGTAAACGGCGTCGACAACGCGTCCTCGCCTTCGACCGCGATCGCCAATCTGCAGAATGCGCTGCAGCTCTACGCGACGACGCCGTCCAACCAGAATCTTGGCGCCAGCGTCATCGACGCAGCCAAGGACGTCGTGCGCTCGCTGAACGACGGCACCACGGCGATCCAGGATTTCCGCACCCAGACCGACAGCCAGATCGCCACCGCCGTCGATGACCTCAACTCGCTGCTCAGCCAGTTCCAGGATGCCAACAAGGCCGTCATCTCCGGAACCCGTTCGGGCACCGACGTGTCCGACGCGCTCGACCAGCGCGACGCGCTGCTGAAGAAGATTGCCGAATATGTCCCCGTCTCGACCTTTACGCGCGGCGACAACGACATGGTCATCACCACCACCGACGGCACGACGCTGTTCGAGACCGTGCCGCGCTGGGTGAGCTTCACGCCATCGGCCGGCTACACCGCCGGCATCCCTGGCAACACCATCTATATCGACAACGTGCCGGTCTCCGCCGGCACCGGCGACAACACCAGCGCCGTCGGCAAACTCGCCGGCCTGATCACGCTGCGCGACAGCGTCGCCGCAACCATGCAGAGCCAGCTCGACGAAACCGCGCGCGGTCTCATCACCGCCTTTGCCGAAACCGCGCCGTCGCAATCCGATGCGGCCGGCCTGTTCACCTGGTCCGGCGCGCCCGCCGTGCCGGCGGCCGGCACGCTGGTCAATGGCCTTGCCAGCTCGATCAGCGTCAACACGGCGATGGATCCGAGCGCCGGCGGCGACCCGGCGCTGCTGCGCGACGGCGGCGCCAACGGCGCGGCCTATATCCTCAACACCAGCGGCTCATCCTATTCCGACCTTTTGATCGCCTATGGCGACAGGCTCGACCAGCCGATGGCCTTCGATGCCACCGCCGGCATCACGACGACATCCAGCGTCTCCGACTATGCCGCCAACGCCATCGGCTGGTTCGAAAGCGTGCGCCAGCAGGCCTCGACGACCGCCGACGCCAAGGAAGCACTGGCCACACGCACGGCCGAGGCGCTGTCTAACGACACCGGCGTCAATGTCGACCAGGAAATGTCGCTGCTGCTCGATCTCGAACACACCTATCAGGCCTCGGCGCGCATGATGAAGACTGTCGACGACATGCTGTCAGCCCTGCTTGATGCCGTGGGATAATCCATGAAAGCCACTTCCGTCTCCTCAGCTGCAATGTCCAATGCCATGCGCTATCAGCAGATGCGCATGCAGGCCGACCTCGTCAAGGCGACCAAGGAATCGTCGACCGGTCAGGTCGCCGATGTCGGGCTGGCGCTTGGCGGACGCACGACCCAGGCCGTGACCTTCCAGCGCGATCTCGACCGTCTGAACGGCATCATCGATTCCAATGCGCTGGTCGCCGCCCGGCTGACATCGACCCAGGATTCGCTTGGCCAGCTCTCCGATGTCGCGCAGGATCTCCTCTCCGCCCTAACCAGCGCCGTATCCGGCGATTCCTCGACCAGCATCACGCAGTCCGCCGGCGCCTCGGCGCTGCAGCAGATGACGGGAATCCTCAACACCGGCGTGAATGGCGAATATTTGTTCGCCGGCACCAACACCGACGTCAAGCCGATCGATGATTTCACGGAGGCCGGCTCCCCGGCCAAAGCTGCCTTCGACGCTTCCTTCGTCGCCTATTTCGGCTTCGCGCAGGACGACCCAGCCGCGGCCAGCATCACCGCTGCCCAGATGGACGATTTCATCACCACCAGCGTCGAGCCGCAGTTCCTCGGCTCGGGCTGGCAAGGCACTTGGTCGAACGCCACCGATGAGCAGATCACCAGCCGCATCGCGCTCAACGAAACCACCGAAACCTCAGTCAGCGCCAATGAAGAAGGCATCCGCAAGCTCGCCATGGCATCGGCCATGGTCACCAACCTGCTTTCCAGCAGCACCATCAGTCAGGCGGCGAGGACTGCGGTCACCAGCCGCGCCCAAACGTTGGTCGGTGAGGCCATCGGCGGACTTGTCCAGGTGCGGTCCGAGGCCGGCCTCGCCCAGAACCGCGTCTCCGACGCCACCGATCGCATGAAAACGCAGGTCGATCTGTTCGAGAAGCATATCATCGACCTCGTAGGCGTCGATCCCGCCGAAGCCGCGACCCGCGTCGCCGACCTGACGCAGCATATCGAGACGTCCTTTGCACTGACGGCACGCCTGCAGCAACTCAGCCTGTTGAACTACCTGACCTGAAACCACCCACCGGAACGGCAGAGCTCCCAAGATGTACCAATTCTCCTACGCCGACATCCAGACCGACTCCGTCGCCGACGCGAAGGACCGGGAGCGGCAGCTGCTCACCCGCTCGATCGACATGCTGGCAGCGGCGGCTGCCGTCGGCCATGGTTCGATGGAAGCAGCCGAGGCGCTGCACTTCACCAACCGGGTATGGACAACCTTTGTCGAGGATCTCGGCTCGAGCGACAATGCATTGCCCAAGGAACTGCGCGCCAACCTGATCTCCATCGGCCTGTGGCTGTTGCGCGAAGCCGAGGATATCCGCCAGGGCCGCACCAACAATTTCGAAGGCCTGATCGAAGTGTCCCAGATCATCCGGGACGGCATTCAATGACCAACACGCTGAAGATATCGCTGAAGCCGAACGAGAAGATCTACATCAACGGCGCCGTCATCCGCGTCGACCGCAAGGTCGCCATCGAGCTAATGAACGACGTGCAGTTCCTGCTCGAAAGCCATGTCATCCAGGCCGACGAGGCATCGACGCCGCTCAAGCAGCTCTATTTCATCTTGCAGGTCATGCTGATGAACCCGCAGGCGGCTTCCGAGGCACGCGACATGTTCCGGCGCTCGCTGCCCATGCTGCTGGCGAGTTTCGAGGACGAACGGATCTGCAGCGGGCTGAAGCAGATCGACCGCATGGTCGGCGAGGACCATATCTATGAGGCGCTGAAGGCGATCCGGGCGCTTTATCCGCTCGAACGCCGCGCGCTTGGCGGCAATGACGATGTTGCGGGTGCGCCGCGCCTGCTGGCAGTGGGAGCCCGATGCTAATGACCGTTGACATGACGACAACCATACCGACCGGCGCCAATTCGACCACCACGTCGACCTCCAAGACCGCGGTCGACTACCAGTCGTTCCTGAAGCTGCTGATCGCCGAAATGAAGAACCAGGATCCGACCAAGCCGATGGATTCGACGCAATATGTCGCCCAGCTCGCCACCTTCTCGCAGGTCGAGCAATCGGTGCAGACCAACACCAAGCTCGACCAGATCATGCAATCCTCGGCGTTGTCGCAGGCCGATGCCCTGATCGGCCGTTCGATAACCTCTGCCGACGGCAACACAACCGGCACGGTGGCCTCGGTGCGCCTCGCCAGCAGCGGTCTTATCGCGGTGCTGGAGAACGGGACGGAAGTTCCCGTGACCTCCGGCGTCTCGGTCAAAGCCGCCAGCTAGTCACGAACTCTAGCTGGGCCAGTGCCATGAACGAGGCCGACGCCCTCGATATCGTCCAGTACGCGGTGTGGACGGTGCTGACCGCATCCGCTCCCGTCGTGCTGGTGGCGATGGCGGTCGGCATCGGCATCGCCCTGATCCAGGCCTTGACGCAGATCCAGGAAATCACCCTCACCTTCGTGCCCAAGATCGTCGCCATCATGCTGGTGGTGGCGTTGACGGGCCCGTTTATCGGCGGCCAGATATCGGCCTTCACCAACGTCATCTTCGAGCGCATCGAAAGCGGCTTCTAGACTAGGCCCGGCTCCTGCTCGGAACAGAAATCCTGCAACAGCTTGCGGCGTGCTGCGTTCCGGCTAGATTGCGAACCGGGTCAGACTACGCCCGACCCCGATGTTCTCAGTCTTGGTGAATCCCCGGAAAACCATGGACCAGGCAAGACCGGCCGGCAGGCCATGTGCGGAATAGCCGGCGTCTGGCGAAAGCGCGACCCGATCGGCGCCGCCGACCTGTCTAACATCGCCCGCATGATGCAGGTTCTGGCGCATCGCGGTCCGGACGACCACGACAGCTGGAGTTGCGGGCGGCTCGCCTTGGGTCACCGCAGGCTTACCATCATCGACCCCTCGCCCGCCGCCCGCGAGCCGATGCTGACCGCATGTGGCCAGGGCGTGCTGGTCTATAATGGCGAGGTCTACAATTACCGGACGCTGCGCCAGGTCCTAGAGACGGAAGGCTGCGTTTTTCGTACCGTCTCCGACGCGGAAGTGGTTCTGCAGGCCCTGCACCACTGGAGCCCCGAAAAGGCGGTGCCGCTGTTCGACGGCATGTTTTCCTTCGCCTATTTCGATGCCCGCGACGGCGCGTTGTGGCTTGCCCGCGATCGTCTCGGCATCAAGCCGATGTCGGTTGCCGAGACGGATGGACGGATCCTGTTTGCGTCGGAGGACAAGGCGATCCTTGCCTGCGAGGGCTTCCCGTGCCGCGTCGACGCGCGCGAGATCACCTTACGACTCGCCTGGCAGAGCCGCGACTCCAGCTACAGCCTGTTCGAGGGCATCGAGCGGCTGCCGCCCGCCGGCCTGTGGAAAATCGCCGATGGCGGCATCGAGAGGCGGCGCTTCTGGCATGTACTCGATGCGCTGGAGACGGCGCGCATCACCGGCGATACCGCCTCCGATGCGGAGCACATGGCAACGCTCCAGGCGCTGATCGAAGACAGCGTCGAGCTTCATTGCATTGCCGACACCAGCATCGCCGCGGCCTGCAGCGGCGGGGTCGATTCCGGCCTGATCACCGCGCTGGCGAAGCGGTTCAGGCCGGAAATCCACGGCTATGTCGTCGACCCCCTTCTCGGCCACAGCGAGGCCGGGAACGCCGAACGGACGGGCCGTCATGTCGGCATCAGCCTGCGCCGGGTGCCGGTCGACAGGAACCGGTTCTTCGAGCTTTGGCCGAAAGTGATCTGGCATCTCGAAAGCGACGGCTGGCATGCAAGCCATGTCGGGCTTTTGGCGATGGCCGAACAGTGTCACGCCGACGGCGTCAAGGTCCTGCTCACCGGCGAAGGCTCCGACGAGCTTTTTGGCGGCTACGCGTGGCAGGCCTCAAGCATGAGAGCCTGGCGCGCGTGGTCCTGGCCGGCGCGGCTGTTTCGCTCGAAGCGCTGGCTGGAGCGGAAATTCCAACGCCTTCGCCAGGCGCCATTCAGCAGGTCGATCGGCCATGGCGGGGGCTGGAGCCACAATGCGGTCCTGCGGGCCTTGTCGCCGGACCTGAATTTCCTGCAGCCTGAAATCTTCGACCGGCTTCAGCCGGTGACGCCACTGACCGACCGCGCTTTCCTGGGAAGCTGCTTCTTCGACATGTACTCGCATTTGCAGGACCTGCTGCACCGGCACGACCGGCTGAGCATGGCGGCCTCGGTGGAACTCAGGGTTCCGTTCCTCGAAAACCGGTTGATCGACTATGCGATCCACCTGCCGAGGCGCCACAAATATCGCGACAAGACCGGAAAATGGCTTTTGAAGAAGGTCGCCGAAAAGCACATCCCGCGCGAAAACATTCATGCACCCAAGGTCGGCTTCGAGATCTCGCCGCACTTCACCGCTGGCACTCATGGCCTGCTGCGTGGCGGATTCTTGCGCGACGCCATGAAATGGCCTGCCGCTTCCATCGACGATTTCGTCGGGCTGGCCAGGCGTGACGTGGCCTCGAGGCTGAGGCTTGTCGGCATGGAACTCTTCCTGCGCCTCCATGCCGGCGGTGAGACGACGGGCAACCTCACCGAGGCACTGCACGCAGCGGCCAGGGACGCGGATCGGGCGTAAATTGGTCCAGACCGCCAAGACCTTTGGATTAGTTGCGTCCCGACGTATTTTTGCCGTGCTATCCTGTTGTTGGACCATGGTCTTTTTCGAAGTGGTGTTCGCCTCCCGCGCTGCCGTGCTCTACCTCCATGGGTGGCATGACGGTGAGGGGTACGGACGTAATCAGGCGGGACAGCATTGGTGATAGATGACGAGCCGGGCGGCGAACGCGTCTCGGCGCTGGCGCCCTTCCGGCACGGCATTTTCCGGGCAGTATGGTCGGCCAGCCTGGTGTCGAATTTCGGTGGCCTGATCCAGGGCGTCGGTGCCGCCTGGATGATGACCTCGATCGCCACCTCGTCCTACCAGGTCGCGCTCGTCCAGGCCTCGACCACCTTGCCGATCATGCTGTTTGCGCTGGTTGCCGGCGCCATCGCCGACAGCTTCGACCGTCGCAAGGTCATGCTGGTCGCCCAGACCTTCATGCTGCTCGCCTCGGTGCTCCTGACCGTCTTCACTTACCTCGGCCTGATCACGCCGTGGACGCTGCTTGCCTTCACCTTCCTGATCGACAGCGGCACGGCGCTGAACAATCCGTCATGGCAGGCCTCGGTCGGCGATATGGTGCCCCGCGCCAAGCTGCCGGCGGCCGTCGCGTTGAACTCACTGGGCTTCAATCTGACGCGCAGCGTCGGCCCGGCGATTGGCGGCATCATCGTCGCCGCGGCGGGTGCTGCCGCCGCCTTCGCCGCCAACGCATTGAGCTATGTCGGCCTGATCATCGTGCTGTTTCGCTGGAAGCCGGATCTGCCGGTGTCGACGCTGCCGCGCGAGACGCTGGGAGCGGCGATGGGCGCCGGCCTGCGCTATGTAGCCATGTCGCCCAACATCGGCAAAGTCCTGGTCAGGGGTTTTGCCTTCGGCTTCAGCGCTGGCGCGGTGCTCGCCTTGCTGCCGCTGGTGGCGCGCGATGTCGTCAAGGGCGACGCCCTGACCTATGGCATCATGCTCGGCGCCTTCGGCATCGGCGCGGTTGGCGGGGCACTGATCAGCGTGCGGCTGCGGCAGTTGCTGTCGAGCGAGACGATGGTGCGCATGGCTTTTGCCGGCTTCGCCGTCTGCGCTTTCAACGCCGCCATCAGCGACCACGCCTGGCAGACCGCGCTCGGACTGCTCGTCGGCGGCGCCTGCTGGGTGATCGCGCTGTCGCATTTCAACGTCACGGTGCAGATGTCGACGCCGCGCTGGGTGGTCGGCCGGGTGCTCTCGGTCTACCAGACGGCGACCTTCGGCGGCATCGCGCTGGGCAGCTGGATCTGGGGCGTCGTCGCCGACGCGCATGGCGCCGAGACCGCGCTGATCGCGGCAAGCGTCGCCATGCTGGCGGGCGGCGCCATCGGCCTGCTGCTGCCTTTGCCGCAGCAGGCAGTGCTCAATCTCGACCCGCTCAACCGCTTCAAGGAGCCGCATCTCGGGCTCGACCTCAAGCCGCGCAGCGGTCCGATCGCCATCATGATCGAGTACATCATCCGTGACGAGGACGTTCCGGAGTTCCTCGCCACCATGGCCGAGCGCGGCCGCATCCGCCGCCGCGACGGCGCCCGCAACTGGACATTGGCGCGCGACCTCGAAAACCCGGCGATCTGGATCGAGCACTACCACACGCCGACCTGGCTCGAATACATCCGCCACAACAGGCGCGCCACCCATGCCGACGCCGTCATCGGCGAGCGCATACGGGCGCTGCACAGCGGCAGCGAGCCGCCTCACGTCCGGCGCATGATCGAGCGGCCGACGACCGCCGGCACCGCGCTGGTGATGGCGAAGGGGCCGATCGAACACTAAACTCGTTCGCGCGGGACCTACCCCTCGCCCGACAGATCCCGCCGCGCCTTGTCGAGTTCTTCGGCATAGCGCCGCATCAGATGGCTTTCGGTCAAAAGGCCGAGCACGACGCGGTCGGCGAAGTCCTCGACCACGGCCAGTTCCTCGGCGCCGGCGCGCTGGAAAGTTTCGGCCGCCGACTGGACGTTCATGGTCGGCACCAGCACCGCATCCTTGAACTGGGCAAGCGTCCGTACCGGCGTCTCGCCGTTGGACAGTTCGCTGTGCAGTTCGGCCACGATCAGCACGCCGACATAGTGCCGGCCCTCGTCGACGGCGATGACGCGCTGCGCCGAGCCAAGCGGCACTTCCTTGCGGAAGTCGGCCAGCGTCGTCGCAGCGTCGATGGTCCGCACATCCTTGCGCATCATCGAGCCGACGGTGAGGCTGCGCATCCAGCCGACGTCGTGCGCGCTGCGGATCGTCTCGCCGCGCAAATGGAAGCGCCAGGTCGAGAACGAATAGCCGAAGGTTTCGCGCACCAGGATCGCCGCCATGATCGAGGCCGCCAGCACGACGCCGGTCAGCGTCAGGTCGCGCGTCGATTCCAGCGCCAGGAACGTCATGGTCAGAGGCCCACCGACGACGCCGACCGCAAGCGAGGTCATGCCGACGACGGCGGCGACGGCCGGATCGATACCGGTTGCCGGTGAGGCGACGGCCATCACCCCGGCGAAGATCTTACCGAGCAGCGCGCCGAGGAACAGCGAGGCGAAGAACAGGCCGCCGCGAAAGCCCGATCCCAGTGAGATCGCCGACGCCGCCAGCTTCAGCACGAAGACGCTGGCGACGACGGCGATGCCGTAGTTCATCGCGAATTCGCGATGCAGCGCGCCATGACCGCTCGACAGGACCTGCGGCGTGACCAGCCCCAGCAGTCCGACGAGAATGCCGCCGATGAAGGGCCGCAGCGAGGCGTCGATCGAGAGCCTGGCAAAGCCGCGCTCGATGAGGCTGACCAGATGCATGATGGCGATGGAGGCGGCGCCACCCAAAAGCCCGAGCAGCAGGAACGGCAGGTACTGGCTGGCGGTGAGTGCCGGCAGGCCGGCAAGCTCCAGCGGAAAGGGCACGCCGCCAAAGACCTCGGCGGTCAGCGAAGCGCAGATCGCGGCGGTCATCACCGGCGCGACATTGGCGACCGAATAGATGCCGATGACCAGCTCGAACCCGTAGAAGGCTCCCGTCAGCGGTGCGTCGAAGGCGGCGGCGATCGCGCCTGCCGCGCCGCAGCCGACCAGGATGCGGACGTCATTGCGACGCAGCCTCAAGGCGCGCGCCAGCCGCGATGCCAGCCCGGAGCCGACCTGCGTGTAGCCGGCCTCCAGCCCTACCGAAGCGCCGAAGCCGCTCGAGATGATCGTCTGCCCGGCAATGATGAAAGTGTCGGTGAGCGACATGCGTACACCGTAAAGCGCGTTGGCCTCGATCGGATCGACCGGGGTGCGGAACTTTCGCTTTCGCAGCCAGATCACCGACAGGCCGAGCAGGAAGCCGCCGATCGCCGGTATCGCTGCCTGAACCGGGTCGGACAAGGAAAACATCGCCGACAGCCGGCCGCCCGGCTGGACCCCGAACAACAGCCCATGCATGCCCTGCACCATCTGGCTCATTGCCGTGACCAGCACGCCCGCCATCACGCCCACGACACCCGCCAGGACGACGATCACGATACCGCGCGCCTCGAGCAGCGGGATCGATCTGATCAGCACCGCGCGAAGCCGGCGGGCATAGACTTGAGGTTCGTTTCTGGAAAGCACCGGAACGGCTCGCCGTAGAGCAAGAGGTGGAAAGCTGCCGCCTGATACGCCCGGCAACACTGCGTGGCAACCGCAATGCCGACTGCTTGTGGCGCCATTTTGGCACCGGCGCGGCAACCTTTGCACCCCGAACTTAGCGCGGAGCCAGCATCACCGAAATTGCCTTTGATTGATCAGGTCGGCTTGGCATCGCCTGCCTCGTAGAGCATCAGATTGCGATCGCCGATACCGAGCGTCGCCCAGCTTGCACGCCAGTCCGCAATGTGCGCCGACCTGAAATGCGCGTCGAGCGCGGCCCGATCGCTCCAGACTTCGGAGACGTGGATGAGCCCTGCGTCGAGGACATCCTGCGCATAGGAATATTCGATGCAGCCGGGCTCGGCGCGGCTGGCGGAGATCATCCGCTGCATGGCCGGTCTTGCCTCAGCGAGCTTGTCCGGCGGCAAACGGACCGTGCCAATGATCAGGAGCATGCGATTCCCCCCTTGTCTCAGGGCGCATTCTCCCACCCTCGCGCAAGCTTGGCCAGCTAGGCTCACAAGGCTGTCGCGCGCGGCAGGCTTATGATTTGAGGACGATTATGGCGATCAGCGAAAGCATTGCAGCCGGCACCGTTGCCAAGAACGGCCGCGACGTCTTCTTCGCGATCGGCATCGTCATCATCCTGGCCGTGCTGTTCCTGCCGATCCCGGCCTTCCTCATCGATATCGGCCTTGCCTTCTCGATCGCGCTGTCGGTGCTGATCCTGATGGTGGCGCTGTGGATCCAGCGCCCGCTCGATTTTTCCTCCTTCCCGACCGTGCTCCTGATCGCCACCATGCTCAGGCTGTCGCTCAACATCGCCACCACGCGCATGATCCTGTCGAACGGCAATGAGGGCACGCATGCCGCCGGCTATGTCATTGCCGGTTTCTCCCGACTGGTGATGGCCAGCGATTTCGTCATCGGCCTCATCGTCTTCCTGATCCTGATCGTGGTGAACTTCATCGTCATCACCAAGGGCGCTACCCGTATCGCAGAAGTTGGCGCGCGCTTCACCCTCGACGCCATTCCCGGCAAGCAGATGTCGATCGATGCCGACCTTTCGGCCGGCATGATCGACGAAAAGACGGCGCAGCTGCGCCGCCGCGAACTGGAGGAGGAATCCTCCTTCTTCGGCTCGATGGACGGCGCCTCGAAATTCGTCCGCGGCGATGCCATCGCCGGCCTCATCATCACCGCCATCAACATCGTCGGCGGCATTGCCATCGGCTACATCCGCCACGACATGGGCATGGGCCAGGCCGCCGATGTGTTCATCAAGCTCTCCGTCGGCGACGGCCTCGTCACTCAGATCCCGGCGCTGATCGTCTCGCTCGCCGCCGGCCTTCTGGTCTCCAAGGGCGGCACGCGCGGTTCGACCAACCAGGCGGTGTTCGGCCAGCTCGGCGCCCATCCGCGCGCGCTCTACGTCGCGGCGTCGCTGCTCGTCATTCTCGGCCTGATGCCGGGCCTGCCGCTGTTCCCGTTCTTTGCCCTTGCCGGCGGCATGGCCGCTCTCGGCTACATCATCCCGCTGCGCCACAACCGTGCCGTCGCCGCCGCCGAGGCGGTGAAGAACCAGGAGAAGGCGAACAAGGCCGAGGAAGAGAAGAATTCGGTCAAGGCATCGCTCGCCACCGCCGAGATCGAGCTGCTGATCGGCAAGCAGCTTTCGACAAGGCTGCTGGTGTCGCATCAGGAGCTGGTCTTCCGCATGGGGAAGATGCGCAAGAAGTTTGCCACGCAATACGGCTTCGTCGTGCCGGAAGTGCGCGTCGCCGACGATTTCGCCATTCCGCCGAAGAGCTACCAGATCAAGGTCCACGGCACCGTGGTCGCCGAATACCAGATGCGCGTCGGCGAGATCATGGTGCTGCTCGGCACCCGCGACGTGCCGGAACTTCCCGGCGAGGAGATCCGCGAGCCGGCCTTCGGCATGCGCGCCTTCTCGGTGCTCGAAACCTTCGCCGAGGATCTGAAGCGCGAGAACTACACCTTCGCCGACAACATGTCGGTGCTGCTCACGCACCTCTCCGAGGTCATCCGCAACAACCTGCCGCAGCTTCTGTCCTACAAGGACATGAAGGCGCTGCTCGAACGCCAGGATCCCGAATACCGCAAGCTCGCCGACGAGATCTGCACCACGCATATTTCCTATCCGGGTCTGCAGGCGGTGCTGAAGCTCTTGCTGGCCGAACGCGTCTCGATCCGTAATCTGCACCTGATCATAGAGGCCATCGCCGAGATCGCCCCGCATGTGCGCCGCACCGAGCAGATCGTCGAGCATGTCCGCATCCGCATGGCGCAGCAGATCTGCGGCGACCTCTCCGAAGGCGGCGTGCTCAAGGTGCTGCGGCTCGGCAACCGCTGGGACCTCGCCTTCCACCAGAGCCTCAAGCGCGACGCCAAGGGCGAGGTGCGGGAATTCGACATCGACCCGCGCCAGCTCGAGGAATTCGGCCAGGATGCGACCAAGGCGATCCGCAAGCATCTCGAGGCAGGCGAGCGCTTTGTGCTGGTCACCGCGCCGGATGCGCGTCCCTATGTGCGCATGATCATCGAGCGCCTGTTCACCACGCTACCGGTGCTGAGCCACGTCGAAATCGCCAAGGGCGTCGAGATCAAGGTGCTCGGGACCATATCGTGAGCGCGCTCTCGCAAGGCGTCGTGATCGCCGCCTTCCTCGCCTTCTGCCGCATCGGCGCCTGCTTCATGCTGATGCCCGGCCTGTCCAGCGCCCGCGTGCCGATCCAGGTCCGGCTGTTCGTGGCGGTCGCCGCCACCGGCGGCCTGCTCGCCTTCCTCTGGGACCGCATCTATCCCTTCGTCGATCCGCGCCCGCAGATCCTGGCGCCGATGATAGTCTCGGAATTGCTGGTCGGCGGACTGATCGGCGCCATGACCAGGCTCTACATGGAAGCGCTGCGCTTCATGGGTGCGGCCATCGCCATGCTGATCGGCTATGGCGGCACCGGCGGGCCGGCTATCGAGGAGGCGGAGCCACAGGCGGCCCTTGCCGCCATCATCTCGTTCTCGGCGCTGCTCCTGCTGTTCGTCTTCGATTTCGACCACGAGATCGTGCGCGCCCTGGTCGCCTCCTACACGGTCGCGCCGGTCAATGTCTTCTTCAACCCGCAGGCAGCGCTCGTCGATGTCACCGACACCGTGTCGGACGCTTTCTTCCTGGTCATCCGCCTCGGCAGCCCCTTCGTCGCCTATGCCATCCTCGTCAATCTGACGATCGGCTTCGTCAACAAGCTGACGCCGCAGATCCCGGTCTATTTCATCTCGCTGCCCTTCGTCATCGCCGGCGGGCTGATCATCTTCTATTTCGCCATCGGCACCATGCTATCGCTGTTCGTCGACGGTTTTGTCGACCTGACGCTCGCCCGGTAGGCAGATGACCACGCGCAAGGACCGCCTCAGGAAACTGGTCAAGGTGCAGGAGCAGCTGAAGGCGTTGCACGAGACCCGTCACGCGACATTCCTGACGGCCGCCGCTGCCGCCGAAGCCGAAGCCAAGGAACTGGTCGAGCGTTTCGACGCCGACCAGTCGCTCGCCGGCCTGTTTCCCGACCTCTACCATCGCCGCATCGCCAATGCGCTGGTTCGCCAGGAGGCGAGCCTGGAGAGCGCCAAACGGGAGGCCGCGCTGATCGCCACGGCGACCGCGCGCACCAACATGGTCGAGCGCGCCTACAAGGACGTGCGCCGACGCGACGAGCGCGAACGCTCCGACCGCGAGCGCTTAGACTTGATCGTGCAGAAGCGAGGACCCGAATAGCAGCGGAATTCCGCCGTAACGCTAAGCTTCGACCTGGGAAATTTTCAGCCGCCCGTTGCGGTCGTCCGAATAGGCTTGGCGCCGCCGATCCGCTCCCAGCGTTTGCCATTCCCCTGCGCCTGCCGGGCGAAGTAGCTGTAGGGAGTGCTGGACCAGTCACGGACGGAGTTCGTGAGATTGTCGAGCACCAGGTCGCCCTCACTGGTGCGCACCGTCAGCACCGTGTGCCCATCGCCGCCATAGCTTGCCACGGTCAACAGGAGCGCCGAAGCCGGCCAGCCGCGCCTCATCAGTTCAAGCTTCTTCAGGATCGCGATATCTTCGCAATCGCCAGAGACGGTCGGCACGCGCCAGTCGTCGTCCTTGCCGACAGCGACACGATCGCTGAGCTCCGTGATGCGTGAATTGACCGATTGGTTCACCTGCTTCAATTCCGAGCTGAGTTTGGCCTGCAGCTCAACGACCTTCTTTCCGCCGGCGGTACTGCACAGGCCGGGTTGGCGGCTGCAGAACGAATAGAAGGCGGGCGGCGCGAACGCCTTGCCCTTGGTTTCCATGGTCGTCCCTGCCTGCGCGGCAAACGGGCAGGCAAACGACAGCAAAAATGCGATCAGGGCGACATCGCGTTTCACAATCAACGTCTCCAGTGCGTGGATTTCAGGATGAGCGGGGCGAGTTAATGAGCGGTTTCTAAACTGCCCAATTTGGTCCCAAGCGAGGCAGCCTCGTTAACAGATTAATACTTTCTAAAATAAGAGTTGAGGTTATCGGCAGACAGCCAGAGTACGTCCAGAAGGAGGCCGCAAGGGGCACGCGGAAATCGGAGCTGCCCAATCTGCTCTGAAATTGACCTTCTTATGCCGTACTCTCTCCGCGAGGAACCGTTGGACCTCGTCCATGAATACAGGCCAGGCGGGTTCGTGGCCCAGAATGATGTGGCTCCGGCTCTCCAGCACGACGAAGCGGGCATTCGGGATGCCGATGGCAAGTTCCCGGCCTTGATCGAGCGCTATGCGCTGATCGTGTCGGGCGTGCAGCACCAGGGTAGGCGCGCGCAGCTGCGCCAACTGGTCGCGCACGTCGATATCGCCGAATGCATCCTGGAACCGAACGGCGTTGTCCGGCGAGGTGGTCTGGCGTTGGAATTCGTCGAACCAGGCAAGTTCGTCCGAGGTGCCATCGGGCATGAAAGTCTGCGAGAAGATATGGCGATATGCGGGATTGTTGGTGCCCCAGCCGAGCTTGGTCAAGGTCATCACCGCCCGACGCCGCTCCTGCTCTTCCGCCGAGCAGCCAATGCGCCAGCCTGCAGCGTAGCCTCCCACCAAAACAAGCGCAGAGACCCGCTCGGGATGACGCACGGCATAGGCGATCGATACCGCGCAGCCTTGCGACATGCCGAGCAGCGGGAAACGCTCCAGTCGTAACGCGTCGGCGACGGTTTCGAGGTCGCGGACAAACGCCTCGAAGCTGATGTCGTCCACCTCCCAGTCGGAAAGGCCGTTGCCGCGTTCATCATAGCGGATAAACGTACGTCCGTCGGACAGCGCCTGGAAAGTCTTGCTCCAAATCAGACTCTGCCAGTCGAGTTCGAGGTGATTGAGCCAGTTGGCGGCTTTGACCAGTGGCGGTCCCGAGCCCACGGTGGCGTAGGCGATACGTACTCCATCTGCCGCCTGGCAAAAGCCGATCGACTGGCGCTTCAGAAAACTGTGCTCCGGTGTTGCCGTCTCCGCCGCGGAGGGCGGGGGACCCGCTTCCGATACATCGTCGACCGCCAGCAACCCGGTATCCCTGGCCATGCGCTGGTAATTGCTCATCACCCCGGCGGCTTCGTCGCCGCGGCCGAGCCGCCGGAGCGTTCGAACCAGGATGCCGGCGGCCTGTTCCGAAGTCGGGTCCGCGCTTTGCCACTGGCGCAGCCATTTGATTGCGTCGCGGTCGCTGGTTTCGGGGTGAAGCGTGATGCGCTCCAGCAGACCGAGACGGAGTTGCAGGGCCTCCTCGCGCTCGGCCGCGAGCCAGGCCTGGTAGGCGTCAAGCTGCGGCAGATCGAGCCCGTCGAGCAAAGGCAGCGCCAGAAGCTTCCCCATTTCGTGCAGTTCATCGAGTGTGGCGGGCGGCGAAGAAGCCTGCAGTCGGCGGACGATTTCGACATAGTCCACCATCGCCGAGTCCTGGACCAAGGAGACTCGTTCACGATCGGCGCTCAGTTGCGCGGAGCCGGGCACGTCGACCAGGGCACGGATCTTGCTCAGCGCCCATCTCAGCGATCCGCGCGGATCGTCGGGCAGCTCCCAAAAAATCTCGCACAATCGCTCGCGCCGGTGCGGGCGACCGGTCAGCGCCAGATAGGCCAGCAGCGCGCGCGTCTTCTTGGACGGCGGCAGGGCGAGCTGGCGTCCGTCCGAGACGATACGCAATTCACCCAGAAGGCAGATCTGAATGTGCGATGACATTACGCCCCCGGCTGCGTACCCCCGCTCCCCGGTTGCTTTCAACGCAAAATACCACATTTGCGGTCGTTCTTACCACGCTGCCTACCACGCTCGCTTAAACGCGGCTCCCTGATCCTGCGACCACGTTGATCGCGTTAGATCGTCGGCGGGATTTTTGGTCCCGTGCCGTTGCGGGGCGGCAGATATCAAAGCAACTCGGACCCGGTACCGGCCCAGGACATGTTCTGGGCGAGGTGGAGCATGAGGCTCCGCCCGGTCGTACGGACCCGAGCGATATCGACAGCCCTCAGCACGAAACCGATTGTTGAGGAGACGGGGCAGTGCACACCAGCTTTGTCGAACGCCGGCCAGACGGCCGGACCGAAACCCTTGATACCAGACAGTATACGCTCGGCTATTCCGAAGGCGAATTCAAACGGCTGCATCTGCAGGGCGACTTCGTGCGTGACCTGACCGAGGATGTGCTGCGCCGGGCCGGACTGAAGCAAGGCATGCACGTGCTCGACCTTGGCTGTGGCGTTGGCGACGTTTCTCTGCTTGCCGGGCAATTGGTTGGCCCGAGCGGGTCGGTGCTGGGCATCGACCGGTCGCAGGATGCGGTCGAGGCCGCCGAACGGCGCGCCGTCGAAGCGGGACAATGCTACTGGGTGCGCTTCGCCTCGGCCGATCTTGCAAGCTTCGTTCCGGAGCGGAAGTTCGACGCGATCATCGGGCGGCTGGTCCTGATGTATTTGCCCGAACCGGCTGAGACGCTGCGCCGTCTGGCAGGCTTCTTGCGCCCAGGTGGCATTGTCGCGTTCCAGGAGATGTCGATGCCATACGCACGAAGCCTTCCGGCAACGCCACTTTTCACGCAGGCGTTGAGTTGGATCGTTCGGGCCTTCGCGCGGACAGGTTTCGAGACGGACATGGGCGGCAAACTGTTTTCGACCTATCTCGCTGCCGGCTTGCCCATTCCGCAGATGATCTCCGGCGCGCGCGTCGAAGGCGGTGCAGAGTCGCCAGGCTATGAGTACATGGCGCAAACCGTCAGAAGCCTCATTCCCGCTCTGGAGAGGATGGGCATCACCACTGCGGCGGATATCGGCATCGACGACCTTGCCGACCGCCTGCGCGACGAGGCTGTCGCGCATGAGGCCTGCATCATGTTTCCGCCGATGACCGGCGCGTGGACACGCTTGCCGCAATGAGACGCCAGAGGCCAAGTCCACCACGCGACGGTTGACCGGCAACAGCCACCATTTCGGCTGCTGTGAAGCAGCCCTCAGAACAGCGCACGAACACCAAGACAGCGTGCGCTGAACAACCTGCCGACGCGGATCCAGGAAGGATAGCGATTGGTCGGTTTCGCCTAGAGCATGAAGAAAGAGGGCCTCGTCAACGCGGTGCGGGCGGCGCGTTGAGGTCTGATGTTTAACTCTCAAGGATGGAGAATTGAAATGAAGAAGATCGTTCTTACCACTGCCACCTTCCTGTTTGCCTCCGGCATGGCTTTTGCCGGCAGCGACAACTATGGCACGGACTACATCCCTGGCGCCGGCAGCTATCCGAACGCCGGTCACCATTCGATGACGTCCGAAGGCGCCTACTCGGTCGACCTGAGCGGCACGGCGAGCATCGGCACTGCCGACAGCGCAGCGGCCCAGAAGGGAAATTCGAGCTTCGATATCCCCGCACCGGGTTATGGGCAGGGCATCTGGGGCCGCTGACAACAAAGTCGGCCGACACGGTCGACATCCGACTTCCAAGCGGCGGGCTCGCCCGCCGCTTGGAACCACCTCGCGACCGAGGAGCAAACTCATGTCTGATTTCCCCAGTTCAATTCTGGTCACCTGCGCCGGCGGCGCCCAGGGATCAGCCATCGTGCAAGCTTGCCGCGTGGCGGGCGCCACCGTGCGCGTCCTTTTGCGCAAAGGCTCGCCCGACCCGTTTGGCGACGGCGTCAACATCGTGCGCGGCGACCCTGCCGATGCCGACCGTGTCGGCCTCGCCTGCCTCGGCGTCGATGCGGTGGCGCTGACGCTGCCACTCAACGCCAGCCCCAAGGAAATTCTCCGCTACGGCCGCAATATGATCGATGCGGCGCAGGCAGCGGACGTCAGCTTGTGGTGTTCAACACCAGCGGTCATGTTTCCAGGCATTCCGGCACGGCGCTGATGGACGCCAAGGTCGAACTCATCGACCGTTTGAAGGCTTCCGGCCTGCCATCGATCGTCCTCAAGCCGACGCTTTACATGAGCAACATCGCCGCGCCCTGGAGCGCGCCTGCGATCGTCCACCGTGGCGTGTTCGCCTATCCGATGCCGTCGGACTTTCGTACCTCCTGGATCTCATGGGAAGACATGGCGGCCTATGTGGTTGAGGCAATGCGCCGGCCGGAGCTTGCCGGCGCGAGTTTCGACATTGGCGGCCCCGAGGCGCTGACCGGACAGCAGATTGGCGATGTTCTGTCCGACATTGTCGGCCGCCACATCGAGTACTATCCGGTGCCGCTGGCGGACTTTGCCACGGGCCTCACCGCGATGCTGGGCAAGGAAGCGGCCGAACAGGTCGCCGCCAATTACGCCTGGGTGCACCGGCAGCGCTCGATGCTGTTCGCCGTCGAGATCGCCGACACGATCGGCATGCTGCCGATCAAACCAACCTCGTTCGCCGACTGGGCAAAGGCTCAGGACTGGTCGGCGATGGCCGGCACCGAGAGGGCGGCATGACCATGGCAGCGATCGTGATCCAGGACCGGGCCGGTTCGTCCGCGCTCGAAAATGTGCCGCACGAAGCCGCCGAAGTCATCGACTTCTGGTGGCTGGTGGGCCCCATCGCATGGTTCGCCAAGGACACGGAGTTCGACCGCGTCTTTCGCGACCGTTTCCTGCCGCTGCACGAGGCGGCGGCGCGCGGCGACTGCGACGGCTGGGCGGCGCCGCCATACGGCGCCCTGGCGCTGCTGGTGCTGCTCGACCAGTTTCCACGCAATGCCTTTCGCGGCTCGCCGCGCATGTATGCGACCGACGAGAAGGCCCGCCGCGTCGCGGCCGACGCCATCGATGCGGGTTTCCAGAACGACGTGCACCCGACGTGGCAGTTGTTCTTGAGGTTGCCCTTCGCCCATTCCGAGAGCCTCGCCGACCAGGATCGCTCGGTGGCGCTGGCCGGCGAGACCGGCGGACCAAACCTTGAGCGCGCCGAACACCACCGCGACATCGTCAGGCGGTTCGGGCGCTTCCCGCACCGCAATCCGATCCTCGGCCGCGCCATGCGGCCTGAGGAGCAATGCTTTCTCGATGAAGGCGGCTTCGCCGGCTGACAAATGCGCGGCCGTTTCACCCAACCAAGGAAACAGATGTGAACTGGACCGAGATGATCGGCTTCCCCGGAAGCTCCTTCACAGTTCGCTTGCCGACAGGGCACCGATCATGCTCCTGCGCAACCCTTAGTTTGGGGACATTGGCCGGCCCAGTCGAATTGCAACCTGCTCCAGCTCACCATTCCGCAACTCCGGCCAGCAACTGGTCCATCAGGGTCGGTCCGCGTGTCTCCACCAGCCTGCGCCAGGAGATGTCGCGCGGGCAACAGATGTCGACATGGGCGTCGCGAAGCGCCCTTGCATCGGGATGGTCGCGCCCCTCGAAGCGTAGCCAGCGGTCGATCAAATCGCCGCGGAAGATCTGATAGTCGTCGGCCGTGCCGAACTCGATCACTCCGCCGGCGATCCGTGCATCCGGTCGCTCCTGGCGGATCGCCTGGCAGAGCAGTCCGCGGTATTTCGGTTTGGCACCCGTTTTGAAGGCACCGTCCTCCTTCGCCGCGAGCCCCCACCAGCCGGCTGCCGCGCGGTGTTCCATGCCTTCGGGCGCGTCGAAGATCAGGTGCACGATCTCGCCGAACTGGCCGATTCCCGTGTGCCAGTCGAGGAAGCCGATCGTGGTCGCTCGGGAAAGATGTTCGCGCAGGATGCGGCGGAATGTGACATTCGACCAGCTCGGAGCCTGGCCGCCATACATCAAGCCTTCGGGCCGATGCCACTGCCCCTGCCATATCTCTCCTTCCAGCGCCCAGCCATGCGCTTCGAAATAGGCCCTGTACGTTCGGTGCAGCTCAAGCGCGCCCGCCGCGTTCGACGGGTCGGCGTGCAAGAGGTGGACGACCGCGTCATAGGCTGGGTTCTCGGATGCCGGGCCGACATCGGCGGCCAGGAAGTTGCGGTTGATGTCGACATTGTTCTCGTCCGTGCGCGTGCGGTGCGAGAACGCCCAGGGATTGATGGCGTGCACGAGTACCAGCCGGACGCCCTGCGCATTGCCATCGCGCGATTGCAGCCAGCGGGTCAGGATCGCCGAAGCGGAAAAGGCCTCCGAGCCATGCGTGCCGCAGATGACGATCGCGGCGCGCGCCGACGCCTCGGGTCCGAGGCAGGCGACGTCGGTCGCAAGCGGCTCGCCGGCCTCGCCCGACAGCCCGTCGCGCGGATAGCTGGTCACCCGCGCCCCGACCTCGGTGCAGGCGGCGAGGAATTTGCCGCGCGCCTCGGCATAGCTTTCGGAGAAGCTATCCATCGACCCTCCCTCCCGGTGGCAGCGCGATCGTGACAGACGGGCAAAGAAGCGGCAAGACGGCGGAGAAGATCAGCTTGCGCCCCGCAGGCGACCGATCCGCGTGGCTGCATTCGGCCCCTCCTCCCTCGCAAGCCTGCCGCAAGCTTGTTGGGGCATTGTCCTGACACGAAAACGGGCAAAAGGCGGACCTTCTTGGCCATTTCTCCACCCAGCGACATCGTTCTGGATGTTGCCCGCGCAGTCGAACCGGCGGACATCGAAGCTGCCCGCACGGCGCTGGCGAAGCGGGCAGGCGGTAATCCCGGGACCTTTTCGGTCGATACCGCCGCTTCGGCTGATGCCGGCTCGATCCTGTCGCGCGCCACGGCTGACGCTGCCGGGGCGGCCAACCCGGCGAAAAAATTCCAGCGCTTCGAGGCGATGGTGCTGCAGACCTTCATCCAGAACATGATGCCCAAGGACACCGAAGGCGTGTACGGCAAGGGCTTGGCCGGCGACATGTGGAAATCGCAGCTCGCCGAGCACCTGGCCGATGTCATGGCCGCGCGCGGAGGCATCGGCATCGCCAAATCGCTGCTCGCCGACCACTACATGGACGGCAAGCGCATGGTGCCCGTCGGCCCCGTTTCGGGCGGCCCGGACAAGGCCGAGATCGACCAGCAGACGCGGCTGTCGACCTCCATGGTCCAGGAATTGCAGCGCCAGGCCGCGCGGTCGATGACCGGCGATGAGACAACCATAAAAGCAGATATCAAAATCTAGGGATATACATGGCCGACAAATCGGACTTCTCCAACCTGCCTGCCCGCACGGTCGCGCCTGACGCGCCCATCCCCTTCGCGCGACCCGGAAACCTTGCCGCCATCATCGGCCGCATCGAGGACGCTGTCGACGAAGAGACGGCGGGCATCCGTACTGGCACAGGTTTCGACCTCAAGGCCTCGAACGCCCGCAAGAGCCGCTACCTCTATGAAATGACCCGCGCCATCAAGGGCGGCAACGAGGTCGAATTCCTGGAGCAGCACCGCGAGGGGTTGACGCGGCTGCGCCAGAAGCTGGCGCGCAACGAGGCGGCGATCCTCGCTCATCTCAACGCCGTCAACGAGGTCGCCAGCCTTTTGAAGAACGCTATCCAGCGCGCCGAAGCCGACGGCACCTATTCGGCCGGCGAATTCGGCTGGGCGAGAGCGTGATAGCGAGCGGAAGAACCGCGCGAGGAAACAGCCGGTGATCAAATTCATCGCCGCCGCGATCTGGATCTGCGCCGCCACGCTTGGCGCGGTGTTCTATTCGTTCCAGGCAGCCGGCGAAAAAGGCGTCGGCGAGACACCCAAGCCGATGCTGGGCGGTCTCGATTACGTCAAGACCGACATGATCTCGGTGCCGCTGATCCGCGACTCCAGGATCGACGGCTATTTTCTGACCAAGCTCGTCTACACGGTCGAACCCGCCGAGATAAAGAAACTGTCGATCCCGGCCGGCGCGCTGATGACCGACCAGGTCTATTCCTACCTCTATGCCAATCCGCAGATCGACTTTACCAAGAAGGAAACGATCGACCTCGACGCGTTCCGCAACGCCATCCGCGAAACCGTCAATGCGCGCGTCGGCGAGGAACTGGTGCATGATGTGCTGATCGACCAGGTCAACTTCCTGACCAAGGACGAGATCCGCGACAACGCCATGCGCCGGCGCAAAAATGACGGTGAGACAGCGACCGAACCGCCCAAGGCTCCCGCGGCACATTGACCTGCCGCAAGGCAGATTGGCCGCAAGCGGTGTTTCGGTTCGAGCGAACCGAAAGTCTGACGGACCCCACATATCCTGACCGAAACCAAGATGACGCATCTCGGCCGCGTTGACGTAAACGTCAACTCGAAGCTATATGCGCATCAACGCAACCAGACGAGGAGAACAGCCATGGGCGTTCAGGAGATTGCCGACCGGATCAAGTCGCGCGTGGCAAGCGCCGGTTTCGAGCATTCGGTGAAGTTCGACACGGGCAGCGACGGCGTCATCGTCATCGACGGCGCGACCGTCTCGACCACCGACGCACCGACCGATTGCACCGTGAAGCTCTCGCTCGACGATCTGGACTCGCTGATCGCAGGCGACCTCAACCCAACCATGGCGTTCATGTCCGGCAAGATCAAGGTCGAGGGCGACATGACGGTCGCCATGGCGCTCAGCCAGCTGCTCGGCTGATCCGCTTCCAATCAAGACAAAACGCCGCCCATCGGGCGGCGTTTTGCTTTCTACCAGCCTTGGGTCCTTACGCTGCGAAAGTCAGCGGCAGCGCCTTCAACTTGCGCCCTGCCGCCCGCAGCGTGCCCTGCACGCCGTCAAGCGCGCCGTCCGTCAGTTCCAGCGCCAGCAGCCGGTGCCGCTCGTAGGGGCCAGGCATGGCAAGCGCGCCGGTCTTTGCCGCCGAGAAACCGAAGCGCCCATAGTAGGGTGCGTCGCCGACAAGCAGGATGGCGCCGTGGCCAAGGCGCGCCGCCTCGGCCACCGCGTGCCGCATCAGCGCCGAGCCGATGCCGGCATTCTTGAGCGCGGGGTCGACAGCGAGCGGGCCGAGCATCAGGGCCGCCGGACCGCCCTCGCCCAACGTCACGTCCCACAGCCGCACGGTGCCGGCGACTGCGCCCGCCGCATCGCGTGCGACAAAGGCGAGGCCTTCGGAGGGGCGGCGCCCACGGCGCAGCTTCTCCGACGATTTCTTCCGCCGCTTCGGACCCATGGCGCGATCGAGCAGCGCTTCACGCGCCGCGACATCGGCAGTGGTTTCGGCGACGAGGGCAAGGACCGGCGAGTGGTCCACGATTTCAACTGGCATTTCCATTTCCGCAATCCTTCACGAGCGGAGATCTGTTCCACAGGCGAGCCCGGGCGGGCGACGGGCGCCCACCTGGGATGATCTGATCGGTTCTTTCGAACCGTCAGATCACGTAGGATCGGAGCGGCTCGAAGCCGTTGAAGGCGACCGAGGCATAGGTCGTCGTGTAGGCGCCGGTGCCTTCGATCAGCACCTCGTCGCCGATGGTCAGCGACAAGGGCAGCGGATACGGCGTCTTCTCGTACATCACGTCGGCCGAGTCGCAGGTCGGCCCGGCGAGCACGCAAGGCGCGGTCTCGGTGCCGTCATGCGCGGTGACGATCGGGTAGCGGATCGCCTCGTCCATCGTCTCGGCCAGACCGCCGAACTTGCCGATGTCGAGGAACACCCAGCGCACATTGTCGTTGTCGGCCTTCTTCGAGATCAGCACGACTTCCGACTTGATGACGCCGGCATTGCCGACCATGCCACGGCCCGGCTCGATGATGGTCTCGGGCAGCGCATTGCCGAAATGCTTGCGCAGCGCCGAGAAGATCGCCTGGCCATAGGCTTGTGCCACTGGAACGTCCTTCAGGTAGCGGGTCGGGAAGCCACCGCCCATATTGACCATCTTCAGTACGATGCCTTCGTCGGCGAGCGTCGCGAACACCTTTTTGGCATCGCCCAGCGCGCGGTCCCAGGCCGTCAGGTCGGTCTGCTGCGAGCCGACATGGAACGACACGCCGTAGGCGTCGAGGCCGAGGCCCTTGGCATGGCGCAGCACGTCGACCGCCATCGCCGGCACGCAGCCGAACTTGCGCGACAGCGGCCACTCGGCGCCCTCGCCATCGGTCAGCACGCGGCAGAAGACGCGCGCGCCGGGAGCGACGCGGGCGATCTTCTCGACTTCCTCGACGCAATCGACCGCGAACAGCCGGATGCCGAGCTGGTAGGCGCGTGCGATGTCACGCTCCTTCTTGATGGTGTTGCCGAAGGAGATGCGGTCCGCCGGCGCACCGGCGTCCATCGCCATCTCGACTTCGGCAACGGAAGCGGTGTCGAAGGACGAGCCCATCGCAGCAAGGAGGCGCAGGATTTCCGGCGCCGGGTTTGCTTTCACCGCATAGTAGATTTTCGAATCGGGCAGCGCCTTCTCGAAGGCGCGGAAATTGTCGCGCACGACATCGAGGTCGACGACGAGGCAGGGGCCGTTCGGACGTCGGGTGGCGAGGAAGTCAAGGATGCGCTGGGTAGCCATCGGGGTCTCTCCATCAGCGCCTTGCGGCGCGCAGTAAGGCTGCGGGACGCGGGCTGTCGGCCTCGCGAACACGCGGTGGACAAAGGCGGGACGGAAATCCATGGAACCAGCCGGTGGAGACCCCGGAACCATGAAGCGCCGTCTCGCGGCGGTGAACCTTGGCCTTGCCCGGCCTCGGTTCGCTTTGTCTGCCTTGGCTTGGATGGGAGACCCGTCCGCACTGCCGGCAATGAAGGTGTGCCTCTTCAGTAACCCCGGTCTTTGGACGACCGGCAGAACACCAGAAAGGCCCGCACCGTCGTTGCTTCAAGGTGTCCTCGGTCTGGCGGTTGGCCGCTAAACCGACTGGAGGGGTTAGCTCCAGTTACCTTACCGATTGCCCTCACCATTCGAGGATCGGCGGACACCCACAGGCACGTGCGACTTTGGGCAAGCGCGATATAAGAGCGAAGGAATTCACAATCAATAAAAATCGTATCCCCCGGTTGTAAAATTTCCGGCACCGAACAATCTACGCATGACCGTATCCGGATATTGAACGATGACAGGCACGCACGGCCCGCTCAACGCTTTCCTCGACCTTCGGCAAATGCCGGTGGCGCATGCGCAATTGGGCCCGTTGGCGGGCCTCAGGCTCGCCGTCAAGGACATCTACGACGTCGCCGGCTACCGCACCGGCTGCGGCAACCCGCGCAAGTTCGCTGAGGCCCACGCCGCCTCGCAGACGGCCGAGGCCGTGCAGGTGATGCTCGACGCCGGCGCCCGCTTTGTCGGCAAGACCCAGACTGACGAGCTTGCCTTCTCGCTGATGGGCCAGAATGCGCATTTCCCGTTTCCGGTGAACCCGGCCGCGCCCGACCGTGTCACCGGCGGTTCCTCGTCCGGTTCGGCCGCCGCGGTGGCGGGTGGGCTTGCCGACATTGCCGTCGGCTCGGACACCGGCGGCTCCATCCGCGCTCCGGCCAGCTTCTGCGGGCTGATTGGGCTGCGCACCACGCATGGCCGCGTCTCACTGCAGGGCGCCATGAAACTGGCGCCAAGCCTCGACACCTTCGGCTGGTTCGCCGACGACATCGAGACCTATGAGGCGGTCGGCAAACTGCTGCTCGGCCGTGACCCGCATCAGCACGCGCTCAACCGCCCGCTTTCGATTGGCTGGCTGGACGCCTTCGTCGCCGGGCCAGCCGAGGCCGCCGAATATGCTGAGATGAAAGCGCGGGCGGCAGCCGTTTTCGGCGAGCCGGCGCCGGTCGAACACGGCTTCGCCTCTCTCCCCGACGAGCTCTATTGGTGCTTCCGCCGGCTGCAGGCCTACGAGGCCTGGCAGGTGCATGGCGACTGGATCGCGGCTGGCGAGCCTCACCTTGGTCCCGGCGTCGACGAGCGCTTCGGTTTCGGCCGCGCGGTCGACACCAGGACCGCTGAAGCAGAGGCAACTCGCCGGCTGATCTTCCGCACCGAGCTCGCCAAATCGCTTGGCAACCATGGCTTTCTCGTCCTGCCGACGGTTCCCGGCCCGGCACCGCTCGTCAACGGCACGGCGGAGCAGCTTCAGGCCTATCGCGAAAGGGCGCTGCATCTGTTGTGCCTTTCGGGACTGTCCGGTTTTCCGCAGATCACGCTGCCGCTCGGATCGGTCGACGGCGCGCCCTTCGGCCTTTCGCTGCTCGGCCCTTCCGGAAGCGACATCGCCCTGATACGGCTCGGCCGCAAACTTCTCGACGCCGCACGAAAGGCCTGAGCCATGGACACGCTGACCCGGATGCGCGCCTTCATCGACGTGGTCGAAGCCGAAGGCTTTTCGGCGGCCGCGCGCAAGATCGGCCGTTCCAAGGCGCTGCTGTCGAAATACGTGCGCGAACTGGAGGACGAACTCGGCGCGCTGCTGTTGAACCGCACCACGCGGCAGTTCTCAATGACCGAAGCCGGCCATACCTATTACCGGCGCGCCTCGGAGATCGTACGCGAGGTCGACAGCCTGGCGGACGCGGTGCGCGAATCCTCCGGCGATGTGCGCGGCCGCATCAAGCTTTCGGCGCCGCGCACTTTCGCCGACGCGCCGATCGGCCAGTCGCTGATCGACTTCGCCAAGCAGCACCCCGACATCGTGCTCGACATCCAGCTCGACGACCGCTTCGTTGACCTGGTCGAAGAGGGCTTCGATCTCGCGGTGCGCATTTCGCGGCTGGAAAATTCCTCGCTCATCGCCAGGCGCCTGGCGCCGTTTTCGGTGCGGCTCTGCGCCTCTCCGGAACTCATCGCCAGGCACGGCATGCCGACGCGGCCGCAAGACCTTGCCCGAATTCCCTGCATCGTCGACACCAACGGTCGCGGGCTGAACAACTGGCAGTTCAAGGGCGACGGCAGCGATACGGTGAGCGTTTCGGTCTCCGGTCCGGTCGAGGTCAACAGCCCGATGGCGGCACGGGCTGCCGCCGTGTCGGGGCTTGGGTTCACCATACTGCCGGATTTCATCGCCGCGCCTGATCTCGAGAGCGGCCGATTGGTGACCGCGCTGGACGACCGTATCCTGTCGGGCGCCGGCATCTTCGCCGTCTATCCGCATCGGCGATACCTGCCCGCCAAGGTCCGCGTCTTCGTCGATTTCCTGGTGCAATGGTTCAGGGCGCGCGACGCCGCCTGACGGCTCTCGGCCCGGCGGTCCCAATTTCGCCCCGTTTCTGGTAACTCTCGACGCCTACCGAAGTCGATGGAATCGCGACCGAGAATGCAGCTGAAACGGCAGGCAATTGTGATGGCTTCGGCCATGGCGGCGACATTTGCCGCGGTCGGAGCGGCCGCTGCGCACCCCCACGTCTTCGCCGAGGCCCGCCTTGACGTCATCCTCAGCCCGGATCACCAAAGTGTGAAAGCGCTGCGTCATCTCTGGCGCTTCGATGACCTGTTTTCGAGTACGGTGATGATGGAGTTCGACAAGAATTCCGACCTGAAGCTTGACGACAAGGAGCTGAAGGATGTCGCCGACACCGTTCATGCCTCGCTCGCCGAATTCAACTACTTCCAGCTCGTCACCGTCGACGGCAACGACGTGCCTATGACGCCGCCGCCGCATCTGATGGCCAATTTCGAGAACGACCAGCTCATCATCCTGTTCGAGTCCGAGCCGAAGCAGCCGATCAAGCTGTCCGGCAAGATCGACATCGGCGTCTACGACCCGACCTTCTACACGGCGATCGATTTCATCGAGGATTCCAACATCACGGTCGAAGGCCTTCCCTCGACATGCACCAAGAAGGTCGTCCGTCCGGATCCGGACGAGGCCATAGCCGAGAACCAGAAGACCCTGACGGAAGCCTTCTTCAACGATCCGACAGGCACCGACATGAGCAAGATCTTCGCCACCAAGCTCGAACTGAACTGCCCGCCAGAAGGATAGATCCGGTGATGAAACCGTCCCCGCGCCTGGCGCTCGGCCTCGTGGCCGCCGCTCTGCTGATGACGCACTTCCTCGGCTCCGCCCATGCCCAGAGCTCGCTCGGCATCGGCACCAATGACGGCATGGCCCCCACCGCCAGCGGTCCTTTCGCCCACATCCTGATGTGGATCAATCTCAGACAGCAGGAGTTCTACCGCGCGCTGGCGACGGCGATGAAAGCGATGCGCCAGGACGGCAGCAAGATGTGGCTGCTGATAGCCCTGTCCTTCGCCTATGGCATTTTCCACGCCGCTGGCCCCGGTCACGGCAAGGCGGTGATCTCGTCCTACATGGTGGCCAACGAAGTGGCGCTGAAGCGTGGCATCCTGCTGTCCTTCGTCTCGGCCCTGCTGCAGGGGCTGACGGCGATCGCCGTGATGCTGCTCGCCTATTTCGTGCTGCGCGGCACCACCGTCTCGATGACCGATGCTGCATGGTTCATGGAGATCATGAGCTTTGTCTTCGTCACCTTGTTCGGTGCCTGGCTGCTGTGGCGCAAGCTCGGCCCGACCGTCCTGCGCCTGTTCGGCACCGGCCCGGCCTACAGTCTCTCGGCAGCTCACGCCCATTCGCATGGCGGACATTCGCATGCGGGCCATTCCCATGCCGCGCATGGCCATTCGGCGCATTCCCACGTGCGTCACGCCCACAGCCATGACGACCACGATCATACGGACCATGACCATTCGCATGATCACGACCACGGGGCGCATGCCCACGATCATCACGGCCACGGCGCGCACGACCACAGCGCGCATGCCCATCACGATCACGCGGCGGGCGAAGTCTGCGAGACCTGCGGCCATTCGCATGCACCGGACCCGGCGCTGCTGTCGGGCGACCGCTTCGACTGGCGCACGGCGTGGTCGGCGGTGGCCGCCGTCGGCATCCGCCCCTGTTCCGGCGCGCTGATCGTGCTGAGCTTCGCTCTGCTCAACGGTCTATGGCTCGGCGGCTTGCTGTCGGTCCTGGCGATGTCGCTCGGCACGGCGATCACGGTCTCGGCGCTGGCGACGCTCGCCGTCACCGCCAAGAACTGGGCCGTCTATTTCGCCGGCGACGGCCGCATGGGCAACCGCATCCACTCGATCGTCGAGATCGGCGGCGCGGCCTTCGTCTTCCTGTTCGGATTGCTGCTTCTGTCAGCCAGCCTGACGGGCAGCGTTTAACCCGCGACCTTGCCGTCCAGCTCATCCTCGATATGGGCGTGGATGATCTCGTCGAAACTCTCTTCGGCGCTAAAGCCGAGTTCCCTCGAACGCCGCGCCTCGAACCGCGTCGGCCAGCCCTTGACGATCGCCCAGACCGTTTCGTCGGGCTGCTCGCGGATAAGCTTCACCGCGCTGGCGCCGGCGACGCGTTCCAGCGCCTCGATCTGCTCGCCGACCGTGACGGCGACGCCGGGCATGGTCAGGTTGCGGCGCGGACCGACGGCGCTGCCGTCGATCCCGGCCGCATGGATCAGGAAGTTCACCGCCGAGCGCGGGCTGGCATGGGTATGCACGACCGAGCGCGGCACCGGCAGAATCGCCTCCTGACCGCTCAATGGCTCGCGGATGATGCCGGAGAAGAAGCCTGAGGCAGCCTTGTTCGGCTTTCCGGGCCGCACGCAAATGGTCGGCAGCCTGATGCCGATGCCGTCGAAGAAGCCGCGCCTGGAATAGTCGGCAAGCAGCGCCTCGCCCATCAGCTTCTGCGTGCCGTAGGACGTCAGCGGCGTCGGGTGGAACTCGTCCGGGATGACATCCGGAAACGGCGCGCCGAACACGGCGATCGACGAGGTGAAGACGAGGCGTGGCGCGAACGCCGCCAGCCGGACGGCATCGAACAGCGCACGCGTGCCGTCGAGATTGACGCGGTAGCCGAGATCGAAATTGGCCTCCGCCTCGCCCGACACGATGCCGGCAAGATGAAAGATCACGTCGGGGCGCGAGGCGACCAGGCTTGCCGTCGCGCCGGGTGCTGCGAGGTCGCCGGTATGGATGGAGGCATCGACGCCTTCGATGGCGGGCGCCTGCGGCGGCACGATGTCGTGCAGGTCGAGCGCGGTGATCCTTTGCCCGCGCAGCGTCCGGTCTTTCGCCAGCCGGGCAATGAGCTTGCGGCCGACCATGCCTGCCGCGCCAGTGATCAGAATGCGCATTGTCAAAGACCCTTTTTGCGTTGGCTGCGGCCGCGCAGCCAGAACACGACGAACAACGCCGCCAGGAAGATAGCCGCGACAATGACTGCAAGAACGGTCGAGACGCTGCCGACCGCCAGCATCACTGTTGGCAGCCAATAGGCGGCGAGGCCGAACAGCAGCATGATCCATGCCGCCGCGATCAGCGCATTGCGCGTATCGCGATCCATCACGCGCGCCCGCTGCGACGGAAAATCAGGCTCATTGCCAATGTCATAGGAGTTCCTGCGTCAGTGATAGTGACCGTGATGCGGCGCCGTACCGTGTGCATGGTCATGGTCGTGGTCATGCTCGTCATCGGCGCAGTGCCCGAATTCCGGTTCGACAGTGGCATGGCTGATGCCGTGCTCGGCCGCAAGCCGTTTCTTGATGGCGCTGACCGCGGTATGGGCATCGACCCCGTCATTGAGGCAGGCGTGCAGCGTCGCCATGTTGGCTGAGCCGTCGAGCGACCAGACATGCATGTGATGCACCTCGCGTACGCCCTTCACCGTTCCCTCCAGGTCCTTGGCGATGAGATCGCGGTCGAGGCTAGCCGGCACGCCTTCGAGCAGGACATGGGCGGCTTCGCGCATCAGCGACCACGCCGTCGACAGGATCAGCAGCGAGACCAGCACCGACAGGATCGGATCGATGGGCGTCCAGCCGGTCGCCAGGATGACCAGCGCGGCCACGATGGCCGCCGCCGAGCCGAGCAGGTCGCCCAGCACATGCAGGATGGCGCCGCGCATGTTGAGGTTGTCGCGATCGCCGCCATGCAGCACGAAGAACGAACCGATGTTCACCAGCAGGCCGACGATCGCCACCACCAGCATCGGTCCGCCGAGCACCGGCGCCGGCGTCATCAGCCGTCCCCAGGCCTCGTAGACGATCCACAATGCGATGGCGAAGATGGCGATGCCGTTGGTATAGGCGACTAAAGTCTTGACGCGGCCGAAGCCATAGGTCAGCCGGACAGTCGCCGGCCGTCCGGCGAGATGGAAGGCATACCAGGCAAGGCCGAGCGCGATCGAATCGGCGAGCATGTGGCCGGCATCCGCCAGCAGCGCCAGCGACCCCGTCAGCAGGCCGCCAAGCGCCTCCGCGACCATGAAGCCTGCCGTCAGGCAGGCGGCGATCAGCACCCGCTTCTTGTCGGTCGAGCCGTGCACATGGCCGGCGCCATGGCTGTGGCTGTGCCCTTGCGAACCGTGCCCATGCGAACCATGATCATCGTGGCTATGCGCCATCTGCCTGCTCCTATTACGCGCTGAACTCGGCGCGAAATTCCTCGAGCCGCCGCTTCTGCCGGCCGTCACCATCGAAATTGGCCGGGTCGAGCCATGCCTCATAGGCTCTGCGCAGATCAGGCCATTCCTTGTCGATGATCGAGTACCACGCGGTATCGCGGTTTTCACCCTTGACGACAAGATGCTGGCGGAAAATGCCCTCGAACTTGAAGCCGAAACGCTCGGCCGCGCGCTTCGACGGCTCGTTGCGGTTGTTGCATTTCCATTCGTAACGGCGATAGCCGAGCTCGTCGAATATGTACTTCATGAATAGGAACTGCGCTTCGGTCGCCGCCGGCTTGCGCGAGATGATTGGCCCCCAATAGATGTTGCCGATCTCGATGACGCCATAGGCCGGATCGATGCGCATCAGCGTCTGGCGCCCGGCGACCTTGCCGCTGGCCTTGTCGATAACGGTGAAGAACAGCGGATCCTCGCTGGCTTCGACCTTGTCCAGCCACGGCTGGAAAGCGGCACGGGTTTCTGGCGGATAGTCTGGCAGCCAGGCGAAGCGGCCGCCGACGTCAGGCGCCGATGACGCTTCGTAGAGGCCGTCGCCATGCTTTTCGGCACTCAGCGGCTCAAGCCTGACAGTGCGGCCTTCAAGCACCTTGCGTTCGGGCCGCGGACGCGGCTGCCAATTCTTGAGATTATCCGACACGTAAGGCTCCAATCCGTTTGACTTTTGTGACCGGACGCTCACAAAAACGCACGCTGAGAGAAAGAACCACAGGGACGGGAAAAATGCTCCACACGATTTCAGCCTTCGACCGTCTCGGCGAGGAAAATGCCTTCGCGGTGCTCGCGCGCGCCACGGTGCTTGCCCATCAGGGCCGCGACATCGTCAATCTCGGCATCGGCCAGCCCGACTTCAGGACGCCACAGCACATCGTCGAGGCGGCGATCAAGGCGCTGCGCGACGGCCACCATGGCTACACGCCGGCCAACGGCCTGCTGGCGACGCGCGAAGCGGTGGTGCGCCGCACGCTGACCACCACCGGCGTCGAAGTCTCACCCGAGAGCGTGATGATCCTGCCAGGCGGCAAGCCGACCATGTTCGCCGCGATCCTGATGTTCGGCGAACCGGGGACGGAAATCCTCTATCCCGATCCCGGCTTTCCAATCTACCGCTCGATGATCGAATTCACCGGTGCGGCCCCCATTCCGGTGCCGATCCGCGAAGAGAACGGCTTCGCCTTCTCGGCCGAGGAGACGCTGGCGCTGATCACGCCGAAGACCAGGCTCCTGATCCTCAACTCGCCGGCCAACCCGACCGGCGGCGTTACGCCTCGCGCCGAGATCGAGAAACTCGCGAAAGGGCTGGAAGCCCACCCGCATGTCGCCATCCTCTCCGACGAGATCTACGACGTGATGACCTATGATGGCGAGACGCACTGCTCGCTGCTCACCTTCCCCGAAATCCGCGACCGGCTGATCGTGCTGAATGGCTGGTCGAAGACCTGGGCGATGACCGGCTGGCGCATGGGCTGGTCGATCTGGCCGAATGGCGACAAGAGCGCCCATCTCCACGACAAGGTGCGCAAACTGGCGGTCAATTGCTGGTCCTGCGTCAACGCGCCGAGCCAGTTCGCCGGCATTGCCGCCATCGACGGACCGCAGGACGACGTCGACAAGATGATGCGCGCCTTCGACAACCGCAGGAAGGTCGTGGTCGAGGGGCTAAACGCTCTGCCCGGCGTCTCCTGCATCACGCCGAAGGGCGCATTCTACGCCTTCCCGAATGTCTCCAAGACCGGCTGGAAAGCGAAAAAACTTGCCTCGGCGCTACTCGAGGAAGCCGGCGTGGCGCTGATCGGCGGCCCCGACTTCGGCATTCTCGGTGAAGGCTATATCAGGCTCTCCTACGCCAATTCCGAGGAGAACATCCTGCGCGCGCTGGAGCGGATCGAGGCGTTCCTGGCGAAGTAACCAAGGTCGCCCGGCCGGGTCCCCGCTGCTTCGCAGCGTCCCGGCGTTCGCTGGCCTTTCATCGTGCCACTGGCACGATGAATTCGCTTACGCGAACCGGCTGCTCACCCGCGCCCGACGAACGGCATCTTCGTCGCCATCACGGTCATGAACAGCACGTTGGCGTCGAGCGGCAGGCTTGCCATGTGGACCACGGCATCGGCGACGCGCTCGACATCCATCACCGCTTCGGCGGCGATCGATCCGTTGGCCTGCGGCACGCCGACCGTCATCGCTTGCGCCATGTCGGTCAGCGCATTGCCGATGTCGATCTGGCCGCAGGCGATGTCATAGGGCCGGCCGTCGAGCGCCAGCGTCTTGGTCAGTCCGGTGATGGCGTGCTTGGTCGCGGTGTAAGGCACCGAGCCAGGCCGCGGCGCATAGGCCGACACCGAGCCGTTGTTGATGATGCGGCCCCCCATCGGCTGCTGCCGGCGCATGGCGCCGAAGGCGGCGCGCGCGCACAAGAACGAGCCGGTGAGATTGACCCCGACGATGTCGGTCCACACCTCGACCGGGATCTCGTCGATCAATGTCGACTTGTAGCCCATGCCGGCATTGTTGAAGAGCAGGTCGACGCGCCCGAAAGCCTCCAGCACCGTCTCGAAAAGATCATCGACCTGGTCGGCCTTGCTGATGTCGCAGGCAACCGCCAGCGCCTTGGCATCCGTTTTCCCAGCTTCAGCGATCGCCTCCTCCAGCACCGCCTTGCGGCGGCCGCAGAACACCGTGTTCCAGCCCGCCTTGAGCAGCGCGGTCGCGACACTCTTGCCGATGCCCGTACCGGCTCCGGTGACGATGGCGGTTTTCTCTGTGATGGCTGTCATCGCCGTCCTCCCTGATCATGGCTGGAAGAACATGTGCCATCGCAAATGACGGCTCCCATGGCAAGCCGAACCGTTCGTGATCGGTTCAACAAAAAGGGCGGTCATTGGCGACCGCCCCTGATCTGAACCGGGCTTGGGAGGAGGAGAAGCCGGTCCGACTGCTTAGAATGATGCGCTTGCTCGGTTAACGAGGCACTAACGCAATGGCGTCCACCTCGGCCGCCCGGAGTGCTCGCCTGAAGCCTACCAGCGCGGATTGGGCGAGGTTCCAGCCGGCACCTTCGCCGCCGACACCGTCGCCTCGACATGATCGACCAGCGCGTCCGGCAGGCCGAGACGTCCGGCGAGCAGGTCGAGATAGCCGCGTTCGGCGCGCGTGTCGGGATCGATGGTGAGGCGCGAGGCTGTATAGAGTTCGAGCTTCTGCGCATCGGTCTTGGCGCCGGCGACCAGCGTATCGAGGTCGAGCGGGCTCTCCAGTTCGGCCATCAGGAACTTCTCCGCTTCCGTGCCGATGCCGGACAGGCTGAGCTTGCCGGCGATCTTCTGGCGCTCTTCGTCGTCGACATGGCCATCGGCCTTCGCAGCCGAGATCATCGCCCGCACCAGCGTCAGCGTGAATTCGTCCTCGCCTTGCGGCGCCTGTGACGGATGGAAAGCGGTGTCGGCGGGCGGCGGCAGCAATTCCGGCTCGCCGGCGGCCGGCGTTTGCGCCGGCGCATTGCCGGCCTTGTAGTTCTGGTAGGCCTTGTATGCGAGGCCGCCAATGGCGGCCAGTCCGCCAAGCTTCACAGCCGTACCGGTGACCTGCCGGCCGGCGCCGGTTCCAAGCAGCACCGCAGCCAGCGCGCCGGCGGCAAGCGGATTGTCCTTGGCCATCTGCACGGCCTGGCCCGCCTTGTCGCGGACGGTGCCGCTCGTGCCGGGGATTTGCGAGCCCAGCAGATCGTCGAGGAGCTTCTTGGGATCGAACATCGGTGCCTCCAGAATTTACCCGGCCGAACGGGCAGGTTTCGAACGTCGAAGAGGTAGGGCCCGCACATTGACATTACAATGACGAGTGGTCGCTTCGTTGGAAATGCCGGCAGCGGCGCAAATTGAAACCGGCGTGTCGAAACCGGCCCCGGCTTCGGCTAGTGTCGCGGCCTTGTCGACGAGGGAGGAGTTCGCCGTGACCGTTGAACCAGACCGCGCGCCGGCGCACGATCCGCAGGATCTGGAGCGCCTTTTGATTGCCCGCCAATGGGCTGGCGACATCGACGGAATGGTGGCGCTGTTCGAGCCAAACGCCGTTGTCGACAGCGGCGAAGGTCGGTTGACGCGTGGCCGGGAGGCAATCCGAACGCTCTTCGCCGAAATCACCGCGACGGGCCGGAAATTCGCCGCCGGAGAGCAGCGCCCCGCCCTCATCAATGGCGACCTGGCGCTGACGTCAACCAAGCTGCCTGACGGGAGCATAACCACCGAGGTCGCCCGCCGGCAGGACGACGGCACATGGCTGTGGGTTATCGATCGCTACTCCGTTGCGTGGTGATGCAGCCGAATCTGGCAACAGTTGTTACACCGGCGCTATCCGCCGATATGCGGACCATCACCACGCACCTGCGCGAGTTCGACCTGGCGCTGGCGCTCGGCATAGCGGGCGCGATCCTCGTCCGAGCGCGCATCGAAACAATGCGGGCATGAGATGCCGGCGGCATAGCGCGGCGACAGCAGGTCCTCCGCGATCAGCGGATGCCGGCAGGCGCGGCAGAGCTCGGCCTCGCCCTCGGTGAGACCATGCGATACCGAGACACGCTCGTCGAAGACGAAGCATTCGCCTTGCCAGAGGCTTTCCTCCGCCGGCACCTCTTCGAGATATTTGAGAATGCCGCCCTTGAGGTGGAACACCTCCTCGAAGCCGAGCGACTTCACATAGGCCGTCGCCTTCTCGCAGCGTATGCCGCCGGTGCAGAACATGGCGACCTTGCGGCCTTCCAGCTCTGCCCGATGTTTTTCCACCCAGGCCGGGAACTCGCGAAAACTCGACGTCGCCGGATCGACCGCGCCCTTGAAAGTGCCGATCGACACTTCGTAGGCATTGCGCGTATCGATGACGACGGTGTCGGCGTCCGAGATCAGCGCGTTCCAGTCGGCCGCCGCGACATAGGTGCCGGCACTCGCCGCCGGGTCGATATCCTCAACACCCATGGTGACGATCTCACGCTTCAGCCGCACCTTCATGCGGTGAAACGGCATCTCGGCGGCGCTGCTGTATTTGACCTCGAGCCCGGCCAGCCCTTCGATCGATTCCAGATGTTCGATCAGCGCCGCTATATCAGCCTCGCTGCCGGCGACCGTGCCATTGATGCCCTCATGCGCCAGCAGCAGCGTGCCCTTGATGCCGCGCCCGCAGCAGAAGGCGGCGAGCGGGGCGCGCAGCGCCTCGAAGCCGTCGAGCTGGGCAAAACGGTAGAGCGCGGCGACGCGAACAGGTTGATCGTGGGTGGACCTTGTCATCGCCAAGCCACTAAACTCTGCTGAAAGCCAATTCAAGGCAGGGCGAACGTGACAGCTTTGGGCGTTTGAGCGCGTGACATCGCGACACGCCTGGTTTCGTGGACTCGGAATCCGCCTTCTGCTAATCGGTTGAAATCATCGATACCGGAGAGACAAGCGAATGCCCAGCAAGACCGAAAAGCTCCTGTCGCTCCTCGATGGCCAGCCGGTCATCCCGGTGCTGAAGATCGCCGACGTCAAGGATGCCGTGCCACTGGCCCGGGCGCTGGCCGCCGGCGGCCTGCCGGCAATCGAGATCACGCTCAGGACCGCCGACGCGCTGGAAGCGATCCGCCGCGTGGCCGGCGAAGTCGAGGGCGCCGTTGTCGGCGCCGGCACCATCTTGGATGCAAAACAATTCGACGAAGCAGCTAGCGCCGGCTCGAAGTTCATCGTCAGCCCCGGCATCACGCGCGAGCTTCTAGCGGCAGCAAAGGACAGCCCAGTTCCGCTGCTGCCCGGCGCCATCACGCCCGGCGAGATCATGGCCGCGCGCGAAGCCGGCCTGCGCTTCCTGAAATTCTTCCCGGCCGAACAGTCCGGCGGCATCGCTTCGCTGAAAGCCTTCGCCTCGCCGCTCGCCGACGTGAAGTTTTGCCCGACCGGCGGCATCACCGGCAAGAACGCCGCCGAGTATCTAAGCCTGCCCAACGTCATCTGCGTCGGCGGTTCCTGGGTGGCGCCGGACGAATTGGTCAAGGCCGGCAGGTGGGACGAGATCGAAGCCCTGGCGCGCGCGGCGAGCAAGCTCGGCCGATAGCACTCTTCTCCCGAAAGCAAAACCCGGCCGGCTTGCGCCGACCGGGTCAGAATCTCCTGCCTTGAACAGGATCAGTGACAGACTTTAACCTTTTCGACGACCTTGCGGTGATGCACCCAATGTGTGACCACCTTGGTCCTACAGTGATGCTTGCCGGTCTTGATGATCACCGTTTCGGCCTGCGTGGGAGCGACAGCCGCGGAGACAGCAGCCAGGGCCAGAACTGACGCTAGTCTTGCCGGCTCGAAGCTGCGTCAGGCTTGGATAAATGCCGTTGCCGGCTGGTTCCCGCTCATGGGCTCGAACCACGATTCACGCCTTCAAAGGGCGCTGTCCTACCATTAGACGAAGCGGGAATAGTGCCTGCTGGTTAGCATCCCGATGCAACGAAAGCCAGCGCGGAGCTGTGACGTTCTCCCTGTCTGCAACAACAGGCCACATCCCGAAAAAGCAAAAGCCGCGCGGTTGCCCAGCGCGGCTTTGGTTTGCTTGATCGATCCGCTACTTGGTCTGGAAGCGGGCGACCGAAAGGAACTTGACCGCGTTGCCGGTGAACCGGTTGGGATCCACCGTCTCGCTGTCCGGCTGGAAGCCGGCCGTATAGACCTCGCTCGGCGGCGTATGCACGATGTTGTAGGCATAGCGCGGCGCCGTCGTCGGGCTGGAAACGGTGGCGACATACTCGTTGCTGTTCAGCGCCCAGCGCGCCGCCTGCGGCGCGGCGGCAACCACCACTGCCTTCGGGCCTGGCTTCAGATCGCGGGCCGTGGCCCTGGCTTCCTTGCGCGTCGTCTTCACGCCTGCGCCGATCGCCTGCGCGGGATCGGTACCGGCCGGACGGGCAACAATGGCATCGCGCGGCGATGCATCGACACCGGCCGGGTCGTTGAACGCCGAGCGCGGCCCGGAGAGCGAGGCGACCTGATAGTCGCCGCCCGCAGCACCTGCATCGCTCGTCGCGCTGACCCGTTCGAGAACCGCTTTGACCTCGTCCTGCCCGACCTGATCCGGCTTGACCTCATCCGGACGCGCGGACGGCAAGACCGAGAACGCGTCGGTCGCGGTCGTGTTGTGCTGGGCCGTATCAGCCAGCGCCAGCAGAACATTCTTGTCCTGCGGAGCGAGATCGGCCGGCAGGTCCGGACGCCAGCTCGGCAGCGGAATGTTATTGACCGCGACCTGCGCCGGATCGGCGGCAGCCGCATTGGCCGGGTCGGTCATGCCGAATGGAACACTGACCGGCGCATGCGCAGTCGCCACCGTCTGCTCGGTGGTTGCGGTGGCGTCAGCCATGCCGAACGGAACGTTCTCTGCCGTCAGCGGGCCGACATCGGTCTTCGGGCGCGGCGCAAAATCAGGCAACGGAATCTCGCGCGCCGGCAGCGCCGCGATGATCGTCTCCGGCGTATCCTGCTGCTGCTCGGGTTCGGCTGCGTTCTCGTCGGCAAGCTGCGGGATGTTGGCGCGCTGCGCATCCTTCGGCGACACGATGGCTATGCCAGGCAAATTGCTTGGCTTGGCGCTCGCCGCCGGCTTTGCGGTCTTCGGCTTGGGCGCGGGCGCCGCGCTCGCCACATCGGCACTGTCGTCGGCCTCGTCGTCGCCGCCGCCAAAGAAAGCAGAAAGGAAGCCACCGGATTTCTTGTAACCGCCGCCGGCGCTGGCCAGTTCGATGGCGGGAGAGCCGGAGCCCTTGCGCGCCTTGTAGGCGGCCATAGCCTGTTCATAGCCGGGCAGCGGCTTGCCATCGCTCGGCACATGCAGCGTCTTGCCGTTGGGGAATACCCTCACGAGTTCCTGGCGGCTGATGCCCGGCCAGTGACGCACATTGCCGACATCCATGTGCACGAAGGGCGAGCCGGACGACGGATAATAGCCGACGCCGCCGCCTTGCATCCTCAAGCCGACGTCGCGCAGCTTCTTCAGCGGCACGCCTGGAATGTAGAAGTCCATGGCCTTGCCGAGCATGTGCTGGCTTTTCTCGGCGACGCCCCGGCTGCGGCTGCGCAGCATCGAGTTCGTCGACGGCGAGCGATAGCCGCAGACCACCTGGATATAGTCGGTGGCACCACTCTGCCGATAGGCTTCCCACACCAGATCGAGCAGGCGCGGGTCCATCTTGGTCGGCTCGTTGCGGCGCCAGTCGCGCAGGATGATGTTGATCTTTCGCAAACCCTCCGGAACGTAGCGGCCATTTCGCTTGTAGACGATCTCGGCCTTTTCGTGCGTGTGGAGGTGATAAAGCTTCAGCGAACGTGTATCGGCGCTTGCCCCGGTCGCGGCTGCGGACAGGAACGAAACAGCAAGGATCACCGCTGCCAGCCATCTCGGCCAGACGCTCATGTGATAGTGCCGCCCGTCTTTGTGTCGTTCGACTTTGTTCAAATCAAAAGGCCTTGCAGGCTGCCGTTTGTCCCCGGATTTGCCCAAACGGATGCGTGGTTGATCACATCCGAATATCGATCCTAATGGTTAATCATCGCTTATTGAAGCCGAAATGCGGTAACACCGTGGCGATATCCCGTCAAAAATAATGCACGGGGTTTCTTGGTAAACTGCTGGTTTAGATCATGATTCCGCCTCCGATCGAAACACGATCTGTTACCGCCAGCCTTAATGTGTGAACGGAACCGCCACCGTACCCGGCCCGCGCCTTGCCCAGTCGAAGCCGTCGATCTTGTCACGACAACTAGGGGTGCAAGCTGGTCCGGACCTTGCGGGACAAGGCCTTGCCCGTCAGGAAGCGAGCCGTTCGATGCGGCCGCTTTCCGGGTCGATGCCATATTCCTTGAGCTTCCTGTAGAGCGTCGAGCGGCCGATGCCGAGACGGCGCGCGACCTCGCTCATCTGGCCGTTATAGTGATCGATCGCCAGCTTGATCATTTCAAGTTCGACATCGGCCAGCGCGCGCACATTGCCGCGCTCGTCCAGCGCCCTGAGCGTACCGAAACGCGGCTGCAGCCTGGTCGGCGGATCAGCTTCGCCGACCGCAAATCCTTCATCGGCGGCCGCGGCACCGTTGGCGCGTGGCGAATCGTCGGAAGTCGGGCCGGGACCGGGCATCGCGACCTCGGCATCGAGATTGACCGTGCCTTCCAGCTGCGCGCGGATCTGCGGGAATTCCTCTTCCGTCAGCACATCGCCCTCGGCGAGCACCGAGGCCCTGAAGACGGCGTTTTCCAGTTGCCTGATGTTGCCCGGCCAGTCATAGGCCTGCAGCATGGCAAGCGCCTTGGCCGAAATGCCGTGCAGGCGATGGCGCGGATCGGCCGGCGCGACCTTCTCCATGAAGTGCCTGACCAGATAGGGAATGTCGTCGCGGCGGTCGCGCAGCGGTGGCACGAAGATCGGATAGACGTTCAGCCGGTAGAACAGATCCTCGCGGAACTTGCCGTCCTTGACCTGTTGCAAGAGGTTGCGGTGCGTCGCCGAGATCAGCCTGATGTCGACCCTGACGGTCGAGCGTCCACCGACCGGATCGACCTCGCCATCCTGGACGGCGCGCAGCAGCTTGACCTGCACGTCGAGCGGCAGGTCGCCGATCTCATCGAGGAACAACGTGCCCGAATGCGCCTCGACGAACTTGCCGGTGTGTTTTTCGGTGGCGCCGGTGAACGAGCCCTTCTCGTGGCCGAACAGGATCGATTCGACCAGATTGTCGGGAATAGCGCCGCAATTGACAGTGACGAAAGGCTTCGAGCGGCGGTCGCCGCTGCCCTGGATGGCGCGCGCCACCAGTTCCTTGCCGACGCCCGATTCGCCTTCGATCAGGATCGGGATGTTGGATGCCGCCGCCTTCTGGCCGAGACGGATCACCCGGTCCATCGCCGGACTGTGGGTGATCATGTCCTTGAAGGTGAGATGGCCGCCGCGCCTTCGCGACGTGCGCTTCATCTGGTCCTCGACCGCCTCGACCTTGAGCGCGTTGCCGATCGATGTCTGCAGCCTGTCGGGCGAGGCCGGCTTGACGACGAAGTCGAAGGCGCCGTGGCGCATCGCCGAAACGACGGTCTCGATGCCGCCCTGCGCGGTCTGCACGATGACCGGCACATGGATGCCGCGCTCGCGCATCGCCTTGAGCACGCCGATGCCGTCGAGGCCCGGCATGACCAGGTCGAGGATGACCACCGAGACCTCGCGCGCACCGGGGCCGTCGAGAACAGCGAGGCCTGCTTCGCCGCCGTCTGCGACGATCGCGCCGTGGCCGAATTTCGTCACCGCCGCCTCGAGCAGCCTGCGCTGCACGGGATCGTCATCGACTATGAGAATGGAACCTGTCATGACTGTGTTTTATGCCCGCCTGAGAATTCCCCATGGATCATCTTGGCACAGGGTTCTAAATAAGGTTTCAAAAAACCCGGTGAACGAATTCCTTAGGATTTGACCGGCTTCTCCTTTCCCCTTGATTCCGGAAGGTATTGTTGATGCGCATGATGTTCGATCGGCGGCTCGCGGCGCCAGCAATCGGTCACGGCGCGTCCGAGTTGGGCGATCTGCCGGAATGGAACCTCGCCGATCTCTACTCCGGCATGGAGGCTCCCGAGCTGACGCGCGACATCGCCAGGGCGGCAAGCGATGCCACCGCCTTCGAGAGCCGCTGGAAGGGCACGCTGGCCGCCGAGGCCGGGCGCGGCAGCGCAGGCAAGCTGGGCGAAGCGCTGCGCGCCTATGAGGCACTGGAGGAACTGATCGGCCGCATCGTCTCCTATGCCGGGCTGGTCTATGCCGGCAACACGGCCGATCCGCAGCGCGCCAAGCTCTATGGCGACATCCAGGAGAAGATGACCGACGCCAGCGCGCATCTTCTGTTCTTCGCGCTCGAGCTGAACCTGATCGACGACGCGATAATCGAGAGCGCACTCGCAGCCGACGCTGGCTTCGCCCATTACCGGCCCTGGGTGCTCGACCTGCGCAAGGACAAGCCCTTCCAACTCGAAGACCGGGTCGAGCAGCTCTTCCATGAAAAGTCGATCACCGGGCGCGGCGCCTGGAACCGGCTGTTCGACGAGACGATGACGGATCTGCGCTTTGACGTCGACGGCGAGGAACTGGCGCTGGAGCCCGCGCTGAACCGCCTGCAGGACGCCGACGGCGAGGTGCGGCGCCAGGCTTCCGAAGCGCTGGCCGCCACCTTCCGCAAGAATTTGCGTACCTTCACGTTGATCACCAACACGCTGGCCAAGGACAAGGAAATCTCCGACCGCTGGCGAGGCTTCGAGGACATTGCCGATTCACGCCATCTCGCCAACCGCGTCGAGCGCAGCGTGGTCGACGCGCTGGCCCTGGCCGTACGCGAAGCCTATCCGCGCCTGTCGCACCGCTACTACGCGATGAAAGCGCGCTGGCTGGGCATGGAGGTGATGAACCACTGGGACCGCAACGCGCCCTTGCCCGAGACCCCCCAGGCGGTCATCCGCTGGGACGACGCCAGGGACACGGTGCTGTCGGCCTATCAGCGCTTTTCGCCCGATATGGCGGAAATCGCCCGGACCTTCTTCGACCGCAACTGGATCGACGCGCCGGTCAGGCCGGGCAAGTCGCCCGGCGCCTTCGCCCATCCGACCGTGCCGTCGGCGCATCCCTATGTGCTGCTCAACTACATGGGCAAGCCGCGCGATGTGATGACGCTGGCGCATGAGCTTGGCCACGGCGTCCACCAGGTGCTGGCCGGTGGCCAGGGCGCGCTGATGGCCTCGACGCCGCTGACGCTGGCCGAGACGGCATCCGTCTTCGGCGAGATGCTGACCTTCCGTTCGCTGCTCGACCAGACCACCGACAGGCGCGAGCGCAAGGCCATGCTCGCCCAGAAGGTCGAGGACATGATCAACACCGTGGTGCGCCAGATCGCGTTCTATGAATTCGAGCGCAAGGTGCATGCCGAGCGCAAGAACGGCGAGTTGACCTCCGACCGGCTCGGCCAGTTCTGGCTGGAGGTGCAGGCGGAAAGCCTCGGGCCGGCGATCAAGCTGCGCGACGGCTACGAAGTGTTCTGGACCTACATCCCGCACTTCATCCATTCGCCCTTCTACGTCTATGCCTATGCCTTCGGCGATTGCCTGGTGAACTCGCTCTATGCGGTCTACCAGAATGCCGAGCGCGGCTTTCAGGAGAAGTACTTCGAGATGCTGCGCGCCGGCGGCACCAAGCATCATTCCGAGCTTCTCGCGCCATTCGGCCTCGACGCCACCGATCCCGCCTTCTGGCAAATCGGGCTCAGCGTGATCGGCGGCCTGATCGACGAACTGGAAGCGCTGGACAAGTGACAGGCGGTCTCGACGCTCGGCTCAATCAAAATAGATTAGCCGAAGCGCATGTTGGGACCATTCTATTCTTGTCCTAAATATCTGTTCTTGAACAACTCTCGGTGGAATTTTTCCGTTAGCTTTCCGCAGGCCGTATGATAGCGTCCCGCCTCAAGCTCAGCCGGACGCACTGCTCAGGCCAGGGACACTATCGGCCGGTCGTGGCGCCTTGGCGAATGCGATGGCGGCCGTTGGCCATGGGCGCGCAAACCCGATCGCCGACAGCTCGATTGAAGCCGGCAGTTCCGTCAACCGCGGAACCACCTTTGAATGGTCCTTGCGCCAAGGTCATCACTCCGGCCACGGCAGACGGATCGGAGTGGAGAGAGACAATGGGCACTTTTTTCTACATGCTCCTGGCGTTCGTTGTAGGTGTGTTGGTTGGCTGGTTCCTCTGGGGTCGCCTGCGCGGCGAGCTCGACAGTTTGCGCGGCGATCTGGATCGCACGCGCAGTGAGCGTGACAAGCTGCGTGCCGATGCCGACCGGCTGAGCGGCGAACTGGATGCATGTGGACGTGCCCGCGCCGATCTCGAGCGCCGCCTGGGCGAAGCGCCCGCCGCATCCGGCACCCCGAAGGCCTCCGCCCAGGCGCCGGCAGCGCTGATCTCGACGCCCGCGACGGCAAAGTCTGCTCCGGCCAAACCCGCCGCCAAGCCCGCTGCCAAGCCAGCCGCTGCCAAGCGTGCCGCTGCCAAGCCTGCCGCCGCGGCCAAGAAACCCGCCGCTGCCAAGTCGGCAGCCGCGCCAAAGCCGGCGGCGAAAGCCGCCGCCCCCAAGGCTGCTGCACCAAAGCCTGCTGCGTCCAAGCCAGCCGCGGCGAAGAAAGCAGCACCGGCGTCGGCCAAGGCGGCAGCCGGCAAGCCTGACAATCTGCGTCGCCTGATCGGCATCGGCCCTGTCAACGAAAAGCTGCTCAAGGGCCTGGGGGTCACCACCTACGCCGAGATCGCCGCCTGGACGGCCGCCGACGTCAAGCGGATCGAAGACGTGTTGAATTTCGACGGGCGTATCGCGCGTGAGCAGTGGATCGACCAGGCGAAGCTTTTGGCCGCCGGCGACGAGAAGGAATTCGCCCGTCGCTTCCCGACCGCCGGAACCGCCAGCAACACCTGACCGATTCGAGCCTGCGCGGGCTGAAGACACAATGGCGGCGCCCTGGTGCCGCCGTCGTTTTCGCAGACTTGCCACCTTTGCGTCCTTGGACGCCGCTCCCTCGATTGCACGCGGCCGAGCCCCCATATAGAGCGATCGCTGGCGTCACAGACCGCAGCATCCCGAGTCGCAATGTCCCTGCCCTCCGCCATCTTCCGCAACGACGAGAGCGCGCGTCAGCTCGTCTTCGACCGTCCGGCCGAAATCATCACGGCGCATAAGGCGCAGGATTTCCTGCCAGCGCTGGAAGCCGCGCAGGCGGCAAGCGACGCGGGCAAATGGCTGGCCGGCTATTTTTCCTACGAAGCGGGTTACCTGCTCGAGCCGAAACTGGTGCCGCTGCTCCCCGAGGGCCGGCGCGCGCCGCTGGTCTGCCTCGGCGTCTTCGATGCTCCGATCGAGCAGGCCCTGCCCCAGAATGGTGCGCCGGCCACCAACGGTCCGATCTTCGACGCCAGGGCCGCCTGGTCCGCCGAAGATTACGCAAGGCGCTTCGCGCGGCTGCACGATCACATCCGCAAGGGCGACTGCTATCAGGGCAACCTGACCTTTCCGGTCAACGCGCAATGGTCGGGCGATCCGCTCGCCGCCTTCGATGCGCTGACCGAGCGCCAGCCGGTAAAGTATGGCGCGCTGGTTGCGCTCGGCGATCCGATCGTGCTGTCGCGCTCGCCCGAACTGTTCTTCGAGATCGACGCCGACGGCATGATCGAGACGCATCCGATGAAGGGCACGGCGCCGCGCGGCGCGACCAAGGCCGAGGACGCCAAGCTTAAGGCGTTCCTGCGCCACGACGAAAAGAACCAGGCCGAGAACCGGATGATCGTCGACCTGCTGCGTAACGACATCTCGCTGATCAGCGAGGTCGGCACGCTGGAGGTGCCCGAACTGTTCCGCATCGAGACCTATCCGACCGTGCACCAGATGGTGAGCCGTGTGCGGGCGAAGCTGCTGCCGGATGTCGGCATCCGGCAGATCTTCTCCGCCCTCTTCCCCTGTGGCTCGATCACCGGCGCGCCGAAAATACGCGCCATGGAGATACTGCACGAATTGGAAGGCGTGCCGCGCGACGTCTATTGCGGCGCCATCGGCTGGATCGCGCCCGGCGGCACGATGCGCTTTTCCGTGGCGATCCGCACCATCTCGCTCTTTTCCAGCGGCGGGGCCGTCTACAATGTCGGCGGTGGCGTCGTCTTCGATTCCACAGCTGAGGAGGAGTATCGGGAGTGTCTGCTGAAAGCACGCTTCGCGACGGGAACGCCGCCGGTTTCGAGCTGATCGAGACCATGCGCTGGGAACCCAGCTCAGGCTTCCTGCGCTTCGATCGCCATCTCGCGCGGCTCTATGGCTCGGCGGCGGAGCTGGGCTTCGCTTGCGATCCGCAACGGGTGGGCGAAGTGCTCATGAACACAGTTGGCCGGCAAACGGTTGCGCTCCGCACCCGCCTTGTCCTGGCGCGCAATGGCGAGGCAACGGCCTCGGTGCAGCCTTACGAACCGCTGGCCGCCGACAAGGTCTGGAGGCTGCAATTGGCGCGGGTGCGGCTCGATTCCGGCGACACGCTGTTGCGCCACAAGACCACCCGCCGACAGACCTACATCCGGGCCCGTGCCGAATATCTCGTCACCCAGGCCGACGAGGTGCTCTTAGCCAACGAGCGCGGTGAACTCTGCGAGGGCACGATCACCAATCTCTTCGCCGACTTCGGCGACGGCGTACTGGTGACGCCCCGCCTCGACTGCGGCCTTTTGCCTGGCGTATTGCGCGGCGAGCAGCTGGACGAAGGCCGCGCCGCAGAAGCAATCTACAGCTATGACGATCTGAAATCGGCCAGGGCAATCTATGTCGGCAATTCGCTGCGCGGATTGATCCCGGCGCGGCTTGGCTGATGGCAGGCTGGATTCAAGGAAGCATGAACTCTTACCAGCCCACCCATACGCCCTATGACGGCTCGTCGAAACTCTTCACCATCGGGCTGAAGCCGCTCGACCCGCACAGGTGGATAGAGGTTGACGGGCATCTGCTGCCCCATCTCGCCGAGAAGCGCCGGCTCTATGCGGAAATCCCCGCAAAGGTCTTTGTCGAGGAAGACGACACACGCGATGCGCAGCGCGAAGTGCTCGACCTGCTCGGCGAGCATCTGCTGGCGAAGCATCCGGACCTCTACCGGCGCTCTGGCGCCGGCATCGAGCTGGTCGACGCCGAAGGCAGGAATGCCCGACCCGCCGGCGATGCGCTCGTCGCGCCGCTCGTCGCGGCGTCGCTGCTGGTCCAGGAGGACCTGATCCTGATGCGGCGCGACGAAAGCGGCTGGCGTCTGGTCGCCGGCTCGCTCTGTTTTCCTTCGTCATGGTCGCTCTGCGAAAAATTCGGCAAGCCGCTGCAGCAGATCCATGCGCCGGTGCCGGGTTTCGGGCCGGGCACGCGACCGGCCGATCTCATCAACCGCATGTTTGATGGCCTTCAGGGCCAGGCGGTCGAGCGCTACAACTGGTCGATCCAGGCAGGCGACGCGCTCTATCATCCGCTCTCCAATATCGAGCGCATCGACCGCGCCACCAACCGCCCCACGCGCTTCCCTGACGGCGACGTCGACGCCCACGCCTTCATCCGCGTCGAGCGGCAGACGCTCAGGAAGCTGCCGGTCTCGCGCGATGTGTTGTTCACCATCCGCATCCATCTCGATCCGCTCAAGGTGCTGGCCAGCCGCCCCGACAGGCGGGCGCTGGCCGTGTCTTTCGCCGCGCAGCTTCAGGAGCTTGACCAGGCCCAGCTCGACTACAAGGGACTGACGGCCGATCGCAACCGGCTGGTCGCCTTCCTCGACGACATGGCCAACACGGCTTAACCACGCTGCCAAGCCGGCCTGGCCGGCGGTTGGCGCTTTTCACTGGTTTATGACAATGATCTGTGGTGTAGCGCTTGGCCGTCCGGCGCAAATGCCGGGCTTTGCCCCCGTATTTTGCCCGGCTTTGTCTATGTTTTGAAGGAGTGTTCGATAAAATGGCGAATGAAAACTGGCCCGTTTACGGTGAGATCACCGGCCCGGTCGTGATGGTCGGCTTCGGCTCGATCGGACGGGGAACGCTGCCGCTGATCGAACGCCATTTCAAGTTCGACAAGTCGCGCATGACGGTCATCGACCCGCGCGACACCGACCGCAAGCTGCTCGACGAGCGCGGCATCGCTTTCGTCCAGGAGGCGGTGACCGAGAAGAATTACAAGAAGCTTTTGACGCCGCTTCTGACCAATGGCGGTGGCCAGGGTTTTTGCGTCAACCTGTCGGTCGACACCGGCTCGGTGGACCTGATGCGGCTCTGCCGCAAGCTCGGCGTGCTCTACATCGACACCGTCGTGGAACCGTGGCTCGGATTCTATTTCGATGCCAAGGCCGACAATGCCAGCCGCAGCAACTACGCGCTGCGCGAAGCGATGATCAAGGAAAAGCATGAGAGGCCCGGCGGTGCGACGGCGATTTCGACCTGCGGCGCCAATCCCGGCATGGTCTCCTGGTTCGTCAAGCAGGCATTGCTGAACCTCGCCACCGATCTCGGCCTCGAATTTTCCGAGCCGGCGCAGGACGACCGCGAAGGCTGGGCCAGGCTGATGAAGAAGGCCGGGGTCAAGGGCATCCACGTCGCCGAGCGCGACACCCAGCGCACCAAGAAGCCGAAGCCGATGAACGTGTTCTGGAACACCTGGTCGGTCGAGGGCTTCATCTCGGAAGGCTTGCAGCCGGCCGAGCTCGGCTGGGGCACGCATGAGAAATGGATGCCGAAGAACGGCAAGAAGCACAAGCACGGCTCCAAGGCCGCGATCTATCTGGAGCAGCCCGGCGCCAACACGCGCGTGCGCTCATGGTGCCCGACGCCCGGCCCGCAATACGGCTTCCTGGTGACGCACAACGAGGCGATCTCGATCGCCGATTTCTTCACCGTGCGCGGCAAGAAGGGCAAGGTCCAGTACCGCCCGACCTGCCACTATGCCTATCATCCCTGCAATGACGCCGCGCTGTCGCTGCACGAGATGTTCGGCGCCGCCGGCAAGTCGCAGCCCGTGCATCACGTGCTTGACGAGAACGAGCTGGTCGACGGCGTCGACGAGCTTGGCGTGTTGCTCTACGGCCACGACATGAACGCTTATTGGTATGGCTCGCAGTTGTCGCTGGCCGAGGCGCGCAAGCTGGCGCCCTATCAGAACGCCACCGGCATGCAGGTCACGTCTGCGGTGCTCGCCGGCATGGTCTGGGCGCTGGAGAATCCCGAGGCCGGCATCGTCGAGGCTGACGAGATGGACTACAAGCGCTGCCTGGAAGTGCAGTCACCCTATCTCGGGCCGGTCAAGGGCTATTACACCGACTGGACGCCGCTCGATAACCGCCCGGGCCTTTTCCCCGAGGATCTCGACCAGAACGACCCGTGGCAATTCCGCAACATCCTGGTGCGATAGCGCTTCCACCAGCATGTCCGACTGCCTTGCAATCGCCCGGAAATCGGGCGATTGAAGGATGCGGCCTAGAGCGACGTGCGTCCACTTGGACGCACAAAGTACGCTCTAGCACTTTGGTGTTCGCATCGTGCTTTCCGAAAATCGAACCGATTTTCGGGCCTATGCGTGAGGAGAGGGTTTTTAGAAATGACGATTGCGCGCAAAGTTCTTTCTATGGGCATGGCTGGCGCCCTGGCGACCATGCTTGCCGGCTGCATGACGGGCGGCCCCGAGGCGCCGCCGATGGCGTCTGGACCGAAAGGCGTCGAAGGTTCCTGGATCGACGCCAAGGGCACCGGTCTGTCGACCTTCGCGGCCGGCAGCTTCGCCACCGTCGCGACCGATACCGGCCAGAAGCTCGCCGAGGGCAGCTACACCATGACCGGCGCCACATCGGTCGAGATCCACGGCACCTCGCTGATCCGCCAGACGCCGGTCAGCTTCAACTGCCTGATGGTCTCCACCAGCCAGCTCAACTGCACCAGCGCGGCCGGGCAGAATTTCGTGCTGACGCGCCGGGCCTAAAGCATTTTCCAGCCAGGTGAATTCACTTGGCGTCGTAGGAAATGCGGCTGAAAAAGCCCAGTGCGACATCGATCCCATCCAAAAGACGGCGGCGCGAGCCGCCGTCTTTTTTATGCCGGCAAACATCGTCCTGATTTCCGCTTGCATCGATGAAAACGCGATGTGAACATGACGCAAAAGCTGGCTGTTATGCCCCAGTCAAGCAAGGGCGTTAAATGCCTCTGGTCAGGTCCATCCGGGAGACGAATATGAAGAAGTTTGCCGCCATTGCCGCCCTTTCGGCATCCACGCTTGGCCTGTCGGCCGGCGCATCCTTTGCCGACTACACACTGAACATCCTGCATATCAACGACTGGCACAGCCGCATCGAGGGCAACAACAAATACGAGTCGACCTGTTCGGCCGAAGAGGAGACCAAGGGCGAATGCATCGGTGGCGCCGGCCGCCTGATTACCGCAATCGCGCAGGAGCGCAAGAAGCTGGAAGGCCAGAACGTGCTGCTGCTCAGCGCCGGCGACAATTTCCAGGGTTCGCTGTTCTACACGACCTACAAGGGCAAGGTCGAAGGCGAGTTCCTCAACGAGATGAAGTTCGACGCCATGGAGCTCGGCAATCACGAATTCGACGATGGCGAGACCGCACTTGCGCCGTTCCTCGACATGATCAAGTTTCCCGTGCTGGGCGCCAATGTGAAGGCCAACGCCCAATCCAAACTCGGCGACCGCGTCAAGCCTTCGATCGTGGTCGAAGTCGGCGGCCAGAAGATCGGCATCATCGGCGCCGTCACCAACGACACGCCGGAACTCGCTTCCCCCGGCCCCAACATCACCATTGAGGACGACGTCAAGTCGATCACATCAGAGGTCGAGAAACTGAAGGGCGAAGGCGTCAACAAGATCATCGCGGTGACCCATATCGGCTACAACCGCGAGCGCGACGTGATCGCCAAGATCCCCGGCATCGACGTGGTGGTCGGCGGCCACAGCCATACGCTTTTGTCGAACACCGATCCGAAGGCGGCAGGCCCCTATCCGACGATGGTCGACAATCCGGATGGCTACAAGGTGCCGGTGGTGCAGGCGGCGTCCTATTCGAAATATCTCGGCGAGTTCAAGGTCGTGTTCGACGACAATGGCGTCGTCAAGGAAGCCAGCGGCGATCCGATCTTTCTCGACAAGTCGATCACACCCGATCCCGCCGTGCTTGCCCGCATCAAGGAGCTCGGCGCGCCGATCGAGGAGTTGAAGAACAAGGAGGTGGCCGAGACCACCAAGCCGATCGACGGCAGCCGCGAGAATTGCCGAACCCGCGAATGCGAGATGGGCAATCTCGTCTCCGATGCCATCCTTGACCGCGTCAAGGGCCAGGGCATCGAGATCGTCATCTCGAATGGCGGCGGCCTGCGCGCCTCGATCGACCAGGGCACCGTGACCATGGGCGAAGTGCTGACCGTGCTGCCGTTCCAGAACACGCTGGCGACATTCAAGATTTCGGGCAAGGATCTCGTGGCCGGGCTGGAAAGCGGCCTCAGCCAGATCGAGGACGGCGCCGGGCGCTTCCCGCAGGTCGCCGGCCTGAAATATTCCTTTGACAAGTCGGTCGCGCCCAATGCCGGACGCGTCAAGTCGGTCGAAGTCATGGAAGGCGGCGCCTGGACGCCGCTCAATCCGGACAAGGACTATCTGGTCGCCACCAACAACTATGTCCGCCAGGGCGGCGACGGCTACAAGGTCTTCGCCGAAAAGGCCCAGAATGCCTATGATTACGGTCCGGGCCTGGAGCAGGTGGTCGCCGACTATCTTGGCGCGCACCGGCCCTATACGCCGAAGCTCGACGGCCGCATCACCGAGATCGCCGCGACCGTTGCGGCGGCTCCCGCGGCCGAACCGGCCAAGCCAGCCGAGCCAGCAGCACCGGCTCCGGCAGCGGCCGCACCTGCGGCCCCGGCCGCGGAACCCGCCAAGCCGGCAGAGGCAGCCCCGGCCGCGCCAGCCGAAGCCGGCCATGTCATCGTCGCCGGCGACACCTATTGGGACCTGGCCAAGAAAGCCTATGGCGACGGCACCAAGTGGAAGGTGATTTCCGAAGCCAACAAGGGCTACGAGCCGCGGCGTCTGCCGCTCGGCGCGACCCTGACCATTCCGCCTGCGGCGAAGTAGTCCTTTCGCAGAAACGCACAACACCCGTCTGGGAAACCAGGCGGGTGTTCTGCTTTCGGGGTAAGGTGCGGCCAGACGCAGCATTGAAAACCGGCGCGACATCGTTAGTTTCGCCGCGACACCGCAGGTCTGGCGCAGTGTCCGGAGACCTTTATGACGCTTTCCAGCCCCGCCGATCCGAAAGCCGTGAAGGCGCCTGGCCCGCCGCCGGCGGGTCATGTGCCGGCGGGCAAAATCGGCGTCATGCTGATCAATCTCGGCACGCCCGACGGCACCGACTTCAAGCCGATGTGGCGTTATCTCAGGGAATTCCTCTCCGATCCGCGGGTGATCGAGCTCAACAAGGCGATCTGGTACCCGATCCTCTATGGTCTGGTCCTCACCACCAGGCCGAAGAAGTCCGGCGCCAACTACGCCAGGATCTGGAACCGGGAGCGCAATGAGTCGCCGCTGCGCACCTACACCCGCGCCCAGGGCGAGAAGCTTGGCCAGACGCTCGGTGACCTGCCCGAAATCGTCGTCGACTGGGCGATGCGCTACGGAAATCCCTCGACCGCGAGCGTTGCCCAAAGACTGGTCGAACAGGGCTGCGACCGCATCCTGTCCTTCCCGCTCTATCCGCAATATTCTGCAACGACGACGGCGACCGCCAACGACCAGCTGTTTCGCGCGCTGATGAAGATGCGGGCGGCACCGGCGATCCGCAGCGTGCCGCCCTACTATGCAGAGCCCGTCTACATCGAGGCGCTCGCCCGTTCGATCGAGCGGCACCTTGCAAGCCTCGACTTCGAGCCGGAGGTGGTCATTACCTCCTATCACGGCATCCCGAAGCCCTATTCCGACAAGGGCGATCCCTATCAGGCCCATTGCCTGGAGACGACGCGGCTGCTGCGCGAAAAGCTCGGCTGGAGCGACGAAAGACTGATCACCGCCTTCCAGTCGCGCTTCGGCGCGCAGGAATGGCTGCAGCCCTATACCGACAAGACGGTCGAGAAACTCGGGCATGATGGCGTGAAATCGATTGCCATCGTCAATCCGGGCTTTTCGGTCGATTGCATCGAGACGCTGGACGAGATCGGCCGCGAGGCCGCCGAAACCTTCCATCACACCGGCGGCGAGAAATTCGCCCATATTCCCTGCCTCAACGACAGCACCGAAGGCATGGCGGTGATCGAGGCGATGGTGCGGCGCGAACTGGCCGGCTGGGTCTGACGGGCTTCGGCGGCACGAAACCGGTGCGCAAAAGCCTTCGCTAACCAATATTCGTGATCACCTGATTGTAACGTCGTGGAAACACACTTAAGTGATTCCGTGAAGTCGGCGCCTATTGAGGGAGAAACGAAATGGGCTTCAGCGGTTTCGATATCGCGATTGGTGCGCTTGCCTTTCTGGTATTGGTGCTTCTTGTCAAAGGCATCAGGACAATCCCACAAGGTTACAATTATACGGTCGAGCGCTTCGGCCGCTACACTAAGACACTGAGCCCAGGCCTCAATTTCATTATCCCCTTCATCGACCGTATCGGCGCCAAGATGAACATGATGGAGCAGGTGCTCGACGTACCGAGCCAGGAGATCATCACCCGCGACAACGCCATCGTCGGCGTCGACGGCATCGCCTTCTTCCAGATCCTCAATGCAGCGCAGGCAGCCTACCAGGTCTCCGGCCTGCAGAACGCCATCCTCAACCTGACGATGACCAACATCCGTACCGTCATGGGTTCGATGGACCTCGACGAGCTGCTGTCGAACCGCGACGCCATCAACGAGCGCCTGCTGCGCGTCGTCGACGAGGCGGCACACCCGTGGGGCATCAAGATCACCCGCGTCGAGATCAAGGACATCAACCCGCCGGCCAACCTGATCGAATCGATGGGTCGGCAGATGACGGCAGAACGCAACAAGCGCGCGCAGATCCTCGCTGCCGAAGGTCTCAAGCAGTCGCAGATCCTCGAGGCCGAGGGCCGCAAGGAAGCCGCGTTCCGCGACGCCGAGGCACGCGAACGCTCGGCCGAAGCCGAGGCGCGCGCCACACAGGTCGTGTCCGAAGCGATCTCCAAGGGCGATGTGCAGGCGCTCAACTACTTCGTCGCGCTCAAATACACCGAGGCCCTGACCAGGATCGGCTCGGCCACCAACAGCAAGGTCGTGCTGATGCCGATGGAAGCCTCGTCGCTGATCGGCACGCTCGGCGGCATTGGCGAGATCGCCAAGGAAGTCTTCCGCAGCGAAGGCACCACCGGTGCGCAGCGGCAGGCAGCCCGCCCGCCGGTCGTTCGTCCTAGCGAGAACTGAGATCGTAGGAGCACATTCGCATGCTCGACCGCATCATTTCCGAACTCGGGCCGTGGAACTGGATGGTTCTCGGCTTCGCCCTGCTGGTGATGGAAGTCATCGCGCCCGGCATTTTCATGCTGTGGATCGGCATCGCCGCGCTCATCATCGGCGCCGTGTCGCTGCTGATCTGGGACGCAAGCTTCTGGACCTGGCAAATCCAGGTGCTGGCCTTCCTCGCCCTGTCGCTGGTTTCCGCCTATGTAGGCAAGAAGCTGGTGGGCGGTCGCAATGACCCGACCGACCAGCCGCTGCTCAACCGCCGGGGCGCGCAGATGGTCGGCAAGATGGCGACACTTGCCGAGCCGATCAAGGACGGCCGCGGCCGCATCAAGCTCGGCGACACGCTGTGGCGCGTTTCCGGACCGGACATGCCGGCCGGCACGCAGGTGCGGGTGACGGGTGCTGCCGATACAGACCTGGAACTGACAGTCGAAGCTGTCTGAGTTCCTTCAGGCTGCTCCGATGCGCAGCAGGTCATGCAGGTGGACGAGGCCGACCGGGCGTCCGTCCTCGACCACCATCAGGCTGGTGATGGCCGAGGTGTTGATGGTCTGCAGCGCCGTCGCCACCAGCGTGTCCGGGCTCGCCGTTTTCGGCTTTCTCGTCATCACCTGATCGACGCTCATTGCCAAGAGATCGTTGGCGATATGGCGGCGGATGTCGCCGTCGGTGATGATGCCTATCAGCGCGCCGTCCCCTGCTGTTATCGCCACGCAGCCAAACCCCTTGCGCGACAATTCGAGGATCGCGTCCTGCATTCCGGTGCCGCTCGGCACCAACGGCAGCCTGTCGCCGACATGCATGATCTCACGGATCTGCGTCAGGTTGGCGCCGAGCTGGCCACCGGGATGGAAGGTGCGGAAATGATCCGGCGTGAAGCCGCGCGCCTCGAGCAGCGCGATGGCCAGCGCATCGCCCATCACCAGTTGAAGCAGGGTCGATGTCGTCGGCGCAAGCCCGTGCGGGCAGGCTTCAGGTGCCGGCGGCAAAAGCAGCACCACGTCAGCCGCGCGCGCCAGCGCCGATGTCGCGCCGGATGTTACCGCGATCAGCGGGATCGAAAAGCGCCTGGAATAGGCGACGATCCCCATCAGTTCCTTGCTCTCGCCCGACCATGACATGGCGATGATGGCATCGTCCTTGGCGATCATGCCGAGATCGCCATGATTGGCCTCGGCCGGATGGACGAAGAAGGCAGGCGTGCCGGTCGAGGCAAGCGTCGCGGCGATCTTCGAGCCGATATGGCCGCTCTTGCCGACGCCGGTGACGATGACGCGGCCGTCGATCTGCGAGACAATGTCGACGGCCCGTGCGAATGGCTCGGCCAGCCCGTCTTCGAGCGCCGCGGCAAGTGCTGCGACACCGGCGTGCTCGGTTGCCACCGTTCTCAGCGCCGAATCGATCGCAGCCTGCCTGTCCGGCTGCTTCTTTTCTGGGGACCCCGCATGCATGGCTGATGCGATTAGCGCTTTGCCGCCCGCCTGTCCAACAGAAATGGCTGCCGACGTCCCATCTCGAACTCGCGCGGACCTGGAAATCACGCCAACGGACCGGCCTGACAGCAGCCGCCTCAACCCTTGGTTAACCATCCTCATTTACGGTTCGGTAAGTATGGCGCGCATGTGGCGCGCAAGCAGTGGTGACGATGTCGCGGGCCCAGCCTGGAACGAAACGAGGTCTCAGGGACACAACCGTCAGCACTCTGCTGCTGGCGGCCAGCGTCCTGGCTTTGCTGCGGCCAATACCGCTCCACGCCCAGGAAACCGAGCTGCGCGGCGAGGTTTCGGAATCGGCGATCCTGTCCGACCAGCAGCGCAAGGCCAGGCAGTTGGTCATGGCCAGTCCCCAGGACCAGCAGGCACAAGCGAACGCAGCCGCAACGGACGACGCGCCGGCGGACACCTACCAGCCGGCCAGCCCCGGCGCGGTGCCTGACGACACCAACGCGACAGGCGCGACCGGCAGCATTTTCGATCAGCCCGCTGCCACCGACGACACGCTTGGCGACGAGGCGGCTCCGGTCAAGCCGCGCCGGCCCTCGAACGCGAAACAGCGCGCCGACGCCGCCGGGGACAAGACCAAAAAGGGCAAGATAAAGAAGAAGGCCAACCAACAGGCCGACACGGCGACGACGGCTGCCACCGACGATACCGGCACCACCGACGAGGACCAGGACGGCGCCAACCCCCGTGCCGTCACCATCGACAGCGCCGACCGTCAGGAGCTGGACCCCGGCGCCGAGCGCACCGGGGCCATCGAAGGTCTGGACAGGAAGATCGAGGACGACCCGTTCGCTGCGACCGGCATCAAGATCGGCTCCTTCGTGATCAGGCCGACGCTGGAGCAAGGACTGACGGCCTCGTCGAACGCCGATTTGAGCAGCGGCGGCAAACCCGCATTGCTGTCGGAAACGGCGCTACGCTTCAACGCCATCTCCGACTGGCAAGAGAATTCGGCAACGATCGACGGCTATGGCATATTTCGCAACACCATATCCGGCGACGAGGTTCACGACGCGCTAGGCCGCGTTGAAGGCACGCTCAACGTCGATCTTGACAACGAACTGCGTGCGATCGCCACACTCGGCTACGAGGCCGTGCCGGAATCGGCCTCCTCACCAGTCGTCATTGTCGGCACCGTCGAACAGCCGGTCCGCCAGACCGTCAACGGCGGCCTCGCCCTCGTGAAGGATGTCGGCAAGCTACGCTTGGGCCTCACCGGTGCGGTCGAACACGACATCTATGGCGACGCCGAGCTCTCGATGGGCGGCTCGCTGTCGCAGAAAGACCGCGACTCGACGCTCTATACGGCGACCTTGCGCACTGGCTATGAAATCTCCCCGGCCATCACGCCCTTCACCGAAGTCCAGGTCGGTCGCCGAGCCTATGATCAGCAATTCGATACAAACGGCTATGAGCGCTCCTCGAAAGGGATTGGTGCCCGAGCCGGTGTCGCACTCGACCTGAGAGAGAAACTTGTCGGCGAGTTCTCGGCCGGCTGGCTGACGGAGACGTTCGACGACAGCCGTCTGCAACCAATTTCAGGCCCGACCTTGAACGCCGGCCTCAAATGGTCGCCCGAGCGCGGCACCACGATCGGCCTCCTCGCACTGACGACCGTCGAGGGCACGACGACCGCCGGCGAGAGCGGCGACCTCCTTTATGCTGCCAGTCTATTGGGCGAGCGGCAAATCCGCGCCAATCTGACCGGAAACGCGGTTCTTGCCGCAGGCTGGCGCGATTATGCTGGCTCCGATGGGCATGATCTGATTCTGAGCGCCGAGGCCGGACTGACATGGTGGCTAAACCGGTATGTCGGTCTCACCACCCGCGCCAGAACCGAAAAACAGACGAGCAATTTGCCGGGGCGCGATTACAAGGCCAACAGCATCTTCCTCGGCGTGAAGGTGCAGCGCTAGAACAGCCGATCAGCATGCCTAGAGGGTGGCGCCGCGGCGCTCGGAGGGCTTCATCTCATCGAGCAGCGTGCGGATGACACCGCGCATGTTCTCGTTCATGTCGTTGCGCCACAGGGCGAAGGCGACATTGGCCTCGACGAAGCCTTCCGGCGAACCGCAATCGAAGGTGCGGCCCTGATAGTGGTAGCCGTAGAAGGGTTGCTGCTTTTCCAGCTTCAGCATCCCGTCGGTGAGCTGGATCTCGTTGCCCGCGCCGCGCTCCTGGCCTTCGAGGATGCCGAAGATTTCCGGCTGCAGGATGTAGCGGCCGTTGATGAACAGGTTGGACGGCGCAGTGCCCGTCTTCGGCTTCTCGACCATGCCGGTGATGCGGAAGCCGTGATGCGTATCCTCGCCGCGGCCGACGATGCCGTATTTATGCGCGTCGGCCGGATCGCATTCCTGCACCGCGATGATGTTGTTGCCGGTCTCGGCATAGAGTTCGACCATGTCCTTCATGCAGCTCTTTTCCGATTGCATGATCATGTCGGGCAACAGCAGCGCGAAAGGCTCGTCGCCGACAAGCTCGCGCGCGCACCAGACGGCATGGCCAAGCCCCATCGGCACCTGCTGGCGGGTGAAGCTGGTCTGGCCCGGCGCCGGCTGCAGCCGCTGCAGGCGGGCAAGCTGGTCGTCCTTGCCGCGCTGCGCAAGCGTGTCGTAGAGTTCGAACTGGACGTCGAAATGGTCCTCGATGACCGCCTTGTTGCGTCCGGTCACGAAGATGAAGTGCTCGATCCCCGCATCGCGCGCCTCGTCCACGACATACTGGATGACCGGCCTGTCGACGACTGTCAGCATTTCCTTCGGGATGGCCTTGGTGGCCGGGAGGAACCGCGTGCCGAGGCCGGCGACCGGGAAGACTGCCTTGCGAACTCTCTTCATGCTGTCAATTATCCGTTTGAGGGCCTGCTCCGCAATCCCGTTCTGAGACATTTTCACGCCGGAATCGAGACCTGGACAATAGCAGGACTAAACATTGCAGTGCGTAAAGCATCGAGGCGTCTTTTCGTTCCCGACCCCACCTATGGTAAACTAAATGCTAACCGGGTTCGGCGATGAATGATCTTCCTGATATGACGAAGGAGGAAAAGATGTCCGTTCGCAGTACCGCAAAGCGCCTGGCAAGCGCCGTGACGGCAGCCAGCCTCTCGCTTGCCCTGCTGATGCCCGCTGGGCCCGCTTTCGCCGATGCCGGGTTTCGGCAATGGGTTGCCAGCTTCCGCGCTACGGCGGTGCAGAGCGGCGTTTCCGGAGCGCTTTACGACCAGGCCTTCAAGAACATCAACGATATCGACCCCGTGGTGCTGGAGAAGGCCCGCACACAGCCCGAATTCACCGCTCCCGCCTGGGACTATTTCGACAACCGCGTCCATGACCAGTCGGTCGCCGTCGGCCAGCAGATGGCCAGGAAATGGAAGCCTTGGCTGGACAGGATCGAGGCCAGATTCGGCGTCGACCGCAACATATTGCTCGCCATCTGGTCGATGGAATCGAATTATGGCGAGATCCTCAAGCGCGACGACATCATGCGCAATGTCATCCGCTCGCTGGCGACGCTCGGCTATGCCGACCCGAGGCGCTCGAAGTTCGCCCGCACCCAGCTGATCGCGGCACTGAAGATCCTGCAGAGAGGCGATATCGACGAAAGCCATCTGAGCGGCTCCTGGGCCGGTGCGATGGGCCACACCCAGTTCATCCCGACCAGCTATCAGGCCTATGCGGTCGACATGGACGGCAACGGCAAGCGCGACATCTGGAATTCGATTCCAGACGCTTTGGCGACAGCCGCAAACCTGCTCAGGAAGAACGGCTGGCAGGCCGGCAAGACCTGGGGCTATGAGGTCACCTTGCCGGCCGGCAAACTTCCCGGCGGCTCCAAGACGCTGGCGCAATGGCAGGCGCTCGGCGTTGCCAGGGCCAACGGCAAGCCGTTCAAGAACGGCTCCGACAAGGCGACGCTAAAGGTGCCGGACGGCCGTGGCGGACCGGCCTTCCTGATGATCAAGAATTTCTCGGTCATCAAAGCCTACAACAACGCCGACAAATACGCGCTCGCCGTCGGCCTTCTTGCCGACGAAATCGCCGGCTATGGCGGTCTGGTGCAGGACTGGAAACGGCCTTTCACCAAGCTCACCTTCGAGGAAAGGCAGGAGCTTCAGCAACGGCTTTCCGAGCATGGCTACTATGACGGCAAGTTCGACGGCAAGATCGGAGACGGATCGAAAGCCGCGATCCTGGCCTTCCAGGCAAAGACCGGCTTGACCCAGGACGGCTATCCAAGCATGGAAGTGCTCAAATGGCTCCGGCAAAAGTAGAGCTGCCTTAGAAACGGGGGGAATACTTGGTTTCGGTTGCGCGTATACGGGTGATCCTTCGCCGCATGCCGATCCTGATTCTGGCGATCGCCGTCCTGGCTGTCGCTGCAGCCAGCACCTTTCACACGCCGGCCCTGGCGCAGGAACAGCAAAATCGCGGCTGGTCGCTGCGCGACCTCTTGTTTCCGCGCCGCAGCGAGCGGGTCGAACCACCGCTCGACATCCAGAAGGCAAGGCCGAAGCCCAAGGCCAAAAAATCGCGGCCCCGCCTCCCAGCCGAACCGGCGACGCCGATCGTGGAAAAGACCCCGGATGCCCGCGTCGTCCTGGTGGTCGGCGATTTCATGGCGGCGGGTCTCGCCGAAGGTCTGGACACGGCCTTTGCGGAAAACCCCGGCGTCAGGATCGTCGCACGCAGCAACGGCTCATCCGGTTTCGTGCGCGACGATTTCTACAACTGGCCGGAACAGATCAAATCGCTGATCGACACCGAAAAACCCGCAGCGGTAATCGTCATGCTCGGCTCCAACGACCGCCAGCAGATGAAGGTCGGCGACGTGCGCGAGCAGCCGCGATCGGAGAACTGGACCAAGGAATATGAACGCCGCACCGATGCGCTCGGCACGGCAATAGCGGCGGCCAAAGTGCCGTTCCTGTGGGTCGGCATGCCCGCGTTCCGGGTCTCGAAAATGACCTCCGACATGCTGGCCTTCAACGACATCTACCACTCGGCGGCGCAAAAGCATGGCGGCGAATTCGTCGATGTCTGGGACGGTTTCGTCGACGAGAACGGCGCCTTCGTGACCAGCGGTCCCGACATCAACGGCCAGCCGGTGCGCCTGCGCTCCGACGACGGCATCAACGTGTCGAAGGCCGGCAAGCGCAAGCTTGCCTTCTACACCGAAAAGCCGCTGATGAAGATCCTTGGCATCACCGCGCCGGGAGGCGCGGTGACAGCCTCCGCCCCCGCTGGCGCACCGGTCGAAGCACCGGCGCCGGCCGCCGCTCCGATCGTGGTCGACCGCACCCCGCCGATGCTGCTTGGCGATCCGGCACTCGATGGCGGCTCCGAGCTTCTCGGCGCCGCGCCGCCGGTAAAGGGCAACCCGAACTTGCCCGGCGAAAAACTTGTCATCGAAGGCAAGGCACCCGATGCCTCGCCCGGCCGCGCCGACGATTTTTCCTCGCCGCCGAAGACCCAGCCCGCCACGGCTGCCGCTGTGACCGACAAGACGACGGCAATCAATCCTTGATAAACGGCAAAGCTCGGAGACCGTTTCGAAACTTGCTCCTGCGAGCCATATGAAGGTGTTTTCGAGGACCGGGGCGGAGCGTACGTTTGGGTACGCGAGCACCGGAAGCGCAGAAAACGCCTCCAGATGGCCGCAGGAGTAGGGTTTCAAACGGTCTCAGCGGGGCAGAACGCTCGATCCCATGAGGGCCTCGTCGATCGAACGCGCCGCCTGGCGGCCCTCGCGGATGGCCCAGACCACCAGCGACTGGCCGCGGCGCACGTCGCCCGCCGCATAGAGCCTGTCGACGTTGGTCCTGTAGTCGTGGTCATTGGCCTCGACATTCCTGGAGCGCCGGCTGTCGGTGGTGATCTTCATCTGCCCGTCCAGTTCCGCCACCACACCAGCGGCAGCCGGTCCGGCAAAGCCGATGGCGATGAATGCAAGATCGGCGCGGATGACGAATTCGGTGCCGGCGATCGGCTTGCGCCTGTCGTCGACCTCACAGCATCTGACCCCGGTCAACTGGCCCTCTTCGCCGATGAATTCGAGCGTCGCCACCTGGAATTCACGCTCCGCACCCTCGGCCTGGGACGACGAAGTGCGCATCTTCGTCGCCCAATAGGGCCAGACCGCGAGCTTGTCTTCCTTCTCCGGCGGCTGCGGCCGGATGTCGAGCTGGGTGACGCGAACCGCGCCCTGGCGAAAGGCCGTGCCGACGCAGTCGGAGGCGGTATCGCCGCCGCCGACGACGACGACATGCTGGCCGCTGGCGATGATCGGATGCGAAGGCCAGGCCACCGACTGGATCGGCTCGCCGCCGACGCGCTTGTTCTGCTGCACCAGATAGGGCATCGCGTCGTAGACGCCGCCGAGATCGTCACCTGGGATGCTGGCGGCGCGCGGCGTTTCCGAACCGCCGCAATAGAGCACCGCGTCGTACTCGGCGAGCAGGTCGGCCACAGGCTTGTCGACGCCGATATTGACGCCGCAATAGAAAGTCACGCCTTCGCCCTGCATCTGCTCGATACGGCGGTCGATATAGTGCTTCTCGATCTTGAAGTCGGGAATGCCGTAGCGCATAAGCCCACCCGGGCGGCTTTCGCGCTCATAGACATGAACGTCGTGACCTGCACGGCCGAGCTGCTGCGCGGCCGCCATGCCGGCAGGCCCCGAGCCGATGACGGCGACGCGCTTGCCGGTCTTCTTCTCCGGCGGATAGGGCCGTATGTGGCCGGTTTCGTAAGCCTTGTCGGCGATGGCCTGCTCGACGGTCTTGATGGCGACCGGAATGTCCTCGAGGTTCAGCGTGCAGGCTTCCTCGCACGGTGCCGGACAGATGCGGCCGGTGAACTCCGGGAAATTGTTGGTCGAATGCAGGTTGCGGATCGCATTGTCCCAGTCGCCATTATAGACGAGGTCGTTCCAGTCCGGGATCTGGTTGTGGATCGGGCAGCCGGTCGGCCCGTGGCAGAACGGAATGCCGCAATCCATGCAGCGCGCGGCCTGTTTCTCAACCTCTTTGTCCGACATCGGCAGCGTGAATTCGCGGAAATGCCGGATGCGGTCGGAGGCCGGCTGGTACTTGTGCACCTGCCGGTCGATCTCGAGAAAGCCTGTTACCTTGCCCATAGTCCAGTCCCTGCTGTCCGAAGGCACGCTCGTTGGCGCACCCGTTAACCTCATAAGGCAGCCATGGCAACCTTCAGTCCGAGGTCAGGATTGTTGATGAGGTGTCGGCCGGGAAGCCCTGCTCCCCGGCAACGCCCAAAGCCTATTCCGCCGCCACGCTCATGCGCATGCGCTCCATCTCGATCAGCGCGCGGCGATACTCGACCGGCATGATTTTCCGGAATTTCGGCCGGAAAGCCGTCCAGTTGTCGAGAATCTCGCGGCCGCGCACCGAACCCGTGAAGTGCACGTGGTTCGAGATCAGCTGATAGAGCCGCTCCTCGTCGTGGCTGGTCATGTCGCCGGAGACGTCGACGCGGCCCTTGTGGTCGAGGTCGCCGCCATGATGGAGCAGCTTCTCCATCAGATCGTCTTCCTCCGGGACCGGCTCCAGCTCGACCATCGCCATGTTGCAGCGTTCGGCGAAGTCGCCTACCTCGTCCAGCACATAGGCGACGCCGCCTGACATGCCGGCGGCGAAGTTGCGGCCAGTCTTGCCGATGACGACGACGATGCCGCCGGTCATGTATTCGCAGCCATGGTCGCCGACGCCTTCGACGACGGCCGCAACGCCCGAATTTCGCACGGCAAACCGCTCGCCGGCGACGCCGGCGAAATAGGCCTCGCCCTCGGTTGCGCCGTAGAGCACCGTGTTGCCAACGATGATGGACTCAGCAGCGACGATCTTGGCCTCTTCCGGCGGACGGATGACGATGCGCCCGCCCGACAAACCTTTGCCGACATAGTCGTTGGCGGCGCCGACCAGCTCGAACGAGACGCCGCGCGCCAGGAAGGCGCCGAAGGACTGGCCGGCGGTGCCGGTGAGCTTGACCGAGATCGTGTCTTCGCGCAGGCCCTTGTGCTTGAAGCGCTTGGCCACTTCGCCCGACAGCATCGCGCCCGCCGAACGGTCGACATTGCGGATCGGCAGCTCGATGGTCACCGGCTGCTTGGCTTCCAGCGCCGGCTTCGCCAGTTCGATCAGCTTACGGTCGAGCACATCGTCGATCGGATGCTTCTGCCGCTCGGTCCAGTGCACGGCCTCATGCGGCGCGTCCGGCTTGAAGAACATCTTGCCGAAATCGAGCCCGCGTGCCTTCCAGTGCTGGATCACGTCGCGCTTTTCCAGGAGATCGGCATCGCCGATGATCTGGTCGAGATGAGTGAAGCCCATTTCGGCGAGCAGCCCGCGAACCTCTTCCGCGACATAGAAGAAGAAGTTGATGACGTGCTCGGGCGTGCCCTTGAAGCGCTTGCGCAACACCGGGTCCTGCGTCGCTACGCCGACCGGACAGGTGTTGAGGTGGCACTTGCGCATCATGATACAGCCGGCAGCGATCAATGGCGCGGTGGAGAAGCCGAACTCGTCGGCGCCGAGCAGCGCGCCGATGATGACGTCGCGGCCGGTGCGCAACCCGCCGTCGACCTGCAGCGCGACGCGCGAGCGCAAGCCGTTCAGCACCAGCGTCTGGTGCGTTTCGGCCAGGCCCATTTCCCACGGGCTGCCGGCATGCTTCAGCGAGGTCAGCGGCGACGCGCCGGTGCCGCCGTCATAGCCCGAGATGGTGATGTGGTCGGCGCGCGCCTTGGCAACGCCGGCGGCGACCGTGCCGACACCGACCTCCGACACCAGCTTGACCGAGACATCGGCCGCGGGATTGACGTTCTTCAGATCGTAGATCAGTTGCGCCAGATCCTCGATCGAATAGATGTCGTGATGCGGCGGCGGCGAGATCAGGCCGACGCCTGGCGTCGAGTGCCGGACCTTGGCGATGGTAGCGTCGACCTTGTGGCCGGGCAGCTGGCCGCCCTCGCCGGGCTTGGCGCCCTGCGCGACCTTGATCTGCATCATGTCGGAGTTGACCAGGTACTCCGCCGTAACACCGAAGCGGCCGGAAGCGACCTGCTTGATCGCCGAGCGCTCTGGGTTCTTGCCGCCACCGGGCAGCGGCAGATAGCGGTCGGACTCCTCGCCGCCCTCGCCCGTGTTCGACTTACCGCCGATGGCGTTCATGGCACGCGCCAGCGTGGTGTGCGCCTCACGAGAGATCGAGCCGAACGACATCGCGCCAGTCGAGAAGCGCTTGACGATGTCGGCCGCCGGCATGACGTCTTCGAGCGCGACCTTCTTGCGGCCGGTCTCTTCGGCGCGCTTGATCTTGAACAGGCCGCGAATGGTCTGCGCCCGCGCGGTCTCGCTGTCGATCTGGGCCGAATAATCCTTGAACGTATCCCACGAACCCTGGCGCACGGCATGCTGCAAGGTGGCAACCGCATCGGGCGACCACATATGCGCCTCACCACGCATGCGGAACATGTATTCGCCGCCGACCTCGAGGCTGTTGCGCAGCACCGGGTCGTTGCCGAAACCGTCGCTGTGGCGGCTGAGCGTCTCGGCCGCGATCTCGTCCAGCCCGACGCCTTCGATCAGTGTCGCGGTGCCGGTGAAATATTGCTGCACGAAATCGGTCTTCAGGCCGATGGCGTCGAAGATCTGCGCGCCGCAATAGGACTGATAGGTCGAGATGCCCATCTTGGACATCACCTTCAGGATGCCCTTGCCGATCGACTTGATGTAGCGGGAGACGACTTCATAGGCGTCGACCTCGGCCGGCAGTTCGCCGCGCTTGTGCATGTCGAGCAGCGTGTCGAAGGCGAGATAAGGGTTGATCGCTTCGGCGCCATAGCCGGCGAGGCAGCAGAAATGATGCACCTCGCGCGGCTCGCCGGATTCCACGACGAGACCGACCGAAGTGCGTAGCCCCTTGCGGATCAGGTGGTGGTGAACCGCGGCCGTGGCGAGAAGCGCCGGGATGGCGATGCGGTCCGGTCCGACCTGACGGTCAGACAGGATGATGATGTTGTAGCCGCCGGCGACTGCCGCTTCCGAGCGCTCGCAGAGCCGGTCGATGGCGCCCTGCATGCCGGCCGCGCCCTCGTTCGAGGCGTAGGTGATGTCGATCGTCTTGGTATCGAAACGGTCCTCGGTGTGGCCGATGGAGCGGATCTTTTCGAGATCGCCATTGGTCAGGATCGGCTGGCGCACTTCCAGGCGCTTGCGGCGCGAGTTGCCGACGAGGTCGAAGATGTTCGGCCGCGGTCCGATGAAGGACACCAGGCTCATCACCAGCTCCTCGCGGATCGGATCGATCGGCGGGTTGGTGACTTGAGCGAAATTCTGCTTGAAATAGGTGTAGAGCAGCTTCGACTTGTCCGACATCGCCGAGATCGGCGTGTCGGTGCCCATCGAGCCGACCGCTTCCTGGCCGGTGGTGGCCATCGGCGACATCAACAGCTTGGTGTCTTCCTGGCTGTAGCCGAACGCCTGCTGGCGATCGAGCAGGCTGACATCCTTGCGCAGCGCGCGCGGCTCGACCGGCTTGAGGTCTTCCAGGATGAGCTGCGTGTTGGCGAGCCAGCTCTTGTAGGGGTGCTTGGTCGCGATCTCCGACTTGATCTCCTCGTCGGAGATGATGCGGCCCTTCTCCAGGTCGATCAAAAGCATGCGGCCGGGCTGCAGCCGCCACTTCTTGACGATCCGCTCCTCCGGCACCGGCAGCACGCCGGCTTCCGAGGCCATGATGACGCGGTCGTCATCGGTGACGATGTAGCGCGCCGGGCGCAAGCCATTGCGGTCGAGCGTGGCGCCGATCTGGCGGCCATCGGTGAAGACGACCGCCGCCGGCCCGTCCCACGGCTCCATCAGCGCGGCATGGTATTCGTAGAAGGCCCTGCGATCGGCATCCATTAGCTTGTTGCCGGCCCAGGCTTCCGGGATCAGCATCATCATGGCGTGGCTGAGCGTGTAGCCGCCCTGGAACAGGAATTCGAGCGCATTGTCGAAGCATGCGGTGTCGGACTGGCCTTCGTAGGAGATCGGCCAAAGCTTCGAGATGTTGTTGCCGAACAGCTCGGAATCGACCGACGCCTGGCGCGCCGCCATCCAGTTGTTGTTGCCGCGCACGGTGTTGATCTCGCCGTTGTGCGCGACCATGCGGTAGGGATGCGCCAGCTTCCACGACGGGAAGGTGTTGGTCGAGAAGCGCTGGTGGACGAGGATCAGCGCCGTCTCAAAACGCGGATCGGTGAGGTCCTTGTAGTAGGCCCCGACCTGATAGGCCAGGAACATGCCCTTGTAGACGATGGTGCGCGCCGACAGCGACACGCAATAGGAACCGATGTCCTTGTTGTCGTTCTCGGCGTAGATGCGGCCCGATATGACCTTGCGCAGCAGATAGAGCCTGGCCTCGTACTCCTCGTCGTCGGTAATGTCGGCCGTGCGGCCGATGAAGACCTGCCGGTGGAACGGCTCGGAGGCCACGATGTTCGGAGCCTTCGACAGGGACGAATTGTCGACCGGCACGTCACGGAACCCGAGCAGCGGAAGCCCCTCGGACTGCGCCGATTCGGCAATGATGTCCTCGATATGGGCGCGCAGTGCTGCGTCCTGCGGCATGAACCAGTGTCCGACGCCGTACTGACCCGCCGGCGGCAGGTCGATGCCCTGGGCGGCCATCTCCTCGCGGAAGAAACGGTCTGGAATCTGCACCAGAACGCCGGCTCCGTCGCCCACCAGCGGATCGGCGCCGACGGCGCCGCGATGCGTCAGGTTTTCGAGCACGGCAAGGCCGTCCTTGACGATCCCGTGCGACTTCACGCCCTTCATGTTGACGATGAAGCCGACGCCGCAGGCATCGTGCTCGTTGCGGGGATCGTAGAGACCCTGCGCGGCAAAGCCGGTGCCGGTTCGGCCAATATTGGATCGGATCGCAGTTTTGACGGCTGCCGCTTTCGTCTGCGCGGCCGGACCGTTCGTCGCAGAGGGCGTCATTGCCGTCATCATCCTGTCCTCCATTCGCGCCCTCCGGGCGCTGGTTTGCCTCGGGAAGCGTATGGCCTCCCCTTCATCCTTGCGGCACGTCTTGCGAAATCCTTGCCGAGGCAAGCGGCTTTCCGCATGCTTCGCATATGGTATTCGTACAGGCCAGAGCCGGATCGTCTACCTGTCGCTCGCGGCAACAGCCGGAGAGGCCCAAATGATACGCCAATCCAGCCTGATTTGTGCGACAAAATAAGACAGCACTACTGTCCTAAATTTTTATGACAGAAATCGCAGGCGTGCACAAGACCGATTCACAAAAATCTCGAGCCTTTCACGACAGAAAATTGCGCATGGAAGTGCAGAAACGTAACCTTCAATCGCCACCCCTGCCGCATGGCTCGGCTGGCTTTACTGGTTTTCCAGCGCTTGGCCCTTGCGCCTCAAACACCAAAGCAGCCATGGTCCCGCCCGTTTTTCAAACCAGATACGGACCTCTCAATGTTCTTTGCATCCGACAACTGGGCGGGCGTCCATCCCGACATCTCGGCCAATCTTTCCCGGCACGCCGCGGGCATCGCGACCGCCTATGGCGATGGCGAACTGGACCGCGCCGTCTACCGGCGCTTCAGCGAGATCTTCGAGCGGGAGGTCGCAGTGTTCTTCGTCGCGACCGGCACGGCGGCCAACGCGCTCTCCATGGCGGCATGCAATCGTATCGGCGGCGTCGCCTTCTGCCATTCCGAAGCGCATATGAACGTCGATGAATTCGGTGCCGCGGGCTTCTATACCGGCGGAGCGCGCATGTCGCCCGTCCCCGGGCCATTGGGGCGCATCAATCCGCAGGTTCTCGACCGGGCTATCACGCGCTATTCGCAAGACCTCGCTCCCGCCGGCCAGCCGATGGCGGTGACGATCACCCAGGCGACCGAGGTCGGCACGATCTACACCGTCGACGATGTCAAAGCCGTGTCTGAGGTCGCTCGCCGCCACAAGCTGCCTCTGCACATGGACGGTGCGCGCTTCGCCAACGCCGTTGCTGCGACCGACATTTCGCCTGCGGAAATGACCTGGAAGAGCGGCGTCGACCTCATCTCCTTCGGCGGCACCAAGAACGGCTGCTGGATGGCCGACGCGGTCGTGGTCCTGAACCCCGACATCGGGCATGATCTGCGCCTGCTGCGCCAGCGCGCCGGACAGACCTTCTCGAAGGCACGCTTCATCTCGGCCCAGTTCGAAGCCTATTTCACCGACGACCTCTGGCTGAGGATGGCGCGCCACAGCAACGCGATGGCCGCGCGGCTGGCCGAGACGATCGAAGACGCGCCGGCCGGCCGACTTGCCTGGCTGCCGCAGGCCAACGAGGTTTTCGCCATCCTCGATCGCGCCAGTGCCGAAAGGCTGCAGGCGGCGGGCGCCAAATTCTACGAATGGGGCGTACCCCAAGGCTTCGACGGCCACCTCGGCGACAATGAAGCGATCTACCGTTTCGTCGCCAGCTTCGCCACGACCACGGAAGAGGTCGACCACCTTGGCCATTTGCTGGCCCGGTAAGGAAACGGCTAGGCCAGAAAGGGCCGCGCCAGCAGCTCCAGTCCAAGCATGATCAGGAAGATCAGAAACCAGCGGCGGAAGGTCGCCGGGCTGATCCTCTGCCTGAGCAACTGGCCGAGCCACATCCCGAGCAGGGCCGGCGCGACGGCCAGCGCCGACATCGCGATATGCTCGATCTGAAATGCGCCATGCGAGGCGAGGCCGACTGCCAGCGCAATGGTCGACACCGTGAAGGAAAGACCGAGCGCCTGGATCAGGTCGTCCCGGCTCAGCCCCAGCGCCTGGATGTAGGGCACCGCCGGCACGACGAACACGCCTGTGCCGCCGGTGACAAGGCCGGTGAGGAAGCCGATGGTCGGCGACGACCAGCGCTCGGCCTTGGTCGGAATGCTGAGCTGTCGTGCCAGCAGCGTGTAGGCGGCGTAGAGCACCAGCGCTGCACCCAGGCCCGCGGTCGTCCATTTTATGTTGTCGCTGGCCAGCAGCCTTGCCCCGGCGACCGTGCCGATGAGAATGCCGGCCATCATCAGCCACAGCCGGCGCAGGATCGATGCGAAGCTCGGGCCCGCGAACAGCTGCCAGACATTGGTGACGAAGGACGGGACGATCAGCAGCGAGGCAGCGGTCACAGGCGGCATGACGGTGCCGAGAAGCCCCATTGCCAGCGTCGGCAGACCCATGCCGGTGACACCCTTGACGATGCCGGCCAGCAGAAAGGTGATGGCGATTGTGCCCGTCAGCGCCAGGGAAAAATCAGACATGCCCTCGATCCGTTCGTAGGACGAAAACCTCGTTCAGCGAGGCTTGCCGCGAAAGGGCCAGTATCCTTGGTTGGGGATGGCACAGACATCAAGACAAACAAAAAGCGGCGCCTTTCGGCGCCGCTTTCGTCTCGGGAGGAGACGGACTTGTTCGTTCGAGAGATCCGCGATTACGCGGCGGTCTTGGCCTCGATCTGCTTGGCCTTGGCCGAGGACGCGGTAATCGCGATCTTGCGCGGCTTCAGTTCCTCGGGGATGTTGCGCTTGAGGTCGACGAAGAGCAGACCGTTCTTCAGCGTGGCGCCGACGACATCGACATGGTCGGCAAGCTGGAAGCGGCGCTCGAAGGCCCTCGAGGCGATACCGCGATAGAGCAGCTCGGAACCTTCGCCATTGCCCTCTTCCTTGCGCTCACCTTTCACGGTCAGCACATTGCGATGGGCCTCGATCGAGATCTCGTCTTCCGAGAAACCGGCAACCGCCATCGAGATGCGATAGGCGTCCTCGCCGGTGCGCTCGATGTTGTAGGGCGGGTAGGTCTGCGCGCTCTCGGGCTGGGCAAGCGAATCCAGCATGGTGAAGAGACGGTCGAAGCCGACGGTCGAGCGATAAAGCGGGGAAAAATCAACGTGACGCATGAGGTGTTCTCCTGTGAGCAACAAGGTTTGCGTTTGGCCGGTGCGAAACCCGTGACGGCGTTCCGGATGGGCCAGCGGCCCCGACATTGGCGACCGCATCAGACATTTGGGGAGCGCAAAAGCGCATTTCAAGATTTTTGCCGGACGGCGAATTCGCGCTTCGATGAACGGCAGATGAACCGCCGCTTCGGCGCCCGTTCAGCCAGGCAGCGCTAGTGTGCAGCCAGGATCAAGAACAGGTGGCATCGGGATGAGGTGCCGCGACGAGGCCGAACCGGGTGTAACGTCCCTTCCTCCCGGATCGACAGAGGCCGGAAGCACGCCGCAGGCTGCTTCCGGCCTCATTCGTTGCCGGAAGTTCCTGCCTTCCCCTTCCAACCGGAAGCCCTTTGCTTTTGCCGCGTTGGCGTCTATCACCGGGCCTGCGCCTCGCTAGCGACACGAAAAACGAAACGCCGAATGACGGACCTATTCCACGAATTTCCTGGCAATCCGTCACCGGTAAACGCGGCAGGCGGTTATTTCACCACCCGCGACCGCAAGCGGATCCGCTATGGCCTCTTTGGCGCCGTAACCCGCCCGATCAAGGGCACGGTAGTGGTGCTGACCGGTCGCAACGAGTGCACCGAGAAATATTTTGAGACCATCCGCAACCTTACCGACAGAGGCTTTGGCGTTGCCACCCTCGACTGGCGCGGCCAGGGTGGCTCCGACCGGCTGATCCGCGACCGGCAGCGCGGCTATGTCCGCAGTTTTCGTGACTACACCAGCGACCTGGAACAGTTCTTCGAAGAGATCGTGCTGCCCGATTGCCGCGGACCTTACTACATCCTGGCCCATTCAGCCGGAGCGGTGGTCGCCCTGCTTGCCTCGCCTTCCATGGTCAACCGGGTGCGGCGCATGGTGCTGATCGCGCCCTTCCTGACCTTGCCGGACCTTCCGGTCTCAATATCGACGGTTCGCCGTGTCTGCTCGGTGTTTTGCCTTCTGGGCCTCGGCCGGCTTTATGCCGCATGGGGACCGCGGCCGAAGCAGACCACCCCCTTCGCCGTCAACAAGGTGACATCGGATCCGGAACGCTACCGGCGCAACACCGGCATCTACGAAGCCTATCCGCAACTGGCGCTTGGCGGGCCGACGATCCGCTGGCTGAAAGCCGCCGCGGAGGCGTCCGAAGCCGTCAGCGATCCGGACTTTGTCGCCGCGATCCAGGTCCCTATGCTGGTGATCGCCGCCGGCGCCGACCAGGTCGTTTCGACCAAGGCTGTGGAGGCCTATGCAAGGCGTCTGCGCCTCGGTTCGCTGCTGATGATCGACGGCGCACACCATGAAATCCTGCAGGAGGCTGACATGTATCGCGAGCAGTTCCTCGCCGCTTTCGATGCCTTCATCCCGGGCACCGGCGACGACGCCTGAGCGACAGCAATCTGCGGCGCTGACCCTCGGAGATCAGGCCTGGCGGGCGAATTCCATGATCCAGTTGGTTTCCCAGGTCTTGCCGCCATCCGGCGAAAAGGCCTGCTCCCAGCGCGCAGACTTTTCGGTGATCCCCGACCAGAGGAAGCGCACCCGGATCGGGCGGCCTTCGAAAACATCTTCGCACAAAAATGTGCCGACACCATCCTCGAACGACCCGCGCATCGGCACGTCGATGGTCAGCGGATTGCGGCCGTCGATCCACCAGATCGACCACTGTTTCGTCGCCGGATCGAAGGTCCGCACCGTGGCGGCGCGATAGCTCCCGCCGGGCAATTCAATCACATTGTCGTCGACATTGCCGAGACCGCCGAGAATCGGGCGCACGTCGCATGTTCCGCCAAATATGTCCCAGTTGGTGTCGTCTGCCAGCCGCTTGCGCAGCCTTCGATGGCTGACCGCCCAGCGTCCGTGGAAGAAATCGAAATGGCTGCGGCCGTCCGCAGGGTCTTTGTCGGAACGGCTGGCTGTTGACTGCGTCGGCATCTCTGATCCTCCCCTCAGGTGAAATCCTTCTATAGCGGAAGGATCCTGACACCTGCCTGTCAGGAGGATTGGGTGGCAGTTGCCTATTTGTCGCCGCGCCAAGGGTTCGTCGAGATTCAGGTCAGGCCGAGCCGAGAATGATGGGTTCCGAGAACCGGAGCGGAGCGTACTTTTGGGTACGTGAGCACCGGAAGCGCAGGAAACCGCCATTCGCAGGCCGGCATCAGCTGAATATCAGCGGACCCTAGCCGCGCAATGCCGCCATGGCAGCCGCATGCAGTTCCGGCGTCGCCGCCGCCAGTATGTCGCCGCCCTTTTCCGCCGGTCCGCCGTCGAAGGTGGTGACGACGCCGCCGGCCTTCTCGATGATCGGGATCAGCGCCACGATGTCGTAGGGCTTCAGCCCGGGATCGGCGACGATGTCGACGCTTCCCGCCGCGACCATGGCGAAGGCGTAGCAATCTGTGCCGTAGCGGGCGAGCTGGACCTGCTTCTCGAACTGGTCGTAGCGCGTGCGCGCCTCACCCTTGAACAGCGCCGGCGTGGTGGTGAACAGCGTCGCTTTGCTGAGTTCGGTCGTCTTGCGCGCCGAAAGCCTTCTCGGTCCGCCCGGCCCCTCATAGTGGGCGCCGGAGGCGTTGGCGTAATACAGCTCGCCGGTGAAGGGCTGCGACATCAGGCCGGCGACGGCATCACCGTCGACCGTGAACCCGACCAGCGTTCCCCATACCGGCAGGCCGGAAATGAAGGCGCGGGTGCCATCGATCGGGTCGATCACCCAGACATGCTTGCTGAAAATGTTCTCGCTGCCATGCTCCTCACCCAAAATGCCGTGATCGGGATATTCCGCCGATATCAGCGCCCGGATGACCCGCTCGGCCTCGCGGTCGGCCTCGGTGACCGGGTCGAAGCCGCCCGCCTCCTTGTTGGCGACGGTTCCTTGGCTGCGGAAGCGTGGCAAGGTCTCGGCGGCGGCGGCATCGGCGATGCGCCGCATGAAGTCGATGCTGATATCCAACTGATTCTCCCGCGTTGCAGCATTTCGTCATTGCCGGTGATTTCGCGCCGGAGCAAGGGCTTGGGAGCCCTCCGGCGCCACGAGCACTGTTGCCTGAATGTCACGCAAGCGTCATCGAAACGCAATTTCCACTTCATAGTGAATTAAAAAAGCCCGAAGTCGGTTGACATTTGTGCAGCGCACAATAGATTTGTTCTCGGACAGGTCTTCCTGTCCATGCCCTCCTTGGGCGTTTCCTCCCTAGACTTCGACCGTGTCGTGCAAACGATGCGGTCTTTTTTTCGCCGCGACACCGGCGCGGCGTTGACCTGTGCCGCCTGGGCGCCAAACCTATTCGGCGGCGAGCGGCAGGTCGATGAAATGGTGATCGGGCATCGCCATCAGGTCGGCCGAGAAGCGCGCCAGATCGTCGGCAAGCGCATCGAAGCCGGCGGCTTTCTGGAACGTCCGCTCATTCATGTAAAGCCCGCGATTGACCTCGATCTGCAGCGCGTGGAGATGGCGCGCCGGCCGCCCGTAATGCTCGGTGATGAAGCCGCCGGCATAGGGCTTATTGTGGGCGACGGTATAGCCCATGCCGGTGAGCAGGCCGATCGCCGTCTCGGTCAAGGCGGCCGCGGCGGAGATGCCGAACCGGTCGCCGATGATGAAGTCCGGCCGCACCCCATTGTCGCCGACCCTGATGCTGGCGGGCATCGAGTGGCAGTCGATCAGCACGGCATAGCCGAACCGCGCATGGGTTCTGGTCAAAAGCCGCTTCAGCGTCTCGTGATAGGGCTTGTAGACGGTCTCGATACGCGCCACGGCCTCGGCCAGCGGCAAACGGCCGGAATAGATGTCGAGCCCCTCGCCCACCAGCTTCGGCACGGTGCCAAGCCCGCCCGCGACCCGCGCCGAGCGGATGTTGCAGAAAGACGGCACCGGTTCGGCGAACATGCGCGGGTCGAGTTCCCAGGGCTCGCGATTGACGTCGAGATAGGCGCGCGGGAAATTCGCCGCCAGCATCGGCGCGCCAAGCGCCACTGCGCCGCCGAACAGTTCCTCGACATAGCAATCCTCGGACCGGCGGATGGCGTTGCGGTCGAGCCGCGCCATGGCCAGGAAACGGTCGGGATAGTAGCGGCCGCTATGCGGCGAGTTGAAGAGGAAGGGAACGCGCTGCTCGGCGCCCGATCGGATTTCGAAGGGTGGAACGACCGAAAAATCCTCGGCTGCCGTCTTCAATTTGAGCGAACCCGGAAACAGCACTGCATCATGATTTGAAAGTGCCATCTCGCCGGTCGCATGTCCAGCATTTCAGCACCCTCACAGCTCGGCAAAAGTCGGGACAATGCTGCCATCGTTCACTTGATGTTTACCGTCACCTCCTCATATACAGGATGGTTAACGGGCTTGCCCGGCGCCAATGTCGGGGCGGGTGATTCGGACGGGATATGATGGCACGCATTCTGCTGGCGGAAGACGATGACGATATGCGCCGGTTCCTCGTCAAGGCACTGGAGCGCGCCGGTTATCAGGTGAGCGATTTCGACAATGGCGCCAGCGCCTATGAGCGGCTGCGCGAGGAGCCTTTCTCGCTGCTCCTGACCGATATCGTCATGCCCGAGATGGACGGCATCGAGCTTGCCCGCCGCGCCACCGAGATCGATCCGGACCTCAAGGTCATGTTCATCACCGGTTTCGCCGCCGTTGCGCTCAATCCGGATTCCAAGGCCCCGAAGGACGCCAAGGTCCTGTCGAAGCCGTTCCACCTGCGCGACCTCGTCAACGAGGTCGAAAAGATGCTGCAGGCCGCCTGAAGCACTTCCGGCTCGACCCCGGCGCGCCTTCGACGGCGCGACAAAACGAGCCTTTCTTTCCTTTTTCGACCTATTGACGCGCTGGATCAAAAATGGTGTATGCGCGGCTTCGGATGGGCGTGTAGCTCAGCGGGAGAGCACTGCATTGACATTGCAGGGGTCACAGGTTCAATCCCTGTCACGCCCACCATCCAGACAAGCCGTATCGCATCTCGCCATACCTGAGGCCCGTCCCGGTGGGGAGTAAGGCAATAGGGCGTAGGGCAATTGCCGCCGCTCGTCCTATTTCCTTACTCCCGTATTCCCCTACTTCACTGCGGCCGCGGATCGGGTCTGTTGTCGTGCTTGTCGCCGTTCTTGCCTTCCTTGCAAGGTGCGTCGCCGATGCCGCAGCATTTGGCATTGTGGGTGACACCAGGCTTTGTCTTGTCGCAATCTCTTGGCGCCGTCGTCTGACAGCCGGCCAGCACTGAGACGGCAATGGCGGCAAGCAAGACGTTTCTTGATCGAATAAACATGGGCGTTCTCCTTGATGAACCACGTTGTTACGCAGCGCTTGGTCGCGTCCCGCGATGGGTTGGTTCAAAGGAACTGAAAAAATAGTCAGCGAAACTCTTCTCGATGCACGAGCGGACGGGTGCATCGAAATTGCCGGCCGCATCGCTCCGTTCTGGATGTGGAGAAAGGCCTAAGCAATTCCAGGAAAAGTGCGTAGCGGTTTTCCGTCCGGAATTGCGCAAAAACAAACAGTCAGATTCTCAGACCGGCTTTCCAGAGCCGCGACCGCAGCTTCGACAGCGCGCCGGATTTCCCTGTCGTGAGCGGTCCCAATTGCCGCCCGATTTTCTTGAAGATCTCATTCTCCGGTTCGGCCGCAAGCGCTAGGGCGGCCATTTTCGATGCAGATTCCGCATCCTTCAATGCGTCCTGGAAAATATGCGCCGAGCACGCGGCGGCATGGGGATAACCCGCCTTCGCGGCCGCGAAGAACCGTTCAAAATCCTTGGACATGACATGGCCGCGCCACGTCCAGCCGGTCAGAATCCGCATCATTTGCAGCGGCATGTCGGCAGAGCCGCGGAACTGGCTGATCATCACGGATTTCAGAACTGCCTCGCCCGAGGAAAAGTCCCTTTCGCGAAAATAGGCGGCTGCGATCTTCAGCGCGTAGACGTCGTTTTCCGGATCAAGCTCGCGGGCCTTCTCCAGGATTTCCCTCGCTTGCCGAGGGCTGACCTTGTCCTCCAAAGACAGAAACGCCGCCTGATAGCCGAAGGCGGCTTCGAGCGGATGGTAGTCCGCCTGGTGAGACTTCAACTCATCCAGGATGATGTCGGCTGCCCGACGCTTGCTGAACAACGTCTTCGGCTTGTTGCAAGGGACGTCACCCATCACCGAAGCGATCGTCGCAAAGACGCTGCTGCCCGCATAGATCTGCTGGCAGCGTGCCATGAGCGCCATTTCAAAAAACGCTTTGAGGGTTTGATCCGCGAATTCATCGGCCCCAAAATCGTCGGTCAGCAAGGCTCCGGTTTCCGATTTCAGATATTCGAGCGTGGGACGATCCTGGCCGATCAAAAGGGTCGTCAAACCCTGCGACGAGAGTTTCGACACGATCGCCTTGGCAAGCGTCGAAGGGATCACCTTGTCGCCAAAGTCCAGCCTTACGCGAAATTTGCCGCGGACGATGTCGCCGCTGCGAAGATGCAAAGCGACCACAGGACCGGGAAAAGGGCTCTTGTCGGCCGCGCCGATCGCCTGTTTTACGCTTTGGGAGAACCCGAATGCCCGCAGCGTTTCGGATCTCCGGACACGATCGGCCCCCTCGCCGTGGAAGGATTTCCAGACGTTGAACTCGTTGCAGATCCAGCCCTGGTAATTTCCCCGCCGTGTGGAGATATCCAGGCTGGAGCGCGTGAATGCCCGGTTGTCGAGAACGCCGAAATCGGCTGCCTTGATTTTTCTGCCCAGCCAATGTCTCTCGATGAACTCGGGAGAGAATATGGCCTCGACCACATCGACAATGTGGAACGTCTTGTCCACGATAGCCTTGTCGTTCCAGGTGAAACCGAAGCGGTAGCCAAGCGCATCGGCCAGCGACTTTGCATTGACCATGGCCAGGAGACGGCCACCCAGACCGTCATCTCTCGTCGCGGCGATCAGCGTCGATCGAGGTTCAGGTCGCGCCGAGGCGGACATCACCTTTCTCAACATGCTGGAGAAACCACGCATAGGTCTGTTCCAATCCACTGCGAAGCGAGTAGGCCGGACGCCAGCCCGTGGCAAACAGGCGCGACACATCCATCAGCTTGCGCGGCGTGCCGTCCGGCTTCGTCGAGTCGAATGCAATCGCCGCCTCTGCGCCGACGACGGATACGACGGTGCGGGCCAGATCCGCAATGCTGATGTCCTCTCCCGAACCGACATTGACATGGCTGTCTCCGGCATAATTCTTCAGCAGCCAGACCAGGGCGTTGGCGGCGTCATCGACATGCAGGAACTCACGCATCGGCGTGCCTGATCCCCAGATCTCCAAGGTCTTGCCGCCGTTGCGCTTGGCTTCATAGGCCTTGCGCATCAACGCCGGCACGACGTGGCTGCTGGAGAGGTCGAAATTATCGCCCGGACCGTAAAGATTGGTCGGCATCGCCGAAATGTAATTGACACCATACTGGCGACGGTAGGCCTGGCACAGTTTCAGCCCGGCGATCTTGGCGACTGCATACCATTCATTGGTCGGCTCGAGCGGGCCGGTCAGCAATGCCTCTTCCGGGATCGGCTGCGGCGCGTGCTTCGGATAGATGCAGGACGAGCCGAGAAACAGGAGCTTCTCCACTCCGTTCTGATAGGCAGCCTCAATCACATTGGTCTGCACGACGAGATTTTCGTACAGGAAATCGACCGGAAACCTGTCATTGGCCAGGATGCCGCCGACCTTGGCCGCGGCCATCACCACCGCGTCCGGCCTGTGGTCGGCCATCCAGCGCCGCACGCCGGCCTGGTCGAGAAGATCGAGTTGCTCACGCGGCACGATCAAAACTTCGCAATCCTCGCTTGCCAGCCGGCGCACGATTGCCGAGCCGACCATGCCGCGATGCCCGGCGACAAAAACCCGCTTTCCCCGAAGCTCGAAAGTCATCGCTGCATCCTATGTCTGGTGGCTGTTGCGCCGGATGTCGTCGACCGAACGCACCAGGTCGGCCTGCACCATTTCGGCAACCAGCGCTTTGAAGCCAATTGTGTGCGACCAGCCAAGCTTGGCTCTCGCCTTGGATGCGTCGCCGACGAGTGTCTCGACCTCCGTCGGCCTGAAATAGCGCGGGTCGATGCGCACCAGAACGGCGCCCGAACCGGCATCCGCTCCGACTTCATCGACACCTTGGCCTTGCCAGCGAATGGTCCGTCCGGTCTCGGCGAAGGCCAGTTCGACGAACTCTCGCACTGAGTGCATCTCGCCGGTCGCCAGCACGAAGTCGTCGGCCTCGCTATGCTGCAGGATGCGCCACATGCCTTCGACATAGTCGCGAGCATGGCCCCAATCGCGTCTGGCGTCGATATTGCCGAGATAGAGCGTGTCCTGCAGCCCGCGATGGATCGCGGCGACGGCGCGCGTGATCTTGCGGGTGACGAAGGTTTCGCCGCGTGTCGGACTCTCATGGTTGAACAGGATGCCGTTGGCGGCAAACATGCCGTAGGCTTCACGGTAGTTGACCGTGATCCAGTAGGCGTAGAGCTTGGCCGCCGCATAGGGCGAGCGCGGATAGAAGGGCGTGGTCTCGCTTTGCGGGGTCTCGGCAGCCTTGCCGTATAGCTCCGATGTCGACGCCTGATAGAAACGCACCGACTTTTCGAGGCCAAGGATGCGGATAGCCTCCAGCAGCCTGAGCGTGCCGAGCGCATCGGCATTGCCGGTATATTCCGGTGTCTCGAAACTCACCTGGACATGGCTCTGGGCGCCGAGGTTGTAGATTTCGCTAGGCTTCGTCTCCTGCACCAGGCGGATCAGGTTGGTCGAGTCGGTGAGATCGCCATAGTGCAGAAAGAAACGGGCGCCGCGCTCATGCGGATCGACATAGATGTCGTCGACGCGCTCGGTATTGAAGGAAGAAGAACGGCGTTTGACGCCATGGACAACATAGCCCTTCTGCAGCAGCAACTGTGCCAGATAGGCGCCGTCCTGGCCGGTCACGCCGGTGATCAAAGCTACTTTGTCGGCCATGCCCTGCTGTACCCTCCCATGGGCCATACCGAATACAGATTTGCCCAGGCAAGGCAAATCCGAACATCGGCCCGAGGCAGAGACGAAGCCGGCGTGCTCAGACGCCGACGACGGCGCAGAGGTGCTTCATCCTGGCGACGGCAAGCTCCGGATCGGCCAGCAATCCGGCCTGATCGGCGTGCCGGAAGACATCGGCATAGTGAAGGATGCCGCGCGCCGACTGCATGCCGCCGATCATCGAGAAATGGTCCTGGTGGCCATTGAGCCAGGCCATGAAGACGATGCCGGCCTTGTAATATTCGGTCGGCGCCTCGAAGATTTTTCGCGACAGCGGCACGGTCGGCGCCATCAGCGCGTCGTAGCCAGCCCGATCGCCGTCGGCCAGTTTGGCCAGCGCCGCGTTGGCGACCGGCGCGATAGCGTCGAAAATGCCGAGCAGCGCGTGCGAATGTCTCTGGCCGTCGCCGGCGATCAGTTCGGGATAGTTGAAATCGTCGCCGGTGAACATGACGACGCCCTCGGGCAGCCGGTTCCGGAGCGCCACCTCCTTGTCGGCATCGAGCAGCGAGATTTTTATCCCTTCGACCTTGCTTGCATGGCGTTCGATAATGGCGACGACCGTGTCGAGCGCCATCTCGAAATCATTGCTGCCCCAATACCCCTTGAGTGCCGGGTCGAACATGTCGCCCAGCCAGTGAAGGATGACCTTGCCAGAGGCCTGGCCGAGGATGCGGTCGTAGACCCGAGCATAGTCGTCGGGCCCCGTGGCGACAGCCGCCAGCGCCCGGCTTGCCATCATGATCGCCTTGCCGCCCTCGCCTTCAATGAAGCCGAACTGTTCCTCATAGGCCGCGATGACATCATCGAGGCTCCTGGCGGTGGATGGCGCCAGATGGTCGGTACCGGCGCCGGAAGCGAGGTCGGCGCCCTCGACGGTGCTCGCCTCGGCGATCGAACGGCGGATCAATTCCTTCGCGCTTGCCCAGTCGAAGCCCATGCCGCGCTGCGAGGTGTCCATCGCCTCGGCGATGCGGAAGCCGAGCACCCACAGATGATGACGAAACGCCATCGTCTTGTTCCAATCGACAACGGGTCGCGACCACGGATCGGTCATGGCCAGAGGATCTGCCACGACATGGGCGGCGGCATAGGCGATGCGCGAAAACCGCGCGCCGGCCACCGGCTGCACCGGCTGGCCGACCAGCCGATAGCCAGAGTGGCGACCGCCCTCTTCGGGCAAAATGATGTCCATGAAACTCTCCCTTTGTCGCGCCTATAAATGGAACGTTCCAATAAATCAAGAACCTTTATGATTCTCATACCCAGAGCGACCGGATGCTGCATCGCAACACAGGAACCCTTGTGAGGAAAGATTTTTCAGCGCGGTCGATCAATTTTTTGCATTCGAGAAAAATCCAGATTGACTCCCATTCTCGGCAGTGATTAGAACGTTCCAATAAATTCAACCAAAAACACCGGGAGGACGCATCTGGATGGCCAGCCGGGCCAAGGCGACGATACTCGACATTGCCCGCGAGGCGGGCGTGTCCAAATCGACGGTGTCGCTCGTGCTCCAGGGCAGCGGGCTGATCCGGCCTGAAACCGCGGTCAAAGTGCGCAAGGCGATCGAGGATGTCGGCTATGTCTACAACCGCGGCGCCGCCAATCTGCGCAAGGCCCACTCCAATGTCATCGGCATGGTCATCAACGATCTCACCAATCCGTTTTTCGCCGAACTGGCGGTCGGCATGGAGCGTGTCTTCCAGTCGGCCGGCATCGTGCCCTTCATCGCCAACACGGCGGAGAACCCGGTGCGCCAGGAGGAAGTGCTGAAATCGCTGATGGAACAGGGCGTCGCCGGGCTGATCGTGTCGCCGGCCCGCGGCACGACGCCGGGCGCCTTCCGCCGCCTGGAGACGGCAGGCCTGCCGGTCGTCTTCGCCATGCGCCGCTTGCCTGAAAGCCGCATCCCTGTGATCGCGCCCGACAATCATCGCGGCGCTTGGCTCGCCACCGCCCATCTGATCGGCAAGGGCCATCGCCGGCTGGCCTTCTTCGGCGGCTCCTCCGACCTGGTGGTCTATCACGAACGATTGGGCGGTTTCCGTGAGGCCTGCGAGACGCTCGGCATTGCGACGAGCGACAGGCTGATCTTCGAAGGCGAGACCAGCCGCAAGGGCGGCATCGCCTGTATGGAGACAGCCCTTGCGATGGCCGAGCCGCCGACGGCGGCACTCTGCTTCAACGACGCGGTCGCCTTCGGCGCCATGCTGGCGCTGCGCAAGCGCGGGCTTGAGCCGGGCGCGGATTTTGCCGTCGTCGGCTTCGACGACGTGGCCGAGGCCGAGCATTACATGCCGGCGCTGACCAGCGTCGCGGTGGACTCGGCGGGCCTCGGCGAGCGTGCCGCCCATGTCATGCTGAAGATGATCCAGTCGCGCACCACGCGCGCCGAGGACCATATCGGCGCGGTCAATCTCGTCGTCAGGGACAGTTGCGGTCCCGATCGCCGCGCAGGACTGGGAGACGCGGCATGAGCGTCAGATGGGGTCTGATCGGCGCCAGCACGATCGCCAGGCAATTCATGATCGGCGCCATCCGCGCGCAGACCGATGGCGAGATCGCTGCCGTGATGAGCTCCAACCAGGAGCGCGGCGCTTCTTACGCCCGGGAAAACAACATTCCGCACGCCGTCTCGACACTGGATGCGCTGCTCGGTTCCGGTGTCGATGCCGTCTACATCTCGACCACCAACGAATTGCATCTCGAACAGGCACTGGCCGCCATCAAGGCGGGCAAGCATGTGCTGTGCGAGAAGCCGCTGGCGCTGACCAGCGCCGATGCGCGCACGATGGTCGCCGCCGCCAAGGCTGCCGGCATCGTGCTCGGCACCAATCACCATCTGCGCAATGCCGGCGCGCACCGGGCCATGCGCGAAACGATCGCCACCGGCCGCATCGGTAAGCCGGTCGCCGCCCGTGTTTTTCACTCAGTCTACCTGCCCGAGATCCTGCAGGGCTGGCGCATCAGCAAGCCCGAGGCGGGCGGCGGCGTGGTGCTCGACATCACCGTGCACGACGCCGACACGCTTCGCTTCGTGCTGAACGACGATCCGGTCGAGATTTCGGCCTTCACCCAGAGCGCTGGCATGGCGGGCGGTGGTCTGGAAGACGGCGCGATGTGCATCTGGCGCTTCAAATCGGGCGTCATTGCCCAATCGCATGAGGGCTTCACGACCAAATTCGCCGGCACCGGCTTCGAGGTGCATGGTTCGGAAGGCTCGCTCTTCGCCAGCAACGTGATGACGCAGAAGCCGGTTGGCTCGGTGCTGCTGCGCACCGCAAAGGGCGAGGAAGAATTGAGCTTCGACCGCGAGGATCTCTACACGAGGTCGCTGCGCCAGTTCCATGCCGCCATCCGTGGCGAGGGCCAGCCATCCGCGACGGGTGAAGACGGCGTCTGGTCGCTGACGTCGGCCGAGGCAGCACTTCAGTCCGCGAAATCAGGCAAGGCGGTCACAATCGACCCGAAACTTGGGAGCGCCGCGTGAGCAAGGTCGTTTCCGCCGCGCAGGCCGCCAGCCTGATCGAGGACGGCATGGTCGTTTCCGTCTCGTCGTCGAGCGGCCTCGGCTGCCCGGACGCGGTGCTTGCCGCGGTCGGCGAGCGCTTCGACGCAGAGGGGCACCCGAGGAATATCACCACGCTGCATCCGATCGCCGCCGGCGACATGTACGGCATCAAGGGTATCGACCATCTGGCCAAGCCCGGCCTGCTGAAGCGCACGCTGTGCGGCTCCTATCCGTCCGGCCCCTCGTCGTCCGAGCCGCCGCAGATCTGGAAGATGATCGGCGACAATTCGGTCGCCGCCTACAATGTGCCGTCAGGCATATTGTTCGACATGCACCGCGAGGCCGCCGCCAAGCGTCCGGGCGTGCTGACCAAGGTCGGCCTCGACACCTTCGCCGACCCGCGCCACCAGGGCTGCGCCATGAACGCCGCCGCCAGCGAGCCGATCGTTTCGGTGCAGCAGTTCGACGGCGAGGAATGGCTCTATTTCCGCTCGATCGTCCCGCAGGTCTCGATCATCCGCGCCACCACCGCGGACGAGCGTGGCAACCTCACCTACGAGCATGAGGGCGCCTATCTCGGCGGGCTGGAGCAAGCGCTGGCCGCCCGCAACAATGGCGGCATCGTCATCGCGCAGGTCAAGCGCGTCGTCGAGAACGGCACGCTGAAGCCGCATGATGTGCGTGTGCCCGGCGTGCTTGTCGACCACATCGTCGTCGCGCCCGACCAGTTGCAGACGACACTGACGCCTTACGACCCGGCGATCTCCGGCGAGATCTTCCGGCCGCTATCGACCTTCCGCAATGCCGAAATGAACGTCCAGAAGGTGATTGCGCGCCGCGTCGCCATGGAGTTGCGCGACGGCATGGCCGTCAACATCGGCTTCGGCATCTCGGCCAATGTGCCGCGCATCCTTCTCGAGGAAGGCCAGCACGGCAAGGTCACCTGGGTGATCGAACAGGGTGCGGTCGGCGGCGTGCCGCTGCTCGACTTCAAGTTCGGCTGCGCCTCGAATGCCGAGGCGATCATGCCATCGCCGCACCAGTTCATCTACTTCCAGGCCGGTGGCTTCGATGCCTCGCTGCTGTCCTTCCTGCAGATCGACCGCCACGGCTCGGTCAACGTGTCGAAGCTCTCGGCAAGGCCGCATGTCACCGCCGGCGCCGGCGGCTTCGTCGACATCACCGCGCGTGCAAAAAAAATCGTCTTCTCCGGCTTCTTCAATGCCGGGGCCAAACTCTCGCTGGCCGATGGCGGCATCCGCATCGACCAGGAGGGCAAGGTCAAGAAGGTGGTCGGCGAGGTCGAGCACATCTCCTTCTCCGGCAAGCGCGCGGTCGCGCAGGGACAGGACATCACCTATGTCACCGAGCGCTGCGTGATGAAGCTGACACCGGACGGGTTGATGGTGACGGAGCTCGCGCCCGGCATCGACCTCGAACGCGATGTGCTGGCGCAGGCCGAGATCCCGCTCGGCGTCGCCAACGACCTCAAGGTGACACCGTCCGCGCTCTATCAGGATCGGCCGATCGGCCTGTCGCTCAATGGCGGCGCCTCGCTCGGAGGCGCGCATGGCTGAGCGTCTCGTTACATTCGAAACCGATGGCGCCATCGGCATCATCACCTTGCGTCGGCCTGAAAAGTTCAACGCGCTCGATATCCCGATGCTGCGGGCGTTGGAAACTGCGCTCGACGAGGCCGAGATGGCCGACGGTGTGCGTGTCGTACTCGTCCGCGGCGAAGGCAAGGGCTTTTGCGCCGGCGGCGACGTCGAGGCCTGGGGCGGCATGAGCGCCGCCGATTTCCAGGTGCAATGGGTGCGCTATGGTCACCGCGTCTTCGACCGGCTGGCGCGGCTCAGGCAGCCGACCATCGCCGTGCTGTCCGGCCACGCGCTGGGCGGCGGCTTGGAACTGGCCGCGGCCTGCGACTTTCGCGTCGCCGAAACACAGGTGAAATTGGGCTTTCCGGAAACCTCGATCGGCGTCGTTCCCGGCTGGTCCGGCACGCAACGCGCTGTGCGCCGTTTCGGCGCGCAGGCGGTGCGCCGCATGGCGCTCGGCGGCGAGGTTTTTGTTGCCTCGGAGGCGCTCGCCATGCGTATCGTCGATCGCGTCGTCGAGACCGGCAAGGCGTTCGCCGAAGCGACGGCCTGGGCGGAAAAAATCGCCGAGCGCGGGCCGCTGGCGACTGAAGCCGCCAAGCTGATGATCGCGGTTGCCGAGGGCGAGGAAAGCGCTGCCGCAACGGAGGCTCTGGCCAGCGGCTTCATCGCCGTGACCGGCGACCTCAAGGCCGGCGTCGGCGCCTTCAAGACCAAGCAGAAGCCCGTGTTTTCAAGATCCTAGAGCAGAACGGATTCCGAACGCAGATGAACGCGCCCCTCAACATCGCCATGCCCGCCGAGGCATCCGCAGCACCGAAGGCCTATCGGCTGCTGATCGACGGCAAGCATATCGACGCTCGCGACGGCCGCACGCTGGAGCGCAAGAGCCCCGGCCATGGCTTCACCGTTTCGCGCTATGCGCAGGCCGGCGAGGCCGAGGTCGAGGCGGCAGTGATCGCCGCGCACAAGGCTTTCGAGACCGGCCCATGGCCGCGTATGAAGGCTTCCGAACGTGCCGCGATCCTGCTCAAGGCCGCCGACCTGATCGAGGCCCAGCTGGAAAACATCGCCCGGCTCGACGCGCTGGAATCCGGCAAGCCGATCGCCCAGGCGCGCGGCGAGATCGGTGGCGCCGTCGACATCTGGCGCTATGCCGCCTCCCTCGCCCGCACGCTGCATGGCGAGAGCTACGCCAATCTCGGCGATGCCATGCTGGGCGTGGTGCTGCGTGAGCCGATCGGCGTGGTCTCGATCATCACGCCGTGGAATTTCCCCTTCCTCATCGTCAGCCAGAAGCTGCCTTTCGCGCTGGCTGCCGGCTGCACGGCGGTGGTCAAGCCGAGCGAGATGACCTCGGCCTCGACTTTCGTGCTCGGCGATATCCTGATGCAGGCCGGCCTGCCAAATGGCGTTGTCAACATCCTCGCCGGCCTCGGAGCCGATGTCGGCGCGCCGATGGTCAGCCATCCGCTGGTCGAGATGGTCTCCTTCACCGGTTCTACCCGCGTCGGCAAGATGACCATGGCCTCGGCCGCCAGCTCGCTGAAGAAAGTATCGATGGAGCTTGGCGGCAAGAACGGCCAGATCGTCTTCCCGGATGCCGACCTTGAGGCGGCCGCCGACGCAGCGGTGTTCGGCGGCTTCTTCAACGCCGGCGAATGCTGCAACGCCGGCAGCCGGCTGATCGTGCATCAGGCGATCGCCGATGACTTCCTCTTGGCGGTCAAGGCGCTCACCGCCAAGTTGACCGTCGGCGATCCGCTCGACGACCGCACCAAGGTCGGCGCCATGATCTCGTCCGACCATCTGGCAAAGGTAGCCGGCTATGTAGCGGCGGCAGCGGGCGAAGGCAGCGGCGTCTACAGCGGCGGTAAGCAGCTGGCGTCCAATGCCGGCCAATACCTTGACCCGACCATCATTCGCGGCGTCACTGAAGACATGGCGATCGCGCGCGAAGAAGTGTTCGGCCCAGTGCTTTCCGTGCTGACTTTTGAATCGATTGAAAAGGCGTTGCACATCGCCAACAACACGCCCTATGGTTTGTCGGCAGGCGTGTGGAGTGCCAGCATCGACACCTGCATGTCGGTGGCGCGGAATGTGCGTTCGGGGACCGTTTGGGTGAACACGTTCATGGAAGGTTATCCCGAACTGCCTTTCGGCGGCTACAAGCAGTCCGGTCTCGGACGCGAACTCGGCAAACGCGCCGTCGAGGACTATACCGAGGAAAAGACAATCCAGTTTCATCGCGGCCAGCGCACCGGATGGTGGGTCGGCTGAGTTGGGAGACCCCGGCGGACATCCGCCGGTTATGTGTATGCAACAAGGGAGGAAGTACATGTTGCGCAAACTGCTTATCGGAACGGCTCTTGCGTCGAGCTTTGTGTTCTCGGCGCATGCCGAGGACGTCAAGGAAGTGCAGATGCTGCATTGGTGGACGTCGGGCGGCGAAGCGGCTGCTCTGAACGTCCTCAAGGAGGATCTGTCCAAGGAAGGCTTTGCTTGGAAGGACGTGCCGGTGGCCGGTGGTGGCGGCGACGCTGCCATGACCGCGCTGAAGGCGATGGTCGCGGCCGGCAATTACCCGACCGCCTCGCAGATGCTCGGCTACACCGTGCTCGACTATGCTGCCGCCGGCGTCATGGGCGACCTCACCGAGACCGCGAAGAAGGAAGGTTGGGACAAGTCGGTTCCGGCCGCCCTGCAGAAATTCTCGGTCTATGATGGCAAGTGGGTCGCGGCTCCGGTCAACGTCCATTCGGTCAACTGGCTGTGGATCAACAAGGCGGTGATGGACAAGATCGGCGGCACCGAGCCGAAGACCTTCGACGACTTCGTGGCATTGCTCGACAAGGCCAAGGCGGCGGGCGTCATCCCGCTCGCGCTCGGAGGCCAGAACTGGCAGGAAGCCACCATGTTCGACTCAGTCGTGCTGTCGACCGGCGGACCTGAGTTCTACAAGAAAGCCTTCAACGATCTCGACGAAGAATCGCTGAAGTCCGACACGATGAAGAAGTCGTTCGACAACCTCGCCAAGCTGGTCACCTTTGTCGACCCGAACTTCTCGGGCCGTGACTGGAACCTCGCCACCGCCATGGTCATCAAGGGCGATGCGCTGGTTCAGGTCATGGGCGACTGGGCCAAGGGCGAGTTCAACGCTGCCAAAAAGACTCCGGGCACCGACTTCCTGTGCTATCGCTTCCCGGGCACCGACGGCAGCGTGATCTACAACTCCGACATGTTCGGCATGTTCAACGTTCCGGACGACCGCAAGGCCGCCCAGGTCGCGCTGGCCACCGCCACGCTGTCGAAGAGCTTCCAGTCGGCCTTCAACGTCGTCAAGGGTTCGGTCCCGGCCCGTACCGACGTGCCTGACACCGACTTCGACGCTTGCGGCAAGAAGGGCATGGCCGACCTGAAGGCTGCCAATGACGGCGGCACGCTGTTCGGCTCGCTGGCCCAGGGCTATGGCGCACCGCCGGCCGTCGCCAATGCCTACAAGGACGTCGTTTCGAAGTTCGTCCACGGTCAGATCAAGACCTCGGACGAGGCCGTGACCGAGCTGGTCAAGGCGATCGACGACGCCAAGTAAGGCATTTGCCACTTGAAAGGACCTTCCCCGCGCAAGCGGGGAAGGTCCCCTTGATGCAGGGTCTGAGGCTGCTTTGATCGGTGCGTTTGGGCGCCGGCGAGCCTCCGCACGAACCGGTACTGGATGAGCCAATGAGCACGGTTGCCGAAACCAAGATCAAGCTGACGCCGGAGCACAATGCGCGCCCCAGCGCCTCCGTCCGCTCGCGGCTGCAGGACGCGCTGCCGAAGATCGTGCTCGCGCCGAGCTTTGCCGCCACTGTCATCTTCGTCTACGGCTTCATCCTGTGGACGATCTATCTGTCCTTCACCAATTCCAAGACCTTCCCGTCCTACGCCATCACCGGGCCGCGCGCCTATCAGCGGCTGTGGCGCTGGACCTTCGAAAGCGACCCGCCGTCGAGCTGGTACACTTCGATCACCAATATGGGCATTTTCGGCTTTCTCTACATCTTCATCTGCCTGGCGCTCGGCTTGTTCCTGGCCATCCTGCTCGACCAGAAGATACGCGGCGAAGGCGTCTTGCGGCCGATCTATCTTTACCCAATGGCGCTGTCCTTCATCGTCACCGGCGTCGCCTGGAAATGGTTCCTCGATCCCGGCCTTGGCCTCGAGCAGACGCTGCACCAGTGGGGCTGGACGAGCTTCCATTTCGACTGGATCAAGAACAAGGATTTCGTCATCTACACGGTGGTCATCGCCGGCGTCTGGCAGGCTTCCGGCTTCATCATGGCAATGTTCCTGGCCGGCCTGCGCGGCATCGACGGCGAGATCATGAAGGCGGCGCAGATCGACGGCGCCACCACCTTCCAGCTCTATCGCCGCATCGTCATTCCGCTTCTGCGGCCGGTGTTCCTCTCGGCCTTCATCGTGCTCGCGCACCTCGCCATCAAGTCCTACGATTTGGTCGTCGCGCTGACCAGCGGCGGGCCGGGCGGCTCGGCCTGGCTGCCGTCGAACTTCATGTATGAGTTCACCTTCAAGCGCAACGAGATGGCGGTCGGCTCGGCCAGCGCCGTGATCATGCTGATGACCATCACCGCGATCATCGTGCCCTATCTCTATTCCGAGCTCAGGGAGAGACCGCGATGAGCGCCGTCACCTCACCTGCCCGCGAGGCCAGCACCGGCATCAGCGCCAGGACCGTCAACCGCACCGTCATCTACGGGCTGCTGGCGCTGTTCGCGCTGTTCTACCTGATGCCGCTTTTCGTCATGCTGGTCACCTCGTTCAAGACCATGGACGAGATCCAGAACGGCAACATGCTGGCGCTGCCGCAATCGCCGACCCTCGAACCGTGGTTCAAGGCCTGGGGTGAGACCTGCGTCGGCCTGACCTGCGCCGGCATCAAGGGTTACTTCTGGAACTCCATCAAGATGGTGGTTCCGGCGGTGCTGATCTCGACTCTGCTTGGCGCCCTCAACGGCTATGTGCTGACCAAATGGCGCTTCCGCGGCCACACGCTGGTCTTCGGGCTGATGCTGTTTGCCTGCTTCATCCCGTTCCAGTCGGTGCTGTTGCCGATGGCGACGATCCTGGGCAGCCTCGGCCGTTTCGGCGTGACGCTGCAGAATTCGACCGGGTTCTCGTTCGGGCTCGGCAACCCGACGGTCAATCTCGTCTTCGTCCACGTCGTCTACGGTCTCGGTTTCACCACGCTGTTCTTCCGCAACTACTACGAGGCCTTCCCGACCGAACTGATCAAGGCGGCGCAGGTCGACGGCGCCTCCTTCTTCCAGATCTTCCGGCGCATCATGCTGCCGAACTCGATGCCGATCTTCGTCGTTACCGTCATCTATCAGTTCACCAACATCTGGAACGACTTCCTGTTCGCCTCGGCTTACGCCGGCACCGGTGACGCAATGCCGATGACGGTGGCGCTGAACAACGTCGTCAACACCTCGACCGGCGTCGTCGAATACAATGTCAACATGGCGGCGGCGATGATCGCCGCCCTTCCCACCCTGCTCGTCTACGTCGTCGCCGGCCGCTATTTCGTGCGCGGGCTGATGGCCGGCGCGGTCAAAGGATAATCTGATGGCTTTTCTGGAAATTGATGGGCTGAGGAAGCGTTTCGGGACGGTCGAGATCCTGAAGGGCATCAATGTCGAGCTCGAAAAGGGCGGCTTCCTGGTGCTGGTCGGCCCGTCCGGCTGCGGCAAGTCCACGCTGCTCAACACCATCGCCGGGCTGGAAAACATTACCGAGGGCGAGATCCGCGTCGACGGCCGGGCGATCAACGATCTCCACCCGTCCAAGCGCGACATCGCCATGGTGTTCCAGAGCTATGCGCTCTATCCGAACATGACGGTGGCAGGGAACATCTCCTTCGGCATGGAGATGCGCGGCGTGCCGGCCGATGAACGCCAGAAGGCGATCGACAAGGTGGCCAAGGTGCTGCAGATCGGCCACCTGTTGCAGCGCAAGCCGAGCCAGCTTTCCGGCGGCCAGCGCCAACGCGTCGCCATGGGCCGGGCGCTGGTGCGCGACCCGAAACTGTTCCTGTTCGACGAGCCGCTCTCCAACCTCGACGCCAAGCTGCGCGTCGACATGCGCATCGAGATCAAGCGCCTGCACGCCACCACCGGCACGACGATCGTCTACGTCACCCACGACCAGATCGAGGCGATGACGCTGGCCACCAAGATCGCCGTGATGCGCGACGGCGAGGTGCAGCAGTTCGGCACGCCGGCCGAGATCTACAACAACCCGACCAACATCTTCGTCGCCGACTTCATGGGTTCGCCGGCCATGAACCTGGTCCCGGCGACGATCGGCGGCAATGGCTCTGCCTTGTCGGTGGTGCTGCAGCGCGACGGGCGTGAGCCGATCTCCCTGCCGATGGCCGGTGCGCCGGCTGGCCTGTCGGCGTTCAAGGACAAGCCGATCATCTTCGGCGTTCGCCCGGAAGCGCTGACCGATCCGGAAGGCGCCGAGCGCAATGCCTCGAACATCGCCACCGCCGATTGCCATATCGAGGTGATCGAGCCGGCCGGCTCCGATACCTTCGCCGTCACCAATCTGGGCGGCAAGGCCGTGGTGGCGCGGCTACGCGCCGATGCCAAGATCCAGCCGGGCACGGTGACGCCCCTCGCCTTCAACCTGACCAAGGCAGTGTTCTTCGATCCGGCGACCGAGAAGCGCATTCTCTGACGGCCATGACAAACCCCGATATCGTCATCATCGGCTCCGGCATCGGCGGCGCCACGATCGCCTCCGGCCTTGCCGGCAGCGGCGCATCGATCCTGATGCTGGAGCGCGGCGAGAAACTCCCGGCGACGCCCGAGACGCGCGACACCCGCGCCATCTTCGTCAACGGTCATTACCGGCCGAAGGAGATGTGGCGCGAGGCCGGCGGTGCAGCCTTCAATCCGGGCAACTACTACTATGTTGGCGGCAATTCGAAATTTTACGGCGCGGTGCTGATCCGCTACCGCAAGGAAGATTTTTCGGCCATGGAGCATTTCGGCGGCGTCTCGCCCGCCTGGCCGTTTTCCTACGAGGAATTCGAGCCCTGGTATTCGAAAGCCGAACAGCTGTTTCGCGTGCGCGGGACGCTGGGCGAGGATCCGACCGAGCCCTTCCACTCGATCCCTTACGCCTTCAAGCCTGTGCCCGACGAGGCGCCGATCGCCCGCGCCCGCGCCGAACTGAAAGGCCTCGGCCTGCATCCCGCCTCGCTGCCGCTCGGCGTCGACATCGACACCTGGCTGAAGGACGGCAAGACGGGCTGGGACGCCTTTCCCAATACCGGCCAGGGCAAGATCGATGCGCAGTCCGGCCCGCTGACGGCGGCGCTGACGGACACCAACGTCCGGCTCGAGACCGGCGCTTACGTCGAATATCTCGAAGCCTCGGCTGATGGCAAAACCATCGCCGCTGTCCACTACCGCCAGAACGGTTCGCAGAAGAAAGTTTCGCCGAAGCTGGTCATCCTGTCGGCCGGCGCGGTCAATTCCGCCGTCACCCTGCTGCGCTCGCCCAATGGCAAGGGAGGCGGCAAGGGTCTCGCGAACTCTTCCGACCAGGTCGGCCGCAATTTCATGAACCACAATTCGAGCGCCATGCTGGCGATCGATCCGCGCCGCCGGAATACATCCGTCTACCAAAAGACGCTGATGCTGAACGACTACTATCTGTCCGACGGCAAGGGCGGCAAGCCGCTCGGCAACGTCCAGCTTCTCGGCAAGATCGACGGCAACATGCTCAGGGCGAACGTGAAACTGGCGCCGAAATTCGCGCTGGACTTCATGGCCGGCCACGCCGTCGACTGGTATCTGATGTGCGAGGACCTGCCCGATCCCGAAAGCCGCATCATGGTCGACGGCAAGGACATCGTCATGCAGTGGCGGCGCTCCAACATGCAGTCGCTGGAAGGCCTGACCAAGGTGATGCGCGAGAATTTCCGCGCCTGCGGCTATCCGATCATCCTGTCTCGTCCCTTCGACAAGCGCACCCCGTCGCATCAATGCGGCACCGTGAAGATGGGCAACGATCCCGCGACATCGCCGCTCGATCCGTTCTGCCGCGCCTTCGACCACCGGAATCTGTTCGTCGTCGACGCCGGCTTCCTGCCCAACTCGGCGGCCGTCAACCCGGCGCTGTCGATCGCCGCGCAGGCGCTGCGCGTCGCCGACCATATCCGCAAGACGGATCTCGCCGCATGACCCGCCCGGCGGCCATCGTCACCGGCGGCGCGCGCGGCATTGGGCTGGCCTGCGCCGAAGCGCTTGCCGATGCCGGTTTCGACATCCTCGTCGCCGACCTCGCCGAAGAGGCCGACGAAGGGCTTACCGCCAACATCGCCGCGCGTGGCGCGAAGTTCGCCTATGTCCGCTGCGACATCGCCGACCTTTTTGCTCACGCCACGGTCGTCGATGCTGCGAAGCGCGCCTTCGGCCGCATCGACTGCCTGGTCAACAATGCCGGTATCGGCGCCGTGGTGCGCGGCGACCTGCTGGAGTTGAAGCCGGAGAATTTCGACCGCGTGCTCGGCATCAATCTGCGCGGCACCGTCTTCCTCAGCCAGGCCGTTGGCAAGGCGATGCTGGCGGCACCTGGCGACCATCCGAAATCGATCATCACCATCACCTCGGTCAGCGCCGAGATGGCCTCGCCGGAACGTTCCGACTACTGCATCTCCAAAGCTGGGCTTTCCATGTGGGTGAAGAATCTGGCGCTGCGGCTCGCTGCCGAAAACATCGGCGTGTTCGAGCTGCGTCCCGGCATCATCCGTACCGACATGACAGCAGGCGTCGCCGCCAAATACGACAAGCTAATCGACGGCGGGCTGGTGCCGGCAAAACGCTGGGGCGAGGTAGGTGACATCGGCGCCGTGGTGGCCGCCCTTGCCGGCGGCAGGCTCGGCTTTTCCACCGGCTCGATCATCAATGTCGACGGCGCGCTGTCGGTGCCGAGGCTCTGAACGGATGAGACCATGACCGACTACATCATCGTTGGCGCCGGCCCGGCCGGTTGCGTTCTGGCCAACCGGCTGAGCGAGGATCCGGCGAATTCGGTTCTGCTGCTGGAAGCCGGTGGCAAGGACTGGCATCCGCTGATCCACATGCCGGCGGGCTTCGCCAAGATGACCAAGGGCATCGCCTCCTGGGGCTGGTCGACCGTGCCGCAGAGAAACATGAAGGACCGTGTCTTCTGGTACACGCAGGCCAAGGTGGTGGGCGGCGGCTCCTCCATCAACGCCCAGATCTACACGCGCGGCAACGCCCGCGACTATGACGCCTGGGAGAAGGAAGAAGGCCTTGCCGGTTGGGGCTATCGCGATGTGCTGCCCTATTTCAAGCGGGCCGAGAACAACCAGCGCTATGCCAACGACTTTCATGGCGACCAGGGCCCGCTCGGCGTGTCCAACCCGATTTCGCCGCTGCCGATCTGCGAGGCCTATTTCCGCGCCGGCCAAGAGATGGGCATCCCCTTCAATCCGGACTTCAACGGCACCAGCCAGGAAGGCGTCGGCTACTACCAGCTGACCCAGAAGGATGCGCGGCGCTCATCCGCCTCGGTCGCCTATCTGAAGCCGATCCGCGCACGCAAGAACCTGACGGTCAGGACCGATGTGCTGGTGACGCGCATCGTCGTCGAGAAGGGCCGTGCCATCGGCGTCGAGATCGTCGACAAGCCCGGCGGCGAGAAGACAATCCTGCGCGCCGAGCGCGAGGTGGTCGTCTCCTCCGGTGCCATCGGCTCGCCGAAGCTGCTGATGCAGTCGGGCATCGGGCCGGCCGATCACCTGAAGTCGGTCGGCGTGACGCCGGTGCATGATTTGCCTGGCGTCGGCTCCAACATGCAGGACCACCTCGACCTGTTCGTCATCGCCGAATGCACCGGCGACCACACCTACGACAACTACGCCAAGCTGCACCGTACGATGTGGGCCGGGCTGCAGTATCTTCTGCTGAAGAAAGGCCCGGTGGCCTCCAGCCTGTTCGAGACCGGCGGCTTCTGGTACGCCGACCCGACCGCCGCCTCGCCCGACATCCAGTTCCATCTCGGCCTCGGCTCCGGCATCGAGGCCGGCGTGGAGAAGCTCAGGAATCCCGGCGTGACGCTGAACTCGGCCTTCCTGCGCCCGCGCTCGCGCGGCACGGTGCGGCTGAAGAGCGCCGACCCGGCCGATCATCCGCTGATCGACCCGAACTACTGGTCCGATCCCTACGACCGCGACATGTCGATCAGGGGCCTGAGGCTGGCGCGCGAGATCATGCGGCAGAAGGCTCTTCAACCTTACGTGCTGCGCGAGGTGCTGCCCGGCCCTACCCTGCAAAGCGACGACGATCTGTTCGACTATGCCTGCCGCAGCTCCAAGACCGATCATCATCCGGTCGGCACCTGCCGGATGGGCCATGACGAGATGGCCGTGGTGACACCCGACCTCAGGCTGCGCGGCATCGACGGCTTGCGCGTCTGCGATGCGTCGGTGATGCCGCGCGTGCCCTCCTCCAACACCAATGCGCCGACGATCATGATTGGCGAAAAGGGCGCCGACCTGATCCTTGGCCGCGAGCCGCTGCCGCCGGCTGTTTTCTCTGGAAACCGCGCGGCATGATCGGAGGGACAAAAGAATGATCAGGCACTGTGTCTTCGTCAAATTCCGCAGCGATGTCGCCGACGCCGAGCGCGCGGCGATCCACGCCGATCTCGAAGCGCTGCGCTGGGCGATCGATGGCATGGACGTGGTAAAATTCAGCGCCAATGTCAGCCCCGAACCTTTTGCACGCGGCTTCTCGCACGGCTTTACCATCGACTTCCGTGACGCCGCCTGCCGCGACGCCTATCTGGTGCACGATTCGCATCAGCGCGCCGGCGCCCGGCTGGTCGCGGCGCTCGAAGGCGGCACGGATGGCCTGATGGTCTTCGATCTGGAAATCTAGAACCAATTCTCAGGCCGCGTGCCAAACCGGCCGACGGCTGACACCGGTCACCAATGCGGCTCTCGTCGCGCCTTCCTGTCATTCCAGGCGGCGTTCGATCACATGAGCCGCGCGAAAAAGTGACCACCGGCCCTACGCAAACTGGCCGATAGTTCCTCGCATCCGTGAAGATGGAAGGAGGAACAATTTGCCCCTTAACTCGCAGCAGAAGAAAACCGTGCTGGCGTCATTTCTGGGCTGGACCCTCGACGCCTTTGATTTCTTCCTTCTGACATTCCTGCTCACGGATATTGCAACTGAATTCCACGCTGACGTGCCGGCAGTCTCCAAGGCGCTGTTCCTGACACTGGCGACGCGCTTCATCGGCGCATTCTTCTTCGGCATGCTTGCCGATAAATACGGCCGCAAACCCATCCTTATGCTCAACATCGTCAGCTATTCGGTGATCGGCGCATTGGCCGCCTTCTCGCCCAATCTCGGCATCTTCCTGGCGTTGCGCGCCTTGTTCGGCATCGCCATGGGCGGTGAATGGGGGCTGGGCAGCTCGCTCGCCATGGAGTCTATTCCGCCCAGCGCGCGCGGCATGGTCTCGGGGATTTTGCAGTGCGGCTATCCGGCCGGCTACCTGCTGGCGGCGGTGGTCTATGGCCTGCTCTATCAGCAGACGATCGGTGGCTATACGATCGGCTGGCGGTCCATGTTCCTGCTCAGCTTCCTGCCGGCGCTGATCGTCCTGTTCATCCGTTCCCACGTGCCGGAATCGCCGGCCTTCGTCGACGCGCAGAAAACGGCCAGGCCGGGGCTTCTCGAAACGCTGCAGAAGCACTGGGGCGTCGCCCTCTATGCGGTTGTGCTGATGATGTTCTTCAACTTCTTCAGCCACGGCACGCAGGATCTCTACCCGACCTTCCTGAAGAAGCAGCACGGCTTCGACCCGCATACGGTGAGCTGGATCACTATCGTCGCCAATATCGGCGCCATCGTCGGCGGCCTGGCGTTCGGCGCGCTGTCCGAGAAGATCGGCCGCGTCAACGCGATCACCCTGGCGTGCCTGATCGCCTTGCCGTCGATTCCGCTGTGGGCCTACAGCACCACGCCCTTCATGCTGGCCATCGGCGCCTTCGTCATGCAGGTCGCGGTCCAGGGCGCCTGGGGCGTCATCCCGGTGCACCTCAACGAGCTTTCGCCCGGCGCCGTGCGGGCGACCTTGCCCGGCTTCATCTACCAGGCCGGCAATCTCGCGGCGTCCTATGGCGGTCCTTACCAGGCGGGCATCGCTGAGGCTCCGGGCGGCAGCTACGGCTATGCGCTGGCGCTTTTCGCGGGCGTGGTCGCGGTGTGCATCATCGTCGCCATCCGCTTCAGCCCGGAGCGGCGTGGGCAGGTGATGACGGTGCTCGGCTAACCAAGCCTGAGCGCGACGACGCCGGCGACGATGCTGAGCGCGGCGGCACCGCGCCAGCCCGTCATCTTCTCGCCCAGCGCGAAGACCGAGATCAGCATCGCGAACAGGATCGATGTCTCGCGCAGCGAGGCCACCGAGGCGATGGGCGCCTTGGTCATCGCCCACATGACGATCCAGTAGGCGGCACCGCTGAGCACGCCGGTGAACAGCCCCGCCTTCCAATCGCGCGCCAGCACCGGCAGCGCTTGGCGGCCACGAAAGATGAGGCACAGCACCAACGCTCCAAAAGCGTCGCAGATGAACAGCCAGGCGGCATAACTCTGTGCGGTGGCGGCCAGCCGTGCGCCACTGCCGTCCGACAGCGTGTAGCTGGCGATGAAGATCGATGTGCCGAGCGCAAAACCCACCGCGCGCAGATTGAGCCGCTCCAGATGCGCACCGCCGCGAAACGACATCACCAGCGTGCCGGCCGACAACAGCAAGATACCCAGGATAGCAAGCGGCGCCGGCACCTCCTTGACCACCACCATGCCGCCGAGTGCGGCGAGCAGCGGCGCGGTGCCGCGTGCCAGCGGATAGGTCTGGGCGAAATCACCGGCCCTGTAGGCGCCGATGAGGAAGGTCCGGTAGCCCATGTGGAAGATCACCGAGGCGATGATATAGGGCCACACTTCGGCCCTGGGCACCTCGACAAAAGGCAGCACCACCAATGCCGCCGCGCCCATGCCGAGCGTCATCAGCGTGATCGACAGGAAGCGGTCGAGATGCACCTTGACCAGCGCGTTCCAGATCGCGTGCATGGCGGCGGCGGCAAGCACCGCGAAGAAGACGAACAAGGTCATCGCTGCCTCATCCGCCTCCGGCCACAGCAGCGGCGAGCGGCGTCTCGAGGTCGATGTCGACCCGCAGCGGAAAATGGTCGGAGCCGATCTCGCCAATGTCGGCGCTGACTGAACGTACGCGTCCGGCGAACATGCCGCCGACGAAGCAATGATCGAGCCGGCGCTTTGTCACTTTGCCGTCGATTGCCTTCACATGGGTGTGGAAATCCGCCACCGGCTCGGCGGCGAAAGCGGCGGCATCGACGAAGCCGTCGAAATAGGCCGCCCCACGATGGTAGGGCGTGCTGCCGACGATGCGCCGGTGTTCGGCGCTCCCGGGCTCCATGTTGAAATCGCCCAGCCAGATTGCCGCCTGCGGGTTCTCCGGCTCGGGCTCGCCATTGCTCCAGTTGCGATCAGGCTCATCGTCGGCGCCGCTCCACGGGCCGCCATCGGACGGCGCCCGGCGATGTTCGGCCAGCAGATAGTCGATCTGCTCCAGCCGCTCCTCGGCGGCGATATGGGCAAGATGCAGCGACAGCACCCGCATCGGACCGGCGGGGGTGCGGATCATGCATTCGAGCGCCGCATTGCGGGTGTTGAGCGGCCGCAGCGTGCGGCGCATCGGCAGCGCATGCAGGCGCGACCAGACGATCGGCAGCTTCGACAGCAGCATGGTGCCGAACTGCCTGCGACGGTTGACGATCCGGCCATCGCGTTCCTGGCTGGCATCCATGTCGAAGGCCGGGCCATAGACCCAGTGATAGTCGGGCAACAACCGGGACAGGATTTCCGGCTGGTCGTTCTCGTTGGTGCGCTGCCAGTGCCGCTCCACCTCCTGCAAGGCGATGATGTCGGCGCCGGCTACCACCTTGGCACAGCGCGCGAGGTCATAGCGGCCATCGCCGCCGAAGCCGTACTGGATGTTGTAGCTGACGAGCTTCATTGCTTATCCGGCTCAGTTTCGTGATGGCAGTAGCGGTTCGGCGAAAGCCTTGCAATGGACCGCACCGACGCCGGGGCTAGGCCAGATGTGTGCAGCGCTCTGCTTGCCCCACCTACGTTGTCAGCGGCTGGAACCGCCCAGCCGGTGAGGCCGCCAGTTCCGACCAGTCGATCTCCTCTTCCAGACGGTGATAGGCCTCGTCGCCGATCGTACCGTCGCGGCGCAGTTCCTCCAGCGCGTCGCGCTGGCTCTTGATGGCATAGAGGCGCAACCGGTCATGCTCGGTCGCCGCCTGCGCATCCTCCGGATTTTCAGCGATCGCGCGCTGGGCGGCATATTGCTCGCGCACCGCGGCCGCGGCGCTCGATGTCTTGCCACTCAATATGTCCAATGCGGCCTGCATGATGGCGACGCGCGCCTGCGCCACCTCGCGATCGACCGTGCTGTCCGGATCGAGGCTGAGCAGGCGCAGCAGCGGCTTCAGGGTCATGCCTTGCAGCACCAGTGTGCCGAGAACGACCGCGAAGGCGGCGAGCACGATTGGATCGCGGCCTGGAAAGTCGGCCGGCAAGGCGAACGCCGCCACCAGCGTCACCAGCCCGCGCATGCCGCACCAGCCGATGAGGAGGCCGCCGCGAACAGTTGGCGCTTCCCTTCGCCGCTCGGCACTGCCGAAGCGGGCAAGCCATCTAATGATCACACCGTAGCTCATTACCCAGACGAGGCGCGACACGATGACGACGGCCAGCACCGCTGCGGCGAAGACGAATGCTTGGCCCTGCCCTTCCCCGGCCAACCGGCTGACGATCGACCGGGCCTGCAGGCCCATCAGCACGAAGGCCAGCACGTTGAGCACGAAGACCGCCGACTCCCAGACCGAATAGGTACTGACGCGCCTCCTCGCCGACATCAGGCGCGGCGCGGTGCGCGCGATGGTCATGGCGTAGACGACGATGGTGATGATGGCCGAAAGGCCCAGCCTGTCGGCCAGGATCCAGACCCCGAACGTTCCGGCGAATTGCACCACCGTGCTGCTCGCCGCATCCTCGATGCGGGTGAGCGTCAGCAGCGAGAAGCGGCCGAGCAGATAACCCGCGACAAGGCTGCCGATCGTTGACAGCAGGATCGTCGGAATGGCGTTGCTCAGCATGATCGAGCCGAGCGCCGCCGATACCGCCAGCCGATAGATCAGCAGCGCGGTGGCATCGTTGAGCAGGCTCTCGCCCTGCAGGATGGCCGTGATGCGGTGCGGCACCTTGAATTGCCCGAGCACGGCGCTCGCCGCCACCGCGTCCGGCGGTGCGACGATGGCGCCGAGCGCTATCGCCGCGGCTATCGGCAGCCCTGCCATTTTCCAGCCGACGAAAGCAACGATTGCGGTTGTGAAGATGACGGCGCCGAGCGCCAGAGCCACGAGCGGCAGCCGGTAGCGGTTGAGATCGCGCAGCGACGTGTCATAGGCCGCGTCGAGCAGCACCGGCGCGATGAACAGGGCAAGTGCCAGTTCCGGGTCGATCTCGATCGTTGGCGCGCCGGGCACGAAGGCAATCCCGGCGCCTGCCAGAGCCAGCAGGGATGGATAGGGTATCTCCAGACGCCGCGACACCGCAGTCAGCGCGACGGCGATCAGGAGCAGGACCAGGGTCAGTTCGAAAAGCGCCATATCCTACCGTAGCCACGAACCAGAGTTTGTCGGCAGTAACAAGATGACTAGATGCTGTTGATTGTCCAGCCGGCCTGGCCGGCCTGGCCTATGCGCCGGACGGGTCGCCGGGGTATGGATACGGCCATGATCCTCATCGGCCAGTATGACTCGCCTTTCGTTCGCCGCGTCGGCATCGCGCTGACGCTCTATGGCCTGCCCTTCGAGCATCGGCCATGGTCGGCCTTCGGCGACGTCGACAAGATCCGGCCCTACAACCCACTGACGCGTGTGCCGACGCTGGTGCTGGACGATGGCGAGGTGCTGACGGAAAGCCATTTGATGCTCGATTATCTCGACAGCCTGGTCGCGGTCGAGCGAAGGATGTTCCCGACAAGCGAGCCCGCCCGCCATCAGGCGCTCAGGGTCGCTGCCCTGGCCACCGGGCTCGGCGACAAGAGCGTCAGCCTGTTTTACGAAAAACGCTTGCACGAGAAGGTCTCCGACCTTTGGGTCGGCCGCTGCCGGACGCAGATTGAGAGCGTCCTTGCCGCATTGGAAGCGGACCGCGCCGCGAGGCCCGGGGCCTACTGGTTCTCAGACCGTATCGGCCATGCCGATGTCGCCGTTGCCGCCGTGCTGCGTTTTCTCGGCGAAGCCCATCCGGACCTGGTTCCGCTGGCCGACTTTCCGGCACTGCAGGCTCATGCCGCGCGGATGGAGGCCCTACCCGTCTTCCAGGCGATCTCGCAGCCTTTCATCCCGCCGGCCTGAGGGCCGCAGCGATCAGTGCAGCACCAGCATATCGCTCGACGAGAAGGAAATCTCGGCCTTTTCGCCAACCGCTGGCGGCGGTGTCGCTGGGCTGTTGAATGTATCCAGCGACACCGTATTGCCGCCGATGCCGACGCGGACCCGGATGACCGAGCCGAGGAAGTGCACTTCGGCGATCTCACCCGAAAGGCTGGCATCGCGACCGGGCTGACGTCCGAGCGAGATTGCCTCGGGCCGCAGCGCCAGCGACAGCGTGTCGCCGGACTTGGAACCGTTGAGCTTGCCCTTGAGCGCTACCTCTTGCGAATTGACGCGCACCGTGCCCGAAGCGGCGTCGGTCACCGTGCCTTCGAGCACATTCAGCGTGCCGACGAAATTGGCGACGAATTTGGTTGCCGGCCGGTTGTAGATCTCGAACGGCGTGCCGACCTGCTCGGCCTTGCCGCCATACATGACGGCGATGCGGTCGGAGATCGACAGCGCCTCTTCCTGGTCGTGGGTGACGAAGATGGTGGTGATGCCGAGCTTCTTCTGGATCGAGCGGATTTCCTCGCGCAGCGACACGCGCACTTTGGCGTCCAGCGCCGACAGCGGCTCGTCGAGCAGAAGCAGCTTCGGCTTCGGCGCAATCGCGCGCGCCAAGGCGATACGCTGCTGCTGGCCGCCCGAGAGCTGGTAAGGATAGCGATCGCCCATCTGCGGCAGCTTGATGATGTCGAGCATCTCGGCGACGCGCCTGTCGGCGTCGGCCTTCGGCATGCCGGCGACCTTCAACCCGAAGGCGATGTTCTGCGCTACCGTCAGGTTGGGGAACAGCGCATAGGCCTGAAACACCATGCCGACATTGCGCTGGTTGGGCTTCAGCCTTGTGATGTCCTTGCCGGCGACGACGATCTTGCCGGCCGAAGGCTCCTCGAAGCCGGCGACCATGCGCAGCACCGTCGTCTTGCCGCAGCCCGACGGGCCGAGGAAGGAGACGAACTCGCCAGGCTCCACGTCGAGATTGAAATCCTGCACCACGGTGGTGGCGCCGAAGGATTTTCGTACATGCTGGATGGAGAGGAACGGCTCGGCCATGGCTTTGACTTTCAGTTCGGGCGGTTCGCCGATCGCGGCGCGAAGCGCGACAGGATCTGGATCAGGGACATGCAGCCCCAGGTGATGACGAAAGCGATGATGGCGAGCGCCGCCGGCTCATAGGCACGGTTGGCGCCGATGTTCTGCAGATAAGGGCCAAAGGCCGGACGGTTGAGCAGGCTGGCCATGGTGAATTCGCCGATGACGATGGCGAAGGTCAGGAAAGCGCCGGACAGCACCGCGATCAGCACATTGGGCAGGATGACGCGGGTGATGATCGTCCCCCAGCCGGCGCCCAGGATCTGCGCCGCTTCGGTCAGCGTTCGCACATCGATTGTGCGAAGGCCGGTGTCGACGGCACGGTACATGTAGGGCAGCGCCAGCGTCGCATAGCCGATGACCAGCAAGGCATTTGTGCCGGTATCGGTGGCCAGGAACGGCAGCGGCGAATTCGAGCCGTACATTCTGATGTAGCCGAAGACGATGACAATGGCCGGAATGACCAGCGGCAACAGCGTGATGAACTCGACGATTGGTCTCAGCTGCGGCAGGCGCAGCCGGATCCAGTAGGCGGCGGGCACCACGATCAGCACGCCGAGAATGATGGTGAAGATGGCGGCGATCACCGAATACATGAAGGTCGCCTGGAAGCGCTCGTCGCCCAGCACGATCTGGTAGGCATCGAAGGAATAAACGCCGCGCCGCATGCGCATGGAGAATTCCACGGTCGCAATCAGCGGAATGAAGAAATAAGCCGCGCCGAGGATGAAGACGACCCAGGCCCAGAATCTGCCACCCTTCATTTGAGCCACCTCTCGGAACGGGTCCGGAACCAGATGTAGAAGACGTTGGCGAGGCCAGTGATGACGATCATGCCGAAGGCGATCGCATAGCCGAGATGGGCGTTGTGCAGCACATCGCCGCGGATCTGCGCATAGAGCAGTATCGGCACGATGTTGAGCGACGAGCCGGTCAGTGCATAGGCGGTGGCGATAGCGCCGAAGGCGTTGGCGAACAGCAGGATGACGGTGCCGAGAAAACTCGGCCAGATCACCGGTATGACCACCATGCGCCAGTATTGCGCGGTGGTCGCGCCGAGCGTGGCGGCGGCCTCGCCCCATTCCTTCTTCAGCCCATCGATCGCCGGCGTGATGATGACCACCATCAGCGGGATCTGGAAATAGACATAGGTCAGCGTCAGGCCCCAGAACGACAGGATGTTGAAGCCATGCGCGTAGATGTTGAGACCGAACACGGTATTCAGGATCACTGTCGCAAGGCCGAGGCGGCCGAGCGTGGCGAGGAAGGCGAAGGCCAGCGGCACGCCCGCGAAATTGGACGCTACGCCGGAAAAGGTCAGTGTCGCCGAACGTATCCAGTTCGGCAGGCCGCCGCGCACGATGGCAATGGCGATCGCCAGACCGGCGAAGGCACCGATCAGCGCCGAGGCAAGGCTGACCTTGATCGAGATCCAGTAGGCGGCAACGATGGACGGTTGCGCCAATGCCACGATGTTCTCGAAGGTGAATTCGCCGGCATCGTTCTGGAATGCGCCCAGCATCAGATAGAGCGTGGGCAGGATCAGGAACATGATGGCGAAGATGAAGAACGGCGCCACGCCGAGCCATTGCGTCGGCAGCCTGAGGCTGCGTGCTTCGGCGGGAGGCGCAGCCTTCCCCGCAATGGTCTGATTGGAAAGCGAGAGATCGGTCATGCGCCGGCTACCGTCTTCGAGTAAAGGCCGGGCGGCCTCGCGACCGCCCGGTGGATTTCAAGTCCTACTTGACGCTGGCGCCGACCACGGCATCCCAGTTCTTGGTGATGGCTTCCTTGGCCTTACCCTGCTCATCGAGCGTCGGGAACACTGCGGCCGCATAGGACTCGGCCGGCGGCATCTTCGCCATCACGTCCGCCGGGAGCTTGCCGTTCTTGGCAAGGTCATTGAAGCGGATCGGGTGGCAATAGCCCTTCAGCCAGCCGATCTGGCCTTCGTCGGAATAGAGATATTCCATCCAGAGCTTGGCTGCATTCGGATGCGGCGCAAAGGCGCTGATTGCCTGCACGTAGACACCGGCGACGACGCCGGTCTTCGGCACGACGACGTCGACCGGCGGGTTGCCCTTCAGCGTGTCACGGCCGGAAAGCGCGTTGTAGTCCCAGGTGATCAGGATCGGCGTCTGGCCCTGGGCGAGCGTTGCGGCCTTGCCGATAACTGGCACGAAATTGCCGGCGGCATTGAGCTTCTTGAAGAAGTCGAGACCGGCGGTGCCGGCGGCTTCGCCAGCGGCGGCGCCCGTCGACAGTCCGGCGGCATAGACGCCCTGGATGGCCTGGTTCGAAGCGCGCGGATCACCGGCGAGGGCCACCGAGTTGGCAAATTCCGGCTTCAGCAGATCGGCCCAGTCGGCCGGAGCTTCCTTGACCAGGTCCTTGTTCACTTCGAAGGCGAGCACGCCGTAATAGTCGCCGGTCCAATAGCCTTCGGCATCCTTGGCGCTGTCCGGGATCGAGTCCCAGGTCGACACCTTGTAGGGCTGGATCAGGCCATCGGCCTTGGCCGAAGGGCCGAAGGACAGGCCGACGTCGATCACGTCGGGCGCCTGCGGGCCCTTGTTGTCCTTGTTCGCCTTGATCGCCTCGATCTCGTCGCCGGAACCGGCATCGGGGTTGAGTTCGTTGATCTTGATTTCGGGATATTTCGCCTTGAAGCCGTCGATGACGGCGCCATAGCCGCACCAGTCATGCGGCAGCGCGATGGTGGTGAGCTGGCCCTCGGCCTTGGCGGCCTTGACGAGATCGTCCATCGAATCCGCGGACGAAATCACCGTCGACGCGAAAAGCGCCGCGGCCGAAAGGGAAAGCACTTTCCCCGTGAATTTGAACATGTGTTCTCTCCGTTGAACTGACGCCGTTGGACGCCTGCGATGCGGTATCGTTTTCGTGTGACAGCCAGATGAAAGCTTTGTGAAACCGGCACCCCGCAGTGCGAAAAAGTAAACTCTTTTTGACCGGCTGTAGCAATCGCTCCGCGATTATTTTTCCGGCTAACTAGTTTCTGCCCTGCCTGCAGCCCTTTCCCCTTTCCTTTCCCCTCGTTTTCCAGATCACTTCCGGCACGAAAATCCGCATCATACCGTGCCGGCGATGGCGTTTTCGAGCAGCGCCAGCGCAGCCTTCTTGGTCAGCTTGACCGGGTTGCCGCCGGCGGTCGGATCGACCACCGCCATATCGGCGATCAGCCCCTTGCGCTTCTTGTCCATGTCGAGCCCCTTGATCAGGCCCGGCAGCGCATGCGGCACCTTGAGCTCCTTGCGCAGCTTGATGATCGCCTTGGCGAAACCATCGAAGCCGCCCTTGATGCCGCAATAGGCTGCGAGCCGGCCGATGCGCTCATCGATGGCGTCACGGTTGAAGGCGAGCACATAGGGCATGAACACGGCGTTGGTCATGCCGTGATGAGTGTCGTAAAGCGCGCCGATCGGATGCGACAGCGAGTGGATGGCCCCCAACCCCTTCTGGAAGGCGGCCGCACCCATCGCGGCGGCGCTCATCATGTGGGCGCGGGCGACGATATCCTTGCCGTTGGCAAAGGCCTTCGGCAGGTTCTCGAACACCAGCCTTATGCCTTCCACCGCGATGCCGTCGGCCATCGGGTGATAACCCGGCGCGCAATAGGCCTCGAGGCAGTGGGCCAGCGCATCCATGCCGGTGCCGGCGGTGATGAAGCCCGGCATGCCGACCGACAGTTCCGGATCGGCAATGACGATTGCCGGCAAAAGTTTCGGATGGAAGATGACCTTCTTGGTGTGCGTCGCCTCATTGGTGATGACGCCGGCACGACCGACTTCGGAACCCGTACCGGCAGTGGTCGGCACGGCGATGATCGGCGCGATCGCATCCGAATTGGCTCTGGTCCACCAGTCGCCGACATCCTCGAAATCCCAGACCGGGCGCGTCTGGCCGGCCTGGAAGGCGATCAGCTTGCCGAGATCGAGCGCCGAGCCGCCGCCGAAGGCGATGACGCCGTCATGCTTGCCCTTCTTGAACACGGCAATGCCGGCGGTCAGGTTCGAATCCACCGGGTTCGGCTTCACCTCGGAAAAAACGCCATAGGGCACTTTGGCGTCGTCGAGGATCTTCAGCGTCGAGGCGACGACCGGCAGCTTGGCCAGCCCCGGATCGGTGACGAAGAGCGGCCGCTTGATGCCGGTTGCCGCGAGCACATCTGGCAGTTCCTTGATGCGCCCGGCGCCGAAGCGGACGGTAGTGGGGTAGTTCCATTTGGAGATGAGCTTGGACATTTCGACCTTCTTAACTGCTTTGGATTCTCGTATGCCTTAATTGACAAAGGTGTTGGCCACACGCTCGGACCGCATCATGTATGGGATCCAGATCACCGCGCCCCAGATCGACCGGGAAATCGTCCGCATCGTTTCCCGGTCGAATGCGTCCTCAAGCGTAGGAAAGGTGTCGGGGAAAACCAGGTGCGCGGCCCATGGATCAAGGACCGCGTAGAGCGGCGCCGCAATTGCCCACATCATGTACCAGCCGGGAAATATCTCCCAGCGCTTGAACATGAAGAACAGCAACAGGGCTGGGGCGGTGAAATTCAGAATGCCCCCGATCAACAGTTCGGCGATAAGCAGCGCAGCTTGAGAAAAACTGTAAGCCTGCCAGTTCCTCGCGATGCCAACATAGTCGGCCTCATACATCAGTATCAGTCCCAGGACCGGCGTGAGCATCAGCCCGAGCATCGGCAGGACGAGCCATCCGCCGATACCCTCAGGCCCCTCACGGGCCGGCAAGGCCGTCGATTGCTGCGTCTCCGCCATTGCACCTCCACAAGCGACCGTGTGCTTTCCTGATCGCAGCCGCGTTAAATTGCCTCGCGCAGGTGATAGGACTTCGGCCTCGTCAGATTGTCGTAGCCGATGGCCGACAGCGCTGCGCCCTTGCCGGTGTCCTTGACGCCGGTCCAGACCAGCGCCGGATCGAGATAGTCGCAGCGGTTCATGAACACGGTGCCGGTCTCGACGCGGTCGCCGATCGCCACCGCGTGCTCGATGTCACCGGTCCAGATCGATGCGGTCAGCCCGTAGGGGCTGTCGTTCATCAGCGCGACCGCCTCCTCGTCGTTGCGCACCTTCATGATGCCGACGATCGGACCAAAACTTTCCTCGCGCATGACGCTCATCTGGTGGTCGACCCCGGTCAGCACTTCCGGCGCCAGATAGGGCGAGCCGGCTCTGTCGTCGGCGACCTTCATGTTGATGTGCGCGGTGGCGCCCTTGCGCAGCGCCTCGGCCTTCTGTTCGCGGATCAGGTCGGCGAAACGCGCCTGCGCCATCGGCCCCATCGTCGTCGCCTGTTCGAGCGGATTGCCGACGACATAGTTCTTCGTCTCGGCGATGAAGCCTTCGACGAATTCGTCATAGACCTTCTCGTGCACGTAGACGCGCTCGATACCGCAGCAACACTGGCCGGAATTGTAGAAGGCGCCGTCGACCAGGTTGGCCACCGCATGGTCCATCTTGGCATCCGGCAGCACATAGGCCGGGTCCTTGCCGCCGAGCTCGAGGCCGAGCGTCATGAAGGTGCCGGCCGCGGCCTTTTCGATGGCGCGGCCGCCACCGACCGAGCCGGTGAAGTTGACATGGTCGATCTTGCCGGAGCCGAGCAGCTTCTCGGTCTGGGCATGGTTCAGCACGACGTTCTGGAACAGGCCCTTGGGCAGGCCGGCCTTGTCGAAGGCCTGCTGGAAGCGTTCGCCGACCAGTAGCGTCTGCGCCGCATGCTTGAGGATGACCGCGCTTCCCGCCATCAGCGCCGGCACGATGGTGTTGACGGCGGTAAGATAGGGATAGTTCCACGGCGCGATCACCATGACGACGCCGAGCGGCACCTTCTTCACATAGCGGCGAAACCCATCCTTCGGGTTCGAAGCCAGAACCGGCTTCAGCGCCGCTTCGGCGATCTCGACCATGTAGTTGGTGCGGTCCTTGACGCCGCCGAACTCCCCGCCGTAGCGAACCGGGCGCCCCATCTGCCAGGCGATCTCCGGCACGATCTCGTCGCTCATCGCGACCAGCGCTTCCAGCATGGCAAGCATGTACTTGCCGCGCTCGACGATCGGCGTCTCAGCCCATTTTTCCTGCGCCGCCTTGGCGCGCTCGACCGCGGCGTTGATGGCCTGGTCCGTGGCGATCGGACGCTCGGCATAGATCGAGCCATCGACGGGTGATTTGAGTTTGACCGTTTCGGTCATTTTCTAAGTCCTCGCACGTTCTAACAATCGAAATCATATGGCTGGTGTCCGCCTGCCGGCACCTTCCCCCGTAGAGTGACGGGGAGAAGGAAGAAGCTCCGGCGCTGACGCGTCCGCCCGTTGCTCACGGGGTAAGGGTGGGGAGCGGCGCCGGCGATCCCGGCTACCTTAGTACCGCTCGAACCCTCTGTGCAGTTCCCAATCCGTAATGCGGCGGTCGTATTCGAACTGCTCCCACTTCGCGGTGTGGACATAGTGTTCGAGCACGTCCTCGCCGAGCGCCTGTTTCAGCATCTTCGACTTGGCCAGCGTCTCGGTCGCGTCGCGCAGCGTCTTGGGGATCTCCGGCAGGCGCGACGCCTGATAGGCGTCGCCGACGAATGGCTTCTGCAGCTCCAGCTTTTCGTCGATGCCGGCAAGGCCGGCCGCGATAAGTGCCGCGAAGGCGAGATAGGGGTTGAGGTCGGCGCCGCCGATGCGGCATTCCATACGGATGCCCTTGGTGCCCTCGCCGCACAGGCGGAAGCCAGCGGTGCGGTTGTCCTCGCTCCACATGATCTTGGTCGGCGCGAATGTGCCGGCCTGGAAGCGCTTGTAGGAATTGATGTAGGGCGCCAGGAACCAGGTGAATTCCTTGGCGTATTTGAGCTGGCCCGCCGCCCATTGCTGGCCGAGCGTCGACAGCGTCCAATCGGCCTTCTTGTCGAAGAACAGCGGCGTCTTGCCGTCGGCGCTCCACAGCGAATTGTGGATGTGGCTGGAATTGCCGGCGAGCCCATAATTGTACTTGGACATGAAGGAAATCGCCTTGCCTTCGGACTCGGCGATTTCCTTGGCGCCGTTCTTCAGGATGACGTGGCGGTCGGCCATCTCGAGCGCTTCGGCATAGCGCACATTGATCTCTTCCTGGCCCGGTCCCCACTCGCCCTTGGAGTTCTCGATCGGGATGCCAGCCGCATCCATCTCGTTGCGGAGCCGGCGCATGACGCCTTCTTCCTTGGTGGTGATGCCGATCTGGTAGTCGCCGATATAGGGCGATGCGGTGTCGAGGCCCTGCCAGTGCTTCTTGCGGGCGGAATCGTAGGTCTCGTTGAACAGATAGAATTCGAGCTCGGAGGCGAAATAGCCGATATAGCCGCGTTCCTTCAGCCGCTTGACCTGCTTCCTCAGGATGGCGCGCGGCGAATGCGGCAGGTCATCATGGGTATGGTGGTCGAGCACGTCGCAGATGACCAGCGCCGTCTTCTCCAGCCACGGAATGCGCCGCAACGTCGCCAGGTCGGGCTTCATGACGAAGTCGCCATAGCCCTTCGACCAGCTTGCCGCCTTGTAGCCGGGCACCGGCTCCATATCGATGTCAGCGGCCAGCAGATAGTTGCAGCCATGCGTCTCGTCATGGGCGGAATCGACGAAGTATTGCGCCAGGAAACGTTTCCCCGCGAGCCGGCCCTGCAGGTCGACGATGCAGGCAAGCACCGTATCGATCTCGCCGCTGGAGACCGCCTTCTTCAACTGATCGAACGAGAAATTTCCGGCCATTCTTGTGGCACTCCAGCGCTTGTCGATTGAAACGGGTAAACGAAACCATGGCCGGCACGATGCCGGCCATGGTCGAGGTGACGACGTTAGTGGCCGGTCTCGCCGACCGCCTGTTCCGCTGCCTTGATCGCGGCCTGGCGCTTGGCAATCTGGTCGCCGATCGGCGGGCCCTGGAAGCGGCGGTTCTCGAAGCCGAACCAAAGCACGGCGGTCAGCACGATGAAGGCAAGCGTGATGTAGAGCACCTTGTCGTTCGGCGGCTGGATGGCGATGAAGAAGATGATCGCCATGCCGATAACCGACAGGATGCAAAACAGCTTGAACAGCCCGGCGCCGAGGTTCCATGGCCCGGGAGTCGGCCATTTCGCCGTCCCGAAAGCCAGCATGCCAAGCACGATCGGAATGGTGAACGACAGGAACAGGAACACCAGCGTCGAATTGACCACAATGGTGTAGATGTTGGTGCCGCCGATCGAGATGAACTGGGCAAGAAAGACATAGATGATCTCGAGGATCGCTGCAGTCCAGATGGCGTTGACCGGCGTGCGCCAGGTCGGGCTGACCTTGGCGAGCCCGGCCGAGCCGACCGGCATGCCGCCGTCGCGCGAAAAGGCAAACAACATACGCGAGGCCGAAGTCACCGTGGCCAGACCGCAGAGGAACTGCGAGATCAGGATTGCCAGGTAGAGCAGTTGCTTCAGCCAGCCCGGCAGGATTGCATCCATCGTCGAGAAGAACACGCTCCAGCCCTGTTTGGCGCCGGCAGCCAGGTCCGGGATCGCCAGAACGATGGCGCACAGCATTGCCCAGCCGATCAGCGAAGACCAGAGCACGGACGAAACGATCGCCCGTGGCACGGAATGCGCCGCCTTGAGCGTTTCTTCCGAAGTGTGCGCCGACGCGTCATATCCGGTGATGGTGTAGACCGGCAAAAGCAGGCAGAGCAGGAAGAGGTAGGACATGGAGTCGGTTTGCGGGAAGACACCGCCACCCGCGTCACCCGAATAGTTGGTGAACGTCCACAGCCGCGTGACGTCGATCGCCGGCGCAAACACCAGGCAAGCCACGATCAGCACCGCCGTTGCTCCGAGAATCAGGAAGCCGGATGCGTCCGTCAGCATGGCGGTCAGCTTGATGCCGAAATGGTTGAACAGCGCCTGCAGCACGGTGATGAAGGCAACGAATCCGACGATCTCGCCAGCCGTGCCGGTAATGCCGAACGCTCCGCCGAAGGTGCCGACGAAGAAGAAGGCAGTGCCGATGTTGATCGCGCCAAGCACCGTGATCAGGCCGAGTAGGTTGAGCCAGGCGGTGAGCCAGCCGGTGAAGCGGTTGCCGAGGATCGATGCCCAGTGATAGAGGCCGCCGGCAGTCGGGAATGCCGAGGCGATCTGCGCCATGGCGAGGGCAAAAAATCCCGACACGCAGCAGCCGACGATCCAGCCGATGCCGGCGCCCGCGCCGCCGATCGACGAGGTGGCTTGCGCGAAGGAGTTGATGCCGCCCGACAGGATGCAGATGATCGAAAACGAGATGGCGAAATTCGAGAAGCGGCTCATGCTTCGCGACAGTTCCTGGGCATAGCCCATTCCGTGGAGAACCTTCAGGTCCTCCGTCTTGTCGACGTCCGAATAGTCTTGCGATGACATTTTTGTCCCCTTTTAAGTTCTTAGCTGGCCGATTGAACTGACTTTCCCACTGCACGTTGTCGGGAGCCCTTGGCCTCCTCGGGCTCCAGATCCAGAAAAATACCCGTGAGCATATCCGCCCATTTCCGCTGCCCGGTCTCGCCGGAAATCTCGTCGTTGCGGATTTCGATCATCGCGCAGGCAAGGCCGCGCGAGCGCGCGTGACGTTCCAGCGTGAAATAGACGCGGTCGGCCGGCGAATAGGGTTCGTTGACGCCGACGGTGACGCCGGCGAGACGCTGCAGCGCTGATATCAGCGGCGCCGCCAGCCGACGGTCCTCGTCATGGATGATGCCGATATGCCAGGGCCGGCTCTTGCCCTTGTAAACCGGCGTGAAGGAATGCACCGAAACCAGCCGCGTCTCCTGCCCCAGCGCCAGCCTTTTGTCGACGATCTCTGCGATCGTGCCATGGAAGGGCCGCCACGACAAAGCGACGCGCTCCGCGCGCTGCTTGTCCGACAGGCCGGCATTGCCTGGGATGATCGTGGTCTCGCTGATCGGCGGCACCAGGTCGGGCGCGTCGAGCGGACGGTTGCAGTCGATGACGAGGCGCGAGATGCCGGTTTCGACCAGTGTCGCATCGAGCGCCTCGGCCATGCGCCGGGCGACCGGCAGCGCGCCTGGATCCCAGGCGATGTGGCGCGAAAGGTCCTCGGCGGGGAGGCCGAGCGTGCCGAATTCGGCGGGCAGGAAGTTGGAGGCGTGGTCGCAGGTGAAGACGAACGGGCTCGATCCGCCTGGGTTGGTTACCCTTACGGTTTCAGGCGATGCAAGGCTGGCGGGCCGTGCTGTCTCCATAGTCTGCAGTCCCCAGGGGAGCGCTGTATCGTATGTTACGTATTTTGTCTCATTGCGTCCCTGTGGATGATTTCATACAGTTTGACTGGCTTTGTCAAACGCGATTTCGAGAAAGCGGCGCCGGCGCGGACAGGTGCGGACAAAGAGTGGGGGAAAACATGATTTCCAGCATTGCCGAACTGATCTCGGACCGCATAGGCGCGATGCCGGCAAGCGAGCGCCGCGCCGCACAAACGCTGATCGCCAACTACCCGCTGATCGGCCTGAAGACGGTCGCCGAATTCTCTGCCGCGGCAGGTGTGTCCTCGCCGACGATCCTGCGTTTCGTCGCCCGGCTAGGCTTCCAGAACTATCCCGAATTCCAGTCGGCGCTGCAGGACGAGCTGGCGGCGCAATTGCAGTCGCCGGCAACGAGGACGCTCAACCCGGCCTCACCCGGCGGCGGCGCGGTGTCGCCGATGCTGGAGGCGACCCTCGACAACATGCGCGAGACCTTCAGGCACCTGTCCGACAGACAGCTTGCCGACATTGCCGCGACCCTTGCCCATCGCCGCGGCAAGACCTTCCTGATCGGCGGCCGTTTCACCGATCCGCTGGCGCGCTACATGGCCGCCCACCTCGCCATCGTCCAGCCCGACGTCTACCACCTCGCCGGCCAGGAAAGCATCTGGCGCGACCGGCTGATCGACATGGGCAAGCGGGACGTGCTGGTGATCTTCGACATCAGGCGCTACCAGGACAGCTTGGTGCGCTTCGCCGAAACCGCGCATCAGCGCGGCGTGCACATCGTGCTGTTCACCGACCAGTGGCTGTCGCCGATCGCCCGCTTCGCCCGTCATGTCATTGCCGGTCGCACCGCCGTGCCTTCGGCCTGGGATTCCTCGGCGGCGCTTTTCGTCGTCGCGGAAACGCTGATCGGCGCCGTCACGCGGCAGCTCGAGACCGATGGCGCCAAGCGCATCCGTGAGCTGGAAAGCCTGCGCTGACAGTCCAGAATTCCTGGCGGCGGGACCGCCAAACGTTACGCAGATTTAATGTGCATGGCATCGGCAGAATTGCCATAAAGCCATGATACTTTTGTGGCTTCGCACAGACCGGGTGCGTTGCTGCGTTTTATGCTTGGGGAAAACCGGTAGACGTTTGCCAACCGGAGTGCCGATGGCCGCCTGGAAACAGATCGTTATTGCGCTTGTGGTCCTGGTGGCTGCGGCCGCCGCCTGGGTTCGCTTCTTTCCGGGCGCGCCGGAGGTGCTGGCCCGCTGGGGGATCGACTGGGCTTACGCCGCGGCGCCCAATGTGACGACAGGTGCGGTCGACACGACAAGGCAGGCAAGCGGCAGCAACGGCGCCGGCCAGCGCGCAACCGTCGTCGCCTTGCCGGCGGCCTCAGCCACCATCAACGACCGTCTGCAGGCGATCGGCACCGGCCGCGCCAACGCCTCCGTGACGGTCAATCCGTACAGTTCCGGCCGTCTCGCCGAATTTCTGGTTGCCTCCGGGACCCATGTCGAAAAGGGGCAGATTATCGCCACGCTGGATTCCGACACCGAGGTGATCGCGCAGGACCGCGCCAAGCTCGTCTTACAGGACTCGCAAAACAAGCTCGACAGGGTGATATCGCTGCGCGCTTCCAACGCCGCGACCCCGGTCGCCGTCGCCGATGCCGAAGTGGTGCTGGCGGTCGCCAAACTAGTACTTCGCGATGCCGAACTTGCCCTGCAGCGCCGCTCCATCGTCGCGCCGATCGCCGGCACCGTCGGCATCCTGCCGATATCGGCCGGCAACTATGTGACCAATCAGTCGGCGATCGCCACCCTTGACGATCGCTCCAGCATTCTGGTCGACTTCCTCGTGCCGGAGCGCTTCGCCGCCGCCGTCAAGGTCGGCGCGCAACTGTCGGCGACGCCGATCGCCAACCCGGCGCAGGCCTATACCGGCACGGTTTCAGCCATTGACAACCACATCGACGAGAACAGCCGCACGCTGCTGGTCAAGGCAACGATCGCCAACCCGGCGGATTCGTTGCGTGCCGGCATGTCCTTCCAGATCAGCATGAAATTTCCCGGCGACTCCTATCCGGCCGTCAGCCCGCTGGCCATCCAGTGGGGCTCCGACGGCGCCTATGTCTGGGCGGTGCAGGACGGCAAGGCGAAACGCGTCGCCGTGCGCATCATCCAGCGCAACACCGAAACGGTACTGATCGACGCGCCGATCGTCAGCGGCGACATGGTGGTGACCGAGGGCACCCAGAGCGTCAGCGAAGGCGGCGACGTCCGCATCGCCGGCGAGGAGCAGCGCGCCGCCGACGCTGACGGCTCATGACCGGCACCGCCAACGCCGCCAGCGAAACCGGCTTCACCGCGCTGTTCATCCGCAGGCCGGTCATGGCCCTGGTGCTGAATACGTTGATCGCGGTCGCCGGCCTTGCCGCCTTCTACGGTGTCGAGATCCGTGAATTGCCGGATGTCGACCGCCCTGTCATCACCGTCAGCACGGTCTTCGAGGGTGCGGCCGCCGAAACCGTCGACCGCGAGCTGACCGATACGATCGAAGGCGCGGTCGCCCGCGTCTCCGGCGTCAAGTCGATCTCGTCGACCTCCTCCTTCGGCTCCAGCCGCGTCACCATCGAGTTCAACGACGGCGTCGACCTCAATGTCGCCGCCTCCGATGTGCGCGATGCCGTCGGCCGTGTCGCCAACCAGATGCCGGACACCGCCGACCCGCCGCGCATCGTCAAGGCCGACGCCAATTCCGAACCGGTGATGCGGCTGGCGGTCACCTCCGACACCATGTCGGTGCAGGACATGACGGTGATTGTCCAGGACCAGATCGAGGATGAGCTTGCCGCCGTGCCCGGCGTCGCCGATGTCCAGGTCTCCGGTGATCGCGACAAGATCTTCCGTATCGACGTCGACCAGAACAAGCTCGCCAGCCACGGCTTCACCGTCGCTGACCTCAGGGCAGCTTTGGCCTCGGTCGCCTTCGATTCGCCGGCCGGCTCGATCACCACCACCAACCAGGACCTGATCGTGCGCACGACGGCGGACGTGACCACGCCCGACGAGTTCGAGAACATCATCATCGGCGGCAAGACGCGCATTCGCGACGTCGCCACCGTCACGCTCGGCCCCGACATCGGCCAGACCACTTTGCGTTCGGACGGCAAGACCGGCATCGGCCTCGGCATCATCCGCCAGGCGGAATCGAACACGCTGGACATCTCGACCGGCGTCAGGGCCGCCGTCGCCAAGCTGCAGCAGAACCTGCCTCAGGGCATGGCGATCAAGGTCACCAGCGACGACGCCGTGTTCGTCAACGGCGCCGTGCATGAGGTCGAGATCGCGCTGGCTCTGTCGGTCTCGATCGTGTTGATCGTCATCTACGCCTTCCTGCTCGACTGGCGCGCGACGCTCATTCCGGGTCTGTCGATGCCGGTGGCCATGATCGGCACCATCGCCGCGATCTATCTCGCCGGTTTCTCGGTCAACATCCTGACCCTGCTCGCGCTGGTGCTGGCCACCGGCCTCGTCGTCGACGATGCCATCGTCGTACTCGAAAACATCGTGCGCCGGCGCAACGAAGGCATGGGGCCCCGCGCCGCCGCCGTGCTCGGCGCGCAGGAGGTGTTCTTTGCCGTCATCGCCACCACGCTGACGCTGGTCGCCGTCTTCGTGCCGATCTCCTTCCTGCCCGGCCAGACCGGCGGCCTGTTCCGCGAGTTCGGCTTCGTGCTTGCCATGTCGGTGCTTTTGTCCTGCGTAGTGGCGCTGACGCTCTGCCCGATGCTCGCCTCGCGCATGCTGTCCAGCGCCTCGCTCCACCATGAAGGCGGCAACGGCATCGGCGCCCGCATCGGCGGCGCGCTGAACGCTGCCTACCGGCGCTGCCTGCATGCCTGCCTCGGCGCGCCATGGATCGTCGTTCTGGTGGCGCTCCTGTTTGCCGGCACAGCCTTCAGCCTGTTCGGCACCATCCGCCAGGAGCTGACGCCGAGCGAGGACCGCGCCGTCGTGCTGCTGCGCATCAGTGCGCCGCAAGGCGTCAGTCTCGACTACACGACACAGCAGATGCAGAAGATCGAGAAACTGATCCAGCCGCTGCGCGATTCCGGCGAAATCCGCGCCACCTTCGAGAATGCCGGCCAGAACGGCGCCTACAACAACGGCTTCATGGTGATGACGCTGGCGCCGTGGGACGAGCGCACGCGCAGCCAGCGCGAGATCATGGCCGAGATCAGCCAGCTGACCCGGCAGGTGCCGAGCGTGCGCGTCTTCCCGGTGCAGCCCAACAGCCTGGGCATTCGCGGCGCCGGCAACGGCCTGCAATTCGCGCTGGTCGGCAATGACCGCAAGGCGCTGGGCGAGGCGGCGGTCAAGGTCATCGACGAAATGCGCAAGGACCCGGGCTTCCAGTCGCCGCGGCTCTCCGTCGACCCGACGCAGCCGCAGCTAGCGGTCGCCATCGACCGCGAGCGCGCCTCCGACCTCGGCATCGACATCACCGGGCTCGCCAACACCTTGCAGGCGATGCTCGACGGCAATGACGTCGTCGATGTCTACATCGCCGACCGCAGCTACGGGGTGAAGCTGGTCTCGACGACCAATCCGATCAACGATCCGACCGATCTGGAAAACATCTTCCTGAAGACGGCCGATGGCCGCTTCGTGCCGATGTCGACCATCGCGACGCTGACCGAACGCGCCGTGCCGCCGTCGCTGACGCGTGAACAGCAGCAACCGTCAGTGGCTATCACCTCGAACCTGTCGGGCAATTTCGCCCTCGGCGACGCGCTGTCCCGCGCCGAGGAGATCGCCACGCCGCTGCTGCCGCCCGGCAGCCGCATCCTGCCGCTCGCCGAAGCCGCGACGCTGGGCGAAACCAACAGCGCCATGATCACCATCTTCGGCTTCGCACTGGTCATCACCCTGCTGGTGCTGGCCGCCCAGTTCGAAAGCTTCGTCAGCGCCATCATCATCATGGCGACGGTGCCGCTCGGACTTGCCTGCGCGATCTTCGCGCTTCTGCTCTCAGGCACCAGCCTCAACGCCTACAGCCAGATCGGCCTGGTGCTTCTGGTCGGCGTCATGGCCAAGAACGGCATCCTGATCGTCGAGTTCGCCAACCAGTTGCGCGACCGCGGGTTCGGCGTGCGCGAGGCGATCGAGCAGGCTTCGATCATCCGCCTGCGCCCGGTGATGATGACAATGATCTGTACCGTGCTCGGCGGCGTGCCGCTGGTGCTGGCCGCCGGTGCGGGTGCCGAGGCACGCATCGCGCTCGGCTGGGTGATCGTCGGCGGCCTCGGCCTCGCCACCGTCTCGACCCTGTTCCTGACCCCGGTCGCCTATCTTCTGCTCGGCCGCTTCGTCACGCCGAAAACGCATGAGGAAGCGCGTCTGAAGCGCGAATTGGAGGAAGCCGCCTACACCAACGTCGAGCCGGCGGAGTAGGTTCAGCTCTACTCTCCCCGTCGCCATACGGGGAGGATACCGGCAGGCAGGTGAGGGGCAGCGCCAGCCTTGCAAGCGAAAGCGCTGCCCGGCCCTTCGGGCCACCTCCCCCCGTAAACGGGGCGAAGGGAAGCCGCGCCTACGGCTTGATGAACACCTTGCCATTCGGCTTGGCGAGTTCTCCTGGAACCTTCGCCATCGCCTCGAACAGCGGCACCACCGCAGTCACATCCGTCGACCAGCGCCCATCGGAAAAGCGATTCTGCGCTTCAAGGATCGCCGGGCCGCGCTTGTCGCGGAACTGGCGCATCCATTCGCTCAGCCAAAAACCCTCGATATGCTTGTGCTGGAAGATCAGCTGGCCGGGCTCGCGGATGACCGTCGCCTCGGCATCGAGCCGTCCGTAGATGATCCAGCGCGAGCGCTTCGGCATGGCGTCGAAGATGGTCGAGGCCAGTGGCCCGGTCACCGCATCGAGGAAGATGCGCGGCTGCTCGGCCTTGATCACCTCGCGCAGCGCAGCCTTGAAGTCAGCCGCCTTCTCGTTGAGCACATGGGCCGCGCCGATCTCCTTCAGAAGCGGGATCTGCTCGTCGCGGCGCACGGTGACGATCGGCCTGTAGCCCTCCTCCTTGGCCAGACCTGCGATCAGCTTGCAGAGCTGGCTGGCGCCGGCGGTCATGATGAAGGCCTTCTCGCCCTCCTGCTTGACGATGTCGAACATGGCGAGCGCGGTGAGCGGATTGACGATCATCGCCGCACCATCCTCGTCGCGCACCGTGTCGAGGAGCGGAATGCAGACCACGGCCTCGGCGACGGCATATTCCGCCCAGGAGCCCCAATTGGTGACGCCGGTGGCGAAGGCGATGCGCTTGCCGACCAGGCTTTTGGGATAAGGCTCGTCGCCGCAGGCGACGACGATGCCAACCCCCTCGAAGCCGGCCGGCTGGCCCTTGGCGCGCGGCTGGCCATATTGGCCCTTGATGAAGGCGATGTCGGACGGATTGATCGAGGCGAGGCTGACCTTGATCAGCACCTGCGTCGGTCCGGGAGTCGGCACGGCGATTGTGCCCTGCTCTAGATACGGCTCCATCGCCTCCAGCGCGCTGGCGGACGGCGTTCTCGTATAGCCGGCGCCAACGAGCAGCAGCGCCTTCATCTCGGACGGAATGGCCATCGGGGGAACTCCTTGCTTGTCTCGCAGCGGTGACTGGCCGAGCCGCGGCTCAGACCTTTTCCTGCGTGTACTTCTTCAGCTCTGTACGCGCCACCTGCCGGCGATGCACGGCGTCCGGCCCGTCGGCCAGCCGCAGCGTCCTGAGATGCGTCCACGAGCGCGCCAGCGGCGTGTCCTGGCTGATGCCTTGCGCGCCGAACATCTGCACTGCCTCATCGGTGACTTTCAGCGCGACGCGCGGCGCGATCACCTTGATCTGGCTGATCCAGGGCGCTGCGGCGCGTGCATCGCCCTGGTCGATCATCCACGCTGCCTTGAGGCAGAGCAGCCTCGCCATCTCGATCTCCATGCGGCATTCGGCGATGATGTCGAAATTGGCGCCGAGCTTGGCCAGAGGCTGGCCGAAGGCCTCGCGCCGCACCGATCGCTGGCACAACATCTCCAGCGCCATCTCGGCCTGGCCGATGGCCCGCATGCAATGATGGATGCGGCCGGGGCCGAGCCGCCCCTGCGCGATCTCGAACCCCCTGCCCTCGCCGAGGATGAGGTTTCCCGCCGGTACCCGCACATTGTCGAATCTGAGATGCATGTGGCCATGCGGCGCATCATCGTCGCCATAGACCTGCATGGGCCGCGCCTTGGTCACGCCTTTCGCGTCCGACGGCACCAGGATCATCGAATGCCGGCGGTGCTGCGGCGCGTCGTCGCCACCAGTCCTGACCATGACGATAAAGATGGCGCAGCGCGGATCGCCGGCGCCCGAGGCCCACCATTTCTCGCCGTTCAGCACAAAGTCGCCGCCCTGCCGCTCGCAGCGCATCGAAATGTTGGTGGCGTCGGACGAGGCGACATCCGGTTCGGTCATCAGATATGCCGAGCGTATCTTGCCGTCGAGCAGCGGCTCCAGCCACTGCTGCTTGTGCTCGGCCGAGCCGTAGCGTTCCAGCACTTCCATATTGCCGGTGTCGGGCGCCGAGCAATTGAAAGTCTCGGCGCCGAGATGCGCCTTGCCCATCTCCTCGGCCAGATAAGCGTACTCGACGGTTGAGAGCCCGTAGCCGCGCTCGGAACCAGTCAGCCAGAAATTCCACAGGCCGCGCTCTCTGGCGGTCTTCTTCAGTCCTTCGAGGATTTCGGTCTGCCGGTCAGTGTAGACCCAGCGGTCACCGCCCTTGCCGATCTCGGCCAGAAACTCCTCGCCGAGCAGCATGATCTCGTCGCGCACCATCGCCGCGACGCGTGCGTGGATCGGCTTCAGCCGCTCGGTCATGCCCAGATTCATGTCCGACATCGATCTCCGGCCCTTTCGCGCAGCAGGCCCTTTACCCATGGCAAGGATGACCGTACTTCGGGTAGCCTTGTCAACGCGAGCCCTTTCGCCCGGCCGCGAGACAGGGGCAAGGCGGAGGAAATGCGATGAGTTATCTGGACGAGCTGTTTTCGGTCGCGGGCAAGACCGCGCTGGTCACCGGGGCCGCGACCGGTATCGGCCGCATGGCGGCGACAGCCCTGGTCAGGGCCGGCGCCAACGTCATGATCGCCTCGCGCAAGGGTGAGGATTGCGTCAAGGTCGCCGCCGAACTGAACGGTCTCGGGGCCTCCGGCCGCGCCGAGGGCTTTGCCGGCGATGTCTCCAGCGAGGCCGGCATTGCGGCTTTGGTCGCCGAGGTGAAGGCGCGCACCGAAAAACTGCACATCCTGATCAACAATGCCGGCATCTCCTGGGGCGCGCCGCTGGAAAGCTTCCCCTATTCAGCCTGGGCCAAGGTGCTCGGCGTCAACGTCACCGCCGTCTTCCACCTGACGCGTGAATTGCTGCCACTGCTCGACGCCGCCGCCAGAGACGACGATCCGGCAAGGGTGATCAATCTGGGCTCGGTGATGGGCACCCAGCCGCTTGCCGACGACGCCTATTCCTACACTGCCTCAAAGGCTGCCGTTCACCATCTGACACGCACGCTGGCGATCGAGCTCGCCGGCCGCCGCATCACCGTCAATGCCTTTGCCCCAGGCCCCTTCCAGAGCCGGATGACCGCTTTCGCCACTGGAACCGAGGAACAGGCGAAACATGTCGGCAACCAAGTTCCGATCGGCCGTATCGGCACCCCGGATGACATTGCCGGCGCAACGCTTTATTTGTGCAGCCGTGCCGGCAGTTATGTTACCGGCGCCATCCTGCCGATCGATGGCGGGCAGTCGGTGCAGCACGGGCTGAAATTGTTCAAGGATTGATGTGTCGGCCGGAGAAGCCGGCAGGCGAAGTGGAGGACATCAGCGTGGAACCGATCAGTCTCGATGTGCTTCTGGCCAGCGTCGGCAAGGAAGTCGGCGTGTCACCGTGGCGCATCGTCACGCAGCGCATGATCGACCAGTTCGCCGACGCCACCGACGATCACCAGTTCATCCATTGCGATCCCGAGCGCGCCAGGCTGGAGACGCCGTTCGGCGGCACCATCGCGCATGGCTTCCTGTCGCTGTCGCTGCTTTCGGCGATGACCTTCGAGACCATGCCGCCGCTCGAAAACGGCAAGATGGGCGTCAACCACGGCTTCGATTCGCTGCGCTTCCTGGCGCCGGTGAAGACCGGATCGCGCATCCGCACCCGTTTCGTGCTGGCTGACGTCAAGGTCAGGCCCTCGGGCTGGGTGCAGACCGCGCATGACGTGACCATCGAGATCGAGGGTTCGAAGAAGCCGGCGCTGACCGCCCGCTGGCTGACCCTGACGCTGATCGAGCGCCAGCCAGAGACGGCATGAGCGACTCGAACACGCTCGACAAGTCGGCGCTTGCGCTCGACAAGTCGGCGCTTGCGCTCGATCAGGCAGCGCTTGGGCCTTATCTCGAGGCACATGTTCCGCGCTTTGCTGGGCTTTCCGCGATCGAAAAGTTCAAATCCGGACAATCGAACCCGACTTATCTTTTGACGGCGGCAAGCGGCCGCTATGTGCTGCGCGCCAAGCCGCCCGGCCAATTGCTGAAATCCGCGCATCAGGTCGACCGCGAATTCAGGGTGATGCAGGCGCTTGCCGGAACAGCCGTGCCGGTGCCCGCCATGCTGCATCTGTCCGGTGAGGGCTCCCCGATCGGCCGCATGTTCTATGTCATGGAGTTCCTCGACGGCCGCATCTTCTGGGACCCGTCCTTGCCGGAAGCCTCCGGCAACGAAGAGCGCGCGGCGATCTACGACGCCATGAACGCGACACTTGCCGCACTGCACGGCGTTGATGTCGAAGCGACCAGGCTCGGCGACTTCGGCAAACCCGGCAATTATTTCGAGCGCCAGTTCGCCCGCTGGACCAGCCAGTACCGCGCCTCCGAAACCGGCACGGTGGCCGACATGGACCGGCTGATCGCCTGGCTCGAGACGCATATGCCGGCCGATGACGGCCGTGTCTCGCTGGTGCATGGCGACTACCGGCTGGACAACATGATCTTCGCCAAGGACGGGCCGCGGGTGCTGGCGGTGCTCGACTGGGAGCTGTCGACGCTCGGCCACCCCTTCGCCGACCTCGCCTATCAGTGCATGCAATGGCGGCTGCCGCACGCGTCGGGCTTTCGTGGTCTCGGCGGCATCGACCGCGCGACGCTCGGCCTGCCCTCGGAAGAAGCCTATGTCGACGCCTATTGCCGGCGGCGCGATCTTGCCGGCATCGGCAACTGGAGCTTCTTCCTCGCTTTCTCCTTTTTCCGGCTGGCGGCCATCTGCCAGGGCGTCTACCGGCGCGCGCTGGACGGCAACGCCTCCAATCCGGAGAAGGCGAGAACCTACGGCGAAGCGGTCAAGCTGCTCGCCGGCCTGGCGGTGAGATTGATCGACAAGAAGACTTGAAAATTGGGAGAGCTGAGCGATGGGTCGTTTCGACGGGGCGACGGTGCTGATCACGGGCGCTGCCGGCGGCCTCGGCCGCGGCGCGGCCAAGGGCTTTGCCGCCGAAGGCGCGCGGCTGGTGCTGTCGGATCTGGACGAAAAGGCGTTGGCCGCCTTTGCCGAAACGTTGGAGGCCGAGACGGCGATCCTTGCCGGCAACATCGCCGACGAAAAGCTGTCGGAAGACCTGGTGACGCTGGCGACGAAACGGTTCGGCCGGCTGGATGTCGCCGTCAACAATGCCGGCATCGTCCACAGCTTCGTGCGCCTGCCGCAAGTGGCATCCGACGATGCGCGCCGGGTGCTCGAGGTCGACCTTTTAGGCGTCTTCTTTGCGATGAAGCACCAGATCCCGCTGATGGAGCGGCAATTCAAGGCGACCGGCAAGGGCGGCACGATCGTCAACATCGCCTCGGTCGCCGGACTTGGCGGCGCACCGAAACTGTCGGTTTATGCCGCCGCCAAGCATGGCGTCGTCGGGCTGACCAGGTCTGCGGCCGCCGAATACGCCACCAAGGGCATCCGCATCAACGCCATCTGCCCGGCCCATACGCGCACGGCGATGGTCGACGGTTTTGTCCGCGGCAGCGGCGCGCCCGAGGCCGAAGCGCTGGCCGAGCTGACGCGGGGCGTGCCGATGAAACGGGTCGCGGAAGTGGATGAGGTCATCACCGCCATCCTGTTCGCCGCCGACCCAGCCAATTCCTTCATGACCGGCCACACGCTCGCCGTCGATGGCGGCATTGGCGCGATCTGACGTGACGCGGGGAACTTACCCCACCCTTGTCCGTTTTCGTACAGCGTATATAATTTAGTCAGGCAACCAACAACAAAGGCAGGCAGGAATTGCCGCTTAGCGTCCAGAACCGCCGTGAAAGACAGAAGGCCGAGCTGCGCTCCGAACTGGTCGAGGCGGCGCACAAGCTTGTGCAGGAAGAAGGCTATGAAGGCCTGACCATCCGCAAGCTGGCCAAGCGCGTCGGCTATGCGCCGATGTCGGTCTATTCCTATTTCGCCGACAAGCAGGACATCCTGTTCGCATTGGCCGAGGATGCATTCGAGACACTTGCCCGCCGCATCGAGGAGCATCCCTCCGACGATCCGATCGAAGCGCTGCAGGCGGTCATGACCGAATACGCCGCCTTCGGCCTCGGCAATCCCAATGAATATCGCACCGTCTTCATGACCGAAAAGACCAAGCCGCCAGAAGGCAGGTCCTACCAGGAGATGGAAGAGAGCAACCCGGCGATGAAGGCGCTGATCAGCAGGGTCGAGGCCTGCGTTGCCGCCGGCAAGCTCAAGGGCGATCCGCGCGCCATCGCCACCATGCTGTGGGCGGTCGGCCACGGCACGATCTCGCTGCTGATTACCTTTCCGTTCTACCCCTTCGGCGACCCGCAGGCTTTCGTGAAGCGGATGTGCGACTTCACGCTCGCCACGCTCTCGACACAGGACGTGCCGCCGCTGACCGAGACGCCGGTCAACTGCTGATAGTCCTGCAGTCCCACATCGTTTGATCCAGCCGGCGTCTGGAACATGATCCCCAACCGGGATCCGGCGTTTGCCTGCGCCGACCTTCGGCTCGGAAAAGATCTCGCTCAAACAAAGAGATAGAGCCCATCGCGATTTCGTCAGGATGGAGCAGGCTTTGCCGCGCCTTGCGGCATTTTGGCATTTTAAGAAAATTTGTTCGTACGTGTACGATTTCTGACTTGAAGTCCCGATCTCCGAGACGTATATGTACGCCGTATCGTACATGTACGAAAGAATTGAACCGGAGACAAACCATGAAAAAGACAATCCTCACCCTCGCAGCGGTGTTGGCGTTTTCAGGTGCGGCCTTCGCCGGCTCCACCCAGCCGACCAAGCAAGCGCCGGCTACGGCCTGCGTCCATACCAACGCCAATGTGAAGCTCGATTGCGGCACGACCGGCTCGGTCGAAAAGGCCGGCGCGACCAAGACCGACGCCGCCAAGGGCCCGCGTCTCGGCATCGACATCGATCCCTGGATCGTGCCCAGCACGTTCTAATCTAAGGTTGATACCGCTGGGCGGCGCTCTCCCCAAAGAACGAGGCCGCGGCGGCTCGAATTTGCCGATGAAGACAAAGGGCGGCAGGAGATCCTGACCGCCCGTTTTCATGTCGGGCGCACTGCCGGTGAGTTATTTCTTGCGCTGCTTTCGCCCGGCCACCGTCTTGGCCTTGCCGGGTCTTGCGGGAGCGCCGGAGATGGAGGTCGAAATTATCGACACCGGATCGCTGGCCGGGAACGTGTCCTCGAGGCCTTCCTCGAGTTCCTCTTCCGCGCTCACCTCGTGATCTCGTTCGCGTTCGAGCGAACGGACGGCAGCAGTCTTCCTGGCCGGCTTTGGCGCGGATTTCGTCGGCATCGGCATTCTCCCTCGGCCTGCGGAAGCAGAACGACCCTGCGCGGCAAACGTTCCTGACCTGCGTTAGGCCGCCGCGTCGCTCGCCGCCTCAGACAGCAGAGTAAAGACATAATCCGAGAACGAACGCCAGCATTCGACCCGGAAGGCGTCTGGTCCGCTGCGGAGCAGCACGACCTCGGACTTGCCCAGGATGGTGCGCGAGGCAGCACCCACCGGAAAGGCTTCGAGCGACAGATCCTGCGGGCAGCCGCCATTGATCGCCGCGGCGGCGGCCGGCCCGGTGACGGAAAAGGCGACGTTGCGGTGCGAGATGCCGACCGCTGAATGCAGCGCGGTAACCTTGGCGCAATCGGCGAGCGGATCTTTTCCGGCCTCGTCGATGACCAGCCATTCGTCCGGCCCAAGCCACAGCGCCGTGCGGCCGGCCTTCGTCGCCGAGGTCTTCGGCGTTGTCGGCAAGGTCACGCCAAGCGCCTTCGAAAGCGCTGCCACGGAAGCCTCCGGCGCGCGCAGCGAGATACGCTCGGCCGGCGGCATAACCTCGAGCTTGACGCCCGTTGCCGATACGCTGCGCCCGGCAAGCGCTGGACGGCGCTCTGCCGAGGACGACATCGCGGATGCATTGGTTTTCGCGGCAGCCTTAGCCATTGAGGCGCTCCCCCTTCTCGTCGAAGAACACCATTCCGGTGACCTCCACTTCGATCACCCCGTTCGGCATCGGCACGTACAGCGTCTCGCCCATCCGGTCGCGACCGCCGGCGACCAGCGCCAGCGCGATCGAACGGCCGCAATTTTCCGACCAGTAGCTCGACGTGACATGGCCGATCATCTTCATCGGGATCGCCTGCTTCGGGTCGCTGACGATCTGCGCGCCTTCTTCCAGCACCACTTTCGGGTCCTTGGTCTTCAGGCCGACGAGCTGCTTGCGGCCCTTGGCGACCAGGTCCGGCCGCGCCAAGCCGCGAATGCCGACAAAGTCGGTCTTCTTCTTGCCAACTGCCCAGTCGAGGCCGGCATCGTTCGGCGTCACCGTGCCATCGGTGTCCTGGCCGACGATGATGTAGCCCTTTTCGGCGCGCAGCACGTGCATGGTCTCGGTGCCGTAGGCGACCGCGCCATGCTTCTGGCCCTCGGCCCACAGCGCTTCCCAGACGGCCTGGCCATAGTCCGCCGGCACATTGACCTCGAAGCCGCGCTCGCCGGTGAACGACATGCGGAACAGCCTGGTCGGCACGCCACAGATCTTGCCTTCGCGCACCGACATATGCGGCAACGCCTCGTCCGACATGTCGATGCCCTCGACCAAGGGTTCGATAATCTTCCGCGAGCTCGGTCCCTGCACGGCGATGACCGCCCATTGCTCGGTGATCGAGCTTAGCCAGACATTGAGATGCGGGAACTCGGTCTGGAGATAGTCCTCCATATGGTTCATGACGCGCGGCGCACCGCCGGTCGTCGTCGTCACATGGAAGCGATCAGGAGCCAGCCTGCCGACGACGCCGTCATCATAGATGAAGCCGTCTTCGCGCAGCATGATGCCATAGCGGCAGCGGCCGGGCTCCAGCTTCTCCCACGGATTGGTGTAGAGCAGCTCCATGAACTTGGCGGCATCCGGCCCGACCACTTCGATCTTGCCCAGCGTCGAGGCATCGAACAGGCCGGCCGTCTTGCGCACGCCGACGCATTCGCGGTCGACGGCGGCATGCATGTCCTCGCCGCCCTTCGGGAAATACCAGGCACGCTTCCACTGGCCGACATCCTCGAACACGGCACCTTGGGCCTCGGCCCAGGGATGGATCGCGGTTCTGCGGGTCGGGTCGAAGAGCGGACCCCGCGCGTGTCCAACGATCGAGCCGAAGGTGACCGGCGTATAGGGCGCGCGGAATGTGGTGAGGCCAACCTGAGGGATCGGCTTGCCCAGCGTCTCGGCGGCAATCGCCAGGCCATGCATGTTGGAGGTCTTGCCCTGATCGGTCGCCATGCCGTTGGTGGTGAAGCGCTTGACGTGCTCGATCGAATGCATGCCTTCATGCACCGCCTGGCGGATGTCCTTGGCGGTGACGTCGTTCTGGAAATCGACGAAAGCCTTGACCGTCGTATCCGGCCCGGCGCCGGGAGCCGCACCCAGCATGCCGCGCGACCAGCTCTCGCCGGCGTCGACTTTCGGCTTCGTACCCTTGGCGGCTTTGGCGCCTGCGTCCTTCGCCGCCTTGGCGCCAGCCGCATAGGCCTCGTCGATCGTCGCCGACAGCCCGTCGGTGCCGTTGCAGGCGCCGACCGAAACGCAGTCCTGCGCGTAGGTGCCGGGCACGAAGCGCTTGGTCTCGTCGTTGAAGGCGACCTTGCCGCGCGACTGCGAGAAGAGATGCACCGACGGCGTCCAGCCGGCCGACATCAGGATCGCGTCGACCGGGATGGTGCGCTCGCCGCCGCCATTCTTCGGCTGCACGGTCATCGAGGTCACCCGCAATTTGCCGCCGGCGCGAACCACCGCGCGACCGAAATTGATCTCGATGCCGAGCGCCCTCGCCTCGTCGATCACCGGCCCGGTCGGGTTGTCGCGCAGGTCGACGATGGCCGCGATGTTGACGCCGGCCTTCTTCAGGTCGATCGCCGCCGCATAGGCGGAGTCATTGGCCGTGTAGACGCCGACATTCTTGCCGACGGCAACGCCGTAATGGTTGAGATAGGTGCGTGCGGCGGAAGCCAGCATGATGCCGGGACGGTCGTTGTCGGCAAATACCATGTGGCGCTCGATGGCGCCGCTCGCCAGCACGACGTGTTTGGCGCGAACCTGCCACAGCCGCTCGCGCGGCAGGTCGCGACCCGGATTTTGCAGATGGTCGCTGACGCGCTCGACCAGCCCAACGAAATTCTGCGCGTAGTAGCCGAACGCCGTCGTGCGCGAGAGCACGCGGACATTGTCCATCGCCTTCAGCTTGGCGATCGCGCCTTGTGCCCAGGCAAAACCGTCCTGGCCGTCGATCCTGGCGCCAGTCTCGAAACGCAGGCTGCCACCGAACTCCGCCTGCTCGTCGGCCAGCATGACGCTGGCGCCGGTTTCGGCTGCAGCAAGCGCTGCGGCGATGCCGGCGGCACCGCCGCCCAGCACCAGCACGTCGCAATGCGCGAAGCGCGCCGAATAATGGTCGGGATCGGGCCGGTCCGGCGACACGCCGAGGCCGGCCGCGGCGCGGATCTTCGGTTCGTAGAGGCTTTTCCACGCGGCCTTCGGCCACATGAAGGTCTTGTAGTAGAAGCCGGCCGAAAAGAATGGCGAGGCGATGTCGTTGACGGCACCGACGTCGAAGGCAAGCGACGGCCAGCGGTTCTGTGACTGCGCGGCCAGCCCGTCATAGAGCTCCTGCACGGTTGCCCGCACGTTCGGCGTCTTGCGCGCATCGTCGCGCGCAATCTGGACAAGCGCATTGGGCTCTTCCGCGCCGGCGGACAGGAAGCCGCGCGGACGGTGGTACTTGAACGAACGGCCGACGAGATGGACGCCGTTGGCAAGCAAGGCCGAGGCCAGCGTGTCACCTTCGACGCCGGCGTAAGCCTGGCCGTCGAAGCTGAAGCGGGCCGACTTCGCCTGCTCGAGGCGCCCGGCGCCGGGAATGCGGAACGCGCCGCTCATTTGGCAACTCCAGGCAGCTTCGACGGCTTCGGCTCGCCGGCCTTGTAGGTCATGATGAACTTGTCGGTGACGGTGTCGCGCACGGCGTTGAAAAAGCGCGCGCAGCCATGCATGTGCCGCCAGCGCTCGTAGATGACGCCCTTGGGATTCGAGCGGATGAAGAAGAACTTCTCGAAATCGTCGTCGCTTTCGCCGGCGATGTTGGTCGAGCGCGCGATATGCGCCTCGCCGGCGTTGCGGAACTCGAGTTCCGGGCGCTCTTCCTCGCAATAGGGGCAGCGGATGAGAAGCATTGTGCTTGGTTCCTACAATTCGCCGTGGCCGACATGGGCGCCGGCCGGTTGGTAGCAAAGCTTCTGGCCCAGGGTCGCGAAGGGCGCGACCTGCCGGATGCGTTCCTCAATGCTTGCCGCCGGGCGGAACAGCTCGCGATCGGCCATGTTGCCGAAAGTGAGCAGTACCGGATCGGTCGTCACGATGACGTGGCGCGGCTGGAATGTCTCGCCGTCCTCGAGATCGGCCGGTCTGTTTTCCAGGAAGCTGACCACTTTCTGGCCGCCGCTCCAGACGCAGGCCAGCACCCCCGCATCGACGGAAAACGGCCAACCGGTCTCGTTTTCGGCGCGGCTGATCGGCTGCAGGCGCACTTCTTCAGCCGACGGAAAATGAAACATCCCCTGCTCGCTGGCGAGCACCAGCGGCACCGCGACAGCCATCTCGGTCATCATCAGTGCGCCACCGCCGCCGCCGCCGCCTCGTCGATCAGACGGCCGGTGCGGAAGCGCTCGATGGTGAAGGGCGCGTTGATCGGGTGCGGGTCGTCCTTGGCGATGGTGTGTGCAAAGACATGGCCCGAGCCCGGCGTCGCCTTGAAGCCGCCCGTGCCCCAGCCGCAATTGACATAGAGGCCGGGCACCGGCGTCTTGGCCAGGATCGGCGAGCGGTCGGGCGTCACGTCGACGATGCCGCCCCAGGAACGCAGCATCTTCATGCGCGTGAAGATCGGGAACATCTCGCAGATGGCGTCGAGCGTATGCTGCAATATGTGCAGGCCGCCGGTCTGCGAATAGGAGACATACTGGTCGGTGCCGGCGCCGATCACCAGCTCGCCCTTGTCGGACTGCGAGATGTAGGCATGCACCGTGTTCGACATCACCACGCAAGGCACCACCGGCTTGACCGGCTCCGAGACCAGCGCCTGCAGCGGATAGCTTTCCAGCGGCATGCGCACGCCGGCCATGTTCATGATCACCGAGGAATGACCTGCCGCGACCACGCCGACCTTCTTGGCGCCGATGAAGCCGCGCGTCGTGTCGACGCCCATGACCGCGCCATTGGCAGCGCGCTTGACGCCGGTGACCTCGCAATTCTGGATGATGTGGACGCCGCGCGCCGAAGCGCCGCGCGCATAGCCCCAGGCCACCGCATCGTGGCGCGCCGTGCCGCCGCGCCGCTGCAAGGCGGCGCCCACCACCGGATAGCGCGCCTGCTTGGAGATATTGAGCGGCGGGCAGAATTCCTTCGCCTGCTCGGGCGTCAGCCATTCATTGTCGATGCCGTTCAGCCGGTTGGCATGCACATGGCGCTTCAGCACCTGGATGTCGTGCACATTGTGGGCGAGCATCATGACGCCGCGCGCCGAATACATGACGTTGTAGTTGAGCTCCTGGCTGAGCCCGTCCCACAGCTTCAGCGCATGGTCGTAGATGCCGGCGCTCTCGTCATAGAGGTAGTTGGAGCGGATGATGGTGGTGTTGCGGCCGGTGTTGCCGCCGCCGAGCCAGCCCTTTTCCAGCACCGCGACATTGGTGATGCCGTGCACCGTGGCGAGATAATAGGCGGTGGCCAGGCCATGGCCGCCGGCGCCGACGATGATGACGTCGTATTCCTTCTTCGGCTCGGGCGAAGACCATTGCTCTTCCCAGCCCTTATGGCCGCGCATGGCCTCACGGGCGATGGCGAATACCGAATATTTCTTCACGTTCTAGCCTCGCGGATGGGACGGCCGGGCCAGCAATCGGCCGGACGAGCGAGGTGTATCACTAGCGAAAAGGCGTTGCCACCCTTGCACTGTTTGCGACGGCGCTTGCCGTTTTGCGCCATGGCGAAAAAGACCGGTGTATCGCAACCCATGCAACGCACGAGCCTATGGGGAAGAGGCCCGTTTTCTAGACAAGGTAGAAGACCAAACGGCATAGATCGGTGTCAGATGGATGCGATAGGAAGCGGCCGCGATCTCCCTGACTTCGACGTCATGCGACGCTTCAGCCATCGCCAGGAACTGCTCGTCGACCACATAGCGCGGCCTGACTGCGACGGCTGCACCGAAGCGCCGAACAAGCAGATTTGGATGATCGAGCAACCACCGCACTGTGTCGGTTGTCGCATTGAGGTACTGGCCGTGAGCCTTTGCCAGGATCGGGAATGCTGAGTCCCGGCAGAGTGCGGCGGCATTTTCCACTGCGAGGCGTAGCTGCCACCGCTCTGCAAGGCGGATGAACTCCGCTACCTTCCATCGGACACCGAAAGCCTCGTCATCCAGCCTGAGCATCACGCGGCCGAGAATGGCTCCATCTGCCGGCGTCGTGCATCCCAGAAGCGCCTCGATTGCATCGAACCTGATCCGCACAACTTTGTTGTCGAGCAGATCGGCGATCTCCGCGACAACGCAATTCATCTTGTAACTTATCCGGGAACTGGCTTCAGCCGTCAAAAAAGCGGCGGCAGCCTGCGTATGAAGATTGCCGGACGTCAGCAGCGGCCGGAGGTTTTCAAGCGGAAAGCCTTTGTGAAATTCCGATTGAAGAGCGAACGTCAACTCGCTGTCGCCCTCGAAGCCGGGGGCCAACAACTTGCTCATTATGTCTTGGGGGGTCATTGGAATGGGTGGCGCGTCCACCCGCAAGGTTGAATGGCGACTTGGTAGCCCGGTGTCCATCCGGCGTCAAGAAATCTTCGCCGATGCCTTCGCACGTATCGGGTGGCCCGCGCCGCCGCAGGCTGCGATCACCGTCCCGATTGCCGGCGATGCTGGCGCGAAGAAAAGGATGCAGAAAATGTTCGCACTCGCCAACAAGGTCGCCATCGTCACCGGAGCCAGTTCCGGCATCGGCCGCGCCACCGCAAAACTCTTTGCCGAGGAAGGCGCCAAGGTCGTGGTCGCGGCTCGCCGGCAGGCAGAGCTCGATGCCTTGGTCGATGAGATCGAGGATGCCGGAGGAACGGCCGTCGCGCTTGCCGGCGACGTCAGGGACGAGGCCTATGCAAAAACGCTTGTCGATCTGGCTGTCGAAAGCTTCGGTGGCCTCGACATCGCCTTCAACAATGTCGGCGCGGTCGGCCAGATGGGGTCGATCTCCGAACTGTCGCTGGAGGGGTGGCGCGAGACGCTCGATACCAATCTCACCAGCGCGTTTCTCGGCGCGAAATACCAGGTGCCAGCGATGGTCGAGCGCGGCAGCGGCTCGCTGATCTTCACCTCGACCTTTGTCGGCCACACTGTCGGCATGCCAGGCATGACCAGCTATGCGGCAAGCAAGGCCGGCCTGATCGGCTTGACGCAGGTGCTTGCCGCCGAATACGGCCCGAAGGCCATTCGGGTCAACGCGCTGCTGCCGGGCGGCACCGATACGCCCGCGGCGACATTCAAGACACCGGAATCGCGGGCCTTCGTCGAAAACCTGCATGCGTTGAAGCGCGTCGCCGAGCCCAAGGAGATCGCCCGCTCGGCGCTCTATCTCGCCTCCGACGCGTCGAGCTTCACCACCGGAACCGCGCTGTTTGCCGATGGCGGCGTCTCGATCAACCGGACGTGAAGAGTTTTCCCGGCGAATAGGCATGTTCGTTGCCGCAACGCAGCCCTCCGGTCTTGCTTTTTCGGCGCGATTTGGCGATTCCGTTTCCCTGTCGAAAACGGGCAGGGAAACATGCTGCTGATCAGAACCTATGTCGCCCAGAGCGCAATCGAAGGCGTCGGCGTGTTCGCCGCCGAGCCGATCCGCAAGGGCGCCTCGATCTGGCGCCTCGATCCGGATTTCGACCGGCTGATCCCGACGGAAAAATACGAGGCGGCACCGCCCCACCTCAAGGAATTGCTCGACCGTTACGGATATCCGAGCCCCGATCGTCCGGGCTTCATGGTCTATGAAGTCGACAACGGCCGCTTCATGAACCATGCGCAAAGGCCGAACACGGATTTCTCGCGCTATGGCGGCGCGACCGCGACCTGCGACATCGCGGCTGGCGAAGAGATAACCTGCGACTACGGCGAGTTCTTCGAAGGTTTCGAGCAGCTTCATCTGGCCACTGCCTAGAGCATGATCCCGAAAAGTGGGAACCGGTTTTCGGAAAAGATCATGCTCAAACAAAAGGTCAAAACCCAATCTGGCGGCGACCGGTCGCGGTTTGGCCGCACAGCCTCATTTCGGCTGTGGACAGCGCGGCCTGATTCTGCTATCAGCCGCCACAATTCGTGGTGTAACTCGCCGCGGAGGCTCGTGGCTATGGCCGCTTGCCTGTTGATATCAAACCCGAAAGACAGGATTGCCCGTGCAGGTACTCGTCCGCGACAACAATGTTGATCAGGCGCTTCGCGCGCTGAAGAAAAAGATGCAGCGCGAAGGCATTTTCCGCGAAATGAAGATGCGCGGACATTACGAGAAGCCTTCCGAGAAGCGCGCCCGTGAAAAGGCCGAGGCCGTGCGTCGCGCCCGCAAGCTGGCCCGCAAGCGCGCCCAGCGCGAAGGCCTGCTGCCGATGACGCCGCGCCCGGTTGCGGCCGGTGCCGCCGGTGCAGCGCGTCCGCCGCGCTGATACCGCCAATTTTTCGTCCTTTTCGAAGGATACCCAAGGTGGCGCGATGCGGAATCGCCGCCACCTTTTTATTTAGAGCGACGTGCGTCCGCTTGGACACACATGGTACGCTCCAGCACTTGCGATAATTTCGACCCGGTTCGGAGAGGGAACGGACCTGACGGCGCGGCGGGCAGTGAGGACAGAGCAGACATGAACGCAATTTCCGTGGAGCGCAGAACCGCATTGCGCGGCTTCGCCCTGACGGCAGCCCTGCTTTCCGGCTTGGCGCTTGCCGGCTGCCAGACGGCCCCGACCGGCGAATTCACCAACATCGACAAGGCGCAAGGCTCGACCGAGAACATCTCCTCGCTGTCGGCCGTGATCCAGCGCAACCCCCAGGATCCGGAAGCCTACAATGTGCGCGGCTCGGCCTATGGCCGTGGCGGCCAGTACCAGGCGGCGCTGAAGGATTTCGACACCGCCATCCAGCTCAATCCGAATTTCTACCAGGCCTATTCGAACCGTGCCTTGATCCAGCGCTTCCTCGGCAACCAGGAGGCCGCGCTCGCCGACTACAACCGTTCGATCCAGATCAATTCGAACTACGACGCCGCCTATATCGGCCGCGGCAACCTCTATCGCAAGGCGGGCCGCACCACCGAGGCCTTCAACGATTTCCAGAAGGCGATCCAGCTCGATACGACAGATGCGCGCGCCTATCACAATCGCGGCCTGATCTATCAGAGCCAGGGCCAGCACAAATTCGCCATCGAGGATTTCTCGACCGCCATCTCGCTGGCGCCGGACGCCGCCGAGCCCTACAACGGCCGCGGCCTCTCCTATCTCGCCATGAACGACGAGGACAACGCCTTCTCCGACTTCAACATGGCCATCAAGCTCGACGGCAAGAACGCCGAGGCCTGGGCCAACCAGGCGCTGATCTACGAACGGCGCGGCGACAAGGTGAGAGCCGCGAAGTCCTACCGCGAGGCGATCCATCTCGATCCGACCTACCAGCCGGCCAAGGACGGTCTGTCGCGCACCTCAAGCGCCACCGCTAGCTAACGGCAATAATCATTGTTCAGTCCGACCTTGAGCCCGTACGGGCTCAAGGCAGCGTTTCGCCACGCGTCGCCCTTGCCCCGATAACGGCACATTAACTCTCGCCATGTTCGCGCCAAGTTTTCGGCGGAACGCTCCGCGTACCTCGATCGTTAATCGGGGCTAGTTTGCGAAATTTGCGAAAGGGACCTTTCCCGATGATCAAGATACTTGTTTGTGCCTCAGCGCTGGCCATCACGCTCCTCGCCTCTCCCGTCAGCGCCGGCGCGCTCCGGCTCGGCACGCTCGATTGCACCATCGATGGCGGCGTCGGCTATGTCATCACGTCAAACAAGGGCGTGTCCTGCACATTTCGTCCCTATCATCACGGGCCGTCCGAGCAGTACACCGGGATGATCTCGAAGCTCGGCGTCGATATCGGCCAGACGCATCAGGGCCAGTTGGCATGGGCAGTTCTGGCAGCCACCCGCAGCCATGATGAAGGCGACCTCGCCGGCAGCTATTACGGCGTCAATGCCGAGGCCAGCATCGTGACCGGCGGCGGCGCCAATCTGCTGGTCGGCGGGCTGGACGGCGCCTTCATGCTGGAGCCGCTCAGCGTCCAGGCGCAGACCGGCGTCAATCTGGCGGTAGCCGTGGCCTCGCTCCAGCTGATCCACTCGTTCAAATAAGCGCATTTGATCCCTCTACGCGCGGCGCGGAACAGGCTACTGTCTCCGCACCGCATGCTTTTTGGGGGAACGCCTTGCACAAAACCATCATCGCCGTTGCCGCGATCGCGGCAGCGCTTACAGGACAGGCTCACGCCCGGGACCAAGGCATCGAACTCGGCACACTGGAATGCGCCATCGGCGGCGGCACCGGCTTCATCTTCGGCTCGAGCAAGGATCTGAGCTGCACCTTCACGCCGGCCGACAAGACCTTCGCGCCGGAAGCTTATTTCGGCGCCGTCAACAAATACGGGCTCGACATCGGCACCACCAAGCAGAGCGTGATGCAGTGGCTGGTGCTGACGCCGCTGAAGAACATCTATGCGCCCGGAGCACTGGCCGGCGATTATATCGGCGCCAGTGCAGAAGTGACGGCGGCGGTCGGCGCCGGCGCCAATCTCCTGGTCGGTGGCTCCTCGCAAGCCTTCACGCTGCAGCCGCTCAGCCTGCAGACGCAGACCGGCATCAACATCGCCATCGGCGTCAGCCAGTTCCAGCTGCGCAGTACCGCGAACTGACCGTCCGCAGCTTGGCTGCGCAAGCGTCTTAAAAAACCGCTTGAGCTCAACCGCGGTTGAGGTTCTAAAAGCGCTTCCCGACGGACGGCGCATCGTTTTCGACGCACGCTCCGACCCTTTTAACGGCCGGCAAGTCGGGAGAATGATGTGAGCATGAAAACCAGCAACAAGGTCGATTGGCGCGCACTGTGGGCGAGCGGCGATCTGGCGCGCTTCTGCTTCATCAACCTCGGCATTCTGCTCTACGCCACCAACGAGACGATGGTGGCGACGGTGATGCCGGCCATGGTCGGCGAACTGGACGGCGTGCAGCTGGTCGGCTGGTCGCTGGCGATCTACGAGCTTGGCGCCATCGTCGCCGGAGCCGCCGCCGGACGGCTGGTCAGCTATGTTCCGCTGCGCACCAACATGGTGGTCGCCGCCTTGCTCTATGCGGCTGGCGCCCTGGTCAGTGCCATCGCCCCGTCCATGCCCCAGTTTCTCGCCGGGCGGCTGATCGAAGGGTTGGGCGGCGGCGCACTGGTGTCGCTGGCATTCGTCTCGGTCGAACGGTTGTTTCCGCGCAACATCTGGCCGCAGCTTTTCGGCATCCTGTCGGCGATCTGGGGTATCGCCGCTTTCAGCGGGCCGATGATCGGGGCGATCATGACCGAGCTTTTGTCCTGGCGCTGGGCCGTCGGCATCTTCACCCTGGGCGGCATCGCCGTCGCGCTTGCGAGCCTCATCGTGCTCAACACGCCACAGGCTACCCGGCCGCAGGCAACCGGCGGCACGGCGCCGCCCTTCCCCTATGTCGCGCTCGGTTGCCTCGCCGTGAGCGTCGTGCTGATCGCCATGGCGGGCGTCGACATTGCCCTGCTGCGCTCGTCGCTGCTGCTTGGCTTCGGCTTGATCGGCCTCGCGCTGTTCTTCCGCGTCGACGCGCTGAAACCGCAATCGCGGCTGTTCCCGGCCAGGCTGTTCTCGTGGCGCTCGCCAGTCGGCAACGGCATGACCATGGTCGCCGCCTTTTCGGTGGCGACCATCTCCTTTGGCGTCTACGGACCGCTGCTGCTGACCAGCCTGCACGACATCCCGATCCTGACCACGGGTTATATCATCGCCGCCGAGTCGATCTCGTGGTCGATCCTGTCGATCCTGGTCGCCAACGCACCGCAGGAACGCGAGCGGCCGATCATCGTCATCGGCGCGCTGATGATCGCCTGCGGCATTGCCGGCTTCGCCTATACGATCCCGGCGGGTTCCATTCCGTTGATCCTGCTGTGCGCCCTGCTGCAAGGCGGCGGCTTCGGTGTCGCCTGGCCTTTCCTGACCCGCGTCATCGTCGCCTCGGCCGGCGACAGCGAGCAGACCATCGCTTCTGCCGCCGTGCCGACCATGCAGCGCATCGGCTATGCGGTGGGCGCCGCCATGGCCGGCATCATTGCCAATGCCAGCGGCTTTTCGGAAGGGTTGAACCGTGAGGCGGCGGCCAGCGTCGCCAGTTGGCTGTTCCTCGCCTTCGTGCCGCTCGGCATCGTCGGATGCCTGGCGGCCTTGAGGATCACGCTCCCCGAGGCGCGACTGGAGAAGGCAGCCGGCTGATCGAGGCTTCAGACCACAATGGTTTTGAGGCGTTCGGCGATCAGGGCGGCGAGCCGCGCCGCCACCTCGTCCTTGCCCATCTCCGGCCATTCCTCGACGCCGGTCCTGGAGACGATCCGCACCTTGTTGCGGTCGCCGCCCATAACGCCCGAGGGACCGATGCCGCTTTCATGCGAGACGTCATTGGCGACGATGAAATCGGCGCCCTTCTTCCGAAGCTTGGCCTCGGCATTGTTGACGAGGTCCTGCGTTTCGGCGGCGAAGCCGACGACCAGCCCCGGCCGCTGCTTGTGATGGCCGACGCCGGCAAGGATGTCAGGATTTTCGATCATCTGCAGCGCCGGCGGCCCCTCGCCCGCCACCTTCTTGATCTTTTCCCCTGCGGCATTGGCGGTGCGCCAGTCGGCGACCGCGGCGACGAACACCGCGGCATCGGCCGGTAGCAGCTGTTCGACCGCCTCCTTCATTTCGGCCGCGGTTTCGACATGCAATGTCGTGACACCGGCCGGATCGGCAATGTTGACCGGCCCGGAGACGAGGCGCACGTCGGCGCCAAGCCTTGCCAGGGCAGCGGCGATCGCATGGCCCTGCTTGCCGGACGAGCGGTTGGCGATGTAGCGCACCGGGTCGATCGGCTCATGCGTCGGCCCGGAGGTGACGATGATCCTGCGGCCGGTAAGCGGCTTCGGCCTGGTGTCGAGCAGCGCCTCGATGGCAGCAACGATCTCCAGCGGCTCGGCCATGCGGCCCTCGCCGGCCTCCTTGCTCTCGGCCATCTCGCCCTTCGCCGGTCCGATGAAGGCAATGCCGTCCTTGCCCAGCGTCGCGCGATTGCGGCGCGTCGCCGGATGCGACCACATTTTTGGGTTCATCGCCGGCGCCATCAACACAGGCTTGTCGGTGGCGAGAAGAACGGTCGAGGCGAGATCATTTGCATGGCCATTGGCGAGCTTCGCCATCAGGTCGGCGGTGGCCGGCGCCACGACCAGCAGAGCGGCCTCGCGCGACAGCCTGATATGGCCGACGTCGTGCTCGTCATTGCGGTCGAACAAATCGGTGAAGACATGGTCGGCCGAAAGCGCGCCGACCGAAAGCGTCGTGATGAATTCCTGCGCTGCTGATGTCATCACCACGCGCACCGCGGCCCCTCGCTCGCGCAGCCGGCGGATCAGATCGAGCGCCTTGTAGGCGGCGATGCCGCCGCCGATGATGAGCAGGATGCGCTTGCCGAAGAGGCTGCCACGCGGCAGGACCTTGCTCGCCGCAGCAGCGATCGGCGCCGCCGGGCTGCGTGCACTCGCCAGTTCGCGCAGCGTCTGTTCGATCTGGTCGATGCGGCCGGCCGGGCCGAGTTGGCCCTCGACCGCGGCGCGGATCATAACCCGTGCCTGCTCCTCCATCGAGCGGTCGTTCTCCGCCGCCAGTTTCCGCAGCAGGTCCTTGACCGCGTCATCGAGGTTGCGAATGGTGATGCTGGCCATGTGATTGCACTTTGCTCGAAATTTCTGGAAGCAATGATAGCAATGCAATCATGCCAGAACAAGCGGCTAAGGTGTGTTGATATTCAGGTCAGGCCGGGCCGGAGTCGAAGACGGGCGCGAACCGACCAAACTAGGTAGTTTCCAAGAACCGGAGCGGAGCGTACTTAAAGTACGTGAGCACCGGAAGCGCAGGAAACCGCCATTTGCAGGCCGGCATCACCTGAATATCAACACACCTTAGAAAATCCGCCACGCAATATAGAGCAGCGTCAGCGCGATCACCCACAGTGCCAGCCGGCCGGAGCGGGTGTAGCGCGCTTCGGCCTTGCCGATGGCGCGCGCCGTCGTTTCGTCGAAGCGCAAGCCGTGCTCGGCCATCAGGTCGATCTCGCGCGACAGCCGCTCGGTGCGGACAGCAAGGTCCGGCGCCTGGCGGGCCAGCGCCAGCATCGCCCTGGCGCCGTCGCGCGCATCGACCAGCAGGCCGCGCGGACCGAGATTGCCGGCGATCCAGTCACCAACCACCGGCTCGGCCGTCTTCCACATGTTGAAGGCCGGGTCGAGCGTGCGGGCGACGCCTTCGACCACCACCATGGTCTTCTGCAGCAGGATGAGTTCCGGCCGCGTCGCCATGTCGAACAGTTCGGTCACCTCGAACAGCAGCGTCAGCAGCTTGGCCATCGAGATGGTCTCGGCCGGCTGGCCATGGATCGGCTCGCCGATGGCGCGGATCGCTTGTGCGAAGGCCGAGACATTGTGCTGGCGCGGCACATAGCCGGCCTCGAAATGCACTTCGGCGACGCGCAAATAGTCACGGGTGATGAAGCCGTAGAGGATTTCGGCAAGGAAGCGGCGCTCCTTCTTGCCGAGCCGGCCGGCAATGCCGAGATCGACGGCAACGATGGTGCCGTCCCCCTCGACGAACAGGTTTCCCGGATGCATGTCGGCATGGAAAAAGCCGTCGCGCAACGTTTGGCGCAGGAACGACTGGATGAGGTTGGCGGCGATCGCCTTGAGATCGTGGCCTGCCTCGGCGAGGCCGGCAATGTCGTTCATCTTGACGCCGTCGACCCATTCCATGGTCAGGACATCGCGGCCGGTGCGCTCCCAGTCGACCGACGGCACACGGAAGCCCGGATCGTCCCTGGTGTTCTCGCCGAGTTCCGAAAGCGCTGCCGCCTCGAGCCTGAGATCCATCTCGATCTTGGTTGTCTGCGCCAGCGTCTCGGTCACCTCGACCGGCCGCAGCCGGCGCGACGAGGGGATGTACTTTTCCTGCAGGCGCGCGGCGAGGAAATAGCTTTCGAGGTCGTGGAAGAAACGGCGGCGCACGCCCGGCCGGATCACCTTCACCGCCACCCTCGACGAAACGCCCTCATGGATGGTCTCGGCGCTGTGCACCTGGGCGATCGACGCGGCGGCGACGGCACCGTCGAAGCCGGCGTAGAGTTCGCCGATCTTGCGTCCCAGCGAGGCCTCGATGGCGGCGATCGCCTCGGCCTGCGGGAACGTATGCATCTTGTCCTGCAGCAGAGCCAGATCGAGCGCCATATCGTTGCCGACGACATCGGGCCGCGTCGCCAGGAACTGGCCGAGCTTGACGTAGGACGGCCCCAGCCGCACCACCGCCTTGGCCAGACGGTCGCCACGCTTGTAGGCAAGCGCGCGGCGTCGGGTGAACAGCCGCGCCATGCGCCAGCCGAATTTCGGCAGGCCGGAAAGCTCCTCGCCCGGCAAGGCGGCGATGACGCCCTCGCGGACCAGCACCCAGCCGGCCCGTGCGAGCCGAAAGGCGGCGCCGACTATACTCATCGCTGCACTCGCCTCAAAGCTTCCAGCCCGAATGAAGCGCGGCGATGCCGCCCGAATAGTTGCGGAACGTGACGCGACCGAAGCCCGCGCGGGTGATCATGGAAGCAAAATTCACCTGATTGGGGAATTTGCGGATCGACTCCACCAGATAGGAATAGGGCTCACCGTCGCCGGTGACCGCCTGACCGATCTTCGGGATGGCGTTGAACGACCAGGCCTCATAGACCTTGTCGAGCAGCGGCATCTCGACCTCGGAAAATTCCAGGCAAAGCAAGCGTCCGCCAGGCTTCAGCACGCGATAGGCCTCAGCCAGCGCCACATCGATGCGCGGCACATTGCGGATGCCGAAAGCGATGGTGTAGGCGTCGAAGGTGGCGTCGGGGAAAGGCAGTTCCTCGGCATTGGCCTCGACGAAATCGGTGTTGTCGGAGAGGCCCTTTTTCTCGGCGCGATCGCGGCCGACGGCGAGCATCGAGCCGTTGATGTCGAGCACCGTCGCGTGCGCGTTGCCGTGGCTCGCCTCGACGATGCGGAAAGCGATGTCGCCGGTACCGCCGGCAACATCGAGCACCTTCCAGCCAGGCCGTTTCGGCGGATTGAGCCATGTCACCATGGCGTCCTTCCACAGCCGGTGCAGCCCGGCCGACATCAGGTCGTTCATCAGGTCGTAGCGGTTCGCCACCTTGTGGAAAACGTCGTTGACCAGCGACTGCTTGTCGTCTGCCCCTACCCGCTTGAAACCATAGGAGGTTTCCATGCCGCCCGCGGCCGTGGTTCTCTCAACTGACATTATTTTGATCCGTCATAAAACCGGCGGGACCATAGCCGATCGATGGTGCGGGCGCTATTGTTTAAGGCGCGGTGTTCGGCCGCGCTTCCAGGTGGTGGGCTTATGCGACCTGGACCGACGTGACGGGATGATTGAATGCCATTGAAAGCGGAACTGCACTGCCACATAGAAGGGGCAGCGGCGCCCGAACTCGTCATCATCCAGGCGCGCAAATACGGCAAGGACACGTCGCCCTACATCCAGGACGGCTCCTTCGTCTGGCACGATTTTACGTCCTTCCTGGCGGCTTACGATTTCTCGTCCGACCTGTTCCGTACCGAAGAGGACTATGCGCGCCTCGCCGACCACTACCTGACCAGCCTCGCCCGCGACGGCGCCATCTATTCCGAGGTCTTCACCTCGCCCGACCATGCCAAGAAGGCAGGCTTGTCGCCCAAGGCCTACACCGAAGCGCTCGGCGAAGGCATGGTCCGCGCCAAGGCCAAGACCGGCATAGAGGGCCGCATGATCGTCACCGGCGTGCGCCATGTCGGCGTCGAATCGATCGAGCAGGCGGCGCGCTTCGCCGCCCGTTGCGGGCACCCGCTGGTGACCGGCTTCGGCGTTGCCGGCGACGAGCGCATGGGAGACTTCGAGGACTATGTCCGCGCCTTCGAGATCGCGCGCGAGGCAGGGCTCGGCATCACCATCCATGCCGGCGAACTGATGGGCTGGGAAAGCGTCAAGGCAGCGCTCGACCACATCCGCCCGTCCCGCATCGGCCACGGTGTGCGCGCCATCGAGAATCCCGACCTCGTCCGCCGCATCGCCGACGAGGGCGTGGTGCTCGAATGCTGCCCCGGCTCGAACATCGCGCTCAAGGTGTTCGACAGTTTTGCCGACCATCCTTTTCCGGCGCTCAAGGCGGCGGGCTGCAAGGTGACGCTCAACTCCGACGACCCGCCCTATTTCTGGACCTCGCTGAAGCGCGAATACGATATCGCCGCCGAGCATTTCGCCATGAACGACAAGGCGCTCACGGCTGTCACCAGGACGGCGATCGAGGCGGCTTTCGTCGACCGGAAAACAAGGACAGCCCTCCTCGCCCGCCTCAACGGCGCCGTGCGCTGATCTCTTCACTGGCAAATTTCCAGCAAAAGCTGTGGCCCGACGACGGCAAGCGGTTCCTTGGCCGGCACATTGTCGCTAGGGTTCGGCCAAGCAGCCGGAATTCCAGGAGAGCACCATGCAGGGCGTCACCGTCGTCGACCATCCGCTTGTCCAGCACAAGCTGACCATCATGCGCAAGAAGGAGACCTCGACAGCCGGCTTCCGGCGGTTACTGCGCGAGATCTCACTGCTTCTCGGCTACGAGGTCACCCGCAATCTCGAATTGACGACGACCGAGATCGAGACACCGATCGAGACGATGGAAGCACCGACGCTCGAGGGCAAGAAGCTGGTCTTCGCCTCGGTGCTGCGCGCCGGCAACGGCCTGCTCGAAGGCCTGCTCGATCTGGTGCCGGCGGCGCGCGTCGCCCATATCGGGCTTTACCGCGACCATGAAACGCTCGAGGCGGTGGAATATTTCTTCAAGGCGCCGAGCGATCTCGCCGACCGGCTGGTGATCGTCGTCGACCCGATGCTGGCGACCGCCAATTCGGCGATTGCGGCGATCGACAAGCTGAAGGGGCGCGGCGCCACCAACATCCGCTTCCTGTGCCTCTTGGCGGCCCCCGAAGGCATCGAGCGCTTCATCAAGGCGCATCCGGATGTCCCGGTCTTCACCGCCTCCATCGATCGCCAGCTCAACGACAAGGGCTATATCATGCCCGGCCTCGGCGATGCCGGCGACCGCATGTACGGGACGAAGTGACGGCGACTTGGGCCTTCCGCCGACAGTTTACCAATCGTTTACGCAAAGGCGCGGTTCCCGCGCGCGTTAAAGCTGAAAACACCATGTCGGCGTAGAGATAGGGCCTTCACGAAGGTCCATTCATGCTGCGCAAGCTTCTCTTCCTTGGCGTCTTTGCCGGAACCTCGGCATCGATCCCGATCGTCTATCAGTCGAACCCTGAGATGCTGGACGGACTGCTGAGATCGGCGGTGGCCTCCAAGCCGGCAGTCGAGACGCAGCCGGACCTAAACCTCGCCTCGGTGCCGGACAAGCCTGCCGCTCCCCTGCCGCTCGGCCGCAAGGTGGTGGTCAACGCCGACGCGCGCGGCCACTTCACCTCGACCTTCAAGCTCAACGGCCGTCAGGTCGACGGCCTAATCGACACCGGCGCCACATTGGTCGCCATCAACACCTCGACGGCGCGCCGCATCGGCATCTCGCTCAATCCGTCGGATTTCATCCATCAGGTCAACACCGCCAACGGCGCCATCAAGGCGGCGGTGATCACTCTTGACCGCCTGCAGATCGGCAAGATCTCGGTCGACAACATCCAGGCGGTCGTGCTCGACGACAAGGCGCTGCGCACCAATCTGATCGGCATGAGCTTTTTGCAGAAACTGCAGAAGTATGAGGTCGAAAACGGCGCGCTGCTGCTTGTCCAGTAGGACAACGACACCCTATCTGCGCGGCAGGATCCGCCGCATGACGGTTTTTTCAGCCGCCGGCTTCGAAGCGCCGATCGTATAGGCCGCAAGCACCGCCGCGGCAGCCGCTTCCGCATCCGCCATTGTCCGGGCATGGACCAGCGCCAGTGCCTCGCCAGAAGGCACCTCAGCTCCGACCGGCAACAGCCTGGTGATGCCGACCGCATGATCGATCCTGTCGTCGGGCCGGGTGCGCCCGCCACCGAGGCCGACGACGGCAAGCCCGATGTCGCGCGTTGCGATGCCGGTGACGAAACCGTTTTCTGGCGCCTTCACGGCCAGTTCCACCGGTGCCTTGGGCAAGTATTTTTCCGGTCTGTCGACGAAATCGACGGGGCCGCCGAGCGCGGCCACCATGCGCTGGAAGGCGGCGGCCGCGCGGCCGCCGGCAAGCGTTTCGGCTGCGCGCCTGATACCGTCCTGGTTGGACGCAGCCAGCCCGGCCGACTGCAGCATCTCGGCGGCCAACGCCAGCGTCACATCCTCAAGCCGTTTGTCGCGGAAGCGCCCGGTGAGGAAATCGACGGCGTTGCGCACCTCGACCGCGTTGCCGGCGGCGGACGCCAGCGGCTCGTTCATGCCGGTGACCAAAGCCGAGGCCCTGAGCCCGGCGCCATTGGCGACCTCGACCAGGCTGTTGGCCAGCGCGGTCGCATCGCGCGATTTCTCCATGAAGGCGCCATTGCCGACCTTGACGTCGAGCACCAGCGAGCCCAGTCCGGCGGCGAGCTTCTTCGACAGGATCGAGGCGGTGATCAGCGGCGCCGATTCCACCGTCCCGGTCACGTCGCGGATCGCATAGAAACGGCGGTCGGCGGGCGCCAGATCGGCGGTCTGGCCGATAATGGCGCAGCCGGTTTCGAGCACAGTCTTGCGGAAGAGCGCCAGATCCGGCTGGCTGACGTAGCCTGGGATGGCATCCATCTTGTCCAGCGTGCCGCCGGTGTGGCCAAGGCCGCGACCGGAGATCATCGGCACATAGGCGCCGCAAGCCGCGACGATCGGCGCCAGCATCAGCGAGACATTGTCGCCGACGCCGCCCGTCGAATGCTTGTCGGTGACCGGGCCGGGCAGGTCCGACCAGTCGAGCACGTCGCCGGAATCGCGCATGGCAATCGTCAGCGCCACCGCCTCCTCGCGGCTCATGCCGTTGAAGAACACCGCCATGGCGAAGGCGCCGACTTGACCCTCGGTGACGCTGCCGGCGGTCAGCCCGTCGACAAAGCTGGCGATCTCGGGCGCGGACAGTCTGTGGCCGTCGCGCTTGCGGCGAATGATTTCCTGGGGAAGCATCAGGGCCTAGACCTTACTCTCCGGCAGCCCGTCCTGGAACACGCGCTTGAGGATCGTCGCCAGCCGCGCGCCGCCGAGCGGCGCCATGTCCTTGGTTTCCTGGTGCGAAAGTTCAGCCCCGGTCATCCCAGCGGCAAGGTTGGTGATGACCGAGCAGGCGGCGACGCGCAAGCCAAGGAAGCGGGCGAGAATGACTTCCGGCACCGTCGACATGCCGACGGCATTGGCACCCATGATGCGCGCCATGTGGATTTCGGCCGGCGTTTCGAAGCAGGGTCCGGAAAACCACATATAGACGCCCTTGTGCAAGTCTGTACCGGTCGCCTTGGCCGCCTTCTCTATCGCCTTGCGCAGACCGGCATCATAGGCCTCGGTGAGGCCGACGAAGCGGCGGTCGCTGGGTTCGCCGATCAGTGGGTTGGAGCCGGAGAAATTGATGTGGTCGGTGAGCAGCATCACCGAGCCCGGCCCCATCTCCGGATCGATCGAGCCGGCGGCGTTGGTGAGGATCAATTGCGTGATGCCGATGCCGGCCAATACCTCCAGCGCCGGCCGCATCGCAGCCGCGTTGCCGTGCTCGTAGTAATGGGCGCGGCCGGACAGCATCAGCACCGGCGTGCCGGCAAAATGCCCGGCCACCACCTCGCCGGCATGGCCGCTGACGCCGCTTCTCGGGAAGCCCGGCAACTCGGCATAGGAGATGCGCCGGGCGTCCTCGACCTGGTCGACAAGTCCGCCGAGGCCGGAACCCAGCACCAACGCGATCGCCGGTGCCAGCCCGCCCAGCCTTTCGACGAGATGATCCAGAGCTTTTTCGATCATTTCAGCCAGCTCTTCATTTCAACCAAGCTCTTCATTTCAGCCAACTCTTCATTTCAAAATGTCGCCCTTGAAGCCGTAGGGCAGCATCTCGCCCATCGTCACGGTCTCGACCACGCCGCCATTGTCGCAAAGATAGAGTTTTGTCTCCGGCCGGCAGAATTCCGCCAGCCTCTGCCGGCAGCCGCCGCAGGGCGAGCATTTCGCCATCCGCTCGGCGATGACCGCGATTTCAGTGATCTTGCCGCCGCCGCCCATGATGTAATGGCCGAGCGCCGTGGTCTCGGCGCACCAGCCCTCGGGATAGGACGCCACCTCGATGTTGGCGCCGGCAAAGACGCGACCGTCCTCGGTGCGCAGCGCCGCTCCAACCGGAAACTTCGAATAGGGCGCATAGGCCTTGGCCATCGCCGCTTTGGCCGCCTCGAACAGATCATGCGACATTCAGTTGTTCTCTCCCACGATCTTGTTCAAAAGCCGGTATTCGTTGGCAGATGCCGATTTCCGCTTCGCGATCGCTCAGCGTTCCTTGACATAGGGCACGCCGCCGGCACGCGGTGGGATCGCCTTGCCGATGAAGCCGGCAAGCAGGATCACGGTCAGCACATAGGGCAGCGCCTGCATGAACTGCACCGGCACCTTGCCGATGACAGGCAGCGGCGTGCCTTGCAGCCGGATCGACAGCGCGTCGAGGAAGCCGAACAAAAGACAGGCGAACATGGCGTTGACCGGCTTCCATTTGGCGAAGATCAGCGCCGCCAGCGCGATGTAGCCCTTGCCGGCGGTCATGTCCTTCACGAAGCCGCCATTCTGCACCATCGACAGATAGGCGCCGGCAACGCCTGTGAGAATGCCGGTGCAGATCAGCGCCCTGTAGCGCAGCCAGGCGACCGAGATGCCGGCCGTGTCGACGGCCGCCGGGTTCTCGCCGACGGCGCGCAGCCGCAGCCCAAAGCGGGTGCGGAACAGCACCCACCAGGTGAACGGCACCATCAGGAAGGCGATGTAGACCAGTATGGAGTGGCCGGAGATCAGCTCCGAATAGATCGGCCCGATGATCGGCACGCCCCGCACCGCATCGACGCCGGGCCAGGTGATCGCCTCGAAGCGTTCGCCCGGCGCCAGCGCCGGCGTGCGCCCGCCCTGCTGGAACCAGTGCTGGCCGAGCATGATGGTCGAACCGGCGGCGATGAAATTGATCGCCACGCCGGAAACGATCTGGTTGCCGCGATGAGTGATCGAGGCGAAGCCGTGGATCAGCGCGAAAGCGACCGAAATCAGGATCGCCGTGCCGAGGCCGAGCAAGGCCGAGTGCAGGATCGACGCGGCCGCGGCACCGGCAAAGGCGCCGACCAGCATCTTGCCCTCCAGCCCGATGTCGAAGACGCCCGCGCGCTCCGAATAGAGGCCGGCGAGGCAGGCCAGCAGCAGCGGCACCGACAGGCGGATGGTCGAGTCGAGTATCTGCACGATGGCGATGAAGATATCCATCTCAGGCGCCCTTCCCCTTGACCGCTTCGATGCCGACCGCTTTCGGGCTGATCGAAGCGAACAGCGCCTGGATGTAGGGCCGGAACATGTGTTCGAGCGCGCCGGCGAAAAGGATGACCAGGCCCTGGATGATGACGATCATGTCGCGGGAAATCGCCGGCATCTCGAAGGCGAGCTCGGCACCGCCCTGATAGAGCATTCCGAACAGGATCGCCGCCAGCACGATGCCGACCGGGTGCAGGCGTCCCATCAGCGCCACCGCAATGCCGACGAAACCGGCGCCGGAGACGAAATCGAGCGCGACATTGTGCTGGTCGCCCATTGTCGGGTTGAGCGCCATCATGCCGGCCAGTGCGCCCGAGATCATCATGGCGACGATGACGATGCGGGTTTCCGAAATGCCGGCATAGCGTGCCGCCTTCGGGCTGTGGCCGTAGGTTCGCATCTCGTAGCCGAGCTTGGTGCGCCAGATCAGCAGCCAGACCAGATAGGCCATCACCAGCGCCAGCAGGAAGCTGATGTTGAGCGGCGCCGAGCGTATCTTGGCGCCGAACAGTTCGATGACCCAGTTGAGCTTCGGCAGTTGCGCGCCGTCGAGGAAGGTGCGCGTCTGCGGCGCCATCGAACTGGCCGGCTTCAGGAAGCCGACCAGTGCATAGACCATGACGCTGGCGGCGATGAAGTTGAACATGATGGTGGTGATGACGATGTGCGAGCCGCGCTTGGCCTGCAGATAGGCCGGGATCAACGCCCACAGCGCTCCCATCGCCGCGGATGCAATGATCGCCAGCGGGAAGGTGAGCCACCACGGCAGCACGCTGTCGAAGGCCAGGCAGACGACACCAATACCGAGCCCTGCAATGTAGCCTTGGCCCTCGCCACCGATGTTGAACAGGCCGCAATGCGCCGCAACCGCCACCGAAAGCCCGCTGAAGATGAAGGTGGTGGCGTAGAAAAGCGTAAACGCAATGCCCGTGCCCCTGCCGAAGGCGCCTTCGACAAGGATGACCGCGGCGCGGAACGGATTTTCTCCGACCAGAAGCACCACGAACCCGGCGACGACGAAGGCGACGAACAGATTGATCACCGGGATCAGGCCGTAGTCGGCCCAGGCCGGCAGCTTGGCGTAGGGCGTGCTCATTCCGCGGCCTCCCGCTGCTCGACACCGGCCATCAGCAGGCCGAGTTCGCCTTCCGTCGCCTCGGGGCCGCGCTCGCCGACGATGCGGCCGGCGAACATCACCAGGATGCGGTCGGAGAGCGAGCGGATCTCGTCGAGTTCGACCGAAACAACCAGCACCGCCTTGCCCTGGTCGCGCATGGCGATCAGGCGCTTGTGGATGAATTCGATGGCGCCGACATCGACGCCGCGCGTCGGCTGGCCGACGATCAGCACGCCCGGATCCTGTTCCATCTCCCGCGCCAGCACGATCTTCTGCTGGTTGCCGCCGGAGAAGTTGGCGGTCTTCAGCCGGCAGTCCGCCGGACGGATGTCGTATTTGGTGATCTTGTCCTTGGCATCGTTGCGGATGGCGTCGATGTCGAGCAACGGCCCCTTCAGATAGCGCTCGTCGTCGTGATAGCCGAGGATCGAGTTCTCATTCTCCTCGAAGGCCAGCACCAGGCCGACATGATGGCGGTCCTCCGGCACATGGGCTAGGCCACGATCGCGCAATTCGCCCGGATCTGCCTTGCCGGTAAGGTCGATCGGCTTGCCGTCGAGCATGACCGAGCCGGACACGGCGTGCCTTATGCCGGATATCGCCTCGAGCAGTTCGGACTGGCCGTTGCCGGCGACACCGGCGATGCCGACGATCTCGCCGGCGCGCAGGTCGAAGGAAACGTCGTCGACCATGGTGACGCCGCGCGAATCCTTCACCGTCAGGTTCTTGACCGCGAGCTTGACGCCGCCGGCCGCCGCTTCGCCCTTCTCGACCCTGAGCAGCACGCGCCGCCCGACCATCAGTTCGGCCAGTTCCTCGACCGTCGTCTTCTTGGTTTCCCTGGTTGCCACCATTGTACCCTGGCGCATCACCGACACCGTATCGGTGATGGCCATGATCTCGCGCAATTTGTGGGTGATCAGCACCACCGTTTTTCCCTGTTCCTTCAATTGCTTGAGGATGCGGAACAGGTGGTCGGCCTCGGCCGGCGTCAAAACGCCGGTCGGCTCGTCGAGGATCAGGATCTCGGCGCCGCGATAGAGCGCCTTGAGGATTTCGACCCGTTGCTGCAGGCCGACCGGCAATTCCTCGATGATCGCGTCGGGATCGACCTCGAGCCCATACTCGCGTTCGAGCCGCTCCAGCTCGGACCGCGCCTTGGCGATGCTCTTCTTCAAAAGCGCGTCGCTTTCGGCGCCGAGAATGACATTTTCCAGCACCGAGAAATTGTCGACCAGCATGAAGTGCTGGTGCACCATGCCGATGCCCAGCGTGATCGCGTCATTGGGCGTCTTGATCGATGCAGGCTGGCCCCCGACGCGGATCTCGCCGCTGTCGGCTTGGTAGAAGCCGTAGAGGATCGACATCAGCGTCGACTTGCCAGCGCCATTCTCGCCGACGATGCCATGGATGGTGCCGCGAACGATTTCCAGATTGATGTCGCGATTGGCGCGCACGGCGCCAAAACTCTTGTTGATGCCGATCAGCTCGATTGCGGCTTGCGCCATGTCCCACTCTTATTTTTATCGCTTGGTCAAAACGCCTAGCATGACACCCCGCCCGTGCCAATTGGCCGGAGTGCTGTCCACTCTCGACAAATCCCCGCGCGGTTGTCAATTTCGAACGTGTCCGGGACCTTCACATTCGCTAATATGGACACGCGGCCTCGGAGCCGCGCAACCTACCGGGGTTTTGAATGATCATGCCTGCCGACCGGCTAACGACGCTGGAAATCCGCGCCACCGAGCAGGAAAAGACGATCGAGGAACTGTCCGGCCAGATCGCCGAGCAGTGGAAGGTGATCGAGCGCATGCAGCGCAAGCTCGATGCGCTGACCGACCGGTTCCTGGCGCTGGAGGAACAGTCCGCGCCCGACGTGCCGGTGACCAAGCCGCCGCACTGGTGAGGGAGGGAGAAGCGTCATGGCCAGTGAAAGCGACCGCATCGCCCGTGCCGGCGACTATGTGCTTGGCCTGATGAACGACAGGGACCGCCAGCGCGCCGAGCGCGACCTGGAGATCGACCCTGCTTTCCGCGACACGGTGCTGCGGCTCGCCGAACGGATGCATGTGTTCGATCGCGCGGCGCCGTCGGACGGCACACCCGACAATCGCTGGCAGCTGATCTCGCAACGCATCGCCGAACTGCCGCAGATGCGGCTGGCCGGCCTTGGCGAGGCTGAGGCCAGACCGCCCGTCGTGATCCACAGGCTGGAGCGCCCACCCTATGGCGTCGGGCTGCATTCCCCCGGCGGGCGGCGCGGAACCGTCATCGCCATTGCCTTGGCCACGGCCTTTGCGCTCGGCTATCTGGCCGGACAGCTATAGGCTGAGCTTGCGCGACATCAAAAGCATCGTGCCGCCGTCCTGTTCGAACGTCTCGACCGCCATCCAGCCGAGCCTGGCGTAGAAGTCGCGCGCTTCCCAAGTGTAGAGATAGAGCATGTCGACGCCGAGCGACTTTGCACGCGTTTCGACCGCGCCGACCAGCGCCGTGCCGATCCCCCGGCCCCGATGCCCGGCATCGACGACAAGCCCGGCCAGCCAGGGCGTCAAATCATGCGCCGGTTCCAGTTCGTTGCGGACCAGCAGGCAGGTACCGACCGCGGCGTCACCGTCACGAGCCACAAAAGCGGCTTCGAAGCTGTCGCGTGCCGATAGCCTGCCGAGGCCGACGATGTCTTCCTCGAGCGTCCTTCCCGAGCCCTCGAAGAAGGCGGCAAGGCGCATCCGTGCAAGGGCCTCGACATCGCGAGCTTCCATGAGTCCGATTGTCGGCTGCATCGTTTCTCCGGGTTCCGACCTAGCCGACGTTGCTCCGTCGACCAGTTCCAGCCAAAACAAAACCGCCGAGCTTTCGCCCGGCGGTTTGCAAGTGATATTGGTCGCGATCAATACGGGCAGGCGTTGTCCGACATATAGTCGTGCACCTTGACCGTGCCGGCGATGATGTCGGCCTTGGCCTTTTCGACGGCCGTCTTCATCGCGTCGTCGACAAGTGCCTTGTTGTTGTCGTCCATGGCGTAGTCGACGCCGCCTTCCTTGAGGCCGAGGTCGTTGATGCCGCTGGTGAACTTGTCGTTCTTGGCGTCCATGAAGGTGTTGTACACGGCAACGTCGACGCGCTTGACCATCGAGGTCAGCACCTTGCCGGGCTGCAGGCCGTTCTGGTTGGAATCGACGCCGATGCCGAGCTTGCCGGCGTCTGCTGCTGCCTGCAGCACGCCAACACCAGTGCCGCCGGCCGCCGCGTAGACCACGTCGGCGCCCTGGTCGATCTGGGTCTTGGCGATCTCGCCGCCCTTGGCCGGGTCGTTCCAGGCGGCGGGCGTGTCACCCGTCATGTTCTGGATGACGTCCGTCGCCCCTGCCGCCTTGGCGCCACCGACATAGCCGCAGCCGAATCTGCGGATCAGCGGAATGTCCATGCCGCCGATGAAGCCGACCTTCTTGGACTTCGACGCCATCGCCGCCATCACGCCGACCAGATAGGAGCCTTCCTGCTCCTTGTAGACGACGGAGCGGACATTGGGCTTATCGACGACCATATCGATGATGGCGAACTTGGTGTCGGGGAACTCCACGGCGATCTTGTCCAGCGCGTCAGCCCAGGAGAAACCCGCCATGACGATCGGATTGCGGCCGTCCTCGGCGAAGCGGCGCAGCGCCTGCTCGCGCTGGGTGGCGTTGGAGACCTCGAATTCGACATAGGCAATGCCGGTCTCGGTCTTGAATTTTTCAGCGCCGTTGTAGGACGCCTCGTTGAAGGACTTGTCGAATTTGCCGCCAAGATCATAAAGAATGGCTGGCTGGATATCCGCGGCGAAGGCCGGAAGAACCATTACAGTTGCGGCCAGGAGGCCGAGAACGATACGTTTCATGTGATCCACACCCTGTCGGTTATTTTTCCGTTGTACACCGCGTCCTGCCCGGTTCTCCGGCAGGCACGCGACGTCAGGCAGGAGTGTACTCCCCTCCCGCTCCGGGCCAATCTGGCACGGCCCGAAACAAAATTCACGCGGAATTTTGACCTTTTGGAAAAGCATGGCGCGGGTGGGCGGCAGCGCGCATCATTGCGTTCGCCAAGCTGCCGTAAGGTTCTTCGTGCTGGTGGTCCGCAAACGTCAGGTCGCGGCGAATTCATTGCGCCGTTGCCGCCGGTAGCCGACGGCATAGAGCAGGAAGGCCAGCACCGCGAACACGGCAAAGCCGGGCTGGCCGAGCACAAAGGCGATGACGCCATCCCACAGCAGCGGGCTGGCCTTGGCGCGCACGTAGCTTTCGAAGGCCGCGCGGGTGTCGGTGGAGACCGCCAACCAGCTTGCATTGAGCGGCGTCATGACAAGCGCCGAGGCCGCCACCGAGCGCGTCGCATCGATCACCGCCATGATGACGGAAATCGAAAGCGCGACCATCGCCGCGAGACGAAAGATGAAACGGAACATCAGACTTCCTCCCCAGGATCTCCCTGGCCCCTCCCTTGGACCCGGGTATCGTCCCTTCCCAACCGAGAGATAGAACGCGCCTGCCCTGACGGCAATCGCGACACGCGAATTTGAAAGTCGCGATGCGCTTTAAGTCGGCTTGGCTTTTCGCCGGTTCACACGCCAGACGGCGAACAGCCCGCCGGCGATGGCGCCGACAACCAGCCCGGCCAGGCCGATGAAAACGGTAAAATAGCCGCAGGCACCCTCGAAACAGCTCATGTCGGTAATTTCAGCGATCAGCGAGCCGGCGGCGAACCCGACGCAGGCGCCGAGTGCGGCACCGAGGATGATGCCGAGCAAGGCGGCGACGACCGACACCAGAACCGACGGGCTCTGGGTTTCCGGATTGGCATAGACCGTCTCAGCGCCCGAGCCGCGGCGCAATAGATAGATGCAGAGCACGCCGATGGCGATTTCGCCCAGGCTGAGGGCAAGTCCCTGCGCTGAAAAGCCGAAATCCGGCGCGAGCAGCACATAGGCCAGCCTCGCCGCCAACCAAACGATGGTGACGACCTGCCAGATGATGAAGTGACGCGGAAAGCGCGGCGAGCGGTTGAAGGCAAGGCCGAGCAGGTAAAGGCCCCATAGAATGGTGACGATGCCGCCGGCAAGACCGCTGTAAACGAAGTATGCGACGCTGTCCGGCAGGTCGTAGCCGCCGATCACCCGCCATGACGAGATCAGGCCATAGACCGAAAGCGCCATGGTGATGCAAAGCCACGCCACCGGCACGTAGGACAGACCGCTGTCCGGCCGCCCGGCCGGCTCCTGGTTGATGGAAATCATCTGCCGACAGTGCCCCCGCAAAGCCTTGCCTCGACTCGACAGGGGACGGCCGGCGAAGTCAAGCAACGACAGGCTGTGCCGCACCGCCTGTGCACATCATTTGCCCGCTGGCATGCTGAAAAGCACCGCGCCGGCGGCATCGCCGACGATCCGTGCGCGGCAAAGCCGGCGAAGCGCCATTATGGCTTGGCATTCGCCGCGGGATCGACTAGATGAGCCCCGCGCCTGTTGCTTCGACGGCTTCAGGTGCGGGGAAGGGTTGCCCGATGGTTGACGGCACCCACGACGCGGAGGTTCCGCTCCCAAGGGGATGCATGTCCCCAACCCGCGCGGCAAAACCGGCCGGCGCGCCATGCAAGGACGGAGAGGTGGCCGAGTGGTTGAAGGCGCACGCCTGGAAAGTGTGTTTACGGGAGACCGTAACGCGGGTTCGAATCCCGCTCTCTCCGCCAGCTGCTTTGATTTCATTGTGTTTTTAGGCCATTTTCTCCGATTGCCATAACCAACAAAAACCCGCCGAAGCGGGGTTTGTCATCGTTGCCATTGGCGTTAGTAGATCATCCGAGAATCGAACATTGTTCCTGCGGCGATGCACACCGCCCACGCGGCATCATCGATTGGTCGCAGCGCAGAGCAGGGAGAAGTGTGAATTTTCTCACAGACGCATCGGAGGGTTATAGCTCAAGTGTCCAGTTCCCAGTCCCAGTAGAGGTGAGGGAGAACTCCGATGCTTGTGAAGGGTCCTGTTGTCGCAATCGGTTCCTTGATCGATTGGCTACGTCGTCGAGACGAGCGAAGAGCAATGTTAATGGCAGTGGACGAACTGAACCTGTCACGGGATGAAATGCTCAGCGACATCGGCATTACTCGCGACGAACTCTTGCTTGCGTCTCGCTTTCGCGGGATGGGCCCGATCGGCGGGCATTCTGGAGGATGTTTAAATTAGCAGCCGCTGCCTCGCCGGTGATCGCTCTTCGCCGCCGCTGCCTCCGGGTTGCTCATCAGCGATTCTTCACCTTCGGTGTGATTTCCTCGATCTGCGCCTTAACTCCGTCCTGTGTTATCGATGGATTCCAGCAGCGGACGTAACTCCGCTGCCAGGGTATCGTAGTCAATCTGCCGATCCGGGTGAGGCCATAATTCCGAGATGACAGCTAGCACTGTGAAAACTCCGGCCATTGGATAAGGGAACGTACTGTTTCGTGGGAGTCTTGCGAGTCAAAACGGTGCTGGCTCTGTCAGGCCCCGCCTCGGGATTGCGCTTCCATTAGCGTAGGCGCATATTCAATTCAGCTGGCGAACTACCCCCGAAGCCGGCTAGGCTCGGCGCCAGCCCCCCTCCGATACCCCTCGACGCCGAGCCGCTGTGAATCGGTGGGGCCTGGAGGTGACCATGCCTATGTATCTCTCGCGGTTCAGCTATACGCCCCAGACGTGGGCGCGTTTGATCGAAAACCCCGAGGATCGACGCGAGGCGGCCCGTTCGTACATCGAGTCGGTGGGCGGAAAGCTGCACGGGTTCTGGTACGCCTTCGGAGAGCACGATGGCTGGAACCTTTGGGAGGCGCCAGATAACGTCTCGATGGCATCTGTCGTGCTTGCCATCGGTGCGGGAGGTGCCCTCAGTTCTTATGAGACGACCGTCCTTCTAGACGTCGAGGAAACGATTGAAGCCCTCGGCAAGGCTAAGTCGATCCGGTATCGCCCGCCGGGAGCGTAAGCAGGCGCCGCATACATTCCTTACTGTCGAAGCCAGGTCTCGCCATATCGCGCCCATTTGCGCCGACGCGGACTTGATGGTGCCGGATATTCCTTGACGGTTGCGCTTCGCTCGTCTGCCCCGTGAGGCGGTGAACTGTATCCATCGCCTCACGGATATGAACCCTTGCCGCTACGCAAGAACCTGTTTCGTCAAAGCATGAGTACTCCCCGCAGCCAGGCGAAGAAACCGAACTTCCCGGACAGTGCCGCGCGGACGCGCGTCGCGGCCCATCGTGCCGGCATCGTCGCGCCGACATGGCAATGGCAGACGATTTCGTGCAACTGCCAATCGGTCAGTTCGAAGAAGCGCTTGGCTTCACCGTAAGTATCCTCCTTCAGGCCTTGCGCGCGAAAGATCGGATCCTCGAATGCGACGGTGATGGGTGAGCCCGCGGAACGCATTCTGTCACGGACCTCCGCGCCTATGTATTCGGTGCCCGCAAGCGCCCCAAGGCACCGGTCGGGATTTTGCTCCAGAAGTTGCGCCCAGCGCTCGAGGCGCTGGCCCCGAGTGGCAATCAGAAGCGTCGCTTCGGCGTGAACGTCGGCAACGCTTTGCAGTTGGTCAAGTGTTTGGTGTTTCACGGCCGCCTCCTACCAGCAGGTGATTCACCCCAACCCCAGAATGGAATTATGGCGCTCCGCGAGGTCGGCAAGGCCCGGTATGCGCGATGCAAAAAGGATCATCGGATAACGCTGTAGGACCGTGCGCCTCGAGGCGTTCAAAGCACGGCAATCAAGGGATAGGTGCTCTCGATTTACGCAAACCGCGCTGGCGTCCACGCCCCACCGCCGGCGTTCGATTCAACGGCCGCCGCGACGAACTTCACGCCACGCGCGCCATCGACGACATCGGGCACCTGCGCCGCGCGTGCGGGATCGACCGCGGCGCCCGAGCGATGGGCGCGGATTATGTCGGCGGCGTCGCGATAAAAGTTGGCGAAGGCCTCGATATAGCCTTCCGGGTGGGCGGCCGGCATGCGCGACACGCGCCGGCTTTCGTCGGTCGAACCATGGCCGCCGCGCACCAGTGTACGCGTCTCCTCGCCATAGCGCGAGAAGCGCAGTTCTTCCGGCCGCGTGCCGGACCATTCGAGCCCGGCCTTGTCGCCATAGATGCGCACCGAGAGATCATTGTAGTGGCCGGGCGATGTCTGGCTGGCGAGGATGGTGCCGCGCGCCGCGCCTGTCCAGCGCACCAGCACATGCGCGTTGTCGTCGAGGCGCCGGTCCGGCACGGCGGTGAACAGATCGGCCGAAACCGCCTCGGCCTCGCAGCCGGAGATAAAACTCGCCAGGTTGAAGGCATGGACGCCGATATCGGCGAGCACCGCCGACCGCCCTGCGCGCGCCGGGTCGGTGCGCCATTCCGCTTGCTTCTGCCCTTGCGCGTCGATCGGCTGCGTCAGCCAGTCCTGGATGTAGGCGGCGTGAACGGACACGATCCTGCCGAGCTCGCCCGCCGCCACCATCTCACGCGCCTGGCGGACCATGGCGTAGCCGGTGTTGTTGAGGGTGACGACGAACCGGCGCTTCTTCGCCCGCGCCAGCTTAACCAGCGCTTCGGCATCGGCCAGTGTCGTCGACAGCGGCTTGTCGCAGATGACGTCGATGCCGGCTTCGAGGAAAGCGGTGGCGATCGGCGCATGCAGATGGTTGGGCGTGACGATGACCACGGCTTCGATGCCATCCGGCCGTGCCGCTTCCGCCTTTGCCATGGCATGATAATCGGCGTAGCTCCGCTCCGGCGCGATGCCGATCTCTGCAGCCGATGCTGCGGCATTTTCGGGATCCGAGGACAGCGCTCCGGCAACCAGCGAGATCTGGTCGTCGAGGCGCATGGCGAGGCGATGCACCGCGCCGATGAAGGCATTGCGGCCGCCCCCGACCATACCGACCGTCAGGCGTTTGCGCGTCGATCCGTCCGATGTTGCATAGACCATGATCTTTCAAACTCCTCCCGGATTTTCGATAGCGTGCATAGCCTGAAATGCCGCTAGCATTTTCGAACATGATTTCCAATTTCCATTTTGTAAAACGATCGTACCGCGCTAGCGTGAAGCCATGAGCGGAGCGCAAATGTCATCGGAACGGTCCAGTGTCGACGAGGCCGCGACCAGGAAACGTGGACGCTCGCTGGCGGCGCTCGGCTACACCAAGCCGCAGACCTATGAGGAATTGCGCGCGGTGCTCTCCTCCGGCACCGTGCATTTCCCCAAGCGGCTGCGCCAGGTCGCCATCTTCCTGTGGCAGCATCCGAGCGATGTGGCGCTGGGCACCATCGCGCAGGTGGCAGAGCAGGCCGGCGTGCAGCCTTCGACGCTGGTGCGCTTCGCGCAGATTTTCGGCTATGCTGGCTTTTCCGATTTCCAGGGCCTGTTCAAGGACCATATGAAAGGCTCCTGGCCGGAGGGACGTGGCCCGGAGCGGACGGCGGCCGAACCCAACGCCGATTTGCATTTTCTGCACGGCATGGTCGGGGCGTCGCAGGCCTCGCTTGGCCGCATCGACAGCGGCTTCGACATCGCAAGCTTCGAAAAGATGGTCGATCATCTCGTCGCCGCCGACCTGATCTATGTCATCGGCAGCAAGCGCGCCTTCCCCGTCACCACCTATCTCTCGCTGACGCTTTCGCAGCAAGGCGTGCGCAACGTGCTGGTCGACAATGTCGGTTCCACCGCGCTCGATCAGGTCGGCTGCATCGGCAAGCGCGATGCGGTGCTGGCGGTGAGTTTCAGCCCTTACAATTCGATCACGCCGGATCTGGTCGCCGTCGCGCATGAGCGCAAGGCGCGCATCGTCACCATCACCGACAGCACCTTCTCGCCGCTGATCAAGCTTTCCGACACCTGGCTGGAAGTGGTGGAGTCCGACTTCGCCGGCTTCCGCTCGCTGGCCGCCTCGCTCGCCGTCGGCATGGCGTTGGTCCACGGCGTGGTCGCGCGCCGGACAGAATGACCGGAACGATTGACTGAGGAGAACTGTCGTTCCATATTTGAAAAATAGAAACTTTGTTCCACGGAGGAGGAATGGAGGTTCGGCTCGACGGCAAGGTGGTGCTGGTCACCGGCGCAACGCAAGGCATCGGCCTGGCGATCGCCGAGACGCTGGCGCGTTCCGGCGCCGAAGGCCTGCTGATCACCGGCCGCGACCCGGCGCGCGGCAAGATCGCGGCGGCGTCGCTCTCCGCAATGGGCACGCCGACAGAATTCGTCGCCGCTGATCTCGGGGACCCCGAGGCGCCGGCCCAACTGGTCGCGGCATGCCTTTCCCGTTTCGAGTGCATCGACGGGCTGGTCAACGCCGCCGGCTTGACCGACCGCGCCTCTTTCGTCGATGCCGGCCTCGACGACTGGGAAGCGTTGTTTGCCGTCAACGCCCGCGCCCCCTTCTTCCTCATGCAAGCGGCCATCGCCGACATGAGGAAGCGCGGCCAAGGCGGCGCCATCGTCAACATCCTGTCGATCAACGCCCATTGCGGCTCACCCGAGCTTGCCGTCTATTCCGCCACCAAAGGCGCGCTGTCGACGCTGACCAAGAATGCCGCCAACGCCCACCGCTTCGACCGCATCCGCGTCAACGGCATCAATGTCGGCTGGACCGACACACCCGCCGAACGCGTGATGCAGGCGCAAACGCTGGGCCACGGCCCGGGCTGGCTCGACGCCGCCAACGCCGCGCAGCCATTCGGGCGGCTGCTGACGCCGAACGATATCGCCTACCTCGCCGTCTTCCTGCTTTCCGACGCGGCCGGGCCGATGACCGGCGCGGTGATCGACCAGGAACAGTCGGTGATCGGGGCGAACCGGTGAGCGCCGCTGCCGCATTGCCAGACACCCTCGGCCCGGCATTGCTTAGCCGGCTTCCAGCCACTGTCCGCACACCTTCCTATGACCGTGCTGCCCTCATGCCTGGCATGGCGCATTTCGGTGTCGGCGCCTTCCATCGCTGCCACCAGGCCGAATACACCGACGATCTTTTGTCCCGGCAGTTCGATCGATGGGGCGTGGTCGGCATCAACATCCGCCCGCCCCTGCTAGCCGAAACGCTCGGCAGCCAGCGCGGCCTGTACACGCGGCTCATCCGAAAAGACGACGAGGTCGAGGCGCGCGTCATCGGCAGCATCATCCGCGTTGTCGACAGCCAGCACAGCGCCGCGCCGGCGTTGGCGATGCTGGCCTCGGCCGACATCGAAATGGTCACGCTGACGGTCACCGAGAAGGGTTATTGCCACGTCCCCTCCACCGGCGCGCTCGACCTCGACCACCCTGACATCGTCCACGATCTCGCCAACCCGCATACACCGCGCAGTGTGCCGGGCATTCTGGCGCGGGCGCTGGAGCTTCGAATGGCGTCGCATGATCGGCCGATGACACTGCTTTCCTGCGACAACATCCCGACCAACGGTGTCATCCTCGGCAAAGTCGTGCGGGCGATGGCCGAACGGCGCGGCAATGGCCTTTCGGACTGGATCGCCGCCAATGTCGCTTTCCCTTCGACCATGGTCGACCGCATCGCACCGGCGACCACGCAAGCCGACATCGACACCGTCGAGCAATGCTTCGGCTATCGCGATGCCGCCGTGGTGGTCAGCGAGCCGTTCCGGCAATGGGTGATCGAGCAGAAATTCGCCGGCCGCGTACCGCGCTGGGACCTCGTTGGGGCGAGCTTCGTCGACGACGTCACACCGTTCGAGCACCTGAAGATGCGGGTGCTGAACGGCGCCCAGACGACGCTTGCCTACCTCGGCGTGCTCGGCGGCTTCGAGCACACGTCGGATGCGATCGCCGATCCGCTGCTCGCCACGTTCGTCCGCCGCATGCTGACCGAGGAGACGATGCCGACGCTGGCGCTAGTGCCTGGCATTTCACCGCCTGCCTATGTCGAGCAAAGCCTGGCACGTCTCGCCAACACCGCGATCCGCCACCGCAACCACCAGATCGCCACCGACGGCTCGCAGAAGATCGTGCAGCGTCTGCTCAACCCGATCCGCGACCGGTTGCGGCAGGGTGGGAGCATCACGCTGCTGTCGGTGCCCGTCGTCGGCTGGATGGCCTATCTGATCAAGGCCGCCCCGCGCTTCGGCAAGTGCTGGCAGGTGTCCGACCCCTTTGCCGGAAGGATCTCGGCCATCGCCGATCGCATCGGCGCCAACACCAAGGGCCTCGCCGACGCCATTCTTGCGATAGAAGCGATCTTCGATCCGTCACTGGCCGCCAACACTATGTTCCGTGCAAATGTCATCGCCGGGCTCGATGGCCTGCTCTCAGACAATCCGCTGGCCTTTGTCAGACATGCCTGCACTGAGCCAATAGATACGCGGTTGAAGCGACCGATACGATCTGCATAGTACGACAAGGGAGGCATCATGAAGCTTGGACTGCTCACAGCACCATTTCCGGATACTCCACTCGCCGGGGTCGCCGACTGGGCAAGCTCGGCCGGCTTCGAGGCGCTGGAGATCGCCTGTTGGCCGAAATCCTCGGGCGACAGTCGCCGCTACGCCGGCACCAGCCATATCGATGCCGCTGGGACCTCAGCATCTCAGGCGAAGGAAATCGCCGCTGCGATCGCCGGGAAGCAACTCTCGATCTCGGCTCTCGGCTATTACCCCAACCCGCTGCACCCCGATGCCGGCCATCGCGAGGCTGTCATCGATCATCTGAAGCAGGTGATCGTGCTGGCAGGGCGGATGGGCGTTTCGCTGGTCAACACCTTCTGCGGCGGCGATGCCTCCAAGCCGGTCGACGTCAATTGGGAAGCGGCGCTCAAGGTCTGGCCCGCCATCATCGCCCATGCGCGCGACAACGGCGTCAGGCTGGCCTTCGAAAACTGTCCGATGATCTTCAGCTACGACGAATGGCCGGGCGGGCACAACATCGCCTATTCGCCGCAGATCTGGCGCCGCATCCTCGAAGCCTTCGGCGGCGATATCGGCATGAATTTCGACCCGTCGCACCTTGTCTGGCAGATGATCGACCAGGAGCGTTTCATCCGCGAGTTCGGTCCCTACATGCTGCATGTCCATGCCAAGGATCTGATGATTGATCATGATGGACTCTATGAGCGCGGAATCCTTTCGGCCGGCATAGGCTGGCAAGTGCCGCGCATGCCGGGGCTCGGCGATGTCGATTGGAAAATCATCTTCTCCGGCCTCTACGGGGCCGGCTACGACGGATCCGTCATCATCGAGCACGAGGACCGGCGGTTCGAGGGGAGCGATAACAACATCAAGCGAGGGTTCCTGCTCGCTCGCGACGTGCTGCGCCCGTTCGTGAAATGACGGAGAAACAGCTTTAAGACTGAAACTAAAGATCAATGTGGAGGAGTACTGAAATGAAGAAATACCTGACCATGGTCCCGCTACTTGCCGGCGCGGCCTTCCTGGCCTCGGTGGGCGCCTCGTCCGCCGAGGGCAAGTACACGATCGGCATCTCCAACACCGTGCAGGGCAATGGCTGGCGCGAGGAGATGATCTGCGCGATGAAAGCGCAGGCGCTCGCCTCCGGCGAAGTGACGAAACTCAACATCGCCCACCGCAACACCGACGCGGCCGGCCAGTTGGAAGACATCCGCAACCTGATCAGCGCCAAGGTCAACGCCATCGTCGTCAACCCGGCCGACCCGGCCGGCATCAAGGCCGGCCTGGAGGAGGCCACCAAGGCCGGCATCGTCGTCGTCGCCGTCGACCAGGCGGTCACCGAGCCGTCCGCCTACATCATCTCCAACAACCAGGAGCAGTACGCCTATCTCGGCGCCAAATGGCTGTTCCAGCAGATGGGCGGCAAGGGCGAGGTTGTCTATATGCGCGGCGCCGCCGGCGCTTCGGCCGACAGCGATCGCGACAAGGGCTTCAAGAAGGCGCTTGCCGAATTCCCGGACGTGAAGGTGGCGCAGGAGGTCTTCACCGGCTGGCAGCAGGATCAGGGCAAGCAGCAGATCCTCTCCTTCCTCGCCACGGGAGCGCCCTTCAACGGCATCTGGACGTCCGGCATCGACAACGTGATCGTCGATGCGCTGGTCGAATCGCAGGCGCCGCTGGTGCCGGTGGTCGGCGCCGACAATGCCGGCTTCGTCGGCCAGCTGAGCTCGGTCAAGGGTCTGGTCGGCGCGGCCGTCACCAACCCCGGCTCGATCGGTGGCGCCGGCGTCACACTGGCCTTGCAGATCCTCAACGGCAAGAAGCCGGCGCAGCAGACCGTGCTGGTCGAGCCGCAGCTCTGGGAGAACGCCACCGAGGAAGGCAAGGCCAAGCTCAAGGCCGCCGCCGACCCGTCGCTCAGCCCGGAATGGCCGGTCTCGATCTCGATCCCGGACTGGACCACTTACACGAAAGAGCAGATCGTCGCCTGCAAGGGTCCGGGCGAGTAATCTTGCCTGAGCTAAACCACGAGGACGGCGGACAACGGTCTGCCGTCCTCGCTGAATGATTGGGAACGCCCGTTTGACGACGAACCCTCTGCCAGAAAGCCCATTGCTGGACGCCACCGGCGTCGCCAAGAATTACGGTGCGGTTGCGGCACTTCGCAACGCATCGCTGTCGGTGCTACCGGGCGAGGTCCATGCGCTGATGGGCGCCAATGGCGCCGGCAAGTCGACGCTGGTGAAGATCTTGACCGGCGCCATCCACGCGGACGCCGGCCGTGTCCTGATCCGCGGCGAAACGCGCGACATACGCTCGCCCGCAGCCGCCCGCCGTGCCGGCTTGCTGCCCGTCTACCAGGAGCCGTCGCTGATCCCCGATCTCGACGTGCTGTCCAACCTTCGCCTGACCGGCACGCCGGTCGAGCCGTTCCGCGCCTGGGTGCGCGAGCTCGGCATTCCCGACCTCGACCTGCGCGACACCGCGCGCGACATCCCGCTCGCCGTTTTGCGCGTGCTCGACCTGGCGCGGGCGCTGGCCGTCGAGCCCGACGTGCTGCTGCTCGACGAGATGACGGCAGCGCTCCCCGCCAACCTCGCCGAAAAAGTGCTGGAAGTCGTGCGCCGGCAAGGCGACAGCGGCCGCTCGGTGATCTTCATTTCGCACCGTTTCGTCGAGATCTCGGCGCTGTGCGATCGCGCCACGGTGCTGCGCGACGGCGAGACCGTCGGCGTCGTCGACATCGAGCCCGGCGTCGAGGAGAAGATCGTCGAGCTGATGCTCGGCGCCAGGATCGTCAAGACCCAAATGGCTGCGCGCCCCGCCGGTCAGGCCGCTTCGACCGCGGCGAGCCGCCCGCGCCTTGGCGTCCGCAATTTGCGCGTCGGCACCAAGCTCCAAGACGTCTCCTTCGAGCTCGCCAATGGCGAGGTCGTGGGCGTCGTCGCGCTTGAAGGACAAGGCCAGGACGAACTCTTTGCCGCGCTCGCCGGCTCCATCCGGCCCTCCGGCGGCTCGATCGAGGTTGACGGCCAGCCGGTGAAATTCACGCACCCGAGCGACGCCATTCGCGCCGGGATCGCCTATGTGCCGGGCGATCGCACCGAGGCACTCGCCATGCAGCGCTCGGTGCACGAGAACATTGCGCTGCCCTTCAGCGCCGCACTCCGCAAATGGGGTCCGATCCGGGTGAACAAGGAGCGTACGGTGGTCGCCAGCGCCATCGCCCGCCTGCAGATCGACACCCGCGCGCAAGGCGAGGTGCAGCGCCTCTCCGGCGGCAACCAGCAGAAGGTGACGATCGCCCGCTGGATCGCCGCCAACGCGCGCACCATCCTGTGCTTCGACCCGACGCGCGGCATCGATGTCGGCACCAAGCAGGAGATCTACAAATTGCTGCGCGAACTCGCCGGCCTGGACAAGTCGGTGCTGTTCTACACCTCCGAACTCGAAGAGGTGCAACGCGTCTGCGACCGCGTCATCGTCATCTTCGGCGGGCATGTCGTCGACATCTTCCCGGTCGAGGAGGCCGACGAGCCGACGCTGATGCGCGCTGCCTATGGCCTGCCGCGCGGCGTCAGCGTCGATGTCGGCATCCTGGCCGATCCGACGTCGAAATCTTCGACCCCGGAGGCAGCCCCTTGACCCGCTTCTTCCGCAATCAGGGCTGGGTCGCCGGCCTGTTCGCCCTCTTCGTGCTGCTGTTCGTGCTCACCAAGCTGATCCAGCCGGGCTATGGCAGCGGCGATTTCGGCTCGCTGGTGCGCGCCGTGCTGCCCTACGCCTTCGCGGTCGCCGCCCAGACCATCGTCGTTATCGCCGGCGGCATCGACCTTTCGGTCGCCGCCATGATGGCGCTGACCAGCGTCACCGCCGCCGCGATGATGAACGGCGCCAGCGAGGAATATGCGCTGTTCGTGGTGCCCTTCGTGCTTGCCATGGGCCTGGTGCTGGGCGCGTTGAACGGCATCCTCATCGTCGTCACCCGCGTGCCCGACATCGTCGTCACCTTGGCCACTTTGTTCGTGCTGCAAGGTGCGGCCCTGCTGGTGCTCGGCGCGCCGGGCGGTGCGGCCGCCGAATGGCTGAAGGCCAGTATCGTCGGCACGCTGCCTATACCCGGCGTGCCCGACAACATCGACGCCTGGGTGCCGAAGGCGCTGGTGCTGCTGGTCGTGTGCCTGTGCATCATCTGGATACCGCTCAGGCGCTCGAAGCTCGGCCTCTCGATCTATGCCATCGGCTCGAGCGAGCTGGCCGCCTTCCGCAGCGGCGTGCCGGTCGCCCGCACCCGCATCATCGCCTATGCGCTGTCGGGCCTGTTCGCTGCCATGGGCGGGCTGGCGCTGACCATGAGCACCGGCATCGGCGCCCCCATTCCCGGCCCCTATCTGCTGGCCAGCGTCGCGGCCGTGGTGCTGGGCGGTGTCGCGCTCGGCGGCGGCAAGGGCGGCCTGCTCGGCCCGATCGTCGCCGTCTTCGTGCTGCGGCTGGTGCGCACCGATCTCACCCTGCTCGCCATCGATCCCAACGTCACCGCCATCATCGAGGGCGCCATCATGGTCGCCGTGGTGATGTTCGGCGCCTTCATCACGATAAGAGGCCGCCCGGCAGGAGCAATGCCATGAGCAGCAGCGCGACAATGCCCCAGCCGGTATCCTTCGGCCGCCGCCTCAAGCGCTTCATGGCCGACCGGCCGCTGGTGCCGCTGATGATCCTGCTCGTCATCCTGGTGGTGATCCTGCAGATCCTGCGCCCCGGCATCGTCAACGAGCGCTGGCTCGCCAACACGGTGAAGTTCGCCATCCCGCTGGCAATCCTCGCCGGCTGCCAGACCATGACCATGCTGACCGGCGGCATCGACCTCTCGGTCGGCACGGTGGCGACGATGAGCGCCTTCATCATGGCGACGCAGATCGTCAACCAGGACCCGGCGGTGGCCTTCCTGCTGGCGATGATGCCGGCGCTGCTGATCGGCCTGATCAACGGCATCGGCGTCGGCGTCTTCCGCGTCCACCCGCTGATCATGACGCTCGGCACCAGCCTGATCGGCACCGGCTGCCTGCAGGTCTACCAGCGCACCGTGATCGCTTCCGGCGCAAAAATCCCGGATTTCCTGAACTGGCTGGGCACCGGCCTGACCTACGGCTTCCCCAACGCGCTGCTGCTGTTCGTGCCGCTGGCGGTGCTGATCGTCTTCACGCTGCGCCGCACCGGCTTCGGCCGCCTGCTCTACGCCGTCGGCGACAATGAACGCGCGGCGCGCTTGTCGGGCGTGCGCTACTGGCAGGTGATCACCGCGCTTTACGTCATCTCCAGCCTGCTCGCCGGCATCACCGGCCTGCTCTATATCGGCCTGATCAAGGCGCCGTCACTGTCGCTGGCCGAACCGCTAGTGCTGCCTTCGGTGGCCGCCGCCGTGATCGGCGGCACCTCCATCTTCGGCGGCCGCGGCGGCTACACCGGCACCATCATCGGCGCCCTGATCCTCACCGTTCTGACGACGCTGCTGACGATCCTGCAAATGCCGGAAGGGGCAAGGCGGATGCTGTTCGGGCTGATCGTGCTGTTCGTGACGGCGGCGTATTTGCGGATTGTGGAGGAGAGGTAGGGGCTGGCGTGAGTGCTGGTTCTGACCCGAAGCCGACGTACGTCCTCGACGGCGCGAACGGCAGCTTTGCGCCGCATGTCGGCCGTTGAGGTGATCTTTGCTGTTGCCCGATAGCAGACGTTGCCGGCGACCACGGTGGAGGTCGTGGTTGCGCCATCAAAGGACCATCAGGAAATACGAGGGCAATGACCGGTTCTTGCTGAAGAAGCGGCCCTTCAGTCAGCTCCGGCCAATCGCCCTACCAGGTCGTCTTGACGCCGATCCTCCCTCCCACGCGTGGGGACCTCGAAACTCTGCTCGTAGTTGCGGTGGAGTGCTGCGTGCTGGTGCTCACATCGGCGTCCGATTTGGTAGCCGCCTATCGAGGGGATGAACCTCCGAGCCCCTGAGTATCGGGAACACGAGCAAGCGCAATGTCTTCTGCGAGGGCATGGAGCTTCACGATCGTGCGATCAAGTAGGTCAAGCTCTGCGTGCAAGGCCGGGCGACGACGCTCCGGAAGAGTCCGGGCAAGATGCTCAATCACAGCACGCAGACGCCGCGCTATCTGGAAGTTCTCCGCGCCATAAAGGCGGATTTCGCTAAAAATCACTTGCACAAAATCATTCCAGTTCGGTGTGTGGAAAACCACCCGCAGCTCGCCGGATTTGTTCAGTTCTCCTCACGGTGAAGATGCCGCTGGCCGACCATGCTCAGCAGACGCTGAAGCTGATCGAGCGCCAACTGAAAATCGGATCGCGTTGTCGCGCAGAAGCGTGGCCGCCATGATCCGCGGCGTCATTTGTCCTCCGGCGATCTGAACGGCCACGAGAAGCGAGCCAAAGGTGAACACTATGAACGTCAGCATCATTGTGACGATCGTTTCGAGAACGTTTTTGTGTTCCCAACGGTCGCCAGCCCACGAACTGAGGAAAGGCCGCCATACGGTCCAACCCTCGATCGCGAAGATTAGACGTATTGCTACCGCGTAGATCAGGAGGGAGATTCCATAGTGAAGATTTGACGTAGCTCCTGACCCTGTACAGACAGTGATGGGCTCAAAGGCCGTATGATAGGAGCTTGGCGATTGCCCCTCGGAAGCCTATCTGTCGTTTGAATGACGCCGCGAGGAATGATGCCGGCTCAACGATCCGAACTCGCTGAAGCATCGCTGTCGACTGGTCCGGTGGGCTTGGAATACCCGCCTGATGTCCGGCTGGTTCAGCGCCGGCCTGTTTCGCGATTAACGATAGATGACGGCACGGCGCTCGACTGGCTGATGTCGGGGACGGCAGCATCCGCCGGACCGGCAGAGCTGCTGGACGGCGTCATCGCCCGACTGGTTGCGGCAGGCCAGCCGATCGAGCGGGCAACGCTGCTCATGTCGACGCTGCATCCGCAGCTTCTGGGCATCACGGCGAACTGGCGCGGAGATCTCGGTGTCTGTGATGAGGTGGAAGTCAACGCGCATGTCCGCGAAACAACCGACTACCTGACCAGCCCCCTCAGGCCGATCATCGAGGAGGGCCGGTCAATTCGGGTGAACCCCCAGGATCCAGTGGCGCAGTCGACATACCCGATCATGCAGACCCTCGCGGCGGCTGGATACACGGACTATTGGGGCTTCGCGCTGAAGCGGGACGACCGCCAGTTTACGCTGATGACGCTTGCCACACGGCAAGCAGGGGGCTTTTCTCGCGCCACCATCGAAGCCGTCGAGGCGTTGCGCCCGGCTCTGGCGCTCAATGTCGAGATCGTCTCGCGTGGCAAGATTGCGGAGCACGTGCTCGATGCGTATCTCGGCCGACGCATTGGCAAGCGGGTCCTCGCCGGTGACATAAGGCGCGGATTTGGCGAGACCATCGAGGCGGTCATCTGGGTATCCGACATGCGCAACTTCACCAGCCTCTCGGATCGCATCGATAGCGCCGAGATGATCCGGCTGCTGAACGCCTTTTTCGAAGGTCTCGTGGATGCGGTGCATGAACAAGGCGGTGAGGTCCTGAAATTTGTCGGTGACGGCATGCTGGCGGCCTTCCCCATTTTCGGCACGCAGTCGGCACCGGCCGCCGCCGCTGCGGCACTCGCCGCTGCTCGGAACGGTTTGGTTGCGGTGGACAGCCTGAACGAGGCTCAGTCCGACGAGCCGTCGCGCGACCTTTCCTGGCGGCCGCTCAGCATGGGAATTGCGCTGCATCGCGGTCCCGTATTCTTCGGCAATATCGGCTCCAGGGATCGGCTCGACTTCACCGCCATTGGGCGCACTGTCAATCTGGCGGCGCGGATCGAACCGCTATCGAAAACGACCGGGCGGCGCTTGCTCCTGTCCGACAAGGTTGCTGAATTGATCGGAGAGCCCGTCGAGGAACTGGGCGACTTCCCCATCCGAGGTATCCCTGACCCTGTGAGCCTGTTCACCGTACCGGAACACGGACTCTGACGCCGCTGGTTGAAGCGACGCATTGGAGCTCCAAACCTCGCGTCAGCCGGGTTCGGCGGTCGCAATGCGCAACAGTTTGCCAAACGCCGCGAAGCTGCAAACACAATCGGCAAAGGTTACAGTGAGAGCGAAGTGGTGACTCAGATGTCCTCAGCCGATTCTGTCGCGGCGAAATTGTTGTCGGCGACATTGATGTTCGATCGGGCGTCGTTGCTGGCGCTCGAGGCTTTGGCTGCCGAATCCGACCGTCGGGTCCTGAGACGCGGTGAGGTTCTGGTTCGCGAAGGCGATCCCTCGGACACATTTTTCATCGTGCTGTCCGGTCGCTTTACGGTACACAAAGGAGATCCGATTGGCTCGGTCGCCGAGATCGCACAGGGCGAACTAGTCGGCGAAATTGGTTTCTTTGCAGGGCTGCCCCGTACGGCCACTGTCCTTGCAGCGCGCGATTCGATCGTCCTTGAAATCAGTCGTAATCATTTCGAGAAGGCGGCCGAGGCTTTGCCGAACCTGAGAGAGGCGGTCACAATATCTCTGGCGCGCCGGTTCGCCACGCAATCTCCAATTTTGTCACGTCTCCAGAAACCTGCCAAGATCCGAACGCTTGCCATCATTGCAGCCGGCGGAAGTCGCATCTCACCGGTTTTCATCGGGCACCTACAGCAAGAGTTCGGCGCGGTCACGCGCGCTCAGTTCGTTTCCCGGCTTGACGTCCACGCGAAGTTCGCAGGTCGTCCGATCGACGACCAGCCGGTCCTGAACTGGTTGAACGAACTGGAGGCGCAAGCTGAATTCGTTGTCTACGTCGCCGATGAAGAACCTAATGAATGGACACGAGTCTGCATTCGCCAGGCCGATACCGTCCTGTTGCTAGCGAACGCGTCCTGCTCGCCTCGCTTGAACACGTCCGAGGAATTGGCGCTATCGGTCCATCCACCATCGACCGGTCGGCTTGTCCTAATTCACGACAATCGCTCGGCTGCGGTCTCCGGCACCTCTGCGTGGCTCGATGAGCGTCCCCATGTCGGCCAGCATCATCATGTTGCGCTGGAGGACGGGTCCGATATCCAGCGCCTGGTCCGATTTATTTCCTGCAAGGCACGTGGCTTCGTGGCGGCGGGGGTGGGTCCCTGGGCAGCGCCCATCTGGGCGTCTACAAGGCGTTCGTCGAGGCGGGCGGGCGCTTCGACTATCTCGGCGGGACGAGTTCCGGAGCGGCGATGATGGCCGGCTTCGCAAGAGGGTTGGACGCGGAGCAGATCGACCGCGGCACGCACAACGTATTTGTCAAGAGTCGGGCGTTTCGGCGCCCCACCTTGCCGCGTTTCGCGCTTCTAGATCACAAAGCCTTCGATCGTGCCCTTCAGGAGGAATACGGCGACGTTCTGATCGAAGATCTTTGGCTTCCGTTCTTTGCGCTTTCGACCAATCTGAGCAGCCGTCAACCCCATGTCCACCGTCGTTGAAAACTCTGGCAAGCCGTTCGGGCATCCGGCTCGCTCCCGGGTGTCCTGCCGCCGTTCTTTACGGCTGACGGCGATATGCTGGTGGACGGCGCCATCATGAACAATTTGCCGCTGGAACAGATGAGGGAACTCAAGACCGGCCCCAATGTCATCGTAAGCTTTGGGTCCAGTGAACCGCAAAAATACCACATCGACTATGACCGCCTCCCCGGAAGATCGGAACTGGCGGTCGCCCTGCTGAACCCTTTCGGCCGTGCCCGCTTGCCGCAGGTTCCAAGCATGCTTCAGGTTATTGCCGCGAGTATGCTGGCACACGGGCCGCAGGACATTGCCGCCGGCGACGAGGATGTCTTGGTCTGTCCGCAGGTTTCGAGCACGATCGGCTTCATGGATTGGAGTCGGCATTCCGAGTTGTTTTCGGACGCTTACGACCAGACGACGCAATGGATTGAGGAACGCCTCCGCCAGAACGATCCAGGGCTTCGAGCGGTGCTCGGCCCCGCGTCCTTAGCATAGGAGCTACCCTAGACACCCAATCCAAGGTTTTCTTCATTACCGCCATACCTTGTTCTCCAATCCGATCGTAACTGCCGCTTCCATGGCTCTCCTCCATCCTCTTCAGCCCAAACAGGCTGAACGGTTGTCGGAGAGCCGTCCACAGCATCAGAAGCTGACATTAGAAATGTCTCTGCCTGAGCGAGGCCGGTTCGGTCGATATCAGTGCGACGCGCCGTCGGGTAGGTGCAGAAGTCTCCAGGTCAAGCCAACACGACCGTGGAACAGAGATGCAAAATGTTCGGCAGCGACGTCCTCCAGGCCATCATCGACTAGAGCCTCAATGCTTCGTCGCATCAACGCGAGCTGCATCTCCCGAGCGTGTTCTAGGTCTGCCTCTCTCATTATTGCCGTGACGTGGTAGGCGACAACAGGCTGGCCGAGGCAAGACAGCAGCGCGCTCGCTTCGGCTGTCGCTGCTGCAACTGCTTCTTCGATCTTCATTTTGGCGCTCCTCATCAAACATGATGCTGGCGCCTCCCCGCTTGCAGATCAGGTATTATTTCCATCAAATAGATCCAAAAGACAAAGCACAAAGCTTACGCCGTGAGGCGCCGCTGCGCGGAATTGGCTGACCTGTTGCAAAGAAGAAACAGCGCCGTGGATGCGAGCTAGACCTTCAGACGGTGGTGCGGCCGGGGTTACAGGTGCCGGCCTGGCAGGTACCGGCTGCCAAACGACCGCATTCCCATCCTTTCGCGACGTTCAGGTAGCGTATTCGCGACGACTGCTATGGGTCATTGGCTACCATTGGGCGTGAGCTGATCGAATGTCCGAGTTGGGTCACGGTTGTGAATTCGACCGCCGTCGGACGAACTTCTGTTTTGGATGTGGAATGCTGCCATTCCTCTCGTCGATCGGAAAGTAGCTCCAAGCGGCGCTATTACCGCTGGATTGAGATGGGCGTGCTCGACGACATGCTCGCCGTGCTGGCACGGATCAAAAGGGGGGCGGATGCCCAGGGCCTGGTAGCCACTTGAATCGGGATAGGGCAAATATCGTCAGCGTAAACGGCTAGGGGCCTCTGCGCAGATTTATCTGGCTGGTGACACGCTCTTGCCGGTTCTCGGATCGGTATCGACTGTGGTCAGACGCATGCCATCGCTTCCGATTTTCTCGATTGTCATTCTAGCGCTGCGATCACCATTGACATCCTTGGCCCAACGGATGGCGAGCTTGATGGCATTGCCTGAGCGCTTGCCGTTCACGCCAGCGATGCCCGTGCCCGCTCCAACGTAGGAGCCGGTGTAAGTTGACCCATTCGTCCTTATGTCTGCACCAATGGCTCGGGAAAGGCCCATGAAACCAGTACATTTGCCTGCCAGTGTAAGCGAAGTGTCGGTAGCGCCCGAGGTAAATTTACAAGAGATGTTCAGTGGCAGAGAATTGACGCGGATTTTGACCGTACCATTCCCTCTCCAACTACCGTTCATGGATTTCAGAAACTCAATCTCCCCGGCATGTAGAACGGCACCGTAAGAAAGCACGGCTGCTGAGAGAAATATTACCGTGACACGTTTCATCATGACAGGCTTCCTCCTGCCGCGGTGGGGCGCTCGGCGATCAGATGCCTGCTCGAGCGAGGGTGGCCCTGGGGTTACGGCGCGTGCCTTATCTCCTGTCGGTTTCGAGCGCCCGCGGACAAGCCGGGCCAGGTCGCGCGGGCGCGGTCTCGCTACGCTTTGTCCTCGTATTTGAAGGATACGCTGACCTTGGCGCGGTAGGCCTCGACCTTCCCGTCCTTGATTTGGAGGTCGAGTTTCACTACCTCGGCGATGCGCAGGTCACGCAAGCTACTCGAGGCGCGTTCCACAGCGGCGCGCGCAGCGTCGTCCCAGGATTTGGTGCTCGTGCCAACCAGTTCGATAATCTTGTAGACGCTATTCGACATCGGTTCCTCCCTTTTGATCCGATCGACAGACTGGACTTCATTCTTACCAGAGATTTGCTGCCGTGGCTTTGGGGAAGCGTCCAACGACCGCTTGGCTCCTAAAGGAGGACGGTCATCTCCGTTACCGCGAAGGTCCGCGTTGGGTCAGGTCACGACGATGCCCGCGCCCAAGCTAAATGTCCGCTCTGGACGATCCGCAGACCGAAGCTGCCGGTCTGTTCTCGGCCCACTGCGGTCATCCGAGAACTGGCGGCGGATGACCGCTTTTTGGTGCGTTCCTGACTTTCAGTCGCCGTCCACTATCCGCGTAGCTGATCACTTTCGCCCGCGACGCGGCCCCTGCCTCGATTTCCGCTGGGCTCCCACCGCCATCTCCGAAAACAGCCAATCCGAAACGCCCTCACCTTGCGCTGGCGGATGGCCTCTGGGGGTAGACGAGGCAGAAGCTGGAGACGGCTTTCAGCGCGTGGTCGAAAGGCCGCACCAGCCTGCTTGTGGCGAGGTCGGCTGAAACGAGCATGGTGCGGCCAAGCACCTCGCCTTGCACGGCTAGCAGCACCAGCGTACTGCGTCAGGGTTCAGCCCAGAAGGTTGCGCGCCGTGCGCATGAATATTCTGGATCCGATCGGGATCAGATCGTCCGGAAAGTCATAGTCGGGATTGTGCAACGCCGGGTAGCGCTCGCCGGCGCCGAGGAAGAACATGGCGGACGCGGCCTTGTGGCCAAAGATGCCAAAATCTTCCGAAGCGCGCATCGGCAGGGCTTCCTCCGTGCGTGGCACGCCTTCCTCATCCAGCGCGCGCTGCAGATGGTCCACGGCATCCGGCGCGTTGACGCTGGCAACGAAGATCTCGTGATAGTCATAGTGGGCGGAAAGGCGATGCTCTCCCGCGATCCTTGCGGCCAGCGCTTGCGCGGCGGCGCACAGGTCCGCCATGCGCTCGTCGCGCCTTGTGCGCAGCGTCGCCCACACCTCTGCATTTCCCGGCGCAATGCCGAACACGGCTTCGCCCATCAGGGCATGGGTGACGGTCACCATGCTGAAGTCGTCGTCGGCAAAGGTTCCGTGCCCGAGCGCAGGCAGTGCCGGCATCAGCTGGCTGACCGCCATCATTGGCGAGACGCCCGTTTCGGGCATCGACGAATGCGCGGTCTTGCCCTCCAGCACGATCCGCATGCCGCGTGAAGCACAGTTGACCACGCCGGGTTTGATACGCACCTCACCGAACGGCACGCCCGGCAGATTGTGCAGCGAGAAGGCGAAATCCGGCGCGATCTCGCCAAAGCGCGGATCGGCGACGACGCCGGCCGCGCCATTGCCGGTTTCTTCCGCCGGCTGGAACATCAGCACGACGCGGCCGCGCGCCGGTCTTTCGCGCCCGAACTGGCGGCCAAGTGCGGCAAGGATCGCGGTATGTCCGTCATGGCCGCACATATGCGACTTACCCGGCACCAGCGATGAATGAGAAACGCCTGAAAGCTCGTAAATCGGCAGCGCATCGAGTTCCGACCGGAACAAGACCGTCGGTCCGGCTTTGCCGCTTTCATATACCGCCGCCACACCGTGGCCACCCAATCCGGTCAGCACCTTGTCCGGCCCTGTGTCGGCGAGGAAGCCGACAACCTCGCTCGCGGTCTTCTCTTCCTCATTCGAGATTTCCGGATGCTGGTGCAGCCTACGGCGCCATGCCGTCAGCTCGACAATGTCTCGATTGGTCAGGGTCATGTTTTCCTGCTCCGCTTAGAGCAATTCCAGGAAAAGTGCGCAGCGGTTTCCGTCCGGAATTGCGTAAAAACAATACTTGGAGCGGGTCGGCGATTCTATCAAAAGCTGAACCGCTCTAGCGCTGCCGTCTCCATAGCACGCGCAACTTGACAGTGCGTCGGAACACGATGCCATCAACTGCAATTTCGAACCAGGAGGGCAGCGCCGTCGGCCTGTCGGCTATGCCGGCAGGCAACAGCTAAAATCACGACCCCTTGCAGATTGGCACCGGCTGTGGCGGCGGTTCCGGATGATCCTTTTTGTACTGGGCGATGATCGGCTCGAGCGTTTTTCTCGGCCAGAATTTCGGCGTGCCGATCTCCTTCAGGCACGACGCATTCCAATAGGCGCCTGCTTTCGCGACGGCGGCGATGTCGCGTGATTCCGGATAGATGTAGAGCGTCGTCGGGTTGTTCTTCACCATCGCGATCATCTGCCGTGCATCCGCCGGCGACCAGCTGGTGCAGCCATTGCTGCGCCCGCCGGCGTAATCCACCAGCTTGCCGAACGGCACGTAGCCGTCATGGTCGGCGTAGGAGCTTTTCGGACTTTTGCGAAGGCACATTCCCCTCAGCACCTGCGCCGCATGCCCGCCGATCACCCGCTGCCTGGCGTTGGCGGCTTCGCCTTCGCCGTCGAACTGTATGAAGGTGCGCAGCAACACCGTGTCCTGTTTCGCGCCGACGCGGTAATAGCCTTTGAACGAGGTTTTGGCCTCGCCGGTCATGTAGGCGCCGCCGGCCGTCAGTGAAGAATCCAACGCATTGCCAAAGTTTTTCGCGCAGCGTCTTCCGTTCGCGAAATTCACGACGCCCTTCAGATTCCGGCCGCTGCCGTGACCCGACGAAATCGCGCGAAACGACTGCTCGGCTTCGCAGATGACGTAGTATCGGCGCCCCAGCACGCCATTGCCCATATCGCCGGGGCGCGTCGCGTCCATGGCAAAGTAGCATGAGTTTTTAACGGCGCCTTGGGCCACCTTCTTCAGGTAAAGCGCGCGGGCCCGCTCCAGCACCACTTGCGCGATCTGACCGTCGCCGTTGCCGACATGGGCCTGCAGCCAGGCCGGGACATCGGATCGTGCGCCGAAAGACCGGGCCGACGCCGTCAGGGCGATGACGACGACGAGCAAGCTGAGGAGAGCGACGACGCCCAGCGGAACAGATCTCAACCGCACCGGATCAATTCTCCTGCCAAAGCCGTTCTGCGAATCATCGCGGCGTTAGCATAAAAGACCTCGCGCCAATCGGCGAAACACTTCTGGTTTAGCGCGTGTCATCGATCACAGCGCCAAACTCCCCTGCTCCGCCTCCTCGGCATTGGGGTCGCCCGGGGCCGTTGCCCAGGCGAGTTCGACCAGCGTGACGGTGCGCCGGCCGGTACCGTCGAGCTGGCAGACGATGAGGCCCTGCTCCTCGATATAGGTCAGCAGGCGCCGGGCACGGCGCAGCGAGTGCGAGCCATAGGCGCGGGCGATCGCTGCGTCGCTCGGGCACGGCCAGCCCTCCTTCGCCGCCCGCGCGATCATCATGAACACGCCCTGCATCTCTTCGGGCAGAAGCGAGGCGCGGACCGAGACGTCCCGCCACGCGTCATCCTGCGCCACATCCGAGCCGAGCCCGGCGCGGGCGCGCGTTAGCATGCGGCGGAACGCCGGCAAGTCCGGCACGACCGATGCGAGGCCCTCGATGCGGCAGCGAACCACGAATTCCTGATAGAGCACGCCGATGACGCGGAAGCCCGCATCGGGCTCGGCCAGCACGGCGCGCAGGACACGGTCCACCCGCTCGCGGCGCTGCGCCAAATCCTCGGCGCTGATCGGCGGCTCCGCCGGTTCGAGACGGATGTCCAGCGCCGCCGACTTCGCCGCCATCAGCTGGTCGAGCAGGTCCGGCGACGCCGCCCGGCGCTGCGGCCGCACAGGCTCGGGCGGCGGGGCCGCCAGGATGATCGCGCGGGCGTCCTCAAGAGCCGCTTCCGGCAGTGGCATCAGGCGCGGCGTGCCGTTGCGAGGGCTTGTATCGGTCGGGCCGATGCGCAGGCCCAGCGGACGCCGCGACAGCGCCGGGCCAAGCGCCATAAACTGCCCGCGCTCCAGGTCGCGAAACGCCTCCGCCTGGCGCCGCTCCATGCCCAGAAGATCGGCCGCGCGCGCCATGTCGATATCGAGGAAAGTCCGGCCCATCAGGAAATTGGATGCCTCGGCCGCGACGTTCTTGGCGAGCTTGGCCAGCCGCTGGGTGGCGATGATCCCGGCAAGCCCGCGTTTGCGGCCACGGCACATCAGGTTCGTCATGGCGCCGAGCGAGAGCTTGCGCGCCTCGTCCGAAACCTCGCCGGCGACCGCCGGCGCGAACAGCTGCGCCTCATCCACAACCACCAGCATCGGGTACCAGTGGTCGCGGGCGACCTCGAACAGCCCGCCGAGGAAGGCGGCGGCGCGCCGCATCTGGTTCTCGGCGTCGAGCCCCTCGAGATTGAGCACCGTGGAGACGCGATGGATGCGCGCGCGCTCGCCGGCGCTCTGCAGGCCGCGCTCGGTATGCTCCTCGGCATCGATCACCAGATGGCCGAAACGCTCGCCCAGCGACACGAAGTCGCCTTCCGGGTCGATGATTGTCTGCTGCACCCAGGGCGCACTCTGCTCCAGCAGCCGGCGCAACAGATGCGACTTGCCGGAGCCCGAATTGCCCTGCACCAGCAGGCGGGTTGCCAGCAGTTCCTCAAGGTCGAGGGCCGCCGGCGCGCCCGCCGTCGTGTGTCCCATCTCGATCGCAACGGTCATGTCGACTCAAGGCTCTCCTTCGCAGACGGGCTTATCAACCGCATGGCAGCCAGTCGAGCGCCCATGGTCGGCCGCTCGATGTTGCGCACAAGCTGGGCGATCGCCATCAGCCGAGATGGGCAGCAAACCCCAGATGCCGGCCGGCTTGCCCTCTTCGGCACTGCCTCACGCTGGCTTGACCGGCGGCAATTGCGGCGCATCCAGCCCCTTGAAGGGATCACGCCAGGCGTCGATGTCTTCGAGCTGGCGATACCAGCTGAGGACAGAGGGATAATCATCGAGCGGCAATCCGGCGACATCGTTGAAGGGCAGGAACGTCGCCATGCGGAAATCGGCATAGGAAACGGAATTTCCGACCAGCCATTGCCGCCGGGAGAGCTCCGCCTCGAGGATCGCAGCCGCCTTGCGAAACTCTCCCAGCCCCTCCTCGATCTTTTCCGGATCGATCGGGCCAAGCCCATAGCGCTGCTTGGTGCCGCGCTCGAAATGCACGGTGTCGCAAGCCCTCACGAAGTTCTCCTTGCCCCAACTCAGCCATCGGATCATGTCGGGTTCGTCGTCGCCGCTGCGCCAGAAATCCGAGCGCATGTCGCGTGAAAGCCGGCAGGCTATGGCGTCGGCCTCCCAGAGGCTGTCTTCCGAGCCTGCCAATATCGGCAAGGTAAGGTTCGGATTGAGCGGCCGAAATCGCTCGGCCTGCCCAGGCGCCATGGGTGCGGCGAATTCAAACTCGACCTTCGCCTCGAGAGTGCGCGCCACCGCGACCGCGAGGCGAGGATTTGGATTGCGGCTGAAGAACAGTTTCATCTCGAATGACGGTCCTGGATGGGGATCGGCTCGAACCCTATCACACGCAGAATTGCGCCAGCCTCCTCTCTTGTTCGGCCAGGCGACAACGTGCCTTGCCAACTGGTCGGACCACCATTTCGCTGGCGGAAATTGCCGTTCGGCGTATCATCCTTTTCGGGAGGGTTCATGGCAGGAGGAGGCCAATGAACGTCGTGCTGAACGTGCCTGTCATCGACATGACGGCGCAAGAACTTGTTTCTTCTGCGCTTTCAAAATTCCGCGCCGGCGACACCATTTCGACCAGGGCGGCAATCGAGGCGATCCGCCGGATCAGCCCGGCCTGCGAGGACAGCGACGACGATCTCGTCGAACTGATCGTGATGGCGGCAATTGGTAAGACCATGGGGGTGGTGTTCGATCACCGAAGCCACTGAGCAATTCCAGGAAAAGTGTGAAGCGGTTTTCCGTCCGGAATTGCGTTAAGCGAAGAGAAGCAGTTCCAACCGGGAACGAATAACTTGTTGCGCCGTTCGATTCGCTGGAATCGAGGAGTGGCGTCAATGCGTGATGAACAATTCGACGTTCCTATCATCATCGAAAGTGAACGAAGAGGACGGCTCCTGACGGTAACCGGCACGGTCCAGGCCGCCTCGTTGCTGGTCGACAAATGGCCGCAGGCAAAGCGCGGGCCGAAATACCGCTCGGCCTTGAAAGCGATGATGGATGCGATGGAGCAGCGGCGGGCGGTTGGCACCGCGCAGCGGGCGTTCGCTGCTGCCGCCAGGGAGGCGCATGTTTTCGTCGGCGAAGGCCGACACTAGCGTTGCTTGGATAGCGCCTGGGAACTCCTGGAAATCTTGCTCGTTATGCTCTCGGTTGAAACGAGGGACGCAGTCATGGCCGATGACAAGACCAGGACCGACAACCGCGACCGTTCGCAAATGACCCGCGACGAGGACTATGAGGTCCGGCATTTCGCCGAGGAGGCGGGCATCACGCCGGAGCAGGCCCGGACACTCATCAAACGGCACGGCACCGATCGCAAGGTGCTGCATGAATTGGCCGAGAGCATCAAGGGATCGTAGGGCTGATCGGCGGCGACGCTGCTAGCTGCCCAGCGGATGCGGCATATAGCCGACAAAGCCCGCTATCTTCCAGCGGCCGCCGAGTTTCGTGCAGAAATAGAGGGTCTGCCATTTCAGTTTCTCGACGCTGCCGTCGGCCTTGGCGACCGAGCCGTTGAACTTCTTGTGCAGCACGGCCCGGTCGCCGTCGACATCGATGTCGCGCATGTTGGTGACGCGAAACAGCGCCTCGCGCAGCGGCTCGGCGAATTCTGTAGCCGCGGTCTCCTTGGCCTGGCGCAGCCATTCATCGCGATAGGCGGCAAGCGTCGGGAACTGCAGCCGCCAGGCGTCGGCATCACTGAGGAAATGCGCATGCATGCCGAAGAAGCTTTCGGCGACGAAATCATCCTCGACCATCGACCAGTCCTGGCCAAGGAACGCGTCGATGTCGCGCCGCACCAGCATCTCCCACAGCGCGTGCCGATCGGCGTCGCCGGCCGGAAATGGGTTCCTGTCGAAAGTCATTTTCTTTCTCCTGGCTGGAAACGCGTCTGCACGCACCGACTTGATTCACCAAGGCGATCGCAATCGGCGGCGCAAGATGCTGGGCCGCCTGCAGCAAAGCAACATGGGATTTCGAAAATGTTGCTTTCCAACCGGGCCTCTATGAGGATTGCGCTGATCGGCGTAGAGGGTCGGCAACGGCGCGACCAACTGCCATGTCTGAACAGGAGTTTTTTCTTGCCCAAGCAGTGTTTTGGAACATCCCATGTGCCGCTCTCGCCCGCCGTGCGCGCCGGCGATTTCGTCTATGTCTCAGGCCAGGTGCCGGTCGGCAGCGATGGCGTGGTCGTCACGGGCGGCATCACCGAACAGACCGAGCAAGTGCTTTCGAACATCAGGTCGGCACTGGCGCTGGCCGGCTGCACCATGGACGACGTCGTCAAGACCACGGTCTGGCTTGAGGATGCGCGCGATTTCGGCGCTTTCAACGCGGTCTATGCCCGGCATTTTCCGAAGGATCCGCCGGCCCGCACCACGGTCGAATCGCGGCTGATGATCGACATCAAGATCGAGGTCGAAGCCGTCGCCTACCGACCGGTCTGACCGGACAGTGCAACGCAACGGAGGCTGGCCGATGCAATTCGATCTCCTGGTAAAAGGCGGCCGCGTCATCGATCCGGCCTCCGGGCTCGACGCGCAGCGCGATCTTGCCATCGCCGATGGCAGGATAGCCGCGATCGACGCCGCCATCGATGCCGAGCACGCCAGACAAGTCATCGATGCCAGGGATTGCATCGTCATGCCCGGCCTGATCGATCTGCACAGCCATGTCTATTGGGGCGGCACCTCGCTCGGCGTCGACGCCGACCGCATTGCCGCCAAGAGCGGCACCACCACCTTCGTCGACGCCGGCAGCGCCGGCGCCGGCAACTTTCTGGGCTTTCGCCGCCACGTCATCGAGCGCTCCAAGGTCCGCATCCTCGCTTACGTCAACATCTCCTTTGCCGGCATATTCGGATTTTCGCAGACCGTCTCTGTCGGCGAATGCAGCGACCTGAGGCTCTGCGAGCCGCGAGAGGTCGTGGCGGCGGTGCGCGAGCACGCAGACGTGGTCGTCGGCGTCAAGGTGCGCTCCGGACGCCACGCCGGCGGCACAAGCGGCATCGCGCCGGTCGATCTCGCGCTCGAGGCCGCCGACAAATCGGGCATGCCGCTGATGGCGCATATCGACGAGCCGCCGCCCGCCCGCTCCGAAGTGCTGCCGCGCCTGCGCAAGGGCGACATCCTCACCCACTGCTTCCGGCCGTTCCCCAACGCGCCGGTCTTTGCCTCCGGCGCGGTGCGCCCCGACATGCGGCTGGCGCGCGAGCGCGGCGTCATCTTCGACATCGGCCACGGTATGGGTTCGTTCGACTTCGAGGTGGCGAGAGCCATGCTGAGGGACGGGCTGGCGCCAGATGTGATCAGCAGCGACGTGCATCTCTACTGCGTCGACGGCCCAGCCTTCGACATCCTGGTCTGCATGTCGAAATTGCTGGCGCTCGGCATGCCGCTGGTGGAGGTGCTGCGCGCCGCCACACAGGGGCCTGCCGACGCGATCGCAAGGCCCGACCTCGGCACGCTGAAGGTCGGCGGCGTCGGCGACGTCGCGGTACTCAGGCAGGTACCAGGGCGCTTCACCTTCGTCGACGCCGTCGGCGCCTCGTTGGTCGCCGATCAGCGGCTGGTCTCGGATGGCATCGCCATCGGCGGTGTCTGGTGGCCGAACGAGGCAGCCGGCGATATCAGCGAGACCGAACGTTTCGAAGCACACGCCCACCACACCCATGTCGAGGTTGCGGCCCGGCATTTCGGGCATCGGTGATGAGCCAATCTCCCCCACGAGGGGGGAGATCGCAAATCTTCAGCGCCCCGGCGCCCCATAGACCGGCGTTGCAATCCCCTCCATCCGCGCCTTGATCTGCAGCGCCACATATTTCGAATAAAAGCGCGACAGCGCCAGATTGCCCCCGTGGAACCACAGTGCGTCCTGCGCCGTCGGTTTCCACATGTTGCGCAGTTCGCCCTGCCACGGGCCGGGATCGCCCTTCACACCCGAACCCAGCCCCCAGCACGGGCCGACGTTGTCGGCAACCTCGCGCGAGACGATCGCCGCCACGTTCTCGTTCATCGACTGGTAGCCGGTGCAGGAGATGATCGCGTCGGCGGCAAGCTCGGTGCCGTCTTCGAAGAGAATGCCGCTCGGCGTCAGCGACTTGATTCCGACACCGCTGCGCACGCCGATCTCGCCATTGATGATCAGCTCGCAGGCGCCGACATCGATGTAGAAGCCCGAACCGGTGCGATAGGCCTTCATCAGAAGCCCGGTCTCGTCCTCGCCGAAATCGATGGCGAAGCCCGTGGCTCGCAAGCGGTCGTAGAACGCAGCATCACGCGCCCTGATGACATCGTAGAGCGCCCGCTGGCCTTTCGGCACCAATGCGAATGGGGTCGAGGCGACGATCATATCGGCCTTGTCGGTGGAGATGCCGCGCGCCAGCGCCTTCTCGGAGAAAATCTCGAACCCGACGTCCATCAGCGTGTCGGATTTGACCACCGTCGTCGGCGAACGCTGGACCATGGTCACCTCGGCACCGCTCTCCCAGAGGTCGACGCTGACATCGTGCCCCGAACTTGCCGCGCCGATGACCGCAACCTTCTTGCCGCGGAATTTCTCTCCGCTGGAGTACTGGCTGGAATGCAGCAATTCGCCCTTGAAGGTTTCGGCGCCCGGCAGCGCGATCTGCCGGGGCGGACCGTAGGCGCCGGTGGCGAAGACGATATGCTTTGGCTTCAGCGTGATGCGCTGCCCGACACGATCGACCACGACCGTCCAGACCTTCTCGGCCTCGTCATAGCTGGCGCTGACGCATTTCGTGGCAACCCAGTAATTGAGCTCCATGACCCGCGTGTACATCTCCAGCCAGTCGCCCATCTTGTCCTTGGGCGTGAACACCGGCCAGTTTTCCGGAAACGGAATGTAGGGCAGATGATCGTACCAGACCGGATCGTGCAGCACGAGCGAGCGGTAGCGGTTGCGCCAGGAATCGCCGGGCCGCGCGTTCTTCTCGATGATGAGGGAGGGCACGCCAAGCTGCCTCAGCCGGGCGCCTAGCATGATGCCGCCCTGGCCGCCGCCGATGACCAGGCAATAGGGCTGCTCGCGTACGCCTACGTCACGCGCCTCGCGCGCCCGCGCCTCCGCCCAGGTCTCGCGATCAGGATCGGCCTTGTGTCGGATGCCGAGCGGCCGCGCCGGACCCTTCTGCTCCTCGAAGCCCTTCAATTCGCTCATCGCGGTAAACAGCGTCCGGCAGCGGCCGTCCTGCAGGCGTAGAATGCCCTCGCCGCGTGCCACGGCTGTTTCGAAGGTGAACCAGGCCTCGACAAGGCCCTCGTCCGCGCTCGCTTCGCCGGACAGGTGCCAGTGAGACGGCTTCGCGGTCGCCAGCGTCGCCTCCAGCATCTCGCGGATAGCCGCCTGGCCTTCCATGGTCTTGATGTTCCAGGTGAAGGTCAGCAGATCACGCCAGTAGCAATCCTCGACGAAGAGGTTGGTCACGGCGTCGACATCGCCCGCTTCGAGTGCCCTGCCAAAGGAGCCGAGCCAGGTGGCAGCCTGTTGCGATGGTGCAATGTCGAGCATCTGTCTTCCTTCGTCTGTTCCCGATGCGCCGACAGAATGCTCGGTCGCCGCTTCGTCGCAAAATAGGATAGTTCGAGGCGATCTGTCACGCTGCAGCTCCGATCACTTCATGGCTGACAGACACGATCGAACGGCTATCCAAGCGACGACGTCGCGAAACGGAGCGCAGCGCCTTCGAAGCCAGCCCTGAACTCAGGGCGCGCAAAAACCTTTATAGGATTCCTATTTCTTTCCTCCCCGCCCCGTCTCGAACCTTTATGGCGATCGGGTCCATATTCCATCGCGAGCTGAAGCTCCGGACGTCGTCGCCAATCAAGGTACGCGTGCCGTTCCCCGTGGATTTCGACGTTGCCGGCTGCAATCACAAGCACAAGGCGCAAGCAAGGAAAATACAATGGATATCATCGTTCTCGGGATAGGGGTTTTGTTCTTCGCCATGTCCTTCGCCTACATCAAAGCCTGCGACATTCTCTGAGCGAAGGACAGTAAAATGCTTCTCGACTATATCCTCGGCGGTGGTGTGACCTTGTTCCTCCTCGCCTACCTGACATACGCCCTCGTTCGCCCAGAACGCTTCTGATCGCTGCTGGCGCCAGGCACGGAAAGCCAATCTCATGACTCTCAACGGATGGATACAGATCCTCGTCTATTGCGGGATCGTCGTTTTGCTGGTGAAGCCGCTCGGCGGTTACATGCACCGCGTTTTCAGCGGCGAGCGCACGCTTCTCTCGCCTGTCCTCGGCCCCATCGAGCGTGGCCTCTACCGCATCTCGGGAACCAGCGAGAACGAGGAACAGCACTGGACCACCTATGCGGCCGGCATCATGTTCTTCAGCCTGGCCAGTTTCCTCTTGCTCTATGTCCTGCAGCGCGCACAAGGGGTCCTGCCCTACAATCCGGCCGGCATGACCGCTGTCGAACCCGGGCTCGCCTTCAACACCGCCGTCAGCTTCCCGACCAACACCAACTGGCAGAACTATGGTGGTGAAAGCACGATGTCCTATCTCGTGCAGATGGCCGGCTTCACCGTGCAGAACTTCATGTCGGCTGCGGTCGGCATTGCCATTGCGGTGGCGCTGATCCGCGGCTTCGCCCGCGCCTCGGTGAAATCGATCGGCAATTTCTGGGTCGATATGACCCGCTGCACCCTCTACATCCTCTTGCCGCTCTGCATCGTGCTGACCCTCGTCTATGTCTGGCTCGGCATGCCACAGACGCTCGGCCCCTATGTCGATGCCACCACGCTCGAGGGCGCGAAGCAGACAATCGCACTCGGCCCGGTCGCCTCGCAGGTCGCCATCAAGATGCTCGGCACCAATGGCGGCGGCTTCTTCAACGCCAACGCCGCCCATCCGTTCGAAAACCCCGACGCAATCTCCAACCTGATCCAGATGGTGACGATCTTTGCCCTTGGAGCGGCACTCACCAACGTCTTCGGCCGCATGGTCGGCAACCAGCGCCAGGGCTGGGCGATCCTGGCCGCGATGGGCGTGCTGTTCGTCGCCGGCGTCGCCGTCTGCTACTGGGCCGAAGCATCAGGCAATCCGCTCGTCCATGCGCTGGGCATCGACGGCGGCAACATGGAAGGCAAAGAAACCCGCTTCGGCATCGCACTATCGGCGCTGTTCGCCGTCATCACCACGGCTGCGTCCTGCGGCGCGGTGAACGCCATGCACGACAGCTTCACCGCCATCGGCGGCCTGATCCCGATCGTCAACATGCAGCTCGGCGAGGTCATCGTCGGCGGCGTCGGCGCAGGCTTCTACGGCATCCTGATGTTCATCGTCGTCGCGGTCTTCGTTGCCGGACTGATGGTCGGGCGCACGCCCGAATATCTCGGCAAGAAGATCGAGGCCAAGGAGGTCAAGATGGCGATGCTCGCCATCCTGTGCCTGCCGCTGGCGATGCTGATCTTCACGGCCATCGCGGTCGTGCTGCCCACCGGCGTCTCCTCTATGGCCAATGGCGGCCCGCATGGCTTCTCCGAGGTGCTCTATGCGTACACTTCGGCGGCGGCCAACAACGGCTCGGCCTTTGGCGGCCTCACCGGCAACACGCCCTGGTACAACATCACGCTCGGCATCGGCATGCTGATGGGCCGCTTCCTCGTCATCATCCCGGCGCTCGCCATCGCCGGCTCGCTGGTGGCGAAGAAGTCGGTCCCGGCCTCGGCCGGCACCTTCCCGACCGACGGTCCGCTGTTCGTCGGCCTGCTGGTCGGCGTCATCCTGATCGTCGTCGGCCTCACCTTCTTCCCGGCGCTGGCGATCGGACCGATCGTCGAGCATCTGGCGATGATCCATGGTCAGACATTCTGAGAACGTCATGTCCTGGTTCAACATCAAGCGTCGCAAGGCTCGGCCCCGGGCCGACAATGAGGGGGAGGCAACTCCCCCTGCCTTCCCGACCTTGTCCACCTTCTTCGGCATTGCGGCAGTCATGATCGTCATCTGGTTGCTGGTCTACGGGCCGCCGCATCTTCCTTCGGCATCCGATCGATCGGTGCCTGCCAACAACATCGATACTGGAGCCACCAAATGAGCCAGTCCAAATCCGCGAGCATCATGGATGCTCGCATCCTCTGGCCCGCAATAGGCGGGGCCTTCAAGAAACTGAACCCGCGTACCTTGGTCAAGAACCCGGTGATGTTCGTCGTCGCCATCGTGTCGCTGCTCACGTCGGTCCTCTTCCTCAGGGACCTGGTGACCGGCGGCGGCGATTTCGGATTCACGCTGCAGATCATCATCTGGCTGTGGTTCACCGTGCTGTTCGCCAACTTCGCCGAAGCCGTCGCCGAGGGCCGCGGCAAGGCGCAGGCCGACTCGCTGCGCAAGGCGCGCACCGAGACCCAGGCCAAGCTTTTGAACGGCGAGGGTCGCAGCAAGTTCAAGCTGGTGCCCGGCACCAGCCTGAAGGTCGGTGACATCGTGCTGGTCGAGGCCGGCGACATCATCCCGTCCGACGGCGAGGTGGTCGAAGGCGTCGCCTCCGTCAACGAGGCCGCGATCACTGGTGAATCCGCACCGGTCATCCGCGAATCCGGCGGCGACCGTTCGGCTGTCACCGGCGGAACACAGGTGCTGTCCGACTGGATCCGCGTGCGCATCACCGCTGCATCGGGCCACACCTTCCTCGACCGCATGATCTCGCTGGTCGAGGGTGCCGCGCGCCAGAAGACGCCCAACGAGATCGCACTCAACATCCTGCTCGTCGGCATGACGCTGATCTTCGTGCTGGCTACGGCGACCATCCCGAGCTTCGCCTCCTATTCGGGCGGCTACATCTCGGTGACCGTTCTCGTCGCGCTGTTCGTGACCCTGATCCCGACCACAATCGGCGCGCTGCTGTCGGCCATCGGCATCGCCGGCATGGATCGCCTGGTGCGCTTCAATGTGCTCGCCATGTCGGGCCGTGCCGTCGAGGCGGCGGGCGACGTCGACACGCTGCTGCTCGACAAGACCGGCACCATCACGCTCGGCAACCGCCAGGCCACCGAGTTCCGCCCAGTCAAGGGCGTCACCGAGCAGGAGCTGGCCGATGCGGCACAGCTCGCCTCGCTTGCCGACGAAACGCCGGAAGGCCGTTCGATCGTCGTGCTGGCCAAGGAGAAATACGCCATCCGTGCCCGCGACATGGCGACATTGCATGCCAGTTTCGTGCCTTTCACCGCGCAGACCCGCATGAGCGGTGTCGATATCGACGGCTCGTCGATCCGCAAGGGCGCGGTCGATTCCGTACTCGCCCACGTCGGTCAGTCGACGCTCGCCAGCAGCGGCACGCGGCCCGGCAGCGACGCCGTCCGCGACCTGCAGGCGATCGCCGACGAGATCGCCAAATCCGGCGGCACGCCGCTGGCGGTCGAGCGCGACGGCCGCCTGCTCGGCGTCGTCCACCTCAAGGACATCGTCAAGGGCGGCATCAGGGAGCGCTTTGCCGAACTGCGCAAGATGGGCATTCGCACCGTTATGATCACCGGCGACAATCCGATGACGGCGGCGGCGATCGCGGCGGAAGCCGGCGTCGACGACTTCCTTGCCCAGGCGACGCCCGAGGACAAGCTGAAGCTGATCCGCGACGAACAGGCCAAGGGCAAGCTGGTCGCCATGTGCGGTGACGGCACCAACGACGCACCGGCGCTCGCCCAGGCCGATGTCGGCGTCGCCATGAACACCGGCACGGTCGCCGCGCGCGAAGCCGGCAACATGGTCGACCTCGACAGCGACCCGACCAAGCTGATCGAGATCGTCGAGATCGGCAAGGCGCTGCTGATGACGCGTGGTTCGCTGACGACCTTCTCGATCGCCAACGACGTTGCCAAGTACTTCGCCATCATCCCGGCAATGTTCGCCGTCTTCTACATCGCACCGGGGCAGACCACCGGGCCGCTGCAGGCGCTCAACATCATGCATCTGGCAACGCCGCAAAGCGCCATCCTGTCGGCCATCATCTTCAACGCGCTGATCATCATCGCGCTGATCCCGCTGTCGCTGAAGGGCGTCAAATACCGCGCCATCGGCGCCGGCGCGCTGCTCAGCCGCAACCTTCTCGTCTACGGCCTCGGCGGCATCATCGTTCCGTTCGTCGGCATCAAGGCGATCGACATGATCATCACCGCCATCGGCCTTGCCTAAGGAACCACGTCCATGCTCACGCAAATCAGACCCGCGATCATCATGATCGTTTTCTTCACCGTGCTGACCGGCCTCATCTATCCGATCGGCGTGACCGGCATTGCCCAGGCGCTGTTTCCGCGTCAGGCCAATGGCAGCCTGATCGAGAAGGACGGCAAGGTCGTCGGTTCCGAACTGATCGGCCAGGCCTTCGCCAGCGACCACTATTTCCACGGCCGCCCGTCGGCCGCCGGCGATGGCTACAACGCCACCGCCTCCAGCGGCTCGAATCTCGGCCCGACCAACCAGAAGCTGATCGACCGCATCAAGGGCGACGCCGAGAAGCTGAAGGCGGAGAACCCGAGCCAGCCGGTTCCGATGGATCTGGTGACGACCTCCGGCAGCGGCCTCGACCCGCATATCAGCCCGGAAGCGGCCTACTTCCAGGTTCCCAGGGTGGCCAAGGCCAGGGGCGTCGATGAAGCGAAGATCAAGGCGCTTGTCGACAGCCATGTCGAGGCCCGCGAGCTCGGCTTCATGGGCGAGCCCGTGGTCAACGTGCTGGCCCTCAACCTGGCGCTGGACGCGTCCACGAAGCAGTGAATGGCACCGGCCGGGGTCGACAGCCTCCCCGGCGCCGTCCATATCTAGAGTAATTCAAGGAAAAGTGCGCAGCGGTTTTCCGTCCGGAATTGCGTGAAAACAAAGAGATAGAGCGGTCCAGCGTTTCCGTGAACGTTGAACTGCTCTGGGATCAAATGCCAGAGGACAGAAGCAACGATACCAGACCCTCTCCGGACGCGCTGCTCGAGCATGCGGAGCGGGAGGAGCGCGGCCGCCTGAGGATATTCCTCGGCGCCGCACCCGGCGTCGGCAAGACCTACGAGATGTTGATGGCGGGCCGCGCCAGGCTGGCCGACGGCATGGATGTGGTGATCGGCGTCGTCGAGACGCACGGCCGCAAGGAAACCCTGGCGCTGGTGACAGGCTACGAGGTCATCCCGCGCCAGAAGGTCGACTACAAGGGGCGCATGCTGGACGAGATGGACATCGATGCCATCCTTGCCCGCCGCCCCAAGCTGGTTCTCGTCGACGAACTCGCCCACACCAATGCACCGCGCAGCCGCCACCCCAAGCGCTATCTCGACGTGCAGGAAATCCTGGCGAACGGCATAGACGTCTACACGACGCTCAACATCCAGCATGTCGAGAGCCTGAACGATGTCGTGGCGCAGATCACCCATGTCAGGGTGCGCGAGACGGTCCCCGACTCCATCATCGACCAGGCCGACGACATCGAGATCATCGACCTCACCCCCGACGACCTGATCCAGCGGCTGAAGGAAGGCAAGGTCTATTTCCCCAACACCGCCCAGCGCGCCATCGAGAATTATTTCTCGCCGGGCAATCTGACGGCGCTCAGGGAACTTGCGCTGCGGCGCACAGCCCAGCGCGTCGACGAGCAGCTGCTCAACCACATGCAGGCGCATGCCATTCCGGGACCGTGGGCGGCTGGCGAAAGGGTGCTCGTCTGCGTCGACGCGCGTCCCGGCGGGGCGGCCCGCGTCCGCTATGCGCGCAGGTTGGCCGACCGGCTCCGCGCCCCCTGGACGGCGCTTCATGTCGACACGCCACGCTCGGCCGCCATGTCCGAGGAGGACAAGGATCGGCTGGCGACGCTGCTGCGCCTTGCCGAGCAGCTCGGCGCCGAGGTGACGACCATTCCGGGCCAGAACATCGCGCAGGACATCGTCCGCCACGCGACGGCGAACAATTTCACCCATATCGTGATCGGCAGGCCGACCCGATCGCGCTGGCGCGAACTGATCGAAGGCTCGCTCACTTACGATCTCATCCGCAATGCCGGCGACATCAGCGTCCATGTCATTTCGGGAACCGAGCGGGGCAGCGAAGCGACGTCGAGGAACGTCAGGGCGGCGACCGAGCAGAGGCCGTTCGAGGTTTGGCCCTATCTGTTTGCCACGGCCTATGTCGCGGGCTCGCTCGCCTTCAGCGCGGTTCTCGACCAGTTTCTCGACGTCCGCAATCTCGCGATCATTTTTCTCATAGCGGTGCTGACATCGGCGGTGACCGGCGGATTCTGGCCGGCGCTGTACGCCTGTTTCGTCAGCGCCCTTGCCTTCAACTTCTTTTTCCTGGAGCCGCGCTACACGCTGACGATCAGGGACCCGGAAAGCATTGTTGCGCTTGCCGTCTTCCTCGTTGTCGCCGTCATCGCCAGCAATTTGACGGCGCGCGTGCAGCGCCAGGCGGTCGCCGCCCGTTCCCGCGCACGGGCCACGGAAGACATCTATCTCTTTTCAAAGAAGCTCGCCGGCGCCGGCACGCTCGACGACGTCCTGTGGGCCACCGCCTTCCAGATCGCCTCGATGCTGAAGCTGCGGGTCGTGCTGCTTCTGCCCGAGAACGGCACGATCACCGTCAAGGCCGGCTATCCGCCCGACGACACGCTGGCCGAGGCCGACATCGCGGCCGCCCGTTGGGCCTGGGAGCACGACCGCGCCGCCGGGCGCGGCGCCGACACGCTGCCCGGCGCAAAACGCCTTTATCTTCCCCTGCGCACTGGGCGCACGGCTGTCGGCGTCGTCGGCCTCGACAATGACAAGCAGGGGCCGCTGCTGACGCCCGAGCAGCAGCGCCTGCTCGATGCGCTCGCCGACCAGGCGGCGGTCGCCATCGAGCGCATCCAGCTTGTTGCCGACGTCGACCGCGCCAAGCTCGCGGCCGAGGCCGACCGTTTGCGCTCGGCGCTGCTGACGTCCATCTCGCATGACCTGAAAACGCCACTCGCCGCCATCATGGGCGCTGCCGGCACGCTGAGGGAATTCGCGCCGGCGCTGCCCGAGAAAGACCGGGCCGAACTGCTGTCGACCGTGCTCGATGAATCGGAGCGGCTGAACCGCTTCATCGCCAATCTGCTCGACATGACCAAGATCGAATCCGGCGCGATGGAGCCGAACTTCGCCTTCCACTTTGTCGGCGACATCGTCGGTTCGGCCTTGCGGCGGGCGCGCAAGATCACCGAGGAGCACAAGACCGAGATCGACATCCCGTCCGATCTGCCGATGCTGCGGCTCGACCCCGTCCTGTTCGAGCAGGCGCTGTTCAATCTCCTCGACAACGCCGCGAAATATGCGCCGCCCGGCTCGACCATCCGGCTGCAGGGCTGGGTCGACAATGGCTTTGTCATCCTGCAGATCATGGACGAGGGTCTGGGCATTCCACCTGCCGATCTGGAGCGGATTTTCGATACCTTCTACCGGGTGCGCAAGCGCGACCAGGTGCGCGCCGGCACCGGCCTTGGCCTGTCGATTTGCCGTGGTTTCATCGAAGGGATGGGCGGCACGATCACGGCGGCAAACCGGACCGATCGCCCAGGCGCGATCTTCACCATTCGCATGCCGGTGCCGACGGAGCTGCCGGACGTGAACGAGCCCAAAGCGGACGACCAGACTGTCGGTGATGTAGCATGACGCATCAGAACGTCACCATATTGGTCGTCGACGACGAACCGCCGATCCGCAAACTGCTGCGCGTCGGCCTCGGCAGCCAGGGCTATGCGGTCTCGGAGGCGCCGAACGCGAAGGCGGCGATAGAGCTTGTGGAGACGGAGAAGCCGGACCTGATCCTGCTCGATCTCGGCCTGCCCGGCATGAGCGGCCACGAACTGCTTGGCAAATGGCGTGACGATGGCCTCGACATTCCCGTGGTCATCCTGTCCAGCCGTACCGACGAGGCAGGCATCGTCCAGGCGCTCGAGCTCGGCGCCGACGACTATGTCACCAAGCCGTTCGGCATGAACGAGCTGGTCGCGCGCATCCGCGTGGCATTGCGCCACAAGTTCCAGCAGCAGGGCGAGAAACCGGTGTTCCACACCGGCGATCTCATGGTCGACCTGGTCAAGCGCATCGTCAAGGTGGAAGGCAAGGAGGTAAAACTCTCGCCCAAGGAATACGACATATTGCGCATCCTTGTGCAGCATGCCGGCAAGGTGCTGACCCACCATTTCCTGCTGAAGCAGGTCTGGGGCGATTCCACCGACGTACAATATCTCAGGGTCTATGTTCGCCAGCTCAGGCAGAAGATCGAGAAGACGCCGGACCAGCCGCGCTACATCACCACCGAGACCGGCGTGGGATACCGCTTGCGCGAGGTCGACTGAGCAGGCGCGCCTGCTCAGCGTTTCGTAGAAATCGCTCAGTCGGCCGACAGCTCCGCCGTCCTGGCCAGCGCGCCGCCGAAGCCGTTGAGCGAGATGACCATGGCACCGCCGGTCAAATGCCCTATATAAATGGCAGGTTTTCACGCGGGAGCGGATCGATGCCGCAGCTTCGTTTATCGACGGTTTTCATGTCGGCCATGCTGGCGACAGCGATGCTACCGGTTGCAGCCCCGTATGCCTTGGCGCAAGCCGTTACTCCAACAAATCGTAATATTCTGATCCAGCAGAACGACTTGCAGGCCTTGCAGAACAGGCTGCAGCGGCAGCAATTCCAGCAACAGCAGCAGCAATATCGCGCCCAGGATCGTCAAATCGTGCCGCAGCCTCGACCGCAGGTGCCGGTCGTCAAGCCGCCTTGTCAGGTGCTGGGCAACGCAATTCTGACGGGTTGCCGCTGACAAGCCGGCATTTTCGATTTATTTAGCCGACTTATCTGCCGGAAATGTCACATTGCATCGAGGGCGGGTTTGGGGTTTGCACGACGGCAGCTCTCTCGCGCAACGGAGATGCTGTCTCGACCGGTTTTTGAGCAAATGGCGACGATCAAGAAGAAAGCGGTACGCAAGGCAAAGAACGGTGAACGGATCCGCCAGGTCGCGGCCATTCCCTTTCGGCTGGGCGCGGATGGCGATATCGAGGTGATGCTGGTGACGTCGCGCACGACCAGGCGCTTCATCGTGCCCAAGGGCTGGCCGATGAAGGGCAAGAGCGGGCGCAAGGCAGCCACGATCGAGGCACAGGAAGAAGCCGGCGTTCTCGGCAAGACATTGAAAGACCCGGCCGGCACCTATTCCTACTGGAAAAGGCTGGAGAACGGCTTCATCCGTGTCGACGTCATTGTCTACCTGCTGGAGGCGACTGAGGAACTGGCGAACTGGCAGGAGGCCGAAAGCCGGCAGCGGGCATGGCTGGCGCCGGAAGACGCGGCGCTGCTCATCGACGAGCCGGATCTGTCGACGCTGCTCAGGGATTTGAAGTTCTCTCAGCCTGAGTCCGCCGGCGGACTCTGAGGCGACGCCTCAGTTGCTTTCCTCGTCGCGCCCGGGAAATGGCCGCACAGGCATCCCGGTATAGGCCCACAGCCATTCGCGCGGCAGCGGCCCCTTGTTGCGGTCGCTCTGCTGCGATTGCTCCCACGCATGCGCCAATATGCCGACCGAGCGCGACAGGACGAACAGGCCGCGCGTCAGCGCCGGCGGGAAACCGAGCTCGCCATAGATCACGGCGGTAGCGCCATCGATGTTGAGCGGGATGGTTTTGCCCTTGCGCTGTGCAAGCTCGGCCTCGATCGCCTCGGCGATGTCGGCGAAGCGCCCGCCGATGATCCCGCGCGCGGCAAAATCACGCGTCACCTCAATGAGGCGCGGCGCGCGCGGATCGACCGGATGGAAGCGATGGCCGAAGCCCGGCACATAGCCCTCTTCCTCGGCGAAGAAACGGTCGAGCCGTGCCGCCACGGCATCGGCAAGCGCCGTGCCTTGATCCAGTGCCGCGGCAATATCGCCATAGAAGGAAAGCGCCTGTTCGCCGGCGCCGCCATGCACGTCGCCCAGCACATTGATGGCCGAGGCCATGGCGCTGTTGATACCGACGCCGCAGGTTGCCGCCATGCGGGCAATAGCGATCGAAGGCGCCTGCGGGCCGTGGTCGACGGCGGCGCCCAGCGCAATGCCGAGCAGCGTCGCCTGCTCCTCGTCTGGCAGTTCGCCACGCAGCATCAGCCAGATCATCGCCGGAAAGCTGATGCGGCCGATCAGGTCCTGGATCTCATAGCCGCGCAGCCGGATCACGCCTGGCCGCATCTCGATGATATCGGTCTGCCACCACTCCTCGCCACGCTCGCGGCCGGTCTTTTTCTCCGGACCGCTCATGCCCGCGCCCTTGTCTTGGCTCGCGGCGGCAGGTCGGCGAAAATCTCGTCCATGTGCTCGCCCAGCACCGGTGGCGCCCTGGTCGGCAAGGGGGCCGCGCCGTCGACCATGAACCCGCCGCGCACGACGGTCAGCGGCTTGTCCATGCCGGGCAGGCCGTCGAAGCGCGTGGTCATGTCGCGCTCTGTCACCTGCGCTTCGCCAAGCACCTGCGGGATTGTCAGCACCCGTCCTGCCGGCACGCCGGCGCGGTTCAGCTTCTCTTCCCATTCGGCCGCCGAGGCGCCCGCCAGGGCCTCCTCGATCAATCCCTTCAGCGCAGCGCGGTTCTGCTTGCGCGTTTCGCGCTCGGCAAAGCGTGGATCCGACGCCAGCTCCGGCAGCCCGATCAACTGGCAAAGCGTGACGAACTGCTCCTGCTTGTTGGCGGCGATGTTGAGCAGGCCGTCCCCGGTGCGAAACGCCCCGGAGGGGGCGGCCGTCATATTCTCATTGCCCATCGGCTGCGGCTCGACATCAGCCGTCAGATAGTTGGACACCGGCCAGCCGAGTGCCGAGAGCGTGCATTCGAGCATCGACACATCGAGGAAGGCCCCCTCGCCGGACAGTTTCTGCTTCACCAGCGCGGCGGCGATCGCAAACGCCCCGACTAACCCACCCAGCGTATCGGCGACCGGGTAGCCGACGCGCAGCGGCGCCGTCTCCGGCGTGCCGGTGATGCTCATGATGCCGGAGAGACCCTGGATGATCTGGTCATAGGCCGGATTGTCGCGCATCGGCCCGGTCTGGCCAAACCCCGATATCGCGCAATAGACGAGGCCGGGGCGGACCTCTTTCAACCTCTCATAGCCGAGGCCCAGCCGATCCATGACGCCAGGCCTAAAATTCTCGACCAGCGCGTCGGCGGAGGCGACCAGATCGAGGAAACGCTCGCGATCGGCGTCTTTCTTGAGATCGAGCACCACCGATCGTTTGCCGGCGTTCTGCGCCAGGAACGAGGCGCCCATGCCGGCCTGGTTGAGCGCGGGCGAAGCACCGAGCTGGCGTGCCAGGTCGCCGCCCCGCGGCGCCTCCACCTTGATCACGTCGGCGCCGAGCAGTGCCAGCTGGTAGGCGCAGTACGGGCCGGCCAGCACATTGGTCAGGTCGAGCACGCGGATGCCGGAAAGCAGGTCGGTCATGATGCTCCAGACAGGTCAGGCATCGCCAGGCACATGCTCCGGCCCGCGCCGCCGGCGATGCTCGATAAAGGCCCAAATATGCGGCCCCGCCAGGCCGATGAAGGCCAGCGTCAGCAGCGTCAGCGACAGCTTGTGCGTGTAGAACACCGACCAGTCGCCGTTCGAGATGGTCATCGCCCGACGGAACTGCGTCTCGGCGAGTGGCCCGAGGATCATGCCGATGATCACAGGCGCGGTCGGGAAATCGAAGCGCCGCATCAGGAAACCGGCGGCACCCAGCAGATAGAGGATGACGAGGTCGATCGGCGACTGCGAGATGCCGTAGGTGCCAACGGTGGCGAAGACCAAGATGCCGGCATAAAGCTGCGGTGCCGGGATCTTCAACAGCCGCACCCAGAGCCCGATCAGCGGCAAATTGAGGATAACCAGGATGACGTTGGCGATGAACAGGCTGGCGATCAGGCCCCAGACGAGGTTGGCCTGCGTCGTCAAAAGCAGCGGCCCTGGATTGATGCCGTAGCTTTGGAAGGCCGACAGCATGATCGCCGCCGTTGCCGAGGTCGGCAGGCCGAGCGTAAGCATCGGCACCAGCACGCCGGCGGCCGAGGCATTGTTGGCGGCTTCCGGACCGGCAACGCCTTCGATAGCGCCGACCGTGCCGAACTCCTCCTTGTGTTTCGACAGCTTCTTCTCGATGGCGTAGGACAGGAAGGTCGGGATTTCGGCGCCGCCGGCCGGCATGGCGCCGATCGGAAAGCCGATCGCCGCACCGCGCAGCCACGCCTTCCACGAGCGTCCCCATTCGGCCGCGGTCATGTAGAGCGAGCCTTTCAGCGGCACGATCTCGTCCTTGCCGGCGTAGCGGCGCGAGGCCATGTAGAGCGTCTCGCCGACCGCGAACAGGCCGACCGCGACGATGATGACGTCGACACCGTCGAGCAGTTCGCCCATGCCGAAGGTGAAGCGCGGCTGGCCCGTCTGCAGGTCGACGCCGATCATGCCGATGACGAAGCCGGCGAACAGGCTGGTGAGCCCCCGCACCGACGACGAGCCGAGCACCGCCGAAACCGTGATGAAGGCCAGTACCATCAGCGAGAAATACTCGGCCGGGCCGAAGGCCAGCGCGAACTTGACCACGATTGGCGCCAGGAAGGCGACGCCCAGCGTGCCGATAGTGCCGGCAACGAACGAGCCGATCGCCGACGTCGCCAATGCCGCGCCGCCGCGGCCGGAACGGGCCATGCGGTTGCCTTCGAGCGCGGTGACGATGGTGGCGCTTTCGCCCGGCGTGTTGAGCAGGATCGACGTCGTCGAGCCGCCATACATGGCGCCGTAGTAGATACCGGCGAACAGGATGAAGGAGGCTTCCGGCGCCACCTGGTAGGTGATCGGCAAAAGCAAAGCGATGGTCAGCGCGGGCCCGAGGCCGGGCAGCACGCCGATCGCCGTTCCCAATGTCGTGCCGAGCAGGCACCACATGAGGTTGACTGGCGTGAAAGCGACCGAAAATCCATGTGCGAGCTGATTGAGGGTTTCCATCGCTTCAGCCCCTCGCCATGCCGATGATCGCGTTGATGACCGCGTTCAGCTGGTTCTCGATGAAGCCGGCGCCGATGTTGACACCAAGCGCCCTGGCGAAACCGAAATAGGCAGCAAGCGCCAGGATCAGTCCAAGCAGCGCATCGCGCAACGGATGCTTGCTGCCGAACCCGTAGCAGATGAGAACGAACATGATCACCGAGGCGGCGGTGAAGCCCAGCGGATGGATCAGCAGCAGGTTGGCGACCAGCCCAGCGGCCACGAAGCCCATCGCCTTCCAGTCGGTCGGCGTTTCCTTTTCCTCCTCCGGCTGCCAACCGCCCCTCAGCGCGGCGACGATGAGGAGCAGGGAAAGCACCAACATCCCTGTCATGGTAAGATAGGGAAAGACGGTCGGGCCGACTTTGGAGTAAAGCGGCGATACCGGGATCGCCAACGTCTGCCAGGCCACGGCCGCGGCGCAGGCGAGAAGCCCGATGCCGATCAACAATTCAGGCATTGCAAGGTGCCGCGGCGGCGCCTGCTGGTCGCTGGTGCTCATGAATGTCCTCCCAAGATGGCCAGCCTCCCACGGCCGGCCCTGACCGCAGTCTCACCCGCGATGGATCGCATGTCCATGCGGTTGCGGAGCCTCCAAAAAGGGGGCGGCGCGGCCGCCCCCTTCGGAAGCATCAGGCGAGGCCGAGATCCTTGAGGATCGCAGCGATACGGGCAGTGTCCTCGGTGAGGAACTTGGCGTAGTCGTCGCCGGTCAGCAGGATCTGCGTCCAGTTGCGGTTCTTGCACTCCATTGCCCAGGCATCGCTCTTGGCCATGGTCTCGATCAGGGTGACCATGGCGGCCTTGTCGGCGTCGGAGACACCGGGCGGTGCAAAGACGCCGCGCCAGTTGAACAGTTCGACGTCGATGCCGGCCTCCTTCAGCGTCGGCGCGTCGATGCCATCCTGGCGCTTGTCGGCCGAGATCGCGAGCAGTCGCAGCGCGCCCGCCTTGACCTGTTCGGCGAACTCGCCATAGCCGGAAATGCCGGCCGCGACCTGGTTGCCGAGCAGTGCCGAAAGTGCCTCGCCACCACCGGCGAACGGCACGTAGGAGAGGTTGGTCGCCGGCACGCCGGCCGTCTTGGCGATCAGGCCGAAGAGGATATGGTCCGAGCCACCGGCGGAACCGCCGGCCACTGGCACCTTGGTCGGATCCGCCTTCAGCGCGGCGACGAAATCGGCGGCCGTCTTGAACGGCGAGGCGGCCGGCACCACCAGCGCTTCGAATTCGCCGGTGAGGCGCGCGATCGGCGTCACCTCGGTGAGGTTGTTGGCCGACTTGTTGGCGATGATGGCACCGACCATGACCATGCCGGCCACCATCAGTGAATTGCCCTTGCCGTTCCACTGGTTGACGAACTGCGGCAGGCCGACCGTACCGCCGGCGCCGCCGACATTGGTGATCTGCGAGCCGGAAATCAGTTTTTCAGAACGCAGCACCTGATCAATGGTGCGCGCCGTCTGGTCCCAGCCACCACCGGGCGCCGCCGGCACGAAGATCTGGATCTGCGGTGCGTCCTGTGCGAAAGCGGGTGTGAAGTGCAGTGCGGCGAAACCGGCGGCGCCTGCCGCGGCGGTGCTCGTTAGGAATTTGCGTCTGTTCAGCATGGGATTCCTCCAAATCGCGACACCTCCTCCGGTGCCTGCCAGAAACGTGGCCTGAATTCAGACCGCGATCAAGTTCAAGCAGATGTTACCGCGTTCTGTCAACAGGAACAGCATTCTACTAGACAGAATGCATGGCATCCGGCATAGTTTGCCCGGTTGGGGTCTTCGTCCGAACCGGGAACCGAAACGAAATCGTCAAGCCGATGAATGACATACGGTCCAGATCCGCACCAGCGGACGGCGTTGCCGCGCTCGATCGCGCCATCGCCATTCTCGACGCCTTCGCCTCGGTTGACAAGTCGCTCAGCCTGGCCGAAATCGCCGCCCGCACCGGTCTCTACAAGAGCACGATCCTAAGGTTGGCGGGCTCGCTGCTGCGCGGCCAGTTGCTGGAGCGTCTCGACGATGGCCGTTACCGTGTCGGCCCAGCCACCTTCCGGCTCGGTGCGATCTACCAGCGTTCGGTGGCGGCGGTCGACATCCTGCTGCCGATCATGCGCGACCTGGCCGAGCAGAGCTGGGAAAGCGTCGCCTTCTACGTCCGCTCGGGCGATGTCCGCACGTGCCTCTACCGCGTCGAGTCCAAGCATCCGATCCGCTACACCATCAGGGAAGGCGATGTGCTGCCGCTGCTGCTGGGTTCGGGAGGTCGCGTGCTAGCGGCGTTCTCCGGTGAACAGGGCGAACCCTACGAAACCATCCGCGCAACCTATCATCATCTGTCGGTGGGCGACCGCGACCCCGAGACGGCCGGCGTATCCGCACCGGTGTTCGGTCCGGGGCGCACCCTGCTTGGCGCGCTGACGCTGGCCGGCCCGAGCACGCGTGTCGATGCGGCCTTCCTGCAGCGCATGACGCCATCCCTGCTGGAGGCGGCAGCCCGCGCCACGCGCGCTTTCGGGGAAGATGCCTCGATGCTCGAACACGCCCGATCGAAAGCCGATCCCCACTCGTAAAGCACCGGCGTGTCCACGGGTTCTCGTCCTTGCCTGCTCTTCCGCATCGCAGACGCGGACAGTGAAAGAGGATACGGAACCAATCGAATGCAATGAAACTTGTCAGAAAGTCGTATGCATAAGGCGGCGTAATCTGTTTCTGCAGCAGTACGCGGCACTCAAGGCAAAATATTCGAAGAGTTTATCGGCTGTTAAGGCCAGTATGCTAGTCGAACTTCAGTCGCGGACTGCAGCGCGGCATGGGGGAGTACGCGACACTTGGCCGGCATGCTGATCAGCCGGCAGGGCAAATTCACGGGGGCCATGGCTATTCCCATGGAAGCTTGATGAGGCTGTCACCGGCAGATACCAGCCCCCGTCTGCTCGGGCTGGTCTGGCCGTTCGTCCTCGTGGTTCTCGTCCAGGCGCTGCTGGCCAGCGGCAGCCTCTACAGTCTGTCGGCGGTACGCGCCTATGTCGGCGGCGAGAGCCACTGGTCGAAGGGACAGAAGCAGGCCATCTATTTTCTCAGCCTCTATGCCGACACCGGCAGGCAGGACTTCTTCGATGAATACCGCGGCGCCATAGCGGTCCCGCTCGCCGATCATTCGGCGCGGCTTGCCCTCGAGCAGCCCGAACCCGACATCGGCGCGGCGCGCGCCGGCTTCCTGCACGGCAGAAATCACCCCGACGACGTGCCGGGCATGATCTGGCTGTTCCAGAACTTTCGTGATGTGAGCTACCTCGACATCGCCATCCAGCACTGGACCGCCGCCGACGGCATGATCCTCGCGCTCGACCGCCTCGGCACCGCGATACACCAGAAGTATGAAGAGGGTCCGCCGACGGCGGCGCAGATCGCCGTCTGGAAGGCGGAGATTCACAGCCTCAACCATCAGATCGGACCGCTGTCAAAGTCCTTCTCCGAAAGCCTCGGCGAGGGATCCCGCTTCATCAAGATGGCATTGACACTGGCGAACCTTGCCACCGCCGCCTTGCTCATCCTGCTTGCCGTGTGGCGCACCCGCAAACTCCTGGCGCAGCGACAGGCTTTCGAGATCGCCCTCAACGCCGAGCGCGAGCGCGCTCAGATCACGCTGGCCTCGATTGGCCAGGCTGTCATCAGCACGGGAGCTGATGGACGGCTGGATTACATGAACGCAGTCGCGGAGCGTCTGCTGGAACGCCCGTTCAGCGAGGCAAGAGGCCAGCCGATCGCGTCGCTGTTCAAGCTGGTCGACAGGGACAGCGGCATCGAGGAGCACCGACTGATGGAACGCCTGCTGGCAGGCGAGCCACTGCACTCCAATGAACGGCCGCAATTGTTGCGACGCGCCGATGGCTCCGTCGTTCCTGTCGCGCTGACAGGCGCGCCGCTGCTGGTTTCCGGCCAGGTCGTCGGCGCGGTGCTGGCCTTCCACGATATGACGCGCGAACAGGATTACATCGAGCGCCTGTCATGGCAGGCATCGCATGACGGGCTGACTGGGCTCACCAACCGGCGCACATTCGAAAGCAGCCTGCAAAAAACGATCGCGGACTTGCACTACCGGCCGCGCCAGCATGCCTTGATGTTCCTGGACCTCGACCAGTTCAAGCTCGTCAACGACACCTGTGGTCATGCGGCGGGCGATCAGTTGTTGCGGCAGGTTTCCATGCTGCTCGGCAACGAGCTGCGGCCCGACGACATACTGGCTCGCCTGGGCGGCGACGAATTTGGCGTCCTGCTCTTCGATTGCGGTCCGGATCTCGCGTCCGAGATCGCCGAACGGCTGCGCGCGACCGTTCAGGACCTGCATTTTGCCTGGAGCGGCAGGCCTTTCAACATGAGCGTCAGCATCGGCATGGTCGAGATCACCGATGCCGAAATCACGCTCAAGGATACCCTGCAGGCAGCCGATGTCGCCTGCTATATCGCCAAGGAGAAAGGCCGCAACCGCGTGCAGCTGCACAGCGACAGCGACACGGCCTTGCGCGAACGTTTCAGCGAAATGGCCTGGGTCCAGCGCCTGCATGCGGCGCTGGAAGAAAACCGCTTCAAGCTTCACGTCCAGGAGATCTGGCCGCTCAACGCCGCCGCGGCCGAGGCCGGTGCTCATGTCGAAATATTGCTGCGGCTGACCGACGAGGATGGCCTCATCGTTTCGCCGGCCAGCTTCATTCCGGCAGCCGAGCGCTACGGCCTGATGCCGTCGATCGACCGTTGGGTCGTGCGCAACACTTTCAGCGTCCTGGCTGTCCGCCTTGCCAACCCTCAGGCCGCTCCCATCGCCACCTGCGCGATCAATCTATCGGGAGCAAGTTTCGGCGACGACACGTTCCTCGGCTTCCTGCGTGAACAATTCGATGTCCATGGCATTCCGCCCGGCATGATCTGCCTGGAGATCACGGAGACCAGCGCGATTGCCGACCTCACCAACGCCATGCGTTTCATTGCCGACTTGCGCAAACTGGGTTGCCGCTTCGCCCTCGACGACTTTGGCTCCGGCATGTCGTCCTTCGCCTATCTCAAGCACTTGCCCGTCGATTATCTGAAAATCGATGGCAGCTTCGTCAAGGACATGCTGGAGGATCGGATCGACCGCGCCATGGTCGAGATGATCCATCATATCGGCAAGGTGATGGGCAAGCGCACCATTGCCGAGTTCGTCGAAAACGACAGCATCGTCGAGGCGCTGAAGGCGATCGGCGTCGATTACGCCCAGGGCTATGCGATTGCCCGGCCGCAACCTTTCGACGCTTCGACGCCCCTGCTGAAACCTGGCACGGCACCGGGCACCGACGACGACCCGTGGAGCGACCTTACGCGCAAGTTGCGCAAGGCCGGATGACGGGCCGCTGCGCACTTTCCTGGAATTGCTCTAAGGCTGCCGCTGCAGGAGGATCGTCGCACCATCGTGATAGGTGGTCCTGAGCACTTCCTGGTAGCCGCACTTTGCCGCGACATTCAGCGAAGCGGTGTTTTCCGGATCGATGATGCAGACCGTTCTTGCACCCTGGAATGTCTCGTCGCCCCAAGCGAGAACCCGTCTCACGACTTCGCTGGCCAGGCCCTGGCCGTGCGCCCGCGGCGCCAGCGCCCAGCCGGCCTCCGGCACGCCTTCGATCGACGGCTCGATGTCGCGCTTCAGGTCGTGGAAGCCGGCCTCGCCGATGAAGCGGCCGGTGGCTTTGTCCTCTATCGCCCAGAAGCCGTAGCCCAGAAGCGACCACAGGCCGGCATGGCGCAGGAAGCGCATCCAGCTTTCCTCGCGCGTCCGCGGCTTGCCGCCGATGAAACGGGTGATGCCGGGATCGGCCCACATGGCGACATAGGCGTCGAAATCATCCAGCTGGTGCGCCCTGAGAATGGTGCGCGCCGTTTCGATGACCGGTACGCCGGCTGCCTTTGGACTGGCCATGGAATTTGCCTCGGTTGAGTTGTCCCGCGCCTAGCAAATGGCTTGCGTGGGGCAAGAGCCACGACAGCATGGATCATCTTCCAGGACGACCGGACTGTCAGCAGATGGCGTCAATAGCGCCGACGGCCAGATGTCCACCACCGGCGTATCTGGGAATTTTGATCGACGATGCTACTCTTCGGCCGGTGCCGATTCAGGCGCTCCTTGCCGCGGCGTCCGATCGAAGGGAGAAAGCATGGATACCACCGACCTCGTGCTGGCCATCGTCCATCATCTGCTGGTGTTTTCGCTGGCCGGCATCATCGGCGCCGAATTTGTGCTGATCCGCAGCGACTTGCCCGCCGCGACGCTCAAGCGGCTCGCCGGCATCGATCGTCACTACGGCATCATCGCCGCGCTGATCATCGTCGTCGGCATCGGCCGGGTCTTCTATGGCCTGAAAGGCTGGGAATTCTATGTCTACAACTGGATGTTCTGGGCGAAGATGGCGGCCTTCGCCATTGTCGGCCTGCTGTCGATCATCCCGACCATCCGCTTCATCTCCTGGAACAGGCAGGCCGCCGCCAGCCCCGGCTTCCAGGTGCCGGCGGCGGAACTTGCATCCGTGCGCAGCTATGTGCGCGCCGAGGCGTTCATCTTCCTGCTGATCCCGGTCTTCGCGGCAGCGATGGCACGCGGCTACGGCTACTGAGGCTGAACCTCGACTCGCCATTTGCAACCGAATGTTCTACAATTGTTCTTCGAATCATTCGGAGCCTTGCCATGAAGGAAGAAATCCGACGCGCAGTAGCCTATGCAGCGGCGGCCCGCGCTTTGAAGAAGGCCACAAGTTCAATCTACAGCTATGAGAAGGCCCGGCACAGCCATATGTCGAGTAACTACGACTATGATAGTGGCTCCCATTTGAGCGGAGTAAATTCAGGCAACATGTATCACTATGGATTGGGCGCTCACGTCAGCCTTCGCGTGACCGGTGCCAATTTTTCCGGATATGACTACGAGAGTGGGGGGCACTTTTCCGGTCGAATTTTGGGCAGATCCGTTCAGTTGTACGACTACGGCGAAGGAAGGCATTTTAACTATTCGGTATAAAAATTTGTGTGGTCGGCGCGCGGCTACAGCTAGTGGAATAGTTCGGAGGAGGGGCCGAGAGGTCCGCAACCAGTATTCGCCTACGCACGACCGACAGATTTCGACCATTGCGAATCCCGCGCCCATCTCCCGGCCCAAACACTTTCCACCCATTGGGTGCGGACAGTTGCGGATAATCGCTGTTTGCCGTTTCAGTCCGATTGCAATCTGCTAGCTTGCACTAGTTACTGCTCTATCCGCAGCCGGTGTTGAGAGGAACTCCGCGCAGTGGTTGGAGATTAGAATTTCTGGGAGGAACCACGATGAGAAGATTTGTCGCCGCTCTGGCTGCCGCCGCTGCTATCACCCTTTATCCGTTCGCCGCAGGCGCCCAGACCTATCCCGAACGCACCATCACTGTCGTGGTGCCGTTTGCGGCCGGTGGCCCGACCGACACGGTCACGCGTCTCGTCGCGGAAGCCATGTCGAGGGATCTCGGCCAGCAGGTCATCGTCGAGAATGTCGGCGGCGCCGGCGGCACGCTGGGCGCCGGTCGCGTCGCGAAGGCGGAGCCGGACGGCTATACGTTGCTCCTCCATCATATCGGCATGGCGACCAGCGCGACGCTATACCGGAAACTCGCATACGACACGCTGAACGCCTTCGAATATGTCGGCCTCGTCACCGAGGTGCCGATGACCATCGTTGGCCGCAAGGACCTCGAGCCGACCGACTTGAAGGGGCTGGTCGAGTACGCCAAGGCCAACAAGGACAGCATCACCGTCGCCAATGCCGGCATAGGTGCGGCCTCGCATCTGTGCGGCATGCTGTTCATGAGCGGCATCAAGACGCCGCTGGTCACCGTGCCATACAAGGGCACTGGCCCGGCGATGACCGACCTTCTCGGTGGCCAGGTCGACATCATGTGCGACCAGACGACCAATACCACGAAGCAGATCAAGGGCGGCACGATCAAGGCCTACGCCGTGACCTCGCCGGAACGCCTCGATGTGCTGCCGGACGTCCCCACGACGACGGAAGGCGGCCTTCCCGAGGTGCAGGTCGGCATCTGGCACGGCATCTATGCACCCAAGGGCACGCCGGCCGAGATCACCGAACGGCTGTCGAAATCGCTGCAGGTCGCGCTGAAGGACCAGAACGTCGCCGCTCGCTTCGCAGAACTCGGCACCAAGCCGTCATCCGAGGCCGACGCGACGCCGGCGGCGCTGAAGGCAAAGCTGGAAGGCGAGATCGGGCGCTGGAAGCCGATCATCGAAGCCGCCGGCCAGTACGCCGACTGAGGTTTCGAACGGGGCGCTACCAGCGCCCCGTTTCGCTTCGGCTCCGTTTTCGCATTGCATCGTGTCGCGCTCCAGACGCGGGCCTGGGAGGAACGTCATGAAACCTTTCGCAATCGACAGGACCAACGGCCTATGCGCCGCGCTGTTCATCGGTTTCGGCGCATTTTTCGCAGCTCAGTCGCTCGGCCTCGAAATCGGCACCGCCTTCCGCATGGGGCCGGGTTATTTCCCGCTGGTCCTGGCGGTCGTGCTGATCCTGCTTGGCGTTGTCATCCTCGTCCAGGCGGTGCGCTTCGAGAGCGAGCCGATCGGCCACATAGCGTGGCGTGGCATGCTGTTCATCCTTCCCGCTCCGATCTTTTTCGGCCTGACGGTGCGCGGCCTCGGCTTCATCCCGTCGATCTTCCTGACGGCGCTGATCGCATCATTTGCCAGCGGCCGCATGAAGCCGCTGACCGCGCTCGTGCTGTCGGCCGGCCTGACGCTGTTTGCGTTCCTGGTCTTCAGCTACGCACTCGGCCTACCGTTCCGGCGCTTTGGTCCGTGGCTGCCATTGTGAGGAGATGACCATGGAACTCCTCGCCAATCTGGCGCTCGGCTTTTCGACGGCCACATCGCTGACAAATCTCGGTTTCTGCCTGATCGGCGTCCTTCTCGGCACGCTGATCGGCGTCCTGCCCGGCATCGGAGCCACCGCAACCATCGCCATGCTCTTGCCGATCACCTTCCAGATCGGCGATCCGGTGTCCTCCCTCATCATGCTCGCCGGCATCTATTACGGCGCGCAATATGGCGGCTCCACCACCGCCATTCTCATCAATATGCCCGGCGAATCCTCGTCGGCAGTCACCGCAATCGACGGCTATCAGATGGCCAAAAATGGCCGCGCCGGGGCGGCACTCGCGATCGCGGCGATAGGCTCGTTCTTTGCCGGCACGGTGTCGACCTTCCTCGTCGCCATTTTTGCCCCACCGCTGACGGCGATAGCGTTGGAATTCGGCGCGGCCGAGTATTTTTCGCTGATGATCGTCGGGCTCGTCTCGTCCGTCGCGCTCGCCCACGGCTCGATCGTCAAGGCGCTGGCGATGGTCGTGCTCGGCCTGCTGCTCGGCATTGTCGGCACCGACATCTACACCGGCACGCCGCGCTTCACGCTCAACATCCCCGAATATGCGGACGGGCTCAATTTCGTCGCGGTGGCGGTCGGCGTCTTCGGCGTCGCCGAGATCCTGCGCAACCTCGAGAACGAGCATGAGCGCTCCGTGCTGATCCGCAAGGTCTCCGGCCTGATGCCGACCCGCGAGGATTTTCGGCGCATGGCGGCGCCCATCGTGCGCGGAACGATCATCGGCTCGGCGCTCGGCATCCTGCCGGGAGGCGGCGCGATCCTTGCAGCCTTTGCCTCCTACACGGTCGAAAAGCGCGTATCGAAAAATCCGGGGGAATTCGGCAAAGGCGCCATCGAAGGCGTCGCCGGACCGGAATCGGCCAACAATGCCGGCGCCCAGACCTCCTTCATCCCCATGCTGACGCTCGGCATTCCGGCCAACCCGGTAATGGCGCTGATGATCGGCGCGATGATCATCCAGGGCATCGTACCCGGCCCCAATGTCGCGACCGAACAGCCGGCGCTGTTTTGGGGCATCATCGCCTCGATGTGGATCGGCAATCTGATGCTGATCGTCCTGAACCTGCCGCTGATCGGGCTTTGGGTGAAGCTCCTCACGATCCCCTATTACGTGCTCTTCCCGATCATCATGGCGTTCTGCTCGATCGGCGTTTACAGCGTCAACACCAACGTCTACGACCTCTACGCGGTCGCCTTCTTCGGCGTCCTCGGCTACCTCCTGACCAAACTGCGCTGCGAACCTGCGCCACTGCTGCTCGGCTTCGTGCTCGGCCCGCTGCTCGAGGAAAACCTGCGCCGCGCCATGATTCTCTCGCGCGGCGACCCGAGCACCTTCGTGACGAGACCGATCAGCGCCGGCCTGCTTTTCATTGCGCTCGCCGTGCTCGTCATCGTCTTCCTGCCCGCGGTCAAGAAGAAGCGCGAAGAGGTGTTTGTGGAGGAGAATTAAGCCACTTCGTCCGCTGCGCCGAGTGGCCCGATCGGCACCAAAGGCGCCGGCACGTCGGTCGTCTTCTCCGCCGCCTTGCAGATGTCGGCAATGACGCAGGCCGGACAATCCGGCTTGCGCGCCTTGCAGACATAGCGGCCATGCAGGATCAGCCAGTGATGCGCGTGGCGCATGTATTCGTCCGGAATGATCTTCAGCAGCCCCTGCTCGACCTGTTCCGGCGTCTTGCCGGGCGCCAGGCCGAGCCTGTTGCCGATGCGCAGTATATGCGTGTCCACCGCCATCGTGTGCTGGCCGAAGGCCATGTTGAGCACGACATTGGCGGTCTTGCGCCCAACCCCGGGCAGCTTGACCAGTTGCTCGCGGTCGTCGGGCACCTCGCCGCCATGGTCGGCGATTAGCGCCTGCGACAGCGCAATGACGTTCCTGGCCTTGTTGCGCCAGAGACCGATCGTGCGGATGTAATCGCCGACCTTTGCCTCGCCCAGCGCCAGCATCTTTTGCGGCGTGTCGGCGACCTTGAACAGCGCCCGCGTCGCCTTGTTGACGCCGGCATCGGTGGCTTGAGCCGAAAGCACCACCGCCACCAGCAGCGTGAAGGCGTTGACATGCTCGAGCTCGCCCTTCGGCTCTGGCCGCTGCACGGAAAAGCGCCGGAAGATCTCGTGCACTTCGGCCGCGCTGTAGAGCGAACGGGACCGCGCCGGCCTCGGTCGCGGCTTTGCGTTCGAGCCGTCGCGCCGGCCGGGCGGCAATTCCTTTTTTTTGGGCATCGGGGAATTTTTGGGCATCGAAGATTTTTTGGACTTGGGGCTCGCCATACCCTTCCTATAATATCCCGGCATGAGCGACACAAACGCCTCTTTCCAGGCCGACGAGCCCTTCTTCCACGCCCTGCTGACACCGCACCGCTCGCTCGGCCGCACCGGCTTTTTCGTGCTCATGGGCGCGCTGCTGTTCGGCTGGCTGGTGACCGGGGCGTTCTTCCTGTCGCGCGGCGCATGGCCGGTGTTCGGCTTCTTCGGCCTCGACGTGATCGGCGTCTACATCGCCTTCCGCGCCAACTACCGCGCCGCCCGCGCCCGCGAAGAGGTGTCGGTCTCCCGAACCAGCCTCGACATCCGCAAGACGGCGCCGTCAGGCAAATCGGAAGCGCATCGCTTCAATCCGTCCTGGTCTCGTTTCTCGATCGCCCGCCATGCCGAGATCGGCATCACCAGGATGGCGGTGGAGGCGCAGGGACAAACCGTCTCGATCGGCAGCTTCCTCAATCCCGACGACCGCGAGAGTTTCGCGACGGCTTTTTCACAAGCATTGGCGACCGCAAAGACGCGTTGAATTCGCTCCGTCAGAAACGATATCGCAGCAGCCTGCCGATCTTGCGCAGCCTTTTTCACCAGCCAAGATGGTGTCCTCAGTTCGAAGCCAATTCTATCTGGGTAAGCGCGGCAGGAAGGCAAGTTTCGGGTGGTGGCAAAGGGCAGGAGGAACGATATTCGCGGTCAAGGAGATATTGCCATGAACGCCCAGATGACCATGAATACCCAGATGAAGCCGACCGCGATCCTTGAGAACGACATCACGCCCGAAGGCAGCGACTATGAAGTGGTCCGCCGCGCCATCGAGAAGATCAGTCTCGACTATCGCGACCAGCCTTCGCTCGAAGTTCTGGCCGAGGACGTCGGCGAGACCCCGACCGGCCTGCAAAAGCTGTTCACCCGCTGGGCCGGCCTGTCGCCCAAGGCCTTCCTGCAGGCGGTCACTCTCGACCATGCGCGCAAGCTGCTCGATTCCGGCATGCCGCTGCTGGAAACCTCGTTCGAGCTTGGCATGTCAGGACCCGGCCGGCTGCACGATCTCTTCGTCACCCACGAAGCGATGTCGCCGGGCGACTACAAGACGCGCGGCGCAGGCCTCACCATCCGCTACGGCTATCACATCTCGCCCTTCGGCATTGCCCTGATCATGGTCACCGACCGCGGGCTGGCCGGGCTTGCCTTCAACGATCCGGGCGGCGAGCGGGCAGTCTTCGCCGACATGTCCGGCCGCTGGCCGAACGCCACCTATGTCGAGGACATGAGCGCGACCGCGCCCTATGCGGCGCGCATCTTCGATCCGACGCTGTGGCGCCCCGACCAGCCACTGCGCGTGGTGATGATCGGCACCGACTTCCAACTGCGCGTCTGGGAAGCCCTGTTGCGCATCCCGATGGGCAAGGCCTGCACCTACTCCTCGATCGCCGAAAGGATCGGCGCACCGAACGCCAGCCGGGCAGTGGGTGCGGCGGTCGGCGCCAACCCGATGTCCTTCGTCGTGCCGTGCCATCGCGCGCTTGGCAAATCTGGAGCGCTCACCGGCTATCACTGGGGCCTGACGCGCAAGCGCGCCATCCTCGGCTGGGAGGCGGGGCAGGTCGCGTCCTGAAACGTCGATTTTTTCTGTTTTTGTTGCACAAAAGCGCATATAACAGTATCGATAAGTATTCCTATAATTATTCTCCGCCGACTAGGAACGATACAAACGATGACAACCTGTGGTTTCGCCGGTTTTCTTTGTTATACCAGGGCATTACTATTTAATTTTACCCTAAATTAACCACGATAAAGCGAGAATACCTTTGTGTTAGGTCGGGCTGTCCGGCTTGATAGGAGGTCTCGATGAAGTTCTTCCGCGCTGCCATTGGTGCAGCTGGTCTGGTCGCCTGTATCGACCAGACCGCATCGGCCGCTACCGGAAACGTCCTGTTCAACGGCACCATAACCGCGACCTGCACGCTGACGGTGAATTCCAACGGCACGATGACGGTCAGCACCAATCTCCAGTCGCTGAGCTCCCACAATGCCGGCGGTTCGGCCGGCAGCGTCCAGCTCGACACCCACCGGCGGTGTTTTCGCTCAGCGTCGATCCGGTCACCTCCACCACCGTGCCGGCCTCTGATGTCACGGCCATCACCTGGACACCGACCTTCGCCTCCACCGGTGCCCACACCATTGCGGAAACCGGCACCACGACCGCGCTGGCGGCACCCGGTACTTCGACCGTCGCGGTCAATCTCGACGGCACCAAAGGCGGCAGCAACCGCTTCTCCGCCGGCAACTATCAGGCAACGGTCACGCTTCGCTGCGAATGACACCCTCGCGAAAGGAGGGAGCTTTGACTCAAGGTCGAATTCTGGCGGCGGCGCTGGCTGTCGCGCTCGTTCCCATTGCCGCGTCGACCCAGTCGATGACGCCGATGCGCGGCGAGGTCAGGTCCTTCACCGACGCCTTCGCCGTCAGGGTCTTCCCGGGCAATCCGTATGACCAGCGCATACGCGTCGAGGTCCACGTCTATGACCAGAATTTCCAACCCGTCGATGCCAGGATCACGCCGAGCACCTTCCTGCTGGCTGGCCAGGCATCAAGACCGGTTCTGGTGGTCGTGCCGTTCGACGGCGCGACCGAGCGTAAAGTGCGTATCTGTACCGAGAGTATCCCCTTTCCAAGCGCGCAGACGCAAATAAGGGCACAGATATGCGGAAAGTTCTTCGGGCATCGCAGGTTCTGACCCTTTCCTTGCTGCCCGCTTGGGCGATCGTAAGTCAGGGGTTTGCCGAGGATATCCTGAACCTGAACCCAGAACCAGACGGGCTTCACTCTGCCCGGCGTCACCTTGCCCCAGGGCCAGGACGAAGTTCATGCGTCCGACGGCACGACCTGCCGCTCCGCCGTTTCCGGCAGCGGCGCCTATCTCGACGTCGGCGTCATCAGAGGCAACAGCAACAGCCAGTCGAACAGCGACCTCGCCACTTACGGCCGCGTGGTGATCCCGATCGGGCGGACGCCGAAGCGCGGCTCTACGAGCTCGAGGTCGAGCGCCTGCAGCTTGAGCTGAAGCTGCTGAAGATGGGCCTCGGCGCCGACGGCCAGACGGCAAGCGTGGCCCCCGCCCCCGTCGCCACATCACCCGGATGGGCCGACGAAGGCTGGAGCATCAGAACCGGAAACGGCAATGGCAGGAAAAAGAACAAGAAATAACCGGGCGCTGCTTGCGATGGCTGCGCTTGCCGGCTTCTGCCTTCCGGCGCATTCGGCGATCATCGGCACCTGCACGATCATGATCGGCGCCTCGGGAACGATGACGCCGAACCCCGCCATCAACATCTTCGGCTCCAAGCAGGCGGGCGGGTCGAGCGCCGGCGCCACGATCACCGCGAGTTCCCTGCTCTGCTCCATACTCAATCTGCTGGATTGCTTTTCCGTATCGGCGCCGCCGCCGATCGCCTTCACCTCAGCGCCGAGCGGCGGCGACACCAACACGACCTTTGGCACCGTTTTCCGCCTCGATGGCTCGGGCACCGACATCCCAGGCAACTCGCCACAGCGCGTCACCAATGGCACCCACACCATCCAGGTCGACCTCACCGCCACCAAGTCACCCGGCATCTTTCCGGCAGGCAACTATCAGGGCATGGTCACGGTGCGCTGCGAATGACGAGACGCGGCACCCGGATGGACTGGCAACCGGCATTCTTACAGGTTAGCCTCCCGCGCATTCAGCAGGAGGCATTTCTTGATTATCGTTGTCGGCTCGATCAACCTCGACCTCATCGCCAATGTCGACCGCTTGCCAGCACCCGGCGAGACGGTGCGCGGCTCCGGTTTCACTACGGCGCCCGGCGGCAAGGGTGCCAACCAGGCATTGGCCGCCGCGCGCGCCGGTGCCAAGGTGCGCATGGTGGGCGCTGTCGGCAAGGATAGTTTCGCTGCCGAGGCAACCGCCTTGCTCAGGGACGGGAAAGTCGATCTGTCGGGCGTCGGAGAGAGCTTCGCCTCGACCGGCACGGCGCTGATCCTGGTCGGCGCCGACGGCGAGAACGTCATCGCCGTGGTGCCGGGCGCCAACGATTCGGTGCTGCCGGCCGACATTGCCAAAGCCCTGCTGAAAAAGAACGATGTCGTGCTGCTCCAGCACGAGATCCCGCTGCAGACCGTCGAGGCCGCGCTCGACGCAACCCGGGCGGCCGGCGCGATCAGCGTGCTCAACACCGCGCCGTTCCGCGCCGAGGCCTCCAGCTTTCTCGCCAAGGCCGACTATGCCGTCGCCAACGAAACCGAATTCGACCTCTATGGCGAGGCGCTCTCGCTCGCCGGCCGCGACCGCCCGGCACGGATGCGCGACTATGCCGGCAAGACCGGCCGCACCATCGTCGTCACGCTCGGCGGCGACGGCGTGCTGGCCGCGACGCCGGACAATTTCCTGACAGTGCCGGCGCTGAAGATCACCCCGGTCGACACCGTCGGCGCCGGCGACACCTTTTGCGGCTATTTCGGCTCCGGCCTGTCAACCGGTCTGCCGCTCGAACAGGCGCTCGTCCGCGCTGCCGCTGCCGGCTCGCTTGCTTGCCTGAAGCCCGGCGCCCAGCCGGCGATCCCGCTGGCAAAAGATGTCGACGCCGCTTTGCAAAAAGCTGCCGGCTAGACCGCCAACTCAAGGGGATGACAGCCATGCGACCCACGACAAAACACGCAGTGCCGGCGGCCGGCGATATCTGCCGTATGTCCGCCGTGGAACTGGCTGACCGTATCAGGCGCCGGCAGCTTTCGGTGCGTGAGGTGGTCGCTGCCTTCCTCGACCGCATCGAGGCGGTGAACCCGCGGGTCAATGCCATCGTTTCGCTGCGTGACCCTGCCGACATCCTGGCCGAAGCCGACAGCGCCGATGCCCATGTGGCGCGCGGGGGCGAGGCTGGATCCCTGTTCGGCCTGCCGATCGCGATTAAGGACCTGGCGTTGACCAAGGGCCTCAGAACCACGTTCGGCTCGCCGATCTTCGCCGATTTCGTCCCCGGGGAGGATGATTTCTTCGTCGAACGCGTGCGCAAGGCCGGCGCCATCATCATCGGCAAGACCAATGTTCCCGAATTCGGACTGGGCTCCAACACCTACAACAGCGTGTTTGGCCCGACGCTCAATGCCTTCGACCCGGCCTTGACCGCCGGCGGGTCGAGCGGTGGTGCTGCCGTGGCGCTGGCGCTCGACATGCTCCCCGTGGCCGACGGCAGCGACTTCGGCGGCTCGCTGCGCAATCCGGCGGCCTACAACAATGTCTACGGCTTCCGCCCGTCGCAGGGACTTGTCCCTGCCGGTCCGGACATCGACGTTTTTCATGCGCAGATGGGCGTCGAGGGCCCGATGGGCCGCAATTTGCGCGACATCGCGCTGCTGCTCGACGAGCAGGCCGGCTACCATCCGCGCGCCCCGCTCTCGCATCACAAGCAGGGCTCTTTCCTGGCGGGACTGCAAACACCGGCGGCCGGCGGCCGCATCGCTTGGCTCGGCGATCTCGGCGGCCATCTGCCGGTCGAGCCGGGCATTCTCGATCTTTGCGAGGCGGCTCTCGGCAGGCTCGCCAGCGCGTCGTTCCAAAGCGAAGCGCTGGTACCGGATGTCGACTTCGAAGCGCTGTGGCAGGCTTTTGTCACGTTACGCCAGGCCAGCAGCGGCTGCGCGCTCAAGGCGCATTACGACGACCCGGCCAAGCGCCGGCTTCTGAAGCCTGAAGTGGTGTGGGAAGTCGAGCAGGCGCTCCGCCTGACAGCGCCGCAAGTCCATGCCGCCACGGTGCGGCGCTCGTCCTGGCACAAAACGCTGCTGTCGCTGTTCGAGCGCTTCGACCTCGTCGCGCTGCCAACCGCGCAGGTCTTTCCGTTCGCGGTCTCCACCCATTGGCCGAGCCAGGTGGCCGGGCGCGACATGGACAGCTACCACCGCTGGATGCAGGTCTCAGCCTTCGCCACGCTGGGCGGCTGTCCGGCGCTCAACGTGCCGGTCGGCTTCGACGGCAAGGGCCGGCCGATGGGCATGCAGCTGATCGGTCAGCCGCGCGGCGACCTTGCCGTGCTCAAGGCGGGAGGGGCCTATGAGGCGACGCTGCCGTGGCAGGCCGGCGCCTCCTGAAGCCAGCCTGGTTCTATCGGTGCCAATTCCACCGGCTTGCGCCGACGGCGATCCCATGCATTGATTTGACATGGCCGCGTCGCATAGCGGCATTCTGTCGAGGGACCCCCCATGTCGCTGGAACTTTACGCCGCCTATCTGCTTGCCTGTCTCGTCATCATCCTGGTGCCCGGACCAACGGTGACGCTGATCATCGCCAACAGCATCCGCCACGGTTCGCGTGCCGGCCTTGCCAATGTCGCCGGCACGCAGGCCGGGCTTGCCATCATGATCGCGGTTGTCGGCATCGGCCTCACGTCGCTGATCGCGGGCATGGGCCACTGGTTCGAATGGGTCCGGTTGATCGGCGCCGCCTATCTGATCTGGATGGGCGTTCAGATGTTCCGCTCGAAAGGCACGCTGAATGCCGACGGATCGGCGAAAAAACCGCGCGGCGGCTTCTTCCTGCAGGGCCTGCTGGTGGCGATCAGCAACCCCAAGACGCTGGTCTTCTTCGGCGCCTTCTTTCCGCAGTTCATCGCCCCTGAAGGCAATTATTCGCTGCAGATCGTTGTGATGGGCCTCACCGCGATGGTCTTCGCTGCCGTGTCGGATTCGACCTACGCGCTCGCCGCCGGCCGCGCCGGACGCCTGCTGTCGGCCAGCCGCGTCAAGCTCATGTCCAGGATCAGCGGCAGCTTCCTGGTCGGCGGCGGCCTGTGGCTGGCGTTTTCAAAGGCGAAGTAACCAGCAGTACATCGCCGGAACAAAAAGCCGATTGAAAGTCGGCCTTCTTGCCACCACATGAATCGACATCGGGGGATTCATGTCGGTGTCATGGACTTATGCGGATTTGAAAAGGAACGCGCTCGGTGTGATCCTGATCGTCGCCTTGTTCGCAGTGATGGTTCCCTCGGCCATGAACAAATGGGCCAATGATGCCAGCCCGATCCGGTCGGTCGACACAGTCGACGCAACGGTCAAAAGTGTCCAGTGGGACCACGGCCGCGGCATCTATCTGGTTTCTATCGAGAACGGTTCGTCTGTTCTTATCAAGGACGAACGCCCGCATTTGATCGGCTCACCCGCAAACATAGAACGCGTCACACGCGACAATGGCTTTGTCTTTTATCGGTTTGCTGAGTGAGCGATAACCGGCGCACCTCTTCCCTCGCCCCGTTTACGGGGAGAGGGTGGTCGCGAAGCGATCGGGTGAGGGGCGGCGCCGGGGTTGCAGGCAAAATCTCGACGAATGCGCCGCCCTTCATCCGCCTGCCGGCACCTTCTCCCCGTAAACGGGGAGAAGGGAGCTTTTAAAGTCGCCCCAGCCGCTCCACCAGCAATGCGAAAAACGCATCATGGTCGATGTCGCGCATCACCATGGCGTTCTTCGGACGCTTGGTCACGCCCCACCAGTCGATCACGGTCATGCCCATGGTGAGCTCGGAGGCGGTCTCCACGGTCACGTTGCAGTTGCGGCCGTTGAACAGCTCCGGCTTCAGCAGATAGGCGATGACGCAGGGGTCGTGCAGCGGCCCGCCGTCGGTGCCGTATTTCTCCTCGTCGAAGCGCTCGAAAAACTCCAGCATCTCCGCCGTTGCCGTGCCGACCCTGGTGCCGAGCTTGCGAAAGGCTTGGGTGCGCGTGGCGGTGGTCAGCGCCTTGTGGGTGACGTCGAGCGGCATCATGACGATCGGAATGCCGGCTTTGAACACGACATCGGCTGCATGCGGGTCGACATAGATGTTGAATTCGGCCGTCGGCGTGACGTTGCCGCCCTCGAAGAAACCGCCGCCCATCAGCACGATTTCCTTGATGCGCGGCGCGATCTTCGGCTCGCGAATCAGCGCCAGCGCGACGTTGGTAAGCGGCCCGAGCGCGCAGAGCGTGATCGTGCCGCTCGGGTCGTTCATCAGCGTTTCGATGATGAAATCGACCGCATACTGGTCCTGCAGCTTCATCGTCGGGTCGGGCAATTGCGGCCCGTTGAGGCCGGTCTTGCCATGCACTTCCTCGGCGGTGACCAGTTCGCGCGCCAGCGGCCGGATGGCGCCGGCATAGACCTTGATATCGGGCCGTCCGGCCAGCTCGCAGATCTTGCGCGCGTTCTTTTCGGTAAGGTTCAACGGCACGTTGCCGGCAACAGCTGATATGCCGACGATGTCCAGTTCGGCGCTGCCGAGCGCCAGCAATATGGCGACGGCATCATCCTGGCCGGGATCCGTGTCGATGATGATCTTGCGGGATTGGGGCATTTCAATTCCTTGTCTGGGGAGTCTTTTGGGCGGGGTTTTTGATGGCTTGAACTTGGCCGTGGGGCAGACCATATCAAGACCATCGGGAAAAATGCCATCTGGGTTTTTCCGGTTTATGTCGCTCTTGAGAGGACACTGTAACATGAGCCGAATGACGCCCTTTTCGAGTCCGCTTCTCCTGGGTTTCGACGCCATGGAAAAGACGCTCGAACGCCTGGCGAAGTCTGGCGACAGCTACCCCCCGTACAACATCGAGCGCCTCGGCGGTGCTGACGGCATGGCCGAAAGGCTGCGCATCACGCTTGCAGTAGCGGGTTTCGCCGAAAGCGACCTCGATGTCACCACGGAAGAGAACCAGTTGATCGTGCGCGGCCGTCAGAACGACGACACCGAGCGCGAATTCCTTCACCGCGGCATCGCCGCGCGCCAGTTCCAGCGTTGTTTCGTGCTGGCCGAAGGCATGCGGGTGATTGCGGCGGAGCTGAAGAACGGCCTGCTGTCGATCGATCTCGACCGACCGGAGGCCGAGCGGCTGGTACGGAAAATAAACATATCGGTGAAAGACTGATCCTCACCGATGGCTCTCATGCGAGGCGGCCTTGAGCGGCGTCCTCGCGCCAAGGAGGCTTGAAATGACCAGAACTGACGAAAATCTCACCATGACCAGCGGCGAATTCGCCCATCTCGGCGAAGGTACGGTCGCCTATCTGAGGAAAGTGTCGAGCGACGATCTGCGCGGGCGCTTCCCCGGCCTCGGCGAAATCGCGCCCGGCATGGAGCTGTGGGCGCTGTTTGCCGCCAACGGCCAGCCGATCCTGCTTTCGGACGCCCGCGACCGGGCTCTGGCGGGCGCGCTGGAGAACGACCTGACCACCGTCGCTATCCACTAAGGCGACTGGGTCATCTCCTGAATGGAAAGGGCCGCCCGCGGCGGCCCTTGGACGATTTATCCCAAAGAAACTTCAGGCCGCGTGCGAAGCCTGTGTGTCCGACAAAAGCGCGTGGATCGCGACAGCGTCGCGCGTGCCCCTGATCTTGGCCACCGTGTCGGCATCGCGCAGCACCCGCGCGATGCGCGACAAGGCCTTGAGGTGGTCGGCGCCCGCACCTTCCGGCGCCAGCAGCAGGAACACCAGATCGACCGGCTGGTCGTCCAGCGCCTCGAAATCGACCGGCGTCTCCAGCCGGGCAAAGACGCCCGCAATGCGCTTCACCCCGGCCAGCTTGCCGTGCGGAATGGCGATGCCGTTGCCGACACCGGTGGAACCCAGCCGCTCGCGCTGCAGGATGGTGTCGAACACCTCCCGCTCCGGAATGCCGGAAATCGCCGCCGCCCTTTCGGACAGCAATTGCAGCAGCTGCTTCTTTGAGTTCGCCTTCAACGCCGGCATGATCGCCGGAACGTTGATCAGATCGCTCAGATCCATGCTTGAAATTCCCTTGTTCGCCCGCCGCCCGCCAGTCCTCGCCCCCTCGCGCGGCTGGCTTCTTATCCCTGTGCGACTTTGGTCGTGGACGGATCGATCCAGCCGATGTTTCCATCCGGCCGGCGATAGACGATGTTGAGATGATCGTTCCCGGCATTGCGGAAGACGAAAACCGGGCTGTCCTTGGTGTCTAGCTCGATGACGGCCGACGCCACCGACATGGTGCGCAGCGTCATGGTCGATTCGGCGACGATGGCCGGCGCGAAATTCTCCGGTATCTCCTCGTCGTCGTCGGCAAGCGGCGCCATCACCGCGTAAGCGACGTCGGTGGGTTCGCCGTTTCCATTGCCGGAATTGTGCGACTTCAGCCGGCGCTTGTAGCGCCGAAGCCGCGTCTCCAGGCGGTCTGCCGCGGCCTCGAAGGCCAGCGTCGGATCCTGGGCGTCGCCGGTCGCCTGCAACGAAGCGCCGGAATCAAGCCGGATCATGCAGTCGGCGGAATAGCGCGACCCTGATTTGATGACCGTGACATGCCCTGAAAAACCGCGGTCGAAATATTTTCCGATCGCCTCGCCGACACGGTCGTTGATGCGCGTACGAAACGCATCGCCGATATCCATGTGTTTTCCCGATATGCGCAGTTTCATCTGAAAACTGACCTTCCCTGCTCAGGCTTCAAACTGCCCCGAGTTTATACTCGTGGTCCGTGCGCACAAGCTTTGCGGCGGCACTCCCGCTGTTTTTAAATCCGGACTTTCCGATTGATCACAAGCCGCCTTCTTGGCCGTCCCGTGGCCTTCGCCGTGACGGACCATTCGCATGCGGGCTTCGAGCCCGTCTCATGCGGGCGGGCTTCTAGCCACTTCATTGCGGCTTGTCAATGAAGCACGAAAACTGTGGAAATCCGGCCGTCTCGCAGGGCCCATTTTGGGGCCGTATCAACGCCCGACGCTGGCCATGGCCCGTTTTTCGCGCCGTCGCTGCACCGACGAGGGAATGTTCATGCCTTCCCGGTACTTGGCGACGGTGCGCCGGGCGATGTCGACACCGCTTTCCCTCAGCATATCGACGATGGCGTCGTCGGAAAGCACGTCGACGGACTTTTCCTCGTCGATCAACTGCTTGATGCGGTCACGCACCGCTTCCGAGGAATGGGCATCGCCGCCGCCCGCTGAAGCGATCGAGGCGGTGAAGAAGTAGCGCAACTCGAACACGCCGCGCGGCGTCAGCATGTATTTGTTCGCCGTGACCCGGCTGACGGTCGATTCGTGCATGCCGATGGCGTCCGCCACCGTGCGCAAATTGAGCGGCTTCAGCTGGCGCACGCCATGGACCAGGAAGGCGTCTTGCTGGCGCACGATTTCCGACGCCACCTTGAGGATGGTCTTCGCCCGCTGATCAAGGCTGCGCGTCAGCCAGTTGGCGTTCTGCAGGCACTCGGCCAGGAAATCCTTTTCCGTCTGGTTTTTCGCGTGGCCGGAAACCCGCGCGAAATAGATATGGTCGACCAGCACGCGCGGCAGCGTTTCGGCGTTGAGTTCCACCGTCCAGCTGCCGTCATTGGCCGCCCGCACCTCGACATCGGCAACGATTGCGTCACTGGCGCCGCCCAAAAATGCCGTTCCGGGGCGAGGGTCGAGCGCCCGGATTTCGGCCAGCATGTCGAGAAGATCCTCCTCGTCGACACCGCAGATGCGTTTCAGCGTCTGGAAATCGCGCCGCGCCAAAAGCTCCAGATTGGCGACCAGCGCCTCCATCGCTGGATCGAGCCGGTCGCGCACGGCAAGCTGCAGCGACAGGCATTCCGCGAGGTCACGGGCAAACAGCCCGGCAGGCTCGAATGTCTGGCAAACGCCAAGCACCTTGGCCACCGCCGTCGCGTTCGCGCCGAGACGGGCGGCGATCTCGGCCGTATCGGCGCGCAGATAGCCGGCCTCGTCGAGGCCGTCGGCAAGCTCGCCGGCGATCAGCCGCGCCGCCGGATCGGCGAAGGCAAGGGCGATCTGCTCGCCGACATGCTCGCGCAGCGTGATTGCCGTGGCCGCCATGTCGCCGACGTCGAAGCCTTCGGACGAAGATGCACCGGCACCGTTGCCGGAGGCCGATTTCCACTGCGCCGTGAGGTCGGGTCCGAGCCGTTCGCTGGTGCCAGGATCGTCGGGAAAGAGGTTCTCCAGCGAAGAGTCGAGCTTTTCCGAGATCGCCTCGGCGCTCCATTGCGTCTCGGCTTCGAACCAGTCCCCATCGGCGGCGGGCTCGGGCGCGGCATCGTTCTTCTGCGCCTGGTCGCTCGCCGCATCGTCCTGCGGCTCGGCGCGCTCAAGCAGCGGATTGCGTTCGATCTCGTCGTCGATGAAGCGTTCCAGCTCGACATGGGTGAGCTGCAGCAGCCGAATCGACTGCATCAGCTGCGGCGTCATCACCAGCGACTGGGACTGTCGTAGCTGTAGCTTTGCCGCCAGAGCCATGGTTCGGTTTCAAACGCCCTTCTCTACCCACTGGGAAGTCTACGCATCGGAACAGCGGAGCAATTTTTCCGACCGGGCATAGAGACTGGCCCGGCTTTTGCTTGTCAAGCGAAACGCTAGCAAGAGTCGCTTACCGGAGCGTTATCCGGGCGAAAAATAGCAAAAAACAACCGAGAATTGCCCCAATTCACTGCGGGGAAACGTATTTTACGCTCAGAGCGTAAAACCCTCGCCGAGATAGAGACGCCGCACATCCGCATTGGCGACCACCTCGTCGGCGCGGCCATGCGTCAGCACCTGGCCGGCATGGATGATGTAGGCGCGGTCGATGAGGCCGAGCGTCTCGCGTACATTGTGGTCGGTGATCAGCACGCCGATGCCGCGCGCCGTCAGGTGACGGACAAGCTGCTGGATGTCGGCGACGGCAATCGGGTCGATGCCGGCGAAGGGCTCGTCGAGCAGCATGTAGGCCGGGCGCGTCGCCAGGGCGCGGGCGATTTCGAGGCGACGCCGTTCACCACCGGAAAGCGACAGCGACGGCGCCTTGCGCAGATGGCTGATGTGGAACTCCTCGAGCAGCTCGTCGAGGCTGCGCTCGCGCTCCTTGCGGCTCTTTTCAACCACTTCGAGCACGGCGCGGATGTTCTGTTCGACGCTCAGGCCACGGAAGATCGACGCTTCCTGGGGCAGGTAGCCAATGCCAAGTCGGGCACGACGGTACATCGGCATCGAGGTGACGTCGAAGCCATCGATCTCGATCGTGCCTTCATCCACCGGCACCAGGCCGGTGACCATGTAGAAACAGGTCGTCTTGCCGGCGCCGTTGGGGCCGAGCAGCCCGACCGCCTCGCCGGCGCGCACGCCGATGGTCACGCCGCTGACGACCTTGCGGCCCTTGTAGCTCTTGGTCAGGCCCTTGGCGATCAAGGTGCCCTTGAACTTCGCGGAATCGACGTTGGCCGTGGCCGGTGTCCCCAACTTGCCGGCGGCCCGCCCCGGAAGGCGGGCCAGCAGCGACGCTACGCCGGCCATTAGTTCTTCGGCGCTCCCTGCTTCGGCGGCGGCGTCATCGACATGATGACGCGCCCGCCGCAGCCGTCGACATTGGCAAGGCCGGTCTTCATCTGCACGGTGAGCTTGCAGCCCTTGAGCACATTGGGGCCTTGCGACAGCACCACTTCCTTGCCGGACAGAACGAGCACCTGCGTCTTCATGTCGAAAGTGCCGTTGTCGCCGGTGGCGATCTGGTCGTCCGATTTCATATAGACTTTGTTCTCAACCACCAGGTGGTCGATGTTGGCCGAGCCCGTCATCGCCGAGGCTCCTGCGGCCGCGCCCTTTGCGGCATTGGGATCCTTGACATAGTAGACCGTCATCTTGCCGGCCTTGAGCATGGTCGGCCCTTGCGTGACGGTGACGTTGCCGCTGAACACGGCGACGCTGTCCGCCTGGCGGACTTCCAGCTTGTCGCTCTCGATCTGGATCGGCTGGTCGCCCGACAGTTTGAGGCCGGACTGGCTGGTCGCGCCGGACTGTGCGAACGAAGGCACCAGGCCGAGCAGCAGCAGCGCCGATGCCGCGCCCACAAGCCGTGCCGAACTACTGCGACGCATTCGATTCTCCGCTCTTTGCCTCTGCCGCCTTCAGGCTGGCGGCGTCGATGTTGACGCGCACTCTGTTTTCGAAGACCAGGACCTTGCCATTGTCCTGGATCGACATCGTGTCCGCCGTGATCCGCGAGCCGCCACGGCTGACATCGACCGGATCATTCGTCTTCATAGTGCCTTTGCCCATGTCGAGGAAGATCGATTTGAGCTTGGCCTCGATGCCATCCGTTGTCGTCACGGTGACGTCGCTGGTCAGGTTCATCGTGTTACCGTCACGATCGTAGATGCCGCGCGTTGCGTTGACCGTCGCTACATTATCGGGCGCCAGCGGCAATTTGGCATTGATGCCTTCCAGATCGATGATGCCTTGCTTGCCGACGTCCTGGATGGCGCGCAGCGCCGTCAGCGAATAGGGCAGCTTCTGCTTGGTGAAGCCGTTGAGCTTGGGGTTGGCCATCACCAGCTTGCCGTCGGAGAAGGCACTGCCGTCGGCCTGCACCGAGATGGACACGGGCGCGGCGAGATAGGAGTAGACCGGAAAGGCAACGGCGATGATGGCCGCAAGCAGCGGCACCGCGAATTTCAGCACACGCACCCGGCGCGAATGCCGCTGCGCGAGGTCGAAGGCGTCACCGCGCGTGCCGGCTGGCGCCGCAGGCGCCAAAGCCGTCTCGGCATTGGTCTGTTCGTTCGATCGCGCTAACATGACTATTTTCTAATAAACCCTTGCCCGCCAAAACACCGCCTATAGGTGGGATGCCGGCCCCCGCAAGCAAGCACAAGCCGAGGAAAACCGCAAAAATATGACGGCCGCTGTCTTACAAACGGAAAAGAAGGCAACACAATTTCCGCACTTCATAGCAGATACGGACAGGCAGCGTAAATTTTTCGTGAAACGCCGCTTCGCAGCCGCAGACAATCCTGCGTCCCGTGCAGACCCTCAGGAAACGGTAGCCGGGCGTTGGCGCTTGCTTTAAAAGCATCCCTTCCCACCGACGTGAGGCTGACCATGGCACTGAGAGCCGACGACCTGATCGACCGCCGCCGTTTGCGCCGCAAGCTGACATTCTGGCGCGTTGCCGCGCTCGGCGTCGCGGCGGCCGCACTGATCGCACTGTCGGCCTGGGTCTACAACGACGACTTCACCGGTTCGGCGGTCGACCACATCGCCAAGGTCAGGATCGAAGGCACCATCACCGAGGACGAGGATCTGATCAAACGGCTGGAAACCATCCGCCAGTCCGCGAAGGTGAAAGGCGTCATCCTGTCGATCGATTCGCCCGGCGGCACCACGGTTGGCGGCGAATCGATCTTCGAAGAGGTACGCAAACTCGCCGGCGACAAGCCGGTGGTGGCGGAAGTCGGGACGCTCGCCGCATCCGCCGGTTACATGATCGCAAGTGCCGCCGACCACATCGTCGCCCGCAAATCCTCCATCGTCGGCTCGATCGGCGTGCTGATCCAGTATCCCGACGTCAGTGGCCTGATGGACAAGCTCGGCATCAAGCTGGAGGAAGTGAAATCCTCGCCGCTGAAGGCTTCGCCCTCACCCTTCAAGCCGACCAATGACGACGAGCGCGCCATGGTCCGCAAGCTCATCCTCGACAGCTACGACTGGTTCGTCGGCATCGTCGCCGAGCGGCGCAAGATGACCCGCGAGCAAGCACTGGCGCTTGCCGACGGCTCGATCTTCACCGGCCGGCAGGCGCTTGCCAACCACCTCATCGACGCGGTCGGTGGCGAGACCGAGGCGATCGACTGGCTGGCGACCAAGGGCGTCGACGCCAAGCTCAAGGTGGTGGAATGGAAGGACACGGAGGGGCGCGGCAGTTTCCTGTTCTCCAGGACAATGGCCAGGACGATCGCCAGCGCGCTCGGCCTGCCGGACGCCGGCGGCGACGTGATTCACGAAATTGGAGCGGACCGCTTGTTTCTTGACGGTCTCGTTTCGGTCTGGCACCCTTGACGGGCCGTTTGGGACGGATGAAAAAGCAAATAAAATCATCCTCATAATTTGACCGCAGTGCTTTCACGGGGACCGTTCTCATGATCAAATCCGAACTTGTGCAGATCATTGCCACGCGCAATCCGCATCTTTTCCTGCGCGACGTCGAAAACATCGTCGGCGCCATTTTCGACGAGATCACCGATGCCCTTGCCGAAGGCAACCGGGTCGAATTGCGCGGTTTCGGCGCTTTTTCGGTGAAAAACCGCCCCGCCCGCACCGGCCGCAACCCGCGCACCGGCGAATCCGTCGAGGTTGAGGAAAAGTGGGTGCCGTTCTTCAAGACCGGCAAGGAGTTGCGTGAAAGGCTGAACGGCGGCAAATAGGCGCCGCGCGGGGTCAACCCGGCCTTTCGACAGGAAACCTTATGTTCAATCGCTTCATGCTCATCGTGGTCTTCGTGCCGCTGGCCGTCATCCTGATCGCGCTGGCCGTCGCCAACCGCGAACTGGTCGCCTTCACGCTGGACCCGTTCAATCCCGGCAACCCGGCGCTGACGCTGACGCTGCCGCTTTTCATCTTCCTGTTCCTGGCTCTCGCCGTCGGCATGGTCGTCGGCAGCCTGGCGACTTGGGTCAAGCAGGGCCGCTACCGCAAGCTGGCGCGTCAGCGCGGCGTCGAGGCCGAAAACCTGCGCCAGGCGGTCAGCCGCGCCCCTGCGGCGCCGCAGGGGCCGGCCCAAGGGACAGCCTTGCCGAAGCCGACGGCCTGAAGCAGGGTTTGGTGCCTTTCGCTCCACGGAGTTTTTCATGCTGACCATTTCGGCCGCCGAGGTCGACCATGCCCTGAGCTTCAAGGGACTGGTCGAGACATTGCGCAGTGCCTTTCGCGACGGCGCCGTGCAGCCGGTCCGCCACCATCACACCGTCGAACGGCCCGATGGTGCGGCCTCGACGCTGCTGCTGATGCCGGCCTGGACCGACTTCAACGCCGCCGGCACCTCGGCGGGCGGCCATATCGGCGTCAAGATCGTCACCGTGTCGCCCGACAACAACGCCATCGGCAAGCCTGCCGTGATGGGGCTTTATCTCCTGCTCGACGGCGCGACCGGCGAGCCCGAGGCCATGATCGACGGCCAGCGGCTGACGCAATGGCGCACCGCTTGTGCCTCGGCGCTGGCCGCCTCCTATCTGGCCCGCGAGGACGCCTCTCGGCTGCTGGTGGTCGGCGCCGGCGCACTGTCGCCGTTCCTCGCCAAGGCGCATTCTTCGGTACGGCCGATCAAGACCATCCGCATCTGGAACCGCACGCCGGCCAATGCCGAAAAGGTCGCCGCCGAATTGCGCGCCGAAGGTCTCCCGGCCAGCGCCGCCGGCGATCTCGATGCCGAACTCGGCGAGGCCGACATCGTCTCGTCGGCGACCATCACGACCGCGCCGCTGATCCGGGGCGCGCTGCTGAAACCAGGCGCCCATGTCGACCTGGTCGGCGGCTTCACTCCGACGATGCGTGAAAGCGACGACGACGCGATTCGGCGGGCCCGCGTCTATGTCGACACCCGCGCCGGCGCCACCAAGGAAGCCGGCGACATCGTCCAGCCGCTGGCCTCCGGCGTGCTGAAACAGGAAGCCATCATCGCCGACCTGCATGAACTGGCACGCGGCGAGAAACAGGGCCGGCAGAGCCCCGACGAGATCACTCTGTTCAAATCGGTCGGCGCCGCACTCGAGGATCTCGCCGCCGGCATCGCCGTCTACAAGGCGCTCAGGCTGAAGTGAGTAGGGCAGTAAGGGAGTAGGAAATAGACCCTCCTACTGCCCTACTGCGGCCTCATGTAGCAAAAGCGCCCAGGAAACGCAGCCGCGCCCACTCCGGCCGGAGACACCCGGTCAGAGACGAAACACCTTGACCTCGTTGCCTCGTTCCAGCCCCTTGTTGGCGACAAAGATTTCCGCCTTGGACAGTTCAATCTCGCGATCGGCGAGAACGCGGAGCATTGCTTCCAACCGTCTCAGCGCTATCACCTTGTTGCGATGCTGCGAGCGCTCGTTTCTCGCCGTGACGACGATACCTGTCGGCAGATGTACGGCGCGTACGGCACTGTCGGTGGTGTTCTGATGCTGCCCGCCGGGACCGCCGGCCCGCAAGGTTTCGAAGCGCACGTCGGAAGGCGCGATCGAAGCCGCGTCAGGCGCAACCTCCGCCAGATCGACCGTCTTCACGCCGACAAACCAGTTCTGACGCTTGTGGCCCCGGCGCACCGGGCTCTTGAAGACGAATTTGACGGTGCCGCAGTACTCCGCCGCCAGCGCGGCCGCGTTCGGGCCTTCGAGACCAAGCAAGGCGGATTTGGCGCCGTGCCGGTCCGGCCTGTGGCCGAATGCGAGATCGATCGCGCATCCACGCCGGCCGGCCTCGCCTTCGATGATACGAACCAGCGCCATCAGCGCGATGCGGCATTCCACGGGACCGCTGCCGGAGGTGACGAGAAGATCAATCGCGGCCATGGCCCGCCCTCCGTTCGGCCCGCTCCCAGGACGGCTTCTTGCGTGTCCGGTCAGGTGGACCTTCGACGGCCTTCTTGTAAGTCACCAACGGTTTCATTGCCGCCAGTGGCACCACAAGGGCGGCCTCACTGAGGTCTCCCACCACCTGGCCGGCATCCTTGTAGGCGGAAGCCGCCTCCTCGATGACCAGGTTGCGATCGTCGCAGATCAATTGCCCGCCCCACGCGTTTCTCAGCAAGGCGTCGCGCTCCGACCTGTTGCGCCCGACACGGCCATGCATCGTGGCGCGGTCGTATTTTCGGCCGGCGCCATGCGAAATCCCGCCCAGCGACGAACCGGAGCCGTCGAGGGCCTGCACGACATAGCTCAGGCTTGCCCGCGACCCGGCGATCGGGGCGATGTCTCCGGCGGAAACCGCTGCCGAGCCCTTGTGGTGCACCAGGCCGTCGCCCCTATCGCGGACAAGGTTGTGCGGGATGTCCGTGACCAGCCGGACCGCGCTGCGCAGTGCGCTTGCCGCGCGCTCCGCGATCAGCCTGCGGTTCAGCGATGCCCAAGCGACGCAGAGATCATGCTGGCGACGCCAGTGGATGCCATCCGCGCTGTCGGGTTCCAGTCCGGCGGCGATCGCCGATTGGAGATCGAGCATCTGTCCGAAGACAAACGCGCCGAGCCCGCGTGAACCGGAATGCACCAGCAGATATAGCCTCTGGCGATCAAGCAGGCTCTCGCCTGCGGCAGTGATCGTCTGGTCAACCGCCTGCAGCTCGCAGAAATGGTTGCCGCCGCCGATCGTGCCCAACGCCTCTGGATAGAGATCCCTCGGCAGATTGGAGCCGGCGAGCGCCTCGGCCGGATCGAAGACATCCTCGGCCTCGATCTGGCGCAGCCGCTCGGCGGCCTTGTCGATCCGGAGCTTGCGCAGTGGCAGATCGAGCTCGAACATCGACATGCCGCAGCCGATGTCATTGCCGATCAGCTGCGGGTGCAGCCGCTTCGACAGCACGGCAATGCCGGTCGGGCCGTATTTGCCGGGATGCAGGTCTGGAAAGGCCGCAACCGAGGTGACGCCGGGCAAGGCCGCGACGGTCTTCAGTTGTTCGAGCGCCGCGCCCTCGATCCATGTCTGCGGCGAAAAACAATGCTGGATATTCGCAGCCGGCGCGGCGCATGACGAAGAGGGGCCGGAGCCCCTGATAAAATTGCCCATAATGGAACACTTCTGGATACAGGTCTGGGATCGGACACCTTCAGGCATCCGTTCGACCGGCGGCAGTCAGCAAAATGCTGGCTTACGCCGAAACCCCTGCGGGGTGCGCGGTGAAGATGTTCGTCATCCTTCGCTCCCATTCCAGAAACAACAATGCGGCTCTCATAGACGAAGCGTGCAAAAACACAAGTCCGGACCCGCCAAAGCATGACCATCATCGCGTGTTGCACCGCCGCGGCCCTCATGCCAAAAGCGGGCCGAACCGCCGGAGGCGCATCGTCTTGAAGCATTCGCGCGACAAACGCCGCGACAACCGTCCGCATCACGCCAAGGGCGGGGCGGAGCCGGCACGGTCGCGGCCGGGCGTCGCGGCCCGACCGGAAGCCCAGCAGCAGCGACACGAAACAAAACCGGACGACCGGTCTGAACCGAAATCCACGCCGCGCATCCTTTCCCGCCGCGCCGGCGCCCTGCCAGCCGAACGGCTGCCGCTGATCCTCGAAGTTGCGCCGAATGCCGACTATGCGCTGCTCGACAGCGGCGGCGGGCAAAAACTCGAGCAATATGGCCCCTATCGCATCGTGCGGCCCGAGGGCCAGGCGATCTGGCAGAAGGCGCTACCGGCGAAGGACTGGGAGCGCGCCGATGCCGTCTTCACCGGCGACACAGACGAGGAAGGCATCGGCCGCTGGCGCTTCCCGCGAACGCCGCTCGGCGAGACCTGGCCGATGAAGCATGATGGCATCGACTATCTCGGCCGCTTCACCTCGTTTCGCCATGTCGGCGTCTTTCCCGAGCAGGCTTCGCACTGGGACCATATGGCCGGGCTGATCGCGAAAGCGAAGCGGCCGGTCAAGGTGCTGAACCTGTTCGGCTACACCGGACTTGCCTCCCTGGTTGCGGCCCGCGCCGGGGCCGAGGTCACCCATGTCGATGCCTCAAAAAAGGCGATCGGCTGGGCGCGCGAGAACCAGGAGATGGCAGGGCTCGGCAACAAGCCGATCCGCTGGATCGTCGACGACGCGGTGAAATTCGCCGAACGCGAGGAACGCCGCGGCAGCCGCTACGACATCGTCCTGTTCGACCCGCCCGCCTATGGTCGCGGCCCCAAGGGCGAGGTCTGGCAATTGTTCGAGGACCTGCCTGGGCTGACCGACCTCTGCCGCGCGATCCTGACGCCAAAACCGCTTGCGGTGGTGCTGACCGCCTATTCGATCCGTGCCTCCTTCTTCGCCATCCACGCTTTGATGCGCGACACCTTTGCCGGCATGGGCGGCACGGTCGAATCCGGCGAGCTGATCATCCGCGAGAAGTCCGCCGGCCGCGCGCTGTCGACCTCGCTGTTCTCGCGCTGGGTGGCCTGAATGAGCGAGCGGCACGCAGGCGCGCCAGGGCAGGTGAAGGAAGTCACCAGCCTCGCCAATCCGCTGGTCAAGGACATCAAGGCGCTCGCCTTGAAGAAATTCCGCGACCAGCAGAATGCTTTCATGGCCGAGGGCCTCAAGCTGGTCATCGACGCGCTCGACCTCGGCTGGTCGATCAAGACACTGGTCTTCGCCAAGGCCGGGCGTGGCAATGCGGCGGTCGAAAAGGTCGCGGCGCGCACGGTCGCCGCCGGCGGCACCGTCCTCGAAGTCTCGGAAAAGGTGCTCACCGCCATCACCCGCCGCGACAATCCGCAAATGGTGGTTGGTGTCTTTGCCCAGAAACTCCTGCCGCTCAAGGACATCCGCGCCAGGGATGGCGATGTCTGGGTGGCGCTCGACCGGGTGCGCGACCCCGGCAATCTCGGCACCGTCATCCGCACCGTCGATGCCGTCGGCGCCAAAGGCGTGATCCTGGTCGGCGAAACCACCGATCCGTTCTCCGTCGAGACCGTGCGCGCCACCATGGGCTCGATCTTCGCCGTGCCTGTCGCCAAGGCGACGCCGGAAGCCTTCCTCGCCTGGCGAAAGAGCTTTCCCGGCCTCGTCGCCGGAACGCATCTGAAAGGCGCGGTCGACTACCGCTCGGTCGACTTTGCCAGGGGGCCGGTGCTCCTGCTGATGGGTAACGAGCAGCAGGGCCTGCCCGACAGCCTGGCCGAAAGCTGCGACCGGCTGCTCAGGATTCCGCAGGCCGGCCGCGCGGATTCGCTCAACCTCGCAGTGGCGACAGGCGTCATGCTGTTCGAGATCCGGCGCGGCGCGCTGAAGCTGGGGCCGGACTAGACCATGATCCCGAAAAGTGGCGTCCGGTTTTCGGACAAGATCATGGTCAGGCAAGAGGACACCAAATCGTGAAGTCATGGTCCCCCTACGCCCTGCTGGTCGTCGTCGCCATCGGGCTCGACCAGTGGATAAAACATCTGGTCGAGACCGGCCTCGCCTTCCAGGAGAAGGTCGACCTGGTACCGTTCCTGGCGCTCTTTCGCACCTACAACACCGGCATCGCCTTCTCGATGTTCTCGTCCTTCGGCGACACCGGCCTGGTGGTCATTGCCGCCCTCGTCGTCGCCTTCGTGCTCTATCTCGCAACGCGCACGCCGGCCGGCCATATCGTTTCCCGCACCGGCTTTGCCCTGATCATCGGTGGCGCGCTCGGCAATCTGATCGACCGCGCCGTCTATGGCCACGTCATCGACTACATCCTGTTCCACACGCCGGTTTGGTCCTTTGCCGTCTTCAACCTCGCCGACGCCTTCATCTCGGTCGGCGCTGCATTGGTCGTCTTTGACGAATTGATCGGCTGGCGGCGCGAAGCCAAGCCCCAGGGGCCGGACGCCTGAACGCCCGACTCTCTTGAAAGATTGACCTCGCCGGGCCGCCGCCGCACAGTCCGCCTATTCCAGACCGAGGAGACAAAATGCCCGAAACCTTCAAAGCCATCCTCGTTTCACGCGACGCAGAGAAGAAACAGTCGGTGGCGGTGACCGACCTCACCGAAGCCGAGCTGATGGAAGGCGACGTCACCGTCGCGGTCGAAGCAACGACGGTAAACTACAAGGATGGCCTCGCCATAACGGGCAAGGCGCCGGTCATCCGCCGCTGGCCGCTGGTGCCGGGCATCGATTTCGCCGGCACCGTCATCTCCTCCTCCCATGCCGACTGGCGCAAGGGCGACAAGGTCATCCTGAACGGCTGGGGCGTCGGCGAGACGCATTTCGGCGCCTATGCCGGCCGCGCCCGCGTCAACGGCGACTGGCTGGTGCCGTTGCCTGAGGGCATGAGCCCGCATGATGCGATGGCGGTCGGCACGGCGGGCTACACGGCCATGCTCTGCGTCATCGCCCTGGAGCGGCACGGCATCGTACCCGATCGCGGCCCGGTGGTGGTGACGGGTGCCGCCGGCGGCGTCGGCTCGGTCGCGGTCTCGCTCCTGTCCAGCCTCGGCTACCATGTCATCGCCTCGACCGGCCGCAGTGCCGAAAGCCCCTATCTGATCGATCTCGGGGCCGCCGAAGTGATCTCGCGCGACGAGCTTGCCCAGCCGGCAAAGCCGCTCGCCAAGGAGCGCTGGGCCGGCGGCGTCGACGCGGTCGGCAGCCACACGCTGGCCAATGTTCTGTCGATGACCTCCTATGGTGGCGCGGTCGCCGCCTGTGGCCTGGCCGGCGGCATGGATCTGCCGGCAAGCGTCGCCCCGTTCATCCTGCGCGGCGTCTCATTACTCGGTATCGATTCGGTCATGGCGCCGAAGCCCGTCCGGCTCGAGGCATGGCGCCGCATCGGCACCGATCTCGACCACAAGAAGCTCGCCACCCTGTCCACGACCATCGGATTCGATGGCATTGTCGCGGCCGCGCGCGACATCGTCGACGGCAAGATCAGGGGTCGTGTCGTCGTCGATATGCAGCGCTGACAAGGCAAAACGGCGCGACCGCTAAAATTCGAACGATCCGCCGCAATCTTCCATAATCTCTCTGTGGCAAGGCTTTCCGCATGATCGCGGAATCCGGCATCAGAGCTCTGGGCAGTGCCGAAGGCGTCGACGGGCCAGGCCCCGAGGCGCCAAAGCGGCTGCTTATCGCAGCGCCGCCGCTGATGCCCGCACCGCCGCCAGCCAACCCCGAAGGCCTGCCCTTCCTGACCATCGTCGCCACCGCCGTGCTGGCCGGACTGGCTCACCTGACCGGCGCGCCGATCTTCGTCACCGTCGGTTTGCTGGCGACCGGCCTGGCCGGCCTCGGCATGCACCTGCGAGCCAAGCGCAATGAACGCCGCACGGCGGCCCTGCTCGATGAAACCGCCGCCCGCAGCCGCGCCGAGTTCGAGACGCTGGCCGACCGCATGTGGGAGATGCAGGAGAGCGAGGAGCGCTTCCGCGGGCTGATCGACGCGCTCGGCGATCTCGTCGTCCATCGCGACCGCGACGGCAACATCGTCTATGCCAACAAGGTTTTCGCCGATCTCGTCGAGATCGACCAGCGCCACCTTGCCGGCAAGACCTTGTCCGAGCTTGGCATCGATGTCGGCATCGTTCCCGACGCCGCCTTCTCGGATCACGAGTGCCTGAGCTCCACCGACGTCGCCATTCGCACGCCGAGCGGCCCGCGCTGGTTTTCATGGATCGAGCTGTCGGTACGCGACAAGGACAACGGCGCCGTCTCGCATCGCGCCATCGCCCGCGACATCACCGCCCGCAAGCGCGCTGAATCCTCGCTGATCACCGCCCGCGAGCGGGCCGAATATGCCAGCCAGGCCAAGTCGCGCTTCCTTGCCACCGTCAGCCATGAGATCCGCACGCCGATGAACGGCATCATGGGCATGGCCAAGCTCCTGGTCGACACCGACCTCTCGCCCGAGCAGCGGACCTATGTCGGCGCCGTCTCGACCTCGGCCAGCGCGTTGCTGGCGCTCATCGAGGACCTGCTCGACTATTCCAAGATCGAGGCCGGCCGTTTCGACCCGGAACCGCAGCCGACATCGCTGCGCGAGATCGCCGACAACATCATCGAACTCATGGCGGCGCGCGCCTTCGGCAAGAACATCGGGCTTGGCTGCCATGTCGAGCTCGACGTGCCGCAGATGATCACCGCCGACCCAGGCAGGGTACGCCAGGTGCTGCTCAACCTCATCGGCAACGCCGTCAAGTTCACCGACATCGGTGGCGTGCTGGTGAGCGTGGCGCGGGCGCGCACCGAGACCACCGACCGTATCTGCTTCACGGTCTCCGACACCGGTCCCGGCCTGTGCGAGGAGGACATGGAGCGCATCTTCGAGGAATTCGAGCAGTCCGACGGCACCTCGACCCGGGTGCATGGCGGCGCCGGCCTCGGCCTCGCCATCTCAAGGCGGCTGGTCAACGCCATGGGTGGCTCGATCTCGGTGTCGAGCCGGCTCGGCGAGGGATCCGAATTCGTCTTCGAGCTCCCCGCCACTGCGGCAACCGAGCCGCCGCAGAACCGGCAGAACATCCTGTCCGGCCGCCGCGCCGTGATCGTTTCGAAGAACGCCATCGAGGCCGACGCCATCGCCCGCACCATCCGCGCCCATGGCGGCGCGGTCGATCTGGCGACGACGCTTGCCCAGGCGACACCTTTCGCTGCCGGCTGCGACGTGCTGCTGGTCGATGCGGCGATGGAAAATAGCGATGGACGCCTGCTCAAGCGCTTGCGCCAGAACGGCTTTGCCGATTGCGAGGCGATCACGCTGATCGCGCCGACCGATCGCGGCATGCTCGGCGAGTTCCGCGCCAATGGCTATGCCACCTTCCTGGCCAGGCCGGTGCGCGGCGAGACGCTGCTGCGCGTGCTGTTGACCAGCCACGCGCCGGCCCTCCCCCTGCCGAAATCGGACAAGCACGGCGCCCCGCCCGTGCGTGCCGGCGGTGGCCGCCGCGAGCACGGCCTGTCGGTGCTGATTGCCGAAGACAACGACATCAACGCCATGCTTGCCCGCGCCACGCTTCTCAAGGCCGGGCATCGCGTCAAGGTGGTCGGCAATGGCAAGGCCGCCGTCGAGGCCATCACCGACGCCGGGCTCAAACACCGCTTCGACGTGGTGCTGATGGACCTGCATATGCCGGTGATGGACGGGCTGGACGCGATCGCCGCCATCCGCCGCCATGAAGAGGAAATGGCCGTGCCGCCGGTTCCGATCATGGTTCTGTCAGCCGATAGCCAGGAAAAGACCCGTCACGCCGTGCTCGCCCACGGCGCCAGTGGCTTCGTCACCAAGCCTCTCGACCCCGACGCTCTGGTCCATGCCGTCGAGGGTCAGGTCGCGGCCTGACGTCGCGCATCGGCCGTCTCTCATCACGTAAACGTAGCCGGTTGAGCGTATTCGCCAGCCGACGAAGTATTGCCCGTCGCGCCGTATCACGGTACTGTCACAATCCTGTTGCACCTACCCCGTATCCCCGTGCCAAGAGGGATGGCTCGAAGGAGAATCACTCGTGCATACAGCTATGCCGGAATGTGACACTCGGCCGAACGCCGGCGGCGCCCTGCTCGCCGCGCGGACCGCCGACGCCGTCGCAAATGGGGCACCTCTGGGCCGCATCGGCAACCTCGAAGTGCGCCTGGCGCGCAATGCGGCCGAAATCGCCGCCGCGCAGGAAGTGCGCTACCGGGTATTCTATGACGAGCTTGGCGCCAGGAAGGATCTGTTCCAGGCGCAGGATCGCCGCGACGCCGACCGCTTCGACCCGCTCTGCGATCATCTGCTCGTCCTCGACGCCTCGCTTGCCGGCCCGGAGCACCGCCGCATCGTCGGCACCTACCGGCTGCTGCGGCAGGAGATCGCGGCGACGGCCGGCGGCTTCTATTCCGAAGGCGAATTCGAACTGACCAAGCTGATCGCGCGCCACCCCGGCCAGCGCTTCCTCGAGCTCGGCCGCTCCTGCGTCCTGCCGGAATATCGCTCCAAGCGCACCATCGAGGCGCTGTGGCAAGGCATCTGGGCCTATATCAACCATTACGGCATCGGCGTGATGACCGGCTGTGCCTCGTTCCACGGCATCGTGCCGGCGGCGCATGCCGAGGCGCTCACCTACCTTGCCCATCACTGCCGCACCGACTCGGCCTGGGACGTCAGGGCGGTCGCCGGCCGCTATTGCCCCATGGACCTGATGCCGATCGAGGCGGTGAACGCCAAGGCAGCGATCGCGGCGATGCCGCCGCTGGTCAAGGGCTATTTGCGCGTCGGCGCCCGCATCGGCGATGGCTGCGTCATCGATCACGAATTCTCGACGGTCGACGTGTTCGTGGTCATGCCGGTCAAGGAGATCGGCGCCCGCTACGTCAACTACTATGGCGGGGAAGCCCAGCGCTTCGCAGCCTGAGAGTAGTGAGTAGCGAATAGTGAGTAGTCAGTAGGGCGACGCGCCGAGCTATCGCTCTCAGTACTCACTACTCCTCACGGAATGTCTTCCGGCCTCCGGCCGGGCCGGCTCTTGTAGGCCGGAAACGACCAGCCGAATTTGAGAGCCCCGCCGCGCACCAGGAAGGCAGTCGCGAAGCCTAGCAGGCCGGAAGCCAGCGCCGGCAGGCCGGCAAGGTCGCCGAGCGTGAAAAGCGTGGCGCCTGCGAGTGCCGCCGTGACATAGATTTCAGGCCTGAGCAGTACGGTAGGCTCTCCGGCCAGCAGATCACGCAATATGCCGCCGAAGGTCGCCGTGAGCACGCCGGTGATTACGGACACGACAGGTGAACCGGTGATCGCAAGGCCCTTGGCGGCGCCCATCACCGAAAAGGCGGCGAGGCCTACGGCATCGAGCCAGAGCAGCAATTTCCAGCGGGATTCAACCCGGTGCGCGCTGAAGAAGACCAGCACCGCCACCGCTGCGCAGATTAGCACATAGCTGGAGTTGGCGACCCAGAACACTGGCAGGTTGAGGATGACGTCGCGAAACGTGCCGCCTCCGATGGCGGTAACGCTGGCCAGGAACAGGAAGCCGATAATGTCGAGCTGCTTGCGCGAAGCCGCAAGCGCCCCGGTCGCCGCAAAGACGGCCACGCCGGCATAGTCGAGAAGGTCGATCGGATTCATGGGCGCGGAGGTGAGTAGTGAATAAGTGAGTAGCGATGAATAGCACGAAGCCGCACGGTTGTACCGGCTTCGCTATTCCCTACTTGCTACTGACTATTCCCTACTCACTACTCCTCACGCATCTTTCTCGGCCTGCTCATTCACCGGCCCGGGCTCGACCGGCGCTTCGGCCGCCGCTTGCTTGGGGCCACCCTTGGCGACGCCGACCATCGCTGGCCTGAGCACGCGCTCGCCGATCGAATAGCCCGGCTGCACCACCTGGACGACGGTCCCGGCGGGAACCTCGGGATTGGGCACCTCGAACATCGCCTGATGGAAATTCGGGTCGAACTTCTCGCCTTCCGGTGCGAGCTTCTTCACCCCATGCCGCTCCAGCGCCGACAGCATGGCGCGCTCGGTGAGGTCGACGCCCTCGATCAGCGCCTTGAAACCGGCATCGCCCGCAGCCTTGGCCTCGTCCGGGACGGCATCGAGCGCACGGCGCAGATTGTCCGACACCGACAGCATGTCGCGGGCGAAGTTGGCGACCGCATAGGTGCGCGCGTCATGCACGTCGCGCGCGGTGCGGCGGCGCAGATTCTCCATCTCGGCGGCAACGCGCAAGGCGCGATCCTTCAGCTCCTCGTTTTCCTTCAGCAGCCGCACAAGCGCTTCATAGTCTCCGTCGACGCTGCCTTCGGTACGTTCGCCCGCCGCTTCAGTGGCTTCGATTTCCTCGGGCGCGCGTTCGTCTTTTGCCTGGTCGCTCATCGCCGTTTCCCGTCATTTTCGAATGGTCTGGATTTGCGCCCGATATCGAGGTTTGGCGGCCAAAAATCAAGGGGCAAGCCATATCGGGGCTGCCCTCGGTCTTTCGCTATTAATTCAAGTTTTACCGTAACGGCCGGCTTTTCTTGCAAGGCCGCCGCAATGCGGGAACCATTACCGCTCTGGAGGAGTTTCGAAGCCGACACAGGATTTTGGGACAATGACAGGCAATAAGCGCCACAGGCGCGAAGAACTCGCCGCCGATATCAAGCGCCAGATGGGCACCGAGGCCACGAAGCGGTTCCTACGCACGCTGCCGGCATTCCGCCTGCAGGCCGATCTGCCCGAGCATCTCAGGGAACTGCTCGACCGCCTTGAGGGGGCGGAGGCCAGCGTGGCCGGCGGCGAGCGCCGGTAGCCCGACCGGCTGCGACCGCCGATTCGTCTTCGGCAACGGCCTCGGGCATCGCGCGGCAATTACGCGCAGTAATTTTGCGTGAGCTTTGCCTTGCGGCGGCGAAGCCTGTTGCCTATGCTTCCTGATGAACATGATTTCCCCTGAGGCGGTTGCCAACAGCAAGCGCGCCTGGTTGAAGATTCTGGCGCGCTACAAAAAGCCTGACCGGCGACGCAGCGCGCTTGAACTCGCCATCACCCTCATCCCCTTCGTCACGCTCTGGGCGCTCTCCTCGGCCGCCTATTCCTACGGCCACTGGTGGGGTTTGATCCTCATTCTTCCCGCGGCCGGGTTCCTGGTGCGCATCTTCATGATCCAGCACGATTGCGGCCATGGCTCCTTCTTCGCCAATCGCTATGCGGACGACTGGATCGGCCGAGCGCTCGGCGTCCTGACGCTGACGCCCTATGATTGCTGGCGGCGCGCTCACGCCACCCATCACGCCAGCGCCGGCAACCTCGACGAGCGCGGCATGGGCGACATCAAGACCCTGACCGTCGCTGAATATCGGCAGATGTCATGGCGGGGCCGGCTTGCCTACCGGCTCTATCGCCATCCGCTGGTCATGTTCGGCCTCGGACCGATCTGGCTTTTCATCTTCGAGCAAAGGCTGCCGGTCGGCATGATGCGGGGTGGCCTGACGCCCTGGGTGTCGTCGATGACGACCAATCTCGGCATCGCGCTTGCCGCCGCGATCCTCATCTGGTTCGTCGGACTAGGCGCGTTCCTGGTCGTCCACTTGCCGATCGTGATCCTCGCCGGTTCGGCCGGCGTCTGGCTGTTCTACGTCCAGCACCAGTTCGAGGAGACAGAGTGGGCGAAGGATTCCGAATGGGAATTCCAGCATGCCGCGCTGCATGGATCGTCCTACTACGACCTGCCGGCCGTGCTGAACTGGTTCACCGGCAATATCGGCGTCCACCACGTCCACCATCTCTCGGCCAAGGTGCCGTGCTACCGGCTTCCGGAAGTGCTGCGGGATTATCCGGAACTGCGCGGCATCGGCCGCGTCACGCTTCTCGACAGCCTGCGCTGCGTCAAGCTGGCGCTGTGGGATGAAAACCGCCGCAAGCTGGTGTCGTTCCGCGAAGCGCGGATGGCCGCGTAGAACAGACCGCCGCACTAGCGGTGCGGCGGGTTCCTCAAGCCTTGTTCAGGCCGCCTTGCGGTCGTCGCGCATCAGGGCCTTGCCGTCGCGGATCTCGGTGCCGAGCACCTTGAGGCATTCGCGCATGAAGGCGGCGAGGCCCGGCCAGCCCTTGGCCGACACCAGGTTGCCATCGACATGGGCGCCGGTCGGCGCGACGTCGATGTAGATCCCGCCGGCGAGCGTCACTTCCGGCTCGCAATATTGCAGCGCCGCGACTTCCCTGCCGCGCACCACGCCGTCGACCGCGATCAGAATCTGCACGCCGTGGCAGATGGTGAAGATCGGCTTGCCGGTCTCATGGAAATGCCTGACCAGCGCCTGCACCCGCTTGTCGATGCGGATATATTCCGGCCCGCGCCCGCCGGCCGCATAGACGGCGTCGTATTCGGCCGGATTCACCTCAGCGAAGGTCTTGTTGAGGATGTAGTCGTGGCCGAGCTTTTCCGTATAGGTCTGATGGCCTTCGAAATCGTGCAGCGACGTCTTCAATATGTCGCCGGCCTTCTTGTCCGGGCACACAACATGCACCGTATGGCCAACCGCATGCATGGCCTGTTCGAAGACGAAAATCTCGTATTCCTCGCTGAACTCGCCAACGAGCATCAATATCTTCTTGCCTGCCATACCGGTTCCTCCCCTGCTGGCGATTTATGTCGGATCGCGAAATAATAGACTTATCCTAAGGGCAAGAAGGCGAAAGGAAAAGCGCAAATCGCACAATTGGTCTGACCAGATTGATTTGCGCTTGCTAAAAATCCAGCCAGACCCTTGGCCTTGCCGTCCGCACGGCAATCCTGGTCCGACCACTGACAACCGATCAGGCGGCGGCACGGATCATGTCCGCCGCCTTTTCGGCGATCATGATCGTCGGCGCATTGGTGTTGCCGCCGATCAGTGTCGGCATCACCGAAGCATCGACGACGCGCAGCCCCTGCATCCCCCTCACCTTGAGTTGCGGATCGACGACGGCCATGTCGTCGACGCCCATCCTGCAGGTGCCGACCGGATGGTAGATCGTGTCGGCGCGTGCCTTTATATGCGCCATCAACTCGGCATCGCTTGAAGCGCCGGCGGTGTAGATTTCCTTGCGGCGGTATTTCGCCAGCGCCGGCGCCTCCAATATGCCGCGCATCGTCTTGACCCCCTTGAGCAGAAGCGCGGCATCGCGTTCGTCCTCGAGAAAGCGCGGGTCGATGCGCGGCGGCGCCAGCGGGTTCGGAGCCGACAGACCGACCTCGCCGCGCGAATAGGGCCTGAGCACGCAGACATGGCAGGAAAAGCCGTAGCCCATATGCAGCTTGCGGCCGTGGTCGTCGACGATGGCGATGCAGAAATGCAGTTGCAGGTCTGGCCTGTCGATCGCCGGATCGGATTTGAGGAAAGCGCCGGCTTCGGCATAGGGCGTGGCGATCATGCCGGTGCCGTCCTGGCGCCAGCGCAGCATATGCCTGAGCATTCCAGGCGTGCCGCGCAGGCCGATGCCCATCATGTCGGCATCTTTTGACGTCCAGGCCATGATGAAATCGAGATGATCCTGCAGGTTCTTGCCGACGCCGGGCACCTCATGGACGACCGGAATGCCGTGCATCGCCAGTTCGGCCGCCGGGCCGATGCCGGACAACAACAGCAGCTGCGGCGAGCCGAAGGCGCCGCCGCAGACAATGACCTCGCGCTTGGCTTGCGCCACCGCCTCGTTCTTGCCCACGCGGTAGCGCAGGCCCGTGGCGCGCTTGCCGTCGAGGACGATGCCGGTGGCATGCGCTCCGGTGACAACGGTCAGGTTCGGCCGGTGCATGGCCGGATGCAGATAGGCGGCAGCCGCCGAGCAGCGCTCGCCATTGCGGCGCTCACCCCAGAATTGCGTCACCTGATAGAGCCCCGCCCCTTCCTGCTCGGCTCCGTTGAAATCGTCATTGCGGCGGATCTGGTTTTCGCCGCAGGCCTCGACAAAGGCGCGGGCGACGGGACGCGGCTCCTGCTGCTCGCCGACCCGCAACGGCCCGTCGCCGCCATGCAGCGCGTCTGCGCCGCGCTGATTGCCTTCGGCGCGCCTGAAATAGGGCAACACCTCCTCCCACGACCAGCCGTCGCAGCCGAGGTCGGCCCATCCGTCATAGTCGCTGCGGTGCCCGCGAATGTAGAGCATAGCGTTGATGGCGCTGGAGCCGCCGAGCGTCTTGCCGCGCGGTTGGTAGCCCTTGCGGCCGCCAAGCCCTTGCTGCGGCACCGTCTCGAAAGCCCAGTTGTTGATCCTCGGCCGCCCCGGCAGCAGCGCAATGACGCCCGCCGGCGCGCGGATGAACAAATCCTTGCCGGCGCCGCCGGCTTCGATCAGGCAGACCGTTTTGGAGGGATCTTCAGAGAGCCTTGCAGCCAGCGTGCAGCCGGCGGAACCGCCACCGGCAATGACATAGTCGTAGCGCATGGTCTCCTCCCGATCATCCGGCGGATGTTTCCGTCCGGATGTCCAAGAGAAGGCCCGCTTGCGAGCATTGTAAAGACGTCAGCGCGTTGCCGTAGGGTCAGCCCGTGCGTTTGCGCCGCCAGGAATATTTCGGCCCCTTGGCCTCCGGCTCGGCGGCCGGCTGATAGTAGAGCGGCAGGCCCCCGGTGCGGCCTTCCTCGAGCCGCTTCAACAGCACCGGGTTCGACACTTCGAATTCGTCGAAGCCGAGCCGCAGCATATGCGGCAGCTGATCGACCAGAACCTGGCCAGTGGCGCGGACGGCACCCTGGAAATGATAGCGCGCGCGCAGCAATTCGCCCTTGGAGAAGGACCGCCCGTCATTGAACGCCGGAAAGGCTAGCGCCACCAGCGACAGCTGGTCGAGCAGTCCGGCGATCTTGTCGAGTTCGTCACCCGGCAGAAGCTGGACGCCGAGGCGCTCCTTCGCCGATCGGCGCACCTCCGCGTCGAGCCCCAGAAACGCCTGCAGCGGCAGGATGAAGCGGCCATTGCCGGTAAGCGCATCGGCGCTTTCGGCATGAACCCATTCGTCCTCGCGGAAACCCGTAGGGGTCCAGAGGCGGGTCTCCGGTGTCGTCGGTTCGGTCATCAAAATTCCTAGCCCAAAAACTATACCAGGGTGTGTTGAGATTCAGGTCAGGCCGAGCCGAGAACGGTGGCTTCCGAGAGCCGGAGCGGAGCGTACTTGAAGTACGTGAGCACCGGAAGCGCAGGAAACCGCCGTTCGCAGGCCGTCCTCACCTGAAGATCAACATACCCTAAAGCGATGCGTCGGTCAGCGACTTCTCCAGCCCGGAAAGGTGGATGCCGCACTCGGTCTTGGCGTGTCCGGCCCAGCGGCCGCTGCGCGCGTCCTCGCCCGGCTGCACCGGCTGCGTGCACGGGAAGCAACCGATCGACAGATAGCCATAAGCGACCAGTGGGTTCTCGCGCAGCGCATGCGCGCGCATGTAGGCGGCCTGGTCCGACGTCGTCCAATGCGCCAGCGGGTTGACGCGGATGCGCGAGCCGACCGCTTCGAAGACGGGCAGTGCCGCGCGCGTCGAGGCTTGGAAGCGCTTGCGCCCGGTGAACCAGGCGCGGAACGGCTCGACGCCGCGCGCCAACGGCTCGACCTTGCGCACATTGCAGCAGGCGTCGGTGTCGGTCTCGTTGAGGTTGCCGGTCGGATCGACCCGCTCGAGTGCGGCCTCTTCGGGCTTGATCACCCTGATGTCGGTCAGGCCGAAATCGGCGGCGAGCGCGTCGCGATAACCGAGCGTCTCCTCGAAATGCTTGCCGGTATCGAGGAAGATCACCGGCAGGGTGCGGTCGATCTCGGCGATCATGTGCAGGAGCACGGCCGAATCGGCGCCGAAGGAGGAAACTGCAGCGATACCGCCGCGAAAGATTTCCCGCGTCGAGCGCTCGATGATCTGGAGCGGGTTCAGGTGACCATAGAGCGCGTCGAGCCCCGCCGCCTCGGCGGCGATGCCGGCCTCGACATCGACGATACGGTCAAGCGGCCTTGGTTTCGCCAGCATAAAGCGCCTCCTTGAACGGCGCGGGACCGACTCTGCGGTAAGCGTCGATGAATCGTTCTGAGGGATCGAGCCGAAGGCCGAGATAGGTTTCGACGATCTGCTCGATGGCGTCGGTGATCTCTTCCGACGAGAAGCCGCGGCCGATGATCTCGCCGACCGAGGTGTTCTCGTCGGCCGAGCCGCCGAGCGTGACCTGGTAGAGCTCGGCGCCCTTCTTCTCGACGCCGAGAATGCCGATATGGCCGACATGGTGGTGGCCGCAGGCATTGATGCAGCCGGAAATCTTCAGCTTCAATTCGCCGATCTCGCGCTGGCGCTCGAGCGAGGCGAAGCGCTGCGAGATTTCCTGCGCCACCGGAATGGAGCGCGCCGTGGCCAGCGCGCAATAGTCGAGGCCGGGGCACGAGATGATGTCGCTGATCAAATTGGAATTGGCTGTCGCCAGCCCGATGTCTACCAGCGCGTCATAAACCGCCTTGAGGTCGGCGCGCGCGACATGCGGCAGGATCAGGTTCTGCTCGTGGCTGACGCGCAGCTCGTCGAAGGCGTATTTCTCGGCGATGTCGGCAACCGCTTCCATCTGGCTGTCCGTGGCGTCGCCCGGCACCTCGCCGATGCCCTTGAGCGAGATCGTCACCGCCGCATAGTCGGGATGGCGGTGGGTCACCACATTCTGGTCGAGCCATTCGGAGAAACTTTTGGAATCGAGCCGTGCCAGCTTCACCGCCGCGTCGCCTTCCGGCCGAGCGGTCAGCTGAGGCGGCGCGAAATAAGCGTCGATGGCGCGGATGTCGGCTTCCGGCAGCTTCAGCTCGGCGTCCTTCAGCTCCTGCCATTCGGCCTCGATCTGGCGGGTGATCTCCTCGACCCCGGTCTCGTGGACGAGGATCTTGATGCGCGCCTTGTACTTGTTGTCGCGACGGCCATAGAGATTGTAAACGCGCAGGATCGCCGTGCAGTAGGAGAGAAGGTCGGCTTCCGGCAGGAAGTCGCGGATCTTCTTGGCGACCATCGGCGTGCGGCCCTGGCCACCGCCGACATAGACGGCGAAGCCGAGTTCGCCGGCAGCATTCTTCTTCAAGTGCAGGCCAATGTCATGCGTCTGGATGGCGGCGCGATCGCGGTCGGCACCGGTCACCGCGATCTTGAACTTGCGCGGCAGGAACGAAAACTCCGGATGCACCGACGACCATTGCCGCAGGATTTCGGCATAGGGGCGCGGATCGGCGACCTCGTCGGCGGCGGCACCGGCAAAGTGGTCGGCGGTAACGTTGCGGATGCAGTTGCCGCTGGTCTGGATGGCATGCATCTCGACGCTGGCCAGATCCGCCAGGATCGCCGGGATGTCCGACAGCGCCGGCCAGTTGAACTGGATGTTCTGCCGCGTCGTGAAATGGCCGTAGCCCTTGTCGTATTTGCGGGCGATGTGGCCGAGCATACGCAGCTGCTGGCTGTTCAGCGTACCATAGGGCACCGCGATGCGCAGCATATAGGCGTGCAGCTGCAGGTAGACGCCGTTCATCAGCCTGAGCGGCCGGAACTGGTCCTCGGTGATCTCGCCGGCAAGCCGCCGCTGGACCTGGTCGCTGAACTCGGCGACACGGGCCTGCACGAAATCTTGGTCGAACTCATCGTAACGGTACATGCTTCGTCTTTCAGGGCGCGCCCGCCCGTATTGCCTGCTTAAATCGATGCCGCCCGGACAGCTTCCGGATGAGCCTGCTTGCCGAGATCGCCACGGATGGTCGGGCCGGCGGCGCGGATCTTTTCGCGCAGCCGCACCGCTTCGACCACGCCGTCGACCACGGTGACGTCGATCAAATTGACGTCGACAACCTCATTGTTGGCGTAGGCAGCGGCACCGATTGCTTCCAGCCGGTCCTCGGCCGTCTTGTCATGGGCGAGGTCGGCATTGCCGATCGTCTCGGCCCAGCCGCCATCGGCGTACCAGACGGCGATGCCGTCGGTGAGCCTGTTTGCGGTCAGAACCTTCATTGCTCAACTCCTTCGGCGGCCGTGTTGGCAACGCCCTCATGCCTGTGTGCCGCGAGCGGCTCGGAACGTTCGAAATTGGCGCCGGCGACCGCATCGCCGATGATAGTCATGACCGGGCCGGTGAGGTCGGCGCGCGCTTCCAGAGACGGCAAATCGGCCAGCGTGCCGTGGAAGCGGCGGCGGTTGCCGAGGCTGGCATTCTCGACCACAGCGACCGCCGTGTCCGGCGAGAGGCCGGCTTCGATCAGCCGTCCCGCAACTTCGGCGGCGACCGAGCGGCCCATATAGACGGCGACAGTGGCGCCGGAGATGGCAAGCTTGGCCCAGTCGGGCAGCGAATTGCCCTTGAGATCGTGGCCTGTCGTGAACACCATCGACGAAGAGACGCCGCGCAGTGTCAGCGGCAGTTCGAAATCGGCAGCAGCAGCGAAGGCCGCGGTGACGCCGGGAACCACTTCATAGGCTATGCCGGCGTCGCGAAGTGCGGCCATTTCCTCGCCGGCCCGGCCGAACACCAGCGGATCGCCCGACTTCAGCCGCACGACGCGCTTGCCGGCATGGCCGAGTTCGACCAGCAGCGCATTGATCTCGGCCTGGCTCTTGGAATGGCAGCCCTTGCGCTTGCCGACCGGCAGGCGCTCGGCGTCGCGACGGCCCATGGCGACGATCGCTTCCGGCACCAGCGCGTCATAGACGATGACGTCGGCTTCCATCAAAAGCCGATGCGCCCGCAGCGTCAAAAGGTCTTCCGCGCCTGGGCCCGCGCCGACCAGCGCGATATGGCCTGCGGCCGGCGCATTGGAGACGAGCAGGTCAAGTGCTGCATCATGCGCCTGCGAAAGCTCTCCGGCTTCGACGGCACGCGCCGGCGCGCCGGCGAAGAAATCGCTCCAGAAGCGGCGGCGGCCATTGCCCTTCGGCAGGCGCTCGGCGGCACCACGGAACGAAGCGGCGAGCGTCGCCAGCGCACCGAGCGACGGCGACAGCATGCGGTCGATGCGGCCGCGCAGAATCTGGGCAAGCACCGGACCAGCCCCTTCGGTGCCGATGGCAATCGCAACCGGGGCGCGGTTGACCAGCGCCGGCGTAAAGAAATCGCAAAGCTCGGGCCGGTCGACCGCATTGACCGGAATGCCCAGCCGGCGTGCGTCGGCGGCGACGCGGCGATCGAGCGCTTCCTCGCCGCTGGCGGCGAACACCAGGGTCGCGCCTTCCAGATGCGCCGCCTCGTAGGCGGCATCGATATGGACGGCGCCGGTCGCAGCGATGAAGCTCAGCAGCTCGGCTTCGGCGGTATTGGCGATGATGCGCAGCACCGCGCTCGACTGGCCGAGCAGCCGAGCCTTGGCCAACGCCTCCTCGCCGCCGCCGACGATGGCCACGGCTTCGCCCTCGACCCGCATGAAAACGGGAAAGGCGTTAAGCTTGGCATTGGCCTCAGGCATGACGACAAGGAATCCTGGAACAGTCTGCCAGTTTTACGCGGCGGCGCGAAAAACCAGAAGGAAAGCACTCGCGCATCCGGCGATGGCAGGCAATCGCTTTTTCGCAACTGCGAAGGGCAGGAGAAAATTATTCCACAGCCAGGTGCCAAGCGGATTCAAGATGCTGTTGCAGGCCCGGATCTGCGGCCCTTTTAGCCGCTCGCGCTCGGCGTCGCAAAACAGTTTTTTCTAAATTCTACCAAATTAGTAGATTAATGCCGCAAGGCATCGCGGCGATCTTCGGCCGGGCACGAGGCGTCGTCCCGGAACGATTTCGCCCGACCCAGCGTTTGCCATTCAAGCCCCAGGCTGCAGGGCATCGGGCCATGCGGTCTCATCCGGGGCCGGTCAGGAAACGGAGGAGCCGATATGAGCGACATCAAGCTGAAGCATGGGCTGTGGGTTGTGGTCGCCGACGGTGAGAAGGCGCTGTTCCTGCGCAACCGGGGCGACACGCGATTCACCGACCTGCAAGTGGTGCAGGAAATGGAGCAGGAGAACCCCGCCACCCGCGATCAAGGCAGCGACCGCCCGGGCCGCTACAATGACGGCCCGTCGGTCCATCGCAGTGCGGTTCAGGACACCGATTGGCACCGTATCGGCAAGGAGCGCTTCGCCGACGATATCGCCGAGCGGCTCTACCGGCTGGCGCATCGCGGCGCCTTCGAGGAGATCGTGCTGGTCGCGCCGCCGCAGGTGCTGGGCGAGATGCGCCGGAAGCTGCACAAGGAGGTCGGCGACAGGGTGCAGGCGGAAATTCCGAAGACGCTGACCAACCACACTATTTTCGAGATCGAGAGCCTGCTGCAGGCCGCCTGACCCGCGCGCAATTCGGTCCTCCATTCGCTCTTGTCGGCACTGCCGGCCATTTCGCGGCATGGCGGGTTGCCTCGCGCCTATGACAGCCCCCATACTGCAACAGGCGGCGGCCTCCAGCGGCCCTATCCGACATCGCGATTTCGAAAGGCGCTCCATAGACAATGCCGCGTGACACGCCCCTTATCGCCACCATCGTCGCCGGTCTGGGGCTGGCTTTCGTCTTTGGAGCGCTCGCCAACCGTTTTCGCGTACCGCCGCTGGTCGGCTATCTCGTAGCCGGCGTGCTGGTCGGGCCGAACACGCCGGGTTTCGTCGCCGATGCCGGCCTCGCCAACGAGCTCGCCGAAATCGGCGTCATCCTCTTGATGTTCGGCGTCGGCCTGCATTTTTCACTGAAGGACCTTTTGTCGGTCCGCGCCATCGCCGTGCCCGGCGCCGTCGTGCAGATCGCCTTTGCCACCGCCCTCGGCGCCGGCCTTGCCTGGCTGCTCGGCTGGTCGATGGGTGCAGGGCTGGTCTTCGGCCTGGCGCTTTCCGTCGCCTCGACCGTGGTGCTGCTGCGCGCCTTGCAGGAGCGCCGGCTGATCGAGACCGAGCGCGGCCGCATCGCTGTCGGCTGGCTGATCGTCGAGGACTTGGCCATGGTGCTGGCGCTGGTGCTGCTGCCTGCGCTGGCCGGCGTGCTCGGCGGCCAACCACAAGCGGACAGCCACGCCAGCGGCGTGCTGGCGCTGCCCGCCAGCTACGGCATCTGGGGGGTCGTCGGCGTCACGCTGGCCAAGGTCGCCGCCTTCGTCGTCGTCATGCTGGTGGTCGGCCGCCGGGTCATCCCCTGGATCCTGCACTATGTCGCCCATACCGGCTCGCGCGAACTGTTCCGGCTGGCCGTGCTCGCCATAGCGCTCGGCGTCGCCTTCGGGGCGGCAAAGCTGTTCGGCGTCTCGCTGGCGCTGGGCGCCTTCTTTGCCGGCATGATCATGAGCGAGTCCGAGCTCAGCCACCGCGCGGCCGAGGAATCGCTGCCGCTGCGCGACGCCTTCTCGGTGCTGTTCTTCGTTTCGGTCGGCATGCTGTTCGACCCGCTCAGCCTGATGAGCAATGGTCTGCCGATCCTGGCGACGCTGGCCATCATCGTGCTCGGCAAATCGCTGGCGGCGTTCGTCATTGTCGTCGTCTTCGGCTATCCGATTGCCACCGCACTGATGATCTCGGCAAGCCTTGCCCAGATCGGCGAGTTCTCCTTCATCCTGGCCGAACTCGGCGTCGGGCTCGGCCTGTTGCCCGAACAGGGACGCGACCTGATCCTGGCCGGCGCCATCCTGTCGATCATGCTCAACCCTTTGATGTTCCTCGCCATCGACTGGATGAAGCCATGGCTGGAGGCGCGGGCCGCCAAGGCAGCGTCACCGGTCGAGGCAAAACCGATCGGCCCGGCGACCGCACCGGGAGAGGTGGCTTCCGTCGCGGCGCCAGCTCGGGAGGACGGGCCGCCGCCGAAGACAAAGCTCACCGGCCACGCCATCCTGATCGGTTATGGCCGCGTCGGCAGCCTCGTCGGCGCGGCACTCAAGGACGCAGCCATGCCCTTCCTCGTCATCGAAGATGCCGACAAGACGCTGACGAAGCTCAAGGCCGACGGCATTGAAACCATTTCCGGCAACGCGGCCAATGCCGACGTGTTTGCCGCCGCCAATCCGGAAAGTGCAAAGCGGCTGATCCTCGCCATTCCCAATGCCTTCGAGGCAGGACAGGTCGTGCTGCGCGCACGCGCCGCTAATCCTGGCATCGACGTCATCGCCCGAGCCCATTCAGACGCCGAGGTCGAGCACCTCAAGGGGCTCGGCGCCGACACCGTCATCATGGGCGAGCGCGAGATCGCCCGCGGCATCGTGGAAGAGGTTCTGGGCCACAAGCCAGAGGCGGCTGAACCGTCCGCTGCCTGAGTCGATCCTGCACGATCATGCGTACTGGTCGCCACTGGCAGAAGGCCGGCGAAAGATTGCACAATCGATCTCAATCGTCCGCCCGCAGGCGAGTTGCTCACGCCATAAATGCAGAGCCGCCGTTTTGCGCGACACTGCCGAGGTATTTTGCCGGCGGCTTCCCAAGCGCCTTCTTGAACATTGTGATGAAGGCCGTGACGGAACCATAGCCAAGATCGCCCGAAACCTGCTGCACGCTCGCACCGGAGGCCAGTTCTCGAATCGCGACGATCAGGTGCAATTGCTGGCGCCAGCGCCCGAAGCTCAGCCCTGTCTCCTTCACCACGAGGCGGGCGAGACTGCTCTCGCTGAGCGCAACGCGACTGGCCCATTCTGCCAGTGTGCTACGGTCGGCAGGGTCTTGCGCCAACGCTTCGGCGATCTTCCTCAAGCGCGGCTCGGACGAGATCGGCAGATGCAGCCGCTGGACAGGCATACGTGGCAGCTCAGTAAGCAGGGTCTTGGTCAAAAGCTCATCCCTCGCGTGGTCGTCCTGCACGCCATCGGACAGCTCGATGATCAGTTCGCGAAGCAGCGGCGAGATCGAAAGGGTGCAGCACCGGTCCGGCAGATCGGCGGCTCCCGGCTCAATGTACACGAAAAAAATCCGGGCGTTGGCCGTCGCGACATTGCTGTGCTCCATGTCGCCGGGAATCCAGACCCCGCAATGAGGCGGTACCATCCATAGGCCGCTTGGGACGTGGCATGTGACGCCGCCTCCGAGCGCGAAGACGAGCTGGCCCTTGCGATGCCGATGGGCGGGTACCTCCGCTCTGGTGTCGGTGACGTCAACGCGCACCGCGATCGCCGGCGCGAGCACATTGTCCACATCGAGATCGGGCCAAGGATAGCGAAGAGGCTGCCTCATGATTGACGGCTTTTAGCGATTAAATGCCATCATAGCTAAATTCCTAAACCAGGGAAGTCGATAGGTTCCGGTTTGCGCATGGCGGACACCAGTTGATCGCAATGACGCTGCGCGCGCATCGCAGGCATGGCCTGCGATCTCGATGGGTACTCTGAGTGGGCCAGCTTGCCGTGCTTTCCAGGGGAGCTGGCGTCCACAAACCGGCAGGAAGGTACGACCCCCATGCTCGCCCTAGTCACGTCTCCCGACAGCGCCACCGGGTTAAGGCTAGGCGAGTTCGAGGAACCTCAGCCCCTCGCGAACGAGGCGCTTGTCTCGGTCCACGCAACCTCGTTGAACCGCGGCGAACTGCGCCTGCTCACCATACGTCCGAGCGGCTGGATACCCGGCCAGGACATCGTTGGGGTTGTCGAACAGGCAGCAGCCGATGGCTCCGGGCCAGCCGTGGGCACCCGGGTTGCGGCTTTGGTCGACCAGGCCGGCTGGGCCGAACGGGTCGCCGTTTCAACCGACCGTCTCGCCGTGCTGCCGGATGACGTCAGCTTCGTTTCCGCAGCCGCGCTTCCGGTCGCGGGCACGACGGCGCTGAGGACTCTGCGCCACGGCGGCGACCTGGCCGGCCAGCAGGTCCTGATCACCGGCGCAAGCGGTGCGGTCGGTCGTTTCCAGATCCAGATCGCCCGCCAGCAGGGTGCGTCGGTGACCGCGATCGCAGCCGCCCGGCACGGCGAGGATCTCCGCCGCCTGGGCGCCGAGCAGGTCGTCGAGTCGATTGAGCTGGCCGAGGGGCCATTTTCGCTGATCACTGAGTCAGTCGGCGGCGAAAGCCTCGCACACGCGATCGAGCGAGTCGCACCTGGCGGGATCATCGTCATGTTCGGTTCGAGCAGTGGCGAACTCACGCCCGTTGGATTCCGCCAGTTCGTCCCTGGTCACGAGGGGGCGAGGCTTCAGACTTTCGCGTACTACACTTCTGGCTCCGGCATTGGCGCGGACATCGCCTCGCTGCTCGCTCTGGTCGCGGCTGGCCGGCTGGAAACCCGCGTGGCCTTGACTGTGCGGTGGACAGACATCGCCCAAGCCCTGGACGCACTGCGACAGCGCAGCTTCAGCGGCAAGGCTGTTCTCACCATGACCGAATGAGAGCCTGAAGCCTCACACGTGCTGGCCGCCATTGATGTGGATTTCCGAGCCGGTCACGTAGGATGCCTGCTGCGAGCAGAGGAAGAAGATGATGTCGGCGACCTCAGCCGTAGCGCCGAGCCTTCTGAGCGGGATCGTCTCGACGATCTTGTCGGTGCCGGGCGACAGGATCGCCGTGTCGATCTCGCCCGGTGCGATGGCGTTGACGCGGATGCCGTGCGGGCCGAAATCATGCGCCATCTCGCGCGTCAGCGAACCGAGCGCCGCCTTCGACGTCGCATAGGCCGTGCCGGCGAAGGGGTGTACACGGGTGCCGGCGATCGAGGTGACGTTGACGATCGAACCTTTCGCCGATGCCAGCTCCTTGAACAGGCCTCTGGCCAGCATGATCGGTGCGAAGAAATTGACCTGGAACACGTCGCGCCAGACATGCATCGGCGTGTCGATCGAGTTCATGCGGCTGTTGCCGTCGCTGAGCTTCGGCGAGATGCCGGCATTGTTGACCAGCGCATTGAGGTGTCCGCCATGCGCCTCCAGCCGGTGACGGATTTCCGAAACGGCGACGCCGACATCCTCCTGGTCGGCCAGATCGACCTTGATGTGGTCCTCCGGCCCGGCCGGCCACGGACAGTCCTCGGCAAAGGCCTGGCGCGAGCAGGTGATGACCCGCCAGCCCTCGCGTGAAAAGCGCTTGACCGTGGCATGACCGATGCCGCGGCTGGCGCCGGTCAGCACGATGGTCTTTCTGGTGTCGGGTTCAGCCATGTCGCGGTCTCCAGCCGGACATTTAGCGGAACGCCGATGCCGTGGCGAGGGGCGAGTTGACGCTTGGACCATGATCCCGAAAAAGTGGAATCCGGTTTTCGGAAAAGATCATGGTCAAACAAAGAGATAGAGCCCCATCCCGATTCTATCAGGCTCTACCCCCCGGTGAGGATGTCGAGGATCGACGTCTGCCGCTTCTTGGTCGGGCCGCCGACATTGCCGGGCGGCACGGGATGCCCGACCGAAGCGGTGGTGCCACCGTCGCCCGGCATGTCCAAGACATCGGCATCGACCGTCTGGGCGGGCCGTGCAGGGCGGGCAGGCGCAGGCGCTCGGGCAGCAGGCTGGGACTGGCCGACCGACGCCTGCGGCACCGGCGCCGGTCCGACATCGGCAGACGGAATGTCGTCCGGCACGATCGTGTCCGATGGCGTCGACTTCCAGGTTCCGGGCAGCGGCCGCACCGGCACGCCTTCATGTGCCGCGACCATGAACTCGTGCCAGGCCTGTGCCGGCAGCGCGCCGCCGGTGACTTTCTTCATTGCGCTGCCGTCATCATTGCCGAACCACACGCCGGTGGTCAGGTTGGCGGTGTAGCCGACGAACCAGGCGTCGCGCGAATTCTGGCTGGTGCCGGTCTTGCCGGCCGACGGCCAGGCAAACGCCGCCTTCTTGGCAGTGCCGATCTCGACCGTGCCGGTCATCATCGAGTTCATCATGCCGACGATCTCTGGTTTGACGACGCGCGGCGCGCCGCCGCCATTGTCGTCATAGAGCACCTTGCCTTCGGTCGTGGTGATGCGGCGGATGAAATGGATGTCCGGCTTGTAGCCGCCATTGGCGAAGGGAACATAGGCCGACGTCAGTTCCAGCGGCGTCACTTCGGAAGTGCCGAGCGCGATCGAGGTATTCGACTGCAGCTCGGACTGGATGCCCATGCGGTGCGCCGCCTCGACCACCGCGTCGGGCCCGACCTCCATGGTCAGCTGTGCCGCGACCGAGTTCAGCGACTTCGCCAGCGCCGTCGCCAGTGTCACCTTGCCGAAATACTTGCCGCCGTAATTGTCCGGCGTCCATTTGCCGATCTTGATCGGCGCGTCGTTGCGCACGCTGTCCGGCGTACGTCCGGCTTCCAACGCCGCCATATAGACGAACGGCTTGAAGGCCGAGCCGGGCTGCCGGCGCGCTTCCGAGGCGCGGTCGAACTGGCTGGTCGAATAGTCGTAGCCGCCGACCATGGCGCGCACCGCGCCGGAATCGTCGATCGACACCAGCGCGCCCTGGCTGACATTGAGCTTCTTGCCGCTCTCGTCGATCAGCCGCCGGATCGACTGTTCGGCGAGTTTCTGCAGCGTCAGGTCGACAGTGCTATCGATGACGATATCGCCACGCACGTCGCCGATCAGGTCGGGCAATTCTTCCATGATCGTGTCGGCGACATAGTTTTCCGAGCCGGTCCAGTAGGACGGCGCGCGTGTCGCCGGCGCGCTCATCGCCGAGGTCAGTTCCTTGGCGCTGATCTTGCCTTCGTCGCGCATGGCGGCGAGCACCAGCTGCGCCCGGTCCTCGGCCGCCTTCGGGTCGCGCGCCGGCGACAGCCGCGACGGCGCTTTCAACAGGCCGGCCAGGAGGGCTGCCTCGGACAAGGTGACGTCGCTCGCGCTCTTGCCGAAATAGCGCCGCGAAGCCGCCTCCACGCCATAGGCGCCCGAGCCGAAATAGACCCGGTTGAGGTACATTTCGAGGATCTGGTCCTTGGTGTGCTTGTGCTCCAGCCACAGCGCCAGCAGCACTTCCTGCACCTTGCGTTCGAGCGTGCGATCCGGTGTCAGGAACAGGTTCTTGGCCAGCTGCTGGGTCAGCGTCGAGCCGCCCTGCGAGAAATGCCCGCCGAGCACGTTGGTGACCATGGCGCGCGACAGGCCGATCGGGTCGATGCCGAAATGCGAATAGAAACGGCGGTCCTCGATGGCGATGACGGCTTCGGGAATGTAGGGCGACATTTCGTGCAGGCCGACCGCCTCGCCACCGCTCATGCCGCGATTGGCGAGCAATTGTCCGTCGGCCGAGACGATCTTGATGTTGGGCGCGCGGTCGGGGATCGACCAGGTCGTGGCCGCAGGCATCTTCGCGCCGTAATAGACGACGATGCCGGCCGCCGCGATGCCGCCCCAGATGCAGAGCACGAAGCACCAGTAGACCAGGCGGCCAAGCACGCCGAACAGGCCGCGCCGGCTGCGGCCGCGTCCACGCCGCGATGATTTCGCCCTGGCGGTCTTGCGCCCTGTGGAGGATTTGCGATTGCCAGGCACGACGCGATCCTCCTCGCTCACCGAAAACCCGGCCGAGGTCTTTGCCTGTGACGGCCCCTCGAAGCTCGGTTCGATGCGACTGTCTCTGCGGTTCGCCATGCGCTGTGCTTAATGTCCCGGTGCCTATGGGCGCTCGGGTTGCAGATTAGATGCGGCGGTTTAAAGGCGCGTTAAAGCGGCGGATTCACAGCCCGTTGAATTGCCTTGGAAATTTGGAAATCCGCTGCCGTTACCGATGCTTTCCCGCGCGGAAATAGGTTCTTTCATGCCGACATAAGCCTTTCGCCGTGGCTTGCGCGGCGCGGCTAAATCCTGATCGAGGTTACCCCTGAGGGGGTTCGTCGGCCGCGCAATGTGAACCCGCGAGGGCAAAAGTATTCGCCGCATGCTTGGCTTGTGGCTCGGTCACTGCTTGCCTTCGGCATCATCTTGCATTAGCGCGAAGATTTTCGGGATTTGGCGCTGCGAACATGAAGATTTCAGAAAAGCCAGTAGTCCTGGTGCTGACGCGCAATGAAAAGCTTGGGGACGCGATTTTGCGGATTCCAGTCTACCGCGCGCTGAGGCTGGCTTTGCCCACTCATCGGATCGTCTGCGCATCGGATTTGGACACCGTGTGGCGCACAACATTGGCCCCCGTTCAGCCCGAACTTATCGATGAAATTCTAGTCGATCAGCGCCTGTCCAACATTTCTGAGGTGCGTGCGCTGATACGCCGACTTGGCACCGTGGACCTCGTGTTGGATCTTCGCTCAAGCAAGGAGACACCCCGGAGCTATTTTGCAGCGACAGGACTGCCTGCGCGGTACATTGCCAATTCGGTAGGCTTCGCTCTACGACGCAATATTGCCGGCTTTTTCGAGCCTCGCCCCCCTACCAACGCCCTGCGATGGCATCGGATGGTCGAACTGGCCACTGGCCGCCTTTTGCCTTTCGACGCCAGATTGCCCGTGTTCGAAAAGGCGCGCGACGAGGCTTTGCGACTCATTTCGTCGGGCGAGCGCTTTATAGGCCTGTCTCCCGGCCCGACCATGAATAAGTTCTGGCATCGGCAGAAATGGACGGACCTGGCCAAACACATTGCCAACGATGGCATCATTCCTGTTTTCCTGCTCGGGCCGCAAGAAACCGAGCAGCGCAACTGGATTGAAAAGGACGGCGTGTCGAAGATTGTTGATGTCGGTTCGGTCCAGGATTCGGCGTTGCTTCCTTGGCTATTCCACGCTCTCGCCGATCGTGCGATCTGCATTGTTGCCGCAGAGAGCGGGCTTGGACATCTGGTGGCCACTCGGCAGGGTGCACTGCTTACATTGGCAGGCCCGTCGAAAGCCCGCCTCTGGCGCCCGCTCACCCCGCATCATTGGGTAGTGGAAGCGCGCGAGTTCGGATCGAGGAAAACCGAGGATATACCTCTTGATGTCGTGGTTGCCCGCATCCAGGAAATAGTCCGGTGGGCGTCGAACTCGGCGCCAGGCCCAAGCCCTCACGACCAACCGAAAGTTGGTGTTGCTGATGTTCAGGCCGCCGGAGCCGTTGCCGTCCCAACCACTTCAAATACTTACCCTTAGAGGCGCGTCAACTCCGGCTCGAGCTCGCTGCCCTGCCCGCCCGATGATCGACGCCAGCGAATAAAACGCCAGTGCCTGCTCTTCGCAGGTCAACGCCACGACATTGTTCGAGCGGTCGATATCGAGGCCCTTCGGCCCGCCTTCCTCGTCACTGATCCTGCCGCGCAGGAAGGTCTCATCGTCGAGGACGACAAGCGAGCGCGAAGGGGTCCAGCCGCCCTCGCTGTCATAGACGTGCAGCCTTGGACTGCCGGCGTCGGCGACAAGAATGTGCCGGTCGTCAGCGGTGAAGCGCAGGCCGTGCGGATAGTTGGCGTTGTCCAGGATCCCGGCCGGCTCGGTGTCGGGTCCAAGCGGCCCCGACAGGCTGTAGATCTTCACATCCTTGGTGCCATGGCTGCTGATGGCGACCCATTGGCCGTCATGGCTGAGCGCGATGCCGTCGGGAATATCAAGGCCCCGTTTCAGCAGCACCTGGTTCCTCAGCGCGCGATATCCCAGCAGCCGGTCAACGACATGCCGGGTGACCCGGTGCGTATAGTTGTTGCAGACCAGCAGGCTGGTCCGGTTGCGCGACTCCCGTATGACTGCGATCGAACCGGGCGTCCTCAGCTTGCAGAGCAGCCCGCTCTTGATCTGGCGCCGCGGCGAGATTTCAAGGCTTCTGCCGGCAGGCTCTCCCGCAGGCAGCGAGAATATCCCAACCAGCCCATCGCGATTGGCGACTGCCAGGGTCCGGTCGTCGATGAAATCGAGGCCATGAACCTCGCCGATGCAGTCGGATGTCAGTTCCATGTGATCATGGATCGTGACCTCGGGGCCATCGGAGGCTGGCTCGACCTCGATCCCCAGGATCAGGCAGCGCTTTCGCCCAAAGCCGGCGATGGCCAATAACCGGTTGTCGGGCGAAAAGCGCACATCTTCCGTGCGCCCGATTGCCGAAAGCACGGCTCGGACAGCATCGCTGGCCCTGAAGTTGATCCGGGGTATCACCTGAGGCCTGACCTTGAAGAGAGGAAGGAATGGAAGGTGCTCGCTGGCCCGCCTTGGCGTGAGACGCAGTGATAAAGCCTGATCCGCGGTTGTCCGGTCAAGCCTGTCAGCCCGGCGTCAATCCGTCGTTATCAATTCTGCTGGATCGAAATGCCCTTGTCGTCGATCTTCAGCTCCACGCCCTTCGGCTTGGTCTGTTCCCGATAGACGTAGATGCCAAGGGCGATGACGACCACGACGAGCGCGCCGATGATCAAATAGAGCATGTTCTGTTTCATGGCGCGCCCTTCTGGTGTCGTGCGTCAGGCTCGTTTCAAGACCTTGACCACCAGCAACAGGATGATGGCGCCGATCGTGGCATTGATGATGGCGGCGAGGATGCCGCCGCCAATGGCAAAGCCGAGCCTGGGGAAAAGCCAACCGGCGATGAAGGCACCGATAATGCCGACGACGATGTTGCCGACCAGGCCGAAGCCGAAGCCTGAGACGACGAGGCCGGCGAGCCAGCCGGCGATGGCGCCGATGATGATGAAGATGAGAAGGCTTTCGATACCCATTGAGTTCCTCCGAGCAAAGGGCGACGGCGGAGCGAACGCCCCGAATCGGCCTCGATATCAACGACTTCAGGCTATGCGAAAGCAGCCGGCCCCGCCAGCGGCGGCGTCAGTCGTCGTCACTATCCTCGGAGGCCGGCCGCCAACTCGTCGGTTCGACCCGCTTTTGCGTATCGCTGTCGATATAGGTCCACCAGGCACCGTCGCGATACTGGGCGATGGATTCGTTGATCACGCTGTTGCTGTCTTTCCAGTAGACGGTGACCCTGGAACCGTCCGTCGGTGCGGTCGATATCGGCTTGCGGTCTGCCATGTCTTGCCCTCTTCGAGGTCATCCCTCTTTGAGCCGACGGAACGCAGCCAACGGCGCCCTGGTTCCGCAGCCGTCAGCTATGGGCGAAGATGTCCTCTTCGGCCCAGCCCATCAGGTCGAGCTTGGCACGCGTCGGCAGGAAGCGAAAGCAGGCGTCAGCCTCCCTCGTCCTGTTCTCGCGCGCCAGCCGGGCAGCCAGCACCTCGCGCAGCCGGTGCAGGTAGAGCACGTCGGAGGCGGCGTATTCGAGCTGTTCCGGCGACAGCGTCTCGGCTGCCCAGTCCGACGATTGCTGCGCCTTCGACAGGCCGATGCCGAGCAACTCGCTGCAGATGTCCTTCAGCCCATGCCGGTCGGTATAGGTGCGGGTCAGCCGCGAGGCGATCTTGGTGCAGAACACCGGCTCCGGCATGACGCCGAAGGCGTTGTAGAGCACGGCGAGATCGAAGCGGCCGAAATGGAACAGCTTGGTGATGCCCCTGTTCCTGAGCAGGCTGACGAGGTTCGGCGCCTTCTTCTGGCCGGGTGCGATCTGGATGACGTCGGCTGAGCCGTCGCCGGGCGAGATCTGCACCACGCAGAGCCGGTCGCGATGCGGGTTCAGCCCCAGCGTCTCGGTGTCGATGGCCACCGCCCCGACATTGTAGTGCGAAAGGTCGGGCAAGTCATTTTTGTGGAAGCGGATGTCGCTCATCGTCTTCTCCGGTCGCGGCCTGCAGCGCCGCGCATCTGGGATGCGCAAAGGACGCTGCAGCACCTAACGCTAGTCATCCGTCCTCGCCGCGATCCGGCGAAAAATCAACAGAAACTTGACTTTCACGCCAATTCAGCGCGTCAGCGCGTCGAGAATGCGGGCCCAGGAGCGCTGCCCCTTGTGGAAGGAAGTGAGCTCGTATTTCTCGTTGGGCGAATGGATACGGTCGTCGTCGAGACCGAAGCCGACCAGCAGCGACTCGATGCCGAGATAGGTCTGGAAATCGCCGACCACCGGGATCGAACCACCGCCGCCCGTGGTGACGGCCTGTTTCGCCCATTCGTCGGATAGTGCGTCCTTGGCCTTGGCCAGGAACGGCGAGTCATAGGAAAGCTGGATCGCCGGCGAGCCGCCATGCGGATGGAATTCGACCGAGCAATCGGCCGGAATGCGTTCCCGCACGAAAGTCTGGAAAGCGGCGCGGATCTTCTTCGGGTCCTGCTTGTGCACCAGGCGGAACGACACTTTCGCCGAAGCTTCGGCTGCGATCACCGTCTTGAAGCCTTTTCCCGTGTAGCCGCCGATGATGCCGTTGAATTCGGCCGTCGGCCGCGCCCAGGTGAGCTCGAGCACGGAACGGCCTTTTTCGCCGGCGGGTATGGACAGTCCGACGGGGCCGAGGAAGGTTTCGGCGGTCTCGCCGAGAGTCTCCCATGATTTCAGGATTTGCGAGGGCGTCTCCTCGACCCCGTCATAGAAGCCGGGAATGGTCACGCGGCCGTCCTTGTCGTGAATGTCGGCCAAGATTTTCGCCAGGATGCGGATCGGGTTGGCGGCAGGGCCGCCATAGAGGCCCGAATGCAGATCGCGGCTGGCCGCCTTGACGGTAACCTCCTCGCCCACCATGCCGCGCAACGAAACGCAGATCGACGGCGTCTCGCGGTCCCACATGCTGGTATCGCAGACCAGTGCGAAGTCGGTCTTGAGTTCGGCCTTGTTCGCGTCGAGGAACGGCTTCAGCGACGGCGAGCCGGATTCCTCCTCGCCTTCGAACAGGATGGTGATGCGGCAAGGCAGGCTGCCATGCACCTGCTTCCAGGCGCGGCAGGCCTCGACGAAGGTCATCAATTGGCCCTTGTCATCGGCCGAGCCGCGGCCGGTGATCACCTTGTGGCCGGGTTCGACCTCCTTCACGGCCGGCGCGAACGGATCGTTTTCCCAAAGCTCGATTGGATCGACCGGCTGCACGTCGTAATGGCCGTAGAACAGCACATGCGGTGCGCCTGCCGGTCCTTCATGATGTGCCACCACCATCGGATGTCCAGGCGTATCGCGCACGCTGGCGTCGAAGCCGATCAGCTTGAGCTCGGCCACCAGCCATTCCGCCGCCTTGCGGCAGTCGGCGGCGTAGCTTGGGTCGGTGGAGATCGACTTGATGCTGAGCAGCCCGAACAGCCGCTCCAGGCTCTGGTCGAGATTGCTGTCGAGACGATCGAGGACGGGGGAAACTTGGGACATTGCTACAGGCCTTTCGATTCAGAGGCGGAACCGTAAAGGCAGCACGTGAAAACGAAAAGCCCACGAACGTTGGGCCACGGCCATCGGCAATATGGAGGCAAAAAAGAGCCGCCGTGGTGGAGGGGGAACCACGGCGGCCTTTTACTCGAAACGTTGCGGCAGCCCGGAGAGGGGGGATAGGCTGCCGCAGGTGTCCGGGATAGGCGGGGGACGGGCCTTGCTCCGGACTTCGGCGAAAACTGCCGATGACATGTATTTGGGTCCTTGAACGTGGCGATTCAAGGGCACCAAAATTACACTTTTGTAACATACCCGTGAGCGGCCGGCCCATCAGCGCCGGGTTCTGTCAGGGTATTGCCGGAACCGTTGACGGAAGCCGTCTTTGGCATGGACCGTAGCGCCGCGCCGCGCTATCCCTGCCGGCATGAAAAAAGGCGATCATCTCTTCCTTATCGACGGCTCCGGCTACATTTTTCGCGCCTATCACGCGCTGCCGCCGCTGACCCGCAAATCCGACGGTCTGCCTGTCGGCGCCGTTTCCGGCTTCTGCAACATGCTGTGGAAGCTGATGCAGGACGCCCGCAACACCGATGTCGGTCTGGTGCCGACGCATTTCGCCGTGATCTTCGACTATTCGTCGAAGACCTTCCGCAATGAACTCTATCCCGAATACAAGGCCAACCGCTCGGCTCCGCCAGAAGACCTGATCCCGCAATTCGGCCTCATTCGCCAGGCGACCAAGGCCTTCAACCTGCCTTGCATCGAGATGGAAGGTTTTGAGGCCGACGACCTGATCGCCACCTATTGCAAGCTTGCCTGTGAGGCCGGCGGCGACACCACGATCATCTCCTCCGACAAGGACCTGATGCAGTTGGTCGGCGACACGGTCGGCATGTACGACCCGATGAAGGACCGCCAGATCGGCATTCCCGAGGTGATCGAGAAATGGGGCGTGCCGCCGGAAAAGATGATCGATCTGCAGGCGCTGACCGGCGACTCGGTCGACAATGTGCCGGGCGTGCCCGGTATCGGGCCGAAGACGGCGGCGCAATTGCTGGAACAGTTCGGCGACCTCGACGGGCTGCTTGAGCGCGCCGGCGAGATCAAGCAGGACAAGAGGCGGGAATCGATCATCGCCAACGCCGACAAGGCGCGCATTTCGCGCCAGCTGGTGACGCTGAAGAACGACGTGCCGGTCGCTGATGGGCTCGACGACTTCGTGCTGCACGCACCGGACGGGCCGAAGCTGATCGGCTTCCTCAAGACCATGGAATTTTCCTCGCTGACCCGCCGCGTTGCGGAAGCGACCGGCACCGAGGCCGGCGATGTCCAGGCCGTTGCCGTCACGGTCGAGCGCGCCGACACCGCGCATGGTCCCGATGTCGGCGCCGGCGCACCGGCAGCAGCCCCAAGCGCGGCGGGCGCCGGGACGAACGAAGCCGGAGCAGCGCCGGCTGCAGCCAAGGCGGAAGCGGCCAAGGCAGGCGACACCCCTTCCCTGCTTGCCGCCCTCCGCCTCGAAGCGGCTTCCGCTGCCAGGATCGACGCCGGCGCCTATGTCGCGATCCGCGACACGACAACGCTGAAGGCCTGGCTGGCTGAGGCGAGAGAGACCGGAGTCGTTGCCTTCGACACCGAGACAACCTCATCCGACCCGATGCTCGCCGATCTCATCGGTTTTTCGATGGCGATTGCGCCCGGCCGCGCCGCCTATGTGCCGCTTGCCCACAAGAGCGGCGCCGGCGACCTGCTCGGCGGCGGATTGCTGGAGAACCAGGTCCCCATCCGTGAGGCGCTTGCGCTGCTAAAACCCCTGCTGGAGGACAGATCGGTCCTTAAGATCGTCCAGGACGTGAAATACGACATCGTCGTCATGAGCCGCCATGGCGTCGACGTCGCGCCTTTCGACGACACCATGCTGATCTCCTATGTGCTCGACGCCGGCACCGGCCACCACACCTTGTCAGCTCTTTCCGACAAATGGCTCGGCCATGCCACGACCCCGCTCAAGGATCTCGCAGGCTCCGGAAGAAGCTCGGTCGGTTTCGAGCAGGTCGACATCGACAGGGCGACCGCCTACGCCTCCGGCCATGCCGATGTAGCGTTGAGGCTGTGGCAGGTGCTGAAGCCGCGTCTGGCCGCCAAGGGGCTGGTCTCGGTCTATGAGCGTCTGGAGCGGCCGCTGGTGCCGGTATTGGCCAGGATGGAACAGCGCGGCATCTCGGTCGACCGCCAGATCCTGTCGCGGCTCTCCGGCGAGCTGGCGCAGGGCGCTGCCCGGCTGGAAGAGGAAATCTACGGCCTCGTCGGCGAGCGCATCAATATCGGCTCGCCGAAACAGCTGGGCGACATATTGTTCGGCCGCATGGGCCTGCCGGGCGGCTCGAAGACCAAGACCGGCCAATGGTCGACCTCGGCTCAGTTGCTTGAAGACCTCGCCGCCGAAGGCCACGAACTGCCGCGCAAGATCGTCGACTGGCGCCAGCTTACCAAGCTGAAATCGACCTACACCGACGCACTGCCTGGCTTCATCCACCCCGATACAAAGCGCGTGCACACCTCATACGCGCTGGCCGCGACGACGACCGGCCGGCTGTCCTCATCCGATCCCAATCTGCAGAACATCCCGGTGCGCACCGCCGAGGGGCGCAAGATCAGGACCGCCTTCATCGCCGACAAGGGGCACAAGCTGGTTTCGGCCGACTACAGCCAGATCGAATTGCGCGTGCTTGCCCATGTCGCCGAAATCCCGCAGCTGACGCAGGCCTTCGCCGACGGCGCCGACATCCACGCCATCACCGCCTCGGAAATGTTCAACGTGCCGGTGGAAGGCATGCCTTCGGAAGTGCGCCGCCGCGCCAAGGCGATCAATTTCGGCATCATCTACGGCATCTCGGCCTTCGGCCTTGCCAACCAGCTGTCGATCCCTCGCGAGGAGGCCGGCGCCTACATCAAGAAGTATTTCGAGCGCTTCCCCGGCATCCGCGACTATATCGAGGCGACCAAGGCCTATGCCCGCGAACATGGCTTCGTCGAAACCATCTTCGGCCGCCGCATCCACTATCCGGAGATACGATCGTCGAACCCCTCGATCCGCGCCTTCAACGAGCGCGCCTCGATCAACGCCAGGCTGCAAGGCACCGCCGCCGACATCATCCGCCGCGCCATGGTACATATGGACGAGGCGCTGGAGAAGGCCGGGCTTTCCGCCCGCATGCTGCTGCAGGTGCATGACGAGTTGATCTTCGAAACGGTGGAGGCGGAAGTCGAGGCGACGATCCCGGTCGTGCGCCGGGTGATGGAGAACGCGCCGATGCCGGCGGTATCGATGTCGGTGCCATTGCATGTCGATGCGCGGGCCGCCAACAACTGGGACGAGGCGCATTGAGGTGAGCGGCGTCCTGCCGCTTTCGACGGGCATGTTGCTTTCCTTTGCGTTCGCATGCCTGCTGATTGAATTGACGCCCGGACCGAACATGACCTATCTGGCGCTGGTTTCCGCCAGCGACGGCCGCCGCGCCGGTTTCGCGACGGTCGCGGGCATCGCCTTGGGCCTTGCCGCCATCGGCGGGATTGCGGCCTTCGGCGTCGCCGAACTGATCCAGGCGTCCCGGTTCCTTTATGAAGGGCTTCGCTGGGCTGGAGTGTTGTTTCTGCTCTACCTTGCCTGGGAAGGCTGGACCGCCGGGACAGACGTGGTTTCAGCTGGTGGCGGCGCGCATGGCAGATACTTCATGCGCGGGCTCGTCACCAACCTTCTCAATCCCAAGGCGGCCATCTTCTATGTCGCCTTGCTGCCGACCTTTGTCGACGCCGGACGGCCTATCCTCGCCCAGACTGTCCTGCTCACCGCGGTCTATGTGGCTATTGCAACTGGAATACATGGAATGATTGTCGCGCTGGCGGGATCGCTGGAGCCGTTCCTCAACGACCCCCGACGGGAGCGTTTCAGCCGACGGCTGCTTTCCGCACTGCTGGCGCTGGTGGCATTCTGGTTCGCCTGGTCGACCGCCCGTTAGAGCAATTCCAGGAAAAGTGCGTAGCGGTTTTCCGTCCGGAATTGCGTAAAACAAGTACTTAGAGCGGGCCGGCGATTCTATCAAAGGCTGAACCGCTCTAAGCGGCCTCTGCCAGGCACTTCGCACACGTCCCACGAAACTCGATCACCGCCTTCTTGGCGGCGAAGCCGGTCGAGCGCACCCACTCGTCAAGCCGATGATCGACATCGTGGTCAGACATTTCCGTCACCTGGCCGCAGGTGTCGCAGATGGCGAAGGCGGTCATTGAATGGCTGTGGTCATGCGGCTCGGCGCAGGCGACGAAGGAATTGAGGCTTTCCAGCCTGTGCACGAAGCCAGACTTCACCAGCGTATCGAGCGCGCGGTAGACCTGCAGCGGCGCGCGAAAACCGCGCTCGCGAAGCTGGTCGAGCAGCGTATAGGCGCTGAGCGGCCCGCTGGCGGCCTCGAGTTTTTCGAGCACGCATAGCTGGTTTTTCGTCAGCACATCCCTTGCCGCCATGATCCTGCTTCCAATCATTTTCACGCCGCCCGCACGTCATTGGTGAATGCGAGCGGCTTCAGTCACACTGAAATAGCGACGAACCGGCCTTTTTGCCACTGTTTCCGTCATCTGCATTAGCTCCAAGATTGCCGGGTCGCCTGTCTGCACGGCATGGCCGAGTCCGCTCCACTCGCGGTTGCGGGTTGACTGCCCTGACCGCATTCAAAATACTGACAAGATCCTCGACGAGGATTGCCGCGCTTGGAAATTCGATCGGGCTTGGGGAAGCATTCATGATCAGCTTGACACGCAGGACGCTGCTTGTCGGCGCGTCCGCGTTGACACTTGCCGGCACGCTGTCGTTCCGCGCCCTTGCCGCCGGGCGCACCTACCATGCGCTGCTGGTCGCTTGTACCGACTATCCAAACCTGCCGAGGAAGCACTGGCTGATCGGGCCGAAGAACGATGCCGGCCTGGTGCGCGACTATCTGTTGAAGAACACCCCCGCTCCGGTGACGTTCGCCCCGGAAAACATCACGCTGCTGGGCAAGGATGTCGAAGGCGCCAATGGTCTGCCGACACATGCGGCGATCAAGGCTGCGCTTGCCGACCTTGCCGCCAGGGTGCAGCGTGACGACTTCGTCTATTTGCACCTGTCCGGCCACGGCGCCCAGCAGCCCGAGGCGAAGAAGGGCAACGAGACCGACGGCCTCGACGAGATCTTCCTTCCCGTCGACATCGACAAATGGGTCAACCGCGATGCCGGCGTGCCCAATGCGCTGATCGACAACGAGATCGGCACGGCACTCGACGCCATCCGCGACAAGGGCGCCTTCGTCTGGGTGGTCTTCGACTGCTGCCATTCCGGCACGGCAACGCGGGCCGCCGAAGTCGATGATGAGCTGGAACGCAAGGTCGAGTTCGCCGATCTCGTCGGCGGCGGCGAGGCCGAAAGGACGGCGGCCGTGAAGTTCTATGACGAGATCACCGCGAGCGCCTCGCGCGGTCTGGACGAGAACGGCCAGCGCAAGCCCGCCTTCAATCTGACGCCGACCGGCGGCGAGGCGATCACCAAGGGCAAGCTGGTCGCCTTCTATGCCGCGCAAACCGTCGAGACGACGCCGGAGATGCCGCTACCCAAGGGCACCGCGGATGCACCGCGCTTCGGGCTGTTCACCTTCACCATCCTGTCCAAGCTGGCGGAGAACCCCAACGTCACCTACCGCCAGCTCGGCCAGGCCGTGCTGCAGCAGTATTCGGCCGACGGCCGCACCCGGCCGACACCGCTGTTCGAAGGCGAGCTCGACGCCCGCGTCTTCGGCACGGACAAGACCGACGCCGTCATGCAGTGGCCTCTGGTGGTCAAGGACGATGCGGCGACGATCGGGGCCGGGCTGCTGCAGCGCCTGAGCCCCGGCAGCAAGCTCGCCATCCTGCCTTCAGCGCTGTCGCAGCTTTCCGACGCGCTCGGCTATGTCGAGGTGCAGTCGGCAAGGAACCTTGAGAGCCGCATCAAGCCGGTCGAGTTCGACGGCAAGCCGGCGCTGAAGCTGGCCGATATCCCCGCCAATGCCTATGCGCGCCTCGCCGAACTCGCCGTCGACTACAGGCTGGTGGTGGCGCGGCCCGCCGCGACGGGAGGACTCGACAAGGAGACCGCGCTGGTCAATTCGGTCCTCGACGAACTGGCGGCCCGGAAGAAATCGGGCTTCCATGTCGAGTTGGTCGAGCCAGGCAAGAGTGCCGATCTGAGGCTGGCCGTGCTGCGCGAGAATGCCATTGCCGGGGCTGCGGCCGATGCCAGCGACAAGCCGGCTCTGTGGTTCCTGCCGGCTTCCGGCGACGTGACGCTGACGGATGGCGCCAGGCCGCCGCTGATCATCATCCATCCGGACGAGCAGGCAAAGCTGGCTGAGGCGACGGCAAAGAACCTGACGACGATCTTCCGCGCCACCGGGCTGTCGCGGCTGGCGGCCGCTTCCGACTACCGGCCGGAAGAAGTCAGCGTCGAATTCGAGATCAAACGCCAGGGCAGCGACGCGCTGGAGCCGCTGCAGGCCTCGACGGTGCCGCGCGTTTCGCCCGGCGACGAGGTGCATATCAAGGCCAGGAACGATTCCGACAAATATGTCGACATCAACGTGCTCTATGTCGGCAGCGACTATTCGATCACCCATATCGTCGCCGAGCGGCTGGCGCCCGCCAATGGCTCGCCCGATGCCGGGCTGAAGGAAGGCCTGCTTGCCTTCACCGACACCAGCTTCGGTATGGAGCGGATGATCGCGGTGCTGACCGAAGCGCCGCCGCAGAGCGAGAAGGAGGATCTGGCCTTCCTGGCGCAGGACGGCGTTCCCTCGGCGACGCGCGCGGTCCGCGGGTCGGGCTTTTCCGACTTGCTGACCGACATCGGCATGGCGCCGGCGACACGCTCGGTGATGAAACTTGGCGACAAGAGCGGGCCGAAGGGCGCGGTGATGATCTTCCCGATGGAGACTATGCCGCGCTCCTGAACGGTCGCCGCCGCAAGGCTATGGCTGGCATCATTGGCTGGCCTCTTGCGGCCGGCCTGGTATGTGAACATTCTGGCGCGGCCGGACGAAAAGGATGAGGACGTTCGTGAATATCATGATGCTTTCCTGGCGTGGCGCGGTAGCCGGGCTTTCAATTGCCGGACTTCTGCTTGGCCAAGCCTCGGCGGACGAGGCCTGTGGCCTGTGTGCCAAGCAGATCGTCACCAATTCCGAGCTGGCAGGCTGCTTCCTCGACCAGTACGACCAGTTCGCCCGAACAAGCAGCGAAGCCATAGTCGTCGATCTCTCGAACTGCGGCTCGCGCGGTGTGGTCGAGGCCTTGCCGTCGCCGAACAAGGGGCCCGCCGAGCCGGACGTGCAATTCCTGATTTCGCACCTGCAGCTCGACTGTCTGAAGGAAAAGCTCGAGGCGCCGGGCATTGTGCTCGACCCGTCCGCCACCATCGACCTGGACAGCTGCCGATGAAAAGGCCGGGGGGCAAGACGACACAGCAGATGGCACCAGCACCGGCGCCGCCGCCGGCAGCAGCCGGGAAGGCGGCCACGCTGCCCGAGACGACAGAGGGTTTCCCGTGGCCGAGCAGTCACGAGATCAAGAAGGAGGCGAACCCCTTCACCGATCGCGACTGGCGCATGCTCGTCTATGCCTGGTCTGGATTGCTGGTGCGCCTGGCGATCATCTTCACGCTGATGTTCTCGATCTACCAGTTCCTGGCCAGCCAAGACCAGAAGCGCGTCGAGCAGACGATGGCGCTCGTCGAGCTTTGGGAGACCAAGGACTACCAGCAGGCCCAGCGCGCCCTGAAGGACCGCCTGGCGGCGCTCAACGCCAAATATGACAAACTGCTCAGCGCCAATCCGACGCCGACCGAGGAACAGGTGTTCAGGCAGCGCATCGGCATCGAGGCGATGACGGCGGAAGGCGGCGACATGCTGCTGGCCGACTTCAGCGATCACTTCGACCGCATCGTCTATTTCCTCAACCGCCTGTCCTTCTGCGTCGAAGGCAAGCTCTGTTCGCAAAAGGTGGCCGACGCCTATTTCCGCGACTATGCCGTTTCCTTCTGGAGCTACTTTGCCGGCTATGCAGACAAGCAGCGCAAGGCGGGCTCTTCTACCTTCGCCTTGCCGATCGAGACCTATGTACGCCTTGGGCAGCCGCCTTCGGCTCCGGCTCAATAGCGGCGGGACATCATGCCGGGCCGCTCATTGCTCTTGCGTGCCCTCCGCTGGTTGACGCTGGCCGGCGCCCTGGCCCTGGCATCTATCGTCCGGGCAGAGGAGGCGCTGGATTTCCATCTCGACCTCAACACCGGCGGCCATAGTGCCCAAGTCACCGACCTTGCCCTCACGCCGGATGGCCAGGTGCTGGTTTCAGCCTCGAACGACAAGACCATTCGCATCTGGGACTGGCAGAGCGGGGTAACGCTGCGCACCATCCGCGGCTATCTCGGCCAGGGCAGCGACGGCAAGGTCTTCGCGGTCGCAGTTTCACCCGATGGCAAGACGATCGCCGCCGGCGGTTATTTCGGCGCCAGCCTCGGCGACAAGCCACCTTACGGCGACATCAGGCTGTTCGAAATCTCCACCGGCAAGATGAAGGCCGCACTCAAGGCCGCGGACTACGCGATCTACGACATCGCCTTCTCCCCGGATGGCAACACCCTGGCAGCCGGCGGCGCCGATGGGTTCGTCTATCTGTGGCGGCTGGACGACAAGTCCGCGACCGGTTGGACGCTGGGCGAGAAGCTCGACGCCGATTCCTGGCATATCGACAAGCTCGCCTTCGCTGACTCAGGAACGCGCATTGCCGCGGTCACCACGGACAACGGCATCCGGCTCTGGGATGTGGCGAAGGCCGAAGAGATCGCCCTTCCCAGCCAGGCCGAGCCGCTCAGGGAAACCAGTGTCACAGCGCTTGCCGTGTCGCTGGATGGCAGCCTGTTCGCCACTGGCGGCAAGGACGGGCTGGTCCAGCTCTGGCAGGCAAGCGACGGAAAATTTGTCCGCGCCATGCCGAAGCAGGATTTCCAGATCGGCTCGCTGACCTTCGCTTCGGGATCGCTTCTGGTCGCCTCTTGCGGCTACCGCTGCACCGACAAGCACCGCTCGATTGTCTGGAACGCCGAGACAAGCATGGAGATGCTCCACTACGGCGGCCACGACGGCACCGTCTTTGCCAGCACGGCCAATGCCGACGGCTCGCTGGTGGCGACCGCCGGCGGCAGCCGCAACGCCATCCAGGTCTGGGACCCGGTGACCGGTGAGCGCAAGGCGTTGTTGCAAGGCGTCGGCGAGCCGGTGACGGCGGTCGGCATCGACACTGCTGACGGCGTCATTGCCTGGGGCAATGCCAATCCCTGCCCCGAGCGCGTCTCCTGTCCCGAGCTTGGTGGCGCGCTCAACAAGGCACTGGCCTTGCCGACTGCGGAGCGCTTCTTCGATGACCCGCAAGCGCTGACGGATCCCGGAAACTATACCCGCGCCGCTTTGACCGATGGCCAATGGTCGCTGAACGCCGCACCGGGCGGCAAGAACGATTTGGAAAATGCCGCGCTGGAGATCGCCCGTGCCGGCAAGGTGGCGCGCACGATCGAAAACGACGCTACCAACGGCTTTGTCCATTCGGCCTACACCCTCATCGACCAAGGGCTTGGCCTGATCACCGGCGGCAATGACGGCACCTTGCTAGAGTACAAGACCACCACCGCGCGTGTGTCAGGCGAATTCACTGGGCATACCGGCGAGATCAATGCCATGGCTGTCTCGAAGGACGCTGGCCTGCTGGTCACCGGCAGCGCCGACCAGACCTTGCGTCTATGGAACCTGAAGACGCACAGGCTGATCGTCTCGATGTTCTTTGCCGGCTCCGAATGGATCGTCTGGATGCCGCAGGGCTACTACTATTCCTCCGGCGACGGCGACAGACTGATCGGCTGGCAGGTCAACCAGGGCCGCGACCATGAAGGCCGCTTCATCAGCGCCGGCCAGCTGAAGAAATATCTCTGGAGCCCCGAGATGGTGCGCCGCGCCATCATCCTGCGCAGCGCCGAACAGGCGGTGGAAGAGATGCGGCCGGGCGTCGACCGCGAGCTGGAGAAGCTGCTGCGGCGCAAGCCACCGGAGTTCGGCATCCGTGTCGCCGCCGACCAGGGCAATGTCCGCGACGGCTACGTCGCCGTCGAGATCATCGGCGCCGGCGAGGCAGGCGCCGAAATCGCCGGCTTCTCGATCCTGTCGAACAGCCGCAATGTCGGCGACGTCACCACGCGCTCGGTCGATGGCGGCAAGAGCACCATTGTCGAGGTGCCGGTCGAGAACGGCGAAAACACCATCCGCATCACCGGCACCAATGAATTCGGCTATCTGACCGAGCGCAGCGTAACGGCGCTGGCCAGGAAGGCCGAAAAGAAAGCAAACAAGGGCAAGCTCTATGTCGCCGTCATCGGCGTCGACAAATATCCTTTCCTCACCGACGCCTGCGGCGGCCGCGCCTGCGACCTGCGCTACCCGGTCGACGATGCAACGGAATTCCTCAAGGTGATCGCGCAGAAATCGGCGCCGCTGTTCTCGTCCATGGAAACGCTGGTGCTGGTCAACCGCGAAGCCCTCGACGAGGCGCCCGACAGTGCCGATGGCGTCTACCGGGTCGCCAGCGCCGACCAGATTCTGGAACCCGACGCCGACACAATCGACGACCAGCTCGCTGACTTCCTCGACAGGCCCGGCGAGAACGACACCACCATCGTCTTTGTCGCCGGCCACGGCATCAACATCGACGAGGACTATTATTTCATCCCCACCGATGGCCGCAAACAGGACGCCGAGCGCTGGAAGCGCTCCTCGCTCGTCGATTGGGCGGACATCCAGAAATCGGTCGAACGGGCCAAGGGCATGCGCTTCATGTTGCTCGACACCTGCCACGCCGCCAACGCCTTCAACCCGCGCCTGGAAAAGGACGCGCAGGACGCACGCATCGTCGTCTTCTCGGCCACCGCCGCCAACAACACCGCCGCCGAACTGCCCGAGCTCGGCCATGGTGTCTTCACCTATTCGATCCTCGCAGGCCTGCGCGGCCAGGCCAGAACGTCCGACAGCGGCGTGACGCTGTTCGGCCTCGCCGACTTCGTGTCCCGCGAGGTCGTGCGGCTGACCGCGTCGCGGCAGAAGCCGTTTTACTATGTCGGCGGCGTCGAGAACATCGTGCTAGTCGGGCCATGAGTATGCGCCTGCTGGGGATTGCTGTCCTGTTGCTGACCGTGGTCGGCGCTGTACGTGCGCAGCCCGTCCCCTGCCCGCCCGGCAACGCTAACTTCCCGTCCTTCTACGACGATGCAACCCTGTTTCGCGACGCCATCGCCGAGGTCGCCGACGTCGAACCTTCGAACCAGCGGCTGACCGGCATCACCGTGCCGCATCATCTGCTGATGGCCGATCTCGTCGCGCTCGGTTTTCGCGCCGCGTCAGGCTTTCGCTACAAGCGTATCGTCATCCTGTCGCCCGACCATTTTCACAAGACCCACAAGCTGTTTGCCACGACGACGCGCGGCTTCGACACCGTGCTTGGATCAGTGGCGATCGACACCGAGGCGGCCCAGCGGCTGGAGGCGAATGGCGACATGGTCGAGGAGTCCTGCCTGTTCGCGAAAGAGCATGGCGTGATGGCCATGCTGCCCTTTCTGCGTCACTATTTTCCTGAAGCGAAAATCGTGCCGGTCGCGATGTCGGTCAAGGCGCGCAGAAGTGACTGGGACAGGCTGGCCGAAGCCCTGAAAACCGTCGTCGGCGATGACACGCTGATCGTCGAGTCGACCGACTTCTCGCACTATCTGCCGCAGCACGATGCGCGGCGCTTCGACCAGCAGACGTTGAATGTCCTGGCTGCCGGATCGCTCGACGGTATCGCGGCGCTGCGCCAGCCCGACCACGCCGACTCGGTCGGCGCGCTCTATGTCCAGACCAAGCTGCAACGTGCCTTGTTCGGTGCCGCGCCACTGGTCGTCGCCAACGAGAATTCGCAGGAAACGACGACCGACTACGTCGACCGGACGACCAGCTACATCGTCGCCCTGTTCGGCGCCTTCGGACCCGGCTTCAACAATCCGGTCCGGACAAAGGACAGGATCTATTATTTTGCCGGCGATGTGAATTTCGGCCGCGCCATGAAGAAGGTGCTGCTGCGCGAGGGCGTCGCCGACCGCATCGTGGACAACGTGCTCGCCTTGACCGGATCGCGGCCGCTGATCGTCAACCTCGAGGGCGTCGTCCTGCCCAATGTGCCGGAAGCCATCGACGACATGACGCTGGCGATGCCCGCCGATCTTGCCATCGACATGCTGAAGCGACTGCACGTTGCCGGCGTCAGCCTCGCCAACAACCATGCCTATGATCTCGGACCATCGGGCTATGCCGAGACACGGCGCGCGCTGGACGCCGCCGGCATCCCTCATTTCGGCCAGGGCGAGGCGCTGGCGCTGACCGATCTCGACCTTGTCGGCCTGACCGACATCGACACGAATGGCTCGAAGAACACCGACCTGTTGACCCCCGCCCTGGTCGACAGCCTGGTCAGCACGAACGCCAGCCGTCCGCTGGTCGCCTTCGTTCACTGGGGCCGCGAGTACAAGACGGAGCCGTCCGCGCGCGAGGAACTGCTCGCCGACCAGATGCGGCTAAGAGGCGTCTCGGCCATCGTCGGCAGCCACCCGCATGTGTCGAGCGAGGCGCTCGTGCCGCTTGCCGGCGGCGATGTCGCTGAGGTCTATTCGCTCGGCAATTTCCTGTTCGACCAGAGGGCAGAGCGGTCGTCAGGTTCGATGCTGGAACTGCGTGTCTTCGGACAGGGCACGATCTTTCCCAGGCTCATTCCGCTGCCGAACTACTTTGAAATGGGGCGGAAATGACTCAGCATCCCTGCATATCGGCAGGCAGATAGCAGGCCGCCGGCGCGGTCCTGGTTTCGAACAGCGATTCCTTCGGCCGGAAATAGAAGAATGTCACCGGCTTGCTCTCGCGCGTCGAGCCGTCGGCGAAGTGCGCTGCGATGCTGAACCTGTGGATCGACGACATCGCCGACCACATCTTCAGCCGCGCCGTATAGGAACTCAGCTTCTTGTTGCCGCGCATCGGCATGGCAATGGTGTAGTCGTGCTTGCCGATCGGAAATTCTACGTTCTGGTAGCGCATGGCTTCCGGCGAGCCGCCGCCGCCGTCGCCGCATTCCGCCATCGATTCGGGAACTTCGAACACCGCCATGGTCATGGACGTGCGAAACGCCTCGCTCTGCTGGACGGCGTTGCCCTGGTCGTCCGACCAGGAATAATCGAACTTGCCGATCGCGTTCAGCGTCACCGCCTGATTGAAAGTGCCGAGGTAGTCCAGCGCCTCGCCGAACCCGATCTTGTTGGTGAGCTGGGCGCGGCAGACATTGAGACCATCCACCGATGGACACGGGAACCGCCCCGTCTCAAGGCTGGCGGTGTCGACGCCGGCCTCGCCAAGAACGCTCTTGATCGAAACGTCGGCTCCGTCGGCGAAATCGCCGATGTCCTTGGTGAACACGCGGCTCGGCTCGCCGGTCGGGTTGTACTTTTCGTCGAGCCTGGTGAACTGGATCGACATCTTCATGCCCTTCACGTCGCCCCAGCCATTGTTGACGATCGAGAAATCCGGCCGGAAGCCGACGCAGCCAAAATGCTCGCTGATCGACAACATCGGTTTGCGGTAGGCCTCGCTGGCGGCGACCTTCATTTCGAGACTGTCGAGCTTGACCTTGGACTGGTCGATCGTCTTGAGATCGACCTCGGCAAAGGCCGGTGCCTGCTCCCAGTCCATGCCCTCATAGACATTGCCGGTGCGGATCTGCCCGGTACCGTTCCAGGCGTCGTTGTATTCATCCGACACCGGATAGACCGCGATGTCTTCGTCGCGCACCAGGTGCTGGTACTGCATGTCGGCCTGCTGGGTCATACGTTGGTCGACGGCGACGCCGATCTCGACCTTGTCGGCGGCTCCATCGCCGGCCTGCGCCTTGAGCAGCCCGCCCACCCTGGCGTCGGCCAGCGTGTCGGGGCGCGCGCCGCCTGTCTCCTTGCCCATGACCCAGTCGGAGGCATAGACGGTGCCGCCCGGCAATCGCGTGCGGCCCTTGCCGTTCTTCAAGCCGTCGACAAACATGCCGGCAAAGATCTCGCCGGTGGCGGACAGCAGGCGTCCGTGGCCGTTCGGCACGCCGGCGGCGAACGCGCCCTCATAGCGGTTGCCGTCGGCATCGATATGGATGCCCTGGCCGTCGAGCTTGCCGGCAACCCAGCGGCCCTCGAGCACATCGCCCGAGCGCAGTTCCAGCCGGCCTTGCCCGTCGGGTCGGCCATTGCTGATCTCGCCAAAATAGCTCGAATAGACGGTCTTGGGATCGTAGCTCGCCGAGCCGCGCACCCGCCAGGTCAGCCTGCCCGTGCCGCTGACTGTGCCGTCCTCGGCGATCGTCCGGTCGGGCGACTGGCCCGCCGCCGGCTCCCAGACGAAGTCGAGGTTCCTTTCCGGATTGAAATCCCAGACACGCACGCTCCTGCGCAGCACCGAACGCGTGTTGCTCTGGTAGAGGATCTGCACGCGCTCCGCCCAGGCGCCGGCCTGCGGCGCACCGGCGCTATCGGCAAAGGCGGCCGAGCCCGTCAGCACGGCCAGCATCGAAGCGGCCGCAATCACCTTGATCCCGAAGATCGTCCCTGCCCGCGCCATCCCCAACCCCTTGGATGGCCTAGCGTAATCGGCCACGCAAGGCGGCGCAAGTAAGCAGCCCGCACCCAATGCGCCATTTGCCCGTACGAAAAGGCCGGCGACGGGATCGCTCCCATCGCCTGTCTTCCAATGGATCTCACCGGTGTTTCGTGGCGGACCGGAGGGGCTTATTTGTAGAGGCTGTTGATCCATTGCACGTTGGCGGCATTCAGGCGCACGGCGGTGTTCGCATCCGGGCTTTCGGCCACGTTCACGCCGGTGATGACACGCTGCTTTGCGCCGCTGTCATAGGCATAGACCGAGCTTCCGCTCGACCCCGGAAACGTGTCGCAATCATACTGGAAATACTCGGTACCGATGTTTTCGACATGCACTTCGCAGCTTGCCTTCCACATCGTGCCCATCGGCTTGTCGCCGGGATAGCCGACGATGTTGGCGGTGAAGTCGCCGAGATCGTCATAATTGGCATAGCCCAGCCAGCCGAGATTGGTGCCGACATCCTGCTTCAGCGTGACGATGCCGAGATCCCACGGGATAACCGAACCGTAATAGCCCTGATAATTGTCGATGAAGCCCTGGAGGATATAGGCGCTCTCATAGGCGAAGGCGCCGAACGGCGCATCATCGGCGGTGCTGCCGTTGAGGCCCGGCACGAACAGATACTCGTCGAGCCAACCACCATCCTCGTGGCTGTAGAGGCAGTGCGCCCCGGTGAGCACCGTGCGCGGGCCGATCAGCGTCGCCGAGCAACTTCCGAAACTGCCGGTCTTCGGTGACTTCGCTTCGAGATAGCCGATAGCCGAGAACGGATAGGTCTTGGTGTTCTTGACCTGCTCGCGATCGTCGGGGCCGAAGACCTGACGGCCGGCCTCGCCTTCCGGCAAGCCAGGATCCGAGGTATTCTGCGGACCCGGCGTCGCGTCGGATCTCTGTCCGTCTGCCGGCGCATTCAGTTCCTTGATGATCAGGTCCTTCAGCGCCTGGTTCGCATCGATCTTGATGTCCTTGCCGTCGGCGGAACGCCCGACGATGCCATAGGATTTGACCGCCGTTGCCTCGTCGGCGAGCGGCGCGGCGCGGCTGGCCTCGTCCTCCGTCAGTTTCAGCGTAACGATCGGCTTTGCCCGGCCCGGTTTGTAGTCGCCCGAAGTCGCATCGCGCATGCTTTCGCCGTTGCCGGCATTCGCCGAGCCGGGTTCGGCGGCGAAAGCGGGCATCGCCCACATGGCGGTGGAAAGCAATGCGGACGCAATGATGGTGTTTGTCAGTTTTGTCACGGTGAGACTCTCCCAAAAGTCAGCAAGGACTGGATCAAGATAGAGAAATATTGTCGAGATCGTGGTGGCGCCAAAACCGAGCTTCGGTAGCGCACACCAGATTATTGCCCCGCGCGGTCAATTGAGGCCCCCGCCAAAAACATCCCCGCGATATACTGCCTAAAATATTCCAACATTGGCAACGACAAATCGCTTCCACGTAGCCCGTGGGGGGCTATAGGGTTTTGAGCAGGCTTTGCTCGCGGGCACGACTAGCAGACGTGGCGTTCGGTTTTGTGACCGGTCGCGCGCCGATCTGGATTGGCGCACGACCGATCGTCGAACCGGTTCCCCGGTGGCGGATCATGTACCCGGCCGGCCTGTCCAGGAACGCACGTCTCAGGAGGTCCAGTTGAACATCATCCATCGCTTCAGGCCGTTCGCCGCAGCATTGCTGGCCGGCATGGCAGCGCTCGCGACGGTCAATGCCATTCATGCGGCCGACGCAACCGCCCGGCCGGAGGCTGCGGTTTCGCCGATGAAGCGCGTGGCGGAAGCCCGGGCGAAGGCCATGGCCGAGAACCCCGACGGCGCGGATCGCGTCTATGGCGGCAAGGAGGCCGAGAAGGGCGCCTACCCGTTCCAGGTGGCGCTGCTGACCACCGACAGGCTCGACGAAAGCCCGGCCTCGCAGCCGGACGCGCAATTCTGTGGCGGCAGCCTGATCGCACCGCAATGGGTTCTGACGGCAGCACATTGCCTTGTCGACAATGGCCAGCCGATCTCGGCGAGCGCGATCACCGTGCTGACCGGAGCCACCGAACTCAGCGAAGGCAAGCGCTACAAGGCGGCGGAGGTCATCGTCAACGAAGGCTATAGCGAGCAGACGATGGACAGTGACCTCGGCCTGATCCGGCTGGCCGAGGCGGCCGATGCGCCGACCATCAAACTCGCCCGCGAGGCAACGCCCGAGTCCGGCAAGACCACGGTCATCGGCTGGGGCAAGATGCAGGACGGAACGTTCCCGACGGCGCTGATGGTGGCCGACCTCGATCTCGAGCCGAACACGACCTGTAACACCGGCATCAAGGACATCTATGCGCGCGACCTGAAAGCGGCGCTCAGCGATCTCGCCCGCCGTATGCGCTATTCGGCGAGGGGCATCGACGCAGCCGCCAATGCCATTGCCGCCGACATGTCCGATCCTTTGACTGGCAACATGATCTGCGCCGGCACCGCCAGCGGCGAACGCGACGCCTGCAACGGCGACAGCGGCGGCCCGCTGTTCATGACCGGCGCCGACGGTCCGGTCCAGGTCGGCGTCGTTTCCTGGGGCGAAGGCCCGGCGGACGGCAGCGCCGCCTGCGGCCACAAGAACGCCTACGGCATCTACACGCGGCTGGCCAACTACACGGGCTGGATCGAGGAGAAGATGAACGGCCCCGCAGCGGCCCCGGCAGCACCCAAGGCCGGTGCCGGCACTGCCAAGAAGCCCTGAGAACAAGCCTCAAATGAAAACGGCGGGAACCTCCCGCCGTTTTTGATACTTTGCCGGCTTATCTATTTCCTTGGCGGACCCTTGCGCTCGGCCGAGGCCGCCCACAAATTGATGTCGGCCTCGCGCGCGTAGGTATCGATTTCAGCGAGTTCGGCATCGCTGAAATCGAGCGCCTTCAACGCCCCGACGCAATCCTCGACCTGCTCCGGCCGGCTGGCGCCGATCAGCGCCGAGGTCACCCGACCCTTGCGCAGCACCCAGGCCAGCGCCATCTGCGCCAGCGTCTGGCCGCGGCGGCCGGCAATCGCGTTCAGCGCCTTGATGTTGTCGATGGACTTGTCGTTGATGAAGGCGGGCCGCAGCGACTTGCCCTGGGCAGCGCGGCTGCCGTCAGGGATGCCACCGAGATACTTGTCGGTCAGCATGCCTTGCGCCAGCGGCGAGAACACGATCGAGCCGACGCCAAGCCCTTCCAGCGTGTCGAGCAACCCGTCCTCCTCGACCCAGCGGTTGAGCATCGAATAGCTCGGCTGGTGGATGACGCAGGGCGTGCCGAGCTGCTTCAGTATGTCGGCCGCTTCGCGCGTGCGCTGAGAATTGTAGGACGAGATGCCGGCATAAAGCGCCTTGCCCGAGCGCACCGCATGGTCGAGCGCACCCATCGTCTCCTCCAGCGGCGTATCGGGGTCGAAACGATGCGAATAGAAGATATCGACATAGTCGAGTCCCATCCGCTTCAGGCTCTGGTCGAGGCTGGCCAGCACATATTTGCGCCCACCCCATTCGCCGTAGGGGCCTGCCCACATCTCGTAGCCGGCCTTGGTCGAGATGATCATCTCGTCGCGATAGGCGGCAAAGTCGGTGCGCAATATTTCACCGAAGGCGGTCTCCGCCGAGCCGGGCGGCGGACCGTAATTGTTGGCGAGATCGAAATGCGTGATGCCGAGGTCAAAGGCCTTGCGCACGATGGCCTGTTTGGTCTTGTGCGGCGTGTCGTTGCCGAAATTGTGCCACAGCCCGAGCGAGATGGCCGGCAGCTTCAGGCCGGACCGCCCACAGCGGTTGTAGATCATTTTCTCGTAGCGGTTTTCGGCGGCGACATAGGGCATGGGGAATCCTCGAATCTGAAACGGACCAGGCCAGCCATCGCAGTGCGATGAGCGAGCCCTGCGCCCCACCCTTTACCCTCTCCCCGGAAGAAGGGGGAGAGGGGTTAGTCAAAATTATCGATAATCTCTGCAGCCTACTTCTTCTTGGCCATCAGCGCCTTCGCTTCCTTGATGCCAAGCGCGGCCGGCCGCTCGCAGGTTGTCTGCATGGCGACGAACTTGCCGGTTTCGCCCGAGCGCAATATGCCGGTCATCACGTCGACAGCGTGCAACGCCAGCTCCATCGAGCAGCGATGCGGCCGCCCTTCGGCAATTGCGATCGCCATGTCGGCAAGGCCGGCGGTGCGATAGTTGGCCATCATGCCTTGTCCGTGCATTTCATTGGGAACACCGAACGGATGTTTCCATTTCGGCAGTTTCTTGACCGGCTTGGCCGCCTCGGTGAAGCGCACGTCGCCGCCGAAGAAATTCGGATCCGGCACGAACACCGTGCCCGCCTCGCCATAGAGCTCCATCGGCGCGTGGCCGTGGCTCCAGACGTCCCAGCTGGTGTTGAGCGTGATGACGGCGCCGTTCTCGAACTCCAGCAGGCCGTGGATGGTCGTCGGCGTGTTGACCGGGATTTTTTCGCCGGCGCGCGGCTTCGACGAAATCGTCCGCTCCGTCGCCGGGATCGAAGCGAACGCCGCCACCTGCTTCACCGGCCCGATCAGCTGGATCAGGTTGGTGATGTAGTAAGGTCCGATATCGAGCACCGGACCGGCGCCCGGCTGAAAGAAGAAGTCCGGATTGGGATGCCAGTGCTCCATGCCGTGACCCATGACATGGCAGGTACCGCTGGTGATCTTGCCGAGCGCGCCGGTGTCGATCAGGTTGCGCACCAGCTGGTGCGCGCCGCCGAGGAAGGTGTCGGGTGCCGACCCGATGCGCAGCCCCTTTTTCTCCGCGCGGCTCTTCAGGTCGAGCCCTTCCTTGATCGACAGCACGAACGGCTTTTCCGAATAGACGTGCTTGCCGGCGTCGAGGATCTGCTTCGACACCTCATAGTGCACCGCCGGAATGGTGAGGTTGACGATGATGTCGATGTCGTCGGCTTTGAGCAGATCATCGACAGTCTCGGCGCGCAGCTTGAACTCCTTCGCCCGCGCCTTCGCAGCGTCCATGTTGATGTCGGCGCAAGCGCGCATCTCGATGCCGCGGAACAACGGCGCCAGCGAGAAATACGCCTTCGAGATGTTGCCGCAGCCGATGACGCCGATACCCAGTTTCTTTGCCATGATGATTGTTCCTAGTAAGCCTTGACGGATGCGATCGAGCGGCGGGCGAAGCGTTCGATGTCGTTGGGGTTGTCTTGTTCCGTGACGTAGTACTTGGCGACGCTCTTGGCGCGCAATACCTTGATCAGCCCGGCCCAGTCGATCGTGCCGTGGCCGACATCCGACCAGCCGTCCTCGTCGAGCCCCTCGCCCGGCTTGGCCATGTCCTTGACATGGACGGCGCTGATGCGCTTGCCGTGCTTTTCGATCCAGGGCAGCGGATCAGAGCCGCCGCGCACCACCCAGGCGACGTCCATCTCCCAGCCGATGTCGGGCGCCGCCGTCAGGATGTGGTCCTGCGGCACCGAGCCGTCGGCGAGCTTCTTGAACTCGAAATCATGGTTATGCCAGGCAAAGCCGTAGCCGGCCCTTTGCGCCGTCTCACCGACCTTGGCGAGCCGCTCGCCGAAACCGCGCCAGCCGGCGGCATCGGACGGCCTCTGCTCGGCGAGCAGATAGGGGCAAATGACGAGCGTGATGCCGAGCGCGTCGGCTGTTCTGCGCACGCCGTCGAAATCATTTTCCAGCGCGTCGATCGAGAAATGCCCGGTCGGCATCGAAAGCCCGTTCTTGTCGAGTTCGGCGCGGAAGGTCTTGGGGTCGTCATAGACGCCGCCGAACCCTTCAACTTGCCTGTAGCCGAGCTTGCCGAGCATCTCGAGCACGCCGGTCCAGGGCTGAAAATTGCGGGCGCTGTAGAGTTGGAATGACCAGTTCATCGTCTTGTCCGTTTTCTCTTGGGGGATGGATCTTGGCGCGTATCTTGGGAGTTAAAGGCGGTTGCCGGTCTGGGCGTCGAAGAGCGAGGCCCGCATCGGGTCGAAGCCGATACTGACCGTGTCCGCATTGTTCGGCGTACGCTCCGATGTCACCCTGACGGTGAAGTTCTGCTCGCCGAGCTTCAGCCAGACCAGCGTATCGGATCCCATCGGCTCGACGACCTCGACATTGGCCGTCGCCGTGAATGGCCAGCCTGCGCCGCTGTTGAAGGCGACATGCTCGGGGCGCATGCCGAACACGGCCGGCCCTGGCGTCGGTTCCTTCTCGAAGGCGTAGGTCGCGAGCGGGATGCGCACGTCCTCGACGGCGAAGTGCCAGTCGCCGTTGTCCTTCTCCAGCCTGCCATCGATGAAGTTCATCGCCGGCGAGCCGAGGAAGCCGGCGACGAAGCGGTTGACCGGGCGGTTGTAGATGGTCTGCGGCGCGTCGAGCTGCTGGATGACGCCGCCCTTCATCACCGCGATGCGGTCGGCCAGCGTCATCGCCTCGATCTGGTCGTGGGTGACGTAGATCATGGTATTCTGCAGCTTGCGATGCAGCAGCTTGATTTCGACGCGCAGTTCCGCTCGCAACTTGGCGTCGAGGTTGGAAAGCGGCTCGTCGAACAGGAAGACATCGACGTCACGCACCAGTGCCCGCCCGATCGCCACGCGCTGGCGCTGGCCGCCCGAGAGCGCCGACGGCTTGCGCTGCAAGAGCGGCTCGATCTGCAGGATCTCGGCGGCGCGCGCGATGCGCCTGTCGATCTCCTCCTTGGGCACACCGGCGACGCGCAGGCCGAAGGACAGATTCCGCTCCACCGTCATTTGCGGATAGAGCGCATAGGACTGGAACACCATGCCAATGCCACGGTCCTTGGGCTCCTCCCAGGTGACGTTCTTGCCCTTGATGAAGATGCGGCCTTCCGAAATGTCGAGCAGGCCGGCAATGCAGTTGAGCAACGTCGACTTACCGCAGCCCGACGGCCCGAGCAGCACGATGAACTCGCCCTCGGCGACATCGAGATTGAGCGTGTGCAGTACCGAGATGACGCCGAAACTCAGCGACAGGTCCTGGATCGAAACGCTGGTACCGTTCTGCGCCATATCCATTAGCCTTTCACCGCGCCGGCGGCGATGCCGCGCACGAACCATCTTCCGGAGATGAAATAGATGAGCAGAGGCACCGCCGCCGTCAGAATGGTGGCCGCCATGTTGACATTGTACTCCCTCACGCCGGTCGTTGTGTTGACGATGTTGTTGAGCTGCACCGTCATTGGCCAGTTGGGCCGCCCGGCAAACACGATGCCGAACAGGAAGTCGTTCCAGATACCGGTAACTTGCAGGATGACGGCGACGACCGTGATCGGCAGCGACATCGGCAGCATGATGTGGAAAAAGATGCGCCAGAAACCCGCACCGTCGACACGCGCTGCCTTGAACAGCTCGACCGGTATTGCCGCGTAGAAATTGCGGAACAGCAGCGTCAGGATGGGCATTCCAAAGATCGTGTGCACGATGATGATACCAGGCAGGGACGCGAACAGCCCGACCGAGCTCAGCCCGATGATCAACGGATAGATCACCACTTGATAAGGCACGAAGGCGCCAAACACGAGCAACCCGAAGAGCAGGTTGGCGCCCTTGTATGGCCAGAAGGTCAGCGCATAACCGTTGATCGACGCGCAGATGATCGAGATGACCACGCTGGGCAGGGTGATCTTCACCGAATTGTAAAAGCCGGGACTGAGGCCGTTGCAGTCGCGACCGGTGCAGGCATGGAGCCAGGCGTCGGCCCAGGGTTGAAAGGTCGGCTCGCCCGGAAGGTTGAAAAGATGCCCCAGCCTGATCTCCGGCATCCCCTTCAGCGATGTCACGATCATGATGTAGACCGGGATGAGGAAGAAGAGAGCCGCGACGACCAGGAAAGCATAAAGACCGATGCGGCTGGCCGATATCCGACGCGGTTTCGGCCCGAATGGCCCCACGCCGGCCTGATCCGGCGCTTCCTGGACAGGCTGAATTGCGGTGATCTGGCTGGCGGTCATGCGCTCGCTTCCCGGTTTCGCCGCCACAGTAGAATTCCGCTGAAAGCCAGCACGACCAGGACCGGCAGCAGCATCATCGTTGCCGCGGCCATGCCTTGGCCGACGTTCTGGCGGACTGTGATGAGCTGGATGACGTAGACTGCCGGCATGGACGTGGCGATGCCGGGACCGCCGCCGGTCATGGCGATAACCAGGTCGTAGACGCGCACCACGCCTACGCACTGGAGAACGAAGGCGGTGGCGAAGGCACCCTTCATCATTGGCGCCACGATGGACATGTGCGTGCGCCACGTCGGGATGCCGTCGACCCTCGCCGCTTTCCAGATCTCCTCGTCAACGCCGCGCAGGCCGGCAAGCAGGATCGCCATCGTCACGCCCGAGCCTTGCCAGATGCCCGCCACGACCAGCGCGTACAGTGCGGTCTCGGCATCGACCAGCGGGGCGAAGCTGAAGCTCGACCAGCCCAAATTGCGGAGCGCAGCCTGCAGGCCGAGATTGGGGTCGAGCACCCATTGCCACACGAGACCGGTGACGATCAGCGACATGGCGAAAGGATACAGGAAGATCGAGCGGAACAGGTCTTCCTGGCGGATGCGCTGGTCCATGAAAACGGCGAGCAGGTAGCCGAATACCATGTTGCAGGTGATGGACATCAGGCCGAAGAACCAGATGTTGTTGACCGAGACGAGCCAGCGGCTGTCGGCCCAAAGGCGCCTATACTGTGCCAGACCGACGAAATCATAGGTGGGGAACAGCTTCGAACTGGTGAAAGACCATAGCACCGAGAAGCCGATGCCGATCACGAACACGCCGACGGCGACGAGAATCATCGGTATCGTCCCGATGACGGCGGGCAAGTGAAATCTGCGCCTCCAACTCTTCTGCATCGTCCGTCTTTCTCCGCCTCCACCGACACAATGGGGTAGTTGCCGACGTGAAAGTCAGCGTTGTCCGAACCACTGGCTCCGGACAGAGGCGCCGCCGCAAGGGCGGCGCCTCTGGGTGCTGATCGGTTCCTAGTCGGAGTTTCCGATGATGGTAGAAAACTTCGCAGTGGCGTCGTCAGCGGTCATGGAGTCGTCCGCGAAGAATTGCGCGACGAGCTCATTGATCTGCTGGTTGGTGTTCTCGGTGATGAACCGGTTCGTCGCAGTGACGATGTTGGACGGGTTTTCCACCGCTTTCAGGGACTTCTGCATGCACGGGTCGGCCGTCGACATGTCGACATCGCCACGCACAGGCATGGAACCCTTGGCGTTGTTGAAGGCGACCTGAACCTCCGGGCTGATGAGGAGTGCCGCAAGACGCTTCTGCGCTGCTTCGACATCCGGATTGTCCTGCTTGAAGAATACGATGATGTCGCCGTCGGTGCTGACCACCGGCTTGTCCTCGTTCAGGCCGATCATGCAGCCGAAATCCTTGACCCCGGTCATGCCGGCGGCCGCGAATTCGCCGCGCGCCCAGTCGCCCATCACCTGAAGTCCGGCCTTGCCGGTGATCACCAGGTTGGTGGTGTCATTCCAGTTGCGGTTGGCGTAGCCGTTGTCGGTGAACTGCTTCAGGGTCCTCAACTCGGTGAAGACGCCTTTCATCTCGGCGCCGCCGGCAATCTCGGCGCTCTTCTTGGTATACATCTCGTCACGCTTGGCGACGCCGAGAGCCTCGGTGACCATGTCCTGGAAGAGCAACTGGATCTGCCAGCCGTTTCCGTCGCCGCCGATGGCGAAGGGAATGAAGCCTGCCTCCTTGATCTTCGGTGCGGCCGCGATGAAATCGGCCATGCTCTTCGGCTCCGGCACGCCCGCTTTCTCGAAGACCGGCTTGGAGTACCACGCCCAGTAGTTCGAATGAATGTTGACCGGAACGCACCACCAGTGGCCATCAACGAGGCAGGCGCTGCCGATCGCCTTCGGGCGAATGACCTCATCCCACTTGCCGGCGGTCGCGACGTCCGTGAGGTCGAGCAGCTTGCCGCCCGAAATCAGTTCCTCGTACTGCCGACCGGGATTGAACTGAGCCGCACCGGGCGGATCGCCGCCGAGCACGCGCTGCATGACGGTCGAGCGGGCGGTTTCGCCGAGTGCGATGGCGCTGTCCACCCACTTGTCGCCGTGGCCGTCATTGTCAAAGGCCTTTGCAAACTGCGAGACCGCCGCCGACTCGCCCTTCGACGTCCACCAGTGAATCACTTCCAGATCGGTCGCAGCCGCCGGACCGGCGAGCTGCAGCGCGGCCGTCGCCGTCAGCGCGGCAGTCAAGAGTTTATATCGCATTTCGGTTCCTCCCAGAATCTGAAACGTTACAGATTTTCGATACGGCAATTGCGTGACGTGCGCAACCCCTCGCGCAAAAGCAGTCCGGATATTTTTCGAGCTGCGAACAAAATCCTCCCTCCAACACCGCATTGTGCACCGCAGCACGCAAAGTTGCACCGCAAAACAAGGAAAGCTGGCAAAGAATTCGCCTGAAAGGTCTTCTCCGCTGAATTCCGATGGTTTTCTGTCCCGGCAGCACCGCAGACCTAAGCTGCCTGCCACAGCCGCCCATGTGTCGCTCGTGACAATCTGTAACGTTTCAGTGTATTGAGGTTTCGCCAGGTGGAAGTCGCACGTCGCGGCCCCGGCGATTGCCGGCCTGCCCGGCAACTGCTATGCGCCTGACGGGCGGGACGAATGGACAGGGATCAGACAGACAAGGACGACGAGGCGTCGGCGCACGAGCGCCCGACGCTGAAGACGCTTGCCTTCATGACCGGCCTCGGTGTCACCACTGTATCGCGGGCGCTGAAGGACGCGCCCGAGATCGGCGCCGAGACCAGGCGCCGTGTCCAGCTCGTGGCCAGGCAGATCGGCTACCGGCCGAACCGCGCCGGGGTGCGTCTCAGAACCGGCAAGACCAACGTAATCAGCCTCGTGCTCAACACCGAGCGCGAGATCATGAGCTTTGTCTCGGATATCATCTACGGCGTCTCGGAAGTGATCGCCGACACGCCCTACCACCTGATCGTCACGCCCTATTCGCGCTCGCAGGATCCGCTCGATCCGATCCGCTATCTGGTGGAAACCGGCTCCGCCGACGGCGTCATCATTTCGCGCACGCAGCCGAACGATCCGAGGGCCCGCTACATGCTGGAGCGCGGCATCCCCTTCGCCACGCATGGCCGCACGGATATGGGGCTGATCCACCCCTACCATGATTTCGATAACTATGCCTTCGCGGCCGAGGCGGTGCGCCATCTGGCCGGCATCGGCCGCCGCAGGCTCGCTCTGCTGACACCGCCCGTGGGCCTGACCTATCACGGCCACACGGTAAACGGTTTTGCCGATGCCCTGAGCGAGGTCGGCGCCAGTGAGGTGCCGTTCAACACGGTTTCGATCGATCATTCCATCGAGCAGATCAGGATGCGCACCGCGCAGCTGATGCGCCGCGACGACAGGCCGGACGGCTTCGTCAGCAGCGCCGCGGCCGCGACGCTGGCCATCGTCGCCGGCATTGAGGACGCGGGCCTGAAGCTCGGCCGCGACGTCGATGTCGTATCGAAACAGTCATCGGATCTGCTGCATCTGTTCCGGCGCGAATTGCTGGTCGTCAACGAGAACTTCCGGCTGGCCGGCTCCGAACTCGCCCGCTCGGTGCTCGGCCTGATCGGTGGCGCCGCCCCCGGTTCCTTGCAGAGCATGAGCCTGCCCGGCGAAGTTGTTGCCTATCGCGGCTAGAGCATGATCCCGAAAAGTGGGGAACCGGTTTTCGGAAAAGATCATGCTCAACCCAGCTTTAGCCGGCCGCTCCACTTCCCCACGGGCCATGGAAGGCGCCCTGCTCGCCGATGCGCTCGAAGCCGTGCGCGCCGAAGTAATCGCGCTGCGCCTGGATCAGGTTCGAGGTGCCGCGGCCCTGGCGGTAGCTGTCGAAATAGGCGAGCGCCGAAGACAGCGCCGGCACCGGCGCGCCAGCCTCGGATGCTCGCGCCACAATGCGCCTTAGCGACGGATGCGCCTCCTGCATCATGGCGATGAAGGCCGGCGCCATCAGGAGGTTGGTGGCCGCGCCGCCGGAGCCGAAAGCCTCAGCCATCGTATCCAGCATTTGCGAACGGATGATGCAGCCTGCCCGCCAAATCTTGGCGATGGTCGGCATCGGCAGGTTCCAGTTGAACTCTTTCGAAGCGCCGCTCATGACAGCGAAGCCTTGCGCATAGGCGGCGATCTTGCCGGCGAACAGCGCCAGTTCGAGATCCCTGAGCAGAGCGTCCTTGTCGCCGGCAATCTTCGTCACGCCGCTGTTGCCATAGGCCTTTTCCGCCGCCTGCCGCTCGTCCTTGATCGACGACAGCACGCGCGCCGCCACCGCGGCCTCGATCGCGGTGGCCGGAATGCCGAGCTGCTGCGCCTCGATGACCGACCATTTGCCGGTGCCTTTCTGGCCAGCGCGGTCGAGGATGATGTCGACCACCGGCTTGCCGGTCTTGGGATCTTCGGCGGCCAGCACTTTGGCGGTGATCTCGATCAGGTAGGAATTGAGCCGGCCGTTGTTCCAGTCGGCGAACACGGCGCCGATCTCCTTCGGCCCCATGCCCAAGCCGTCACGCAATATGCCGTAGATCTCGGCGATCATCTGCATGTCGGCATATTCAATGCCGTTGTGGACGGTCTTGACGAAATGGCCGGCGCCGTCGGTGCCGAGCCAGGCCGCGCAGGGCTCGTCCTTGAACTTGGCGGAAATCGCCGTCAGCACGTCTTCGACGCGCTTCCAGCTTTCCTCGGTGCCGCCGACCATGATCGACGGACCATGGCGCGCCCCCTCCTCGCCGCCGGACACACCCATGCCGATGAAGGTGAGGCCGGAGCCGGACAGCTCGGAGAAGCGCCGCATCGTGTCACGGAAATTGGCGTTGCCGGCATCGATGACGATGTCGTTGTCGGACAGCACGCCGCGCAGTGCTGCGATCTGTTCGTCGACCGGCTTGCCGGCCAGCACCATGATGATGATCGGCCGCGGCGGCCGGATCGCGGCGGCCAGTTCCTCCAGGCTGTAGCAGGGCACCACCATGTCCTTCAGCGCGCCGGCACTCTCGACAAAGGCGTCGGTGCGCGCCGCGGTGCGGTTGTAGACGGCGATGCGGTGCCCATGCTCGGCGATGTTGAGCGCCAGGTTGGAGCCCATCGTGCCAAGGCCGATCAGGCCGATTTCGGCTTTTTCCATCGTTTCTTCCCTGCTTTCGGATCTTTTGTTGAGGCCGCGATTTTTGAGGAGATGCCCCTGTTCCCGTGATGAATGACGGGCCTTCGCGGCGGCGTCAACCGCCTCGCCGAATTGTGTCGAGGCAGCGATGCGTGAGATTCAGGTCAGGCCGAGCCGAGAATGGTGGTTCTCGAGAACCGGAGCGGAGCGTACTTAAAGTACGTGAGCACCGGGGGCGCAGAAAACCGCCGTTCGCAGGCCGGCATCACCTGAATATCACTCCGCGCGGATGTCGATCGGCGCTTCGATCTTCACCATCTCGAAGTCCGAGACGAGGATGTCGAGCCGCGCTGTCCACCGGCCGGGGATAGGGATGACGAGATCATCGACGCGCCAGCTGCCCTCGCCGGGCTTGGTCGCCGAGCGCTTGATCGGCTCGATGCCGGAATCGGGCTTGGACAGCACCAGCGTCACCTGCTTGGCGTCGAGCGGGCCGAAATCGCCGGTCATGAGCACCATCGAGGCGATGACCGGCCCGGCATGGCCGGGCGTGATGCTAAGATCGGCCATCGCCTTCAGCGTGTGGATATGCACCGACGCGGGCTGTGCGGCGGCGATCGCTAGCGCGCGCGGCGGCGGCGTGAAGCGCCAGCCGGCGGCGACGGCGAAGATGGCGAGCACGATCAATACTTCGGCGCCGATCGAGCGGACCAGCCGTCGCTGCACCTCGGTTGCGCCGGCTTCGGCGGGCGCGGTGAGCGTCCAGCGGTTGACGGTAGCGAGCGTGAACAGAAAGAGCAGCAACACCAGCTTGACCAGCAAAAGCCGGCCATAGCCGGTGTTGACCAGTGCCGCGGGCGTCTGCACCTGGATGACGGCAAGCACGATGCCGGCGGCGGTGAGCACGGCAACGACCGGCAGGATCGCGCGGGAAAACCGGCGCAGGAATGGCCCGGCCTCTCCCGATTGCCGTCGCACCGCAAGACCGAGCGGCGCCAGCGCGCCGGCCCAGAAGGCGATGCCCATGCCATGCAGGAACACCATCGGTCGCATCAGCCATTGCGGTTCGGCGGCACTGGCATGGCCGCTGGCGGCAAGCGCGGCACCGACGCCGGCCAGCCCCGCCAGAGCAAGCGGCTTTGAAACGCCGCGCGGTGCGACCAGCGACAGCAGGCCAAGGCCGAGCGCGACCAGCGCGATCAGAACCGTCCGGCCGAAACTGGTGTCGAGCGCTGTGCGCCACACCACGGACGCGTCGACCTGGGCAAGCGGCACCGCGAGCGCATCCAGCCCCTGCAAGCCCAACGAAACCGGCGCAGCGATCAGCCCGGCGAGGAGCGTGGCGATGACGAAGCGCCGCCCGCACCGCCCGCCCTCGGCCAGCCAGGCAAGCGCGAAGGCGCCACCGACGCCGAGAAACAAGCCGACATAGAGCAGTATCTTGCCGAGCCAGATCGCCGACCGCAAATCCCAGTCGACCGGCTCGGCAGCCACCGGCGGCGTGCTCGGCGCGCCGATGGAAAACAGCACCGAGCCGCCGACCGGGTGGCCGTCGGCGGAAATCACCCGCCAGCTCAGCACATGCGTGCCCGGCTTCAGCTTCTGTGGATTGTCTATGGCCACGGTCCGGTCGCTGAGGCGAAACGAGGTCAGCGCAACCGATGTGCCGTCGGGCCGCACGAGGGTGAGCACGAGCGGCGACACCGGCTCGCTGAAGGTCAGCGAAAATTGCCCCGGGCCTTGCGCCAGCACCGCACCGTCAGCGGGATCGGCCTTGATCAGCGCCGCGTGGGCCAATGCTCGCTCCGGCAGGGCGAGAACCAAGAGCAGCACGAGGACAGCCAGCAGCCCGACGCCAAGCCGGCCGACGCTGTTGCCGGACCTGCAGGTCGTCCATGGGGAGGATACCGCGCTCATGCCACCATCGCGAAAGCAGCGGCGCGCTCCTTCGAACGGAGCGCGCCGCCGAGAGATCATTTCTTCGGCAGCAGCTTGAGGCCGGGCGCCGGATTCTCCAGCGCATCCTCATCCTGTCCGGCCGCCGGAATCTCGATCCAGCGCTCGGCAGCCCCCTCGCATTCCTGCACCACCGGGAAGTACAGTTTTTCGCCGGCCGGCAAATCCGCTGCCAGCGTGCCGCGGAAGACGAACTCGTCGTAGAATTCGTCCGGCAGGCTGCCGCCGCTCCAGTCGATTTCCTTGACACCTGATGTCACCGCCTCGCCATAGAGCTGGTAGGATTTTTCGTACTTGCCTTTCTTGGTCTGCAGCGTCCAGCCGGGCTTCGGCATCGGCTTCACCGAAATCACCCCTTCCGGGACCTGCACGCGCACAGCGGTCGTCGCCTTGCCCTCACAGCCATGCGGCACACGCAGGATGGCCTTGTAGGTCGAGCCGACGGCCGCTTCCTGGGTTTCGAGCGTGATGTGCGCGAAGGCAGCACTTGTCCCGACGAAAAGCGCCCCGGCGGACAAAAGATAATTGTTCATGATGGTCTCTCTGATTCTCAAAATTTGTGGAAACTGGTCGGCTCAATTGGCGTGATCGTCCATCCCACCCGTTTCGCCCATGCCTTCGACGGCGAACTCGACGGTGACGCTGCCGGCCTTCTCGAAGGTCAGCGTGGCGGAGAACTTCTCGCCTTGCTTGGGCTGGCGCTTGAGGCCGAAGAACATCAGGTGATAGGCGCCGGGCTTTAGCGCGACCTTGCCGCCGGCAGGGATTTCGAGGCCGCCGCTGACCGGCCGCATCGTCATGACGCCGTCCTTGACCCCCATCTCATGTAGCTCGGCCTTGTCAGAGATATCGGACGAAATCGACAGCAGGCGGTCCGGCGCGCTGCCTTTGTTGGTGACGGTAAAATAGCCGCCCGCCACCTTGGCGCCGGCCGGCGTTGCCCGCGACCAGGGATGTTCGATCTCGACGTCGCCGACCTTGAATTCATGCGCGAAGGCCGACTGGGCGACGACGAACAGCAAGGCGAGGGCGACGACAAGGATGCCGAGGCGTTGCTCGAGCAGGAGGGTATTTCTGTGGCCGGGTGCGCGCGCATGCGCGGCGGCACGGAGGAAGAGAGACATGATGGCTCCATGGATACGTTATCGCGCCGTTGGCCGGTCGCGAACAGTTCAGCGTTGGATGAATGCGCCCACGAAAGGTTCCGCGAGGCCGCGTTTGCTCAGGACGCCGGTGGCGCACGCGGATTCGATGGAGAGCGATCACGGGCGAAATCGAGATGCCTGAAGGCCGGCAGCACGAAGGCGACGGCCTCGAAGGAGAGACTCGTGGCCAATGCGCCGGCATCGGGCGGCGGCGCATGAACCGCGGAAGCCATGCTGCAGCCGAGCATGCAGCAGGCCGGCACGTGCTGCTGGTGCGGATCGCCGCCGGGAGGCTGGGCAGTGCCCTCATGGGTACAGATGACGTTGCCGAAGGCGTCGAGCAACGCAGCATCCTGCGTCGTGCCGAAGGCGAACGCGCCGAGCGTCGACTGGATGAGCAGCAGATAGGCCGCGACAAGCGCGACCGGCATGCTCCATCGTCTCCGCCGGATGTTCAAGGATCTGCCTCTTTGATCAGCAACGGCAGATACCTAGCACGCGGCCGACCGGGCGAAAATCGTCAAATCATTGCTGCGGCAACGCGGCACGACCAATGCATGTCGCCCAAAAGTGCGCAGCGGTTTTGGGACAACGACATGCATGGACAATAATTTAAGCGCGTCGCATCGAACCGGTCAGGCACGACGCGCATCAGGCACGTTGCGGCTGCCGGCCTCGGGGATGGAGGTCAAGAGCGTGTTGCGCGCCGACTTCAGATGCTTGCGGCAGGCGGCATCGACCTTGCCGAGATCGCGCGATTTGAGCGCAGCGATATAGACCAGATGCTCCGCCACCGCGACTTCGTTGCGTTCGCGCTCCTGCGCCTTGTTCCACTGGTAGTGGTAGTGGAAGATCATGGCGATGACGTCGTAGAAATCGACGATGAAGCGGTTGTGCGAGGCGCGGTGGATCAGCCGGTGAAAGCGCTCGTCCAGCTCGGAAAATTCGTTGAAGCGGGTAGCGATGTCGCGCGCCAGCAGGCGATGCTCGTCCTCCAGTCGGTCGAGATCGGCCCACACCGGGCTTTCTTCCGGCAGCGCGGCGAAGGCAGCCGCCGAACGCAGCTCGAACATCTCGCGGATTTCGGTCAGTTCGAGCGCAAAGGCGCGGGTAAAGCCTTTCAGCACCCAGTGGCTGTTGCGCCGCTTCTCGATCAGGCCGAAGCGGGAAAAGCGGATCAGGAACTCACGCACGCTGGTGGTGCCGACGCCGATCTCGCGCGCCAGCTCGAGCTCGATGATCTGCATGCCCGCTTCCGCACCGCCGGCAAGCAGCCGCCGCATGAAGGAGCGCTCGATGATCTCGGCCAGCGTGTCGGTTTCTTCGTCTGGAAAGAAATCGTCCGGCCGCGGCGCGCGCAAGACCGTCTTGCTGCGCTTGTTCCAGGCGATCAGCCCGGTCTCTTCCATGCGCGCCAAAATGCTGCGCACCGTCGTGCGGCTGACGCCGAGCAGCGTGCCGAGTTCCGGCTCCGACGGCAGGCTCCTTGTTTCATCGAGCAGCCGCAAACAGCGGTTGTAGGCGTCCTTGTAGACGTTGTTGCTCTTCGACATCCCCTGCCCCGTTGCGCACCGGCGCTTGCTGTGGCCGGCTTGAAGCGCGCTATGACAGATGTTCCTAGCGCATGCTCGAAAAAAGCGGAATCGCTTTCCGTGTCAGGCGCGGCTCCTATCCTCCATGCATCCACCGGGCGCACGGCCTTCGAAAAAACAATTGACGTAAAAATGTTTTTTCACGATAAAAGACATTATCTGCTAACAGGCTGATGTCAATCCGCCAGCGCATCCCAGGAACCCTCAGGAAAACTGCCCGTGAACGCCGCAAGCAGCATTCTTCTTTCCCCGGCCGACAATGTCGCGGTCGCCAATGGCCGCATCGAGATCGGCACGGCGCTGCCAGGCGGCGCCGTTGCCGCCGCGCTGATCGAGCCCGGCCACAAGGTGGCGATCAAGCCGATCGCGACCGGCGAGGCGGTGGTGAAGTATGCCCAGGCGATCGGCCGCGCCACGCAGGACATCGCGCCCGGCGAGCATGTCCATTCGCACAATCTGGTCTTTGAGTCCGGCCGCCTGCCCGTTGTGCCGCCGAGCGAGGCCGAGCACGCCACCGAGGCCGACCGCGCCCGCACCTTCATGGGCTACCGCCGTGCCGATGGCCGCGCCGGCACGCGCAACTTCATCGGCATCGTCGCCAGCGTCAATTGCTCGGCCACTGTCTGCCACGCCATCGCCGACCAGGCCAACCGCGAGCTGCTGCCGAAATATCCGGGGATCGACGGCTTTGTGCCGATCGTCCACGGCCAGGGCTGCGGCATGAGCGGCACCGGCGACGGCATGATGGTTCTGCACCGCACGCTGGCCGGCTATGCCCGCCATCCGAATTTCGGCGGCGTGCTGATGGTCGGGCTGGGCTGCGAGGTCAACCAGCTTACCCTTTACGGCCAAAAGGGCGTCGCTGCCGGCAAACGCCATTTCAACATCCAGGAGGCCGGTGGCTCGCGCAAATCGGTCGAGAAGGCGATGGGCGTGCTGGCCGAGATCGCCGAGGAAGTCGGCCAGTTGAAGCGTGAGCCGATCCCGGTCAGCGAGATCGTCGTCGGCCTGCAGTGCGGCGGCTCCGACGGCATGTCCGGCATCACCGCCAATCCGGCGCTGGGTGCCGCCGTCGACATCCTCGCCGGTGTCGGCGGCATCGGCATTCTGTCCGAGACGACAGAGATCTACGGCGCCGAGCATCTGCTGGCCTACCGCGCGGCGTCTCCGGAGATCGCCGCCAAGCTCGACAGCTACGTCAAATGGTGGGAGGACCATGTCGCCAAGCATGGCGCCTCGATCGACAACAACCCCTCGCCCGGCAACAAGCGCGGCGGCCTGACCACCATCCTGGAGAAGTCGCTGGGCGCGGTCGCCAAGGGCGGCCAGACGCCGCTCAACGGCGTTTTCGGCTACGCCGAGAAGGTCACCGGACACGGCCTGGTCTTCATGGATACGCCCGGCTACGACCCGGTCTCGGCCACCGGCCAGGTGGCCGGCGGCGCCAATGTCATTGTCTTCACCACCGGCCGCGGCTCCTGCTTCGGCTGCCGTCCGACGCCGTCGATCAAGGTCGCCAGCAACTCGACCATGTATCACACCATGGAAGAGGACATGGACGTCAACTGCGGCGTCATCGCTTCCGGCGAGAAGACCATCGCCGGCATGGGCCGCGAGATCTTTGAATTGATCGTCGAGACGGCTTCGGGCCGCAAGACCAAGAGCGAGGAGTTCGGCTACGGCGACAACGAGTTCGTGCCCTGGCACCTCGGTGCGACGCTGTAGACCAGCCACGACCAACCAGACATTTACAAACCGGCCAGCGGCCGGAGGGGAGGCTTTGCATGGACAAGCGCCGCATCGGCACAACTGCGCTCGACGTCACCGAGATAAGCTTCGGCGGCGCGGCGATCGGCGGGCTCTACCGGGCCTGCCCGCGCGATGTGGCGATGGAAACGCTGCAGACCGCTTGGGACGCCGGCCTGCGCTATTTCGATACCGCGCCCTTCTACGGTTTCGGCCTGTCGGAACGCCGCTTCGGCGACTTCCTGCGCTATAAGCCGCGCGACTCCTATGTGCTTTCGACCAAGGTCGGCCGGCTGTTCCGCCCCGTGCCGGAGGACCAGGTTCCCGATCACTCCTATGTCGATCCGCTGCCCTTCGCGCTCGACTACGATTATTCCTATGACGGCATCATGCGCTCGGTCGAATTCTCCTATGCCCGGCTCGGCCTAAACAGGATAGACATCCTGTTTGTCCACGACATCGGCACCTACACGCACGGCGTCGAGAAGACGAAGCTGCATTTCCGCCAGCTGATGGATTGCGGGCTGAAGGCGCTCGATGAGCTGAAGACGTCCGGCACGATTTCCGCCTATGGCCTCGGTGTCAATGAAGTGCAGATCTGCCTCGACGTGCTCAACCGTGCGCCGCTCGACTGCATTCTGCTCGCCAGCCGCTACTCGCTGCTCGACCGCAGCGCCGAAGCCGAATTGCTGCCGCTGTGCCGGGAGCGGCAGACCTCGCTGATCATCGGCGGCGTGTTCAACTCGGGCATACTGGCAACCGGCCCGGTGCAGGGCGCGCATTTCGACTACCAGCCGGCCGGCAAGGACATTCTCGACCGCGTCGGCGCGATGGAGAAGATCGCCGCCGAGGGCGGCTACCCGCTCGCGGCGGCAGCCTTCCAGTTCCCGCTGCATGAGCCGGTCGTCGCCTCCGTGCTGACCGGCACCGCCAAGCCGGCCAATCTGACGCGCAATCTGGAACTGCTCGAAACTCCTGTGCTGCCGGCAGAGTTCGCCAGATACGATCCCCATACGCTGGTGCAGGCGCTTGGCTGAGGCAAACGAGCCTATTGTCCGCCCAGGTGGTCGGCATGAGAAACGGCTTCACGATCGCGAGAGAATGAATATTCCATATTGACATAGCAATGGAATTAATATTCCATATCGATCAGAGAGGATCGGAAGCATCCGAACGTGGCAATGAGGACCGGCGAAGGGAGGCTTGCCTCCTGTCGAGGCCACGCGGAGACGATACGAAACACCGCTTGCGTCGGCCGGATCGATGCACTATCAAAAAGCGGCAAATGTTTTTTATTGATAAAGTTCTGTTTGGGCCGCGCCTATCCGAATGGAGCTTCCGTAACCTTCACCGGGCGATCTAGGGAGGAACCCTCATGAAATTCGTGACCAGCATTCTCAACCGCCGCGCCTTCGTGGCACTCGCGGCCGCCTCGATGCTCGCAGGCGCCATGCACACGGCGCCGGCTTCGGCGGCGGACGTGACAATCCCGATCATCGTCAAGGACACTACCTCCTTCTACTGGCAGATCGTTCTGGCCGGCGCCCGCAAGGCCGGCAAAGACCTCGGTGTCAACGTGCCGGAACTCGGCGCCCAGGCCGAAACCGACGTCAACGGCCAGATCTCGATCCTCGAGAACGCCGTCGCCGGCAACCCGGCCGCCGTCGTCATCGCGCCGACCGAAGCCAAGGCGCTCGGCAAGCCGATCGACGAGGCTGCCACCAAGGTCAAGATCATCGGCATCGACTCCGGTGCCGACTCCAAGGCCTTCACCTCGTTCCTGACCACCGACAACGTCCAGGGCGGCCGCGTTGCCGCTGACGGTCTCGCCGCGGCCATCGGCGAGGCCAATGGCGGCAAGGTCGAGGGCAAGGTTGCGCTGATCACCGCGCTTCCCGGCGCCGGCTCGCTCGAGCAGCGCGCTCAAGGCTTCAAGGAACAGCTCAAGGCGAAATATCCGGGCCTCGAACTGGTTGCCGACAAATATGCCGACGGCCAGGCCACGACCGGCCTCAACATCGCGACCGACCTGATCACCGCCAATCCTGACCTGAAGGGCATCTTCGCATCCAACCTGATCATGGCGCAGGGCGTCGGCCAGGCGATCGCCGAGAACAACCTTGCCGGCAAGGTCGGCCTGATCGGTTTCGACAGCGACGAGAAGCTGATCAAGTTCCTCAATGACGGCGTCATTTCCGGCCTCGTCGTCCAGGACCCGTACCGGATGGGCTATGACGGCATCAAGACCGCGCTCGCCGCCTCGAAGGGCGAGAAGGTCGAAGCCAATGTCGACACCGGCGCCAATCTGGTCACCAAGGCCAACATGAAAGAGCCGAAGATCGACGCGCTGCTCAACCCGAAGCTCGACTAAGCATCGCCACAGGCGCATCGTCTCTGGGGCCCCTTGCCCCGGAGACACCCCGCAACCCGACACCATCGGGATGCGGCAGCCTCTAGTCTACGTGCCTAATCGCAGGACCAATCTGGGAGGATTGTCATGACGTCCACGGCGCAGGAACTGCACCCGGCCCCGACCCTGGAGCCCGGCAGGACGATCCTCGAACTCAAGGGGCTGGAGAAGCGGTACCCCGGCACGCACGCGCTGAAGCCGGTGGACCTAGCCTTCAAGTCCGGCGAGATCCACGCCATCGTCGGCGAGAACGGCGCCGGCAAGTCCACTTTGATCAAGCTTCTGACCGGCGTCATGCCGCGCACCTCCGGCGACGTCATCTGGGAGGGCAAGCCCGAAGCGCTGGCGACCCCGCACGAGGCGATGGCGCTCGGCATCAATGCCGTCCACCAGGAGGTCGTGCTCTGCCGCCACCTGACGGTCGCGGCCAACATGTTCCTCGGCGAGGAGAACGCGCGCTATGGCATCCTGCAGCAGCGGGCCATGGTCAAGGACGCGCAGAAGATCATCGACGATCTTGGCTTCGACCTGCCGGCGCATGTCGTGCTCGGCGATCTCACCATCGGCCAGCAGCAGCTGATCGCCGCCGCCCGCGCCACCGTGCGCGGTACCAAATTCCTGATCTTCGACGAGCCGACCGCCTACCTCACCCGCAAGGAGGCCGACCAGCTGTTCAAGCTGATCCGCCGGCTGAAGGGCGAAGGCGTCACCATCATCTACATCAGCCACCGCATGGAAGAGGTGTTCGAGCTCGCCGACCGCATCTCGGTGCTGCGCGACGGCACGCTGGTCGGCACCAGGAACATTGCCGAGACCAACGACGCCGAACTGGTCAAGATGATGATCAACCGCTCGATCGAGCAGGTCTACCACAAGGAGCATTTTACGCCCGGCGCGATGATCGTCGAAGCGAAGAACCTGTCGGGCAAGGGCTTCGAGAATGTGTCGATGTCGGTGCGCGCCGGCGAGATCGTCGGCCTCTATGGGCTGATCGGTGCAGGGCGCAGCGAGTTCGTCACCACGCTTTACGGCCGCCACCGCAAGTCGGCCGGCCAGATCCTGTGGGAAGGCAAGCCGGTCCAGGTCAATTCCGAACACGACGCGATCAGGCTCGGCATGGCGCTGGCGCCGGAGAGCCGCCGCGACCAAGGCCTGTGCCTCAATTTGCCGGTCGGCCTCAATCTCAACCTGCCGATCTACAAGCGCATCTCCAGCAACATGCTGATCTCGGGCGCAAAAGAGAAGGCCGAGGCCGATCGCCAGATCGCCGGCCTCAGGATCAAGACGCCAACGCGAAGCGCGCTCGTCTCCAGCCTGTCCGGCGGCAACCAGCAGAAGATCGTCATCGGCAAATGGCTGGCGCACGGCGCCAAGCTGTTCATCTTCGACGAGCCGACGGTCGGCGTCGATGTCGGCACCAAGGCCGAGATTTACCGCCTGTTCGGCGCGCTGCTGTCGAAGGGCGCCGGCATCATCCTGATCTCGTCCTATCTGCCGGAGGTCTATGAGCTGGCCGACACGCTGCACGTGTTCCGGCGCGGCAAGCTGGTGGCCACGCATGGGTTCCGTACCGCCAATCACGAGGACATTCTCACGCAGGCGCTCGCCGAGAAACAAGAAAAGCTGGGAGGACAGAAATGAGCACCGAGGCCATTGCCGCCGAAAAACCGAAACGCAACTACAACGCCCTGTTCGGGCTGACGCTGCTGGCGCTGCTGGTTCTGTTGTGGGTCATCCTGTCGGTGGCGACGCAGAGCTTCGCCTCGGGCAACAACATCTCGAACCTGCTGCGTCAGGGTTCGATGATCGCCATCCTGGCGGTCGGCCAGACCTTCGTCATCATCACCGGCGGCATCGACCTGTCCGTCGGCGCCGTGGTCGGCTTTGCCACCGTCATCGCCGCCATGCTGATCAATGCCGGCGTGCCGGTCTTCCTCGCCATCCTGATCACCTTGCTGGTCGGGGTCGCCATCGGCCTGTTCCATGGCTTCGGCATCGTCAAGATGGGCCTGCCGCCCTTCATCATCACGCTGGCGACGCTGACATCGCTGCGCGGCATCGGCTTGCTGATGACCAACGGCAACTCGATCTCGATCAACAACGACGCCTTCCAGGAATTCTCGCGCAGCTCCTTTGTCGGCGTCCCCAATCTGTTCTGGATGGTGATCCTGGTCGGCATCCCGGCCTACATCTTCCTGCATCACAGCCGATGGGGCCGCTATCTGTTCTCGGTCGGCTCCAATGCCGAGGCCTCGCGCCTGTCCGGCGTCAACGTCCAGCGCACCATCTACATGGCCTACACGCTGTCCGGCCTGTGCGCCGCCTTCGTCGGCGTGCTGCTGGCATCGCGCATCGGCATCGGCAATCCGACTCAGGCCGAAGGCTGGGAACTGCAGGCGATCGCCTCCTCGGTGATCGGCGGCACCTCGCTGTTCGGCGCGGTCGGCTCCGTGCACGGACCGCTGCTCGGCGCCTTCATCCTCGCCACCATCAACAACGGCGCCAACCTGCTCAACGTCAACGCCTTCTGGCAGCGCATCATCACCGGCGTGCTGATCATCGTCATCGTCTACTTCGACGGCCTGCGCCGCCGCGGCAAGTAAGTCCCTCCCAAGCTGCCGCCGGCCTCGCGAAAGCGAGGGCCGGCGGTTTCATGAATTGGATTGAAGCATGAAAGCCGTCGTCTGCCGCTCGCCCGCTGATCTTGTCGTGGAGGACCGTCCGGCGCCTGGCTCGCCGCCGTCGGGATGGGCATTGGTCGCCGTCAGTCATGTCGGCATCTGCGGCACCGATTACCACATCTTCGAAGGCAAGCACCCGTTCCTCGCCTATCCGCGCATCATGGGCCACGAGGTCTCGGGCACGGTCTTCGACAAGGGCGACGGCGTAGCCCTTGCCATCGGCGAACCGGTGATCATCAATCCCTATCTCGCCTGCGGCAAATGCATCGCCTGCCGGCACGGCAAGCCGAATTGCTGCGTCAGGATCGAGGTGCTCGGCGTCCACCGCGACGGCGCCATGTGCGAACAGATCCTGGTGCCGGCGCAAAACCTTTATCCGGCAAGCGGACTGTCGCTGGCCGACGCCGCAGCCGTCGAATTCCTGGCGATCGGCGCGCATGCGGTGCGCCGCGCGCGCGCCGATCCAGGCGCCCGAACATTGGTTATCGGCGCCGGCCCGATCGGGCTCGGCACGGCGCTTTTCGCCCGCATCGCCGGGCTCGATGTGAGCCTGCTCGACATGAGCATGGAGCGGCTCGGCTTCGCCGAAAGCGAGCTTGGCTTCCCAACGCTGGACGGTTCCCGCGGCACCGCCGCCGACCTGGTGCGGGATGCGACCGGCGGTGAGGGTTTCGACGTGGTCTTCGACGCCACCGGCAACACACAGTCGGTGCAATCGGCCTTCGCACATGTCGCGCACGGTGGAACCCTGGTCCTGGTCAGCGTCGTCAAGGACGACATCGGCTTTTCCGACCCCGAGTTCCACAAGCGCGAAATGACGCTGGTCGGTAGCCGCAACGCGCTCAGAGCCGATTTCGACCATGTCGCCGCCTCGATCCGCAACGGCGCGGTGCCGCTGGCAAAGCTCGTCACCCACCGGACCACGCTTGCCGGCACGCCTCTTGACCTCGCCCGCTGGGCGCATCAGAAATCCGGGCTGATCAAGGCCATCATCGAGGTCGGATGAGACGATGCGGATCGACGCACACCAGCACTACTGGAAGATCGCCCGCGGCGACTATTTCTGGATGGGGCCGCATGTCGCGCCGATCGTGCGCGATGTCTTTCCGGCCGATCTTAAGCCGCATCTCAACGCTGCCGGCATCGATCGAACCGTCGTGGTGCAAGCGGCGGCGACAGTGGCCGAGACCGAGTTCATGCTCGACCTTGCCGAGACCGAACCGAGCATCGCCGCGGTGGTCGGCTGGGTCGATCTCGGCGCCGACGACGTCGAAGCAACGTTGCGCCGGCTGGCGGCACGGCCGAAATTCCGTGGCATCCGGCCGATGCTGCAGGACATTGACGACACGTTCGACATTTTGAAGCCAAAGCACCTTGCGGCGCTCAGGCTGCTGCCCAAACTGAACCTGCGTTTCGACGCGCTGGCGCAGCCGCGTCATTTGCCGGTGGTCGCGGCACTTGCCGACCACATTCCGGAGTTGGCGATCGTCGTCGACCACGCTGCCAAGCCGTTCATCGCCAAGGGCATCATCGAGCCTTGGGCAAGCGACATGGCCGCGCTCGCCAACAGACCGTCGGTGCTGTGCAAGTTTTCCGGGCTGGTCACCGAAGCCGGCCCGAACTGGTCGATCGCCGGCCTGAAACCCTATGCCGACCATCTCATCGCTTGCTTCGGCCCGGAACGGCTGATGTTCGGCAGCGACTGGCCGGTTTGCGAACTGGCCGCCACCTATGAGAAGTGGCTGGCCGCCGCGAAGGAACTTGTGGCCGGTCTTTCGCCGGCCGCGCGCGATCAGATCTTCGGCGGCACGGCCGCGCTTTTCTACGGCATCGACTGACAGCTCGAACTCTACAAGGCGGACAATTTCAACTCCACCCGCTCGGCCGGAAACCGCGACTCGGAAAACTGGATCGGCTTTCCGTCTGGCGTGATGTTGACGGCAACCGTAACCAGCACGATGGCGCCAGGCTGCAGGTCGAGATCGGCGAGGTCGGCGGCATCGGCGTGGCGAGCCGAAAGCACCGTCGATTGCCTCAGATAATCGTTGATCCCAAAGCGCTTGAGCGAAGCAGTGACCGATCCGGTTTCCGCCATCGCAGCGTCGATACCGGCGAAGCGCTGGGCATCAAGCCAGGCAGTGGCGCGCGACACCGGATGCCCGTCGGCTTCCCCGCGCGTCTCCAGCCGAACCACGGTGGATCCTCTGGCAAGACCCAGGGCCTCTGCGACGCGGCGGCTGGCCGGCTCGACCGACGACGCCAGCAGGACGATATGCCGTTCGGACGCCTGCCCTTGCAGGCCGGTCGAAAAGCGTGTGCGGGCGCCGATCGGATAGGACAGCCGCTTGCGCGACAGCACGAAGGTACCGCGCCCTTGCTCCGCCCTCAGCACCCCGTCCTGCACAAGGGCGGCGATGGCGCTGCGCACGGTATGGCGGTTGACGGCATAGCGCTCAGCCAATGCTATTTCCGGCGGCAGCGCGGCGTTTTCAGCAAAATCGCCTACGGCAATCGAATGCAGGATCTGGTCGGCGATCTGCCGCCAAAGCGAAACCCCGCTACGCCGTTCGATGCCGGCAACTTGCTGCCCAATCATTTCCAACCCCGATCTTCTCGCCCACCCCGACTTTTCGCTCGCCCAGTCTTTTTGCCAGATGTCATGCACCCGTCATGGACTCGCGCTAGCTAACAGGTATAATTTGTATGGTTGTCTATATCAATCGACAAATTAGCCACTACGCAAGGAGTTCGCCATGCGAGGACAGGAAGCCCGCGATCAGGCCGAACGCAAGGCGATCATGGCGACGCTGGCGCAGTCGCCCGGCGACGACATCGCCCGCCTCTGGAACGAGGCCGGCCTGCCTTCGGAAGCCGAACTGCTGCGCGGCCCCGAAACCGGCCTGGTCACCGTGCGCGGCCGCATCGGCGGCGGCGGCGCGCCCTTCAATGTCGGCGAGGCGACCGTCACCCGCGCCACGGTCCGGCTGCCGTCCGGACAGGTCGGCCATTGCTACACGCTCGGTCGCGACAAGCGGAAGGCGAAGCTGGCGGCGATCGCCGATGCGCTGTGGCAGGAGCCCGCCCATCGCGAGGCGGTCGAGACCAGGCTGGTGGCGCCGCTGCGGGCGGCCCTGGTCGAGGCGCGCGAACAGCGGCGCGCCGAGACCGCGGCAACGAAAGTGGATTTCTTCACCATGGTGCGCGGAGAAGACTGATGGGGTTGGCTGTGCAAGCGATCGAGGGCGGCTTCGCCGATCCGGTGTTCAACGCCCAGACGGTGTTTCGCGCCGTGATGGATGCCATGGCGCGACCGGGCAGCGTGCAAGCCCTGCCGGCCTTTGCCCGCCCACCGGTGCCGCTTTCGGCGACGGCTGGCGCCATTGCGCTTTCGCTCTGCGACAACGACACGCCGCTCTGGCTCGATCTCCCCTTGCAAGCCGCACCCGCCGTTAAATCCTGGCTCGGCTTCCACACCGGCGCGCCTTCAGCCAACACCCCGGCCGATGCGCATTTCGCGCTGATCGCCAACCCGGCGGAAATGATGGCGCTCGACGGCTTTTCGCAAGGCACCCAGGATTATCCCGATCGCTCGACGACGCTGATCCTGCAGGTCACCGATCTTGCCTCTGGCGCGCCGCTGCTGCTCGAAGGCCCCGGCATAGAAACCAGTGCGACCATCGCGCCGGCGCAGATGCCGCGTCATTTCGTCGAACAGTGGAAGCAGAACAACCAGCGCTTTCCGCGTGGCGTCGACATCATCCTGGCCACAGCCGACAGCCTCGCTTGCCTGCCGCGCACGACGCGCATCAAGACGATGGAGGCGTAAGATGTACGTTGCGGTAAAAGGCGGCGAAGCAGCTATTCGTAACGCCCACCGGCTGCTCGCCGATCGCCGGCGCGGCGACCGTTCGGTGCCGGCACTTCGCCTCGACCAGATCGTCGAGCAGCTAGCGCTCGGCGTCGACCGGGTGATGAGCGAAGGTTCGCTCTACGACAGGGAATTGGCCGCACTCGCAATCGTCCAGGCGCGCGGCGACATGATCGAGGCGATCTTCCTGGTCCGCGCCTATCGCACGACCCTGCCGCGCTTCGGCTACACCAAAGCGATCGACACCGGCGCGATGTTGGTCGAGCGGCGGGTGTCGGCGACCTACAAGGACCTGCCCGGCGGCCAGTTGCTCGGCCCGACCTTCGACTACACCCACCGGCTGCTCGATCCGGAGCTTGCCGCCGGCGGCGACGTCGCCGAGCCGTTGCAGCGCGAAAGCGAGGCGGAAGCCATGCCGCGCGTCTCGGCGATCCTCGCCCGCGAAGGCCTGATCGAGCCGGACGGCGACATGCCGCAGGACCATATCCCCGGCGACATCACCCGCGAGCCGCTGGAATTCCCGATGGCGCGCGACATCCGCCTGCAGGCGCTGTCGCGCGGCGACGAGGGTTTTCTGCTGGCGCTCGGCTATTCCACCCAGCGTGGCTATGCCCGCAACCATCCTTTCGTCGGCGAGGTCCGCATCGGCGAGGTCGAGCTGGAACTCGACGTGCCGGAACTGCCCTTCGCCGCGCCACTCGGCTCTGTCCGCGTCACCGAGTGCCAGATGGTCAACCAGTTCAAGGGCTCGGCCAAGGCGCCGCCGCAGTTCACCCGCGGCTACGGCCTGGTCTTCGGCCAGAGCGAGCGCAAGGCGATGGCCATGGCGCTCTGCGACCGCGCTCTTCGTGCAAGCGAACTGGGCGAGGATGTCGTCGCCGCCGCGCAGGACGAGGAGTTCGTCATCTCGCATTCCGACAATGTCCAGGCGACCGGCTTCGTCGAACATCTGAAATTGCCGCACTATGTCGATTTCCAGGCTGAACTCGACCTCGTGCGCCGCATGCGCGCCGAATACGAGGCCCGCGAAAACCCTGCCAAGGTCGAGGAAAAGCGGGAGGCCGCCGAATGATCGAATGCCTGTCCCACATGACGTTCATCGTCCACGATCTCGACCGCATGAGCGCGATCCTGACCGGCATTTTCGACGCGCGCGAAGTCTATGCCAGCGATGCCCAGCAGTTCTCGCTGTCGCGGGAAAAATTCTTCCTGATCGGCGATCTCTGGATCGCCATCATGGAGGGCGAAGCGCTGCCGCAGCGCAGCTACAACCACATCGCCTTCAAGATCGATGACGCCGATTTCGACCGCTATGCCGAGCGCGTCAAAACGCTTGGCCTCGACATGCGCCCACCACGCCCGCGCGTCGGGGGCGAAGGCCGCTCGATCTACTTCTACGACGAAGACAATCACATGTTCGAACTGCACACTGGCACGCTGGCCGATCGGCTGGCGTGCTACGCCAGGGGACTGGAGGTCGCCGGATGATCCTAGCTGCCCCCGCCGGAATGGCCACCGCCATCGTACCCTCCGGGCCCGCCATAACCACCACTGCCGGCTACGGTCTCGCCACTCGCGCCTTCCTTCGGCGCAGGGAGAACCATTCTTCGAAGGACAAAGGCAACCACGCCAATAAACGCCAACGGGAGAATTCCGATGTGCATCCATCCGGCTGGGGTCATCTGAGTCGGGCCCATTTTCCGTGTGTTGGAAGCCAGTTCGGTAGCACAAAGCGGAAGCGATCACCATGACCGACATCGCCACCTATAACTTCGCCTATCTCGACGAGCAGACCAAGCGGATGATCCGCCGCGCGATCCTCAAGGGCATCGCCATTCCCGCCTACCAGGTTCCGTTCGCCTCGCGCGAAATGCCGATGCCCTATGGCTGGGGCACCGGCGGCGTGCAGGTCACTGCTTCGATCATCGGTCCGGATGACGTGCTGAAGGTCATCGACCAGGGCGCCGACGACACCACCAACGCCGTCTCGATCCGCGCCTTCTTCAAGAAGGTCGCCAACGTCGTGGTGACCACCGAGACGGCCAAGGCGAGCATCATCCAGACCCGCCACCGCATTCCCGAACATCCGCTCACCGCTGGCCAGGTGCTGGTCTATCAGGTGCCGATCCCCGAACCCTTGCGCTTCCTCGAGCCGCGCGAGACCGAAACACGAAAAATGCATGCGCTGGAGGAATACGGCCTCATGCATGTCAAGCTCTACGAGGACATCGCCAGGCACGGCCGTATCGCCACCACCTATGCCTATCCGGTCAAGGTCGAGGGTCGCTATGTGATGGACCCATCGCCGACGCCGAAATTCGACAATCCGAAGATGCACCGTTCGCCGGCTTTGCAATTGTTCGGCGCCGGCCGCGAAAAGCGCATCTACGCCGTCCCGCCCTTCACCGACGTCGTTAGCCTCGACTTCGAGGACCATCCCTTCGAGGTGCAGACCTTCGACCAGCCCTGCGCGCTGTGCGCGGCCGAGAACGTCTATCTCGACGAGGTCATCCTCGACGACCATGGCGGCCACATGTTCGTCTGCTCCGACACCGATCATTGCGAAAAGCGGCGCGCGGACGGCCATCGCGGCCATCTTGCCCCGGAAACCCATCTTGCCCCAGGAAACATGGAGCCGGCGCAATGACCGACGAACCGCTGCTGCGCGTCTCAGCACTGTCCAAATTCTACGGTTCGCGCGTCGGCTGCGAGAATGTCAGCTTTGACCTGTGGCCGGGCGAGGTGCTGGCCGTGGTCGGCGAATCCGGCTCCGGCAAGACGACGCTGCTCAACTGCCTGTCGACTAGGCTGCTGCCCTCCTCCGGCACGGCCAGCTATCGCATGCGCGACGGCCAGTTCCGCGAGCTCTACCGCTTGAGCGAGGCCGAGCGCCGCTTCCTGATGCGCACCGACTGGGGTTTTGTCCACCAGAACCCGGCTGATGGCCTGCGCATGACGGTGTCGGCCGGCGCCAATGTCGGTGAGCGGCTGATGGCGGTCGGCGACCGCCACTACGGCAAGATCCGCGCCACGGCGGTCGACTGGCTGTCGCGCGTCGAGATCGACGAGGACCGCATCGACGACGAGCCGCGCGCCTTCTCCGGCGGCATGCGCCAGCGCCTGCAGATCGCCCGCAACCTCGTCACCGGGCCGCGGCTGGTGTTCATGGACGAGCCGACCGGTGGCCTCGACGTTTCGGTGCAGGCGCGCCTGCTCGACCTGCTGCGCGGGTTGGTCACCGATCTCGGCCTTGCGGCCATCGTCGTCACCCACGACCTCGCCGTGGCGCGGCTTTTGTCGCAGCGCATGATGGTGATGAAGGACGGCCGTGTCGTCGAAAGCGGCCTCACCGACCGCGTGCTCGACGACCCGCGCGCGCCCTACACGCAATTGCTCGTTTCTTCGATATTGCAGGTCTAGCCGCATGATCCCGAAAAGTGGAAGCCGGTTTTCGGATCAGATCATGCGGCAAATCTAAGGACTCTGACATGCCCACCCCGCTCGTTGTCTCCGACGTCGCAAAAAGCTTCACCATGCATCTGCGCGACGGCATCAAATTGCCTATTGTCGCCGGGGTATCGTTCTCGATCCGAGCTGGCGAATGCGCTGTGCTCGGCGGTCCCTCCGGCGCCGGCAAGAGCTCTATCCTGAAAATGCTCTACGGCAATTATGCCGTCGACCAAGGCCAGATCATCGTCCAGCACGAAAACGGGCTGATCGATCTGGCCACAGCCAGCCCACGCACCGTGCTTGCCGTGCGCCGGCAAACGATCGGTTATGTCAGCCAGTTCCTGCGCACCGTACCGCGCGTCTCGGCGCTCGACGTAGTCGCCGAGCCGTTGGTCGAGCGTGGTGAGGAACGCGAGGCCGCACGCGTAAAGGCGCGCGCCTTGCTGGCGCAACTCAACCTGCCGGAAAAACTCTGGGCGCTGCCGCCGGCAACGTTCTCGGGCGGCGAGCAGCAGCGCGTCAACATCGCGCGCGGCTTCATCACCGACCACCCGGTCCTATTGCTCGACGAGCCGACCGCCTCGCTCGACGCCAGGAACCGCGACGTGGTGATCGCCCTGATCGCGGAAAAGAAGGCGGCGGGCGTCGCCTTGCTCGGCATCTTCCACGACCACGACGTGCGCGAGGCAGTGGCCGACCGGATCATCGACGTCACTACCTTCGCTGCAGGAAAAATCGCCGCATGAGCAGGAAATTGTCGGAAGCGCCGCTGGTCCACGCAACGGCGCAGGTCGAGAATTCGACGCTCGGACGCTGGACCGAGATCGCCGACCGCAGCCGGGTTTCGGAGAGCATCCTCGGTGATTACTCCTACATGATGCAGGATTGCTCCGTCTGGTGCGCCACGATCGGCAAGTTCTCCAACATCGCCGCCAGCGTGCGCATCAACGCCACCAACCATCCGACCTGGCGGCCGACGCTGCACCACTTCACCTACCGTGCTTCCGACTATTGGGACGACGCCGAGCATGAGAGCGAGTTCTTCGCCCAGCGCCGCGCCAAACGGGTCACCATCGGCCACGACACCTGGCTCGGCCATGGCTCGACCATCCTGCCCGGCGTCACCGTCGGCGACGGTGCGGCGGTCGGCGCCGGTGCCGTGGTGTCGAAGGATGTCGCGCCCTACACCATCGTCGGCGGCGTGCCGGCCAGGACGATCCGCGAACGCTTCGACCGCCGCACGGCCGCGCGTTACCAGGCGCTCGCCTGGTGGGATTGGGACCATGCCCGGCTGCGCGCGGCTCTCGACGATTTCCGCGAGCTGGAGGCGGAAGCTTTTCTGGATATGTACGGCGGCTAGCGCCAACGTCACCTCCTCAGGCGAAGGACGCACTTCGCGAGTGTTCAGGAAAATGTGCGAATGCTAAAGTAGGGAATGTTTGAGGGGTTCATGCAGCCCTTGCGAAGGGATATCCCCGCTTCACCGGCCTACCCCGCAGAGCCGGGAACTGTGACTGCCTTTGCGGTCCTGACCTTTCTTGGCAGTATCCTTGCCGCTATCTGGTTCTGACGTTCCCACCTCTCAAGAGTTCTTGATCGTGCCAACCATTCGCCCCGCCACAGAGGCCGACGCAGACGCTATCTGGATCATGCTCGAACCCGTTTTGCGGGCCGGCGAAACCTATGCGCTGCCCCGCGATTGGAACCGTGCGCAGGCGCTGGACTACTGGTTTTCCAGCGGTCACGAAGTGTTCGTGGCAGTAGATGCCGGCAGTGTGATCGGCTGTTACTACCTCCATGCCAACCAGCGTGGCGGTGGCGCGCATGTCGCCAACTGCGGCTACGTCACCTCTGCCGCCGCCAGCGGTCGCGGCATCGCCACCGCTATGTGCGAACACTCTTTGCAAAAGGCCACTGAGCGCGGCTTCCGGGCCATGCAGTTCAACTTCGTCATCAGCTCCAACGAGCGCGCAGTAAAGCTGTGGAGCCGGCTCGGCTTCGACATTGTCGGGACAATCCCGAAGGCGTTTGAACACCCTAGGCTCGGTTACGTTGATGCCTTGGTCATGCATCGAATGCTATAAGCGCACCTGCCCGCTTCATATCCCTGACACATGACTCGGACAGGACGCGGTCTTTCCTTGGAGATCGCAATGCTCGATTTGGTCAGACCCTCGCTCGCCGGATTTTTCGAAGGCACCAACCCGACCCCTCCCGTGCATCTTGGCACGCGCTATGACAGATCAGGCAATTTTCTGTTCGAGCCCGGCAACACAATTGTCAGCCATCTCGTCAGCGGCTCGCCCTCCGAAGCGGTGGTCATCGAGGTGCGCGAACGCATGCGCGCCATGCCCGACGCCGACCGGCTGGCCTTCACGCCGATCTCCAGCCTGCACATGACGCTGTTCCAGGGCATCATCGAGTATCGCCGCCGGCTGCCTTATTGGCCGGAGGACGTGCCGCTCGACACCAGCATCGACGATACGACCCGTCTCTACCAGGAGCGGCTGCAGGGCTTCGAGGGCCAAGGCGCATTCAAGGTCAAAGTTGTCGAAGTCGTGCCGACCGGCCTGACGGTTGCTGGCGCCTCGGAAGACGATCGGCGCATCATGCAGGCCTGGCGTGACGCACTGTCGGTGCCGTTCGGCTACCGGCACCCCGACCACGACACTTACGTCTTCCACATCACCTTCGCCTACCAGGTCCGGCGTCTCGCCGACGAGCGGGCGTCCGCCTGGCAGGACCTGTTCGATGACTGCCTGTCGCTGTTCGAGCGCGAAGCGCCGGTCATCGAGCTCAAGCCGCCGGCCTTCTGCGCCTTCCGGGACATGAAGCATTTCGAGGAGCTTCTGGTCCTCGGCTGATCCGTGATCCTGCCCACCACCTGCCTGTGGGTGGTAACAAAACTGACATGAATCCGACACCGCAGGTTCATGCGGCTGCGCTAGCGAGGGTTAACAGACCTTCAACTGCGACTGGACTGGAGCCTACCCCATGTCAGCAACGCTCGAAATTCGCGGCGTCACCCGCCGATTTGGCAAGAACACCGCCGTCAGCGCGGTCGATCTGTCGATCCCGCAGGGCCAGATGGTCGGCATCATCGGCCGTTCGGGCGCCGGCAAATCCACCCTTCTTCGCATGATCAACCGTCTCATCGATCCCAGCCAGGGGTCGATTTTTTTTGACGGCGCCGAGGTCTCCCGGCTGCGCGGCTCGCCGCTACGCCGTTGGCAGCGCGACTGCGCAATGATCTTCCAGCAGTTCAATCTGGTGCCGCGCCTCGACGTCTTGACCAATGTGCTGCTCGGCCGGTTGAATCATCGTGCCACCATTGCCAATCTGCTCGGTGTCTTCTCGCGCGAGGAACGAGCCGAGGCGATCGCAGCACTCGAGCGTCTCGACATCGCCCGCACCGCGCTGCAGCCGGCCGGCACCTTGTCCGGCGGCCAGCAACAGCGCGTCGCCATCGCCCGCGCAATGATGCAACAGCCGAAAATCATTCTTGCCGATGAGCCGATTGCCTCGCTCGACCCGCTCAACGCCAAGGTGGTGATGGATTCGCTGCAGGATATCAATTTGCGCGAAGGCATCACCGTCGTCACCAATCTGCACACGCTGGACACGGCCCGCACCTATTGCAGCCGCATCATCGGCATGGCCGCCGGCAAGGTTGTGTTCGACGGCCCGCCCGAAGACCTCAACCGCGAGGCGGTGCGCACGGTCTATGGCGCCGACAGCAACGGCGAAATCTCCGAGGCCATCACCTCGACCAGCGTCACCATCAAGCAAAGAATCGCCGCATCCACTGGACCGCTCGAGCCCGCATTCCCCGGATACTGATCCATGATCCCGCAAAGTGGACGCCGGTTTGCGGGAAAGATCATGGACAAGCAAGAAAGAGCAATCTGGATCGCCAGCCCGCGTCACAGGCACCCGTCAAAATTCGAACGCAGCCGGCGCGATGCCGGACTCAACAGGAGAGACACGAGATGTTTAGGAAGATACTCTTCGGTGCCGTTTCCATCATTGCCATGGCGATGGGCGCTGTCCAGGCAGAGGACCTGAAGGAATTCCGCGTTGGCATTCTCGGCGGCGAGAACGAAGCCGACCGCCTGCGCAACTACCAGTGCTTCGCCGATCACATCAAGGAAGTCCTCGGTGTCGAGAAGGTTTCGCTGTTCCCGGCCGCCGACTACGACGGCGTCATCCAGGGCCTCCTCGGCGGCACACTTGACTATGCCGAGCTCGGAGCTTCCGCCTACGCCAAGGTCTATCTCGAAAACAAGGACGCGGTTCAGCCGATCCTGACGACGGTCCAGACCGACGGTTCGACCGGCTACCATTCGGTTATGGTCGCCCGTGCGGATTCAGGTATCAAGACACTCGCTGACATGAAGGGCAAGAAACTCGGTTTCGCCGATCCCGATTCGACTTCTGGCTACCTGATCCCGGTCACGTCGCTGCCCAAGGACATCGGCATGGATGTAAAGAGCTATTTCGCGTCGACCGGTTTCGGCGGCGGCCATGAACAGCTTGTCCTTGAAGTTCTGAAGGGCACCTTCGATGCCGGCACCACCTGGGCCTCCGGCGTTGGCGACTTCAAGGACGGCTACAGCTCGGGCAATCTGCGCAAGATGGTCGACAAGGGCGTCCTCAAGATGGACGACCTCGTCGAATTGTGGCAGTCGCCGCTGATCCCGAACGGCCCGCTGGTCATACGCACCTCGCTCGACGCCGGTACCAAGCAGAAGATCACCGATTTCCTGACCAAGCTTCCGCAAACCGATCCGGCCTGTTTCTCGGCGGTTCAAGGCGGCGACTTCAAGGGCTATTCGCCGGTCACCCCCGAGTTTTATCAGGCGATCATCGACGCTCGTAAGGCGAAGATCGGCTCGTAAGCCTAAAGGCACGACGCCGCCGGGGCCAAGTGCCGCCGGCGGCGTTGCCGCGTCACGGGCTGGGGACCTATCAATGAGTGCGACCGACGTTTACCGCGCGCCTGCGCTCTCCACCGAAGGAGCCCTGGTCGAGCGGCACTGGCGCGACCTCGCCGCTCGCCGGCGCCTCTACACGATCGGAGGCCTGGTTTTCCTGCTGCTTGCGCTCTCGGGCTCGCTCTGGTTCGCCAACGAAACCAACGCCGGAAAGTTCTTCGACCGCCTTCCCTACGTCGCCGACTTTTTCGTTGAACTGAAGCCGCGCGACTGGTTCGACCCGGTGCGTGCACTATTCGACCTGCCCTCGCCCTATGACGATGGCAGCCTCAAATTCGACTATCCCGAAGGCCGGGTCTACCTAACCCAGGGCATCTACATTCCGGAGTATTTCTACCGGATGATCGAGACACTGAACATTGCCCTGTTTTCGACGCTGGTCGGCTCCACCTTCGGTTTCCTGCTCTGCTTCCTGGCTGCCAGCAATATCACGGCCAGCCGCTGGCTCCGTTTCACCACGCGCCGCTTCCTCGAAATTGTCCGCGCCTTTCCGGAAATCGTCATTGCCGGTTTCTTTCTGGCGATCTTCTCGCTTGGGCCTATTCCGGCGATCCTCGCGGTCAGCATCCACACCGTCGGCGCGCTCGGAAAAATGTTCTTCGAAGTGGTCGAGAATGCCGACATGAAGCCTGACGAAGGCTTGCGGGCCGTTGGCGCCAATTGGGTCGAACGGGTGTGGTTCGGCATCGTGCCTCAGGTTCTGCCCAACTTCATGAGCTATTTCCTGCTCCGCTTCGAGATCAACGTACGCGCTTCGACCATTCTCGGCGCGGTCGGCGCCGGCGGCATCGGCGAATCCCTCCGTCTTTCGATCAGCCGGGGCCATGAGGCCAAGACCATTGCCATCGTCTTTCTGCTGTTCTGCACGATTGTCGCCGTCGACCAGTTTTCGGCATGGCTGAGACAACGTCTTGTTGGCAGGCAGGCGTTTGCATACGGGCGCGGAGAGTAACGCAATGAAGGCCGACGCCATCAACGACATCGCCGCCCGCCATCCGGATGCGTTCCGACGCCCCTTATGGAAGCGCTATGCCGCCCCGTTCGGCGTCCTTTTGTGCATTCTCTATACCTTTTACTGCTGGTGGTTCTTTTCGATAGGCATCGTTCTCGAAAAGGCGAACTGGAACCTGGCCGGCGCCTATCTCGCCGACTGGGTGTCTTACGAAATCCGCCCGGACATCGAGTTCAAGGACGATTATCTGACCATCGACTACTCTCGTTTCTCCAAGCTGGGATCCAATCCAAATCCCGACTGGGTGATCAAACGGATTGCTGCGATCGAGCGGCGGGGCGACGCCGCACCAGCACCGGCGATGGCCACTGACAAGTCATCGCAGGGCTCTTTCATGGCGCCTGGCGCGCCAACCGCCGAGAACCCTGCACCCTCGCCAGACAAATCGGTTCCGGCTGCGCCCAAAACGGTCCGCGAAAAGGCCGTCGTGGCGGCGACCGTCGTCCTTGGAAGCGGCCAGATTGCCATTACGCCAAATCTTGTCACTGTGACGCGCGGCGCCGAAAGCGTCATCTTTGACATTGCCAAGGACAGGTCTGTCACGCCGCGCACGCCGCTGCCCTACTGGATAGAGCAACGCAAGGCAGGTTCGACAGCCTATGTTTCGTTCGGATTTTTGGGCCGCGCCGAAGTGCAAAACGACGAGGTGATCGCCTGGAGGCGGTTTTTCGGTTGGGCCAATTTTGTGTTTGACACGAATTCCCCATTCTGGGGAAAATCGTTCGGCGAGGTCGCTTCACTGATCGTTTCCGGGGAACGCATCGACCCGTCACGATCAAACGCGGCGCTTGCCTGGGACAACATCCTCTACAACGCCGAGTGGCAGCACGGCGACGTGTGGCTGAAGCTTCTGCAAACCATAGTCATGGCTTTTGTCGGCACGGTGTTGGCCTCGGTCGTCGCCTTTCCGCTCGCTTTCCTGGCTGCGCGCAACATCACCCCGAGTTGGATGGCCAACCAGGCGACAAAACGCTTCTTCGATTTCCTGCGGTCTGTCGACATGCTGATCTGGGCGCTGTTCTTCACCCGCGGCTTCGGCCCGGGACCACTGGCCGGCATGTCGGCGATCTTCTTCACCGACACCGGAACCCTGGGCAAACTCTATTCCGAGGCGCTGGAAAACATCGACGACAAGCAGCGCGAGGGAATCCGCTCGGTTGGCGCGACGCCGGCGATGGTGCAACGCTATGGCGTGCTGCCTCAGGTTCTGCCGGTGTTCCTTAGCCAATCCCTCTATTTCTGGGAATCGAACACGCGCTCGGCGACAATCATCGGCGCTGTCGGCGCCGGCGGCATCGGCCTGAAATTGTGGGAGGCCATGCGCACCAACACCAACTGGGCCAATGTTTTCTACATGGTTCTGTTGATCCTGCTTGTCGTTTTTATCTTCGACAACATCTCCAACTATCTCCGTCGCAAACTTATGGGGACCGTCGGAAACGGCAACGACGAGCGGCCCCAGCGCACGCCCACCCGCCCGCTGCCGGCGGCTCAGATCGTCTGAGAGGGAAAGGGCTTCGCTGCGTCTCCGGCACCAGCCTTCTTCCACCCATTCCGGATATGCTTGTAACCATCGCGATAAACCGCTTCCGGGCTCTCGGAAAAATCGCGCCATACCTTGGTCGCCGCCGCCAGATCCTTGAGCGAGCGCCCAAACGCCTCGATGGTCAGCCAGTCGTCATAGCCGCTCTTGCGGATGGCGGAAAACGTCTCGGCCCACGGAATGTTGCCGCGCCCAGGAACGCCGCGGTCGTTCTCGGAAATGTGGATATGGACGACGTTCCTGCGGTTGCGCGTATAGGCGCCGATCGGGTCGGCCTCCTCGATATTGGCATGGAACGTGTCGTACATCGCCTTGATGTGCGGCCGGTCGATCACGTCGACATGCTCCGACAGATCATCCATCGTGTTCAGCAGATAGCATTCGAAGCGGTTGAGCGCTTCGAGCCCGATGGTGACGCCCCTCTTGCCGGCATGGTCGCCGATAGCGCGCTGCGAGGAGACCGAGCGCTTCTTCTCCGCCGCCGTCGGGCCGCTGCCGGAGAAGGCGCCGAGCGTCGAATGCAGCGGGCCGCTCAATCTGTCGGCGCCAAGCGCCTCACTGCAGTCGATCGCCCATTTCATGTAGTCGATCCCGGCCCTGCAGGTCGCGGCGTCAGGCGAGATCAGGTTCATCGCCGGATCGCCCATCGCCGAGACCGCGGTGCGCTCCAGCCCGATGCGATCGAGCAGTTCGCCGAGCTTTTTGTAGTCGTCAGGCGCGCCGGAAAACACCGGTATCTCGACGCCGTCGAAGCCGGTCGCCTTGATGTCCCTGAGCAGCGCCTCGTGCTTCCTCGAGACGCTGGTCGTCCACAAGAACATGCACATGCCGATTTTCATCGACACCCTCCCCGAAATTTCGCGACAAGGGGTATCGAGATTCAGGTCAGGCCGAGCCGAGAATGGCGGGTCCGAGAACCGGAGCGGAGCGTACTTAAAGTACGTGAGCACCGGAAGCGCAGGAGCCTGCCATTCGCAGGCCGGCATCACCTGAATATCGACATCCCTTAAAGCTTGGTCCACGCTCCATTCTTCTTCGACGACTTCACGCAGGCCTCGATGAAGGCCATGCCTTCGACGCCGTCCTCGATGGTCGGGAAGACGACATCCTTAGCCGGCTTGCCGCCTTTCTTGCGCGCGGCGCGGATGGCGCGGGCCGCCTCCTGGTAGATGTTGGCGAAGCCTTCGAGATAGCCCTCAGGATGGCCCGACGGAACGCGGCTGACGCGCCCGGCAACCGGCAGCGCGCCGGCACCGTTGCGGGTGAGCAACTGCTTCGGCTGGCCGAACGGCGTGTACCAAAGATAGTTCGGATCGGCCTGCACCCATTCCAGTCCGCCCTTCGAGCCGTAGATGCGCAGCTTCAGCCCGTTCTCGTGGCCAGGCGCCACCTGGCTCGCCCATATCATGCCCTTGGCCGGATGCGCCTTGCCGACCGGCTTGAAGCGCAGCATGACGTTGACATTGTCGTCGAGCTGGCGGCCCGGCACGAAGGCGTCGAGATCGGCCGACAGCGCGTCGAGCTCCAGCCCCGAGACGAAGCGCGCCAGATTGTAGGCATGCGTGCCGATATCGCCGAGCGCGCCGCCGGCGCCCGCCTGCTTGGGATCGGAGCGCCATGCCGCCTGCTTCTGGCCGGTGGCGGCAAGGTCCTCGGTCAGCCAGTCCTGCGGATATTCCGACTGCACGATGCGGATATCGCCGAGCTGCCCCTTGGCCACCATCTCGCGCGCCTGCCGGATCATCGGATAGGCGGTGTAATTGTGCGTCAGCACGAACACCTTGCCGGTCTTTTCGACCACCGCCGCCAGCTTCTTTGCTTCGGCCAGCGTCGTTGCCAGCGGCTTGTCGCAGATGACGTGGATGCCGGCTTCGAGAAAGGCCTTGGCCGCCGGCACATGCACGTTGTTGGGGGTGACGATCGCCACCGCCTCGATGCCATCGGGCCGCTTGGCTTCGGCCTTGGCCATCTCGGCGAAGGAGCCGTAGCTGCGTGCCGGATCGAGCCCGAGCTCGGCGGCCGAAGCCTTGGCACGCGCCGGATTCGCCGACAGCGCGCCGGCGACCAGCACAAAGTCATTGTCCATGCGCGCCGCGATCCGGTGCACCGCGCCGATGAAAGCGCCTTGGCCGCCGCCGACCATACCGTAGCGGATCGGGCCGCCTCCCGTTTCCGACTTCGATGCGCCGACCATTTTTGTCTCCCTCGTGTGAGATACCCCTCCCCCTCGAGGGGAGGGTGGCCCGAAGGGCCGGGTGGGGTCGGTTCATGCCGAGCTCTACGCCCAGCGACCCCACCCCGATCCGCTCCGCGGATCGACCCTCCCCTCGAGGGGGAGGGAAGACCGCGCTAGATTCCCATCATGGCGCGAAGCGCCTTCTTGTCGGTCGCGCCGCCGGCGAAATCATCGAACGCCTTTTCCGTCACCCTTATGATGTGGTGCTGGATGAAGGGCGCGCCTTCGGCGGCGCCATCCTCCGGATGCTTCAGGCAGCATTCCCATTCCAGCACCGCCCACGAATCATAGCCGTACTGGGTGAGCTTGGAAAAGATGCCGCCGAAATCCACCTGCCCGTCGCCGAGCGAGCGAAACCGCCCGGCCCGGTTGGTCCAGCTCTGGTAGCCGGAATAGACGCCTTGCCGTCCCGTCGGGTTGAACTCAGCATCCTTGGCGTGGAACGCCTTGATCCGCTCGTGGTAGATGTCGATGAATTCGAGATAGTCGAGCTGCTGCAGCAGGAAATGCGACGGATCGTAATTGATGTTGCAGCGCTTGTGGCCACCCACCGCGTCGAGGAACATCTCGAAAGTGGCGCCGTCGAACACATCCTCGCCCGGATGAATCTCGTAGCCGATGTCGACTCCGTTCTCGTCATAGACGTCGAGGATCGGCTTCCAGCGCTTGCCGAGCTCGGCGAAGGCTTCCTCGATCAGGCCTGCAGGCCGCTGCGGCCACGGATAGAGGTACGGGAAAGCTAACGCTCCGGAGAAGGAGACCGAGGCCTTCAGGCCCAGATTCCTCGACGCCTTGGCGCCGAACTTCATCTGCTCGACCGCCCATTTCTGCCGGGCTTTCGGATTGTTGTGCACCGCGGCCGGCGCGAAGCCGTCGAACTGCGCGTCATAGGCCGGATGCACCGCCACCAATTGCCCTTGCAGATGCGTCGACAGTTCGGTGATCTCGACACCGGCGTCCGCGCAGATGCCTTTCACCTCGTCGCAATAGGCCTTGGAGGAGGCCGCCTTCTTGAGGTCGAAAAGCCGCCCGTCCCAGGTCGGAATCTGCACGCCCTTGTAGCCGAGGCCGGCAGCCCATTTGGTGATCGAGGGAAGTGAATTGAACGGCGCGGCATCGCCCGCGAACTGCGCCAGAAACAGACCGGGACCCTTCATCGTCGACGGCATCGGCATCCTCCCTCTCTCATGTCACGACCAAGCATAGCGCCGATTGGAAGCAGGGCCAGCCCGTTTGATGTTTTCCCGCAGACACTTGTTTGTGTCGCCATTCTGGTATTACCAAATATGGCCAGCCGGTCAAGCGGCGGAACGCACCGCAGAGGGATCGGCGGTCATCACAAACTGTGAAAATATGTTAATTTAATCAATGGAATAGACGACACGATGAGTTGCCGCTCGCGACTTCTTGCCGTTCATGGGAATTTGCTGTAGACCTGCCTTCAGGCCCAATTGGTCGAACCAGTTCGTCAAAAAACACTGGAACGCCCGTGGGGAGGAATCATGCGGCGGGCCTCGCTGGCGGATGCCGCGGGAAACGTGGCAGGCGAATTCTGGGAAGGATAGACCATGCATCTTTCGACGCACAACTGGATGCGGGCGGAGCCGTTGGAAACGACGCTGAAGCGCATCAAGAAATTCGGCTATGAGTCGATCGAGATTTCCGGCGAGCCCGAGCAATACAAGACCAAGGAGACGAGGGCGCTCTTGAAGGAGCACGGCATCCGCTGCTGGGGCGCCGTCACGCTGATGCTGGGCGAGCGCAACCTTGCCGCCAAGGACCAGGGCCAGCGCGAGCGCTCGGTTCAATACGTCAAGGACGTGCTCACCATGATCAGCGAGCTCGACGGCGAGATCATCACGCTGGTTCCCGCCACCGTCGGCAAGGTGGTGCCCGACGGCACCGAGGAGGAGGAGTGGACGTGGGTGGTCGACGCCACCAGGGAATGCTTCACCCACGCCAAGAAGGTCGGTGTCAAGATCGCGGTCGAGCCGCTCAACCGCTTCGAGACCTATCTGTTCAACCGCGGCGCCCAGGCTTTGGCGCTGGCCGATGCGGTAAGCCCCGAATGCGGCGTCTGCCTCGACGCCTATCACATCCACATGGAAGAATTTAACGTCTATGACGCCATCCGCCAGGTCGGCAAGCGCCTGTTCGACTTCCACGTCGCCGACAACAACCGCTTCGCCGCCGGCCTCGGCCAGATCGACTGGCCGAAGATCGTGCGCACACTGAAGGAAGTCGGCTATGACGGCGCGCTGACCAACGAGTTCGTCGCGCCCGTCGACCGCACGCCGGCCGCACCCTATCCCGAAATGGTCGAGCGCCACCCGGTCGACATCTCCCCCGAACAGCTGAAGTTCATCCAGGACCACGGCTCCAGCGTGCTGACGGAGAAATTCTATACCGACCAGATGCGCATCACCGCCGAAACGCTGCTGCCGCTGATCAAGTAGCCGCTCCGACTGGGAATGAGCCCTTCCGCCCGGCCGGCGGCGGGGCCGGGGAAGAACATGCGCATCAAGACGGTCCAGGCATGGTGGGTTCGCATACCGATCGAAGTCGCGCGGCAGCATCGCAGCGACTTCGGCCAGGTGACGACGTTCGATGCCACCATCCTGCGTATCGAGACCGATGACGGTCTCGTCGGCTGGGGCGAAGGCAAGAACGCCGCCGGCAGCGCCGGCAGCTACGGCGCGCTCGTCCATATGCTGAACCACGAGGTCGCCCCGCAGCTGATCGGCCGCGACCCGGCCGACATCGGCGTCATCTGGGAGATGCTTTACAACGGCGTGCGCCACGAGACCGCAGCCCACGCCGGCCACGCCATGCCGCAACTGGCGCGACGCGGCATGAGCATCGCCGCGATCAGCGCCGTCGACATCGCGCTCTGGGACATTCTCGGCAAGTCGCTGGGACAGCCGGTCTGGCGGCTGCTCGGCGGCCGCAAAGTCGAGCGCATGCAGGCCTATGCGTCCGGCGGCTGGGCTGCCGCCGACGCCATCGGCGACCAGCTCAAATCCTACATCGCCAAGGGCGGCTTCAAGGCGCTGAAGATGCGCATCGGCGCCATGGACGGCGCCCCGCACATCTCCGCCGCCCGCGTCCGCGCCGCAAGGCAGGCGCTCGGCCCCGGTATCGAACTGATGGTCGACGCGCATGGCACCTATACGGTCGCCGAAGCGAAGCGCTTCATGCATCTCACCGGTGACCTCGACCTCGCCTGGTTCGAGGAGCCGGTGATTGCCGACGACAAGCCCGGCATGGCCGAGGTGCGCGCCAGCGGCTCCATCCCGATCGCCACCGGCGAAAGCGAGGCGACGCGCTATGCCTTCCGCGATCTCGCCGTGCTCAAATCCGCCGACATCTTCCAGCCGGATCCGGCCTTTTGCGGAGGCATCAGCGAGGCGATGAAGATCGGCACCATCGCCAGCGCCTTCAATCTGCGCTTTGCGCCACATCTGTGGGCCGGCGCGCCCTGCTTCTTTGCCGGGCTGCATGTCTGCGCTGCTTCGCCGGCGAGCTTCACCGTCGAATATTCGCTCGGCGCCAACCCGATGATCCATGATCTTATCGAAGAGACTGTCGAAGCTAAGGACGGTATGATAGCGATCCCTGAAAAGCCTGGTTTGGGGTTCACTCTTTCGGAACGATTCCTGGAGGCGCACGCGCAACGCTGCTGACGATGAAAGAAAAGAACCTTCTCGCCGAACTCGCCGCCTATCTGTTCTCCAATTCGGACAAGGAGACAGGCCGCACCCCGTCGGAACGTGAACTGGCGGAGCATTTCGGCGTCAGCCGCGGCCAGATCCGCGAGGCGCTGGCCATCCTCGAAGCTATGCGCATCGTCGAGCGCCGCGCCAAATCCGGCATCTATGTCGATACCAAGCAGGCGAGCGTGGAAGCGCTGGCGCTTTTTGCGCGCGCCGGCCTGCCTCTCGATCCGATCCAGATCTACGAGACGGTCGAATTGCGCAAGATCCATGAGATCAAGGCCGCCGAGCTTGCCTGTTCGCGCGCCACCGAAGAGAATTTCGAGCGGCTGCGCGAGATCCTGAAGGCCTCGGAAGAACGCATCGCCGCCGGCGAGGGCCTCGCCAAGGAAGACCGCGAATTCCATCTCGAGATCGTGCGAGCCACCAAGAACGGCATCTTCCACAACATCTGCAGCGTCTATTATCTGATGGGCGAGTTGCGCCTGCCGATCTATTTCAACGATCTCGAACGCAGCGTGCGCTCGCATGCCGAGCACATCCAGATCTACGAGGCGCTGCTGCGCCGTGACGGCAATCTCGCCCAGGCGCTGATGAGCGCCCATCTGCAGGGCGCGGAGAGCTATTGGAAAGGCCTGATCGGCGGCAAGGCGGCCGAGCCTCCGAGCCCGGTGCTCGAAAAGGCCTGACGCAGAAGATGCCCAAGATCCTGTCGACCCATCCGCTGCACCCGCGCGCCACGGCCATGCTGGCCGGGGCCGGCAGGCTCGTCGTCGCCTCCGCCCTCGAAGCCAGGACGCTCGCCAACGAAGCCAAGGATGCCGACATCGTCATTGTCCGCGCGCCTCTGCCGCCCGCTCTTTTCGAAGGTGCTGCGAAGCTGCGCGCCGCGATCCGCCACGGCGCCGGCCTCGACATGATCCCGATGGACGCGGCGACGGCGGCCGGCGTGCTGGTGGCGAATGTGCCGGCGGTCAATGCGCGCTCGGTCGCCGAGCACGTGATGTTCGTGACGCTGGCCCTCTTTCGACGCTTTCGCATGGTCGACCGCGATCTGCGCGCAAAAGGCTGGCTCGCCGGCCGCGAGCACGCCAACGCCAACAGCGAACTCGCCGGCAAGACGATCGGCATTGTCGGCCTCGGCGCCGTCGGCCAGGCGGTCGGCCACATCGCCGCGCACGGCTTCGATCTCAACGTGGTGGCGACGACGCGCAGCATGCGGCCGGCGCCCGATCGAGTCGGCTTCCTGTCGATCGATGCGCTGGTCGAGCAGAGCGACATCATCGTTCTGTGCTGCCCGCTGACCGACGAGACGCGCGGCCTGATCAGCCGCGAGCGCATCGCCCGCATGAAGCCGCATGCCTTGCTGATCAACGTCTCGCGCGGGCCGGTGGTCGACGATGACGCGCTGATCGAGGCCTTGCAGAAGGGACGCATCGGCGGCGCGGCGCTCGATGTGTTTGCGACGCAGCCGCTGTCGGCGAGCCATCCCTATTTCGGCTTCGACAATGTCATTATCACCCCGCACATGGCCGGGATCACCGAGGAATCGATGATGCGCATGGGCGTCGGCGCCGCCGGCGAAGCCTTGCTGGTGCTGGCCAACAAGATGCCGGTCAATCTGCGCAATCCGGAAGTGGTACAACAATACCGACGGCGGTTTCCGGTCGACGCCTAAACGCGATGAGCCTTTGGGGTGCGGAAATGGTCGCACCAAGGGGTGCCTCAATTTTCTCGAATTCGGTGGCGACGGTGGCCGTCATGTCCAGCGCAGCCGTCCGATTTCTTGCCTTGATCATCAGCGTCTGCGCAACGACGCAGGCTTTCGCTGACGGACAGCACAGCTACGTGTTCTGTGACAACGGCCTGCGCTGCGTGGTGGCGCCCTGCCCCTCGAACAGCGCGCTCGACCTCGCCACCGGCAAGATCGTCAAGGGCGTGTCGATCGACATCGAGGGGCTGCCGCAGGAAGACAAGGCACTCGATCTCTCGGACAAGCTTTATGCCGGCAAGCTCGTCGTTGTCGGCTCCATCGAGAATCGGACCGAGACCCATCACGGCCAGCAATACACGCTGCCGACTTTGGTCGCGACCGGCATCGAGCGTGCGTCGAGGGAAAGCGAACGCAGCCATTGTTCGGCCCGCTGAAAGCGTCAGCCCGCGATCTCACCCTATGGACGGCCAAGCAGCGCCTCGACGGCCGCTGCGAAGCGGAAAAGATGATGGTCATGGCCGCTGCGCGCCATCAGCATCAGGCCGGCGGGTCGCGCCGTTCCCGGCATCGGCAGCGAGATGGCGCAAAGGTCGAACTGGTTGGCGACCTGGGTATTGCGCAGCAGCAGCCCTTCCGCCCTGCCGCGCAGCGCTTCGTCGCTGGCCATCGAGACGATCGACGGCGCAACGATTGGCGTCGTCGGCGAGGCGAGCACATCGATAGACGCCAGCCGCTCCTCCATGGCGGCGGCCAACGCCTTCCGGCGCCGGATCGTCCTCATATAGACCGACGCGGGAACGGCGAGCGCCCGCGACAAGGGTCCGCTGACGTGTGGGTCGACCGGCACCGATGCGCCCGTCGTAAGCCAGTCGGCATGGATTTCGGCGCCTTCCATCGCAGCGATCGTGCCCCGCTTGGTCGCCGCGCGCATGTCTGCCAGCAAATCGTCGATCGACAGGTCCGCGATCCGTGCGCCGGCCAGTTCGACCTTGCGAAGGCACTGATCGAACGCTGTCGCCACCTGACCTTCCGTCTCCTCGAACAGCACGCCGCGCGGAATGCCGACACGCAGGCCGGCAAGTGATGCCGGAACCAGTAAGGCGGGTTCCTCACCGGCCATCACCGCGTCGGCAGCGGCGCATTGGGCGACGCTGCGGGCGAGTGGCCCGATGGAATCCAGGGTCGTCGACAACGGAAACGCGCCGTCGCGCGGCACGCGCCGCGCCGTCGGCTTGAACCCGACAACACCGTTGAGCGATGCCGGAATGCGCACCGAGCCGCCTGTATCGGAGCCGATCGAGATCTCGCTCGTGCCTTCCCCCACCGCAACGCCGGCGCCGGACGACGAGCCGCCCGGGATCAGGCTGGCGTCGGTCGCATTACCGGGCGTGCCGTAGTGCAGGTTGTCGCCGATCGCGGTGAAGGCGAATTCGGTCATGTTGGTCTTGCCGAGGATGACGGCGCCAGCCTGTCGCAGCCGCCGCACGATGGCCGCATCGCGCGGCGCCGGCGACGCTGTCCTCAGCATGTCTGAACCAGCCGTGGTCGGCTCGCCGGCGACATCGAACAGGTCCTTGATCGAGACGATCATGCCGTCGAGCGGCCCAAGCGTCACGCCGGCCTTCCGGCGGGCGTCGGCGGCATCGGCAGCCGCGCGCGCCACTTCCTGGTAGAGTCTTGTGAAGACGCGCTCGTCGCCGGCGCGGGCGGCGAGACGCGACAGGATAACTTCAAGACGATCGCGTGCTGATGGCATGTCGCTGTCGGATTCCGGAAGGCTGCAACGTCTTTCAGGCAGAGGCCAGCATCAGGCCTGCGAGAGAGAGGCATAGCCCGGCGGCGGCAAGTTTGCACCTGCCGGACCGAAGGAAAGGGAAAAAACGATGGTCTACAAAGGCAGCTGTCATTGCCGCAAGGTGGCGTTCGAGGTCGAAGGCGGTTTGTCCGCGGCCGTGCGATGCAATTGCTCGATCTGCGCCCGCAAAGGCGCGCTGCTGTGGGCCGTGTCGCATGATAGGCTGCGCCTGGTTGCCTGGGGCGACGACCTCGGCCGGTATACGTTCGGCAGGGGCGCCATCGCGCATCGCTTCTGCCGGAGTTGCGGCATCCACCCTTTCGCCGAGGACGTCAGCGAAGGCAGCGAGCGCAGCGCCTACGTCAACATCAACTGCCTCGACGATCTGGATCTGGCCGCGGTGGAGGTCTTCGATTTCGACGGCCGGTTGGCCTGAACTCAGCGGTATCCCGTCGCGTCGGCCGGCTTTCCGGCATCCTGGACTTCCGGAACGTAGCGCCAGGCATCCGGGCGTGAGCCGTCGAGATCGGTAAAGCCATAGACCCGCGCCAGCCCGCCGCTCGACAGCGACTGCCCGTTCCAGCGCGAACGCTCGGGATCCGCGGCCAGTGCCGCAATCGCGCGGCCAATGAAGCGCGGGGTCTCCGAGATGATGAAGTGCGGCACCTTCGCGGTCGCGTCGCGCCAGTTCTCTTCGGTGACACCGAACGCCTCCAGCATCATTTCGGACCGCAACCAGCCCGGCGTCAGGCAAACCGACGTTGCGCCATGCGGGGCGAGATCCTTGGCGTGCGCCCATGCCATGCGCGTCGCCGCCACCTTGGCAAGGTCATAGAAAGGCGACAGCCGGTAGTGGTCGGCATTGTATTCGGCGGTGCCGTCGGTGACCTCGACATGCAGTCCGCCCGGCCGCTCGATCATCAACGGCAGCGCATGGTGCGCGGTGATCAGATGCGTGTCGATCGCCAGGCGCAGCAGGCGCAAGCCGTTGTCGAGATTGTGCTCCCAGACCGGCTTGTTCCACTCGAACAGTTTTTCGCCGCCCCACAGGTCGTTGACCAGGATATCGAGGCGGCCCTGTTCGGCGCGGATGCGCTCGACCAGCCTGCGCACATCGTCCGCTATGAGATGGTCGACCTGAACGGCGATGCCCTTGCCGCCTTGCGCCGTCACCAGTTCCGCCGTTTCCTCGATGGTCTCCAGACGGCCATAGTCGGACTGCTGGGTTCGTGTCGTCCGCCCGGTGACATAGACGGTGGCGCCGGCCGCACCGAGTTCGACCGCTATGCCACGGCCCGCGCCGCGCGTGGCGCCGGCGACAAGGGCGACTTTTCCTTCAGGCGTCATGAAACCCTCCCAAAAAGCAACTCATCGGACTGGCTTTCATCTCTTCAGTCATTTATAAATGATCATTCGTTTATAATTGGATGTCAAGATGACCCGGCCAAAAACCCAACCCGACGAGCAGGTGCTGGAGGCTGCGTACCGGCTGATCCATTCCGATGGCCCGGAAGCGCTGACCTTCGAGCGGCTGGCGCAAGCATGTGGCCTTTCAGGGTCGACGCTGGTGCAGCGTTTCAAGAGCAAGGCACAGCTGAAGCAACGCACCTTGCTTTTCGCCTGGGATGGGCTCGACCGGAAAACCGAGGACCTCGCCCGCTCGGTTCCGAAGACTCCAGCCGGGGCTATCCAGTTGCTGGTCGCCTTGTCCAAGGGCTACGGCGACATCGAATCCTATGCCGAAGGTCTGCTCGTCCTGCGCGAGGATCTGCGCGATCCGGTGCTGCGGGCGCGCGGCGCCAGCTGGAAGGCGGTGCTCAGCAAGGTGCTCGCCGGCTGCTTCGCCGACGTGCCCGACATGCCGCAAGACATCGGCCTGCTGATGGCATCCCACTGGCAGGGCTCGCTGCTGTGGTGGAGCTTCGACCCCGATAGGGAGCTGACCGCCTATGTCGAGCACAGCCTGAAGCGTTTCGTGGCGGCGATTTCAGCCCGAAACCCGTAGCCGGGTATCGGGCCGATCGATGCGGAAGGCGTCGAGCGTCAACAGTTGACCTAGCTTGCGCGCTTCGGGCCGAGCAGGAAGGCAACCAGCGCCGCCAGCAGCGTCGCCGTTCCGCAATAGGCAAAGGCGCTGGCAACGCCGGCGTGATCGACCAGCAACCCGCCAAACACCGCGCCCAGCGCGATCGCCACCTGGAACGTCGCGACCATCAGCCCGCCGGCGCTCTCGGCCTGGTCGGGCGCGGCGCGCACCAGCCAGGTCTGCAAGCCGACCGGCACGGCGCCGAAGGCAAAGCCCCAAGCGGTGACCGCGATTGCCGCCGTCACCGGCGAGGCGCCGAGCGTGAGCAGCACGAGAGCCGACAAGGCGATGAGCAGGGGCGCCAGGCCGACCGCTGTCTTGAGGCTGCGCTCGGCCATGAAGCCGCCGGCGAAATTGCCGAAGAAGCCGCCAATGCCATAGGCCAGAAGCACGAGCGAGATGGTCTCGATCGGCAGGACGGGAACCTGCTCCAGATAGGGGCGCACATAGGTGAAGCCGGCAAAGTGCCCCGAGGCGACCAGCAGCACGACCAGAAGCGCTACCCGGATCATCGGCCGCTTCAGCACCTCCAGCAAGGTACCGAAACTTGCCACGCCGGCCGGCGGCAGCTTTGGAAGCGTTGCGATCTGCACCAGCAGCGCCAGCGCGCCGACGATCGCCGCGATCATGAAGGCGGTCCGCCAGCCCCAGACATCGCCGACATAGGCGCCGACCGGGGCCGCGGTGACGGTAGCGACCGAAACGCCGGTGAGGATGATCGACATGGCGCGCGGCATCAGCCGCATCGGCACCAGCCTCATCGCCATCGCCGCCGACATCGACCAGAAGCCGCCGAGGGCGACGCCAAGAACGACGCGGGCCGCAAGCAGCACAGGGAGCGACGACGCGAAGGCCGCGAGCAGGTTCGAGACGATCAGCAGCACCGTCAGCCCCCACATGACCAGCCTGCGGTCGAGCCGCTTGGTGACGATGGCCATGGTCGGCGCGGCGATCGCCCCGACGACGGCCGTCGCCGTCACCGCTTGGCCGGCCGCACCTTCGGTGATGCCGAGATCCTGCGCCAGCCGCGTCAGCAGGCTGGCGGGCAGGAATTCGGCGGTCACCAGGCCGAACACGCCGAGTGCCAGCGACACCACCGCCCCCCACGCCGGCTCGGTGCGTTCTTCGGTTTCGGAAGAGTCGAGAACAGTGGCGTCGATGACGCCTGCGGCGGGCTCGGTCATGATGGATCTCCGGTCTGGTTGCAGCGCAACATTTGGCTGCAATGCAACATAGGGAGTGACCATCTGGAGTTTCCATGCTAGAAACACCGGAATGAATTACAATTCGTCCAAAACTGCGCTGCCGGGTTCCGGCGATCCACTCAGCGACATGCTGCGCGGCCTGCGTCTCGATGGCGTCGACTATGGCCGCTGTGTCCTCGGTGAGCCGTGGGCTGTCTCCTTCCCTGCCCAGAAGGCGGCGCGCTTCCACTTCATCGGCCAGCAGGGCTGCTGGCTGTTCTCGCCGGCGAAGGAATGGATCGAACTGACGGTGGGCGACGCGCTGCTGATCCCGCGCGGCGACGAGCACATCCTGGCCAGCGCCCCGGGCGTGCCCGCCGTGCCGATCGGCCGCTACAGCATCGAACCGGTGTGCGAGAACATCTACGACGTCTCGAACGAGTGCGGCGGCCCCAAGACATTGCTGTTCTGCGGCAGCATGCATTTCAATCTCGACGGATCGCATCCTTTGCTGGACATGATGCCCGACCTGATGCGCGCCCATGAGCTGATGGCGAATGCGCCGGGCATCCAGCATCTGCTCGATGCGATGGCCGGCGAGGTGACGATGGACCGGGTCGGATCGGGCGGCATTCTGGCGCGCCTTGCCGATGTGCTCGCCGCCACGATCATCCGCTCCTGGGTGGAGAATGGCTGCGGCGACGCCACCGGTTGGATCGCCGCGGTCAGAAATCCGGATGTCGGCAAGGTGCTCGCCGCCATTCACCTGCAGCCGGACCGCGACTGGACGGTCGAAGCGCTCGCGCGGACAATGGGGGCATCGCGCTCCGCCTTCGCCCAGCGTTTCGCCACCGTGGTCGGCGAGACGCCGGCCAAATATGTCCTGCGCGTGCGCATGCACCAGGCGCGGCAATGGCTGGCCCGCGACGGTATGAGAGTATCCGTCGCGGCGGCGAAATTGGGTTACGATTCGGAAGCGTCCTTCAGCCGCGCCTTCAAGCGGGTCATGGGCATAGCGCCAAGCCATTTGCGTAACAACGGCGGCGACATAGAGCCCTGATGGAAGCCCGGCCCGCGCGGCCAGTTGCTGGCCTGGAGGAATTGCCAAATCTTTTGGACGGAGCGTCATTGCCCGGCGACGTCTCGCGAATAATCTGGCCGGCGGAGGAACCCGCTATGGCCAGACGCTCTGCATTGTTTGCCCTCGCCGCCCTGTCCTTCATTCCGGGACGGGCATTTGCCCTTGAAGACAGCTACCTGCCGGCCGACAAGATCCCCTATGTCGCCGAAGTGCCCGACCAGCCGCATCGGCTCGGGCCGCTATGGGGCGAACGGGCCAAGGGCCCGGCGGGCACGTTGCTCAAGGTTCCCGGCAACTGGCGGGCGCCGGTTCATGCGCACACCGCGGACTATCGCGCGGTGGTCATAAAGGGGCTCTGGGCGCACTGGCAGATGGACGGCGGCGAAGCGACCAAGGTCGAGCTTTCCCCGGGATCCTACTGGACCCAGAAGGCCAATGAGATGCACGACGATGCGTGCCTGTCAGACACCGAGTGCGTGATCCTTTTGATCAACGATACGCCCTACGAGACCTACTTCCCGAAATAGCGGCCGGTCGGCGAAACAGTCGCGCAAAGCAGCAAACTAACTTGCGTGCCGCAAGCTCACGCCGCTGCCCTTGTCGAACAGCACCACCTTGTCCGGGTTCCACGCGAACCGCACCGGTTGCTCGATCTCGACATCGGTCCTCGCCGGCACTGTGGCACGCAGCATCGTGTCGCCGACCCTGAGCGTCAGGATCTTCTCGACGCCATGGTTCTCGACATCATGCACCCGCGCCTCGACCGGCGCACCGCTCTCCAGATAGACGTCCTCGGGACGGATGCCGAAGACGAGCGGGCGACCGTCGGTCGCACCGCCCGTGTTTAACCCCCAAGAAGTCCTGGCTCCACCTGAGAACGGCAGTTCGAAATTCATCGGCGCCATCACCGCGCGGTTGTCGACCAGCCTGCCCTCGATCAGGTTCATCGGCGGCGAGCCGACGAAGCTTGCCACATAGGTGTCGCGCGGATTGTTGTAGATCTCCTGCGGCGTGCCGGTCTGGACGATGCGGCCATGGTTGAGCACGCCGACCTTGTCGCCCATCGACATCGCCTCGATCTGGTCGTGCGTCACGAACAGGAAGGTGGCGCCAAGCTGCATCTGCAGGTTCTTCAGCTCTGTACGCAGCGCCTCGCGCAGCTTGGCGTCGAGCGCCGACAGCGGCTCGTCCATCAGGAACACGCGCGGCTTGCGTACGATCGCGCGGCCAATGGAAACGCGCTGCATCTCGCCGCCCGAGAGCCGGTCGGTCTTGCGGTCGAGCAGATGCTCGATGCGCAGCGTCCTGGCCGCGCGGTCGACGCGATCCTTGATCTCGGCATCGGGCAGCCGGCGGATCTTCGGCTTCAGCGGGAATTCGAGGTTCTCGCGCACCGTGTAGCGCGGATAGAGCGAATATTGCTGCAGCACCAGCGCCACGTCGCGCTCGGCCGCACCCCAGTCGGCGACATCGACGCCGTCGATGAAGACCTGGCCTTCGCTCGGCTTCTCGAGACCCGCGATCATGCGCAGCGTCGTCGTCTTGCCGGCGCCGGTCTCGCCGAGCAGCACGAAGAACTCGCCGTCGGCGATGTCTAGATTGAGCCCGGTGAGCGCGGTGTGATTGCCGAAGCTCTTCGAGATGTTTTTCAGCTGGATATGGGCCATCAGAGTCTCACCCCAAGCGACTTGCCGCTCGCCACGTCGAAGAAATGCGCCTGCGTCGGGTCGATCCTGGCGAAGACCTTCTCGCCGGGTCCGCTGACGAAGCCGCTCTTGGTGCGCGCACGCATCATCTCGGAGCCGACCTTGATGTCGACGATGTCGAAGGATCCGAGCGGCTCAACGATCTGCGTCTCGACCGGCAGGAAGCCTTCCGCTGCCTCATGGCGCACGATCACCCCTTCCGGCCGGATGCCGAGTGCGAGCTTGCCGCCGGCATGACCGTTGAGCTTCGACAAAAGCGCGCGCGGGAACTCGAAGCCGCTGGTCGCGTCACCGACCGTGACCGAGGCGGCCGAAGCCTTTTCCGTGACCGAGGCCTCGGCGACATTCATCACCGGGCTGCCGACGAACTGCGCCACGAACAGATTGGCCGGTTGCGAATAGACCTCGTCCGGCGATCCGACCTGCTGCAACACGCCCTCATGCATGATGACGATGCGGTCGGCGAGGCTCATCGCCTCGATCTGGTCGTGGGTGACGTAGATGCTGGTCGAGCCTTGCTTGATATGCAGCCGCTTGATCTCGGCCCGCATCTCTTCGCGCAGCTTGGCGTCGAGCGCGCCGATCGGCTCGTCCATCAGCATCGCCTTCGGCCGCCGCACCAGCGCCCGGCCGATGGCGACGCGCTGCATGTCGCCACCCGACAGCGCCGACGGTTTCTTCGCCAACAGATCGGAGATCTGCAGCGTCTTGGCGACCGAGCGCACTTCCTGGTCGATCTCGGCCTTGCTCTTGCGCGTTGCCCTGAGCGGAAAGGCGATGTTCTCGTAGACGCTCATATGCGGATAGAGCGAGAACGACTGGAAGACCATGGCGATGTCGCGGTCGGCAGCCTTGAGGTGCTGCACCGGCTTGCCGTCGATCAGGATGTCGCCGCCGTCGATCGTCTCCAGGCCGGCAATGGCGCGCAGCGTCGTCGTCTTGCCGCATCCCGACTGGCCGAGCAGCACGATGAACTCGTTGTCGTCGATCTTGAGGTTGAGGTCCTTGATGACCTGGACGGCGCCGAAATATTTCTGCACGCCGCGAAGCTCGATCTGGGTCAATGCGGTGCTCCCGGATTTCGCGCTTGCGCATCTGCGCCATGACCGGTGCCGGCCTCTTCCTCCGGCGCGATCTTCGACGTGATGTTGAAGCCGATCAGCCCGATCAGGATGATGGTCACGCCATAGCTGTGCAGCAGCATGTTCCAGGGCTGGCAGAGCGCGATGATGCCGAGCACCATCAGGATCTGCGAGCCGGGTTCCAGGTATTTCTGGTTGATGGCGCGAAAGCTCATTTGCGGATCGCTCCGAACGACATGCCGCGCAAGAGATGGTTGCGGAGCATGAAGGTGAAGATCGCGACCGGCAGCAGGAACAGGAAGGTTCCAGCAGCGATCACCGTCCAGTCCGGCAGGCCGGAGCCGATCTGGCTGGGGATGAAGGGCGGTGCTGTCTGGGCACGGCGGCTGGTCATGATCAGTGCGAAGGCATATTCGTTCCACGCCGTGATAAAGCAGAAGACGGCGGTGGCGGCGATGCCGGTGGCGGCCTCGGGCAGCACGATCTTGAAGAAGGCCTCCATGCGCGTATAGCCATCGACGAGCGCCGCCTCCTCATATTCCTTCGGGATCTCGTCCATGAAGCCTTTCATCAGCCAGACCGAGAAGGACAGGTTGAAGGCGGTGTAGAGGATGATCAGGCCGAGATGGGAATCGTTGAGCCCGACCGCCCGGTACATCAGGAACATCGGGATCGCGACGACCACCGGCGGCAGCATACGCGTCGACAGGATGAAGAAGAGCAGGTCCGCCTCCCCCTTCACCCTGAAGCGCGAGAAGCCGTAGGCGGTGAAGGTGCCCATGCCGACCGCCAGTACCGTCGAGGTTATGGCCACGATCAACGAGTTCATGAAGCGGCTCGGATAGCCGGACCACTGCACCTGGCCCTTGCCGTCACGCACGATCTTTTCGCCGCCGTCGAAGACGACGCGCTCCCACCAGGGAGCGGCTGCATACTCCTCCGGCGACGCCGCGTTGCGCATCTGCGAGCGCTTGGCGAACAGCTTGACGAAGGGCGATATTTCCGGCTGGAAGACGACCGTCGGGGGGATAGTGGTGGCGAGATTGCGCGGCTTGAACGCCGTCGAGGCAATCCAGTAGATCGGCGCAAGGAAGATGATCGTCACCACCAGCACCGCGACGATTGCCGCACGGTTGAAGCCGATCTCGGAAGAAGTGCGCACGGCAGCCATCTCAGCGCTCCTTCACCTTGTTGAGGTACTTCACATAGATGTTGGTGATCGCCAGCACCATGATCAGCACGATGTAGGCCATCGCGCAGGAGCGCCCGGTCTGCCATTCCTGGAATGCCATCTTGTAAAGCCGGATCGAGATCAGTTCGGCCGTCGGCTGGCTGGTCAGGATGTAGGCAAGGTCGAAGGTCTTGAATGCTTCCATGGTGCGGAAGATGACCGCGATCATCAGGATCGGCGCCACCAGCGGCAGCGTGATGCGGAAGAAGGTGTAGAACGGCCCGGCGCGGTCGATCGCGGCGGCTTCGTAGAGATGCTTCGGCACCGCCGAGAGACCGGCCAGTGACAAGAGCATGACGAAGGGCGACCACATCCAGATGTCGGTCAGCGCCACCGCATAAAGCGCCATGTTCGGATCCGACAGCCATTCGAAGGTGCCGAGGCCGAGCGCGTAGTTGATGATGCCGAAAGACGGATCGTAGAGCAGTTTCCAAAACAGGCCGACCACCGCCATCGACAGCATCATCGGCAAAAGCAGCAGCGTCGTCAGCAAGCCCTTCAACGGAATGTCGCGGTTGAGCAGCATGGCGACGCCGAAACCGACCAGCAGCTGCCCGGCGACCGAGATGATGACGTATTTGGCAGTGATGGCGAAGTTTGACCAGACATAGGGGTCGTTGAGCAGGTCGCGATAGTTCTGCAGCCCGACGAAATTCGCCGGCGCATTGGTCGAGGCGCGGAAATCGGTAAAGGAATAGCCCAGCGAATAGATCAGCGGGAAGATGTTGAAGACGATCAGGAACAGGATCGTCGGGATGATGAAGAGATTGCGGATCGAAATGTCGCTGAGGCCGCGGGCAGCGGCCCGCGAGGACCTGTCCAGCGTCGTGATCATCGTGGTCGCCAAAACCCTGCTCCAGATTCTTCAAAGACAAACGGAGGAGGCATGATGGCCTCCCCCGTCAGGCATGACTGTTATTGGCCGCGGCCGTATTTCTTGAAGGTCGCGTTCCAGTCGCCGGCCAGCGCGTCCAGCGTCTCCTTGGCGGTGCCAGGTCCACCGATCACGTAGGGATAGATGCGCTGGTTGAGCTGCTGCAGCAGTTCGGCATATTCCGGCACCGCCCAGAAATCCTTCACCTTGAACATGGTCTCGTAGAAGGCCTTGTTGTAGGGCGTGGCGTTCTGGAACTCGGGCGACTTCAGCACCGCCGCGCTGCAGGTATAGCCGCCAAGCGCTGCCCACTTCTTCTGGGTCTCGTCCTTGATGAACCATTCGAGGAACTTCACCGCCTCTTCCTGCTTCTGCGAGTAGGAAACGATGGAGATGCCCTGACCGCCAAGTGCCGCGAACTGGTCGCCGTTCGGCCCCGGAGGGTTGGCGAAGAAGCCGGTGTTCTTGGCATTCGGGTTCGACGCCTCGTTGATCAGCGAGGGGAAGAACGCGAAGTAGTTCATGCTCATCGCGGCCAGGTTCTCGGTGATCGCCTGGTTGTCCTCGACGAAGAACGCCTTCGCCCAGCCCGGAGGCGTGAACGTGTAGAGCTCCCGGTAGGCGTCGAGCGCGGCGATCGCCTTGTCGGAATTGATGAAGCCGTCGACCTTGTAGGTCGTATAGTCGCCCAACTCGCCGCCATAGGAGAACAGCGCGTTCTCGAAGCCCATCGCCATCGCGTCATAGGAATTGTCGGTGTAGATGGCGATGCCGTACTTCTTCTGGTCCGGTCGGTGGAAGAATTCGGCAATGTCGCGCAGCGCCTTGAAATCCTTCGGCACGTCGAGGTCGTAGCCGTATTTGGCCTTGAAGGCTTCCTTCTCCTTCGGGTCCTCGAACCAGTCCTTGCGATAGGACCAGCCGACGGCGTCGCCTTCGAGCGGAATGGCCCAGTACTTGCTGCTGCCGCCCGGATATTCGGCATAGTATTTCACCGTTGCCGGTGCCATCACCTCGCCCAGCTTGTGCTTGTTGAAGAAGTCGGTCAGGTCGACATAATGGCCACCGGTCGATCCGGCGCCGAGCCATTGCGAGTCGCCGACGACCATATCATAGGCGTCGCCATGGGCGTTGAACTCGGTGAAGGCCTTGGTCTGGAAGTCGGGCCACGGTGTGGTTTCCACCGTGATCTTGACGCCGGTTTCCTTCTCGTACTCGTTGCCGAGTTCCTGCAGATAGTTGGCCGGATCCCATTCAGCCCAGAATATGGTGAGTTCCTTATCCTGCGCGTAGACGGACGTTCCGCAGGCGAGCACTAAGCCGATACCAGCAAGCAGGCTGGTCATTGTCTTGCGCATAATGATTTCCTCCCTTGTGCGCATTCTACCGTGTCATACGAGCCGGCAGCGAGGCCGGCCCTGGTAGTTCTTCCCGTGGTGGCACATTTCCGGTTCTGGGCCTCCTCGCCCGGCCGGAAAATGGATCGCAGCCCTCACTTTCGATCCGCTTTATCGGTCCTGATCTGGTATTACCACTTTCAAATGCACGTCAAGCTCTTTCTTCTTCGATCAGCGACTGTCAGGCAACCCATCCGCGGCGGTATCTGCCTGTTTTACCTTAATTTTCCTACTCCTTGATACATATGGGTCTTGTTTTGGTTGTGTCAGCACAATTACTATGTGTAGCTGGCTTCCGTATCTGGTCGAACCAGATTCGCGTTTATTTTGCGACCGCCGGTCGCGCGGCCCCATCTCCATCGCCCACTGATTCCGCCACCGCCGCCCGCACCAGGGCGCCAGCCGCCCATTGCGCGACCGACATCATCTTGCGGCTGTCCAGGCCCCATATGTCCTTCAGCACGATCAGCATCTCGACGCCGAAGATCAGCGATAGCGCCTGCGCCAGGCGCCTGAATTCGCGCGGCGGCAGTTGGCCCTTGAGCGGAGCGATCGCGTCCTTCAAAAGCTCGACGCGATGGCCGCGGGTGAATTGCGGCTCGCCGCCCAGCGTGCCCGCCTGCCGCTGCGCCCACTGCTCGAGCGACAGCTTCAATGCTGCCTTGAACGTTGCCTCGAACGCCTCGATGCGCGGCATCGCTGCACCGAACAATTCGGCGACCCGGCGCTCGGGATCGGCGGAAGTCGAATGCCAGGTGAGGATCGGGCCGAGCCCTTGATCGACCACCGCCTGCACCAATGCCGCCTGGCTCGGAAAATAGCGATAGGCGGTCGCACGGGACACTTCGGCTGCTTCCGCCACCTCGCTCACCGAGGGCGTGGCGCCAGCCTGCATCAGCCGCGTCGCCGTCTCCAGCATCAGCCGCCTTGTGCGGGCGCGAGCCCCGCGCTCGGTCGCCTGATTTACTCTCTGCTCGGCATCATCGTTCATTGCGGCTTGTTGACGTGAGACATCCATGTCAATACGATACGCGCGTCTCAAAAAATTGCAATGGCCTTGGCGCTGCCGAGCGGCCTGCAGAGAGTGGCAGGCGACGACGCCGGGCACGCCAAGGACCGGGGAAACGCGATGAAGCGCATCTACGTGGTGGGCACCGCCGACACCAAGGGCGAAGAACTAGCCTTCCTGGCCGACGCGATCGCCGCCACGGGTGCTGCCGTCACCCGTGTCGATGTCGGAACGCGCGCCGCCACCGTGCCGGTTGATATTCCCGCCGAGGAGGTCGCCGGCCACCATCACGAGGGCCGCAACGCCGTGCTGGGAAGTGACGACCGTGGCATGTCGGTGGCGGCGATGGCCGCCGCCTTCGCCCGGTTCGCGCAGTCGCGCACCGACATTGCAGGCATGATCGGCATCGGCGGCGGTGGCGGCACCTCGATCGTCACCTCAGGCATGCGCACGTTGCCGCTCGGCCTGCCCAAGATCATGGTCTCGACGCTCGCCTCCGGCGATACTGCGCCTTATGTCGACGTCTCCGACATCGTCATGATGCCGTCCGTCACCGACATGGCCGGTCTCAACCGGCTGTCACGTGTCGTGCTGCACAATGCCGCCCAGGCCATTGCCGGCATGGCAGCGAAGCCCGCGCCATCGGCCGACGGCAAGCCATCGCTTGGCCTCACCATGTTCGGCGTCACCACGCCTTGCGTGACAGCCATCGCCGATCAGTTGCGCGCCACTTATGACTGCATGGTCTTCCACGCCACCGGTACCGGCGGCCGCACCATGGAGAAGCTCGCCGACTCTGGCCTGCTCGCCGGCGTCATCGACATCACCACGACCGAGGTCTGCGATCTCCTGTTCGGCGGCGTGCTGCCGGCGACCGAAGACCGCTTCGGCGCCATTGCCCGCTCGAAGCTGCCCTATGTCGGCTCGGCCGGCGCGCTCGACATGGTGAATTTCTGGGCGCCGCCGACCATTCCCGAGCGCTATCGCGGACGGTTGTTCTACGAGCACAATTCCAATGTGACGCTGATGCGCACGACAGCCGACGAATGCCGCCAGATCGGCGAATGGATCGGCGGAAGATTGAGCCGCTGCCAGGGTCCGGTCCATTTCCTGATCCCCGAAAAGGGCGTCTCGGCGCTCGACATCGAAGGCGGCGCCTTCTTCGATCCAGCAGCCGACGCCGCGCTGTTCGAAGCCATCGAACGCACGATCAAGCCGACCCCGACGCGACGCGTGACCCGCCTGCCCCTGCACATCAACGATCCAGAATTCGCCAGGGCCGCAACCGCTGCCTTTCTCGACATTGCCAGCAAGTGAGACCTGACAAGCATGGCCGCCATTCCGCGCAAGAAAATCCTGGAAAAATTCCGCAAGATGATCGCCGACGGCGTGCCGATCGTCGGCGGCGGCGCCGGCACCGGCCTGTCGGCAAAGGCCGAGGAGGCCGGCGGCATCGACCTCATCATCATCTACAATTCCGGCCGTTACCGCATGGCCGGGCGCGGCTCGGCCGCCGGCCTGCTCGCCTACGGCAATGCCAACGAGATCGTCAAGGAGATGGCCTATGAGGTGCTGCCGGTGGTGAAGAAGACGCCGGTGCTGGCCGGCGTCAACGGCACCGATCCTTTCATCATCATGCCGCTGTTCCTGGCCGAGCTGAAGACGATGGGCTTTTCCGGCGTTCAGAACTTTCCCACCATCGGCCTGTTCGACGGCCAGATGCGGCAAAGCTTCGAGGAGACCGGCATGGGCTTCGGGCTCGAGGTCGACATGATCGCCGAGGCGCACCAGCTCGACCTCTTGACCACGCCCTATGTCTTCAACCCGGACGAGGTGCGCGCCATGACCAAGGCCGGCGCCGACATCGTCGTCGCCCATATGGGCGTGACGACGGGCGGTTCGATCGGTGCCACCTCGGCCAAGTCACTCGACGATTGCGTGAAGGAGATCGACGCCATCGCCGCTGCCGCGCGATCGGTGCGCAAGGACGTCATCCTGCTTTGCCATGGCGGGCCGATTTCGATGCCGGACGACGCCCGTTACATTCTGGAACGCTGTGAGGGCTTGCACGGCTTTTACGGCGCCAGCTCGATGGAGCGGCTGCCAGCGGAAGCCGCGATCGCCAAACAGACCGCGGATTTCAAGGCCGTCGCGTTTGGTGGCTCGAAAACTATCGCGAAGAAAAAGAAGAGATGAAACGATGGCCGACAAGAGCAAGGTGTTCGTATACCCGAAGGACGTCAGCGCCTTCGGCTTCGACTGGGGCAGGCTGGCATTGACGGTCGCTCCGGAAGTGAACGGTGCGGAGCGCTTTTCCGGCGGCGTCGTCGACCTGCCGTCCGGCAAGGGCCACACCCGCCACAATCATCCGGGCGCGGAAGAAATCATCTTCGTCATCTCGGGCCATGGCGAGCAGATGGTCGAGGACGAGCAGGGCAATCCGGTCGTCGCGAAAGTCGGCCCCGGCTGCACCATCTACGTGCCGGAAAGCCGCTTCCACTCGACGTTGAACACCGGCGACGGTCCGATGCAGCTTTTTGTCGTCTATTCGCCGGCCGGACCGGAACTGGCGCTGCGGGAGTTGCCCGATTTCAGGCTGCTGCCGGCGGAAGGGAAGTAGGGGCGTTAGAGCGTTTCATTTCTTGAGAGAATCGTAGGATTCCCAAAGCAGCTGGTTTGTGATTCAAGATGCTGGCTGGACGGAGGCCAGCGTCTGATGACACGAGCCCTTTCGAACGATCTTCGTGAGCGTGTTGTTGAAGCCGTCGGCACCGGCGAGAGCTGCCGTGTGGTGGCGTCGCGTTTTGGCGTCGCAGTGTCCTCGGTGGTGAAGTGGTCGCAGCGTTACCGTGCCACCGGCTCGGTTGCGCCGGGCAAGATGGGTGGACACCGCAAGCGTATTCTGGAGCCGCATCGGGCCTTCATCGTGGAGCGGATCAACCAGACCTCTGATCTGACGCTGCATCGGCTGAAGGATGAGTTGGCCGCGCGCGGGGTGATGGTCTCGCACAACGCGGTCTGGGTGTTCTTGAGGCGCGAGGGCCTGAGCTTCAAAAAAAACGCTGTTCGCTCTTGAGCAGGCCCGAGCCGACATAGCTCGTCGCCGCCAGCGCTGGAGGTCGTGGCAGGGTCGCCTCGATCCGGCGCGTCTGGTCTTCATCGACGAGACGTGGATCAAGACCAACATGGCCCCACTTCGCGGCTGGGGGCCAAGGGGACAGCGCCTGCGCGGCTTTGCCCCGCATGGCCATTGGCGAACCCTGACCTTCCTGGGCGCATTGCGCTGCGACGAACTCACCGCGCCATGCGTCTTCGACGGCCCGATCAACGGTGAATGCTTCCGCGCTTATGTCCGTCAGCAACTGCTCCCGACCCTGCGGCCAGGCGACATCGTGATCATGGACAATCTGGGCAGCCATAAATCTGCAGCCATCCGTCACGCCATCAAGGCCGCCGGCGCAAGGCTCTGGTTCCTGCCGCCCTATTCACCCGATCTCAACCCGATCGAGCAGACCTTCGCCAAGATCAAACATTGGATGCGCCACGCCCAGAAGCGAACTATCGAAGACACCTGGCGCCATCTCGGCACCCTCGTCGGAACAATCAAGCCAGACGAATGCGCAAACTACTTCAACAACGCTGGATACGCTTCCGTCAAAACATGAAGGAGTCTAGAGAGAACCCGACGGTCGCCCAGCCGGGTCCCCGCTGCCCCGCAACGTCCCGGCGTTCGCTGGCCTTTCATCGTGCCACTGGCGCGATGAATTCGCTCCGCGAACCGACCGCTCACCCACCCCTGTTCCACCCCCTGCCCCGGTCGCCGAACATGACGTAACCGTTGTCAGTCACCGCCAGCGTATCCTCCAGCTTGATGAAGCCACGTGTCGGATGAAGCATGGTCGTCTCGACCGACAGCACCATGTTCTTCTCCAGCGGCTTTGCGGCATAGGTGCCTTCATAGGTGACCGGATGATTGGTCATCAGGAACGGCGCCTCATGCGTGATCAGCCCCATGCCATGGGCGAAGAAATCGGTGTAGGGCGCAACCTTCGATTTCTTCAGCACGCCCTCTGCGAAAGAAATCATGTCACCGCCGAGCGTGCCCGCTCTGACCTTGGAGAAGGCGGCCTGCTGCACCGTCTCGACCTCGGCCAGCAGGTCCTCGAGCTCCGCGTCCGGCTCGCCCAGAATGCCCATGCGACAGAGGTCGCCGATATAGCCGTGATAATTGCCGCCGGAATCGATCGACAGCACCTCGCCCTGCTTCCACGCCTGCGGTGAGGCGGCGCGGTTGTGGCTGGAGCCCAGCGTCAGCAGGCAATATTCGAAATGCGCGCCGCGGTTGGTCTCCTCGCGCCTCAGTTGCTCGATGATCTCGGTCTTGGTTGTGCCCTCGCGCGCCCAGCCAATCGTCGCCAGCATGGAATCGGTAATCAACTCGGAGGCGATGCGCAGCTTCTCCAGCTCCGCTTCCGTCTTGATGGCGCGCATGCGCTCCAGCATGTCCGTCGCGTCGACCAGTTTTGCATCCGGCAGCGTTTTACGGATGAGCGTATAGGCATCCGACGGCAAGAAAGCCGGCTCGATGCCGATGCGTGCTCCTGCCTTGCCGATTTTGCGCACATGCTCGACAGCGAGGTTGGCGGCGTCGAGCGTGCCCCAGCAGGCGGCGTGCAGGGTCGGCGTCCAGAACGGGTTGTTCTGATGCTCGGCGCCTTCCATGCGGTTGCCTATATAGGCGGCATGGTCCGGCCCGCCCTTCTCGTAGACGACGACAGGCAGGTATCGACTGTGGCCGATCGCATCCATGGCGGCGAAGAAGATGAACTTGTAGCCGCCAAGCAGGTACTGCGTGTTGTGCTTGGAGGTAGCGAGCAGCACATCGATGCCGGCTTCCTCCATCAGCCCGTCGAGCCTCGCCTGGTCGAACGGAATGGTGCCGATGGCGCTCTTGCCCGGGGCGATGTTCATTGTTCTCTCCCTGAATGTGCCGGCCGGTCGAGCCGACTTGCCGGCTGAGCTGGTCGCTGATCGTCTGGCTGTCGGCCAAATCTGCACTATTTTCGCCGCACTGGTCCAGCCAGAAATGGCGCTGAGGTCGCAACAGACTTTACAATGCCGAGTTCTCGCGCATCACTTGCCAAATCTGGTATTGCCAGATCAGCACCTTGACCCGCTTGGCCAACAACTGGTCCAGCGGACGAAAATTTCAAAGCCACGGCAGCATGCGCCAATTCCGTCTCTGGCGAAACCCTTCGCAAGGGCCATAATCGCCGCCGCAAGGATGCTCGCGGACCCGCTGGCGTCGAGGGGATTGGCGCACCCGGCCGGGTGCGGAGAGGACGGAGGTCGATCATGTCAGGTTTCACCATTTCCAGGCGCACGGTGCTTGCCGGTTCGGCGGCCCTGCTCGCCTCCACCGCCATGCCGGTGATCGGCTGGGCGCAGACGCCGAAAAAGGGCGGACGGCTGGTCGTCGCCGCCGATTCCGAGCCGCGCAACCTCAACCCGGCAATCGTCGCCTCAAACGGCGTCTTTTTCATTTCCAGCAAGGTCGTCGAAACGCTGGCCGAAGCCTCCTTCGACGGTAAGGATGGGCTGCAGCCGCGCTTGGCGCTCTCGTGGGAAGGCGCTGCCGATGGGCTATCGGTGACCTTCAAGCTGCGCGACGGCGTCAAATGGCATGACGGCAAGCCCTTCACGTCGGCCGACGTCGCCTTCTCGGCACTGCAGATCTGGAAGCCGCTGCAGAATCTCGGCCGCACCGTGTTCAAGGATCTCGCCGCCGTCGACACGCCGGACGATCTCACCGCCGTGTTCAAATTCGCCAATCCGACGCCGTTCCAGCTGATCCGCAACGCCCTGCCGGCGCTGAGCAGCGTCGTGCCGAAGCACATCTACGAGACTGGCAAGATCGAGGAGAACCCGGCCAACAATGCGCCGGTCGGCACCGGCCCGTTCAAGTTCGCCGAATACAAGGCCGGCCAGTACTACCGACTGGTGAGGAACACCGACTACTGGGGCAAGGACGAGCCCTGGCTCGACGAGATCGTCTACCAGGTGCTGCCGGACCGCACCTCGGCGGCGGCGGCACTCGAAGCCGAGGAGATCCAGCTCGCCGCTTTCTCGGCCGTGCCGCTGGCCGATCTCGACCGCATCTCCAAGGTGCCGGGCCTGAAGGTCATCACCAAGGGCTATGAGGGGCTCACCTACCAGCTCGTCGTCGAGATCAACCACCGCCGCAAGGAACTGGCCGATCTGAAAGTGCGCCAGGCGATCGCGCATGCCATCGACAAGGACTTCGTCGTCAAGACGGTGTTCCTCGGCTATGCCGCCACCGCCACCGGTCCGGTGCCGAAGAACGATCCGCAATTCTACACCGCCGACGTGCCGACCTATCCCTTCGACGTCGCCAAGGCCAACGCTCTGCTCGACGAGGCCGGCTACAAGAAGGGGCCCGACGGCAAGCGCTTCTCGCTGAAACTTTTGCCGGCGCCCTATTTCAACGAGACCAAGCAGTTCGGCGACTATCTGCGCCAGGCGCTGGCCGCCATCGGCATCGACGCCGAGCTGGTCAACAACGACTCGCCCGCGCACATCAAGGCGGTCTACACCGACCATGCCTTCGACCTCGCCGTCGGCCCGCCGGTGTTCCGCGGCGATCCGGCGATCTCGACCACCATCCTGGTGCAGAGCGGCATCCCAGACGGCGTGCCCTTCTCCAACCAGGGCGGCTACAAGAACGAGGAACTCGACGCGTTCATCGCCAAGGCGTCGGAGACGCTCGACACCTCAGCCCGCACCGAGCTCTACAAGGAGTTTCAGCAGAAGGTGGCGGCCGACTTGCCGCTGATCAACGTCGCCGAATGGAGTTTCATCAGCGTCGCGCGGGATACGGTCGGGAATATAGCCAACAACCCGCGCTGGGCGGTCTCGAACTGGGCGGACACCTATTTGGAATCGTGACACACTCGCGCGGATGAAAATTCGCGGCAAAACCCGCGCCCTCGCCCTCCTGCGCCGCCGTCTCGTCGGCAGCACCTTCGTGCTGCTGATCGTCGTCATCGGCACCTTCCTTTTGCTGGAAGCAGCACCCGGCGATGCGGTCGACGCCTACATCGTCTCGACCGGCGGCGACGCCGGCATGATCGAACTGCTGCGTCACCGCTGGGGCCTCGACCAGTCGGAATTGACGCGGCTTGCCACCTATCTCTGGGCACTGCTGCATCTCGACCTCGGCCAGTCCGTCACCTTCTCGCGACCGATCCGCGACATCATCCTCGAACGCCTGCCGACAACGCTTATCCTGATGGGCAGCGCCACCGCGCTCTCCTTCGGCCTCGGATCGGCGCTCGGCATCTATGCCGGCGCCAGACCTGGCAGCTTTCGCGACCGCTTCCTCTCCATCGGCTCGCTGGCGCTCTATGCCGTGCCCGGCTTCTGGCTCGGGCTGGTGCTGATCGTCATCTTCGCCGTCGACCTGCGCTGGCTGCCGATTGGCGGCATTGAGAGCCTGGCGTCGGACAAGACCGGCCTTGCCCGCGCAGCCGACATCGCCGTCCATCTCGTCCTGCCGGTGTCCGCTCTCGGCTTCATCTATCTCGCGCTCTATCTGCGCATGATGCGGGCCGGCATGGCCGAGGCATGGCGGCAGGATTTTGTCCTTGCCGCCCGCTCCAGGGGCCTGTCGCGCCGCCGCATCGTGCTGGCCCATGTCGCCCGCAACGCGCTGCTGCCTTTAGTCACCATGCTCGGCCTGCAATCGGCGCAGATGCTGGGCGGCAGCGTCGTCATCGAAAGCGTCTTTGCCGTGCCCGGCCTCGGCCGCCTGGCTCACGAAGCGGTGGCCGCGCGGGATACCCCATTGCTGCTCGGGATTATTCTCAGCAGCGCAGTTCTCGTCATCGTCATCAACCTTCTCGTCGACGTCGCCTACGCCTTCCTCGATCCACGCGTCGGCGCGAGCGAGGCTGGCGCGTGAGCGTGTTCCGGCGTTTCCTGCGCACGCCGGAGGCGATCGCCGGCGCGATCATCCTGGCGGCGCTGTTTGCCATGGCGCTCTCCGCTTCGCTGTTCTTTCCCGGCGATCCGCAGGCCATCGCCGGCCCGGCGCTGCTGCCGCCTTTCCAGGACTGGGGGTTGCCGCTCGGCACCGACCGGCTCGGCCGCGACGTGCTGGCCGAACTGTTCCACGGCGCCCGCACCTCGCTGGCGGTCGGGCTGGCGGCGGCAGCCGCGGCGCTTGTCATAGGCGCGATCGTCGGCACGCTGGCCGGCTTCGCCGGCGGCCTCGTCGACGAAGCGCTGATGCGCATCACCGACGCTTTCCAGACCGTGCCGGGCTTCCTGCTGGCGCTGGCTTTCGTCAGCGTCGTCGGCCCCTCGCTCGGCGTCGTCGTCGTGGCCATTGCGCTCGGCGCATGGACCGGACCGGCGCGTGTCGCGCGCGCCGAAGTCCTCTCTATCCGTGAGCGGGATTTCGTCGCCGGCGCCCGCGTCGTCGGCATGCACCCGCTGGAGATCGCCTTTCGTGAAGTGCTGCCCAACGCTCTGCCGCCGGTGCTGGCGCTGTCGTCGGTGATCGTCGCTGCCGCCATCCTCACTGAAGCTGCGCTTTCGTTCCTCGGCCTCGGCGATCCCAACCGCGTCACCTGGGGCGGCATGATCGCAGAGGGCCGCACTGTTTTGCGCACCGCGCCGTTCCTGTCGATCATTCCGGGCGTGGCGCTCGTGCTGACGGTGCTCGGCGTCTATCTTGCCGGCGAAGGCGTGGTCGAGACGACGGCGGTAAGGAGGAGCCTGTCGTGACGGCGCTGCTCTCGATCCGTGATCTCTCGGTGCGCTATCGCCGCGACGGCGCGGAGGTGGTGGCGCTGAAGAATGTCAGCCTCGACATCGCCGCCGGCGAGCGCCTGGCCGTCATCGGCGAGAGCGGTTCGGGCAAGAGCACGCTGGCGCTTGCCATCGCAGGACTGTTGCCGGGTTCCGCCGGAATCGGCGGTCGTATCGACTGGTCCTTGCGACGGCCGCCAACCTTGGGTGCCAAGGCACGCCGACCCAGGTCCGAAACCGTCTTTTCCGAACCCAAATTCGTCCCCCTCGGTGGTCTCGACATCGGCTTCGTCTTCCAGGACCCCTCGGCCAGTCTCGATCCCGTCATGACCGTCGGCAAGCAGATCGCCGAAGTCGCCCACACCCATCTCGGCCTCGACTGGCCGCAGGCGCGCGCGAGGGCAAAAACCCTGCTCGAACGCGTCCGCCTGCCCGACCCCAACGCCGCCATGCACGCCTATCCGCACCAGCTCTCCGGCGGCCAGAAGCAGCGTGTGGCGATCGCCGCCGCCATCGTCGCCGAGCCAAAACTGCTGATCGCCGACGAGGCGACCAGCGCCCTGGACACCATCGTGCAGGCCGAGATCGTATCGCTCATCCGGCGGCTGGTGACCGAGGACGGCATGACGCTGCTGTTCGTCAGCCACGACATTGCGCTGGCCGCCGAGCTTGCCGATCGCATCGCCGTGTTCCGTTATGGCGAACTGGTCGAACTCGGGGCCACGGCGCAGATCGTCAGCACCCCACACCAGGCCTATACGAGAGCGCTGCTCGACGCCCATATCGGCCTCGATGCCGAACCGCTGCTGCGGCAGGCCGGAATGCTGCGATGAGCAGTCCGCTGTTGACCGTCTCCGGCCTTGCCAAACGATACCATCGCGGCGGCAAAACCATCGCCGCCGTCGATGACGTCTCCTTCGCGATCGAACCCGGAGCGACGCTGGCGCTGGCCGGACCTTCCGGCAGCGGCAAATCGACGATCGCCCGGCTGGTGTTACGGCTGATCGAACCCGACGTCGGCAACATCCAGTTCGAGGGCGGGGATTTCCTCGCCCTGAATGGCGCCGCCTTGCGCGCCCGGCGTGCCCGCCTGCAGATGGTGTTCCAGGATCCGCTCGCCGCCTTCAACCCGCGCGCCACAGTGGCGCGCGTGCTCGACGAACCCTTGCGCATCCATGGCATCGCATCCCGCGCCGAGCGCCCGCACCGCATCGCCGCCCTGCTGGAGCGCGTCGGCTTGGATGCCGATCTCGCGCCGCGCGCGATCCACGAAATCTCCGGTGGCCAGCGCCAGCGCGTCGCCATTGCCCGCGCCATCGCCACCAAACCATCGCTGATCGTGCTCGACGAAGCGGTGTCGGCGCTCGACGTTTCCGTGCGCGGCGACATCCTCAAATTGCTGCTCGACCTGCAGCGCGAGGAACGGATCGCCTATCTGTTCATTTCACACGATCTCGGCGTCGTCAGAGCCATTGCCCATCGCATCGTCATCCTCGACGCCGGGCGGATTGCCGAGAGCGGCGATGCCCGCGCCGTCATCAATGCTCCGCAATCGGCGATCGGCCAGGCGCTGGTGGCGGCGACGCCGACGTTACACAGGACCGCTGCACCATGACCGACCCCGCAGCCAGAGCCGAGAACCTGTCGCGCGAGCTCGACTCCGCTTTCCGCAACCGGGCCGACCTCTATCGCCTCTTCCTCGACGAATTGACGGCAGAACTAGGCGCCGAAAGAGCTGAAGCAGTCATGATCCGCACCATCGAACAGCGCGGCCGGGAAGTCGCCGCGTCAGCCTTCGCCGATTTCAGCCCCAACGACGCACCAGCGATCGGCGAGGCGTTTCTGGCCGTCAGCCCGGATGGCGGCCGCATGTATCCGACAGATGTCGAACGCAGTGAACATCGCATTGCCTTCAAGGTGAGGCGATGCCCGCTGAAGGACGCCTGGGTCGAGGCCGGCGTCGGCGAGGAAAAACTCGCCACGCTCTGCCGCATCGCCGGCGCCTTCGACCGCGGCCTGTTCGAGGCGACCGGCGTGCGTTTCGATAATGTCACCTGGACGCCGGGCCACGGGTCCGGCTGCTGCCACATCGCGCTGACGAACAGGGATGCCGGTTAGGGCCAGCACAGTGTCTGCAGCGCTGGCCCGCACGAAGGCTCAGTGCTTGATCCGATCCCGCATCGCGTACCACAGCATGCCCAGCACATAGAGCGGCCCGCGCAGCGCTGTGCCGCCGGGGAACGGTAGCGGGGTCAGCGTCGAAAACAGGTCGAGGCGGGAGGAATCGCTGGTGATCGCCTCGGCGAGCAGCTTGCCCGACAGCGTCGACAGGATGACGCCCTTGCCGGAATAGCCATGCGCGAAATAGACCTCGCCATAGTGCCCGACATGCGGCAGCCGCGACGTCGTCACCGAGACCAGCCCGCCCCAGGCGTGATCGATGCGGCAACCGGTGAGCTGCGGAAAGGTCTTTTCCATATGCGGCCGCACGAAGCCGGCAATGTCGGCCGGCGGTGACGGCGTGTAGCGCTCGCCGCCGCCGAACAGCAGCCGTCCATCCGCCGACATCCGGTAATAATTGACGACGAAGCGGGTGTCGGACACCGCGACATTGGCCGGGATGACATTGCGCTTGCCCTCCAGCGGCTCGGTGGCGACGATGTAGTTACCGACCGGCATGATGCGGCTGTTGACGCGTGGCTCCAGCCCATGCAGCAGCGCATCCCCGGCCAGCACGACATGCTTCGCACGGACCGAGCCCTTGGCCGTCGAGACCCGGATGGAAGGTTCCCGTTCCAGCCGCACGGCCACCGAATTCTCGTGGATGATGACGCCGGCCGCGACCGCGGCTCGGGCAAGACCGAGCGTGTAGTTCAGCGGATGCATGTGGCCGCCAAGCGGCTCGTACATCGCCCCATGATAGGGCGTGTCGACCTTGCCGCGTGCCTCCGGCGCCGACAAGATCTCCACGTCACGAAACTTCATCACGCTGGCCAGGCACTCAGCCTCTTCTTCGAGGTCCTTGAGATCGGAACCGTTCACCGCCCCGACCAGATGGCCGGTCAGCCTGAGGTCGCAGTCGATGGCGTGGCGCTCGATGAAGTCCAGCACCAGTCCACGCGCTTCGAAGGCGAGGTCGAACAGCGCTTTCGCCCGTTCCGGTCCGAAAGCCTTGACCAGCCCCTTGGCGCCCTTGCGCAAACCGGGGATCATCTGGCCGCCATTGCGCCCCGATGCGCCCCAGCCGATCTTGCCGCCTTCGAGCAATACGACTTTCAGCCCACGCTCTGCCGCGTGAAGCGCCGCCGACAGGCCGGTGCAGCCACCGCCGACCACCACCAGGTCGGCGTCTACATCGCCTTGCAGCGCCGGATGATCCGGCGCCGGGTTGGCGGTGGCGACATAATAGGATTTGCCGATATCCAGGCCGGAATTGAACCCCATCATTACACCTTGAGCAGCAGGTGGTCGCGTTCCCAGCTCGTTACGACGCTCTGGAACAGATCGAGCTCGACGCTCTTGACGCGCAGATAGGACTGGAAGAAGTCCTCGCCGAGCAGCCCCCGCACTGGGTCGCATGCGGTGAACCGGCCGAGCGCTTCCTCCATGGTTTTCGGCAGCGTGCTCTTGATCTTGTAGGCATTGCCCGACGCCTCGGCCGAACGCGCGATCTTTTCCTCGACGCCGAGATAGCCGGCGAGCAGTGAGCCGGCGATCGCCAGGTAGGGATTGGCGTCGGCGCCGGGCAGCCGGTTTTCTATGCGCCGCGCCGCTCGCCCTCCGGCTGGCACGCGCAAACCACAAGAACGATTGTCGTGCGACCACTCGATGTTGGCCGGCGCGCTGTGGTTCGGACGGATGCGCCGGTACGAATTCACGTTCGGCGCAAACAGCGGCATGATCTCGGGGACATATTTCTGCAGGCCACCGATGAAATGGCCGAACATTTCGGTATCGGCATCATCGGCGCTGGCAAACAGTGTATTGCCGGCCTCGTCGATGACCGACATGTGCAGATGCATCGAACTGCCGGCCTGCGCTGCGATCGGCTTGGCCATGAAGGTGGCGTGCATGCCGCACTGCTGCGCGGCTTGCCGCGTCATCCTTTTGAACAGCAGCACCTTGTCGGCCAGGGGCAGCGCATCGCCGTGCAGGAAATTGATCTCGAGCTGCGCTGTGCCGGATTCATGGATCAGCGTGTCGAGCGGTAATCCGGCCGCCGCGGCGTAATCATAGATGCGCCGGATAACCGGTTCGAACTCCTCCAGCGCCGCCATGTCGTATGGGTGCTGCACGGTTTCAGTGCGACCATTGCTGCCGACCGGTGCGGTCAGCGGCCGGTCAGGATCGGGATTGGGCGCCGTGAGGTAAAATTCGAGCTCCGGCGCCACCACTGCCCGCCAGCCGCGTCGGCGATAGAGATCGAGCACCGCGCGCAGCACATGACGCGGCGAGGCCATCCACGGACGGTCGTCCATGTGGAAGGCATCGGCAAACACATAGGCCTTCCCCGCACCGGCACCGGGCGCCAGGCAGAGCGTGGAAACATCCGGCACCATCCGCATGTCCGGGTCCGAATAAGCAAAACCCTCGTCGATCGAGCCGGAATAGCGGCCATCGATGCTGACCAGGAAGGCGCTGCTCGGCAGATAGAGCGCACGGTCCTCCAGCGCCTTGAGGAACTTGGCTGCCGGCAAGGCCTTGCCGCGCAGCACGCCGTTCAAGTCGGGCACCAGGCACTCGACTTCGCTGATCGCATGCGCGGCCAGCCAGCTTTTTGGATCGTTGGTGCCGCTCAAGGGCGACGTGATGGTTGAGTGATTGTCAGGCATTTCGGTTCATGTCCGTATCAGAGAGAGTATGGCTTCCGCGGCCGCATCCGTTCCGGGTTTCAGCGCCATTTGCGCTGCATTTTCCTTCAGGCGGGCGCGCATTGCATCGTCGGCCAGCAGGCCGAGAATGGCTCTCTCCAATACTCCTTCAGTCCAGCCGTCACGGCCTATATGATCGCCGACACCGGTCTCGCCGGCGCGTTGCGCATTGTCGTGCCCGTCCCAGCAATAGGGCATGATCAGCGACGGCACGCCGAAGCGCAGCGCCTCGCAAAAGCTGTTGTTGCCGCCATGGTGGATGAACAGGTCCGACTTCGCCACCACCGATGGCTGCGGGAACCAGGCATCGAGATAGACATTGTCGGGCACCGCGCGATAGGCGTCGCGCAGGCCGCCGACATTGACGATGAAGCGCGCCGGCAACCTGTCGAACACGGCAAGCATGCGCTGGATCAGCCCGACATCCATGGCGCCCAGGCTGCCAAAGCTGACATAGACCAGCGGTCCGCCATTGCGCGGGAAGACCGGCACCTCGAACGGCCCTTCCGAGCGCACACAGCCTTCGAGATAGATGAAGCGCTCGGGGTCGAGCGGCGTGGCGCGCTCGCGGCGCACGATGGTCGGCGTCAGCAGCAAATTGAGATCGGGCGACGCCTCCAGGAACGGCCCTTTCGGCAGTGGCGCCAGGCCCGCATCGGCGCGCAGCCGGTTGAACCGCTCATGCGCCGCCGCCACTGCCGAGAGGTAGCGCGCCTCGAATGCCTCGCGGCCTGGATCGTCAGCGGCAAGGCCGGAGAGATAGGGCGGCACCTCCGCGTCGGGCAACTCGGTCTCGGCGCAGGAAACGACGCGCACCCAGGGGCAGCCGGCGCCGGCCAGAGCTGGAAACATGATGACATTGTCGAGCACAACGGCGTCCGGCTTCAGCCGCCCCAGCAATTGGCGCAGCGGCGCTTCGGCATTGACCGCGGTGTCGACGATCGCCTGCCAAGTCGGGGCGACATAGGTTTCGAGCTGGTCGATCGGGCTCAGCCGGAAATGCGGCAGATGCCGGCGTACGAAAGCCTGCCAGTAGCTCTGCCGCTCGCTGTCGCTCAGCGGATCGTCGGTCGGCAGCTGGTATTCCTGAAAACCGTAGTCGGCAAAGACACCGGAAAAACCGGCATGGCAGATGAACACCGGCCGCGCGCCGCGAGCGCGCAACGCCTGCGCGATGCCGACGCAATTCAGCGCGGCGCCGAAGCTTGCTTCGGGAAACAGCGCGATGGTCGGGCTGGCTTTGCGCGTCAAAATGATCCTCGTCAATCTGGCCGGCTGATCATGCCGAACAGTGCGGGCGCGCCGCGACTGGCCGCTTGCGGCCGCTGGCTGCGAGAGAGTCTCAGATGCACGCGCAGCAGGTCGGCGGCAACCTCATATTGCCGGCTTTCCAGATGGTCGAGCATGGTGAGGTGCTCGCGCAGCGACTGCTTCAGCCGGAAGACGTTCACACCGGCATAGGTTCCCGGCAGCCGGCGCAGCCTGAGGTGGTCCGACAGCGCGTCGGCAACGAAGCGGTTGGCGGAACCATCGGCGATCATGCCGTGGAACTCGATATCCAGCCGCTGGAACTCCCTGGTGTCGAATGCCGCATCTGGTAGCGTTGCCAGTGCTTCCATGCCCAGGCGCAGTGCTGCCGCGCGAGCTCCATCCAGCCGGAACCCCGGTGTCAGAATGGCGGCTGGCTCCAGCAGCAACCGGAACTCGTAGCTCTCGCCTTGTGCCTCCGGATCGTCGGGCGCACGGCGAAACAGCCAGGATTGACCCGGCGCGCGATCGACGAGATTCTCCTCTGTCAGTCTCTGAAGCGCTTTTAGTACCGTCTTGCGTTCAGCTTCATAGCGCCGCATCAAGCCGACGACGGTCACCGTCTGGTCCAGCCGCCGCGCCGAACGGTCGCGCAGGATCGCCTCGGCCAGTTCGTCCTCAGCCGTGACAGGCAATTCCGCGGCAACGGCGGCTTGCGCGGTGAGGTCGGCAACCAGACGATAGCCGGTAGCGGCCTCCCAGCGCACCACGCCCTGTTCGGTGAGCAGGCGCAACGCCGCCCGCACCGGCGTCCGCGAGACATTGCAGAGCGAGGCAATCTGCTGTTCGGGCAGATGCGCGCCGGGCTCGAAGCCGCGCTGCCGGGCGACATCCAGGATGCGCTGGGCGAGGTCGAGATGGTTGGTGCGAGGTCGTCTGGCTGCCGCTTGCATGATTAGTCTCGTGAACGGACGTGACCGCCATGGTTGGCCGATCGCGAACGCAATCGGCCAGATTCCCTAGCCATCTGTCAAATTATGGATTGACGTACTTTTTTCTGCAATAGTACTGTCATTGCAATCGGCGAGAAAAAAGACCGGGGAACAGGATCGAGGCTGCGGCAGAACCGCGAACGCCGATCCCAAAACGAATTCGACGATCAACCGGAATGGGAGTCTGTCATGACCGCCACCGCTTTGCGGCACCGTTCGTACACAATGTCTTCAATCGCGCTTGGCCTTGCGCTGGCGCTGTCGGCGCCGGCCGCCGCGGCCGACCTCGTCATCTCCAACTGGGACGGCTACATGGCGCCCGATGCCATGGCCGCCTTCAAGACCGCGACCGGCGTTTCCGGCGAGGTCGTCGTGCATGCCACCAATGAGGAGATCATGGGCAAGCTCGTCGCCTCCGGTGGCAAGGGCTATGATGTGGTCTTCGTCTCCTCGCCCTTCGCCGAGGTGCTGAATAAGCTCGGCCTGACCGAGCCGATCGACCACGCCAAGGTCCCCAACCTCGCCAACCTCTATCCGGAAGCAACCAAGCTGCCGCACGATGTCGGCAATGCCTTTTCCGTGCCTTACACTTGGGGAACCACCGGCCTCTGCTACCGCTCGGATCTGGTTAAGACGGCGCCGACCAGCTGGAGCGATCTGCTCGCCCCGTCCGACGACCTCAAGGGCAAGACCACCATGCTGGCGACCGACCGCTGGCTGCTCGCCGCCGGCCAGCTTAACAAGGGATTTTCCGTCAACGAGACCGATCCGGCCAAGATGGCTGAGGTGAAGGACCTGCTGATCTCGGCCAAGAAGACCTTGCTCGCCTATGACGACACCACCTTCTACTCCAAGCTGGTATCGGGCGAGGCGCTGATGGTGCAGGCCTGGGACGGCTGGTGCAATTACGGCATCGCCGAGAAGCCCGAGATCAAATACGTCATCCCGAAGGAAGGTTCCGACCTCTGGGTCGACACGATGGTGGTGATGAAAGCTTCCGGGAACAAGGACGCCGCCTTCCAGTTCATAAATTTCATGCTCGACGCCAAGAACCACGCCTGGGCGGCGCAGAATATCGACTACAAGGTGCCGAACAAGCCGGCCATGGAAAGCCTGCCGGCCGATTTCCTGGCCAAATTCCCCAACATGGCGATGCCGGTGGCCGACCTGGTCAAGTTCGAGCAGCTGCGCGACGTCGGCGACGCCCAGCGCGACTATTCGAAGATCGTCAGCGAGATCAAAGCCGCACAGTAGGCGGCATCAAACTGATCACGGCCGACGGCGGACATCCACCGTCGGCCGCCGAATGCGGTTCGCAATCGTGTCCCAAACCAGACTTCGCTCCTCCTTGCTGATGGCGCCGGCGCTGGCCTGGCTGACCGCCCTGATGGTGGTGCCTTGCGCGCTGGTGCTGGCGCTCGCCTTCTTCCGGCGCGGCATCTATGGCGGCATCGAATACACATTCACGCTGGAGAATTTCGGGCTGGTGCTCGACCCGCTCTATGCCGGCATCTTCCTCAATTCGGCGCGCATCGCCGGCACGGCCACGCTCATCGCCGTCATCATCGGCTATGCCGCCGCCTATGCCATATCGGCCGCCCCCCGCCGGCTGCAGCCCGTGTTCCTGTTCTTCGCCGTGCTACCGTTCTGGTCGAACTACCTGATCCGCACCTATGCCTGGATCGTGCTGCTCAACCGCGAGGGCCTGATCACCCAGCTGTTGCGCTGGTTCGGCTATACCGGCGAACCGCCGTCGATGCTCTACACCGAAGGTGCCGTCATTGCCGGCCTGGTCTACAACTACCTGCCCTTCGTCATCCTCGCCTGCTACGCGCCGCTGTCGCGCCTCAATCCGGAACTCGCCGAAGCCTCGCGCGACCTCGGCGCGTCCGCCCTCACCACATTTCGGCGGGTTATCCTGCCACTGACCGTGCCCGGCATCGCCGCCGGCGCGGTCTTCGTCTTCGTGCTGTCGATCGGCAATTTCGTCACGCCGGCCCTGCTTGGCGGCGGCCGTTTCCAGATGATCGGCAACCTCGTCTATGACCAGTTCCTGACCGCCAATGACTGGCCCTTTGGCGCCGCACTCGCCATGGCACTGATCGCCATCATGTTGCTGGTTCTTATGACGCAGGCGCTGCTCGCCGATCGCGCCGCTGGCCGCGCGGCGGAAGCCAGCGGAGGCGCTAATGGCTGAGCGTTCCCCCGGCACGCGGCGCGCGCTCTGGCTCGTGCTGTCGCTCGTCTTCGCCTTCCTCTACATCCCGATCGCCGTGCTGGTGGCGCTTTCCTTCAACGAAGGCGGGCTGCCGACGGCATGGTCGGGCTTTTCGCTGAAATGGTATGCCTCGCTCGCCGGCAATGCGGCGATCCTGCAGGCTGCCCTCAACACACTGATCGTGGCGCTGGTCTCGACCGTCATCGCCACCCTACTCGGCACGCTGCTGGCGATCGGCGTCGAGATGCGCCGGCAGTACGGCAAGGGGCTGGAGGCGTTGATCTTCGCGCCGATGATCATCCCCGACATCGTGCTGGCCATCGCGCTGCTCTCGTTCTTCTCGATGCTCAACCTCACCATGGGCCTGCACACCATCATCCTTGCCCATGTCGTCTTCAATCTCGCCTTCGTCTGTTCGGTGGTGCGCGCGCGGCTGAAGAGTTTTGATTGGTCGATTGTCGAAGCCTCGGCTGACCTTGGCGCCTCCGCGCTCACCACCTTCAGGCGCGTGACGCTCCCGGTCATCCTGCCGGCAGTGATCGCCGGCGCGCTGCTTGCCTTCACCCTTTCGGTCGACGAGTTCATCATCGCCTTCTTCACTGCCGGCGCCGGGCGCGCCTCGACCACGCTGCCGATGCAGATCTACGCGATGATCCGTTTCGGCATCACGCCCGAGATCAACGCGCTGGCGACCATCGTCATGGCGGTCTCGATCACCGCGCTGACCCTGTCGCAGCGGCTCAACCGCGGAGTGATCGGCCAATGAGCGAACCGCGCACGCTGCTGGCCATCGACAAGGTGTCGAAGAATTTCGGTCGGGTGACCGCCGTCGACGGCATTTCCCTCGACATCCGCGAGAACGAGTTCTTCGCGCTGCTCGGTCCTTCCGGCTGCGGCAAGACCACGCTGTTGCGCATGCTGGCCGGCTTCGAGACGCCCAATGACGGGCGCATCCTGCTCGACGGACGCGACATCGCCAGAACTCCGCCCAACAAGCGGCCGGTCAATCTGATGTTCCAGTCCTATGCGCTGTTTCCGCATATGAGCGTCAGGGCCAATGTCTCCTACGGCCTGGAGATGGAGCGCTTGCCGGCGGCCGAAATCCGCACCCGCGTCGACGCCATCCTGGCGACGACCGAACTTGTCCCCTTCGCCGACCGCAAGCCGGAGCAATTGTCGGGCGGCCAGAAGCAGCGCGTCGCGCTCGCCCGGGCGCTGGTCAAGCGGCCGCGGCTGCTGTTGCTCGACGAGCCGCTCGGCGCGCTCGACAAGAAACTGCGGGGCGCCATGCAGCTCGAATTGAAGCGCCTGCAGCACGAGGTCGGCATCACCTTCGTCATCGTCACCCACGACCAGGAGGAATCGCTGGTCATGGCCGACCGCATGGCGGTGCTGAAGGATGGCCGGCTGCTGCAATGCGACACGCCGCACGCGATCTACGAACATCCTGCCGACCGCTTCGTCGCCGACTTCATCGGCGTGATGAATTTCGTGCCCGGCAAGGCGACCGCCGATGGCGTGCTGGCGGCCAACGGTTCGCGGGTCACGGGCAAGGTCCCCACAACACTTTCGCCTGGTGCTGCGGCGGTGGCATCGGTGCGGCCCGAGCGTATCCGGTTGTTCCCACAGGCTCAGACGGCCAACCGCATCGCCGGCACGGTCGAAGCGCTGGCGTATCAGGGGCTCGATCTGCAGCTGCACGTCAGCACCGCTTTGTCGCCAAAGCCGTTCCTGGTGCGCGTCACTGCCGATGCCGCCGACCGCCGGCCGGTCTCGGCAGGCGACACAATCGAACTCGGCTGGGATGCCGCCGACGTCAGAATTTTCGCAGATTGAAGGAGAAGCTTGATGGCGCAGAAGACGATCGCGTTTTTTCCCGAGGCGGCCTTTGGCCCGGCGCTCAATTCCGTCGGCATCGCCCAGGCGGTCGAGGCGCGCGGCCACAAGGCTGTGTTCCTGTCCGACCCCGGCTTCGTCGATGTCTACAAAGGTTATGGTTTCGAGGCCCATCCGGTGAACCTGTCGGAGCCGATGCCGCCGGAGCAAATGGCCAAGTTCTGGGAGGACTTCATCAACGGCCACATCCCGAACTTTCGCAAATCGCCCTACGACCAGGTCGACAATTATGTGAAGGATTGCTGGACGGCGATCGTCGACAGCGCCAAATGGGCGCAGAAAGACCTCCCCGGCGTGCTCGCGGCGATCAAGCCCGATGTCATCTGCGTCGACAACGTCATCCTGTTCCCGGCGATCAAGCAGTACGGCAAGCCCTGGGTGCGCGTCATTTCCTGCTCGGAAAACGAGATCGAGGACGAGGACATCCCGCCGCACCTCTCCGGCTGTGGCGAGAACGACCATGCCGGGCATCAGCGCTACCGCGATCATTTCAACGCTGTCATCAAGCCGATCCATGACGACTTCAACGCCTTCCTCGCTGCCAACAATGAGGCGCCCTATCCAATCGGCCAGTTCTTCGAGGCCTCGCCTTATCTCAACCTGTTGCTTTATCCCGAAGCGGCGAAATTCAAGCGCCGCCATCCGCTCGATCCGACAAAATTCCAGTATCTCGAAGGCTGCGTGCGGCAGGAAAAGCCCTACACCGTGCCAACCTTCGCCAAGAACAATGACGGGCCGCTGCTCTATGTCTCCTTCGGCAGCTTGGGCGCCGGCGATGTCGACCTGCTGAAGCGCATCATCGCCACGCTGGGCAAGACGCGCTACCGCGCGTTGGTCAATGTCGGCGGCTACAAGGACCAGTACACGGACGTGCCTGGTAACGTCATCGTCGAGAGCTGGTTCCCGCAGCCTTCGGTCATCCCGCAGGTCGATGCCGTGATCCACCATGGCGGCAACAACTCGTTCACCGAGTGCCTCTATTTCGGCAGGCCGGCCATCATCATGCCCTATGTCTGGGACGGCCACGACAACGCCACCCGGGCCGGCGAGATCGGCAGCGGTTTCGGCATGCCCCGCTACGACTGGAGCGATGCCGAGCTGATCGCCAAGATCGAGACCTGCCTGACCGATCCGGCGATGAAGGCCAAGCTGGCCAAGACCTCGGCGCAGATGCAGTCGCAGAACGGCCCGGAGAAGGCGGCCGGGCTGTTGGAGAGGCTGCTGAGAGCATGACGTTTGCCAGCGGAGCATCCGCATGACCTCCTCTGCACCCCATCTCCATCAGGCCTCGACCCGCACCGATCTCGTCGACTGGGGCACTCAGCCCGCCGCTCTGGATGGCGCTTCGCACTCCACCGGCAGGCTGGTGCACAAGGGGCCGAACAACCAGCCGGAATCCGGCATCTGGGTCTGCACGCCGGGCCGCTGGCGGTTGGCCATCCCACGCGACGAATTGTGCCATTTCGTCGCCGGCCGCGCGACCTACCGATCGGATGTCGGCGAGGTGATAGAAGTCTTTGCCGGAACCGTGGTCATGTTCCCTGCCGGCTGGACAGGCGAATGCACCGTGCATGAGACCATGCGCAACGTCTACATGCTGGCCTGAACAGCAACGGGGGAGCGTCACGACATGCCGACACCGCATTGGCCGAAGGTCTCGACCGTCGAACTGGACGACTGGGGCGCAAGCGCGTCGCCGATCGCCGGCTCGCCGCGCGCGTCAGGCAAGGTCCTGTTCCAGCACCCCGATGGGTCGAGCGAATGCGGCCTTTGGTCATGCACGCCCGGCACGCGCAATATCACCTTCGCTGCCGATGAGTTCTGCCATTTCCTGTCCGGGCGCGGCAGCTATGTTCGCGACAATGGCGAGCAGATCCCGGTCGAGGCCGGCACGCTGGTGTTCTTTCCCGCCGGCTGGACCGGCACCTCCATCATCACCGAAACGCTGACCAAGGCCTTCATGTGCCGGTGAGCACCGAAGCATTTTCAAGGACAATCGAAATGACAACGCCGATCATGCAATCCCCGCTCGCCATCACCGACCTCGTCGACTGGGGCGTCATCCCCACCATGATCGAAGGCCAATCCCGCACTTCGGGCAAGCTGCTCTACAAGGGGCCGGAAGGCCGCTCGGAATGCGGGCTGTGGGTGTGCACGCCAGGCAAGTGGCACTGCCACGTCACCCGTGACGAGTTCTGTCACTTCCTCGAAGGCCGCTGCACCTATGTGCATGAATCCGGCGAAGTGATCGAGATCGAGCCGGACACGGCTGCCTTCTTCCCGCAGGACTGGAAAGGCATCTGCACCGTCCATGAGACGATCAAGAAAGTCTACATGATCCGCTGAGCGGGCCTGAAAGGACGACCATGGATTTCTCCGCTGACCGGCCGGCTTTCTTCGTCAATCCGGATTACCGGCCGATGGCCGGCGCAAACAAACCAGTGATCGATCCGGCGACGCTGGAAACCGTCGGCTCCATCGCTGCCGCGGCCGACAGCGAGATCGATGCCGCGCTCAGCGCAGCGACGCTAGCGCAAGCCGCGTGGAAAAAACTCGACGCCAAGAGCCGCGCCAGGCATCTGCATGCCGTTGCCAACGCCATCGAGGCGGCCGACTTCACCCGCTGCGCCGAGCTGATGGTGCGCGAGATGGGCAAGCCCTACCCGGAGGCGATCGGCGAGATCGCCAATTGCGCGCCGATCTTCCGCTACTATGCCGAGATGGCGCGCGACGAGGCCGGCAAGGTCGCCGGCACGACGCAGGCCGGCTCGTTCCAATATGCACGCTACGAGCCTTACGGCGTCTCCGTACACATCATGCCCTACAATTTTCCGATCCTCCTGATGTGCTGGACGGTCGCTGCTTCGCTTGCCGCCGGCAACGCCTGCGTCATCAAGCCGGCCGAGGCGACAACGCTGTCGACGCTCGACTACATGACCGTGTTCCGTTCGCTGCCCGAGGGCCTCGTCTCCTGCCTGCCCGGCGGTGCCGCCACCGCACAGGCGCTGATCGCGTCCGACCGCACCCACGCCGTCGCCTTCACCGGCTCGGTCGCTGCCGGCAAGGCCGTCGCCGTGGCCTGCGCCGAGCGCATGAAGCCTTGCGTCATCGAGGCCGGCGGCAGCGATCCGCTGATCATCAGCGAGCACGCCCCGCTCGACGTGGCGGCCGCCGGCAGCGTCACCGCCGCCTTCCACCTCACCGGCCAGGTCTGCACCTCGGCCGAGCGCTTCTTCGTCGTCGACGCCGTGCATGACCGCTTCGTCGAGCTGTTCGCCGAAAAGACACGCGCGCTGCGCATTGGCAACGGGCTGGACAAGACCGAGATCGGACCACTGGTCAGTGAGGCCGCGCGGGCCAAAGTGATGCGGCTGGTCGACGACGCGATCACGCATGGCGCCAAGGCCGTCACCGGCGGGCGCATTCCGCCGGCGCACAACACCGGCTGGTTTTACGAGCCGACGATCCTGACCGGCGTCACTCCGGACATGGCGATCGTACGCGAGGAGTGTTTCGGGCCGGTCGCCGCGATCTGCCGGGTCAAAGATTTCGACGAGGCGATCCGGCTCGCCAACGACAGCCCCTTCGGCCTCGGCGCCTCGGTGTTCACCACCGACCTCGCCGAGGCACATGAAGCCGCCGAACGGCTCGAGGCCGGCATGGTCTGGGTCAACAACCCGCTGATCGACAATGACGCATTGCCCTTCGGCGGTTGGAAAGCCTCGGGCCTCGGCCGTGAACTCGGCCGCCAGGGGCTCGACGCCTTCCGCCGCTCGAAGATGGTGATCATCGACCATAAGCCCGAGGTCCAGGGCTGGTGGTACCCCTACCCCGACAGCTGGTTCCGCGAGACCGGCGGCCGTAAGCACATGTGAGGCGAGCGGCGCGACATGGCTCAGCCGATGCTTTCGCCGCCGTCGACCACCAGAGCCTGGCCGGTCATGAAGGACGAACGATCTGACACCAGGAACAGGATCGCTTCGGCGATCTCTTCCGCGCTCGCCCAACGTCCCATGGGGATCTTGGTGCGGACATAGGTCTCGATCGCCTCGCGCCCACCCATCTGGGCGATGAACGGATCGTTGAACGGCGTGTCGACCCAGCCCGGGCAGAGCGCATTGACGCGGACATTGTGCCTTGCATAGTCAAGCGACATCTGCCTGGTCATCGCCACCACGGCGTGCTTCGACGTCGCATAGGCGATCATCTCGCGGTCGTAGAACACGCCGGAATTCGAAGCGGTGTTGAGGATGACGCCGCCACCCTGCGCGATCATCGACGGCATGACGGTTCTCGCCGCCAGGAACTGCGCCCGCACATTGATCCGCCACGATGCGTCCATGCCGTCGGTGCCGACTTCCGTCAGCGTGCCGCCGACCTGGATGCCGGCATGGTTGTGCAAAATGTCGATCCGCCCGTGCTTGCCAATCGTACCGTTGATCAGCTGCTCGACTGCAATGTCGTCGTCGACATCGGTCGCCACGGCCTCGGCCCGGTCGCCCGCGGCGCGGATGGCGTGGGCTGTTGCTTCGCCGGCGACCTTGTCCCGATCGGCGATCACCACCAGCGCCCCCTCCCTGGCCATGATCATGGCGCCGGCGCGCCCGATGCCCGACCCGGCGCCCGTCACCACGGCGATGCGATCTCTCAGAATCATGATCCGTCTTTCAGTGTTTTCTTCGACGCAATTGCCATTGGGCAAGCACCACGAGCAGGACCGAGGCGACGAGCACGATCGTCGCGATGGCGTTGATTTCCGGCGTCACTCCGCGCCGGATCGACGCGAAGACATAGATCGGCAATGTCGTCTGCGCGCCCGCGACGAAGAAGGCGACGATGAAATCGTCGAAGGAGAAGGTGAAGGCGAGCAGGAAACCTGCAATCACCGCCGGCATGATCTGCGGCAGCACGATCGAGCGGAACGTCGTCAGCGGCGTGGCATAGAGATCGCTCGATGCCTCGACGAGGTTGCGGTCGAGGCTGCCGAGCCGCGTGCCGACGATCATCGCCACCAGCGCCATCGAAAACAGGCCGTGCGCGGCGATGATCGAGCCGTAGCCAAGCGCCAGGCGTGGCGGTTGGTCGTTTGGCCACAGCTCGGCGAGGAACGGATTGAGGACCCCGAACAGCTGGACGAGCGCCACCAGCGTCGAGATGCCGATGACGACACCTGGCACGACGATCGCCGCACCCAGCAGCGCGTCGAAGACGGCGCGCGTCCGCGCGCCGACCCGTTGCAGGCCAAGTGCTGCCGCCGTGCCGCAAAGCGCTGCCAGCAGGGCGCTGGTGGTGGCAATGAACAGGCTGTTCTTCAGCGCTTCGACCAGGAACGGGTTCGACAGCGCCTTGCCGTACCACTGCACCGAGAAGCCGGTGAACTCGCTGGCATGGTGGCCGGCGTTGAACGAGAACAAGACCACCAGCGCGATCGGCAGATAGAGGAAGGCAAACACCGCTACGACGAATGCGCGCATCAGATCAGATCCACTCTGCGCGCGCCCGAAAGCCGGGTCGAGATGCGGTTGGCGGCAATCAGCACCACCACCGAGACCAGGACCAGGGTGATGGCGATGGCCGATCCGAACGGCCAGTTGCGCGACTGCAGGAACAGGTCGACCAGCGCATTGCCGATGAAGAACACCTTGCCGCCGCCAAGCAGAGTCGGGATCAGGTATTCACCGAGCAGCAGGATCATCACCAGCGAGAAGCCTGTCATCACGCCGGGCAGCGACAGGCGCAGCGTCACGCCGAGGAATGTCGAGAGGGGCGCAGCACCCAGATCGGCGGAAGCCTCAAGCAGCCGGCGGTCGAGCCGTTCGAGGCTGACATAGATCGGCAGGATCATCAGCGGCAAATAGCCATAGACGATGCCGAGCAGCACCGCGCCCGGCGTATTGATCAGCCTGACATCCTCGATGCCGACAAGGGCGAGCAGCGCCGGAATGCCGCGTCCGCCAAGCACATACATCCAGGCATAGGTGCGCATCAGAAGGCTGGTCCAGAACGGGATAACGACCAGCGCCAGCAGGATCAGCCGCCACCGCTCCGGCGCCTTCAAGGCAAGGTAATAGGCGACCGGATAGGCCACGAGCAGACAGGCGAGCGCGCCAACGGGCGCCAGCACCATCGTGTTCCAGAAGGCGGTCGCCCGCGCCGGCAGATTGGCATATTGCGCCAGCGTGAAAGCGGCCTGGTAGCCGCCTTCCGGCGCCCGCTCGCCGACGCTGAAGATGGCGATGGCGACGAATGGCAGCACCAGGAACACCACCAGCCACAGCGCCGCGGGAGCGAGCAGCAGCGCGGTCAGGAGATTTTTGCGAAGGTGATTGCCGCGCATCGAAAAAACCGCTTCGGGACCGGCGGACATTTGCCCGCCGGTCGCATTGTCTGGATCGGGTTTGTGGCCGGTCTCGCTCAAGCCGACTTGAAGCGCGCCATCAATTCGGCGCGGCCAGGATCGGTCAGCGTCGCGGCGGCGCCGAACTCCAGCGGCTTCAACAGCTCAGCCGCCGGGTAGAGGATCGGATTGTCCAGCACCTCCTTCGGCAGCAGCGCGTTGACCCGCGCATCGGTCGACGGCGCGCCGTTGGCCAGGTGCTCCTTCACCGCGACCTTCGGGTTCATCAGATAGTTGAGCAGCGCGTAGCTGGCGGGCTTGTTCGGCGCATCCTTCGGGATGGCGTAGAAGTCGGTCCAGATCTCGCCGCCTTCCTTGCCCAGCACATAGGCGATCTCGGGAATATCGCGATTGAGCTGCGCTCCGTCATTGGTCCAGCACATCGTCATCCAGGCATCGCCGGCGCGCATCGAAGGCTGGTAGTCGCTCGACACCGCAAACAGATGCGGCTTGACCTTCAGCAGCAACTCTTCGGCCTTGGCCAGTTCGTCCGGCTTCAGCGAGTTGAACGAGTAGCCGTAATATTTCAGCGCATTGCCGATCGTGGTCAGTTGGTAGTCGTGCACCATGGTACGGCCGTCGCCTTCCGCCATGGCGGTGTCCCAGAACTCCTTCCAGCTGGTCATCGGCTTGGTCAGCTTCTTGGTGTTGACGGAAAAACCTGTGGTGCCCCAGTTCTTCGGCACCGCATAGGTTACGCCGTCGATCGTGCCTTCCGAGGTGAAGCGCGGGTCTTCCTGCGTGCCGTCGAAATTCGCCAGCTTCGCCATGTCGAGCGCTTCGATGATGCCGAGCTTCTTGTAGGTCGAGATCGTGTAGTTGGTCGGCACGAACAGGCTCCAGCCCGAGGCGCCGGCCTGCAGCTTGGCCAGCATCTCCTCGTTCGAGCCAAAGACGTTGACTTCGACCGCGACGCCTGTCTCGACCTTGAAGCTCTCGAAGGTCGCCGGGTCGTGATAGTTGGGCCAGGTGGCGATCGACATGCGGTCGCCGAGATTTTCCGCGGCGTATGCCGGCGTCGGCATGATGCCGAGTTCGCGCGCCATTACCGCCGTTGCAACGCCAAGGCCGGTGAGGCCGAGGAATTCGCGCCGGCCGATCGAGCCGCGCTTCAAGCGCATCAGTTGATCGACGAATTTCTCCGGGCTTATCGGCAGTCCGTCACGATAGGATTTCGACATGTTGGTTTTCCCTCTGGTTGGTCCCGTTGTTCTTGGGGTCCGGAAACGCCAGCGGCGTTCCGGCGGCAAAGCCGATGGCGACGGGTTCACCCGGCTTGAAGAGATTGCCCTGGCCGATCGGATGGTCGGCCTTGGCGAGCAGTGATCCGATGCCCTGGACCTCGATCGCATATTCCGCCGTCGAGCCAAGGAAGATGCGGTTGCGGACGATGCCAGTCAGCCGGCCGCTTCCCGGCGCGCCGAGGCTAAGCGATTCCGGGCGCAGGCTGACCGATACGGTCTCTCCCCGGCTGAGCGGCACCCGCTTGCGCGCGGCAATCACCGTGCCGTCGGCAAGCGCCACGTCGACCAGTTCACCGGAGTGCCCGGCGACCTTGCCAGGTAGGAGATTGGTCTTGCCGACGAAGTCCGCGACGAAGAGGTCGGCCGGCTCGTCATAGATCTCGCTCGGCTGGCCAAGCTGGACGATGCGTCCGCCATTCATGACGCAGACGAAATCGCTCATCGACAGAGCCTCCTCCTGATCGTGGGTGACAAGAACGAAGGTGATGCCGATTTCGCGCTGCAGGTTCTGCAGCTCGATCTGCATGTCGGTGCGCAGCTTCTTGTCGAGCGCCGCCAGCGGCTCGTCGAGCAAAAGCACCGCCGGTTTGTTGACCAGCGCGCGGGCCAGCGCAACGCGCTGTTGTTGGCCGCCGGAGAGCTCGTGGATCTTGCGGCGGCCATAGCCGTCCAGCCGCACCATGGCCAGCGCCTCGCCTGCCCTTGAGGAGATCTCGCGGGCCGACAGCCGCGGCCTTGCCTGGCGCAGCCCGTAAGCGATGTTGTCCTCGACATCGAGATGCGGAAACAGCGCGTATTGTTGGAACACCATGTTCACCGGCCGCCGATAGGGCGGCGTGCCGGCCATGTCGCGGCCACGGATGAACACCTGGCCTTCGCTGGGCTGTTCGAAACCGCCGATCATGCGCAGGCAGGTTGTCTTGCCGCAGCCGGAGGGACCCAGCAAAGCGACAAAGGCCGACGGCGGGATGGCGAGGTCGATGCCGCTGACCGCAGTCACGTTGCCATAGCGCTTTGTGACGCCGCGAAACTCGATGTCGGGCACTGCGGTCAAGGCTGCGAGCTCCAGCGACTGGACAATTTCGAAACGCTACCAGAGCCAATGGCGACTAGTATATACCTCGCCGGTGGTATATTTGACCTATTTTATCGTTTGGAGGGGTATGGATTGGGCGTCTCCCGCAGCGATGAATACAATGGGCTTGCCGCCGCCGTCGCGGCGACGCGCGAGACGGTCGGCGACCATTTCGGCAAGGCCATGGTCGACTGGCTGCGCGGCCATGTCGGCTTCGACCACTGTGTCGTCTTCGGCTATCGCGGTGCTTCGCGCCCGCCGCTGCTGTTCGAGACGTTCTCGCCGGCCGAGAGCCACGTCTTCGTCACGCTCTACCAGGAAGGGCCCTATCTGCTCGACCCGTTCCACCACGCGGCGGTCGAGCGCAAGGAAGGTTTCTGGCGCATGCGCGAACTGGCGCCGGACCGCTTCTATGCCAGCGAGTACTATCGCTCCTATTACAGCCAGACCAGGCTTGCCGAGGAGGTCGGCTTCTTCGTGCCGCTGCCGGGCAAGGATGCGCTCGTGCTCTCGCTGATGCGGCTGCGCGCTTCGGGTCCGTTCGGAACTGCCGACGCCAGGCTGCTGCGCGACATGGCGCCGGCGGTGATCAGCCTCGCCAGGCTGCGCTGGCCAGGCCTGCCGGCCGATGAACCGGCAACGATCCCGCGCGATGAGCAGGCTGCGGTCGCCAGCGACTTCGATCGCGCGCATATCTGGAAAAGCCTGTCGCTGACCTCACGCGAAAAGCAGGTCGTCGACCTGGTGCTTCAGGGCCACTCCACGGAATCGATCGCCAGGGCACTGCGGATCGTGCCGGGAACCGTGAAGGTCCATCGGCGCAACATTTACCGCAAACTCAAGATCAAGTCGCAGGCAGGCCTGTTCGCGCGCTTCGTCGAGATCATCGACGCGCAGATCGGCTCACCTCTGGGCTGAGAGGTTCGACCGTGGCAAAAACGGCGCTGGCCTCGCTGACGATGGAGACGTGATCCTTGGCGGCCTTGCCAGCGGCATTGCCGTCGCCACGCATGATCGCGGTGACGATGGCGTCGTGCTCCTGCCAGGATTTGGCGAGCCGCCCCGGCAACATGAATTGGGCGCGCCGGAACGGTGCCAGGCGGCTGCGCGTCATGATGGTCATCTCATAGACATGGGTGTTGTGAGCGCCACGATAGAGCCGGGTGTGGAACTCGGTATTGAAATACTCGTAGTCCTCTTCGGCGCCCAGTTGCACCAGCCGTGCCGAAGCCTGATGCTCGATCTCGAGCGAGCGGCGCTCGCCGCTGGTCATGCGCTCGGCCGAGAAGCGGGCGCAGATCGCCTCCAGTTCGGCCATGCTCTCGAACATCGAGGCGAGATGCTCCTGCGTCACCACGGCGACGATGGCGCCCCGGTTGGGCCGTCGTTCGACCAGCCCTATGGCGCTCAACTGGCCGAGCGCTTCCCTGACGGGCGTGCGTGAGACATCGAAGCGCGCGGCGAGCGAGGTTTCGTCGAGCTTTTCGCCCGGGCGCAGGAAGCCGGTGACGATGCGGTCGCTGATCGCCCTCACCATCTGATCGACGGTCGTGCCCGACCTGATCAAGCTGCGCTTTCCCGACACGTCTCCTCCGTCCAGTCTTTTGCAGGCCAGTCCTTTTGCAACTCAAGGGCCTGTTTCGACTCGGCTTCTCCACTCTATGCCTCAATTTTAATCTACATGTCAAACTGACTATATTCAAAGCAAAAAGTGCATGCAATTGCCTCTCGCTTGTGCATGAGATCACGCGCCTCTCACTGATTTTATTGCGTAAATTATCATTTTTGAACTGGCACAGTGATTGCATGCACTTTCCTGAGAAGGCGTTAACCGACCCGGAAAGGGTCCTACAGGGGAGCATAAGAGATGACCGACAAATTCATGCTTAGCCGCCGCCAGTTGCTCAAGACCTCCGCCGCCGGAGCCGCACTTGGGCTGGCCTCGGCATCCTTTCCGATCGGCAGGGCGTTCGCCGCCGCCGCCACCGTTGGCTTCATCTATGTCGGGCCGAAGGACGACTATGGCTACAACCAGGCGCATGCCGAGGGTGCCGCCGCACTGAAGGGCGTCGAGGGCATCTCCATCGTCGAGGAAGAGAACGTCCCCGAGACGGTCGACGTCCAGAAGACGATGGAATCGATGATCAACCTCGACGGCGCCTCGCTGATCTTCCCGACCTCCTTCGGCTATTTCGACCCGCATATGCTCGCCATGTGCGCGAAATTCCCCGACGTCCAGTTCCGCCATTGCGGCGGCATGTGGAACAAGGACAAGCATCCGATGAATGCCGGCTCCTATTTCGGCTATATCGGCATGGGCCAGTACCTGAACGGCGTCGTCGCCGGCCACACCTCGAAGTCGAAGAAGCTCGGTTTCGTCGCCGCCAAGCCGATCCCGCAGGTCCTGCTTAACATCAACTCCTTCCTGCTTGGCGCGCGCTCGGTCGACCCGACCATCACCTGCCAGGTGATCTTCACCGGCGAGTGGTCGCTGGCGGTCAAGGAGGCGGAAGCCACCAACGCGCTGGTCGACCAGGGCATCGATGTCGTTACCTGCCATGTCGACAGCCCCAAGGTGGTCGTCGAGACCGCCGCCGGCCGCGGCGCCTTTGTGTGCGGCTACCACGCCAACCAGAGCCCGCTGGCGCCTGAGAAATACCTGACCGGCGCCGAATGGAACTGGGCCAAGGTCTACAAGATGTTCGTCGACGACCTCATCGCCGGCAAGCCGCTGCCCAATTTCACCCGCGGCGGACTGGCCGACGGCTTCGTCAAGATGAGCCCGCTCGGCCCCGCCGTCAGTGAGCCGGCGCGCAAGCAGTTCGACGCCACGCTGGCCGAAATGATGAAGGGTGGCTTCTCCGTCATCAAGGGCCCGCTGAAGAGCAACAAGGGCGGCGTCGTCGCGACCGAAGGCCAGGCCTTCGCCGAGACCGCCATCGAGCTCGAAAGCATGGACTATCTCGTCGAGGGCGTCGTCGGCTCGACCGCCTGAACCGGACGGAGGCGGCAACATGACAGACACGGTGGCAGGCGTGCCGGCGACGTTCGGTGCCAGGGGTCATCCGGCGGCGCTCGAATGGATCGCCCGGCGGGCGGAAGCCTTCGTCATTCCGATCGCGGCGCTGATCGTCGGCATGGTGTTGTTCAGCCTGTTCATCCTGGCTGTCGGCAAGTCGCCGGTCCAGCTCTATGAAACGATGTGGCGCGGCGGCTTCGGCTCGTGGTTCTCGATCCAGAACTCGCTGTCGCGCGCCGCTCCCTTGCTGCTGGCGGCGCTGTGCGTGGCGCTGCCGGCCCGGCTCGGCCTCGTCGTCATCGGCGGCGAGGGCGCCATCGTGCTCGGCGGCGTCGCCGCCGCGGCAGCCGGCACCGCGCTCAGCGGTGCCCCTTCCTTCATCGTCATTCTCGTCATGGGCGTGGCGGGCATGGCCGCCGGCGGCATCTGGATCGGTGCCGTCGGCGCGCTCCGCCATTACCGCGCCGTCAACGAGACCATCTCCAGCCTGCTGATGGCCTATATCGCCATCGCGCTGATGAACCAGTTGGTCGAAGGGCCGCTGCGCGACCCGGCCTCGCTCAACAAGCCCTCGACCCAGCCGCTGGCCGACATCTACCGCATCGGCAACATGCCGGGCATGGAGGTGCATTGGGGCCTTGCCGTCGGCGTCGTCGCCTGCGTGCTGTCCTGGGTGCTGATCGAAAAGACCCGCTGGGGCTTTGCCGCCCGCATCGCCGGCGGCAATGTCCGGGCGGCCCAGGTGCAGGGGTTGGCCGTCGGCTCGCTGATCGTCGGCTTTACCGGCCTGGCCGGCGCCTTCGCCGGTCTCGCCGGAATGCTGGAGGTCGCGGCCGTGCAGGGCAGCGCCAACGCCTCGCTCGCCGCCGGCTATGGCTATACCGGGATCCTCGTCGCCTTCCTTGCCCGCCACAATCCGCTGGCCATCGTCCCGGTCGCCTTCCTGCTCGGCGGCATCGATGCGTCCGGCGGACTGATCCAGCGCCGCATGGACCTTCCCGACGCCACCGTACTGGTGCTGCAGGGCATGCTGTTCATCGTCATCCTGTTCAGCGAGACCGTCTACGGCCGCTTCAAGGCTTTCAACCCCGACCTCTGGCAAAGGAGCAGCTGATGGACGCCACCGGGATCGGCCTCTGGGGCGTGCCGCTCGCCATCCTCGGCGGTGCCATCCGCGTTTCTACGCCCTTCATCTTTGTATCGCTCGGCGAAGCCATCACCGAGCGCTCCGGCCGCATCAACCTTGGCCTCGAAGGCACGCTGGTGTTCGGCGCCATGAGCGCCTATGCGGTCGCGGTGATGACCGGCTCGCCCTGGCTCGGCCTCATCGCCGCCGCCTTCGGCGGTCTCTGCTTCGGCCTGTTCCACGGCTGGATCTGCAAATTCCCGAAGGTCAACGACATCGCCATCGGCATTGCCCTGATGCTGTTCGGCTCGGGCCTCGCCTTCTTCTTCGGCAAGCCCTTCATCCAGCCCTCGGCGCCCGACCTGCCGGCCATTCCCTTCGGTGGCTGGTCGGACATTCCGCAGGTGCAGGCCGCCCTCGACGTCAACGTGCTGTTCCTGATCGGCGCCGCACTGGCAGTGTTCCTGTGGTGGGCCTTCCGCAACACCCGCGCCGGCCTGATCCTGCGCGTCGTCGGCGACAGTTCCGACGCGGCGCGCGCCATGGGCCTCGACCCGAACACGGTGCGCCTTACCGCCACCGGCGTCGGCGGCGCGCTGGCCGGCATCGGCGGCGCCTATCTGTCGCTCTACTATCCCGGCAGCTGGACCGAAGGCATCTCCTCGGGGCAAGGGCTGATGGCGGTGGCGCTGGTCATCTTCGCGCGCTGGAACCCGCTCGGCTGCTTTGCCGCCGCCCTTCTGTTCGGCGGCGCCGGCGCGCTCGGGCCGGCGCTGCAGTCGGTCGGCGTCACGCAAGGCTACTACCTCTTCTATGCCGCGCCTTACATCCTCACCCTCGTCATCATGATCGCCACCTCGTCGCCGAGCCGCTCGCTCGCCGGCGCGCCGGGCGAATTGTCGATCACCAAATGAGACCGGAGGTTTTGCCATGAACGCCAGAACCGGAATCACCCAGCGCTACATCGACGCCGATCCCTATCCATGGCCCTACAATGGCGATCTGAGGCCAGACAACACGGCGCTGATCATCATCGACATGCAGACCGATTTCTGCGGGCCGGGCGGCTATGTCGACCACATGGGCTACGACCTGTCGCTGGTCCGCGCCCCGATCGAGCCGATCAAGTCGGTTCTGTCGGCGATGCGCGCCAAGGGCTACACCATCATCCACACCCGCGAAGGGCACCGGCCCGACCTCGCCGACCTGCCGGCCAACAAGCGCTGGCGCTCGCGCCGCATCAATGCCGGCATCGGCGATCCCGGCCCCTGCGGGCGCATCCTGGTGCGAGGCGAGCCGGGCTGGGACATCATCCCCGACCTCTATCCGGCCGAGGGCGAGCCGATCATCGACAAGCCGGGCAAGGGCTCGTTCTGCGCCACCGACCTGGAGTTGATCCTCAACCAGCGCGGCATCGCCAACATCGTTCTGACTGGCATCACCACCGATGTCTGCGTCCACACCACCATGCGCGAGGCCAACGACCGCGGCTTCGAATGCGTGATGCTGGAGGATTGCTGCGGCGCCACCGACTACGGCAATCATCTGGCCGCCATCAAGATGATCAAGATGCAGGGCGGCGTGTTCGGCGCGGTGTCGAACGCGGCCGCACTCGTGGCCCAGCTGCCGTGAGGACACCGCGATGAGCGCAACCACCCACAAGAAGGCGGTCGGCGTCGAGGCCATCGGCATGACCATGCGCTTCGGCGCCTTCACGGCGCTCGACAATGTCTCGGTCAAGGTGCCGGCCGGTTCCTTCCACGCCCTGCTCGGCGAGAACGGCGCCGGCAAGTCGACGCTGGTCAAATGCATGATGGGCTTTTACCACCCGACCTCCGGCGACATCCTCGTCGACGGCCGCGAGGTGACGATCGCCAGCCCCAGGGATGCCTCGGCGCTCGGCCTCGGCATGGTCTACCAGCATTTTACGCTGGTGCCGTCGCTGACCGGCGCCGAGAACCTGGTCATCTCGCGTGAAGAGGTTCCCGGCGTCATCGACTGGCGCAAGGAGCGCGTCGCGCTCGCCCAATTCATGGAGCGGATGCCGTTCAAGCTGCCGCTCGACGTCAAGGTGTCCGAGCTCGCCGCCGGCGAGAAACAGAAGCTGGAGATCATCAAGCAGCTCTATCTCGGCCGCTCCTTCCTGGTGCTGGACGAGCCGACCTCGGTGCTCACGCCCGGCGAGGCGCAGGAGGTGCTCGGCCTGGTGCGCGCCATGACCAGGGCTGGCGACCTCACCGTGCTGATGATCTCGCACAAATTCCATGAGGTGACGGCCTTCGCCGACGACGTCAGCGTGCTGCGCAAGGGCAGGCTGACCGGCACTGGCCGCGTCGCCGACCTCGACCACAAGCAGATGGCAGCGATGATGATCGGCGACCAGCCGATCGCCGCGCTCGACAGCCGCGCCGAACCGAAGCCCGACGCCGAGATCGTGCTCAAGGTGAAAGCATTGAAGGCGCCGGACCACACCGGGCTGAAGTCGATCCGCATCGAGGATCTCGGCGTGCGCTCCGGCGAGATCGTCGGCATCGCCGGCATTTCCGGCAACGGCCAGAAGGAGTTCCTCGAAGTGCTGGCCGGGCAGCGGCCGCGCGATGCCGGCGAAGTCATGGTGCGCGGCACTGCCTATGCGGCGACGCGCGCCGAGGCACGCGCGCTCAATGTCCGCCTCATCCCGGAGGAGCCGCTGAAGAACGCCTGCGCGCCGAAGATGACGGTGGCCGAGAACATCTCCTTCCGCACCTTCGATATCGACGGCAACGGCAGGCCGGTGAGCTGGATCAATGCCGGTGCCATCAGATCCTTCAGCGCCCGCCTGGTCGAACAGTTCAAGGTCAAGACCGCATCGCTGTCCTCGCCGATCGCCTCGCTGTCGGGCGGCAATGTGCAGCGCGCCGTGCTTGCCCGCGAACTCACCGGCGAGGTCGATCTTCTGATCGTCTCCAACCCCTGCTTCGGCCTCGATTTTTCCGCCGTGGCCGAGATCCGCGCCCGCATCATGAAGGCACGCAATGCCGGTGCCGCCGTCCTTCTGATGTCGGAGGATCTCGACGAATTGCTCGAACTCTCCGACCGTATCCTCGTAATGTCCGACGGCGCGCTGGTCTACGAGACGCCGATCGCGCAGGCGAGCGTGCAGACGATCGGCGAGCATATGGCGGGACATCATTGATGGCTGACATCGAAGCGCAGCCGTTTCCATTCGCCTTCAAGCCGAACACCCTGGCGCTGGTAGTCATCGACATGCAGCGCGATTTTGCTGAGCCCGGCGGCTTCGGCGCCAGCCTCGGCAACGACGTCAGCCGGGTGACCGCGATCGTGCCGACGGTGAAGCGACTGATCGAGGGCTTTCGCGCCGCCGGCCTGCCGGTGATCCACACCATGGAGTGCCACAAGCCCGACCTTTCGGACCTGCCGCCGGCCAAGCGCGATCGCGGCAATCCTTCGATCCGCATCGGCGATGCCGGTCCGATGGGCCGCGTGCTGATCGCCGGCGAGCCGGGCACGGCGATCCTCGACGAGCTTGCGCCGCTGCCCGGTGAAATCGTCATCGAAAAACCCGGCAAGGGGGCGTTCTATGCCACAAGCTTCGGTGACGACCTCAAGCGGCTCGGCGCGCAGCACCTCGTCTTTGCCGGGGTGACGACCGAAGTCTGCGTGCAGACGACAATGCGCGAGGCCAACGACCGCGGCTATGAGTGCCTGCTCGCCGAAGACGCGACGGAGAGCTACTTTCCCGAGTTCAAGGCGGCGGCGATCGCCATGATCAGGGCGCAAGGCGCCATCGTCGGCTGGACGGCCACGACCGACCAGGTGCTCGAGGGAATTGCCAATGCCTAATCTTGCCTTTGCCGGCCTGCTCGACGGCGGCTGGCGCGATCTGGCGTTCGAACATTTCCGCGACGGCATCACGGTGCATTGGCTGCTCAAGGGCGGACCGGTCGAGCCGTCTGTCGCGATTCTGAAATACCAGCCCGGCGCCGGCGTGCCGCGCCACCGCCATGTCGGGCTGGAGACCATTGTCGTGCTGGAAGGCACCCAGAGCGACGAGAACGGCGACTATCCCACCGGCAGCGTCGTCCTGAACCCGGTCGGCACCGAGCATTCGGTGTGGACGAAGGACGGCTGCGTCGTGCTGATCCAGTGGGACCTGCCGGTGATCATTCTGGGGGAGGCCAAATGAGCGATATCCACTTCGACATCGGACGCCTGCACAGCACCTATCGGGCTGGCACCGGCGTCGCGGAGGTGATCGACACTGTCTATGCCCGCATCAAGGTGGCTGATGATCCGGGCATCTTCATCCACCTTGCGCCCAAAGAAGATTTGCTTGCCGCAGCCGAAACACTCGGCCCGTTCGACCCCGTGGCAAAACCGCTCTGGGGCATTCCTTTCGCCGTCAAGGACAACATCGACGTCGCCGGCATGCCGACGACGGCGGCCTGCGCCGAATACACCTATTGGCCCGAAAAGGACGCCACCGTGGTTTCGCGGCTGAAGGCGGCCGGCGCGCTGGTCATCGGCAAGACCAATCTCGACCAGTTCGCCACCGGTCTCGTCGGCGTGCGCACGCCCTGGCCGATCCCGCGCAACGCCATCGACGAGGCGCTGGTGCCGGGCGGCTCTTCGTCCGGATCGGCCGTATCGACGGCGCGCGGCATCGTCTCCTTCGCGCTCGGCACCGACACCGCCGGCTCCGGCCGCATTCCGGCGGGCCTCAACAACATCGTCGGGCTGAAGCCGACCGTCGGCGCGCTTTCGGCCGCCGGCGTCGTGCCGGCCTGCCGCACGCTCGACTGCGTCTCGGTGTTCGCGCTGACCGTCGACGACGCCTATAGGGTGTTCTCCGTCGCCGCTGCGCGCGACGCTGCCGATCCCTATTCGCGCGACGTCGCCGTCCAGCCGCTCGCCATGCGCCCGCCGGTGCTGAGCCTCGGCATCCCGGCAAAAACCGACCTGAAGTTCTTCGGCGACGCGGCGATGCAGGCCGGCTTCGAGGCCGCGCTTGCCATGCTGTCGCGGCTCGGCTGCCGGCTGGTCGAAATCCCCTTCGGCGATTTCTACGCCACCGCCAACCTGCTCTACGAGGGCGCCTGGGTGGCCGAGCGCTATGCGGCCATCCGCGATTTCATGGAGACTAACGAAGCAGCCATGCATCCGGTGACGCGCAAAATCATCGGCGGTGCCAGGAACCTGTCGGCGGCGGACGCCTTCCGCGGGCTCTATGCCTTGCAGGCCTACAAGGCGAAGCTCGCCTCCGTCATCGCCTCGGTCGATCTGTTCTGCGTGCCGACCGCGCCGACGCACTACACCACTTCTGCCGTGCTCGCCGATCCGGTCGAGACAAACAGCCGCCTCGGCACCTACACCAACTTCGTCAATCTGCTCGACATGTGCGGCATCGCCGTGCCGACCGGCAGGCGTGATGACGGCCTGCCGATGAGCGTCACCTTGCTGGCGCCGGCCGGACGCGATGCGCTGACGGCGATGCTCGCCCGCGACCTGCATGCGGCGAGTGGCCTTCCGCTCGGCGCCACGGGCTGGCCGCAGCCCGGCTTGCAGCCTGCCGCCCAGCCGACCAACGACGGCATGATCGACCTGGTGGTGGTCGGCGCGCATCTCTCGGGCATGCCGCTCAACGGCCAGCTCAACCAACTCGGCGCACAGTTCCTGCGCGCGACCAGGACCGCCGCCGCCTACAAACTCTATGCGCTGGCCGGCCAGTTGGTGCCCAAACCCGGCCTGATCCGCGTCGCCGATGGCGGCATGGCGATCGAGGTCGAAGTCTGGCGGCTTTGTGCCGACGCCTTCGGCCGCTTCGTCGCCGCCATCCCGCCGCCGCTCGGCATCGGCACGATCGAGCTCGACGATGGAACATTGGCGAAGGGATTCCTCGCCGAAACGGCGGGCCTGTCGGCGGCGACCGACATCTCGGCCTATGGCGGCTGGCGCAGCTTCGTCGCAAGTGCCCGCGAACCGCGACACCGCCTGGAAAGCGTTCCGTCCAGTTGAACGATCGGCACCGAGCCGTGGCCCGACGCCGTGACGAAGAGGGAAACGGGCACGGCCTTCGAGATTCCGTATGGAACGACGATGGTCCGCCTCATCCTGGGTCGCGCTGGCGCCCCGCGACCGCGCGCTTGCGGCGCTGCGGTTGAAGCGTCTATCATATGCCGCAAAATTGCTGGCCTCGGCTCTCATACCGCGTTCGGCTGACCCGGATTACGAGCGGCGTCTGCTGCGTAGATTTCAGAACGAATGAAGTAGCGCATCGCCAATGGCCGACAAGACACAATTCGGATTGACCGCCCTCGACACCGTCCCCCTGCATGAGAAAGTCTATCTGGAACTCGTGCGGGCGTTGATGTCGGGCCAGTTCGTGCCTGGCCAGAAGCTGACCTCGCGCAAGCTCGCCAAGGAGCTCGGCACCAGCGACATGCCGGTGCGCAGCGCCTTCATGCGGCTGCAGGCGCTGCGCGCGCTGAGCCCGATGCCGAACGGCAGCGTCGAGGTGCCAATCATCTCGGCCGAGCGGTTCTCCCAGCTGACCGCCGTACGAACGATCCTGGAAGGTTCGGCGACCGAGCTGGCGACACAGCTCATCAACGGCAACAATCTGCGGGCCATCCGGCGCCACTGCGCCGAGCTGACCATGGCGGCGCGCAAGGGGGATATCGACGACTATCTGCGCAAGAACTACGCCTTCAAGTTCTCCATCTACCGCCACTGCGGCAACGAGCAGATGATCTTCCTGATCGAGACGGTCTGGATGCAGGTCGGCCCGTTTCTCAGGAACCTCGGCATGGGGTTCGAGGACGACCTCGCCTCCATTCTCGACATCGACTACCACGAGGAGGCCGTGGCGGCGATCGAGGCCCAGGACGCGGAGCGCGCTCGCGCCGCAATCGTGCGCGACATCGACGAAGGCGCAGCGCATATCCTGCGGCAGGCCAGGTTTCCGGAAACGCGGAGCTAGAAAAGCCCGGGCCCGAAAGGTTTCCGCTGGCCGACCCTGCGCTTCTCCCAACCGGCAGCTCAAATGCAGCTTGGCTTTGCCCTGACTTCCCTCTATGTTGCGATCGCAAATCGCACAATTGGTTTTGAAATGCCGCCCGACATCCCGGCTAGTGAATTGAAAAAATGAAGGAAATTCCGTCGGCAAAAGCCGAGGCGGCCTTCAGAAACTCACGAGCTATTTTTACCAGGGATATCGTGGCGCCAGGCTACGGCACCTTTCAAAAACCAGAGGTTGGAAATTGGGCGAAGCAATTGCGGACGTTTTGAACTGGCTTGAAAGCAGAAACGACATCCAGAGTCTGAGGGCCGCGGTGTGCGACCTCAACGGCATCATGCGCGGCAAGCGCATTCCCGTCGAGCAGGCGCGCAAGGCGCTGGAGGGCAAGCTGCGCATGCCTTTTTCACTGATCGGCCTCGACGTCTGGGGCGAGGACATCGAAGGCAACGCACTGGTTTTCTCGACCGGCGATGCCGATGGCCTCTGCCAGTGGACCGGACGCGGCATCCTGCCCGTCAACTGGACCGCGCATCCGACAGCACTTGTCCCGCTCTGGCTTGCCGACGAGAACGGCGCGCCCTATCTGGGCGACCCGCGGCGGGCGCTGGCCCGTATCCTCGACCGCTACAAGGCGCTCGGCCTGACACCGGTGGCTGCCACCGAACTCGAATTCTATCTGGTCGACCCGCAGTCGCAGCGCCTTGTGGGGCCTGTCTCGCCGGTGACCGGGCGCCGTCTCGATTCCGATGCGGCACTGTCGATCGACGAGATCGACGATTTCGAAGCCTTCATCCACGACGTCTACGATGCCTGCCGCATGCAAGGCATTCCCGTCGACACGGCGATTGCCGAGAACGGCGTCGGCCAGTTCGAGATCAATCTGAACCATGTCGCCGATGCCTTGCGCGCCGCCGACGATGCGGTGCTGTTCAAGCGCACCGTCAAGGGCATCGCCCGCAAGCATGGCTTTGCCGCCTGCTTCATGGCCAAGCCCTATGGCGACCGTGCCGGCAACGGCTTTCATGTCCATTTCAGCCTGCTCGACACCGACGGCCGCAACGTCTTCGACGACGGCAGCGACCAAGGGTCCGAGATCATGCGCCATGCCGTCGGCGGTCTGCTTGCGGCCATGGCCGAGAGCACGCTGGTGTTTGCGCCGCACTTCAATTCCTACCGCAGGCTGCGTCCGCGCTCCTACGCTCCGACCGCGGTCGCCTGGGGCTACGAGAACCGTATGGTGGCGATCCGCATTCCCGGTGGGCCGTCGGCGGCGCGCCGCATCGAGCATCGCGTTTCGGGTGCCGACGCCAACCCCTATCTGGTGCTGGCCGCGATCCTTGGCGCGGCGCTGATCGGCATCGAAAGAGAACTGTCGCCCGGCGACCCGACCCGTGGCGAAGGGCAAGGCGGCCAGCCGGCCAGGCTGCCGCCAGACTGGGCCTCCGCCATCGCCAGTTTCGAAAGCGGGCCGCATGTCGCGGAGATCTTCCCGACGATCCTGCGCGACTCCTTCATTGCCTGCAAACGCCAGGAACTGAACACCTTCGCGCTCAACGTCAGCGACTTCGAACTCGAGACCTATCTCGAAAGCGTTTGATCAACATCAGCGCCCAAGCAAGACCTTGGCCGGGGCGCCAGTGCTGTCAGCGCGCCGCCCAGGCCAAGCCGCGGCGAAGAATGGTCCGCATTTGCGGTACCGCAAACTCCGCGGCCGCGTGCCCGAGCGACGAATAGAAGACCTTGCCCTTGCCGTGCCGGCGCTTCCACACCACCGGCATGACGACGCCGTCGATCCAGGGCGCATGGTCGCCGGAGAAGGTGGTGGTCGCCAGCACCTCGTTCGCCGGATCGACATGCATGTAGTACTGCTCCGAGCAGTAGTTAAAATCATCGATGCCGCTCATGATCGGATCGTCGTGCCGAACGACGTTCACCCGGTAGTCGATGATGTTGCCGGGGTGCGCGACCCACTGGCCGCCGCACATGAACTGGTAGTCCGTCGATTCACGGAATGCGTCGCCCATGCCGCCGTGGTAGCCGCCGAGGCCGACGCCGCCCTCCACCGCCTTCGTCAGGTTGCGCTCCTCGTCCTTGCTGAGCTTGGACATGGTGTAGATCGGCACGATCAGGCTCAGATCGGCGATCGCCGGGTCGGCGAATACAGCGGTCGTGGTCTCGACGCGCACGCCAAAGCCTTCCTCCTCGAGTAGCGCCTTGACGGCACCCGCCCCCTGTTCCGGCTCGTGCCCCTCCCATCCGCCCCATACGATCAGCGCTTGCCGCATAGTCATCTCCGTCAATGGTTTTACCGAGGTATCAACCAGGGTCGCCAAACATAAGTCGCCGGGTCATGATTCGGGCGACAGCCCGCCGCCCGGACAAGCTGTCTCTCCTCGAGCGATTTTCCAAACACAAAAAAGCCCGGCGCCAGGAGGCTGCCCGTGCGTGATGCTTGCATCGCGAGCAACGTTGCGGAAGTTGCACGCTCAGACTGGGCCGGAAAGCCGGGTATCTCTTCGATCCACAATCGATGGATGGATCGACCGTGTCGCAAAGCCGCTTGGACGTCAGATCGAGATGTAAGACCGATCAAATCCGGCTGTTTCGATAAGGCCTGCATGGTCATGCAACTCGACCACGCCATTGCGGAATGAAGCCAGGCCGGCCTCTCGCAAGGCCTTCATGACGCGGCTCACATGCACAGCGGAGAGACCCAACGCGTCGGCCAATTCGGCCTGGGTCAACGGGCAAACAAAACGGTCCGGATAACTCGTTGCCGACCGATGTGCGCGGCAGGCCAGTTCGAGCAGAAGATGGGCCGTGCGCTCAATGGCTCCCCTCCGACTGACTCCTGCCAGATGTTCCACAACCCGGGAATATCGACTTGTCTCAGCCTGCAGCACAGCCTCGCAAAAGGGCTGCGGATAGCGCGAAAAACAAGTACGGACAGGACCGGCCAACTCAATCGCGGTTACGTCCGACAGGGCCGTTACCGTCTCGCTGACTTCGCCGGCGAATTCGATCAAGGCAATTTCGTGAGGAAGCGCAAAATCGACGATCAGGCGTGAGCCGTCCGGCAGCGTCTTGGCAAATGCCGCCCACCCGGAAGTTATGATCAGAATAGCCGATCTGGCCTGATACTCGCGCGCGATCGTTGTGTTGGCCGTATAGGAACGGCGCACGGCTCCCGGCAACTCAGACACACCCCTCTCCCAACTTGCTTCAGCAAGTGTAGGTCTCGGCCCGAATCCAAGAACCTGCTTTGATAAGCTCATCTCGCCCCGAAATAACCCAGCCACAGGTCAACCTGAAGCTGCAAATCTAAATCAAATACTCCGAAAGTGCCATCAATGATTTCATCCAGGTGGCGGCGCAGTCTACCACCTTTGGCTAGGGTCCTACCACCCTGTGATGTTGGAGCGGGCAGGCGCGGCCAAAATTGGCCCGGGAGGACTACCGCGGGTCTCGGAAAAACATCGCCGCGCGGTGCCGGCATTCGAGCAGCCGGGCGCAGCCGCGCCGGCCTGCAAAAGGCTTGCTCAGCCTAAGGCGCTGTACTTCATTCTATCAGCAAGGGTGCCTGCTGGTCGCCTGTGGCAAACCAACGAACAGATGGTCCCGCCATCGAACGGACTTGTCCTTCGGGCGTCACTCAACCATCACGACGACCTTTGCGGTCGCCTCGACTGGCCCGAACCATCGCCGGCGGGATGGTTCAGCTCGAGCACAGCTTTCTTTTGAGATCCTCTGGAAGCGGAATTGCGGCCTGCTATTCGAGAAGATACTGGAACTGCAGAGCCTGGCAATAGATCGGGGGCTCGCAGTTCTTGCGAAGATGCACCGGAGAGTAACTGACTCTCTCTTCCAGGACTTTCCGCTGCGCCGGCCGAAACGATCTGTTCCTTTGTTGCGGCTGTTGGTTTCCGGCGCAGGAAAGGCCGTGAATTCGAGGGACGTTTCGCGTTGAAAGTTTGTCGTCTTTCCTCGGCAGTCTCCAGGTCACCGACTGCCGATATTACCGACGCCAGCCTGTCTTCGATCTGCGACAACCGCCTTCGGGTGAAAAGCAGGGCAACCAAAACCAAAAAAGTATTCGCGAGAACGACAAGGACTGCCCCTGCAGGGCCTTCGAAGCTGTACAAAATCAATCCGACAGCCCCGACAAACACGACAAGGGCACTGTAGCTCAGCATCCGGCCCTCCTTCAGAAGAAGCGCCAACGGCAAGCTTGCCAGCAGCACCAGAATGGCTCCTGATCTATTCGCCACCCAGTCCACAAACGCCAAACCGAATTCGCCGTACGTGTCCATATCAACCCCAGGCTCGCCGAGACAAATGAGGTATCCGCCGCATTCGCGTCGTCGGAGGGTGCACGCTCGCCGTCGCCCCCTTGATGGCGCCAGTGCTGTTGTAGACCTCCCGGATGAACAGGGAAAGGTGCCTGCCGACGCCCTGAAGACCTCTGGAAGGCTATCGGGTAGACCAGATCGACCTTTAGCCGAGTTACTACTCATTAATGGTAATGGCGAGGGTGTCCGCGAAGCTGATATGGTTTCGATTGACCGGTTGCGTGATCGGTCAACGGGCGGAAGAGAGCGATTTGGACATGCCAGATGGCGGGGCGAAACCTTACCGTTTCATGCGCGTGAGCGCACTTAGCAGCTAGCTGCCCGAAGGATCTTGAAGTGCGAGCCATTCAGCCGGCGCTGAAGGGGTAGGAGTTCTGTTGTTCGTCGCAAGGATTCGGAAATGCCTAGCCCGACTGACAATCCGATCATGACCCGGCAATTGATGCCGCTCGACGTCAGGGAGATTCTCGATTTCCTTGTCCGGCGCTGGAAGTTTGTCTGTGCAATTGCAGCGATCACCTTCGCCGTATTCCTGGTTGCCGCCTATAAAATCCCGCCATCGTACACGGCAGTCGCGCAAGTCTTACTGGACGCGCCAAACGATTATGTGACTCCGCAGGATTACTCCAAATCCGACTTTTCGGACAATTCAACATTCATCGAGAGTCAGATTGCAGTCCTGAGGTCCACTTCGCTTCTGCAGAAGGTCGTCGATGGCGAAAAGCTGACGGAAGATCCCAACGTCGGGCTGGCGGCACTGGATTGGCTCAAGGGCGCACTGGGCGTCTCGCGCGTCGGGCTTGCGGACGTCATCGAGCTTTCCGTAACCTCCTACGATCCGGAAAAATCGGCATCCCTCGCGAACGCAATTGCCCAAGCCTATGTTGTTGACCGGGTAAAGTCCCGTTACGAGGGCGCCAAGAAAGCGTCCACATGGCTCAGTGAGCGGGCCGCGTATCTGCGGGAAGAACTCAGCCGGTCGGAACAAGCCGTCCAGAAATTCCGGATCGATCATAATTTATTGTCGACACAATCGGGCAGCCTGACCGACCAGCAGCTGTCTGAATTGAATGTCGCCCTGATCAATGCGCGCGCGGAACTGTCGGAGAAAAAAACAAAATATCAGCTGGTTGACAAACTGCTGAGTGGTGGCGGCGATATCCAGACCATACCCGACGTATTGCAGTCCGTTGTCGTCAGCGCCCTTCGAGCTCAGCAATCCGTGGTGGCGCGGCGGGAAACCGACCTTCTGCTGAAGTATGGCGAACGGCATCCGGACGTCGTGGCCGCTCAGGCGGAGCGCCGGGACATCGAGGGACAGATTTCCGCCGAGGTTCAGCGCCTGATCGGCAATCTGAAGAATGAAGTCGACGCCGCCGAGGCCCGCGAAGCTTCCCTCTCGCGAGCCCTGGCGTCGGTATCTGACAAGTCCGAAGTCGAAGGCCAGGTTGGCGTCCAGTTGCGCGACCTGCAGAGGATTGCCGACGCGAACAAGGAACTCTTTGGGACGTTCCTGTCTCGCGCCAAGCTCGCCGAGGAAAAATCCACCCTCCTCAACAGCGGCGTGCGCGTGATCACGGATGCCGAGGTTCCGGATTCGCCAAGCTTCCCGAACAGGCCGCTTTTTGCGGCTCTGGGTCTGGTGCTTGGTTTCTTCTTTGGTGGCGCCGGCGCCGTTCTTCGTGAACTTTTCGCCTCCGGCTTCATGGCGAAGAAACAGATAGAGGAAGAACTGGCCGTTCCAGTTCTTGCGTCCATGCCGAGAATGTTGGGCTGGTCGGGAGACGCCAATTCCCAATCCCAACCCGTGGCCTATCTCGAGCGCCGGCCGCTGTCCAGATACAGCGAAGCCGTGCGACGGCTTCGCCTGGGCGTGGAGGCTACGCCGGGGTTGGGGCATTCGCCGCGTCTCACGCTGCTGACATCGGCAATGCCCGGGGAAGGAAAGACAACTCTGGTTTTAAGTCTGGCCTGCTCCGCAGTCGCCGACGGTGACCGGGTCCTGGTGATCGATGCAGACTTGCGACTTTCGGCAGCCACGGCCTTCTTTGGCATGGGGGATAAGGTCGGATTGGTTGACCTTCTGACTTTGCCGATGAAGGCCACAAACGCAATTCATCGGGACGAACGTTCGGGAATTTGCGTGCTGCCTGCCGGCGCCAGGACGCGGAACCCGCCTGCCCTTCTGGCTTCGGCGCGAATGCGCTCGCTGCTCGATGAGCTTCGCGGAAAATTCGATACGGTGATAATCGACGCGCCGCCCGTGGGCCCTGCTGCCGATGCCTCGATCCTAGCGCCGCACGTCGACAAGGTCGTCTTTGTCGTGAAGTGGCGTGACACCTCGCGCGAGGCCGCTGCCGAGGGAATCCGAAGTCTTGGCGGCCGTTCCAAGATCGCCGGCATTGCCCTGACAATGGTGGACGAACCAAAGCTACCACGATACGGCCGTTATACGTCGCTCGAGAGCAGTGTATCGGACAGTTACTATCTCAACTAAGAAAAGAAGAGATATCAAAAATGCTTCAATCTGACCTAGACTACAATTCACTTCCGGAGCCGATAACAGAGCGCCGCGACGGCAAGGCTGCGCGTTGGTGCGTGGTCCAGACACATCAGCATTCCGAGAGCCTGGCCGAGCGGCACCTGCTGTCGCAGAACTTCCGAACCTACCTGCCCAAGCGGAAGCGAACTGTTCGGCACGCTCGTAGCGTCAAGACCGTTTGCAGTGCGTACTTTGACTGCTACCTGTTTGTCTCCTTGGCTGTCGATCAGCAAAGTTGGTACCCAATCAACTCTACCGTTGGCGTTCGAAAGCTCGTCATGAGTCACGGCGTGCCGACACCGGCGCCATACGGCGTCGTTGAGTCCCTGATATCGGCGACCGACGGCGACGGCATCTTGCATCCGGATGTACTGTTGAGGCCGGGGCAAAGAATTCGGATCACCGACGGACCGTTTTCGGACCAGCTCGGCGTCCTTGATTACGTTGGAAGAGCCGGAGCAGTTAGAATTCTTCTCGATATCATGAACCGTTCAATTCCAATTACCATTGATAGAGAGAATATATCGATCGTCTCTCAAAATTGAGCATATTTTTCTAGTTGGTTTTTTCGCAGTGTGATGCCGAAACCATCCGGCGAGGGAGTGATGAGTTGGTGCACGATTCACCCTCAGTGCGGTAGCTTGCAATACGAGATCCAAGCCCTTGAAACCTTCACGCAAGTCCAAACCAGGAAGCTGCCACCCCGCAGGCCCCGGAGAGCTTCGGGATGGCCTGCAGCCGCAACAATATCGTCGCTGGTCACCGGAGGCCAAGGCAAGGATGCTGGCGGAAGCGTTGGCGCCGGACGCGCACGTTCCAGCACCTGCCAGGACGCCCGGCGCAGGGTCGTGGCAAGACTTCGACTGGCGGCGGAAAGCCGTTGCGGGCAGCGAAGCCGATGCAGGGCCATCTCAAACTGACGGAAATGCTCCTTTTCGCCCCTTCGAAACGGTATCGGCACTGCCGATTGCCGCCGAACTGTTTCGGGCGCTGAATGCGGCCGGCCTGAAATACGGGATCGTTCAGGATCTCGCATCCGTGCAGGACGCACTTGCTGGCCGGGACGATCTGGATGTCCTTTTGGACAAGCACGACTACCCGGTCTTCTGCTCGATCGTCAGTCAGATGCAGGGTCGCCGCGGCGTGAGCCTGTCCTGCTACGACAATGTCTGCGCCGGTCGGGAGGACTGGTTCATACCCGACTTTTCGCGTGGCCGGTATCTGCATCTCGACATGCACATCGGTGTCCGGGTCGGCCGGGAGTTTCGTAAGCGCTATCTGGCGTTCGACCATGCAGCGATCGCACGATGGGAGTCGATTTGCGTGGAAGACGCATCGGTTCCCGTCGTCTCGCCCGAAGACGAGATCCGAATAGCGATTGCCCGTTTCGCCTTCCGGGCTTGGGCCTTCCCGTGGAGCCGGTGGATCACCCTGCCCGATCGTTGGACGGACCAACTCGCACGCCTGCCATCTCTGCCCGGCGAGCCATCTCTGTCCGGAGAGCATGGCTTGCATGTCGTGGAATACACCTTTGGCGGCGGAAGAACGGCGATCTGCAGGTTCCGGAAAAGCGGCGACGGTTTGGTCGCTGACTATGGCGATCTCACCAGGCTGCGCCGTTCGATCCGGGAAATGTCCGGTTTCACGGGACGCTATGCAATCGCCGATGCTGCGGTCCATCTCGCGCGCAAGACCTCATATCTTGCCCTGAGGTTGCTTCAGCGCCTGATGCCCGGCCGCCTTCCACCCAAGAGACGGCCTGTGGCTGGTGGGCTTGTGGTGGCGGTCGTCGGTCCTGATGGGGTGGGCAAGAGCACTCAGGTCGATCGGCTGACCCAGACATTTCAATGGAAATTCGGCTGTGCGCAGGCCTATGTCGGAACCGGCGATGGCCGCGGATGGTGGCTTCGCAAGCGGCTGCAGAGCCTGATTTTGCCCCATAGACGCAGCCTGAAGTCTCTGGTCCAGCAGGATGGCAACGATTCCATCCGCCGAAATTGGGTCAAGGGAGGCGTTGTCACGACCGGGTTGGCATTGTGGGCGGTCATGATTGCGTTTGAGCGATACGCAGTTGTGAAGCGTGCGCATCGATGGGCAACACGCGGCATGATCGTCGTTAGTGACAGGTGGCCGCAGACGCTGCGCAGAGGATATCTGGACGGGCCAACCGTCCCGGAGCACCTGTTCGCCATCCCAGGCTTGTCAGCTCTCGCCCGGCTCGAGCAGAAACTCTATCAAAAGATGGAAGAATGCCGGCCGCACCTGACTTTGCACCTCGTTTCCGATTTTGCCGTCTCCGAGCAGCGGAAGCCGGGAGAAATCAGGAAAGAAGCGTTCGAGGCGCGGCTGTCGCTGATGGCGGAATTGCGGGCCCGGGACACGCAAATCCGGACCGTTGACGCTGGCGCCAGCCTAGAGACGGTCAACCGGGAACTGTTCAGGCATATCTGGCTGTCTCTCTAAGAGACAGAGCGGGCGGCTCGACCGCCGACATTCACCACCATGACGACAGTCGCAAGCGGGCAGCCTTGCCACGACCGTACTGAGGGCCGGGCGATCCCGGCCATGCGCGGGACAAACGCCGAGAGAAGCCCCCAACGTCCTGACCCGCTGCGCCGATCTCCTGCCTGAATGCACCGTCCGCCGGATTTCATGTCCCCTGAGGTACAAGCAAATGAAGATTATTCATGTGCTCACCCGACTGCTTCGGGCAGGTTCCGAAGAGAACACTTTGGCCTGTTGTCTCGCCCAGGCGCGGCACGGCCACGAGGTGCTGCTGGTTCACGGCGAGGAATACGACGCGAGTTTGCGGGCGTCGGTAGCCGGAGCCCTTCGGGTGGTGACCCTGGAACCGCTCCTGAACCCGATTTCACCATCCCGCGACATTTCTGCATTCAGGCAACTCACGCGCCTCATGCGCGATTGGCGGCCTGACATCGTGCACACGCATCAAAGCAAGGCCGGCATCGTCGGCCGCCTTGCCGCAAGGGAAGCCAATATCCCAGGCATCATACATGGCGTGCACATTCTGCCTTTCGTGCATGTGGGCAAGGCGCAGCGGCTGATGTTCCTGGCCGCCGAACGTCTGGCAGCAAACTTCACGCGCGCTTTCATCGATGTCAGCCAGGCGATGCGTGACATTTGCATCGCCAATCATTTGGGTAGCCCCGATCAGCACCATGTCGTCCACTCCGGCTTCGACCTGGCGCGCTTCGCGAACGCGCAATGGCCGCAAGAACCGCATCTGCTGCTGGGGACGGCCGTCGGTGAGCCAAAACCGCCCGTGGTCCTGGTGCTGGCCGCACTGGAACCGAGAAAACGCCACGTCGAGTTCATTGAAGCATTCGGCCAGGTGGTCGATCGAATTCCGAACGTGCGGCTGCTGCTGGCCGGCGAGGGACCGGCGCGATCCGCAGTCGAATCGGCGATCCAACGATCCCCGTTCGCAAACAGGGTTCGCATGATCGGCCATCACCGCGAGCCCGAACGGCTGATCAGCCTGGCCGACGTGTGCGTGCTGACGTCGATGCGAGAAGGATTGCCGCGCGTCATGATGCAATACCTGGCGGGCGGTCGGGCCAGCGTGGTCTCGCATCTGCCCGGTGTGGAAGAGGTCGTGAAGCATGGCGTGAACGGCATCGTGACGCCTGCGGAGGACGTGGGCGCCGCGGCGGCGGCGGTCGCCGATCTTCTCGAGAACGAACACTATCGTGCTCGGCTGGCTGATGGCGCGAAGCTCACCGACCTTTCATCCTGGGGGCTGGAGTCCATGTGCGAAAGGGTCGAGCTGATCTATCAGTCGGTGCTGGAGTCGGCCCTTTCACCCGCCAGGCCGAACGATATCCGAATTGGCGAGAGCCTCGCCAAGCAGACCTTGGGGTTGCACGGACTCTGATGGACCCCACCCCGACGGAGCGTGTCCAAGGCTTGCTCTTCGAACCGAACATTTCCCTGCCGTCGCGCTCCGGCCGACGAACTGATCCTGACGGCAGGCATACAAGTGGAGTACGAACGATGCGTTTGCGTGCTGACCAACAATTTCCATCCAGGCCATTCCGAGCGAAGGATCGTAGCCGATCGTTGTTTGCCGGATTCGAACCTGCGGTCAGCTATATGCTGGCAATCATTGGTGGCCTCGCCATGGCCTTCATCCTGCTCGCCGCGAATGCGTCCCGCGCGGATGGATATACGTTCGACAGCGGTGACATCCTGCGCGTTTCGGTTATCGGCGAGGCATCCTATCCGCTCGACGTCGTGGTCGATGATCGGGGCTCCATATCGCTTCCCTTGTTGGGTGACATCCAGGCGCGCGGCCTCACCACCGTTGCCCTCTCGCAGGCCATTCAGCGCGCATTTCAGCAGCAGAAGCTCATCCTCGAGCCCTTCGTGAAAGTGGAGATCGGCCAGTACCGGCCATTCTTCATTTCCGGAACGGTGGCCCATCCCGGATCGTACCCGTTTCAACCGGGAATAACGGTTCGCCATGCGCTCGCCATAGCAGGCGGCTTCCGGGCCACCACCGTGGGAAACATGGAACCCGCCCTGCAAATCGCAGATCTACGCAGCACGCGTGCGAATCTGGGGCTCGAAGAATATCGCCTCAAGGTTCGGCTCGCCCGGCTCCAGGCGGAAAGTCGACAGGACAAGTCTTTCGTTGCTCCGCCGGATCCGCCGGTCGAGTTTGCCGGACATTTGATTGCCGACATCGTCGCCTCCGAACAAGCCCAGTTGGACGCGCGGCTTGCCGCGTATCGGGACGACGTTTCCTACCTTGAGGCCTCGTTGGATCGGGCGAGGAAGGAAGCGAAAATGATTGCCACCTCGCGAAATGAGCGGGAGAAGACCGCCAACCTTCAACTCGAGGAACTGAAGTCTGCCCGGTCGCTGCGGGAAAAAGGCCTGATAACGAATTCGAATGTCATGACGGCCGAGAGAGCCCACACCAGCTATCGCGCCGAACTTGCGCAGACCGAGCTTCAGCAGGAGCAGGTGCGGCAGGCGATCCTGAACTCGGAAAGCGAGCTGCGAAAAAAGCATCAAAGCTATGAAATGGACTTGATCGCGCAGACCCAGGACACGCAGGTCGAGCTTGGAAAAACTCAAAGCCAAATAAGGTACGTCGCCGACAAGCTTCTCTTTATCTTTAGCTACGGCGAACAGCGGACCTTCGACGATTTGCAAGGCTCCGTGAAGATTTCGATCTTCCGGCGCGAGCAGAAAATCTCCCACGACCTCGTCGCCGACGAGAATACCGAAGTAAGAGCAGGCGACGTCATCGAGGTCTCCATCGTGGCCAACAAGGGTTTCTACGCTCCGGACAATTCGACCACCGGACAATAGCGGCGCCAAATCTCAGGTACTTTGATCGTGGTCTTCGGTGCAGCACTGACAGTCTTGGGGAGCTATCTCCGCCGGGCGATTGTCCCCGTTGAACCGGCACAGAGGCCGCTCGGCCTTCTCCGGGCACCGGCGCGCCGAAAGACGCTACGTCGCGCGCCGCGTCGTCGGCGTCCCACCGTGCGGTCGCGCATTCCCGGTGTAATCCTCCTCCTCGCTCTTACGCTCGCGGGAATTGGGTTTCTGCCGCGCCTTGTCGATTTCGGGGGACTGACATCGCCGACACAGCCCTGGGCTGATCGCCTGCCTGACTGGCTCCGCTTTGCCGATGGGAGTTCACTGGACGCTCTCCCGGTTTGGCTGACAGCCGCAGTTCTGGGATTGCTGGTGGTGGCTGTCTACAGGGCAAGGCGGAAGCGGAGGGGCGCCCTGCCAATCGTGTTGGCGAACACAGGCGCTCAATCCTCTGCCGGGGGCACCCAGCCGGCGCCCGGTTCGGAACTGGCCTGCGCGCTGCGCTCCTGCAAGGGAGCGCTCGCGGGCGTCGCGGTGTTCAGTGGCGTGAGCAACATCCTCATGCTGACCGGTGCGATATTCATGCTGCAAGTCTATGACCGGGTGCTGCCGAGCCGCAGCATCCCGACCCTGGTAGGGATGGCGATATTGGCAGGCGCCCTGTTTATCGGGCAGGCGGTCATCGACCTCGTGCGCGGCCGCATCATGACCAGGATCGGCGCCGAAGTGGACGAAGCCGTTGGAGGACGCGTGTTCACAGCCGTGTCCAGGCTGCCCTTGTTCCTTGGCCCGCAGGGCGACGGGCTGCAGCCGCAGCGCGATCTCGACAGCATCCGCACATTTCTGTCGAGCCCCGGGCCCAGCGCGCTGTTCGAGTTGCCGTGGCTGCCCTTTTATCTGGCAATCATCTGGAGCTTCCATCCAATCCTCGGGGTCACCGCCACTTGCGGCGCGATCGTGCTGGTGACCCTGACGGCCGCAACCGAGATCTTCACGCGCAAACCGATGGGCGCCGCGGTTCTGACCGGCGTGCGGCGCAACAGCTACGCCGAGGCCAGTCGCCGCAACGCCGAGGTGCTTGCGGCAATGGGCATGGGCAAGCGCCTGCATGACCATTGGCGGGAAGCGAGCCGGGAATATCTGGCACAGCAGCAGCGTGTCAGCGACATCGTCGGCGGCTTCGGCAGCTTCGCCCGCGCCTTGCGGCTGATGCTCCAGTCGGCAATGCTGGGTGTGGGCGCCTGGCTGGTCATCGAGGGCGAGGCAACGGCCGGGATCATCATCGCCGGCTCCATCCTTGCGGGCCGTGCGCTTGCCCCTGTCGATCTTGCCATCGCCCATTGGCGGAACTTCGTCGGCGCGCGCCAGAGCTGGCGCAGGCTGAGCAATCTGCTCGCCCGCCTGCCCCTGGATGCCCAGCCGATGGCGCTTCCGGTGCCGAGTTCCAATCTGACGGTGGACCGCATCGCGATCGGCGCGCCGGGCACGCAACGGATTATCGTGCAAAGCGTCGAATTCCGTCTGGATGCCGGCTCGGTGCTCGGCATCATCGGCCCAAGCGGTTCCGGCAAATCGAGCCTCGTTCGCGGGCTGGTCGGCGCATGGCGACCGCTGGCTGGTCGTATCAAGCTGGATGGCGCAGCACTCGATCAGTGGTCGCCGGAGCGACTTGGCCGCTGCATAGGCTATCTGCCGCAGGACGTCGAACTGTTCGCGGGAACGGTTGGTGCCAACATCGCACGTTTCGATCCTGGACCGGATGCGGAGGCCATCGTCGCCGCTGCGCGTGCCGCCGGCGTCCATGACCTGATCGTCGGTCTTCCCAATGGTTACGAGACACAGATCGGAGAAGGCGGAGCCGCGCTTTCAGCCGGGCAGCGTCAGCGTATCGCCCTGGCGCGCGCGCTCTACGGCGACCCCTTTCTTGTCGTCCTCGACGAGCCGAATTCCAACCTCGACATGGAAGGCGAAAGGGCACTTGCCGAGGCCATCCTCAGAATCAAGGCGCGCCGCGGCATCGTGGCCATCGTTGCGCATCGGCCGAACATTCTCGCCACAGTGGATTTCATGCTCATGATGAAAGAGGGGCAGATGCACATGTTCGGCACGAGAGAGGGCGTTCTGTCCAAGTTCTTTCCGATGCCACAGGTCAATGGCGAGGGCCTGCAGCCGGTTTCAAGCTCGCCGCAACTGCCGAATTGAAAACGTCCGGATAAGGGAAACGGCCAATGAGGGCAGCCATCTTGAGCAGATCGCTTTCCAACCGGCGATCCATTCACCGCAATCTGCTGGGCGGGACGACCGTCGTTGCGCTGCTCGTCGGAGTGATGGGAGTCTGGGCCGGGACAGTCGACATTTCGGGCGCGATCATTTCGCGCGGCGCGGTGATCGTCGACGGCAGCGAAAAGAAGGTGCAGCACCCGACAGGCGGTGTTGTCGGCAAGATCTTCGTGCGCGATGGCGACCATGTCCGGGCCGGCGATATTCTGGTGCAGCTTAGCGACACCATTCCGCGTGCCAGCCTAGCCTATGTGACAAAGAACCTGGACGAACTTTATGCGCGAAAGTCCCGGCTCGAGGCGGAACGTGACGGCAGTGAACGGATGACGCTCGCTCCGATCCTTGTCTCACGAATGAACGACCCTGAGATTGTGGCCACGGTGGCCAGCGAACAAAGACTGTTCGAACTTCGCCGGGTCGAGCTGTCGGGCAACAAGGCACGCCTGCGCGAACGCATCGAGCAGCTTCGCGAGCAGATCGAAGGTTATTCGGCTCAGGCGTCGGCAAAGGCCAAGGAGATCGTGCTGATCAGCGACGAACTCGTCGACATCCGCAGCCTTGTGGAAATGAAGCTCATCCTCAAATCGAAGCTGACCGAATATGAGCGCGAGGCGACACGCATCGAGGGCGAGCGGGCGCAGCTTGTGTCGAGCATGGCGCAGGCAAGGGGGGCCATCGCCGAAGTCGAGCTTCAGATCCTGCAACTGGACAAGCAGTTCTCCAGCGAAACCGGAAGCGAACTGCGCGAAGTGGAGGCCAAGATCGCCGAATTCGAGGAACGCAAGATCACCGCGGAGGACCAGCTGTCACGCATCGATATTCGCGCTCCCGCCAGAGGCACTGTCCATCAATCGACAATCCACACCGTGGGCGGCGTGATCGGCGCGGGGGAGCCGATCATGCTGATCGTACCCGACACCGACACTCTCACGGTCGAGGTGAAGGCCGCCCCGCAGGACATCGACCAGCTCTTGATCGGCCAGCGCGCGCATCTCCGCTTCACCGCCTTTAATGTGCGCACAACCCCCGAAACGGAAGGTGTGGTGTCCATGATCGCGGCCGATGTAACGCGCGACCAACACACCAATGAAACCTACTACGCGGTACGCATCACGCCCGACCCGAAGGACATCAGGAAGCTCGGCCCTATCTCGCTCATTCCCGGCATGCCGGTGGAAGCGTTCATAAGAACCGGCGACCGCAAGGTGATCTCCTACCTGATGAAGCCTTTGACGGACCAGATGACGCGTGCGTTCAGGGACCAGTAGCCGCGCTCAGCGCGGCTAGAGCAATTCCAGGAAAAGTGCGCAGCGGTTTTCCATCCGGAATTGCGTGAAAACAAAGAGTTAGGGCGGATCGAGCAATCCTGGTTCACTTGCATTGAACGGATGAATTGTCATGACGGCAACAGAGTTGAAACCTCCGATTTTTCTGATCGGCAACTATCGGTCGGGCACCACCATTGCGCAGAAGCTGATCGGACTGCATCCGGACATTGTCACCTGGTATGAACCAAGGACATTATGGCTCTATGCCGATCCGGCACGGCGTCATGACGAATTCGTCAAAACTGACGCCACAAAAAAGGTCGTTCGTTACATTCGCGATCGGTTCCTCGAGTACCAGTCGCGACACGGCGGCCGGCAGGTTATGGAAAATACGCCTTCCAATGTCCTGCGCGTGCCGCTTGTCCACGAGGTTTTTCCGGAAGCCATATTTCTATATATTACGAGAAATCCATTCTCATGCATAAGCTCGATGGAGCTTAAGTGGCAGAAACCAAAGACCTTAAAAGGCCTGCGAAGGACGCTTGCGGTCACTCCGGTGACACAGCTTCATTATTACGCAAAAGATTTCATAAAGCAGATCATCGCCAAGAAGCTATTGAGGAGAAAATACACGCCGATCTATGGGCCCCGCTACAAGGGAATCGATCGGGATTTGCAGGAACAGGAAAAGTTGACGGTGATCGCGCGCCAATGGGCGCGAGGCAACCGAAAGGCCCGGGAGGATCTCGCCAGGCTGGGGAACGGCCGCGTATTGTCGTTTCGCTATGAGGATCTAATGCAGGATCCCGAGCCGGTGTTGCGGCGCATCTATCAGCATTGTGGGTTGGACTGCACAGACGAGATCATTCGCACGGCCAAGGAGATGATCGATCCCGGCCGTCAGCAGAAGTGGCTCCGCCTCGACCGCAAGGAACTGGCGGCGATCATACCGGAGATCCGGGACGAAATGCAGTTCTATCGCTACGAGATTCCCCAACCCCTTCAGTAAGGATGGCGCGCTGCGGGCGCCACCTGAGCTTGCGATATCCGTCGTCTCGCTCGGCGGATCCTGGAACGATGCAATGGCCGCCTGCCTGGGTCGGCTTAGAGCAATTCCAGGAAAAGTGCGTAGCGGTTTTCTGTCCGAAATTGCGTAAAAACAAAGAGTTAGAGCGGGTCGGCGATTCTATCAAAAGCTGAACCGCTCTGGTGAGTGGAGAGTGGCGTGAGCGATATCCGGCGCGGGCTGGCAAAACACAGTGTCGTGGGCATGTTCTGGACGGCTCTGTCCATGGGCGCGCTTGCGGTCGCGGAGCTTGTCGCCCTCCTCGTCCTGGCCAGGCTGCTCTCGCCCAAGGAGTTCGGCCTCTACTCCGCGGCCCTGATCGTCATCAAATTTTCAGCCATCTTCCAGGGACTTGGCATTACCCCCGCGATCGTGCAGCGCCCTGTTCTGGAGGATCGGCATCTTCGGGTCGGGTTCACCTTGTCGTGCCTCCTTGGGCTGGCTGTGTCCGCACTGGTCTGGGCGATGGCACCCGCCATTGCCGGCCTCCTTCGGCTTGCCGAACTGGCTCCGGTCGTGCGTGCGGTCTGCTTCGTGTTCCTTTTCCAAGGGGTTTCCATGGTGGCACTGGCTTCGGCTCAGCGCGCGCTGCGGTTCCGTTGGCTGGCACTCATCGACGCCTGCGCCTTTGCCGTGGGCTACGTCGTTGCCGGGCCGGTTCTGGCTTGGCTCGGCTTCGGCATCTGGGCGCTTGTAGCGGCCGTGCTGATCCAGCAATTCACACGCATGATCGTGCTGCTCATAGGCCAGCCACACCCGATGCGGCCTTTGCTGGAGCGACGCGCCATCGCCGAACTGCTCTATTTCGGAGGCGGCTTCACCATTGCCCGGATATTCAACTACCTCGCCACCCAGGCTGACAAGCTTGTCGTGGGCCGCTGGCTCGGCGCCGATGCGCTCGGCCTGTACGGTCTGTCGTCGCAGCTCATGACGACGCCTGCGGTCATCGTCGGTCAGGTTCTCGATCGCGTGCTGTTCCCGACCATGGCACTGGTCCAGGAGCAGCCCGCGCGGCTTGCTCGCGCCTATCGCAGCGCGGTCGCGGGTTGCGCCCTGCTCGTCCTGCCGGCCAGCGTGGTCGTGGCGATCGTCGCGCCCGAGTTGGTGGCGGTCATTCTCGGACGGGGATGGGAGGGCGTTGTCGGCCCGCTCCAGATCCTCGCATTCGGCATGTTGTTCCGCACGAGCTACAAGCTCAGCGATTCCGTTTCGCGGGCAACAGGCACGGTCTACGCCCGTGCCTGGCGCCAGGCTGTTTTCACCATCGGCGTCTTTGTCGGGTCCGTCATAGGGCAATTCTGGGGCATAGAGGGCGTGGCGATCGGCGTCGGCGCCGCCTTCGGGGTCAACTTCATCCTCATGGCACAGTTGAGCCTTCGCGTGACCGGGATGCGGTGGTCGGAATTCGCCATGGCGCACATGCCTGGCCTCGCGCTCGCAGGCGTTCTCGGAACAGGCATCTGGGCATTCGTGGAATGGTTGCGCGAGCTGCAACTGCCTGCCCTTGCCCTGCTCATCGATACGGCATTGCTGGCGGCGGCTGGGGGCTTGCTGCTGTGCTGGATCCTGCCGTCGCTGTTCCTTGGACAGGACGGGCGATCCCTGCTGCGCTTGCTCGCGTCCGTAGCGCCCGCTTGGCGTCCGCTCCGCCGCCCGGGATAACGAAGCAAGCAGCCTGATCGCCGGCCGGGCTCGGCGTTTGTACCCGACAGCCCGGCCGGCATTCATGGGCAACATCCCAGCATTCATGGGCAACGTCGTTGTGCTCACCTCGGGGGCGTCGCTGGCTGTGACGTCCCCTTCGGGCGCATCGAGATTCTGGTCTTAGATCGAGGAAAAATGCGGAAAGAGATTCAACATGGCTAAACTGCCTTGGCCTCCCGGCAGCGGGAGTGACGCGAAACCTTTGATGACAGAGTTCGACATCGACCTTGGCATCAAGGGCGACTGGCTGACCAATGACAACTGGACCGCCGATCCTGGTGACGGCTTGACCGCCGAAACCGGCAAGGACGATCCCGGCTTGGGCGCGGCTGCGAGCAAGATCGACAGCCTCATCTCCACGCTCGAGATCCCTCCGACCTGGGCGCCCGATGGCGGACTGAAACTCATCGGCCTCGCCGAAGCAGCCGCCAGGATTGGCATTCATCTCGACAACACCGTCCTCGACAGTGTGACGGCGAATGCCGGCTCCTGGCATTCTGCGGTGGGTTTTGGGAACGGCGGCATCACCTGGCCCGCCCCCGCATCCGACCGAGTGGCAGACACGACCACCACCCTGACGGGGGCCACGGTCGCCAGCAGCAGCCTCCTCGCCGCCAGCCTAAGTGCGGTCGACCCGATCTTCGAAACGAGGGTGGCGGCCGCCGGCGACGATGTCGAGCAGAAGGCTTCCGGCACGATATCAGCCAACATCAATGACCTGGAACTGGGCCTTGACGGCACCACCAGCCAGACGGTCGGCCTCCGCTTTACCGGCATCGACATCCCCAAGGGCGCCATCATCACCGGTGCCTACATCCAGTTCCAGGCCAACGAGGTGAAGACCGGCGCGACGTCGCTGCTGGTTCAAGGTGAATACAGCGACGACGCGAGCGCTTTCACGTCGGCCAGCTTCAACGTGTCCTCGCGCGCGACGACGGACGCGTCCACGGCCTGGACGCCGGACCCGTGGACCACGGCGGGCGCCCAAGGCCTGGCCGAGCGCACGCCGGACCTCTCGGCGATCGTTCAGGAGATCGTCAACCGCTCCGGCTGGGCGGCACTCAACGACATGGCATTCCTGATCACCGGCACCGGCACGCGCACAGCCGATTCCTATGAGTACTCGCCGACCAGCGCACCGCTGCTGCATATCGAATATCAGCTGCCCGGTCCGCCGGGCAATCCGGTGGTTTTCAACACGCCGGCCGACGCCGACCCCACTGCCAATCAGATCGCCGAGCTTGCCGCGGCGGGCGCCCCTATTGGGATCACCGCTTCGGCCGCCGATCCCGACGTCGGCTCGACCGTCACCTACAGCCTCGATGATACGCGCTTCGCCATCGACGCCAGCAGCGGTGTCATCACGCGCTCGGCCACCGGCGCGCTCGACTTCGAGACCCAGACGTCGATCAACCTGACGGTGACGGCAACCTCTTCCGACGGCAGCACCGCCAACCAGAGCTTCACCCTCGCCGTCGTCAACAGTCCCGAGCCGGTTGCCTTCAACACTGCACCCGACGCCGACACTGCGGTCAACCAGATCGCCCAGAACGCCGCAGCGGGCACCGCGATCGGGATCACAGCCTCGGCCACGGATCCCGACGCCGGCTCGACGGTTACCTACAGCCTCAATGATGCGCGCTTCGCCATCGACCCCACCACCGGCGTCATCACGCGCTCAAGCACCGGCACGCTCAACGCCCAGTCAGAGCCATCGGTCAACCTCACGGTCACCGCAACCTCCTCCGACGGCAGCACGGATACCCACGCCTTCAGCGTCGGCGTCACCGGCAACCAGTTGCCCACGTCAGTGACTTTGGAACATACCATCCTGACTTGGCAGTGGTCGCCGCCGAGCCCCGACCCCACGGACATCGTCTATATCTCCCACCTCGGCACGCTGCTGGTAGCCGACAGCGAAGTCGACGAGATGCCTGCCCTTTTTACCGGCAAAAATCTCTTTCAGATGAGTCCGAGCGGCGCCCTGGCGAGCACGCTCACAACCATCAGCTTTTCCGACGAGCCCTCCGGGGTCGCCTACAATCCCGTCAACCAGCATCTCTTCTTCACGGACGACACCGGCACGAAGAGCGTCTACGAGCTCAACCCCGGGCAGGACGGACTTTACAACACGTCCGATGATATCGTGACATCGTTCAAGACGTCCGCATTCGGCAGCACGGATCCGGAGGGGATTGCGTACGATACCAATCGAGGCGTCCTGTACGTCGCGGATGGCACAAGTCAGAAGATCTACACCGTCGCGCCGGGTCCGAACGGCAAATTCGACGGTGTCGCGAGCACTGGCGGCGATGACATCGTGACGAGTTTCTCCGCGCACTCGCTGGGAACCCCATCCGACGAGAGCATTGCGTATGACCCGGTCCATGACATCCTTTATATCATTCAGTCACGGGACTCGGTGGCGATGGTAACACCCACAGGGCAATTGCTGGGCACGCTCGATATCTCTGCCGCCAACACGCACAAACCGGCGGGGTTGGCGCTGGCGCCGAGCAGCGACGATCCGACCCATACGAGCCTGTACATCGTCGATCGCGTTGAGGACAACGACTCGCATCCGAATGAGAACGATGGCAGGATCTATGAGTTCTCATTCGATCATTGGATGCTCGTCTGATCCGGCAGCAGGCGATGCCCCAGGCGCGGGCGCTCGCCTCGCTCGACCGCAAGGGATGCACCCTCGGATACGAACCAGTGCCGAGGCCAGTTCCTTCCATTGATCCAGATACCGCCCCATACACCGTGATGGGCTGGCCCATGGTCGGCCTGCGGCCGCGGCCCCCCGCGAGTGATCCAGGCAACGTGCTCGCCTGACGTCCTGACTTTTGTTTTCTGCGGCGACGCCCTGCCGGCGCAATTGAGCGCACACAATCCCGGCAGACCCTCGCCACCAGCAATGCGGCCCCTCCATTTTTTGACCGTCGACACGCCGTCGATCGCGACTGAGCGGAGCAGGCTGTCATGTCCACCTACGGCCCTGCCGAGGCCCAGGTTTTGAAAAACAGCGGCAAAGGAGATCTGATATGTCTAAACCACCTCGGATTCCGGAGAGCGGCAACGCTCCGGGACCGGTCGTGCTTGACTCCACGACCTTCCTGAACAGTCTTTCTCCGATCCTCGAATTCTCCGACGATAGCAGCCTCGCTGGCGAAGCCGGCAAGCGCGATTACGGCCAAAGCGCGGATCAAGCCGCGAGCAAGATCGACAGCCTCATCTCCACGCTCGAGATCACTGCGACCTGGGCGCTCGATGGCGGACTGAAACTCCCCGGCCTCGCCGAAGCAGCCGCCAGAATTGGCATTCATCTCGACAACACCTTCCTCGACAGCGTGGCGGCGAACGCCGGCTCCTGGCATTCCGCGGTGGGCCTTGGGAACGGCGGCATCACCTGGCCCGCCCCCGCATCCGACCGAGTGGCAGACACGACCACCACCCTGACGGGGGCCACGGTCGCCAGCAGCAGCCTCCTCGCCGCCAGCACAACTGCGATCGACCTGACCGTCGAAACGAGGGTGGCAGCCGCCGGCGACGATGTCGAGCAGAAGGCTTCTGGCTCGATAGCGAGCAATGTCACTGACCTGGAACTGGCCGTTGACGGCACCACCAGCCAGACGGTCGGACTTCGATTCACCGGCATCGACATCCCCAAGGGCGCCATCATCACCAGTGCCTACATCCAGTTCCAGGCCAACGAGGTGAAGACCGGCGCGACGTCGCTGCTGGTCAAAGGCGAGGATGCCGACGACTCCAGTCCCTTCACCACTGTCAGCTTCAACGTGTCCTCACGCGCGACGACGGACGCGTCCACGGCCTGGGCGCCGGATCCGTGGACCACGGTCGGCACCCACGGCGTTGCCGAGCGCACACCGGACCTCTCGGCGATCGTTCAGGAGATCGTCAACCGCTCTGGCTGGGCGGCACTCAACGACATGGCATTCCTGATCACCGGCACCGGCACGCGCACAGCCGATTCCTACGAATACAATCCGGCTGGCGCGCCGCTGCTGCATATCGAATATCAGTTGCCCAGCCCTCCCGTGGCCTTCAACACGCCGCCCGACGCCGATCCCGTTGCCAATCAGATCGCCGAGCTTGCCGCCTCGGGTGCCCCTATCGGGATCACTGCCTCGGCCGCCGATCCCGACGCCGGCTCGACCGTCACCTATAGCCTCAACGATGCTCGCTTCGCCATCGACGCTAGCAGCGGCGTCATCACGCGCTCGGCCAACGGCACGCTCGACTTCGAGACCCAACCGTCGATCAACCTGACGGTGACGGCAACCTCATCCGACGGCAGCACCGCGAACCAGAACTTCACCCTCGCCGTTCTCAACAATCCTGAGCCGGTCGGCTTCAACACACCGCCGGACGCCGACACCGCGGTCGATCGGATCGCCCAGAACGCCGCGGCGGGCACGGCGATCGGGATCACCGCCTCGGCCAAGGATTCCGATGCCGGCTCAACGGTCACCTACAGCATCGACGATGCGCGGTTCGCCATCAACGCCAGCACCGGCATCATCACGCGCTCGGGCACCGGCACGCTCAACGCGGTCTCGGAGCCATCGGTTAACCTCACCGTCACAGCCACCTCCTCCGACGGCAGCACGGATACCCACGCCTTCAGCGTCGGCGTCACCGGGGCCGCGCCTGTGATTGTCGAGACGAGGGTGGCTGCCGCCGGCGACGATGTCGAACAGAAGAGCTCGGGCTCGATTTCGACCAACGTCACCGATCTGGAAATGGTCGTTGACGGCACCACCGGCCAGACGGTCGGCGTTCGCTTCATTGGCATCGACATTCCCCAAGGCGCCATCATCACCAGCGCCTACATCCAATTCCAGGCCAACGAGGTAAAGACTGGCGCGACGTCGCTGCTAATCAAGGGCGAGGACGCCGACGACGCCAGTCCCTTCACCAGCGTCAGCTTCAACGTGTCCTCGCGCGCGACGACGGACGCGTCCACGGCCTGGGCGCCCGACCCATGGACCACGGTGGGCGCCCACGGCCTGGCCCAGCGCACACCGGACCTGTCGGCAGTTGTTCAGGAGATCGTCAACCGCTCGGGTTGGGCGGCGCTCAACGACATGGCATTCATGATCACCGGCACCGGCACGCGCACGGCCGATTCCTACGAGTACTCGCCTGCCGGCGCGCCACTCCTGCATATCGAATATCTCCTGCCCGGCCCGGTCAGCCCTCCGGTGGCCTTCAACACGCCGCCTGATGCCGACACAACCGTCAACCAGATCGCCGAACTTGCCGCGGCGGGCGCTCCCACAGGGATCACCGCCTCGGCAACGGATCCCGACGCCGGCTCGACCGTCACTTACAGTCTCAACGACTCCCGCTTCGCCATCGACGCCAGCAGCGGCGTCATCACGCGCTCGGCCACCGGCACGCTCGACTTCGAGACCCAGCCGTCGATCAACCTGACGGTGACGGCAAGCTCGTCGGACGGCAGTCTGGCCAACAAGAGCTTCACCCTCGCCGTCCTCGACAATCCGGAGCCGGTCGCTTTCAACACCCCGCCCGACACCAATATTGCTGTCAACCGGATCGCCCAGAACGACGCAGCGGGCACGGCGATCGGCATCACCGCCTCGGCCAAGGATCCCGATATCGGCTCGACGGTCACCTACAGCCTCGATGATGCGCGCTTCGCCATCAACCCCAGCACCGGCGTCATCACACGCTCGGGTACAGGGACGCTCAACGCGGCCTCCGAACCGTCAATCAACCTCCACGTCACTGCAACCTCGTCCGACGGAAGCACAGCCACGCAGGACTATACTGTCGGCGTCGTGCCGACGGCGGGGCCGCAGACAATATACCGGTTCGCGATCTTTGGTGATTTTGGCGACACCGATCTCTCGGGCGAGAAAGCCGTGTCGGCGATGATCCATGCCTGGAACGTCGATTTCGTTCTCACAGTCGGCGACAACGCCTATGCACCGCAGACCTTCGATCCCGCCATCGGCCAGCAGTATCATGACTACATAGGCAACTATCAGGGCGCGTACGGCAGTGGCAGCACCATCAACCGCTTCTTTCCTACGCTAGGCAACCATGAATACAACGAAGGCACCGTTCCCGCCTACCAGAACTACTTCACGCTACCCGACAATGAGAGGTACTACGACTTCCAGATCGGCCCGGTGCATTTTTTCGCGCTGAACAGCAACAAGCAGGACCCGGATGGGCGCAGCTCCACTTCAGTGCAGGGCCAGTGGGCGCAATCTCTCCTTGCGAATTCTGACGCGAGCTTCAACGTAGCGTACTTCCATCACACGCCGTACAACCCGAGTGGCGGCACCGGCACCATGCAATGGCCCTTCGAGCAATGGGGCGTAAACGCAGTCTTTGCCGGCCACCAGCACAATTATTACCGCGAGAACCGAGACGACAATGGCGACAGCGTCTTTCTTCCCTACACGACCACCGGCCTCGGCGGTGCCGGTCGCAGCGTTCCCAATGTCGGCGCGAACCTGGTGACGGTCACGGACGCAGGCATGCTGATCGAGTTCTACAAGGTCAGCAGTTTCAACGGGACAACGGCAACCAGCGTGCTGACCGATTCCTACTTTGTCCCGACGCCGGCAGGACGCACGCCGACAATCGTCGACGGAGGCTACGTCCTGAACGGCACGATCGGCGCGGACTATCTGTGGGGTCTGGGCGGGAACGCCACGCTGATCGGCGGGCGCGGCAATGACATGCTGATTGCCGGCAACCAGAACAATCTGTTCGTGTTCGCTGTCGGCGACGGCCAGGACACCATCGCGAATTTCGTCGCTGGCGCCGGGTCCGGCGACGTCCTCGATCTCAGAGCCTTTGGCATCACCAATGCCAGCCAATTCCAGCAGGTGGCCACAGACCAGGGCGCGAATGTCGTGGCGTCTCTAAGCGGCGGGGATCAGATCACGCTGCTTGGCGTTCATGAGGAACAGTTCCACAACGACAACTTCCTGGGCAATCTGCTTCTCGCATAGGCGCCGCCCGGCGGAAAAGGATATGCGCCCGAGCGACTGAATGCCCGAAGATCCGCGGCGTACGCGGCTGGAGCCCCATCCCGATCAGGTCGGGATGGGGCTCTTTCTTTTTGATGCAACGCAAGTGCGGGCCTGGTCGCCGCCGGCAAAGAAAAGCCCGGACTGCTCGCGGCACTCTGTGCGCCGCGAGCAGTCCGGGCTGTTAAATGAAAGACCAGAGCAATTCCAGGAAAAGTGCATAGCGGTTTTCCGTCCGGAATTGCGTCAAAACAAATAGATAGAGCGGTTCATCGTTTCCGTGAAACGATGAACCGCTCTAGTGCCTTACCTCGAAACCCCTATTTTCCGTGACCATGACCACGACGGTTGAAGAGCTTGCGGAGCTGCCCGGGGGGGCCGAAGTGAATGTGGTTCTTGTCTCCCCAGCCATGACCCGGGCGTGATCCACCCGATTTGGCAATCGCTCTGGAGTTCAAGCTTGTGCCGAGCAAAAGTGTTATGGCCGGCGGCGTCACCGCAGCGAAACGCCCTGCCTTCTTGAGAAAGTCCCGGCGCGCTTGAGCTTCTGAGACCAGGCTCTCCTGCGTCTGTTCCGATTGCCCTTTACTTTCGGTGGTCATGTCATACCTCGTATTTTTGACGAATTTACTTTAGGAATTCCAGAATAAGGCACAAGCTCTCCAAAAGGCTTAGATTTTCGTGCGCGCCTCCAAGAGCGTGCGAGCGATGCGACGCGCGAGATCGAGCGGGCCACGTCGTGCCAAACCGTCGGCTCGTGAAAACCGCCATGTGCCCCATGCCAAATTGCCGGCCAGGCGCAAGGGGGCGCCAATGATGGGATGTGTCGCCGTGAAGATGCGCCTCCAGTGCTGAAAACGAACCATCGGGCGCTGTGCGCACTTTGCCGGAATCCCGGTCCCGAAGAAATGCTGCAAGGCCAGGAGCTGGGTATCGAGCGCATTACGGGCGCTTTGATCCGACACCGATGCCTGCAGTGCCGTCCAATCCACGTCGTCGGTTTCCGCCAATCGTGCCAGATCATGAAGGTGCCTGAGATCAATCCTTCCGCGCCAGTAATCCCCCTCCTTGAGGAGGTCGTGCACGATCCAGTGCAGGGCCCGCGACTGCGCGGGAGGAATTTCCGCCCGAAGACCGTCTCGCTGAACGAGCTTGGGGCGTTCAAGGTGGTTTGGTCGGCTCGGGCGGAGCTCCAGCATTCCTGCATCCTGCTGGCGGGTCGCGCCTCGATCGCCCGGAACCTGGACATACCCAAGCTCTTCAAGGCAGGCTTGCGCGACTGCCTCTTCAGCCGGCTCTACAGCCAGATCGAGATCACTGGTCATCCTGCTGGGAACCTGTCCGGCCGGGGAGAGGAACAGGGGGACCGCTCCCTTGAGCAGGACCGGAACGATGTCACGGCGGTTGAGGGCGGCAACGGCTTCGCTCAATTGGGCTCGCAAGCGCAGGTTCCGTTCCCGATTGCAGTCGTGAACAAACTCCAGGTACTCACGCACCTCCTGCGGCAGTCGATGGATCTGGCCGGCACGCGCGAGGGACGAGAACAAGTCGGGTGTGAGCAAAGTGTGATTTGCGAGCGCAATCACTGCCTGCCAGTCGGCCCTGTCGGCCGGACAGCCGCGAAGTCCGGCGATCAATGCCTCAAGTGCGTTGCCCCTGCGCATCATCGGCACGCTTTCGTGATCAGCTCGACAGCATCATCGAGCCTCGAATAGGTCAGGCAATAGGTCTCCGCCGATCCGACGATCTGGGTCAGCACGTCGAACGCGGTGCCGCTCAGTTCCCGGCCGGGCGAAAAGGCGCCGTTGAGCAGGCCACGCAATGCGCTGGCTGGGTCGATCGGCGCGAGGCAAGCCTTCGCGTCGCGGCCTCGCCGGAGCAGCACCACGCAGCCGACCGGTAGAGGAGAAGCTGGTCCCGGGACAAACTCCCTGGGCACGGCAAAGCGCACACGCCTGCGGTCCGGGCGGCGAAAGACCGGAGCAGCGCCGAGATCGGGGCAGTATTCGGCCAGGAGTGACCAAGCTCCCGCCTTGACCGCGGGAGCAAACGGAAGACCCACGCCATACCCTTTTGAGTCCAGCAGCGTCACATCGTCCGCGGCGAAGCCGAACCCTGCATGGACCAATGCCAAGGTCAGCGTTGTCTTGCCCGCGCCCGGACTGCCGCAAAGAAGCACGATACGTTCATTTCGGAGAAGCGCGGCCGCATGGACAGCAAGTTCATAGGCGCCGTGATCGAGAACCTCGGTCAGCAATTGCCCTTTCAGCATCACCGGAAGTTCGTTGAGCGAGCAGGACAGGATCCAGTCGCCATCCCGAAACAGGTGAATCCGCCCCTCCCGCTCTACCACCTCGAGCAGAACGTTGGCAGCCTCTCCTTGAACCTCGAGATGCCGGAATGCGGTGATCGCGGGAAAGGCGCAGGCTGCCGGATAGACGATGCGAATATGGAGGCCCGCAACGCCGACCACCTGGCTCACGTGCTCGCGGGCCGATGGTGGAGACAATGGTGCACAGGGCCGTATCAGGTCCAGCCGTTGCCAAGCCTCGAGCGCAGCCTCGACATGCCTGTCTGCCTCACGCCTATCGATGCCACTGCGCGCAATCTCGAACGCGATGGCGTGCGGTGGCATGCCTTCTTCCAGAGAGCGCCAGATGTCGGCAGCCGTATCGTTGACGGCGAAAATGGCCTGCCGGCAGGAACTGAACAGGATGTTTTGCCCTCTGACGGGCGCCAGGCGCCCCTGGATCACGAACGCGGCCGTGCTGTAATCGGCGGCGCCTGACGCCACGGTTCTGTCAACCGCCTGGTGCTGATTCATCGGGTGGTCGTCCTCCAGTCTACCAATGCGACGATCTGATCTGCTGCTGCAGGGCAGGCGCATTCAATGAGCGAAGCGCCCTTTCGGCAGCAGCTCATTTCGCCCATTCGATTGCTTTGAGCTCTCAAGTCCATCCGGTACTGGCCCCGAGGGTTTGGCAGCGGCGTGCCGGTCTCGGCCTGACGGCGACCGGGAAATCCGGACCAGAAATTCCATGATCGTCGATGCCAGGCTCGCTGCCCCGCGCATGCCAGACGCGGGTGGTCTCGCCAATTCGGCAAACACTTCGGAATCACGCGCCAGCCGCCAGCGTAACCAGAGCCCGGTGGCCAGCGAGGTCAGTATCGAAGCCAGCACCAGCGCGGTGAACATGCGTTCGTCGATGATGCCGGCGGCGTATGCGACGCTCGCCAGCACGATGCCCGGCCCGCCGCGCGTGTTCATGGCGACACCGTAGTCGAAGGCCCTGGCCCAGTCGGTACCCGCTGCTCTGGCGGCAATGGTGCAGCTCACCAGCTTGATGGCCGTGCTTGCGACGATGAAGAAGAGGGTGAGCGGGCCGTCGAATTGATGCGCCAGATCGAGCCGCAAGCCGACCAGCGCGAAGTAGATCGGCACGAAAAACCATATCGAGATGTCAGCGATATGTTGTTTCACCGGAGCAAGATGCCGCGAGGGAAATCGCGCCATCACGAGACCCGCCAGAAGCGCGGCGAAGATGACGTTCACTTTCAAGAGGCTCGCGGCCGCGACGAAGACCAGGCACAGCAGCATGGTGTAGCCTGTCAGAGACGCTTCGCTGAACTTGCCGAAGACGCTTCGCCGAATCGCGCGCGCCGCTGCCGGCGCGAAGAACAGCGAGACGACGACGAAGGCTAGGTTGACGGCGATCACACGCCCGATGCCTCCCGCATCGGCGGCGTCACCGTTCTGCACCGCCGTGGCGATGGCAAGCATGCTCCAGAGGATGAGATCCTGGATGGTCGCAGCGCCGATGATGTTGCGCGCGAAGGAGCTGTTCATCAGGCCAAGATCGAGGAAGATGCGCGAGATGACCGGGATCGACGTAACGCCAACGGCGATACCCATCACCAGCTTGAACGCAAGGTCATCGCCCGCCTGTGCGTCCGCAAACAGCGGCGCGCCCGCATAGCCGCACGCGAACGGAACCACGAGCGCGCCGATCACCAGCGCCGGTATGATGCGGCCCGATCCCGTCATGCCTTCCGCCTGCATCTTGAAGCCGGCGGTGAACATCAGCAGAACCAGGCCCAGCCAGTAAAAGGCGGAGAGCAAGGCACCCTGCGCGGGGAACCCGGCAAACAGCCATGTGTGCGCTTCGGACGAGACAAGCCCCAGCACGGACGGGCTGAGCACAATTCCGCCCGCGATCTCGCCAATCACGCGCGGCAGCTTCAATCGCTCGAACACAAGGCCGCCGCCCAATGCGCCGATGAGCAGCAGAACCAGGGAAAGAAAGAAACGCGCGAGTTCGGAATCGTTCATGCGACCGCCTCAGTTGCTGACGCGCTCAGAGGATGAAGGTGGGATGCCGCTGGCCGGCACGCCGGGTCAATTCCCGACATACGAGGCAACGATCCGCGCCGCGAGTTCGTCCACGGAATGCGCCTCGGTATCGAGAACGAGGTCCGGACTGTCCGGCGGCCGATATTCGCAGTTGTAGCCGATGAGGGTATCGATCTCGCCACTTATCGCTTTGCGATACAGGCCCTTTGGGTCCCGTTGCGCACAGGTCTCGACGGAGCAGGCGACGTAGCCAATCGTCAGGTTTCTGACATTTTCGCGAACATGCTCGCGAGCATCTTGCCCTGCGGTCAGCGCGGCGACCACGACGTGCAGGCCGGCATCGGCCGCCTTGTTGGCCAGATGCACCAGCACTGAGACCACGCGCAACCGGCTGTCTGTGCCAAACCCGAGGTCGGCTCCGAAGAACCCGCGGACCTCGTCGCCGTCAAAGAGGATGGTCGGAACCCCGAGCCGCCGCAGATCCGCAACGACGCGCATCGCCAGCGTCGTCTTGCCGGCGGAGGTTGGTCCGAGCAGCCATAGCACCGTTCCCGGTTCAGGATATTCGCGGTCCTGCCGCGGCAACCCGAAATGCTTCACTCCGTTGGCCATCGTTCGCATCCTATTCCTGGAACAGCGCGTGTTTCATCATCACCTCGGCGCGCACCACCTCCTGCACCTCGGATCGCATCATCCAGTTCGGCAGCGCTTCTCCCGCCCGCAACGCGCGTCGAATCTCCGAGCCGCTGATGGGCGTCGCGGCCTTGCAGGCGTTCAGGTCGACATAGCTCTCGGACTGGGTGTCGTAGCCGATGGCATCGAAGAAGATCGGCTCTATGCCTATGTCGCCCAGTTCATCAAACAGCTCCCTACTCTCGTTGGCGCCGTAGAAGCCGCCGACGCCTGAGTGATCCCGCCCGATGATGAAATGGCTGCAGCCCATGTTCTTGCGGCAAAGCGCGGTGAAAACCGCCTCGCGAGGACCGGCAAATCGCGGGTAGGTTATGAAGCTTGCGAGCACCACCTTGCCTGGCGGATAAATGCCGTAGTCGAGCATGGCCTGGTAGCCATCGAGGACAAGATGCGGCATGAAATCGCCGCGCTTGGCATTTCCCACCACGGGATTGATCAACAGGCCGTCCGCGTAGGTGCGCTCCAGAGCGGCCATCTGGATCACTTCGTGGACACGATGAACCAGGTTGCGGCTGTGGAAGGCCACCACCCGGGTCCAGCCCTTGTGCGCAAAGACCGTGCGCAATTGGGCCGGCGTCAGGTCGTAGCGCCGGTACGGCGAAGGCAGCGGCTGGATAAGGGTGATGCTGCCGGCAAGAAAATGTCCGCCGCGCGCAAGCACGCGGGCGACACCTGGATGCTCGCGCGAGTCCGTGCCGAACCATTTGCGCGCGAGCAGCTCCGGCTCGAACCCGTAGGTTTCGGAGATGTCGAGAACGGAGTGCGACAGTCCGCTTTTGCTGCAAAGGAGAACGCGCTCGCCGCCCGAAAATCGGCTTGCGGTTTCTTTGGGAACAGCCAGCACAACCGGCATCGTCCAGGCCAATCCCGAGGGAAGCCGGTTGCGTTCAAGCACGCTTTCCAGGCACGCCTTGTCCATGAAGCCGCACAGCGGCGAGAAGGTGCCGCGGGCGATCTGCTCGACGTCGGTCAGGTCCTCGTCTGTGACCGTGACCATCGGCAGATCCTTGGTTTCCAGATCTTCCGCCGGTCCGAGCGTCCGGATGACCAGGCGCCCGCCATGAGGCTCGACGCCGGCGTGCAGCGATGACGGACGCACCCGAATGGCTTGCGCGCCGCCGGCCATATTCCGCCGGAATTGCTCGGCAACCTTGATGACCATCCTGGCACAGCTCACCGGGTATTGGCCGATGGCCGTTTCCGCCGCCAGGACGAGGCCGTCGGCGCCGTCCGCCAGTGTATTGTAGACGTCGTTGACTTCGGCCCGAGTCGGCGTCGGCGCGCTCGTCATCGACTCCAGCAGGTTCGTTGCGACATAGACTTTCGCGCCATGCGCCTTCGCATTTCGGATGATCATCTTCTGAATTGCGGGGATCTGCTCGATCGGTACCTCCCGGGACAGGTCGCCGCGGTCAATCAGGATTGCGTCGGACTTCTCGGCAATGGCGGCGAGATTGCGCAAGCCGCTCAGGCATTCGATCTTGGAGATGATGATTGCGCCGGCGCCGGCTTTGGCCCGGATCCCGTCAACGTCTGAAGCACGATGGGCGAAGGAGAGCGCGAAATGACGTATCCCCATCCGGCGGCCGATCGCGATTGCTGCCAGATCCTTTTCGGTCAAGGGCGGCATCTCGAGCGTGCGCTGCACCGTTACGGCCTTGTTCTGACCGAGCTCTCCACCGTTCAGGACCCTCAGGATCACGGCCTCGTTGTCCTTCTCCACGACCTGGGTCAGGACAGCGTTGAAATCGATGCTGATGAAATCGCCGACTTGAAGTTTGTTGATGATGTATGCCGGGTAGAAGCTGATGCTGAACTGGTCGCCCGCCACCGGCCGCGCACGGGCAGTCAAGAACCGGTTCTCATGCACCGTAACCTTGCCGTCGACCAGCGGACCGGTGCGGACCTGCGCGCCTTCGGTATCGAGACAAATCGGAATGCGTGTCCGCTTCTGGATGAACGTAATGATCCGCTCGAGGTCCTCAATCTTCGTGTGAGACAAATTGAGGCGCAAAAGCGAAGTACCGACCCGGTCCAACCAATGGATGACCTTGTCATTGAGCGACGCCGGACCCAGCGTGCACAGAAGCTCGACTTCCCTGGCTTTCATGGCTCCCCACCTTTGTCTTCATGGTTGTGTGATGCACTTGATGAAACGATGAACCGGCGCGACCAGGCTTGCGGTCCTGCCGATGATGTGGCCGAAGGCGCGGACGACCCGAACGCTCGTCGGCTCGGCTCAAGCCGGGCGATCGCTCTCGACGCAGCCGTGGAAGGAGATGGCCGGCGATTTGCCGATGCTGCGCGACGTCTCACAGCACTTCGTCGGAGAACCGGGCCACATCCTGATGCGCCGTGATCCACTGGAACTGAACCTTGTCCCAGTGTTCGCGAGCGTTGCTGCCCGTCAGCACCCTGAAACCGGACGGCGGCAGCGGCAGTGCGGGCGGGATCGGCTCATCGGGCAGCCACAACAACAAATTGTCCCGGCTTTCGATGGTCTTTTGCCACGTTCGTTCCAGGCGCCGAAATCCCCGCATGTTTGACGAAGCCAGCGCAAAGATCGATCCCGTGATCTTCAAGCTGGGCGATTGGTCGGAAGCCTTGACCGGGGCTTGATGTGTGACGTCGCCCTTGGCCAGATAGGCGTGCATGCGGATGAGTGTCCCCTCGATCCGCACGATCTCTTGTGTTCCGTCCCGTTCGTTCGATGCGGGATCCAGACTGATCCCCGAGAAGCATCCGTCGAACAGGCAATCCTCGATGCTGCCGCTGAGGAGATAGTCGTTTTCGACCGCATCATCCCTGATTTCGCTGAGCCAGCACCCTTTCAGGCGAAAGCCGTCAGATCGCTCTGCGAAGCGAATGCCATCCCAGCAGCGGCGCGCGCGGACACCTTCTATCGTCGCATTGGTGGTCCCGTCCCTGACAAGCAGGGCCGCGCTGTTGCAGTAGGTATCTTGCCAGTCCGACGTCAGCGGCACCTGGCCGTTGAAGCGCCCGCCGACAAAGCGAACGTCGGGACAGTTGCGGATGACAAGTGGATAGCGATTGACCGGCAGCATCCCCGCATCGCAGCCCATGAGCGCGCTTGGATCGCTGTTTCTGCTGTTGGCGACTGTGAAGGACGCATTCCGCGCGTCGACTGTTGCTCCGGCCTGTAGGTCCCGAACCGATTGTTGTTCGTAGCCGTACTCACCTCTCAGCACGACCTGCGTGCCTCTCCCGCTGTCATCCGACTGAAGGGGCGCCTGCGCCCCTTCCGCCTTGGACGAAGCCGGCAACAGAGCCAATACGGGCGACATACCGGCAAGGCTCATGAACGCACGGCGGTCCATATTCGTGCTCATTGGCCTGCCGAACCGCATAGCCGATGCCTGTCGAGGCAGGCCAAAAGCACCGCCTCAAGGGCTCTTTCGGCCACGTCCTCAGGCGACGCCAACCTGTCCACATCGACTGCCGCCAATACGCCGACATGATCTTCCGTTGCCATTCCCGTCTCGAGAGCGGCCGCCATCTCGCGGCAAGAACGATCCGCCGTCGACCAGAGATCAGGGTCGCGATCAGGAGATGTCCTCTGCATCCGCGAGGACCGGTCGCCCCTTGTCTGGAGTCGATCTCGTGCGACGCCGGTCTCGCCGCGCAGATGGACGAAGACCATGTCATGCACACCAATGGCGGACAGGATATCGAGCCATTTCTCGGACGTTGCCCGATGCTTGCTCTTCAGCAAGATGGACCAGAACCCCTGCAACAATCCCTGATCCATAATGACGATGGTATTTCTTCTTGGCCTCTCGTTCTCAACATAGGCAACCAGAACCGAAAGGTTCCAGATGACCCTGATTGCATCGACAATCGATGATTGCCCGCTTTCGATGACAAAGCGTGCAATTCGCGCGAACAGCGAGCGAAACTCACGATCCATGAATCTTGGGGCAAGGATACCGATCCTGTAGATCTGGCGGCTGATGAATGTTCTTGTCCCCCAGGCTATTTGCACCTCGCCTACCAGCGGGCCGCATCGTCGCAAGCTGTTCGCCAGCAGGCTGGAGGCAGTTGTCTTTCCAATCCCGGGCAGACCAAAGAACTCCACAAATCGAATGTCTGTCTGAAGCGCGCGTGCTTCGACGCTTGGCGGCAGGCTTGCCGCCAGGTTACGAACCGTGTGCGAAGTCATTGGATTCAGCCGGTGAAGTTGACTCTTGGAAGGTCGAAGAAACAAGGAAAAGCTCTCGCTCTTCTTCGGATCCTCAGCGTTCGAATGCCTGCGGCGCCGTGCCGGCGTACAGCTCAGTATTCCCGTCACGGCTGATCTGGAGCGATCGTTGCATCCCCCGATAGGCTATCAGCAGTGCCAAAGGCAGCCAGAAGAACGGTGCGGTCGAAGGACCGAAGGAATCGCTCATCTGGTTTGCGGCGAGGTAATTCCATACGGAAACCGACGAACCGAGCACCATCACATTCGCTTCTGCCGCGTCCTCGTTCCTGTCCTTGCCGAACAGTGTGGAAAGAACGGCGCTGACCAGATAGGCCGTGACCAGCAGAGCGATGACCGCCACCAGCGCGACGCCGGGCACCCCGAGCGTTCTAAAGTAGTCGATGAACAAATTGTGGCTATGGGGAGCGATGTCGCCCACCGGCTGCCCTGCCCCAACCCCGATGAAGGGATGCGTCAAGCCGAGATCAATGGACATCGACCATAGTCGCTGCCGCGATACGATCGAATGCGCCTCGCCTCCGGAGAGTTGAACCGACAGCAGCTTGTAAGCCCGTGGATTGAGGGACTGCAATGTGACCAAACACACCTGGATCAACACGGGAGCCGCAACCACGCCAAGGATAACCGATATCGGCCTCTGCTTTCTCATCACCAGATAGATGCTGTATAGGCCGAAGAAAATTCCAAGACCGACAACGCCGACAACGAAATTTGTCTTTGAACCTGATTTCACCAGGCCCAGCAGCACCGCCGCAAGACAACCCAGCAGGAGAATCCGGTGCCTGCGAGCGGTGACCAGCTTCGCGGCGATCAGCGGCAACCCCGCCGACAGGGCAATTCCCAGCTGGTTCGAGTGCTTGAAATATCCTTCAGCCCTGTCGGCGAATTTGGCGTCGCCCAGGCCGATCGTCACAAGGCACGACGTTGCCACGCTCATGACGATCATCGCCATCACAAGTCTGTCGACCGCCTCGAAACCCTTAGGCCTCGTAGAGATCGCTGCAACCGCCGGGACAATGGCAAATCCGAATATCTGCGCGAAAACTGCGCGCATTGTCCGGAGCGGACTGTCTGCATAGAGCATCGAAAGAAGGGAAAGAACGATGATGAAGGCAGATGTCGTCAGCACGGCAGCCGCCAGGGCGGCTTCGGTATGATGAAGGCGCCTTGCCGTTTCGCCATAGCAGACGACGCTTACCAGAGCGCAGAACAGGGCCAGCAGGAAGGAAAGTGACCCATCGGTTCCGGCAATCCGCGTGGCGCCAGGGAACCATATCGACACGATAAGCAAAAGAACGGATGCCTGAAGCATGGGATGGTCTGTGGGATGTCGCACCGAAAGCGCTACTTCCTGCTTTTTCTGGCAAGTCTATGAGCGGGGCTGTCCGCGGCGAATGAGGTGCAGCCGACGCGGCCCTTCATCGCTACGCAACATCCAGCACCATTTGCCATGAACAAGTAACACTGAGAAACAAGTCGCCCAGCGTTCGCCCGTGCACAACAATTCAAGGCATGCTGCCGCACTGCGGGTGAATATTCCGCATATCATTCAACAAGCAGCGTAAGCTCAGCCGGTGGACAAGGAAATGAGCGAAAGGGTGACATTGGTGCAAGGTGACCTACGCCTTTTGTGCAAGCGACCGAGGCGCGGTTCCCGAGGCCTTTGTTGCCATGAGGGAGGGGCACATAGTGCAGCCCCAGGCGCGCAGATCACGAACGATAGGCGTACACCGGATTTGAATGTTGGTAGGGGTTCGCAAAATGTGGGAGACTTTGCGCGGCACATTGGTTCTTCCGGGCCCATAGGAGATCGCCGTGCTTTGGAGCCTTGTCGCCGTCGGCGTGACCGGCATTTTGCTGGGATTTCGCTTTCGCGCACCTGCACTCATCGTCGTGACGGCTGTGACCGTCGTGATCAGCGCCGCCGCAAGCGGCACCGACGGTCTGTTCGATCGGCAGCGCCTGCTTTCAATCTTGCTCCTCGTCGTCACGCTGCAGTGCGCCTATGTGCTCGGCCTCTTGCTCGGCGCCATATGGCGCCGTGGCGTGACCCGTGAGCAATGACGGAGCGTGGACATTCATGAGGCGCGTCGTATGAAGCCCGTTCAAACGCGACGCGCTTTCAGTCAGGACGCATGGTCGAACTTCATCACGGCGAAGACCGTCCGTCCGAGGATGACGACATCGGCCCATATGGACCAGTTTCGTATATAGCGGCTGTCGATGGAGACACGACTGGCATAGTCTACTGCGTCTCTGCCCGTCACTTGCCACAGGCCGGTCAGTCCCGGCCGGGCTTGCAGATACTCGGCCGCACAGGCGCCGTAGCGTTGCAGTTCGTCGGGAACGACCGGGCGCGGACCGACACAGCTCATTTCCCCGCGCAGCACGTTGATGAGCTGCGGCAGTTCATCCAGGCTCGACTTCCTGAGGATGCGCCCCAGGAATGTTATGCGTGGGTCGTTCTTGAACTTCCAGTTCTGCTCCCACTCCTTGGCGGCTTCGGGGTTCTTCGCCAGGTAGTCGGCCAGAACCTGCTGAGAGTTGGCCACCATGGTCCTGAACTTGTAGCAGGCGAAACGCTTGCCGTTGAAACCGACACGGGTGTGGGAAAATATCGCCGGCCCGCCGTCGGTCACCCATATCAGAAGGGCAACGACCAGCATGACCGGAGAGGCCAGGACAAGCGCGATCAGGGCGACCGTCACGTCCATCATCCTCTTGCGCCGGCCTCCAAGCGGACGATGGCTCCGGCCAACGTGGAGGCCGGGCCTGCGGGAGTTTATGTCAAATGCGCTGATTGTCACGGGTTTCGCCCACGAATACTAGCTGTTGCTGCGTACAACTTCACAGCGACGGACCAATCTCGACAAGAGCCGCAAAGGAGGTAGCCAGCTAACTGTTTCCGGTTACCCCCTTAGCCTTATTTCAAGGCACCCGATGTCATGTGCCGGCCAGGCCGTGAAGGCAGCCCAGGCCGCTGAGAGCCGTTTTCCGGTGCAGGGGCCCCTGGGAGGCGCAGGTGGACGTTTAGGAGGGGCTAGAACCCCGTCGCACAGCCGAATGCTGACGGTGACTGTCTCAAACTGGACCGGGGCGTTGCCGCCGTGCGGACGCTGCCGGCGCAATAGCGGTAGCCGGCAAGGCGCCGATGGCGCCTCCCTATTCATTCGGAGAGGTCCGCGCATTGCTGCCATGGCGGCGGTAAGTCTTCCGACCAAACGGCGTATCATCGGCATCCGATTGCCGTGGTAGCGGTTCGGGCAAATTCGGCCTTACTTGCGAGAATGACGCATTGGAACTGGATCCGTCATGAGGCGGTCGAGAGTGCCACCCGAATACAGGCCACCCCTTTGCTTCGCAGACTGCAAATCTGGGGACCGCGCTTGCAGATGCGCAAGCCGGGCCAAGGGTGGACCCAATGCGTGACGGCATATGCACCGCGCCCGGACGAGATCCCGCGAAGCGGGGCTCTCTGCGTCGAAGGACGTTACCAGCCGATCTGATTTTGGAGAGCGCGCAACGTGACGGACAGCTTCATGATTTCATCATTTGAGTTCCCCTCAAGGCCGGTTGCTCGCAATGTTCCCGAGATCGATCACGCGGAAGCACTTGCCATCGTCCGCGAGCAAATAGCCTTGCTCGATCTCGATCTCTCCGGGCTAACAGTGGTCGTTGGCGCCGCGACGGGATACCAGGCGGTAGCTGCGACTGCCGCCGCGCTGGCCGATGCCGGCCGTGTCATAGCGCTCGCCGGCGAATTCCAAAGACATCCGAGCCTGGCAACAGCCGTCGACGCGACGTTGGCATGTGCCAGATATGCCCACGTCTCCGAACGCGTGGAAGTGATGAACCGCATCGACAGCCGCGGATGGCAGGACGTCGATGTCCTCGCGAACGGTCTCCCGGTCGGGCCAATCTCGAGATCGCTCGTTGAACTTCTGCCCCCTCATGCTGTGGTTTCGCTGATGGCTGAACCGTGGGAGCTTCGGCCAGGCGTTGTGGACTTCGACAGCTGTGACGACGCCGGCATCAAGGTCGTAGCTCCCAATCTCGGCCATCCGGCCATTAACCTGCTGCCTGAGTTCGCACGGTTATGTTGCATCATGCTCGACCAGGCCGGCGTCCAGCAACGCGGCGCATCACTCGCCCTTGTCTGTGATACGCCCTGTGCACCATTCATCGAGCAGGCCTTGCGCGAGCGTGGGGTGAGAGTGAGCGTTTTTGCGCACCCGTCGCTCCTGACCGACGGCAAATGGGATGTGATCGTTGCCGCGTTGCGGCCTTCCGACAGACCGCCAATGGATATCAACAGCCTGGGCCGCATTTCCGAGAGCTCGCGCCAGGCGCTGCTGGTGCAGTTCAGCGGCGAGATCGACCGCTCGGCCGCCAGCTACTTCGGCCTGACGGTGTGGCCGCCGAAGCGGCCCACCCGCGGTCAACTGGGCCTGCCGCTGGACGTACTCGGAGCGGCTCCGGCGATCCGCAAGCTCACCGGCGGGCTGAAGGCCGCCGAAGCCGCATATCGCGGCGCGGAACTGGGGCGGGACAGCGTTGGCTATATTGTGAAGGCAGGGTCCGGGATGGTTGAGCGGGCACGCGCGGAGACACTCGCCGACGCGCATCTGTTGCGCGAAAAGGATCCGGAGGGAACGCCGGATCGCTGAGCATCAGACTCGCGCTCGGACCTCAACGAGGCCCGCCCGCAATCGTAGCGATACTGTCCGGCAGTCACATCAGCTGGGCCGGCCCGTCAAAGGCCGGCCAGGCGGCGCTTCAAAGCATCATCTCTCTGAGCTTGTAAGCTACTTCCGTACGGTTCGTAGCCTTCAGTTTTTTCATTATGTTGCGGATGTGGACCTTGACGGTACTCTCGCAAAGGTTGAGCTCATAGGCGATTATCTTGTTCGCCTTGCCTTTTCTGAGCGCCTCCACAACGGCGGCCTCGCGCACGGTGAACATGCCGGTGAGTGGACGGGTGCTGCTTGCGGTCGCGTGGATGATCTCCCGAAGCGCCAGCACGCAGCTGGCGGGTACAAAGATTCCACCGGCGCGAGCAAGGCCAGTGGCCTCGGCAGCGACCTTCACTGTCACACTTGTCGGAATGTAGCCTCGAGCGCCACTTTCAAGAGCCGCGAGAATCTCGCCCGGTTCATCGGAATCCGCGACCACGATTACAGGCACGGCGCCGACCTCAGAAACGAAGTTCAAGAGTTCCGCCCGAACACTTTGGTCTGTGACCCTTTTAGCCCCCAGGAGCACGAGGAAAGCTGATGGTTCGCCCGCGTCGGCAATGTTGTGGAATTCGTCGAGCGATCCCACGGCACTGACCCGTAAGCTAGGATTGTGTTCGACAAGGCCGCGAGCCAGGCATTCCCGCTCAAGTGCTCGCTTGTCGATGATTACGACCAGACCTTCGTTCTGGTGTCCGCTTTCAAGCCTAATCTTGCCGACACCACTGCTATCGGGCAGATGCCCATTATGTCCATTGTGTATTGCCACCCCCGTGGCACCATTCGAGAAATCGGGATTTTGAGAGTACACCATAGCCTTACTCCTCCTCTCCGTTGCCGATTTACTTTCCCTATATCCTCTCTTTTCTTTGCCTTGCGCTGCACGCAAAGCCTCTCGTGCGTGTGAACCGATAAGCCTCATCCACGGCATATCAGCCCTGCACGTTCACTGGGAGTAAATCTCAAGGAGTAGGCATAAACGTCGATCCAACGCTCGACGTACGGTGCCACCCGCCACGCTCCGTTTAGGTAGCCCAGCCCGACCTACCTAGATCCATACTACGGGTACTGTGGAAAACTCGCATTAATCCCGGTTAACAATTTGGTAATTATATCTTAGGTGACTAATATAATCCGAAAGGATAACAACCTTACATTGCATCGTCGAGAATCACACCAGGGAGCTGAACACCCCCCTCCTCGCCTTTTGGTCTGGGGACACCTGCGGCTTGAGGAGAACGGGGGGCCTCAAATTCCAGGAAAAGTCCTGGCCTCGGCTGCCGGTGCCACTAGCTCGCATCCAACTACGGCAGTCGGCGACCGTGACCACATGCGGCGAGCGGCCCTCCAAATGGGCGCGACAGCGCCCCCCTGGTCGGCGCACCGCCTCGCTCCGATGACGACCGGTCATGAAACCCGGAGGCAACGCAGACTGTTCAGCCCTGCACCCGGACCTGCGGCAGGGCGGCGGCGAGCGACCGTTCGAATGCATCGATCAGCGTATCGACCTGGGCCTCGGTGATGATCAGCGGCGGACAGAAGGCAATCGCATCGCCCATGTTGCGCGAGATGACGCCATTCTGCTGCAGCAACCCGTTGACCAGTGCGCCGAGCGCACCGGGCTTGCCCCACGGCGCCTTGCCAGCCTTGTCGGCGACCAGCTCGACGGCGGCGATCAGGCCGATGCCGCGCACCTCTCCAACGAGCGGGTGCGAAGCGAGCTTGCGCAGCCGTGCCTGCATGTGCGCACCGACCGTACGCGCATTGCCGACAAGGTCGCGCTCCTCGATCAGCTTGAGATTCTCCAGCGCCACGGCCGCGGCGACGGGATGGCCGCCGCCCGTGAAGCCATGCCCAAACGTGCCGATGCGGTCGCTCTCGTCCGCGATCGGCTCGAACACCTTCTCATTGATGAGCAGGGCCGAGATCGGCAGGTAGGACGACGAGATCTGCTTGGACAGCACCATGATGTCGGGCTTGATGCCGAAGGTTTGCGAGCCGAACATCTCGCCTGTCCGGCCAAAGCCGCAGATGACCTCGTCGGCTACGAGCAGGATGTCGTATTTCGACAGCACCGCCTGGATCTTCTCCCAATAGCCGGCGGGCGGAACAATGACGCCGCCCGCGCCCATGATCGGCTCGCCGATAAAGGCGGCGATGGTCTCCGGTCCCTCCGCAAGGATCAGCGTCTCCAGATTATCGGCAAGACGGCTCGAGAATTGTTCTTCGCTTTCGCCCGGTTCCGCTTCGCGCCAGTAATGCGGCGTCGATGTGTGGAGCACGTTGGCGATTGGCAGGTCGAATGAAAGATGGTTGTTGGGCAGCCCGGTCAGGCTTGCCGCGGCAATCGTCACGCCATGATAGCCGCGTTTGCGGCTGATGATCTTCTTGCGAGCTGGCTGGCCGAGCGCATTTGACCGGTACCAGATCATCTTCATGGCCGTGTCGTTGGCCTCGGAGCCCGAATTGGTGAAATACGCCTTGCTCATCGGGACCGGCGCCATCTGGACCAGCTTCTCGGCCAAGTCGATCAGCGGCGAATGCGATTTCGAACCGAAGTCGTGATAATAGGGCAGCTTCGACATCTGCCGGGTGGCGGCGTCGACCAGCCGCTTTTCCGAAAAGCCGACGGCTACGCTCCACAGGCCCGCCATCGCTTCGATGTAGCGATTGCCGGCCACGTCCTCGACATAGATGCCATCGCCCTTCTCGATAACGAGCGGGCCCGATTCCTGATGCTTGCGGGCATTGGTATAACCATGCAGATGGTAGCGTATGTCACGGGCTTCAGCGGAATTGGGTCTGGCGTCCATGAAGGCTCCTGTGTGCATGCGTACGGGAACTGTCTGCTGCCCTCTTGGGGTTCCGCAATTTCCCTCTTGCATGTTCCCAAACGAAAACGGCCCGCACAAGGCGGGCCGTTTTCGAAATTTGGTTGCGGGGACAGGATTTGACTTTTTAGTCCCGCGGCGTCGGATTCACCTCCTTGCGGGCCCCTGATGAGGGTCAAAATCGACCGGCCATCACAGCCAAATACCAAAACGGCCCGCACGAGGCGGGCCGTTTTGGTATTTGGTTGCGGGGACACGCAACCACCGATACCGACATTCACTGGTGGTGGAGATTTGACAACGTCAAGTCGCATTGCATGGATCAATGTGGTAGGCCCGGGGACGTGTTCAGAATCAGAGGCCTTCCCGTATCGTTCCGCATGGTTCCGGGCCTCATAGGCCGGGCGGTCTTAGCCGATGCCCAGTGGGCGGCTGTCGATCCAGTCGACCATCAACTTTCGCTCTCGCCCATCTAGAGCCTCACCGATCCACCTCGCGCGATTGCATCGCCGATTGCCTGCCGCGCTCCTATTTGCTGCAGGCCGGCTCGCCCGGATGCCCACAGGACGGCTTCTTTCCGGCCTGTGGCTGCTGCGGCTTGAAAGGTGCGGGCGGCTGACGTCGCTCTTGCATCTGGACCTGGGGCCTTGGCTGCGCTTGGAACTCTGGTTTCCGGGGCCTGGAGAACACTTGAGCATTCGGCTGTTCCTGCAGCTTGAATTGGCGCTGCGGATTTTCGTTGGGCCTGTTGACTTTGAAGTTGCGCTGGACGTTGACCTCACCGCCAGCCGATCCACCCCCGATGGCCGGAAGCTTGCGGAACTTCCTGCCCTTTTCGTTCCCGGTCGCCGAGCCTTGCCCGTTCGGGTTCACGACAATCGCCTGGCCGGACGACAATGGCTTGCCCTCGGGCAGGCCTTGCCTGCGCAGCAGCTTCCTGGGTTTGCCATTGTTCTGGTCGGAGAACACAGTCGGATTGTTTCTCTTAAACCTCTCTTGGGCGCTCAGGCCGTTCCCGGCCGGTGCGCCATTGACGGTCGGAAGCTTGCGGAACTTCTTGCCCTGCCCGCTCTGCTGGCCCGTGCCTTGCTCTCCTGTCACAGCGGCACCGGCATTTCCGGTAGCTTGCTGGTTCCTGCCCGCCGCACCTTGCTTGCGCAGGAACTTCCTGGACTTGTCATTGGACAAGGTCTGGCTGTCGAGCAGCGGCGTCTTGCCCTTGGCCCGAGGCAGGGCGTGTTCGGTTGAAAGCTTGCCGGCAGGCAACGTCTTCGACAGCGGCGTCGCTCCATTCGGCTGCTGTCCCGTACCCTGCTCTCCCGTTACGGCGGCGCCGGCGTTTCCGGTAGCTTGCTGGTTCCTGCCCGCCGCACCTTGCTTGCGCAGGAACTTCCTGGACTTGTCGTTGGGCAAGGACTGGCTGTTGAGCAGCGGCGGCTTGCCATTGACGAGCGGCAGCGGCTTGCCCTTGGCCCCAGGCAGCGCGTGTTCGGTTGAACGCTTGCCGGCAGGCAACGTCTTCGACAGCGGCGTCGCTCCATTCGGCTGCTGGCCTTGCGTCGCGCCCTGGCCGAGCTTCGCCGGCAGGCCGCCTGGGCCCTGCTTGGCCAGCGCGGCCTTTTTCTGCAGCAGCGGCGGCAACGCGACCTTGGCCGCAAGCGCGGTCGCACCCAGGCCCGTGGCGGCGCCGGCCGCCTTCTGGCCGGTGGTGAGACCGCCCGGCGCATTCCCGCTGGCCTGCCCAGTCTGGTTGATGGTCTCGTTGTTGATCGTCGTGTTGTTGATGATGGTGGTGTTGTGGATGTTGTTGAAGACGATGTTGTCCGGCGGCGGCACGATGTTGTGTGGCGGGTTGACCCATACGGGCACGGGCACGAAGACCGGCACCGGCAGAACGAAGATCGCGACTGGCGGCGGCGGTGGCGGCAACACGATGAAATCCGGCGGCGGCGGCGGAAGGAAGATCACCGCCACCGGTGGCGGCGGCGCGAAGTCGAAGTCGGGATCATCGAAATATATCACGAGCCGGTCGATATAGACGATTTCCTCCGGCGGCGGCGGCGGCACGTCATAGACATAGAGGGTGAAATCCTCCGGCGGCTCCAGGGCGGCATCGAAATGCGCGAGCCGGCGGCGCGCATCCCAGGCATGCGGGCCATGTGGATAACGCTCGAGATAGGACCAGTAGGCTTCCGGCGTGTCCCGCAGCCAGGTCTCTCGCCAGGTGATCGCCTCGCGCCGCGCCCCGATGATCGCGTGCACGCGCCTGGCCATCGGGTCTTGAGGATAGGCAGCGAGAAAGTCCTGGTAACCGCGCAGCGTGTCACGCTCGAGAGCCGCGGCATAGGCGTCGAGTGCATCAAAGTCGCGGATCTCCTTTGTCCGCATCTTGCCGACCTCCGCCGCTGAAACCTGGGGCGGGGGAGCATCCGGACCGCGTTCGAAGAAGACGAAGGGCTCGGTGATCTTCGAAGCGCTCCAGGGCAGCTCGCCGCCCTCGGTCACTTCGTTGACGCGCAGCCGCGTCCTGTCGAAGACTTCGTCCAATGGCAAACCGCCTTCGCGCATCATCTCGGCCAATGCCTGGGCATAGGCGCCATAGGGCCCCTTGCCTCCTGGCGCGACCGTCCCTGGAGCGGCGTTGAAGGCGATGAGCATGTTCGGATCGGGATCGACCAGCGCGAGGCCACCGGCAAGTGGCTGCTTCGACTGCGCGAAGGAATTTGGCCGCGCGGCATCGAGCACGATGATGTTGACCTTGGTCGGCAACGCGGCGAGCGGCTTGGTGAGATCGGAGACCCGCACCGCCGCGATCGGCACATCGGTGGCATTCGAGATCTGGGCGTCGACCGGCACGAAATAGTTCTCGCCTTCGAACTGGACGCCATGTCCGGCGAGATAGACAAAGACCACCGCGTCCGGACCGGCGGCCGAGACCTTGCCGAGGAAATCACGGAACGCGCCGCGTAGCGACTCCTGGTCGACGTCGCGCGCCCCGACGACATCGAATCCTGCCGCCTGCAAGGTCTGTGCGATCAGACCGGCATCATTGGCGGGCGTTGCCAGCTCTCCGGACTGATAGGCGGCATTGCCGATCACGAAGGCCAGGCGCTTTTCGCCCTGGGCGAGAGCCCCGGTCGCGAAACAGACCGCAAGGATGGTGAGCGCGACCAGGAAGCCGAGGAATTTCTGGAGCGTGCGCATTACAATCCGCCATCCATACGAACAACAACGCCGCAGAGACGGAAATCTTCCGAAAACAGTGCGAGCCAGAATCTCGCGCGGATTTGCGGCACAAATTCGTCCAAAAAAGTGGTTTTGGGTTACCCTTACGCGATGCGACCTGCAGGTGCGCCGGATCAGGCGGTTTCAGAAAGGGCGACACGCGCTGTTTCTTTGCGCCGTACCGAGATCGGCGCTGCCTTTTTAGGCGCGCTTCACGCTATAGCCAGCCGAGACGGGCGCTGGCGAGGCTCCTAAAGGCTAAGGTTGCTTTAACCCCTCGTTCACCATGTCGCTTTAAGCTCTTAATTCTGCGGCTGTGTTTGTGTACCGCAGAGTTTTTAACATCTTCCCCCGCCACACCGGCACCCCTTGCCTGAATCGCTTGCACTCTCTTTCACGAAAAGCGACTTCAGGCGCGCCGCGACTTTCTCAAGAAGGCGGGGCGCTTCGCGGCGGTGACACCGCCGGCGATAACGCTTTTGCTCGGCGCAAGCCTGAGTTCTGCGGCGATTGCCAAATCGGGTGGATCACGTCCGCCGTGGAGGGGGCAAGAACCATGTCCACCTCGCCCTCCCGGTCAAGCCTACAAGGTCGATCAAGGTCGCTCCAACTTCCGCGAAGGTCGCTCCGACAGCTACGGCGGCGGCTCGCACGGGAGCCCCAGGTCCGGCGACCCCAACTAGCAGGGCACTACCAATTCATTTTATTGGCCCGGAACTGGTCGCGACATGCCAGAGTGCCGCGGGTGATCAAGAAATTGGAACGTCCAGCCCTTTGCCATCCGGCCGATATAGCTCTGGTCCAGGCGCAAAAAGCCCCGCCAGTCGGCGGGGCCAAAGGCTGCAAAGTGGACTAACGTATCAGTCGTCACCCCCGTGATCGCCGCCGCTGTCGCCGCCCCCGCTATCGCCACCGGCATGGTCGCCGCTCTCGTGATCGCTGTCGCTGCTATCATCGCCGGTGTCGTCACCCTGGTCGCCCTCATGCGGACCGGCGTCGACGCCATCGTCACCCTGGTCGCCCTGCTCGACGCCATCACCATTTTGATCATCGGTGCTGTCGTCGCTTTCCACGACATTGTCATCGTTCTGATCGCCGGCATCCTCGCTGTCATCGTTTGGTATGGCGGCGGTCACCGGAGCGCCGTGATCGGAGACTTGGCTTGCAAACGATTTCCCGGCCATGAGAACGCCCAGCAGGCCGATCGAGGTCGCTACCAGCAAAGGGAACTTTTTCATCGTTGTGTCCGATTTCAGCAAGCCAGCCACCGTGGCTGGCACCCGGCTTTATCGTCCGGCTAAATTACGACGCCCTTAAATGCAAGGAGACAATTTTAGTTGTTGCTAATTGTGAACTTAGGTGGTTGAGCACCTCGCATTCTGTCAGGGGTCGGCTGACCAAAAATCCGGCGGCGAGCCACCTCTGCATGTGACGCTTCGGAAATTTGCAAAAGTTCTGAAATAGCCGCTTGTGATACTTGACGACGATATTCAAGTTAAATACGAGTTGGGCCGCTCGGCTTCCGGCCCGCCGTTCCAGGGAGCTACCGGGTTGAAACTTCCAATCCTCTCGGCTCGAAGCATTCGGGCGCGACCTTCTATGGGTGGCGCGCCGGCATCGCTTTGCTCGTTCTTGGTGTTGAAAATTGAGCGCTCTCGACCTCTCTGTCGCATCGTCACCGGCACTTGTGTCCTACATCCGGACGACCCTTCGATTGCTTCATTTTGCAGGGCTGGTCCTCGGGTTCGGCGGTGCTTTGGCTATCGACCTGATGGTATCGCGCTATCGCCGCACGGCCGTGACGGCAGAACTGGTGAACAATGTCGAATGGATAAGCCGCTTCGTCGCGCTAGGGCTCGCCCTGCTCTGGTTCTCAGGCATCGGCTTCCTACTGCTCTACCAAGCAACAGAGCCGGAAAAGCTGCTCAATCCGAAGATATGGGCCAAATTAACCATCGTGGCGATTCTGACCCTAAACGGAATCGCCATCCACCGGCTCGTCCTGCCATTCCTCCGCCATCAGATCGGCCGCCGATTGCTGGACGGAATCTCATCTAGGAAAAGGGCTGCGTTGATCGGCTGTGGCGTCATCTCAATCGTCTCGTGGACGATACCGGTGGTTCTCGGTGCCGCACCGCAGCTGAACTTCGTCGTGCCTTGCATGGTCATCCTCGAGGCCTACCTTCTGGTTTTGGTTCAGGGCTTTCTAGTTGGCGTGATCACACTTCGGCAGCCCGATGCTGCAACGGCGCTCACGGGAGAAAGCCAGGCTGGCACCTCACAACCCATGCCGCAAGTTGACGTCGAGGCCGTGTAAAATCTGATCGGTTCTTCGGGAGGAATTTTGATGATCGAACGGCAAATAATTCATTGGTGCGTGGTAATCGCGTCGTCCTGAACCACCAGCGTCCTGTGAAATTCCGAGTACGACGGTCCGCATTCGCAGCGGCGGCGCTGCGAATGTACCTAAGTGGCGCAAACCGGTCGTCGTTGGGCCCGCGATCAAGAGCCGCAAACCACCCTACAAAGGACATCCGCGCCCTACAACGCGAATGACCGAAAAGTCTATCTTGCCCATCCTTTGGTAAGGTTAGCTGCTCTCCGAGCGGCGTGATAACCGCACGCCTAGTCTAGAGCCGCCACGACCCATCCAGGCTTCTCCTGAACCTTGGCTGAACGTTGCCTTCAGCATCGGTTCGAACGGCATCTCCTAAAAAGGAGACGTTCAACTCGCGGTCCCGTCCGCCAAAGGAGACGCTCTCATGATCCGCAATTCTTTCATCGCAACTGCGCTCGCCGCCCTTGTCGGTATCACCGCCGCGGCACCGGCCATGGCCAACGACGTGAGCATCGAGCAATACGGCTGGTCGAACTCGGCTGGCGGCGCCCAGAACGGCTTCCGAAACCGCATCCGCGTCTACCAGAACGGCCGGTTCAACAAGGTGATCGGCCAGCAGCGCGGCCGCCACAACCTTTCGGCCATCGGCCAGGACGGCGTCGGCAACTACGGCGCCACCTACCAAAACGGCAACCGCAACGTGGCCGGCGTTGGCCAGTTCGGCTCCAACCACACCACCATCCTCACCCAGGACGGCAATGGCAATATCGCTGCCGGCGTGCAAGTTGGCCACGGCTGCGATGCCAATGTCAGCCAGGGCGGCAGCGGCAACGTCGCCGCCTTCGTCCAGGCCTGCCCGTAAGCGGACCACCAACCAGGCGGGCGGTCGCGGAAAGGTCCGCGGCCGCAATCCAACGCCAGGAGAAGAACCATGCCACGCATCATCAAGCATCCCCGCCGCGTCATGGCCGCACTCGCCCTAATCCTGATCCCGGTCGGCGCTCTGGCAACCATTGCCACCGCCGACCAATCCGTCGGGCCAGCGCGCTGCGAAATCCGGGTCACGCCGGAGGGCGACATGGTCTCGCTGGAGGCGCTCGCCTATGCGGACAGAAAGGTTAGCGGAACCTATTCCTTCCATGTCGAAAGCGCCGGGCAGACTGGCGGCACCAATATTGAGCAGGGCGGCGCCTTCAGCGCTGCGCCCGGCAGGCCTGCCACACTCGGCGCCGTCACGCTCGACGCGAAGGGCGCCGTCTATGACGCCAGGCTTGAGGTCACGGTCGACGGCAAGAGCATCGGCTGCACCGACCGGATCGGCGGTGCGACCTGATCGCACCGTCCGGGTTTTGCAAAAAGGGCGTCGGGCGACCGGCGCCCTTTTTTATGCAAGCCAGCCATGAAAAGGCGGCTGAATGCAATCTGAACGGCGGACTCCGGCAAGGTTCAGCCGCGAAATGAGAAGGTGGCCATGGGCTGAGGCAACCGGAAAATGGAGAACCAGGATGACCTGCAATATGTTCAAGACCCTTACCGCCGCTCTCGTTGCCGGCAGCATCGGTCAGTTGGCACTTTCCACACCGACCTTCGCCGGCGGCTCGGTTTCGGTGACCTATGCCCCGGCCAACGCGCGCGACGGCAGCGCTCTGGCGACCGGCCTGCGCTTCTATTCGCTCTATCGCGGCCTGCACGGCGCCAGCATCCGTCAGTCCGGACGCGGCAACGCGGCTGGCATCGCCCAGAACGGGCGCGGCAATGTGGGCATCATCCAGCAGAAGGGTAACGGTCATTCCGCCACCTTGCAGCAAAACGGCGACGACAACGCTTACGGCATTTTCCAGTTCGGAGGGAACACCAGCGCCAATGTGGTGCAGAACGGCAATGGCGGCGGCGGCGCTACCCTGAGCTACGGTTGGTAGCGGCCCGCCACGAAGATCAATTTTCCGACCGGTGGTGTTAAGGAGTCTCCGGGCGGCACGGGTACGGAATTGGCCAAATACGTGGGCAAAGTTTGCGAGCTTTGCTCACGCGTTGTCTTTTGCGTTCGATGCGGTGCACCCGTCGTCGTAGCGATTGCCTCACTGCTCCTAAGCAATCGCTCCGGATGGCGCGAAGCATTTCTATTGAAATGTTACGACCGTTGCATTACAGAGGAGCCATGGTAGCTGCCTCATGGCTTCTTCTGACATATAAAGTACCGCCCGAACCGGCGGCCAAGCGCATCGCGCTGTGGCGACGGCTCAAGGGTATGGGCGCCGTCTATCTGCAGAACGGCGTCTGCCTGTTGCCCAAGACCGACGACCATGTCCGCCGGCTGAAGATGCTAGAGAACGATGTTTCTGAGATGCGCGGTGAGTCCGTCATCCTGGAGACGATCGCCCTCGATCGGGTCCAGGAAGAGAAGGTCGTCGCCCGCTTCAAGGCGGACCGCGACGAGCAGTATCGCGAGTTCCTCGGCCGCTGCGCCGATTTCGAGAAGGAGATCGCCAAGGAGATCGCCATCAACAAATTCACCTATGCGGAGCTCGAGGAGGAGGACACCGATCTGAAGAAGCTCCAGGGGTGGCTGGAGAAGATCAAGAAGCTCGACTTCTACGGCGCGGCGCTGGCCGAGGAAGCCACGGAACGCCTGCGCGCCTGCGAAGCTCTGCTCGACAGCTACGCGCAACGCGTCTTCGACGCCCATGACGAGGAAGCGGAAGTTCGTTCGCCCTGGCCGAATTCACGCTCATGACCCGAAGCCGTCATTCGCTCGCGCCGATTGTCGCCCGAAAGTAGACCTTCCGATCACCTGTATCTCCGAGATCCTGCTTTGGCGTTCAAAAGGACATCCCGTGGGTCGAAGCGGCCGAAAACGCGCGGTCGCGGAAGGCGTCCGAGAACGGAGTCTTTCTCAGCCGCCGTAAAGATAGTTCGGAAGCCAGAGCGCCATGCCGGGCCAGATATACATGAGGATCATGCAGAGGATGACGATCAGCATGTAAGGCATCATGCCTGCGAATATCTGGTTGAGGGTGACATGCGGTGGGGAAACGCCCTTGAGATAGAACGCCGACATCGCGACCGGGGGTGACAAGAACGCCGCTTGCAAATTCACGAAGACGAGAACCCCCCAGAGGATCGGGTCGATGTTGAAGTGCTTCAACATCGGCAGGAAGATCGGCACGAAGATGATGATGATTTCGGTCCATTCGAGCGGCCAGCCGAGAATGAATATGATCGCTTGCGACAGGATCATGAACTGCACGGGCGACAAGTCGAGCGACAGCACCCATTGCTCGAGAAGTGCCTGGCCGCCGAGGATCGCAAAAACGGCGGAGAACAGCGCCGAGCCGACAAAGAGCCAGCAAACCATGGCTGTGGTCTTCGCCGTCAGGAACACTGCTTCCTTGATGCGTTTCCAGTCGAGCGTCCGGGCCTGGAACGCCAGCAGAAAGGCACCAGCGGCGCCGACTGCCGCGGACTCGGTCGCCGTCGTGATTCCGAACAGGATGACGCCGAGCACGACGACGGTAAGTATGCCCAGCGGCATGACCGACGAGACCAGCAGCTTCAGGACCTCTAGCCGTTCGGCAGTCATGTTCCGGTAGTAGCGGACGAGCACCACTGCGGCGAATGCTGCGATGATGCCGAAGGTGACGTAGAAGCTGGTTGCCGGCACTGCGTCCACCGCGGGTGCGCCAAGTTCCTCCACTGCCGGAGCGCCGAGCTGCTCCAATCCGACTGGAGCTTCGACGTCGGCCGATGCTTGCGGATGGATGACGACATACCACCACACCAGCAAGAGGGTGAGTACTGTCAAGGCGAAAGGTACCAGCGCAGCGCAGAAATTCTTGAACAGCTTCCAATATGTGAGGCGTCCGTTCTCCGTCTCGAGCACCGTCGCCTTGGACGGCGAGAACAATGCGGAAAGAAGTCCAACAAGCATGTTGCGCGAGTAAACTGTCTGAAAGCTTCGCATCCACGCCGGCACCGGAACCTTTGTTTGATCCTCTGGCAAAGGTGGGGCGATCTTCGGACTGATTGTCGCCCAGCCAAGAATGTAGACGAGATAAAGGAAGGCGAGGAAAAAACCGGGGAACATCGCCGCAGCATAGAGCTTCACGACGGACTGGCCTGCAACCGCCGCATAGACGATGATCATGACTGACGGCGGGATCAGGATGCCCAGCGTGCCGCCCGCGGTGATCACGCCGGAAGCGAGCTTCACATCGTATCCGGCGCGCAGCATCGGATTGAAGGCAATCACCCCCATCAAGACCACAACGGCGCCGACGAGGCCACTGGCGATGCCCCAGAAGGTGCAGACGATGAGCGTAGCAATGGCCAGCGACGCCGGTACTCGTCGGAACGAAAGCTGGATGCTGTAGAACATCTTGTCGACCAGCGCCCCGCGTTCCATCACATATCCCATGAGCACGAAAAGCGGGATGGAGATCAGAACGTCATTGGTCATTGCCCCATAGGTGCGCTGGACCATCAGATCGAACACGCGGTTGTCGATCCAGTGCTCCGCCGGGTTGTAGAACGCGTAGAACCCGAAAAACATGCCGAGCCCCATCAGCGTGAAGGCTGTCGGGAAACCCATGACGATGACGACCACGATGAGCATGAGCATCGTGAGTCCGAGGGCTGGATCGCTCATCTCTGCAGATCTCCACCCATTCCGCGCTGCCGCGCTTCCTCGTCTATCTTTTGCGCGCGCTCGATGGCGGTCTTGCGCGTCTCTTCATCCACATATTCACTGAGCGCGAGCTGTTCCTCCACGACGTCGATCTCCGCAACGTCCTTGCGCCGGCTGGGCCATTGCCCGGTCCTGAGACAGACGATGCAGCGCACGATCTCGGCCACGCCCTGGAGCATCACCAGGGCGCCGGCCAGCGGAATGACCGATTTGAAATAGTAGATCGGCGGACCCTCAGCTGTCACGGTCGAATGCTCCCCGATCCGCCATGAAATCGCGGCATAGTCGTAGCCTGCATAGACGAGAGCCGCGATCCCCGGCAGGAAGAAAACCACGTACAACAAAAGATCGAGCGCGGCTTGAGTCCGGGGCCGCATCGAGCTGTATAGAAAGTCGCCGCGCACATGGGCATTCTGCGCCAGCCCGTATGCCCCGGCGAGCATGAACAGCGTGCCGTAGAGCATGTTGCTGGCGTCGAAGATCCACGCGGTCGGCATGTTCATGATGTAGCGCTTGAATACCTCGACGCAGACCAGCGTCATCAGCCCGATGATGAGCCACGCCGCGGCCTTGCCGACCCACGCGCTGATTGCATCGATTGTATTCAGGAAATTCTGGACGTTCATGCGAGGCAGCCGGATGGCCAGAGTGTTGGTAAGAAGGCAAGGCACCGTTCGGTCATGGCCCCGATGGTGCCTTGCCGGCTCGAACTGTGCTTCAGATCTTCTTTGCTGCCCCGTCAGGTCCGAAGTAATGATTGAAGACCAGGCGGCGGCTGACGACTACGTCCTGTTCCCATCGTGTTGCCCGCTGGGCAAAGGCGAGCTGCGATTCAAGGACCTCCCTGAACAGCGGGTTTTCAGCCGCCTTCTTCTTCACGACCTCGTCGTAGACCTCCAGCTGTCGCTTGAGGATTGCTTCCGGTGTCTTGTAGAATTTGACCTTGTCCTGCGTCTGCATCTCCAAATAGTCTTTCGAATAACGGTCGATCGCCTTCCAGGCCATGTCCTGCGAGGCGGCCTCGACCGCATTGGTGATGATTGCCTTCATCTGATCGGGCAGGGCGTCGTATTTCGTCTTGTTGAACATGATCTCGAACTGCTCCGCATTCTGGTGATAGCTCTGCAGCATGCAGATCTTGGAGACGTCCGGAAAACCGAGCACCCGGTCGGACGACGCGTTGTTGAACTCGGCCGCATCGAGCAGGCCGCGATCCAATGCCGCGACGATTTCGCCGCCCGGCAGCGCGTTGACCGCAGCACCGAGACCGGTGAACACGTCAATGGAAATGCCGACGGTGCGGAACTTCAGGCCCTGGAGATCCTCGGCCTTCGCTATCGGCTTCTTGAACCAGCCGAGCGGCTGTGTCGGCATCGGCCCATAGGGGAACGAAACGACATTGGCGCCGATGGATTCGTAGAGCTTTGCGAGCAGTTCCTTGCCGCCGCCATATTTGTGCCAGGCGAGCAGCATGTTGGCATCCATGGCGAAGCCCGGCCCGGACCCCCACAGCGCCAGCGCCGTCTGTTTGCCGTAGTGGTAGACGAGCACGCCGTGGCCGCCATCGAGCGTTCCTTGCGACACCGCGTCGAGCAGGCCGAAGGCCGGCACCACGGCGCCCGCCGGCAGCACCTCGATCTTGAGGTCGCCGCCGGTCATGTCGTTGACCTTCTTGGCGAAATCGAGCGCGTATTCGTGAAAGATATCCTTGGAAGGCCATGTGCTCTGCCAGCGCATGTTGACCGGCCCCTGTGCCTTGACGACGCTCGGCGCGGCAACGATCGCCGCAGCTGCCACGGCCGCCTCGCCAAGGAACTTGCGGCGCGACCTCATATTCCATGTCTGGATCCTTGCTTTGGTCATCGGTTCCTCCCGAAGGTGTCGGCTTTTCAAGCCCACGTCCGACAATACTCCTCAAAGACGGCCCAGCAAAAATTGCAGCGCACGTCCCATCGCCTAAACTAGTGCGGTTCTCTCTTAAGGACAGGTGCCGGTACGTTCCCAAGCAATGGGCGAGTAGCAGTTACGCATCGCGCCACTGAATGACCGCTCTCGCCAAGGATACAAAGGTCCGGCGCATGTGGTTGGTTGGTGCGTTCAGACTTCTGAACACCTGATGAGGCTCGGGTCCGGCCGGGGTGGAAGTCAGCCATTGCTCTCGTCAAACTGAACGGGCAAGCAGCGCCATTTCTTGACATTCCCAGAGCTTCTCCGAAGGTTGACGTTCGCGCTGCGGCTGGAGACGACCCTTTGCGGTCGTTCAGTTGCCAGGGTAGCATGACGGATCTGACCCGTTGCGGACGGATTCGACGATCGGGCCGCACGGCAGGAATTCGTTTTTTTCGGACCTTCAGCTTTTCGGACCGTCAGCCCAATGCCGTCCTTGTTTGGCGGCCCTGGCATGCGGCCGACTGTACTATATGTCGGCGGCGAGCATGGGAGCTTCGCTCGATCTACTCGCTGGGAATTGACGGCCTGGATGCTCCAAGTGGGATCAATAGAGGCAGGTTGTACGGGCCAGTACCGTGAACGGGTCGATTTGGAAATCCGCCTCAAGGCTGCTGCCGAAAAGCTGCAGCCAACGCTCTTGCGCTTCATATGCCGTCTTCTCGCGCTCTTCGGGGCAAGCGAACTTCAATCCGCCGCCGTTCTGGAGATGGTGCACCATTTCGTGCACCAGCACCGAGCGGTCGGCGGCGGTTCCGCCTGTCCATCCGTCGGGCAGGTAGATCGTCCTCGCGTCGTCGTCATAAACTGCCAGGAGATCGGGTTTGTCGTTCGGCCCGAGGTCAGAGGGCACGTCCCGAAACCGCAGGTCCGCCATCCGGGTTTCAGATGCAAATACGATTTTTGCCTGAGCAGATACCTTCGGAAGGCCAAATTCGAACGCGAGCCAATCGGCAATCGCGGTCTGCAAATCCTTCAGGGGCCGATCTGCGCCAGGTCCTGCGAAGGTCGCAGGCGCGACGACGTAGTTGGTTCCCGGTAGTGCGACCGCAGGAGCGGCCTGGCCAGGGACTTCAACTTGCTGCGCGGCGGCACCGATAATAGACAACGGGCTCGTGCCGTTCGCGATCCGGTTCGAAGACCACCACGGACAGGGTGATTTCAGCATCAGTGTTCCTTTCCGGTTTTCAGGCACACTGAGGGTTCCGCACGTCACTGCGCGGTCCCGCGGAATTTCGAACCAACAATTCGTTTTCTTGAACTCTCCCGCATAGAGGTCCCCGCCCCCCCTCGCAAATGAGAAACGCAACTGACGCTATCGCGAGAAAAAAGACCCGATCCAGCTTGATGTACGCACGTCGGAAAAAGGCCGGCATGTGGCCCTCCATCATGAAGCAAGGCCTGAGCATTCAGTGGTCACTCACCGATTGGGCTTGAACACCAGCGTAGTCACGCCTGGCGTCGTCGCCCACCACCCCGGAGGGAAATGCGGTCAGCGTGCAAATATCATTGCGACTTTTACCGGTGCTTCTCCACGAAAGCTTTGCAGGCGGGTGACAACTGCTCGATCATGCTTTGAAGATCGCATTTGCCGATCGGTGTCATTGGGCAAAGCCGTTGTAGTCGCGGTTGCATTCTTTGCCTTGGAAATTTTTGAAAGCTTTTGCCTCGGCGGTTATCGGATTCAAAAGTATTCCAGAGCAAGCTAACGCCAAGCCTAACCACTCATGCCTTCCCATTGCCCCTCCACTTGTTGATCCGCAATTATAAGTACATCAAATTAGAATACTCTAATGGACAGATTTGGGCAAGCCGGTAGCTCGCAGGGTCGAGACCAAGCCGCCTAGCATGGAGCGATCGATCTCGACATTCCGTTCCGCACCTCGATCCTGGTCAATGACCGGTCTGCCACGGGAGCGGCGGCCGGGAAAGTCATCGATGCAATGACCGACCTGATCGGCCGCGGCTAAGTCATCAGTGCCATTGCGTCGACATATTCACAGAGCTAGCTGCATCGGTGATGCGCTTGTTCGCCCTTCGCTGTTCTGGCGCATTGGTCGGGTGCAGTCTTCTGTCCGGCCTGTTCATGCAGCCGTTCGAAGCTGCTGGCCCTGATGGGGTCGGCGAACAAGGTCCCAATCTGCTTTGCAGGCTATGATGCCTCCGACATCGCATGGGTTATCCCTGTTCCCGACCTGACCGGTCTCGCCATCACATCGCGTCGCTCTTACAACCTCATGGAGCCGATTGATCGGCTCGATCTGATTTCTGCTTCAGTGTCTCGTCTTCTGCGCAACTTACGCTGCAAGGTTCGGAGCATGACGCGCTTGATAGGTTTCGCCGCGCGCCATGATAGCCCACACCACGCGGGCCATCTTGTTTGCCATGGCTACGCTCGCCACGCGCGCTGGCTTCCTGGCGAGCAACGCGAGGAGGCGCGGATCCGCAGCCTCGGGCTTATGCCTTGCCCGTCGGATCAGAGAGGTCGCGCCGATCACAAGGAGCTTTCTCAGGTACCGGTCGCCCATCTTGGTGATGTGCCCGAGACGGTCCTTTCCGCCGCTCGAGTTTTGCGAAGGTGTCAGCCCGAGCCAGGCGGCAAACTCTCGACCCGAGCGGAACCGACTCGGATCAGCAACCGAGGCCGCCAACGCAGTGGCACCGATCGGGCCAATGCCAGGTATGGTCGATAGACGCCGTGCCACTTCATTCGTTCTTTGCTGGGCAAGGATCGACCGGTCAATGGTCTGGAGCCGGGCATGGGTGTCGAGCACCTGCTCGCACAGGAGACACAGAATCTGCAGTGCCATTGCCGGTACGTCCAATGTGGATTTCTTCGCGGCTATCTGGCGCGCCAGCCTAAGCGCCCGCTCCAAACCTTCGGGAATATCGATGCCGAACTCGGCCAACAGGCCGCGGATCATATTCACCAGTTGCGTACGCTGCTTGACCAGAAGATTACGGGCGCGGTGAAGCGATAGGGCCGCTTGCTGCTCGGCTGACTTCATCACGACGAAAACGCATGGTCGGGCGTGTCACCGCTTCGCAAATCGCTTCCGCGTCCACCGCATCATTCTTTCCGCGCTTCACATAGGGCTTCACGTAGGACGGTGGCATCAGGCGGACTTCATGGCCGAGCTCCGTCAACTCTCGAGCCCAATGATGCGATGTGCCGCACGCCTCCATGCCGATCAGTGAGGGCGGCAACTTGGTGAAGAACGGCAGAACTTGCGATCGGCGCAGTGCCTTGCGAACGACAACGTCTCCAGACGCGTCGACGGCGTGAACTTGAAAAATGCGCTTGGCCAGATCAAGGCCCACGGTGGTAATCTGCATGGCGGATGGCTCCTTGGCTCGGGTTGCCTGACAGCAAACCCACTGTGGCACTGTGATGCCGGGAGCGGGAGCCATCCACCTCATCTGCTTTCAGGAAGCGGCAAAGCTGGTCGCTACGACCGGGATGCGGCGCAAACCAGACAGTCCCCAGCGTCAAAACGCAAAAACCGCCCCGGTTAGACCGGGACGGTTAGCGTGTTATGACAGAAGTGGTTGCGGGGACAGGATTTGCTCTTAACTTGCGATTCGAACAACGGCACTATCCGCTAGCCATGCTGGTTGCCGGCGACCGCAGCGGACTGTTTCGCGCAACTGCGTAGATTGACAGGCATCTCGCGCGCAGCCCGCGTGCGAATTGTCGGCCTCTTCGGGCCGGTCAAGGTTGAAAAGTACCTAACCAACCCGCGGCTTTCGAGTCGGTCAAACGGTGTCAGCTGTACATCGCATCCGCCAGAGTTTCGGAGGACGTCGCGTTCGCTCGACGAGCGTCCCCGAGAATCCTAGACGGGCTCACTCGGGCCTTTTGCGCTGGCGAAGTCCAAAAACCGTTGAAGCCTGCTAGTCTTCAACAAGGATTTGGGCCGCAGCGGGGAGATGCGTTCGCACAGGTTCAAGCTGGCCGGCGCGATTGCCCTGTTTGGGTGTGATAGCGAACCGCACCGGCCATTGCGGTTGGATTGTGAGCGTCCCCCCGCACCTTTTGCAACGCTTATATTAGAAGTCGCGCAACTAAAGGCCGGGAAGCTAGTTAATCAGCTCTGTAAGATGTCCGATCCTGAGATTTGGAGCAGCCGGCACCAGCGGGCAAGAGGAGCCCCCGCCAACCTTGCCGCTTATTAGGCTTCCAACCCAGGTATAGTCCTCTTCACAAAGGCCCACGGCCGTGAAGTTGCCGATACCAACATACGGGGGGAACGCAGACGTGCCGTGTCCGCCGGTCCAGGAGGCGCGTGGACGGCCGGCGCCCTGCGGTAATCGCGATTGTCATTGTTGACGAAATCGTACCGGGCCAGCTTAGCGGCATGGCCCTGCCTTCCGACGCCGGCATAGTCAAAATGGCCGGCGCCGCTATGAAGGCGACTGCAACGCATGCCTAATTCCACATACCGCGCCAGCTAGGATGTTTGATCCCAGGCTTTGATGGGCATCCTTGTCCTCCGAATCAAGGGATGCGCTATGGGCCAGGTTCTTCATGGGAGCGCCACGACGACAGAGGCGGTCCGTCGAGCGATACAGCATAGTCAAGAGAGCCTGAGGACGCTGGCGAAGCGCTACGGGATCAACCAGAAGACCGTCGGCGGGCCGCAGTCACCGAGCGCAGGTCGGCGTCAAGGATCCAGGCGATGATGCCTGCGTGACTTGAAGCCGGAGCTTTGGCGGTGGGAATGGCCCGCTCATCGCTCCACTGGTCGGCCGGTCCAACCATAGAGCGCACCTCCTCGCCGCTGTCGAAAGCGACCCCCACGATCAGCTAGGGCTTCTCTGACCTTGCAGAATATGGTCGGACTCAGCTCAACCTCTAGCATCAAAGACATCGCTCGCCATCGTCCCCATGCTCGAAGCAGAACCAACGCGATGCCTGCTTAGCGGCGGGCGACGAAAGTGCTTGAAGGCATGCATCCGTTGGCACACTGGGACGCGATGCGGGAATATGAGAGGTTGAAGGCAGTTCCCTTTCGAAGGGCGAAAACCCGGATCATCCCGCCCCGACAGCGTCGCTGGGGTATAGGTGTAGCAGTTTGCTTTGATGATCTTATAATAGGTGGCTGTTGGCACCGCAATTGGACCCTCTGGTCCGGGTCCTCCTTCGAGAGGCGCTCCACAGCTAGAGTTCTTCGAGGGAGAGTCATGACCAATCCGTCGCAACAGATCATGAGACTAGGATTTGGATTCGCGGTGTCACAAGCGCTGCGAGTCGTTGTCGAACTCGGCATCCCCGATCTCCTGGCTACCAGCGAGCAGTCGGTGGATGAGCTGGCGGCTGCCACTCAGTCAAATGCTGACGCGCTTTATCGAGTAATGCGACTTCTCGCGCCTGAAGGGGTCTTTAGGGAATTGCTGCCCCGTCATTTCGAGTTGACGGAGGTGGGCGCGGTGCTGCGCTCCGATCGCCCGGGTCCCCGTGACTTTGTCCGTATGATCAACAGCGAGGCCTATCTTGCCTTCGAGCAGCTCCTGCATTCTGTCCGCACCGGAAAGCCAGCCTTCGACAAGGTGTTCGGGAGCCCAAGGTTTGATTGGCTGTCGGAACACCCGGAGCAGGCTGCCTTGTTTCAGCGTGCCATGGTCGCCTTGGGCCAAGGCAGCAACGAGGCCGTTGCCGATGCTTATGACTTCAAGCCATTCACACGGATCGTCGACGTTGGCGGCGGACATGGCCAGCTTCTCTCGGCAATCCTGGTCCGCAACCCCCATTTGAACGGCATGCTTTTCGATCTGCCTTCGGGCGTCGCGGCAGCGCGCCAGAGTGCCGGGGGCGACCTACCGCGCACCGAATTTTTCGCCGGTGATTTCTTTGAGAGCGTTCCCACCGGAGACGCGTACGTCATCAAGAAGGTCATTCACGACTGGGAGGATGGGCGTGCTGCGGTGATCTTGCGAAATTGCCGCAAGGCAATGCTGCCGAATGGGAAGGTGCTTGTGGCCGAGACGCTCGTGCCGCCGGGTGACGAACCGAACCAGATCAAGGGTATCGACGTGGTCATGCTCGCCATCACTGGCGGCCTTGAGAGAACGCAGGCCCAATATGCAAGGTTGTTCGACGCCGCTGGGCTACGCCTTGAACGAGTGATTCAGACCCGAGGACCCATTTCAATCCTTGAGGCGTCTGCGGCCTAGAAGGCGCGCGCCTGTCGGGGAAGGGTCAACAGTGGCAGGTCGCCTCTGGGCACCATCTTCTCCCAAGAAATGCTTTGTTTCCAAGAAGATACAAGGACTGAGCGGATTTCCATCCACCCCGCTACCCACCTGGAAATTGCCGGTTGCTTGCCGTTTCTTATGAAGATTGGGTTTGATCGCCGTGAGGCACTTTGAGGTAGTCAGGCAGCTTTACTTGCCACTCACTCATCAGGATCAAGGTGCATTCTACCGTCTCCCCATCAGGCTTGACGAGGGCGAGAGTACCCGCTGGCACCGTTGTGTCCCATTGAAAGGCATCTGACATCACCGTGAGCAATTCGCGCTTGTGGGGCGGTGTAAAGGTTGTCCAATTAATTGCCCTTGGTCGCAAACGCTACCATCCCAAGATAGATTCGTTTTCGGTAAAAGTCCGAAACGAAATCGAAGCATGACATTTGGCGTACCAAGCTCTGTTCAAGGACGACCTTATGCCATATGACCACAGCTAGAAGGCGGCAGCGGTCGGCGGGCGAAACAGTGATGGTAATTTCGGCGCGCATATGCCCGACCCGCGCACTAAACGCCCAACAAGAATTCCGCACAAGAGATTTCAAATGTCGGGTTTTCTTTACTAGCGAATCGCTATTGCCGCACCAAAGACGCATTTCCAAGAACAGGTTTTGTATTCTTGGCGACAGTCTCTACCCCTGCTGGTCTTGCACAGACTGTAGACTTGCGCACAATCCGAACCGCAGCTTTTATGCTCGCCGGCGTCCGCTAGAACGCTTTCATCGATGCTGGTATTGGAGGTCACACTACATTGACGAGTATAACCTGGTAGGCCCGATGACGCGGTCATGTCGCTGCATTGTTCGGCGGCAATCGCCGATACATTTACAAGGACAATAAAACCGAAAGAAACTAAGCTTAGAATTGATATGTAGCGCATGGTTGCTCCTTTCAATTAATGAATTAACTGAAGAAAGTGGAATAAATACATTATTCCATCTTTCATTGTCTTTAAACAATCAATGTCGCTTGAAGATACTTCTTCACCCATATATCGACAGGATTAATTATCTCGATGACGGTGCTGCTGTCTTGTGCTATGTTTTGTTCAGCCTGCTGCAAGAATTGCAGCGGTGATGCCGGGCGCTGCCGATGCGTTACCTGAACTCCGCTCACTATATCAATGTGGTGGCCAAGACCGGTTCGATCCGCGCCGCCGCGGAATTGCTCGCCATAACCTCGACGGCGCTCAACCGGCGTATATTGGCGATGGAGGCCGAACTCGGCGTTGCGATTTTCGAGCGACTGCCTCACGGCGTGCGGTTGTCCAGCGCCGGCGAGCTTCTAGTGCATCACATGCGCAACCAGTTATCCGATATGGAGCACGTGAAATCGCAGATTGCAGACCTTGCTGGCGCCCGGCGCGGCCATGTGGCGATCGCCTGCAGCCAGGCGCTATTGCCCTACCATCTGCCGATGCAGATCTCACTCTACCGCAAGGAACATCCGAATGTGACCTTCGGAGTGCACCTGCGCGACCGGGAGGAGGCCGAGCGTGCCTTGGTCGATCACACGGCCGACATCGCCATCGTCTACGAGCCAACCCGGCTGGCTGCTTTCATGACGCTGATGCGGGTGCACCAGCCGGTGCATGCGGTTATGCGGCCCGATCATCCGCTGGCTTCTCACGAGACGGTGCGGTTGCGCGCTTGCCTCGACTATCCAATCGCGCTTCCCACATCAGGTTACGGCGTGCGCTACCTGCTCGACATCGGGGCGCAATCGTCATCGCTGCAGCTGGAGCCGGTGATTCAGTCGGACAGCTTCGAATTCCTGCGCAACCACGCTATCTCGGAGGATATCATCACCTTCCATTTCCCAATTGGCCTGTCCCACCAGACGATGACCGGTGACATGATCTCCCGGCCGCTCGACCCACGCGACGTGCCCGCTGGCATGCTCTATGTCGGCCAACTCAAGGGCCGCACCCTACCGGTGGCCGCTGCCCGTTTCGCCGACCAGCTTTCCGCCTCGCTGGCGCAGCAGTATGACGTGTCGTGATGGCACCTGCCACTCAGCTTGATGCACCTGATATAAGGCTGTCGGGGCAGCTGTCTAGCGTTGCCGGTGTAGGCGCACCCGTCAGGCGCAAAGCGGCAACTGTCCTGTCAATTGTCGGTCCAAGACAAAGCTAACAGCCAGCTAGACGTCTCTCCCCTCCGGTCACTAATGGCTCGCTGCTGTTAACACTCGTAGCAGCGGGCCGTTTTGCAGCCTGCAATTCGAACCCAGATTATTTGCGTATTTGCTAATTTAGTGAAACGGTGCGCGGGGGACATAGGGCAAAGTGGCGCCGATTCTCGAACCGGTTGGTTTTGGGATAGGCTGGGGAAAAAGAGCATGTATTTTCCGCAGTTTTTGGTCGGGATGTCTGCCACGACAGTCGTTGTGGCGATCTGGGCCTACATAGAAGCCAGTTCAATCTGGACCGCGCTCGGCTGGGCAATCCTTGCCATGGTCGTCCTGCAGGTCGGGTACGTCGGCCTGGTCGTTCGCTTGATAGTCAGGCGATCGGAAGCGGAGGACGCGGGGACGGCGTCGGTTGACCGTACGTCCCCGTTGATGTTCCGGGATTTCTAGGGATCTTGTGGCCGACAAGCCGGGAAGAACAAGGTTCGGGTTGATCAGACCACCCCGAAGCCGAAGGGGCGCTGCAAGGCACAGGCCACATCCCCGTTTGGGTCTTAGCCAAGGGCAAAAAGCTGAGTTAGGCGCAGTTCCTCAGCTGGGGCCATTCCTGTCTGCCCAAGTCAGGCGGAACACTTCAAGGTCTAGTGGGTAGGAAGTAGGAAGCTGTCATTTCTAGTCTCGCGGTTCTAGCTGCCCCCCGCGCTCTTGCGTAAATTCCTAAGCTGATGAGTGCGCATAGAATAAGCGTTAGCGCGATTATTCCACGACGTGTATCCCTTTGATAGTGTGGGTCGGCACTGTAGGGAATTGGACGCGCCCTGGGAGCCAACTGCTTTTGTTGGCTAGTACTATGCTTCTCAACATTGGCGGCGCGAATCACCGCCTCGTATTGCGCAAGGCGCGCGTCGCGATCCCGCTTTGACCAGCGCGACATATCGGGCAGCGGTTCAACATAGGAATTTAGATCGCGGCCGCAATAACGGCACACATTGGCGTCGATCTTGATAAATTCAGCGCAGTGCGGGCACTTTTTCAGACCCTCGGACAACTGCTTTCTCTCCAACCCAACGCGGTCAGCTTTCATCAGAAGAGAATGAGGGAGGGCTACAATGAATAAGGCAGCTCCGTAAAACCACACAATACGAAGTCGCGTCCTTTCCCTTGCGCGATACTCGCCGGGATGAGGCCAATCAAAACGGCGATCATTAATACGCCCACGCACCAGCCCCCGCTGCTGTTGTCTGTATGACATGGTTGCTTTATCACAAAGAAGTTTCAGCCACAAAAGTCTTAGACCTGCGGCCATGGGCGATCCGTCGACCTAGACCGTACACTTGAGGGTGCTCGCCGAGCCAACTACCACCGCACTGGCCCCTTCAGTCTGATGCGCCTGGACATAAAGGCTGTCGGGTTGTTGGCTAGCGTTGCCGGCCGCTAGCGGCTGGAATCTAACACTTGGTGCCCTCGTTTGACGGCAGCGTTGATTTTGTCGGGGTTGGAGGTCCAGGTGAAGGGTTTGGGTTGTCGGTTGTGATCAGCGAGGTAGCGGTTGATAGCGGCCTGGAGGTCGACGACGGAGTGGAAGCGCCAGCTCCTGGCCAACTTCTGACAATGCGAGCACGCGCGGGCGCTTCGGCGGCGGTGTAGGACAGCTGCCGGCAGGAATGGATTGGCGCCGGCCCATGCAGGCCCACGGATGCCAGCCGGTAGTGATGCCAGTTCGCTGGCGGGGTGAACCCGTTTTTGCGCCTACGGCAAATAGATGAGCCCGTGTCTCCAATCGATAGAATGAAGCTCATGTGGCCCGATGCTACCTTAAAGGGATGGCAACCCGGTTTTGCGGCCCAAAAAGCCAGTTGGCTTTAGGGGTTAGATATGAGCAAAACGACTCTCTGTGCTATCGCTATCCTGGCGATCAGCGTCGGCTATGCCGGAGCCACGGACCGTAAGGTCCCGCCGGTTTGCACCGCGTCAAGCCCACTCTTCGAGGTCCTGGGTGGCAAGTGTTTTCTCGTCAAAGGTTCGATGATCTATGGCGACATCGCCGATCTTTCCCAGATAATCCACTTGGGCTGGTAGCCAGGGGCACATCGGCGCCAAACGGCAAAGAACGCGCGCTGGCAGGCTTCCCTGGCTCTAGAAGCAAGAAACCCCACCGGGCTTGGTGTCGCCATGGTGGGGTTCGCCTCTCGCGAGGTCTTGAGGCTCAACGGCTTTCACCGTGACGCGCTCGGCGCGGCCGCAAAATCTGTGCGCCGAGATGGAGCTTGCTAGAGCTGCCACCAATCCGAAATGTGAACTGGCAGGCTCGCGTGCTCAATGCCAGCAACCCCTGCATCAGGTAGGTCAACGGTCGCATGGGGAGCAAAATGATCGCCAGGCCCGTCGGGATGATTGGGAGCCGCCGCTGCCAGGGCTGCTAACGCTGTATCGATATCGAAAGCGGCCGGCGGAACATGCTTTTGAGCTTGGCTCGGCAAGGGATCGAGCGCTGGAAAGATTGCTGGCTTACCGGACATGGTTGTCCTCCTAGATACACTCTACCGCACACTGCGGGATTAGTGGTGAGGAGGGGGCGGGGGCGGCCCATGATGGCCCTGCGAACCGCCCGATTTGGCAATCGCCCGTGAATTCAGGCTTGTGCCGAGCAGGAGGAAACCCGCCATCTGCTTCACCGTCGAGGACGAAATTACCACGCCGGCGGAGCGGAGGTTTCTGCCCTACTATCAGGAAATTGCTCGCCCAGGGCACCGTGAGTGGTGGGCAGCCGTTTGCTCTTTGCGCACGTCGCGCAGCAAGACCCCAAACTCTTCCCCACCACCAAGGCGGCCAATTGAGTCCCCTGGGCGGGTCGTATAGACGAGCGCCTTCGCGATCCGAACCAGAGCCTCGTCACCCTTGGAATGTCTGTGCTCGTCATTGATCGAGGAGAAGTGATCTGGATCGATCAGGAGAAGCATGTCGCATTCGCCTTCGTCGCGGCTTCTGTCCATCCTTGCGATAAATTCACCGCGTCAGAATACCTTCCATTCGGGCTGGGGCGTCTTGCCGGAACGGTGGCTTTCCTCGCTACGAGCCGGCGCCGGCGCCCGCCTCCAGGCGGAGGCTCTGGCCAGCTTGGATATTGGAACGCAAGAATCCTTTGGTTAGGCTTTGGAGGACGACAGGTAGCAGCGTCATCGGCAAACACCACCCAGCGCCGCATGGACAGAAGACGGGTGCCACTTCTTCTTTCTAACCGCGCGAGAGACCCGGTGTCGGTAGTGTTTGTGAGTGAGAGCCGAAGGCATCCTATGCCGCGTTCTATTACAGAACAGGCAGCGACGATGTTGCTCGCGATATCCGTGCCCCCGTCGCGGCGGGCGATAAGATGTTCGGCTGTACACCGAAACCGTTCCGCATCTCCAACCGATATGTTGTGCTTTCTGGCAAACTCTTCGCGGTTGCGTTCCCACATTGGAAAACCGCAATACCAGCAGCAGTAGTTTTGTTTTAACGCGGCAGCTCGCCGCAAAGTTTGAATGCACATGCCTTTCCCCTGGTCGGAAATTGATCCGACCGTTAGAGAGCTGGCACAGCATGCTCTTATGTTGAGCCCGACTAACGGGGCATGCCCGAGAACGTGGGCAGGGAAATTTGAAATCAATGGGTGGAAAATGTAAACCCCCGCCCAGGCAACATCTGCCTCACTGGAAATTGAAGTTCCGCAACTGGCGCGCCAGCTTAAGCGCCCGCTCCAAACCTTCGGGAATATCGATGCCGAACTCGGCCAATGGCCGCGGATCATATTCACCAGTTGCGTGCGCTGCTTGACCAGAAGATTACGGGTGCGGTGAAGCGACAGGGCCGCTTGCTGCTCGGCTGACTTCATCACGACGAAACGCATGGTCGGGCGTGTTACCGCTTCGCAAATCGCTTCCGCGTCCACCGCATCATTCTTTCCGCGCTTCACATAGGGCTTCACGTAGGACGGTGGCATCAGGCGGACTTCATGGCCGATCTCCGTCAATTCTCGAGCCCAATGATGCGATGTGCCGCACGCCTCCATGCCGATCAGGCAGGGCGGCAACTTGGTGAAGAACGGCAGAACTTGGGATCGGCGCAGTGCCTTGCGCACAACAACGTCTCCAGACGCGTCGACGGCGTGAACTTGAAAAATGCGCTTGGCCAGATCAAGGCCCACGGTGGCAATCTGCATGGCGGATGGCTCCTTGGCTCGGGTTGCCTGACAGCAAACCCACGGTGGCACTGTGATGCCGGGAGCGGGAGCCATCCACCTCATCTGCTTTCAGGATGCTGCAAAGCAGATCTCTACGGCCGACATGCGGCGCAAAGCTGCCGACGGCGCGATACGAAACAAGCGCCCACCTCGGGTTAAGTTCCGCTCAATTGCACGCCATTGCCGCCGACTACCGAGCATATCGCTCAAACGACTTTCGAAGCCGATACTGTTGAGCTAGGTCTATCAGGTCTCATCACGAGAAGGAGAAAATTGACCAGCGTGCCCAAAACCACTCGCCCAAAAGACAGCGATTTACTCGACAAAGCTCGATTAAGACTCGATGAATCTAGCACAAGCCACTGATCTTTAAAAAATTGGTCGGCACGGAGGCTGTGCTCAAGTTGTTGATTTAATTGATTATTTCGTGGGCTTGAATCAGAAATCTTCCCCATCGTTCCGTATGGTTCTGCGACCTGCCGCGCAGTCGAATTTCGCTACGATATGCTTCCTTAACGCCAATTCGGATTCCAGGCATCCGAACAAGGGCTCGCTCACGCCGTTTCTTAGGCTAAGATTGTTCCAACTGGCGGGAGGTCGGTCCCTTGCGAGAAGAGCAACGCAGGCTAGCGGCGATCTTGGCTGCCGACGTGGCAGGTTACTCGCGGCTGATGGCGGCCGACGAGTCGGGAACGCTGGGACGGCTGAGGCGGCTCCGAGCTGAGGTGTTCGAGCCCAAAATCGCCCGGTTCCACGGACGCATCGTCGGCTCGGCCGGGGACAGCCTGCTGATCGAGTTTGGGAGCGCGGTTAACGCCGTGCAGTGTGCGATCGAGCTGCAGCGCGAGCTGGGCGGCGAGAACGCCGGGCTCCCCGAAAACCGGCGTATGGCGTTCCGTATGGGCGTAAACCTCGGCGACGTGATCGTCGAAGACGACACGATATACGGAGACGGTGTGAACATCGCGGCAAGGCTTGAAAAGCTCGCGGAGCCTGGCGGCGTTTGCATCGGGCGCGCCATTTACGATCAAGTAAAAGGCAAACTCGAATACGTCTATACGGATATCGGCGAGCAACGGGTTCACAACATTGCGGAGCCGGTACGCGCTTACCGTGTCATGTCCATTGAGCAATCCCCCACCAGCTCGTCCGTGCCGTCGGCCAAGGATGCGCTTCCGTTCCGCAACCGACCATCGATCGCCGTGCTGCCTTTCACCAACATGAGCGGTGACCCAGAGCAGGAATACTTCTCTGACGGCATCACCGAGGACATCATTACGGACCTCAGCAAGGTCGGGGCGCTGGCAGTCACCGCGCGCAACACGACCTTTGCCCTCAAAGGCAAGTCGATGGACGTCAGCGAAGCGGCGCGGCAATTGCGCGTCTCGCATGTGCTGGAAGGGAGCGTACGCAAGGCGGGTAGTCGCGTTCGCATCACCGCGCAGCTGATCGACGGGATGAGTGGGCATCATGTGTGGGCCGAGCGCTACGACCGTGATCTCAACGACATATTTGCGCTCCAAGACGAGATCGCGCGGGCCATCGTCGATGCCCTGAAGATCCGGCTGATGCCGGCAGAGTATGCTGCCATCGGCAAGCGCACGACCGAGAACGTCGAAGCCTATCAATATTACCTCATGGGACGGCAGCATTTCTTGCGCCTGGGCCGTCGCAATCACCTTTCCGCCCGACGCCTCTACCAGCGGGCGCTCGAGATCGATCCCGAATACGCGCTGGCGCGGGCCGGGCTGGCGCTAGCTGAAGGCATGTTGCTGAGATCCGGAGATCCCAGCGCAAACCTTGTCACCTTGAGCGCCGAGGCGCAGCGCGCGCTGGCCTTGGGCTCGACGCTGGCGGAAGCTCACGTGGCCCACGCGATGGCGCATTTCCAGAAGGAGCAAATCGAGCTCGCAGGCGCCGCCTGCCGACGAGCAATCGCGCTCGATCCCGATCTCTACGAGGCGCACAGGACCTTGGGCGACGTGCTGCGCATGGAGCGCAAGTTTGCAGAGGCCGCGGCCGCCTATGAGAAGGCGGCGAAGGTTGATCGCAACAGCTATGGTGCGATGTGCATGCTCTGGGATTGCCGCAAGACACTGGGCGACGAGGAGGAAGCCGACAGGCTTTCAGGGGAGTTGCTTACCCGCATCGAGAAAGCCATGCAGCTCTATCCGGACGATGGGGCAGCCTATGCCTATGGTTGTTACATCCTCCACAATCTCGGCCTGGGCGAACGTGCCCTCCAGTGGGCCGAGCGCGCGATCACCATCGACCCGGAGGACTATAACAGCCACTACAATGTCGCGTGTTTCCTGGCGGCGATCGGCGCCGTCGAAAAGGCGATCGACACTCTGGAGCACTGCGTGCTGCAGCTTGGATTGCAGCAAGTTCACTGGATGGCGCAGGACGTGGATATGAATCCTCTGCGCGATCATCCGCGCTATCGGGCGCTGATCGAGCGCCTGGAGGTCAGTTAGGCGAAGGCAGAAGGCCAATCAGGAAGCGGAACCGAAGGACGGCCTTCCGGAGCTTAGAGCCATTTCCCGCTCGGGACTGCGAGACGGCTTGGGTCATGACTTCCGATTCCGAAAGGCCGCGTCGCGTCGGTCGGTGACGCCGCGCCGTGGAGCGACGCAAGCCGCATGCTGCCCGGCTTCTGGGCAATCTTCACCGACTGATTACGCCCGACACCTTTTGACCCGCTGCGATGTCTCCCCGCGCCTTCCTGGGAGATTCGGCTCCCGTCACGTCAAAAGGCCTGTTGAGCCATTCAGGCTCTCGAGGCGGGTATAGAAGAAGCCTTACCACCAGCGCCCCATGGGCTTTCTACAAAGACCTCAAGGGGTTCGAGTCCAAAGTGGCTAGAAAATACAATAAAATCAAATGCTTAAATTGTTGGTGGGCCCGGAGGACGTATTCAGATCATTGATTTGTTTGAGTTTTTCGTGGGCCAAAATCAGAAATCTTCCCGTATCGTTCCGTATGGTTCCGCGCATGATCAGACTGGTCCGGCGGACGATACGTTCAGATAGACGTGGGAGAACAGGGCCCGGGCGCCGCCAGGGGCGGGTTCACTTCTTGCCCGCCGTCGTCTGCTCGAGGAGGCTGGCAACCGCCTCCAATCGGAGTCGTAAACAGCGTGGCTGCCTAGCACCTCGACGGTCGTCGCCTTGGCAGCTGGACGCCGGCATCTCCGGTTACGGCGCGGCGAGCCCCGATGCGGGCGCGGCCGCGATCGTCGGGCTGATCTCGGAACTGAAGTCGGAGCTTAGCGGTCAGGATCCACGCAACGTCGAATATTGCTGGGACAAGATCCGGCGCGACAATGTGTTCTCCCGCGCCCAGGCCGGCGCCTTTCTCATTGCCCTGACCGGGCTCGAGATGGCGCTGTGGGAGGTAGCGCCGAAGGCTGCTGGCCAGCCGCTCTATCGCATGTTCGGCGGCAAGTTCGGCGACCGCATCAGGCTCTATGCCGATTACGGCGACGGCGATGAGGAAACCGGTTCGCCGCAAGATGTGCGGCGCGCGCCGCATGATGGAAGAGGGCTTACGGCTAAATTTCGACATCGACGATTTGCGTCATCCGGCAAAGTTCGACGCGGTAAACCACACCATCAACGGCGCGGAACTGCGCTTCATGGTGGAACGCGTGGCGGCGGTGCGCGAGGCGATCGGCCCTGAGGTCGATCCTTGTATCGACCTCATGCGCGCTACGACGTGCTCAGTGCCAGTCGCATTGCGGGGGAGATGGAGCGGTTCAACCTTTTGTGGCTGGAAGACCCTATTCCGGCAGAAAATGTTGAGGCCCTGACGCAGATCCGCATGCGGACCAAGTCCCAGATCTGTATGGTGCCGACGTCATCATGCCCGACGTACCCAAATGCGGCGGTCTCGTGGAAAGCCGCAAGATCGTGAATCTCGCCGGGATGTATTATGTGCCATTCGCGCCCCACCTTGTGTCGACGCCGCTCGGCACAAGCCATGTCTGGCCGGCGGCAAAAATCTCGGGCTGGACCGACAAGCCCAGCGAATACCGGCTCATCGTTTCAGCGCCCCAAAATAATATTCAACCAAACGGTTGACAATCGAAAGCTGTGCATGCATATTCAACCACATGGTTGAATTACTCACATACGAGATGGATCAGGTCTTTCATGCCCTTGGCGATGCGACCCGCCGGCAGATGCTGCGCGAACTCGCCGGTGGCGGGCGCACGGTGAGCCAGCTGGCCGAACCGTTCGCGATGTCGCTGGCAGCGGCTTCCAAGCACATCAAGGTGCTGGAAAATGCCGGACTGATCCGCCGCGAGGTGATAGGGCGCACGCATATTTGCCACCTCGAAGCCGGGCCGCTGGCCAGCGCGCATGAGTGGCTTGGATCCTACTCGCGCTTCTGGACGGGTCGGCTCGACATATTGGAACGATTGCTGCGCGAGGACGACGCACGCAAATCGATGGAAAAGAAGGGAGACGACAAATGAACGACCGACCCGCCGCGAACGCCTATGGCACGCTCACCGAGCCTGCCACCTTGACCGTCGAACGGCTGCTGCCCGGCCCGGCCGGCCGCATCTGGAACTACATCGCCGACAGCGAATTGCGCCGCCAGTGGCTGGCGGCCGGCCCGATGGGCACTTCGGCCGGCGCCGCCTTCGAGTTCACCTGGCGCAATGACGAACTGACCGAGCCGGCCGGCGAGCGCCCGCCGGGATTCCCAGCCGTGCACAGCATGCCGGGTGAGATTATCGAGATCGACCCCCCGCACCGCCTCGTCATCACCTGGGGCAGCACCGGCGGCGTCACCTTCGAGCTGACCCCGCAAGGCAATGACGTGCTGCTCACCATTATCCATCGCCGGTTGGGCGACCGTTCGATGATGCTCAATATCGCCCCCGGCTGGCACATCCATCTCGACATTCTCGCCGCCCGCTTACGCGGCGAGCAGCCCGAACCGTTCTGGGACGGCTGGGCGAGACTGAGGCAGGACTACGACCGGCGCCTGCCGGCCTGAACCGAAGGACGCGATCAGACGAACAGGAAGGAGACGAACCGGAACGACCACAAGACTGACCGATAAGACTGCCTGACCGATGACTGAAAGCGAGCGCGTGCTCGCTTGATAACCGCTGCTTTGCCGGCGGCTTCCCAATTCCAGTCCTGAAGATTTCAACCGCCGGCCGTGCGGCCGGACAATCGCGCCTTGAGCGCCAAGGAGAATGCTATGCGTAAATTGATCGCCGCCATGAAGATTTCCGTCGACGGCAAGTCGGAGGGACCGACGGGCATCGCCGACTGGGTGCATGCCTGGTCGGAGGATTATGGGCTGATGGATCAGGTCGATGCCTGTGTGCTCGGCGGCCGCATGTATCCGGGCTACGAGCAATACTGGACCGCGATCCAGGATGCGCCCGACCAGCCGCTGCCGATGACCGGCAAGCTCGCCGCGCGGGAGGAACTGCCCTGGGCGCGCTTTGCCGCCAAGACACCGCACTATGTGCTGTCGAACACACTGAATTCCGCCAACTGGCCGATGACCAAGTTCCTGCGCTCGAACGACGACGTCGCGGCGCTCAAGCGTCAGCCCGGCAAGGACATCTACCTGATGGGCGGCTCAACCATCGTCGACAGCCTGACTGAGGCCGGGCTGGTGGATGAGTTGCGCCTCGTCGTCTATCCGCTGATCGCCGGCGAGGGCAAGGCGCTGTTTTCGACCACCGCGCAGCGCCGCGACCTGGAACTCACGAAGGTCGAGCAGGTGCCGGGCGGGCGGCTCAGTTTGATCTACAAAATCGGCTGAGCGCTCACCCGTCCCTGAACCAAACCAGCATTTCTCCGGCCTATTGGGCCACTCGAAGTGATCGGCAATCACGATACGTTGCAGCCCGATGTCTTCGGAGGCAAGGATCCTTGCCTCGGAAGCTTCGAGGCCTTCCCTTACACTACCGACGATCTTGTCGTTGCCCTTCCTGGCAAAGGCGACGGCGGCGGCCCGCCCTATGCCGCTCAGTCCACCGGTGATCAAAACAACTTGAGTGCTCATGGTTCCAGTCCTTCGACATATGACTTCCGCGCTCGGCGGAAGCCCTGGGGGGTCAGTGGCAGATCGTTTCTGCAGGTTTGAGGTAGGTTCCGCTGGTGCCGTGGAAAAAGACTTTGTAGGTTGGTCTCCATGCCTCCAAGGCATGGGACGATGATGGAACTGAGACATCTTCGTTATTTCGTGGCCGTCGCCGAGGAGGGCAACCTGACGGTTGCGGCCAAGAAGAGGCTGCACACGGCGCAGCCTTCACTCAGCAGCCAGATCCGCGATCTCGAATACGAGGTTGGCGTCCAGTTGCTGAGTCGCAGCGTGCACGGCATCGAATTGACCCCTGCCGGCAAGGCCTTTCTCGACCATGCCCGGCTGACGCTGGCGCAGGCCGATGCTGCGGTGGAAGCGGCGCGAAGAGCTGCCCAACCCGCCCGAAAGACGTTTGCCATCGGCTTCCAGACCGGTCACGAGATGAACTGGCTGCCGCGGGCCATGCATGTGCTGCGCGACGAGTTGAAGAACATCCAGGTCACCATCACGAGAGACTATTCTCCGGAGCTCGCCGAAGCGCTCGTGCACGGCCGGCTCGACGTGGCTTTTTTGCGCGCCGAGCCGACCTTCGATCTCTGTTTCGAAGTCGTGGACCACGAGCCGCTGATCGTCCTGATGCCGAGTGACCATCGCCTCACCAGCCGCGAAGCAATTCACCCGCGGGAATTGGTCGGTGAGATATTCATCGGCGGTTCGAACAAGGCCACGGTGCTGCGAGCCGTGACCGAGGACTATCTGCGCCGCTGTGGGCTCGACATCACACTGCATCATGGCGTGGACAACATGGCGATGGCCATGTCGCTCGTTGCGTCCACCCGTGGGTTGGCGCTCATGCCCGCTTACGCGAAGAATCTGCTGCCGTGGTCCGTCGTCAGCCGTCCGCTGGAGGGTGAAGCGCCAACCATCGATCTGGTGATCGGCTACAGCAAGGCGAACACATCCCCGACCCTGAGGCTATTCCTTTCACGAGTGGACGAACTGATCGCTGGCGTATCGAAAAACCCAGGCCAAGCTGGCGATGGGAGCGAGGGAAGTGTACGCCGAAGGGCGCAGAGGCCCTTTGAATGACCCCAACAGCGTCTCATCACAATTCGAAGGTCCGCTGTCCAGTCTGGACTTGGCTACACGGCAATCTACGAAACCGCCATAGGCGCGATACTGGGTGGCGTTCATAGGTGAGGCTCCTCTCAAGTTGCAATTTTCGCGGCCAAGGCGCTGCCCCAGAGCGATCCCGGGTTGATCCGGTTGGGATAGAGGGCGAGCATCCGGTCGTAGAGATCGCGAGCCGTTGCGGTCTCGCGGTCCACCCGATCGAGATCGCGGATGTATCGGCGCGTCGCGTCGATGTGGCGGGGGCTGCAATCCGGGTCGAGCGGGCCATGACCCACGACGACTGCTTGCGGATTGATCGCGGCGAGCCGGTCGATGGCTGCGAGCCAAGCCTGCCGGCCAGCCCGATCGGACTCCACAAGGAACGGATGCGTTTCGTTGTAAATCGCGTCACCGGCGATCAGGAGGCCAAGCGACGGGATATGCAGCGCGGTCGCCTTGCCGCCGGTTCCGGCATTCGTCCACGGCTACAGCAGTCTGGCGGCTGCCAACAGGGCATTGTGCCGCTTGTCCATTGGCGTCGGTCCGGTATGGGCCGTCTGACCACGAAACTCCACCAGCGCGCCATGTGATGCGTAGCCATGGGTAACGACCCCAAGCTGTACCTTCTCGGCATCGAGGACAGGGGCTTGCGTTGTGAAGGTGTGGACATCAGGCAGCACGCGAAGCAGGAGATCATAAGCGTCAAGACTGTCCAGGCCCAGCGGATTCTGCACGATTTTGGCGGCCGACTTCAGCGAGTCGGCGCCGCACACCGATCGCGCGCTCGCAGCGGCCCGACAGTCTGTTGGGGTAGAACTGCGTGACCGTCGGGCCTTACCGGCATGGGTGGCAAAGCCGGCTAAGCGTCAGTAGTAATATTAGCAATCCCTCAATAAAACCCCAGCGGTGCAGTTTTCCCCAAAATTTAGGGCTATGTCGCTCCCCCAGGCAGGCGCGCAAAGGCGATGTCGCCAGCGGCCAGACACCCTGTTTGCCCGTTAGGCCCGGCGGCCGACCCCAGACCCGACAGCTGGGCCGCTCCGGTGCTCACCAAACTTGGACTCCCCGATGCTAGGTCCATTGTCCGCAGAGACCGGACCATGGTCCCGCTTGCAAAGCGGGCTGCCGACAGCACATCATCTTAGGAGCCGGCTGGCCTCGCAATTCGGTCGGTCAAGGCCCAGCGTGCTTGGCGCCGCCGGCCGCTGGCCCTTGTTTTGCAGTCGTTCGTCCGCACTGCCAACGCCGTAGTAAATCATAGTGCCAGGAAAACCGGCGACCGACGAAGGTGGCCGAGGCGGCACAGGTATTCAGTTTTCGTCTTCAATGCGAGGAAGGAGGCGACCATTCTCTATAGCAGCAATCCGGAAGCACCTCCTGGCCTCTTGCGGTGTCGCTTTGCCGGCCAGGGCGGCGGTGCAAACGCGTGCCGCTCGGTTCCAGTGCGGGCCTCGCTCGGTCCATGTCAGGAGTTCCTGGGACGCAGCTTGTACGTTGCTGACCAGAAGTCGATAACCGGCATTGGTCTTCACCGGGACCTTCGGGGTGAAGGAGAGGATAGACATTAGTAAAGTCTAATGGAACAGGGGAACGTTGGGTAGAAATTTCTGAGCCGAGGTGGGCGCAGACTGCCCGCTTGCCCGACGCTTCTCGCGACGGCTCGCCACAACTGCAGCTCCGCTTGCAGGATTTGTTGCGTATGAGCCATCTGCCAATGAGTTCCGTCAGGGTCGCCGAGCGCCGCGTTCCGCACACATAGTCAATGTCAGTCCGCGTCCGGCGCATCGTAGCCTTCCGCCTTCCGCCTTCCGTCCACGCCGGAGCCGGCCGACCAATGTGTCTTTGCTGAAAATGGATCGCCTGGCGATATTACTGGACATAGTCTATTCTTTGCGCCCCCTCGAGCGGTTCCAAGGCCTTCGTCTGCATCAACTGCGACTCCGGCTTTATGAATTTGAGGTGGCGAAGGCGTCCGCGACGAAATCGCGCGCCGCCGCTTCCTGGACGAGCCCGACTGCTCCCTCTTCCGACAAAAGCGCCGCCACCATGGCTTCGACACGGTTGCTGTGCGGTGGCCGCGACCGTGCGCAGGCGGGTAGATGACCATCACGTCAGCGTAGCCATCCCGAGCCACAACTTCCTGCACTCAATCCGCGATTCTTCAAAGGTAAAGCGCGGCCAACAGATGGAGCTTACCGGACAGTCAACGCATCGACGACGAGACGGGACGATCACTCTGGGTCCGCTGGTGATGGTCAATATCGGCGTGGTCAGGCTGGTCGAGAAGTACTGGGCGCCTACGCGCAGGACGCTGCTGAGGGACAAAGTGGACTAGCGCAGCTGACGGCAGTGCTCAAGCGCGAAACGGCTCGCTGCCTGGCTAGCAGCGAGCCGTACAGATAGGGCCGGAACAGGGGGGGGCATTAAAAGTCTCCGGCCAAGGCATTAAACGATAAGCTGGAAATTTCGTTCCGCGTCGCTCGATTTTGGTTAGTTTCGTACACAATGTGAAGGTGTCACCGCCGCCCGTCAGCGCATCGGGGCCGAACCTATGCCCCGGCTTCACCAGATCTAGCGCCTGGCTGTGGTTGCAATGCGCATCTCCCGGGAGCATGCCATGGAGATGCCCCGAGCAGGTGGGATACGCATCATCGAACGATCAAAGGCGATTTCGCCAAGAGCAACAGACTCTAACGCGGCCCGATTGAGGATCGTCAGCGAGCCGTGGTCGTATTGGGTCAGATGCCGCCGCTCCCATTCTCTCAGGCAACGATTCACTTTCGCTCGAGAAGCCGGGACCATGGCCGCGAGGTCGGTCTGCGAAATGTGAATGCTCCGAGCTCTATCCACGGTAGCCATGCTGTGCGGCCTCCCTGTCAATCGCAAGAGCGTGCTCGCCAATCGAGTGGATAGGGCACTGGCCGCGCTGTGGATCACTCGCTCTTGCGCGTCGTGCGTTGCTTCGCACAAATACGGGATCACCTTTAGTGCGAGATCGGGGTGTTTGTCGAAGACCCTAGCCATGAAAGCTACTTCGATCTGCATCAAGTCGCTGTCCACAACTGAAGCAGCGTTCATGCTACTGCGTCGCGTGATGAACAATCTAGTCAGGTCGAACGTGTCACCGGGACCGAGATCGGAAAAGATAAATTCTCGACCGTCCGAAAGTGGAGCACTAAGCCGAATTTTTCCTTGAATTATGTAGTAAATATAACTTGGTATGTCACCAACGTGAGTAAGAATCTTATTCTTAGGAACCTTTCGTAGGATGGCCACTTTCGCCAGTTCATTAAGAACATCTTGCCCAAATAGCCGAAATAAGCGTATTTTATCGAGCTGTCCGACCCGAACCTCAGCGCTACTCAATGCCATGGCTCTCGCCCCCTTGGTAGGGTAAAGCGCCCCGGTCCCCTAAAGCATTGCCTTGACTACCTGGAACGAGTCCGACTCCGGGCCGTTCTCGCGCAAACGCACTAAGCCAGAAAATATTAGCACATTAGCATATTAGGATACCACCAAAATAGTCCCCCCCTCTGTGCCCGGGGTAACAGCGACATGTGTCTGAGAGAGTTTAAATCAAATTTGACCGACTGGAAGCCGTTGAGAGACACAACAGGATCCGGGGGCTTGTCTCCATGCGGCATGCACCAACCCAAGCGTCGAGTGCGTTCTTAAAGCGGAGCATCGAACCGCTACGGCTTCCTGTGGGAGCAGTTTGCATATTTCTTGCAACTGCTGATTTCCTGCTTGCAGAGACGATACTCCTTGCCTCAAATGAGGTCTATCATAGGCACCTCGGGGTGAGCCCGTCAGATATTTGGGGGACGATTTATCTCAGCGTTACCGCCGGCCTATTGCTCGTCGCATTCATGGCTGCCAGAGGCGCCTATACGGTCAGTGGCATCCTGGACGATCACCGTGTGATCAAAACACTCTTCACCGGGTGGTTGTTCGCTTTCTTTGCAATTCTCTGGCTCGCCTTTCTCACGAAGACCACGTCGACTTTCTCGCGCGGCTCTTTGACTCTGGCGTTTGCTGTCGGATTCCCAATCCTGCTGCCTGGGCACGTGGCTCTGGCGCGTGTGCTGAAACGGCTTCTGGCCGCTGAGAAGCTCGTCTTGCGCACAGCCTATCTGTTTTACGCTGGCGTTCCTGGAATGGAAAAAGGGATAATCAGCAAGCTCGGGCAACAGGGCATCGCGGTTTGCGGTGTTTCGAACATCGAGAACCGCGATGGCACGATCGCAGCACAATCGGTGCATGCCGGCGTCGCAGCTGCGCAGGCTGCTTTCCGTTTTGGTCCATATGAGGCAGTTTATCTGTTTTGCCCGTGGGACCAGCGTAAGTTGATCGAACGCATCCTGGAGGAAATGTGCCGCCTCCCGCTGCCGATCTATCTTTTCGCCGATGCCTACACAGATAAGATTCTGGCCGGATGTCCCCTGCATACCGGCTGGCAGCGAGCCTTCGAAGTCCAGCGCGCGCCTTTGAGACCTGCCGAACGCTTGCTGAAGCGGTTGTTCGACATTGTTCTTGCATCCCTGCTACTGCTGTTCCTGTTTCCGTTGATGGCGGTAGTCGCATGTGCCATAGCGATCGAGAACGGTCGCCCAGTGCTGTTCCAGCAGACGCGGCGGGGATTTTGTGGTAACCCATTCAATATTTACAAGTTCCGATCGATGACCGTGCAGGAGAACGGTAAGGAAATTCGCCAGGCTCAGCGTAATGATAGGCGAGTTACCCGACTTGGCCGTATATTGCGCCGGTCAAACATCGACGAGCTGCCGCAATTGTTCAACGTGCTTCGGGGAGAAATGTCTCTGGTAGGGCCGCGACCCCACGCCGTCGCTCATGACGATACCTATAGTAAGGTTATTGAAAGCTATGCTTATCGCCATCGTGTAAAACCCGGTTTGACAGGCTGGGCTCAGATCAACGGCTTCCGAGGGGAGACGAAGGAGCTGTGGCGGATGGAAAAACGCGTTGAGCATGATCTCTGGTACATAAAGTCCTGGAGCGTGCGGCTCGATCTTAAGATAATTTGGACAACCGCTTTGCTGTTGCTTTCGGATCGTGATGTCTATTGATGTATAGCATCTTCTCAGGGCTCTCCATGGTTCGATGCGATTGGCCGCCGCTCGCCTGGCCTATGTGCGCCCACACCAGAGCCAGCCCTTTGCGGACCGTCCACATGGCACTCTCTTTCGTGTATGTTTCATAGCACTGTGCGGCAACGGAGAGCTGATGGTGTCCGACGTCGAGCATATAGCCGGGGTTCAGAATGCTGCTGCGCAGTCGCCGACTTTATGGAAACGAGTCCGCAGACGTCTCTATCGCTTCACGTTCACCAAAAGGAAATTGTCGACCAAGAATCTGGACCGATTGTGTCGCGAATTTGCGACCGCTGAGCGGACGCTGGTGATCCATTCCGAAGACGTCGACTACAAGCCCCATTTCCCCAACGCATTCACCGTCACGAAGCGGCCCGACAAACCGGCGGACATGCATGTCGATTTGTACTACCGGGATTTGAGCAAGATCGCTTCGGAAAGCTATCCAGTCATCGTCTGCACGGGCCTTCTCGAGCACATACCCGATCCCGAACGCATCGTCGCGGATATGTGGCGCATTCTCGAGCCTGGCGGTCGTCTTGTCATTTCCGCGAGCGCGGTGTTTTCATTCCATGAATGCCCGGACAACTTCTTCCATTTCACCCCCTATGGCTTCAAGCTGCTGTTCAAGGATTGGACGCGGTTCGATATGCTCCGCGGCTCGAGTCAGCCCTTTGAAACGATCGGAATTCTGATCCAGCGCATTCACTTGCAATGTGACATTTTCCCGCTCGCCCGGCCTTTTATCGAGCTATTGTTTCATACCATCAGGGTCTTGGACGTCTTTGTGGTGAGACAGTACGAGACGCGTCAATTCCTGGATGAGCGAAGCCGAATCGACTCCATGTTGCCGTCAAACCTGCAGGCGGTGGTGGTGAAGTGACTTCCTTGGGCAATTCACGTGTGCGCAGTATGCCTAATCTCTTGCGCGCAATTGCAATCCATTGGTACCTGCGCCGCCACCATGCCCAGGGCGATTAGGATCTTCTCTGCACGCTGTTTCCAAGTATAGCCCGATAGCAGGAGTTCGCGCGCGGAGCGCCCCAGGCGTCGTCGTTCTGCGAGATCCTGAGCAAGGCGCTCGAGCGCTGCCGCCCAGGATCTGACATCATCAGGATCGCAGAGCAATGCGGTAACGCCGTCGGTCAGGATTTCGCGCAAGACAGGCAAATCCGAAGCGATGATCGCTTTCTCCGAGGCCATGTACTCGAATATTTTCAGCGGAGACATCCATGACGCCACATCCATGCGGCCGTTGGACACAATTACGGAACGCTTGTACGGCGCCAGGACGACATCGAAATGAGCAAGCTTGGCCGGAACAGCAGCGTGAGGCAGGGGTCCATGCAAAGTCAGATTGGGGAGTGTCGCTGTCCGCTCCTTCCAATATTGAACATCTTCCCGGCGCCCACCCACAATGTCGAAATGGGCCCACGGACATAGAGGTGCCAAATCGGCGATAATCTCCATGCCCTTGCCGGGGTAAAGGTGTCCGACATATCCGACCGAGAGCTGTGAACGTGACGGCGCCTCGATCGGTTTGGGAGGAGATATCATTGCGTCGGCGCCGTCAGCAGCCACAATGATCTTGGAATCGAGAGAGGGAAAATCCTTGAGTACCGCGTCGGCAATTGCTTGAGAAATGGCGACCAAACCCCTTAGGCGTGGATTTTGCGTCAGCGCCGCAAATGCGGCCTTGGACTTCGGCCCAAATGAAAGATGGTCGTGATGCAATTCCAGCGCGGCGGGAAATCCGGCACGCGCAAGCCACAGCGCGAAGCGCGGCTCTCTCGTATACACGAGGTCAATGCGAAGGATACGCGCCAGCATAACTCCAAACATGATAACCCAACGGGAGTTGGGCTGCCGAAGCCCTATGGTCCACACCCTGAAACCGTGCTCCAGCCCGTAGTGTTCTGCCAATTCACCTTGCAGGCGCCGACGGAATCGACCTGAGACAATGAGGGTCACATCCGCACCTGAAGCGGAGAACGCGCTGCACATCTTAGCGATATTGACGGTATGCGCCTGCGGTCCTGGCATAGCCGTCGCGGTTAAGTACATTATCCGCACGGATCTCACTCTCGGCCCAGCACACGGCTCAAATGATCGCTCAATCGAAGGGATAGAGCGGCGATCGTCAGGAACGGATTGGCATTGCCGTATCGCGGAAAGACGGAAGGTCCGGCGACAAACAAATTGTGCAACCGGTGGACACGGCAGTTCTGGTCGACGACTCCTTGGCGGGGATCGTTGCTCATTCTCGTAGTACCCAGGAAATGCGAGTGAACAGCTGTGAGGGGCCAGGAATCCGAATCGCGAAGGTAAGAGTAATCGAGGTGGCCAACATCATGTGCACGAAGGAAGCGATCCAACATGTCGAGAAAGGTCATAGCCGACCTGCGATCCGCTAGATCATATCGCCATCTCAGGTTGAGCAGCTGGCGCCCTTCCCGATCGCAGTCCTCGGAAAGGGTCAGCCTGTTCTCGGCGTTCGAATGCTGATCCAAGTTCAATCGGACCACGAAGGCATGTGCTTTGGCCTGCAATCGTGCAGCCTGTCCTAGGCGGTCAAACGCCATCTTGCCCGAGGCAATCAGAAGACGTCGTAACCTGGCGCTTCGATTCACGATCGGCGCGCCTCGGAATGCCGCGCTCTTGATAGACTCGAAGACCTTTTCGGCCTTGTATTCGGCAATGGGGTAGAGACGCGCGCAATGGTTCAATGTGCCGATGGAGATTTGCGTAGCCGTGGAGAGCCCGATACCCGCTCGTACCTGCACCCCGTTGCTCGTAGCTTCTCGAAACAACGGATGCTCCGCACTAACCGGTTGTTTAGCCCGTAGGACGGCCAAGTCCGCCTTGGGATGCGTCGAGAAATATCGACCGATTGCCCCCTCTTCGTCCCTCCAGTGACGGCGCGCATAGCCCAGCAAGAGCCGAGTGGTTTCGAGCCCACCGGCGGCGAGAACAAACACCTGAGCTTTGATCGTTTTGTGGTTTTGCCGACGACCGACGGTGACGCTTTCGATGGCCCGCCGATCTCCATTTGGTGTGACGTCGAACACGGGAGCGTCAGTCAGAACCCGTAGATTGGCGAGATTTCCGTCGGACTTTGTCACGAGCTCGGCGACTTTGAAGGCTGGTCGCGACCACATGAGATATTTTATGTCAACCCGATCGCTCGCCGCGAACGTCTTCCAGCTACAGGGCATGCGTGGCAATTCGTTGTAGTGTTCGGAACTGGGCATACCCAAGATGTCCAACGCACGCTCGTAGTATGGAGAAAGTTCGGACAGCGGAAATGGCCAAGCCGGTGAGCCAATGTCCGGCCTTTCCACGAAATCTGCCTCGTCCATTCTCGCCACGCGACCGGCCCAAAGATTTGAAGATCCACCGAGCTGCAAAGCCTGGGCGTAAGACAGATCAACCGCACCGTCGACGTCGAGTTGCGCCAGGGGCGCAGATGAAAGTGGTGTCGGATCCCGGTTTCCCGCCTCCACCAGGATCACATCCATCCCCCCTTCGGCGAGGGGGAGGGCAACGAGCGCTCCGGCGGGTCCGGAACCAATGACGCAGGCCTGGCACGTCAACTCGGTTGTCGTCACATCCAAAAGCGAATTCATATGCGAGGCACATCCCGTTGCCTTGACTGCCTCTTCGAACGAGTCCGGTCCGACGTCACACAAGCGCGGCAAAGGAGAAAAGTATTCGCGCATAACTATACGACGAATAGGCACTCGGCTGTGCCCGGGGTAACAGCGACACGTCTCTGGGACGCCTAAAACATAAATCAAATCTGACCAACTGAAAGCCGTTTGGAACCTGTCCTTATGGATAGGGGAGGTGCGACCCAAGAGAGACGAGGTGCGCCAGGAGTCAGGGTTTGTCTCCATACGGCATGCACTTACCCGAGGACGTGACATGTCGCTCCAACGCAGTAGCACCGCTATCGGGAGGTCAGGAAACCAAAAACACGCCCGGGGGGGCAGCACCACCATCGGTTGGATTGAGCCCGGTAGCGGCGATTTGAAATCACGGGATGCGGAAGGCAAAATTGGAGCGGCGCATCGACTGCGTATCGCTCATGTCATTACTCGTCTCATCAATGGCGGTGCTGATGAGAATACCGTCTATTCCTGCAATTGGGCCGCGCAACGAGGACATGATGTTTTCCTGCTGCACGGCGAGGCGGTTCACCCAGAAATTTTAGCTAAAGTAGACCCGCGGGTGGAACTCATTGGTGTCCCCGACTTGACCCGGTCCATTTCGCCTGCCTCCGACGTGAGGGCATTGTTGGCGCTTACCCGGAGATTCCGCGCCTTGAATGCCGACATCGTACATACGCATACCAGCAAGGCAGGCATTCTCGGCCGTTTCGCGGCATGGGCGGCGAGGGTTCCAGTGGTCATTCATGGCGTGCATATCGTGCCTTTTGTCAATGTCGGCGTCGCCGAGCGGCTCACCTATCTCGCTTTGGAAAAACTGGCGGCGCCAGTCACCAGTGCATTCATCAGTGTGAGCGAGGGCATCCGTGACTTATGCATGAGCGCGGGAGTGGGACATGCTGACAAACATCATGTCGTCTATTCCGGATTCGATCTCGATCGCTTTCGCAACGCCAGTCCGCCTGCCGATTGGCGTGAGTTGTTGCGCTTGACACCGGACGCGCCGCGCCCGCCTGTGCTCTTGATGATCGCGGCATTCGAGCCACGCAAGCGACACGCGGAATTTCTAGAGGTTTTCAAGAAAATCGCCGCCCGCTTACCCGACACGGTACTTGTGCTCGCAGGCGATGGGCCGCTTCGCTCGATCGCCGAATCGCAAGTCAACCGGCTGGGGCTCCAACGCCGAGTGGTCTTTGCCGGTTATCGCGACGACCCCGAGCGGCTGATCGCACTCGCGGATCTCTGCCTGCTCTGTTCCATACGGGAGGGATTGCCCCGCGTGCTCATGCAATATCTCGCCGGCGGCAAGCCTTGCGTCGCTTGCGATCTGCCAGGTCTTCGCGAAGTGCTCCGTCCTGGCACCAATAGCGTGATCACACCCCCGGACGACTTGGGCGCCATGGCCGACGCCACAGCCGCCCTTTTGGAGGATCGCGAAAGACTGGCTTGCCTCGCCCGAGGTGCCGCAGCGACGGATCTTTCGAACTGGGACGCCAAGCGAATGGGCAAGCGGATCGACGCCATTTACCGCCAGGCTCTTAACCAGCATCTGGAGAGCAAGGGAGCGTCGACCAGGCCTCCTGTTCGAAATCTGGCGCTTCCGCGATGAAGTGCCCCACAGAGATCGGGCAGATTGCCGGATTTGTTGGCGGTAAATCCGGTGGATTGATATGAATGTAACAGACGTTGCCTCTGCTTATCCAATGATTACCCCGCGAGTCGAAGCCCTTCACAGCATACGCATCTTGCTCGTGCTCTCCACCTATTTTCCAGAGTCATATGGCGGCGCCGAGCAACAGACGCGGCGATTTGCTCGGGCGCTGATCGAAAGGGGCGTCTCCGTAACCATTTTGGCACCCAGATTGTCACACTCGACGCCGAAACGGTCCGCCATCGACGGAGTGCCCATCGAGCGCCTTCGCTTGCATGCCGCGCCGAATTTGGGCGGGCGGCATATGCTGTCGTTCCTGTCGTGGTGCGTCCAGCTTGTGATCTGGATGCTGCGCCGTCGCGACGAATTCGATGTCGTACATATCATCCATGCCCGACTTCACGCCGTTCCGGCGGTGTTGGCAGGGGCCCTCCTGGGCAAGCCCGTTCTCGCAAAAATGGGCCGCGGCGGACGGTGTTTCGATCTCGACGTTGTGCGCGAAAAGAAATTTGTCGGTCGCTGGGCGTCGTCCGTGATCAAGCGGCACGTCACGGCCTTCATCGCCAATAGCCGCCAAATCGCAGGTGACCTGGAGAGACATGGCATCGAGGCGGATCGCATTCACATGATTCCAAATGGGATTGATCTGCCCCACAAGCCGCGCCGCCAGCCGAGCACAGATGGCACCCGGCGCTTCATTTGCCTTGGCCGCATCGAGCCGGAGAAATGCCTCGAGCACATGATCGATGCGTTCGCGGCTCTTCCCGCCGAGGCGAAGGCGCAACTCACCGTCTTAGGCGATGGCCAGTGTCGCGCCGCGCTCGAGGAACAGACGGTGCGGTTGGGCCTTTCCGGCAGGGTCAAATTCGCCGGCGCGGTCGAAGATGTCTTTCCATTCCTGTGGAAGGCTGACTTCTATCTTTCCACCTCGGTGTCGGAAGGCATGTCAAACGCCCTGCTCGAGGCTATGAGTTGCGGTGTGGTCCCGATCATCACCGATGTCAGCGGTGCGTCCGATATTGTGGAGCATGAACGCAGTGGTTTTTTGGCTGGCTCGCATGTGGAGTATGGCGGGCTCCTGCTTCGCGCGCTTGGCCTATCGGAAGCCGAGCGCGATGCGATGGCGCGCCGCGCCATACGAACTGTCGCTGCGCGATTCAGCATGGAAAGCGTCGCAACACGGCAAATGAGTCTCATCGCGACGCTCGTGCAGAAAGATCGCCATGCGTCAGCTCACGTGCCGGCAAAAGTAACATGAGGCTCATCCTCCATATCGGCACGCATAAGACGGGAAGCACAGCGCTACAGCAATTCCTTTGCGCAAACGGAAAAGGATTGGGCGAGCATGGAATGTACTACGCGTCGCCAGCACACGAGTTCCATTGCAATAGTCTTGTGAACGCACCTTTGGTAGATGGGCAAGAGAGGCTCCGGAATTTCATTCTTGAGAATTTGAGAAAGGGAGAGCAAAACGGAGCTGACACAATCATCGCAAGCTCCGAAAATCTTTATGCTATGGTGCGATATCTGGAATGCTTCCACGCCCAGAACACGAGCGCGGAGGTCCTTGAGAAGGAACGCAATCTCATTGAACGGCTGCACGCCGCTATTCCTGCCCACGTGGAATGCCACATAATTTGCTACGTGCGAAGGCCAGATTGTTATCTTGAGTCCCTTTACAATCAAAATGTAAAGAAGGGCGCTCTGTTTAGCGGCGATGTTGGCGACTTTCTCGGCATAGCTTATGACATGCTGGACTATCATCGTTACCTATCGATCTGGCGCGATGTCTTTGGGAGCACCGCTTGCTCGGTGCGCGCTTACGAAGCGGCTCTGCCGAATCTGATCAATGATTTCGTGCGGCATGTTCTCGGAATTGAGGATATCTCCTCTTTCACAAAACCGCATCTTCGTGCCAATGAGCGGCTAAGCCGAGATCTCCTGGAATACAAGCGGTGTAGAAATGAACATATTCGATATTCCGAGCGCAAATTGGAACGTAGGATCTTTGCGGCAGTAGACAAGAGAATAGCAAGCCCCAACAACAATCACGAATATCTCTCACCCGATAAAAGGGCCGAGCTCCTTTCGATGCTGGAACCGTCGATGGAGCGTCTGCGAACCGAATTTACTCTGCCGCCCTTTCCGGCGTTCGACCTCGAAGCGGCCAGAGCGTCCTGGCAACCTTATCCAGGACTTTCGCTCAAAAACAAGCGAGAGATCGAATTCCACTACCAGGCCGTTCAGCGCCAAGTCTCCTTCCGTCTCGAACGCGTTCTCATACGGGCGGCGTCGTTGGTGCGCGGGCGGCTGCCATTTCTCTCATGGCCTCTCGATTTTGCACGCGCCAGCGGAATACGCCGACTGCTGCTGCAGGCGGCAGGCCGGTTTCAATGAACCGGTTCTTGATGAAGTGAACGCGGAAACAGTGATTGGGCGCCAAAGGAATGAGTAATTTGAAGCTTGTCTATGCGCATCCCGTACCTGTTCCGAGCCAAGCGGCAAACGCCGTACAGGTCGTGAAGGCATGCAGCGCGTTTCAAGCAATCGGCTGCAGAACCGTCCTTGCAATTCCCCTTGATCGACCCGGTACCAACAAGTGGGGCGAAATCAGGAAGGCCTACGATCCAGAGCGGCGTTTTGGTTTGTGGCACATACCATTCGATCATATTCCAGCCCGAAAGCTTGCCTTTGGCGGTGCCGTATCGTTGCTTGCATGGCTGACGGCGCGCGATGCCGTGATCACGCGGTCGATCTCCATTGCCAGGGCTACGGCTGCGGCCGGCGTTCCGACAGTGCTGGAGCTGCATAGCTCGATTGATACCGAGCACCGGGCCGTCATCAGGCGCTTCGACAACTTGGCGAAGTCGAAAAACCTCCTTTCGCTCGTCGTCATCAGCGAAGCGTTGAGGAAACACTTTGAAAGCCGGTGGCCCGAGCTATCAGGTCGCATTCTGTCCATGCCGCTCGGTGGCGATCTCGTTTCAGCGCCCGAGGAAGACGCGATCCCGCTCGGCGGAGATTTCAATGTCGGATATGCGGGGCAACTCTATCCAGGAAAAGGAATGGAGGTCATACTTCCTCTTGCGCAAGCCTGCCCTTGGGCCACCTTTCATATCGTCGGTGGGGCGCAGCATGACATCGACCAATGGCGGGCTCGGGCAGAATCCGAGAGAAATATTATCTTTCACGGATATGTGCCACATGCCCGGATCTCCTCGTTCCTGGCGGCATTCGATGTGGTGCTCGCGCCCTATCAGCGGGTTGTACGAGGCGTCGACAACAATACGACGAACCTCGCTGACTGGATGTCGCCCTTGAAGGCCTTCGAATACATGGCGCATGGAAAAGCCATCCTGTGCAGCGATCTTCCGGTTTTGCGAGAGATATTTACTGCCGGCGAAACTGCCCTCCTTTGCTCCCCGGACGACGTTGTGGACTGGACCCGTGCGCTGACTCAATTGCGCGACAATAAACAGTTGCGGACGCGGCTCGGCGAGAACGCGAGACGGCGAATGCAATGCGAATTCACCCGCGAAGCGTGGGCGAGAAAAATGACTCACGATATTGCAGCACGCTTGCATGCACTAAAACGTAGCCGACCAATTGGACAGTCTGGGTCAAGTCAACTTGGACCAAATAGCTGAACATAGGAAGCTGACTCGAAGGGCAGCCAAGGGCCTCTCGTGGGCGGGTACCACATTGCTTGCTCGAACCTTGTTGAATGTGCTGGTCACGGCCGTTCTCGCGCGCCTGCTTTCCCCCCGAGAATACGGTATTGTTGGCGCTGCGATGATCATCGTGGCCATCGGCAGTAACATTGCCAACCTTGGCATGTCGCAGGTCTTGGTACAGCGAGCGGACATCGAAGAGCGCCATATCGGAACCATAGTTTCCTTGTCGATGGCAACCGCTCTTATCCTCGGCTTGCTTCAATGGGTGTTTGCAGAGCAGATTGCCGATTTTCTTCATGTGCCGGAATTGGTTCTCGTTTCGCGCATCCTTGCGGTGATGATGATCGCGAACGCGTTCAATCTGACCGCCGAGGCCATTTTGTCGCGGCATCTGAAATTCAAAATATCCTCCATAGCGAGGCTGGTCGCCTGGATTGCTTCCAATGTCGGCCTAGCCATTCCACTTGCCTATTTTGGCCTCAGCTATTGGGCCTTGGTGGTCGCGCACATGGCCGAGGCATTCATCTTGGCCGGCATCTATCTCTTCATTGCCAGGGACTATCTCGTGGGTCCTCGTTTCGACATGCAGTCCTACCGCGACATCCGCAGCCAGAGCCTGGGCTATTCGCTGGCAGGTATATCGAGCTTCGTCGCCAAATATATCGACAATGTTATTGTCGCGCGCTTGATCGGCACCTCGGAACTGGGCATCTATTCCCGGGCATTTTATCTGATTGCAATGCCGGCAAATCTGTTCGGCGATCTAAACAAGAGTGTGGTCGTTCCCTTGCTGTCAAAGGTTCACCACGACAAGGCGAGACTCCGCACCGCTCAGCTTAAGGGTTATGCTTTGACAGCGGCGCTTGCCCTGCCGACTAGCGCGTTTCTATGCTGTTTTGCGAAAGAGCTTGTCCTGACGGTCCTCGGCCAGAACTGGATCGGCGCCGTTGCTCCTATGGTCGCATTCTCTGCAGTAATTTATTTCCGCGTCGGTTACAAAGTGTGCGGAGCCGTCACGCTTGCCACAGGCCGCAGTTACCGGACGGCCTTGATGCAATTCATTTACATGGCCCTTGTCGCTGCGTCCGCATTCTTCTCAGCGCCCCACGGCGTGAACGCGGTCGCCTTTGCAGTGTCCGGCGCCATTGCGACGAGTTTCTTCCTTTATGCGGTGGTCAGTTGTCGGATGACGGGATTGTCAGTTCTGGATTTCGCGCGCGTTCATGTACCGCCTGTGGCATTTGCCGCCGTGGTCTTCGCCATTGGCTCGGCGGTCAAAACGCTGCTTGCCGGATCGCCCGACTATCTGGTGCTCGCGACCGGGCTTCTCGTTATAGGTACATTATCTGTCGCTACTCTCTATCTGAGAGCGTCGCTCCTCTTCGGGAAGTATGGTGCGGAAGTCCTGCAAACGCTGACATCCAAGAACGCGAAATGGGTCAGATTTGCATAGTTCATTGTAGCTGCATTCTCGCCGCATCAACGGCCGTCCATCCGAGGATGAATCATGAATGTAGGGAGTTTGAAGAAGCGCAATGGTTGGCAACGGGTGTCCACGGAGGAATCCCGTGCCGGCACGCCGACGATGACCAGCCGCATTTCCCGCCGGGATCTGGCGCGCGGCGCATGCGCCGCCCTTCTGCTGACGGCATCCGGTCGCCCAGGACGGGATGCTTTCGCCGCCGGTCCGGACCAGGGCTCGCAGCAGAAGGGACAACTTTGGCATCCAGATCTGTTCCCGGAGATGATCGTGAAATCCTGGTATCAGGAGGATTTGGCCGAAGGCGAGGTCTCCTCGTGGCAATCCAGCGGCGTGAAGCCTGTAGCTGCGGTGCAAGCCGAGCCCTCTCTATGCCCGACAAAGCTTGGGAAAGACGGCGTCCTCTTCAAGAAGGGCACGAAACAGGCATTGACTTGGCCTGCCGACAACGACGCCCCATACCTTCACCGCTGGTGGCTCGTGATCGCCCGGTGCGATTCCGCAGCCAACTCCGATGCGAACAACGTTTCTGTTTTGTGCGTCAATGGCGCCGAGGGTGGTTCGGTGCACCGCCAGCCGCGCGTCTGCTTCAGGCCATCGAAAAGCACATTCGTTTCACAGGTCGATGATGGCAAGATCAAGAGCGAGGAAGGGAAATGCTCGACGGATTTTGGCGGCTGGAATGTCATGGTCGGGTACCGCCGGGGATTCGTGATGCAGGTTGTGGTGAATGGGGTCAAGACGGCTGGCCAAACGATTTATGCATTGGCACCCAACCGGGTGAAATCCGAGAGCTTCATGGGCGATGTGATCAATCCGATGGGGGCCGATGTCGCGATCGACTGCGTCATCATAGGGCAAAGCGAACTAGATGACTCGCTGATCGACATGCTGATGGGATGGGGCATGTGGCGCGTCGGCCGGCAATCCGACCTGCCCAGCGATCATCCCTATCGCCAGCGCCCTCCTTCATCCGTGGATGCGAACAACAAACCGGGGCGTTACGCATTCGACTCAGCCTCGTGGGAGTCCTGGGCAGCCATCGGCAATGAGCGATATGCTCATCGTGGAGAGGCGGCGCCACCGATCCGCGGTTACACAACGGTTTTTTTTGATGATTTCGATTCCAACACGGTTGTCGATGATTCCAAAGGCGCCCAAGCCAGCATCTGGTATGCGCCGACCTCTCTGGCGAATGTCGGCGTTGACGCCAATGCCCAGCGGATCTCGGCGTCGCCTTCCTCATATGTGCACGACGCCGCCAGCCACACGCTGGCGCTCCGGCTCTTAAATAAGGGCCGCTGGAGAACAGGTGCGTTCTCTTCAGTGAACAACAATGGCCAAGGGCGGTGTTGGGGAAAAGGAATCTTTGAGATCCGCGCCAGATTTCCAAAGATCGCAGCGCCCCGCCCCGGATTTTTTCCTGCTTTTTGGGCGTATGGCAAAGAGCATCTGTTCTGGAGGACGCGCAATCGTCTTGAGACCGACTTTTGGGAATATGATGGTCTCAATGGCGCCTACATCAACATAAGCCAGCACGTTCACAAACCCAAACTCGGTTATGCAGATCCAGAGATCGCGACAGCCGGCGTGCACCGGAAAATAGCCGGTTATCAAGTCGATCCATCAAATGGCTTTCCAGCGACAGTCGACATATACGATGGCGAATTTCATACTTGGTACGCCCAGATCGAGGATGATTATAGTTATTTCGTGATCGATGGCTGGGAAGTGGCGCGCGTTCCGACGAGCCCGGAACTCGCAGCGAAAAAATACATCATGGTGGATTTCGCTTACGATCAAAACAAGGGGCATGCTCAACCGGACCCGTCGCAGACGTATGACATGGTCATTGACTATATAAGGGTCCGGCAGACGGAAACGGATCTGGCTAGGGTTCCGCCGGGTTTCAGCGCATTGCCGACCTTGTCGGGCCGGGCTTCACCAAGCCAAGCGCTGACCGTCGTACCGAACGTGGTTGCGTCGCAAATAGAGTGTCTCTGGTATCGTGACGGCATTCCGATCGTGGGCGAAGCCGGCACAGGCTATGAGCTCGGCTCGCAGGATATGGGGCATAAAATTCGCTGCCATGTTCGCGCAGTCTCTGTGCTCGACCAGCCAGAAGCCTGGACCCCGGAAAGCGAGACCGTCGCCTAGGCCGCATCGACTGCGCACCGTAACGATGCGCCATCACTCTCCGTCGACTGCCTGATGAGCTCTGCCTACGCTCGAGGCACCGTTGGACATTGGAAGACGCAGACCTTCATCGCTGGGCTGCTCTGTCGTGGGCCCACCGCCCCTTTCGTCGTCGACACACCGATGAACCGGCGCAAAGTCTTCTCCGCCCGCCGGCATACCAACAAGAATCTGTCTCCAGGAAAGAGAACATGTTAAAAGGATATCGCGCCGCGTGGGGCTATGATGCGTTATCTCCTCACATTCGCGATACTAAGCCTTTTCCTGCCAATCAGGCTCGAGACGGGTCTTGTATTGCTGCGCCCGTTCGAGCTGATCACATTGCTGTCGCTCATCATTGGCCTCACGACGGGGCGTTGGCGAGGTTTGGTTTTTCCAGCCGGTTTTCTACTCCTCCTGCCCTTCTTGGGCTGGCACATGGTCTCGGCCTTTAGCGTGGACATAGAGAACGGCCTGCGCGAGCTGTTGCAGATGTCCGCAGTGGGCGCCTTTGCGTTGGTCCTCGCACAGGAGGCCAGACGGCTCGATACGCACCAGACAGTGAACATCTTGCTTTTCGGCATGGTGCTGATCCTCGCCTATACGATCGCCTGGCATGTGGCTCATGGCTACCCGGTCGGTTGGAAACATCTGTTCGATCCAAGGCTCGTGTTCACCTTCCTTCCAATTACGCTCGCGGGGCTGCTGCTCTTCGCCAGCCGGGCCAAGCGGCGCAACCTTTGGTTTGCATGGGCAGGGTTACTCCCCCTGCTCGTGCTATCTGGGGAGCGCAAGGCTTTTTTGATCTATCTCTTTCTGACCGCTGCGCTTCTGACACGCGGAAGGCTCGCTGCGATGGTGCCGGCGATCGCCGCCGGCTTCGTGGGTCTTTTTGTGCTATCGACCACGATGGACAACGCCTATATCCAGAAGCAATTGCAGACCATGCTCGATCCGCTGAGCATGGGGCAGTACGAATACCTGGCCGCAAAGGGGAAATATGCCCCTGGAGATACGCCGAGCAACGTCCAGCGCTCGTTTGCCTTCACTCTGTCCAAACGGCTCATCTCCGAACATCCACTAATGGGCGTGGGCACGAACCAATTCAAAAATATCATCGATACTGAGTTCCGCAGTCTTCCTGACGAGTTGCGGCTGGGGATCCATGGCGAATTTCAACGCATATTCACCGAGAATGGCATCATTGGGCTCAGCCTCTATCTTCTGATATGGGCGGCCGCATGGTTTCGGTTAAGCCGTGTTTTAGGCTCGGCACTTTTTCACGGATTGATCGGAGCAGCCCAGGCGCGGCTTCTGCCCCTCGTAGTCCTTGTTCCCTGCGCTTTCTACGTTGGAACGGAAGCCTCGGGCACACGTGCTTTCGTCACACTGATCCTTGTCTCGCTCCTGCCGGAATTGACGGGGCACGGGCTTTGCCTGGTATTGAACAGGGCGCGGAGGTCCCACCCGACGAGCACTGGTCATTCTCGATTTCTTGGCCGCGCCTTGCCAGGCAGCACAAGATGAGTGTTTCGGTCATTTTGACATGCCACAATGAGGAACGCTTCATTGTGCAGGCAGTGGAAAGCGTCATCAATCAGACCGCTTCGAGCGCCATCAGAGAGATCATCATTGTCAATGATGGCTCGACGGACGGCTCGACCGAAGTGATTGCGTCGTTGGTCGATCGGGAGCCGCGCATCCATGTCCTGACAACGGCGGGTATCGGGCCTTCATCGGCGAGGAATCTTGCAATCAGACATGCTACCGGTGATTTTATTGCATTTCTCGACGGCGATGATTTCTGGGCTGAGGACAAGCTTGAGCGTCAATTGACCGCCTTCGGCAATGGCTGCAAGGCAGCTCTTGTCTATGGTGATTTGGTCGACTTTTCCGCTCCAGATCTTTCCGATGCTGTGCCCGTGGCCGTTGGCCGCTATCGCGCGGATCAAAGCGATACGCTGCCGACCTATTTTCTGCTGGATGGGCCGATTGTTCCTTCCAGTATCGTCATGCGGCGGGAGATTGTCGAAGATATCGGGTTGTTCAACGAGACAATCAGGGTTGGAGAGGATACAGAGTTTTGCATGCGCGTAGCCGAGCGCTGGACATTTCAACATGTGGCCGGAGCAATCGTCTATAAACGGCGTCATGGCTCAAACACTACCCGCAGACTCGACGCGCTTCTGCCGGTAGCTGAACACCTCACGCGAGAATGGGTCATCCGACGGCCGGAGCTTGCGCACCTCGCTCGGCGGCGCAACGCCCGTTTATACGCAAAAGCCGGCAATGATTGCGTGGCTCAAGGCGAAAAGAAACGCGGAGCGCGCTTGCTCATTCGCGCGATACTGCACGATCCATTGTCCTGGCGGGTATACATCTACATCTTTCTCTGCACCCTACCTGCAGGCATGGAGCCGCAGGTGCGCCGCGCAGCCAAGCTATTGTTCTACCGCGTCATGCGGTAGGGCGCGTTTATTCGCATTTCCTAATATTTTACCGCTCTGACCCATTCGGATATGTTATGATGGTTAACGCGCCGAGAGCTGGATAGCCAAGGAGCGCGTCACGCGAGCGGCTGCGAGTGGGACGGCGATGTCCTTTTTGCTTTTTTTGCGCGGCCTTATCATAGTCCTGTTGGCATTCGCCATCAGTACATATTTGCTTACCGGCTCGCTCTGGAGCACGTTTGTCCAAACGGTAATTTGCGGGATCTTGATACAGATTGGGTACTTTGTTGCTGTCCTGCTGCTCGTGTGGCGCTCGGTCTCCAAAGAATCCGTGATTCAGAAGTCACACATCGCGCGCGATGAGCCCGAAAGGGAGCAACGGCCGCGCCACTTGGTGAATAAGACGGACCACTTTCCACCTAGAGGAGGACGATCAGCAGGATGACACCCCACACCACGATGCAAAATGTGACTGCAGCCTGTCTTATTCGAGCACTGGAGAGGCGTTCCGCGAGGCGCCAGATGCGCGCAGACCTCTTACGGTGATCGTTATCGCGCGCCTGTGAAAGACGAGGCATTCCAATCGACATCCCTGTTTCCCGCAGGACAGGCTCAACCTGGGCCCGGAATCTCTTGCTCAGATGTTTTGCCATTTGGCAATACGACTCAATTTCTTCCTTGAATCGCACGACGTGCAGCGGAGCATGGGCCGCGTGAGATTTCGTTTTATTGCAATCAGAGGTTAGGAATTCGCGCCTTTGCCGAGGAGCGGGCTGATACCCGCCCCGAGCGGTCTGCCCCTGAGCCTCGCCGGCGCCGATACTGAATTTGCGGACATTTAGTCAGATAGTGTGGTAGGGTGTTTCTCCCATGCGCTGCCAGTCTCATCCCACGGGTTTGAAGGCTTATGCTCCGCGAAGTTGAAAATCGGCACCCGGATGCTGCCTTCATATTCGGCGATCCTCTGTCGGGAACGATTGATCTCGAAACACTCCTGGCGGCAGCGCGACGGCAGTTGAGGTTCGTACTTACATGCGCGCTCGCAGGCCTTGTGCTGGGGCTGGCGTACCTTGCCGCAGAGGTGCCCTTGTACGAGTCGACGGCCAGAATCCTGATCGACAAGAACCAGCCATCCGTCGTGACGAAGTTAACAGAGAGCGGAAGCTCCACACAGCTTGACCCGATGATGCTGAGTCAGGTCGAATTGTTGCGTTCCGACCGGATCGGGCTAAAGGTCGTTGACAGCCTCGGTCTTGCTACCGATCGCTCCTTCTTGTCAGCGCCGTATTCGTTGCTCAACAGTCTCAGAGGATCGGTCGCTTCGGTGGTGCGGTCATTCATTGGCAGTTCCGAAGATAGAGGAGCGCCGGCGAAACCGAGTGCGGCGCGGGGGCCTGATCGATGGCAGGCATTTGGCATTCTGGCTGAAAATTTAACGGTAGCTCGCGTAGGCGATTCTTATATTCTGCAAATCCAATTTCAGTCGCCTAACGCTGAAATGGCGCAAGAAATAGCCAGTAAGTATGCTGAAATCTATATCTCTGACCAAGTTGGAGCTAAAGACGAGTCGATCATCCGGGCTCGCAGTGCCCTGGCGGAAGAACTCGAGACGGTGCGGAAGCGATCGGTCGACGCCGAACTCGCGGTCCACAGGTTCCGAACAGACACCACGCTGACCAAGGAAACGCTGGTTACCTTGCGCCAGCTCGAACTTGAAGCGTCTTCCCTCAAGTCGCAATATGAACAGGTCCTGCAGCAGTACCAAGCGAGCCTGCAGAACCTTTCGATGGCGTTGACTGAGGCGCGGATTATCTCGGAAGCATCATACCCCGGCAGACCAAGTTCTCCGAACAGCATTGTTACGTTGGCGATCTGCGCCGTGCTCGGCGGCATGATTGGCGCCGGTGTGGGCGGAATTCGGGAGTACCGGGAGCGCTTTTTCCGCACGAGGGGTCAAGTGCGCGATGAACTCGGACTCGACACGCTGGGAATGATCCCGTTGCTGGACGGGAAGCCAATTCGCCGGAACAAGCATGACCGTGCGGCCGGAGATCGGTCATTTATCGAGGTGGGGAACAGCGCTTTTAATTGGGTAGAGCAGCATCCGCGCTCGGAATTCGCTGAAGCGATGCGTACGGTGAAAGTCGCTGTTGATGTCGAGTTACCGAGGAAGAGCACCAAGGCGATCGGCATCGTTTCGTGCCTCCCGGGAGAAGGGAAGTCGCTGGTCGCGGCTAATTTTGCGACGGTTCTTGCCATGCAGCGTTGTAGGACGCTGTTGATCGATGCCGACATCCACAATCCGGGCTTGTCCCCTATGTTAGCCAACGGCTGGGAACGAGGCCTGGCCAACTTGTTGGCTGGAGACTTCAATGCGAGAGATATGCTGGCCCATCAGTCATTGCCATTGAGGTTCCTGCCCGGCGTGAACCAGAGCCAACAAAAGCTCGCAAAGACCGTGCAACCTATCGAGAAAATGGGCGACTTTCTGCTCAAGGCGGGCGCTACGTTCAATTACGTCGTCGTTGATTTGCCCCCGTTGGCTCCAGTCGCGGACGTGAGGTCCTTCGTCCAGCACCTCGACGGCCTTGTTCTGGTTGTTGAATGGGGCGTGACCGCTCGTACATTCGTGCGCGAATGCCTCGACAACAATCCGATCCTTGCGGACAAATGTATCGGCGTTCTGCTCAACAAGGTCGATATCAAAAGAATCAAGCTGTATCAAAAGTTCGGCAGTGCCGAATTTTACAGTGAGCGTTATGGTCAGTATTACCAGACTTAGTTGTTGAGCAAGCTTGACGACTAATGATGTTCGTCCGGACCTATCCGTGCGAGACACAGGAAACGGTGTTCGACGCGCAAGACCGGCGTTCCCCCTAAATTTAGGCGGAGTCTGCGCGCATCCTCTACGACAACAAGAAGACGGTGGTGGAGACGATGTTGGTCGGCAAGGACGGGCAATACAATCGTTGCTTCCTTCAGCCGGTGGCCTGCGCGCTGGCATCGGCTGGGAGAAGGACCAGAACCATGTCGGACAGGTGAGATGCGGAGCCGTCAGAATTCACGTTCGGCCCAGCTATCTTGGTCGCCAGTCCTTTGCCGGTCCTTACATTCCGCCACCCAACACCGCCGTAGCGCGGACACGCAAAGCACCCTGCGAATAGGCCTGCAGCATATTCTGTCGTGCCTGCATTCCGATCCTCTTGCGGAGCGTTTTATCGCCCACGAACACCAGTGCTTGCGTCAGCGCCATCTCCGCCGAGGGAACGGCAAGCTTCAGCATATTCTCTCCATCCTTGCCGTAATCCCGGATACCGCCGACGTCGGTCGCGACCACCGGAAGGCCGGCAAGCATCGCCTCGGCGACGACGATGCAGAACCCTTCCGTATCGGACAGGTTGATGAACACGTCATGATCACAGGCTAGCTCGAACCAGCGCGCGACATAGCCATGGAAATGCACGCGATCTCCAATGCCGAGCTCATCCGCCTTGCGCGAAAGCGCCTGCCGTTCCGGCCCGTCGCCGTAAAGATCGAGGCTTGCAGAAACGCTGCGGTCCTGGAGCATTCGGATGGCCTCGATCAGGCGGTCAAAGTTCTTCAAAGGGATAAGCCGCCCGGCAGCAGCAAGGCGCAAGGGTGTGTGAAGCGCGTAATCGCGCTTGTGGCTGGAAGCCTCATCGGAGCAAAATAGAGGCACGATATGCGACCGGCGCCTGCGCGGCAGGAAGTATGCTTGCGTCTCCTGCAGCGTACTTTCGCAATCGGCCCAGATTTCGTCGACGCGCCAGGATAGCGCCTTGAGCACAGGGCCATAAACGCCTGCGGCGCGCCGGGAGCGGTAGCGGTAGCGGGCGGTGTGTTCGAATGAAACGCAGCGCAGCCGTGGAGCAAACATCGCAGCAAGCCGTCCCAGGAGATTGGCCTGTTTGAGCGACAACGCAACCATATCCGGCCGCCACTCCCAGATGAGGCGCAATACTACAAAGAACGACCCTACGAAGTTGCGCAAGGAAGTCTCTTCACTCTGCGAAGTCAGGATAAAATTGTGCTCTCCGATCTGTGCCGCGATTTCATCGGCAAGAGCCCCACCTCGACCACGGCAACAGGCGAGTATCTTCAGCTGGTGGCCGCTGAAAAATCCTGCTCGCAACAAGGTAAGCAGCCCGTGCTCGGCGCCACCGGGATCAAATCCGTAGATGAAATAAAGAATTCGCATGTGATAATGAAGCGCTCCGGTTATATTGCACCTCGTATCTACTATCGCAAGTAACTGTCCGGTCTTGTGTGAACTCTACGCCGCTTCTGGTGAGGGCCCGGCGGTGCGGGTTGGGAGATTTCTCAGCCCCGCCGCCTGGCCGGTTTCTGACCTTTCAGACGCGATCGTATGGCTTTGTTTATCTCCCCTGCCTGCCAAATGAATATTGGTGCGCGACGCAGGCCGAAAACAATCAACTCGAAGGCCTGCGTCGCCAGCCGCCGCCCAGCTCCATGATTCTGCCTGACCGGGGATAGGTGTCCGTCTCACCTGCCCCTAGACGCCTGAACTTCAACGATAGGCCTGCGGGAACGACGCTAGCTCTTCGGTCCGTCACGCCGATCCCGTCCAACTCCTCCGCCTGGGCGACTTTTGTACCGAGCTTTGCCTGGGATTAAGTGAGGGCATATCGCACAGACGCGCTGTGACCGAGGGCACAGTGAACTCGATATTTTCGTGACAGGTTGGAGCAGCTGATATCCTGCTCGATCCGTAACTGCTCAATCCATTGAATGGGTTGCGACAAGGGGCTGAATTGGGTGAGCACAAATGTCGAATAGATCGGCGCGGTGGTGGGCAGGCAGCTGCGCCGCGTCCGCGTGTATATTTTTGTTGTTCGCATACGCGAATCTGTCGAATGGCTCTGCCCTGGCTGAGGAGCACAATGTCGACGAGTACCGTCTGCAGACTGGCGACGTGATCGGCTTCGCTGTCATAGGCTATCCCGAGATGCAAAAGCGAGCTGTTATCGATCAGAGCGGTATAATTGTGTTGCCGGTCTTAGGCCCCCTAAACGTTCTCCAGAAGACAATAGAGGATGTTCGCAAAGAGGTAATCGAGGCTCTAAAACCGAAGTCCCTTCCGCAACGATCTGCTGATGGCACTGAGAATTGGACAAGTTTCTATCCAGATCAGATTATTGTTGATATTGAAGAATACAGACCCATCTATATCGACGGGGACATTGCCACTCCTGGGACTCAGCCCTTCAGACCAGGGATGACTGTGCGACAAGCTGTGGCGGCTGGCGGCGGCTATAAGCTCGGTCGCGGTGAGGTTGCAAACCCTGATCTGACTGTGGCGGACCTTGGCGGCCGCCTTGACGTTCTGCGCATCCAGTATCAGGAAAGCGAAATCAAAGTTGCTCGGATAAAGGCGCAGCTGAGCGGCGCCAAGGCGATTGAGGTTGCGGACGCACAACGTGACCCGAGCCTCGAACCTCGTCGCGACGAAGCTTTGCAACAGGAGCAGAAGCATCTTGAAGCTCTCTATGCGGATCAGGAGAAGGAGCGCGCTTCAATCAAGTTGGCCACGACCAAAGCTGCCGAACGGATGGGCTATCTGAAGGAGCAGCAGAAGGCGGATCAAGCGGGCGCGGCAGCGGATGCGGCGGAACTTGTTCGCCTCAAGAAGCTCTTCGAAAAAGGTCTGATCCAGATCACCAGAGTCAACGATGCTCAACGCGCAGTGTTCTTGTCAGCGACCCGCGCTTTGCAAACCAACGCTGAGATCTCTCGACTTGAACGCGACCAAGGTGATTTGCAGCGAAACCTCGAGAAGCTTGCCGATCAAAGTCGAATTGACCTGCTGGCTACCTTGCAGACCGAAAGCGCGGCGATGACGCAAATGCGCGCCGAGATGGATTCGTTGGCCAAACAAATCGCCTATGTGAGGCAGTTGCGCAGCGACCTTGTGGCCGAGGGGAGCCGGCGGGTTACGATAGGTGTAACCCGTTCCAATGACGGACAGACAGAGACGACCGGGGCGACTGAAGATACCCTGCTCGCTCCGGGTGACACCATCACAGTTACGCTGCAGGACCCAACAGGAGCGGCGGTCGCGAACTAGCCAGCCAATATTTGTATTGGAGAGGCGCAGAGGTGTCCTATCGAGATGTGATCCGGGCCAAGAGAGTTCTGATGGCCGCTCAGGGTCTGGGCAACGACGTGATTGCCGCGTGCCTGGATACGCTATATCGCCCGGTTTCAGCTCCTTGGCACGAATAGTAGTTTCAGCTAATATGTCCAGTGAACGACCCATCCCAGCAACTCTGTGCCTAGCGTTGCGGCGGATAGCAGCAGACGAAGAACGCTGAAAACCAAAGACATTCAGCGATTTTTGCGAACGCCTGCATACCAGCGGAGAAGGGTTTAGATGACACTCTGTCCGTCAAACTCTCGTCAGGTCTTTGCGAACTCTGGGCTGCTTGATTGTCTTATTGATGAATTGTCCAAAAATCATTTCTGGCCAATCTGGGGGCGATCGCAGTGCTCTTCGTTCGGGCGTGACTAGGGATGGCGGAGTTGGCGGGCAATTCACAACATTCTGCCCACGCGCTCGTGGCGGTTATCATCCCTGCCTACAACGCGGAACCATTCATCGAGCGTACCTTGGCGTCCGTGCTCGCCCAAACGCATAGGAATATCGAAATAATAGTCGTTGACGATGGTTCGACCGACGGAACAGCATCGATCGTTAGACGACTGTCTGATGGCGACGGGCGCATCAAGTTGCTCCAACAGAAGAATGGTGGCGTCGCGTCGGCGCGCAATGCGGGGATGCGGGCAAGCAAAGGCACGTTTATAGCGCCCGTAGACGCCGATGACCTCTGGCACCCGACCAAGCTCGACAAGCAACTGCGAGTTTTCGCTGCGGCTGGCAATGATCTAGGGCTTGTCTATACACTTTACCGGACGATTGATGCCGATGATATGGTGATCACGACGCCGAAGCGGACGCACCCGAATGGATGGGTGTTCATGCAGCATCTCGGACAAAATTTCATCGGCAACGGCAGTTCGGCGATGTTTCGGCGCGATGTTCTCTTCGAAATGGGTGGCTACTCCTCGCGACTGCGCGAGAGCGGTGCAGAGGGTTGCGAGGACTTCTTCATCCAACAGAGCATTGCCTCGAAATACCGTTTCGGCGTCGTTGAGGAACATCTTGTCGGATATCGCCGAACGCCAGGGAATATGTCGGCAGATTTCGTGCGAATGCTCATCTCGCGTCGGTTGGTGCTCGAGAGCGTACTTGCCCGCTGCACGGAGGCGGTGAAGCCTGTCCTGCTGGATGCGATCTTCCTCACCGATGTCGAGATTGCCAAGCTTGGGCTAATGACGCACCGATTTGCTGCGGTCGCCAGGCACTGCGCCAAAATGCTCTGGCGATCACCTGTGCAGTTCGCGAAACTCGTTGCAGCATTCGCGGCCATCTTCTTGCGCAACGTGAAGCGAGCGCTTCCCCAACCGGAAAGCCAGGACCGCGGCTCGGAGATCGGAGGAAATTTTTGGAGCTACTCCATTCATGATTTTGCGGATTCCGCCGGGAATGCCAACTACCGCGTGGGGCTCAGCAATCTTGCGGTAATGGACGAGAAGCTTGGACCAAGCGGAGCCTATTTGACCCGGCCTCCTGAACAAGGGACGCTTGCAATGCCCAACGAGAACACGAATTCCGACAGCCTACTCCGTCCCCTCGAGACATGAGATGAAGAAGCTGTTGCTGGCTGGAGGAGCAGGATTCATCGGGTCGCACCTGGTCGACCGGCTGCTCAAAAGAAACGATTTGGACATGCTGGTTGTGGTCGACAGCCTATGGACCGGCAGGGCTGAAAACATTGATCATATCCGAGATCAACGCCTGGTGCTGGTCCGCTCCGAGGTGGAGCATTTCAAATCCGATTTCCAATTCGACGAGATTTTTCATCTTGCGTCGCCCGCGTCGCCGCCAGTCTACATGCGGGAGCCCGAGCGTACAATCTCAGCAAATCTGATTGGCGCCATGCGGCTCTTGAAGCTGCTCAAGAAGGGTGGGCGAATCTGCTTTGCGTCGTCCTCGGAGGTTTATGGAAACCCGTTGGTCAACCCGCTGCCCGAGACGTATCGGGGGGCAGTGGACTGTACGGGCCCGCGCTCTTCCTACGACGAAGGCAAGCGCTGCACCGAGGCGCTCCTCTTCGAGAGCAACCGGGTTCGTGGCGTCGATGTGCGGGTTGCCAGGATCTTTAACGTCTACGGTCCGCGCACCCGAGCCGATGATGGACGGGCTGTTTCCAACTTTATCGCCAATGCGTTGTCCGGCAAGCCGATCGTCGTTCATGGTGATGGTCTCCAAACCCGCAGCTGGGGTTATGTCGACGATATTGTCGATGGGCTCGAACGGCTGTTCTGGCTGGAGAACTTCAATCATGTGGGAGCAGTCAACGTAGGAAACGACCGGGAAATTTCGGTGATTGAGATCGCGCAATATGTTGCGGGCCTCATTCCCGGAACGACAATTGTTCATGATGAGCCGACGCCGCAGGATCCGACCAACCGGCGTCCTGACCTGACCCTGTGCCGAAGAATCCTGCCGGGGTGGTCGTGCAAGGTGCCCTATGAAGAGGGTCTCGTGCGCACCCTACGCTGGTTTGAGGGCAATGGTGAAATTGCGGAAATGAGGGCAGCCCATGCGATCTAGAGCCGGCATGATCTGAGATAGGCGGTCGGCATGTATTGCGGAGCGGAAGGTGAATGAATCAACGGTTCGCGTGACCGTCCTTATTGTCACTTACAATCACGCACGCTACGTGGCGGCCGCAATCGACAGCGCTCTCATGCAAGAGGCCGATTTCGGTGTCGAGATATTGATCAGTGAAGACTTTTCGACCGACGGTACCCGGGAGATTGTCGAGCGATATGTTTCCAACCATCCTGAAAGGCTGTCGGCGATCTATTCCGGCAACAATGTGAGATCGAACGAAGTCGTCGCGCGAGGACTCCGGGTGGCGCGTGGGCGCTACGTCTCGATCCTCGATGGCGACGACCTGTGGACATCCAGGACCAAGCTGAAAGATCAGGCGGCCCATCTCGACGCGCACCCGGAACTCTCCGCAATATTCTATAATGCAGTCGTGGCGGATGGCGATGAGGTCACTTCGACACGGTGGACGCGGGCGGACCAGAAGCCCATCGTGACGCAAAGGGATATCTGGGAAGGCAACCCGTTCGCAACTTGCGCAGGCATGATGCGAACCGCGTGCGTTCAAAACCTGCCGTCGTGGTATGCCGATTTCTTTCCGATCACTGACTGGCCGCTGTATGTGCTTTGCGCAAGGACAGCAGATCTCGCCTTCGTCGACGAGGTAGCAGGGGTCTACCGTCTGCATCCGGGCGGACTCATATCGGCACTGCCAAATCGACCCAAGCTGGATGCGATCGAAGCATTCTACCGGCGCATGGCGCAGGTTCTGGACACTCGAGGGGCAAATTCTGCGCGTTGCGGCTGCTCCCGCTACTTCTATGAATGGTCGATGCGGTATCTGGTAGAAGGCGATTTGCCATCTGCCAGATTGTGCTTCCTGCGGAGCCTTCGCGGCGGTGGTGTCGGACATGATGTGCCTAAACGCGACATTGCCAGGTTGGGGCTGCACCTGCTGAAGTCCTCGGTGCTCCCGAGATGACGACGGTCCGCGACTTCGAGTATCGCGATCCGATCTCGCCGTTGCGACCGGCGGCTGCTCGCCCGAAATGGTCGGTGATGATCCCCGCCTATAACTGCGCCCGCTTTCTTGCCGCAACGCTGGAAAGCGTGCTGGCGCAGGACCCCGGCCCGGCTCAGATGCAAATCGAAGTGGTTGACGACTGTTCCTCAGATGATCCGCAAAGAGTCTTGAATGAGGTCGGCAGGAACCGCGTCGGCTTTTTCCACCAGCCGCAGAACCTAGGGCATATCGGCAACTTCCATACCTGCCTGGATCGTGCCCAGGGCGAACTCGTGCATCTCCTGCACGGCGACGATGCGGTCCGCCCCGGCTTCTACGAACTGCTCGGACGAGGCTTCGATGCGGACCCGAGTACGGGCGCGGCATTCTGCCGGGCGATCTTCATGGATGCCCACGGACAGGAGCTGTCGATTCCGCCTGCAATGCAGTCAAGTCCCGGACGGCTCGAGAATGCGGCGGTTCGACTGGCGCTGGAACAGCACATCATGACGCCATCAATCGTGGTGCGGCGCGCGGTCTACGAAGAACTCGGCGCGTTCGACCGGCGGCTGAAATGCAGTGAAGACTGGGAGATGTGGGTCCGCATCGCTTCTCGGTTTCCTGTCTGGTACGAGCCGCAGGCCCTTGCTCTCTATCGGATGCACCCTCAATCGAACACAGGGCGCCATATCCGAAGTGCCAAGGACATGGCCTACACGCGAATGGCGATCGATATTTTCAAGAGCTATCTTCCAGCCGAGCTTGCGGACGATGTCGCGGCGTCGGCCCGGCGGACCTATGCGCTTAGCGCTCTCGAAACTGCGCGGCGACTGTTTAGCGCCGGCGATTGGGCTGGATGCCTGGCGCAGATGAGCGAAGCGTTCCGCTTCGATCCCTCACTCAAGACAATTGGGCGTATGCTGCGGCTCGTTGCAAGACAGGGAGGCAGGATTGTCCATCCTGGTTGAAACCGGGCAACGGCCTGCAGGACCCCGGAAAAATGAACCGGTCCGGCTCGTTTTGGCCGGATGTGGCGCCGTCACAAAGCTCTACTATGCGGAAGCGCTTTCACGCCTTCACAGCAGAGGCCAAGTTGCCGTCGCGGGGATATTCGATCCGGAAGCGAAGCAGGCCGCACTCGTTCAGGCGCGACTGCCGTCAGCCAAGGTTACGGCCAGTTTCGAGGGCCTTTTGGCTATGGACGCCGATATTGCGATCATTGCTTCGCCACCTCGATATCACGCCGATCAGTCGATACGGGCGTTGGAAGCCGGGATGCATGTTCTGTGCGAAAAGCCGATGGCCACGAGCAGCTCCGAGGCGGATCGTACCCTTGCGGCAGCGGCAGCCAACAAGCTTCATGTGGCAACAGGGCTCATCAGAAGGCAGTTCCCTGCGACGCGGTCGATAAAGGCCATGCTGGAAAGCGGATTGATCGGACGGCTGCGAAGCGTCAGTTGTTTTGAGGGCGGCTCCTTCCAGTGGCCCGTGGCTTCGATGAGCTATTTCAGTTTCGCGGAGTCCGGTGGTGGCGTGCTTCAGGATATCGGCACGCATTGCCTTGACCTCCTGACCTGGTGGTTTGGAGAACCCGACGAAATCCACTACGCCGATGACGCAATGGGCGGCGTCGAGGCAAACTGCCTTGTCCGGCTGCGTTTTGGCGGCTTCGACGCGACGGTCAGGTTGAGCCGGGATTGGGCTCGCCCGAATCTGTATCGCCTTGAGGGCGAACTTGGTTCGATTTCCTGGACAGTCAATGAGACCGAGACTGTGGAGGTCGCCTTGAATAGAAGTCGCACGAAAGGCTTCGCTTCCTTCACCAATGCCGACGGCCGGTCGCGCGATTTTGTCGAGGCGTTTTGCGATCAGATTTCGGGCTTGGTGGATGCGGTCCGGAACGGGGGGCCCCTTTCCGTGCCGGCCAGCGCTGGGCGCAATGTGCTCGATCTGGTCGAAGGATGCTATGCCAGACGGAAACTGATGGACATGCCCTGGCTCGGTCCGGAAGAATTTCTCCATATCGCTGCTTCCACCGGAACCAGACAATGACCGGCACAGTTGCAGTGCTTGGCGCCAACGGCTTCATAGGTTGCCGCACCGTGGAGTTGCTGCACCTTTCCGGCTGGGCGAATGTGAGGCCGATCGTTCGCAGGCCGGATGCTTTGGCCAGTCTGTCTCGCTTTGCGATAGACGCAATGATGGCGGATGCGTGTGATCTTCGGGCTCTTACCGCGGCCTTTGCAGGCTGTCAGTACGTCGTCCATGCAGTTGCCGGCGATGCCCGCACGATCGTCGATGCTATCGAACCCGTCTATCGTGCAGCCGCCGCTGCCGGCGTGCTTCGTCTGATCTATCTCAGCAGCGCTTCCGTTCATGGCCAATCGCCCCCGCCCGGGACGGACGAAACGAGCGCGCTGCATGACGATCAGACGATCGAGTACAACAATGCGAAGGTGCATGCCGAACGCCGACTCGGGCAACTGTCACGCGACGGCGCGGTGCAGGTCGTGGTGCTGCGGCCTGGAATTGTCTTTGGCCCACGCTCCAGTTGGACCGGTGGTTTTGCCGACGAACTCATTGACGGTTCCGCCTACCTGGTAGATGGCGGCCACGGTATCTGCAACAGCGCCTATGTCGACAATGTCATTCACGCGATCAAGCTTGCCATCGAAGTGCCCGAGGCGGCTGGCCGAACCTATCTGATCGGAGACCGGGAAGAGATCAGTTGGGCAGATCTTTGCCGACCGATCGCCGAGGCACTGGGGTTCGACCTGGCCACGATTTCGGCTTCGGCGCCCTTGTCATTTGTTCCGAGCTGGAAACAAAGGCTGAAGGAAAGCGAAGGATATCGGCGGCTTATACGAAGCCTGCCAAGGCCAATTCGCAGCGGACTGAAGGCAGGCTATGCCGAGTGGCGGAAGGCAGAACGCAATGCGACCGGTGCGACCATGGCCCCAACGGTCATGGTATCGGAAGAGCGCGCGCTTTTGCACCAGTGCCAGACGAAACTTCCATGGCACAAGGCCGAGCATGAGCTCGGATACCAACCTTCTGTTAGCTTCGAGGAAGCATGCCGGCGATCGGTCGGCTGGTTGACTTTTGCGGGCTACCCGACCTGCCGAAACGGGGCGGGTGAGAGATGACCGCCGGCCCCGCTGCATCCAGCGTTTCGGTTGTCATCACGACCTATAATCATGCGCGGTTCCTTGCCGAAGCGATCGACAGTGTCCGCAACCAGACCGTAAAGCCCGATGAGATCATCATTGTGGACGATGGGTCGTCGGACAATCCCGAAAGTGTTGTTCGTCGATATGACGACGTCCACTACATCCGCCAAAAAAACCAGGGTTTGGCCGCTGCGCGCAACACCGGGATGACGGCAGCGCGCGGCGAATTCATTGCCTTCCTGGATGCCGACGACAGGCTGCGCCCGGTGGCGCTCGCCACCAATCTTGCCTTGTTTCACCACAATCCCGATTGCGCGTTGGTCTACGGTGCCTACCGCGACATTGACGAGGCCGGTGCAGTCAGGAATACTGTGCCACTGAGGTCGGCGGGCGAGGACCCGTATGCGGGGTTCCTGACCGGCAACCTGATTGGAATGCATGCGGCGGTGCTCTATCGCCGCAGGACATTGGAAGCCGCCGGCGGATTTGACCGGTCACTGCGGGCTTGCGAGGACTACGACGTCTACCTTCGCCTATCACGGGCGAACAAGGTAGCCTGCTCTCCGGAATGCCTTGCAGATTACCGTCGGCACGCAAGCAATATGTCAAAGAGCAATCCGATGATGTTGCGCGCGGCGCTGAAAGTCCTTCGCCGGCAGCGGAACATCGCACAGACCAATCCTGATTGGGCGGCCGCCCACCGTCAGGGCATCGAAGAATGGAAGCTCTATTATGCGGACATGCAACTGGCACAGCTTGGTACAGCGCTGCGATCCCGTTCTTCGCTCGCCAGTCAACTCAGCAGCACAATCGCCGTTTCGCTTGCAGCGCCGATGCAGACCGCCGTGATGCTGCGGCGCCGCTTCAGGCGCCGTTCAAGTCGGCACCGCTCGAGCGCCTGGTTCGGTGACCTCGAGCGTACCGCACCCTTCAGCACGGAGTTCGGTTTTGATCGCGGCAAGCCGGTGGACCGCCGCTATGTCGAGACCTTCCTCGCGTCCTGTTCGTTGAACATATCCGGAAGGGTCCTGGAGATTGGCGACAACGCCTATACGATGCGTTTCGGAGGCAGTCGAGTTACCACAAGCGATGTTCTGAACCGCTATGACGGCCACCCGTTGACAACCTTCGTGGGTGACCTGGCGAAGAGTGAGGATCTGCCCTCCGAGACCTTCGATTGTATCGTGCTCACCCAGACCCTGCACCTTGTTTTCGATCTACCCGCTGCGGTCGCAACCCTGTGGCGGATCCTGAAGCCGGGAGGCGTGCTTCTGATTACAGTGCCTTGGGTGAGCCCGATTGACAGGGGAGAATGGGGCGGGAGCTGGTACTGGTCGATTACTCCGGGTGCCCTGAGGCGACTTCTGTCGGACAGGTTTGGGACGAAGAACGTCGAAGTCAGTCACTATGGAAGCGCGTATTCTGCTACCGGCTTCCTCTACGGCCTGGCAGAGCATGAGCTGAATTCGGCATTGCTTGATGTGAATGACCCCTGCTGTCCAGTAATAGTCGCGGCACGGGCTTTCAGGCGATGAGCGACGCCGTGACTGCGCGTCAAACTGTCAGCAAACTCCTGCGACGCGGGCGCCAGCTTGCCGGCTTCAATCGACCTATCGTGCTGATGTATCACCGCGTCGGAGCACCGCTCATCGATCCTTGGGAACTCACGGTTTCGCCGCAAAATTTCGCCCGCCAGATCGAAGTCTTGACGAAAGCGCGTGACATTGTTCCCCTGCAATGGCTGGCGCAAAGGCTTCGCGAGGGACGGCTACCGAGAAATGCGGTGGCAATCACCTTTGACGACGGCTACGCGGATGTCCTCGAAAACGCCGTGCCGACCATGCGGCGTATGAACTGTCCTGCGACTGTCTTCGTTGCCACCCATGCGATCACCGACCCGTCAGTGTTCTGGTGGGATATTCTATCCCGCATCATTTTGGAAATGCCAGCTCTCCCCAATGCTCTGGAGATCGAGATCGCTGGCCGAAACTACGACTGGCGCGTGAGGGAGGACGCGATGCAAGCGGACTCCAATAACGCGATCAACCGCACGACGCTCCATTTCGACTTGCACGCACTGCTGAAGCCGTTGAGAGCACACGAACGCGAGAAGGCGCTGGAGCGGCTGGCAAGATGGGCAGGAACCGACGCCAGTCCCCGAGAGCGCGATCGCGCCATGACGCATTCGGAGTTGCGGCAGCTCGCCGACACCGATGGCGTTTCGATCGGCGCCCACACCTGTACGCACCCATCCTTGCCGCTATTGAATCGGGACGATCTTGAACGCGAGATTTCAGGCAGCCGCCAAAAATGCGAGGAGATCACAGGACGGCGGGTGGTGGGATTCGCATACCCGTTTGGAGATTTCGATGGCAGCACCGCCAATGCCGTGAAGTCTGCCGGCATGTACTATGCGGTAACCACCCTGCCGCGTGAAGCGGGGCCTCGCGTCGACCCTTTCCGATTGCCGCGTGTTGCGGTCGGCGATTGGGGTGAAGCTGACTTTCGGCGCATGGTGCTATGCCATGGCTGACAATTCAGCCGGACAGCCGCGTGTGACGGCAATCATCGTCGTGTTCAACGGTGAGAGGTATCTTAGAGAAGCTGTTGACAGCATTGTAGGTCAAAGCTTCGTCGACTGGGAACTCCTGGTTGTCGACGATGGCTCGACTGACCAGTCGTCCGCCATCATACGCGGCTATGAGCAGCGCCTGCCCGGCAAGGTTCGGCTATTGTCTCATCATGACAACCGCAATCATGGTATCAGTGCCTCGCGCAACCGTGGGCTGGCGGAGGCGCGCGGCGCCTATGTCGCGTTTCTCGACGCAGACGATACATGGCTGCCCGAAAAGCTTACCGAACAAGTCTCCATCATGGAAAGCGATCCGGCGCTAGGCATGATCTATGGCCGCACTTTGATCTGGCATAGCTGGGACGAGGCTGCTGATCGTGCGGACTTCTACTACCCGCTCGGCGTCGAACCAGACGCCCGTTATGAGCCACCCATGCTGCTGGAGCTGCTGCTGCAGAACGAGGTCCAGACGCCGACAACTTGCAATGCCCTGATGCGTTCAAGCTTGTTTGCAACGCTTGGGGGATTCGAGAACAGCTTTCGCCTGATGTTCGAGGATCAGACATTCTTTGCCAAGGCGCTCGCCTTCGCGCCCGTCTACGTATCCGGCCGCATCTGGGCAAAATACCGCCAGCACGCTGAAAGCTGCTCTGTTGCCTCCGCCAGGGCAGGCGCTGACGAGGCCGCGCGCATCGCGTTTCTCAAGTGGCTGAATGGCGTGATGGCGGATCAAGGCGCCTCTTTGCGCATTCGTTCCGCAATCTGGAAAGTGCTCGCGCGCGAAACCTGGAATGCGAACAAGCGAAGTATCAAGAGACGGCTTCAACGATGACTTCCCTGCCGCAGGTGACGATCATAACACCGTTCCTCAATGCGGAGGCAACTCTGGGCGAAGCGATCGCCAGCGTCCGAGCCCAGACGGTTACGGATTGGGAGCTCTTGCTGGTCGACGATGGCTCGACGGATGACAGTGTCGAGATCGCCACTGATGTTGCGGCAACCGATCCCCGAATTAAGGTGCTGCGCAGGCCTCCCGGATCCAAGCGTGGCGCCGCGGCAGCGAGAAACGCCGGAATAGAGGCCGGCAGCGGCGATTTGCTTGCCTTCCTCGATGCAGACGATCTGTACGAACCGCATATGCTCGAGACGGTCCTGGCGGCAGCCGATGCCAACCCAGATGCCGCAATGATCTTCGGGCCAACCAGATGGTGGTATCCTGATAGCGCGCGCCCCGACTGGATCGAACCGACAGACGGACTTGCCAGACGTTTGCATCAGCCTCCCCGGCTTCTGAGGCGGCTTCTGCTGATGCAGGACGGCCACGTTCCGTGCACTTGCTCCGTGCTCTTGCGCAGAAGGGCGATTGCCACGGTTGGCGGCTTCGAGGAGCGCTTCGAGCTCTATGAAGACCAGACTCTGTGGGCGAAGCTATTCCTGCGCTTTCCCGTCTTTGTCACTCCTGTAACGCTCGCACGCTACCGCCAGCATCCCGGTTCGGCATCGGCGTCGGCCACAGAGCGAGGGCTCTACGACCACATGGGGAAACACCCTGCCCGCGCACCCTTTCTCGACTGGCTCGCCGAATACGTTGTCAAAAGCGGGCTAAAGGATCCGAAGCTCGATCGCGCAATTCGCCTCGCGCGATCGCCTTACACCAGCGAGCCGACCGTTCGAAACAAGGCCGATCGGCTGTCATTGAAAGCCGCAATGCAGCTCGCGCGGCTTCGTCATCGCTTTGCGCGAAGACTTGCTCGCCTTTACAGGTTGATGACCGGGAGCGTCAGCAGATCGTGACCATCAATCGGTGAGTGCGTCAGCGATACGCCCGAGGCTCTTTCATCCTCGACGAAGCATAGTGAAAACTCCCCGGACAACCTTACGTCTCCACGACTTGGCCGCAGGCGGCGTCTCCACAACGTTCCGTTCTGCTGTCAAATCGCCGACTGGCTGAAGGCCGGCCCTGAACGCTTCCATTCGCTCGGGCAATTGACGGGCGCCGAACGAGGCCTCGACCTCGTCACCGGTCAAGCTGTCCAACAGCCGCTCGCGGGTTTGAAACAGGAGTTTCTCGGCGCCCGACGCGCACTCTCCTGCCAACCGCCTTGCCTCGGGACTCAAGGCGAAATCCAGCGCCTGCGCTAGTTGCTGCTCGTCGATCTGGTCCAGCGTGAGCACGTTCGGCCAGCCAACCCGGGTGCATTGCTTGGCGATCTTGCCGCTGCCCGGCACCGGATCGATTGCAAGCGCCGGCACGCCGTTCTTCAGGGCAAGGACGAGGCCGTGCAGGCGCGTCGTAATGAGGACGTCGACTCGCGCGATCAGCGCTTCGACTTCTCCGGGGGTGCGCAGACCCCCCTCATTGACGTCGAGCCGCGTGTCGATGCCAACGACGGCGAGCTCGCGGGCTTCGATCAGTTTCGCGATCGCCGCGTTGGCGAGCGCGACTTCCGCTCCCGGATGCTCCTCGACGAGGCAGACGCCGACGACCGGAGGAAGATCCTGCCGCGCCGCGAAGACCATATCCGGATTGGTTCCGGCTGAACTGTCACGCTCGATCAGCAGATCGAACGGGTTCCATTCGTCCAACGGGAGGTCCATCGACAAGTTCAGCCCGATGAGCCGGCATCCCGCGAAATGCCCGAGGAATTCCGCTTCAAATTCGCCGCGGCCAAACGGACCGCAAACGAAGATCACGTGGGAATAGTCGCCAGGATCGAGCAGTCGCCAGTTCAAGCCGCCGGCAAAGGGCGGATCGGTCGCCAGATCGTAGGCAATGGATCTTTCGTCGAGCCATCGGCAAAGAACGTCGCGTGACAACAGGTCACCGGCCGTGGCGTGCCCGCGCGCGAAACTGAACCAGCCGGCCACCAGTATATTCATCGATATCCTAGCCTACGTTCCCCTGGTCCAGCGGTGAGGCATCGTCATGCTGCCGTACCCTGGCTCTGCATTGACCAGCCGTCCGCCGAGGACGCCCGGCTGCACATCGAAGGTCGCCGCACCCTCGACGTGATCCTCGAGCGCACCCTCCCGCGATGTCAGCGCGGCATTGATGCGATAGCGGCCGGGACGCAGCAGCAACGGCTGGAACTCGCAAACAAAACTGTCGCCGACGAGCTCGCTGTCAGAATGCTCGGCAGAGTCGAATGAGGTCACGGCATCACCGAACTCATCGTAGATTGTGAAAGAACAATCGACCAGCGACTGGTCGCCAGCGGCACGAAAACGAAAACGAGTGCGCTGGCCGGAGGTCGGGACGCTCGCATCGCCTTCGATCTCGATCGCCGTCAAGCGAACCCGCCCGCGACCGGAGCGGACCGCGCGAGTGGCGAGATCCTCCGCGGCCTGGTCCGTGATCGTCCGAAGGTAAGTTTCGATCACTTTTGCAGTGGGGCCGTCTGCCTTGATCGTGCCGTCGCCGATAAGGATCGCCCGGTTGCAGAGTTTCTGGACCACGGACAACTGGTGGCTGACGAAGATGACCGTGCGGCCAGTCTGCGCGATCTGCCCCACCTTGCCGATGCACTTCTTCTGGAATGCCGCATCGCCGACCGCCAGCACCTCGTCTACGACAAGGATGTCGGGCTCGACATGCGCCGCCACGGCAAAGGCGAGCCGCAAGTACATACCGCTTGAGTAACGCTTGACGGGCGTGTCGAGAAACGGCTCGACGCCGGAGAAATCGACGATCTCATCGAGCTTGGATCTGATCTCGGCGCGCCGCATGCCGAGTATCGCTCCGTTGAGATAGATGTTCTCACGGCCGGTGAGTTCCGCATGGAACCCCGTGCCGACCTCCAGCAAAGCTCCCAGCCGTCCGCGTATCCTCGCGCGACCGGAAGTCGGCTCCACAATCTGCGCCAATATCTTGAGAATGGTGCTCTTTCCCGCGCCGTTGGGTCCGATCACGGCAAGGACTTCGCCTGCGCGCACCTCGAAGGAGACGTCCCTCAGGGCCCAGAATTGATCGTCTCCACTGTTGCGCCGACCCAAATCTGGCTCCCCGTGAATTATTCGCCTTGCGCCGCTGGCCAGCGCGTCCCGCAAGGTAGGGAAGCTGTTGTTCGCCACCCCCAGTCTGTAGGCCTTGGAGAGATTGGTGGCTTGAATGACTGTGTCGGTCATTGCTCAGATCAGGTCCGGAAACGCGCGTTCGGACTTTGAGAAAATAGCCAGTCCGGCAACGAGAAGGGCCAGTGAGGAGAGGGTCGATATCGAGATCATGACCCAATCGGCGGGCGTGCCCAGTAAGCTCCAGCGCACGGCTTCGACTACCCCGACCATAGGGTTCAGGCTGTAGAGCGGCCGCCAGAAGGGGGGCACGAGATTGCCCGGATAGACAACCGGGGTCATGAACAGAACGATCTGGAGGCTGAACGGCACAAGATATCCCACATCGCGAAAGCGGACATTGATCGCAGATAGCGCCACTCCCAGCCCCGTCGCCGACGCTGCCATGACGAGCACGAACAGTGGCAGGAAGAGCACCTGCGGTGCCGGCCAGCTTCCGAATGCCAGCAGCGCGGCGAACAAAAGAGCGAAGCCGACGATCATATCGGTCAGGCACGCGGCCATAGCGGATATGGGAATGATCAGACGTGGAAAATAGACGCGCTTCACCAGTTCCTGGTTGCTGACAAGACTGCCGGTCATGCTGCCAACCGCTCGCGAAAAAAAATTCCATGGCACGAGCCCACACAGGACAAACAGCGGGTATGGCGCGCCGTTTGATGAGATGCCTACGAGCCGGCCAAAGAAGACACTGAAGACCGACATGGCAACGAGCGGCTGCAACATTGCCCAAAGCACACCCAAATAAGTCTGGCGGTATTTGACCTTGAAATCGCGCCAGGCCAGGAAGAACACAACTTCCCGATATCGCCAAAGCTCGGAAAGGTCGATCAGCCGCCGCTTGCGGGACGGATCGATCACCGTCTCAACAGTTGCAGGTAGCGGATCTGTCCGAACCGACACTATGATGGCGTCCCTGCTTCCTTGACGGCCCATTGAGGCCTACATTTCCGCGCAGTGCAATCAGGACTTTCTCCGGGAACGCTCGAACGCCTGGACTATTGGTTCGGCCTCCGCCAGCTGAACCTGTGAGAACAGGCACCGGTGATTCCGGAAGGATCAGAAAGAGGAGACCTCTGCGCCGAAACTGCCGAGACAAAATGCCCAGCCCGATCGCGTGCGGTGCGCGCCTTCACCCTGTCGTGGTGTCGAGCGCAGGCTCATATCCTCGAAGGGAAACGGGGCATGGCTGCCGGTATGTCCAGCGACGCCGATCCGGCCCACCTCACGAATGGCCTCGGCACCGTTGGGCAACCGAGGAGACGTCCTTCAAATGGCATGCCTCCTGCCGGCACACTCATCCGGCCGCTGACGCGCTACAGCTTCTCATGCGCCGCGAAGGGCTCGGCCCGGACGATATCGCGGTCGTGGTGACCCATGTCCACCAGGGAGCCATCAATGTCCGGGGCGCGGTGGACATACCTCAAACCGTCCACCAGGCGAAGTTCTCCATGGGCGCGGTCTTGGGGCTTATAGCCGTCCATGGCGTCGCCGACCGCAACGCGTTCGAACGCCACGTACTTGCCGATGACCGGGTCGCGCGCTTCCGCTCGAAGGTGCGCATGGAACTCGATGCCGAGGTCGCCCCCCTTTATCCGAAGCAATGGGTCGGCAAGGTAAGCATCACGACCGTGACAGCCGCAAACTCAATGCCCGGGTCGACGAACCCAAGAGCGATTCCGGTAACACGCTTGCGAAACAGGAATTGGAAGCCAAGGCTATACGCCTTGCCGAATTTCGAGGTGGCGCCACCGCTGACGAGATGCGCGCTGCATAGCCCGCATCTGGAACCTCGATCGGCTTGGGAGCAAGGCGGATCTATTTGCGAGACTCTAGTCCGTGAATGCGATCAAGGTGCGGGGGCACAGACTCCGAGCGAATATCTCACGATGAACCCTAGCCAAACCCGCCGATTTGCACGCATTGACGGCGAGCATTGCCTGATTGCGGCATGGAAGCGATCAGGTTCTCGACTGCGATTGCTTCAAGCTACTGGGTGTGCCCCACTCGCTTCGCATTGACAAGGCGATCCAGCGCCTCAGGTGATCGCGGTTCTGCTCGATGCGAAATGTCTGCTGTGGCTCCAAAGCGGTCATCATCGCCTGAGCCTCAAGGGCATCTCGGGTCACGACGAGAAGTCTGCGGTGACGGCATGGCCGAATGACCTCATTGCCGCAGAAATGCGCACGTTGCCGCATAGCTCGGAAACGGCCATGCGTGGGGCACTACGCTTCCCTTCGGGGCAGCATCCGCTCCAACACCTCGTCTCTCCCCACGAAATGGTGCCAGAGTGCGGCTGCCGCGTGCGCTCCCGCCAAGATCAAGATTGCGTTGGCGCAAAGGCTATGAAGTTCTCTGATACTGCCCGCGATGCCGCGATCCGCCACAAACGGTGCCGGGATCGTAAACAATCCGAAGAAGGTGAGCGCATCGCCCCTGAACCAAGTCAGCAGGATGCCAAGCACGGGAATTGCGACAAGCAGGACATACAAGGCGAAATGACCAAGCTTGGCCACGGTCCGTTCCAAACCTGTCATAGAAATGGGGAGAGCCGGCGCGCCTCTTGCCAACCGTAAAGCTACCCGCCAGAGGACGAGAGCAGCCAGCAGCAGGCCCAAAGAGATGTGAAGCCACCATGCCAAGGCTCTGTTTGGATCGCCACGCTGAAATAGATCATCGCCGAAGGTCAGCAGATATATGCCTACGACCAACGCGAACAAAGCCCAATGCAAACCCTTCTGGATCGAGGAATAACCAACTGTCGTCATAGGCATCTCCTAATTTAAGCCGGTCGAGTTGCCATCTGCATTAGGGCGAAGATGCGGCTCTGACATTACGGTTTCGTAATTCAATGGCCAGCCACGGTCGAGCAAGCAGCCATTCACTCGCTCGGCCGAGGGCCCACGATGCGTCGCGCAAATCATTTTCGCCGCGCAAAGTTTCACGCGGCCGCCCGCCTGGACGCCGGTGTCGGCAGTCTCTTCAGAGTTTTCGGGCCGTGGCAGCCCGGCCTGTCCGCGAAGCCCGTTACGCGCCGCCAGCGAGGCCACTTCGAGGCAGGGCAGCCATGTTACACATCTTGCGAGGGTATGCCGGCCGTCAATGGTAATCCGCGCCGGCATCCCTGGCGGCAAGCTGGCCGATGGCCGACCAATCAAGTTTTTCGCCGCTAGAGGCGAGCAGGGTGAGGAAGCGGTCACGCAGGAGGCTCGCCAGCGGGAGCGGCACGCGCAACTCCTCGGCTGCGGCCAGCGTCAGCCGGATATCCTTCTGACCCAACGGCGCCGCGAAGCCAGCAGGCTCAAACTTGCCATTCGCGATCAGCGCGCCATAGGTCTTGTAGACGGGGGCCGTGAACAGGGTCGAGGTCAGGATGTCGACATATAGTTGCTTGTCGACGCCGCCCTTGCTGACCAGCGCGATCGCTTCGCCGAGCGATTCGATCACCGAAGCGATCAGGAAGTTGCCGCTAAGCTTCACCAGATTGGCGGCTTTCGGTGTCTCGGATACGACGACGGTCTTCTGGCCCACCGCATCGAGAATCGGTTGCACGGCGGCGATGGCATCCGGCGCTCCGGCCGCGACGACGAACAGTTTACCGGCCGCTGCCACATCGGGCCGGCCGAACACCGGTGCTGCGACGAAGCGCTTTCCAACCGCGGCATGATCGGCCGCGGGGCGCTCCGACAGAGCGACACTGATTGTGCTGCAGGAGATGTGCGTCGCTCCCTTCGGAAGGTTCGCGAGCAAGCCCCCCTCGCCATAGACCACGCTTTCGACGGCGTGATCGTCTGCGAGCATGGTTATGACAGCCTCGCCGCGACAGGCTTCTGAAAGCTTGGCCGCGGAAACGTGCACCGTTGTGGACGAGGATCTCGTCCTTGCCAGGCGTCCGGTTGTAGACGGTCATGTCATGCCCTGCCTCAAGAATATTGTTGGCCATTGCGGCACCCATGTGCCCCAGTCCGATGAAGCCGACGTCCATGATGGTCTCCTTTCGATCGATGCCGTCGCGAGACGCGCGTTTCTCACCCGTGCCGATCCGCCCGATCCAGAAGCCGCGGAAAGGCCGGCCGATGCTCCCGCGCCCAAAAGCATTGCGATGGGCGGTCCGCTGGAATGTGCTCCCCCACTGCGCGGTTCCCGTCGGGCAGTGCTTTGCTGAGATTAATTCGACCTCAGCTCAACGACAGATGCGCATACTCAGCCTTGCGAATAGCTGGGCAAAGGGCGATCAGGCGATCGATAGCTGACAAGGCGAAACGCAGGCTGGGCTCGTCGGTCAATCGTCCATCCTTGATCTTGTCGGCAACGTTGCCGATGACGACCTGCGGACCGAGAACTGGACGTGACTGGATTGCGAGCAGCGTCTCGTTGGCCTGTGCCTGGGCACGAACGCCGCCGGTGAAGGCCGGCGACACAGAGATGACGAGCACAGCTTTGCCGGTCAACGCCGACCGACCGAGAGGCCTCGACGCCCAATCAAGCGCGTTCTTGAGGACACCTGGGATCCCGTGATTGTACTCCGGCGTCGTAATCACAACGCCGTCGCTTTCCGCAACGGCTTGCCTGAACACCCGCACGTTCTCTGGTGTGGACGGTCCATCTTGATCCTCGTCGTAAAGTGGCAGCCGCAGATCGCCGATTTGAAGGTCAACCGCCGGCCTCAGCTCCGGCTGGAGGCCTCGCAGAACCGCAAGCGAGTGAGAGCCTAGGCGCAGGCTCCCGGGCAAACCGAGGAGCCGCGCCTGTGTATGTGCCGTTATCGTCACCGGTGCATCACTCCCCAGGCTGCAACGGGCCTGAGCCGGCGCTGGTCGCTTCGATGGCGGCAGCGATCCCGGCCAGATCCTGCCCCGTCAAATCGAGGCTGGTCGCGTCGAGCCAGCCGTCCACCTGAGCCGGGCTGCGGGCACCGACGATCGCGCCCGTTACCCCCGGCCAGGCGAGCGTCCAGGCTATTGCAACCGCGGCGACACTCGTGCTGTGACGGTCGGCGATGGGTACCAAGGCGTCGGCGAACGCCAAGTTGCGGGTGAGTTTTTCGCCGGTGAACTCCTCATTGCGGGACCGCCAATCGTCTTTGGGCAATGCCTGGGCACGCTTGACGGAGAAGCCGCCCGTCAGGAGGCCGGATTGCATGGGACTATAGACAATGACGCCGGTCTGATGGGCGTGGCACCAGGGCAGTTCGGCCTTGGCGACATCGCGGCGGATTGCAGAAAACGGCGGCTGCAGCGTGTCGACATGGCCCAGGGCCTCTGCCGTTTCCAACTGCGCGGCACTATGATTTGAAAGGCCAACGGCGCGCACCTTGCCCTCCTTCTTCAGGTCGAGAAGCGTCCGCCAGTATTCTTCAAGTGGCGCGCCGTCCTCGGCCGGCCAGTGCATCTGGTAAAGATCGATGCGCTCAACGCCAAGGCGCTTCAGCGAGACTTCCACCTCGCGGCGGATACTTGCGGATGCGCCGACTTGGCGCTTTGCGTTCCGTTTCGATCGCGGAGACAAAGGAGCGTCGCCAGCGCGCGTTTCTGCCCGCTGCTGTTCTACACCGGCGAAGCGCCTCGCGCGTCCTGGCGCTTGCCTGTGGCTTGCTTGGTTTGCCTGCCACTCCTGCAAAGGGCGCTCAGCGTCGGCCTTGTAGCCGCTCGGCATCGGCTGCCAATCGGCGGGCCGGAGCCTCATGCACCATTGACGTTTCCGATATCCCCAACGCTCATACAGGCGTCGAACCAACCCACATTTCAGCTTAGGTGAAGGAACTTCGCTTGCCACCAGCCGCGCTCGATCGGAACCTCGCCGGCGCCGTCCGTCCAGCGTCCAGCTGCGGCCGGGACGCTCTGTAAGCTCGTGAGCCAGCATATTAGCATCCTCTTGACTACAAGACGCACTGCACCAGAATCCTATCCATGGCGCGGGAGATCAACATAGGTGACAAGGTGGCGATCATCGCCACGGTGGGCAAGCGGATCGAGGACCGCGTGCCCTGCATATCCCGACGACCAATTCTCCATATTCGATCATCGATCCCAGAGCCAAACCAGGCGACAAGATCAGGCTCGAGGGCGAAGTGGTACATGTTGACGAGGATCTTGGCCGGGTCACGGTCCAGGCGCTGGGCCGCATCACGGTCGACGCCGGCACGGTCGTGTTGGTGAAGAAATATCGGCGACCGGAAGGCACTACGCCGCTGATCAACGAGCCTAGCTGACGATATCTGGACTCTCTCCCGCAACGGACGCATTCTCTCCTCGGAGAGAGAGGGGCGTGGGCAAAGTCCATCGTCATCAAGGCGCCAATCAGGCTGACCGCTGGCGAAAGCGCGCCGGCAGACAAATGCGGTCGCGCCGGCTACCGCGCCTGCTCTTGGGGTTTCTCTTTCTAACCGTTGGTATGCTGGCCGCCGCGGCGCCGCAGGCTGGAGAAAGGCGAGACGGTGAAACGCGTTTGCCTGACGATGTTGACGGCCGGCGGTCCCAAATCATCTACGACTAGACGAATTGGCCGCTCGCTAAGCTCGCTGCCCAAATACATGATCTGGCTGGCCGTCGTTTCGTTGATGAGGCCCGATCAGGCCGGCATCATGGAGTGCAAGATGGCCTGCATGTGCTCTTCCAGGTCGAGTTCGCCCCGTGCCTCCACAGTCAACAGGTATTTGGCCTTGGCCCGGCGATCGCTTCGGCTGGTCGCAGGATAAGAGCAGATGGCCAGCAATGCTTGCTCTTCAATTCGGTCTGCTCTCTTTCGGTCGTGCCGGCTGCTGCCCGCTCGATGAACAACCCTGTGGAGCGCGCAATAGGCGGTCTCGTGGGTCAAGATCAACGCCGGCAATTCGCGTGAAGTGCCCTCCTCTTCAGCAAACGTCGGTTCAGAAGCGGACCTTCAGGCGCCCTGCGTGCATCGACGTAAACTGACCCCTGATGGTCATTCCGGAAGCGAGATTGCAGGTCCGAATCGGACTGAGCAAACGGACGTTCTGCCATGCTATCTGCGCCGCCCGTGGCGCCACCCCGCTGACGAGACGCCCGTGAGCCTCTTGAAACCCCGACTCAAGGCCGCCTTCGCCGGCCTACAAACGTAAGCCTACGGTGAAGGCCGCCTTGTCGCCTTAGGACGAACATTGCAAGTCCGGGGAATAATCCTTGGAGGAGTCCTATGACGATTGCGCGCGTGGAAGTGATCACCTCGGTGCAGCGCCGGCGGAGCTGGTCGCGGGCTGAGAAGGAGCGGCTGGTTGCGGCCACGTTCGAGCCCGGGCGTCACGGTATCGGAGGATACGCAGTATCGTATGCCGGCTACGCCAACTGATTTGCGACTTATCCCAAATTTCTCGTGAAGCGTTGGGGACAACCGTACTGACCCCGTTTGCGGCGGGATCGGTGTCCATTACCTTTCCGTTAACAAATGGACGATTAGATCGTGGTGGGGGTCAAACGCGAAAATGTTGCGAGAACGAGGACCCCATCAATGGCTGCGATTGCTCTTCCTGGCGATTGGACCGGACAGTACAAAGGATCGGAGCTGAACCTCTCCGGTTTCAACCTCTCCTTTTCCGACGAGTTCAATACGATGGATGTCGTGCCGAACAACGGCACCGGCAAGTGGTTCGCGCCGGTACACGCCCCCTATGGGGCCGCCACGTTCATGTCGCCGGTGGGAGCAACGAACCCATTCTCCGTCTCTGACGGGCAACTGACCATTACCATGAAGCAGGTGAACGGCGTCTGGCAGTCGGGAACGATGCAAACGGTCAACAGCGCCGGCCAGGGTTTCGCGCAAGAGTACGGGTACTTCGAGATGCGCGCCGCCTTTCACGGCGGGGCGGGAGCCTGGCCAGCTTTCTGGATGCTGTCGCCCGATCAGACTGTGCCCCGCGTCGAGGTCGACATCGTTGAAGCGTATGGGGGCGATCCCGATGGTCATCACCAGGCGGTGCACTTGAGCAATGAGGAAGGCCACGCTTCGAAAGGCAACTATACGGGCCTTGCCGGTTCGATGTTCGACGGGGCGTTTCACACCTACGGCGCGAGGATAACGACGGACTGGATCACCGTGTACTATGACGGCAAGGAGCTGAACCGCTTTCCAATGAGCGAGTTCTTCCGCACGCCGCTCTATATGGTGGCCTCGCTTGCCATGAATCCCCTTGAGGTCGAGCGGGCGTCCGGCACGTACAACATGGTCGTCGACTACGTGCGCGCCTATGCGGCGCCAGACGTGATGGAGCAGCACCTGACCGGGACGGATGCGGCGGATATCCTCAACGGCGGCAATTTTGATGACGTTCTGGACGGCGGAGGTGGTGCTGACAAAATGTCCGGCGGCTTGGGGAACGATACCTACCGCGTCGACGACGCATTCGACGTAGTCATTGAGGCTCGCGGCGCCGGAATCGATCTGGTCTTCAGCCCGATGTCGTATTCGCTGTCCGGCAAGCAAATAGAGCAGCTCACGCTCACCGGCGTTGCCGACATCGACGCGATGGGTAACGAACTCGACAACACGCTGGTCGGCAACGCCGGCAGGAACCTGCTCTCCGGCTCGTCCGGCGACGACGCCCTGCAGGGCGGCGCCGGAGCCGATCGGCTCGACGGCGGGGTCGGAATCGACAAGATGGAGGGCGGCGCAGGCAACGATACCTACTGTGTTGACAATGCGCTCGACCGCGTGGTCGAGGCCGACGCGGCGGGCAACGACCGGGTATTCAGCTCGATCACCTATTCACTGCCCCGCCATGTCGAAAACATGACTCTCATGGGCGTCGCCAACATCAACGCCCAAGGCAATTCTTCCGACAACGAGCTGACCGGGAACAATGGGAACAACCGGTTATATAGCTATGATGGCGCGGACCGGCTCGATGGCGGGACCGGGGCCGACCTGTTGAATGGCGGTGCCGGCAACGATACCTATTATGTGGACAATGTGCTGGACAACGTCATCGACGAAGCGGGCCTCGACCAGATTTTCAGCTTGGTCACGTACTCACTGGCGGCCGATGGCCGGCTGGTAGAAAATCTGCGTCTGACCGGAAACGCCAACGTCGGAGCCACGGGAAATTCCCTCGACAACGTGCTCGACGGCAACGACAGCGACAATAAACTGGACGGCGGCCGAGGCAATGATTCCGTGCTTGGGCGGGGTGGCAACGATGCACTAACCGGCGGCCTGGACATTGACCGGCTTACTGGTGGCGCCGGCAACGATTCCTTCGTTTTCAGCGCGCCGCTCTCAGTGGCCAACCGCGACATTATCACGGATTTCAACCATTCGGCCGACTCAATCAGGCTCCAAAATGCGTATATGCAGGCGCTTGGAGCCACCACCGGGGCCCTCGACCCAGACTACTTCTTCGCTGGAACCAGCGCCCACGACGCCGACGACCACATCATCTATAACAAGGTTACGGGTGAGTTGTTTTACGATTCCAACGGAATTGCAGCAGGTGGCGTGACACAGCTCGCGACGCTGACGAACAGGCCGACGCTGCTCGCCGACGATTTTTTCGTGATCTGATCCGGCATCTGCGAATGATCGACTTTTGACCTCCCTCTGTCTTATGATTTGCGAGGATCGACCTGACTTCGCGAGAGTTTCTCGACCAATTCGGAGGGGAAGAGTCTTGGCGATGATCTTTCTCTTCGGATAGTGGAGTTTTTTGCGAAGGCTATCGGCCCGCGATCTTCAGTTCGCCGGTGGCGACCCTGCCGACAAGATTGCGCATCACGTCGAACGTCAGAAGGTTGACACTGCCATCGGTAACCATGCCTACCGCAACGTCCGAGAAGTGCTCGGCGACGAAGCGCACAACCGCAGCTTCCTTCTTGGGTAGCGCCGCGATCAGGCATGAAGCGTTATCGACAATCCAGGTGTCGCCGGACTTGTCAAACCTGAAGGCGACATGATCGGTGCCGTCGGGATACTTAATACTGCCAATGGCGCAAGAAGCGATCTTGGCGGCTGATTTCGTGGGAGCGTTCAGGAACATCTCAAGTCTATCGATGTGCCCAGGGACATAGGAATGAACTACGACAGCCAGGGAGAAGCTCGGCGTTCCGCTGGATTTGTCGATCTTGACGTCAAGGTCTGTGACATAGGTCGAGTCGCTGCCTCCTTTTTGCGTCTGTCCCTCGTACGCGTGTACCTTGAACACGGGCACCAGCAGACCGGACGGTGCCGCGGCATCGTTCGGCACGTTCGAGACGGCCGCCACCTGGGGTGACGGCTCGATGAATGTTCCCCTCTGCAACCCAGCGGCTGTCGGGTCCGAGTAGAGCGCGAGGAAAGACCGAACCGTCGCAACGCTAAGGTCCCGAGGTGCGGCGTCCGCCGGCAATGTGCGGCAACTCAGCGCCATTTCGCGGGTGCGCCCGCTGGGACGCCCGTCCGGCTTGCCGACGTTACAGCCCAAAGCATTGAGGATCACCTGGAGCGATTTGAGCGCGACGGCGTCTCCTTGAGTATAGAGGCCATCGCGACTTTCGGCCCGTCTGACCGCCGCGAAGTATAGCGACGCGTCTCTGATCCGAGCGACCGCTTGGGTACAACAAAGATAGATGCCGAACTTGGCGTAATTGGTGCTCTCAAGTCCGGGGGTGAAGGTCGGTCCACGCCACTCGGTCACTAGTTTGCCGTCGAGATACACCTTAACCTGACCGGAGCTGTCCTTCGCCCATTTAATAAATAGCTCGAAGCGGCTCCACTTGCCGACGAGGTTCTTGAAATCGGCGACTTTGAGACGCGGACCGGGCGTGCAGCTGTAGTTTCCGAGCGCGTTACTGAATGCAAGGTAGAGAGAGTCATCTTTGCCCGCGAAATTTGCGAGTGAAACATGCTGGCATTGTTTGTTATGAAAGTAGAATGACTGCATGTAACCGTCAGCTTGCTTTTTGCCGTACGGGAAGTCGTCTGGTAAGTAGACAGCGAACCCATACCAGTTTTGTTTCGGCTGCCCATTGCCGTTCTTTTTGGTTACAAAGACGTTTTCACGAACTTGCGACCGTACCGACTGCTCATCGCAGTCGTTAGCTGGAGCATGCGGTTCATAGCGCTGTGGATTGCAATAGCCTGAGGGGATCCGAAATGAATAAATCTTGGAGGTCGGCGCCTCGCCGGTCGGGTCATCGATGATCGCAACGGACTTGGGAGCACTCAACTCGTCAATTACGAGAGGATCGAAGCCGGTTTCTTCGGCGGCCTTCAGCTGGCCCGTGGCACAACTCACGACCGCAGTCACAGCCAAGGCCACAATAACGTTGAAACGCGGATGGAGCATCGCACCTTCCTCTCGATTTTCCAGCGAGTCCGGGATTCAATCAGACACTGGCCGATGACACCTTTCGTTCGCCCGATACTGTGCTCTTGTGCAGAAATCGACAAGCTCGGATCATCGTCAGCGCACTGACAGCCCACCCAAACCCACGGCCATGCAGTTTTCCTGATGCCTGGCGATGGCGACTGTGAGAATGGCGCCGCTATGTCATTGGCCAGTCGCTCTGGCATTCGCGGCGTTGGCTCCTGGCCAATAACCTATTGCTGTTTTGTCACAAGTTGACGCACCAAGGCCAATGCTTGGCGTTCGCAACCGCTGCTCACCATCCATCCAAGAACTTCCAGCGGATTTTCAAGAACAGCGTTCTTTGGAAACGTCTTGATTTCGATCGACACCGATGTCTTGTTGGTCTCGACGACAACAGATTTCACCTCGGGAGGAATAGGGTCTGGAAGAGAGTAAGTGAGCTTGCCGGCGCTCCAGACTATGCCGTTGAACGGCTCACCGTCGCCGATGCGAATCGAGAAGACCGCGCTCTGACCTATGCCCTCGCGCGCCAGAACCATTTCACCATCGCGGATGCAGCCAGGGGCGGATTCTTCGATGGACACTGCCCAGGGGTCGTCGAGTCCGCTCGGCGTGGAATAGTCGGTAGTGGTGCGCGAACCGCCGATAGACTCCGTTCTCTTGCGCTCATTCGCCAAGAGGCCGGCTATCAGGTCAAGTTTTGAAGGCCCTTCCTGCGCGTTGGTAGCACCCTGTAAACTGCCGGACGTCAATGCATCCTCAGTGACCACGAAGGAACCTGGACCCGAAATCGGGTTCACGCTGCCGTCTTCACCGAGCAAAGTGACGACCGTACCGGCTGGCACGTTGATGACGTCGCTTGGCATAAAAAGCTTGCCTGGCGGCAGTTCATCTACCACCGGCTGAGCCGACAGGACCACGTACTGGCTGCCGGCCACCGCGCGTTGCGCCGTCACAAGAACGGCCGCGGCGAGGGTCAGAGAGGCGATTTGCGAGATCGGACGCATGAGGCTCATGTCATGATGGCCCTATTTGTCGGCAAGATGAATGTCTGCTCGGAAGCGTCCGCTTGCAAGACGACTATGGTGAAAAGCGATCAGAGCGTCTTGCGGGTAGTTTGTGACCAACAGCTCAAATGCCGCCGTCGCGAGCTTATCGTCGGTTGCAAGCAGGGCGTACGCCTTTGCATATTCCTCGCAAAGTATCGTATTTTCTGACGTACGGCTCATTGCCTCGAAAGCCTCGATGCCTTGGTTCTTGCCCTTAAGGTGCAGAACTCCCGCAGGGCGCAGCAAAAAGCGCGTTGCTTGTTTCGCGACTTCCGAACTTATGCAATTTTTCGTGCCGATGTACTTGTTTGCGCCCTCCAATCGGGCCGCGGTGTTTACCGTGTCGCCAATAGCTGTGTAGTTGAAGAACCGATTTCCCCCGAAGTTGCCGACGATTGCCGGCCCGCCATGAATACCTATGCGGGTGGTGCCGAATGAATGGCCTCGTCCCGCCGATCTTTCTCGCAGCCGCTGTGCCAGGTCCTGCACAGCCAGTGCCAGGGACACCGCCCGCTCCGCCTGGTCATTTTGCGCTGCCGGAGCCCCGAAGAAGCCGACCACCGCATCGCCGATGACCTTGTCGATGGTTGCACCATGCTCGATGAACAACTCGCAGATCCCGTCCAGATATTCGTTCAACACGTCTGCGAGCACCTCTGGCGCGAGTTTCTCGCTGAGTGACGTAAATCCCTCGACATCCGTGAATACACAGGTGACCTCACGCCTCTCGCCACCGAGATGGAGAGCGTCGGGCTCCTTGACGATCGCTGCAACGACGGCCGGACTGACATACTTCGAGAACGCGTTTTGAATGAAGTGGCGAGCCTTCGCATCCCGTCTCCAAGCCAGGAAGCCAAAGAATGCCGACAGACCGAGCACAAGCAATGCAGGGGCGACCATCGGAACGAGTATTGCGAACCTCGCGAAGGCCCACGCCTCACCGATCCACACCAGCAGCACGGCACCGGCGACCGCGACAGGTTTGAAGACCACCGGGTTCGGCCGCGAAACGACCCACAAACAGAACAGCCCGACAAGAAGCATTGGCGCGTAACCCGCTGCAGGCCAAGGGATCGTTATTCTGTCCCCGGACAAGAGTCTGGCTAACGAGTGGGCGTGGATGGCGACGCCAGGGAGAACACCGATTTCCGCGCCGCTCAACAACGCGAACGGTGTCGGATGATGGTCTATTTGCTGTAGGTCCATGCCGATAAGAACATATTTCCCCTCGAACCAGCTGAGCGGTGCCAGCGGAACGGCCTGTGCCGGATAGGTTGGAAAGTTGAAGGGCAAGCTGTTCGCCGTGCGATAATAGACCATTTCCTCCGGCCAGTGGCCGCGACTAATGCCGGTTGATGCTGCGATCGCAGCAGCAAAGCTTTGCGTCCAGCCCCCGTCCGCTTCTCGACCGGGAAAAGCTCCACGGACCACGCCGTCGAGATTGTCATGCGACAATGCGGCAAGGCCCCGCTTTGCCGACGGAGCGAACGCGTTGAGATAGTCGGATTGCCTTTGGGTAAGGCCGTCAGTGCGCGACGCCGAGGCAATCACCACAGGCACACTGGCGGTTTCGATGACAGTTTCGAGGCGGGCATCCTTTTCCGGCTCCGTCGCCTGGTCGAACAGCAGGTCGATGCCGATGGCAAGAGGGCGGGCCGACTCGATCCGAGCCACGATGTCGGCCAAGAAGGCACGGTCCAGTGGTGAGCGGTATGGAAAATTGGCTAGGGTCTGTTCCGTTATTGAGACCACAACGATGTTGGGTGGAGCATGGGTGAACGGCGAGATCGAGACCATCATCACGTCGCGCAGGATATTCTCCAACGGCGGTGACACGAGAGCAGTCGAGAGGCCCAGCAGGCCCAGATAGGCGAGCGATGCGGCGATGCCACCTCGCTGCAGGCTGACGATCCGGCCAAGTGTCCGCACGCCCAAATAGACCCCTAAGCCAGTAGAAGCGCTTCGCTGCCAGCATACCCGTTCAGGCGCATCAAGCAAATTGTCGCCCGGGGAATCACGGCCCAGCAGCGAAACGGTGTCGCCCAACAATCATCTCGGAGCCGCAGACCACTCGTCCGCAGCCCGGGGGCATAGCTCTTTTCGGTTGCATTAGCCTCTGCTATAGTTCCCAGGGGAGCCGTTTCTGCCATGCGCAGCGCTTTCATTCTCTTGGTTTTGTTGTTTGCCGCTGTTTCGGGACGGGCAGTCGCCGAGAAACGCGTGGCGTTGGTTATTGGCAATTCGGCCTACCAGCATGCCGTCCAACTCGCCAATCCGAAGAACGATTCGTCCGACATGAATGCCAAGCTTGAAAGCCTCGGCTTCGAGGTTGTCAGCGGCCAGGACCTCGACCTCGCGGGAATGCGTCGCACGGTGCGCGAGTTCTTGGAAAAGCTCGACGGTGCCGATATGGCGCTGTTCTTCTATGCCGGGCACGGCCTGCAGGTGAATGGCAACAACTACATGGTACCGGTCGATGCCCAGTTGTCCAGCTACAATGACCTCGACTTCGAGGCCCTTCCGATGGACCTCGTACTTTCAGCGATGGAGCGCAGCACCAAGGTCAACCTCATCTTCCTAGATGCCTGCCGGGACAATCCGTTCGCCGAGAAGCTTTCCCGCTCGATGGGGACGCGCTCCGGTTCCGTGAGTCGGGGTCTGGCCAAGCTTGGCAGCGGAGTCGGCTCGCTCATAGCATTCGCAACGCAACCGGGTAATGTCGCCATGGACGGAGCAGGGCGGAATTCTCCATTCACGACTGCACTGGTCGCTCACCTCGGTACGCCGGGGCAGGATATCACGCGCGACCTCATCGATGTGCGCCGCGATGTGCTGGCTGCCACGGAGGGCAAGCAAGTGCCGTGGGAGAACTCTTCGCTCACGGGCGAGGTTGTGTTGAAGCCTCTCGCAACGCAACCGAAGGCGATATCTGCCCCCACTCCACAGTCGACGTCGCCGGACAATGCAATCGAACTTGCATATTGGGCGACTATCAAGGACTCGACCGACAAGAGCTTCTTCGAGGCGTATTTGCAGCAATTTCCGGGTGGCGCTTTTGCGGCCCTTGCGAGGTTGAAGATCGACGCGATCGACAAGCGCATCGAAACGGAACGGCAGGTGACGCACCTGCCGGAGACGGAGGGCGCCACTAAGGCAACCGACGATGCCAAGGGGACGGAAGTCGCAAGCCTTGAACACCCCGACCCGCTGGCGCAGTCATTGGCACCTACCACAGACCACAGCGAACTTGCGCGCGCCACTCAAACGGAACTCTCCCGCATAGGATGCCTTGGAGGCCAGGCTGACGGAAAATGGGGGGCCGCCAGCCGCAAAGCGCTTCAGGAATATGCGGGGCGGCAAGGTGTCAAGCTTGCATCGCTGGAACCGACAGCGGGACTTCTGGAAAGACTAAGGGCGGTCGGAACTCGTATCTGCCCGCTTACTTGTGAAGACGGAATGAAGGTGCAGGGCAACCATTGTGTGCCTCAGACGAGTGGGCTAAGCGCCTTTAATGGCACATGGAAATTGGTCAGACGAGCCACAACGAACTGCGGCGATTGGCGAGAACTCTCAACATTCGTCGTCATAAATGACGGCAGAATATCGTCTAGCTCTGGATTTACAGGAAGTATTTCTAGCAGTGGCGCCGTCAATATGAAACAGCCCTTTGTTTATAAAGGAAGAACAGGCGGGAACACCCTGAATGGTGTCATAAAGGGTAACAACGGAACCGGCAAATTTAGAGGGACCGGAGCTGGCAGCGGGTGTTCAGGAAAAATTATCATGGAGAGAATGTAGAAATAGAGAAGGTCGGTTCTGGGTTCGTGTCCCTCTACCACCTTCAAAGTCCAAACAATTCTCCGGACCCCTCATGGCTTCTCGGAAGCCCAGAGTTTGTGAGATGTGCGGCCAAAGGCCGGGGAGAGCGGAAACAACATTCCCGCCCAAACTGCTCTCCGAATGTCATCATTCTCCGAAGCTGGGGAGCAGCTCCAAAAATCCCCAGGTTCTGACAACAGCAATACCAATGCCTTAGCGCCGGCCTTGCTACGGGCGGTTTTGCGGTTCACTCGCCTGCCAAAAGGGACAATCTTTCGGCTCGCGACCCGGAGCGGGGTTTGGCAAGGCTCCCGGAATCGAGGTGGTCCGCTTTCATGTTCTGGGGTTCCGCCACTCTTCAGATCAACAGCACCCAGCACCAATACGCACCAATCACCATTTGCACGGCGAACGCGGTGAACCTGAGACTGACCGCGAGTTGGTTTGTCGAGACGAGGTGGATCACCGACTGCACTATCCGTGCGCCTAAAAGCGTGTAGGCCAGGGGATCCGTGACATCTGTCTTTGAAATAATGATCGCGACTCCGAGCAGACCTCCGAAGATTGGAAGCCCTTCTATGCAGTTGGCGTGGGCACGGGCCAACCTCTGCATGAAGGGGGAGAGCGTTGCGTTATCTGGCGTAAAGCCGTTTGCCGTGATTTGTCCAGAGATCACCAAGTACGTCCGGATGACTTCCATCACGATCAGCAGGCCCAGTGCCCACGAGATGAATCCAGTCAATGCAAAAGCACTCGCCGACATGTGCCGTCCCCGTTGCTAGCACTCTCGCTCGTTGTAACCGATCAACTAGGTGTTCAGTCCCGAGGTCAAGTGGATTGGATCGAGTCTAAACCGGTCTGGCTGTTTGGCCCATGCCGTGCAGATGGCTTCGTAAGGTGTGAGGCCGTGAAGGGTCTTGAGGCGCCTGGCGAAGTTGTATCCGTCGAGGAAGGCAGCTAGGTGATTTTCGAGTTGGCGGTGGGTATCGTAGTGATACCGCCGGACGGTTGCCTCCTTCAGCGTTCGGTTCATCCGTTCGACCTGACCGTTGGTCCATGGGTGGTTGGGCTTGGTAAGACGGTGTTCGATGCCATGCCCCCAGCAGGCCCGGTCGAATGGATGGCCGCGCCAGCGCGCGGTAGGGCCATCCCGGTTCTTGGGCAGGTCAGCGAACTGGATGCCGTTGTCGGTGAGCACGGTGTGGATTTTGTAAGGGACTGCTTCGACCAATTCGTCGAGGAAAGCTCTGGCGGTGACAGTGGTCGCCTTCTGCATCAGCCGAGCGAATGCAAACTTCGAGGTCCGGTCCACCGCCACGAATAGGTAGAGCTTACCCTCTTCGGTTCGGACCTCGGCGATGTCGATGTGGAAATAGCCGATCGGGTAGCGCTTGAAGGGCTGTTTGGCTGGCTTGTCGCCGGCGACCTCGGGCAGGCGGCTGATCCCGTGGCGCTGAAAGCAACGGTGCAAGGACGACCGCGTCAAGTGCGGGATCGTCGCTTGCAGCGCATAGAGACAGTCATCCAGAGGCAGCAGCGTGTGCTTGCGGAAAGCGACGGCCATTGCCTCTTCCTCAGCCGTCAGAACGGTGGAGCGTACAGCCTTCGGGCCCATCGGCGCGTCGTGGACGAAGGTCCGCTTGCGCCACTTGGCGACGGTCTTCTGATTTAGGCCGTGCTGCGTGGCGAGTTCCTTGAGCGGAGCCTTCGATCGCTGTATCGCTGCTCGGATGGCGTACGTGGTCGTGGCGCTGCCGTGGAGTATCTGTCCCATAGCTGATCCCTCAATGAAGGATCAGCTTGACTGATTCCCCCACACTCTGGGACTAGACACCTAGTCCAACGCTATTCGAAGAGGACGGGCGGCCTTTGGTGGCGGAAAACGGACTGGCGGGTTCTGATCTCCCGATCTAGCAGAGCAGACATTCATTTCCGCACACCCATTGTCGTGACCTGACCCAACGGCGACATTTGTCTGGACCGTCGGTAGGTCTCGTCAGGATGGAAACCGGAAGTTCGACGCGAACCCAACAGAGAGCTCGCCGGCTGTTCACGGCTGCTCTACGCGCTCAGTCCTCGGACAAGCCGGTCAGAGAACTATCCTTCCAGAAGCAACGTGGGATCAAGGGACGTCGCCTGGCCGGACGTGACGCGCAGGAGACGACATCTTTGCAACCGCGACGATCACTCCGGCACGCCGGAGATGCCCAGCGCCTCGACGTAACGCTCGGCGAACACCTTGTCCAGCCACGGGTTGATCTGTCTTTGCAGGGTGAGCGTGAAGGTCGGGAACGCCTCCATCAGCCGCCGCGCCGCCGCCTGCGCCTCGTCCAGCCGGTTGAGTTCGACCAGCGCCATGATCACCACCCGGTGCGAGGAGCCGTAGTTCGGCATCTCGTGCAGCGCGCGTTCTCCCCATGCCAGCGCTTCCTCGTAGCGCTCGAGCATCAGGTAGCTCATCCCGATGCCGGAGAGCGCGATGCCCTTCTCGGGGTCGACCGGGCTCAGCCGCATTGCCCTGTGAAAGTGCTCGATCGCGACGAGCGGGCGGCTGGAATGTGCGTTCACCCAGCCGCTGCCCGTATGGCCCTGCGCCGAATTGGGGTTGAGTAGCAGGGATCGTTCGATTGTGCCCAGCGCCATCTCGTAGTCCTTCGCGCTGTAGGCGATCACCTGCGCGGCGAAGCGTAGGCTCGTGGGGTCGTCGCGCGCTTCCGCGAGTACCTCGCGCGCCATGCGCGCGGCGACTCGGATATCGTCGGGCTCGTGCCAGCACTGGCTTACGGATAGGCTGCGGATATAGGCGCCGAGCGCCTTCGCCAAGTTGAAGCCAGGGTCGATGCTGAGCGCCTCGTTGGTGAGCCGGCGCACGTCGGCAAAGCCTTCGCGCGTCATGCTGTAGAAGCGCGGCAGCGCGCGAAGATAAAGGTCGTAGGCGCTGATGTAGTCGGTCGGCTTCATGCGCGCCTGCTTGATCTCCTCCAGCCGGATGCTCGGTTCGACAGCGCCGACGACGCTCTCGGTCACCTTGTCCTGCAGGTCGAAGATGTCGCTCACGTCGCCCTCGAAACGGTTGGCCCAGACATGGTGTCCGCTGATCGCGTCCACCAACTGCCCACTGATGCGCACCCGCGATCCTGCTCTGCGGATGCTGCCTTCGAGCACGTAGCGGACGCCCAACTCGCGCCCGACCTGGCGCAGGTCCACCGCCCGGCCCTTGTAGGTGAAGGACGAGTTGCGGGCGATCACGAAGAAGGAGTTCACCCGGCTCAATCCCGTGATGATGTCCTCCACCAGCCCGTCGGCGAAATATTCCTGGTCGGGGTCGCCGCTCATGTTGGTGAAAGGCAGAACCGCGATCGAGGGTTTCTCGGGCAGGGGAGGCGGTGCAGCCACCGAGGCGCTGGCGTCGGTCTCGACGCGGTAGGCGCGCACAGGCCGCTCGATGTTCTTGAGGCGCAGGTCGCCGAGCGGCGTGAAGCCGCAGTCGAGCTTGCCCTGAAGGTGGTCGTAGGCGGTGCCCGAGACGACCACGGTGCCGGGATCGGCGATGCTTTCGAGGCGGGCGGCGATGTTGACCCCGTCGCCGTAGAGGTCGCCGTCCTCCTCGCAGACCACGTCGCCGAGATTGACGCCGATGCGGAAGCGAATCCGCTTTTCCTCGGGCGTCGCCGCCTCGTGTACCGCCAGGGCCTGCTGGATCGCCATCGCCGAGGTCACCGCGTTAACGACGCTCGCGAACTCGCACAGCATGCCGTCGCCGGTGAGCTTGACGATCCGACCCTGGTGCTCGGAGACCAGCGGTTCGAGGAGGTCCTTGCGGTAGATCTTCAGCCGCTCGAGCGTGCCGCGCTCGTCGCGCTCCGTCAGGCGCGAATAGCCGACCACGTCGCAAGCCAGGATCGCTGCGAGGTGGCGCTGCGTGGTCATTGCACCGCCGCCCCGCGTCCATGTCCTGCCAACTTCCAGACGCCCCACGTGCATGGTATCCATCTCTCCCAGTCGCCGCCCGTCGCCGATACAACGGAGAACGCAGCTTGACCTTGCCTTCACGAGATTTCGCTATCCCGCTTGCGAGGCGTGGAGCGTTCCAGTCGCCTCGCTAACGGCCAACCAATGACACGCCCACGCAGCCTTTGGGGACGCTGACACGCCACTCCCAGAAGGCCGGAGATATTTCCTCCCCTGTGTAACCGGTTGACGCCACCGTGGCGGTGCCTTTGTCACCGCGATGTAACAGTGAGATGCCCTATGTACGGGCGCATCGGGCACCACACCAGACGTTCGCGCTTAGAGGTGCTGAGGTCGGCAAGTGGCGCATCGGCGGACTTCCGAATCCGGTTGTCGAATGTCTGCTATTGAGCAAGGCTTAATACAGTCTCTACGGCGTCCATGCGGCGCTAAGTTGCCCGTTCCGGCGGCCGGCTCAAGCGGCAATCTGACCCCGTTGCCGCCGTCAGCCCGGACAAGTACCAGCTGCAGGGTCTTCAGGAAGGAAGAAGCTTCGCCGCTCGCAAGAGGTGAGTTCGCGAGGCACGGTGCGCCGGGCGAAGTCAATGAGGTCGTTGGGCGTCTGGAAGACGCGAACGATACGGACCCTTTCTTCGCCGGAAACAATTGCGACCTGGGTGCCGTCGGAACTGAAAGCTGCGCGTGTAAGGCTCGGTCGAACGGTCGCTTCGTCCTGGCTGGCAGGGACGGCAATCTGGCGCCCCGATTGCGTCGCCCATAGCCGGACCGTGCGATCTTCGGACGACGCGGTCACGACATACAAACCACTGGGACTGAACTGGGCGCTGTCCACCGCGCCGCTGTGGGCCCTAAGAACGGCCCTTTCCAGTCCACCAGAGACGTTCCAGATCCGGACGGTTCCATCGCGTGAGGCAGTCAGCAGCGACTGACCGTCCGGGCTGAAGGCGACCACCGTCACCTCGTCGGTATGTCCCTCTAGCGTTGCGACGTTTGCTCCGTCCGTGGTCGACCAAATTCGGACCGTATGGTCGAGTGAGCCCGTGGCGACCAGTTGACCGTTCGGGTTGAAGGCCGCTGCCGTGATGCGATCCTGATGCCCCACAAGAGCCTTAAGCTCAGCCCCGCCCGCCTTCAGGAGGTGGCCCGCATTGTCTTCCATGGCCACGAGGATCAGACGTCCGTCGGGGCTAAGAATGGCCTGCGGCAGCTTGCTGCTTGTTTTGATGACGGCCAGCTCGGTGCCGGTCGCCGCGTCCCACAGCTGCGCGGTACCGTCGATCGATGCGGAAACAAGCGATTTGCCATCGCGACCGAACTGGATCTGGATCAGTCCGCCATGCGATCGGAACTGGGCGGTCTCGAATCCCCTGGCCACCTCCCAAATTCGGACCTGGCCCCCAAGCGATGCCGTCGCGACGCGCCTTCCATCGGGACTGAACGTCGCGCGTTGAACGATCTCATGGGTATCGAGCCGGACTATCTCGCGGCCGCTCACAACATCCCACAGATGCGCCGCGCTGTCGCCGCCACCGGTCAGCAGGTGGACATTGTCGGGACTGAAGGCCGCGAAAGTCGGCCGATATTCATGAGAGAGCGTCGTCGTCAGGACGCCGTCGACATCCCACAGCCGAGCTGTGCCATCGTGTGAAGCGGTGAGAAGAATGTTGCTGTCAACCGGGCTGAAATCCAGATGCTCGACCAAAGATTCATGACCGGCGATCGTCGTGACCAACGAGGCGCGTTCAACGTCCCAGATGCGGATCGGCCCATTGACTGAAGCGGTCGCCAGGAAGCGGTCGTCCGGGCTGAAAGCACCGTTCATCTCCGCATCGCGTTCATCCGCACCGATATCAGCCAGCTTCAAACCCGAAACCTCCTGGCCAAGCAGGTCATGCAGCGTTCCTAGCGCTCCATCCCAAATCCGGGCAGCGCCGTCGAGTGATACCGCGGCGATTCGCTGACCCCCGTGACTGAAAATCACACCGTTCAATTGCGTGTCGCTCTTCTGCCCGGCCAGCTTTGCGATCTCCGTTCCTTTCGACACATCGCAAAGGCTGGAAGCGCCGCCGTATGAAAACGAGCCCCACGCGCCAGCCAGTAGCCGGCTTCCGTCCGGGCTGAATGCCAGGCTGTAGGGCCGGAAGTTCACCCGGATTGACCGCGTCAGTGCGCCATCTGCGGTATTCCAGATCGAAACAAGGTGCTTGCGTGCCGTCGCGAAGCTGCGACCGTCGGGACTGAAGTCAGCCCGTGCATATCCGTCGCTGCTTACACTCAGGACTTTCTTTCCGGTCCGAGCGTCCCAGAGCGCTGCATCGCTGTTCTCCCCCGCCGTCAGCACCTGGTTGCCATTCGGGCTGAAGATTGCCGTTGGATAATTCCCTACCGGCTGCAGGATGAAGAGCTGTTCTCCCGAGATGGCGTTCCAGACGCGTGCAGTGCCGTCCCTCGCGGCCGTCAGGATACGGCTCCCGTCCGGACTGAATGCAGCCCTCTCCACAGTCCCTTCATGACCTTTTAGAACTGCAGTTTCGGCACCGCTGGAGATGTCCCAGACGCCTGCAGTTTTATCGTGGGATGCAGTGACGATGTGATCGCCGGCCGGATTGAACGCCGCATCCGCTACGCCGGCGGCATGCCGGAAGATTTTGATCTGGTGATGCGCCAACAGACCCTTGTAGAGGGCTGCCTCCGCTTCAAAGAGATATGGCCGCTCGGACTGGTCTTTCGAGGTCAGTGCTTCGAGCGCCAAGAGGATCGCAGCCTCGGTGTTACCTGTCGCCGTGGACTGCTGCGAAAGCAACGAGAGCGAAAGAGACTGGTTGCGCAGCGCCTGGTCGCGTTGCCACCTTGCTTCCTCCTGCGCCCTGAAGGCGACCAGTGCACCTGCGCCCGCCATGAGAGCGAGCATTATCGCCACAATCGCGGCATTGCGCGTACGTCGGGCAAGCCGGTTTGCCGCGGCAGCCGCGAGGCTCCGCCGCTCGGCCTCGCGCTCCAGGCGCTCGCGTTTTGCCTCTTCGGCGGCCTCGATCAGCGCCAGCTCTGCGTGCCGGTCCTTCTCCTCTTTCTGCTGATGGGCACGCAAGGACGCCTCGATGTATTCAAGGACGTCATCGTCGACCTCCTCCCGTCTTGACAGCAGCAGTTCTTCGCCCTCCGCGAGCCGTTTGCCAGACGGAAGGAGAAGCTCTCGATTCCTGCTCTCCAGGTGCCATCGGTGAGCGTCGGCCCCAAGGCGGTCGCGCGTCTCGAGGAAGTTCCGGTTTGCATTCACAATGTCACCGGCGCGCGGCCAACGGCTCAACAGTGCTTCATGTGCAACGCGGACGACGACATGCCCTCCGGCGTCCTCATCGCTGACAAGGAGCCGTGCGTCGATCAGGGCCCTGACTAGGGCCGATCGCGCGGGAGTGCCTGCAACTTCGGTGAGCAGGGCCGGACGTGCCGTCACCGTTTCATCGCCCGGACGTGCTGTTGTGAGGGCGCCCAGTACCGGGGGTAAGGCCTCCTGGATCTCGGGCGCGAGTAAGTCTACGACTTCATCGGCGCGGCGCGCGATTGCGCCTTCGAGCCCGCCGAGCGCGCGATAATTCGCAAAGGTGAGAACTCGGCGCTCGCGGCCGGCCTGGTACAACGCGTCGAGCACAAACTCGAGAAGCGGCAATGATCCGGGATCGGCAGCTGCTCCCTCCTGCAGCACATCATCGAGCCGCCCCAATTCGGCACTTTCTTCAAAGCGGAGTCCGGCAACGCCCGCCGGTTCGCGGATGATCTGCGCGATCTCTGGGCCAGTCGGCGGCAGGAGTTCGTAGCTGGAGAGGCCGTCCTTGAGCGCCGAGAAACCCGGGACCTCACCACAGCGGTGAAAAAAGTCCGAACGGATCGCCGCGATCACCCAGACCAGTCCGCTCGCGGCTAGCGCCGCCATGAGCCGAACAAGGGCCTCGCGCGTCGCCGGCTGCTTCTCTGTCGTGAACAGGTCCTCCAGCTGATCGATGGCGACAAGCAATCTGATCTGCGAGCGGGCCGACCCGGCGGCCTTGCCAAGAGCCTGCCGGACCATCGCCAGTGCCCGATCCGGCGCGCTCCTGCAAAGCAGGGCAAACTCCGCGGCTGTTACTTCGCAGGCCAGTTCCGGCACAGCAGCTTCGCGAAGCAGTGCCGCTGCCAGCACAGCGAATGCGTCCGGTCCTTCGGACAGGCGGATCAGGCAGCGGCGCCACAAGGATATTCCCGCGACGGCTCCAGGCCGTGTCAATGACGGCAGCAGGCCAGCGCGCAGGAGCGAAGACTTGCCGCAACCGCTCATTCCGTAGATGAGCAGGAATGCCGTGCCGCCGGTTGCCTGCTGCTCCAGTCTTGCAGTGCAGGCAGCAATCGCCCGCGCTCGGCCGAAGAAGAGGTCGGCATCTTCGAATTCGAATGCATCGAGACCGCGAAATGGCGACTTGACCGGTTCCTCCGAAGCAAGGGGCACGCGATAGATGCGCAAGGCGCGTGCGACGTTCTTCAGCTTGTGCTCGCCGAGATCGACGAATTCCAGCGAGAGTCGGTCTTGTGCCTGGGCGTGGACCGCTTCCGTGACGCAAATCCCGCCCGGTCGCGACAATGTTTGCAGATGAGCGGCGACCTCGACGGCCTCGCCCGCGAGGTGGTCGCCCTCTGCGACGACATAGCCAAGGTGAACGCCAATGCGAAAGCGCAGGCGCTTTGTCTCGGGAACTTCGCAGTTCCGCCTATCGACGTCATGCTGGATCTCGCTCGCACACCGCATCGCCTCGACTGGGCCGGTGAACTCGGCGGCCACGCTCTCTTCGGCGCTCCAGAACACGCGACCCGCATGTTGAACCAGCAGCCGATCGACGATCTGCCTGTACGCCCGGAAGGTTGCAGCAGAGATCCGCTCATCCTTGCCTGTCGGCCGGCCCTCAGGGGCCAATTCGGCTGCCAGGATGGTGGCCATTCTCGGTCCGGCATTTGAGGGAAGGACCAACCTGTAACCGCGCCTCGGCACTGTCTGCACGACGGCCTGCCGACTGTCGTTGAGCGCCGCACGGATCTCGTGAATGCATTGCACCAGGCTGTCGTCGGTGACGGCTATCCCGTTCCAGACCGCCCTCATCAGGTCGTCCTTGGTGACGACGCTATCAGCGTTCTCCAAAAGATGACGAAGCACCGCGAAGGTCTGATGGCGAAGTGCGATTGTCCTGTTGGACTTGTCGCGCAAGGTCTCGCTACTCACGTCGGCGGTAACGCCGTTGAGCACGAACATCGTGGGCGGCGAGTTAGTCAAGCCGGTTCCCTCAAGCACGAAGCCGCAGTCCAACTCTTCGATCTTAGCACGGTTTCGCGCTGCGAAGGGTCATCACCATCCAGATCAGCGGAGAGTGCAGATTTCGGCGAATGATCGGAAGCCGTTCGTGACCCAGGAGACCCCTCGGACCGACAATTGCGACCGACAATTGCATTGTCAGCGAGAGGTTCGCCATGGACTACTTGGTGCAGATTGCTCGATGTGCGGGTGCAAGACCGGTGCTACGGCTCACGGGCGTCTGCCTGTTCACTCTGTTCTTCTCGATGGCGTCACAGGCTCACTCGACCGACCGTCCCGCGTACGATCTGGCCGAAGTCGATCTGCAATTGATCCTTGCCGTGGACGTCTCGCCCTCGATGAGCAGCGTTGAGCAAAGAGTGCAACGTGACGGCTACGCCGGTGCCTTCCGCCACGCGGACATCGCGAGGGCAATCAAGTCGGGAGAGCGGGGCAGAATCGCAGTGCTTTATCTGGAGTGGGCAGGGCCACGTCAGCAAACAGTCATCATGCCGTGGACAATTGTCGAAAGCCTCGACGACGCTCTGACTTTGGCAGACAGGCTCGCGGCGCTGCCGCTGACTGAAGGCCGCGGAACGTCGATTTCCGGCGCATTGTCGGCCGCGAATGATCTGTTCGCGAAGAGTGGCTTGCGCAGCCCGCGCAGGGTTATTGACGTATCCGGCGACGGACCCAACAATGCCGGAGCGCTCCTTGACCCCATCCGGCAGGTTCTTTTCGCGGAAGGCGTGACGATCAACGGGCTGCCTATCGCACTGCCCCGCATTGGCGGGGCCGACGGGTTTGCGATGTACGACCGTTCCAACCTGCAATCCTATTTCGAGCGTTGCGTCATTGGCGGACCAGACGCATTTGCAATCGGCGTCACCGAAGCTGGCATGTTCGCCACCGCAGTCCGTCGAAAGCTGGTGCGTGAAATCTCCATGAAAATGGGTCAGGTGATCCACGCCGCCTACACCACGCGTTCAGACCGCACGGTCGATTGCAACGTGATCGGTCAGTTGCCGGGCCGCTAACGATAGGCGATGCGGGTGACCGCGATGTGGAGGGTGGGCAGCAACGGAATGCCTTTCGCGCACCGCTGCCAACAGTCAAATTGGGTCTGCTTGCGGACCCCGAGGCAGCCATTGCCCTCAGCAGCAGTGAGCGCCGTCGAAGGGTCGAGACGAGGCGTTAGCGCTTGTCCCCGCGTAGGTCTGGAAATGGCGTGTTGACCACGACGTCCACAATGATCCCCCGCGATGTCTTCTGTGGATGGCTCCCGTATTGCAAGAGGTAATTCGCTGTTCTGGCGCATTGGTCGGGTGCCGTCTTCTGTCCGGCCTGTTCATGCAGCCGTTTGAAGCTGCTGGCCCTGATGGGGTCGGCGAACAAGGTCCCAATCTGCTTTGCAGGCTATGATGCCTCCGACATCGCATGGGTTATCCCTGTTCCCGGCCTGACCGGTCTCGCCTGTCCTGAGCGTGGCAGCGAAGAGGCCGCTGGCAGGCAGGGGTGTGGATCAGACGGCGATTGCCGTCATCGGCGGCTTTACGCCGAAGATGTTGATCATGCGCTTCATGTTGTAGGCGAGCACCAGCAAGCCCATCTCGGTTTGACCTTTTCGAGGTCCTAGTCAGGAAATGGGTACTGCCCATCCACACCTTGAGCGTCCCCAACGGGTGCCGACGGTCTGCCGGCGGATGATCATGGCGTCCGGCATGCGACCCAATTCGGACCTTTCGTCGATCGAAAGAAAACGTCTGAATCGCGTTGAGTTGCGGACCTTCCTGGCGCTGAAGCAACCCAACGACAGGTCGGATACATTTGGCCTCACCACGATCGTTTCAACCCGCGAATTCCAAACCAAACTGTGAGCCCGATCACATTGGAGTGGCACTTGCCCGGATACAGTGACCGTGGGTGGTCGTGCACAGCGTTCAGCCACCTTCATCGCCGATTTGGGGAGTGTTGTAATGTCGACCAGTCCGGTTCCGCAGAACACCGATTTCACGCGTGACGTGCTTGGGCGCTATGTCTGCAACGGTCTCGATGAAGCCCTCGCAAGCAGCAACAGTGGCGCAAGCCCCCGTCCGTTCGATGTGGTCGTGATCGGCGGCGGCTCCTTCGGACCGATTTTCGCCCAGCACCTGATCTACAACGACACGGCGCACGCGCGTCGTGCGCTGGTGCTCGATGCGGGTCGCCTCGTGCTCGCCGAGCACGTCCAGAATCTACCGCTGCTTGGACTCAACGTACCGGGTCCGACCACCGTTGACCCCGGCATCGCGCGCGCGGAAGTCTGGGGGCTTCCCTGGCGCACCGACGTCCCGCGCGGCTTCCCGGGGCTGGCCTATTGCCTTGGGGGCCGTTCCGTCTATTTCGGCGGCTGGTCCCCGCAATTGCTGGCGTCCGAACTGTCAGGTGCCTGGCCGGCGGCCGTCATCGCCGATTTAGACAGCCCCCTGCCAAGCGGCGCAGACGGATATTTTCGTCAGGCCGCCGAGCAGATCGGAACCACGACGACGAACGACTTCATCTTCGGAGCGCTGCACACCGCCCTGCGCGCGCAGCTTAAGCAGGGCATCGACAACAACAATGTGACCGATGCGATCCCCTTGGCGCAACTGCCGCTGCACCTCGACGGCATTCCCAACGCACAGCGCAATCTGAACAAACTCGAAGCGCCGCTCGCAGTCCAGGCGCGCCCGCCTCGCGCCGGCTTCTTTCCGTTCAGCAAGTTTTCGAGCCTGCCGCTGTTGATGGAGACTAGCCGCGCCGCGCAATTTGAGTCGGGTGGCGACGATACGCGGAAACGCTTGATGGTTGTCCCAGATTGCCACGTCACCCGTCTGGTCACGGATGGCAGCGGTCCAGTTCGTCGCGTCGTTGCGGTTGAAACAAACCATGGCACGGTGCAGGTCCCCGAGGAAGCGGTGGTCGTGCTCGCACTCGGCACGATCGAAAATGCCCGGCTCGCTCTTGTGTCGCTGCCCGGCTTGCCTGGCGCAGAACGCATCGGCGCTAACCTCATGCCACATTTGCGTTCAAACCTCACAGTGCGGCTGCCACGAGCAGCCATAAACGGGCTGAGCCCAGCCGTGCATGAGCTTCAGGCATCGGCGCTGTTCGTCAAGGGCCGTCATGCTCATGCCGACGGGCTATTCGGCCATTTCCACCTTCAAATCACTGCTGCAGGCTTGAACACGCCGAGCACTGACTCCGAAGCAGAGCTCTTCAAGAAGATCCCCGACGTAGACACTATCGCCGCCTTCCGTCACGCCAACGATGACCAGATCGTCATAACAATTCGCGGCATCGGCGAACTGAGGCCGAACAATCCAGCAAGTCAGGTGACGCTCGCCGGCGAAGTTGACGAGTTCGGAATTGCCCGCGCGTTTGTCTCAATCAACCCTGGGGCAGAAGACGGAGTGCTGTGGGACGCGATGGATACTGCGGCTGACGAAGTCGGCCTGGTATTTGCCAATGGCCAGCCCTACGAAGTACTTGTCGCCGGCGCATTCCAGCCCATCCCTGCCAATCAGGCTGCCTCGACGGTACTGCCATTCCCAGGCCGTCGCGACGGCCTTGGCACCACTCACCACGAGGCCGGCACGTTGGCCTTGGGTGACGACCCAAATACGTCAGTTACCAATGCCAATGCGCGCTTCCACCGCGTGCCCAATCTCTACGTCGCTGGACCTGCGCTATTCCCGACGGTCGGCTCGCCGAACCCGATGCTCACAGGGACGGCACTGGCGCGACGCCTTGCTGACCACCTGGCAACGCCGTTCGTTGCACAGGCAGGCTTCACCTCTCTGTTCGACGGGGCCACGCTACAGAACTGGCAGATGTCAACGATCCGGAACCAGCCGGGGCACGACGATCCGGGCCGGTTTTCCGTGACCAACGGCGCACTTGTTGCGAAGCCTGGAACCGACATCGGTCTGTTGTGGCACACGCAGCCGACGCCACCTGACTTTGTGCTGAGGCTCGAATGGCGGCGCTGGCAAGAAGACGCCAATTCGGGCGTTTTCCTGCGCTTTCCAGATCCGGAGAGCCGGAACTACGACAACACAGCGTATGTGGGCGTGGATTTTGGTTTCGAAGTTCAGATCGATCAGATGGCAGCGCCCGATGGTTTGCCGGTCCACAAAACGGCGGCAATTTACGGCTTCCAGGGACCCAACAATCCCAACGCATTGCCGACGCTACCGGTCGGGGAATGGAATGCCTTCGAGATAATGGCGCAAGGGCAAAACTACACCGTAACGCTGAATGGAGTTCAGGTTACTCAATTCGCATTCGTGGCGGGTTCGGACGCGCTGCACCCCGACCGTGGTTTGCCCAGCACCAATGCTGTCCCCCGCTTTATCGGATTGCAGACCCACTCTGGCTCGGTCGCGTTCCGCAACATTCAGATAGTTGCGCTGTAACCGACGGGGGCAATCCACACCACTCACAGCTCCGCTGACCTTTCGTGGGTCAGCGGGCCATATGGAGTTGCCGAAATGCGGGTCTTGCACCTGACGACCGAGTTCCCACCCCTCATCTACGGCGGTCTCGGCACGGCAATCGGAGGCTTGGTGCGCGCGTCATCGCAAGCTGGCATCGAGGTTAGCGTGATGTTAGTCGGGGGAAATGCCAGCCCATCTTACTGGCAGGCGCCAGATATGACGATGCTGCCCGCCACCGCCGAGGTTCCCTGGGATGAGAATCCGAGCGTCCGCCTACTCCATGTTTCGCACCAGGAAGCTGAAGCGGTTGGCGTCAGCTGGCTGTGGAATTGGAGCCCGGACGTGCTTCATCTCCACTCGTTCTGGCTATGGCCTCTGGCTAACGCGTTGCGGATGCGCACCGGGGTACCCATCGTATACACCGTGCACTCGCTTGATCGAGCAGAGTACGAAATCGCTCAGGGCCCACCGGAGTGCCTAACACAGTGGGACATCCAGCAAGAATTGATCGCCTCGGCCGATCTTGTTGTGACGCTCACCAGAAGTGAACGCGAGTTGGTCGAAACCTACTGTCCGGACGCCCGCAACCGGGTCCGGATCGTGGGCAACGGCATCGAAGACCGCCCCGATGCCCTTGCAGCTACAAGACGCGACCGCACCAACAAGAATCCGTTGCGTGTGCTTTTCTCAGGACGCTTCGTTGACCGTAAAGGCGTGCGGGAGCTACTCGAAGCCATACCCACTGTACTGCAGCACGCACCGGACACGCACTTCGTGCTTGCCGGCGGGCACAGGCATTGCAGTGGCGATGATATGGCGCGGTGCTGGCTGCCTGCCGGCTTGGAACGGTTCAGGCAACAAGTTCATTTTACCGGTTGGCTTTCTCAAGAGCAGCTTGCTCGGCTTTATCAGGAAGTTGACGTCCTCGTGGTGCCGAGCTGGTATGAGCCATTCGGGATGGTCGTACTCGAGGGAATGCTGTTTGGCCTGCCAATCGCAGCTTCGTCAGTTGGCGGGCCGGCGGAAATCCTCGATCACGAGCGTACCGGCCTGCTGTTCCCGCCGCGCGATGCGACGGCGCTTGGCCAGGCACTTATTCGCCTCATCGGGACGCCAGCACTACGGCATCGCCTGGGACGAGCCGCCGCGCACGAGGTGCGAAAGAATTGGTTGTATTCAGGGATCATAGAGCGGATGCGAGCGGTCTACGCTGAGACCATGGCTCTGACACCAGAACGCGGGCCGCTTCCGGCCCTTCCGGTGTGGTGCCAAGCCGTGGCGTAGCGGCCGGGGGTGCAGGAGACTGGTTTGCGTCAGCCCAAAGCTCGCTCCAGTCGAAACTTACTTTTGTTGAAACACACTCACGTTCGTCCGAGCTGCAAAAAGGCCACGGCCACAAGAATGATTCCGGCAACACCGTCGATGGTTCGGGAAATGGCATCGAACAGTAGTGGGCGACTGTCGAAGAAATGCACCAGCCTTTCGCGAAACAGGATCGACAGAACGGCGACCGTGGACAGTGTCAGCCCTACCCCGGCCATCATGGTGACGGCAAACAGGATGCCCGCGACCGAGGAGCAGAGACAGGAATCGGCGAAACGGATTGAGCGCCGTCCAGAAATCATTCTCGACATGATTGCGCGCGAGCGCAGCGTCTTTGCCGAGCGCGATCTGGCAAAGCTCGTTCACCGCTATGTCGACGATCCCAGCACGTTCTCGAACGTTATGGCGCAACTCATGACCAGCCCGGAGCTGGTGCGGCTGCAGCGCGAGACGCTCGACTTCGAGACCGGCGAACGGGTTCCGGAAAGACTTGCCACAAGAAAGATGATCCGCACCGAGGCGGATATGGCGCGGCAGGCATTGCACCTGCCGGGCCAACCTATCGCGGCTTAGGCGATTTCGTATATGACGAGTAACCACGATCAATCAAACTGCCCTCGCCTGATCGGCCGTACGGGCCTGTTCTCGCGTGCCGGAGACGATGATCTCCAGCACCTCATGCTCGTCGGTGTTCTTGACGTGACGGTCGCCGACATTCTCGCCGCGCTTGAGCACCATCACACGGTCGCCCACTGCGAAAATGTCGACCAGCCGGTGCGAGATGATGATCTGCGCAACGCCCTGTTTTTTCAGTTCCAGCATGGTCTCGAGCAGCCGCTCGGTCGCCATCACCGAGAGGTTGGCTGTCGGTTCGTCGAGGATCACGACGCGTGGCTCGAACGAGATCGCGCGGGCAATCGCCACCGATTGCTGGCGCCCGCCCGACAGGCTCTCGACCTTCTGGAAGACGGAGTTCACGTCGACCTTGAGCCGCTTCAGCACGCTGTCGGCTTCCGCGTACATTTTCCGGCGATTGACAAAGGGGCCCTTGCGCGGCCAGCGGCCAAGGAAGATGTTCTGGCCGACATCCATGTTCCCGCAAAGCGCGAAATCCTGGTAGATCATCTCGATGCCGGCATCGCGGCTCTCATGCGGGCTCTTGAAGTGCACCGGTTGTCCGGCAACGACGATTTCGCCGGCATCGCGCTGATAGGCGCCGGTCAGGATCTTCATGAGCGTCGATTTGCCGGCCGAGTTGTCGCCGACCAGCCCAAGGATCTCGCCCGGATAGAGCACCAGATCGACCTTGCGAAGCGCCTGCACGGCCCCAAAGGCCTTTTCGATGCCCCGCATTTCCACGATCGGTTGAGGCAACGCAGTATCAGGCATGGGTCGTCTCCGGGGTTCGTGCGCGTCGCCCGAGGCGGGTTCGCAGGCGGCCGAAGAGGTTGGCCTGGCGCACCCAGATGTCGATCAGCACGGCGGCGATGAGGATGACGCCAATGAAGACGTTGATCCAATGCTGCGGCATGCTGAAGCCCTGAACATTGAGCTGCAGCAGCGCCCGAACGAGGGTGATCACGGCCGCGCCGGCGAGAGAACCCAACATGGTGCCGTAACCGCCGAAGATCGACCCGCCGCCGATGATCACGGAGGCGATGGCGTCAAGTTCGCGGAACTGGCCCGCAACGGGATTGAAGCTTCGGAAGTAGGCGACGTTGATGATCCCGGCCATGGTCGCGCAGAACGCCGACAGCATGAGCGCGATGAAGCGCGCCCGGTTGGTGTTAATGCCGGCATAGGCGGCGGCGCGGATGTTACCGCCGGTCGCATAAACCTTCTGCCCAAACGGCGTATAGGCGAGCACGATGCCGGCAATCAGGGCGACGAAGAGCATCCAGATCGTCTGCACGCTGACCACCTCGGCGAGTGTTCTGAAGATGCCGTCCGGAAGCATGATGCCGAAATGAAGGAGGATGTCGTTCACCTTGCGGCCGAGCAGGTTGTAGCCCTCCGGCCAGCCGGTAAGCTGCTGGCCGGCGACGAACCACGCCGCGAGGCCGCGGGCGATGTAAAACATGCCCAGCGTGGCGATGAAGGCCGGGAGCTTCAAGCCGACGGCGATGACGGCGTTGACGAGGCCGGCGATCATTCCCGCAAGCAGGCCCATCGCGACAGCGGTGATGGGGTCGGCGCCCAGGACCTTCAGGAAATAGGCCGCCGCGCTGCCGGCCAAAGCGAGGACCGCTCCGACGGAGAGGTCGATATCGCCGGCTGCAATGACGTAAGTGAGCCCCACCGTGATCAGCGCCAACTCGGTATAGTTGAGCAGGATCGCGAAAGTGTTGGACAGGTTCCACCAGTAATCCGGCCTGAGGAAAAGACCGGCGAGCCAAAGCACAACGGTCAGGATGACAGCAAGCGCATCGCGCCGGGCGAGGAACTTGCCGAAGCCGGTCGCCGACAGTGCGATGTCGGTCGCCATTGCGCCCTTGGTCACGACGCCCTCGAGCGCCACGCCGCCGATCTCATAGGCGGGCGGCGGCGGCCTGCCACGCAGCCATGCCCAGAGGCGCGCCGCGACCTGGCGGCGGATGAGGTAGGGCTCGATCAGCACGGCGATGACAAGCAGCAGCCCGAGGAAGACCGGCACCGCGCCCACCGGCAGGGAGTAGACGGCGTTGACCGTCACCTCTTCCTCGCCAATCTTGATCGTGCGCGTGATCGGCAAACCCTCGCGCAGCACCTTGTCGAGTAGCACGACCAGCATGGCGCCGAGGCAGGACCCAACGACGCGACCGCGACCGCCGAGAATCGAAGCGCCGCCAATGATTACCGCTGCGATGACGGTCAGTTCGCCGCTGACGCCGTAAAGCGGGGTCACGCCCTTGTCCTGGGCGGCCGACAGAAGGCCCGCGACGGTGGCGCAGAGCGACGAGAGCAAATAGGCGCGGATGCGCACCCAGTTCGTCGGTATGCCGGCATAGACCGCTGCCTGCTCGTTGCCACCTGTTGCGAAGGTCTCGTAGCCCCAGCGGGTGTTGGCGAGCGCGTAGGCGCCGACCACGGCAACGACCGCGAAGATCGCGATCTGGTTGTTGAAGCCGAAGAGGTTCGTCTCGCCGAGATGGAAGAAGAGCGGGGCTTCCTTCGCCTTGGCCGGATAATAGATCGCCTGCCCGTGCGTCAACGCGAGCACGAAACCGCGGCCGATCAATAGCGTAGTCAAGGTGGCGATGAACGCCGGCACTTTGAGGACGGTAACGAGCACGCCGTTGACCAAGCCGATCAGCACGCCAAGAAGGACGCAGACGATTACCGATGTGACGATGTCGAGATCGGCGAAGCTTGGCGCAAACAGCCTGGCAAAGACCACGGCCACCAGGCCGTAGATGGAGCCGACCGAAAGGTCGAGGTCCTTGTTGACGATAACGAACGTCATTCCGACGGCGATGATGGCGACCCGCGAGGTGTCGCGAAGCAGTGCATGGAACGCGTCCGACGAGCCGAAGAACGTCGGATTGACCACAGCGCCGCCGAGATAGATCAGCACCAGCAGGGTGAGCAATCCCATTTCCCAGCCTCCGACGAGCTGGGGTGGAAGGCGACGGGCAAGAGCTTCGGCGGCCATGCTGATCAAAGGGTCCCGGGGACAAGATGCGCGGGAGGATGCCAGCCCTCCCGCGACGGGTTCAGGATCGCTTCCTCAGTTCTCGAAGCGCTTGCCAACCTTTCCCACAGTTTCCTGCGTCACCAGTTGGGCACGCGTGTCGAGATTGGCTGCCGCGATCCCGCGATCGATCTGCAGATAAAGCTGCATGACCGGATAGAAGCCCTGCAAGAAGGGCTGCTGTCCAAGAGCTCCGGTCAGGTCGCCGCTCTTCAACGCATCCTGCTGAGCCGGGCCGAGATCGAAGCCGTAGGCGCAGATCTTGCCGGCCTTTCCGGTCTGGGCGACGGCCTTGGCGAGCGCCGGCGTGAACACGTTGTTGCCGGCGAACGCGCCGACGACGTCACCGCGCGATTCGAACAGCGTCACGATGCCGTTCACCGGATCGTTCGGATTGGTGTCGATGCCGGTGTTCTCGGGACCCGCGTCGACCCTGAAAGCGTCAAGCTTGCCGGCGTCCTTCAGGCCTTTGACGATAGCGTTGAAGGCCGAGGTGACGCGATTGTTCACCTCGATGTTGCCCATCGCCGTCGATGAAGGCAGGACGATCGAGCCCTTCTCGATGCCCTTGTCCGCCAGGCACTTGACCAGCGCCTCGCCGGCGATCCCCGCAGCGGAGGCGTCCTGGCCAGTGTGGCTGATGCCGCTTCGGTTGAGGATCGTGCCGTCGAAGGAATTGGTTGTGGCTACCGGTATGCCGCTAGCCTCGGCGGCCTTGACGATATCGTTATAGGCGCCGACCTGGGGCGTCGTTATGATCAGCCCGTCGATCGTCGGATCCTGCACGATCTGGTTCAGGATTTCGATCTCGCGGGCCGGGTCGTCGGTCGGAGATTCCGAGCCGAGCAGCAGTATCTTGGCGCCGATCAGATTGCCGGCGGCCAGCGCGCCGACATAGACCGGATCGAAGAAGCCATTGCCGGCCGTGTGGGTCACGATCGCAAAAGTGAGGTGACCATCGGCCGAATGGAAATCCTTCGTGGTGGCGGCTTCCTTTGCAGCTTCTTCGAAGCTGTAGCCGCCGACTGCTTTCTCGACGCCGCCGGATTGTGCGAATGCGGATGGAACGCCGAGCAACAGCGCCGCGGTGCACGCCGCGAGCGGAAAAGTAAGTCTCATGATTTTCCTCCCTTGCATCCAAGGGTCGGAAGCCATTCGGGCGCAATTATTCAGGAACTCGGGAAATCTCCGATCCGCTTCCGCCCATTTTGCAATTGTCTGCTCAAAGCGTGTCCAAGTAAATAGTCCGCTGCATCCACGGTATCGTAGCGGTGGAAGTTCGCAAAGACGACGGGACGGTTGTTTTCAGCCAGGCCGGACGCAATTAAAGGCTCTCATCACCCTAGATTGAAACGTCCAGCCCTTAGAGCCTCTGATCGCCCACCTTCGCCTTGCCATTGGCATTCGGCCTGGTGTCCGAATTGCAGATCAGCCCTTGCTTGCGGCGCACTTAGCGCGCATTTCAGCCTCGGAATGAGGTCGTCCGCCATCGCCGGCGCATCCGGGCCGAACCGATCGAGGAGCATCACCAGGTCGAGCACTTGGCGATGCGTGACACGGACCTCGCGCTGGGGTTTTTGTTGCTAATAGAAATCCCGGAACACCAACGGGGACGTACGGTCAACCGACGCCGTCCCCGCGTCCTCGGCTTCCGATCGCCTGACTATCAAGCGAACGACCAGGCCGACGTACCCGACCTGCAGGACGACCATGGCAAGGATTGCCCAGCCGAGCGCGGTCCAGATTGAACTGGCTTCTATGTAGGCCCAGATCGCCACAACGACTGTCGTGGCAGACATCCCGACCAGAAACTGCGGAAAATACATTCTCTGTTCCCCAGCCTATCCCAAACCTCCCGGTTCGAGAATCGGCGCCACTTTGCCCTATGTCCCTGCGTCATCGTTTCACTAAATTAGCAAATACGCAATTATCTGGCTGGGTTCGAATGACGGTGCAGCACGACGTCGCGTCGCCTAGCGCCGCTTGTCCGGTGTCACGGCATGGTTTGTAAAAACCAGGTTCCGGTCCTCTCGTCCTTCGTTGCTACTCGTCAACCGATTGTCGAAGGCGTACAAATGCCGCTCACGGCTGGATATCCACGATCCGGCCGCGTTGGGAAAGGTCGCGTAAATTGCGCAGACATCCCCTCGTTTTAGCCCGCTGCTCCTCCTTGTCAGCGAGCCTTTTTGTGGCCGCCGGACACCGCAATTCCTCCGGGCCAAAAGTGGGGGAAAACGGCTGCAGTTGGTTTTTGTTGCAGAGCCGCCAATAGGTTCGTCTTAGCCGGCTTGCCCCCCAAGCCGGTCAGGCCCGGCGGTCAGTCGAACCTTACCCCAACAGATTGTCGGGCCGCCTGGGAGCCTCGGCAGTGCGCGTTTCTGTCGGCCGCTGTCTGTGCCCAGCGCTGAAGCGCTTGCCGCGTCCTGGCGGGCGCTTGTGCCTGGGCTGGGCCAGCTTTGTACCCCATTGTTGCCAAGGCGAGCTCGGCGGCGGCCCTGTAAAAGCCCCGCCGATCAGAATCAACGGAGCTTTCTGCAGATCGCAAATGTGGGTTTCGCTTTCTGGTGGTCCGGGGTGGATGCGGATCCTGGCACCGGCGGAAAGACCACTTTTGCCGCTACGGCGGGCCTGCGTCGCCTGTATTCACCACAACGGTGATAAGCCGCTCGCAGCCTGTCTTAGAATAAATCAAATCCATGCCTGTTCCGGTGAAATAAAGGCACTCGTACAGGCCTGATGGTACTTTTTGCCCATGGTAGAGGACCGCGGTTGAAGTAGCGAACATCGCGCGGCCCGGCGATCCATCCTTCACCGTGCTTGAGATAAGGGTGGTGCGGCGGATCATCTGGAAAGATGAGGACTGAGGAGGGCGCTCTCGGCCCGCCCGTGTCGATGAATTTGCGACCTCAATCTGAGTGACCTATGCTCAAGCAATGCAACATCTCAGTTCGTTGACCGCCAAGCCCCCGCATGGATATTCCGACAAAGAACTCGATGCCTTTGTCAAGTTGGCTGTTTCGGAGGGCGAAGTTTCCCACTATGGGCTGCTTGAACGCATCAAGGGTGCGCGGGGCCTAGTCATGCTCTATGACGGTAAGAAGCTGGTCGGAACTGCCGCGATTATAAATCCAGAGCCGGACTATCGAACCGCCGTCTTTGCCAAGTCGAAATCAAATGCGGACGCCGCCGCCTACCCAGTCGAACTAGGGTATGTGGTCGTCGCAGAAAGCCATCGCCGTCATAAATTGGGCTGGCGTCTCGCCGACGCGGCGCTGTCATTCGCAAGCGGATCAGCCGTGTTCGCTACAACACGCAGCAATAATGCCGCCATGCGGCGAATCTTGCCGGCTCGCGGTTTCACGGCCAATGGGTCTCCCTACCCGTCCACTGAACATCCCGGTCAGGAAATTCATCTGTTCCTACGTGGGTAAGCGACCTGAGGACCGAACCTGGCCCTATAGCCCGAGCACGCGGTGTTGTTCGACTTGCGGCAGAAAGCTTAGGATCCCTCGAGGAACGACTGCAGCGCCAACCGCGCCGATCCGCCGGTAACGTGCAGAGCCTACGAGGCGCAGCATGGCTAACCCCTTGCCCCTCATGCAACTGTCGTGGCTGACTGATAGGGTGAGCAAATGGTCAAATTTCAGCCCGATGGCTGGCGCACCCTGCATGCGCGGAAGCTGACTTGTTCCGGATGGGATGAGTCCCCGTCCAACCGCTCCGCCCTAGCGTGTTAACGCTAATCAGAGGCACGGACATATCAATCTTCTTTAGCGGACTTTTTCGAACCGGCCAGCATTATCGTCCAATTTTTCTTGAGTTCGGCCTTGGTCTTTTCGTCAACCTTGGCAGCAGAACCCATGTCGATCTGCCCCCACGTCACCCTTGTCTTGTTCTCGTCCGAGTCGAGCGCAGCGGAAATCGATCTAGCGCGGATCACTCCTGGCCTTGAAGCGTGCTGCCTCTTCCGAGCCGCGGGTGGCGTCGCCGGCGCTGTAGGAATGCGCGCCAGCGCCGGCGAGCTTGCCGCCATCGACGATCAGATATTCCTCACGGATCGGTCGGCCTTCGAACCAGCATTCCAGAATTTCGCGGGTGCCCGCGGCGTAGCGCGCCTGGGCGGAGAGCGACGATCCTGAGACGTGCGGCGTCATGCCGTGATGCGGCATCGATCGCCACGGATGGTCCTTGGGAGCCGGCTGCGGGAACCAGACGTCACCGGCATAGCCAGCGAGTTGGCCACTCTCCAGCGCGCGGGCGATGGCGTCACGATTGCAGATCTTGCCGCGCGCCGTGTTCACCAGATAGGCGCCGCGTTTCATCCTGGCGATCATCGTCTCGTCAAAGAGGTTTTCCGTCTCCGGATGCAGAGGTGCATTGATCGTGACCACGTCGCAGACGCCGACCATGGATGCGGGGTCCTGGTGGAAGGTGACGCCAAGTTCTTTCTCGACCGCCTCAGGCAGGCGGTGGCGATCGGTGTAGTGCAACTTGACGTCGAACGGCTTCAGCCGGCGCAACACCGCGCTGCCGATCCGGCCGGCACCGACAGTTCCGATCTGCATTCCTTCGATATCGTAGGAGCGTGCGACGCAGTCGGCGATATTCCAGCCGCCTTTCACGACCCACTGGTAGGACGGGATGTAGTTGCGCACGAGCCCCAGGATCATCATGACCACATGCTCGGACACGCTGATCGAATTGCAGTAAGTCACCTCGGCGACCGTGATGCCGCGGTCCATGGCGGCCTGAAGATCGACATGGTCGGATCCGATGCCGGCGGTGATCGCAAGCTTCAGTCTGCTTGCCTTGGCTATTCGTTCTTCAGTCAGATATGCCGGCCAGAACGGCTGCGAGATCACGATTTCGGCGTCAACGAGCTCGCGTTCAAAAATGCTGTCGGGACCGTCCTTGTCCGAGGTCACTACCAGGCTGTGGCCCGCGCTTTCGAGAAATTTCCTCAGGCCGAGTTCGCCCGACACGCTGCCGAGCAAGACCCCCGGTTCAAAGTTGACGGCCTTCGGCGTGGGAAGTGTCTGGCCGCCGGGATAGCGGTCGAGCTTTGGCAAGCCATCGCGCGCATATTTTGTCGGATAACCGTCGACCGGATCGTCATAGAGGACGCAAACGACCTTTGCCATTGTTTATCTCCCTTCGTCTGACAACGAAGAGGAAAACGCTCTGTTGTTAACGCTGCCGGCCAACGTTGGTCGGCACGGCGATGCTCTGTTGAGTTGAATTGCTGGTGGGGAGCAGACTCATCTGCCGGCGCTTCCTCATTCGGAAAGTTGTGCGCTATTGCGTATTACATGGAAGACCCGGGCATGGTTTCAAGTGCTGCGGGCGGCACTGGTGCAGCGTTCGAGTTCCTTTATTTCAGACCGCGCGCACGGTCTGCTGACAACAAATGCTTGATGCGGACACTTCAGAATTGCCGAGGTTGGGCACTGTGCATCATGATCACTGACAGGCTCCGACTTCGCAGGCATCAAGGGCTTCTGCATCCCCCCAAAGATTGCAAACAACCTGTTAGTCAGCGCTTATCAAGCAGAGGAATCTCGCATCGCTTGCCGCTCAGACGGTATTGCCAAGCCAGTTCGCAACGCTCACCGATGTCACCTGGAAATGGCGAAAGTGACGAGACAGGCAGGCAGCTTATGCAAGTCCTGATCAAGTTCGAGTTGCGGACGCACTAGCCAGCGCTACAAGGCTAGCCTTTCCACAATGCGGGCCGTTTGTTGCCTTTTCACAGAAGATACGAAAACGCCGCTCGACCGGAAGGGAGCGGCGTTTACCAAGTGTGGTGTCCTACCCTAGACGAAACCCCGATTCGGTCGGGGCCGTCGGACTTGAACCGACGTTTCCAGCTTGTTCGCTATCAGTCCATAGGTGGTGTTTTCCTGTCGTCCTTGCAAGCGCCATCGGCGCAGCTTTGCGGGGTGTGCAAGGATTAGTCGGAGTCGATACAATTCCATCCGAATTCCGTAATTGAACGACCGCTGCTTTCCGGCTTCCGTGACGCGCACACTCGCTGGTTCTGCCGTCAGCAACGTCATCAATCGACCGGCCGCGTTCGACGCGGCTCGGAACGGCGATGATGCAACGATATCCTGACTCGCCGTAACGGCAGACGCTGGCCCTGTCGCCTAACTGCTCCGCCACTTTTTCAGTGGAGCCGCAAGCCCGCGCCGAAAAAAACTCGAAGCCCCGCTCCTGCGGGGTTTTTCGTTGGGGGAAGCGTTGCGGCGACATCGACGGGTGATCCGCAGGAGAGGGAGCAGCGCCAGAGATCAGCGATGCGGCTTGGTCGGCACGAGACGACGGCAGGCCAACCTCACCAAGCCACTCGTCGTAGTGATGGTTTAGGGCCAACAACAACTCGTCTGGCTGATCCATGCCGCTTTGGAACAACTCGATGATTTGACGGCCAAGACGTTCCCTGGCCGGATCGCCTACTGCTATCCCGGCCTGACGGCAATAATCATCGACCACTGTGGCCAGTATTGAAAGCTGCTTTGAGTCCGCTGAGTCATTGAACCTCATTATCGCTTCTCCCTTTGTTGGGCGAAAGCGTGGTGGTCTCTTCCACTCGCCGGCTTGCCGGGAAGGTGCAGGCGACCATCGATATATAGTGTGCCGGTTTGATACATACGACTCAATTGGATCTGGCGACCCTCGAAAGGTTCAAAAACCCATGAGAGTTGCGGTTCCTTCGCACGAGCCTAGTGGATAAAATCAGACGCTTGGTACCCGCCGTGTAGGTCCCCTAAGGGTGGATTCCGGCCCTTCCGCCTTGTGGCTACACTCAGCGAATCTCGGTGCGGCCGTCATGCGCCGAACGCTCACGCGACCGCGCCCGGAGGAAAATAACGAATGACGAATGATGATCGCACCAAGATAATTCCCAGGAGAACGCCGGAATCAGCGGCCTCGTCAGCAAACGTCAACTCAGCGGCGGGGCAACCAGCAAGGGAGTCCGCTATGAAAGTCAAAGACGCAATGCACAAGGGTGTCGACTGGGTCAGCCCCGAAACCCCTGTCACCGAACTAGCGAAGATGATGCGAGCCGAGGATATTGGCTCGATTCCTATCGGAGAGAACGACCGGTTGATCGGAATGGTGACCGACCGCGACATCGTCTGCAAAGGACTAGCGGAGGATGGTTTCGACAGCCGTACCGCGACGGCGCGCGATGTCATGACTGCCGGCATTCACTGCTGCCGCGAAGACGACGATCTGGCCAAGGCCATGCGGCACATGGAGGAACTGAAAATCCGCAGGTTGCCGGTGATCAACAAGAGTATGCGAATGGTCGGCATTCTCAGCGTCGGCGACGTCGGTCAGTCGGCGCCGAGGGAACTTGTGTCCGAATACGTCAAGAGCGTTTCCGCCCATCACCACTGAAGGGCGGCTCGCCCGGCGGATAGTCGATATCCGTCGGGCTTCGGCTCCGACGATTGCGGAAGGGAACCGCAACTGTCGGCTGCATCCTTGGAAATGCCGCGTGTGCGGGACGAGCTTATACTGCACCTGTACGGAGCTCTGGCGGAGAAGGAGCAGCGGCAAATATCGGAGCCACTCGGTCCGCCCTCGCCTCGCGCAAAATTGCACCCTCTCCTTGCTGTGGCTGCATGCGGTTGCCTTTAACGCGATCCAGCCAGCTTTCGGTGAAGTCGGTCTGCCATAGCTGGTTGGGGGCCGTCGTCTTGTCCTTGAACTCGTTGGCAGCCTTCATGACGATGAAGGCCGGACTGTTGATCAGGCCGTGCGCCTTGAGCAGACGATAGACCGAAGCCTCATCGACGCTCGCCGCCGCCGGTATCGGCGTCATGAAGTTCGAGCGGGAATACCATGCCCTCTACCTTGCCCTTGTCGTTCCCCTTGGCGGGAGTGCGCTAGCCGATGAAGCTCGTTAATCAGTGATCCCACAATATCTCCTGGAGCATTTCCTCGACCGAGTACGGCGAAATTCCAAGTTCCCCAAATCCCGGCATCTGCGGCGATGACACGTTGTCGACCTGCATCAGTTCCACTTGATTCCGAGTGACGGGCGGGCTCGGGAGCATTTCGGCGAACCAAGCCAGCGCGTGCCAAGCGGCAAATGGGATTGGAATCAGTTTGGGCTTAAGACCGGCTTCGTGCGCAACGGCTCTGAGAAATTCCTTGTAGGAGTAGACGCGAGGACCGCCGCACTCATACGTGATCGCATGCCTTTCCATCCCCTGCAGCACTCTTGCGATCGCCTCCGCCACATCATCCACATAGGCCGGCTGCAATCTCGTCAGGCCGCGGCCGAACATCGGATAGATTGGAAGCCGGCCGAGCAGCTTGAGGATGGTGGTGAGAAACGCGTCGTCCGGCCCGAACATCACCGCCGGGCGGATGAGTGCGGCGTCGGCAAACGCGGCACGCACTGCCAGTTCGCCTTCACCACGCTTGCGGATATAGAGCGAGGGCGAGGCAACATCGGAGCCGATTCCTGAAACGTGAGCGAGCCGTTCGACGCCAGCTCGGTGTGCTTGAGCTGCAACCCGCCGGGCCGACTCGACATGCACGGAATGAAAGGTCTCCTGTCCCTGTTCGACAAAAAGACTGACCGCATTTACAACTCCGTAGGCACCGGCAAGTGCATCGGCGATCGCCCGCTCATCGTGGATATTGGCTTCGATCAATTGAAGTTGTGGATCATCAGAACCAAACAACTTCTTGGCCCGTTCCGGATGTCTTGATGCAATCCGAACGAAAAACCCACCATCGCGGAGATGCCGAACAACGCGGCGGCCGAGAAACCCGGTTCCACCGAACACGGTGACGACGCGATGGTTCATGGCAGCCATGGCTTAGACTTTGTCAGCTCATGTCGGTCGTCTCGACCCGGCGGTTCAGGTCACGTGGACAGCACGCCTACTGACCACTATCTACCACCTGGGCTGCCTCGTACAGATTGGGATCGATCTTGTCCGTCAACTGCCCCTGCAGGTTAGAAATCGGATGGCTGCAGCATGAATTCGACCGGCGTCACGCCTTGCGAAACCGCGCCGGCTAGAACTTCGACATGCCGTCGGCTTAGGCTGCCCTTAGGGCGGCCGGCGCCTGGCCTAGCGCCACCCGTCTTCGCCATGCAGTCAATTCGCCCATTTCGATTTGGACGTCGAAGACGCACGATGATCTCGCCGTCGATGATGGCGCTTTCCACCTCGAGCTCGCTGGCCGCCTTGGCCAGATCGCGATACTTCGACGTCCAGTCGAGGGCGCGGCGGGTACCCGAGGCATATCGCGCCGTTCGTCCGATTGCCGAGGTATCGGTCTGGGATATCAACCGGGAGAGCGCCGCCCGCATGGTTGCCGACCTGAGCAACAGGGGGTTCCTGGCGTCAATCGAGACTGATCTCGAAGCTGGTGTCAGAAATGCCGATATCGTCAGCGCGGCGACGCTTGCCACATCGCCTTTGATCCAGGGTGCGTGGCTCTCACCGGGGATCCATGTCGACCTGATCGGAGGCTTCACGCCAAAGATGCGTGAAGCGGACTCCGAGGCCGTGCGACGTGCGACCGTATATGTGGACACCCCCGAGGCGCTGCATGAGGCTGGAGATTTGAGCCAGCCGATTGCGAGCACGCTTATATCGGCAAATCATATCCGCGGCACCCTTGCCGAGCTCGCAAGGGGAGCGATCAGCGGACGGAGCAATCCGCAGCAGATCACACTTTTCAAGGCAGTCGGCTCCGGTCTGGCGGATCTTGTTGCAGCCAAATTGGTGTTTTGCTCGCTGTGAAGTAGTGCAGGGTTCACAAACGGAAATGCATTCGGCAGGCGCTGCGCGGCGATCAGTGCAGTCGTGTTCGCTCAACCGTAGCAACGCAAGCGGAATAGACAGTCCAATTGGTGTGGGGAAAGGCGGTAGCGGTCTCCCGCTACCAAGTTCTGATAACTCACTGAAATATAAGGAATACCCCTCCGATGGTAGCGACCCCAGACGGAATTTCACAAATCGTTTGACCGGGGGAGCAAACGCTTGTTCGACTATCTTGCCTTCGGGTTCGGGGAAATTGCCTAGTCGAACCGCGACACCTGCTATCCAGATTCGAGCGCGTCACCTTGGGCAGCTTTGGATGGGGCAGTATCCAAAACGCAATTCACCAGAAGCAAGCAAGCTCTCAGGCCATTCTCTATGGCCTCGATATTCTTTCGACGCACCCAATCGAGCCACAACCCGTCCATCGTCGCAGTAATACTGTCTACGAGAAACGGGATTGATTCATGGCCCTTCGTTCGTTCATCCGCTATCTGCCGCAGGATCTCAGAAAGCTCATTCCGGAAATGCTCGTAAAGGGAAATCTCGGTTCTCATAATATCCTCTGATGCCAGGGCGGCAGACCAGAGGTCGATCCGGACCCGCAAGAAGTCTCTTTTGAGGAAATTAGGGTTCAGGAACGTTCCCAGAAAGATCTTGAGCTGCTCATGTGGCGAATTGAAGCCTTTTGCGCGTTGGTCGCTGACCGCGGCTACCAGGAGTTTTGACGTATATCGATAGGTCTCAACGAGAACCTCGTTCATATCTTTGAAATTATAGGTTATGTGACCCAAGGAGATATTGGGATTCTCAGCAATTTTTCGAGCGGTTAACTTGGCGTAGCCGACCTCCTTAACACACTTGAACGCCGCCTCGATGATCTCGGCTCTCCGCTCCTCGGAGGTTAGATACGTTCGTGGGGATTTCCGCATTGCCGCCATCTCATCCCTGCTTTCAGCGTTCCATCGACAGAACCGGCTTTCGATTCCAAATGCAAATGGTCGCGCGGCTCGCCATGCCCGACAGTCCCTTGACAACGGATATGGTACGATCGTACAACGATGGTACATACGTACTAATTGTCAAGGAATCCGATGCCCTCCACCGTGTCAGATGGGATCGTAAAGGGCCGCGTCGAGCCAGGCTTCGAAGCTGTTGCGGAGGAGTTTGGGAGGAATTTCACCGAACGTGGCGAAGTAGGCGCCGCGTTCGCCGCGGTCCATTCGGGCCGAACCGTTGTCGACATCTGGGGCGGCAACGCCGCGCCGAGCCGACCATGGCAGCAAGACACCCTGCAAGTTGTCTTTTCCGGCACCAAGGGCCTGTTGGCAGGATGCATGTTGATTCTGATCGAGCGCGGCCTGGTGGATATCGATGCACCGGTCGCAAAATACTGGCCTGAGTTTGCACAGGGCGGGAAAGAACGCATTCTCGTTCGCCATATCGTTTCGCATCGTAGTGGGGTACCGGGTGTCTTGGCTCCGTTGTCGATAGACGACGTGCCGGACTACGAGAAAATAGAAGGCTTGCTTGCAACGCAGCCTATCGCAAACGACCCCGATGCCTTCGCTTGCTATAACGGACTGACAATTGGATGGCTGTGCGGGGCCATTGTTCGCCGTGTGGATGGCCGGACACTCGGACAGTTCTTTGCCGACGAGATCGCTCGGCCGCTGAATCTGGAGGCATGGATTGGCCTGCCGGAAGACCTTGAGCGGCGCGTGGGAGTAATCGAGGTTGAGTGCGGCATGGCCTCGGTCGATGCCGATCCGGAAAATCCAATAAATCGCTCGATCTGGCAAAATCCCCCACTGCTCACAAGCCATACCAATTCATGGAACACGAAAGCCTTTCACGCTGCTCAAATTGGTGGCGCCGGGTGTATCGCAACGGCCCGTTCCATCGCCCGCTACTACGGCTGTCTCAGCCAGGGTGGCGAGATTGACGGTGTGCGTATTCTCAAGTCCGAGACGTTGGATCAAGGTTTGATTGAGCGTTCGCGCTTCACCGATCCCTATTTTTCTGAGCCGATGGCCTTTGCCACGGCTTTCGCGCTTCAGACAGAAAAGATGCGTTTTGGCCCGGCTCGTGATGCCTTCGGGCATTCTGGAGCTGGCGGCTCCATTCATGCCGCCTGGCCTTCACGAAAAACAGGGCTGTCCTACACGATGAACCAGATGAGGAGCGATCCAGACGATCGTCGCTCGCGCTTCGTGCTGGAAAAGCTCTTCCAAGCGGTAAACCTGCAATAGGCAATGTTGGATACGCAAAAAGGGGAGATTCAAATGTCGGAAGAATTCGAAATTATGGCAAAGGCCGTGGTCCGGGGCAAACTGAGCCGGAGGGAATTTCTTGGACGTGCGGCAACATTGGGGATCACCGCCACGGTGGCCCAGAACCTGCTTGTGGGTGCGGTACGAGCTGCGGGCCCAACCAAGGGGGGCACGTTGAAGGCGGGCATGGTCGGCGGCGAATCGACGGACAGCCTCGACCCCGCAACTTGGGCGAGCCAGGTACCTCTGACATTCGGACGGACGTGGGGCGAGACGCTGGTTGACGTCAGTCCGGACGGCTCGATCGCAATGAAACTCGCTGATCAAGTGAGCTCGTCGAAAGACGCCAAGACTTGGACGTTCAGAATCAAAAAAGACGTATCCTTTCACGACGGTAGGAAGCTGACGCCCGCTGACGTTGCAGCGACGCTCGAGCGGCATTCCGATGCAAAGTCAAAGTCCGGCGCCCTTGGTTTGATGCGCGGGATCGACACGATCAAGGCTGATGGCGACAGCGTTGTCATTGGGTTGAAGGATGGCGACGCTGATCTGCCCTACATCCTGGCGGACTATCATTTGGCGATCCAACCAAATGGGGGCAAGGACGATCCGGCGGCAGGAATAGGAACTGGGCCATACAAGATTTCGACCAACCAGCCCGGCGTGCGGCATGCTGGAGAGAAGTTTTCTGGATACTGGAATGACGATGTAGGCCATGCCAGTTCGGTCGAGGTTGTTGTGATCAACGACACAACCGCACGCACCGCCGCACTTCAGGGCGGCCAGGTCAATATGATCAATCGTGTCGAGCCGAAGATAGTTGATTTGGTCAAGCACGTACCCGGCGTCACGATCCGCACTGTTGCGGGAAGGGGACATTACCTGTTCGTCGTTCACTGCGACACCGCGCCATTTGACAACAATGACCTCAGGCTGGCTCTCAAATATGCGGTAGACCGCGATGAAATGGTCAAGAAGATTCTGAACGGCTACGGCAGTGTCGGGAATGACAGCCCGATAAACACAACCTACCCGCTCTACACGCCCGTCGAGCAAAGGTCATACGACCCGGAAAAAGCCGCCTTCCATTACAAGAAATCCGGACATAGCGGCTCGATCCTGCTGCGAACGTCAGAAGTCGCGTTTCCCGGCGCGGTCGATGCCGCACAGCTTTATCAGCAAAGTGCATCAAAGGCGGGCATCAGGCTGGACATCAAGCGCGAACCTGGAGACGGCTACTGGTCGGAGGTGTGGAACAAACAGCCATTTTGCGCTTCCTATTGGGGTGGGCGACCAACGCAGGATCTCATGTACACGACGGGATATTATTCCAAGGCCGATTGGAACGAGACCCGATTCTTCCGCGACGATTTTGACAAGATGCTCAGTCAGGCCCGCTCGGAGCTGGACACTGAAAAGCGCAAGAAGCTATACGCCGACATGGGATCCATTGTCAGAAACGATGGCGGGGCCGTCATCCCCATGTTCAACGATTACATCGACGCAACCGGTCCAAATGTGGAGGGCTGGGTCGATGATCCAAATTACGAAATGTCCGGCGGCTCGGCCTTGATACGCTGTTGGATGACCTCCTAGTCGCGAACAGCGCATAGCCTGCCGATTCCATTCTGAAGCCCCAGCGGCCAATGAGCCGGCTGTTGGGGCATCAGCTTGATGACGGCCTGTCGAAATTCGAATTGTAGGACTGGGCAAAGCCATGAGTCACGCGCTGCAATCGGAAGAAGCTACCAGAGTTGCTTTGGCGGCCTGCTATAGGCTGGCTGCCCATTTTCAGATGACGGATCTCATCTACACGCACATTACGGCCAAGGTTCCAGGTACCGAAGGTCAGTTTCTCATAAATCCTTATGGCCGACGGTGGGAAGAAATTACAGCGTCGTCCCTGGTCAAGATCGATACAGATGGCCAAAAAATTGAGAATACAGCCGCCTCTGTCAATCCGGCAGGGTTTACGATTCATAGCGCTATTCACAATGCTCGCCCCGATGCGCATTGGGTCATGCATACACATACAAAGGCGGGAGTAGCCGTTTCGTGCCTTGCGGAAGGCCTGCTTCCGCTGAATCAAACGGCGCTCCAGTTTTTCGAACGATTGGCCTACCACGACTTCGAGGGCATAGCCCTGGATCATGCGGAACGGAGTCGGATAGTCTCTGACTTTGGAAATCACTCCGCACTTGTTTTGCGCAACCACGGCCTTCTCACGGTCGGTCGCACCGCTGCCGAAATGTTCAACAACATGTTCTACCTGAACCGAGCCTGCGAGATCCAGGTGGCAACGCTGTCAATGGGCAGGGATGTTGTTGTGATCCCAGAATCCATCGCACGCAGAGTGGCCTCGCAAAACGATCAAATGTCGTTCGACGACGGTGGGCTTGAGCTGGAATGGGCAGCACACTTGCGCATGCTCGATTCGATTGATCCGACATTTCGGACCTGAGAAGCCTGGACCACCCAGAGCTATCCATCCTCGATATCACGCCAGGCGTCGTTCCGTGAACGGCTTTCCCGATCAAGGACATACGCGGTGGGATCGTTCGGATCTGCTAGCGCAAGGGGCAGATCCGCCTCTCTTTTGGAAACGAGCCCATGAACCTCGTACCCAGTTTCGCCAGCATCGGCGCCAGCCTGGATTCATCGCAGCTGTGCGTCTGCACCAGCCGCATTCAAGAAACCAATGATGTCGTCACCCTGGTCTTCGAGCGGATGGACGGCCGGGCTTTCAAACACCTCGCCGGCCAATTCGTCACGGTCCGCTTTTCCTGGAACGGCGAAGGGTTTTCTCGCGTCTTCACCATAGCTTCTCCACCAACCCGTCCAGAAAGTATCTCGTTGACGATCAAGGCGGCGAAGGACGGCAGGGCAACACGTATCCTCCACGACCATTTCCGCGAGGGCGCCACGGTGGAAATCAGCGAGGCCGGCGGCGGCTTTACGCTCGAGCGACGCGCTTTCGGGAAGGCCATCTTTCTCTGTGCCGGCAGCGGCATCACCCCGTTCATGTCGATGTTGAGGTCGCTGGACGACGCAGGCAGCAACCTGGACATATGTTTCATCCAATGCGCGCGAACGCAGGACGATGTGCTGTTCGAAGACGAGTTGCACAGGTTCGCTCGCATGCCGAACCTGCGGGTCGAGACGGTTTGCAGTCAGGCAGCCGGCCCCCGCGTTGCCAGCGGCCGGCTGGATCTGGCCAAGTTGGTCAAACTGGTACCCGACGTGGCGGAACGCACTGCTTTCCTTTGCGGACCCACGGCCTTCATGGAAGCGATGCGACGCCATCTGCTGGAACTCGGGATCCCGGCGGGCGACATCATCGAAGAGGCCTTTGGCGCCCTAGCGTCCGGCGCGACCAAGTCGTCAGCCTGCGAAGCTACCCCCAGCGATGGTAGAAACATTTCTTTCCTGCGTTCCGGCGTCAATCGCGTGGCCGGCGCTAGTGCAACCATCCTTGATCTCGCCGAAGCGGCGGGCATCCCGGTCGAGACATCATGCCGGATGGGCGTGTGCGGAACATGCAAGGTCAGGCTGCTCGATGGCGAAGTCGACCTGAACGACATGGGCGGCCTGTCGGACATGGAGCGCCAGGACGGCTTCATCCTTGCGTGCTGCAGCACGCCGAGAGGCGACGTCACCGTTGATCTCTAGGTCAGGCCGTCATCAACTTGAGCGCCTTCAGTAGGCGAACATGGGTGTGAGAGTGATGGTGCCTGACATGCACGGCCGAGTAGATGGGATGTGATATCTTCGGCGCATCGACGACCAGCTGCACCACGCCCTCCTGCCGCAATTTCGTCGCCACGGTTTCGGTGACAAAGGCGGTGCCGCCCCGGCTGCGCAAGAGATAGGTTACGGCGCCGCCGTTACCGGTCGAGACCGGGCTGTTTTCCAATTCCGGCAGCATCTGCTTGTGGGCGCGGTTGAAATAGGCCGAATAGTTGGCTCGGATGTAGTTCGCCGCGGTGACCTCCCCGAAGGCAAGGCCGCGCGTCGAAACCATGACGAAATTCTCCTCGGCGATCTGCTCGTAGTGCATGTCCGGCAGGTGCTGCGGAGAATAGAGCACCGCCAGATCGAGACTGCCGGTTGTCAGGTCGAGGATCATCTGGTTCGAGTAGTCGATCTCGACATAGATCGCCAGTTTCGGCATTGTTGCGCGCACCCATTCCAGCCACCCTTCCAGCACGCGCTCGTAGAGCTCGAACTGGATGCCGATGCGGATCAGGCGGTCGAACTTGCCGACCGACTGGATTTCACGGCGAGCGTCGAGCCAACGCAGTCTGACGGCGCGCGCATGCTCTTCGAACCGAAGGCCGGCGACAGTCGGCTCCGTGCCGCTTTTGCCTCGGATGAACAGCTGCTTTTCCAGCAGCGCCTCGAGTGTGCGGATGCGGCTGGAGACGGTCGACTGGGTAATGCCCAGGCGCTCCGCGGTCCTGTTGAAGTTGCGGGTTTCGATCAGATCCAGGAACGTATCCAACAGTTCGATCTGCATTGCGACCATCCAGCGGAAAGGAATTCCGCACAACGGCTAGCGCTTTTTGGGCCCGGCCGACAACGGGTAATCGGATTCTTCGATCAACATCTTGGCGCCGGCTGCGTTGCCGGACTTCCCGCCGAAGCGCACGCTTGCCCCATCCATCCCACCCTCTCCATGGCAGGCAAGCATCCATGTTCATCGTCGACACCGACGTCCACAATTACTGGTCCAGCGCTGAGGTTTTGCTCCCCTATCTCGAGCCCTACTGGCGCGATTTTCTGGTGCGCGGCGAGAAGCCTGGCCCAACGGGAAGCTTTCCCCACGCCCACCGCCCCTGGCTGCATCCGGAAGGGTTCTCGCGGCACGATATCCGTCCGCGGACCGAAGAAGACAACTACCTGATCATGAAGGAGAAGCACCTCGATCTCTACGATATCGACGTCGCGATCCTCACGGCCGACGAACCATTGGAGGCCTCGACACTGGCCAACTACCACTACGCCAATGCGCTGGTCAGAGCCTACAACGACTACATGGTCGACTGGTGGCTGCCCAAGGACAAGCGCTTCAAGGGATCGATCATCATCTCTCCGACCGACCCGCATGGCGCTGCCGCCGAAATCAGGCGCCTCGGGGGTCACCCGGACATTGTGCAGGTTCTCGCCAGCCACGGATCGCAGCGTCCCTATGGCGATCCGTTCTATCATCCGATCTACGAGGCCTGCGCTGAAGTCGGCCTGCCCTTCGCGATCCATTTCGGCGGCCAGGGTGGCGTCAATCACAACGCTGTCGCCAGCGGCCCGACCGCCTACTATTGGGAAACGCATGCCTTGCTGAGCCAACCGGCCATGACCCACGTGGTCAGCATGATCTCCAACGGCGTGTTCGAGAGATACCCCGATCTCTATTTCATCGTCATCGAATGCGGCGTGTCGTGGGTGCCCTCTCTGATGTGGCGGCTCGACGCCAACTTCAAGGCGCTGCGCAAGGAAACGCCCTGGCTGAAGATGCTTCCGTCGGAATATTGCCGCCGCAACATCCGCTTCAGCACGCAGCCATTGGAGCAACCCCAGAACGTCAAACATCTCTGGGAAACGCTCGAACATATGGACGGTCAAAATACGCTGCTTTTCGCCTCCGACTACCCGCACTGGGATTTCGACGCGCCGACCAATCTTCACATACCGCCGGCGTGGCGTGACAAGGTGATGGGGCTGAACGCTCTTGAAGTGTACAAGCGCATCGAGGCGCCGCTCGCTTCCGCGAGGGTTGCATGATGACAGCGGCAACGGCCCTCTCCCGAACCTATGCTTGCAAGGTCGCCGAGGTGGCGATCGGACAGCCGCGAATAGTCACCCTGGGCCGGATGAGCGTCGGCATCTTTCAACTCGACGACGGCTACGCCGCCTTGTTGAACATATGCCCGCATCGCGCAGGCCAGCTCTGCGAGGGACCGATATGCGGAACCACGCGGCAAACCGACAGGGCCGAGTTCATCTACGAGCGCGCCGGCGAACTCATTCGCTGCGCCTGGCACGGATGGGAGTTCGAGATCCGCTCCGGCAAGTGCCTCATTGACGACAAACTCAAGGCACGGACCTTTCCGGTCCATGTGGACGGCGAAGACATCTACGTCGAATTGGGGCGATGACCGGACGGGCCGTTTTCGCCACGCCCGCCGCGAACGCGGCTATCTTAACGACAAGACTTCGGAGGCAGTGACCATGGAAACCGTGAAATTCACGCAGATGAAGGATGGCGACCGGGAGGACTACGCCTTCCTTACCGAACACGAGATCGAGTACGCAGCCGGCACGGCCGATCGCCTGCTTGCGGCCATGGTCGAGCTCGACAAATCCCTCTCCGGCTACAAGGTGACACGGCTCGGCCATTCACTGCAGGCGGCAACGAGGGCCTGGAATGCCGGAGCAGACACGGACTGGGTGGTGTCGGCGCTTCTCCACGACATCGGCGACATCTACGCGCCGTACAATCACGACGAATATGCCGCCGCCATCATCCGCCCTTTCGTTCGCGAACAGTGCGCCTGGGTCGTCGAGAAGCATGGTGATTTCCAGCTTCTCTATTATGGCGAGCATGTCGGGGCCAATCCACACAAGAGAGATGTTTTCCGAGGCGCGGCCTATTTCGAAGATTGCGCCGAGTTCTGCGAGAAATGGGACCAGTCCAGCTTTGACCCAGACTATCCGACCAAGCCGCTGGAGTTCTTCGCGCCCCTGGTGAGAGAGGTTTTCGCTCGCAAGAGCTATGATTCCGCTGTCACCAGGATCGGAGTCCGAGTTCCGATGTCGGACGACCATGTCGCGGCAGCGCGGTCGGCAGTGTAGGAACCGTCACCATCGGCGAATGTCTTGAATTGGCGCGATTCTGACATGAGGAGGCGATGTTGGCCGCGGCAGGATTTGAAAGCTGTGAACCTCTGTTCTTTCGAGAGTGGGCACGCCCGACCCAGAATCGTGAGCTAGCTTCGCTCAGCCGTAGCAGCGAAGCCTGAACTGGTAGTTCGATGAGTATGGGGAAAGGCGGTAGCGCTCTCCCGACTCGAACCCCCGACGATCGATTCGGTCCCGCACGTTCTTCAGGCGAGTCCCGGCCAACCCAGCCTTTTTCCAAGTCGTGGTATCCGATTCGCCGCACAATGGCGGCGCGCCCCTTCCCCTTATGCCTGCAATGAGTTTCCGATGGCCCCTGATGATGCTCGGCACCGGGATCTGGAGGCATGGCAGCCAAACGAGATAGGATCAGGATCGAGGTTCGCGACACTTCGGTCGAATCCGAGACGTCTGCGGGATCTCCGGCCGTCGCACACGCAGCTGTCCTGCGTCTCGCCCGCCTAATCGGCCGTCAGATCGCCCGCGAGCAGTTCGAACGGAGGCTGATAGCCGAACAGCGTACGAAAGCTGGGACGCGATCCGCCGATCGCCCCTGAAACCTGCCTCTGCAGCGCTTTGTATTCCCCGGCGAGGCTTGCCCGCCGGGTCTTTTCCAGATTTGGCTTGCACCCATTTCGGGACCAAAGTAAGGCTGCATCATGAGGATCATTGCCCGTCGCACTTTGCGGGAGTTCGTCGACAGGCTTGAGAGGCACAAGGACCAGCCGGCAGTGAAGGCTGCGCTAGATGCCTGGTTCGACGAAGTCAGCAAGGCGGACTGGAAAAGTTCGGCGGATGTGAAGCGGCTTTACGCTACCGCCAGCATCGTCAGCGCCGAGCGGATTGTCTTTAACATCAAGGGCAATGCCTATCGCCTAGTGGTGGCGGTCGACTTCGAGAAGAGCATTGTCTGGATCAAGTGGATCGGCGCCCATGGGGCCTATGACAGGATCGACGTGACAGAGGTGAAGCATGGCAACTGACCTGAAGCCTGTCCGCTCCGAGGCGGATTACGAGACGGCGCTTGCCGAAGTGGAGCGCCTGTGGGGAGCAAAGAGCGGCACACCCGAGGGCGACCGGCTGGACGTGCTGGCGACGCTGATCGAGGTCTATGAGGAAAAGCACCATCTGATGGACCCACCCGACCCGATCGAGGCGATCAAGTTCCGCATGGAGCAGCAAGGTCTGTCCCGCAAGGATCTGGAACCGATAATCGGAACACGGGGCCGAGTAGCGGAGGTGCTTAACCGTCGACGCGGTCTCTCGATCGAGATGATCCGTAACCTGCACGAGCAGCTCGGCATTTCGGCCGAAGTACTGATCCGCCCCACCCGTCAGGAAGAAGCCGCCTGACGGGAAGATAGAAGCCGAGAGGATACTCCAGATGACCCGCATCGCGCTTTACGCCCGTTATTCATCTGAAAGCCAGCGGGACTCCTCGATCGAGGATCAGTTCCGTATCTGTCGCGAGCAAGCAAAGCGGGAAGGCTGGAAGGTCGTCAGTTGCTATAAGGATGCGGGCATATCCGGATCGAGCATGATCCTGCGGCCTGGCATCCAGATGCTGCTGCAGGATGCGCAGGAGGGCCAGTTTGACTTGGTGCTCGCCGAGGCGCTGGACCGGGTAAGCCGCGATCAGGCCGACGTCGCCACCTTGTTTAAGCATCTGAAGTTCGCCGGCGTGCCGATCATCACCCTGGCAGAAGGAGAAATCACTGAGCTCCATGTTGGGCTAAAGGGTACGATGAACGCGCTGTTCCTAAAGGACCTTGCCGCCAAGACGCATCGCGGCCTGCGCGGTCGGGTCGAGGATGGCAAGTCCGGCGGCGGGCTTTGCTTCGGCTACAAAATCGTCAAGAAGCTGGACCACCGCGGCGAACTGATCAGAGGCGACCGCGAGATCGACGTTTACGAAGCCGAGGTCGTGCGCCGCATCTTCCGCGACTTTGCGGCCGGCATCGGCCCGCGCACCATTGCCAAGACGCTGAACGACGAAGGTGTCGCTGGTCCCGGCGGCAAGCCCTGGATCGACACAACGATCCGCGGGCATCAGAAGCGCGGCTCCGGCATCGTCAACAACGAACTCTATATCGGACGGCTGATCTGGAACCGGCTGCGCTATGTGAAAGACCCGTCCACTGGCAGGCGCGTGTCGCGCATGAACCCGGAAGCCGACTGGATCGTGACCGAGGTTCCCGAGTTGCGGATCGTTGATGACCAACTCTGGCAGGCCGTCCGAGTTCGCCAGAGCGAGATCGCCGAGAGATATGCCAATGTGACCGAGGCGGTGCGTGAGCACCATAGGAAGAACAAGCTGAACAGCGCACACCGGCCGAAGTCGTTGCTGTCCGGCCTGATCTTCTGCGGCTGCTGCGGGGGCCCTTTCTCGCTTCGTGGTGCTGGTCGCTTCGCCTGTTCGAGCCACATCGCCAACAAATCCTGCTCCAACAGCCGTACAATACCGCGCGAAGAGCTCGAGAACCGCGTGCTGACCGGCCTAAAGGACCGAATGATGTCATCCGAGGTAGCCGCGGAGGCCATGCGCGCTCATGCGGAGGAGACGAACCGGCTCAATCGCGAGCGCAGGTCCAAAGGCGACGCATGGGGGGCAGAACTTGAGAAGACCGGACGCGAACTGGAGAAGGCCATCAACGCCATTCTTGCCGGCGTGCCTCCTCTGACGCTCAAAGAGAAAATCGAGAAGCTGGAAACACGTAAGGCGGAACTGACCGTCCTCCTTACTGAAGTACCTGAGGATGTCCCGCTCCTGCTACCGAGTGCATCGGCGATCTACGCGAAGAAGGTTGCCCGGTTGACGGAAGCGCTGAACCGCCCTGAAGGGCGGGCAGAGGCTGCCGAGGCATTACGAACGCTGATCGAGAAGATCGTGCTGCGCCCCGGCCACAATCGCGGCGAGATCAACGCAACTCTCTATGGCGAGCTAGGCACTATTCTGAATTGGATTGAGCGCCAAACAATTGGAAAAGCTCAAAAAAAGAACACTCCCGGAGCTTTCGCCTCGGGAGTGTCGGTATCAGTGGTTGCGGGGACAGGATTTGAACCTGTGACCTTCAGGTTATGAGCCTGACGAGCTACCGGGCTGCTCCACCCCGCGTCAACCTTAGAAGTAAGCCGAAACTTACCAGATTCAAGCGCCGCCAAATGAAAGGGCCGCTTGCGCGGCCCAAAATCCCGTTTGGCGGGCCTAATCGTAAGGAGAAGATTTCAACGTGCGTTTGGCAGACCTGGCAGCGACCTACTCTCCCGCGTCTTGAGACGAAGTACCATCAGCGCTGGAGCGTTTCACGGCCGAGTTCGGAATGGGATCGGGTGCAGCCGCTCCGCCATAACCACCAGGTCGGCAAAACGCACGTTGTTCGAGAAGCTTTTTGAGCGAATAGCCACGAGAGAGTAGCGAATAGGGAATCCCTATTCTGGTGCTCTCTCGGAGCTTATCGCTGGTCTTTGTTGTGCCTTTCATCCTCCCTTTTGGGAGCGATGGGCATAAGGAATGAGAACGATCAAGCCGATCGAACTATTAGTACCGGTAAGCTTCAAGCGTTGCCGCTCTTCCACACCCGGCCTATCAACGTGGTCGTCTTCCACGGTTCTCAGGGAATACTCGTTTTAAGGTGGGTTTCCCGCTTAGATGCCTTCAGCGGTTATCCCGTCCGGATATAGCTACCCTGCTATGCGGCTGGCGCCACAACAGGTCCACCAGAGATCCGTCCATCCCGGTCCTCTCGTACTAGGGACAGATCCTTTCAATATTCCTACACCCACGGCAGATAGGGACCGAACTGTCTCACGACGTTCTGAACCCAACTCACGTACCGCTTTAAATGGCGAACAGCCATACCCTTGGGACCTGCTCCAGCCCCAGGATGCGATGAGTCGACATCGAGGTGCCAAACAACCCCGTCGATATGGACTCTTGGGGGTCATCAGCCTGTTATCCCCGGCGTACCTTTTATCCGTTGAGCGATGGCCCTTCCACGCGGGACCACCGGATCACTATGACCGACTTTCGTCTCTGCTCGACTTGTCAGTCTCGCAGTCAGGCAGGCTTATGCCATTGCACTCAGCGAACGATTTCCGACCGTTCTGAGCCCACCATCGCGCGCCTCCGTTACTCTTTAGGAGGCGACCGCCCCAGTCAAACTACCCACCATACATTGTCCCGGACCCGGATAACGGGCCGCGGTTAGACATCCATAGTAATAAGGGTGGTATTTCAAGGGTGGCTCCACCTGAGCTGGCGCCCAGGTTTCAAAGCCTACCACCTATCCTACACATGCCACTACGAATGCCAATGTAAAGCTATAGTAAAGGTGCACGGGGTCTTTCCGTCTAACCGCAGGAACCCCGCATCTTCACGGGGAATTCAATTTCACTGAGTCTATGCTGGAGACAGCGGGGAAGTCGTTACGCCATTCGTGCAGGTCGGAACTTACCCGACAAGGAATTTCGCTACCTTAGGACCGTTATAGTTACGGCCGCCGTTTACTGGGGCTTCGATTCAGAGCTTGCACCCCTCCTCTTAACCTTCCAGCACCGGGCAGGCGTCAGACCCTATACGTCGTCTTGCGACTTCGCAGAGCCCTGTGTTTTTGATAAACAGTCGCTACCCCCTGGTCTGTGCCACCCTCCTCTGCTTGCGCAGAAAAGGGTCACGCTTCTTCCGAAGTTACGCGTGCAATTTGCCGAGTTCCTTCAGCATAGTTCTCTCAAGCGCCTTGGTATACTCTACCAGACCACCAGTGTCGGTTTCGGGTACGGTCTATAAGGAGGAGCTATTTCCTGGAACCACGCAGCAGCCCGTTCAATCCGATAAGATTGGACTACCTCAATGATCCGTCACTACCTCCAGGCCCACGAATATTAACGTGGTTCCCATCGACTACGCGTTTCCGCCTCGTCTTAGGGGCCGGCTAACCCTGCTCAGATTAACTTTAAGCAGGAACCCTTGGTCTTTCGGCGGGGGAGTCTCTCACTCCCCTTACGTTACTCATGTCAG